>NZ_CP107911.1:4800000-7560000 GCF_036014075.1 Streptomyces violaceus
ATGGCCGCGTCAGCGACCGGTCTTCGGGGCCTTCCAGCGGGCGATCCCGCGGGCCACCAGGTTCAGGAGCATCACGAAGGCGATGAGGGTGAGCGACGCCGCCCAGGCACGGTCGTAGGCCGCACCGGAGCCCGCGCTGTTCGCGTACTGCTGGTAGATGTACAGCGGCAGCGAGGCCTGCGCACCCTCGAAGGGGTTGGCGTTGATGAACGCGTTGCCCCACACCAGCAGCAGGACCGGGGCGGTCTCGCCGGTGATGCGGGCGATCGACAGCATGATGCCGGTGGTGATGCCGCCGATGGAGGTCGGCAGGACCACCTTCAGGATGGTGCGCCACTTCGGGATGCCGAGTGCCAGGGAGGCCTCGCGCAACTCGTTCGGGACGAGCTTGAGCATCTCCTCCGTGGAGCGCACGACGACCGGCATCATCAGGATTGCCAGGGCCAGCGAGCCGGCGAAGCCGAAGGGCTCCATGTCGAACATCAGCATGAGGCTGAGGATGAACAGACCCGCGACGATCGACGGGATGCCGGTCATGACGTCGACGAAGAACGTGATGGCCTTGGAGAGGTTCCCGCGGCCGTACTCCACGAGGTAGATCGCGGTGAGCACGCCGATCGGCGCGGCGATCACCGTGGCGAGACCGACCTGCTCCAGGGTGCCGAGGATGGCGTGGTAGATACCGCCGCCGGGCTCGGTGTCGGCGACGACGCCCATGGAGTGCGTCAGGAAGTAGATGTCGAGGACCTTCACACCGCGCACGACGGTCGACCAGACCAGCGAGGCCAGCGGTATGACGGCGAGCAGGAAGGCGACCCAGACGAAGGAGGTCGCGATGCGGTCCTTGGCCTGGCGCTTGCCCTCGACGGCTGTGGCGATGCCGTACGTGCCGACGAGGTAGAGGAGCGCGGCGATCAGGCCCCACTGGACCCGGCTGTGCAGGCCGCCGGCGACGCCGACGCCGATCGCGACGGCGACGGAGCCGACGGCGATGCCGTACGGGGCCCACTTCGGCAGGCGGGCGCCGCGCAGGGTGCTGGGGCCCTTGGGGGTGACGGTTGCGGTGCTCATGCGTTGGCCCCCGAGTACTCCTTGCGGCGGGCGATGATCGCGCGGGCCGCGCCGTTGACCAGCAGGGTGATGACGAACAGGACCAGACCGGAGGCGATCAGCGCGTCCCGGCCGAACTCGGTGGCCTCACCGAACTTGCTGGCGATGTTCTGCGCGAACGTGCCGCCGCCCGGGTCGAGCAGGCTGGTCTCGATCAGGAAGGTCGGAGAGAGCACGGTGGCGACGGCCATGGTCTCGCCGAGGGCGCGGCCGAGGCCGAGCATCGAGGCGGAGATGACACCGGAGCGGCCGAAGGGGATGACCGCCATGCGGATCACTTCCCAACGGGTGGCGCCGAGCGCCAGGGCCGCCTCCTCGTGCATCTGCGGGACCTGGCGGAAGACCTCGCGGCTCACGTTGGTGATGATCGGCAGGATCATGATCGCGAGCAGGATGCCGACGGTCAGCATGGAGCGGGGGGCGCCGCCCTCCCAGGAGAAGACGCCGGTCCAGCCGAGGTAGTCGTTCAGCCAGCTGAAGAGGCCGGTCATGTTCGGCACGAGGACCAGCGCGCCCCAGAGGCCGTAGACGATGGACGGCACGGCGGCGAGCAGGTCGATCACGTAGGCGATCGGGCCCCGCAGCCGGCGCGGGGCGTAGTGCGTGAGGAACAGCGCGATGGCGACGGCGATCGGGACCGCGATGACCATGGCGATGATCGAGGAGACCACCGTGCCGAAGGCCAGGACGGCGATGCCGAAGTTCGGCGGGACGAGGTTGGTGTCCCACTCGAACGTGGTGAGGAAGTTGCCCTGGTCCTTGCTGATCGCGAGGGAGGCGCGGTAGGTCAGGAAGACCGCGATCGCGGCCATGATCACCAGCAGCAGGATGCCCGAGCCGCGGGAGAGACCGAGGAAGATCCGGTCTCCGGGCCGGGTGGCCCCGCGCGCCGCGCGCTTGTCGGTGGCCGGTTGCGGAGCGGGGGGAGGTGCGTCTGTTATCTGTGTGGATGTGTCCATCAGGTTCTCCGGTCTGCGGAGCCGGGCGCGCTGTGCGGCGGCTCTGCGGAGCCGTACACGGGGTACGGCCACTGGCGGCGGTGCACCGGACGGTGCGGCCCGGTCCCGGGGAGGGAGCCGGGCCGCACTCGGGTCAGCTCAGGCCCTCGATGGTGGTGCGGACCTGGGAGATGATGTCGGCGGGGATCGGCGCGTAGTCGGCCTCGGCGAGGATCTTCTGGCCCTCTTCGGAGGCGATGTAGCGCAGGAACGCCTTGGTGGCGGGCAGCGTCTCGGCCTTGTTGCCCTTGTCGCAGACGATCTCGTAGGTGACGAGGACCATCGGGTAGGCGCTCTCGGCCTTGGTGCCGTAGTTCAGCTCCAGCGCGAGGTCCTTGCCCGTGCCGACGACCTTGGCCTCGGAGATGGCCTTGGTGGCGTTCTCGACGGTGGCCTTGACCGGCTGGGCGGCGCCCGTGTCGAGGTCGACGGTCGTCAGGCCGTCCTTGGCGTACGACAGCTCGAAGTAGCCGATGGCGCCGTTGGTCTGCTTCACCTGCTGGGCGACACCGGAGGAGCCGGAGGCGGACTGGCCGCCCTTGGCCTGCCAGGTCTTGCCGCCGTCGTAGGGCCAGTCCTTCTTGGCGGTGGCCATCAGGTACTTGGTGAAGTTGTCGGTGGTGCCGGAGTCGTCCGAGCGGTGGAACGCCTGGATCTTGAGGTCCGGAAGCTTCGCTTCGGGGTTCAGCTTCGCGATCGCCGGGTCGTTCCAGTTGGTGATCTCGTTGTTGAAGATCTTCGCCAGGGTGGAGGCGTCCAGGACGAGGCTGTCGATGCCGTTGACGTTGACACCGACCGCGATCGGGCCGCCGACCATCGGCAGGTCGATGCCCTGGCCGCCGGAGCAGGTCTTCTTGGAGGCCGTGACCTCGTCGGGCTTCAGCGCGGAGTCGGAGCCGGCGAAGGCGACCTGGCCCTGCGTGAACGCGGTGACACCGGCGCCGGAGCCGCCGCCCTTGTAGTTGATCTGCGTGCCCTGACAGGCGGCGGTGAACTGCTTGACCCAGGCGTCGATCGCGTTCTTCTGCGCGGACGAGCCGTCGGCCAGCAGCTGGCCCTGGGCGTCGTCGCACTTGATGCTGCCCGGCTTGGCGGCCGCGGACGAGCCGCCGCTGCTGGTGCCCGTGTCGTCGGAGCCGCACGCCGTGAGGGCCAGGGCGCCGGAGACGGCAAGAGCACCGAGAGCGAGGGCCCGCCGGTTCATGCGCTGAAGCTTCACTTGAGTTCCTTCCAGGAGCCGCCGTCCTGATTCGGCGGCGTGCGGTGTCCGGATGACGCGCGACGCTGACACGCGGCAGGCGCGGTTCGCGTCGGGTAAGGCTGAAATTAGGCAGATCAGGTGAAGCCGCCTATGGCCATAAATGAACGAGGGGTGAACCCCTGCCGAAGGTGCGGTTAGGTCACGGAACGCTTACGGAGAGAGCACGTGCGGGTTCCGCTTTCCGGGGCGGGTAACGCGAGCAGCGCGTCGACCAGGGGGCGGTCGTGGGGCTGCGTGAGACGGGCGCGGGCGGCGGCGGGTGTCAGCCACAGGACCCGGTCCACCTCGTCCGTCGGGGAGAACTCGCAGGTCATCGCCTCGGCAGCCCAGTAGCGGACCTGCTTGGGGCGGCCGTTCGCCAGATAGTGCTGGGTGGGCAGCTCGGCGCCCGGCACGGCCCGGCAGCCCGTCTCCTCCGCCACCTCGCGCAGGGCACCGGCGAGTGCCTCCTCGCCGCGTTTGAGCTTGCCCTTCGGCCAGGACCAGTCGTCGTATTTCGGCCGGTGGACGAGGCAGACCTCCAGCTCGCCCGTGACGGGGGAGCGGCGCCACAGGACGCAGCCCGCCGCCTGAACAGTGGTGTCGTCGTCGGAGCCCACCTGACCGCCTCCTGAGCCGTGGCCGGTCATGACGTGCTGACGGTTTCCTTCTGCCAGCACTGTTGAAACGCGAAACGCGCAGCCTCGACCTCGTGGCGCTGGTCGGCGTGGAGCACGCCGAGGGCGTACGCCGTCGCGGGGGCGATGCGGGGGGTCCGGGCCGCCTGGGCCGCCGCTGCCGCCGCCTCCGATGCGTCGCGGTGGAGGTTCAGGGCCTGGCCGGCGGAGAGCAGGCGCAGGTCGACGACGGCGTTGCCGTTGGGCTCGCCGCGCTGGGCCTCGCGGGCGTAGCGGTGCAGGCGCAGGAGCAGGCGGACCTGGTGCCAGGGGGCGTCCTGCGGGTGCGGGACGGTGTCCGGGGAGAGGCCGTGGACGAGGGCCGAGGCGTTGTACGGGTTTCCCGCGGTGACGAGTGGGAGGGCGGCCACGGCGTCCGTGAGGCGGCCCTCGGCCGCCGAGGCGAGGGGGCGGAGGTCGGTGGTACCGGCGGTCTTGGTGAGGGGGACCTCGCTGGCCAGCACCGCGACCTTGTCCGCGATGGCGTGGAAGCGGCTGCTTCCCAGGGCCTGCAGGGCCGTGGAGTGCGCTCGGGTCCGGGCGAGGTTGAGCTGGCGGTCGAGAAGGGCGCCTGCCTTGGCCGCGCCGACTGTGAGGTTGCCGCGTTCCGGTGCGGAGGTCGGGTGGGCCGGGGCACTGGCCTTGGCGGGTGCCGCCGCGGCTGCCGTTTGCCCTGGGAGCGCCGTGGAGCCCGACAGGCGGTGCAGCGCGCTCAGCAAACGTTCCAGGCGGGCGGTGTACGCGTGTTCCATGGCCAGGGTTCCCGAGACCCAGGCCAGTTCCGGGCGCATGCCCTCGCACCAGTCCGTGTCCAGGAGGGACTGGAACGTGTGCAGGCTGGCGCTGATGCGGCGGGCCGAGCGGCGCAGGGCGCGCGCCGCGTCGGCGGACCCCTCCGAGCCGCCCGCGCCCGACCCCGTCTCGCGGTGCAGGCGCAGCGCCCGGAGGAACTCCGTGGCCTGGGCCCGCAGGTAGCCCGCGAGGGCGTCCCCGGTGGGGACGGGGCCGGCGTGCCTGGACCGGGGATCCGTCGGGTCAAGGTGTCGCTGTGCCACGCCGGCGCCTCCGCGCGTCTATGAGCATCTCCTGGACGTTGCGCAGCGGCTGGCCGTCCGCGTCCGTCGCATGCCGGGTCCAGTCGCCGTCCGGGCCGAGGTGCCAGGAGGCGGTGCCGTCGGACATGCCGGTCTCCAGCAGCCGGTTCAGGGCTGCCCGGTGGGCCGGGTCGGTGACCCTGACCAGGGCCTCTATACGGCGGTCGAGGTTGCGGTGCATCATGTCGGCGCTGCCGATCCACACCTCGGGCTCGCCGCCGTTGCCGAAGCCGAACACCCGGGAGTGCTCCAGGAAGCGGCCGAGGATCGAGCGGACCCGGATGTTCTCCGACAGGCCCGCCACGCCCGGGCGCAGCGCGCAGATGCCGCGCACCCACACGTCCACCGGCACGCCCGCCTGGGCCGCGCGGTAGCAGGCGTCGATGACGGCCTCGTCGACCATCGAGTTGACCTTGATACGGACGTGCGCGGGCCGTCCCGCGCGGTGGTGCTGGATCTCCTTGGTGATCCGCGCGACCAGGCCGTCGCGCAGCGACTTGGGGGCGACCAGGAGACGGCGGTAGGTCTCGCGGCGGGAGTAGCCGGAGAGGCGGTTGAAGAGGTCCGAGAGGTCCGCGCCGACCTGGGGGTCTGCCGTGAGCAGGCCGAGGTCCTCGTAGAGGCGGGCCGTCTTCGGGTGGTAGTTGCCGGTGCCGACGTGGCTGTAGCGGCGGAGCGTCTCGCCCTCCTGGCGGACCACCAGCGACAGCTTGCAGTGGGTCTTCAGACCGACCAGGCCGTAGACCACGTGGCAGCCGGACTCCTCCAGCTTGCGCGCCCACTTGATGTTGGCGTGCTCGTCGAAGCGGGCCTTGATCTCGACCAGGACCAGGACCTGCTTGCCGGACTCGGCGGCCTCGATGAGGGCGTCGACTATGGGGGAGTCGCCCGAGGTCCGGTACAGGGTCTGCTTGATCGCGAGGACGTCCGGGTCGCCCGCCGCCTGTTCCAGGAAGGCCTGGACGGAGGTGGAGAACGAGTCGTACGGGTGGTGCAGCAGGACGTCCCGCTCGCGGAGGGCGGCGAAGATGTCCGGCGCGGACGCCGACTCGACCTCGGCGAGATCGCGGTGGGTGCCGGCGACGAACTTCCGGTACTTCAGCTCCGGCCGGTCGATCGAGGCGATCCGGAAGAGGCCCGTGAGGTCCAGGGGACCCGGCAGCGGGTACACCTCGGCCTCGCTGATCTTCAGCTCGCGCACCAGCAGGTCCAGGACCTCGCGGTCGATGGACTCCTCGACCTCCAGGCGCACCGGCGGCCCGAAGCGGCGCCGCATGAGCTCCTTCTCCAGGGCCTGGAGCAGGTTCTCCGCGTCGTCCTCCTCGACCTCCAGGTCCTCGTTCCTGGTCAGGCGGAAGGCGTGGTGCTCCAGGACCTCCATGCCCGGGAACAGCTCCTCCAGGTGGGCGGCGATGACGTCCTCGATGGGGACGTAGCGGCCCGGGGAGCTCTCCAGGAACCTCGACAGCAGCGGCGGCACCTTCACACGGGCGAAGTGCTTGTGGCCCGTGACCGGGTTGCGCACGACGACGGCCAGGTTCAGGGACAGGCCGGAGATGTACGGGAAGGGGTGCGCCGGGTCGACCGCCAGCGGGGTCAGCACGGGGAAGATCTGGTGCCGGAACAGGGTGAACAGGCGGGCCTGCTCCTTCTCCTGCAGTTCACTCCAGCGGACCAGGTGGATGCCCTCCTCCGCGAGGGCGGGGGCGACGTCCTCGTGGTAGCAGGCGGCGTGCCGGGCCATGAGCTCGCGGGAGCGGGCCCAGATCATCTCCAGCACCTCGCGGGGCTGGAGGCCGGAGGCGGAGCGGGTGGCCACGCCGGTGGCGATACGGCGCTTCAGACCGGCCACCCGGACCATGAAGAACTCGTCCAGGTTGCTGGCGAAGATCGCGAGGAAGTTGGCCCGCTCCAGCAGGGGTGTGCTCGGGTCCTCGGCGAGTTCGAGCACGCGCTCGTTGAACGCCAGCCAGCTGCGCTCCCGGTCGAGGAAACGTCCCTGTGGCAGCTGGGGCCCGTCGTACGGCGACTCCTCGTAGGCGTCGAGGTCGGCGTCGATGTCGGGTTCGAGGTCGGAGACGGCCGCCGCGATGGTGTGCGGGCGGTGGGCCGCGATGGAGCCCACGGAGGGCTGCGCGTGCTGGACCTGTGCCTGGGTGTTCGGCTGGCTCATGGACCCATTCTTCCGCGCCGCGAGCATCACGGGCGCGTCGGACAGCGCGGGCGGGATCGGGGGCGTCACATGAGTGTTCCCGTTCCCCGCTGGCCCCTCTCGGGGTGGCGAAGGCTCTGGCACGGCGGGATTCATTGCCCGAGCTTCGCAAGCTCGTCTGAATCGATGGTTACGGAGACATGACGTGCGGGATAGCGGGGGGCGGCTCGCGGGGGTCCGGGGTTGCCCACAGGCTGTGGATGGTCCCTGGCGCCCGGCCTGCCCGGAGTGTCTCCGAGAGACGTGCCGCGCGTCCACTCCCCGGGGGAGGAGACGGGGGCGGGGGCTTGGGGGATGTCGGTTGCTGGGCTGGTGGCTCTGAAGTGTCCGGGAGGGCGGGCCGTGGCGTTTCCCGTCGTGCCCGAGGGGCTGTCGCCCGTCCAGGACGGAATGTCGTGCGTGGTTTCGTGAACCGTTCGCACCGGGTGGTCCGATGAGGAGACGTGAGCGAAACGAGAAGCGACGGGGAGCTGCTGCGGGCCATTGCCGTGGACGCCGACCGGCGTGCCTTCGAGGAGCTGTACCGGCGGTACGCGCCGTGGCTCCGGGCCCGGCTGCGGGGGCGGTGCGCCGATCCGGGGGTCGTCGACGACGTCGTACAGGAGACCTTCCTCGCGGTGTGGCGGGGCAAGGCCCGCTATCGGGAGGACGAGGGTGGCGCGGACGCGGCCGGGTGGCTGTGGCGCATCGGGTCGCGGCGGCTGGTGGACACGCTGCGCGGTGACGGGGCACGGGGGCGGTTGCGCCAGGCCCTGGCACGGCTGCGGCACCGGGAGGAGGTGTCGGCGGAGGAACGCGTGCTCGCGGGGGTGGAGCACGGGGACCTCGCCGGAGCCCTCGTCCGGCTGTCGCCGGAGTTGCGGGCGGTGCTGCAGGCGACGGTCATCGACGGGCTCACCACCCGGGAAGCGGCCGTACTGCTCGGGATTCCGCCGGGGACGGTCAAGACGCGGGCGATGCGGGCTCGCAAGCAGTTGCGGGAGGCGTTGGCATGAGTTGGCACGTGCCGGAAGAGGACCTGCGCGCCTATGCGCGGGGAGAGCTGGCGGCGCCGGCTCTCTGGTCCGCCGATGCGCACCTGGGGGCCTGCGCCCGGTGCCGGGGGGCGCTGGGCGAGGTCAGTGACCCGGTCGCCCTCGACGCGGGGTGGGAGCGGCTCGACGCCGAGCTGGACGCACCCCGGACGGGGGTACTGGAGTCGCTGCTCGTGCGGCTCGGGGTGCCCGGGCACACCGCGCGGCTGCTGGCGGCGGCGCCGGTGCTGCGCAGGTCCTGGCTGGGAGCCGTCGTCGCCGTGCTGCTGCTGAGCGTGGCGGCGGGGCACCTCGTACGGGGCGGGGAGTCCCCCACGCTGTTCCTCGCGCTCGCGCCACTGCTGCCGCTCGCCGGTGTGGCGTTGTCGTACGGGCCCGCGCTGGATCCGACGTACGAGATGGCCGTCGTCGCGCCGATGCACGGGTTCCGGCTGCTGATGATCCGGACGGTGGCCGTGCTGGGCGTGGTGCTGGGCCTGAACGGGCTGGCGACCCTCGCGCTGCCCGACTACGGACTGCGTGCGCTGGCCTGGCTGTTGCCCGCGCTGGCGCTCACCGCGACGGGGCTCGCGCTGACGCCCCGGCTGGGACCGGTGCTCGCGCCGTCCCTGGTCGGTGGGGCGTGGGTCGCAGTGCTGGTGCTGGCCGATGTGCTGAGGGCGGGCGCGCATGCGCCGCTCGCGCCGTACACCGCTGCCGGGCAGGGCGTGGCGGCGGTGGTCGCCGCGCTCGCCGCCGGGCTGCTCTTCCTGCTTCGTGACCGATTCGACCTCTTCCAGGGACGTGCCGCATGACCCCCACCGTGTCCGCCTCCGGGCTCAGCCTCCGCTACGGCGGTACCCGCGCCCTCGACGACGTGTCGCTGCGCCTGTCCGGCGGTGTCACCGGGCTGCTCGGGCCCAACGGCGCCGGCAAGACCACGCTGCTGCGGGTGCTCGCCACGGCCCTGCCCGCCGACCGGGGTGCCTTCACCGTGCTCGGGCATGACCCGGGCACCGCGCGGGGCCGGCAGGAGGTACGGCGCCGGCTGGGCTATCTGCCGCAGACGCCGGGCTTCCATCCGGACTTCACGGCCTTCGAGTTCGTCGACTACGTGGCGATCCTGAAGGAGATGACCGACCGGGCCGGCCGGCATCGGGAGGTGCGGCGGGTGCTGGAGGAGGTGGGGCTGGCCGACGTACGCGGGAAACGCATTCGGAAGTTGTCGGGCGGGATGCGGCAGCGGGTCGCCCTGGGGGCTGCCCTGGTCGGTGATCCAGGATTCCTGGTCCTGGACGAGCCGACCGTGGGTCTGGACCCCGAACAGCGCATGCGGTTCCGGGAATTCATCGCCGGAGCGGGGGAGGGTCGGACGGTGCTGCTGTCCACCCACCAGACGGAGGACGTGGCGATGCTCTGTCACCGTGTGCTGGTCATGGCCGGTGGCCGGGTGCGGTTCGAGGGCACACCGGCCGAGCTGACCGCGCGGGCCGCGGGGCACGTGTGGAGCAGCGCCGAGCGGGACCCGGGGGCGAAGGCGGGGTGGCGCACGGGCACCGGCTCCTTCCGCAACGTCGGCGATCCGCCGGCCGGGGCCGATCTCCTCGAACCCACCCTGGAGGATGGCTACCTGCTCACCCTCGACGGCGCCGGGGCGGAGGTGGCGGCATGACCACGGTCGTGGAGAAGCCGGTCGCGTCCGGCGAGCGGAGCGAGCCGCGTGGATCGTGGGCCGCCGTGATCGCCCTGGCCCTGGTCGAGACGCGCCTGCTGCTGACGAGGCTGCCGGTGATGATCGCCTTCCTGGTGTACGGCGGCTGGACCGTATGGCGCAGCGGAAGGGACTGGGACGGTTATCCGGCCCTCCAGGACGTCGACCGCGCCACCCAGGGCGCGCCGATGCTCGTCGGGCTCGCGGTGCTGCTGTGCGTCAACCACGCCGCGCTGCGCTCGCGGCGGCACGGGACCGAGCATCACTTCGCGGTGCTGGTCCTCCAGCCGTGGCGGCGTACGGTCGCCCATGCGCTGTCGGCCGTCGCCGCGGCCCTGACCACCGGCGTGTGCGTCGCCGCGCAGTTCGGCTGGGAGGCGCTCAGGCCCGGCGCGATCGGGCAGGGTTCGGTGAGCGAACTGCTCGCGGGGCCGCTGACCGTGCTGCTGTTCGGGCTGGTCGGGCTGCTCATGGCAGGGCTGGTGCGGTCGGCTCTCACCGCGCCGCTGCTGGTCGTGTTCCTCCTGTTCGTGTTCCTCTTCCTCTCGGGCATGAGGGAAGACTGGAGCCGGTGGCTGCTGCCGGTGGTCGCCGAGGCGACCAGCAACACCCTGCCGTCCGACCTGATAGGCCGGCCCGCCGCCTGGCACGCCCTGTACCTGTCCGGGCTGGCGCTGTGCGCGGGCCTGGCGGCGGTGCTGGTCGCCGGTGGCCGCAAACCCGTGGTCGTGGCGGGTGTCGCCGGGGCGCTGGCCATGACGCTGGTGGGCGGGGTGGCCCAGGCGCGCGGCGATTCGCCCGAACTGGTCCGGGCCCGCGAACGGGCCTCGGCCACCCCCGAGCAGGTGCAGACCTGCGTCCGGCGGGACGCGTCGACGTACTGCGTGTTCCCCGAGTGGGGTCCGCGGGTCGGGGACTGGGCCGGGGTGGTGGACCGGGTGCGGTCCCTGGCCGGGGGCGGCGCGCGGGAGCAGAAGATCGTCGTACGGCAGCGGATCGAGGCCCGTTACGGCATCTCCACCGACAGTGCGCTGACGCCGCTGGAGCGCCCGCACGAGGTGACGGTGGGCACCGAGTGGGGCGGCAACCGCGTCCCCGAGTTCTCGGCCGCCGTCGCCGGAGTGCTGGTCGCGGGCGACGAGAAGGCCGCGACCTCGATCTGCGACGGCCGCATGGTCACCGTGATGTGGCTGGCCCTGGGCTGGGAGTCCGACCCGGTGGCCGCGCTGCGCCGGGTCCGCCTCGACGACAGCGACACCGGCTCGGCCCTCGTGCTCCAGCCGACGAACGGGATGTACATGACCGACGCCCAGACGGAGGTGCTGCGCGCGCTGCTCGACCGGCCCCGGGGCGAGGTCACCGCGCGGGTCAAGGACCACTGGGCCGAGCTGACCGCGCCGAAGGTGTCGGCGGCCCGGGCCGCGGAGCTGCTGGGCGTGGCCGCATCCGAGGGGGACGACAAGTGCCTCGACTGAGGAGGGAGTTGGTCGGCGCCGTCTGCCGGACCCTGCCGTTGGGGCTGGTGGGGGCGGCCGGTGCGACGGGGCTGCTGATGGCCTCGCTGACCCGGGCCACCGGCGAGGCGGGGGAATGGCTCGCGCTGTCTCTGCTCCGGGCGGCGATCCTGGCCTTCGCGATGGGCCTGGTGTTCCTGCTGGACGACCCGGCCCGGCACACCACGGCCACCGTGCCGACCCCGCGTCCGGTCCGGATCGCGCTGCGGGTGGCGCTCGTCGTCCCGGTCGCGGTGGCCTGGTGGACGGCGGCGCTGCTGCTGGTGCCACGGGACCTTCGGCCGCCGGTCGCCGACATCACGCTGGAGGCCGCGGCGGCCTTCGCGCTGGCGGTGTCCGCCGCGGCGGTCGCGGTGCGCCGCAGCGACCTCACGCGGCCCGGACCGCGGCTCGCGGCCGGCCTGCTGACCTCGGCGATGCTGGTCCTGCTGTTCTGGCCCGGGCGGTGGGCGCTGCTCGTGCCGGTGGAGGACGAGCGGTGGGCGGCGGCGCATGATCGGTGGGCGGTGGTGTTGGCCGGGGCCGTGCTTGTGGGGGTGCTGGGGGCGGTGGAGCCGGTGCGGCGGTGGTCGTGGCCGGTGTCACTGGGGCGGGGGTGATCGGTCCGGCGTGTTGGTGCTGAGGGCGGGTGGGCGCGCAGCCCGGCGTTGCGGGGTGCCTCCCCCACTCTCGGCTTCGCTCGAGCGGGGGGACCCCCACCGCCCACCCGTGCCGCCCCTAGCGGCACGATTGCCCGCAGCTGGGTGAGCCGGCTACAGGTCGCCGGTCCGCCAGAGGGTCTCCTCCGTGTCGAGGGTGGCGGGGTCGGGGATGCGGTGGCGGGCGGTGGTCAGCCAGGCGTCGACGGCGTCAACGAGGCCGGGCGGGGGCGGCGGGCCGTCCTCGGCGAGGTGGGCAAGCAACGCGGCCGCCGCCGGGTCGTCCGTGTCGCAGGACCCGCACAGCACCGACTCCCTGAGTCCCTCCACCCGTTCGCCGGAGCTGTTGCGCCAGGCGTGCGGGTAGCGCACGGCGAGCAGGGCCGGGGCCGCGCAGCGGGCGCAGACCAGGGGCGTCACGCGAGGCCCACCCAGGCGTCCGCACCGAACGTGCCCTTCACGTCCGAGGCGACGGTGCTGGGATCCACCGTGGTGTGCAGGGCGTAGACGGTCGTCCTGCGGGTGCCGCGGACCCGGAGACGGACCGGGGTGCCGCCGGGATGGTCGGTGAGGATCCGCTTCAGTTCGTCCACGGACTGCCGGGTGATCCGGTGCGCCGGCAGGGCGAGATGGACCGGGGGACTGCCGTCTTGCTCGGCCAAGGACACGTCCAGCACGGCGAGTTCCCTGCCGAAGAGGCTCAGGGTGCCGTCACGGTCCTCGATCCTGCCGCGTACGGAGACGACGTCGTCCTCGGTCAGCGCGTGCTGGACGAGCTGATAGGCCGCGGGGAAGAACAGCACATCGATACCGCCGTCCCGGTCCGTGAGGTGGACGACGGCCCAGGCGTTGCCCTGCTTGGTCACCTTGCGCTGGACCCCGGTGATCAGCCCCGACAGCCGTACCTCCCCCGAGGTGCGGCCGGAGGCGCGGAGTTCGGCGATGGAGCAGTCGCGGGCGCCGGCGAGGATCCGCTCGGCACCGTCCAGAGGGTGGGCGGAGACGTACAGGCCCAGCATCTGCCGTTCGGTCGCCAGCAGTTGGCGGCGCGGCCACTCCTCCTCGTCCACGGGGAAGTCCAGGCCGAAGGCCGGAGTGTGCGCAGCGGACGTGCCCAGTCCGGCGAACAGGTCGTCCTGGCCGAAGCTCGCCGCCTTCTTCACCGGGATCACCGCGTCGATCGCGGCCTCGTGCACGGCGGTCAGGCCCTTGCGGGAGTGCCCGAGCGAGTCGAAGGCGCCCGCCTTGACCAGGGACTCCACCGCCCGCTTGTTCAGCGCGGGCAGACCGGCCTTGTGCAGGAAGTCGGAGAAGGACGTGAACCGCCCGTTGCCCAGGCGGGCGTCGACGACGGCCTCGATGACACCGTCGCCGACGTTGCGCACGGACCGCAGACCGAACCGTACGTCGTCCCCGACCGCGGCGAACTCCGCCACCGACTCGTTCACGTCGGGCGGCAGCACCCGCACGCCGTTCGCCCGAGCGTCGGCGAGATAGAGCGCGGCCTTGTCCTTGTCGTCGCCGACCGAGGTGAGCAGGGCGGCCATGTACTCGGCGGGATGGTTGGCCTTGAGATAGGCGGTCCAGTAGGAGACGAGGCCGTACCCGGCCGTGTGGGACTTGTTGAAGGCGTAGCCGGAGAACGGCAGCATCACGTCCCAGAGCGCCCGGACCGCCTCGTCGGAGTAACCGTTCGCCCGCATGCCGCCGTGGAACTTCTCCCACTCTGCGGCCAGCACCTCGGGCTTCTTCTTGCCCATCGCCCGGCGCAGCATGTCCGCGCCGCCCAGCGTGTAGCCGGCCAGTTGCCGGGCGATGGCCATGATCTGCTCCTGGTACACCAGCAGGTGGTGGGTGGAGCCGAGGATCGGGTCGAGGGCGTCCTTCAGCTCCGCGTGGATCGGGGTCGGGGCCTGCTTGCCGTTCTGGCGCAGGGCGTAGTTGGTGTGCGCGTTGGCGGCCATCGGGCCGGGGCGGTACAGGGCGTTGGCCGCGGCGATGTCCTCGAAGCGGGTGGGTGCCATCAGCTTGAGCAGGGCGCGCATGCCGCCGCTGTCGAGCTGGAACACACCGAGGGTGTTGGCGTCGGCCAGCAGCCGGTAGGTGCGGGCGTCGTCGAGCGGGATGACGACGGTGCCCGGGTCGCCGTCCCCGGGGTCGACGGTGGCCAGCCGGATGCCCCGGTTCTCCCGGACGTTCTCGATGGCCTGGTCGATGACGCCGAGGTTCCGCAGCCCCAGGAAGTCCATCTTCACCAGGCCCATCGCCTCGCACGACGGGTAGTCGAAGCCGGTGATGCGCGCACCGTCGGAGGCCCGCAGATGCAGCGGGATCCGGTCGGTCAGCCGGGTCTTGGAGAGGATCACCGCGGCGGCGTGCACACCGGTGCCGCGCGTCAGGCCCTCCACGCCACGGGCCGTGTCGATCACCCGCTTCACATCCGGCTCGCCGTCGTACAGCTGCCGGATCTCGCCGGCCTCCGGATAGCGTGGGTGGGAGGAGTCGAAGATCGCGTCCAGTGGGGCGGGTTTGCCGTTCTGGTCGGGCGGGAGCGCCTTGGTGATCCGCTCGCCGTGGGCGAAGGGGTAGCCCAGGATGCGCGCGGAGTCCTTGATCGCGTTCTTCGCCTTGATCCGGCCGAAGGTGTTGACCAGGGCCGTGTACTCGTCGCCGTACTTGTCGATGACGTAGCGGACCATCCGGTCGCGCTGCCGGTCGTCGAAGTCGAGGTCGACGTCGGGCGGGTTGATGCGCTCGGGGTTCAGGAACCGTTCGAAGAGCAGCCCGTGCTCCAGCGGGCACAGTTCGGTGATGCGGGTGGCGTACGCGACGAGGGAGCCGGTGGCCGAGCCGCGGCCCGGGCCGAGCGGGATGCCGTTGGCACGGGCATACCGGCAGATGTCGGCCACGACCAGGAAGTACGAGCTGAAGCCCATCGGCCCGATGACCGCCATCTCGGTCTCGAACCGCTCCAGGACCCGCGTCGGCACCGGATCCCCGTAGCGCAGGATGAGGCCCGTCAGGACCTCCTTCCGCAGCCACGACTCCTGCGTCTCTCCCTCCGGCACGTCCGGGAACCGCGGCATCTCGTCGACCTGGCCGAAGACCTCGTCGTACGACTCGACGCGCTCGGCGACCAGCAGCGTGTTGTCGCAGGCCTCGGGCAGGTCGGCGAAGAGGGCGCGCATCTCGGCGGCCGGCTTCAGGTAGTAGCCGGAGCCGCTGAAACGGAAGCGGCGCGGGTCGTCCTTGTTCTTGCCGACGCCGATGCACAGCAGGTTGTCGTGGGCGTCGGCCTGGTCCTCGGTGACGTAGTGGGCGTCGTTGGTGGCGAGGAGGGGAAGGTCCAGGTCCTTGGCCAGGCGCAGGAGCCCGTCCCGGACCTCGCGCTCGATGGCGAGGCCGTGGTCCATCAGCTCCAGGAAGTAGTTCCCCCGGCCGAAGATCTCCTGGTAGGCGCCCGCGGCGGCCCTGGCCTCCTCGTACTGCCCGAGCCGCAGCCGGGTCTGGACCTCCCCGGAGGGGCAGCCGGTGGTGGCGATGATGCCGTCGGGCCGCTCGGCGATCAGTTCACGGTCCATGCGCGGCTTACCGGCCGGGAACTGCCCCTCGTAACTGGCCTGTGTGCTGAGCCGGAACAGGTTCCGCAGCCCCCGGGCGTTGTACGCCCACATGGTCATGTGGGTGAAACGGCCGCCGCCGGACACGTCCTTCGAGCCCTCCCCGTCCTCCCCGACGGCCCGGCGACCGCCCGGCCCCCAGAACTCCTGCCTGCGCGAGAACCGGGAGGAGGGCGCCACGTACGCCTCGATACCGATGACGGGCTTCACCGTCCCGAAGCCCTTCGCGGTCTGCGCGAACTCGTAGGCCCCGAACATGTTCCCGTGGTCGCTCATCGCGATCGCGGGCATGCCCTGCCGGGCCACCTCGGTGAACATCGGCCGCAGCTTCTGCGCACCGTCGAGCATCGAGTACTCGGTGTGGTTGTGCAGGTGGACGAAGGAGTCCGGCATGTGGGGCGCACCTCCGAGAACAGGGAAGGTTCTGATACAACTGATAGTTGTTCATGCCGTCTCCGGGGAGACGGCTACTCATCAAAACGAACCCGTCACCCCGGGATCAAACAACCGACACGCGTATGCTGAACAACCTCTTGTTGTGTGGCTAGGCTGTCGACGTGGACCTCAAAGCCGTACGAGCGTTCGTCGCGATCGCCGACTCCGGGCAGTTCCAGAAGGCCGCCCTCGATCTGTCCCTCACCCAGCAGGCCGTCTCCAAGCGGATCGCCGCGCTGGAGAAGGACCTCGGGGTGCGGCTGCTCGTGCGCACGGCCCGGGGAGCGGACCTCACCATCGACGGGCAGGCGCTCCTGCCGCACGCCCGGGCCCTGCTCCAGGCCGAGGAACGGGCCGTGGCCGCGGTGAGCCCCGGGGACCGTGCGCTACGGGTGGATGTCGTGGGGCGCCGGGTCGCCACGGCCGGGCTGGTCCGGGACTTCCACCTGGCGCATCCGGAGATCGCCCTGGACGTCGTCACGCTGTTCGGCGCCGATACGGCGCTGACCGCCGTGCGGGACGGGGCCGTGGACGCCACGTTCCGTGCCGTCACCATGCCCGGGCATCGGCTCCCCGACGGCGTCGAAGCCGTCCCGGTCCTCGACGAGCCGCTGCGCCTGTGCGTCGGGCCCGGCCACGAGTTCGCCCGGGCCGCCTCGGTGACACCCGCGCAACTGGCCGGACACCGGATCTGGATGCCGGGCAACGAGCCCGGCACGGAGTGGGCCGCGTACTACGACGAACTCGCCGCGACCTTCGGCCCGACCCTCGACACCATCGGCCCCAACTTCGGCGTCGAGGCCCTCCTCGACACCATCGCGGCCTCCCCGACCCTGGCGACCTTCCTCAGCGAACGAACGCCCCTCGTCTGGCCGACCGACCACGACCTGCGCCTCGTCCCCGTGCGTGACCCGATGCCGGTCTACCCGCACGCACTGCTCTGGCGCACGGACAACCCCCACCCCGGCCTCGCCGCCCTCCGCGACCACCTCCTGGCGACGCGCCCACGCCCGACCGAGGGGGAGACCTGGCGCCCGTCCTGGGCGCAGCGGCCTTAGAGCCTGTCGTAGCTCCCCACCCCGCCCGACTCCCTCACGTCTCGGTCCGGTACATCAGATCCACCTCGTGCGTCTCGAACCCCAGCCGCTCGTACACCGTCACCGCGGCCTTGTTGTCGGCGTCGACGTACAGCATCGCGGTCGGCAGGCCCTGCCCCGCCAGATGCCGCAGGCCGATCGTGGTCAGGGACTTGCCGAGGCCGCCGCCCTGGGCGCCGGGGCCGACGCCCAAGACGTAGACCTCGCCGAGGCCCTCCTGGGCGTGGACCTTGGTCCAGTGGAAGCCGACGAGTTCGTCGCCGCGGAAGGCGAGGAAGAAACCGGCGGGGTCGAACCACGGCTCGGACTTGCGGTCGTCGAGGTCCCGCTGCGTGAGGGAGCCCTGCTCGGGGTGGTGGGCGAAGGCGGCGGCGTTCACGGCGAGCCAGGCCGCGTCGTCCTGGCCGGGGACGAAGGCGCGGACGGTGACGCCCTCGGGGAGCACCGGCTCGGGTGCGTCGAAGCCGGTCAACGGGCGTCGCATCTGACGCAGTTCACGGAACAGGGTCAGGCCCAGGACCTGCGCGAGATGCCGGGCCGCGGAATGGCCGCCGTGCGCCCACACCCGCAGCCGCTTGCCGGACGCGGCCAGCAGGGCGGACCCGAGCGCCCGCCCGTGCCCGTGCCCGCGATGCCCGGGGTGGACGACCAGCTCGGCGGCCGGCGGCTCCACCGGGTCGGTGTCCTCCAGCTGGGCATAGCCGACGAGTTCGCCGTCGACGGTGAGCAGCAGATGGGACACGCCCTCCCGCTCGCCGCCACGCAACTGCAACCGGCCCTGTTCGGACACCGCCTGCTGCCCGTCCGTACGGGCGGCCTCGGCGAGCAGCCCGAACACGGCCTCGGTCTGCTCCGGGGAGAGCGCGGCAAGGGTCTCGATCGAGCGGGGGCGGCCGGGCCGTACGGTGTCGTCGCTGGTCATGCGTACGAGGGTACGGCGCCCCACCGGCAAATCGGCGGCAAAGAAGCAACCAGGATGTAACCACGAAACACCTGTCGCGCTACGCGCGTTGACTCTAGGCTGCGCCGGACGAGATCACTGTCCCAGCAGACCCAACAGGGGGGCGTATGCCAGCCACTTCACCGGCACCGGTGCACCAGGAGCGCCGTAGACGTCGTACGAACCGTTTCGCCGCTCTCGCCGCCGGTGTCGTCACCGTCGGTGCGCTGGCCGCCGCGGGGCTGCCGGGGTCGGCGACCGCGGGCGAGGACCACCGCAAGGGCGGCCACTGGCCCGGCCGCTACCAGGATGTCCAGCTGCTGTCGTTCAACGACCTGCACGGCAACCTGGAGCCGCCGGCCGGTTCTTCCGGCCGGGTCACCGAGCAGCAGCACGACGGCACGACGAAGACCATCGACGCGGGTGGCGTCGAGTACCTCGCCACGCATCTGCGGCAGGCCCGCAAGGGCGAGAAGTACTCCGTCACCGCCGCCGGCGGCGACATGGTCGGTGCCTCCCCGCTGATCTCCGGGCTCTTCCACGACGAGCCGACCATCGAGGCGCTGAACAAGCTCGACCTCGACGTCACGTCCGTCGGCAACCACGAGTTCGACGAGGGCGCCAAGGAGCTGGGCCGGCTGCAGAACGGCGGCTGCCACCCGAAGGACGGCTGCTACACGGACAAGAGGTTCAAGGGCGCCGACTTCCCCTACCTGGCCGCCAACGTCCTCGACGAGAAGACGAAGAAGCCGATCCTCAAGCCCTACTGGGTGTGGAAGAAGAAGGACGTCAAGGTCGGCTTCATCGGCGTGACCCTGGAGGGCACCCCGGACATCGTCTCCGCCGAGGGCGTCAAGGGCCTCTCCTTCAAGGACGAGGTCGAGACGATCAACAAGTACGCCAAGGAGCTCCAGAAGAAGGGCGTGAAGTCGATCGTCGCCCTCATCCACGAGGGCGGCTTCCCGGCGTCGACGTCGTACAACTACGACTGTGACGCCCCGGGCGCGGGCGACGGCATCTCCGGGCCGATCGTCGACATCGCCAAGAACGTCACGCCGCAGGTGGACGCGCTGGTCACCGGCCACACCCACAACGCGTACGTGTGCAGCGTCGAGGACCCGGCGGGCAAGCCCCGCATGGTCACCTCGGCCGCGTCCTTCGGCCGCCTCTACACCGACACCACGCTGACGTACGACCGGAAGACCGGCGACATCGCCCGTACGGCCGTGAAGTCGGCGAACCGCGTGGTCACCCGGGACGTCCCCAAGGCGCCCGACATGACGCGGCTGCTCAGCAAGTGGAACACCCTGGCCGCGCCCATCGGCAACCGTGCGATCGGTTACGTCTCCGGCGACATCGGCAACACCGGCAGCGAGTCCCCGCTCGGTGACCTGATCGCGGACGCCCAGCTCGCCCACGGCAAGCAGCTCGACCCGGAGACCGACCTGGCGCTGATGAACCCGGGCGGTATCCGGGCACCCCTGACGTATGCGGCCAAAGCCGGTGAAGGCGATGGTGTCGTGACCTACGCGGAGGGCTTCACGGTCCAGCCGTTCGCCAACACCGTGAACCTCCAGGACTTCACGGGCGCCCAGCTGATCCAGGTCCTCAAGGAGCAGGTGACCGGCCCGAACGCGGCGGCACCGAAGGTTCTCCAGGTGTCGTCCGGTCTGACCTACACGCTGGACCTCACCAAGTCCGGTGCCGACCGGGTGGTCACCGACTCGGTCAAGCTGGACGGCAAGGCCATCGACCCGGCGGCCACCTACCGCGTCGCGACGAACAGCTTCCTCGCGGGCGGCGGCGACGGCTTCCCGACGCTGGGTCAGGGCACGAACGACGTCGTCGGCCTCGACGACCTGGCCGCGCTGGAGCAGTACCTGACGGCCAACTCCTCGGCGTCGAACCCGCTCGCACCGCCGAAGGCGGACCGGATCACGATCGTGAACTAAATCGCATACATGGGGTTCAGGTTGCGAGGTGGGGCGGTGCGCATGGTCGGATGAGACGATGCGCACCCCCCACCGCATGGACACGCGACATCCCGACGACCCCTCCGAGCAGCCCCAAAACCCCTCCGGGCAGCCCCTCGACGCCTACGAGCAGCCCCGCAATCCCTACGACGAACTCGGCGCCCTCGACGACGGGCCTCTGGAGGCGACCCCTCTGCAGGACTTCCTCGGCGAGGACGCGGAGCAGCGGGACGAGCAGGAGCCGGAGTGGTCGCCGCCCGATCACCGTCGCGGCGGCCGACGTCGAAAGAATCGTTTCGCCGGGCTGCCGCTCGCGGTGAAGGCGGTGGTGGGCCTGGTCGTCCTCGCCTCGTTCGCCGCCCTCGGTGACCGCTGGGCGGTGCTGTACGCCGAGCACAAGGCGGCGGACACCCTCAAGGACCGCCTGGACCTGGCCGCCGCGCCCGAGGTGGAGATCGGCGGCTTCCCCTTCCTCACCCAGCTCGCCGACAAACGGCTGGAGTCGGTGAAGCTGACCGTCCCGGACGTCGCCGCCGACCGCGTCTCGCTGGCGAGGGTGTCGGCCACGGCCCATGACGTACGGCTGAACGCCGACGGCCTGACCTCCGTGCGCGGCGCCGATGTCCCCCAATTCGACGGGGACGTCATGCTGTCCTTCGAGGACCTCAACCGCGAACTCGGCGCCTCCCAGGTGACGTTCACCGGCGAGGGCCGGGACCGGGTGCGGGCGCGCGGCACCCTGCCGGTCGCCGGGCACAACCTGAAGCTGCGGGCCGAGGCCCGGATCCAGCGGCAGGGGGAGCGGGGCATCGCCACGGAGATCGGCGGCATGCGCCTGGACATCGGGGACCTCGCCACCTACCGCCCCGGCAAGCGCGCCTCGGAAGGACTGCATCTGACGCCCAAGGCGTCCGCCGACCTGGCCCGGGAGACCCAGAAGGCCAAGGCGCTGCTGTCGGTCCCGGCCATCGTGCAGCGCATGGGCGTGCCCGAGGCGACCGTGAACGAGGCCCTGGCCGACAACGGCAAGCTCGCCGAGCTGACCGGCTCCCCGCGCTTCGCCCGCCAGGCCGAACGCCTCAACCTCATCGACCTGGCCCTGAACAACCCCGAGGTGCTCAAGCGCCTGGGCCTCGACCCCGACCTCCTCGGCGAGTTGTCGGGCCTGACCCGCCCGGTCCTGGCCGACCGTCTCGCGCTGGCGTTCGAGCTGCCGAAGCCGGAGCAGGGCGACGTACAGCTGGAGGACGTACGGGTGGAGGAGGACGGCATCCGGGTGCGGCTGTCGGGCTCGGGGCTGTCGGTGGGCGGCTGAGCCACAGCGGCTCCGAGGGCTTTTCGCGCAGCGGAACGTGCCCGGAAGTCTGGCCTTCGGACACTGTCCGCACCTTGTGATCACCCGGAGACTGGGGCGCGCGCACCGGACCCGAGACGAGGAGGATGCGGATGCACAGGCACGGTAGGTCCCCGGAGTCGGAGGCGGACGCGCGGGCCGGACACCCCCACCGGCCCCTGCTCCGGCCGCACGACGACAGTGCCCAGGCGGCCCGGCTGGCAGCCGGGGGGCAGCTGACGCCGGACGCGGCCGTCTCCCTCCAGAGCACGGCCGGCAACGCCGCGTTCGTGGCCGTTCAGCGCATGCCCCAGGGCGGCAACGGCGAAGGCCCGGCCGAGGAGAAGCCGATGGACGGGCTGAGCCGGTTGCGCAGGGCCCACGAGCGGGAGAAGAAGCGCGGCCAGACAGCGCCCACCTACGGACCCGGCCAGAGCCCCTTCGGTCCCTACACGGTGAACAAGGGGCGAGGTGCCGCCCCGTACATCACGTCGAACGTGAAGCACCAGCACCCGGGGAGCGAGAGCCTCGGGACCACGTACGACGAGTTGATCAAGGCGCTCGACGCCGAGCACCATCCTCTCGTCGCCGCCGCCCTGAAGGGCCAGGATCCGACCGAGGAGGACCTCGCCGGCATGAGCGCGACGCAGCGGCGAGCCGCCGCCATGCTCTACGGGATCACGAAGGACTCCGAGCCGCTCAGGTTCGCGGGGGCAGGCAAGGCCGCGCGCAGCGCACTGAACAAGCAGGGTGACCCGTACCACGAGGCGGAGGAGTACGAGAAGGACTTTCCGATGGCCCAGGTCGGAGGGGCGCAGTCCTACCGGAAGGCGCTGGCCGGGGAGACGCAGCTCTCCGCCGAGGCACTCAAGAACCTGAAGGACATGTCGGAATCGTCCTCAGACGGGGAGAAGTCCTCCTGAGGTCCGGTGTCGCTGCCTGGATGAAACTTTGTGTGCAGATGTGTTGACCTCTGTTCGAGTTTCCTTCTAGCTTCGTGCTCCACTGAGCGGTCCGACTGCGGGCTGCTCACCTTCGCACATGCTCAGAAGGGGATGTCGTGTCTCAAAAGAACCATCGCGGGACAGCTTGCGTGGGGGCGCTGCTGGCCTGTGTCACGGCATTCGGCGGAGCGCTCGCTTCCCCCGCTGCCGCCTCGCCTGCCTCCCGTCCCGCCACACCGCCGCCCGTCAGCGACTTCAAGGGCGTCAACTGGGCCGACCCGCGCGACAACTACGCCGACGACGCGGTCGTGCCCTCGGGCCTGTCCACCTCCGACAGCTACGCCACCACCTACGCCAAGTCCAAGGCGATCATCGGCGGATTCTCCAAGCTCGGCGCCAACACGGTCCGGCTCCCGGTGAACCCGACCTCGGTGAACGGCCCCTTCTGGAAGTCGTACCGGGGCGCGATCGACGCCGCCACCGCCAAGGGGTTCAAGGTCATCCTGGGCTACTGGGAGGCCGACAACGCCAAGGACGGCAAGATCGACAACCAGGCCTCCTGGGACCAGATGTGGGCGCGGATCACCTCCGCCTACGCCCGCGACTCCAAGGTGTACTTCGAGCCGATGAACGAGCCGTTCGGCTACACCGCCCAGGAGTGGACCGACATCGCCGCGACGTGGGTGAACACCCACCGCAACGTGCCCCGTGACCGGATCCTGATCGGCGGCTACAAGTACAGCGAGGACGTCAAGCCGGTCTGCGCCGACCCGCGCCTCAAGGGCACCCGCCTCGCCCTGCACAACTACGGCTTCTGGCACACCGACTGGACCAGCGTCGACCAGTGGAAGGCGGACTTCAAGTCGCGCATCGGCGACTGCGCCTCGCGCACGATCCTCGACGAGTTCGGCGCTTCCATGACCACCGGCCTGGACTACAACGGCCCGGTGGGCACCTCCAACGAGGTCGCGTACATACAGGCCGCGACCGACACCATCCGGGAGCTGGGCCTGGGCTCGGTCTACTGGCCCGGCCTGCGCAACGGTGACACCTACTCCCTCACCACGCTCCAGGGCACGGGCACGAACCTCAGCCTGACGGTGAACAACCAGAGCGGCCTGGACCGGCTGCACTACGCCTGGAAGCAGTAAGGGTCCTTCGAAGGGTCACCATGGTGACCCTTCCGGGTCCGGCGCGCTTGTCAGCCGGACCCGGAAGGGAGCCGTCAGGACGCCGAAGGCGTCCAGCCCGCGAGCCAGTCCGCGACCTCCTGGCCGGCGGCCTGCGCGTCGCTCAGATGCGGCCGGTTGGAGTTCGCCGACCCGGAACCCGCACCGGAGTTCTTGTATTCGGCGAACCGGTCGTCCTTCCACGAGAAGCCGCTCATGTCGGTCCACGGCGTGGACTTCACCGCGGCACTGAGGCTGGTGTTGCGGACCGTGGTCTGCGGGTCGAGCGAGGCGTCCCCGCCCGCGTGCCAGGGCCGGCCGAGGTAGAAGCTGCCGTTCGACACATCGCCGTTGACCGTGGTGTTGGCGATCAGGATGCCCTTGCGGTTGGCGGCCGTGCTGGGAGCCGTGACGTAACCGGCCGAGGTGCCGTCCCACCGCTTCTTCAGCGTGATGACGGACTTGTCGACGACGGCCGTGGCCCGCCCGAAGATGAAGTCGACGTTGCCGACGACGTAGGAATTGCTGACGTAGACCCGCCCCAGCTTGTCCTTGGCGGCGGTGTCGAGCAGCAGCGTGTCCTGGTCGCCGCTGACGATGATCCCGTCCAGGAACACCTTGTCGGCCGCGGTCCGCAGGGCGACGGCCTGATGCCCGCTGAGGCTCTGGTTGGCCTTCTCGTCGAAGTCGTTGGAGATGGTCAGGTTCCGGGCCTGGAAGTCGTCGGCCTCGACGGCGACGGTGGCGCTGCCGCCGGTGCCGTACGTACCGCCGCCGGGCTTGGGCGTACCGGCCGCGTTGTTGTAGACGATGGTCGTGTCCTTGCGGCTGCCGCCGGTGCCCTGGATGGTGACGTGCGGCTTGTTGGACGGCACCTTGACGAGTTCCCGGTACGTCCCCGGCTTCACGGCGATGACCACGCGGGCGGGGTTGTTCGCCGGTACGGCGTTCACGGCGGCCTGCACGGTCCGGTACTGACCGCTGCCGTCCGCCGCGACGGTGAGGGTCGTCGCCGCGGCCGCCTTGGTGGCGGCCGTCGTACCGACGGAAGCGCGCGGCCCGACACCGGACTTGAGGATCGAGGGGAGGTCGGCGGCCTGGTCGAGGGTGTACGGGTAATAGGTCTTCGGGTCGAAGGCGCTCCCGCCGCTCTCGTTCCTTCCACTGGTACCGGAGAAGACGCTCCCCCGCTGCACGATCGCGGCACCGCTGTCCTTGATGACGGGGTTCTTCACGCCCTTGAAGTAGGAGTTCTCCAGGACCATCTTCGTCGCGCCGCGCGAGTAGTTGCCGTACGACGACTTGATGTCGGTGCCCGCGGCGTCCTCGAGGAAGTTGTTGTAGAGGTGGGCGTGGGCGGCGTTGTCGGTGGAGGGGTTGCGCTGCTCGGTCTCGCGGATCCAGTTGTGGTGGATCGTGATGTCGGTCTTGACGTTCTCGGTCCAGCCGATGCCGAAGGTCTTGTTGTTGTCGCTCAGCTTGTTCCAGGAGACGGTGACGTTCGTCGAGTCCTTGCGGACGTCGATGAGCCCGTCGGCCATGTGCCGCAGATCGTTGTGATCGATCCACACATGGTGGGCGCCGTCCATCTGGATGGCGTCGAAGTCATGGTCCTTGTCGTTCCAGACACCCTGGTACGCGTCCCGGATGGTCAGATTCCGGATGATCACGTTGTGCACGCCGGACCCGAGGAAGAACCCACCGCCGACGATGTGCCCGGAGGTCCCCTGGCCCACGATGGTCTTGTCGGACTGCACCTTGATCTCTTTGCCGACCGGGTTCATGGCGATGGTCCCGGCGACGACGATGACGTACGGCTCGGCGGCGGTGGCGTACTTCTCCAGCTCGGCCTGCGTCTTGACGATGACGGTCTTGCCGTCCCGCCCGCCGTACGTCCCGTTCTGCCCGAGGGAGTTGACGGAGGCGAATCCGTCGGCGGTGTCGGCGGCCCAGGCCGGGGCGGCGGCGGAGGCCTCCCGGCCGGTGCCGCCGAGGACGCCGAGGTCGGTGCCGTAGGCGAGGGTGCCGGCGGCGGTCAGGGCCAAGGGGACCGTGACGGCCAGGGCGGTGCGGCTTCTGCGGTGACGGGCCTTGCTGCGCGGCTCACTCATACGGCGATCCGTTCCGTGTGGGGGGAATGACCGCTGATCAGTCGCCGCCCCACACGGAAAGGTTGCCGGTGTATCCGCCTTACTTGACGCAGGACTCGGGGTCGAGCTTCTCCTCGATCTTGTCCTCACGGCCGTCGGGCTGGCCGCTCGGGAGGAGCTTGTCGGAGATGCCGTCGATGTAGTACCCGTGCGAGTAGATGGTCTGGTACCCCCGGTCACGCCAGCTGTGCACGGTCCGGTCGCCGTCGCCCTTGTTCCACTGGTAGTCCTCAACGTGGAAGACGGGGTTCACGCGCACCACGCGCTGATACGGCGTCCAGGTCACGGCGACCTGCCGACAGGGCGGAATGGTCTTCTCGCTGCGGGTCTCGAACTTGGACTCCTTCTCCCAGCCCCACTCGTAGCCGGCACTGCCGCCGACGGTGCCGGAGAAGATGCTCTTGGCGAGCGAGAGGCTGATGGTTCCGCCGACACTCTTCTTGGCGAACGTCTTGGTGCTGTAGCTGCTGACGAAGGTCTCCTTGTCGTCGGCGGAGCCCTTGTTGCCGATCCACCGGGACGTGCGGACGGTGTCGCCCTTGATGGACCAGGTCGAGGCCTCGGCGTATCCGCACCAGCCGCGGAACAGCTCCCACGGCCCGGCGGGCTTCCACAGCCCGAAGACGTCCCGCAGGTACTCGTCCTGGGTCTTGAACTCACCGGTGTCGACGTTGAGGGCGCCGTAGACGCCCGTCAGGCTCGTCTCCTGACCGCAGAGCCGTTCGATCATCCGGTCGGTGTCACCGGGGTCGACACCCCGGATGTTGGTCGCCCCGGCGGGCCCGGCGGTTGCGGTCCCCGCACCGGCGAACAGGCCGGTGATGGCGAGGGCGGTGGAAGCGGCAACAAGGCCGCTTTTCTTGAGAGTTGACTTACGAATGAGACGCATGGGGGTCGCTCACTCCTGCCTGTGGTTCTGTGACGGCAGTGAAGATGTCAGAACATGAGCGGGAGTTTGCGGTACTGGTGAGTACGACAGGACATTGACAGCTGGCCGGTTGTCATGTCCCGCTTTATCGGGCGTCACCCTCCCCGCGACTGACCGCGACACGCAGCACGTCTCCCAGGGACTCCACGGCCCTTGTCAGCGCGAAACGCACGGCGCGTTCACCGGACTTGGGGTCGTTGAGTACGGCTCTGGCGCCGGCGAGTACCTGTTCGGCGGAGGCGAGTTGAGCCGCTTCGATGTCGTCGGCTAGGTGCGAGAGAAGGCTGTCGGAATCGTCGGTGGAGAGATAACAGGGCTTGCCGTCGGTGCCGGTCCAGGGGAGCAGCCTCATGCGTAGACCTCCAGGGTGTGGAGGTAGGGCCGGACCAGCGGGGTGTCCATGACGAGGGGCTCTGCGTCGAGGAGGCGTGGAGGGGGATCGGGTAGAGGGGGTGGCCGATGGCCGGGGGTGGCTCGGTGGCGCCCTTGGGCAGGGAGCAGGAGTCGTACGAGGGTCAGGAGCAGGGACTCGCAGAGTTCGGCGGCGCGGAGGCGTAAGCGCATGACGATGTGTCCCTTTCGGGCGGCAGGCAGGGCCTTGACGAGCGGTGATTACCGTTCGTGCCTCGATGGTTACGGCTCGCGCGTACGCTGCGGAAGGGGTCAGGTGTTGCCTGACGCTCCAGGCAACGGTGAGGGGTGACGTGGGCGAAGCGGTTGACGGGGAGCGGGAGGCGGGGCGGGGAGTTCTTGGCAGGACGCTGAAGTTCTTGCGGGAGCAGGCGGGGAAATCGCTGGGGCATCTGGCCGAAGACACCGGATACGACAAGAGCTACCTGGGCCGCCTGGAGAAGGGAGAACGGCTCTCCAAACGGGCGGTCATGGAGGACCTGGACAGCTACTACGGGTGCGCTGACCTGCTGGTGACCCTCTGGAGGATGGCGCAGCTCGACGCCTTCAAGGACAAGTACAAGACGTACATGGAGCTGGAAGCGACAGCTCGGATTCTGCGCGTGTACACGCCTGACGTGCCTGGACTTTTGCAGACAGAGGACTTAACCCGTGAGGTGTTGTCTGGGCCACAGGCAACAGCAGGCAACAGCGATGACGTCGAAGAACAGGTGGCCGCGCGCTTGGGACGGCAGCTTCTGCTGCGCAAAAACCCGGCACCCAGTGCCCGATTCATCATCGACGAGCCCGCATTCCGCCGCCCCTCGGCCAACGCGGAGATCTGGGATGGTCAGTTGCTGCACATCGAGGCAGTGGCCCAGTGGCCCAACGTCGCCGTGCAGGTACTGCCGTTCTCCGCTGGGGTACATCCCCTCATGGGGAAGGGGTCTCTGACCCTGCTCTGGCAGGAAGACGGGAGCTCCGCAGCCTACACAGAAGGAGACAGCAGCGGTCTGCTGACGGATGATCCGGAGGCTGTCCTGCGCCACCGTTTGTCCTACGATCTGCTGCGGGATCTGGCGCTGTCCCCGTCGGACTCGCTGACGTTCATCCGGGACGTACTGGAGGAGCACAGATCATGAAGCCCACCTGGCGCAAGTCGAGCTACAGCGACGGGGGAGCCAACAACTGTGTCGAGGTCGCCGACAACTGCCCTGGCGTAGTTCCCGTCCGGGACAGCAAGCGGTCGGACAGCCCTGTGCTCGTGTTCCGGTCGGGTTCCTGGGCGTCCTTCGTCACGTACGTCAAGAAGTAACTGTCGGGGCCGCCCGCTTCTTTGGCAGTGTCGTGCTTCCACGGCCTGCATCAAGGGCGCTTCGCGTCGCCTTCGGCGATCGGCCTGCGGCCGACCCTTGACCCAGGCCGTTCCAGCACGGGAGAGAAGCGAGCGAGCGGCCCGGAAATGCGGGGGGCCGAGCCTGTTTGCGGGCTTGGCCCGTCGCTTTGCTGAGCGGCGTTGACGTGCGCGCTCGCGCCTCGCCTGGACGCCGGGTTGGCTTAGCGGCGAGCGGTGGGTGGGTGGTGCGGTGGCGCGTCCGCAGGGGTGGGGCACGCCGGACGGGGCAAGCGGCGAGCGGCGAGTGGGGGCTTGGGAGGGACTCGGAGGGGCAGTTGGAGCGTTTGGGCACCGTCCAGGTGATAACCCCAGGCAGACAGAGTCGGCAGTGGCCCATACGCTCCAAAACCTGAGCTTGGCCCCGTGAGCGGCGGCTTGCCACCACGCCCACACACCGCAAGCCGCCAACAGGCCCGACCTGCCACTGCCAATCGCCGCCAACTCACCCGGCGTGCCCGGCACCGCCGGCGCGATCCCACCCCCACCGCACCACCCGCCCAGGGATCGCCGCTCAGCTCACCCGGCGTGCAGGCGGAAAGCGGCTGCGCCCACCCTCATCGCCGAGCGGCCGGACAAGCGACCGAAGGGGCCGTTTTCCCTGGCCACCCGCCTTTCCGGGCCGCTCGCTCGCTTCTCTCCCGTGCTGGAGCGAGTTGAGTCAAGGGTGGCCCGGAGGGGCATCGCCGAAGGCGACGCGGAGCGCCCTTTACTCGGCTCGTGGAAGCACGACACTGACAAAGAAGCGGGCGGCCCCGGCAGTTTCGTTCGACGTGCTGTAGCCGCCCAGCCGCCCTACCCGACCCGACCTTCAGGGAAGGGGCAGATCCTCCGGTGGAGGCACAGCCGCCCCCGGCAGTCGTACCGTCGCCACCGTGCCGCCCCCCTCGGCGTGGGACAGGGACACCTCGCCCCCCGCCTGCTGCACCGTCCGGGCCACGATCGACAGGCCCAGTCCCGAGCCTGGCAGGGCGCGCGCCCTCGGGGAGCGCCAGAAGCGGTCGAAGACGTGGGGGAGTTCGTCGGCGGGGATGCCCGGGCCGTGGTCGCGGACCGTGAGGGTGCCTGAGGCGAGGCGTACCTCGATCGTGCCGGACTCCGGGCTGAACTTCACCGCGTTGTCGAGGATGTTGACCACCGCCCGTTCCAGGGCGGAGGGCTCCGCGCGGACGAACCAGGGCTGGACATCCGCCGTGATCGTCAACTCCGGGCCGCGCAGCCGGGCGCGGCGCAGGGCCGACTCGACGGTGTCCTGCCACGCGACGATCTGGGTCCGGGCCGCGTGCTGGCCGGTGTCCGGGCGGGAGAGTTCCTGCAGGTCGCCGATGAGTGCGGCCAGTTCCGTCATCTGCGCCTTCACCGAGGCCAGGAGCGCCTTGCGGTCCGCCTCCGGGATGGGGCGGCCCGTTTCCTCGCTGCGGGTGAGGAGTTCGATGTTGGTGCGCAGTGAGGTGAGCGGCGTGCGTAGCTCGTGGCCCGCGTCCGCGATGAGTTGTTGCTGGAGTTCGCGGGAGCTGGCCAGGGCCGAGGTCATCGAGTTGAAGGAGCGGGAGAGGCGAGCCACCTCGTCGTCGCTCGCGTCGTCGACCGGGATACGGACGTCCAGGTCCTCCGTGCGGGCGACGTGCTCGACCGCTTCCGTGAGTTTGTCCACCGGACGGAGGCCCGCCCTCGCGACCGTGAGGCCGGCCGCACCGGCGCCGAACACCCCTACGCCCGAGACCAGCAACAGAATCAGCGCGAGTTCGTTGAGCGTGGACTCCGTTCCCTTGAGCGGGACGGCGATGACCAGCGCGTAGTCGGCGGCCACGCCCTGCTGGAACGGGCCGTCCTTCACGACCACCGCCGTGGTCAGCACGCGCACCGAGTTGCCGTCGCTGTCCGTGCCGTTGCGCAGTACGGCCGTCCTGTAGTCGGGATTCTTGGCCACGGCCTTGTCGCCGCTCGTCACGTTCACCTGGGGCATGAGGCTGCTGAAGCGGCAGACCTTGCCGTCGGTCCTGACCACCTGCGCGTAGGTCTGCGGCCGCGGCGCCCCGCCGAGCGTGTTCGACGGGTTCTGGGGACACGTCTTGGTCAGCGCGTCGAACTCGTCCGCCTGAATCGTCCGGAACGACGACTGCAGGTCATCGTCCACCTGGTCGTACAACTTCCCCTGCACGATGAACCAGCACGTCACCGACACCGCCGCCACCGCGAACGCCACCGCCGCCGCCACCAGCAGCGCCAGTCGGGACCGGATCGGCAGGGAGCGGAACCGGCGTACGACCTTGTTCACTCCGCGCCGCCCGGCCGCAGTACGTATCCGACACCCCGCACCGTGTGGACGAGGCGCGGTTCGCCGCCCGCCTCGGTCTTGCGGCGCAGGTACATGACGTAGACGTCGAGGGAGTTCGACGACGGCTCGAAGTCGAAGCCCCAGACCGCCTTCAGGATCTGCTCCCGCGTGAGGACCTGGCGCGGGTGTGCCATGAACATCTCCAGGAGCGTGAACTCCGTGCGGGTCAGCTCCACCTGGCGGCCGGCCCGTGTGACCTCCCGCGTCGCGAGGTCCATGCGCAGATCGGCGAAGGTGAGCGCGTCCTCGTCGGCCGGGTTGCCCGCGCCCACGGCCGCCGCGTAGGAGCTGCGGCGCAGCAGGGCGCGGATGCGGGCGAAGAGTTCGTCCAGTTCGAAGGGCTTGACCAGGTAGTCGTCGGCGCCCGCGTCGAGGCCCGTGACCCGGTCGCCGACCGTGTCGCGGGCCGTGAGCATCAGGATCGGCGTCAGATCGCCGGTGGCGCGGATGCGGCGCGCGGCGGTCAGGCCGTCCATGCGGGGCATCTGGATGTCGAGGACGACCAGGTCGGGCCGGTACGCGGCGGCCTTCACCAGCGCGTCCGCGCCGTCGACGGCGACCTCGGTCCCGTACCCCTCGAAGGCGAGACTGCGCTGAAGTGCTTCGCGTACCGCCGGCTCGTCGTCGACGATCAGGATGCGCTGGGGGTCACGGTCGCCGTCTGCGGGGCTCATGGGCTCGGGGTCCTCGGGTGTGAAGGGGAGGGGCGGGGCGTCTGACGCTCTCAGCCTCGCACGCGCACGAGCACGAGCGCGGGCGGTGCCGGGAGGAGCGTCAGGCCCGTGCCGTGCGGCGCCGGGCGGCGGCCCGGCCCGCCCGCCGGGCGGCCGTGGCCGTCGGGATCGCCACCTCCGGTGCCCGGCCCGTCGGCGCGTGCAGTTCGTACGCCACCGCCAGGGCCAGCCCGACCCCGGCCGGATCGCCGCCGGACTCCGTGTGCGCGATCTGCTGGATCATCGCGGTACTCCTCATTCGGTGGAACTCGGTCCGTATTCGGTGCAACTCAGTCCGTGGAACCGGCCCGCAGCGTGGCGAGGTCGGCCTTGACGGTGTTGATCGGGATCGCGAAGCCCAGGCCCACGCTGCCCGCGGCCGCGGAGGAGGAGGCGCCCGCCGCCGAGTACATCGCGGAGTTGATCCCGATGATGTTGCCGTTCATGTCGATCAGCGCGCCGCCGGAGTTGCCCGGGTTGAGGGACGCGTCGGTCTGGAGCGCCTTGTACGTCGTCGTGTCCGAGCCGGTGTCGCCGTTGAACTCCCGGCCGCCGAACTCGAACGGCCACTCGCCGCCCTGCTGCCCCTGTCCCTGCTCCTGGCCCTGGCTCTCGTCCGTGGAGACCGTGACGTCCCGGTCGAGGGCGGAGATGATGCCGCTGGTGACGGTACCGGTCAGGCCCTCGGGGGAGCCGATCGCCACGACCTGGTCGCCGACCCCCACCCCGGCCGAGTCGCCGAGTGTCGCGGTCTTCAGGCCGGAGGCGTTCTCCAGCTTGATCAGCGCGAGGTCCTTCTTGCTGTCGGTGCCGACGACCTTGGCGGTGTAGGACTTGCCGTCGTTGGTCCTCACCTTGATCTGCGAGGCACCGGAGACGACGTGGTTGTTGGTGATGATCTCGCCGTCACTCGTGATGATCACGCCGGAGCCGGTGGAGGACCCGGCGTTGGAGTCGGCGCTGATCTCGACGATGCTCGGGCTGACCGCCTTGGCGACGCCGGAGACCGTGCCCTTCTGGCTGGACGGCACCACGTTGGTGCTGGTGGAGCTGGAGGCGACGGTGTCGTTGCCGGTCAGCTCCTGGATGCCGTAGGCGGTGCCGCCGCCTATCGCCGCGGCGACGATCGCCACGGCGGCGAGCAGGGCTACGGGGCCACGCTTGCGCTTCTTCGGAGCTGGCGCCGGGGCGTACGCCGGGGGAGGCGGCCACTCGGGGTTCACGGGCGCCGTGGCGTACTGCTGGTCGCCCTGGTACGGGTTCTCGTACTCGCCGCTGTCGCGGAGGCTTTCGGTCATGGAACTGAGCTTGTCGCCCGACCATGAGAGCTGCCTGAGCGCTTCCTGAGAAGCCCGACAGAACCTCGTATGCCCGATATAAACGCGCGTCCTGACCGGACTACGCGCAGCCGCAGGACCGCCGTGTCACCAATCTGGACGGGAACACCTTCAGCCGCTCCCGACGGGCCCCCGCGACCCGCAGGCCGTCGTCGAGGACGAGGTCCACCGCGGCGCGGGCCATCGCCGGGCGGTCGGAGGCGATCGTGGTCAGGGGCGGGTCGGCGAGCGCCGCCTCCTTGATGTCGTCGAACCCGGCCACCGCCAGCTCGCCGGGGACGTCGATCCGCAGCTCGCGCGCCGCCCGCAGCAGGCCGATCGCCTGGTCGTCGGTGGAACAGAAGATCGCGGGTGGGCGGTCGGGGCCGGAAAGGATCTTCAGGGCGGTCTGGTAGGCGTCGTAGCGGTTGTAGAGGGCCTCGAAGAGGCGGCCTTCCGTGGAGATGCCGGCCTCGTCCATCGCGCGCCGCCAGCCCTCGACGTGGTCGGAGACCGGGTCGCCGACCACGGGGGTCTCCGCTATGCCGCCCATACAGGCCACGTACTCGTAGCCGTGCTCCAGCAGGTGCCGTACGGCGAGCTGGGCGCCGTCCAGGTCGTCCGTGACGACGGCGACGTCGTCGATGGCCTCGGGCCGCTCGTGCATCAGCACGACCCGGGCGTCCCAGGCCTCGATCTCGGCGGCCGCCAGGTCGTTGAGCGCGTGGCTGACGAGGATGAGCCCCGAGACGCGCATGCCCAGGAAGGCCCGCAGATAGTGGACCTCGCGCTCGCCGATGTAGTCGGAGTTCCCGACGAGCACCATCTTTCCGCGCTCGGACGCGGCCTGTTCCACGGCGTGCGCCATCTCCCCGAAGAAGGGCTGGCGCGCGTCCGGCACGATCAGGCCTATGAGATCCGTACGCCGGGACGCCATGGCCTGGGCCACCCGGTCGGGCCGGTACCCCAGTTCCTTGATCGCGGCGAGGACACGCTCGCGCGTGGCCGGGGCGACCGGCCGGGGTCCGTTGTTGATGACATAGCTGACCACGGCAGTGGAAGTCCCTGCCAGCCGCGCCACATCATCCCGAGTCACCTTGGCCACGCGCGGAGTCTACGCGGATATACCGGCTCTGGGCAGGGCGTAAAGGAGGTTCCGTACGATATCCCGACCGCCGTCCGGAGCCGCCCTCGCGGAAAGCGATGCCCAGGTGGGCATCGCGATACGCCTCTTACGCCTTGGTGCGTGCCTCGGCGGCATCCAGGTCGGTCGAATTGTCCGCTGCGTCCTGCTTTGCCTTGGCCGCCTTGGCCTTCGCCTCCTCGGCCGCGCGCTCCACCTTCTCCGGCGTAACGAATCGATAACCGACGTTCCGGACGGTGCCGATCAGCGACTCGTGCTCCGGCCCGAGCTTGGCGCGCAGCCGCCGTACGTGCACGTCGACCGTGCGCGTACCGCCGAAGTAGTCGTAGCCCCACACCTCCTGCAGCAGCTGGGCGCGGGTGAAGACGCGGCCGGGGTGCTGCGCGAGGTACTTCAGGAGCTCGAACTCCTTGAAGGTGAGGTCGAGGACGCGGCCCTTCAGCTTGGCGGAGTACGTCGCCTCGTCGACCGACAGGTCGCCGTTGCGGATCTCCATCGGGGAGTCGTCGCTGACGATCTGCTGCCGTCCCATGGACAGCCGCAGCCGCGCCTCGACCTCCGCCGGGCCGGCGGTGTCGAGCAGAACGTCGTCGATGCCCCAGTCCGCGGTGACGGCGGCGAGACCGCCCTCCGTGACGACGAGGATCAGTGGACAGCCCGGGCCGGTCGACCGGAGCAGCTGGCACAGGCTGCGGACCTGTGGCAGATCGCGCCGGCCGTCGACGAGGATGACATCGGCACCCGGGGTGTCGACGAGGGCGGGTCCCTCCGCGGGGGCCACTCGCACGTTGTGCAGAAGCAGGCCGAGGGCGGGGAGCACCTCCGTCGACGGCTGGAGGGCGTTGGTCAGGAGCAGCAGAGAACTCATACGTCTGGTTCCTCCTCGGTCCCTGCGAGGACGTTTGTTGGTACAGCACCGCTCTGCGATCCCGAAGGCCCGTACACCTGCGGTTTCCCGCTTCGTATACAACGCTTCCGAAAGCACAAAAGGACCCGGGGGCAACGCTGCCCGAGTCCTCTGCCCAGCAGAATAGCCCACATGAGCTCTGGTCCGGCAGGTCATGTGGCGCGTTCCACCGATGGTCCGAACTCCGAGACGACCGCCAGAACGCCTGTGCGGACTCCCGCGCGGACCTTTTTGCGCACCGCCGACGGCGTAACGATCGACGCCGTATACGACCCGGGTACCGCTGTATACGACGCCTCCGGGACACTTTCCGCTCATCCCGTGTTCGTCGTCGCCCACGGCTTCACCGGTGCCGTGGACCGGCCGCACGTGCGGCGGGTGGCCCAGGCGTTTGCCCGGCACGGGGCCGTGGTCACGTTCTCCTTCCGGGGCCACGGGGCGTCCGGCGGGCGGTCCACGGTCGGGGACCGGGAGGTGCTCGACCTGGCGGTGGCCGTGCGGTGGGCCCGGGAACTCGGGCACGCGCGCGTGGCGACGGTGGGGTTCTCCATGGGCGGGTCGGTGGTGCTGCGGCACGCGGCGCTGTACGAGGCGGGCACGGACGCGGTGGTGTCCGTCAGCGCGCCCGCACGCTGGTACTACCGGGGGACGGCGCCCATGCGCCGGCTGCACTGGCTGGTGACCCGGCCCGAGGGGCGGGCGGTGAGCCGGTACGGCTTCGGTACGCGCATCCACCACCGGGACTGGGACCCGGTCCCCCTCTCCCCCGTGGAGGCGGTGCCGAGGATCGCGCCCACGCCCCTGCTGATCGTGCACGGCGACGCCGACGGCTACTTCCCGCTCGACCACCCCCGCATGCTGGCCGCGGCCGCCGGTGACCAGGGCGAACTGTGGCTTGAGCCGGACATGGGGCATGCCGAGCACGCGGCGAGCGACGCGTTGCTGGCGCGCATCGGGGAGTGGGCCGTCGGCCGGGCGGGCTAGCCTGACGGAGTTCACCGACGAGCGATTGAGGAAGCAGATGCCAAAGGTCACGGTGCGCTACTGGGCCGCCGCCAAGGCCGCGGCCGGGGTGGCCGAAGAGCCGTACGAGGCGGTCACGCTCGCCGAGGCGCTCGCCGGGGTGCGCGAGCGACACCCCGGCGACCTCGAGCGTGTCCTGCGGCGATGCTCGTTCCTCGTCGACGGTGACCCCGTGGGCACCCGCGGACATGAGACGGTACGGCTGGCCGACGGCGGCACGGTCGAGGTGCTCCCGCCGTTCGCAGGAGGATGACGATGAGCAACCAGCCGTATGAGGGCTATGACCCTTACGGGCAGCAGCCGCAGGCGTGGCCCGGGCAGCAGCCGTACGACGATCCGTACGCCGCTCAGCAGTACACGCAGAACACGCAGCAGTGGCAGGGACAGACCTGGGAGACGCAGACGCGGCAGCCGGTGACGGCGGCGGAGACGGCGTATCTGCCCCAGCAGGGGTACGCGGCTCCGGCCGCCGGTGAGGTCCCTGCGGCTCCGGCGCCCGAACCCGCTCCCGACTCCGCGTACGGCCCCGCCACCGTCGGCGGGAACACGCGCGTCACGGACGCGCAGCGGGCGCGGGCGGAGGGGCGGTCGCCGGTCATCGAGCCGGGGATGCAGCCGGCCGCGCTGACGGCGCTGCTCGGGCTGTTGCTGGCGGGTGCCGCGGCCGTGGGCACGTACGCGCTGCTGGTTCCCCTCGTCGCCCTCCAGGCCGTCACCGCGGCGGGCTGGTTCCGGCTGAACGGGATGTGGCCGGCGCGGCAGGGCATCGCGCTGGGCTTCGCGGGGGCGCTCGCCGCGGACGCGGCGCTGCTGGTGTCGGACCGCTCGCCGTCGGCGATCCTGGGCACGCTCGGCGTCTGGGTCCTGCTCTCCCTCGTCCTGCAACTGCGCTCGCACGCCGACCCGGACGAGCGGATGTACGGCCTGATGGCGACGGTCGCGGCGGCGGCGCTGGCGATCGTCGCGGGCGGCTATCTCGCGGCCGAGGCGGACGCGGTGACGGTGGGTGCGATCGCGGTGGCGGTCGCGGTCCTGGCCCGCGCCCTACCGCTGCCGACGCCGGCGTCCGTGGTGGTGGCGCTGCTCGCGGCGGCGGGCGCGGGCGTCGCGGCCGGCGCGATGACGGGCCTCGGCACGCCGGGCGCCCTGCTGGGAGCGGGCGCGGGCGCCTGCGCCCTGATCGGCCACCGGGTCGCGAGCTACGACTACCCGTCCCGCTTCGTCCACTTCACAGCGGGGGTGGCCCTGCCCCTGTCCGCAGCGGCTCCGGCGGTGTACGTGCTGGGGCGGGCCCTGGTCTAGCGCCCGCCTCCTCGCGGGTGGTGGGTCGGGGCCGCGTCGGGGGGTGTCCGTCCTCGGAACGGCGCGATGGGGTCGGACGCCGACTGACTGTCCGTTGACGCGCCAACCGCTGCGGGCGGACACCCCCCGACACGTCCCCTTCCGTGCGTACCTAGCTGCGGGCAATCGTGCCGCTAAGGGCGGCACGGGTGGGCGGTGGGGGTCCCCCCGCTCGAGCGAAGCCGAGAGTGGGGGAGGCACCCCGCTACGCCGGGCTGCGGACCCACCCGGCCCCAGCCCCGACGCCCGGCACCCGCCTGTCACAGATGATCGACAAATCCAGGGCGCCCACAGCCCACGGAGTTACCCTCACGCTTGGACGGCCACCCGGTCGTCAGGGACCGGACCGCCGTCCAACCGCCGAGGTGGGGGAAACACCGTATGCGCGCACTGCGAATACTGCTGATCGTCGTCGTGATCCTGGGCGGGCTCTTCGTGATCGCCGACCGCGTCGCGTTGAACTTCGCCGAGGACGAGGCCGCCGACCGCCTGAAGACGACGGAGAACCTCTCGGCGACCCCCGACGTCTCCATCAAGGGCTTCCCGTTCCTCACCCAGGTCGCCGGCGGTTCGCTGGACGACATCGAGGTCGGCATCCAGGACTACGAGGCCGCCGCGGGCAACGGCGGCCAGAAGATCCGCATCGACGACCTCAAGGCCGACATGCAGGGCGTCGAGTTCTCCGGCGACTACAGCTCCGCCACCGCCACCAGCGCCACCGGCACCGCGACCATCGCCTACGACGAGCTGCTGAAGACGGCGAAGTCCGAACCGACCCAGGTCGCCCCGGGCGTCACCGCCAACGTCGTCGGCCTCTCCGACGGCGGCAACGGAAAGATCAAGGTCACCGTCGAGGCCACCGTTCTCGGCACCAAGCTGCCCGAGCCGGTCTCCGTGCTCAGCTCGGTGACGGTGGTCGACGGCGAAGTGCGGGTGAAGGCCGACGGTCTGCCCAAGTTCGGCGGCGTCGACATCGCCGAGTCCCGCGTCCGGGCCATCACCGACTTCCAGCAGAAGATCGACGGCCTGCCCGGCGGCATCCAGCTGGACAAGGTCCAGGCGGCGCCGAACGGCGTGGAGATCACGGTGAAGGGTTCCAACGTCCGGCTGGCCGGGTAGGGAAGGCGCAAGGCGGCACCGACCAGGGCTGTCCGGTGGGCGAGACGGTGAAGTCCGTAGCGTAGATGTGACGGCGAATACAGGCGGGCCGAAGCCGTGCGGGAGACGCACGGACAGGTCGCTGATCCCATATGGCGGATCTTTGCGTCTCAATATGCGACACACCGGTGACACGCGCACCCTGCCGTCCCTACGATCGACGGCATGAAGCGACAGGCGGATCTCACGAAGCGGCGGGCAGTAGACCTGTGCCGCGTCGCCGCCATGCTCTGTCGCACCTTCTGAGCGACCGCGTCGGCCCGCTCCGACGCGCGCATCCCCGCCGCCCTGCATCAAGGGCATCCGTGCGCCGCCCTCGTCATGGGCGCGCGCCCTTGCATACCTCGCACGCCCCGCCGTAACTGCCCCGGAGGAGAAAGAGCATGAGCCGCAGCGACGTCCTGGTAGACGCCGACTGGCTTCAGGAGCACCTGGACGACTCGAGCATCGCGATCGTCGAGGTGGACGAGGACACGTCCGCGTACGAGAAGAACCACATCAAGAACGCGATCCGCATCGACTGGACCAAGGACCTCCAGGACCCGGTGCGCCGTGACTTCGTCACGCAGGAGGGCTTCGAGAAGCTCCTGTCGGACAAGGGCATCGGCAACGACCACACGGTGGTCCTGTACGGCGGCAACAACAACTGGTTCGCCTCGTACGCGTACTGGTACTTCAAGCTGTACGGCCACGACAACGTCAAGCTCCTCGACGGCGGCCGCAAGAAGTGGGAGCTCGACGCCCGCGAGCTCGTCGCCGGCGACGAGGTGCCCGAGCGGCCGAAGACGGACTACAAGGCCAAGGCCCAGAACACGTCCATCCGCGCCTTCCGCGACGACGTCGTGGCGGCCATCGGTTCGCAGAACCTGGTCGACGTGCGCTCGCCCGACGAGTTCTCCGGCAAGCTGCTCGCCCCCGCCCACCTGCCGCAGGAGCAGTCCCAGCGCCCCGGCCACGTGCCGAGCGCCCGGAACATCCCGTGGTCCAAGAACGCCAACGACGACGGCACCTTCAAGTCGGACGACGAGCTCAAGGAGCTCTACGCCGAGGAGAGCGTCGACCTGGCCAAGGACACCATCGCCTACTGCCGCATCGGTGAGCGCTCCGCGCTGACCTGGTTCGTGCTGCACGAGCTGCTCGGTGTGGAGAACGTCAAGAACTACGACGGCTCCTGGACCGAGTACGGCTCCCTGGTGGGCGTGCCGATCGAGCTCGGCGCCAACAAGTAAAGAACCGACCGACCTTTCCAGACCCCTTCAGGAGTACGACATGTGTGGTGCGAAGGCCGGCGGCCCCGACGCCTCGACGATCAAGCCCGGTGAGACCACGATCCAGGGTCAGGTGACCAAGGACGGCGAGCCCGTGGTGGGCTACGTGCGTCTGCTGGACTCGACCGGCGAGTTCACGGCCGAGGTGCCGACCTCGGCGACCGGACAGTTCCGCTTCTACGCGGCCGAGGGCACCTGGACCGTTCGTGCCCTCGTGCCCGGCGCCACCGCCGACCGCACGGTCGTCGCCCAGCAGGGCGGACTGGCGGAGGTCGCGATCGCCGTCTGACGGCGACAGGTTCTCAAGGGCCGCACCCCCCGGGTTGGACGCCTGGGGTGCGGCCCTTCGGCCTGCCCGGACCTACGCTGGACGTATGTACGCACGACGGCGGCGCACGTACTTCGCGATGATGGGCGGCTGCATCGCCCTCTTCGTCCTGGCCTGGGGCGTCGTACGCCTCTGGTCGATTCCCGTGGCCGTCGGCATGTGCGTCGTGGCCATGGTCATCCCGCCCGTGGCCGCGATGGTCGCGAACCGCCGGGGCCCCGACGACCGCTGGTGGGACGACCCGTCCGGGGATCCCCAGTCCGACGAGTGGTGGGACGAGCTGGACGGCAAGAAGCGCCGACGCTGAACCGACCAGGGGGAGGGCCCATGCGCCTGACGGCGGCGACACTGGACGCACCGAACGCCCGTGAGCTGGCCGCCTTCTACCTGCGGCTGCTGCCGGGCTGGCGGGTGTGGCGTGGGGAGGATTGGCAGGACTGGGTGCACATCCGGCCGCCGGACGGCGGCACGGGACTGTCCTTCCAGACCGAGCCCGCCTACCGGCCGCCCGTCTGGCCGAGCGCGCCGGACCGGCAGCAGATGATGATCCACCTCGACATCGAGGTCGACGACCTGGAGCGGGAGACCGCGCGGGCCGTCGCCGAGGGCGCGCGGCTCGCCACGTTCCAGCCGCAGGCCGACGTCCGGGTGCTCCTCGACCCGGCGGGCCACCCGTTCTGCCTCTACACGGAGGCCACGGAGGCCACCGATGCGGCTCAGTAGACGAGGGCCTGGGTGTCGTCCGCCAGAGACTCCTGGACGAAGACCTGGGCGCCGGCGATGCGGACACCCTCGATGACGTCCTTCTCCGTGATCTCGCGGCGGGCCGCGCACTGCGTGCACAGGGTGATGCGGCCGGCCGCGAGGACCGAGTCGAGCAGGTCGGGCAGGGGCGCCGCGTGCGGGAGGTCGAAGTCGGCGGCGCGGCCGGGGAGGGCGTACCAGGCGGATTCGCCGGTCAGCCACAGGGAGACCTCGACGCCGCTGGCGACGGCGACCGCCGCCACCGTGAACGCCTGGGAGCACCGCTCGGGGGCGTCGGCCCCCGCCGTCACCTTGATCACGAGCTTCTTCGCCATAGCCGGAATCGTAGTGCCGAAGACGCCCGCGTAAGCTGGCCTCGGCCCTGTGCACCCATTCGCACCTCGCTCAAGGAGCACCCCGTGGAGCTTTTCTTCGAAATCCTGTTGGTCCTGGTCGCCGTGGGCGTCCTCGCCTTCGCCGGACTGACCGTGAAGAAGCTGTACCAGGGCCAGCGCTGACCCCCGTCTAGGAAGTTCCCATGATCGAGATCCCGTCCGACCTTCACAAGGACCTCGTCCCGCTCGCCTTCCTGCTCGGAAACTGGGCGGGTGCCGGTGTGCACGACTTCCCCGGCTCCGAGAAGTGCAACTTCGGGCAGGAGGTCACCTTCACCCACGACGGCCGGGACTTCCTGGAGTACCACTCGCACTCGTGGGTGCTGGACAACGACGGCAACAAGGTCCGTCCGCTGGAGTCCGAGCACGGCTTCTGGCGCATCGACGCAGGCCGCAAGGTCGAGGTGACGATGACCCGCGACGACGGCGTCATCGAGATCTGGTACGGCGAGCTGGCCGACCAGAAGCCCCAGATCGACCTGGTCACCGACGCCGTCGCCCGCACGGCCGCCTCCCAGCCGTACACCGGCGGCAAGCGGCTCTACGGCTACGTCAAGAGCGACCTGATGTGGGTCGGCGAGAAGCAGACCCCCGAGGTCGAGCTGCGCCCCTACATGTCCGCCCATCTGAAGAAGGTCGTCACCCCGGAAGAGGTCGAGCGCTGGGCCAAGGCCCTCCCCGACGACATGCCGGACGACGGCATCGCCTTCTTCAAGTAGTTCTAGACTCGAGGTGTGGTGAGCACCGACTGGAAGAGCGATCTGCGGCAGCGCGGCTACCGGCTGACCCCGCAGCGGCAACTCGTGCTCGAAGCCGTGGACACCCTGGAGCACGCGACCCCCGACGACATCCTCGTGGAAGTGCGGAAGACGGCGTCGGGGGTCAACGTCTCCACCGTCTACCGGACCCTGGAGCTCCTGGAGGAGCTCGGGCTGGTCAGCCACGCCCATCTGGGACACGGGGCGCCGACGTACCACCTCGCGGACCGGCACCACCACCTCCACCTGGTCTGCCGTGACTGCCAGAACGTCATCGAGGCGGACGTCTCCGTGGCCGCCGAGTTCACCGGCAAGCTGCGGCAGTCGTTCGGCTTCGACACCGACATGAAGCACTTCGCGATCTTCGGCCGATGCCAGGACTGCGCGCTCAAGGCTTCAACTACCGAGTCGTAGGCTTACGTATATGAAGAGCCCCCTGCTGACCCTGCCCGGCGCCGTCCCCGCCGAGGGCGTGGACGAAGGCGTCGCCGCCCACTACGGCGATCTGTTCCGCGAGCAGCGTGCCCTCGCCGACGGCACCGGTTTCGTGGACCTCTCGCACCGGGGGGTCGTCGCCGTCACCGGCGAGGACCGGCTGGCCTGGCTGCACCTGCTGCTCACCCAGCACATGAGCGAACTCCCCGCGGGCCGGGCCACCGAGGCGCTGATCCTCTCCGCGAACGGCCACATCGAGCACGCCCTGTATCTCGTCGACGACGGCGAGACGGTCTGGGCCCATGTGGAGCCGGGCACCCAGGACGCGCTGATCGCGTACCTGGAGTCGATGAAGTTCTTCTACCGGGTCGAGGTCGCCGACCGCACGGCCGACACCGCGGTGGTGCACCTGCCGGCCGGCTCCATCGCCGAGGTGCCGCAGGGCGTCGCCGTACGGGAGACGCCGCACGGCCGGGACCTGTTCCTGCCCCGTGCCGACCTGGAGGCGTACGCCGGGCAGGCCGGGCCGCCGGCCGGGATCCTGGCCTACGAGGCGCTGCGCGTGGAGCAGCACCGGCCCCGGCTCGGTTTCGAGACCGACCACCGCACCATCCCGCACGAGCTGGGCTGGATCGGCTCGGCGGTGCACCTGCAGAAGGGCTGCTACCGGGGGCAGGAGACGGTCGCCCGCGTGCAGAACCTGGGCAAGCCGCCCCGCCGGCTGGTCTTCCTGCACCTGGACGGCAGCGAGGTCCACCTGCCCGTGGCCGGCACCGAGGTCCGGCTCGCGGACGACGGCCCCGACGGCCGGAAGATCGGCTTCATCACGACCTCCGCACGCCACCACGAGCTCGGCCCGGTCGCCCTCGCACTGGTGAAGCGGAACGTGGCCCTGGACGCCCGGCTGGTGGCCGGGGACACGGCCGCGGCCCAGGAAGTCGTCGTCGCGCCGTAGGACTTGTAGATCTTTCGGGTCAGATTTCGATCTGCACGGTGAACGGGCCGTCGTTCGTCAGTGATACGCGCATCGCGGCGCCGAAGCGGCCCGTGGCCACCGTCGCGCCCAGTGAGCGCAGCTGGGCGACGACCTCGTCGACGAGCGGCTCGGCGACATCGCCGGGGGCGGCGGCGTTCCAGGTGGGGCGGCGGCCCTTGCGGGCGTCGCCGTAGAGGGTGAACTGGCTGATCACCAGGAGCGGGGCGTCGATGTCGCTGCATGACTTCTCGTCGTGCAGCATGCGGATCGACCACAGTTTGCGGGCCAGCTGGGCCGCCTTCTCCTTGGTGTCCTCGTGCGTGACGCCGACGAGGACGCACAGTCCCTCGCCCTCGATCGCGCCCACGGTCTCGCCGTCCACGACGACGCTCGCGCCGTCCACCCTCTGCACCACTGCTCGCATACGTCCATCATGCAGGGCGGTGAATGCGCGACCGCGAGCGGTGCTCGCATGGCACGAACGGGTGGTTTGCGCCGGGCGCCAACGGGCCCCGCACGGCCGTATTTTGCTGCTTAACCGCCCATCTGGGGTCTATCGGGGGCACTCGTTCCCATAGCGGCCAGTTGGGGTGGCACGATGCTTGCACACACCGGTCGAGGGGACGGTTGAGGCACATGAGCACATCAAGCACCGGGCAGCAGTCGGGGACTGTCTGGTCGGCGTACACGGGGATCGGGGCGCCGGAGTACCACCGGCCGCCCACACAACGCACGGACAGCCCGCGGCTGCCCTCGGACGCTCCCGAGCCCGATCAGACCGCGCTGAGCCTGCCCGCGCTGCGCACACTGCGCCGCGAGGCCCAGCGCGACGAGGCCGACCTCAGCTACGTACGGCGGCTGCTCCAGGGGCGGATCGACATCCTGCGCGCGGAGTTGGCACGGCGTGCACCGGCGGACGTGACCGCCGTCGCCGCGCCGGCGGAGGCGTCCGTCGTCGAGAGGCTGGCGGAGATCCTGCGGGACGCCCCGGCCCGGCACCGCTCCTCCGCCCGTCATCTGACCCTGGGCGTCCCGCAGGGCGAGGAGTCCCGGCGGCTGGCCGCGGAGATGCTCGGCGAGGTCGAGCTGTCCGACCTGGACGCGCGCACGGACCTGGAGCTGAACACGGCGATGGTACGGCTCGTGCGCTACGAGCAGCAGGTCTCCCGGCGGCGGCAGCGGCTCCAGCGCACGGCCGACGAGTGCAGCGCGGAGATCGCCCGCCGGTACCGCGAGGGGGAGGCACAGGTCGACGACCTGCTGGTCTGAGCCCGCTCGGGGGCTCCTGGGGGAGGGCCGGTCGGATATTTGCGCGACACCGACCGGCCCTCCGCCTAGCGTGAGCTTATGGCCCCCACTTCCCGCGCCGGCGACATCGACGTACGCCCCATCTCCGAAGCCGAACACGCCGAATGGCTGCGTGCCGTGCACACCGGCTTCCTGCGGGGGCCCGTCGTCTCCGCGGAGGAGATCGAGGGCCGTCGCCGGAACTTCGTCCCGGGGCGCTTCCTCGGCGCCTTCGACGGCGGCCGGTGCGTGGCCACCTTCCGGTCCTTCGACCAAAAGCTCACGGTCGTGGGCGGCGCGAGCGTCCCCGCCGACGCAGTCACGGGGGTCACCGTCACCGCCACCCACCGCCGCCGCGGGCTGCTCAGCCGGATGATGGCGCGGGACCTGGCGGCCGCGAAGGACCGCGGGGACGTCGTGGCGACGCTGATCGCCGCCGAGTACCCGATCTACGGCCGGTACGGCTTCGGGCCTGCGGCCTGGATGGCCGAGTGGACGGTCGATGTGCCGCGCGCCGGCCTCGACGCCCGCTGGGCGGGCCCGGCGGACGGCGGGCGGATCGACCTGGTGGACGGCGACGACGTCCGCAAGCTCGGCCCCGAACTGCACGAGCGGCTGCGCCGTACCCAGCCCGGCGTCATCGACCGCGACGAGCTGTGGTGGAAGGTGAACACCGGCGCCGTACGGTTCGACCCGGCGTGGACGATGCCCTTCTTCGCCGTGTACCGCTCGGCGTCAGGCGAGGTCGAGGGCATGGCCGCGTACGAGGTGGACGACAACTGGGGCGAGGCCAAGCAGCCGTTGAACACGGCGACCGTGAGATGGCTGATCGGGGCGACCCCGGCCGCGGAGCGCGCCCTGTGGCACTACCTCTGCTCCATCGACTGGGTCGTGAAGGTGAAGAGCGGCTGGCGGGCGCCCGACGACCTGCTCCCGCACTTCCTGCCGGATCCGCGGGCGGCCAGGATCACGTCGCTGGCGGACTTTCTGTGGGTGCGGATCCTGGACGTCGTACGGGCGCTGGAGGCGCGGACGTACGAGGGGGAGGGGGCGCTGGTGCTGGAGGTCGCCGGTGTGGACGGTCTGACCGGCGGGCGGTACCGGCTGGAGGCCTCCGCTGCCGGGGCGTCCTGCACACCGACCACCGAGAGCGCTGAACTGGCGCTGGAGATAGGTGAGTTGGGGGCGCTGTGGCTGGGGGACGAGTCGGCGGTGCGGCTGGCGGCGCTGGGGCGGGTGCGGGAAGAACGAGCGGGCGCCGCCCGGAAGGCCGACGCCCTGCTGCGTACGTCCAGGCGGCCTTGGTGCCCGGACATGTTCTGAGCCGCTCCCTTCCGCCGAGGTACAGGGACCCGCATCCGTAGCGAGCTGTTCGGTTGTGGTTGTTGTGCGGTGGTGCTCACCGACCGGGCTCCCGGCTCCCCTCCGGAAGGGAGGCCCGTAGGTGGAGGGTGGATGGCCAACCCGTTGAAGGTCTGACCATGTTTCCTAAGTTGGCGACCAACTTCACTGTACTTATCTCCGCTAGGAAGCGTCTCATAACCACCTAGCACTGAACTGCCGGAAGATGGCGGGAAGTTGTAGTGTTTGGTTGTGGACCCGGAACACACCTCCGTCAACGGACGGAAGAGGTCGCAACGGCCACAGAGAACACATCAAGAGGTGGCCGACGAACTGCGCGCCCGGATCAGGTCAGGAGTGCTGCGGTCCGGTGAGCGCATGCCGACACAGGCGCAGCTGGCCGACGAGTTCGGCGTCGAGCGCGGTGCCGTACGCCAGGCGCTGCGCATCCTGCAGTCCGAGCAGCTGCTCACCAATGTGTCCAAGGGGAGCCCGGCGACCGTCGCCTCCGACCTCGCCAGGGCGCTGACCGGCCCGCAGGCCCCGCCAATGCCCACGACGGTGGGCCTCGCGCCCCGGATCGCCACGGCGTTCGCGGCGGAGCACGTCGAGATCGACGCCGTGTGCCTGACCTCCATCTCCCTCACGCTGGCGATCGGCGAACCCCTGCGGCAGATCCACGCCGGACGGCTGAAACCGGCCAAGGTCGACGTCCGGGTCCTGCTGCCCAGCCGGGACATCGACCTCGCCTTCCCGGTGCCGGTCGGGGGGCGCGGCGACGACTGGGTGCACGAGCGGTGGCTGGCGATGCGCAACGCCCAGGGGCAGGTCCTCCAGCACAATCTGCTGGCCCTGCGTGCCACGCACGGTATCGATGTGCACGTCACGTTCCGGGCCCTGCCCTTCACCCCGCCGGTGAAGCTGTACCTGCTCAACGGCTCGGAGGCGCTGTTCGCGTACTACACGCTGACGCGCCGGGAGGCCGAGATCGACCACGAGCAGAGGGAGATGTACGACGCGCGGGGCACCCAGTCGATGCTGTTCTCCTTCCGGCAGGGCCCCGGCCTGCGCGACACGACCTTCGTCGAGCAGTCGTACCTCTGGTTCAACGCACTGTGGGAGACGATCAGTTCGGAGCTGGTGCTCACGAGCTCATAGGGCGGTCCGCAGCACCAGCAGCGCCAGCACGACGGCTCCTGTGGAGCTGACCGCCGAGTTGTTGGACTTGAGCCCCACGGTGAGGAGGAGCAGGCCGACGATGCCGACCGGGCCGTACTTCCACTGGACGAACTGCTCGAAGGCGACGACTGCGATGGCTGCGAGAAGAGTGAGGGCGGGCATTGGTTTCCCCCTTCGGAGGTTCGGAAGCAAAACTTCCGCCAACTAAGGTAAGTTGGCAACCAACTCTGATTAAGTTGTCCCCACTTGGCCCCTACTCATAAACAACTTTCAAACAACTCCCGCCAGATGGATCAGAGTTGTAGCGTTTGGTCGTGATCCAGGCGGACGTGGCGGAGGACGTGGCGGAGATCGTGGCAGTGAACGGCAGCAGAAGGCTCTCGCCCCAGGAGATCGCCGACAACCTGCGGGAACGCATCCGCACGGGTGAGCTCAAGCCCGGTGACCGGCTGCCCACCCAGGCCGACCTCGCGGAGGAGTTCGGCGTGGAACGCGGCGCCGTCCGCCAGGCCCTGCGGGCACTCCAGGAGGACGGTCTCCTCACCAACGTCAGCAAGGGCAGCCCCCCGCGGATCGCCGCGCCCGCTCCGGCCCGGGGCGAGCCCCAGCCCACGATGGTGGGTCTGGCGCCACGGCTGACCGAGGCGTTCTCGGCTCGTCGCGTACGCGTGGACGTGGTCTGCCACACCGCGGAGACCCTGATGGTCGCCATCGGCGAACCGCTCCGCCTGATCCACGAGGGCCGTATCCACCCCGAGTCGATCGACGTCCGCATCCTCGTCCCGTCCCGGGACATCGAGCTGGCCTTCCCCGTCCCCGTGGAGGCACACGGCGACGACAACCCGGTCCACCAGCGCTGGCTGACCATGCGCAACGCCCAGGGCCAGGTCCTCCAGCACAACTTCCTGGCCCTGCGCTCCACGCACGGCATCGACGTACACGTCACGTTCCGCGCGCTGCCCTTCACCCCGCCGGTGAAGCTGTACCTCCTCAACCAGGAGGAGGCGCTGATCGGCTACTACATGCTGACCAGGCGCGAGGAGGAGTGGGGCAGCCGGACCCTGGACATGTACGACGTCCTCGGCTCCCAGTCCCTCCTCTTCTCCTTCCTGAAACGAGCGGGCCAGCGGGACGCGGCGTTCGTCCAGGAATCCCAGAAGTGGTTCGACGCCCTCTGGGAAACCATCACGACGGACCTGACACTCTCCTAGTGACTCCTGATACGACGAAGACTGGTTCGGTGACAGTCGAGACCGAGAACGATCAGCACCATCTCCTGGCTCTGATCAAACGTGCCCGTGTCGTGCTCTGGGACTTCGACGGGCCCGTCTGCCGTCTGTTCGCCGGGCACTCGGCGGACGGTGTGGCGAGCGACCTGGTGTCCTGGCTGGAGGGCCGGGGGCTGCACGGCCTGCTGACGGACACAGAGCGCGAGTCGCTCGACCCGCAGGTCGTCCTGCGCGCCGTGGACCGCAGGCATCCCGGCAGCGACCTCGCCGCCGAGCTGGAGGAACGGCTCACCCAGGAGGAGCTGCGGGCCGCGTCCTCGGCGATGCCGACCCCGTACGCGGATCCGCTGATACGCACCTGGTCGGCGGTGGGCTCCCGGCTCGCCATCGCCACCAACAACTCCCCGCGGGTGGTGCGCAAGTACCTCGAAAGCCGCGGCCTCGTCGGCTGCTTCGCCCCCCACATCTACGGCCGCACCGAGGAGCTCAGCCACCTGAAGCCGGACCCCCACTGCCTCAACCGTGCGCTGAACGCCATGGGTGCCGCCCCGGCCGACGCCCTGATGATCGGCGACACCCCCTCGGACCACGAGGCGGCGGCACGGGCCGGGGTGCCGTTCCTCGGGTACGCGAACAACCCCCGGAAGGCCAAGATCCTGAGGGAAGCGGGAGCCGGCACCGTGGTCGAGTCCCTGGAGCGCGTACTGGAACTACTGCGCGGCTAGGGGGCTTCTGAGGGATCTCCGCGGCGTCGCGACGCCCGGCACGCACTCTCGCCGCACCGGACAAAAGGCCTAGTAGCTCCTCCCCCACTCTCGGCTTCGCTCGAGCGGGGGGACCCCCATCGAGGCCTTCCGCCCGGCACGCCGAGAGCACGCACCGAACGCCGCTCCTTCTTCCACGGAGATCCCTCAGAAGCCCCCTGGGCCCGCTGTCCGGGCGGGCGCCCCGGTCACCCGGGAGGGGATGAGTTCGGCTCGATAGCCGGGTTCTCCCCTGATCACGGCGTCCGGTGGAGTAACGTGCCTTCCCCCTTACACCATCCGCACCACCGGGGCAGGCTGAACCACCCAATGACACCCCCATCGGTCTCCGGTGCTCGGCAGCGAGCAGTCGAGATGAGCGGCGACCCGAACCTGGTCAAGGGGCCGCTCAAGGGGTACCACCACGAGACCTACGTCCTCGCGTTGCCCGGTGGGACACGAACCGTCAAGGTCCGTGAGCCGCGCTCCGAGATCCTGTGGTTCGACCGGAGGTGCTTCAGGTCGGAGGAGGAGCTGCTCCGCGCCCTCCAGGGGCACATCAGCCGTGTCCCCGGCATCATCGACGTCGCCGGCATGGCGCTTCAGGGTTTCATCGAGGGGCGGACCCTCGGTGAGCAGCGGCGGCCGGGGCGGCGCGTACCCGACGCGGTGTTCGACCAGATCGTCGACCTCTTCCGGGAGATGGTGCGGGTCACGCCGGACATGGTGAGTGCGGGGCGGCGCTGTGGGGACCGGGACCGCGCCGAGGACGGGGACAGCGCCGGCTTTCTGGAACGTCTGATCGTCTTCGTCGAGGAGCGGGTCTACAGGAAGAACCACACGGCGTTCGCCGGCCTGTTCCGCGCGCTCGGTGTCTCGGACGAATCGTTCACCCTGCTGAGGAAGCACGTGCTGGGGCTTCAGGAGCGCCCGTTCTGTCTTCTGCACGCGGATCTGCACCGTGAGAACTTCGTCCTCGATCCGAAGGGCCGGCTCTGGGCCATCGACTGGGAGCTGGCGATGCTGGGCGATCCGCTCTACGACCTGGCCACCCACCTCTACCTGATGCGCTACCCGGGCGATCAGGAGAGCCGTATGGTCCGTGAATGGTGCGACCTGGTCGAGAGGATCCGGCCGGGCAGCTCGTCCGGGTGGGAGCGGGACCTGCCGCTGATCCTCGACTTCAAGCGGGCGCAGTCGGTCTTCACCGATGTCATCCGGGTGTCGCTGTCCCTGCGCGAGGACGCGGGCTTCAACTGGGTGGCCCTGCCCGTGGCCGCCGGCAAGCTGCAGAAGATCCTCACCGCCGCCGCACGACCTCTGGGCCTCGCGCAGGTGCCGAGCCGTTCGCAGATCATGGCCGCGCTGATCCGCTGGCGCGGCGACCAGGAGGCGGCGGATGCGCGCCGGGGGGCGGCGCAGGAGGATCGGCCCGTGCTCACCGAGTCGGGCGCTTCCTGACGCGGACTGCCACCTCGCCGTACTGCGTAGGCTCCCCCCATGAGCGAGACCGGGCTGCGTGAGCGCAAGAAGCGGCGGATGTACCAGGTCGTGTCGGACATCGCGGTGCGGCTCTTCCTGGAGAAGGGGTTCGACGCGGTGTCCGTCGCGGAGGTGGCGGCGGCGGCCGAGATCTCCAAGCCGACGCTGTTCCGGTACTTCCCGGCCAAGGAGGATCTGGTGCTGTACCGGATCGCCGACCACGAGGGGGAGGCCGCGCGGGTCGTGGCGGAGGGGGATGGGCCGCCGGTGGAGGCGTTGCGGCGGCATTTTCTGGAAGGGCTGGAGCGGAGTGATCCCGTGACCGGGCTCAACGACCATCCTCAGGTGCTCGCCTTCCATGCCCTGCTCTACGGGACGCCCTCCCTGGTCGCCCGTGCGCACACGCACCAGGAGCGGTCGGAGGCCGCGCTGGCCGAGGTGCTCGGGGGTGATCTGGACGCGCGGCTGGCGGCCGGGCAGATCATGGCCGTACTGCGGGTTCTCGCGCTGGAGAACTGGCGGCGGATCGCGGCGGGGGAGCGGGTGGCGGACGTACGGGCGGATGCGGTGGCGGCGGCGGAGCGGGCGTTCGGCCGGCTGGCGGCCGGGATGCCGCCACGGCTTCGGGGTGAGGGTGGGTAATAAATTTAACTCGGTTACGTTTTACCCGTACGCTCGGTGGAATGACGTCGACCGAACCTGCCCTCCAGCACGCCCTCAGCCGTGAACGCGCCCACCACGAGCGCTGCCGGGCCGCCCTCGCCGCGATGGTCGAGGGCGCCGGTGAACAGGTCGTCATCGGGGAGGACGTCTCCGCGTCCGGTGCCGACGCGGAGGTGCTCGGGTACCGGCTGCGCAGCCATGCCAAGGCGCTGCGGGAACTGCCCGAGGGGCCGTTGTTCTTCGGGGCCCTGGAGTTCGAGGGGGCCGGTGGGCGGCTGCACATCGGGCGGCTGCGCATCTCCGAGCACCCGGCCGAACCGCCCCTCGTCGTCGACTGGCGCGCACCTGTCTCGCGTGCCTTCTACCAGGCCTCCGCCCGTGACCCGCAGGACGTCGCCGTACGCCGGCGCTTCGGGTGGGCGCCCGGCAGCCGCGGGGACTCCGGCGATCTCACCGGCCTGGAGGACGAGCACCTGGGGGAGGGGGAGAACCGCGCCAGCGAGATCGTCGCCCGGGAGATCGAACGGCCTCGCGTCGGGCCGATGCGGGACATCGCCGCGACCATCCAGCCCGAGCAGGACGACCTCGTACGCGGGGACCTGACCATGTCGGTGTGCGTGCAGGGCGCGCCGGGCACCGGCAAGACGGCCGTCGGCCTGCACCGGGCCGCGTATCTGCTCTACACGCACCCGCAGCGCATCCGGCGCGGCGGCCTGCTGATCCTCGGGCCCAACCGCACGTTCCTGTCGTACATCGCGGAGGTGCTGCCGGCCCTCGGCGAGACGGGGGTGCGGCAGTCGACCCTCGCCGAGGAGATCGCCCGGTGGCCGGTCCGTGGCACCGACGACGAGTCCGCCGCCGTCGTCAAGCACGACGCCCGGATGGCGGAGGTGCTGCGGCGGGCGCTGTACGCGCGCGTGCGCACCGCGGGGGCGGGCTCGCTTACGGTGCCGGACGGGTCGTACCGCTGGCGGGTGCCCGAGGCGGAACTGGCGCGGATCGTCACGGACGTACGGGAGGAGGAACCGCCGTACGGGGTCGGGCGGGAGCGGGTGCGCGCACGGATCGTGCGGAGTCTGCGCGAGCGGGTGGAGCGCCGGGCCGGGCCGCCCACGAACGCCTGGGTGCGCCGGGTCGAGCGGGCGCGGCCGGTGTCCGCGTACCTCGACGCCGTCTGGCCCCGGGTGCGGCCGGAGGAGGTCGTGGCCGAACTTCTCACCGGACGGGAGGTGCTGGCGGGAGCGGCCGACGGGCTGCTGGACAGCGCCGAGCAGCGGGCGCTGCTGTGGCTCGAGCCGCCCCGGTCGTGGAAGTCGGCGCGCTGGTCGGCCGCCGACCTGGTGCTGCTCGACGAGGTGGCCGGGCTGATCGAGCACCCGGAGGGATACGGGCATGTCGTCGTCGACGAGGCGCAGGACCTGTCCCCGATGGAATGCCGGGTCATCGCCCGCCGGGCCCCCTTCGGCTCGCTGACGGTCCTGGGCGATCTGGCGCAGGGGACGACGCCGTGGGCGGCACGGTCGTGGCCGACGGTCCTCGCGCACCTGGGGAAACCGGACGCGGCCGTGGTCGGGCTGACCACCGGCTTCCGCGTGCCGCGGGCGGTCGTCGGCCTCGCCAACCGGCTGCTGGAGCGGCTGGACGTGGACGTGCCGGCGGCCCGTTCGCTGCGCGGGGACGGCGAGTTGCGGATGCGGGAGACGGCACCGGACGGGGTTCCGGCGGCGGTCGTGGACGCCGTACGGGACGCGCTGGGGCAGGAGGGCTCCGTGGGGGTCGTCGCGGCGGACGCGGACGTGCCCCGGGTGCGGGAGGCCCTGGACGCGGCCGGCCTCGAGGCGGCGGGACCAGGGGAACTCGGCGCGCGGCTGTCCCTGGTACCGGCGAGCTTGGTCAAGGGACTCGAGTACGACCATGTCGTGGCCGTCGAGCCGGCGGCGATCGCCGAAGCGGAGAAACGGGGACTGCACCGGCTGTACGTGGTGCTGACGCGGGCGGTGTCGAGGCTGGAGGTGGTGCACGGGAGGCCGCTGCCGTTCTAGACACGGCTCGGCGCAGGGCGGCTGGGGTCCGTGGCATGGGGGACCTGCGCAGCCGCCGTTCGTCCGGCAGTCAGCCCCGCGCCGCGAAGGGGCCTTTCTCGGTGAAGGCCAGTGCGCCGAAGCGTTCGCCGATGTGGCGGTGGGTCGCGGCGTCCGGGTGGACGTGGTCGGGGAGGGGGAGCCCGGCGGCGTCGGACTCGCCGTAGAGGTCGAGGCCGTCGAGGTAGTGGAGGTTCGGGTCGTCGGCCGCGCGTTGCCGCACGATGCGGGCCAGTTCCTCCCGGATGACGCCGAGCGTGAGCTTCCCGGTGGCCTTCTCCGCCGGGTCGCCCATGGCGGCGAACAGCAGCCGGCCCTTGCTGATCTCGCTGAGGTCCGGGGCGGTGGGACCGGGGGTGTCCTCGTGGATCGCGCAGTGGATGGGGGAGACGACCAGCAGCGGGGTGTCGGGGTGCCCGTCGCGGATCGTGTCGAGGAAGCCGTGCACGGCCGGGCCGAATGCGCGCAGCCGCATCACGTCCCCATTGACGATGTTGATGCCCATCTTGACGCTGATCAGGTCGGCCGGGGTGTCCCGCATGGCACGCGCGGTGAACGGGTCGAGCATCGCGCTGCCGCCGAAACCGAGGTTGACCAGTTCCACACCGCCCAGGGACGCGGCGATCGCGGGCCAGATGGCCGTGGGGCTCGCGGCGTCGGAGCCGTGGCTGATCGAACTGCCGTGATGCAGCCACACCCTGCGGCCCCGGTCCGGCACGGGCTCGACCGGTGCGTCGGTGCGCAGGGCGACGAGCTCGGTGGTCTCGTTGTGCGGCAGCCAGATCTCGACGTCCTTCTCACCCGCGGGCAGGCCGGTGAAGCGGACGGTCCCGACCGGGCCCGGCGTGACCTCGCCGTCCCAGGTGGCCATGTCGATCGTGAGGACGTTGCCGCCGGTCCCGGAGGCCTGGCCGGCCGGGCGGCCGTCGACGAGCAGGTCGTACAGGCCGTCCGGGCGGGACGGGACGCCGACGTAGTCGCGCTTGGTGCGCAGCGTGTCGAGTTCGACGGCCGTCGCGGCGGTACGGAGGACCAGCCGCACGCCGGAGGGCTGGGCCTCGGCCATGGCGAGCTGGGGGTTGGTGTTCTGGGCGCGGGCCCGGGCGGGCAGCCGGTGCGGGAGCAGGCCGTGCTCCGTGCGCTCCAGGTCGAGGGCGCCGCGCAGCAGGTCCGCCGTGAGCGGGGTGGTGATCCAGTCGTGCTCGGTGTGCATGGTGTCAGCCTCGGAGATCCGTAGGGGGCGCGGGCCAGTTGCGCAGCAGCGTGTCGAGGGCGTCGATGATCCGTGCCCACGTGACGTCGGTGCCGGGGGCGCTGTGGCTGAACCCGCCGCCCAGCTCCAGGCTGACGTACCCGTGGAAGACGCTGCCCAGCAGCCGTACCGCGTGAGTCTGGTCCGGTTCCGCCAGGTCGTAGCCGCGCAGCAGCGCCCGGGTCATCTGCGAGTGCCGGACGCCCGCGCTCGCGGCCGCCGTCTGAGGGTCGAGCCGCAACTGGGCCGCGGCCCAGCGGCCGGGGTGTTCCCGGGCGTAGTCGCGGTAGACGTTGGCCAGGGCCGCCAAGGCGTCCTTGCCGGCCCGCCCGGCCAGGGCGTCGGCGGCCCGGTCGGCGAGTTCCGTCAGCGCGAGCAGGGCGATCCTGGTCCGGAGGTCCTGGGAGTTCTTCACGTGCGAGTACAGGCTCGCGACCTTGACGTCGAACCGCCGGGCGAGCGCCGAGACGGTCACCTCGTCGAAACCGACCTCGTCGGCGAGTTCCGCGCCTGCCTCGGTCAGACGCTCCGGCGTGAGTCCCACGCGTGCCATACGGCCCCTCCCTTCTGCCTGAAGGGATTGTGCATCTGCCTAAGGATCTTAGGCAAGTTGGATTCGGTCTTAGGCGTCCTGGAGGGTGCGTCGGGCTGGTGCCCGCAGCCTCCTGCCCCGCCTGGTCAGGCCACAGGGCTTCAGCACGGAGATCACCGTCATGAAGACATAGGCGGTCAGCGAGACGACCGGCCCGAACAGGACGTCCCCGGCATCGGGCAGCGGACCCCCCGCGGCGACGGCGGCGACCGCGGAGTTCACCCCGGGGCGCAGGGCGAACACCGTGGCGGTGGTCGTGGCGAGGGTCAGCCAGAACTTCGTGCAGACCCACCGGTGCCGCGCCAGACCCCACGGCGTCCCCAGCGACAGCACCAGACCGCTGAGGAGCGTGAGGAACGCGACGGGGAGCAGCAGCCAGTCGGCGAAGAGCCGCATGGCCCGGACGGACGCCTCCACGGTCACGGCGGCCCCGGTGGTGGCCGCGGTGGTCCCGAGCGCGAGCAGCCCGAGCGTGAGCCCGAGCCAGCTCGCGGAGGCGATGACGTGCACGACCAGCACGGCCCGGCGGGCGGGACGGCTGAGTTTCTGTGACGGGTTCGGTTTCACACGGAACACGGTGCCGGGCGGCGGCGGTGGGGGCGTCTTACAGCGGGAGTAACCCGGTGTACTGGCGTCGGCGTACGGGGCATGTCAGTGCCGTCGCCTACTTTCGTGTCATGACCGAGCCCTCCCACCTCACCGCGGTCCGGGAGTCCTACGACACCGTCGCCGCCGACTACGCCCGACTCGTCAAGGAACCCGCCGAGTTGGACCCGGTGTCCCGCGCGATGCTGGCCGCCTTCGCCGAACTGGCGCGGCCTCTTGGACCGGTCGCCGACCTGGGCTGCGGTCCCGGCAAGGTGACGGCACACCTGGCCGCCCTGGGAGTGCGGGTGCTCGGCGTAGACGTGTCACCGAGGATGGTCGAGCTGGCCCGGGCGGCGTATCCGGAACTCCGTTTCACCGTCGGCTCGATGACCGCGCTGGAGATCGGCGGCGGCGAACTCGGCGGCATCCTGGCGTACTACACCACCCACCACACCCCGCCGCAGTGGCTGCCGACCGTGTTCGCCGAGTTCCACCGCACCCTCGCGCCCGGCGGCCGGCTGATGCTGGCCGGCCATGTGGGCAACGGCGAACACCTGCACCCGACGCGCGCGTACGGTGACCATCCGGTGTCCTACGAGTCGCATCTGCTGCCGCCGGACCGGATCGCGGAACTGCTCCAGCAGGCGGGGCTGGTGGTCACGACACGAGTGGTGCAGGAACCGGAGGGCGGGGCGAAGCGGCAGGCGGGCACCTTCCTGGCGTACAAGCCGCAGTAGCCGCGGGCCGGTCAGCCGTGGTGTGTCCACACCCGCAACGGGCCGAGCGGCTCGAAGCCGTACCGGAGGGCGACCGCCAGATCGTCACCCTGCTCGTATCCGACGACGGGCAGGGTGGGGAAGAGGCGGGCGAGCGCGTGCAGGACGACCGGCCAGGCCGCGTCGGGGCCGCCGTCCCGCGCGAAGACGTTGGAGACGCCGACGACGTGCTCGCTGCGGCTAGCCACGGCTCCGGCGACCACTCGGCCGTCGGCGTCGTCGTCGGTGTCGGCGGCGGACCGCCCCAGGATCACGAAGGTGTCCGGGTCGGCGAGCAGCCCGGGCCGGAACAGGTCCGCGTCGCCGGCCCCGTCGTCCCAGGCCAGGGCCCAGGCGCGCAGTGTGTGCGCGTCGTGCGCCACCTCCCACACGAGTTCCGGCGGACCCTGCTCGGTGGCGGATGCGGGTGCCCCCGCCGGACGGTGGATCCACCGCGCCTCGAACAGCACCCGGAAGCCGGCCTCCGCCAGCTCCAGGTCGGCGAAGCTGTCCTTGACCGAGGCGCCTGGCGAGGCCGTGTCGATCCGCGCCACGAGCGCGTCCCTGTCGGCGTCCGGCTCCAGCGTCACGGCGTCGGGGTAGTAGAGCGGCGTCCGCACCGTCGCGGCCCAGGCCTCGGCCCCGAACTCGCCCGTCACCCCGTGCGCCCGGCACATCGCCGCGCACCACTCGGCGTTGTTCCGGGCGGCGGCCCGGACCAGGAACTGCTGCGAAGTCGTCACGAGTGCGGATCATGACCGCGCCCGAGCCGACTCGTCGAACGATTTAGCGACGGGCCGCTTCTAGGGTGAGCACTGCGAGAGACCCCGTCGATCGGCCCGGAGGCGCCATGACCCCGCTGATGAAGTTGAGCGCGATCACCCTGGACTGCCCAGATCCGCTCGCCCTTGCGGCGTTCTACCAGGAAGCCACCGGACTTGAGCTCCATCCCGAGTCGGACGCCGAGTTCGCCGCGCTGGACGGTGAGGGCGGGTTCAACATCGGGTTTCAACGGGTCGACGGCTATCGAGCCCCGAGCTGGCCCGGCCAGGTCGTTCCGCAGCAACTGCACTGCTGTTTCAGGGTCGTGGACGTCGATGAGGCCGAGGCCCGGCTACTGGAACTGGGGGCCGGTAAACCAGATCAGCCGCAGGAGGACAGATGGCGGGTCCTCACGGATCCGGCCGGGCATCCCTTCTGCATTGTCGGGGGGTTGTCCGTCTCCGACGAAAGTCCTGTGCCTGGACAGTCCGTGGCTTGATGTGGCGCGGCCAGATCACGCGGAAGAGATCGGTGACTCGGCCCGAGGGGCTCACGATGGTCAGTGACGACCTAGAACGACGGAAGGACACGCCCTGTGCCTGCTTCTCCTCCTGCCGCCGCCGACCAGGCCATCGCCCTGCTGCGCGAGCTCGGTGCCGCGGACATCGCCCATCCGGGCGGCACGCTCGTCGCCCATCTCCAGCGTGTCCAGGGACAACTCGCCGAATGGGGCGCCCGCCCCGCCCTCCAGCTCGCGGGCCTGTGCCACGCTTTCTACGGCACCGACGGCTTCCCCACCGCATTACTGTCTCCGTCCAGCCGCACCGAACTCGCAGAGGTGATCGGTGCCGAGGCTGAGGCCATCGTGTATCTCTACGCGTCTTGCGACCGGCAGACCACCTATCCGACGCTCGCTGATGCCGACGGGGCCTTCCGGAACCGGTTCACCGGCCGCCTCCACACTCCGGAGGCGCCCCTGCGACGAGACTTCGCCGAGCTGTCCGTCGCCAACGAACTCGACCTCGCCCGCGTCGACTCCGCCTTCCGCGAGAAGTGGGGAGCCGAACTCCTCGCCCTGTTCACCCGCTTCCGGCCGCTGCTGAGCGAGCTCGCTTGGTCGGGCTGCCGCACGGTGCTCGCCGCGGCTGAGCAGGACTGAGTGGAGCGAAGGGGAACCGGTCCGCCGGTGGCCCGGGACCATGCCCAGGCCGCCGGTCCGCTGGAGGGCCGGGAGAATGCCCGGCCCGAAGCGAGAGCTCCCGGCCGACCTGAGACCCCCTGTGGTGATGCAGATCCCTCAGCGTCGGCCCAGGAGTTCGGCGATCCGTATGAACCCGTCGGCGCCGTGTCCCCGTCCGACGGCCCGGCGGGCCATGCCCTCGGCCGCGCGCATCACTCCCGCGTCAATGCCATGCGCTTCCGAGGTGTGGACGATGTGCGCCATGGAGGACACGGCCGAGGTGATCGGGTTGCCCTCACCGGAGTAGCTGCCGCTGCCGGCCTCCTTCGCGGCCTCTTCGAAGATCGGCGGGAGGATGTCGCCGATGCCCTTGGCGAACGGTGCGAGTTCCCGCGCGGCGATGCCTTCGGCCCGCGCCACCGCCAGGGCGTGCACGTAGCCCGCCATCGCGGTCCAGAAGATGTCGAGCAGCGCGATGTCGTACGCCGCCGCCCGGCCGATCTCCTCGCCGAGGTGGGTGTCGGTCCCGCCCAGTGTGTCCAGGACGGGCCGGTGCTCACGGTAGAGATCCCCCGGGCCGCTGTGGAGGAACACGGCGGCCGGAGTTCGGGGGCGCCGGTCCCCGTCGCGCACTACTTCGCCGACCTGCGAGCGGTGGTCCCCGTGATCTTCCGGACCTGGCCAGAGGCCCGCCCGTACGCCAGCACTCCGACCCTGTCCGCCGCGCTCGACGGAGCACGCCTCCCGCGCCGCGCGGGCCCAGCCCTTGCTGAACACCGGCGGCAAAAGGAAGACCTCCAAGCCCTACACCGCGCCGCCGCAAGACTCCCTGGCCGCGGGCGCGGTCATGGACATCGCGTCGCAACTGCTCGCAGCCTCGGACCCGCATGGAGCGCGTGAGCACATGGCTCCGCTCATCCGGCGGCTGCGCGATGAAGATCGCGCGCTCAGCGTCTACTTGCGTCGCTCGGGCCGGATCTCCCCGCCGCTGAGAAATGCCGTCCCGGACGACGGGCCGGGCCTACGCAGGTCACGGGCGTCGTAGACAGGGACGCCACCTAGCCCGCACGGGACGGCGACGGTCCGGCGAGGCAGGCGCGGTCCGGCTACCCGGAAGGGCCGCATCGGGGGAGGGGCAACGCGTGGGCAGCAGGGGTCCGCAGACGACGAGGAAGAGGAGCGGGCTAACTGTCACCAAGTGACCACCACGTGACCGCTGCCCGGCGGGCGTTTGTCGGATCCCGGGGAACGATGGGAGGGCGTCACCAGGAGCGACCAGTTGCCGATACACCGCGCGAGGCATCCGCACCGCGCCGGAAGGACATGTCATGACCGCCACCGCACCCAAGGCCCCGACCGCACCAGGGGTGCGGTCCTGGTGGGGAATTCCGTACGCCACCGCCGAGCGGTACCGCAGTCCCGTGGTCGCGGACTTCGATCCGGACCTCCCCTATGACCGTAAGGGCGTCGCCTCCCCCCAGCCCGATACCGGTGACTGGCTGGAGGCGGACAGCGGGACAGGCGAGGACTGCCTGAATCTGAACGTGTGGGCCCCCGAGCAGCCGGCCGGCGAGGCGCTGCCGGTGACCGTGTACATCCACGGCGGCGGATTCGAGTTCGGCGCGAACACGCAGATCACGTCGAACGCCTCCGGTCTCGCGGCGACGGGGCGCGTGGTGAGCGTGTCGGTCAACTACCGGCTCGGTGCGCTGGGCGCGGTCTCGCTGTCGCAGTACGGCGGGCGACTCGCCGAGGCCAGCAACCTCTGCCTGCAGGACGACATCGCCGCGCTGACCTGGATCCAGCGGAACATCGCCCACTTCGGCGGCGACCCCGACAACGTCACCGTCTACGGCCACAGCGGCGGCGCCTACTCCACCTTCGGTCTCCTTGGTGCCTCCTCCGCCAACGGCCTGTACCGGCGGCTGGCCGGGTTCTCCGCCGGGCCCACGCGTCTCCAGCCGGCCTGGTGGGCCGAGGAGCTCGCACATCTGTTCGTCACCGAACTCGGTGTCGCGGACAACCCGGAGAAGCTCCTCGACCTCGACACGGCCTCCCTGGTGGCCGCCCTGCGCAAGGTCACCCCGACGGACCTCGGTGTCCGGGGCGGGATCGACAGCAAGAGCCTCGGTGTCGTCCTGGACATCGGGCAGCCGGGCGCGGTGCTGGACACCCACCCCATGGACGCCCTCGCCTCCGGCGCACATCGTGATGTCGACGTGCTGCTGAGCATGGCCAGTGACGACATGGGCTGGTGGGTGGCGAACGACCTCGACCGGTTCGACCCGGGCGCCGTCGACCGCATCGTCGACGAGGTCGCGGGATGGCGGATTCCCCGCTCCCGGGCCAAGCAGATCGTCGATGGTTACGACCGTGGCGGCCGCACTCCCGCCGAGGTCCGCGCCGCGCTCCTGACGGACTACATCTTCGGACTTCCCGCGGCCCGTGGCGCCCTGGCGCACACCGCCGGCGGCGGCAACGCCCATCTCCTTCTGATCGGGCCCGCAGAGGGCGCGCCCGCCGTGCACGGCACCGAGATGTACGCCCTGGTCGGTCAGGAGCAGCCGGGCCGCAGCGCGGAACAGGCCGAGCGTGACACGCATATCCGCGACGTCGTGCTCGACTTCGCCACCGGCGAGCAGTCCCGCCTATGGCCGGCCGTCACGGACCGGCCCACCTCGCAAAGCGTCGGCAACCCTCCCTTCGAGGCCACCGCCCACTACGAGCAGGCCCTCGCTCTGTGGGAGGGCATCGACCGGCCCTGATGGTCGGCGGGCGATATGGAACACAGAGCAAGGAACTCGACATGAGCCAACCGACAGCAGCTGGCGACTCCGCACCCGCGACGATGCGGGCCGTCGTCATCACCCACCCCGGCGGCCTGGACGCCCTGGAGATCAAGGAAGTACCCGTCCCGGTACGCAAGCCCGGCTGGGTGCGAATCAAGGTGAAGGCGTTCGGCGTCAACGAGTCCGAGGTCACCACCCGCAAGGGAGAGTCGGACGCCGAGGTCACCTACCCTCGTGTGCCCGGCATCGAGGGCGTCGGCGTCATCGACGAGGCTGACGAGGACAGCGGGCTGTGCCCGGGTCAGCAGGTGGCGACCATGATGGGCGGCATGGGCCGCTCGTACGACGGCGCGTACGCCCAGTACGTGACCGTCCCCGCCGGGCAGGTCATCCCGTTCGAGACCGGCCTGCCGTGGGAGGTCGTCGGTGCGCTGCCGGAGATGTTCCAGACCGCCTACGGATCGCTGACCACCGGCCTGGACCTCAAGGCCGGGCAGACACTGCTGATCCGCGGCGGCACCTCCACGGTCGGGCTGAGCGCGGCCACGATCGCCAAGGAGCTGGGAGCCACCGTGCTGTCCACCACCCGCAGCCCCGGCCGGGCCGGGGACCTGCGGGCGGCGGGCGTCGACCATCCCCTGGTCGACGACGGCACCCTCGCCGACCAAGTCCGCGATCTGGTGCCGGACGGCGTCGACGCCGCACTGGAACTGGTCGGCTGCTCGGCCCTCCCCGACACCCTGCGCACCGTCCGCCGCCACGGCACCGTCTGCTTCACCGGAGCCCTGGCAGGCCAGTGGTCCATCCCCGACTTCACCCCGTTCATGATCCCCTTCGGGGTACGCCTGACCTCCTACGGCGGTCAGGCCGGCGACCTCCCGGCCGACGTCTTCGCCCACCAGCTCCAGGCCATCGCCGAAGGACGCCTCAACGTCCCGGTCGCGAAGGTCTACCGCGGCCTGGAACAGGTCCCTGACGCCCAGGCCGGTCTCGAGTCCGGCACCACGCCGGGCAAACACGTCGTCGTGGTCGTGGACTTCGAGCCGGACCTCGAATCCGCACATCGTGCGCGGTGAGGACCGCAACCCGGCAGTGAGCGTCGCCGCCGCTCCCCGCCGTTTCCGAAGGAGAGAACAGATGACAGGCCGGACAGCAGCAGACTCTCTCGGCGCCTTGACCACCCGGCCCCCGTTGGACCCGGAGCTCGCACCCGTCGAGGAGGCGCGGGGCGCCGCTGTTCCGCCCCTGACGTACGAGATCCTGCAACGATCCGAGAGGGGATCGCCGGGATGGAACCGGAGGATCTGACAGCCGGCGGCAGGGTGCGGGTGGAGGAGCGCCAGGTACCCGGGCCGGACGGCGCGCCGGACATCACTGTGCTGATTCTCAGCCCCGTCGAGGACCGAGGGCCCAAGGGCGGCATCGTCCACATCCACGGCGGCGGGATGGTCATGGGGGGGCGCCGGGACCACGTGACCCGTCTCCTCCCCCATGTGATCGACGGGAGTGCGGTCGTCGTTTCGGTCGAGTACCGGCTGGCGCCGGAGCACCCCGATCCCGCTCCGGTCGAGGACTGCTACGCGGGGCTGGTGTGGACGGCGAAGAACGCCGCCGAGTTCGGGATCGACCCCGAGCGGCTCATGATCACCGGAATCAGTGGCGGCGGCGGCCTCGCGGCAGGGGCCGCGCTGCTCGCCCGCGACCGCGCCTTTCCCAAGCTCAGCCACCAGGTGCTGCTCTGCCCCATGCTCGATGACCGCTTCGAGACGCACAGCAGCCGCATGGTGGACAGCGACGGCGTATGGGACCGCTACAGCAACCTGTACGCGTGGACCGCCGTACTGGGCGCGCGGCGCGGCGGCCCGGACGTGTCGCAGTACGCCGCGCCGGCCCGCGCCGAGGACCTCGGCCGACTGCCGCGCACCTACATCGACACCGGCTCGGCGGAGGGGTTCCGCGACGAGGCCCTGCTCTACGCGGGCCGCCTGTCCGAGGCGGGCGTGAGCGTCGATCTGCACATGTGGGGCGGGGCCTTCCACGGGTCCGACATGGCGGCGGGTGATGCGGCTGTCTCGCGCGCTTCCAACGCGACCCGCGAGGAGTTCATCCGGCGGGCTCTCGACTCGTGAGCAGGGTGACCATGGCCGTGGAGGCGTCGACTTCAGGGCCTTCCGCAGCGTGAGCCGCTGACACACGGGCCGCCCGCCATCGCCACGAACCCGCCGCAGAACCGGTCCGCACAGGCCGTCCGCGCCGGGTTCGTGGCCGTTCCGCGTTCCGGATCGCACGCCCCCGGAGGGAAGATCTGACTGCAAGGCTGGCAAACCGAACAGTTTGGTCGTCTATCGTGTTTCCTATGCCTCGCTCCGCCGTCTCCCGTAAGACCTCGAACTCCTCGACCGCCGACACCCGGCAGCGGATCCTTGCCGCGGCGAAGGACGAGTTCGCCCGGTACGGCATCGCAGGTGCTCGAGTGGACCGCCTCGCCAAGCAGGCGCGGACCAGCAAGGAACGGGTCTACGCCTACTTCAGCAGCAAAGAGGCCCTCTACCACCACATCGCCGGGCACGAAACGGCCGCGCTCATCGAGGCCACCCGCATGGACCCGGCGGACCTGCCCGGCTACGCCGGCATCCTCTTCGACCACTTCACGGCTCACCCGGACCACTATCGGCTCCTCACCTGGGGCCGCCTCGAACTCGCCGACAGCGACAGGGTCGACCCCATGCTGACCACCATCACCGGCAAGGTCGAACAGCTCCGCGACGCGCAGCGCGCCGGCCTGATCGATCCCGCCTGGGATCCGGTCGACGTGCTCGCCCTGATCAACCAGATCGCCACCACCTGGGCAGGTCAGCCGGAGATCGGCGCCGCCGCGGCCAAGCTGGCCGCGGACACCTCCGTCGGCGCACGCCGCGCGGCCCTGGTCACCGCCGTCGAGCGCCTGTTCCCCCGCTCACGCTGATCCTCGGACCGCCGGACTCCGAAAAATTCGCATCGCGCTTCAGCACTGCTACAGCAGACCCGCGAGCGAGGTGCCACCACCGAGGGTGACTGCGGCGCAGCGCAGCTGCACCCAGGAAGACGATGAGCGGCAGCTTGCCGTCCCCGGCTTTTCCATGCTTCCTCGACGATCAGCAGCCATGGCGATCCGGTCCATCCACGCCCCGGCGATCCCGCGCAGGGCGAATTCCGCCTTGGCGGCGCTCATGATGCGGTCACGGATCGAGTCTGCGCGGGTTGAGGGGCTCATGCTTGCGAACCATCCGACCAAACCGTTCGGTTTGACGATGGCGCATGGCCGCCGTAAGCTTCAAACCGAACTGTTTGGTTGGACGACGGGAGATCCTCATGCAGCACAGGACACTCGGCACTCAGGGCCTGACCGCCTCGGCCATCGGCTACGGCTCGATGGGCCTGACCATGGCCTACGGCCCCGGGGACGAGGACGCGGGTATCGCCGCCATCCGCCGCGCCCACGACCTGGGCGTCACCTTCTTCGACACCGCCGAGCTCTACGGCTTCGGCACCGGCTCCAACGAGATTTTGGTCGGCAAGGCGGTCAAGGACTTCCGCGACGAGGTGGTCCTGGCCACCAAGTTCGGCTTCGACCTGTCCGACCTGTCCCAGGGATTCGGCGCCCTCAACAGCCGCCCCGACAACATCCGCAAGGTCGCCGACAACAGCCTGCGCTACCTGGGCGTCGACCAGATCGACGTCTTCTACCAGCACCGGGTCGACCCGGACGTGCCGATCGAGGACGTCGCCGGCACCGTCAAGGAACTGATCGACGCGGGCAAGGTGAAGTACTTCGGCCTGAGCGAAGCGGGCCCGGAGACCATCCGCAAGGCGCACGCCGTGCAGCCGGTCTCGGTCCTGCAGACCGAGTACTCGCTCTTCGAGCGCGAGATCGAGCAGCTCTTCCCGCTCCTCCAGGACCTCGGCATCGGCTTTGTTCCCTATTCGCCCCTCGGCCGCGGCTTCATCACCGGTAACGCGAAGCCCGCGGGACAGTACGACGCCACCGACATGCGCAACTCCGACCCGCGCTGGCAGCCCGGCAACTTCGAGAAGAACGTCGAAGCCGTGGACCGGCTCGGCAAGCTGGCCACGGCCAAGGGCATCACCGTCTCCCAGCTCGCCCTGGCCTGGCTGCTCGCCCAGGGCGACCAGATCGTCCCGATTCCGGGCACCCGCAGCGCCGCCCGCATGGAAGAGAACGCCCGCGCCGCCGACGTCGCCCTCACCGAGGCCGATCTCGCTGCGATCCACGAGATCCTCCCGAACGGTGGCTTCGGCGCCCGCTACGCCGAAGAGCATGCCCCCAACTGGGTCTGACCGTCAGCGACCTGGAGCGGATCAAGGAGATCCTCCCCAAGGGTTCAGCGAGCTGCCGCTACCCGGAGCCCAGCCGGATGCTTTCACCACCGGCTGAGCTCCGAACCGCCCCGACCTTCCGCCGAACACACGCCCATCCTCTACGGAGAACACCATGAGCACCCAGATCGAGAACCTTTTCCACTACCGCGTCAAGTCCGGTATGGAGGAGCAGTACCAGGCATGTCTGGACAAGATCCTGCCGGTGACCCAGGAGCAGGAGCCGTACATCCTGGCCTAAGAGATCTCCCGGGGCAGTGACGGCAGCTACTTCCAGCGCGAGCTCTACGAGAACGAGGAAGCCGTCTGGAAGCACATGGCGCTGACCGCCGAGGGCCAGGCTGACTTCGCCGCCTCCACCGAGATGATCGAACTCGTCATCCTGGGCGAGCTCGGCGAGAAGTTCCGCGACACCTACTCCATCACCACCACCTACACGCCCTTCCGTCAGATCACGCGCTGACACGGCACAGCTACCTGCGTGTTGCATCCCGGGCCGCGAAGGCGGCCGGGGTGAGGCCGGTGCGGTCGCGGAAGAAGCGGCCGAAGTTCGCGGGGTCGGTGAAGCCGAGGTGTGCGGCCACGGACCGGGCATCCCATCGGGCGTTTCCCAGCAGGCGGCGGGCTTCGAGCAGGCGCCGCTCGTCGATGAGCTCACGCACTCCCTTGCCGGTGGCTTCCCGGGCGGCGCGGCTGAGGGTGCGGACCGAGCAGCCGAGCAAGTCTGCGTAGTCCGCGGCCCGGTGCAGTTCGCGGAAGTGCAGCTCCAGGGCGTCCGCGAACCGTCCGTAAGTGTCACCACGGCTTGTGCCGGCACTCGTGTCGGCGGAAATAATCCCGGGGGCGTTGGCGAGGCGCAGCAGCAGCGATTCGAGCAGGCTGCGCCGCAGGGCGTGGTGGACATCGAGGGGTCGGCGCCCCAGGGCGCGGTGTTCGTCCAGAAGCTGGAGTGCCGTCTGCTGGAGCCATACGGCGTCGTCGGGGTGCGGGCTCAGCACGGCAGGAGCCTCGTGTGCGGTGAGCGGGGCCAGCAGGCGGGCGATGTCGGGCCGCAGTACATCCGGTTCGAACAGGATGAAGGTGCCACGGGCGGCGCCGGGCGGATGCCAGCACTGCGTGTGTCCGGGACGCACCCACAGCCACTGGCCGGGGCCGACGGTCCGCGTGAGGTGGTCGACGTCGTGCCGCAACTCGCCCTCGGTGACGGCGATCAGGTAGTGGAAGGTGGCACGTCCCGGACGGGGCGGGTTCCACGGCCAGTCGTCGTGCTCGGCGAAGAAGTCCTCGACGGTGCTCACCTCAAGCCCGTACGGAGTGCCGACCGGGGGCTGGAAACCGTACAGCCGAACCTCGGCCGGTCCATCCTGACCAGCCTGGCCGCTCGGCCTGGGGCGTCGCTTGTCGACCATCACGTGTCCGCAGCCTACTGCCCTTTTTGTCGGCTTCGAGGGAAGGATGGAATGTGCCACCGCGACCACCCCCTGAGGAAGGCAACGCCCCATGAACGGAGCCACCCTCCACAAGACCGCCGCCGACTGCGCCGAGAAGCTTCCCGGAGCCCAGCTGGAGCACCCCTTCGGCGACGACTGGGAGGTCTTCAAGGTACGCGGCAAGGTGTTCATCCTGATGACCGAGGTCCCCGGACGCCCCGTCGTGATCCTCAAGGCGGACCCTGGAGACGCACAGACCCTGCAGGCGCAGAACAGCCACATCACCCCCGGCTACTACATGAACAAGAAGCACTGGATCACGCTGGAGGCCGGGGAAGGCATCGACAAGAAGCTGATCAAGGAACTCGTCACCGACTCCTACCGGCTCGTCGTCGCTCACCTGCCAAAAGCCGAGCGGCCCGTCGACCCGCACACCTACGACAGCCACACGCGGGCGGCCTCGTGAGCGCGGCCGGTGACCGGCTCCAGGACACCGCCCGCCAGACGGCCCTGGCCTTGCCCGGCGTCAGCCACGGATACCCCTTCACCCCTGCACTGGACGTGTACAAGGTCGCGGGCAAGGTGTTCCTGATCGTCACCGACGACCCGGACGAGCAGATCATCACGGTCAAGTGCGAACCCGACCACGCCCGCGCGCACGTACACGCCCACGCGTCGATCACACCGGGCCGCTATCTCGACAAACGGCACTGGATCTCGCTCGGACCGGGCCCCGGCATCACCGAGCAACTGGTCACCGACGCGGTCGAGGACTCCTACGACCTGGTTGTCGAGCAGCTGCCCGGGCGCGACCGCCCTCCTGCCCGATGAGCACTGCAGGCGCGCCCGCGGGCGGCTGAGCCCCACAGGGGTCAGTGCCCCGTGCGAGGCTCGCCACGCCCGCACACCTCCGCCCGCGATCCGAGAGTCCGATGGAACCGACCCTGCCGCTCTTCGACGAGGGGCCCACCCGGCCACTCGCCGACCGCCAGCGCCCCAACCAGCTGGAAGAGGTCGTCGGACAGGACCACCTCCTGGCCCCGGACGCCCCGCTGGGCCGCATGGTCGCCCAACAGCGTCTCAGCTCCGCCATCCTGTGGGGCCCGCCCGGCGTCGGGAAAACGACCATCGCCCGCCTCCTCGCGGACGCCGGCAACCTGGCCTTCGAACCGGTGTCGGCCACCTTCTCCGGCGTCGCCGACCTGCGCAAGGTCTTCGCCGCCGCCCGCAGCCGACGCACCATCGGCCAGGGCACCCTGCTGTTCGCCGACGAGATCCACCGCTTCAACCGCGCCCAACAGGACAGCTTCCTGCCCTACGTCGAGGACGGCACGGTCACCCTGATCGGCGCCACCACGGAGAACCCCAGCTTCGAACTCAACGGCGCCCTGCTCTCCCGCACCCAGGTCCTCGTCCTCAAACGCCTCGACGAAGCCGCCCTGTCCACACTCCTCGACCGTGCCGAGGACCTCACCGGCCACCGGCTGCCCCTGGACGGCGACGCCCGCCGCGCCCTGATCGCCATGGCCGACGGCGATGGCCGCTACCTCCTCAACATGGCCGAACAGCTCCAGGCCCTCCCGGACCCCGGCACTCCCCTGGACACCGCCGCGCTCGCCCACCACATCCAGCAGCGCGCTCCGCTGTACGACAAGGCGCAAGAGGGCCACTACAACCTGATCTCCGCGCTCCACAAGTCGATGCGCGGCTCCGACCCGGACGCCGCCCTGTACTGGCTCGCCCGCATGCTCGACGGCGGCGAGGATCCCCTGTTCGTGGCCCGCCGCCTGGCCCGCTTCGCGAGCGAGGACATCGGCATCGCCGACCCGCACGCCCTCCAGCAGGCCCTCGCCGCTTGGGACGTGTACGAGCGACTCGGCTCCCCCGAAGGCGAGTTGGCGATCGCCCAGGCCGTCGTCTACCTCGCCACCGCCCCCAAGTCCATCGCCGTCTACCGCGGGTTCAACGCCGCGCACCGTGCCGCCCGCCGCACTGGGTCCCTCATGCCGCCCGCCCACATCCTCAACGCGCCGACCCGGCTGATGAAGGACCTCGGCTACGGCAAGGACTACCAGTACGACCCCGACACCCCCGACGGCTTCTCCGGCGCCGACTACTTCCCCGACGCCATGGACCACGAGACGTACTACCAACCCACCCGCAACGGCTACGAAGCCCAGATATCCGAGCGCTTGCGCCACTGGGCCGGCTTGCGCGCTCGCCGGCGCAGCGGCTGACGTGGATGGGTGGGCAGCGGACAGAGCCTGGACACGACAGATGTCGTGCTCAGACGACAACTACCGTGCTCAGCCTCACCAGGGCGGTCGGGTGGCGTGGCGCACTTTTGCAAGCGGGTGCTTGCAATAGTTAGCGGGGTGCGGCACTGTGGAGGCATGGCATCGCTCAACGTCGGCAATCTCGGTGACTACCTGCGCGAGCAGCGGCGCAACGCGCAGCTGTCGCTGCGGCAGCTCGCCGATGCCGCCGGGGTGTCCAATCCGTATCTGAGCCAGATCGAGCGCGGGCTGCGCAAGCCGAGCGCGGAGGTGCTGCAGCAGGTCGCCAAGGCCCTGCGGATCTCCGCCGAGACGCTGTACGTCCGCGCCGGCATTCTCGACGCCGAGCGGGACCGGGACGAGGTGGAGACGCGTGCCGTCATCCTCGCGGACCCGACGCTGAACGAGCGGCAGAAGCAGGTGCTGCTGCAGATCTACGAGTCCTTCCGCAAGGAGAACGGGTTCGGGACCGGTGACGGCTCCGACGACGGCGCCGCTGTCGTCGAGGTCGTGGTCGGTGAAGGCGCGGCGGATGCGGACGGGGACGCCCCGGACGGCGGCACCGAGATACGCGGACGGACCCGCACGGTCGACGGCGGCCGGCCCGTCGAGGACCGTACCCACGAGAAAGGCGGCGGTGCGTCGGCCACCCGCCGCAGCCGCAACGAGTCCGGTGGTGCGCCCGCGCCCCGCCGCACCCGCAAGGAGACCGGCGGTACGTCCGCCGCTCGCCGCACCCGCAAGAACGCCGACGGTACGCCCGCCGCCCGCCGCACCCGCAAGGCCACCGGCGGCAGTGACACCGACCCGCAGCAGACGGCCGGCTGAGCCGGACCAGGGCACCGGCCGCTCCGCTGCGGATCACACCACCCTCAGCCGAACCCTCAAGCGAGACAGAATCCGGGAGGACCCTCACCATGGCCATCACCGACGACCTGCGCAAGACCCTCAGCGACCCGACTCCGCTCTACTTCGCCGCAGGCACCGCCGACCTCGCCCTCCAGCAGGCCAAGAAGGTGCCGGCCCTGGTGGAGCAGCTGCGGGCCGAGGCTCCGGCGCGGATCGACGCCGTACGCAACACCGACACCAAGGCCGTCCAGGAGAAGGCGTCCGCCCGGGCCAAGGAGGCCTCCGCCCGCGTCAAGGAGACGCAGGAGACCCTGCAGACCAAGGTCACGGAGTTCATCGGCTCCATCGACGTCGACATCAAGAAGATCGGTAGCACGATCGACTCGGACCTGAAGAAGTTCGGCGAGAACGCCCAGGACTTCGCGCTGCGCGGGGTCGGCGTGGCCGCCGAGTACGCCGTCAAGGCCCGGGAGACCTACGAGAAGGTCGCCGAGCACGGCGAGCAGGCCGTGCGCACCTGGCGCGGCGAGGCCGCCGAGGGCATCGAGGACGTCGCCGAGGGCGTCGAGGAGCTGGCCGTGGCCGTCGAGCCGAAGCCCCAGCCGGTCGAGGTCAAGGAGGAGCCGGCGAAGCCCGCCGGCACCAAGGCCCAGACCGCCCCGGCGAAGAAGGCGCCCGCCGCCAGGAAGGCTCCGGCGCGCAAGACCACCACGGCCAAGAAGACCACCCCGCCGGCCAAGTAGGACGGCAGCCGTCGGACCAAGGACGGCAGCCCACGCGGGCCGGGCACCCTGGGGGTGCCCGGCCCGTTGTACGGGTACGGTGACCGCGTAGGGACGAGCCGAGTCTGGTGGTGGACGTTGTGCTGATGCAGGGCTTCGCAGGGTTTATGTGGCTTCTGAGCATGGCCCTGATCATTTTCAGCGGCTTCGCGTTGTTCGACGCCGCCGTGCGGCGGGAGGACGCGTACCGCGCGGCCGACAAGAAGACCAAGCCCTTCTGGATGATCATCCTCGGGATCGCCTTCGTGGTGAACCTGCTCTTCCCGATCCTGTCGTTCCTGCCGATCATCGGCCTCATCGCGACGATCGTGTACATGGTCGACGTACGGCCGGCCATCCGCGCGCTCCCGGGCGGCGGCCGCAGCCGGCGCGGCTCCAGCAGCGACGGTCCGTACGGCCCCTGGAACGGCGGCCGGTAAGCCCTCCCGGCAGCGCCCCCCCGTAAGCCCTCCCGGCAGCGCCCCCGTAAGCCCCCGGCAGCACCGGAGCCGGGGCTACGGCACCCGGTCCAGCAGCAGTACCGCCACGTCGTCCGTCAGCTCGCCACCGTTGAGTTCGCGCACCTCGTTCACCGCCGCGCGCAGCAGCCGCTCGCCCCGCAGCCCCTCGGCGAACTGGCGGCGGATCATCTCGGTCATGCCGTCCTGGCCGAGCCGCTCCCGGCCCTGGCCGATGTAGCCCTCGATCAGGCCGTCGGTGTAGAGCATCAGGCTCCACTCGGCCCCCAGCTCCACCTGCATACGCGGCCAGCGGGCACCCGGCAGCAGCCCGAGGGCCGGTCCGTTGTTGTCGTACGGCAGCAGGCGGGCCGGTTTGCCCGGGCCGGCCAGCAGCGGCGAGGGGTGGCCCGCCAGGCACAGGCCGGCGCGGCGGCCGTCCGGCGCGATGTCCACCGTGCACAGCGTCGCGAAGATCTCGTCGTCGGCCCGCTCGTGCTCCAGCACCTGCTGGAGCGTGCCCAGCAGCTGGTCGCCGCACAGGCCCGCCAGCGTCAGCGCGCGCCACGCGATCCGCAGCTCCACCCCGAGGGCGGCCTCGTCCGGGCCGTGGCCGCACACGTCACCGATCATCGCGTGCACGGTGCCGTCCGGCGTGCGGACGACGTCGTAGAAGTCACCACCGAGCAGGGCGCGCGAGCGGCCCGGGCGGTAGCGGGCGGCGAACCGCAGCGGAGAGCCCTCCAGCAGCGGGGTCGGCAGCAGACCGCGCTCCAGGCGACGGTTCTCCTGGGCCCGCAGGCGGCCCTCGGCGAGCCGGCGCTCGGCCGACTCGGAACGCTTGCGCTCCACCGCGTAGCGGATCGCGCGGCTCAGCAGCCGGCCGTCCAGCTCGTCGCGGAACAGGTAGTCCTGGGCGCCCACGCGCACCGCCTCCGCGCCGCGCTCGGCGTCGCCCGACGCGGTCAGCGCCAGGACGGCATGCCGGGGCGCGAGCTCCAGCACGTGCTTGAGCACGGCGAGCTCGTCCTCGGCGTCGCTGTGGCCCGGCGCCGGCAGCGCGAGGTCCAGCAGGATGCAGTGGACGTCGTCGGTCAGCAGCCGCCCGGCCTCGGTCAGATTGCGGGCCGTGCGGACGCGGATCGGCTTGCCTGCCTGGTCGAGCATGTCCGGCACGATCGGCGAACCGGCCGGGTCGTCCTCGATCAGCAGCAGCGTCAGATTGGTGTGAGCGGTGTTGTTCTCCACCTTGTCCGTAATGTTCCCGGCGGTGTCCGGCGTGCGCGGGGCCACGGCCGAGGCGTCCGTGACGGAGTCCTCGGCGGAGCCGCCGCACGGGGACGCGGCCTGCGCCTGACCACTCTCCACGGCCGGGATCGCTCTCTGCCGCGGTATGGGTACGGGCATCGTCTTGGGTTCCTTCCCTCCCCCCGAGGGCATGGCGGGGGCGAGGGACCTCGACCCACCGACGGGGACCATAGCGGGTGTCGGCGCCGCATTGGAATGGTGTGAGCCATGCCGCTGCGCCACCGGCCAGTGTCATATGCCGCGATATGTACCGCAGTTGGACAGGCCGGAGATGCTGCGGAGATGACGAACGTCACGTCAGCGCCGCGTTTCGCAGGGGCCCGGCGTGCGGTGGGTCACGTGGCCCGGGTCACCAAAGGTGCCCGATGACCGATATGTTCACCCCGCGTCGGTGCCGGGGTCCGGCCGTACCACCCCGAGGATAGGCATGGATCCCGCTCCCGCGACGGTGATCGCCCGCCCGGGCCGCGGGGCGTGCACCATCGCCCCGTCGCCGATGTACATCGCGACATGGCTGGCGTCGTCGAAGTAGATGATGAGGTCGCCGGGCCGCATGTCCTGGACGTCGATGTGCCGCAGCTGCTTCCACTGCTCCTGCGAGGTGCGCGGTATGCCGCGGCCGGCGGATATCCAGGCCTGTGAGGTCAGCCCGGAGCAGTCGTAGGTCTTCGGGCCCTCGGCGCCCCACTGGTACTGCTTGCCGATCTGGGCCGTGGCGTACTCGACGGCCTTCTTGCCCTGCTCGGACGCCTTGCCGCTGATCTCGTCGAGGACCCCGGAGCCGAGCCAGGCGGACTGCGCCCTGGCCGCGGCGTCCTTCTCCAGCTCGGCGAGGCGCTCCTGCTCGTCCTTCCGCAGCTCGGACTCGACCTTCTCCGCCTGCTTGATCTGCTTCTCGATCTTCTTCTGCGCGGCGGCCTTGGCCTTGCGGCCCGCCTCCAGCTTCTTCCACTGAGCGGAGGCGTCCTTGGCGTACTGCTCCAGGTCCTCCTGCGTGCGGGCCAGTTCGCCGAGCAGGCCCTTGGCCGCGTGCTGGCCCTGACGGACCCGGACCGCTCCGTCGAGGAACTCCTGCGGGTCGTCGCTGAGCGTCAGATGGGCCTCGGGCGGCAGCCCGCCCCCGCGGTACTGCGCGGCGGCCGAGGCGCCGGCGCGGTCCTTCAGCTTCGCCAGCCTCTCCTTGCCCTTGACGATCTTCTTGGCCAGTTCGACGACCTCTGCGGACTGCTTGTCCGCCTTCTCCTCGGCGGCGTTGTACTCGTCGGTGGCACGGCCCGCGGCGCGGTAGAGCTTGTCGAGCTTCTTGCGGACGGCCTCGAGGTCCTTGCTGGGCCCGGGCGTTGGGCTCGCGCTCGGAGTGGGGGAGGGGCTCGGAGCGGCGAACGCCGTGCCCGGTGCCGCCAGCACGGTGATCGCGCAGACCACGGTCACCGCCGTCGCGATCAGGCCACGCTTGCCCGTTCCCATACCTCAGCCCCCAACTGATTAACCGTCAGTAACATCCGGCTCGTCTGGATGCTGCCATGCCGGCGCCCAAAGCGACAGAGGTAGTGCTTCCCGCCGCCCCCTCACCGGTATGCCCCCGGCATGACGATCTCCCCGCCTGTGTGACGAACGACTCAAAGAGATCGTTCCCAGCGCCCCGTTCCCGTCCACGCCGGTCCACGCCGGTCCACGCCGGTTCACGCCGGTCCATGCCGACGGGGCGTGCCGGTGGGATCAGCCCCGAGGGGCCAACGCATCCCACCGCACCGTCACTTCGCCCTGCCGCCACCGCACCGGCCCGTCCGCCACCGGCCAGTCCGCCGTCAGGTCCCGTACCGCCCGGATCCACCGCTGGCGGGCGCCGTAGGAGGCATAGGGCGCGGCGGCCGCCCAGGCGCGGTCGAAGTCGCGCAGGAAGGCGTGCACCGGCTCGCCCGGGACGTTGCGGTGGATGAGCGCCTTCGGCAGGCGTTCCGCCAGGTCCGAGGGGCGCTCCAGGGAGCCGAGACGGGTCGCGAAGGTGACCGTGCGCGGCCCCTCCGGACCGAGCGCGACCCACACGTGCCGCCGCCCGATCTCGTCGCAGGTCCCCTCGACCAGCAGTCCACCGCGCCTGCCGGTTGCCGGGTCGGCCGGTGCGAGCCGCCCGCACAGCCGCTCCCACACGGCCGCTACCTCCCCCTCCTCGTACTGCCGCAGCACGTTCGCCGCCCGGACGAGCAGGGGCCGCTGCGGGACCGGGATCTCGAAGCCGCCGTGCCGGAAGACGAGCCCCGCCCGCTCGTACGGCAGCGCCGCCGCGACCCGGGCAGGCTCGATCTCGACGCCCACCACGCGCGCCCGTGGCGCGACCGTCCGCAGACGGTGCAGCAGCTCGACGGCCGTCCATGGGGCGGCGCCGTACCCGAGGTCGACCGTCACGGGGTCGGCGGCACGGCGCAGCTCCGCGCCGTGCGTGGCCGCGATCCAGCGGTCCATACGGCGCAGGCGGTTGGGGTTGGTCGTCCCGCGCGTCACCGTTCCCACGACGCGGGGGCGGGTCGCTGCGCGGGATGTCATGCGTACGAGGGTATGCGGGGTGCCGATGATCACCTTCCGCCGTGTACCGAGGGCCTACGCGCCGCCCCCGTACGTCCCGAACTCGGGAACACCCGTCGACTCGAAGACATGCACCGACAGCCCGCCCGGCGTCGTCCGGTGGTCGGTGAGCCGCAGCCCGGCCGGTGCCCCGCCGTCCGGGAAGAGGCGACGGCCCTGGCCCACCACGACCGGGGCGATCGCGAGCCGCAGTGTGTCGACCAGCCCGGCGGCCAGCAGGGACTGCGCGAGCCGGGCGCTGCCGTGGATTTGGATCTCCCGGCCGGGCAGCCGCTTCAGCTCCGCCACCTGGGCGGGGACGTCGCCGGACAGGATCGTGGTCGGGTTCCAGCCGGCCGTGGTCAGGCTGTGGGAGGCGACGTACTTCGGCAGGCCGTTCAGTACGGCGGCGGCGGGATGGTCGGTCATCGCAGGCCAGTCCCGGGCGAAGTTCTGGTAGGTACGGCGGCCGAACAGCAGCGCGTCCGCCTCACCGAGCCAGGTACCGGCCAGCCGCTCGAACTCCTCGTCCAGATGCGGCACGAACCAGCCGCCCCGCTCGAAACCGTCGCTGGTGTCCTCGTCCGGGGCGCCCGGCCCCTGGGAGACACCGTCGAGCGTCAGGAACTCCTGCACCACGAGCTTCATCGTGACCCTCTCCTCTCCTCAGTGAGTCAGACGCCCCGGGACGCGGAAACTCATCGGTCCCGAATATGGGTCCCCCGGATATCGGCCCGCGCATACCGGCCCGCGCATACCGGCCTCGAATGGGGAGAACCGCGTCAGTCCTGGCGGACGACGTTCCTTCCCGGGCCGCCGGAGAGCGTGTCCGTGCCGGGTCCGCCGTACAGCTCGTCGTCGCCGCTGTTCCCCCAGATCCGGTCGGCGCCGCCGTTCCCGTGCAGGATGTCGTTGCCCCTGCCGCCGTAGATCTCGTCGTCGCCGGCCCCGCCGTAGACCGTGTCGTCACCGTCGTCGGCGCGCAGGATCTGGTCGCCCGTACCGCCGTGCAGGACATCGTCGCCCGCGCCGCCGTCCACGATCTCGCCGTCGATGCCGGCGTAGAGGGTGTCGTCGCCGGCACCGCCGCCGGCGTACCCCAGCGCGCCCGCCCTGATGATGTCCTCGCCCGCGCCGCCCCGTACCGAAGTGCCGTCGACGCGGCTGCCGGTGGCGCCGGTCCACCGGTCGTCGCCGTCGCCCAGCTCGACCGTGTTGAAGTAGTAGACCTGGTCGGTGGCGTTGTCGAAGGAGGCGGTGTCGGCGCCGTCGCCGAGGTCCATCTCCAGGGAGCTGAGCGGGGACTGGCTCTCGGGGGCCTCGACCGTGCAGGAGATCTTGGTCTGGTCCGCGCTGTCGGGGTGGCCGCAACCGGACCCGGCGCTGATCGGGACGACGTCGTCGATCACGTAGGTGAACCGCGAGCGGTCGCTGGTGAAGGACTGGCTGACGGACACCTTGTTGGCCTGCCCGGGGGCGGCCGTGTAGGTGAGGCGCCAGCCGTACTCGTTCACCGAGGCGGTGGCCGCCGGCTGCGCGGCCCCGGCCGGGCCCGCCAGGGCGATCGGGACGGCCAGTCCCATGCCGAGAATCGGTGTCAGAACCGAGGCGGCGCGTAATATCCGGCGGCCGTTGAGGCGAGAGGGCATTGCATAACCTCCGTGAAGGCGGTGGTCGATCCTTTCGTCGGTTGTGACCGGTGAGGCGGGAGCCCGGTTGTCCGCGAAACCGGAACCGACAGTCTTTTCACGACGGAGACAACGCCCGTGACCTGCGATTTCCGATCGAGTTCACCTGCCTGTCACGCTGCCGGGCCCGGCGGATGCGGGAGCTCTTCGCCCTCGAACGGTTGAGCGGTGAGCGGTAATGATTCGGTAAAAGTCGCGAACGGGGAAATGGAGTGCTCCCTTCCGGTGTTCTCCCCCGTGCAGGGCACACCGCGTCCTGCGCGAGGCATGCCCGCAGCGAGGAGGAACGCCACGTGAGCCAGTACATCGGCAGGCTCGGGCGGCGCTCCGCGTCCGCGCCCGCGCGCCTGAGGCTGCACCGCAGGCCCCGCCGGGTGGCCATGCTCTCCGTGCACACCTCCCCGCTCCACCAGCCCGGCACCGGCGACGCCGGCGGCATGAACGTCTACATCGTGGAGCTCGCGCAGCGCCTCGCCGCGATCAACATCGAGGTGGAGATCTTCACGCGGGCGACCGCGGCCGCCCTCCCGCCCACCGTCGAACTGGCCCCCGGCGTCCTCGTCCGGCACATCGACGCCGGCCCCTACGAGGGCCTCAACAAGGAGGACCTCCCCGCCCAGCTGTGCGCCTTCACCCACGGCGTCATGCAGGCCTGGGCCCACCACCGCCCCGGCCACTACGACCTGGTCCACTCCCACTACTGGCTCTCCGGCCACGTCGGCTGGCTCGCCGCCCAGCGCTGGGGCGTCCCCCTGGTGCACGCGATGCACACCATGGCCAAGGTCAAGAACGCCAACTTGGCCGACGGCGACAGCCCCGAGCCGGCCGCCCGCGTCATCGGCGAGACCCAGATCGTCGCCGCCGCCGACCGCCTCATCGCCAACACCACCGAAGAGGCCGACGACCTGGCACGGCACTACGCGGCCGACCTGGACAAGCTCGCCGTGGTCCACCCCGGCGTGAACCTGAACCGCTTCTCGCCCGCCGACGGCCGCGCCGCCGCCCGCGCCCGGCTCGGCCTGCCCCAGGACGCCCTGATCCCGCTCTTCGCGGGCCGCATCCAGCCCCTGAAGGCCCCCGACGTGCTGCTGCGGGCCATCGCCGTGCTCCTCGACGAGCGCCCCGAACTCCGCTCGCGCATCCTCGTCCCCATCGTCGGCGGCCCCAGCGGCAGCGGTCTCGCCAAGCCCGAGGGCCTGCAGAAGCTGGCCGCCCGCCTCGGCATCGCGGACGTCGTACGGTTCCGCCCGCCGGTCGGCCAGGCACAGCTCGCGGACTGGTTCCGCGCCGCCTCCCTCCTGGTCATGCCCTCCTACAGCGAGTCCTTCGGCCTGGTCGCCATAGAGGCCCAGGCGGCGGGCACCCCGGTGCTCGCGTCGGCGGTCGGCGGCCTGCCCGTGGCCGTGAACGACGGACACACCGGCTTCCTCGTGCGCGGCCACAACCCCGCCGACTACGCGCGCGTGCTGCGCGACTTCGCCGACGACCCGCAACTCGCGCCCCGCATGGGCGCGCAGGCCGCCCGCCACGCCCAGTCCTTCGGCTGGGACACCGCGGCCGCCGCCACGGCGGAGGTCTACACGGCCGCGATGCAGGCGCACCGCCGTCGCGTACGCTCGCACCATGGGTGAGACCGGTCAGGAACAGCGCGCGGCACAGGTCATCGAGGGAGTGCTGAAGGACGCCGACCTGGAGTGGGAGAGCCCCGAGCCCGGCACGTACGTGGCGCAGCTCCCCGGCACCCGCAAGCTCAAGACCACGGTCTCCCTGATCGTCGGCCGCCACTCCCTCTCCCTGAACGCCTTCGTCATCCGCCACCCCGACGAGAACGAACCGGCCGTCCACCGCTGGCTGCTGGAACGCAACCTCAGGCTCTACGGCGTGAGTTACGCCGTCGACCAGCACGGCGACGTCTACGTCACCGGCCGCGTCTCCCTGTCCGCCGTCACCGCCGACGAACTCGACCGCCTGCTCGGCCAGGTCCTTGAGGCCTCCGACGGCAGCTTCAACACCCTCCTGGAGCTGGGCTTCGCCTCGGCGATCCGCAAGGAGTACGAGTGGCGGGTGTCGCGGGGCGAGTCGACGCGCAACCTGGACGCGTTCGCGCACCTGACGCGACGCCCGACCTAGCTCGTCCTGTAACGCCCGGGCGGCACCCCCACGAGCTTCCGGAAGTGCCGGGTGAGATGGGACTGGTCGTAGAACCCGGTCGCCACCGCCACCTCGCTCGGTGTCTGCCCCTCGAGCAGCAGCCGCCGGGCGCGGCCCACGCGCAGGGACGTCAGGTACTGGTGCGGGGCGATGCCGTAGGCCGCACTGAACGCCCGTACGAGATGGGCCGGATGGGCACCGATGAGCCCGGACGCCTCACGGAGCTCCATCCCCTCCACGACCCGCTCGTCCAGCAGTTCGCGCAGCCGGCGTGCGAGGGCGGGATCGGCGGGACGTGGGGAAACGGGGTCGCCCCGCAGATGCCCGCGCAGCCGCTCCCCGACGAACATCAGCCTGCTCTCGGCCTCCAGCTCCTCACCGGGCCGCACCAGCGTGCCGTGCAACTGCCCGACGCGCCGCCGCAACAGCGGATCGCGCAGGTCGGGCCGGTCGACGGCGGCCCCGATGAGCTCGTCACCGAGATACGTCCCGTCGAGATACAGGACCCGCTTGCGGAAGCCCTCCGGCGTGACGGGAGAGCCGTTGTGCGGCACATGCGGCGGCAGCAGCGACACGGTGTCGTGCGGCGTGCCGTGCTCGTGCCGGTCGAGGTCGTACCGTACGGCGCCGGTGTCGACGAGCAGCAGCGTCCAGGCCTCGTGGACGTGCATCGGATACGCGTACTCGGTGAACCGCGCGTGGAAGACCTCGACGACACCCGCGACGGAGGGCCGCCAGGCGGAGACAGTCCGGGAGGACCGAGAGGTCCGGGAGGACTCGGAGGCCATGCAAAAAACGTACAAGACCCTGGCGGGGGCTGCCCGGCACGCTCGCATCATGAACACCGAACCATCCACGGAGCCGGTCGAGCCGATCCGCTTCGACACGAAGATCGCCGTGCTGCTGCGCGAGGACCTCGAGCAGTGGCAGCGCCTCAACGTCACATCGTTCCTGGTCAGCGGCCTGGGCTCGCAGCTCCCCGAGGTGATCGGCGAACCGTACGAGGACGCGGACGGCGTGCCCTACCTGCCGATGTTCCGCCAGCCGGTCATGGTCTTCGAGGCCACGAAGGAAACCCTGACCACGGCCCACACCAGGGCCCTGTCCCGCTCCCTGCCCCGCGCGCTCTTCACGTCCGACCTGTTCTCGACGGGCAACGACCGCGACAACCGCGCGGCCGTACGGGCGGTGCCCACGGCGGACCTGGACCTGGTGGGCCTCGCGGTCTACGGCCCGAAGAACGCGGTGGACAAGGTGGTGAAGGGGGCACGGATGCACCCGTGACCCTTGGCCGTTGGCCGTTGGCCGTTGGCCCTTGACCCGTGGCCCGTGACCCGTGACCCGTCGCGTCGGCGGAGGCGACCAAAGTCGGGGGCACGTAGACCAACGGCTGATGACAGGGCGGACGGCAGGTCCCGAGACTCGTTCCATGGAGGAAGCCAGGAAGGTCCACAGGAAGGTTCACATGGGGAAGAGGCCCGTTCCGCCGAGGGACAAGCCCACGGAACTCGCGGAATCGGCATGGGCCATCGTGCTCTTCTGCGTCGCCTGCGGTGCCGTCGCCGGCGCCCTGCTCCCTCTCCTCGCCCGCGGGCTGCTGATGCTCCCGTGGGCACCGCTGGAGGGCCCCGCCGAACTGCTGACCTCGATCCCGGAACCCGCCCTCACCCTCGGCACGGTCGCGGTGGGGGCGCTCGGCGGCCTCCTGCTCGGCTTGACCGCCGTGCACGAGTCGCTGTCGGTGAGCATCTCCGCCACACACCTGACCCTCACCATCAGGGAGGCCACGCGGGAGTTCACCCGCGAGGAGATCGCGGTGCTGTTCAGGGACGGCAAGCACCTGGTGGTGCTGGCCCCGGACAGCAGGGAATTGGCCCGGGAACACTGCGGCCTGCCCTGGTCCCGTCTGACCGGCACCCTCGCCGCGCACGGCTACCCCTGGGCCGAGGAGGACCCGTACCGCGCCGAGTTCCGCCGCTGGGTCCCCGGCACGCCCGGCCTCCCCGAGGGCGCGGACGCCCTGCTCAGGGCACGCGCCCAGGCACGAAAGAGCGAGGACGACGCCGAGGATGCCCGGGAGCTGCGCGGTGAACTGCTCCGGCTCGGCGTGGTCGTACGGGACGAGGAGAAGCGGCAGTACTGGCGGCTGGCACGACGGAGCTGACGCGCAGGCCCCCGGGGACCCTCGCAGCGATAAAATCCGCCGCGGGAGGAATGCCCGTGACCCGCATACCCGGCTTACGCGCCCTGCTCGTACTCTTCGTCCTCTTCGTCCTCTTCGTCGCCACGGCGGCGGTTGCCGGCTGCGCGGGCCGAGGCCAGGACGCGGCGCCGGACAGGGAACACTCCCCGGCCGCATCGGCACCCCGCCCGGCCATCCACCTCGGTACGGACGGCGATCGCGCGCTGGTCCCCGGCGGCCCGCCGCTCCCCTTCCGCGTCTCCGTCGCCGACCTCACCGAGGCGCAGGCAGCACGGCGCGTACTGGCGCTCTACATCGGCGCGGTCCCCGACAGGCTCCAGATCCGCGAAGACGGAACGTGGCGCGATGTGCCGCTCCAGTGGACCAACGAGCAAGACGACGACGGGGAGTTCGCTGCCGTGCTGCCGCTCTCGCACCGCGGCAAGGCGCGGAAGCAGATCGAGTTCCGGATCTTCACCGCCGATCAGCGGCGCAGCTACGTGGACGGACAGGTCCCTGCCGTGGCCGACACCATCGCCGCGCAGCTGGCCCCGGCCCGGAAAGACTGGGTTCCGGATACCCACCCGGCGGCGTCCGCGTCACGTGTGCGTCTTCCGGTGGATCCCACTCACCTCGCCATCGAGGTCCCGCAGTTGCTCAGGGCGACCGAGGGCGGTCCACCCGTGGAGTGGCAGGTGCGAGTACGCAACGTGGCGGGCAAGCTCACCCGCTCCGGCCTGCGCATCGCGATCACCCTGAGCCCCGGCGCGGCCGGCCGGTCGGTCAGCCGCCTGCACTGGTCGATCGACCAGGGGGGCCGCTGGACCGACCTGACGGGCCGGGCGCACGTCGAGACGGACGAGTTCGCCCTCGCGCCCGGCGAGTCCCGCACGGTCCGCATCCGCCTCGCTCTGCCGACCGGAGCCACGTCGAAGAACACCGGCGACCTCGCCGCGGCCCTGTCCGCAGCGGTCTCGGCCCCTTGGTGGCCCTCCGACCCGGACGAACCCTCGGGAGTCTCCCTCGACGCGGAGTCCACGAACGTCCTGGCCCAGGGCTAGGTGTGCTGTTCCGGGACGTTGGTCACGGGGTGCAGGCCTCGGCGATCGACAGGCTGTTCTCGTAGAGGTGGTGCCGCGTGATCCGCCCGCCCTCCACGGTGAGCCGCAGCGCGAAGGGCCCCTCGAAGGACTTCCCCGTCGCCCGTACGGTCCCCGACAGATGCCCCGTCAGCACAGCGTCGTTCCCGTCCACGAGAAAGGCGTCGACAGAGGCCCGGGCATCCTCGGCCACGGTGTACTCCATCAACTCCTCTGCCTGCGCAGCACACTCGACGGCGGTGGACCGTGGCCGTATCCACGGCACAGCGGGATTCTCGGCGAGCACCCAGTCGACTTCGTCGGCGAAGAGCTCTGTCAGCCGCCCGGTGTCCCCGGCGAGCCGGGCGGCGAGGAACTCCTCGACGACGGCTCGTGTGGACGCGACGGAAGTCGGGGTCGTGGAACTGGACTTGACGGACATGGCACTCTCCTCACGATGGTGTCTGACGCCTCTGATCCTGCTGCGGGAGGCGACAGCGGTCGATTACCCGAGAGGTCATGAGCCGCACGCCGAGGTCAAGGCGTCGTCACTGCCCGACGCGGCCGTCGATCAGCTCGCGCAGCAGGTCGGCGTGACCGCAGTGCCGCGCGTACTCCGCGATCTGCGCCACCAGGACGTCGCGCAGCTGATGCTGCCCACCGGGTTCGGGCCCGAGGTCGGAGAACCCGGCGTTCAGGGTGGTGAGATCGTCGACGCCGGCCAGGTACCGATCGGTCCGTTCCACCTCGACCCGCCACTGCCGCCAGGCATCGTCCACGACCACCGGGTCGGCGACCGCGCCGTTCCAGTCCCCGTCGCGGTCCTCATCGGTCCGGTACAGCTTCGGCGCGTCCTCACCGGCCATCACCCGCCGAAAATGCCGCTCCCCCTCGGCCATGTGCCGCACCAGCCCGAGCAGGGACATCGTGGACGGTGGGACGGACCGCAGGGCCATCTGCTCGGCGTCCAGGCCGGCGCACTTCATTTCCAGGGTCAGTCGGTAGTAGCGCAGATTTTCGCGGAGCGTCCCAAGCTCATCGACGGCATCGACATCGAGATCGACTTCGGTCTCGCGGGGGTCATCATCCGGATCGATCCACATGTCGGGATAGATGGTCGACCGCGTCCACCGAGCCACGGCTCGTTCTTGGGTGTGCTCATCCGAGACCATGGGGCATGGTGGACCGGGCGGGAACGGTTCCGCCACCGAATATCGGGCACCGACCGGGCACCGACCGGGCATCGACCGGGCATCCAGACTTACGGCCGGAGGGTGCTGTGAAGGTACCGGCGAACGCGGGACGCGGGCCGAGACTGATCCTGCTGTGCGGACTCCCTGGCTCCGGAAAGACCACACTGGCCAAGCGCCTGGCACACGAGACTCCGGCTGTACGCCTGTGCCCGGACGAATGGTTGGCAGACCTCGGCATCGACGCGTTCGACGAACAAGCCCGCGCCCGCCTCGAGCGGCGGCTCTCCCGCCATGCCCAGGACCTGCTGCAACTCGGCCAGAGCGTGATCCTGGAGTTCGGCTTCTGGTCCCGCTCCGAACGCAACGAGAAGCGCCTCGAGGCACGCGCTCTCGGCGTCTCCGTCGAACTGCACTACCTTTCGGCGCCACTCGACGAACTGTGCCGCCGCCTCGATGCCCGCAACGGGGCAGCTGAGCGGGGGACGGTTCCGATCAGCCGCGAGATGCTCGAGCACTACGCAGAGCTCTTCGAGGCCCCGAGCCCCGCTGAACTCGCGTTGTTCGACGACCCGTTTCGGGGAAAGACCGGGTCCGGGTGACGACGGTCGGGCCGTACGTGAGGCTCGGCGGCATGGAGATCAGAACGGGCGTGCCGAGCGATGGGAGCAGATCGCGGCGCTTCACGCGGAGAGTTGGCGTACGGCGTCTGCAGGTACTGCGCGCCAATACACGCGCCATTGCCTTCTACGAGCGACACGGCGCGCTCCGTACTGACGAGCGCGTCTGCCTGTTCGAGCAGGGCTTTGAGCTGCCCACGATCGTGAGCTGCCGCACCGTGTGGTTCGGGCCCGGCACAAGGAGGTCTGCAAGCGTCTCCCCTCGCATGACGGAGGGATTCCATGGTGGAACAGTCCTGCAGTCCGGGCGCTACCGGCCCGGGCTCTGGCCGGCCGTCCCTCGGCGCTGTCCTGGCCCGTCGTCGGGGCTGTTGTCAGTCGACGGAGGCCATGAAGTTCAGCATCCTGCGGTTGATCTCCTCCGCGTGGTCAATCTGTGGGCCGTGGCCCGTGCTGGAGATGATCTCGGCTCGGGCACCGGGGATCAGACGCGGCACACGTTCCGCTTGCCGCTGCGGGTGCACGAGGAGGCTTCGCTTGCCGAGCACCAGATAGAGCGGAGTCCGGATGGTGGACAGCTCCTCCTCGGACAGGGAAAGCGGCGCTGGACGGCGTATGCGGTAGGCGCGGACCGCCGTTCTGATCATCGCGCGCAGTTCCGGCACGACGAGGACCGGCTGTTCGAGCCAGGCGGCCAGTCGCGGGCGGAGCACCTTGGGCGCGAAGGTCGCGAAGAGGCTGGCGAAGATCCAGACGAAGAAGCGCAACCCCACCTTCTCCAGGCCGCCGGGGTCGAGCAAGGTGACCGAGGCGAGGCGACCGGGCCTGCGGTGCGCCTGGTTCAGGACAAGCCAGCCTCCGTAGGAGGAGCCGACGAGGTGGACGCGCTCGAGTCCGAGCCCGGCGAGCGTCTCATCCAGCCACCGCGCCGCGTGTTCGGGCTGGTGGATGGGTTCGCGCTGCATGCTGCGGCCGGGATCGCCCAGGGTATCGATCGCGTAGACCGGGCGGTCTGCGCTGAGAGCGGGGGTGTTCGGGTACCACATGGCGGAGCAGGAGCCCGCCCCGTGCACCAGGACGATGGGGGTGCGGGATCGGACAGCCTCGTTCGCGGAGCCATAGCGGTAGACGTGAGTCGTACCGAAGGACGTCTCCACGTCCTCTTCCGCGAGCGCGGGCGCCCCCAGTGCGTAGACCGCATCGCAGGCCGTGAAGTAGCGATCCCGCCAGGCATCGCTCACATAACGGCCGACATCGGCCTGGGGTCGGGCAGCGGTCTCAGGCATGGCCACCTCCGGCATCTCGGTTTTGTGATACGAACGTACCACGGAGTTGGTACATCTGTATCATCAAATGTGGAAGCCATAGCAGGAACGACGAGGGGAGAACCGGCCGATGCCCAAGCGCGTAGACCACGCAGAACGGCGCACCGAGATCGCTGAGGCCCTCGTCCGGGTCGCTGGCCGACGCGGGCTGCATGCCGTCGGGATGCGCGATGTGGCAGCGGAGGCGGGCGTATCACTGCGGCTGGTGCAGTACTACTTCCAGACCAAGGAAAAGTTGCTGTTCTTCGGGCTTGAGCTTCTGGCGGAGAGGTTCGGGGAGCGGGTCTCCGCCCGTGTACGGGCCGCCGGGGACAGTCCTGGTCCGCGCGCGATGGTCAAGGCGCTGCTGATGGCGGCGCTGCCTACAGACGACGAGAGCCGCACCTTCCACCACCTCTACACGTCATACGCAGTTCTGGCCGTGAACGACCCGGCGCTCGCAGCCCAGCCCTTCATCAAGAACCCCGATGCCGCCGAAGATGCGCTGACCGAACTCCTCCGGCAGGCGCAAGAAGCGGCACTGCTTGAGCCCGGTGTGGACGCACGGTTGGAGGCAGCCGGCCTGCTTGCCATGTCTGCGGGACTCGGCACCGGCATCCTCGTCGGCCAGCGCAGCCCGGAGTCCGCGACCACAGTCCTGGACCACCACCTGAACCGAATCTTCCGTACCGGTGATGTGGTCTTGACATGAGTGACCGGAGCCCAGCAGCCGTGGAGCTGCGGACCGCCCGGCTGTTGCTGAGACGCCCGACCGCAGCCGATGTCGACGCGATCTTCGCCGTCCACCGCGATCCTGAGACCTGTGCCCACAACCCGTCCGATGCACTCGCCCGGTTCGAGGAAGCAGAGGCGCTCTACCAGCGTTGGGACGACCAGTGGCAGCAGTACGGATACGGGTACTGGGTTGTCCGGCACCACGGCTCTGCTCAGCAGCTCGGATTCTGCGGAATCAAGCCCATGGAACTGCACGGGGCCCCGGTCCTGAACCTCTTCTACCGTTTCGCCACCTCAGCCTGGGGCCAGGGCTTCGCCGCTGAAGCCGCAGCCGCGGTTGCCACCTGGGCATCCCATCATCTGCCCGACCTCCCGCTGATCGCCCGCGTTCGACCAGCCAACCTTGCTTCTCAGCGCGTGGCGATACGCGCCGGGCTCAACCGAGCACAGCATCTGGACACCGAGGGATACGACGGCTTCGACTGGATCTACATTGCCCAGCCGGCGAACGGGGCTACAAATCCAAACCTGACTGCCGGTGAAAACGGCTTGTGATCAGTGAACCTGGTCCCGAGCCCTTCTCATGGGTAATGGCGGCTATCGGCGTACCCCTTGTTTGGGCTGTGTCGCAGTTGCCCCCTACAAGAGAGTGTGGTCCTGGCGTTCTTCGGTGGCGTGGCGATGGTGGTCTTCGTGGTCATTGCGTGGCTGAGTTCTGATCAGTCGGAGGACGAGCCCTCTGTCAAGATCGACACTCGGAGCCCACGATTGGCGCCTATCCGCTACAGGGAACACGTGCCTGAGCGGTGCTCATGGGAGATGTGCCGTCAGCGCTGCATTGTCGTTGAGTGCCCTCCCACGGCCCCGCCACAGCCCCAGGCTGAGACGTGACCGGGAATATCAGTTGGATTTGTTCTAGCTGTGCGAACATCAACGAACACGCTGTCTCGCGATAGTGGGGGACTCCATGCTGATCAGAGACGCCCGGCCCGACGAGGCCGATGATCTGACCGAACTGGCGCTTCGGTCTAAGGCTTACTGGGGCTACGACGAAGACTTCATGGCAGCCTGCAGAGACGAGTTGACCGTCCACCCTTCGGAGGTTGAAGCTCGGCGAACCACACTGGCCGAGCAGGACGGCCGCATACTCGGATTCACCACTGTGGACGGAAAGCCGCCAGAAGGCGCCGTGGGCATGATGTTCGTAGATCCATCAGCCATCGGCCAGGGCATCGGCCGTAAGTTGTTTGAGCACACTCTCGCTACCGCACGGAACGACGGATTCACCCGTCTAACGATCGACGCTGATCCGAACGCTGAGCCGTTCTACCGTGCGATGGGAGCTGTGCGGATTGGCGCAACGCCGTCGGGTTCCATCGTGGGGCGGATGCTTCCCCTGCTTGCCGTCACGTTGAGAGGGGCGGCTCACGTACAGCGATCGCCTGCCTAAAGCCGTGGAGCCGACCGCCCCAGCCACGACGTGTTCTGACCTCATGCCCGTGTGCCCGCCCGGAGGAGCGAAGCGACGACGGGTGCTTGAAACCCGTAGAGAAAGTTGTAGCTCAGCCCGAAGAGCACTGGTCGGATCGTCCAGGTGATGACGGTAGTGGTGTGCGTGACGGTGCAGGGCTCGGATCGCAGGAGGGCTCTTCTGTTCTCGGCCCCCTTCTCGTCGAGCCACCCTTGCTTCGTCGCATGCTGCGATGTCCAAGGCAGGGAGTTCGGTCACGGGGTCACTCCGGGCGGGTAGGCCACGAGCACGTAGCGGGTGATTCGTCGTGCAAGGTGGGTTGGTAGGCCGTGCCCAATCGCCTGCCGAACTCGACCTCACCCCCTGGCATTTGTGACACGACGGCCCTCTCTCGCCTTCGGGCGTGCGGGGGCCTTTCGTTGCGTCCGGGGTCGGTGCTATTCCCCCATGGTGCTGCGCAGCCAGTCCAGCGGGTCCATCTCGAGGAGCTGGTCGGCGAGTTCGTTCGCCGTCTTCGTGGTGAGCCGGTTGCGGCTGTTGTCGATCCAGCGCTGGGCGAGTTCGTAGCCCTGGGCCTTGTACTCGATGCCCTGGAGCATGCATTCGAGCTTGTCGGCGTCTCGGGCGCAGATCGCTTCGGGAGACTCTCGGGCCTCGTACTCCCCGATCAGCTCTCGCACGGTGGAGGCGAGGATCTCGGGCATGCCCTTCACCTGGTCGGCGGTGACAGTCTGTGGGTCTGCCTCGCCGGCGTACTTCTTCGCGAGGTGGTTGACGTCGCCGGTGCGGGTTTCCTGCGAGTCGTGCCACACCGCCAGGAAGGCGGCACGCGCGGGGTCCGCCCCTTCCAACTTGGCGATGACGGAGGCGATCAGCGAGGTGCGCCACGAGTGCTCGGCCACGCTCTCCGGGTCGCGTACCCCGGCCATCCACCAGCCGGTGCGCTTGGACTGCTTGAGCGTTCCCGCTTCGTACAAGAACCGCGCGACCTTGGCCAGCTCTTCTGCCACGGTTGAGTCCCCTCTCACGCCTCAGCAAGGCGGATCGCGTACCTGACGCTGTCCAGTTCACGGCGAGCGCGAGCAGACAGTTCACGGCTATCCAACATCACGGGCAACCGGTCGCTCAGGGCCCGGGTCGCAGCGCCCGATCTCAAAAGGTTCGGCCTGATGGCGAGCAGGGACCAGAGGGTGTGGATGTTCAGGTCGACGTACCCGTGGTGGGGCGCGAGCCCATGGGCCAGGTGCGACAGCAGTTTGTCCCCGGGCCAGGGCCCGGGGGTGCGAGAGGCAATGAAGTCGTCGGACAGCTCGAGGTGCTGGTTCTCGCCGATCCAGTAGGCCCAGTAGTTCAGGTTCGCTGCCTCACCGCGGTCATCGTCGATCAGGACCGTGTCGATGAAGTGGCCCATGCGGTCACGGTCGCCCTGCCGCGCGGCGACCGCCGCCACGGAGCGGGCGTTGAGCCAGTCGATGAGCTGGCCTCGGGGCCGTTCGGTGGCTTGCTGGTGGGCGAGCCATTCGGAGGTGTCGGCCTGGTCGTCGTAGCCGGACAGGTACAGCGCTTGGCGTCGCAGCAGGAACTGTTCTTCGCCTCGCGCCCGCTCTGCGGTGTCCCGCATCCGTGCGAAGAATCGACGCCGGTCGGTGGCCGGTAGCTCCGGGGCCGACGGCACCGGGCCGCGGCGGGGCCTTGGAGGCGTGGGCAGATCACGGACCGGCTGAGGTGGAACCCGCGTGAGCGGCCAGGCGAGGACCTCGACCAGGTCGCGTTGCATGACCCAGGCCCCCAGTGCGCTTTCGTCAGAGGGCGTTTCCTCGTCCAGGGCGCTCACCAGGAGAACATCGGCCTCGATCGCCCTCTCAAGGGCCTGCAACAGCGAGGGCGAGGTTCCCATCTGCATCAGCCGGCGACGGTGCACGAGCATCTGCCCCAACGGCACCGCGGTCAGCGGCCTGCGTCCCGACTCCCAGCCCGCGATGGTGTCCGGTGAGACCTTCACCTGCTCGGCGACGTCCTCCTGCGTGTGGCCGAGCTGCTCGCGGATGACGCGGAATGCGTAGCCGGAGATGACCCCGATCCGGGGCCGTGAAGGCGTACCCCTACTGCCGGTCCGGGTTTCTCCCGAGCTTGACGGCATCACACCCACCTCTCCCCTCGCGGTCCCCGTCCGTACCCGTACCGCCAGTCACTTCAACCGCTGATCAGGGCCCTCTACCGTCCAGGTAGCCACTCAACTACTGAGCGTATAGGGAAGGGTGCTGCCGTGGACTCCGATTCGCCCGCGAGTACCCGTCGAGGAGCAGGCCCGTCGGGCGCGCTCGGCGTGCTGCGTCCGGTTGCCGCGGGGCCGGGGACGCTCGTACACCCCACCGCGGACCGGCACTTGGCGACAGCGCGCTGGCTGCTGTCGACGCTGCCTGCGCCGAGCCGTGATCGGGCCCGGCTGGAGTGGCAGGAACACCAGGTGGCGATGCTGCCGCTGGGCACTCTGTTCTCCGTCGTGCGGATCCCCGGGCAGCTGGTGGCCGCCCTGACAGGGTGCACAGAGACGGCCGAGCTGGACGCGTTCATGGGCCAGGCAATCGGCGGTGGCCCGGTCATCTGCGATCCACGCCACTTCCGGTACTACGCACTCGTGCCTGCCGTCATGCCGAAGAGGTGGCAGCGGGTGGCCGATGTCTGGCGAGTGATGGGCGTGGAGCTGCTTGGTCTCGGCAGCTATCTCGGGGTGCCGCAGGTGGACGCCGTGGAAGGCGACCGGGCACGTGCCTCGTACTGGTCGGTGCCGATGGACTCGGCCGCGACGCTGTGTTCCCCGCCCTCCGTCGCCCGACTGATCGCCGCCGGACGGCGCAGCACGGATCCGGGGGTGGAAGAGTGAGCGATACCGCATGCGAGGCTCTCGCCGATTCCCTCCAAGTGACGCCCAAGCAGGCCGCGTTCGTACGCTTCGCCGACCACTGCGTCACCTGCCGGACGTGCTGTGCCATGGACGCCGAGGGCGCGAACCTGAACCTCCCCTGTGCGGAGCAGGACCGGCTGCACGAGGAGTACCGGCAGGCGTCCCGGGCCGCCGCTCGAGGAGGAAGCCGGTGAACAGGTTCAAGAGTGCGGTGGAGCGGAGGCTGCCGCTTCCCGAGCCGGAGCCCGTGAGCGGCTGTACGGAGTGCCAGCGGTTTGGTAGTCAGCGGGAGGCCGCCAGGTCAGAGGGCGACATGTCGCGCGTCTCCGACTGCAACGTCCAGATCCGCCGCCACCCTCACGGACCGCGCGGGGCGGGCCACAGCCGTTAGCCCCCCGGTGCCTCGTGCGCCGCCGAACGCGTCGGTTACCACCGCCAAAAAGCCCCCGGCCCCGCGAAGAAACAGCAGGTCGGGGGCTTACTGGCGTCGAGTTACTTCTTCTTCCCCTGGGTGTTGCCGGGGATCTTGGTGAGCTGGGTTTTTGCTGGTCAGAGGCGGTGGGGCCATGGGCCTGGTGGTCGTCGTTGGTCGTCATTGGCCACTGTTGATCGCCTCGGACGGCCCACAGACGGCCCAGCTTTGCCGCACTCGACTTACGGCTGGCACCCTCGATGCCGCCCGTCTGAGCCTCAACTGACGACAGTCGGCCACGACGGCGGGCGCGCCGACCGACCACGCACGCGTATGCCTCGTTGCACCCCCACCGGCCTCAGCCACGATGACATGCCGTCGACCAGAGCAAGCCACGACGGCCGGCCCGTGACAACTGTGCTTGAGTCCTCCAGCTTGTGAAGCTCGCGTTTTGTGGCGGCAGATGCTGCGCTGACCTCCGGCGGGTAGGCGTAGGGGTCATGCTCGTGGCGCGTCCCCATTGTTCCGTGTGTTTCCCCGCAGGATCTGGCACGCGAATGGCACGATGCGTGTGCTCCGGAAAACCGTCGGCTGAGGCTCAGTCTTGGGAGGCTGAGCCTCGAAGACGACAGTCAGCTACGACGGCGGATCCGCTGACCAACTACGCGCGGCGGCGGTCGAAGAGACCTGCACCACAGATCGCGATCAACACTATGTCGCCGTACCGTGGGTGATGAAGCGCATCCGGCTTGGGCGGGCGATTATGGGCACGAGATTCCGCGACTGGTGGGGCGTGAAGCAATTTTTGGGAATCACGCGAGGGATTCAACGGTCTGCGCTGGTAAGAAGACTTGGCTCTCCGACACCGCCGATGGTCAGGGTATATTTCTGGACGATGGGGGTGACGGTGCTTTCCGCTACGGCGGCCTGCTGGCCTTTGATTACCGGTGCCGGAGGGAAACAGGCGGCAGAGGTACTTGGTGGCACGGAGTTTCTGCTGGCCGGAATTGTCATCATGATTGGCGGGGTTACCGACCTGCTATGTGGAATCAATGAGCGGCATCCTCGTCCGCTGGCTCGTGCAATGACTGTGATGGTGAGCATCGTGTGGGGCTTCGCCAGCCTGGGCTACAGCGCGAGAGTGGGTAACCACGTCGGACCGCCGACATCCGGCCAAGTCGCGGTGACCATATTGATATTTATATGCACCGCCGGGTGGGGCACTTATGCAGTTTGGCTGGCTGCGGACGGCGGTCGACTCCCATGACGTTTATTATTGTTTTGATTTCCTTCGGGGCTTTCCTCTCGGCATTGACGATTTATGTGGGATGGCGTGAGGGGAGGAACGACACGGGGCCGGAAGTGGAGCCCGAAGGGTCGGAATTTTCGGAAGATCTGCAAGCTGCAGTTGCGGAAATTCGCGCAGTTATCGAGGAAAGGCTAGCCAGCAAGCAAACTAGCGAATATCGGCGGGGTGAGGAAGAAGAGCTAGCAGATTACGAGGAGGAGCCTGACGAATACGAGGAAGGAGAGGAGGAGCTTGACGAATACGAGGAGGAGGACGAGGCAGAGGAAGGAGGGTTCGGAGAGCACGAAGGGGCGGGCCGTGCAAGAAGGGCAAGCGCGGCGATGAGGGGCCGCCGAGAGCATCCGGCGCGACGCGCTTCCCGGGCCGAGTGGGAACAGGAAGAGGAAGCAGATCCCGCTGGCAGGCCAAAGCCCCGGGGCACGGACAAGTGAGAAGCTAGTCGCTCTCTGGCGTGGGGCGGCTCATTCCTGTGTGCGCGGCCGGGGGCGGGGCCGCGCGCGGGGAGCGGAGCGAGCCGCCTTGAAGCCAGTGGAGAAGGTTGTAACTCAGTGCGTGGCGGGGTCCGTTCAGTCGTGTTCTCGTAGTGCGGCGACCAGTTGGTGTCCTTCTCTGGCTCTGTGTCGTAAGAGAACGGCGGCAGTGGTGTGGAGTTCGTTCCATGCGTGAGGGCGGCCGACAGCTGAGGCGTCGGGAACGGCCGTCGTGGCAACCGCGAGTGCCTGTGCTGCTTCACCGGCGCCGGCGAAAGCGTGGGCGAGGCAGGCCTGGTACCAGGTCCTGTCGCGTCGGTAGTCGTCCGGCAGGGCGTTCAGGCCGGTGGTGAGGTGGGCGATGGCTGTCTGCCAGTTCCGTAGGTGCAGTGCGGCCATGCCTCGTTGGAGGGTGAACCAGGTTTCGCCGTAGAAGTACATCCACGGGGGCTCGTCCTCGGGGTGTTCGGCGGCCTGGCTGATGAGGGTCTGTGCGTCGTCCAGGTGGCGTTCGGCGTCGTCGGCGTCGCCGTTGAGGGCGTGGCCGCGGGCGGTCATCTGGGCGGCCATGCCCTGGACGCCGAGGGATGTGCCGGGGGCGGACCAGCGGGCGGCTTCGGCCAGTCGTACGCAGCGGGTGCCGCGTCCGCCGGACCAGGCCATGTGGGCCTTCATGCTGAGGGTGGTCGCGGCCATGTTGGCGTCGCCGGCTTCCAGGGCCCATTCGTGGCTGCGGTCGTACCAGGCCAGTGCGGCGGCCGTCTGGCCTTGGTCCTGGGCCATCCAGGCGAGGAATTGGGCGTGTTCGGAGGCGAGGCGGACGACGCGGTCGGCGAGTGGGCCGCGGGCGGCGGCATAGAGGTCGACGACGGTGTGGAGTTGTCGGCGCATCACTTCGACGAGGGGGCGGGAGCCGATCACGTCCTCTGCGCGGCGGTGTTCGGCGAGCAGGCGGTCCAGCCAGTCCAGGGTGGGGGCGTCCACGCGGTGCGTCGTGTCGACGACGCTCGTGACGCGGGCCAGGAGGTCTTCGTCGGGGCCTGGGCCGGCTAGGGAGAGCGCGGGGACCGGTGCCGTCTTCGGGTGCTCCGATGGAGTGTGCAGGAGCGGTGGGATATCGAGCCCGGCCGTGATGCGCTGCCGTACTTCGAGCGAGGTCACTCGGCGCCGTCCGCGTTCGATGTCGGAGACGTCGGGTTGGACCAGGCCGACGAGTTCGCCGAGCTTGGTCTGGCTCAGGCCGGTGAGCTTGCGGTAGGTGCGGAAGACCTGGCCCCAGTCTCCGTCGGTGACCGCTGAGGCGAGTGCGGGATGAGACCAGAGGTCCGTGCGGAATTCCCCCATAGCTCCAATATAGGGCGCTCCTATGGGGCTTGGGATGGGATCAATCGGCGTCTGGCGCAAGGGTCTTCCTGCAAGGACCCCGGCGACCGTGCGACCGGTCCCGGGGCGTGGCCAACGCTGGTGAGGAGCGCCGACATGACAGAGATTAGATTCCCGGGGGTGTCCTGCCCATCCCCCGCGGGTTCGCCGGGCTGCGGGACGGTCGAGCGGTGGCTGGCATCGGCCCATCCGTCACCGGACACCGCGCGTAGAGAGTGGAACGGTGCCGCGAAGCTCGCCGTGATTCCGTTGGGAAGAGTCTTCGAGGCGGTTCGTCTGCCTGAGCGGGTCGTGCACCGGGCGGTCGCGAGCGCCGATCGGGACACGGTGAGCGATCGGCTGGCCCGGTGCCTCAGCGGTGCCCCGGTCATTCGCGATCCGGGCTTCCGCCGTTACTACGCCCTCGTACCGCCCGGCACCGCACAGACGTGGTGCGCGCCGGCCGCGGAGTGCCTGGGTGAGGGCACGTACCTCGGAGTGCCACGAGCCGACCGCACCGCATTCGATGAGCAGACGCGGGCGTCCTACTGGGCCGTGCCCCTCCTCCGGCCCGGGCGGCTGGGCATGGCGGTCGACGTGCTGGCTCTCGCGATGGCGGGTCGCTGCATCGGTGACGAGGACGAGCCATGACCGTGCCGCCCGTGAGCAAGGCCGCGCCGCCGCTGGACCTCGAGACCATGCGCGCCAGCGCGGACCGGCTCCTCGCGAACAACGCTGAGGTGCCGTCTCCAGAAAAGCTGGAGACGCTCACGCTCCAGTTGCACGGACACCTCATGCTGGCCGTTCCAGAGGTTGAGTCGGCTGTGCTGGCTCTGTCCGAGGAGAGTGTGGCGAGGGTCTGTGCGCTGTTCTGCGTCGGGGAGGCGCGGTTGCAGCTGAGTGCCCAGCCCGGTCGCAGCCTGTCCGCCCGGGTCGCGCACGCGCAACGCCTCGCCCGTTCCGTCCGCAGGCTTTGCGGCCACTACGAGAACGAGGACCACCAGTGCCCGAACGCCCCCGAGCGAGCCGCCTACCTGCGCATGCTGCTGCATTGCTCCGGGTGCCGGGACTGTCGGATCGTGGATGACAACGGCGAGGCCGTCGGCAGCTGCGTGACCGGGGACCGGCTCTACGAGGAGTATCGGCAGGCCCGGCGCAGCCGTGTCCTCGGAAGCGGCCTCTGACGGCCCAGAGACGACCCACCCCCACCAAAAGGCCCCCGCCCCGTGAACAAATCGCGGGACGGGGGCCTAAGGGGCGTCGAGTTACTTCTTCTTCCCCTGGTTCTTGACCGCCTCAATAGCCGCCGCAGCCGCCTCCGGGTCCAGGTACGTCCCCCCGGGCTTCACCGGCGTGAAGTCCGCGTCGAGTTCGTAGGACAGCGGGATGCCCGTCGGGATGTTGAGGCCCGCGATGTTCTCGTCGGAGATGCCGTCCAGGTGCTTGACCAGGGCGCGCAGCGAGTTTCCGTGGGCCGCGACCAGGACCGTCTTGCCCGTCAGCAGGTCCGGGACGATCGCGTCGAACCAGTACGGGAGCATGCGGTTGACGACGTCCTTGAGGCACTCCGTCTGCGGGCGCAGCTCCGGCGGGAGGGTCGCGTAGCGCGGGTCGGAGAACTGGGAGTACTCGGCGTCGACGTCCAGCGCCGGGGGCGGGGTGTCGTAGGACCGGCGCCACAGCATGAACTGCTCCTCGCCGAACTCGGCGAGCGTCTGCGCCTTGTCCTTGCCCTGCAGGGCGCCGTAGTGGCGCTCGTTCAGGCGCCAGCTGCGGTGGACCGGGATCCAGAGGCGGTCGGCGGACTCCAGGGAGAGCTGCGCCGTGCGGATGGCGCGCTTCTGGAGGGACGTGTGCACGACGTCGGGGAGCAGGCCGGCGTCCTTGAGCAGCTCGCCGCCGCGCGTCGCCTCCTTCTCGCCCTTCGCGGTGAGGTTGACGTCCACCCAGCCGGTGAACAGGTTCTTCTCGTTCCACTCGCTCTCGCCGTGGCGGAGGAGGATCAGCTTGTACGGTGCGTCGGCCATGCCCCAGAGCGTAATCCACGCATTCGCCCGTTCGCGTGACTGCCCGGCAGGCGGACGCTTGACCGGATCTGCTAATTGAGTGGCCACCGTCAAGCAGCCGATCGTAATTTGTGACTCCCATAGGCGCCACTTACATGCGCCCGCCTATAGGCGCCCACCTACATGCGCCACTCATATCCGGGGGAGTCCATGCCGTACGCCGTCCGCGTCAGACGTGCCGTCCAGGAGACCGTCTCGGGGCTGCCCCGTGAGTTCTGGTGGCTGTGGACCAGCACGCTCGTCAACCGGCTCGGCGCATTCGTCGCCACCTTCATGGCGCTGTACCTGACGCTCGACCGCGGCTACTCCGCCACGTACGCCGGTCTGGTCGCCGCCCTGCACGGGCTCGGCGGTGTGATCTCCTCGCTGGGCGGCGGTGTGATGACCGACCGGCTGGGCCGGCGGCCGACGCTCCTCATCGCCCAGGCCTCGACCGCGGTGTCCGTCGCGCTCCTCGGGTTCGTGCGCGATCCGGTCGCGATCGCCGGAGTCGCCTTCCTCGTCGGCATGGCGAGCAACGCCTCCCGGCCGGCCGTGCAGGCGATGATGGCGGACATCGTGCGGCCCGAGGACCGTATCCGCGCCTTCTCCTTGAACTACTGGGCCATCAACCTCGGCTTCGCCGTGTCCTCCATGGCCGCGGGGTTCATCGCCGAGGTCAGCTATCGCGCCGGGTTCCTGATCGAGGCCGGTATGACGATGGCCTGCGCGATCCTCGTCTTCCTGAGGCTGCCGGAATCGAAACCGGCCGAGACGGTGAGCGCGAAGGCGGACCGGGACGACTCCGTCAGCCTCGGCACCGTGCTGCGCGACGGGCGCTTCATGAGCGTCGTCGGGCTGTCCTTCCTCGTCGCGCTGATCTTCCAGCAGGGGTCGGTGGGGCTGCCGGTGGCCATGGGTGAGGCCGGGTTCACGCCGGCCGAGTACGGCATGGCGATCGCCGTCAACGGCGTACTGATCGTCGTCCTGCAGATCCCTGTCACCCGGTTCATCGAGCACCGCGACCCCCGTCGGCTGCTCGTCCTCTCCTCGCTCCTCGCGGGGTACGGCTTCGGGCTCACCGCCTTCGCCGGATCGGTCGGGGCCTTCGCCCTCACAGTGTGCGTGTGGACGCTGGCCGAGATCGTCAACGCCCCGACGCAGACCGGCCTGGTCGTCCGGCTGTCCCCGCTGCACGGACGCGGCCGCTACCAGGGCATGTACACGATGTCCTGGTCCGTCGCCGCCCTCGTCGCCCCGCTGCTGTCCGGCTTCGTCATCGACCGGGTCGGGGCGGAGTGGCTGTGGGGGCTGTGCGCGGTGGTCGGGACGGTGGCCGGGCTGGGATACGGGGCGTTGATGCGGCGACTCCCGGAAGAGACGACGGAGGAGAAACAGGGGGAGCCCGCCCCGGAGGCCCTAGGGCAGGTCCCGGAGGGTTCCGCGTCCGGCCCCTGATGCCGTTCCGGGATGTTCCCGATGGTGGGCGGACACGGCGCTTGATGAGCTGTTTCCATGGCCCACCACGGACAGCAGAAGTCGTCACGCCTCCTCCTCACCGGCCTCGCCGGCATTGCCGGCCTTACCACGCTCGCCGTCGCCACCACCGCCCTGGCCGGCCCGTCCCATCCCCCTCCGCCCCGATTACCGGTGAAGGGCCACGCAACACACCAGAAAACCCAGGCCGTGCTGAACGAGATCGCCGCCCAGGGCACCCCCGGCGTCATCGCCCAGGTGCGCGACCGGCACGGCGTGTGGGACGGGCGGGCCGGTGTCCGAAAGCTCGGTTCCGAGCAGCCGCGGAGCACCCACGAGAGGTTCCGTATCGCCAGCGTGACCAAGACCTTCACCGCCACCGTGCTCCTGAAGCTTGAAGCCGAGGGGAAGCTGTCGCTGGACGACAGCGTGGCCAAGTGGCTGCCGGGTGTGGTGCACGGCAAGGGGCACGACAAGGGGCAGGGGAAGAGGCACGAGAAGAGGCACCAGAAGAGGTACCGGCCCGATCACATCACCGTGCGGCACCTGCTCAACCACACGAGCGGGATCTTCGACTACAACATGGACGCCGGCTTCCGGGCCACGTACGCGGGCGACGAGTTCGACCGGAACAGGCACGTCAGATGGTCCCCGGAAGACCTCGTGGACATCGCGCTCGCCCACCCGCCGAACTTCCAGCCGGAGCAGGGCAGCAGGCCCGGCCGCCCCGGCAAGTGGGACTACTCGGACACCAACTACGTCCTCGCCGGGATGGTCGTAGAGAAGGCCACCGGCCGCAGTTACGCGCACGAGGTCGAGCGCCTCGTCATACGGCCCCTCAACCTGCGCGGCACGAGCGTGCCGGGCATCTCGCCCCGACTGCCCTCACCCCACGCGCGGCACTACTCCACGCTCTTCGAGGACGGGCCGCGGGCGAAGGTGCGCGACGTCACCGAGTTCAGTCCCACGGTCGCCTTCTCCGCGGGGCAGATGATCTCGACCGTCGGCGATGTGAACACCTTCCTGTCCAGGCTGCTGGCCGGTGAGCTGCTGCCGCCCAAACAGCAGCGGCAGCTGCTCGACGCCGTCCCCGTCGACGGGGACAAGGGGCACGGCGGTCCGCAGGACGTCTACGGACTCGGCCTACGGCACTTCAAGCTGGCGGAGGGCTGCTGGGCCTGGGGCCACGGCGGCATGATCCCCGGCTCCGCGACCCGCACCCTCGCCTCGGCGGACGGCCGGCAGGTCATGACCATGAACCGCAACGGCGACTGGGGCGAGCAGCGACTGGAGGACGCCGCCGTCGAGACCGAGTTCTGCCGGAGTGTCCCCTGAGAACGGCGACCGGCCGCTCACCTCACCTCATCTCACTGAACCGACAGCGGCACCGGATGGATCTCGTCGGCCTTGTGCCCGGCGCGCTCGTGAATGCGCTGGATGGCTTCGGCCGAGGGCGCCTCGGAGAGGCAGTACACCAGGCCGGACTCCGGGTCCGCCCAGGCCGCCTCGAAGTGGACGCGCTCGTCCCCCTCTATGGCGAGGTCCGCGTTGTGGGCCTCGCGCAGTTGCTCTTCCGTAATGCCCTTCATGCTGTGGTGGACATCCATGAACTTCGCCATGGCCACGCGCCTCCTTCGATACGTACCTTCCACCTCCATGCTCCGCCTGTACGGACAGGGCGGCGACCCCGTGGCCGACGGTGATCAAAACGCCGTAGGGCCCCGGCAACCGCCGGAGCCCTACGGGTCGTACGAACCATGTGCCGGCGTCAGCCGCACTGGCAGGGGCTGCCCGACTGGCACCCGCAGCCGCAGCCCGAGCCGCAGCCGCACGCGGCGATCAGGGTCAGGTTCCTGATCTCGGCGGGCTGCTCGGTCTCGCGCTCCTGCGTGGGGTCGGGCGTGGTGCTGGGGGAATCGGCCATGGGTTCCTCCTCGAGGCTGGTGCCTGTGCCCATTGGATGCCCGTTCCGCTGGGCGCATCAACGGCGCACTGAGGCTTTGTGCACGCCCCGGCCGGTCCTCACCCGCCCCCAGAGGGGCCCCCACCCCTGGCCCACGCCCACTCCGCCGCGCTCAGGCGCTCTCCGCCTCCGTCGTCACCGCCTGGATCTCCGGCTGCACGTCCGTCTGGAGCTCGTCGGCGTGCTCGCCCGTCACCAGGTACACCACGCGCTTGGCGACCGAGACCGCGTGGTCGGCGAACCGCTCGTAGTAACGGCCCAGCAGCGTGACGTCCACGGCCGTCTCGATGCCGTGCTTCCAGCGGTCGTCCATCAGGTGCTGGAAGAGGGTGCGGTGCAGCAGGTCCATCTCGTCGTCGTCCTGCTCCAGCTGGAGCGCCAGGTCGACGTCCTTGGTGATGATCACCTCGGCGGCCTTGGCCATCAGGCGCTGGGCGAGCTGGCCCATCTCCAGGATGGTGGCGTGCAGGTCGCTCGGGACCGCGCGGTCCGGGTAGCGCAGGCGTGCGAGCTTCGCCACGTGCTGGGCGAGGTCGCCCGAGCGCTCCAGGTCGGCCGACATGCGCAGCGACGTGACGACGATGCGCAGGTCCGTCGCCACCGGCTGCTGCCGTGCCAGCAGGGCTATGGCCCGGGCCTCCAGGTCGTGCTGCAGCTCGTCGACCTTCTGGTCGGCCTCGATGACGTTCTCGGCCAGCTTCAGGTCGGAGTCGAGCATGGCGGTGGTGGCGCGCCCGATCGCCGATCCGACCAGCCGGGCCATTTCCACCAGACTGTCGCTGATCGAGTCCAGTTCCTCGTGGTACGCGTCCCGCATCAGGCTTCCCTCTCGTGCGTCTGTGTCGGGGGTTCATGGGCCGGGGCCCAGCGAACAGGCCGGGGCCCACCGAACGACCGGCGGTACGACCGTCGTATAACCAACGGTCCGAACCCCACGCTCCCACGTTCCGGCCTGTACGCGTCCGTTTCCGTCATCCCAAATGAACCAATACTGGCTCCAAGGTGAACTCTGGGCGACGAGTGTTCGAGGTCGCACTCCGACGGCTGTGGCCCGTGCCCGAGCCATGCCTAACCTGGGTGCATGGACGTGAACGCGGCAGTCGCCGCAGTGGCAGCGATCGCCGGAGTGCTCACCGGTGTCATCGCCATGCTGGCGTTCCGGTGGAGCGAGCGTGAGCAGAAGCGCCCCACGCGTACCTCCCTGCACACGGACCCGGTGCTTCCGCCGGGCGTGGACACCGTCCTGTCGGTCCTCAGGTCCTCCGCCGTCGTACTCGACGAGGCGGACGCCGTGGTCAAGGCGAGCTCGGCGGCGTACGCCCTCGGGCTGGTCCGCGGCGGCAAGCTCGCCGTCGAGCCGATGCTGCAGATGGCCCGGGACACCAGGCGCGACGGGGAGATACGCCAGGTGGAGCTGGACCTGCCGCGGCGCGGTACCGGACGCGGTGAGGCCCTTGCCGTCTCCGCGCGGGTCGCGCCGCTCGGCTCCCGGCTGGTGCTGCTGCTCGTCGAGGACCTCACCGAGGCCCGCCGGATCGAGGCGGTCCGGCGCGACTTCGTCGCCAACGTGAGCCACGAGCTGAAGACTCCGGTCGGTGCCCTCTCCCTGCTTTCCGAGGCCGTCATGGACGCCTCCGACGACCCCGAGGCCGTGGAGCGGTTCGCCGGGCGCATGCAGATCGAGGCCACCCGGCTGACCAGCCTGGTGCAGGAGCTCATCGACCTGTCGCGGGTGCAGAACGACGATCCGCTGGAGGACGCCGAGCCGGTCCGTGTCGACGAACTCGTCGCCGAGGCCATCGACCGCTGCCGGCACCAGGCCGGCGCCAAACAGATCAACATGGCCTCGAATGTGTGGGCGCCCGAAGGGCCCGATCAGGGTGGCGGCGGGCGACGGGCGGGCGATACCGCCGACCTGCGCGTATGGGGAAACCGCGGTCAGCTCGCCGCCGCGCTCGGCAACCTCGTCGAGAACGCGGTCAACTACTCGCCCGCCCGTACCCGCGTCGGCATAGCCGCCCGCAGGGTGAACGCGTCCGGCGGGGAGCACATCGAGATCGCCGTCACCGACCAGGGCATCGGCATCTCCGACAAGGACAAGGAGCGCATCTTCGAGCGCTTCTACCGCGTCGACCCCGCTCGCTCCCGTGCCACCGGCGGTACGGGACTGGGGCTGGCGATCGTGAAGCACGTGGCCGCCTCGCACGGCGGGGAGGTCTCCGTGTGGAGTGCCGAGAACCAGGGCTCCACCTTCACCCTGCGGCTGCCGGAGGCCGGTGCGGCCCGCGACCGCGCACATCAGCAGCCCGCCCGAGATGAACGCGCAGGAGGCGCGGGCCTCGACGAGGAGGCCGGGCGGTCCACCCCCACATCCCCCGAATCAACCGCGTACGAAACGCTTCCTGCCCCGGAGGTCCTTCCGTGACCCGAGTGCTCGTCGTCGAGGACGAGGAGTCCTTCTCCGACGCCCTGTCGTACATGCTCCGCAAGGAGGGCTTCGAGGTCGCGGTCGCGACCACGGGCCCCGACGGACTCGACGAGTTCGAGCGCAACGGCGCCGACCTCGTCCTCCTCGACCTGATGCTGCCCGGCCTGCCGGGCACCGAAGTCTGCCGCCAGCTGCGCGGCCGCTCCAACGTCCCCGTCATCATGGTGACCGCCAAGGACAGCGAGATCGACAAGGTCGTCGGCCTGGAGATAGGAGCCGATGACTATGTCACCAAGCCGTTCTCCTCGCGCGAGCTGGTCGCTCGTATCCGGGCCGTGCTGCGCCGCCGCGGCGAGCCCGAGGAGGTCACCCCGGCCGCGCTGGAGGCCGGCCCGGTCCGCATGGACGTCGACCGCCACGTGGTCACCGTCGGCGGCACCAAGGTCGACCTGCCGCTCAAGGAGTTCGACCTGCTGGAGATGCTGCTGCGCAACGCCGGGCGCGTCCTGACCCGCATGCAGCTCATCGACCGGGTCTGGGGTGCCGACTACGTCGGTGACACCAAGACCCTCGACGTCCACGTCAAGCGCCTGCGCGCCAAGATCGAGCCGGACCCGGGCGCCCCGCGCTACCTGGTGACGGTCCGCGGCCTCGGCTACAAGTTCGAGCCGTAAGCCGACGGCAGACGACGGAAACAGAAGGGGCGGGACCTCGAGGAGGTCCCGCCCCTTCTACGACTGCTACGGCCGGTCAGTGCCCGGCGCCCGCGCCGCCCGTCGCGCTCGCCGAAGCCGCGTCGGTCGGTGTGGCCGGCGACTCCTGACCACCCGGGGTCTCACCGCCGGCGGGGCTCTCCGTGCCGGCCGGCGAGCCCGACTCGCCCTCGGCCGGCGTACCCGACGGCGAACCGGACGGGGCCCCCGACGCGCCCGGCGCGGCCGGGACCTCCGTCGGGCCCCACTCGGTGAAGTAGTGCTTGGCGGGGACGACGAACGCGCGCAGGCTCACATCACCGGTCTTGCTGAAGGTGAAGGTGACCTTCTGGGCGTTGCCGTCCTGGACGGCCTCGCGGCTGCTCGGCAGGCTGGCGGTGGCGTTGTCCTTGCCGCCGAGGATCAGCGAGCCGCCGGCCGGGATGCTGAGGCTGCCTCCCTTGGCGGGCTTGAGCTCGGCGGTCTTGCCGGTGCCGGGGAGGGTGATGGACTCCAGCGTCTCGGCGGTCTTGCCGGAGTTGAAGAAGGTCGCGGAGATCGCGGCCGGGCCGGTCGACTCCAGGTCGGGCTGGGTGATCACCACGGCGTTCTGGATCTTGATGTCGCCGACGCTGGTCGCCGCGTTGTCCGGCTTGATCTCCAGTGTCTGGGCGTTGTTGCCGGCGCCGCACGCGGCGAGCGAGGCGATCGAGAACGCGACGGCGGCAGCGGCGAGGGCGCCACGTCGAAGGCTGCTGCTCACGGCGGCGGCAACTCCTTGACTCGAGCAGAGCGGCCGATAAAGCCGCCCTAAGTGTGTGTCAGCAGGCCTCAGGTTACCGAGCCGTTCCCGCACGGCCGCACCCGACCCCCCGGGACCTCTGATCGCACCTGCGTCACAACTGACTCCAGCATCACATGTGACTCCTGGGTCACATTGGCGGAGTGCTCGTCAGGCATTCACATAAGAGCCCCGGGCAGTACCGCAAGATTTCCGTGAAGGAATGCGCGGGCCACCTCGGAATTGATCACCGACGGCCCGCCCGGAGGCCTCGTGATCAATTTCGGATTCGACCGGAACCCGGCTCGGGCCTCCGAACGGAGTAGCGGAAGTCGATCATACGGAACGGGACATATCGGGATGTTCGGCCGTCTGGAGGGGGGTTCGGATACGTGTAACGTACGCGTTTCGCTCACCCCGGACAGCCGCTCCCACCTGCGAATACCTTCTTCCATCCCCTGGGCGAAGCACGTTCCTGTCGGACTTGTCAAGCCCCGAGATATGCCCTGACCTGCGAAAACGCCATTCAGAACCCGCAGTTTCCGTGTTACCCTGGATAGCCACGGAAGGGGTACCTGTCACATGACGTTCAAGGTTGGCGACACCGTGGTCTATCCCCATCACGGGGCCGCGCTGATCGAGGCTATCGAAACTCGCCAGATCAAAGGCGTGGACAAGACCTACTTGGTGCTGAAGGTCGCCCAGGGCGACCTGACGGTACGTGTGCCAGCGGACAATGCGGAGTTCGTCGGCGTGCGTGATGTGGTCGGTCAGGACGGGCTGGACCGGGTCTTCGAGGTGCTGCGCGCGCCGTACGCCGAGGAGCCCACGAACTGGTCCCGTCGATACAAGGCAAACCTGGAGAAGCTCGCCTCCGGCGATGTCATCAAGGTCGCGGAAGTGGTGCGTGACCTGTGGCGTCGTGAGCGCGAGCGCGGACTCTCCGCAGGCGAGAAGCGCATGCTCGCCAAGGCCCGCCAGATTCTGGTGAGCGAACTCGCCCTCGCGGAGAACACCAACGAGGACAAGGCCGAGGCCCTGCTCGACGAGGTACTCGCCTCCTGAGGCGAAGCCCGTCGCTCAGCACTCTGCTGATCAACGCTGCACATCGAAATGCCGCGGTGCCCGATGACGAATTTCCTGTCGCCGGGCGCTGCGGCATGTTCGTACTCGGATGCCGGTGCACCGTCACCCCCGGGATGTGTTATCACTCACGCCCCGGTTGCTTGGCGTGCCGGGCCCGGGCAGCCGGCTCGACCAGCGTCACGGAAGGGTCCGGTCGAGCGCGTCGCGCCCGGCACTCCTCCAGGCCATACCCACGCCAGGCCAGCACACAAACCTGACAGGAACCGATGTCTGACGAATCACGCCCTTCGCCGCCGGCCGCCCCCGCGGCAGCCCGTACGGCGGCAGTGATCCCGGCCGCCGGCCGCGGTGTACGGCTGGGCCCGGGCGCCCCCAAGGCGCTCCGCGCACTGAGCGGCACCCCCATGCTCATCCACGCGGTCCGCGCGCTGGCCGCCTCCCGTGCCGTCTCCCTGGTCGTCGTCGTGGCCCCGCCCGACGGTGCCGCCGAGGTCAGGTCGCTGCTCGACGCGTACGCGCTGCCCGAGCGGACGGACTTCCTCGTCGTCCCCGGCGGGCAGACCCGCCAGGAGTCCGTGAAGCTCGGCCTGGACGCGCTGCCGTCCGGCCACGACATCGTCCTGGTGCACGACGCGGCCCGCCCGCTGGTACCGGTGGACACCGTCGACGCCGTGATCGAGGCCGTACGGGACGGCGCCCCGGCCGTGGTCCCGGCGCTGCCGCTCGCCGACACCGTCAAGCAGGTCGAGCCCGCCCGGGCCCCGGGCGAGCCGGAGCCGGTCGTCGCCACGCCGGAGCGCGCGCTGCTGCGCGCGGTGCAGACCCCGCAGGGCTTCGACCGGGCCACGCTGGTCAGGGCGCACGAGACGGTGACCGGCGAGGTCACCGACGACGCCGGGATGGTCGAGCGGCTCGGCCTGACGGTCGTGGCCGTGCCCGGGCACGAGGAGGCCTTCAAGGTGACCCGGCCCCTGGACCTGGTCCTCGCGGAGGCGGTCCTGGCCCGCAGGAGGCTCAACGATGGCTTCTGACGAACCAGTGCTGCCCCAGGTCGGTATCGGCACCGACATCCACGCCTTCGAAGAGGGCCGCGAGCTGTGGTGCGCCGGCCTGAAGTGGGAGGGCCAGGGGCCGGGCCTCGCGGGCCACTCCGACGCGGACGTCGTCGCCCACGCCGCCTGCAACGCCCTCTTCTCCGCGGCGGGCCTGGGCGACCTCGGCCAGCACTTCGGCACGGGCCGGCCCGAGTGGTCCGGCGCGTCGGGGGTCGCCCTGCTGACGGAGGCGGCCCGCATCGTCCGCGAGTCCGGCTTCCGTATCGGCAACATCGCGGTGCAGGTCGTGGGCCCGAGGCCGAAGATCGGCAAGCGGCGGGACGAGGCGCAGAAGATCCTGTCGGAGGCGGCGGGAGCGCCGGTCTCCGTGTCGGGCGCGACCACGGACGGCCTCGGCTTCCCGGGACGCGACGAGGGCCTCATGGCGGTGGCAACGGCCCTGGTGGTGAAGCGGGGATGACTGGTCCGGCTATGAGGGGCGCGGGGCTGTGCCTGATGTGCGGCTCCGCCGCGTGGGCGCGACAAGCCCACCCACCCGCACCCGAGAACGGTGCCGTACATACCCCACGGCCTACTACCCTGGTGTCGTGACTATTCGCCTGTACGACACCAGCGCCCGGCAGATCCGTGACTTCACCCCGCTCCAGCCGGGTTGCGTCTCGATCTACCTGTGTGGTGCCACCGTGCAGGCCGCCCCGCACATCGGGCACATCCGGTCCGGGCTGAACTTCGACATCATGCGCCGCTGGTTCGAGTACCGCGGCTACGACGTCACGTTCGTACGGAACGTCACCGACATCGACGACAAGATCATCGCCAAGTCGGCCGACCAGAACCGCCCCTGGTGGGCCATCGGCTACGAGAACGAGCGCGCGTTCAACGACGGCTACCACGCCCTCGGCTGCCGGCCGCCGACCTACGAGCCGCGTGCCACGGGCCACATCACCGAGATGGTCGAGATGATGCGCGGCCTCATCGAGCGCGGACACGCCTACGAGGCCGACGGCAACGTCTACTTCGACGTGCGCTCCTTCCCGGGGTACCTGGAGCTGTCCAACCAGGAGCTGGACAACCTCCAGCAGCCGTCCGGCGCCGGCGAGACCGGCAAGCGCGACCCGCGTGACTTCGCCATGTGGAAAGCGGTGAAACCGGGGGAGCCCAGCTGGGAGACGCCCTGGGGCCGCGGCCGCCCGGGCTGGCACCTGGAGTGCTCGGCGATGGCGCACAAGTACCTCGGCGCCGCCTTCGACATCCACGGCGGCGGCCTCGACCTGGTCTTCCCGCACCACGAGAACGAGATCGCCCAGGCCAAGGCCTACGGCGACGAATTCGCGCGGTACTGGGTGCACAACGCCTGGGTCACCATGAGCGGCGAGAAGATGTCCAAGTCGCTCGGCAACTCGGTCCTGGTCAGCGAGATGGTCAAGCGCTGGCGGCCCATCGTGCTGCGCTACTACCTCGGCACCCCGCACTACCGCTCGATGATCGAGTACAGCGAGGAGGCGCTGCGCGAGGCCGAGTCGGCGTTCGCGCGGATCGAGGGCTTCGTGCAGCGCGTGGTGGAGAAGGCCGGCGTCGTCGAGCCCTCCGCCGAGGTGCCGCTCGCCTTCGCCGAGGCCATGGACGACGACCTGGGCGTGCCCCAGGCGCTGGCCGTGGTGCACACCACCGTCCGGCAGGGCAACAGCGCGCTGGCCGCCGACGACAAGGAAGCCGCCGTGGCCCGGCTCGCCGAGGTCCGCTCGATGCTCGGCGTCCTCGGCCTCGACCCGCTGGACCCCCAGTGGGCCGGGGAGGGTGACCGCGGCGAAGACCTGCACGGCGTGGTCGACACGCTCGTGCGCATGGTCCTCGACCAGCGGGAGGCCGCCCGGGCCCGCAAGGACTGGCCCACCGCGGACGCCATCCGCGACCAGCTGGGGCAGTCCGGTCTGGTCATCGAGGACGGTCCGCAGGGTCCGCGCTGGAGCCTCGGCCCCCGCTGAGACAAGGCCCACGGCTGATCGACTGTGCCGCCCGGGCCTCCGGGCGGCACACTGCAGAGACGTAACAGACGTACACAGACGTACGTACGAATCAACTTTCACGGAGACGGGTAGCTCATGGCCGCGAACAACCGCCGCATGTCCGGCAAGAAGGGCGCGCAGGTCGGCAGTGGCGGCAAGCGGCGCCGGGGCCTGGAAGGCAAGGGGCCGACGCCGCCCGCCGAGGCGCGTAAGGGGCACGCCAAGCAGCGCGCCGCCCAGGCCAAGTCGCGCCGCGCCCAGAGCCGCACCAAGGGCCCGCGCGCCAAGGGCACCTCCGAACTCGTCGTCGGGCGCAACTCCGTCGTCGAGGCGCTGCGCGAGGGCGTGCCGGCCTCCACGCTGTATGTGCAGCAGTTCATCGACAGCGACGAGCGGGTGCGCGAGGCCCTGCAACTCGCCGCCGAGCGCGGGGGCATCAACCTCATGGAGGCGCCGCGCCCCGAGCTCGACCGGATGACGAACGGGCTGAACCACCAGGGGCTGGTGCTCCAGGTCCCGCCGTACGAGTACGCCCACCCCGAGGACCTCGCCCGCGCCGCCGCCGACGAGGGCGTGGACCCGCTGATCGTCGCGCTCGACGGGGTGACCGACCCGCGCAACCTCGGCGCGGTCGTCCGGTCCGTCTCGGCCTTCGGCGGGCACGGCGTCGTCGTACCCGAGCGGCGGGCCGCCGGGATGACGGCGGGTGCCTGGAAGACGTCCGCCGGTGCGGCCGCCCGTACGCCCGTCGCCCGCGCCACCAACCTGACGCGCGCGCTGGAGGCGTACAAGAAGGCCGGCATCGTGGTCGTCGGCCTCGCCGCCGACGGTGAGGTCGAACTCGGCGAGCTGGAAGCCCTGGGCGGGCCCGTCGCCATCGTCGTCGGCAGCGAGGGCAAGGGGCTGGGCCGGCTGGTCGGCGAGACGTGCGACTACCGGGTGCGGATCCCCATGCCGGGCGGTACCGAGTCGCTCAACGCCGGTGTGGCGGCGGGGATCGTGCTGTACGAGGCGGCGCGCCGGCGTCGCTGAACAGGCATCCGGAACTTCACCCGTACGGGGTAATTCCGGAGGTGTCGGGGCGACAAGGGCAAGCTTGACGGGGTCCGGACAGATCCGGCCGGTCAAAGCAGTGTCCTATCGCGACGTCACTCGGTTAGATGAGTGTGGACACCAGAACACCCCGCACTCCCACGGGGGACCGCTCGTCTGGACTCGACGACGCTCCCGCGCTGAGCATGGTGAAGGTGCCGAGCGACCCGGCGCAGGTCATCGTCAATCACGCGAGTTTCCGCGTGCAGTTGGGCGTCTCGACGCGTCGCGTCCAGTCCCCACGGGTCGCACGGCACCTGACCGCCAGCGAGGACACCGCCCGCATCCCCGTCGCCACCGCCGGGGGCGGGACGGACGGGGCCACCGCCCGCCGCCGGCCCGTCGTCTGGAGCGGCAGATCCGCGCCCGACGACACCGGCGCCCACCGGCTCCTCCAGGCCGTGCGGCACGAAAGCATCCGCCACACCGAGGAGCCCGCCTCAGACGCCGGAGCCACCCAGGTCATCTCCCGCCCGGCCACCGGCCACGGGAACACGGGCTACGGCGGCACCGGATACCAGGGCGACGGCTACGGCACCGGATACCAGGACGACCTCGACCAGACGGTGGAGACACCCGTCGTCGGCCCCCAGCGCACCCACTCCGACGGCACCCGGCTGCTGCCCCCCATGCGCACCGCCGGCAGCGCCTACGACGAACCCGCCTACGCGGAAGAGGACTTCGAGGACCTCACCGCCGACGCGGAGGAGACCGGGCGGGCCTCCCGGCGCCACGGCGAGGACCCGGCGCGGCACGCCTACTATCCGGGCCGCCGGATGAACCTCGGCGTCGTCCTGCTCCCGCTGCGCGTGTTCCTCGGCTTCATCTCCATCTACGCCGGCATGGGCAAGCTGTGCGACCCCGTCTACTTCGACGGCGGCAAGCGCGGCTCCATGGTCACGTGGCTCAACACCCTGCACCCCTGGGAAGTCGCCGAGCCCCTGCGCCAGTTCGCCCTGCAGCACCCGGTCGGCTCCGGGCTGGTCATCGCCTTCGCCCAGGTCATCGTCGGTGTCCTGACGGTCCTGGGCTGCTGGCAGCGCGTCGCCGCCGCCTTCGGCGCCCTGCTCTCGGCCGCGCTGCTCGTCACCGTCAGCTGGAAGAGCGTCCCCGCCTACGAGACCCCCGACATCATCTACCTCGCCGCCTGGTCCCCGCTGATCATCGCCGGCGCCCCCGTCTACTCCGTCGACGGCCGGCTGGCCGGCAGCGCCTGGCGCCGCCTCGGGCCCCGCGCCGACATCTGGGACCTGCGCAGCTACGTGCTGCGCCGCGGCGCCCTCGTCACCGCCATCACCGCCGGACTCACCCTGCTCGTCGGCTCGCTGCTCGGTGGCGCCGTCCGCGACGCCGACCGGGTCGTCGTTCCCGGCCCCGGCGAGGCCCCGCGCAACGAGCTGCCGGGCTCCCCGCTCCCGGGCGAACCCGGCAAGCGGCAGGAAAAGAGGACCCCGTCGGCCTCCACGTCGCCCACCCAGGGCGCCACGGCCGGCTCTGCCAGCCCCAGCGCGGGCACCACGACCCGGCCGGACGCCACCCGGGGCAGCGGCACCGTCACCGGCGGTTCGCCCAGCCAGACCCAGGGCAGCGCGGGCCAGGCCCCGCCCCGGCAGTCCTCCCCGGCCGACCAGGCACCGAGCACGACCTCCGGCCCCACGTCCGGCGGCTCCGCGACGGGCGGCTCCGGTTCGACCGGCGGCACCGGCGACGGCTCCTCCTCGGGCCAGCCGGGCCTGGTGGGCGGCTTGCTGGGCTAGCCGGCCACCGAAGCAGGAGACAGGAGAGGGCCCCTCACCGTCACGGTGAGGGGCCCTCTCCTGTCTCCTGGGCGCGTTCTCAACGGCCCGTAGCGGCCAGCTCCTTCGCCGCCTCCGTCAGGTCCTTCGCCGTGTCGATGGCACGCCAGTAGGACCCCTGGGGGATCGTGAACCCGGCCAGACGCTGCTCCCGGGCCAGGCGAGGGAACGTCGTACGCTCATGGTCCCCCCGCTGCGGCAGCAGATCCGCGAACTCGGGGGAGAAGACGTAGACACCCGCGTTGATCTCGAAGGTCGACGGCGGGGCCTCGATGAAGTCGGTGATGTGGCCAAAGCCGTCCGTCTTCACCGCGCCCCACGGCAGGCGGGGCCGGGCCAGGGCGAGCGTCGCGATCGCGTCCCGCTCGGCGTGGAAGTCCGCCATGTCACGCAGCGAGAACCGGGTCCAGATGTCGCCGTTCGTCGCGTACCAGGGCTGGTCCGGGTGGGGAAGACGATCCGCGGCGTACTTTAGGCCGCCGCCGCGGCCGAGGGGCTCCGACTCCACGACCGTGGTGACGGAGACGGGCAGATCGGCCGTGTCCAGCCACGTCTGCAGGACCTCGGCGAGGTGGCCGCAGGAGACCACCACGTCCGTCACGCCCTCCTCGGCGAGCCAGGACAGCTGATGGCCGATGATCGGCGTCCCCGTCCCGGGGATCTCGACCATCGGCTTGGGCCGGTCGTCGGTGTACGGACGCAGCCGGGAGCCCTGGCCGCCGGCCAGAACGACGGCTTGAACGGGGCGGGACGCGGCGCTCGGATCGGTCATGAGACCGAACTGTACGGGGCGTCCCGCCCGGGGAATGCGGCGGACGAGGGGTTCCCACGCCTGCCGTTATCGACTTCCCACCCGTTGGCAGGGCGGTGTGCTCAGCTGTGCGCGGCGGCGACGCCTGTGGCGAAGGCGGTGTCGCAGACCGGGCGGGCGTAGGACTGGGCGCGCGTCGGGCCGTAGACCCGGACGGCGGCCTGGCCGAGGGCGCGGGCGAGGGAGGCGCAGTGCCGGGCCAGCGACGGGCGGTCGTGGACGGCCTGCTGGAGGTGGGTGAGGGCGACGCCCGGGTTCTCCTCCTGCAGTTCGGTCAGCAGCTTGTCGCGCAGGACGTCCTGCGGGGCACGCTTGGCGGCACGCGAGGTGCCGGCGGACGTGGCGGTGTCCGCTGCGGTGAGCACCGGGTCGGAGGAGCCCCCCGACCAGTTGACTCGGCTCACCGCGAGGGTCCCGGAGAGCACCAGGACGACGGGCAGGACGAAAGCGAGGGTGCGGCCGATTCGCCGGGCGGGGCCCCGGCCGCGTCGCGTCTGTTTGGTAATGGAGTGCTTCACGCGTGTGAGGGTAGCGCGGGGTAATGGTTTGTAGACATTTAGTCACCGGTTCGGGGGATGAGAGAGGGCCCTCTTTTGGGTAAGGGGTTGACGCACACTGCTCGAAACGTCCGGTCTGCCGGGGTATTTGTCGACAACGAGAAAGGCCCCGCAGCGCTCTGCGGGGCCTTCTTCGTCAACCTGGGTGAATTACCCGGGGTTGGGTGTTTGTGGTTGCCGTCAGTCGGACAGGCGCGCGCCGGTCGACGTCGAGAACACGTGGGTCTCGCCGGAGCGGGGCACGATGTGCAGCTGGCTGCCCTTCTCCGGGACGTCACGGCCGCTGACGCGGACGACGAGGTCCTTGGAGTCGTCGCCGACCTTCGCGGTGCCGTAGACGTAGGCGTCGGCGCCGAGCTCCTCGACGACGTTCACGGTGACCGCGAGGCCCTGCTCGGCGTCCGACACCTCGAAGTGCTCGGGGCGCACGCCGACGGTGACGGTCTTGTCGGTGGCGGCGGCGATCGCGTCGCGCTGCACCGGCACGACCGACTTGCCGAACTTCACGCCGCCGTCGGTGATCGGCACCTCGACCAGGTTCATCGCGGGGGAGCCGATGAAGCCGGCCACGAAGAGGTTGGCGGGCCTGTCGTACATGTTGCGCGGGGTGTCGATCTGCTGGAGCAGACCGTCCTTGAGGACCGCCACCCGGTCGCCCATCGTCATGGCCTCGACCTGGTCGTGGGTGACGTAGACGGTGGTGATGCCGAGGCGGCGCTGCAGGCTCGCGATCTGCGTACGGGTGCTGACACGGAGCTTGGCGTCCAGGTTGGACAGCGGCTCGTCCATGAGGAACACCTGCGGCTCACGCACGATGGCGCGGCCCATGGCGACACGCTGGCGCTGACCGCCGGAGAGCGCCTTCGGCTTGCGGTCCAGGTAGTCGGTGAGGTCGAGGATCTTCGCGGCCTCCTCGACCTTCTGCCGGATCTCCGCCTTGTTGACGCCGGCGATCTTGAGCGCGAAGCCCATGTTGTCGGCGACGGTCATGTGCGGGTAGAGCGCGTAGTTCTGGAACACCATGGCGATGTCCCGGTCCTTCGGCGGCAGGTGGGTGACGTCGCGGTCGCCGATGCGGATGGCGCCGGCGTTGACGTCCTCGAGCCCCGCGAGCATGCGGAGCGAGGTGGACTTGCCGCAGCCGGACGGGCCGACGAGGACGAGGAACTCGCCGTCCTCGATGTCGATCTCCAGCGCGTCAACAGCGGGCTTGTCGGTGCCCGGGTAGATCCGGGTCGCCTTGTCGAACGAGACAGTGGCCATGATGAGTGAACCCCTTCTACCGGCAGGAACGTGCCGGACGATCCGAGTAGGAAGGCGGTGCCACGACGGGTGTTCCGTTGTGGTGTAGTCCACGCGTGTGAACTGGCTCAGGACCGTACCTGGCGTTCACCTGGTCTGTCAGTACCTCCGGGCCTGTGAACTTCGCGGAAATTTTCGACGGGGCCCCTCGGGGACCTGGGTACACTGCTCGGGCACGTGCGGGTGCACACCCGTACGAGCCTCCTTAGCTCAGCTGGCCAGAGCAACGCACTTGTAATGCGTAGGTCGTCGGTTCGAATCCGACAGGGGGCTCTTCACCGCCCAGGCCGGACCTCTCCGGGCCTGGGCTTTTTTCTGTTCTGCACGTCGTTCAGCGCATCGGTGCTGTCCACCCACTGGTCGATCGCGCCGGTGTCCGGCAGGGCGCGCAGGTCCGGGTCTGTGATGCGGGCGCGCAGGGCCGCGGTGAAGCGTTCCGCGTGGAGGACCCGGAAGGGGCGGCGGTGGTAGGGCCGGGTGGTGGGGTCGAGCGGGGGCGTCAGCGCGAGGGTGTTGTGGTGGGTGGCGAGGGCTTCGCAGGCGCGTGCCAGGTGGCGTTCGCGGGTGTGCCAGTCCCCGGCGGTGAGGGCCGCGGCCAGGGTGGGGGTGAGGTCCCGGCCCTGCGGGGTTTCGGCGAAGGCGGTGCCCAGCCACTTGCTGTACGGGGGGTAGCGGCGGTTCATCAGGAGGGACAGGCGCATCAGGTCGCGGACCAGGCGGGCGGCGACGACCGCGGAGCCGAGGTCGTCGCCCACCTCGCCGCAGCGGCCTACGAAGGCCTCCTCCTGGGAGATGCGTTTCCACTGGCAGGCCAGGACGTACAGCCAGACGTCGTGCGGGTACCAGCGGAGGGCTGTGCGGGCCGGGGCGAGCCGGCCCAGGCCGTCGTGGAACACCGCGCCCGCGGTGATCTCGGCCAGGCACTGGGTGGGGGTGGCCAGCCAGTCCGTGGTGGTGACGGTCCCGGTCGGGTCGAAGCCGAGGTGGGCGGTGAACCAGGTGCCCGGGTCCGAGACGTCGACTCGGTGGTGGACCGGTCCGTCGGTCCTGGCCATGACGCGGATGTCGGTGCCCGGGTCTTCGCCGGTGAGGGCGAAGTGGGTGGGGTGGCCGAGGAAGGTCTTGGGGAGGCGGTGGGAAAGGAGGGCGGTGAGTGGGGGGCCGTGGCGGTCGGCGTCCTGGGGGCGTAGGAAGAGCTGGAGGCGTGGGCCCCACTCGTGGTCGGCCGAGCGTGGGGTGTCGTAGCCGAGGACCTCGGAGCCGCTGCCGAGGCGGGCGGCGGAGTGGGGGATACCGGGGAGGGCCTCGTCCAGGAGGGGGCGTACGGCTTCGGTGTAGAAGCGGCGGGAGAGTTCCAGGCCGGGCAGGAACGACGGCATCGGTCAGTTGCCGTGGCTGCGGAGGCGGCGGGCGATTTCAAGTTGGGTGTCGTCGAGGGGGCGGTCGTCCTCGATGTCCCACAGGGTGTTCTGGAGGAGGCGGCCTAGGGTCCAGGCTCGGGCTCGGGGGCGGTCCAGGGCGAGGATGTCGGTCATGGCGTCGAAGCGCCAGAGGATGTCGTCGGGGTCGTAGCGGTTGTCGAGGGCCGGCCACAGTTCGAAGCCGGGGTCGCCGGCCAGGGGCTTGGGGTCGATCGCCAGCCAGGGGGCGCGGTCGGACGCGAGGACGTTCTCGTCGTGGAGGTCCCAGTGCAGGAGGCGGTCGCCCGGTTCGCCGACGACCTCGCGTACGGCGGCCGCGCAGTCGGCGACCAGGCGGCGGGCCTCGGGGTCGGGGATGCGGCCCAGGGCCCACGGGGTCCGGTCGAGCATGGCCCGGGCGATGTCGCCGAGGCGGCGCAGGCCGGGCGGGGCGGGGAAGGAGGTCAGGTGGGCGAGGAGCTCAGCGATCGTGACGACGGCCTGGTGGGTGTCCGGCACGTGGGACAGCATGCGGGTCTCGTCCAGGCGTTCCAGCAGCATGGTGCCGGTGGGCTCGTCGTGGTCGAGTAGGCGGACGGCTCCGTCGCCGTTCCAGGCGCGCAGCGCCACCGGTTCGCCTTCGCTCCCCTCGTCGAGGATCTGGAGCTTGAGGACCGCGGGGGTGCCGTCGGGGCGGAGGACGGGCAGGACCAGGGCGGACACGCCGTGCATGGGGGTTCCGTCGGGTTTCAGTTCCCAGCGGTCGAGGAAGCGGGCCGTCCGCTCCGGCAGTCCGGTGATGAAGGCGCGGCCCGCTTCGCCGTTGAACTTCTCCTGTGATGCCGCCAGTTCGCGTGGAATGTCGATCACTCTCGGCACGGTAGTGGGGGGTGCCGGGTGGGGCATGTGAATTTGGGGCGGGCCGGGGTGGGGCGAGGCGGGCTGGGGAGGCGTATCTCGCGGGCGGTATGTCGTACCTGTGTGCGAGCATCTCGCCAACGACCACTGATCCAGGGGGGATTGCCATGTCGAGTACCGACGCGTGTCCGAGACCGAGATCGCGCGCGAGACGGGGGCGGGCCGTCGCGTCCGCCGTCGCCGTCTCGCTGTTCGCCTCGCTGCTGAGCCTGACGGGGGCGGGGACCGCGGTGGGGGCCGCGGCCGGAGTCGCCAGGGCCGCCGAACCGGAGTGTGCGCCGCTCGCGCTCGCGCCGTTCGGGGACCCGGGGGACGCCGTAGGCCGGGCGACCGTCCCGGCGCAGAGCAGTGCCTGCTTCACCGTGACCGCCGGCTCGGCCGGTCCTCACCTGGTCACCCTGGAGGACAGCGGCAACAACGCCTACGCGGAGCTGTACGACGCCGACGGCGCCCAAGTCGACTGCTACGCCGACGAGCCCCGCACCGAGGGCTGGTGCCAGGTGCCCGCGGCAGGTACGTACACCCTCAAGGTCGTCAACAGTGGCTGGGTGGACGACGAGAAGACCGAACTGACCGTCGTCCCGCTCGGCTCGGGCACCCGCGGCTGCGCCGAGCCCGTCGGCACCGGCTGGGACACGCCGGCCGTGATCCGGAGCGCGGCGAGCCCGCTGGCCGTGGACTGCCAGGCCTTCGAGGCCCGGCCCGGTGAGCGGATCAGGCTGAAGCTGGAGCGGAAGGTGTACGGCGAGTCGGTCGCCTGGATCACCGACGAGACCGGTGCCCGGGTCTGCGAACGTTTCCCGGAGGACGGCGAGGACAGCTGTGTGCTGCCCGGCGACGGCCCCTACCGGGTGCTGTCGAACGTCTCCCGCTCGGAGGGCGGCTTCCCCGCCGCCTACGCGCTCCAGGTACGTCGGCTGAACGACCCGCAGGGCTGCACGACCGCCTCCGTACTGCCGTACGGGCCTCTGAAGCCGCAAGACTTCCGCACCGACCTCTGTTACACCTTCACCGCCGAGCGGGCCGGGCCGTACACCGTGCACGCCGTGGACGAGGACCGGTCGGCCGGAGTGGTCCGGGTCTACGACATCGATGGGCGAACCAGGTGTGACTCCGGCACCGACCCGTGCCGGATCCGCGAGGCGGGCACCTACACCGCCGTCCTGGACCGCTACCCCTTCGAGGCCTCCCGGGACCGGCTGGTCGTGTTCGACCGGGCCTCCGACGCCGGCTGCGAGGAGATCGGGACCGGCCTGTACAAGGGCGAGCTGAGCACGGCCGGGCAGTACGACTGCCTGACGCTGCCCGTGCCGAAGGGCGCCCGGATCGCCGCGCTCACCGCGAACTCCTCGGCCGGGCTGACCCCCGAGGTGGAGGTCCTGGACCGCGCGGGCACCCCGCAGTGCTCCAGTGAGGCGCTCCGGGACGGAGACTGCGCGCTGACCGGTGAGGCACCGTTCCGCGCGCTGGTGCACACCGAGGACAGCGGCGACACGGCCACCGGCCCCTACACGGTCGCCTTCCACCGCACCGACGCCGCCGAGGGCTGCGCCGCCCTGCCCGCGGGCAGTTTCGCCCCGGGCGGCGCGAAGGCCACGCTGACCACGGGCGGCGGCGTCTTCTCGCACTGCCTGGGCATCCCGGCCGACGCGCACTCGAACGCGGAGCTGCTCCAGCTGGCCGCGACCTCGGGGACGGCTCCGGCCGGCTTCTCGGTGCTGGACTCCGACGGCAAGCGCGTCTGCGACCGTTACGCCACCACCGACGGCTGGACGGTCTGCTCGCTGACCCCGGGCAAGGCCCACACCGTGCTGGTGACCGGCCGGGACGAGGCCGCGACGTACAGCCTGACCCGGCGTGACGTCACGGCCGGAGCCTCCGCCTCGGGCTGTGCGACGACCGCCGCGGTGAAGGTCGGCGGCGCGTCCCTGAAGAGCGCGTACGCGGCGCCGGGCACCATCAACTGCCACCAGGTGACCACCGGCGCGACGACCGACGTCGTACACGTCGACGTGCGGGACGCGCTCGGTACCGCCAACAGCGCGGTGGTCGCCGGGGACGGCCGCGTGGAGTGCTCCTTCCGCAACACGTCCTGCGCGGTGAGCGGTTCGACCACCCACCAGGTTCTCGTGCAGACGCCGGCCCGTCTCAAGGCGGCGCCCGAGTACCGCCTTGACCGCCTACGGATCGCGACCGCCGACGGACCGGCCCCGGAGTGCGTGAGGGTGCCGTCCGTGGCCTTCGGATACGGGCCGGTCACCGGCACGCTGGACGAGTCGCGGACCGCCGTGTGCGCGGCGCTGCCCACCGCGGGATTCGACCGGTTCGACACCGACATCAAGGACACGGAGGGCGCCGACGTCAAGGCGGTACCCGTGCTGTACGACGTTTCCACCTGGAGGAACGGCTGCACGCGCTTCCTCCCGGAGGGCTACGACTGCGCCGTGCACGGCTCGTCCTCCGCGAGCACGCCGTCGCTGTTCCTGCTCGGCCTGCCGGAGAAGGCGTCGAGCACGGCCTACAGCGCCGAACTCATCTGCTCGTCCGCGCTGTGCGGCACGGAGAAGACGGGCGTCACCGCCGTTGGTCCCGGCACGGGCGCCACCGGCGGCAAGGTGAAGCTCACGGTCACCGGCACGGCGCTCGGGAAGGACGTCACGGTCCGGCTGAGCCAGGCCGGCAAGACGATCACGGCGGAGGCGGACTCGGTCGCCGCGGACAACCGGACGGTGACCGCGACCGTGGACCTGACGGGCGCGGCGACCGGCACCTGGAACGTCAGCGTGATCACGCGCGGCTCGGAGTACCAGCGCGGCACCTTCACCGTGACGCCCCGGCCCGGGCTGCGGAACACAGCGGCACCGAAGGTGACCGGCACGCCCAAGGTGGGCGCCGAGGTCACCGCCGCGCCGGGCACCTGGTCGGCGGCGCCGACGTCGTACACGTACCAGTGGAAGGCGGACGGGGCCGCGATCGGCGGCGCTACGGCGTCGGCGTACCGGATCCCCGCGGCGCAGGCCGGCAAGAAAATCAGCGTGACCGTCACGGCGGTCAGGAGCGGCTGGCAGAGCGGGTCGGCGTCCTCGCCGTCGGTGACCGTGGCCAAGGGCGACGCGCCCAAGGCGACCAAGCCACCGTTGATCAGCGGGACGGCCAAGGCCGGCAAGACGCTGAAGTCGTCGACCGGGACGTGGAGCCCGGCCGCGTCCTCCTGGTCTTACCAGTGGTACGCCAACGGCAAGGCGATCAGCGGGGCGACGAAGTCCTCCCTCGTGCTGAAGGCGGCGCAGGCCGGCAAGAAGATCACCGTGAAGGTGATGGCTCACCGCGCGGGGCACAAGGACGGGTCGGCGGTGAGCAAGGCGACGAAGGCGGTCGCCCGCTGATCCGCCAGTGGCAAACCCTCTTTGTGGAGGGGAGCAGACGCTTGTGACACAGGCGCTTGTGACGAGGAGGGCCCCGTGGTGCGCGGGGCCCTCCTCGGTGTCGTGTCAGGGTTCCAGGACCACCTTTCCCGTCGTGCCCCGGGTCTCCAGTGCCCGGTGCGCGGCCGCGGCCTCGCGGAGCGGGAAGCGCTGTACGGCCGGGGTGAGCCGGCCGGCGGCGGCCTCGGTGAGGGCGCGCAGTTCGAGAGTGCGCAGGGGGTCGGGGCCGCCGGCCTTCCCCAGCATCGAGGGGCCGAGGACCTGCTCGGAGACGCCGTCGACGAGGCAGGGCTCGCCGTCGAGGATGCCCTGGCCGGACCAGCCGAAGACGATGTGCCTGCCGCCGGGGCCGAGGAGCGCGACGGCTTCGCGGGCCACGTCGCCGCCGACGCCGTCGAAGACGACGGTCACCGTCCGGCCGCCGAGGTGGGCTCTGACCTTCGCGGGCCAGGCCGGGTCCCGGTAGTCGACGGCGAGATCGGCACCGTTCGCCTGCACGCGGGCGACCTTCTCCGGCCCGCCCGCCAGGCCGATGACGGTCGCCCCGGCGTTCTTGGCGTACTGCACGAGAAGGGTGCCGATGCCTCCGGCGGCGGCCGGGACGACGGCCACCGAGCCGGGGCCGAGGTCGGCGAACTGGAGGATTCCCATCGCCGTACGGCCCGTGCCGATCATGGCGACGGCCTCGGCGAAGTCGAGGTTCCGCGGGATCTCGTGCAGGCGTTCGGCCTCGGTGACGGCCAGTTCGGCGTAGCCCCCGGGGACGAAGCCGAGGTGGGCGACGACCCGCTTGCCGAGCCATCCGTCCGCGACGCCCTCGCCCAGCGACTCGACGACTCCGGCGACCTCGCGGCCGGGGATGGTCGGCAGGGGCGTCTGCTCGGCCGACGGTCCTCCCCGCATGCCCTCGCGCAGGGCGGCGTCCAGGAGGTGGACGCCCGCCGCCCGTACGGCGATACGGACCTGGCCGGGGCCCGGCACGGGGTCCTCGATCTGCTCGTGGGCGAGGTTCTCGGCCGGGCCGAAGGCGTGCAGGCGGATGGCGTGCATGGGAGCTCCTCGTGGGTCGCCGGGTGGGCGCCGGCAGGGCGCCGGATGAACCCCAGCCTTCAACCTCAAGCTTGCTTGAGGTCAAGCTCCCGGCGGCCGAGGGCCAGGGACACCGCGGTCAGGGCGCTGTTGAAGGAGACCTCCGACAGCACCCCGGGGCCGCGACCTGGTCGCCGGCCAGGTAGACACCGTCGCCCCGGTCCACGGCGGGCCGGTCACGCCAGCTGGTGCCGGGCAGGTCGACCGCGCCCGTACGGCCGGCCGCGACGGAATCGCGCCGCCAGGTGACCCGCTCGCGCCAGCCCGGGAACCCCAGGTCGAGCAGCTGCTCGGCGCGGGCGGTGCCGTCGGCCTTGGACTCGTGCGGGGCGAGGGGGATCTGCCCCTGGATGAGCTGCTCGCCGGCCGGGGCCAGGCCGCGGTCCTGGGCGGTGAACCGTTCGAGCCAGCCGGGCGCGTCCAGGTCGGAGACCGCGAAGGCGTCTCCGCGCCGTGTGCGCACGGCCAGGTCGACGAGGGTGGTACGGCCGCTCGGCCAGGTCAGGGAGCCGTCGCCGAGCAGACGCCGGGCGGCGTCGAGGGTGGTCGCGACGATCACCGGTGTGTCGGTGGGGAGCGTGTCGACACGGGACAGCGTCTCCATCCGGACGCCCAGGTTCCAGGCCCGGGCGGCCATCCGGTCGATGAGGCCGGCCCAGCCGCCGCGCGGGTACTGGGCCTCGGGCGGCAGCTTGGTGGCCCGGCGCAGGCGCTCCAGCACGAACGCGGCCGACAGGGAGCCGGGGTCGTGGTGGAAGAGGGCGACGGCGGAGTAGTGGGCGGCGGCCCGGGCACCCTCCTCGCCCGCGATGCCGGTCGCCCAGGTCAGGAAGTCGACGTCCACGGGCGCCTGCCGGGCGGACCGGCGCAGCAGCTTCAGCATCGGGAAGGGCGGGGTGCGGCGCAGCACGCCGTGGTGCCGCAACCGCAGCCGGGCGCCCTCCAGGGGCGGGATCGGGGCGAGCGGGCCGATGAGGTCGCGCTGCTTCAGCCAGGCCCAGTGCGGGCCACCGCTGTAGAGGGCGTGCGGACCCTCGTTCGTACGGTACGGGCCCTCAGCGGTGCGGGCCCGGCCGCCGAGGGTGTGGTGGGCTTCGTGGAGGGTGACCTTGACGCCCGCCTCGGCGGCGGTGATGGCTGCGGTCAGTCCGGCGAAGCCGCCGCCGATGACGGTGATGCGGTGCATGGCTGGGATCTCCCTGAGGCCTGAGGTCGGAATCGCCTTCGGGATTACGACCGTTCGCGGGGGCCGGAGTGTGACATGCCCGGTGTTCGCGCAGGTCAGGGGGCGTTGTCAGTGGTGGGGTGCAGCATGGGGAGATGGCGAGGAGAGCGGCGGGCGGTACGGGTGTGAAGGGCGCGCGGCGACCGGAGGTGCGGCTGCCGGTGCTGGAGCCGTACGAGGGCGGTGAGCTGGAGCCGGACGGGGACTACGACGGTCTGGAGTTCCGGGACGCGGATCTCACCGGGCAGGACGGGGCGGGGGCCCGATTCATGGACTGTGCGCTGACGGGGTGCGCGCTGGACGAGACCCGGCTGCGGCACGCCCGGGTCCTGGACTCGGCCCTCACCGGTGTCCGGGGCGTCGGCACCGACCTCGCCGAGGCGACCCTGCGGGACGTGGAGCTGACCGACGCCCGCCTCGGAGGACCGCAGTTGCACGGGGCGGTGCTGGAGCGGGTGCTGATCCGCGGCGGCAAGATCGACTATCTGAATCTGCGCACGGCCCGGCTCAGAGACGTCGTCTTCGAGGGCTGCGTCCTCGTCGAGCCGGACTTCGGGGGCGCCCGCCTGGAGCGGGTGGAGTTCGTGGACTGCGCCCTGAAGGGCGTCGACCTGCACGCGGCGACCCTCACGGACGTCGACCTGCGCGGGGCCGCGTCGCTGGAGATCAGCCGGGGTCTCGACCGGCTGTCGGGGGCGGTGATCAGTACGGCGCAACTGCTGGATCTGGCACCGGTGCTGGCGGTGGAGTGGGGGATCAGGGTGGAGGGCTGATCGCCGCCCGCTCATATCCCGTACCAGCCCCCTGACCCCGCCCGCTCCGGACAGTCGTAGGACTGGTGCAGTCCTATGAGGGCATTGACCAGACGGGGGTCCAGGTCGTGCCTCAGTTGCTGGTAGTCCTCGGCCACCGCGCGGAAGACGAGGTGGGCGCGGTAGGAGCCGTCCCGCCAGGTGATGCGCCGCGGCGGACGGGGAGCGTCGTCGGCTTCCGCCATCAAGACCCAGATCAGGAACAGCAGTTGGACCGGCAGTCCGAACGACCACCACAGCAGCCAGCTCCACAGACGCCCCTGATACCCCTGGAGGACCGGCCCCGCGGCCGGTTCCACGGTCCAGCGCTTGCGGCCCCACCGGAAGGCCCGGCGGCGCCGCAGGGTGATCCGCCCGAGCGGGGCGCCGTACGGATCCAGGACGTGGTACACCGCCGGGCGTCCGCTCAGCCGTGTGCCCAGGGGCTGCTCCGTGACCACGCGGGCGACCGGTGTGCCGTCCTCGGCCCGCAGATGAAAGGCCCGCAGCGAGCGGAGCCGGTCCAGAGCGGGACTGTCGGGGTCACGGCAGAGTCGGGCGGACGTGCCCTGCGGCGCTCCCTCGCCGCTGACGACGGCTGGTGGGTCCACCCTGTAGTTCAGGCCGTAGGTCACTCGCCCTTGGGTCATGCGCCCGCTTCTCCCCGTGTCCGCTGCCGTTCGACGGCGATTGCCGTTCGAAGGGCGATTGCTGTTCGAAGGGCGATCGTTTCAGCTCGGTGGCGGACCGTCGTCAGGAGACCCGGGGAAAGCGGGCCTGGAGGGTCCAGATCGCCGGGTTCTCGGCGAGGTCGTCGTGCAGATCGATGAGGTCGGCGATCAGGTCGTGCAGGAAGTCCCGGGCCTCGCGGCGCAGTTCGGTGTGGGAGACGGTGAGCGGGGGCTCCTCCGCGCGCATCCAGTCGGCCTCGACGTCCACCCAGCCGAAGCGGCGCTCGAACAGCATCCGGTCGGTCGACTCGGTGAAGTCCAGCTCCGCCCGCTGCGGCCGGGACGCCCGCGAGCCCGCCGGGTCCCGGTCGATCCGCTCCACGATGTCGCACAGCGCCCACGCGAAGTCGAGCACCGGCACCCATCCCCAGGCTGTGGACACCTCGTGGTCCGTCTTGGTGTCCGCCAGATAGACGTCACCGCAGAACAGGTCGTGCCGCAGGGCGCGGACGTCCGCGCGGCGGTAGTCGGTCTGCGGCGGGTCGGGGAAGCGGTTGGAGAGGGCGTAGCCGATGTCGAGCACGGAGGTGATGGTGTCATGGGCCCCTAGGATCGAGATCGTGGCCCGGTCCGTACGTCTTGTCCCCGCCCTGCTCGTCTGCGCTCTCGCCCTCACGGCCTGCGGCGGGGTCCACGGCACCCCGGGCGGCTCCGGCGTACGCGACCCGTACTTCCCGAAGGCCGGCAACGGCGGCTACGACGTCACCCACTACGGCCTGCGCCTCGCCTACGACCCGGACGCCCACCACCTCACGGGCACGGCCACGCTCACCGCGCGGGCGACCCAGGACCTCTCCGCCTTCAACCTCGACCTGATCGGCCTGGACGTCGGCAAGGTCACCGTCGGCGGTGAGACGGCGCGCTGGAACCGCGCCGGGCAGGAGCTCACCGTCCGGCCGCGCAAGGATCTCGGCCAGGGCGAGACGTTCCGCGTCACCGTCCGCTACTCCGGGGCGCCCGAGACCGTCACCGACCCGGACGGCTCCCAGGAGGGCTGGCTGCGCACCACGGACGGGGTGCTCGCGCTGGGCGAGCCGACGGGGTCGATGGCGTGGTTCCCCGGCAACCACCACCCGTCCGACAAGGCGTCGTACGACCTCACGGTGACCGTGCCGCGGGGGCTCCGGGCGGTCTCCAACGGGGAGTTGCGCCACGTCACGACCGCGAAGGGCGGCCGTACGGCGTTCAGCTGGCACTCCGCCGAGCCCATGGCGAGCTACCTCGCCACGCTCGCGATCGGCCGCTACGACATCACCCGCTCCACCGCCCGGGACGGTCTGCCGGTGTACACGGCCGTCGACCCGGCGGAGAAGGATACGAGCCGCGCGGTGCTCGCGCGCATCCCCGAGATCCTGCGCTGGGCGGAGCGGCGGTTCGGCCCCTACCCCTTCTCCTCCACCGGCGCGATCGTCGACCGCGCGGCCGAGGTCGGCTACGCCCTGGAGACCCAGACGCGCCCCGTCTTCCCCGGCGCACCCGGCATGACTCTCCTCGTGCACGAACTCGCCCACCAGTGGTACGGCGACTCCGTCACACCGGAGAGCTGGCGCGACATGTGGCTCAACGAGGGCTTCACGACGTACGCGGAATGGCTGTGGCGGGAGGACCACGGCGGGGAGAGCGCGCAGGAGTCCTTCGACGCGCTGTACGAGAACGGGGAGAAGACCTACAAGGACCTCTGGGCGTTCCCGCCCGCGAAGCCCGCGGATGCCGCGAACATCTCCGGCGACCCCGTCTACCAGCGCGGCGCGATGGTCCTCCACAAGATCCGCCAGGCCGTGGGCGACGAACGGTTCTTCGCCATCCTGCGGGGATGGGCGACGGAGCATCGCCATGGGAACGCGGACACGGCCGAGTTCACGACGTACGTCGAGGAGCAGGCGCCCGGGGAGGACTTCGACGGGATCTGGGAGGACTGGCTGTACGGGGAGGGGAAGCCGGAGCGGGCCTGAGGGGGGTGGTGCTACGGCGTGGTCAGATCCTTGCGCAGGACTGCGCACGGGCGTTTCAGTCGCACGTCCTCGCGGTGGTCGATGACCTCGTAGTCGAGAGCCGTCCAGAAGGCGAGAGCCCTCGGGTTGTCGGCCAGGACGGCGAGACGTACGGCCGTGCGGTCCGCTGCCCGGAAGCGGTCCTCCACGAGGGAGGCTAGGCGGCGGCCGTGGCCCTGGCCGTGCAGGCTCGCGTCCACCATCAGCAGGCCGATCCAGGGATCCGGGTCGGAGGGGTCGGGGTGGTGGGCGAGGGTGATCGCGATACCGATCAGACGACCGAAGCTGCGGGCGAGCAGCACGTCGACGCCCGGAAGGGCCCATTCCTCGGCCAGGGCGGCCGCGACCTGTTCCCGGCGGATGTCGTGCGGGTCGGGGAAGTCGCCGCTGAGGGTGTGGAACTCGTGGTTGGAGGCGTAGAGGGCGGTGAGTTCGGTGAGCAGGGGGGCGGGGACGGATGGTCCGGGGGACGGTGGGAGCAGGGGTTCGAGGATCACCCCCGGAACGTAGCGCGGGTGGCTCGGTCGTCGTGGGGACTCCGCCCCGGGAAAGGGCGGAGCCCCCGGCCTCTTCCAAGGCTCGGGGGCTCCGCCGTCACAGCGAGCGGGACGTCCGTCAGACGTTCACACCGAAGTCCTGGGCGATGCCGACCAGGCCCGAGGCGTAGCCCTGGCCGACCGCGCGGAACTTCCACTCCGCGCCGTTGCGGTACAGCTCGCCGAAGACCATGGCCGTCTCCGTGGCCGCGTCCTCCGACAGGTCGTAGCGGGCGATCTCGGCGCCGCCGGCCTGGTTGACGATGCGGATGTAGGCGTTGCGGACCTGGCCGAAGTTCTGCGAGCGGTTCTCGGCGTCGTAGATGGACACCGGGAAGACGATCTTGTCGATGTCGGCCGGGAGGCCGGCGAGGTTGACGTTGATCGCCTCGTCGTCGCCGGCGCCCTCACCCGTGCGGTTGTCACCGGTGTGGACGATCGTGTTGTCCGGGGTCTGCTTGTTGTTGAAGAACACGAAGTGCGCGTCCGAGTAGACCTTGCCCTGCGTGCTGACCGCGATCGCGGAGGCGTCGAGGTCGAAGTCCGTGCCGGTGGTGGTGCGGACGTCCCAGCCGAGGCCCACGGTGACGTCGGTCAGGCCCGGAGCCTCCTTGGTGAGCGAGACGTTGCCACCCTTGGACAGGCTTACAGCCATTGTTGGGAGTCCCTTCCCTCGTTTATGTACGGCAGTACGGCAAAGAAGCTACAGCTACCCCCTGAACGTCGAGAGGGGTACGCGAGGTTCCAGGTCCTTTACTTTCTTTACTCGCGGTTATTGGGATGACGTGGACCGAACAGGAGAGGGAACATGTACGGCATGCCTGGTCCTCACGTCATCCGCGGCTCCGTCTCCCTGCCCGAGGCCGAGCTCCTGTGGCGTTTCTCGCGGTCCTCGGGGCCCGGCGGACAGCACGTCAACACCAGTGACTCGAAAGTCGAGCTCAGCTTCGACCTGGCGAAGACCGAGGCGCTGCCCGAGGTGTGGAAGCAGCGGGCGCTGGAGCGGCTGGCCGGGCGCCTGGTCGACGGAGTCGTCACCGTACGGTCCTCCGAGCACCGCTCCCAGTGGCGCAACCGCGAGTCCGCCGCCGTACGCCTCGCCGCCCTCCTGGCCGAGGCCACCGCACCCCCGCCCAAGCCCCGCAAGGCGACCCGGATTCCCCGGGGTATCAACGAGCGGCGGCTGCGCGAGAAGAAGCAGCGTTCGGAGACGAAGCGGGGGCGTTCCGAGCGGAACTGGAACTAGGCGAGCTCCAGCACGCCTACCGTCTGACCCCCGCTCGTCTCCCCGTTCGGGCGGAAGCCGAGCCCCAGGTAGAAGCCCTCAGGGCCGTTCGGCCCCGGGTGCCACGTGACGTAGAGCTGCTTGGTGCCGCGTCGGCGCAGCTCGGCGGCGACGGACTCGACGGCGAAACGGCCGTACCCCCGCCCCTGCTCCCCGGTCGCGATGTTCAGCCGCCACAGACCCGAGCGCAGCACGCTGCCGTCCTCGTACCAGTCGATGTCGAGGAAGGCCATGAGGAAGCCGACCGGGCGGTCGCCGTCGACGATCAGACGGGGCCAGGCGACGCCGGGATGGACATACGCCTCGGCGAGCGACTTCACGACCGGGGCGACCGCGTGTTCCTGGTCGGGGCGGACGCGGATGCCGAGGGCGGCATCGAGGTTCCCAGGGGTGATCTCTTCGAGACGAAGGCCCGTCGTTGTCATGCGCGCACCCTAGGGTCGCCGATCATCCCCGGGCCACCGGGTTTCCGCCTCACCCCAACTGCCGGTACCGCCCCCGGAAGTACGTCAGCGGCCCGCCCTCCGCGCTCGGTACGCGGGCGGTCAGGACGCGGCCGATGACCAGTGTGTGGTCGCCTGCCGCGACACGCTGCTCGGTGCGGCACTCCAGGACGGCCAGGGCGCCGCCCACCAGGGGTGCCCCGGTGTACTCGCCGCGCGTGTACGGGATGTCGGCGAACAGCAGCCGGTCGCTGACCCGGCCCTTCATGGCGAACCGGCCCGCGATGTGCCGCTGGCTCTCGGACAGGACGGAGACCGCCCACTGGGGCTGCTCGTCGAGCAGGTCGTCCATGCGGGAGCCCTCGCGCAGGCTCACCAGCACCATGGGCGGGTCCAGGGACACCGACATGAAGGCCGTGGCCGTCATGCCCACGTCCTCGACGTCCGGCGCCGAGGGGTCGTCCGGGTCGAGCGATGCCTCCTGCGCGGTCACCAGGACCACACCCGAGGCCAGCCGGGACATGGCGGCGCGGAACTCGTCGTTGCTCACCCCCTCAGCATGCCCGGAGGCGGGCGACGGAATGATCGGGGACGTGGCAGGGGGAGTGTTCGGCACACCCGAAACGCTAATCTCCGCGCCGCGCGCCGCGCATCGGGCCTCCGCCCGATCACGGTCTTAGGTCTCCCGACGGACGCCTCGCCGGCCGCCGATGGGCTTCTTCACTGCCGGGCGGGCCCGTTGGGGCCGGAGACGGCACCGAGCTGGGCCAGGCCGTCGAGGATGTCGGTGCAGGTCCAGTACTCGACGAACCTGCCGTCGGCGACGCGCAGGATGTCGTGGCCGCTGAAGGAGATCTTCGTGCCGGTGGGGGCGGTGGCGTGCGGGATACCGCCGGTGTAGGTGGCGTGCATGGTCCAGCGCGCGGCGATCAGGTCGCCGTCGACGATCGGGCCGAGGTCGACGGTGATGGTGATGTCGCCGAAGGCGGCCATGGTCTGCTCGATCTCGGGCAGCAGCCGTGCCGGGCCGGTGACCGCCTCGGAGTCGCTGCCGTCGGGGCGTGCCTGGTGGACGAGGAAGCCGGGGTTGAGGATGTCCTCGGCGTGACTGAAGTCGCCGCGCCACATCTGGCTCCAGCGGTCGTAGAGGGCGCGCAGTTGATCGGGGGAGTGCGTGGTCATGGTTCTCCTGTGTGGGGCGTAAGTCGTGAGCCGTAGGTCGTGAGTCGTGGGGCGGGGCTAGAATCTCCTGCACGACACATAATCTGCGTGACGCAGATATAAGTACAGGGGTTTTCTCATGTCAGACCGGACCCGCGCGGAGACCGTCGCGGCGGTCACCGCGGCAGCCCGGCGCCATCACGCCGCCTACACCCTGTTCAACCAGGCCATGGCCGAACGGCTGGGCCTGCACCCCACCGATCTGCAGTGCGTGAGCCTGCTCGGCCTGGAGTCCGGCCCGCATACGACCGGGGAGATCGCGAAGCTGACGGGCCTGACCTCCGGGTCGGCCACCCGCCTGGTGGACCGGCTGGAGAAGGCCGGACTGGTCGAACGCCGCCCCGACATCCACGACCGGCGCAAGATGCTCGTCTCCCTGGCCGCCCGGCGCAGCCCCGAGATCGAAGCCGCCTGGGAAATCCCCGGCAGGGCCTTCGGTGAGGCGCTGGGGGAATTCACCGATGAAGAACTCGGCGTGATCGAACGCTACCTGCGGTGCCTCACCGACGTCGGCGGCGAACAGGCCGCACGCCTGCGGAAGGGCTGATCAGGGCACTCGCGAGAGGTCCGGAAGCGGAAACGGAGTACAAACCTGTGTGCATCGTGACAAGGTTTCGCTCGGTGGACGCACGGGAGGAACGCAGAAACTCCAGGCAATTGTTCAGCTTTGCCTGTGACTTGAGTCACAAGGGGCAGGAATTGTTGACCCTGTGTACCGAGTGAGCAGCGCGCTGTGATTCAGTGGCGGGGAAGCTGCCAGGACGATACCGCCGATGAGAACCCTTGATTCGCTGCGAGGTCTCGGGGGGAGGGCGAGCATGGAGACCGAGTCGGAGCCCTACGTCCGTCTTGCGTCCCTGCGACAACTGCACCAGGTCATGGCCGACATGAACACGGCCCGCAGCCTGGCGGACACACTGCAGACCGTCGCGGAGGGCGTCGTCGCCGCTCTCGGTTACGAGCTGGCGTGCGTGAACCTCGTACGCCCCGACGGCGATCTCGTCGTCGCCGCCTTCGCCGGGAACCCCGCCGCCGAGGCCCTCATCACCGGCCGCGTCGGCTCGCGCGACTCCTGGGACCGCCGCCTCGGCATGGGCGAGCACTGGGGCGACCTGGTGTTCATACCGCACACCGAGGGCTGGGTCCTCGACGACGACGACGTCCCACAGTGGTACACCGACGGCCCCGCGCCCCGCTTCGAGGACGAGTGGCATCCGGCCGACCGGCTCTTCGCGCCCATGTACGCGCCCGGGCCGCAGGGCAACGCGGCGTGCGGCGAGCTGATCGGCGTGCTCTCCGTGGACCGCCCCCGCAACGGCCGCCGCCCCGGCGCCTGGGGCCGCGAGGCGCTCCAGATGTACGCCTTCCAGGCCGCCATCGCGATCAGCAACGCCCGGCTGCGAGCCAACATGCAGCGCGCGCTGGTCCGGCTGGAGCGCGAGCAGCAGGCGCTGCGGGCGAGTGAGGAAAGCTTCAGGCAGGCCTTCGAGTACGCCCCGTCCGGTATGGCCATCGCCGAGATGGGCGGCGACCAGCACGGCCGGATCCTGCGCACGAACGACGCCCTGTGCCGGCTGCTGGGCCGCCCCGCCTCCGCGATGCGCCGCTACTCCTTCTCCGACCTGGTCCACCCCGAGGACATAGGCACCCTGCTGCGGACCTCGGCGGAGGGCGGCCGCGCGGAACTCCGCCTCGGCCGCCGCGACGGCACCTACGTCTGGGTCAGCCTGCGCAACAGCGTGGTCGCGGACGCCGCCGACGGACCCCGCTTCCTCCTCACCCACGTCGAGGACATCGAGGAGCGCAAGCGCCGCGAGCTGCAGCTCGCCCACCGCGCCTCGCACGACTCGCTCACCGGCCTGCCGAACTCCGCCGAGCTGCGCTCCCGCCTGTCGGCCAGGCTGTGCCAGCGCAGCGCGTCCCCGCACGCCATGGCCGAGTCGGTCGACGCGGCCTACGGCCACCCGGCCTTCGACGTCGTCGGCCCCGGCTTCGACTTCCGGCAGGCCGCCGAGCCGTACGACGCCTACGACCACCATGTGCACACCGTCGCCCCGGACGGCGACCACGACGACGGCACGAAGGGCCTGGCCGTCCTCTTCTGTGACCTCGACGGCTTCAAGTCGATCAACGACCGGTTCGGGCACAACGCGGGTGACGCGGTGCTCATCGAGGTCGCGCGGCGGCTGAGCGGCGGCGTCCGCGACGGCGACACGGTCGCCCGGCTCGGGGGTGACGAATTCGTCATCCTCGCCGACGGACTCGGCCGGGCCGACGCGCAGGACCTCGCGGTACGCCTCCGTAACGAGATCATCCAGCCCATCCGCGCCGAGGGGCGGGCCGTCCGGGTGGGCGCCAGCTTCGGCATCGGATGGGCACACTGTGGAATGACGGCGGACGAAGTGTTGAAATCCGCTGACGAGCGGATGTACGTCGAGAAACGATCTCGTCCCAAACAACACAGACGCGCTGGGTGAACCCGAGGTCAGCGAGTGGATGCGGTCTGAGTCACCCGTTTGGGTCACTGGGAGCGGGTAGGCTCGCTCTCTCACGACCCGTACCGCATTGCACCGCACCTGACTGAGGAGACCAAGGGATGACGCCCGGCAACAACGGCGCGAGCACGCCCGAGGACGACGACCCGTTCGGCTATCTCTACGCCGACGGGCAGGCCAACGGAGCCCAGCCGCCGTCCGGGGGCTATGGCTACCCGAACTCGGTCAACCGCGTGCGTGCGGTCGGTACCCGCTCGTACGGTCAGCAGCAGCCGCAGGCGGGCGCGGGTCAGACCGCGGCGTACGGCCAGGCCCCGCAGCAGCAGGGTGGCCACGGCCGGCCGAACGCGCACTACGCGGCCCCGGAGACACTGCCCGGCGGCGGAGCCACCACCGCCCCCCAGCACCAGGTGCCCGGCGGCGGAGGCGGCCGTGGCGGCCGCGGCCCGAACACCAAGGGCCTGCTGATCGGCGCGGTAGCGGTGGTCGCGGCGGTCGTGATCGGCATCGGCGTGGCCATGCTGGGCGGCGACAAGGACGACAACAAGTCCGAGGACCAGGCGGGCTCCGGCCAGAACCAGTCCCAGAGCACCGAGCCGAGTCCGTCGGCCAGTAAGAGCGCGGCGAGCCAGGCCGACCTGCCGAAGGTCGACGCGAAGGCCCTGCGCCTCAGCCCCGGCATGTCGACCGCGTCGGAGTTCAAGGGTGCGAAGGCCGACGGCGGGGTCTATGTGACGGGCTTCAACCAGGTCGGTGCCAAGGTGACCTGGACGGTGGACGGCATCGAGAAGGCCGGCGCCTACACGCTCTACGTGAACTACGGCGTCCCGGGCACGGACGCCGACGCGACCCTGGTGGTCAACGGCGATGCCCTCTCCAGGCCCTTGAGTATGAAGAACTTCGGGGGCTCGCCCAAGGGCGACTGGGAACAGGGCTGGAAGAACACCTACGCCACGGTGAACCTGAACAAGGGCACCAACACCATCGAGCTCGCCTGCAACGAGGGCAACAAGTGCGACGCGGTCCTCGACCAGTTCTATCTGGAGAAGGGCAGCCGGACGAGCTGATACGACGAGGGCGGCCGTCTCCCACACAGCGTGGGGGACGGCCGCCGCCGTGTGAGGGGACACGAGGTCAGCCCACGGCGACGCCGACCATGGCAAGCCTTGCGCCCTACGCCGCAGACGCCTCGCTCGTCACCGTGACCCGCCCCAGCAACTCCTCGTACACCCCCCGATCGAACTCCCCGGCCACCGGCGCCTGCACCGTCGCCGCCGACAAGGCCGTCGCCCGGGCCAAGCGATCCGGCCAGGGGAGGTGTTCAACCAGGCCCGAGAGCAGGCCCGCGACCGCCGAGTCGCCGGCGCCTGTCGGGTTGCCTCGTACGACGGTTGGTGGGGCCGCCCGCCAGCGGCCCTCGGGAGATGCCGCCAGCAGGCCTTCCGCGCCCAGGGACGTGACCACCGCACGCGCGCCCCGGCGGCGGGCGTCCTGCGTGGCGCGCAGCGGCTCGTGGGAGCCGGTCAGTTCCGCCAGTTCGTCGGCGTTCGGCTTGATGATGTCCGGGCGGGCCGCGACGCCCCGGCGCAGGGCTTCGCCGCTCGTGTCCAGGAGGACCGGGACTCCGGCGGTACGGGCCGTACGGACCAGTCCGGCGTAGGCACCGACCGGCACGCCGGGGGGCAGGCTGCCGCAGAGGGCCACTGCCGAGGCGGACGGGAGCAGGTCCTCGTAGGCCTCCTGGAAGGCCGACCACTCGGTGGGTGTGACCATCGGGCCCGGTTCGTTGAGCTGCGTCGTGTCGCCGGTCTGCTCGTCGACCACGGCGATCGTGCGGCGGGTCGCGCCCGTGATCGGGACCAGCGCGTCCACCACGCCCGGCACCGACGCGAGCCGCTCCTGTACGACCCGGCCCGTCGCACCGCCCGTGAAACCGGTCACCGTGACCTCGTGTCCGAGGGCCGCGAGGACCCGGGCGACGTTGACACCCTTGCCGCCGGGGCGTTCCGTCACCTCGGAGACGCGGTGGGAGGCGTGCGGCCTGAGGGACCGTACGCGGTAGGTGATGTCGAGAGCGGTGTTCAGCGTGACCGTGAGGATCATCTGGCCGACCTCCCCCGAGACATGCGCTTGCTGCCGTGAACAAGCTCGATCATGCCAAAGAGACGGCGGTCGGCCCAGTCCTGGACTCGGCCACCGTCTCCCGACTGCGGGACGGATCAGTGCAGTTGGGGACCGACCACCCATTCTCCCCGGCGCATCACGCCCTTGAGGTCGTACGCGGAGTCCAAAAGCACCAGGTCGGCGAATTTTCCGGGCTCCAGTGAGCCGATCGTGTCGGCCATGCCGAGCAGGCGGGCCGGGTTGGCGGACAGGGCCGTCACCGCGTCCTCGACGGACAGGCCGTCGACCGTGACCGCCCGTTTGAAGGCGCGGTCCAGGGTGAGGGTGGAGCCCGCGATGGTGCCGTCCTCGACCAGGCGGGCCACGCCGTCGGCGACCTCCACCTCCAGCGGGCCGAGCCAGTAGCGGCCGTCGCCGAAACCGGCCGCGTCCATCGCGTCCGTGATGAACGCCACGCGGTCCGCTCCCGCGTGGTGGAACGCCAGCTGGAGTGCGGCGGGGTGCAGGTGAGTGCCGTCGTTGATCAGCTCGACGGTGATCCGGTCGTCCTCGAGGAGTGCGGTGATCGGGCCGGGGGAGCGGTGGCCGAGGGGTGGCATCGCGTTGAAGAGGTGGGTGGCGACCGTCGCGCCCGCGTCGATGGCCTCGACCGTCTGCTCGTAGGTCGCGTCCGTGTGGCCGATCGCCGCGATCACGCCCTGTTCGGCCAGGAGGCGTACGGAGTCAAGGCCGCCGGGGAGTTCGGTGGCCAGCGTGACCATCCTCGCCTGGCCCCGGGCCGCGTCGATCAGCTTGCGGACGTCCGCGGGGTGCGGGTCGCGCAGGAGGTTTTCGGCGTGGGCGCCCTTGCGGCAGGGGGAGATGAACGGGCCCTCGAAGTGGACGCCGGCGATCTCGCCTTGCTCGGCGAGCTCGCTGAGCAGGCCGGCGCGCCCGGTGAGGAAGTCCAGGTCGCCGGTGACGGTGGAGGCGACCAGGGTGGTCGTGCCGTGCAGGCGGTGGGTGTGGATGCCCTTGAGGAGGTCCTCGGCGGAGCCGGAGGTGAAGGAGGCTCCGCCTCCGCCGTGGTTGTGGAGGTCGACGAAGCCGGGGATGACGTAGTGGCCGGTTACGTCGATGACCGTTGCGTTTTCCGGGGCTGTGGTGGTGATGCGGGTGCCGTGGATGGCTACCTGGCCGTTGTTGACCGTTTCCGTGGGGAGGACGACGGTCGCGCCGGACAGGACCGTGGGCTGTCCGGTCGTCGCGGGATGCGGGTGTGTGGGGGCTGGTCGCGCAGTTCCCCGCGCCCCTGGGTGGGCTGCCATCAGGGCGTTACCTCCGTACGGTCGGTCCGGTCGAGGAGATCCCAGGCGAGCAGGCCCGCCCCCAGGCAGCCGGCACCGTCCCCCAGCGCGGCGGGGACGATCGACGGCTGTTTCTGGAAGGTGATGCGGTGGCGGACGGCCTCCCGCAGGGGTGCGAACAGCGTTTCTCCGGCCTCCGCCAGCCCGCCGCCGATGATCAGAGTGCGGGGGTCCAGCAGGGTGAGGGCCGTGACCAGGCCGTCGGCGAGGGCGTCGATGGCCTGCTGCCAGACCGCCCGGGCGCGTGGGTCGCCGCATTCGACGGCCTTCGCGCAGTCGGCCGCGTCCGCGGCCGGGGCGCCGGAGGCCTTGGCCCAGGCCTCGCTCACGGCCGCCGCCGACGCGAAGCGCTCCAGGCAGCCGCGCTGCCCGCACGGGCACGGGGCCCCTTGAGGCCGTACGACGATGTGGCCGATCTCACCCGCGAAGCCGTGTGCGCCCGACTCGACCCGGCCCTCGACGCCGATACCGCCCGCGATACCGGTGCCCAGCGCCACGAACAGGAACCGGTCGGCGCCGCGGCCCGCGCCGACCCGGCCCTCGGCGAGGGCGCCGGTGCGCACGTCGTGGCCGAGGGCGACCGGGACGCCCAGCCGTTCCGCCAGCAGGTCGCGCAGGGGGACGTCGCGCCAGCCGAGGTTCGCCGCGTAGACGGCGACGCCCCGCGCCTCGTCGACGATGCCGGGCACGACCACGCCGGCGGCGGCCGCGGGCGGGCCGAAGTGCTCGGCGCCGTAGGCGTGCAGCTCGGTGACGAAGTCGAGGATGCCCGCGACCACGGCGTCCGGGCCCTGGTCGCGGCCGGTGGCCCGGCGGGACCGGTGCAGCACCTCGCCCCCTGGCCCGGCCAGAGCGGCCTTCATTCCGGTGCCGCCCACGTCGAGGGCGATGACATGTCTCACGGAACACAGTGTGACCCGGGGACCCGCAAGAGGTCTAGTCCACTCACGTGGTGTAGACCTTATTCCGAATATCGAAAAGTTTTCGGTGGCGGTGACGCCAGGGTTGGGGAAGTGCAGCGGTGCAGCGGCGGCGGATGGCAGGAACGATCGCGGCGGTGTCCGCACTGGGCATGACGGCGGTCCTCGGCGGCTGCGGCGTGACGGGCGGCTCGCCCGACGTGACCCTGAAGCTGGTCGCCGCCGACTACGGCGACAGCAAGGCCAACAGCTCCCAGAAGTACTGGGACAAGCTCGTCGAGGAGTACGAGGCCGAGCACCCCGGGGTGAAGATCGACGTCAGCGTCTACTCCTGGAACGACGTCGACCGCAAGGTCAGGGAGATGGTCGCCGCCGGTGACCCGCCGGACATGGCGCAGATCGGCTCGTACGCCGGTTACGCGGCCCAGAACCAGCTCTACAAGGCCGACGACCTGCTCTCCATACCCGTGCAGGCCGACTTCGTAGGCCAGCTGGCCTCCGCGGGGCAGGTGAAGGGCGTGCAGTACGGCATGCCGTTCGCCTCCTCCACGCGTGTGCTCTTCTACAACAAGACCCTCTTCTCCGAGGCCGGCATCACCCCGCCCAAGACCTGGGACGACCTGGCCGCCGACGCCGAGGCGCTCAAGGCGGAGGGCGTGACGACCCCGTACGCGCTGCCCCTCGGCCCGGAGGAGGCGCAGGCCGAGACCATGCAGTGGATGCTCAGCGGCGGGGGCGGCTACACCGACACCGTCGACAGCTACGGCATCGACGCCCCGGAGAACGTCGACACCTTCTCCTGGCTGAAGACCGAACTGGTCGGCAAGGGCCTGACCGGGCCGGTCGCGCCCGGGGAGCTCGACCGGGCCGATGCGTTCGCCGCCTTCGCCAAGGGCGAGGTCGGCATGGTCAACGGGCACCCGTCGCTGATGAACATCGCCGCGAAGCAGGGCGTCAAGTACGGCATGGTGCCGACGCCGGGCAAGGAAGGCACGAGCAAGTCCACGCTCGGTGTCGCCGACTGGATGACGGCCTTCCGCAAGAACGGCCACCGCGACCAGGTGGGCGACTTCCTCGACTTCGTCTACAGCGAGAAGAACGTGCTGTCCTTCTCCCGCGAGTACGACCTGCTGCCGGTCACCACCTCCGCGTCCGGGACCATGGCCGCCTCCGACCAGGACCGGCACCTCAGGCCGTTCCTGGAGGAGCTGCTGACCTCCGAGCTCTACCCGGTCGGCAAGACCTCGTGGGCCGACGTCAGCGCCGAGATCAAGCAGCGGATCGGCAAGGCCGTCGCCCCCGGCGGCAGCCCGTCGGCCGTCCTGGGCCAGCTTCAGGCGGAGGCGTCCCGGGCGGAGAACGCGGAGTAGGCGCTGTCGGTGGCGGGCGCTACGGTGCCTGGCATGGACGAGGACACGGGTGAGCGGGGGCTCGGGCGCCGGGAGCGGGACATCCTCGCGCTCGAACGCCGGAGCTTCCCCGGCCCCGGCGCGAAGGAACGGGCCGTGCGGGAGGAGCTGGGGCTCGCCCCTGTGCGCTACTTCCAGCTCCTCAACGCCCTGCTGGATGATCCCAGGGCCCTTGCCCACGACCCGGTGACGGTGAACCGGCTGCGGCGGGTTCGGGAACGGCGCCGGGCGGAACGATGAGGATCGTGGGGTAGTCCGGCCGTCGCGGGGTGCGGGTGCGTCGTGGCTGGTCGCGCCCGCGCGGCGGAGCCGCAAATCGATACAGCCCCGCGCCCCTGGGGGCGTGCACCACCGCTCCTGACCAGGGTGTTCAGGAGAGCCGGTCCGCCAGCGCCCCCAGCAGGCGTACAACGCCCTCCGGGCCGTCCACCACCAGGTCCGCTCGCTCGCGGAGTTCGGTCACCTCGTCGCTGCCGCTGCAGACCAGCAGGCCCGGGGTGCCGTCGGAGCGGAGCCGGTCCACGGCGGAGTAGGCGGGCAGGTCGCCCAGGTCGTCGCCGGCGTAGAGGACGGACCCGGCGCCGATCTCGCGGGCGAACTCGCTCAGGGCGACGCCCTTGTCCATGCCGGGCGGGCGGAGTTCGAGGACCATGCGGCCGGGCTCGACGATCAGGCCGTGGCGGCCGGCCAGGCCGGTGAGCGGCTCGCGCAGCAGGTCCAGGGTGGCCTGCGGGTCGGCGGCCCGGCGGGTGTGCACGGCCACCGCCCGGCCCTTCTCCTCGATCCAGGTCCCCTGCGACGCGCCGAGCCGTTCGAGGAGCTCGGGCAGTTCCGTGCGGACGCCCTCGACTCCGGGATGCGGGGCGGGGGCGCTGATCTCGCCGGTACGGGCGTCCCACCGCTCGGCGCCGTAGTGGCCGAGTACGACGAGGTGCTCCAGCCCCGGAACATCCGCGAACCCGCCGTTGCGCACGGCGACCTCGGCGGGCCGGCCGGTGATCACCGCCACGGCGGCCACCTTCGGCGCGAGGGCCGCCAGCGCGGACACCGCCTCGGGGTGGGCCCGGGCCTTCTCCGGATCGGCCACGATCGGCGCGAGCGTCCCGTCGAGGTCGAGACCGATCAGCGCCTTGCCCGGGCGGGCGAGGAGAGCGTCCAGACCCTCCTGTCCGGCCTTTGTGGCAGGCGCCGGAAGTCCGTGATCCGTATGACCGTTCGTCACCGCTCGGCCCTCAGCGCGTCGAGCTGGTCCAGGAACCACTGCGCCGGCGGCAGCGCGGTCGCCGCCGCTGCCAGCCGCTTGGTGCGCTCGGCGCGTTCCTCCGGGCGCATCGAGAGCGCCTCGTGCAGGGCCGCCGCCGTGCCGGTCACGTCGTACGGGTTCACCGTGATCGCGTCCTCGCCCAGCTCCTCGTACGCCCCGGCCTCCCGCGACAGCACCAGCGCGCAGCCCGCGTCGGAGACGACCGGGACCTCCTTGGCGACGAGGTTCATGCCGTCGCGGATGGGGTTCACGAGCGCGACGTCGGCCAGCCGGTACGCGGCCAGGGAGCGCGCGAAGTCGTCCTTGAGGTTGAGTACGACCGGGGTCCACCCCGGCGTCCCGTACTCGGCGTTGATCTCCTCCGAGACCCGCTGCACCTCAGCCGTGTACTCCCGGTACACCGCGAGGTCCTGCCGTGAGGGGTACGCGAAGGCCACGTGCACCACGCGCTCGCGCCACTCGGCGTGGGAGTCGAGCAGCGTGCGGTACGCCAGCAGGCCGCGCACGATGTTCTTCGACAGCTCGGTGCGGTCGACCCGGACGATGGTGCGGCGGCCCTCGCCGATCTCCTCGCGCAGCGCGGCCATCCGCTCCTCGACGTCCTTCTCGTGCGACCGCTGCCGCAGGAAGTCCGCGTCGGCCCCCAGCCCGTGCACGCCGACCCGCGTGCCCCCGAGCCCGCCGGCGAACCGCTCGGCGCACGCGACGAACGCGTCCGCCCAGCGCCGCGTGAGAAAGCCCAGCCGGTCCGCGCCCAGCATGCCGCGCAGCACCTGCCCGGCCACGTCGTCCGGCAGCATCCGGAAGTACTCGGGCGGTGCCCACGGCGTGTGCGAGAAGTGCCCGATCCTCAGGTCCGGCCGCAGCTCGCGGAGCATGCCCGGCACCAGCGTCAGGTGGTAGTCCTGCACCACGACCGTCGCACCCCGCGCCGCCTCCTCGGCCAGCGCCTCGGCGAACGCCCGGTTGTACCTCTCGTACGACGTCCACTGCCGCCGGAACTCCGCGTCGAAGACCGGCTCCAGCGGTGTCTGGTACAGCATGTGGTGGACGAACCACAGCACCGAGTTGGCGACGCCGTTGTACGCGTCGGCGTGCACGTCGGCCGGGACGTCCAGCATCCGCACGCCCTGCTCGCCGACTCCGCGCCGGACGGCCTCGCGGTCGCCGTCGGACAGCGCCGAGCAGACCCACAGCGCGTCCGCGTCCGAGCCGATCGCGGAGAGCCCCGAGACCAGTCCGCCGCCGCCGCGCTTGGCGTTCAGCGAACCGTCCTCGCCCACCGTGTACGAGACCGGGCCCCGGTTGGAGGCCACCAGCACCTGTGCAGCACCGTTCGTAGAAGCCATAAGCCTCAACCTAGCCCGGCCCGGAAACGCTCAAACGTACGGACCTGCCGTACCCGGCCGAAAACAGCACCGGTCAGGCGGCCTTTCGCTCCTGATACTCGGCGATCTCCACCATCGGCGGGCGCTCCTCGGTGTCCACGGAGTACGTCCGCGGCTCGAAGCCGTCCCCGCCCCGCTCGAACTGCGTCAGGGACGGCCGGATCAGATGCCCGCGGGCCAGCCGCAGCTGGGCCGTGCGGTAGATCGCGGCGGCCATCCGGCCCAGCGCCTGTCCGTCCTGGTGCCGGTGCTTGCGCACCCCGACGTCGACCTGGGCGAGGGCGTCCAGGCCCGCCAGATGCAGGGCGTCGACCAGCATGCCCAGCTCGACGCCGTACCCGACGGGGAACGGCAGCTGCTCCAGCAGCGAGCGGCGGGCCGCGTACTCGCCGCCGAGCGGCTGCACGAAGCCGGCGAGCTGCGGCCAGTGCATGTTCAGCAGCGGGCGCGCCATCAGCTCGGTGACCCGGCCGCCCTGCCCGGGCGCACCGCCGAGCGGACGGTCGTACATGGCCTTCACCAGGTCCACGTCCGGGTCGGTGAGCAACGGGCCCACGATCCCGGAGACGAAATCGGACGAGAAGTCCCTCAGGTCCGCGTCGACGAAACAGACGATGTCCCCGCGCGTGGCGAGCAGCGAGCGCCACAGCACCTCGCCCTTGCCGGGCACCGCGGGCAGGCGCGGCAGTATCCCGTCCCGGTGCACCACCGTCGCGCCCGCCGCCGCGGCCACCTCCGACGTACGGTCGGTCGAGCCGGAGTCGACGACGACGAGCTCGTCGACGAGCGGCACCTGCCGCATCAGGTCGTGGCGGATGACGGCCGCGATGTCGCCGACCGTCTCCTCCTCGTTGAGCGCGGGCAGCACGACACTGACCGTCTGCCCCGTGCGCTGCTTGGCGGCGAGTATCTGGTGGAGGGGGCGATCGGTCGCGGACCAGGAACGGGTGCTCAGCCAGCGCTCGACTTCTTCCAGCACCGTGGCGGCTCCTCTGCGTACTCTCGGCGGGACGGACTGTGAGCCATCTCGCGGTTCGGACGACTATCTCAACTGTCCTGGTCGTCGGTTACAGTCTTGAACAACGCGGGTGACCATCGCATGTCCGGGGTCAACCTGCGTCGACAACCGAATACAGCTCATCCAGAGGGGCAGAGGGACACGGCCCGTTGAAGCCCCGGCAACCCTCCAGTCGGTACTCGTAGGTCACTGTCGACCACATGCGCGAGGCTCCCGGCTCGGGAAGGTGCCAAATCCGTCTCACGGCGAGATGCGTCGTGAGGAAGATGAGGAGAAAGGGCCTCGCCTCACATGGCTGCGCAGACTGTTGCAAGCACCACTGAATCCACCGTAGACCTCGGCCCCGCCGCCGCGCTGAGCTGCCGCGAGTGCGGTCACCGCGTCCCCCTCGGCCCGGTCTTCGCGTGCGAGGAGTGTTTCGGCCCGCTGGAGATCGCCTACGACTTCTCGGCCTACGACACCGAAGAGCTCCGCAAGCGCATCGAAGCGGGACCCGCGAACATCTGGCGCTACGCCCCGCTGCTGCCGGTCCCGGCCGACGTGGCGGACAAGCCGAACATCAACCCCGGCTGGACCGCGCTCGTCAAGGCCGACAACCTGGCCCGTGAGCTCGGCGTCGACGCCGGAAAGCTCTTCGTCAAGGACGACTCCGGCAACCCGACGCACTCCTTCAAGGACCGCGTCGTCGCCCAGGCCCTGGAGGCCGCCCGCGCCTTCGGCTTCACCACCCTGTCCTGCTCCTCCACCGGCAACCTCGCCGGTGCGGTGGGTGCCGCCGCGGCCCGGGCCGGCTTCCGCTCCTGCGTGTTCATCCCGCACGACCTGGAGCAGGGCAAGGTCGTCATGGCCGCGATCTACGGCGGCGAGCTCGTCGGCATCGAGGGCAACTACGACGACGTGAACCGCTTCTGCTCCGAGCTGATCGGCGACCCGGCCGGCGAGGGCTGGGGCTTCGTCAACGTCAACCTGCGGCCGTACTACGCCGAGGGCTCCAAGACGCTGGCGTACGAGATCTGCGAGCAGCTCGGCTGGCGGCTGCCGGACCAGCTCGTGGTGCCGATCGCCTCCGGCTCGCAGCTCACGAAGATCGACAAGGGTCTGCAGGAGCTGATCAAGCTCGGTCTGGTCGAGGACAAGCCGTACAAGATCTTCGGCGCGCAGGCCGAGGGCTGCTCGCCGGTGTCGACGGCGTACAAGGCCGGCCATGACGTCGTACGTCCCCAGAAGCCGGACACCATCGCCAAGTCGCTGGCGATCGGCAACCCGGCGGACGGTCCGTACGTGCTCGACATCGCCCGCCGTACGGGTGGTGCGGTGGAGGACGTGAACGACGAGCAGGTCGTCGAGGCGATCAAGCTGCTCGCGCGGACCGAGGGTGTCTTCGCGGAGACCGCCGGTGGTGTGACGGTGGGCGTGGCGAAGAAGCTGCTGGAGAGCGGGCTGCTCGACCCTGCCAAGACCACGGTTGTCCTGAACACGGGCGATGGTCTGAAGACGCTGGACGCGGTGGCGGGCACGGGGCTCACCGCGACCATTCGGCCCAACCTGGATTCGTTCCGGGATGCCGGGCTCGCCTGACCGTTGCTTGCTGCGGGCCCGTGGGGGCTGGTCGCGCAGTTCCCCGCGCCCCTTGGGACGCGCCCCAGCCGTAGCTTCAATCGAAACCGGAGGTCATATTCCGATGAGCGTCACCGTTCGCATCCCGACCATCCTGCGTACCTACACCGGCGGCAAGGCCGAGGTGACTGCCGAGGGGGCGACCCTCGGGGAGGTCATCTCCGATCTGGAGAAGAACCACACCGGGATCGCCGCCCGGGTGCTGGACGACCAGGGCAAGCTGCGCCGGTTCGTCAACGTGTACGTCAATGACGACGACGTGCGGTTCGAGCAGGGTCTTGAGACGGCGACGCCGGACGGTGCCGGTGTGTCGATCATTCCGGCCGTCGCCGGCGGCTGAACCGGTCGACCGGCTTGATTATTACCATCGGTAACGGCCGTCACTGAGAGTTCATCGAATTGCCCCCTCCGTGAGAGAAACGGAGGGGGCAATTCTGTGTGGTTGAGCGCGGTACAGTTGGGGAACGCGATCCCGATCCCCTGATCGGGCACCCTGAATTCCTGCCGCGCGCCCGACAAGATGTAGCCAAAGTGTGTGCGTCTTTTGTGGCTTTTGTTCCCTTTGCGTGGCCCGACTTGCCCTGAAGTCAGGCGAATTCTCCCCACATTCCGGATCCTGCGCGTCCAGAATTCTCGTCCGATTGACCTGTTGCAGAGGGCAGTTGGACAGATACATTCGGCCGCGGTCGACGCGTTCCGGCGCACGCCCCCAATCCGTGGGGGGTGAGGTCTGACCCGGATCCGCGAAGTGCGGGTCTGTGCAAGGGCCAGTAATAGGGGAGTTAGGCATGGCTCAGGGCACCGTCAAGTGGTTCAACGCGGAGAAGGGGTACGGCTTCATCGCGGTCGACGGTGGTGCGGATGTTTTCGTCCACTACAGCGCGATTCAGATGGACGGCTACCGCACCCTTGAAGAGGGTCAGCGGGTCGAGTTCGAGATCTCGCAGGGCCAGAAGGGTCCACAGGCCGACATGGTTCGCGTCGCTGCCTGAACGCGCGACCACGACAAACCGCAAGCGGCAGGTCTTCTCTGAAGGGCCCGTACCCCCCGGGGTGCGGGCCCTTCGGCCTGCTCGAAGGGCCCGCCCGGCGGTGTTCGCGGGCGGCTGACGGCCCTGCCCGATCCCCGGGAGGCGCTTGCACTCGCCATGCCCGAGTGCTAATCATTGCGTTAGCACTCTGAAGGTGAGAGTGACAACGTAAGGACCGGGTCGGTGAGGCCCGCAGGCCGGGTGGGAAGGAACCACGAGGCTGGCGAGCCGTCCGTCGCGGGCGCGGGCGCGGTCCGAAGTAATCACCCCCAGTCCTGGAGGGACCACTTCACATGGCCAAGATCATCGCGTTCGACGAGGAGGCGCGGCGCGGCCTCGAGCGCGGCATGAACCAGCTCGCGGACGCCGTGAAGGTGACGCTCGGCCCCAAGGGCCGCAACGTCGTCCTCGAGAAGAAGTGGGGCGCCCCCACGATCACCAACGATGGTGTCTCCATCGCCAAGGAGATCGAGCTCGAGGACCCGTACGAGAAGATCGGCGCCGAGCTGGTCAAGGAAGTCGCCAAGAAGACGGACGACGTCGCCGGTGACGGTACGACCACCGCGACCGTTCTCGCCCAGGCCCTGGTCAAGGAGGGCCTGCGCAACGTAGCCGCCGGCGCCAACCCGATGGCCCTCAAGCGCGGTATCGAGCGCGCCGTCGAGGCCGTCTCCGCCGCCCTGCTGGAGCAGGCGAAGGACGTCGAGACCAAGGAGCAGATCGCTTCCACGGCCTCCATCTCCGCCGCCGACACCCAGATCGGCGAGCTCATCGCCGAGGCCATGGACAAGGTCGGCAAGGAAGGCGTCATCACCGTCGAGGAGTCCCAGACCTTCGGTCTGGAGCTGGAGCTCACCGAGGGTATGCGCTTCGACAAGGGCTACATCTCGGCGTACTTCGCGACCGACATGGAGCGTATGGAGGCCGTCCTCGACGACCCGTACATCCTGATCGCGAACTCCAAGATCTCCAACGTCAAGGACCTGCTCCCGCTCCTGGAGAAGGTCATGCAGTCGGGCAAGCCGCTGCTGATCATCGCCGAGGACGTCGAGGGCGAGGCCCTGTCGACCCTGGTCGTCAACAAGATCCGTGGCACCTTCAAGTCCGTCGCCGTCAAGGCCCCGGGCTTCGGTGACCGCCGCAAGGCGATGCTGCAGGACATCGGCATCCTCACCGGCGGCGAGGTGATCTCCGAGGAGGTCGGCCTCAAGCTGGAGAACGCCACGGTCGACCTGCTGGGCAAGGCCCGCAAGGTCGTCATCACCAAGGACGAGACCACCATCGTCGACGGTGCCGGCTCCGCCGACCAGGTCCAGGGCCGGGTCAACCAGATCCGCGCCGAGATCGAGAACAGCGACTCGGACTACGACCGCGAGAAGCTCCAGGAGCGCCTGGCGAAGCTCGCCGGCGGCGTGGCCGTCATCAAGGCCGGTGCCGCCACCGAGGTGGAGCTCAAGGAGCGCAAGCACCGCATCGAGGACGCCGTGCGCAACGCCAAGGCGGCCGTCGAGGAGGGCATCGTCGCCGGTGGTGGCGTGGCCCTCATCCAGGCCTCCAGCGTCTTCGAGAAGCTGGACCTCGAGGGTGACGAGGCGACCGGCGCCAACGCCGTGAAGCTCGCGCTCGAGGCCCCGCTGAAGCAGATCGCCGTCAACGGTGGTCTCGAGGGCGGCGTCGTCGTGGAGAAGGTCCGCAACCTCCAGGTCGGCCACGGCCTGAACGCCGCGACCGGTGAGTACGTCGACATGATCGCCGAGGGCATCATCGACCCGGCGAAGGTGACCCGTTCCGCGCTGCAGAACGCCGCCTCCATCGCCGCGCTGTTCCTCACCACCGAGGCCGTCATCGCCGACAAGCCGGAGAAGGCGGGCGCTGCCCCGGCCGGCGGCGGCATGCCGGGCGGTGACATGGACTTCTGATCGACCCTGGTCGATCACCGTCCTTCAGTACCGAGGGCGGCACCCCCTGGAAACAGGGGGTGCCGCCCTCGGGCGTGTTCGGGATCACAGCGCGGACGGGATGCCGTGTGCGGGCCAGGCCGTTGACGCCTACGTCCCATGCGCATGCACATACTGTCTGGTATCCAAGGAGTCCCCACGTGACCGTCGCCGCCTCCGCCTCCCGCGCGGCCGAAATCCTGTCCCGGCCCGTCATGCTCAACGGTCTGACCGTCCCGAACCGCATCGCGATGGCACCGATGACGCGCATGTTCTCCCCCGGCGGGGTCCCCGGCGAGGACGTCATCTCGTACTACTCCCGCCGTGCCGCGGCCGGAGTCGGCCTGATCGTCACCGAGGGCACCTACGTCGGGCACGAGTCGGCCGGGCAGAGCGACCGCGTGCCGCGGTTCCACGGCGAGGAGCAGCTCGCGGGCTGGGCGAAGGTCGCCGAGGCGGTGCACGCCGCGGGCGGCACGATCGTGCCGCAGCTGTGGCACATCGGCATGGTCCGCAACCAGGGTGAGCCGCCGGTCGCGGACGCCCCGGCCGTCGGCCCCTCGGGTCTGCGCATCGGCGCTTCGGAGCCCACCGGCAAGGCCATGACCCAGGCCGACATCGACGCCGTCATCGGCGCGTTCGCTGAGGCCGCGGCCGCCGCCGAGCGCATCGGCTTCGACGGTGTCGAGCTGCACGGCGCCCACGGCTACCTGCTCGACCAGTTCCTCTGGGAGGGCACGAACCGCCGCACCGACTCCTACGGCGGCGACCGGGTCGCCCGTGCCAAGCTGTCGGAGGAGATCGTCGCGGCCGTCCGCGAGACTGTCTCCCCCGACTTCCCCGTCATCTTCCGCTACTCGCAGTGGAAGCAGGAGGCCTACGACGCCCGCCTCGCCGAGACGCCCGAGGAGCTGGAGGCCATCCTGACCCCGCTGGCCGCCGCCGGTGTCGATGCCTTCCACGCCTCCACCCGCCGCTACTGGGTGCCCGAGTTCGACGACTCCGACCTCAACCTGGCCGGCTGGACCAAGAAGCTGACCGGCAAGCCCGCCATCACCGTCGGCTCCGTCGGCCTCAACGGCGACTTCATCAAGGCATTCCAGGGCCAGGGCGCCGAGCTGGGCGACCTCGACAACCTCCTGGACCGCTTCGAGCGCGACGAGTTCGAGATGGTCGCCGTCGGCCGCGCCCTGCTCCAGGACCCGCAGTGGGCGCAGAAGGTGCTGGCCGGCCGCTTCGAGGACCTGGCGCCGTACGACCCGGCGGCGCTGAAGACCCTCAGCTGACCTCACGGGTCCGCCACACGGACTGCCCTGGATTTGCTTGCGTCAGTCAAGGACACTGACCGAGCGCCTGTTCACCGGCATCCGTGAGGAGACCCAGATGACGACGACCGAGTCCCACCGGCCGACCGACGGCCCCTCCGATCAGCCCGCACCGGTGGTGCGCACCACCGCCGGTGCGGTACGCGGCCGAAGGGAGGAGGGACTCGCCGTCTTCCGCGGCATCCCCTTCGCCGCACCCCCGGTGGGCGAGGCCCGCTTCATGGCACCGCGCCCCGCCCACGCCTGGGACGGCATACGGGACGCCTACGCCTTCGGCCCACCGCCCCCGCAGGACCTAGGCAACCTGGGCGGCCCGGGCCTGCTCGACGTACCCGAGGGCGACGAGTGGCTCACGGTCAACGTCTGGACCCCCGAACCGGACCCGGCCGCCCGCCGCCCGGTGATGGTGTGGATCTACGGCGGCGCCTACAAGCTCGGCCACACCGGCAGCCCCGGCTACGACGCCCGGCACATCGCGGCCGACGGTGATGTGGTGGTCGTCTCCCTCAACTACCGCGTGGGCATGGAGGGTTTCGCGTTCATCGAGGGCGCCCCCGCCAACCGCGGCCTGCTCGACCAGGTGGCCGCCCTCGAATGGGTCCGGGACAACATCGAGGCGTTCGGCGGCGACTCCGACCGGGTCACGGTCTTCGGCGAGTCGGCGGGCGCCGGATCGATCGCCTCCCTGCTGGCCATGGAGCGTGCGACCGGCCTGTTCGGGCGGGCGATCGCGCAGAGCGTGCCGGGGACGTTCTTCTCCGGTGAACTGGCCCGTGACATCGGTCTCGCTCTCGCCGCCGAGTTGGGGCTGCGCCCCACGGTCGCCGACCTCTCGACGATCGCCCCGCGCCGACTGACGTCGGCGGGCGAGACGCTGAGCGCCAAGATGCCCCAGTACATCGACCGCTGGGGCCAGGCCGCGCCCACGGTCACGCCCTTCTCTCCGGTGGTCGACGGCGAGGTGCTGCCGACGAGCCCGTATCAGGCGCTGGCGGCCGGTTCGGCGAAGGACATCGACCTGCTCGTCGGCCACAACCGCGACGAGTACCGCCTCTTCATCGCCATGGCGGGCCGACTGGGCCAGATCACCGACGAGCAGGCGACCTCCGCCCTGCGCCTGTTCGCCCCGGGCCCCGACGGCGAGCAGGCCTACCGTGCCGCCTTCCCCGACGCCTCCCCGGGCGAGCTCTACGAACGCGTCCAGACGGACTGGCTGTTCAACATGCCCTCCCTGCACCTGGCCGAGGCGCAGACGGCGGGTGGCGGCCGGGCCCACGTCTACGAACTGACCTGGCCGGCCCCGGGCAGCGGCGGTGCGCTCGGAGCCTGCCACGGCCTGGACATCCCGCTGCTGTTCGGCACGTTCGGCGCGGACCTCGGGGCCCTGCTGTTCGCGGGCACCGAGCCGTCCGCCGAGGCCCAGGCGCTGTCGTCCCGTTTCCGCTCGTCCTGGACGGCGTTCGCGAGGACGGGGGACCCGGGCTGGCCGGCGTACGACGACGGGGAGCGGCTGGTGCAGGTGCTGGACGCGGAGCCGGTGGTGAGGGCGTACCCGGAGGAGGCCTCGCGGCGGCTGTGGGAGGGCTACGACTTCTCCGCCCTGCCCCTCCTGTGAGCTAGAGGTTGCCCATCGGCTCGATGTCGACCTTGACCGGCGTCCCCCACACGCGCAGCACCTCGTAGTCGGTGAACTCGTGCACGAGCCGGTACGCCATGGCCGCCCGGGGAGCCTTGCGCTGGGCGGCGATGTACTGCTCGGCCTCGCGGCGGTCCCGGCGCGGGGTGCCGCACAGTTGCCAGGCCTGGCCGGTCCACAGCTCCGGCAGCCAGCGCTGCTGCGGCTGGGGGCGGTCACCGCTCACGCCGTAGCGGGACTGGACCGGCTCGGCGGGCTGGTGATGCGGGGCGGGGCCGTTGAACTCCGCCCGGCGGGCGGCCCGGCGCCGGGTCTCGCAGAGCAGGCACAGGTCGGGGGCGGCCTCGTCGACCGGGCCGGTGGGGTGCTCCGGGCAGCGCGTACTGGGCGCCGCCGTGGTGACGCTGTCCTCCAGCAGGTCCAGGGCGCGCTTCAGGTCGGCCTTGACCTCGTGCAGTTTGCCGTCCGGCGTGTCGGAGGTGAGGGCCTCCCCGTGCTCACCGAGGAGACGGAGGGCACGGCCTAGGGCGGTGAGCTGGGCGTGGTTCATGGGTCCCATTGTCGTCAGTCGGCGTAGTCCTTGAGTTCTTCGGTGTCCAGAGTGAAGCCGAGAGGAGCGGGCAGCTCGACCGGGGTGCCCCAGGAGTGAGAGGCCTTTTGCTGGTATCGGCCGTCTTCGGGCTCGCTGTACACGACGACCGTGTTGTTGTCGCGGTCGATGAGCAGGTACACGGGGATGTCGACTGCCGCGTATCCGACGGGCTTGTCGATGCGGTCCCGCTGGTTGGTGTCACGGTCGTGGGAGGTGATCTCGACGACCATAAGGACGCCGTTGGCAGCGGACCACTCACCGTGCCCTTTGAAGTGCCCCCGTCGGACGAGGGCCCCGTCGGCCCGGGCACGGCCCTTGCGGTAGGCCTCGGTCCGGACGCCTCGCTCGTGATGGAGGCGCAGATCGGGCCGATGCTGCAGGCACTGCTCAAGCAGCCACATGTGAATCTCGCTGTGGTTGCCGTCCGGCATCGCCTTGACCTCTAGTTTTCCGTTGATGTATTCGAGCCGCACGGTCTCCGGGGCGCGGCGTTCCAGCTCTTCGAAGTCCTCGACGCTGAGTGGGTCCTTCGTACGGACGCGACCGTCGACGTACTCGAGCCGCACGTGGGCCGGGGCAACCTCGGCCAGATCCTCGAAGTCCTCGATGGGCATCAGCGGGCGGTCAGCGATACCAGGGGTCATGGTGGTGCCTCCTCCCTTCCATCGTGCCCTGGGGGAGTGACGTCGCACCGTAGGAGCCGTCATGTGCGTGCCTTCTCTCGGCGTCGTTGGGACATCTCGGCGCGGATCTGGGCCGCGCGGTCGTGAACGGTGGGGGCGGACAGGGGTGCAGCGGGTTGCGCGGGGGCGCGTTCGCCCCGGCAGGCGCTGCAACGGCCCCCTGGCAGGGACTCCGGGCGCCCCGGCGCGCCGCAGTTCGCGCACTCCAGGACCCGCAGGGGTGGACGTGGGGCGGGTGGGGGCGGGAGTTTGCTGGTCAGGCGGTTGCGGACCAGGGCAGCGGCGTGGTGGACGGGGGTCGGTAAGCCGGCCGTGAGCGCACGCCGTACGTCCTCCTCCGAGGCGCCCCGCTCGAACCACTCCGTCACCAGTGGCGCGAGGGTGGCGCAGTCGGCCTGGGAGAGGGACAGGACGGGTGCCGTGCGGCCGAGGGCGGCCAGGAGGATGTGGGCGCGGGAGCGGGTGGGGCGCTGCTGCTTCGGTACGTCGCCGCGTGTGAAGGCCGCCCACCAGTCATCGTCCCGGGCGGTGCGGGAGAACCACGATCGGGTGATCCAGCGGGAGCTGCCGTCGTCCGCCGTCACGCACTCCCGGCCCCGGCGCAAGTGGCCCGCCTGCTGGATCAGGTTGAGGGCGGTGCCGAGGGCGCACTGGCCGTAGGGGAGCTGTTTGGCCAGCGTCTCTACGGAGATGTCCGCGCCGTCGGGTAGCCGGTCGAGGTAGACGGAGATGGCGGCTTCGCGGGGCGGGAGGTGTGCGAAGTCGTGGTTGGTGCGGGTGAGTTGGTCTGGGGCGGAGCGCTTGCCGTAGCCCGGGTTCGCCATTGGGTGCGTGGACGGGAGGGCAGCACTAAGCTGGGTCTCAGCCATGGGATCGAACTTGTCCTTCGACCTCGTTGGTAAGCCCCCGCAGGTGTTGGTAGCACCTGGCGGGGGCTGTTGCTTGTGCACGAACGTTAGAGGCCTGTCACTGTCCGTGGCAAGCCGAACGCGTCAAGTCAACACGCGGGGTGGGAGGGCGGGTTGAGGCCCTCTATCCATTCCTTGAAAAGGGAGCTCGAAGCCCGGGTCCCGAAGCTCAGGCGGCTCCGTCCTTGAGGTTTGCCACAAAGGCGGCCCAGGCCGTGGTCCGGAACACGAGCTTCGGGCCGTGGGGTGCCTTGGAGTCGCGTACGGGTACGAGGGTGGGCTGGTCGCCTGCTATTTCCAGGCAGTCGCCACCGCTGCCGCCGCTGTAGCTGGACTTGTGCCAGGCCACGGCGTCCAGATCGTGCTCAGGGATGCTCCTCATGGCCGTAATCCTGCGCGATGTCCTCGATGAGAGCCAAGGACTCGTCCGGGGAGAGGGCGCATGCTGTGAGGAGTTGGAAGGTGCGCCGCTGGTACCGGACGGTTGACGGGTCGTCCTCCAGTCGTCCCGTGCCGACCCCCTCGAAGTAGAGCAGCGGAGGGGCGTCCTCGAAATCCATCAGCTTCATGGAGCCCTCCATTGATGCATGGGCGCCCGCGCGTAGTGGCAGCACCTGCACGATGATCCGGTTCCTGTGAATCAGGCCAGCGATGTGGCGTAGGGCCTCTGCCATGACCTCCCGGCCACCGGTGTGCCGACGCAGTGCGGCCTCGTCAAGCACGGTCCACAACAACGGGCTTGTTGGATCGTCGAGGATGCGGCTCCTGTCCACACGAGCCGTCACCAACTCCTCGATCGCCTCTGCCGGTGCTGTGGGCCGGTAGGCGCGGAACACGGCCTGTGCGTATGCGGGCGTTTGCAGCAGTCCGGGAATCAGGAGAGGTGAGTACTGCCGGATCTCCGTAGCCAGCGCCTCGGCTTCTACCGCCTCCGCAAAGTGCTCCGGATACTTCGACTTCGCCGCTGCCCCGCAGTTCCGCTGGAAGAAATCCCCCGTGCCCAGCGCCTCGTCCAGCAACCGCGCGTACTCCCGCTGCAACCTCCGCGTCCCCGCCTCCAACTGCCCGATGAACGACCCGCTCACGAACAGCCGCTGCCCCAGTTCCTCCTGGCTCAGGCCGGCCTTCTCGCGGGCGTGGCGGAGTTCGGCGCCCAGGAGGGCCCGAGGGGAGGAGGAGGGGTCTAGGTCCCTGGATCCGGGCATGGGCAACTCCCTGTCGCACACATGGGGTTGTTGGACCGCCGTGTATGGCCAGGCTAGGGGCGCGTCGACCACGCTGTGTGGTGAATCACAAACTCAGCGTGGAGGTAGGGAAACGTGCGCTCGACCGAAGAGATCGTGCAATCGCTGCGGGAGGCCCTCGCCGGAGTCGGGGTCGTCCTGCCGTCGCTGGGCGTCGACCCGGTGACCGGCGCGAGCGACGAGCCGTTCGCCCTGGTCGATCTGGGGCGGTGCAACGTACGGACGGCCGAGCATCTGACGGACGTACTGCGCTCGCTGCCCGTGGGGGAGACGCTGCGGGCTCGTGTGAGGCAGGTCAACCGGGAGCCGAAGTCACGGTGAGGATGGTGTCCCAGGGGCCGGGCCGCGTCAGGCGCGTCCCTGTCCACCCCGTCGTACCGCGCCGAGCTGGGTGCGGTCCAGGTCGGCGCCGGTGAACTTCTGTGCCACGGTACGCAGGATGGCGGCCATGGCTTGCGCGGGCGGGGTGGCCTCGCGTGACGCGGCGCGGGCGAGCAGGATGCGGCGGGTGGGGGCGGGTACGTCGGATCCGAACGGCAGCAGGCGGACGTCGCTGCGGCGGCTGGTGAGGGCGAGCCGGGGTGCGAGGGCGATGCCGAGGCCGGCCGCGACCATGGCCTGGGCCTCCTGGTAGTCGTGTGAGGCGTAGGCGATGCGCGGTTCGAACCCTGCCCGGTGGCAGCTGCGGCGCAGGACGTCGGCGACCGGGTGGTTGTCGGCGCGGGTGATCCACTCCTGGTCGGCGAGATCGCTGAGGCGCAGCGAGGGCAGGGTGCGCAGCGGGGAGTCGGCGGGGACGACCAGGACGGTGGGGTCGTCGAGCAGGTGGGTGAGGGCGAGGGCGTCGTCGTTGACGCGGTTCCACTCGTAGTCCCAGAGCAGCGCCTTCTCGACCTCTCCCGTGTGCAGCATCTCGCGCAGCTGGTCGAGGACTCCGGCGCGTACGACGGTCCGCACTCCGGGGTACCGGCGGCTGAACCGGGTGAGGGCGAGCGGCAGCAGCGAGGCGCTGGCGGTGGGGAACGACCCGAGCCGGAGCTTGCCCTGGTCCAGGTCGGTGAAGGCGTCCAAGTCGGCTTCCGCGGCCCTGAGTTCGCGGCGGATGGTCTGACCGCGCTCGGCCAGGGCGGCGCCCGCGGGGGTGGTGCGGATGCCGCGCGGCAACCGTTCGATGAGGGGCTGTCCGGCCTCCCGTTCCAGCTGGGACATCTGCTGGGAGGCGGCGGAGGTGGTCATGCCCAACGCCTCCGCGGCGGCGGTGAGCGAGCCGCGCTCGGCGGCCTCGGTGAGCAGCAGCAGGCGGCGTACGTTGAGCATGCCTGAGAGTTTAGCTGCACTTAACTGAGGTGAAGAGAACTGCCATTGTGCCCAAGTCTTGCGGCTGCGAAGGTCTTCGCATTCGCCGGAGCGGTTCACCGGGGCGCAACCCACCCGTAACCGTCCGCCCCGGCCTTCCCCTTCCGTCCGTGAACCAGGAAGAGCCTCAGCCGTGCACATTCCCGCGACCTTGGTACGTGGCGGCACCAGCAAGTGCTGGTTGTTCAGTCAGGTCCATGTCCCCACCGACCGCAGTGAGCTGGAGAAACTGCTGGTCGCCGCGTACGGCTCCACTGACCCCGTGGAGCTGGACGGGGTGGGCGGGGCGACACCGACCACCTCCAAGGCGGCCGTCGTCGGTGTTTCCCCCACGCCCGGTGTGGATGTCGACTACCTGTTCGCGCAGATCGGCATCGGCACCGGCACGATCGAGTGGACCAGCAACTGCGGAAACTGCGCCACCGGCATCGCCTTGTACGCCGTCGCGAAGGGACTGGTGCCCATCAGCGGTGACCGGACTCGCGTCGTGATGCGGAACAGCAACACCGGCGCCGTCATGGAAGGGGTAGTGGACACCACCGGCGGAGTGGTACATCACTTCGGTGACCAGACCGTGCCCGGCACCCGGGCAGGCGGCGTGGCGGTCGGCCTTACCTTCCTGAACCCGGCCGGCAGCACCACCGGCTCGCTGCTCCCCACCGGACGGGCGGCCGAAGAGCTACGACTCGGCACCGCGGAGCCGCACCAGGTGACCATGGTGGACGCGGGTGCCCCCGTGGTCCTCGTGGACGCCCGAGGCGCCGGCCGCTCCGGGGCCGAGTCCCTGGAGCAGGTCCGTGCCGACGTGCCCTGGCTGCGAGCGGTCCGCCACACGGCCGCGCCGCTGATGGGACTGCTCACCCCGGGTCAGGAGCCCGGTGACGCGGTGCCCAAGGTGGGCCTGGTCGGGCCCCCGGTGCCGTACACCACCACGCTGGGCGAGCCGGTCGCCGCCGAGGACTACGACGTCTCGGTACGCATGCTCACCATGAACGCCCCGCACCCGGCGATCGGCCTCACCTCCGCGGTCGCCGTCGCGGCCGCGGGCCTGCTGAAGGACTCAGTGGTTTCCCGGGCCGCGGGCGGGCCGACCGGTGAGTGGCTGCGCCTGGGCACCCCCGCCGGCGTCGTGGCCGTCCGCTGCTCGGACCCGCGCGACGGCGTCCCGGACCGCGTCACCGTGCGGCGGGCTGCCCGGCTGCTCGCCGACGCACGTATCTACGTACCGGAATCAGGAGCCCGCAAAGCTGCCTGAACCGGGATGAATCTCCCCGGACGGTCCCCAGCCGTCGCCCCGGGGCAGCCCCGCGCCCCCTGAGGCGCGCCCTCCCGTCCCCTCCCCGCACCAAGGACAAAGATGTCTCCTGAAGTGATCTCCATGGGCGCACTGCTGGTGATGTTCGTGGTCGGTACCGTGTTGCCGATCAACCTGGGCATTCTCGCCTTCGTCGCGACCTTCACGGTCGGAACCGCCTCACTCGGCCTCACCGAGGACGAGATCTTCGAGGGCTTTCCGGTGGAGCTGTTCCTGACGATCGTGGGAGTCACCTACCTGTTCTCCGTCGCCCGCCGCAACGGCACCATCGATCTGCTCGTCGTGGCGGGAGTGCGGCTGGTCCGCGGGAAGGTCGCGCTCATCCCCTGGGTGCTGTTCCTGGTCGCCGCACTGCTGACGGCGTTCGGCACCTTCACCCCGGCCGCCGTGGCGATCCTCGTGCCGGTCGCGATGAACTTCGCCTACCGCTACAAGCTGAACCCGCTCGTGGTCGGCATGATGGTGATCAGTGGCGGCCACGCCGGCGCGTTCTCGCCCCTCGCCGTCTCGGGTGCGCTGGTGCTCGGCATGGTCGACAAGACCGAGCTGCACGTCTCTCCCGTCGCTCTGTTCACCGCCAGTTTCGTGATCAACCTGGTGTTGTCGCTCCTCACGTACGTCCTGCTGGCCAAACGCCCGGTCCCGCTGCTCGACCAGGACGAGACGGCGGGCGCGGACGAGGAACCCGCCGTGTCCGGCAGGCCCGACTGGCGACAGTGGCTGACCCTCGCCTGTCTGGTCGGCCTCGTCGTGGGCGCGCTCGGCTTCCAACTGGAGATCGGCTTCCTGGCCCTGGTCGCGGGCGCCCTGCTGGCGCTGGTGGACATGAAGAGGCAGGAGAAGGCCGTCGACGGCATCAGCTGGACCACCCTGCTGCTGGTCGCGGGCATGATGACGTACATCGCCATGCTGGAGAAGGCCGGGGTGATCGAGAAGATCTCCGAGCACGCCGCCGACCTGGGTGCGCCGCTCGTCGTCGCCCTGTTCCTGTGCTTCACCGTGGCCGTCACCTCGGCCTTCGCCTCGTCCACCGCGATCCTCACCGCGATCATTCCCATCGCCGTACCGCTGTTGCTCTCCAGCCACCTCAGCGCCGCCGGGCTGATCGCCGCCCTCGCGGTGTCCACCACCATCGTCGACACCTCCCCCTTCTCCACCAATGGCGCCCTGGTCCTGGCCAACGCCCGTGGTGTCGACGCTTGCCGCTTCTATCGCCAGGTCATCGGCTACACCGGCGGCATCGTCGCCCTCGGTCCCCTTGTCGCCTGGGGTGCCTTGGTCCTGCCCTGGTCGTAGGGCACCGGCGACGACGGGATGAGGGAGAGCCGCTGAGCGCGATCAACGTGCTCAGCGGCCCTCCGTTCCCACTGCCCGGGATGGATCACGCATCGACACGTGCCCTAGGAGCGTGACTCGAGGGCCGCCCGCAGGTGCCCGCCGGATTCCTCCAGCAGGCGTGCCGCCGTCGGGCCGTCCACGTCGGCCAGGATCGTCAGGATGGCGTTCTTGACCTCGCCGTCCGTGGCGGTCAGGGCTTCTTCGACCTCCTTGTCGCCGGCGCCCGTGGCGAGCGCGACGATGCGGTGGGAGCGGGCGCGGAGTTTGTCGTTCGACGCGCGGACGTCGACCATCAGGTTTCCGTAGGTCTTGCCGAGGCGGATCATCGTGATCGTCGAGAGCATGTTGAGGACGAGCTTCTGTGCCGTGCCGGCCTTCAGGCGCGTGGAGCCGGTGAGCAGTTCGGGACCCACGACGATCTCGATGCCGTGGTCGGCGGCGGCCCCGAGCGGGCTGCCGGGGTTGCAGGCGAGCCCGACGGTGAGGGAGCCGCGGGTGCGGGCGTACTCGACCGCGCCGATCGCGTACGGCGTGCGGCCGGACGCGGAGATGCCGACCACCGTGTCGTCGGGGGTGAGGCCGGCGGGCTCCAGGTCGGCCCGGGCCAGCTCCCGGGAGTCCTCCGCGCCCTCGACCGAGGTGACCACGGCCTCGGGGCCGCCCGCGATCAGGCCGACGACCCGGGAGGGGTCGGTGTTGAACGTGGGCGGGCACTCGGAGGCGTCCAGGATGCCCAGCCGGCCCGCCGTGCCCGCGCCCGCGTAGACGAGGCGGCCGCCCCGGGCCATCCGCTCCGCCACGGCGTCGATCGCGGCGGCGATCTGGGGCAGCCGGGCCGCGACCGCCGCGGCCACGGTGGCGTCCTCGCCGTTCATGAGCCGCGCGATGTCGAGCGTGGGCAGCCGGTCGATGTCCGCGAGCTCCGGCCGGAAGGCCTCGGTGGTCAGGGACTCCAACTCGGTTCTGAGGTCCCGGGGGTCGGAGGTGGAGGTCATGACGGCTCTTTCCGTGGCTTTCCGTGTCTTCCCGGTGCTGGCTGGGGCGGCTGCCTCAGGAACGATGCCGGTGGGCCAACGCCTCGTACGACGCCGAGAGCGCCGGCGCCGCCGTCTCGTACGTCCGCTGCGCCACCCCTACGAACAGGCAGTCCACCACAAGGAGCTGACCGGTCCGCGACGACATCGCCGCCGGACGCAGTTCGCTCTCCCGCGCGGTGGACGTGGTGAGGACATGATCGGCGTACTGCGTCACCGGGCCGTCGGGACGGCCCGTGATCGCCACCGTCGTCGCGCCGCGCTCGAAGGCGACCCGCAGTGGCTCGATGACGTCCCCGGTCGACCCGGAGTGCGTGATGGCGATCGCCACGTCACCGGCCCGCAGTTGCACCGCGTTCGTCACGGCCAGATGCGGGTCGCTGTGGGCGTGGGCCATCAGCCCTATGCGCAGCAGCTTCTGCGTGAGGTCCTGGGCGACCAGACCGGACGCCCCGACGCCGTACACATCGGTGCGGCGGGCCGCGACCAGCGCGGTGACGGCGGCGCCCAACTGGACGGTGTCGAGCCCGGCGGCGGTGTCGGCGAGGGTCTGCTGTTCGTCGTAAGCGAGCTTCGCGACCACGTCGGCGATCGGGTCGTCGGCCGCGATGTCCGTGGTGATGGCCGGGGCCCGGCCGGACTGCTGCTGGGCGGCGAGGCCGGCGAGGGCCAGGCGCAGGTCCCGGTAGCCCGGATAGCCCAGCAGCCGGGCGGTGCGTACGACGGTCGCCTCGCTGGTGCCGGTGAGTTCGGCGAGGCCGGTGACCGTGAGGGCCGCGCAGCCGGCCGGGTCGCCCGCGACGGCCTCGGCGACGCGCTGCATGGAACGCGTCATCGACGGGGCCAGGGTGCGGACCTTGGCCGCGAGGGCGGCGGGGGCGGGCGGGGTGCCGAGCGTGCCGACCATGGCACTCGGGCCGGGCGCGCTGTCGCGTTCGCCGACGAAAGTTTCCTTCACTCTACGGGTCACCACTGAAAGATATTTTCGGCTCGGCGTCGGGGTCAAGAGTGCGCACAATGGGGGCATGGAGCCCATCACCCCCCTGGAGCAGACGCTGCACGCCGCGCGGGCCCTCGTGCTGGCCGACCTCGTCGCGGGACGCGTCGCCGAGGCTGACGTCGTCTCCCTGGTCGAGGAGTCCGTCACCCAGCGGCGGTGGTGGGTCGAGCAGTGGCCGGAGGGCGCGCCGTACGTGGCCGGTCTGGTCGCGCAGGACGTACAGGACGCCCTGCTGGAGCGGTACGGCCGTTGGCCGCTGTGCCCGGTGTGCGGCACCGGCGACCCGCACGCGCTGGACGTGGAACCGGTGTTGGGGCCCGACCCGCACTGGGTGTGCGGCGAGGCGGGCGTCAAGGTCGCGGCGGTCGGGTCGCTGGGCGAGGCCATCGGTGGGGCGGCGTCCTCGTGAGGCCCTGGTGACGATCTATATCGACCCGCCGGCCTGGCCCGGGCACGGCCGTATGTGGTCCCACCTGATCAGCGACGTCTCCTACGACGAACTGCACAGCTTCGCCGAACGCCTCGGTGTGCCCCGGCGGGCCTTCGAGCGCGACCACTACGACATCCCCGCCCAGCGGTACGCCGACGCGGTGGGCGCCGGGGCCGTGGAGGTCAGCAGCCGCGAGGTGGTGCGGCTGCTGCACGGGGCGGGGCTGCGGCGGCCCAAGGGCTCTTACCGCTCGCCGGGTTCCCCCAGCTCGTAGGTCACCTGCTCGGTGTTCTCCGCGACGGCCGTGAAGCCGGCGCGGGTGAGGACGCCCCGCGAGGGCGCGTTGTCCTGCTCGACATTCGCGACCACGGTCCGCACCTCGTCCCGGGCCAGGGCCCATTCCGACAGAGCGCGCAGCGCCTCGGTCGCGTACCCCTGCCCGCGTGCCGCCTCGACCAGGTCGTAACCGATCTCCACCCGCCCCGCCTCGTCGGGAACGGCGTGGAACCCCATGGCGCCGAGCGCCTGGTCGTCCTCGCGGCGGACCAGTACGTACATGCCCCACTCCGGCAGGTGGACCCCCTCCTCGTACTGCTTGAACACCAGCCCGGCGCCCACCCGGGTACCCTCGGCCGGGCTTCCTCCGAGCCACTCGAAGCAGCCGCCGTCACCGACCGTGGCAAGGTCGTCGGCCACCCCCGGGGTGACGCCCTCCAGGGTGAGCCGTTCGGTGCCGATCACCAGGTTGTTGTTCCACCGCCACTCGGTGACGGGCGCCCGCCCCGGCAACTCACCCCGTCCGGTGGCCCACAGCAGGGTCTGCCAGGGAGTCGGTCCGGGCTGGACATGCGGAAAGATCCGCCTGAGGACGAAGTCGCACAACTCGGAGTCCGCCTCGTACGCCACGCCCAGCCCCTCGGCGATGTCGTGCGTGTGCAGCAGCACCTCGGCCACGCCCATCGCCGCGAACCCCTCACGGTTCGCGTCGCGGAACGGATACGGATGGAAGGCCCGCACCTGCCGCGGCGTCGTCCGGATCGCCGCAGCGAACAGGGCCCCCATCGTCCTGATCACCCGCACTGCATCCGCGTTGCCGGCCCCCTCCTCCAGCGAGATCTCGAAGGGCGTGTACCCCTCGGGCTCCCGCGCCGCCAACTGCCCCGCATACGCGATGAGATCCTCGGCGATGTGCACGGCCGTCTCCCGGCAGCTCCATGTCACCCGCCCGGCCGGTGTCCCCTCCCAGTCCCGGTCGGTGACTTCCCCCAGCAGTCCCACGCACTCGTCGACGGCCTGCTCCACCTGTTCGGCGCCCGTTGTCCACATGGTGGGGAGGCTACGAGGGGGTGGGGGGTGAGAGCGACAGCATTTCCAGCTCGGCGGTGAGGTTGTAGCGGGCCGTCGCCTCCCACTTCGCCGCTCCGTATGGGGTCCTGAACAGCCTCGGCAGGGCGAGGAGTTGGCGCAGGATCGTGGCGCGGCCCGTGCGGAAGGCGTCGTTCGGGACGAAGTGGTACTCCTCGCGGACGGCGGTGGTGTAGGCCGCGTACGCCGACGGGGGCGAGGCGAGGATCGCCAGGTCGGCGTCGCACAGGACCTGGCCGTCGGGGTCGTCGTCGGCGGGGTCGTGGGTGATGGTGAGGCGGACCAGGCGGGCCACCTCGGCGGTCTTGGCGGCGGGGACACCGGCCTCCGCGAGGGCGCGTTCGGCGAGGCGGGCGGAGCGTTCCTCGTTCTCGGAGCGGTCGGGGAGGTAGACCGCGTCATGGAACCAGGCGGCCAGCCGCACCACGTCCGGGTCGTGCGCGTGCCGCTCCAGTACGTCGATGTGCTCGAGGACCGCCGTGAGGTGCTCGACCGTGTGGTAGCGGCGCTGGGGCTCCTGCCAGCGGGTGAGGAGGTTGTCCGCGTACGGCGCCGGGTCGGGGCCGCCGGCCGGGCCTCGGGCTCCTTCCAGGGCGCGGGCGAAGCGGGTGCGCAGGGTGTCGGGATCGGCCATGGCGTCATTCTCCCGCTGACCCGGGGGTGGGACCTAGCGTGGGTTCCATGACGACTCCTGCTGATGTGCACGACGTACGGGACCCCGAACAGCCCGGGCGGCTGCTCACGATCGAGCGTGACGCGCTGATCCCGCTGCTGCGGGGCAGGGCCGAGGGGGACTTCGCACGGCCCGTGGCCGCGTGTCCGGGCTGGACGGTGCGGGACGTGCTGGCGCACTGTTCCGCCGCGCTGACGCGGGTGGCGGAGGGCCGGTTCGAGGCGGGCGTGTTCTCGCCCGAGTCGAACGACCAGGACATCGCCGAACGGGAGGGCTGGAGCGACGGCCGGGTCGTCGACGAGCTGGAGCGCGGGTTGAGCGAGGCCGGGGCCGTGATCGCCGGGGCGGAGGGGAAGCTGGACGGCCTCGCGCTCGGGGAGTGGGTGCACGCCGGGGACGTGCGTGAGGCCCTCGGGGAGCCGGGGGCGTACGGCGGGGCCGGCCTGCCCGACGCGCTCGCGCTGCTCGCCCGGCTCACCCGTGAGCGGGGCCACGCGCCGCTGCACGCCGACCTCGACGACCTGGACGAGCCGCTGCGCCTGGGCGAGAGCGGCGGGGAGCGGCCCCCGGGGCGTTTCATCGGGGACGGGCCGACCCTCGTACGGCTGTACACGGGGCGGCCGGTCGGCGGGGCTCCCGCGTTCGAGCTGGCCGGGGTGGAGGCGAAGGAGCTGAACATCTTCGGGTGAAGACCCCGAGGGGAGGGATGAAGGGCCTGGCCCGCGGGAAGTAGTCTGGATTGGACTAGACCTGTGGGTGGGTTGCGGCCGCCCTCGACGCGGATGAATGGGGCCCCATGAGCAAGCGTGCAGTCCTGGAGGTGATCGCCCTCGGCGTCGAGGACGCGGTCGCCGCCCAGGCGGGAGGCGCGGACCGCCTCGAGCTGGTCACCGACATGGCGGCCGACGGGCTCACCCCGTCGGCCGCCACGGTCGCCGGGATCCGCCGGGCCGTCGGCCTCTCGCTGCGGGTGATGCTCCGGCTCGCGGACGGCTTCGCGGCGGGGGACGCCGACCGGCTGGTCCGGGTGGCGGGCGAGCTGCGGGAGGCCGGGGCCGAGGAGTTCGTGCTGGGCTTCCTCGACGCGGGGGGTGGCGTGGATCTCGCGGCTGTGGAGCGGGTGGTGGGAGTGCTGGACGGCTGCCCGTGGACCTTCCACCGGGCGATCGACCGGGCCGCCGACCGGGACGCCCTGCGCAAGCAGCTGGACGGGATGCCCGGGCTCGACACGTATCTCACCGCCGGATCGGCCGACGGGGTCGACGACGGGTTTTCCGTACTGCTCGCGGAGGCGGCCCGCCGAGGAGAGCCGGGGTACGAGCAGCACCTGCTGGTGGGGGGCGGGCTGCGGCTCGACCACGTGCCGACGCTGCTGGCGGCCGGGGTCGACGGCTTCCACATCGGCGGGGCGGCCCGGCCGCAGGGCTGGGAGGCGCCGGTGTCGGCGGAGGCCGTGGCGCGGTGGCGGACCGCCCTGGACGCCGCCCCCGCAAAGCCGCCGATGCGGCGATCGGGGCCACCAAGCAGGCCCTGATCGAGATGGGCCGCAAACACGGGCGCGATGTGCGCCTCGTACATCCCGCGCACACCACCATGGACTGCGCACAGTGCGGAGCGAGAACCAAGCACGCACTTCCTCTGTCGGAACGCACCTACACCTGCACCGCCTGCGGAACCGTCTCGACACGAGACAGTCGCGACCTGAGCGGTCAGGGAGACGCGGGCGCACGGGCCCTCCCGACGCTTCAGCGAAGGGTGGTTGACGCCAGTTGCGGCGGCAGCCCGGCCGCGTGCGTCACGGTCAGGCCCGACACGGCTCGGGTCAGCGCCACGTACAGGCGGCGCAGGCCGGTGCGCTCGTCCGGCTCGCCGTCGACCACCGCCCGCGGCTCGTCCAGGACGACGTAGTCGTACTCCAGACCCTTCGCGAGGGACGCCGGGACCAGGGTCAGGCGGGTTTCCCGAGTCGTCTCCTCGCCCGGGCCGAGGTACGGGATCCCGGCCTCCGCCAGGGCCCGTGCCAGCTCCGGGACCCGGGCGTCCGCCGCGATCAGGCCGGTCGAGCCCTCGTGGCGCAGCGACTCGCGGCAGGCTCCGACCACGTCGGCGGCCCCGGAGACCGCCCGGACCTCGAAGTGGCCCGGGTTCTCGCGGATCGACACGACCGGGGTGAGGCCCGGGGCGATGTGCGGCAGCAGCCGGGAGGCGTAGGTGATGACGTCCGTCGGCACGCGGAAACCGGCCGTCAGCTCCTCCACCAACGCGTCCTGTTTGCCCAGGTGGGTGAGCGCCTCCTGCCAGCCGCGGGTCGCCCAGGGCGTGGTGCCCTGCGCCAGGTCGCCGAGGACGGTCGCGCTGCCGGTGGTGCAGCGGCGGCCGACCGCCCGGTACTGCATGGGGGAGAGGTCCTGCGCCTCGTCGAGGACGACATGCCCGAGGGAGTGCGTGCGCTGGATCAGGTCGGTGGCCTCGTCGATGAGGACGGCGTCGGCCGTCGCCCACTTGGCGGACTTGACGCTGCGCGCCGGCTTGGCCCAGAGGATCGCCTTCTGTTCGTCCTCGTCGAGGATCTCCTCGGCGTGTTCGGCGAGGAAGTCCGCGTCCGACAGCAGGCGCAGCACCAGTTTCGCCGGGTCGACGGCCGGCCAGATCGCCTTGACCGCCGCCTTGACCGCGCTGTTGCGGGCCACCGCGTCCTGCACCCGGTCGTCCGGCGCCTCGCCCGAGCGCTCCATCTGCACCAGCACGGCGTGCGCGATGCGCTGCGGCAGGGCCTCGCGGGCGGCGCCGTAGCGGATGTCGCGGTCGAGCAACTCGCGGACGATGTCCTCCAGTTCGTACGCCGCGACCCGCCACCGGCGGGAGCCGCGCACGACCACGACCGGCTCGGTGGGCAGGGTGACGTGCGCGTAGAGGGCCCTGCGCAGCACCTGCGCCATGCGGGCATCGCCCTTGACGACCGCGGCCGTCGCGTCGTCCGTGCCCTTGATCTCGACGTGGGCCACCAGGTCCTCGACGGTGGCCTGCTGGACGGTCAACTCGCCCAGCGCGGGCAGAACTTGCTCGATGTAGTGCAGGAAGGACCGGTTGGGTCCGATGACCAGGGTGCCGGTGCGGGCCAGGCGCTCGCGGTGGGCGTAGAGGAGGTAGGCGACCCGGTGCAGGCCGACGGCGGTCTTCCCGGTGCCCGGGCCGCCCTGTACGCACACCGTGCCGGAGAGTCCGGACCGCACGATCTCGTCCTGCTCGGGCTGGATCGTCGCGACGATGTCCCGCATCGGGCCGACACGCGGACGCTCGATCTCCTGCTGGAGGAGTGTGCTCGTGCGCGCCGCCTCGGCCGGGTCCGAGAGGTGCTCGTCCTCGTACGCCGTGAGGTCGCCGCCCGTGTAGCCGAAGCGGCGGCGCAGCGCGATGTCCAGCGGGTTTTTCTTGGAGGCCCGGTAGAACGGCTGCGAGACCGGTGCGCGCCAGTCGATCACCATGGGGTCGCCGTCGGCGTCGTGCACATGCCGCCGCCCGATGTAGAAGCGCTCGCACTCCGCGCCCTCCGCCCGCTCGGCGCCCGGAGTGTGCAGATAGTCGAGTCGCCCGAAGAACAGCGGGGTGTCGCTGAGGTCGGCCAGGGCCTTGACGCGTTCCTCGATCTGGTGGGCCAGCACCTCCGCGTTGACCCAGTTCGCGGTGACGTCTCTGATGTCGAGGGCCTCGACGTCCTCGCGCATGGCACGCAGGGCGGAACGGGACGCGGCGAGGTGGGAGCGCTCACGGGAGAGCGGGTCGTCGACGGGCGTGGACAAGGGGGTGCCTCCGGAGGACCTGCTGAAGAGATGGCGGTGAGATACCGGCCGGTTTCCGTCCGGTCGGCGGCGCTCCGTGGGGGAGGCGGGCAAGAGCGGAGATCTTAGAGGAGCGGGCGTGACGGCCGCCAACGGTTTTTCCCGCCCCCCTGTTTCCCGCCCCCCTGTTTCCCGCCCCCCTGTTTCCCGCCTCCTGTTTCCCGCCCCCCGTTTCCCATCCCCTAGGGGACGAGGCCCTCCTTCCTGAGGGGCAGGAGTCGGTCCGCAGGCGTACGGACGGAGTACGCAGGTTCGGTCCCCAGACCGACGCGGGCTTTACGGGCGAAACCGCACCATGGAGACATGAGCGCAGCAACCCTCTCCCCCGCCCCCGCACCGGGCCGGCCGCCGGGTGCCACCGCCGTGACCGGCAGCCACCGCCACCGCCTCGGCGACGCCCTGCGCGCCGTCAAGGTCTTCGCGGGCGCCGCCTTCGACGTGATCGTCCTCGGCCAGTACGGCGAGGAGGTCGGCGTGGTCCGCCGCAAGTGAGCCGACGGACCGCCCCACCGGACGGACCGACCGGTCTCAGCTGTCGGCCAGCAGTTCGTCCGCGTCCACGATGCGGTAGGCGTAGCCCTGTTCCGCCAGGAAGCGCTGCCGGTGGGCCGCGAAGTCCTGGTCGATGGTGTCCCGGGCGACCACGGAGTAGAAGTGGGCCTGGTGGCCGTCCGACTTGGGGCGGAGCACGCGGCCGAGACGCTGGGCCTCCTCCTGGCGGGAGCCGAAGGTGCCCGACACCTGGATCGCGACCGTCGCCTCCGGCAGGTCGATCGAGAAGTTCGCGACCTTGGAGACCACCAGCACGCTGATCTCGCCCTCGCGGAAGGCGTCGAAGAGCTTCTCGCGCTGCGCGTTCGACGTCTCGCCCTTGATCACGGGCGCGCCCAGGTGCTCACCCAGCTCGTCGAGCTGGTCGATGTACTGGCCGATCACGAGGATCTGCTGCCCGGCGAAGCGCCGGACGATCGCCTCGGTGACCTTCCGCTTGGTCGCGGTCGTGGCGCAGAAGCGGTACTTCTCCTCCGTCTCGGCCGTGGCGTAGGCGAGCCGCTCGGTGTCCGTCAGATTGACCCGGACCTCGACGCAGTCGGCGGGCGCGATATAGCCCTGCGCCTCGATCTCCTTCCACGGCGCGTCGAACCGCTTGGGCCCGATCAGGGAGAACACGTCCGACTCGCGGCCGTCCTCGCGCACCAGGGTGGCCGTCAGGCCGAGCCGGCGACGGGCCTGCAGATCCGCGGTGAACTTGAAGACCGGCGCCGGCAGCAGGTGGACCTCGTCGTAGACGACCAGGCCCCAGTCCCGCGAGTCGAACAGCTCCAGGTGCGGATAGACGCCCTTCCGCTTGGTCGTCAGCACCTGGTACGTGGCGATCGTGACGGGCCGGATCTCCTTCCGCGTCCCGCTGTACTCGCCGATCTCCTCCTCGGTCAGCGAGGTCCGCCGCACCAGCTCGTGCTTCCACTGCCGGGCGGAGACGGTGTTCGTGACGAGGATCAGCGTCGTGGACTTCGCCTGCGCCATCGACCCGGCCCCGACCAGCGTCTTCCCGGCGCCGCAGGGCAGCACGACGACGCCGGAGCCGCCGTGCCAGAAGTTCTCGACCGCCTGCTTCTGGTACGGCCGCAGCGCCCAGCCGTCCTCGGCCAGCTCGATCGGGTGCGCCTCGCCGTCGACGTACCCGGCGAGGTCCTCGGCCGGCCAGCCCAGCTTCAGCAGGGTCTGCTTGATCTGCCCGCGCTCGGAGGGGTGCACGGCGACGGTGTCCGGGTCGATCCGGGCGCCGACCAGCGGCGTGACCCGCTTCGACCGCAGGATCTCCTCCAGCACCGGCCGGTCGGTGGTCGTCAGGACCAGGCCGTGCGCCGGGTGCTTGGACAGGGTGAGCCGGCCGTAGCGGTCCATCGTCTCGGCGATGTCGACGAGCAGCGCGTGCGGCACCGGATAGCGGCTGTACTCCACCAGCGCGTCCACGACCTGCTCGGCGTCGTGTCCCGCCGCGCGCGCGTTCCACAGGCCCAGCGGGGTCACCCGGTAGGTGTGGATGTGCTCGGGCGCCCGCTCCAGCTCCGCGAAGGGGGCGATGACGCGACGGCAGTCGTCGGCCCGCTCGTGGTCGACTTCCAGGAGCAAGGTCTTGTCGGACTGGACGATCAGCGGACCATTCACGCGCGGCACCCTTTCTGCGGCCAAACGTCCAGTGTGCCTGATCGATACGCCCGGGGGTGTGATCTGCGCTGCTGGAACGACACCGGTCCTACAGAATGCCTTTTCATCCCAACGTGTGGTGTGAATTCAGTTTTTCCACGGTAGCCCCGAAGAATGGCGAACCGTGCAGAATACGCCGACTACCACGCTCGGATACGCCCTGTTCGCCACCCGCTGGCTCCAGGCCCCGCTGTACTTCGGGCTGGTGGCCGCCCAGGGCGTCTACGTCTACAAGTTCTTCAAGGAACTCTGGACCTTAATCCTCATGTGCGTGAGCGGGCACGCCACCGAGACGTACGTGATGCTCGCCGTGCTCAAGCTCGTCGACGTCGTCATGATCGCCAACCTGCTGATCATGGTGATCGTCGGCGGCTACGAGACCTTCGTCTCGCGCATCGGCCTCCAGGGCCACCGTGACCAGCCGGAATGGCTCTCGCACGTCAACTCCAATGTACTGAAGGTCAAGCTCGCCACCGCGATCGTGGGCATCTCCTCGGTGCATCTGCTCCAGATGTTCGTGGACGTCCACCACACCTCCCACCACGCGCTGATGTGGGGGACGGTGATCCACATGGCGTTCATCGCCTCGGCGGCGATCCTCGCGTACATGTCGGGCCCGATGGCCGCGCAGAGCGACCGCGGTCATGCCGACCGCGGTCATGCCGACCACGGACATGCCGACCGCGGTCATGCCGACCGCGGTCATGCCGACCACGGACACGCCGACCGTGCGCCGGCCGGGCACCCGCAGGTCGTGCGCCCGCAGCCGGGCCAGGAGACCCCGGCGGCCACGCTGCCCCATCCCCGGCAGCCGGAGCCGGAGCCGGAGCCGGTGCCCGTGCCGGAACCGGACGCGGACGCCGAGGCGCGGATCCGCGCGGCCGGCTTCCCCGCCCGCAAGCTGCTGGAGGACTTCGACCAGCAGCACCCCCGGGGCTTCGACCGGGAGACCGTGGCCCGACTCGGCAAGGCGGACTTCGTCACGGCCCGGCACAACGTGGTGTTCGTCGGCCCGACCGGCACCGGCAAGACGCACCTGGCCGTCGCCCTGGGCGTGCGGGCCTGCCAGGCCGGACACCGGGTGCTGTTCGCGACCGCCGCCGAGTGGGCCGCCCGGCTGTCCGACGCCCGGGCCGCCGGCCGGCTCGAGGCGGAGCTGGCCGCCCTCGACGAACATCCCCTCCTGGTCGTCGACGAGATCGGCTACACGCCCTTCGACGCGGCCACCGCGGGCCTGTTCTTCCAGCTGGTCGCGCACCGCTACGAGCGTGGCTCGCTGATCGTGACCAGCGACCGCCCGCTCGGCCGCTGGGACGAGGTCTTCGGTACCTCCGCACCCGCGATGGTGGACCGCCTCGCCCATCACGCCGAGGTGGTCCGGCTGGAGGGAGACAGTTACCGGACGCGCCGCGCTACCGCAGCGTGGACAGACTGATGGTGTTGACCAGCGGGCCCTCGACGGCGACGCCTTCGCCCACCAGGGGTTCGGAGTGGGCCGCCGGGATCGGCAGCGGCAGCGCGGGCGGGGCCGCCGCGGCCGAGGACGCGAGCACGCCCACGAGGGCGGCGGCGGAGAGTACGACGGCGGGAAGCTTTTCACGCATGGCGGCAGGGCCTTTCACGGGCTGAGCGGTGAGGGACACCGCACCGCGGGCCGGCCCGGAACGCGGGGCCGGCCCCGACGGGTGCGCGGAGGCGGATCAGATCTGCGGCGTCTCGATGACAAGGCCGGCGACATCGATGCCGACCGCCGCGGCCGGGGTGGCGAGACCACCGAACATCATCAGGGCGGCGGTGGCCAGGACGGCGGTGACTCGACGGACAGCGCGCATGCTGGGACTTCCTTTCGACAGTGCTCACAGGAACACCCGGTGGCTGCCCCCGGCCACAGCGCGTGATGCGGCACGCCCGGCAAGGTCGCCCAAGGGTGGGACATCCCCGGCGTGGCGTGCATGAACGGCGGTGTGCACCCGAACGGGTGAGAAGCGACCCTGCCCGGGAGGGGTCAGCCGGAGTCGTCCGCCAGCTCCGCGACCCCGGTGATCCGGTGCAGCGGATACGTACGGACCTCGTCCGCCGTGTGGTCGTACGCCGTGACGAAGCCGCCCTCGACGCGGATGGGCGCGATGACCCGCTGGCTGGCCGTGCCCTCGGCGTTGACGTAGCCGATCCACAGGGCCTCGCCGGTCAGGACGGCGGCCTGCATGGTGGCGAGGGTCTCGGCGGAACCGGTGCGGGGCAGCTCGCCGTTGACCGCCGGAGCGGTGCCGGGCTTGCGCGGGGTGGTGGAGGCGAGGTCGCCGGCCCGGATGGCGCGCAGCGCCGCCGCGAGGAGGACGTCGTCGGGGACCGGCGGGCCGTCCGGCACCGGCTCGGGTGCCGTACGGGGCGGGGTGCGATGGGCGAGGGCGCGGGTGATCAGCACATCGCCCTCGGCGGACTCGGCGGCCGGCGCGAACCCCATCGACCGCAGGCCTTCGAGGAGCCCCGCGGGGTCGGCCTGTGCGGCCAGCACGGTCGGGGCGAGCCGGCGCAGGCCCAGGCCCGCGGCCCGCTTGTCGGCGAGGATCTCGTTGAGCACCGCGTCGTCGTCGCAGCGCACATACGCCGAGGCCGCGCCGACGCGCAGATGGCCGTGCCTGCGGGCCACGTCGTCGATCAGGTAGGCGAGCGGCTGCGGCACCGGCGTACGGGAGTGCGCGGCGAGGAAGGCGTGCAGGTCGGAGGCGGCCTGCCCGGCGTCGAGCGCGCGCCGTACAGAGCCGGGCGTGAACCGGTAGACGGTGGCCCCGCCCTTGGACTCGACGTCCGCCAGCACCCCGAGCATGTCGGCGAGCGGGCGCCGCAGGGGCCCGGGCGCCACCGCGGTCAGGTCGGCCTGGAGCAGCACGTGGTCCAGCGGCTCGGGCAGCTGGGGTGTGAGGAGCCGGGCCGCGGCGGCGGAGGCGACGGCCTGCTCGGCGGGGGAGAGCGGGACGACCGGGACGGTGCGGTGGTGGTGGACGGGGAGTTTGTCTCCCGGACCGCTGTCTCCCGGGCCGGAGCCCTCCGCTTCAGGGTGCCGTACGGCCGCCGCCGCGCCCAGCAGGGCCCGGCCATGGGCCGACAACGCGCCCCGGCCGGTGACGCCCAGCAGCTCCGCCTCGGACAGGGCCCACTGGGCGAGGCGGGCGCGCGGGTCGTCCTCGGGCCGCGCGCCGCGCGGGGGGCGCTCCCAGCGCAGCCGGGCGAGCACCGACCCGGCGTCCGGAGCGGCCCCCTCCGGCAGCCCGGCCAGCAGCGCCAGCACCCGGTGCCGTACCTCGGGCGCCGCCGAACGGTCCAGGCCCGGCCCGAGCGCCGACAACGTACGGTCCTTAGCGTCCCGCCCGCCCACCAGCCCCGCCGTCCGGGTCGCCGCGAGCCACGCCGAGGCCAGCCGCGACCAGCGCTCGGCGGCGGGCGCCTCCAGCCACTCGTCGTAGGCCGGGGTCGCCGCGTACCGCTCGTCGGCCTCCCCGTCCGCGGCGATCAGGCCCGCCGCGTACGCCAGTTCCACCCAGAACGCGGCGACCGGCTCGGGCACGTCGAGGGCTACGGCGGTCCGCTTCAGGTCCCGCACGCTCAGCCCACCGGCCCGCAGCACCGCGGGCCCGCCCTCGTCCCAGTCCTTCAGCAGCTCCTCGACGGTCGCCAGCGCGGTGTACGCCTGGCCGGCCGCCGTACTGTCCACAACCTGTGGACGATGCACGGCGGTGACCTCGACCACCGGCGGCACGGGCTCGGGCGTCCGGTGCGCCAGCCCCCGCCGCAGGTGCAGGGCGACCTCGCGCGGCAGGACGACCGTCCCCGGCGCGGTCGGCAGCAGCAGTCCCCGGTCCAGCAGCCAGCGCAGCCGCGCTGCCGGGTCCGGGGTGACCTGCCCGTACGGCGGTCCCCACACCAGGCGTTCGAGTACCTCCAGAGAGTCGGCCGGGGCGTCGGCGAGCAGCGCGGCCATCCGGGTCCGGTCCGTGAACAGGCCGGTGAGGGCGGTCACCGCGGAGACCGAGTCATGGGTCGAGGACAGCCCGGCGGCCGTGACGATCTCCTGGATCCGCCCCGGGGACATCCCGGCGGTGGCCTCCTGGACCGTGGGGCCGAGACCGGTCGGCGAGGGGTGCTGCGGCGCGGGCGCCAGCAGTTCACGTGCCGTACGGACCAGCCGCAGCCGGTCGTCGCCGCCCCAGACCAGGGCCTGCTCGCGCAGGATGTCCAGGGCGTGCGGCAGGGCGGCGACGACGGCCGGGTCGGCGTCGTCCCCGGCGGTGAGCCCGAGCAGTTCGTCGTACGTCGCCGGGTCCGCCGCCACGGCCAGCGCCTCCGCCGTCTGCAGCGTGAACCGGTCCAGCCGCTCCAGGGCCCGTACGACCGAGGCGCGGGTGCCGGCCCGGGTCGCGAGCTGCGTGAGGTCGGTCGGCACGGGCGTGATGAGGTCCGGGCGGCTGCGCAGCAGCGCGCCCAGCGGGACATCGCCCCGCGCGCGGAGCGCTTCCGCGAGGGAGCGGGGGGCCGGGGGCCTGTCCTCGGTGCTCATCCGGTCCACGGTAGCGGGTCGCCTCCGGCGGCCGGGCCGACCTCGTGCCGGCTCGGCCCCGATCGCCGGACGGTCTTTTTGGCCGACCCGCTGGTCCTCGCGATACCGTCGTCCGACGGCGTCAGCCAACGCACCCGCCCCGGAGGGGACTTCGTGGGGATTGAGAGCGACCAGGTCGTTTACGAGTATCTGAGCCGCGTCGGCGACGTGGCCCAGCAGCGGCAGTTGTCCTCGGCCACCCGGATGCGCCTGGTCGCTGACCTGCGCAACGAGATCGACCGGCGCCGCGCGAAAGCCACCGTCGACTCGCCCGCCGCCGTCCGGCGCATCCTGACCCGCATGGGCAGCCCCGACGAGGTCGTGGCGGCAGCGGCGGAAGGCACCGGCGGTGCGCCGCGGAGCGCCGCCCCCGCCTCCGTCCCCGTGCAGCGCGAGGCCGAGCCGGAGGAGCGGGCGAAGGGGGTGCTGCGGCGTGTCGTCCCGCGGCCCCGCCCGGCGCGGCCCGCCGGGGAGTCGCACCCGGCGCCCGCCGAGGGCCCGGCCCCACCGCACCTGGCCGCCGGGCACGAGCTCGGCGACAGCGTCGTCCAGCCCGACTGGTGGCGGGTGGACAGCAGCCCGTTCGGCGTGGGCGAGGAGGTGCCGGGCTTCGTGGGCGGCGTGGAACTGCCGGACCTGCTGAAGCCGCCGCAGCCGAGGAAGCCGGAGAAGGAGAAAGCGGCGGTCGAGGAGGCCGAGCCGGCCGTCGCGGCCGTCGAGGAAGCAGCCGAGACCGGTACCCGTCGCCGCCGCCTCCCTCGTCTGGCCTCCGGCAGCTGGAGCAATCCGCTGCTCCTCGCCGCGGCGGGGCTGCTCGTCGCGGGCGCCGTGCTCGGCAACTGGTTCGTGCTCCTCCTCGGCTGGCTCATCGCCTACGCCTCGCGCCGCCTGACCCAGGCGGAGACGAAGTGGGCGGTCATGGTCCTGCCCGGGCTCGCCGTCACGTCCGGCCTGGTCTGGCTCTGGGGCAGGATGAACGGCCGCTGGGGCACTCCGATCGCCGAGGGCCACATGAACGACGCGGTCTCCGAGACCTGGCCCTGGGTGGTCCGGGGCGCGGCGGTGGCGTCGGCGCTGTTCCTGGTGTGGCGCTCGCAGCGGCAGAGGTAGCCGGCGCCCCGGGCACCCAGGAGGCCTGCCCGCCAGACGCCCTGGGCACAATGGCCCATATGGCACTCACCGTCGGTTTCGACCTGGACATGACCCTCATCGACTCCCGCCCCGGCATCCGCGCCTGCTACCAGGCGCTGTCCGAGCGGACGGGGACGTACATCGACGCCGACCTGACGGTCACGCGGCTCGGGCCGCCGCTGGCCGAGGAGCTGATCAACTGGTTCCCGGCCGAGGAGGTCGGGGACATGGCCGACCTGTACCGCGAGATGTACCCGTCGATCGCCATCGCCGCGACCCCGGCGATGACCGGCGCCGGTGATGCCATCGCGGCCGTACGGGAGGCCGGCGGGCGCGCGATAGTCGTCACCGCCAAGTACGAGCCCAACGCCAAGCTGCACCTCGCCCACCTCGGCATCGAGCCCGACGCGGTGATCGGCGATCTGTGGGCCGAGCAGAAGGCGGAGGCGCTGCGCGAGCACGACGCGGCCGTCTATGTCGGCGACCACGTCGGAGACGTGCGCGGCGCCCGGGCGGCCGACGCGCTGTCCGTCGCGGTGGCCACCGGCCCCTGCCCCCCGGAGGAACTGCGCGCGGCGGGCGCGGACGTCGTCCTCACCGATCTGACCGAATTCCCCGGGTGGCTTTCGGACTACCGCCCCGCACGCGCCTGACGCCGGCCGGCCGACACGGAACGCAGTACTCCCGCGCCGGCCATCAGGAAACCGACCGCCATGAGCATGCTCAATCCGAACATGTACGTCGGAAAGGGCGTCGTCCCGAGGAACAGCGGGGCGACCGTGACCAGTGTGGCCACGGCGCCGATGAAGAAGACGATGGCACCGGCACGGACCAGACGGTCACCGGGCGCGGCGGAATTCGTTTGGGTTTTGTCAGGCACCGGACCAGGGTAGTTCCCAGCCCGAAGGAACAACCCGGTGACGTCTTGTCACCGGCCTGAAGAGCATTAGCCTTGGTACCGGCGGGTCCGTGCGGCCCGCCCGAGTGCTATCAAGAGCCGTTTCCCGAAGCAGTTTTCCGACGAGTACGAGGACGAGGACAGACGTGCCTACCGGCAAGGTCAAGTGGTTCAACAGCGAGAAGGGCTTCGGCTTTCTCTCCCGCGACGACGGCGGTGACGTCTTCGTCCATTCCTCGGTCCTCCCCGCCGGAGTCGAGACGCTCAAGCCCGGACAGCGAGTGGAGTTCGGGGTGGTCGCCGGGCAGCGCGGCGACCAGGCACTGTCCCTGACGATTCTGGACCCGACCCCCTCGGTCGCCGCCGCGACGCGCAAGAAGCCGGACGAACTCGCCTCCATCGTCCAGGACCTCACGACGCTGCTGGAGAACATCACCCCGATGCTGGAGCGGGGCCGTTATCCCGAGCGGACCTCCGGCAAGAAGATCGCCGGTCTGCTGCGGGCGGTCGCCGACCAGCTGGACGTCTGAATCCCCTAGGGGAATCGCAGCGCGTTAGGGCCGAGGGGCGGCACCAGCCCCTCGGCCGCCGCGCGTGTCAGCAGTCCGCGTACGGCCGCGTAGCCGTCCTCGCCGAGGCCGGCCGTGAACTCGTTGACGTACAGCCCGATGTGCTGGTCGGCGACGGCCGGGTCCATCTCCTGGGCGTGCTCCATGACGTACGGGCGGGACACCTCGGGGTCGTCCCAGGCGGCCCGCACGGACGTCCGGATGGAGTCGGCGAGCAGTCGCAGCTTCTGCTCGCCCAGCGACCGCTTGGCGATGATCGCGCCCAGCGGGATCGGCAGCCCGGTGGTGTGCTCCCAGTGCTCGCCCATGTCGGCGAGCTTGTGCAGGCCGTAGCCGCCGTACGTGAAGCGTGCCTCGTGGATCACGAGCCCCGCGTCGACCTTCCCGTCCCGCACGGCCGGCATGATCTCGTGGAACGGCATGACGACGATCTCGCCGACCCCGTCGCCCAGGGTGTCGGCGGCCCACAGCCGGAACAGCAGATAGGCGGTGGACTTCTCGCTGGGCACGGCGACCCTGCGCCCGGCGAGATCGACGTCCGCCTCCCGCGTCAGCACCAGCGGCCCGCAGCCCCGCCCCAGGGCACCCCCGCAGGGCAGCAGCGCGTACTCGTCGAGGACGTACGGCAGCACGGCGTACGACACCTTCAGTACGTCGAACTCGCCGCGCTCGGCCATGCCGTTGGTGACGTCGATGTCGGCGAAGGTCACGTCGAGGGCGGGGGCGCCGGGGACGCGGCCGTGGGCCAGGGCGTCGAAGACGAAGGTGTCGTTCGGGCAGGGGGAGTACGCGATCTGCAACTGGTCACTGGTCATGCCGGTTCCAACTCTCCAGTACGGGCACGAGCTTCCCGAAACCCTCGGTCAAAGCGGCCAGGGCGTCCCCGATGCGCCAGGCGGCGCGGTCCCGCGGCCCGACGGGATTGGAGATCGCCCGGATCTCCAGCACGGGCACCCCGTGCGCGCCGGCGGCCTCGGCGACACCGAAGCCCTCCATGGCCTCCGCGAGAGCGGTGGGGTGCCGCTCGCGTAGCGCGGTGGCTCGGGCGGCCGTCCCGGTCACGGTGGACACGGTGAGCACGGCCCCGGTCCGGGCCCCGGCGGCGTCGGCGACCCGCCGTACGAGGTCCTCGGGCGGGTGGTGACGTACGGTCCCGAACCCGAGTTCCGTGACCGACAGGAACCCGTCGGGCGTCTCGGCACCCAGATCGGCCGCGACGATCTCATCGGCGACGACGAGCGCCCCCACGGGTGCCTCCGGCTGGAATCCGCCACCGATCCCGGCGGAGACGACGAGGTCGTAGGGGGTGCCCTGGAGGGACGCGGCGGTGAGGGCGGAGGCGGTCGAGGCGGCGGCCAGGGCAGGCCCCACACCGGCGTCGATCACGTCAATACGGTCGCGCGCCGTCGCGCCGCTACCGCCGTGGGCAGCCGCGCCGCTACCGCCGTGGGCAGTCGTTCCGCTGGGGCGGAACGGGTGGGCACGGCCCACAACGCCGAGCGCCTCGTCGTCGGACCCCGGCGAAAACCCACCGAAGGCCTCTGCCACCGCGTCCCTCTCCACAGAAACAGCGGTGGCGACAAGCACCCTGCCCAGCCCAGCGCCAGCGATTACGCGTCCTTCTCCAGCTTGAAGTTCCACAGGCCGGACGTGTCCTTCTCGCCCTCCTTGATGGACACCAGCGTCGAGTTGCCCTGCGCGCCGTACTGGGCGTTGAAGAACACGCTGCCCGGGACGGTGCGGTACGTCTTCGTGCTGGTGTCGGTCAGCGGCTGACCGTTCATCAGGATCGTCCAGCCCTTGTCGGCGATCTCCGGGTCGACACCAAAGCGCACGGTCTCGTCCGGGTCGACCGAGATGGACTTGATGCCCTTGTCCTTCAGGCACTGCGTGAGGTCGGCGGGCTTCAGGGCGTCGCCCTCGCCGCCACAGGTGGCCTCGGAGTTCACCGAGTCGCTGCCCACGGTGACCGTGGCCATCGGCGTCGGCTTGTCACAGGCCGACAGGACGAGCAGTCCGGCGGATACGACACCGGCGACAGCGACGGCGCGGCGGCGTCGCACTACGGATTGCAACGTGTTCATGGGCGAAGGTTATCCGGCACGCGGGTCGGACCGCCCACGCGGGGTACGGCTCCCGCGGAGATCCGTCAGGAGATCCATCAGAAGGGCCCTACGCCACGCGCGGCCGCGTCGCACCGCCGCGCCGGGCCGAGTCGATCAGCCCCCGTACGGTCGTCAGCCACCCGGTGCCGATGATCGCGGCGCCCACCGCCAGCCCGACCGTGCCGTTGAGCGGCAGCGCGATGCCGACCGCCCCGCCCAGCACCCAGGCCATCTGCAGCAGTGTCTCGGAGCGGGCGAAGGCCGAGGTCCGGACCAGCTCGGGCACGTCCCGCTGGATCAGCGCGTCCAGGGACAGCTTGGCCAGGGCCTGTGCGAAGCCGGCCATCGCGGCCAGGCAGGCCACCATGGCCGCGCTGAAGAACACCGAGGCCATGATCGCCACGCCCAGCACACATGCCACGACCGTCACGATGATGATCTCCGGTGCCCGGGAGCGCAGCCACGCCCCGACCGCCGTGCCGAGCGCGTTGCCCGCGCCCGCCGAGACGCCCACGATCCCCAGGGACACGGCGGCGGTCTGGCCGGAGACCGGGTGCTCGCGGAGCAGGAAGGCGAGGAAGAAGATCAGGAAGCCGGTGAGGCAGCGGATGGAGGCGTTGGCGGCCAGGGCGTGGGTGACGGCAGGGCCGACCGTGCGCAGCCCGGGGCGTTTGACGGGGCGGCGGTGCGGGCCGTGCAGATGCTGTTCGTCCGCGGCCAGCAGCGCGGTGTCCTCGCCCTTGGCGGAGTCGACCTTGGGCGGCAGCGTGAACGACAGGACCGTCCCCGCGACGAAGAGCACGAAGGCGCCGTAGAGCGGCCAGCGCGGCCCGATCTGCTGGAGTCCGATGCCGATCGGGGCGGCGATGCCGGTGGCGAGGAGCCCGCCGAGGGTGACGCGCGAATTGGCCTTCACGAGGGAGAAGCCGGGCGGCAGCAGCCGGGGCACGACGGCGCTTCTGACCACCCCGTACGCCTTCGACGAGACGAGGACGCCGAGCGCCGCCGGGTACAGCTCGATACCGCCCGTGACGACGGCTCCGGACAGGACGATCGCGAGCAGCGCCCGGGCCAGCATCGCGCCGGCCATGGCCGCCCGGCGGCCGTGCGGGATGCGGTCGAGGAGGGGGCCGATCACCGGCGCGAGGAGAGTGAAGGGCGCCATGGTGATGGCGAGGTACAGCGCGACGCGGCCGCGGGCCTCGTCGGTCGGGACGGAGAAGAAGACGGTAGAGGCGAGGGCGACGGTGACCATGACGTCGCCGGCGCCGTTCACGCCGTGCAGCTCGATCAGCTTGCCGAGGCCGGACTCGCCGGCGCCGTGCGCGTGGGTGGCCTTGCGGATGCCGCGGGCGGTTCCGGTGACCGGGAAGTGCAGGGCACGGCCGACCGCGCGGAGGGAGCCGCGCATACGGCCCGGTCCGCTCAGTCGGCTGCTTCCCTTGACGGGCGTCTTCGCGGCTGCCACGACGTCATAGTGCCCCGAGAAGGCTGTGGGTAGTGCCATTACCGCTTGTATAGGGCCTGTGGGGTGACTGTCGGGCGACCGTCCGGTCGCCGGTCCTGGGACCGTCGGTGTACGCGAAGTGGGGCGGAAGGGTAGCGTGCGTATCTCAGCCATCCCGCAAAATGGATGAAGGACGTCGACGCGGTCCCCCGGTCCGCTCCGTCCGCCCCCGCGCTGGGAGTGGCGCACTCGTCAGACGGCGTATGGAGAGAAGCGATACCTGTGAGCGCAGCGACAACGCGAAGCCGCACCCCTGACCGTCTGTGCGCCGAGGCCGTCGACCTCGCGCGCGCCGCAGCCGAGGAGGCCGCGGCGCCAGGGATCGTCGGCGAGCACGTGGGGACGGTCTCCGAGGGGGACCGCGTTGTCACACACTTCTTCGAGTGCCGGGAGCTCGGGTACCGGGGCTGGCGCTGGGCCGTGACCGTGGCCCGGGCGTCCCGGGCCAAGATCGTCACGGTGGACGAGGCGGCGCTGCTGCCCGGCCCGGACGCGGTGCTCGCGCCCGAGTGGGTGCCGTGGAGCGAGCGGCTGCGCCCCGGCGACATGGGGCCGGGCGACCTGCTGCCGACGGACGCGGAGGATCTGCGTCTGGAGCCCGGCTGGAGCGGCGAGGACGAGCCCCCGCCGAACTCCGTCGTCTCCGACGAGATGGCAGCCCTGGCGGAAGCCGAGGACGCGGACGTCACCGCGGGGCCCCTGGCCGTCCCGGCCCGCGGCTCGATCGCGGCAGTGGCCGAGGAACTCGGCGTGCACCGCGCCCGGGTGCTCTCCCGCTTCGGCCTGCACATCGCCGCCGACCGCTGGGAGGAGGCGTTCGGCGCCAAGACCCCGATGGCGCAGGCGGCCCCCGCGGCCTGCGTGAGCTGTGGCTTCCTGGCCCGGATCGGCGGCTCCCTCGGCCAGGCCTTCGGCGTCTGCGCCAACGAGTTCTCCCCGGCCGACGGGCGGGTCGTCTCCCTGGCCTACGGTTGCGGCGGCCACTCGGAGGCCGCGGTCATGCCCCGCCCCCCGCAGCCGCCCTCCCCGGTCATCGACGAGACCCGGGTCGACCCGTTCCCGCTGCGCCCGGCGCCGGACTCGGGGTCGGTAGCGGCGACGGCGGACGAGGACACGGAGGAACTGGGGCACTCGTAGGCGGGTCCTCGCCCGGCCGCTGAGCGGCTGTTCGTCCTGCTCGTCCGAGAAGATCTGCTCGGACATCCAGAACCTCCAGGACGTCTTCGGCACCCCGCCGAGCCCCGCCCTCGGCCCGGCCCTCTTCACGGGCTTCGTCGCGGATTTCTTCCGAGATGTGCGACTTGTAGAAGGAGAGGTCCACGGCCACCAGGTTCCTCTGAGAGTCCCGGCGTCAGGGAAGCGGTGGAGGGGGCGCCACCAACCCCGTCCGGGCCCGTTTCGTGGCGCACGCGGACCGGGGCTGAGAGGGGCGGGCGGCGCGCGCACCCCCGTCCCCCAAGCGGTACCGTCTCCTCACGTCGACGAGGAGAAGGAACGGCAACGTGAGCAGCAAGTTCGTGCGGCCCGCCGCCGAGGGGGCCGATCCGTTCGGTACCGCGCGTCTGCGGCGCGGTGTCCTCGACGCCTGGGCCACCAGCCCCGCCCGGTTCCGTGAGGACGCCAACGCCGAGGAGGACCTGGTCCTCGGCGGCTACCGGGACCGGCTCGTCGTCGAGCTCGCCCAGAACGCCGCCGACGCGGCGGCCCGGGCGGGGGTGCCGGGACGACTGCGGCTCACCCTCCGCGACGGGGTCCTCGTCGCCGCCAACACCGGCGCTCCGCTGGACGCGGCCGGGGTGGAGTCGCTGTCCACGCTGCGGGCCTCCGCGAAGCGGGAGAGCCACGAGCGGGCCGTCGGGCGCTTCGGCGTCGGGTTCGCCGCCGTCCTCGCGGTCACCGACGAGCCGGCCGTCGTCGGCCGGCACGGCGGAGTGCGCTGGTCCCTCGCCGAGGCGCGGGAGCTGGCCGCCGATGTCGCCCGGCACAGCCCCGGGCTCGGGGACGAGATCCGGCGGCGTGACGGTCATGTACCGCTGCTGCGGCTGCCGTTCGCCGCCGAGGGCACCGCCCCCGGCCCGTACGACACCGCCGTCATCCTGCCTCTGCGCGACGCGGCCGCCGCCGACCTCGCCGAGCGGCTCCTGCACGCCGTCGACGACGCGCTGCTGCTCGCCCTCCCGGGCCTCGAAGAGGTCGTCGTGGAGGTCAACGGGGAGAGCCCCAGGACCATCACCCGCCGCACCGACGGCCCTTTCATCGTCATCGACGACTCCGGCGACGGCGTCACCCACTGGCGTACCACCGAGGCCCACGGTCCCCTCACCCCCGACCTGCTCGCCGACCGGCCCGTCGAGGAGCGGCTGCGGCCGCGGTGGTCCGTCACCTGGGCCGTGCCCGTCGACAGCGACGGCAGCCCGGCCCGGCCCCGCACCAGCCCGGTCGTGCACGCCCCCACGCCGAGCGACGAGCCGCTCGGTGTCCCGGCCCTGCTCATCGCCACGTTCCCGCTGGACTCCACCCGCCGGCACGCCGCCCCGGGACCGCTGACCGACTTCCTCGTCCAGCGCGCGGCCGACGCGTACGCCGAACTCCTCGGCGACTGGCGGCCGGTGACCGCCGGGATCATCGGCCTCGTGCCCGGACCGCTCGGCAAGGGCGAGCTGGACGGCGCCCTGCGCCAGGCGATCCTGGAGCGGCTGCCGCGCACTGAGTTTCTCCCGCCCGCCCACCCGTCGTCCCTACCGCCCGCCGCCGAGCCCCGCGAACACGACGGCGACGACGACCTGCCCGAGTCCCTGCGGCCCCGTGACGCCGAGATCGTCGAGGGCGCGGGCGCGGACACCGTGCGGGTCCTCGCCGAGGTGCTGCCCACCCTGCTGCCCGGGGGGCTGGAGCGGCGCGCGGAGCTGCGGACCCTGGGCGTCGCCCGGGTCCCGCTGACCGACGCGATCGACCGGCTGGCCGGACTCGAGAAGGACCCCGGCTGGTGGCGGCGGCTCTACGACAGCCTCGCCGGGGTGGACCCCGACCGGCTGTCGGGCCTCCCCGTGCCGCTCGCGGACGGGCGTACGACGATCGGCCCCCGGCAGGTGCTCCTGCCCAGCGCGGAGGCCGCCCGCATCGACCCCGAGGTGCTGGCCCGGCTCGGTCTGAAGGTCGCCCACCCGGACGCCGCCCACCCGCTCCTGGAGAAGCTCGGCGCCCTGCCGGCCACTCCGCGTGCCGTGCTCACCACCCCGCAGGTACGGGCCGCCGTCGCCGCGTCCCTGGACGACGACGGCGGTGTGAACTGGGAAGAGGACACCCTCGACGCCGACGAACTGGCCGACACCGTGCTCGCGCTGGTGCGGGACGCCGGCCTGGAGCCCGGCGACGAGCCCTGGCTCGGCGCCCTGGCCCTGCCCGACGAGGACGGCGAACCCGCCCCCGCGTGCGAACTCGTCCTCCCCGGCAGCCCCTTCGCCCAGGTGATGCGCGAGGGCGAACTCGCCGCCGTGGACGCCGAGCTGGCCGGCAGGTGGGGCGAGCAGCCGCTCGCCGCCTGCGGGGTCCTGGCGAACTTCGCGCTCGTCCGCGCCACCGACGTCGTCCTCGACCCGGACGAACTGGAGCCCCGCGAGGGCGACTTCGCCGAGCCCGACGACGTGGGCCTGCTGGACGCCGTCGACGTGTGGTGCGAGGACATCCTCGACCGTTTCCCGGACAGCCCGGTCCCGCCGGTCGCGACGGAGATCATCGCCGTACGGGACCTGGACCTGGTCGACGAGGACAAGTGGGCCCAGGCCCTGGCCATGCTGTCGCAGCCGCCCTTCCGCGACGCGATCGTCCAGCCCGTGCGGATCCTGCTGCACGACGGGACGCACGAGGTCGTACGGCCGTACGCCGCGTGGTGGCTGCGCGGGAACCCGGTGCTCGACGGCCGCCGCCCGGCCGGTCTGCGCGCAGCCGGCGGTGACCCGCTGCTGCGCGGGCTGTACGACGAGGCCGACGCCACCGGATTCGAAGACGAACAGGTGCTGCGCGCGCTGGGGGTTCGGACGTCCGTCGCCGCGCTGCTGGACGAGCCCGGCGGTGCCGCCGAGCTGCTCGACCGGCTCGCCGAGCCCGAGCGCGAGGTGGCGGACGCCCAACTGCACGCCCTCTACGGCGCGCTGGCCGAGCTGGACCCGGAGCAGGTGACCCTGCCGGACGAGCTGCGCGCGGTCGTCGACGGCCAGGTGGAGGTCGTGGACGCGGCCGACGCCGTGGTCGTCGACTCGCCTGACCTGCTGCCCTTCACCTCGGGCGTCCCGCTGCTGCCGGTCCGCCCCTCCCGGGCCGCCGATCTGGCCGAGCTGTTCCAGGTGCGGCGGCTGAGCGAGTCCGTCACCGGGGAGGTCGGCTCCGAGGGCGTCGAGCACGACGTACCGGAGCCGGTGCGGCTGCTGCTCGGCCGGCTGACCCCGTCCTCCTACGTCGAACACGAGGAACTCGTCGTCGACGGTGTGGAGATCGACTGGCGGCTGACCGACGACGGTGTCCTGCACGCCGCCACCCTGGAGGGCGTCGCCGCGGGGCTGGCCTGGGCGGCCGGGCAGTGGCCGCGGCGGTTCGAGGTGGCCGCGCTGCTGGAGGATCCGTCCCGGACGGAGGAACTGGAGCGGGACCGGTGGTTCGACTGAGCCTCAGGGGACGCCCCGGCGGCTCGTGAAAACTTCCGCACAAATTTTTCACCAGTCGTACAACCAAGCGCACCACTCGGGGATCTGATCACGTGAGTCAACAGACTCCACGATCACTTGGGCCCCAGGAGCCGACGACGAGCGCCGGGGCCCCTCTCCACCTGGAGAACGCATGCGTATCCGAGCCACCGTGGCCGCCGTCACCGGCGCCCTGGCCCTCTCCGCCTTCGCCGTGCCGGCCGCGCAGGCCGCCGAGCCGAAGGTTCCCGCGGACATCGCCGCCGCCAGTGCGGTCGTCCACGCCGACTCCGGCCGGTCGGCCCTCGCCGCCGCCGCGGAGGGCACGCCGTACGCCCTGAACGCGACCTTCTCCTCGGTCAAGGTCAACAACGGCAAGAACATCTCCGCCGGCACCACCAACGTGGTGAACGTTCCCGTCTCCTTCAAGCTGACGCACGGCGCGGACGTCGACATCCACGCGGCCGACTTCTTCGCGGGCATCGAGCTGTACCGCGGCGCCTCGTTCGAGGAGTCGGCCTTCTTCTTCGACAGCAACGACGCGAGCTGCACGGACTCCTCCGCGACCGTCGCCAACTGCAAGGCCACCGTCTCGATCGACCCGTTCGCGCTGCTGAACGAGGACGCCGGCTCCTGGAAGGCCGCGGGCTTCGCGGTCGCGTTCAACGGCGAGGACCCGGAGAACCCGAACCTGGACAAGGTCGGTGTCGCGGTGACGGACCCGACCAACTCCTTCAAGCTCCAGCGCTACTCCAAGCTGACGGTCAACGCCTCGCCGGAGCCGGTGAAGAAGGGCAAGACCATCACCGTCACCGGCAAGCTGTCCCGCGCGAACTGGGACGACAACAAGTACCACGGCTACACCAACCAGTCGGTGAAACTGCAGTTCCGCAAGAAGAACTCCAACACCTACACCACGGTGAAGACCATCAAGTCGAACTCCACGGGTGAGCTGAAGACCACGGTCAAGGCCTCTGTGGACGGCTACTTCCGCTACTCCTTCGCGGGCACGACGACCACCCCGGCGGTCAACGCCACGGGCGACTTCGTCGACGTGAAGTAGCCGCGCCCCTAAAGGGGCGCGGGGAACCGCGCGACCAGCCACGACGGTCCCGCGGACGACATCCGGCGGCAGTCTCAACGGCCGAAGCCGAGCGCTAAGCGGGAACGCGGCGGTCCACCCACCTCCACGAGAGTTCCAGGGTGGCCGCCGCCACCACCGCGACGCCGACCGCGATCCACGGCATCGTCATGCCGACCAGCTTCAGCGCGAAGAAGCGCTGGAGCCACGGCACCACAAGGACCAGCAGGAACGCCCCGGCCATCGACGCCACCAGGGCGATGCGCCACCAGGTGTAGGGGCGGGCGATGATCGCCAGGACCCACATCGAGATCAAAAACAGCGTGAGCGTCGCCGCGCTGGTCTCCGCGTCCAGCGCACCCGCGCCCGTGTAGTGCTCCCGGGCGATCAGATACGTCGCGAAGGTCGCCAGCGCGGCCACCACCCCGCCCGGGATCGCGTACCGCATGACCCGCCGTACGAAGTTGGGCTGCGCACGCTCCTTGTTGGGCGCGAGCGCGAGGAAGAAGGCCGGGATGCCGATCGTCAGCGTCGAGAGAAGGGTCAGGTGGCGCGGCAGGAACGGGTACTCCACCTGAGAGCAGACCACCATGACGGCCAGCAGCACCGAGTAGACCGTCTTGACGAGGAACAGGGTCGCCACCCGCGTGATGTTGCCGATCACACGGCGGCCCTCGGCCACCACCGACGGCAGTGTGGCGAAGCTGTTGTTCAGCAGCACGATCTGCGCCACCGCCCGGGTCGCCTCCGAGCCGGAGCCCATCGCCACGCCGATGTCGGCGTCCTTCAGGGCGAGGACGTCGTTCACCCCGTCGCCCGTCATCGCGACCGTGTGCCCACGGGCCTGCAGAGCCCCCACCATGGTCCGCTTCTGCTGCGGGGTGACCCGCCCGAACACCGTGTTGTCGTCGAGCGCCCGGGCCATGCCGTCCTCGTCGGCGGGCAGCCGGCGGGCGTCGACGGTGGTCCCGGACAGCCCCAGCTTGGAGGCGACCGCGCCGACCGACACCGCGTTGTCGCCGGAGATGACCTTGGCGCTGACGTCCTGGTCGGCGAAGTAGCTCAGGGTGTCGGCCGCGTCCGGCCGCAGCCGCTGCTCCAGGACGACCAGGGCGGTGGGCTTCGCCCCCTCGGTCACCTCGGCGTCGTCGAGGTCGCGTTCCACCCGGGCGAGCAGCAGCACCCGCAGGCCCTGCTCGTTCAGCCGCCCGGTCTCGGCGAGGGCCGGGTCGTCGTCGGGCAGCAGGACGTCCGGCGCGCCGAGCAGCCAGGTGCTCGTCTCCCCGTCGGCCTCGGCGAACGCGGCGCCGCTGTACTTGCGTGCCGAGGAGAAGGGCAGCGCCTGAATGCAGCGCCATTGCTCGCCGTCCGGGTAGGCGTCGATGATCGCCTTCAGGGAGGCGTTCGGCCGCGGGTCCGACTCGCCGAGGGCGCCGAGGACCTGTCGTACGTACGTCTCGTCGGCGTCCTGGAGCGGCCGCAGCTCGGTGACGTCCATGCCGCCCTCGGTGAGGGTGCCGGTCTTGTCGAGGCAGACCGTGTCGACCCGGGCCAGGCCCTCGATCGCGGGCAGCTCCTGGACCAGGCACTGCTTGCGGCCCAGCCGGATGACGCCGATGGCGAAGGCGACGGAGGTGAGCAGGACCAGTCCCTCGGGGACCATGGGGACGATGCCGCCGACCGTGCGGGCGACGGAGTCGTCGAAGGCGTTCTCCTTCACGAACAGCTGGCTGATGATCAGGCCGATCGCGGTCGGGACCATCATCCACGTGACGTACTTGAGGATCGTGGAGATGCCGGAGCGCAGCTCGGACTGGACGAGGGTGAAGCGGGAGGCCTCCTCGGCCAGCTGGGCGGCGTACGCCTCACGCCCGACCTTCGTCGCCTGGAACGCCCCGCCGCCCGCGACCACGAAACTGCCCGACATCACCTGGTCGCCGGGGCTCTTGACGACCGGGTCGGCCTCGCCGGTGAGCAGCGACTCGTCGATCTCCAGGCCGTCGGCCTCCACGCAGACGCCGTCGACCACGACTTTGTCGCCGGGGCCGATCTCTATCAGGTCGTCGAGGACGATCTCGGACGTGCTGACCTGACCGGTGGCCCCGTCCCGGCGCACGGTCGGCCGCACCTCGCCGATCAGGGCGAGGGAGTCCAGTGTCTTCTTGGCCCGCCACTCCTGGACGATCCCGATGCCGGTGTTGGCGAGGATCACGAAGCCGAAGAGGCTGTCCTGGATCGGCGCGACGACCAGCATGATCAGCCACAGCACGCCGATGATCGCGTTGAAGCGGGTGAAGACGTTCGCGCGGACGATGTCGACGGTGGAGCGGCTGCTGCGCACCGGCACGTCGTTGACCTGCCCGCGCTCCACGCGTTCGGCTACCTGAGCACCGGTCAGGCCGGTCACGGGTGAGGTGACCGTCGCCGGCCGCGCGGAGTCGAGCCGGGCACCCGCCTCGAGATGCGTCATGCATTCGACGGTACGTGCGGATTTGCCGCTTCACCTGCCGAATGCGGGGAAGATCCGACCTGGGGAGGACGGGCGTCGTGCCCTGGTCGTACGGCAGTTGTACGCCTTCGGACCCTGGTGCCGTGCCTCTCTGTCAGCCTGCTCGGCGGGCGGTGAGCAGGAGGTACTCCCACTCCAGGGCCGTCCCATCCTGATCCGTTCCCAGGCCGCCGTCGCGGCCGAGATCCACCAGGTCGCGGTCCAGGGCGGCGACGCGGTCGGGGTCGTCGGCGATGTTCTTGTAGACGGTGATCGTCGGGCCGTAGCGCGCCTTGAAGTAGTCCCGGAACGCCTCGGGCGTCGCGAAGCGGTCGACCCTGGCGGTCCGGCGCTCGGCGCGCACGTCCGTGACCCGGTCGCCGAGGAGTGCGCGCACATGGCCCTCGTCTCCCCACAGCGGGGGCGGCTGGGCGCCCGGCGGGGGCGGGGGCGCGTACGGCTTCATCGTGGCGAACATCCGGCCGATGAAACCCTGGGGCGTCCAGCTCAGCAGGCCGATGGTGCCGCCCGGCCGGCAGACCCGGACCAGTTCGTCGGCGGCCTGCTGGTGGTGCGGGGCGAACATGACGCCGACGCAGGACAGCACGGTGTCGAACCCCGCGTCGCCGAAGGGCAGGGCCTCGGCGTCGGCCTCCTGCCAGGTGAGATGCGCGCCCTGCTGCTCGGCCGCGAGCCGGCCGGCCCCGAACAGTTCCGGGGTCAGGTCGGAGGCGATGACGTCCGCACCGGCCAGGGCCGCCGGGATCGCGGCGTTGCCGCTGCCGGCGCCCACGTCCAGCACGCGCTGTCCGGGGCGCACTCCGCAGGCCTCGACCAGGACCGCTCCCAGGCCGGGGATGACCTCGGCGGCCAGGGACGGGTAGTCGCCCTGGGCCCACATCGCCCGGTGCTTGGCCTTCAGGGCCCGGTCCGCCTCGACCGCGCTGTTGTGCATCGTCATGGCTGCGCTCCTCACCGGTTCCGGGCGTTTGCCGCCTCCTCTTGAGCGTAGGGAGGGGGTGGGGCTGTGTCTCGCCGGAGCGTGCGGGTGCGCGTCTGCGCCTGGTGCCGGGTGGGGGTCGGGGCCGTGTCGGGGGGGTCCGTCCTCGGAACGGCGCGATGGGGTTGCGTACCGACTGACTGTTCGTTGACGCGCCAACCGCTGCGGGCGGACACCCCCCGACACGGCCCCTTCCCTGAGCCGGCGGGTGCGGGTGCGTCGTGGTCCCTCTTACTGGGCCGAAGGGGTCGAGCTCGTCGGGTCCTGTGCCGCGGCTCGCTTGATCGCGGCGTCGCGCTTACGGACGTACCAGACGCCGAACAGGCCGAGTCCGCCTCCGGCCAGGCAGGTCCACAGCCACCATGTGTGGCCGTGGTCGTCGAACCAGCCATAGAAGGGGAGCTGGATCAGGAAGAGGAGGAACCACAGAATCGTGCCGCCGATGATGGTGGCGACCACGGGGCCCTCCAGGGGCTCCGGCGCCTCGTGCCTGGGGGTCCACTTCGCCATGGGGACAGCTTACGAGGCGATCAGGTCTACGCGCGGAGATGGTCGATCGGGGCGTTATATGTTCATACTGAAACGGTTTGTGTCTGACCACTTCTCTTCGTAGGAACCAACAAACACATGTCGTCCTCGGCTCCCGCCCAGGTCCCCGCCCCTGAACAGCCGGGAGCCGGGCCCACGTACGGCGCACTCGACCGCTTCTTCCGGATCTCCGAGCGGGGCAGCACCCTGTCCCGCGAGGTCCGGGGCGGTCTCGCCACCTTCTTCGCGATGGCCTACATCATCGTGCTGAACCCGATCATCCTCGGCAGCGCGAAGGACATGTACGGCCACCAGCTCGACAACGGTCAGCTGGTCACCGCGACCGCCCTCACCGCCGCGCTCACCACGCTCCTCATGGGTGTCATCGGCAATGTGCCGATCGCGCTGGCCGCCGGGCTGGGCGTGAACTCCGTCGTCGCGCTTCAGCTCGCCCCGCGCATGTCCTGGCCGGACGCGATGGGCATGGTGGTCCTCGCCGGGTTCGTCGTCATGCTGCTGGTCGCCACGGGGCTGCGCGAGCGGGTCATGAACGCCGTGCCCTTCGGGCTGCGCAAGGCCATCTCCATCGGTATCGGCCTGTTCATCATGCTGATCGGGCTGGTCGACGCCGGTTTCGTTTCGCGTATTCCGGATGTCGCGCAGACGACTGTGCCGCTTCAGCTCGGTGGTGACGGCCATCTCGACGGCTGGCCGGTCCTGGTCTTCGTGCTGGGTGTGCTGCTGACGTTCGCCCTGATCGTGCGCAAGGTGTCCGGCGCGATCCTGATCTCGATCGTCGCCATGACCGTGGTGGCCGTGGTCATCGAGGCCGTGGCCGACGTGCCCAGCTGGGGGCTCACCACTCCGAAGTGGCCCGGCAATCCCGTTGCCAGCCCCGACTTCGGGCTGGTCGGGCAGGTCAGCCTGTTCGGCGGTTTCGAGAAGGTCGGCATGCTGACCGGCGTGCTCTTCGTCTTCACCGTGCTGCTGTCGTGCTTCTTCGACGCGATGGGCACGATCATGGGCGTCTCCGACGAGGCGAAGCTGACGGACGCGCGGGGGCAGATGCCCGGCATCAACAAGGTGCTGCTGGTTGACGGCTTCGCCGTCGCCGCCGGTGGTGCCAGTTCCTCCTCTGCCACGACTGCCTTCGTCGAGTCCACCGCCGGTGTCGGCGAGGGGGCCCGCACCGGCCTCGCGAACGTCGTCACCGGCGGCCTCTTCGCCGTCGCCCTCTTCCTGACGCCGGTCGCCACGATGGTGCCGTCCCAGGCGGCCACCCCGGCCCTGGTCGCGGTCGGCTTCCTGATCCTTTCCGGCTCGGTCAAGGAGATCGACTGGGCGGACTACACGATCGCCGTCCCGGCCTTCGTGACGATGCTGATGATGCCGTTCACGTACTCGATCACCAACGGCATCGGCATGGGCTTCATTGCTTTCGTGGTGCTGCGCCTGGCTGCCGGCCGGGGCCGGGAGGTTCCGACGGCGATGTACGCGGTGGCGGCGGTGTTCGCGTTCTACTACCTGATGCCGGCGCTGGGGCTGACGTGATCGGACGGGGTCCTCAGGTGACTCCGTAGAACCGCTCCGTCTCCTCGACGGCGGACTGGAACCGTTCGTCGAAGTCATCTCGAATGAGCGTCCGGACGACATAGTCCTGGACGCTCATTCCCCTTTTCGCGGCATGGTGCCGGAGCCGGTCGAGCAGTTCGTGGTCTATTCGCAGGCTGAGCACGCTGGTCCCCATGGGCATGAGGGTCGCGGCATCGTTCGGTGCAGCGGGTCGCGTTCCGTCGTCGGATCACCCATATGAGTGATGTCACGGGTAAGTGGCCAGGGTCACGGGCGTTCTCGCGTGTCCCCGGTGTTCCTTAGCGAGAGTAATGAGTTACGCTAAAGAACATGCCGGACCTCAGCCATGGCGACGATGTAGCCGCCGTGAACTCCCTCCGATCCGCCGTGATGCGGCTGTCCCGTCGGCTCAAGCACCAGCGAGTCGACGAGTCGCTCAGCCCCACCGAGATGTCGGTGCTCGGCACCCTGTCCCTCTGCGGCAGGGCCACGCCGGGCGAGCTCGCCCGCAAGGAACATGTCCAGCCGCCGTCGATGACCCGCATCGTGGCGCTGCTGGAGGCGAAGGGGCTGGTCCGTCTGGAGCCGCACCCCGAGGACCGGCGCCAGAAGGTCGTGACGCGCACCGAGCAGGCCGAAGCGATGCTCGAGGAGAGCCGCCGCAAGCGGAACGCGTTCCTGGCCACCCTGGTCGAGGACCTCGACGAGGACGAGTGGGCGAAACTCCGCGCCGCCGCCCCCGTGCTGGAGAAGCTCGCGCATCTGTAAGCAGCAGTCGTCGCAAGGAGGCGAATTCTTTGAGTTCGGGACCCGGAGCAGCTTCCGCCCCCGCACCTGATCCCCACGACTCCCCGCCCACCCTCGACGCCCCCACCCCCGACTCCCGGCCCGCCCGCAAGTCCTCGATGTTCTCCTCCCTGAAGGTCAGGAACTACCGCCTGTTCTTCCTGGGGCAGGTCGTCTCCAACATCGGCACCTGGATGCAGCGCATCGCCCAGGACTGGCTGGTCCTCAGCCTCACCGGCTCCTCCGCCGCCGTCGGCATAACGACCGCGCTGCAGTTCCTGCCGATGCTGCTCTTCGGCCTCTACGGCGGTGTCCTCGTCGACCGGCTGCGCAAGCGGCCCACCCTGCTGGTCACACAGTCGGCGATGGCCCTCACCGCCCTCGCCCTCGCCGTCGCAGTCCTCACCGGCCACGTCCAGGTGTGGCACGTGTACGTCGCCGCCTTCGCGGTCGGTCTCGCCACGGTGGTCGACAACCCGGCCCGGCAGTCCTTCGTCTCCGAACTGGTCGGCCCGCGGCAATTGCAGAACGCGGTCAGCCTGAACTCCGCCAACTTCCAGTCCGCCCGCCTGGTCGGCCCCGCCGTCGCGGGCCTGCTGATCACCGGCGTCGGCACCGGCTACGCCTTCCTCTTCAACGGCCTGTCCTTCGTCGCGCCGCTCACCGGTCTGCTGCTGATGCGCGCCCGCGAGCTGCACGTCGTCGAGCGCGCCCCGCGCGGCAAGGGGCAGCTGCGGGAGGGTGTGCGCTATGTCACCGGTCGGCCCGAGCTGATCTGGCCGATCGTCCTGGTCGGTTTCGTCGGCACCTTCGCCTTCAACTTCCCCGTCTACCTCTCGGCCTTCGCGGACGACGTGTTCCACGCGGGCGCGGGCGCCTACAGCATGTTCAACACGCTGATGGCGGTCGGCTCCGTCGCGGGCGCGCTGCTCGCCGCACGGCGCGGCACGGCCCGGCTGCGGCTGCTGATCGCCGCCGCCATGGTCTTCGGCGCGCTGGAGATCGTGGCGGCGGCGACCCCGACGCTGTGGATGTTCTCCCTGCTCATGGTCCCGCTGGGCCTGTTCGGCATGACGGTCAACGTCACGACGAACACCAGCATCCAGATGTCCACGGACCCGGCCATGCGCGGCCGTGTGATGGCCCTCTACATGATGGTCTTCCTCGGCGGCTCCCCGGTCGGCGCCCCGATAGTCGGCTGGATCACCGATACGTACGGCGCTCGGGTGGGCCTCGCGGCGGGCGGTGCGGTGGCGGCGGTGGCGGCGGCCGTGATCGGCCTGATCCTGGCCCGCGTCGGCAATCTGCGCCTGTCGGTGGGCTGGCACGGCGGCCATCCCCGGGTGCGGTTCGTGCCCCGGGAGCGGCAGGAGGCTCTGGCTCCGGCGGCGTAGCGGGAGTCAGTCGCGGGGAAACTCGCCGGTCTTGAGGACCAGGCCGACCACGGTGCCGGTCAGGTCCGCCTCGTCCCCGAAGTCGAGACTCAGCTCGCCCCGGTACTCGCCGTCCTTGGGCTTGGTGTGCAGATGCCAGCGGCCGGTGTACGGGTCCACGATCAGGTACACCGGCACGGCGGCGGCGGCGTAGGCGTCCTTCTTGGGCCCGTAGTCGTTCGCCGCGGTCTTCCTGGAGATCACTTCTGCGACGAACTCGACGTCCTCGTAGCGCCACAGACCCTTGGAGTTCTTCGCCGCTCCCTCCGCCATCACGGTCACGTCGGAGGCGAAGCCGTTGAGGTGGCCCGGGTAGTCGACGCGGACGTCGGACTTCACGCGCTTGCGCGGATACTTGGCCCGCAGCTGCTCGACGATGTCCAGAATGATGTCCCAGTGGGTGTCCCGCTGAGGCGCCATGAAGATGTTCCCCCCGACGATCTCGACCTTGTAACCCTCGGGGACGGGCATCGTCTCCACCCACTCGAACATCATGTCGAGGGTGAGTTCGCCGCTGCTGTCGGCCATCTCGATCCTGTCTGCAAGGACGGTCATCGTGGCGCTCCTCCCCGGCCGCACCCGCGGATGGAGCCGGCCGCGCGGTACAACGATACGCACGGTGACCGGGACACGCCCGGGTCAGTGGGGCCGGCCTACACCCTGCGGGCCAGCAACTGCCCCGGCCACTCGTTCTCGCCGACCGTGAAGGCCTCGGTCCGCGTGAAGCCGTTGGTCTCGTAGTAGCGGACGAGTTTGCCGTCGTCCCCTGCGTAGCAGTCGACCCGCAGGAGGGAGATCCCGGCGCGGCGGGTCTCCTCGGCGGCGTGGGCGAGCAGGGCGCTGCCCACGCCGTGTCCCTTGAAACGGCGGTCGGAGGCCAGCCAGTGGATGTAGCGCTCGGGTTCGCCGGGCTGCGGGAGGTGGGACAGGTAGGCGCCCGCCGCGTCGGTGAGGGTGAGGGTGCCGGCGGGGACGCCGTCGACGTCGGCCATGAACACGCTGCCCTCCGCCATGTACCGGCCGACCGACTCCACCGTCTTGGGGCTCTGCGACAGGGGCCGCGTCCCCCACTGCCCTGTCCGCCCCTGGGAGACCAGCCACTCCACACAGCTGTCGAGCATGCCGAGTATCGCGGGAATGTCGTCGGGCCCGCCGTCCCGGATGGTGATCCGCATGGCCTCATGGTGCCAGGCTTGTGCGCATGAGACTCTTCGCGGCCGTGCTGCCCCCTGACGAGGTGTGTCGTGAACTCGGTTCCGTGGTCGACGAGTTGCGCGCGCTGCCCGGAGCCGACGGCATGCGCTGGACCGGCCGCCCCGGCTGGCACTTCACCCTCGCCTTCTACGGTGAGGTCGACGACGGTCTCGTCCCCGCGCTGTCGGAGCGGCTGGAGCGGGTCGCGCGCCGGACCGAGCCGTTCCCGCTGGCCGTGCGGGGCGGGGGGCAGTTCGGGCACGGGCGGGCGCTGTGGGCCGGGGCTGAGGGCGACCTGGCGACCCTGCGGCTGCTGGCCGAGCGGGCCGAGGCGGCGGCGCGGAAGGCGGGGGTGCCGATGGGGGAGCACCGGCGCTACAAGGCCCATCTGACGATCGCGAGGAGCCGGGAGGCGGGAGACGTACGGGCGTATCTGGACGCGCTGGCCGGGTTCACGGGCCGGACCTGGACGGTGGGCGAGCTGGCGCTGGTGCGGAGCAATCTGCCGACGTCGGGGGTTCCTGGGGAGCAGCCCCGGTATGAGGCGGTCGGTCGGTGGGCGCTCGGGGGTGCCCGTTAGGCTCGGTGCCGTGGACCCGAAAACCCGTAACCGGATCATGGCCGGTGTGCTCGTGCTGATGTTTCTCGTTGTCGCCCTGGCTTCCGCGCTCGGGAGGTAGGGGGGCGGGGAACTGCGGTCGGCTGCGTCCGGCCGCGGGCCGGTGGGGGCTGGTCGCGCAGTTCCCCGCGCCCCAAAAAAGGGGCGCTAGCCCACCCCGCGACTACCAGGCGAAGGCCTCCGGGCTCGGACCCGGGCCCGGGAAGATCTCGTCGAGGCCGGTCAGGAGCTCCTCGGACAGCTCCAGGTCGGCCGCTCGCAGGGCGGAGCCGAGCTGCTCGGCGGTGCGCGGGCCGACGATCGGGCCGGTCACACCCGGGCGGGTGAGGAGCCAGGCCAGCGCGGCCTCGCCGGGCTCGATGCCGTGCTTGTCGAGCAGGTCCTCGTAGGACTGGATCCGCGCGCGCGTGGCGGGGTCGGCGAGGGCGTCGGCCGCCCGGCCGGAGGCACGGCGTCCGCCCTCGACCTCCTTCTTGATCACGCCGCCCAGCAGACCGCCGTGCAGCGGCGACCACGGGATGACGCCGAGTCCGTAGTCCTGCGCGGCCGGGATGACCTCCATCTCGGCACGCCGCTCGGCGAGGTTGTACAGGCACTGCTCGCTGACCAGCCCGATGGTCCCGCCGCGCCGGGCGGCGATCTCGTTGGCCTGGGCGATCTTGTAGCCGGGGAAGTTCGACGACCCGACGTAGAGGATCTTGCCCTGCTGGACCAGGACGTCGATCGCCTGCCAGATCTCGTCGAAGGGGGTGGCCCGGTCGATGTGGTGGAACTGGTAGACGTCGATGTAGTCGGTCTGGAGCCGCTTGAGGCTGGCGTCCACGGCCCGCCGGATGTTCACGGCCGACAGCTTGTCGTGGTTGGGCCAGGCCGGGCCGTCGGCGCCCATGTTGCCGTACACCTTCGTGGCGAGGACGACCTTGTCGCGACGTCCCTCGCCCTTGGCGAACCAGTTGCCGATGATGCTCTCGGTACGGCCCTTGTTCTCGGCCCAGCCGTACACGTTGGCGGTGTCGAAGAAGTTGATGCCCGCGTCCAGCGCCGCGTCCATGATGGCGTGGCTGTCGGCTTCGTCGGTCTGCGGGCCGAAGTTCATGGTGCCGAGGACGAGCCGGCTGACCTTGAGTCCCGTGCGTCCGAGCTGCGTGTACTTCATGGGTACCAAGCCAACGTCTTGAAGTGCGCTCGAGGCAAGCACGGACCTGCGTCAGCAGGCTTACACGTCCCGAACCCCGTGCTCGCCCCCGGCCATCGCGATCCTGTCTTCAAGGTCGGTCATCGTGGCGCTCCACCCGACCGCCCCATGGACGTGGGCAGCCGCGCAGTACAACGATACGCACGGTGACCACGACACCGGGGAGCGCGCATATGCCAGAACAGCCCGGCACCGACCATCTCGTCCAGCTCCTCCACCGCACCCTCCCCGACACCCTTCTCGGCATCTACCTGCACGGCTCCGCCACCCTCGGCGGTCTGCGCCCGCACAGCGACATCGACGTCCTGGCCGTCGTAACGGAGTCCATGACGTATGCCCAACGCCGGGAACTGGTCGCGGAGTTGCTCACGGTGTCCGGTGTGGACGGGCGGCGACACGTCGAGCTGATCGTCGTCGTGCGGGACGATGTGCGGCCCTGGCGTTACCCGCCCACCTGCGACTTCCTCTACGGCGACTGGCTGCGGGAGGAGTTTGAGCGCGGGGTGATCCCGAGCCCGGAGCCCAGCCCCGATCTGGCGCCGCTGCTCACCATGGTGCTGCGCGCCGACGCTCCGCTCCACGGCCCGCCGCCTGCGGAACTCCTCGATCCCGTCCCGCGCGAGGACCTCAGGCGGGCCGTCGTCGCCGGTGTGCCGGAGCTCATGGACGAGCTGGACTCCGACACCCGCAACGTGCTGCTCACCCTCGCCCGGATCTGGGCCACCCTCACCACCGGGGACATCCGCGCCAAGGACGCGGCGGCCACGTGGGCGCTCGGGCGCCTGCCCGCAGAGAACCGGCCCGTACTCGCCCATGCGCGGGCGGTCTATCTCGGGGAGGAGGATGAGCGCTGGGACGGCCTGGCGCCCCGGGCCTGCGCGGAGTTCCTGGTCCGGGGGATCACCGAGAGTTACGCCTCGTAGGGCTCACCCAGGTCCCACGCCTGGTACATCGCCTCCGCGAAGGCCGCCGCGATCTTGTGCTCGCCGCTCGTACCCGGGTGCGTGCCGTCGTAGGTGTCGGTGGGGATGTCGTACGACGGCGGGGTCGAGGCCAGGAGGATGGGGGAGCCGGGCTCGTCGAGGTCGGCCGCCGTCTTCGCCAGCAGTTCGTTGAAACGGGCGACCTCGCCGGCGAACGCCGCGTCCGTCTCGGCCCGCACGTTCGGGGTCACCGGCAGCCACACCATCCGCACCCGCCGGTTCGCCGCCCGTGCCTCCGCCGCGAAGGCCCGGACGTTCTCGGCGGTCTGCTCCGCGTTCGTGTAGAAGCCCAGGTCGATGAGGCCCAGGGAGACCAGGAGAACGTCAGCGCGGTGCTTCCGCACCGCCTCGCCGATCAGCGGGGCCATGTGCAGCCAGCCTTCGCCCCAGCCGGCCAGATGGGCGCGCGGGAAGTCCGGTTCGGCGTAGGCGTACGACGTCGGGGCCTCGTCGAGCTTGTCGTAGAGCGTCTCGCGCGGGCCGACGAGGGTGAAGGGGCCGCCGTAGGAACGGCACAGGTGCTGCCAGATCCGGTAGCGCCATGTGTGGTCGCCCGTGCTTCCGATCGTCATGGAGTCACCTACGGGCATGAACCTGAGCATCCGCTCATCATGGAGGATCAAGCCGGGATCGAGCCGCCGGACGGGGTGTGAGTCGGACCACGCGCGACGGCCGGCCGGCGGAGCGCGGGTGCCCCGGCCCTCCCAGTACCCCCGGCACCATGTGATCCTCCTGCCCGTGATCCGTTGTGCCCGATGAACCGCGGAGCGGGATGGCAGTCTTGGGGCATGCGCAGACCGTTCGCCTTCCTCGCCGCGGCTCTCCTCGTGGGCGCCTTCGCCGTGCCCGCCTCCGCCGCCGACGGGGACGAGGAGTTCACGATCAAGGATCCGCGCATCACCGAGTCCAGCGGCCTGACGGCCTCCCGCCTGCACCCCGGCATCTACTGGACGCACAACGACAGCGACGACGGGGCGTACCTCTACGCCGTCGACAGCGCGACGGGCGAGACGGTCGCCACGATCACCATGGCCGGCGTGGGCAGCCCGCGCGATGTCGAGGCCATCTCCATCGGGCCGGACAACCAGATCTACGTCGGCGACATCGGCGACAACCTCGGCGGCACCTGGCCGTACGTGTGGATCTACCGGCTGCCCGAGCCGAAGAACCTGCGCGACCAGACCGTCCGGGCCACGCAGTACGTCGTGAAGTACTCCGACGGCGCGCGGGACGCCGAGTCGCTCGTCGTGCACCCGAAGACCGGCCGCGTCTACATCGTCGACAAGAACGAGAAGGGCGGGCACCTCTACGAGGGGCCGGCCGAACTCTCCCCCTCCGGGGCGAACGTCTTCAAGCCCGTCGCGGCCGTCCCCGACCTGGAGGCCACCGACGCCACGCTCTCCCCGGACGCCGAACACCTCGTCGTACGAAGCTACTTCGGAGCGATCGCGTACGACTGGAACGGCGGGAAGATCAAGCGGAAGGAGCGGCTCGGCGTGCCGTTCCTCGGGCAGGGGGAGTCCGTCACCTACACCGCCGACGGGAAGAAGCTCATGTACGGCGCCGAGGGGGCCGACAGCCCCGTGGAGCCGCAGGACGCTCCCGGGTCCGGTGGGTCCGGCTCGCCCTCCGGCAGCGGCAGTTCGGCCGCCTCGGACGGTGCCGGCGGCGACGGGCTGACCGGCAACCTCAAGGCCGGCGCCATCGCCGTCGCCGTGGCGTGCGCCGTGCTGTTCGGGCTGCGGGGGCTGAGGCGACGGCGACGGTAGGGGAGTCCGGCAGGCCCTAGGTGGCCGACTGGCCGCGCCGCTCCACCAGGACCTCAAGCCCGTCCAGGATCCGTTGCAGCCCGAACTCGAAGTGGTCGAAGTCGGACCCGAAGCTGTCCTCGGAGAGCGAGGCCATCACCGGGTAGCGGCCGGAAGCCATGGCCTTCTCCAGGACCGGCACCTGCGCCTGCCAGAACTCGGCGTCCGTCAGGCCCGTCCGGCGCTCCGCCTCCCGCTCGTACAGCTGCGTGCGCGCGGCTCCGACGACGTACCCGTCGATCATGATGACCGCGGAGACCAGCTCGGGGTCGGTCAGCCCCATCGGGCGGATCCGGGTGAGGATCTTCTCCATGCCGTCGACGGCGCTCGGGCCGAGCACCGGGCGGGACTGGTTGACGTGGAGCAGCCAGGGGTGGCGGCGGTAGAGGGCGAGGGTCGTGCGGCCCAGTGCCTCCAGGGCGGCGCGCCAGCCACCGTCGCCGAGGTCGGACGGGTTGTCGGAGCGGCGCTGCACCCGGTCCAGCATGAGGTCGAGCAGCTCGCCCTTGCCGGGGACGTACCGGTACAGCGACATGGTGCCGGTGCCGAGTTCGGCGGCGACGCGGCGCATGGACAGCCCGCCCAGTCCCTCGGCGTCCGCCACCTGGACGGCGGCTTCCACGATCCGGTCCAGGGTCAGGGTCGGTTTGGGGCCCCGGCTGGGGCGCCGGCCGGTGTCCCACAGCAGCTCGAGGGTGCGGGCGATATCGCCGCTGCCGCTGGTCTCCGTACTGCCCGCACCACTCGTACCGCTCGTCATGGGCCCAGCTTAGGGGGCCGTACAAAAACTGGGTACGCTGTACGCGCAATAGGGTACGCTGTACCCAGTTGAGGCGGGGACGCACACGGGAGGGGCGGCATGGACGGATACGCGGTACGGGCCGAGGCGCTGGAGAAGCGGTACGGCGAGAAGCGCGCCCTCGACGGCTTCGACCTGGCCGTACGCGAGGGCACGGTGCACGGTCTGCTCGGGCCGAACGGGGCGGGAAAGACCACCGCCGTGCGCATCCTGTCCACGCTGATCCGGCTGGACGGGGGCGGGGCGACGGTCGCGGGTCTCGACGTGGCCCGGCAGCCGCGCGAGGTCCGGGCCCGGATCGGGCTCACCGGGCAGTACGCGGCGGTGGACGAGGTGCTCACCGGCCGGCAGAACCTGGAGATGTTCGGCCGTCTGTTCCATCTGGGCGGGCAGCGGGCCAAGCGCCGGGCCGGCGAACTGCTGGAGCAGTTCGACCTGGCCGACGCCGCCGACAAGGGCGTGGGCAAGTACAGCGGCGGCATGCGGCGCCGCCTCGACCTGGCCGCGTCGATGATCCTCGCGCCGGCCGTCCTCTTCCTCGACGAGCCGACGACGGGCCTGGACCCTCGCAGCCGGGGCGAGGTCTGGGAGTCCGTGCGGGCGCTGGTGGCGGGCGGCACGACGGTGCTGCTGACCACGCAGTACCTGGAGGAGGCCGACAAGCTGGCCTCGCACATCACCGTCATCGACCAGGGGCGGGCCATCGCCGACGACACCCCGGACGGGCTGAAGAACCTGGTCGGCGGCGACCGGATCGAGGTCGTGGTCGCCGAGCGGGCCGAGATCCCGCGGGTGGTGAAGGTGGTCGCCCGGGTCACGGACGGCGAACCCGAGGCGGACGAGACCGAGTTGCGGGTGCACGCCCCGGTCACCGACCGGGTCACGGCGCTCACCGAGGTGGCGCGAACCCTGCAGGACGAGGGCGTCCGCGTCGAGGACATCGGGCTGCGCAGGCCGAGCCTCGACGACGTGTTCCTGCGCCTGACCGGACACCGGACCGAGAAGGAGGCCGCGGCGTGAGTGCCATCGACCTGAGTACGCCGAGCACGCGGGGCGGTACGTACTGGCTGCTCGCCGACTGCTGGAACATCGTCCGCCGCGGCCTGACCCACTACCAGCGCCAGCCCGTCAACATCGCCTGGCAACTGGGCTTCCCGATCCTGTCCGTGCTGCTCTACGGCTATGTCTTCGGCAGCGCGATGAAGGTGCCGGGTGGCGGGAACTACCAGGACTTCCTGATGCCGGGCATGTTCGCGATGACCATGGCGTTCGGCTTCATCAACACGGCGACCGTCGTGGTCTACGACTCCACCAAGGGCGTCATCGACCGCTTCCGCTCCATGCCGATGGCGTCCTCCGCGGTGGTGGCCGGGCGCGGGGTCACCGATCTGATCGTCGCCTGCGCCGAGTTGGCGATCATGATGCTCACCGCGCTCGCCATGGGCTGGCGGCCGGACGGTGGCCTGGGCTTCCTCGGCGCGTTCGGGCTGCTGCTGTGGCTGCGCTTCTCGCTGATCTGGATCGGCGTGTGGCTCGGCCTGATCGTGCCCAACCCGGAGGCTGCGGGCGGCCTCTTCGCGGTCGCCTTCCCGCTGACGATGATCTCCAGCATCTTCGTCGCGCCGCAGCTGATGCCCGACTGGCTGGGCTGGGTGGCGGTCTGGAACCCGATCTCCTCCACGGCGGCGGCGACCCGCGAGCTGTTCGGCACGCCGGTCGGCGGTGACACCTGGGTCGAGCAGCACGCGCTGCTGATGGCCGGGGTGTGGCCGGTGATCCTGACGGTGATCTTCCTGCCGCTCGCGGTACGGCGGTTCAAGAAGCTGAGCCGGTAGCGGGGGCGACGCGCACCTCCCGGAGGCTTGACGTGCTCATGGTGCGTCAGTTTCCTGGGAGGTGCGCGGCGTTATGGGAGCGCTCCCATTCGATTCCGGGGCCGCGCCTCTCCCGAGAGGAAGCAGCCACATGTTCCGCACTCTGCGCAGAGCGCTGTGTGTTGCCGCGGCGCTCCTGTTACCGCTGGCCGGCACGCAGTCGGCACAGGCCGACGTGGGTACGAAGGCCGCGGGCGACGGCTACTGGCACACCAGCGGCCGTCAGATCCTGGACGCGGCGGGCCGGCCCGTCCGGATCGCCGGCGTCAACTGGTTCGGCTTCGAGACCGACATCCGCGTCGTCCACGGCCTGTGGGCCCGCGACTACAAGAGCATGATCGACCAGATGAAGTCGCTGGGCTACAACACCATCCGGATGCCCTTCAGCGACGACATCCTCAAGCCGGGCGCCATGCCCGAGAGCATCAATCACGACGGCAAGAACACCGACCTGCGCGGGCTGACGTCATTGCAGGTCCTGGACCGGATCGTGGCGTACGCCGGACAGGCCGGACTCAAGATCGTCCTCGACCGGCACCGCCCGGACGCGGCCGGCCAGTCGGCCCTCTGGTACACGGCGTCGGTTCCCGAGTCGACCTGGATCGCCAATCTCAAGGCCCTGGCCACGCGCTACAAGGGCAACTCCACCGTCGTCGGCATCGACCTGCACAACGAGCCCCACGACCCGGCCTGCTGGGGCTGCGGCGACACGAGCAGGGACTGGCGGCTGGCCGCCCAGCGCGCGGGGAACGCGGTGCTGTCGGTCAACCCCGAGCTGCTGATCATGGTCGAGGGCGTGCAGTCTCACAACGGCACGAACGGCTGGTGGGGCGGCAACCTCATGGGCGTGGCCCAGTACCCGGTCCAGCTGGACGTGCCGAACCGGCTGGTGTACTCGGCCCATGACTACGCCACGTCGGTGGCCCAGCAGTCGTGGTTCAGCGACCCGTCCTTCCCCGCCAACATGCCGGGCATCTGGGACAAGTACTGGGGCTACGTCTTCAAGCAGAACATCGCCCCGGTGTGGCTCGGCGAGTTCGGTACGACGCTCCAGCCGGCGGTGGACCAGAGGTGGCTGTCCGCGCTGGTGACGTACCTGCGGTCGACCTCGGCGAACGGCGCCGACAGTTTCCACTGGACGTTCTGGTCCTGGAACCCCAACTCCGGCGACACGGGAGGCATCCTGAAGGACGACTGGCAGACCGTGGACACCGCGAAGGACGGATACCTCAAGGCGATCAAGGCACCGGGCTTCGCGGGAGGCGGTTCCGGGCCGGACCCCGGCGGGCCGGGTGACCCCGGCGGCCCGGCCGCCTGCGCCGCCGTCTACACGGTGAGCAGCGACTGGGGCGGCGGCTTCAACGCCGAGGTGAAGGTGACGAACACCGGCACTACGCCGCTGACCTCGTGGAAGGTCGCCTGGACGTGGAGCGGCACGCAGAAGGTCACCAGCATGTGGAACGCCTCGTACACGCAGAGCGGGGCGAGCGTGACGGCTGTGAACGCCGCGCACAACGGGAGCGTGCCGGTGGGGTCTTCGGCGAGCCTCGGTCTCGGCGGCGCTCCCGGGGGCGGAGCGGTGCCGAGTGTGAGCTGTACGGCGACCTGACGTCCGGGGTCAGGGGGCGTCCGGTGCTCGCCGGGCGCCTCGGCCGACCGACGGCTCCACGGCGGCGTACGCTGGCATTTATGGCGCCTTACCGTGCCAATAGGGAGCAAACAGGGCAGGAACCGTCGAGCGATCCGCGCCTCCCGGTGTTCGTCGACTCCTCCGGCCGGCGTGCGCGTAATCTCCGGCGCGCCGGCTACGGACTGGCCGGCTGTGCGGCGGCCTACATGGCGGTGCTGGGGCTGAGCCTGATGGGAGCGACGCCCTTCGCGCCGGGGGCGCTGCTGCCCGGCGACGTGGCGGCGCCCGCCGCACCGAGGGCCCAGGCCCCGGGCGGGACGCCCCTGGCACCGCCTGACGACACCTCGGACGCGGCCGGCCCCAGCGCCCTGCTCGTCCCGGGGCTCACCGGGCCCGGCCCTTCCCTCGTCCCGCCCCTTGTGCCCGGGAGCCCACCGCCCGGCGCACCGGCACCTTCCGACACACCAGAACCGCAGGCACCACCGACACAGGAGCCGCCCTCACCGGAGCAGCCCGCCGACCCCGATGATCCCACCGCTCCCTCCCCTGAACCGGGCACGGGCACCACCACGCCCTCGCCTCCGGCCCCGCCCTCACCCGCTCCGCCCACCACTGCCCCACCCGCCCCACCGGCACCTGAGCCCACAGGGCCGGCGACCGGCCCCTCGGCACCGTCCGGTGTCGCCGAGACGCCCCCGCCCGCCGACCCCTCGGTGGCCGAGGCCCCCTGATGCGGCGGCGCCCCGACCGGTCACCCGACCGTCCATCGAGGCCGTCCGGTCCGCGGCGGACGCGAGCGCCCCTGGCGCCCCGGCATCGCTTCCGCATCGTCGTCCCCCTGGTCCTGCTGGCCTTCGTCGCCTCGGTCCTCCTCGTCGAGGGCTACACCACCAGGGGTTTCGCCGGCGACCAGGAAGGGCGCGGCGGACGACCGGCCACCGGCGTCCCCCGCTCGATCGCCGACGGCGGCCCGGTCGTCGACACCACCAACGATCGTCCGCGCACCTATCGCACGCCGGACAAGACCGTCGTCCTGACCTTCGACGACGGCCCCGACCCCACCTGGACGCCCCGCATCCAGGCCGTTCTCGACCGCTACGGCACGCCCGGCACCTTCTTCGTCACCGGGCAGCAGACCGCCCGGTACCCGGACGTGCTGCGCCGTGTGGTCCGCTCCGGCCACGAGATCGGCGTGCACACCTTCTCCCACCCGGACCTGACCACCCGGTCCGCGAGCGACGTCGACCGGGAGCTGTCGCTGACCCAACTCGCCCTCGCCGGGGCCGCGGGCATCCACAGCTCGCTGATGCGGATGCCCTACTCCTCGACTCCCTCCGCCCTGGACGCCTCGGAGTGGTCCCTGGCCCGGAGCCTGGGCGAGAAGGGCTACGTCCTGGCGTTCATCGACCAGGACACCAACGACTGGCGGCGGCCGGGCGCCCGGGAGATCACCGACGCGGCCACACCGACCGCGGGCAGGGGTGCGGTCGTCCTCCTGCACGACGCGGGAGGGGACAGGTCGCAGACGGTCGAGGCCCTCGAGACCCTGATCCCCCGGCTGCAGGCCCAGGGCTATCGCTTCACCACGATCGCCGGCCTCGTCGGCACCGACACCCTCACCAGCCCCGTCGACGCGGCGGACCTGTGGAGCGGCCGCGTCTTCGTGGCCGCCGTCACCGTGTCGGCGACAGCGGTCACGGCCGTCAGCGCGCTGCTGCTGGTGGTCGGTTCGCTCGTCCTCGCCCGGTGTGTGCTGCTGATCGTCCTGGCCCGTCACCACGCCCGCCGCCGACGCCCCGGCCCCGGCGGGCACCGGCCCGTCACCCGGCCCGTCAGCGTCGTCATCCCCGCCTGCAACGAGAGGCTGTGCATCCCCAAGACGCTCCGCTCCCTCGCCGCTAGCGACCACCCCGTCGAGATCATCGTGGTGGACGACGGTTCCCGCGACGGCACCGCCGACCTCGCGGAGTCACTCGCCCTCGAGAACGTCACCGTCGTCCGACAGCCCAACGGCGGCAAACCCGCCGCCCTCAACACCGGTGTCCTGCGGGCCTCCCACGACCTCGTCGTCATGCTGGACGCCGACACCGTCTTCGCCCCCTCGACCGTCGGCCGCCTCGTCCAGCCGTTCGCCGACCCTCGGGTCGGGGCCGTCGCGGGCAACGCCAAGGTCGGAAACCGACGGCGGCTGCTCGGCCGGTGGCAGCACATCGAGTACGTCATGGGCTTCAACCTCGACCGCCGCATGTACGACCTGCTGCGCTGCATGCCCACCATTCCCGGTGCCGTCGGGGCCTTTCGCGCCGAGGCCCTGCGGGACGCCGGAATGGTGAGCGCGGACACCCTCGCCGAGGACACCGACCTCACCATGGCCCTGCACCGGGCCGGGTGGGAGATCCGTTACGTGCCGGACGCACTGGCCTGGACCGAGGCACCCTCCTCGCTGCGGGAACTGTGGCGCCAGCGCTACCGGTGGAGCTACGGCACGATGCAGGCCGCGTGGAAACACCGTCACGCGCTGCTCGAGCGCGGTCCCGCGGGCCGCTTCGGCCGCCTCGGCCTGCCCCTGCTGGCCGTCTTCCAGATCTTCACCCCGCTGCTCGCCCCGCTGATCGACATCCTGGCCCTCTACGGCCTGGTGTTCGGGAACCCGCTCACCACCGTGCTCGCGTGGTGCGGCGTGCTGGCGGTGCAGGCCGTCTGCGCCGCGTACGCCTTCCACCTCGACGGCGAGCGGCTCCGGCCCCTGTGGGCGCTCCCTCTGCAACAGGTCGTCTACCGCCAGGTGATGTATCTGGTCCTCACCCAGGCCTGCCTGACCGCGATCAACGGCTATCGGCTGCCCTGGCAGCGGCTCAAGCGCAGTGGAGACGTGGTGCTGCCCCCGCAGCCCTCGACCCGCCGGACGTGAGCCGCCGGACGTGAGCGGCCGCCGCGGCGGCGTACGGTGCGGGCGGCCGTTCGGGTTCAGTTGCCCGGCCGAGGAGCCGTCAGCCTTCCTCCTGGGCGCTTTTCCGCTCAAGGTGTGATCATGAAAACTCCACGTTTGTACCGTATGCCTCGATCTCTGGCGCACTCGGCCGGTGCGGCCGTCATCATCCTCGCGGCGGCGCTGACCTCCGCCGCGCCCGTCGCGGCCCAGGCCGCTGCGCCGTCTGGCCGTGGCGACGGTCAGGGTTCCTCGTGCACCACGTCACGCGACCAGAGGCAGGGACTCGAAAGCATCGTCTGGTCTGTCCTGTTCGGCTCCCAGAACGCCATGACGGAGACCCGATGCGAGGGTGACGCGGCGAAGGGAGAGCAGGAGAAGGGGGAGCAGGAGGGCGTCACCGGTGTCCTTCAGCCCTTCGCAGGATCCTGACCTGTTGGGACTGGCGGTATGTTCGTAATAGCCCAAGTGCCCCTTCTTTGAAGGGGTTTGGGTGCATGGGGTGACTCGATTCGGTCAAGTCTTGGTCGAATATGTATGTGCATGGCGTGCTCTTCCGAAACGATGCGGCACGGCCCGTGTGACACGCGGGCCTGACCCCCCTCACCGTTCTGAGAGAACTCCATGAGAAGAAGCGCAGCCGTACTGTGCGGCGCGACCGTCGTACTGGCCGGGACACTCACCGCCGCTCCCGCCAGCGCCGACGCGTCGCACTCCGCGAACACCGCCCGGGCCGCGAAGGTCACGTGGAAGAAGTGCGCCACGGACGACTCCCCGACGCTCCAGTGCGCGTCGGTGAAGGTGCCGCTCGACTACGCGAAACCGCAGGGGAAGCAGATCACGCTGGCGCTGTCCCGCGTGCCGCACACCGCCTCGACGTACCAGGGCCCGCTGCTCGTCAACCCCGGCGGCCCCGGCGGCAGTGGCCTGTCGCTGGCGAGCTTCGTCGCGTCCTCCCTGCCCAAGGAGGTCGCGGCCCAGTACGACGTCATCGGCTTCGACCCGCGCGGCGTGGGCGCGAGCAAGCCCGCCCTGGACTGCAAGCCGGGCCACTTCGACCCGGTGCGCCCCGACTCCGTGCCCAGCGCGCCCGCGATCGAGAAGGCCAACCTCGCGCGCGCCAAGTCCTTCGCCCAGGCCTGCGGCAAGAAGTACGCCGATGTCCTGCCGTACATCAACACGGTCAGCGCCGTGAAGGACATGGACTCGATCCGCAAGGCCCTCGGCGCCAAGAAGATCAACTACTTCGGCTACTCGTACGGCACCTATCTCGGCGCGGTCTACGCCAAGTTGTTCCCCCAGCGGGTGCGGCGCCTGGTGCTGGACTCGATCGTCGACCCGACCGGGGTCTGGTACGACGCCAACATCAAGCAGGACTACGCCTTCGACAAGCGCCACAAGGCGCTCATGGCCTGGACAGCCAAGTACGACTCCACGTACAAGCTCGGCACCGATCCGAAGAAGATCGAGGCCAAGTGGTACGCCATGCGGGCGGCCCTCGCCAAGAAGCCGGCGGGCGGCAAGGTGGGCGCCTCCGAACTTGAGGACATCTTCATACCCGGCGGCTACAACAACGCCTACTGGCCCACCCTCGCCAAGACGTTCGCCGCCTACGTCAACGACCACGACACCGCCGCGCTGGTCAAGGCGTACGACGACATCGCCGCCATCGACGCCTCCGGCGACAACGGCTACAGCGTCTACACCTCCGTGCAGTGCCGTGACGCCTCCTGGCCGCGCGACTGGAACCAGTGGCGCAAGGACAACTGGGCCGTGTACGAGAAGGCCCCGTTCATGGCCTGGAACAACGCCTGGTACAACGCCCCGTGCGCGTTCTGGCCGACGAAAACGCTGAAGCCGGTGAACGTCGCCAACTCCAAGCTCCCGCCGGTCCTGCTGTTCCAGGCGACGGACGACGCGGCCACCCCGTACCAGGGCGGCGTCACCATGCACCGCCTGCTGAAGGGCTCCAGCCTGGTGGTGGAGCAGGGCGGCGGCAACCACGGCATCACGCTGGGCGGCAACGCCTGCCTCGACAAGCACCTGGCGGCGTACCTCACCAACGGCAAGGTGCCGCACGGCAGCGGCACGGCCGACGCCGTCTGCAAGAAGCTGGCCGACCCCAAGCCGCAGGCCACGGCACAGAAGACGCCGGGCGCGGCCGGGCCGACCGTCGCGGCGGTCGGCAAGACCCTGAGCGGGCTCCTGGGCCACGGCGGCTGAACCTGCCCGCCTGAGCATCGTCCGAGGTGACGAGAGGGGCGCCCCGCGGTGATCCGCCGGGCGCCCCTCAATCACGTACGAGACTCACGTACGAGAGAAGGTCAGAGCTTCTCGATCACGTAGTCGACGCACTTCGTGAGCGCCTCGACGTCCGCCGGGTCGATCGCCGGGAACATCGCGACACGCAGCTGGTTGCGGCCGAGCTTGCGGTACGGCTCGGTGTCGACGATGCCGTTGGCGCGCAGGACCTTGGCCACGGCGGCGGCGTCGACCTCGTCGGTGAAGTCGATCGTGCCGATGACCTGCGAGCGCTTGGCCGGGTCGGCGACGAACGGGTTCGCGAACTTGACGTCCTCGGCCCAGCCGTACAGCGTGCGCGCGGACGTGGCCGTGCGGCGGACCGACCAGTCGAGGCCGCCCTGGCCGTTGATCCACTCCAGCTGGTCGTTGAGGAGGAACAGCGTGGCGAGGCCCGGGGTGTTGTACGTCTGGTTCTTGCGGGAGTTGTCGATCGCCGTGGGCAGCGAGAAGAACTCCGGGACGTGACGGCCGGACGCGTGGATGCGCTCCGCGCGCTCGATCGCCGCCGGGGAGAAGACACCGATCCACAGTCCGCCGTCGGAGGCGAAGGACTTCTGCGGGGCGAAGTAGTAGACGTCCGTCTCGGCGATGTCGACGGGCAGGCCGCCGGCGCCCGACGTGGCGTCGACCAGGACCAGAGAGCCCTCGTCGGCGCCCGCCACGCGCTTGATCGGCATGGCGACACCGGTCGAGGTCTCGTTGTGCGTGAAGGCGTAGACGTCCACGCCCGCCTCGGCGACCGGCTCGGGGTGCGTGCCCGGGTCCGAGGAGATGACGTCCGGCTCGGCCAGCCACGGCGCGAGCTTGGCGGCCTTGGCGAACTTGGAGGAGAACTCACCGAAGGTGAGGTGCTGCGACTTGTTCTCGATCAGCCCGTGCGTCGCGACGTCCCAGAACGCGGTGGAGCCGCCGTTGCCGAGGACCACCTCGTAGCCGTCGGGGAGCTGGAACAGCTCACGGACGCCCTCGCGCACCTTGCCGACCAGGTTCTTGACCGGGGCCTGCCGGTGGGAGGTGCCCATGAGGGAGGTGCCGGTGGCGGCGAGGGCGTCCAGCGCCTCCGTCCGCACCTTGGAGGGACCCGCGCCGAAACGTCCGTCGGCGGGCTTGATGTCAGCGGGAATCTGGATCTCAGCCACGCAGGGGAGCGTAGCCGTTTCCGGAAACCTGGGCGAAACGTCGTCCGTCGGGTGAGACGGTGTTCCGGCGGCCGTCAGTGCGGCGGCGGGCCGGGCCAGACGGCCGAGGCGTCGTCGCGGTGCGGGGCCGGCAGCCGGACCGGGCGGACGGCGACAGGGCGGACGCGGCCCTCGGAGGCGGCCGTCCAGGGGGCGGGGCGGCCGGAGTAGCACAGGGTGGTGAGGACGAAGACGCCGTCGGCGTAGACCTCGACGTACTCACCGACGGTGAGGATGCGCAGTGCGGCGGCGGGTTCCGGCAGGAGGGTCTCGCCGAGCGGAGTGCCCTCGGGGCCGGTGACCCGGAGGTTCTTGCCGTCGCAGCCGACCGTGAGCGCGGGCCGGCCCTCGTCGGAGACATGCGTGCGCAGGGTGATCTCGGTGCGGCCGGAGAGGTCGATGTCACCGACGGCGTGCAGGGGGGCGTCGTACGTCTCCTCGCCGAGCCAGGGGTCCAGGCCCGGCCACCATTCCAGGCGGGGCACCGCCTCCTCCCTTACGACGAGGGACTTGGGCTGGGCGAGCATGCCGCGGCAGCGGTCGCCGGTGTCGGTGAGGCCGACGCGGCGGGGGGTGGTGTGCAGCACGACGCGGGAGCCGTCTGGGGCGGTGACGACGCGCGGGGCGTACGCGCCCGTCGGGCCGAGCGGACCGCGGCGGGTCCACGGACCGCGCAGGCGCGGGGCGGTCCACGCCTCGAAGTTCCGGGTGGCGCCGACGGAGCCGAGCAGCAGCCAGCCGCCGTCGTCGAGGCGCTCCAGGGCCGGGCACTCCAGTTCGTCGACGTCGCCGGGGGAGATCAGCGGCGGGTGGACGGTCCAGTGCTCCAGGTCGTCGGAGGTGGCCCAGGCGACGCAGCCGCTGACCTCGACCGGCAGGGAGGCGTCGGCGGCGCAGACCACCATGACCCAGCCGCCGGACTCGTCGTCGCGTACGACGAAGGGGTCGCGCCAGCCCATGCGTTCGCCCGTGCGGTACCAGCGCCCGTCCGCCTCGACGACCGGCCCCGTGCCGTGGCGCCGCCAGCCGGTGCCGTCGGCGCGGTCGGAGTGGGCCAGGCCGACCGACTGCAGGGGCCAGCCGTCGGGGGTGAGTCCGGAGACGGCGGTGTAGAGCATCGCCATTCCGTCGCCGTGCGGGAAGGCGTGCATGGTCCACACCGCCTGCTGGTCGAAGCGGCCCGGCAGGCCGTTGCCGAAGGCCGTGCCCTGCGGCTCCCAGTGGACCAGGTCGGTGGAGGTGGCCCGGCCGTAGGACGTCTCCATGCGCAGGTGGTCGAACTCGGCCGTCCACGGCCCCTGCAGGTGCAGCGCGGTGTAGGTGCCGTCCGCGTGGCGCAGGAGGTCGAAGTCGTTCACACAGAGGCCGGGCGGCGCGTATCGCATGGACGGGTCCTGTCTGCCGACAGCGGCACTCAAACGCGTGCGCTGTGCTCTGGCTGGCGAGAGTTCTTCTGAGAGTCAGCCGAAGTAAATCTGAACGCAAACGCTTGCGCAACAGAAGGGGCGGGTTTACGGTCTCGTCACTCCCCCTCACGCCGACGTGCTTCCGGGCCCCCTGACCCGCGGCGTGCACCCGATCAAGGAGCGTCCCGTGACGGTCAGCATCACCGATGTCGCAGAGGCCACCGGGGTCTCGGCGTCCACCGTGTCCCGCGCCCTGCGCGGCCGTCCCGGAGTGTCGGAGGAGATGCGGGCGAGGATCGTCGCGGCCGCCGCCGAGTTGGGCTACACCGCCTCGCGCTCGGCGTCCAGCCTGGCCAGCGGGCGCACTTACACCATCGGCGTCGTCGTCCCGTACGTGGGCCGCTGGTTCTTCGGCACCGTGCTGGACTCCGCCGAGAAGGTCTTCAGCGCCGCCGGTTACGACGTCCTGCTGTACAACCTCGGCTCACCGGAGGCCCGCAAGCGCTTCTTCACCAAGCTGCCGATCCGCAAGCGGGTCGACGCCGTGCTGTCCCTGCTGATCCCGGACCCGGAGGAGGCCGCAGCCCTGCGCTCCCTCGATGTGCCGCTGGCGACCACGGTCGGCGGCGCCCGGCCCGGGTTCACGGTGGTCGGCATCGACGACCGGGGCGGCGCGGAGAGCGCCGTACGGCATCTGGTGAACCTCGGCCACCGGCGGATCGGCATGATCTCCGGCGCCAGCGAGCCGCTGCACTGGACCACGCCCCTGGACCGCCGGCAGGGCTACCTGGACGTGCTGGCCGACGCCGGGATCGAGCCCGACCCCGCCCTGGAGGCGGACGGCGGATACACCGTCGAGGGCGGCGAGCGGGCCATGACCGAGCTGCTGGCGCTGCGCCACCCGCCGACCGCCGTGTTCGCCCAGTCCGACGAGATGGCGATGGGCGCGCTGCGCGCCCTGCGCCGGCACCGGCTGAGGGTTCCGGAGGACGTGTCCGTCGTCGGCTTCGACGATCACGAGCTGTCCGAGGTGGTCGGGCTGACCACCGTGGCCCAGCCGGTCGCGGCCCAGGGCCGGGAGGCGGCCCGGCTGCTGCTGGCGTGGCTGGACGGCCCGGACGCCGGGCCGCCGCCCCCCGTCGAGATGCCCATCCGTTTCGTTCTCCGCGAGACCACCGCTCCGCCGCACACCGGCCGGCAGCGATAGCGCCAGCCGTCCCCACACCGGCCGGCGGCGACAGCGCCACCCCTCCCCTTCCCCGCCCGCGACCGGGGGCGCCGTCCCGGCCCCCGGACCCTCCCCACCGTCCGCGCACCCACCCGCACACCCCGCACGGAGGCACCATCATGATCATCGGCAACAGAAAACACCGTCGTACGGGCCTGACGGCCCTCGCCCTGCTGCCCCTGGCCGCGCTGGCCGCCTGTGGCGGGGGCGGCGGCGGGGACACCTCCGCCGAGGAGGGCAGCGGCAAGGGCACCATCAGCGTCTGGGCCCACCAGGGCCAGGCGAGCGAGGCGACCGCGCTGCAGAACGCGGTGAAGTCCTTCAACTCCTCGCAGAACGACGTCAAGGCCGAGCTGAAGCTCATCCCCGAGAACGACTACACCAAGACCATCACCACCACCGACGCCTCCCAACTGCCGGACGTACTGGAGTTCGACGGCCCGACGATGGCGAACTTCGTCTACAACAGCAAGCTCGCCCCGGTCGACGGCCACGTCTCCGCCAAGACCCTCGGCAACGTCAGCGATGCGATCAAGGCGCAGGGCGAGATCGACGGCAAGCACTACGGCCTGGGCATGTTCGACGCCGGGCTCGGCATGTACGCCAACAAGAAGCTGCTCGACGCGGCCGGCGTGAAGTACCCGAAGAGCGTGGACGACGCCTGGACGGCCGAGGAGTTCGGCAAGGCGCTCACGGCGCTGAAGGGCAAGGACTCCGACGGCAAGGTCCTCGACATATCGGAGCAGTACGGCCTGGCCACCGAGTGGGGCACCTTCGGCTTCTCCCCGATCGTCTGGTCGGCCGGCGGCGGCCTGCTGAAGGACGGCAAGGCGGAGGGCGCCCTCGACAGCCCGGACGTCGTCTCCGCGATGAAGACCTTCCAGTCCTGGAAGACGTACGTCGACCCCAACACCGACGGCAACGCCTTCGCCAGGAGCAAGGTGGCGCTGAGCTGGGTCGGCCACTGGAACTACCCCGCGTACAGCGAGGCGCTCGGTGACGACCTCGTCGTCCTGCCGCTGCCGGACTTCGGCAAGGGCCCCAAGACCGGCCAGGGTTCGTGGGCCTGGGGCATCGGCGCCGCCGGCAAGAACGGCAAGGCCGCCGGCACCTTCCTGGACTACCTGCTGAACGACACCAACGTCGGCGCGATGACGAAGGCCAACGGCGCGGTGCCCGCCACCAAGTCCGCACTCGCCAAGAGCGAGCTGTACAAGAAGGGCGGCCCGCTCCAGCTCTTCGCCGACCAGCTCGCCCAGCCCTGCGGCGACAGTGACATCAGCGCCTCCTGCGTCGCCGTCACCCGCCCGGTGAGCGCCGGATACCCCACGGTCACCGCCAAGTTCAACACGGCCCTGAACTCGATCTACGGCGGTGCCGACCCCAAGGAAGCCCTGCAGAAGGCCGCCCGCGCCATCGACCGGGACTTCACCGACAACGCCGGCTACGAGATCCCGTAACCCGCAGGACGCATCGGCCCGGGCGGGCCGTCGGCGACGTGGCGACGCAACGGCGCAGCCACGTACCGGCCGAGCCCGCCCCGCCGGGAAGAGGACCCTCCCGTGAAAACCGTGGAACCCGCGCACCCCGCGGCCCCTGGCCGGGCGCAGGCCGCCTCGTCCACGCCCTCCGCGAAGCCCTCGCGTCCGTCGCGCGGCAACCGCGACCGGCTGCACGGGCTGCTGATGTCGGCCCCGGCCGTCGGCGGGCTGATCGCCTTCGTCGGCATCCCGTTCGGCTACGCCGTGGTGCTCTCCTTCTACAACGTCCGCCTCGGCTCGCCGCTGGAGCCCACCTTCTTCGGCGTGGAGCACTACCGGCGGCTGTTCACCGACCCCGACCTGTCCGGCCCGTTCCTGCGGGCGCTGCTGAACAACCTGACCTTCGCCGCGGTCGTCGTACCGCTCCAGACGGGTCTGGCGCTGGCGCTGGCGATCCTGCTCAACCGCAAGCTGAAGGCCATCGGCCTGTTCCGGTCCTTCTTCTTCATGCCGGTGGTCTTCCCGATGGCGCTGGTCGCCGTGATCTGGCGGCTGATCCTCGCCCGCAGTGAGCAGGGCATGCTCAACTCCCTGCTGGACACGGTGAGTTTCGGAAACTGGGGTGCCTTCGACTGGCTCGGCGACGGGTTCACCGCGATGGGCTCAATCATCGTGCTGTCGGTGTGGCAGGGCGTCGGCTTCCAGATGGTCATCCTGCTGGCCGGCCTCCAGCAGATCCCGGGCGAGCTCTACGAGGCCTCCGAGCTGGACCGGGCCTCGCGCTGGCAGCAGTTCCGGCACGTCACCCTGCCCGGCATCCGCGGCACCCTCGTCTTCGTCGCGATGCTGACCTCGGTGCTGTCCTTCCGGGTCTTCGACCAGGTGTACATCCTCATCCGCGGCGGCGGCCTGGACGAGGACGCCACCCGGACGGTGATGTACCAGGCCGTCACCACGGCCTTCGACCAGAACAACATCGGCCAGGCCTCGGCCGTCACGGTGGTGTTCTTCCTGATCGTCGTCGCCCTGACGATCGTCCAGCGCCGCGTCGTCCGGCCCGACAACGAGGACTGACTCCACCATGGCCATGACCCGTACGCCCGTACGCCGCGTCCTCGACTACACCGTCCTGAGTGTCCTGGCGTTCGTCTTCGCCCTCCCCGCGCTCTACCTCTTCCTCGGCAGCCTCAAGCCGTCCGACGAGGTCCTGAACGGTCTGTCCGGCTTCCTGCCCACCCATCTCTCCTTCGACAACTACACCGCCGTCCTCGACAGCCTCAGCTCCGACAGCACCGGCTACTTCTGGCAGTTCATGGGTGTGTCGGTGCTGCTGTCGTTCGTCGTGGTGACGGGCGGACTGATCGTCAACTCGATGGCCGCGTACGGGCTGACGCGGCTGAAGTGGCGGGGACAGAACGCGGTGTTCACCCTCGTCCTGCTGCTGATGCTGATCCCGTTCGAGTCGGTGGCGGTGCCGCTGTTCTACATGTTCAACGGCCAGCGCAACACCCTGTTCATCCAGGCGCTGCCGTTCGTCGCCAACGCCTTCGCGATCTACCAGTTCCACACGTTCTTCAAGAAGATCCCGCCGAGCATCGAGGAAGCGGCCCGGCTGGACGGGGCGGGGCCCTGGCGCACCTTCTTCGCGATCATCGTGCCGATGTCCAGGCCGGTGTTCGCCTCGGTCGCGATCCTCACCTTCCTCATCCAGTGGGGCTCCTTCCTGTGGCCGGTGCTGATGGTGTCCGACCCGGCGGTGCGTCCCCTCCCTCTGGAGATGAGCGTCTTCCAGGGACAGCAGCCCCCGGACTGGGGCCAGATCCTCGCCTTCGGCGTGCTGCTGGTCCTGCCCGTGCTGATCGTCTTCGCGTTCTTCCAGCGCTGGTTCGTCGAGGGCGTGGCCAGCTCCGCCGTCAAGGGCTGAGGCCTCAAGGGGGTGCCCCGATCCATCACTGTCAGTGATCGGGTGCATGCTGGACGCATGACGGATGCCGGGGATCTCCCTGCCCTTGAGGCCGAGCTGAGCCGGGTCGTCCGGGGTGACGTGGGTTTCGACGTCACCTCCCGGGCGCTGGTCACCATGGACGCCTCCAACTACCGGCGCGTGCCGCTGGGTGTGGTCGCTCCCCGTGACGCCGACGACGTGTCGGCCGTCCTGGAGGTGTGCCGGGAGCGCGAAGTCCCGGTCGTGGCGAGAGGCGGCGGGACGTCGATCGCGGGGCAGGCGACGGGGACGGGTGTCGTGCTGGACTTCACCCGGTACATGAACCGGCTCGTGTCGCTCGACCCGGAGACCCGCACCGCCGTCGTGCAGCCGGGGCTGGTGCTCGACCGGCTCCAAGAGGCCGCCGCTCCGCACGGGCTCCGCTTCGGCCCCGACCCCTCCACGCACAGCCGCTGCACGCTCGGCGGCATGATCGGCAACAACTCGTGCGGCTCCCACTCGGTGGCGTGGGGGACCACCGCCGACAGTGTCCGCGAGCTGGACGTGGTCACCGCGCGGGGACGGCGGCTGCGGCTCGGGCAGGACTGGGCCGGGGCGCCGGACGGGCTGCGGGTCCTGGTGGACGGCGAGCTCGCCCGGTTGCGCACCGGCTTCCCGGAACTGCCCCGCCGTATCTCCGGGTACGCGCTGGACGCCCTGCTGCCCGAGCGGGGCGCCGACGTGGCCCGCTCCTTCTGCGGTTCCGAGGGCACGCTGGGCGTGCTGACGGAGGCGGTCGTAGGACTGGTCGAGGCGCCACGCGCGCGTGCGCTGGCCGTGCTGGCGTACGCCGACGAGAGCGCGGCGGCTCAGGCCGCCGCCGGGCTGCTGCCGTTCGGGCCGCTGACGGTGGAGGGGATGTCGGCGGACCTGGTGCCGTCCGCGGCCGCGCTGCCGCGGGGCGCGGCCTGGCTCTTCGTGGAGACCGGCGGGGAGTCGGCGGCTCAGGCACGCGCCCGTGCGGAGGCGATCGTGCGGGCGGCCGACGTCGTGGACGCCCTGGTGGTCACCGACCCGGCGGGGCAGCGGGCGCTGTGGCGGATCCGGGAGGACGCGAGCGGTACGGCGACGCGGATGCCGGACGGGAGCGAGGCGTGGCCGGGTTGGGAGGACTGTGCGGTACCGCCCGCCCGGCTCGGAGCGTATCTGCGGGACTTCCGGGGGCTGCTCACCGAGCACGGGCTGCGTGGCACGCCGTACGGGCACTTCGGGGACGGCTGCATCCACGTCCGTATCGACTTCGACCTGCTGACGGAGGCGGGTGTCGCCCGTTTCCGCCGCTTCTCGGAGGAGCTCGCGGAGCTGGTGGTGGCGCACGGCGGGTCGCTGTCCGGCGAGCACGGGGACGGGCAGGCACGGGCGGAGCTGCTGCCCCGGATGTACGGGCAGGAGATGGTGGGCCTGTTCGAGCGGGCGAAGGGGGTGTGGGACCCGGACGACCTGCTCAACCCGGGGATGCTCGTACGCCCGGCCCCCCTCGACGCCGACCTGCGCTTCTCCGTCCTGCCCCGCGAACCGGTCGAGGTCGCCTTCGGCTACCCCTTGGACGGCGGTGACTTCTCGGCGGCCGTACGACGCTGCGTGGGCGTCGCCAAGTGCCGTACGACGTCGGTGTCCGGCTCCTCCGTCATGTGCCCGTCCTTCCGGGCGACCGGCGAGGAAGAACACTCCACACGCGGGCGGGCCCGGCTGCTGCACGAGATGCTCGCGGGCGAGGTCGTGACCGACGGCTGGCGCTCGACCGAGGTACGGGACGCGCTGGACCTGTGCCTGTCCTGCAAGGGCTGCCGCTCGGACTGCCCGGTCGGGGTCGACATGGCCACGTACAAGGCGGAGTTCCTCCACCACCACTACGCCGGGCGACGCCGTCCGGCCGCGCACTACGCGATGGGCCGGCTGCCGGAGTGGCTCCGGGCGGTGTCCCGCACGCGCACGGCACGGCTGGTCAACGCGCTCTCGGCGATGCGGCCCTTCGCGTGGGCGGCGAAACGACTGGGCGGCGTCGCACCCGAGCGGGAGATTCCGCGGGTGGCGAGGCGGACGTTCAGCCGGTGGTGGGAGCGGCGGCGGGGTGAGGCGACCGTCGGTTCCGGCGCCCTGGTCATCCTGTGGCCCGACACCTTCACCGAGCACCTCTCGCCCTCCGTCGGGCAGGCCGCCGTGCGGGTGCTGGAGGCGGCCGGGCTGCGGGTGGGGCTGCCGCCGACGCTGCGGCTGGTGAGACCGCCGGTGGGCGACGGGCGGACGGTCGCGATGGATCCGCTGTCGGTGCTGCGCGGCCGGGGCCGCGTCTGCTGCGGGCTGACGTATGTGTCGACGGGCCAGCTGGACCGCGCCCGGGCGGTCATGCGCCGCACGCTCGACCTGATGGAACCGGTGCTGGAGACCGACGCCCCGGTCGTGGTCCTGGAGCCGAGCTGTGCAGCGGCCCTGCGCTCCGACGTCCCCGAGCTGCTGCACGACGACCCGCGCGCGGCCCGCCTCGGCGCGAAGGTCCTCACCTTCGCGGAGACGCTGGAACGCCACGCCCCCGACTGGACGCCGCCCCGCGTGGATCGCCCGGTGGCCGGCCAGACCCACTGCCATCAGCACGCGGTGCTGGGCGACGCCGCCGACCGCCGGCTGCGCCAAGCCGCTCTGCTCTCCGGCGAACTGAGCGGCGGCTGCTGCGGTCTCGCGGGGAACTTCGGCTTCGAGAAGGGCCACTACGAGGTGTCCACGGCCTGCGCGGAGGAACACCTTCTGCCGTCGGTACGGGACGCCCCGGACGGCACGGTGGTCCTGGCGGACGGCTTCTCCTGCCGCACACAGCTCGAACAGCTGGCGGGGGTGCGGGGGAGCCATCTGGCAGAGGTCCTGGCGGCGGCGCTGGAGAGGGCCGGGGATGAGGCCGGAGGGGGAGGGACCGAGCCGGAGGACGAGCGGTGAAGCGGGCTGCTTGAGGCGTTCGGACCACGTGACGGGCGGACCCGAGTGTCTGAGCCGGAGGTGGGCCGGGCCGCTCCTACGCTCGCGGGACGAGCCACTCGAAGGAGCCCCGCGTATGAGCATCCGCGTCAAACCGATCACCCGTGACGAGCACCTCGCGTTCGTCGCGGCCCGCCCCTCCGCCAGCCACACACAGGTCCCGTCGTGGGGCGAGGTGAAGCCCGACTGGCGGGCGGAGAGTCTGGGTTGGTTCGACGCGGTCGGGCGGCTCGTCGGCGCGGGGCTCGTACTGCTGCGCCCGCTGCCCGGGCCGCGGCTGCCCGGGCTGCGGAGATACCTCGCGTACCTGCCCGAGGGCCCGCTCGTCGACTGGTACGAGCCCGGCCTCGAGCGGCTGCTGGAGCCGATGCTCGCGCACCTGAGACGGCGGGGTGCCTTCGCGGTGCGGATGGGCCCGCCGGTCGTGGTGCGCCGCTGGAGCGCCGAAGCGGTCAAGACGGGGATCGCGGACCCGGCCGCCGGGCGGCTGAACGACGTGCGGGCGACGTCGTACGACCCGCGCGCCGGCCGGATCGCGGGCGATCTGCGCCGCATGGGCTGGCGGCAGACCGAGGCCGGCGGCGAGGGCGGCTTCGCCGCGGGGCAGCCCCGGTACGTCTTCCAGGTGCCGTTCGCCGGCCGGTCACTGGACGACATCCACAGCGGCCTGAACCAGCAGTGGCGGCGCAACATCAAGAAGGCGGAGAAGGCCGGCGTGAAGGTCGTACGCGGCGACCTCGAGGATCTGCCGGCCTTCCACGAGCTGTACAGCGAGACCGCCGAGCGGGACCAGTTCATCCCGCGCCCGCTGTCCTACTTCCAGCGCATGTGGAGCGCGCTCACCGCCGAACACCCGGACCGTATGCGGCTCTACCTCGCGTACCACGACGGCGAGGTGCTCGCCGCCGCCACCATGCTGACCGTCGGCGACCACGTCTGGTACTCCTACGGCGCCTCCACCAGCCGCCGGCGCGAGGTCCAGCCGAGCAGCGCCGTGCAGTGGCGCATGATGACCGACGCCCATGAACTCGGCGCCGCCGTCTACGACCTGCGCGGCATCACCGACACCCTGGAAGAGTCCAGCCACCTGCTGGGCCTGCTCCGCTTCAAGGTGGGCACCGGCGGCGAGGCCGTCGAGTATCTCGGCGAATGGGAGTACCCCCTCAACCGGCTGCTGTACAAGGCGTTCGGCCTCTATCTCTCCCGGCGCTGAGGCGCATCCGGCCCACCCGGGCGTCTCACTGACCAAGACAGAGGCAAAATGGCTTCACGCACCTGACTGAGTCCATTAATCTGGACCGGGAAGTACATCGGGATGTACGTGGAGTGCAGGTCGGTGTACAGACAGCCCGCACCCCGAGCCGACCAGCACAGGACCGCCCGTGACCACCCCCGCCAGCGCCACCACGCCCCAGTCCGCGACGGCCACCACGCCCTCCCCGGCCGGCGGCCCCGGCCGACTCGGGTCCCTCGGGCCCGTGGGCCTGGTGCTCGCGGGCGGCATCTCCGTACAGTTCGGCGGCGCGCTGGCGGTGACCCTGATGCCGAGGGCGGGTGCCCTCGGGGTGGTGGCGCTGCGCCTGCTCGTGGCGGCGGTCGTCCTGCTGCTGGTCTGCCGTCCGCGACTGCGCGGCCACTCGCGCACCGACTGGGGCACGGTCGTCGTCTTCGGCATCACCATGGCCGCGATGAACGGCCTCTTCTACCAGGCCGTCGCCCGCATCCCGCTGGGCCCCGCGGTCACGCTGGAGGTCCTCGGCCCGCTCGCCCTCTCGGTCCTCGCCTCCCGCCGCGCGATCAACCTGGTGTGGGCGGCACTCGCCCTCGCCGGTGTCTTCCTCCTCGGCGGCCAAGGCTTCAGCGGCCTCGACCCCACGGGAGCGGCCTTCGCCCTGGGCGCCGGCGCCATGTGGGCGGCATACATCGTCTTCAGCGCCCGTACGGGCCGCCGCTTCCCGCAGGCGGACGGGCTGGCCCTGGCGATGGCGGTCGGTGCGGTGCTGTTCCTGCCCCTGGGCATCGCCGAGTCGGGGGCGAAGCTGGCCGACCCGGTCACACTGGGGCTGGGCGCGGCGGTGGCCCTGCTCTCCTCGGTCCTGCCCTACACGCTCGAACTCCTCGCCCTGCGCCGCCTGCCCGCCTCCACCTTCGCGGTCCTGATGAGCCTGGAGCCGGCCATCGCCGCGACGGCCGGCTTCCTCATCCTCCACCAGGCCCTCTCCGCCATGGAGGCCGCCGCGATCGCCCTCGTCGTCGCGGCGAGCATGGGGGCGGTGCGCACGCAGGTGGGCCGCGGGCGCAAGAAGACGGCGGCGCTGGAGAGCACGGCCCTGGAGGGCTAGGGCCAGGGCTAGGGCCAGGACCAGGACTCGCGCTCGAGTGCTGCTCGCATCTGGCCGAGCCACTCCGTACCCAGCCGGCGCCCGTTCGGGAACTGGTCGTCTCGATCCCAGCGCCACGTCGTGATCACCGCCAGCACGAGGATCCGGCACTGGCGCAGCACGTCCTGATCGACACCCGGATAGTGCTCGCCGACTTCCTCGGGCGCATGGGCGAGGTCGAATTCGACGGGCCCACGGCAGCACGTCTCGAGGTCGATGAACAGCAGCCCCTCCCCCGTGCTGAGCAGATTGCCCGGATGCGGCTCGCCGTGCAGCAGCTGCTCGGCGCCACCGCGCTCGCCGAGCACTCGTCTCAGGTTTCGCAACGTGCCGCCGAGCAGCTCCCGGTCCGCGTCGGCGAGCGCCGGAGTGCGGTCGCGGTTCGCCACGAGCCGTCGTGCCTGCTCGATCCGTTCCGTGAAGTGCGGCGTCGGGACGTCGAGTCCGCGCATACCGGCATGCAGCCGCTCGAGTGCGTGGGCGTAGTCGGCCGGTGAGACCTCGAGAGGCGTCACGGGTTCGTAGTAGGTCCACAGCGTGATGACGAAGCCGTCACGCTCGTGGACGCGTGGCTCCACTCGCGGCTCGAGAGCGGCCACCGGGCACCCGGCTTCGGCGAGCCGCTGAGCCAGCTCGACCTCGAACTGTGCGACCTGATCCGCTACCGGTGCCACCCGGGCCAGGACGTCACAGGGCAGCAGCCGCAGAGTGAGCTTGTTCGAGTCATGAAGGACGACCGCGTCGTCGGCTGTCAGGCCGAGTGCTGAGGCGGTCGACATGGCCGCGGCCACCGCACGCCGCACCTCTGACGCCTGCATCGTCGCCCGGTCCCTCTCCCTTGAGTGCTGCCCCAACTCTCCGACTGTGCAACGCAATCACTCCGGTCGTGGCACCACCTCAACCAGACGGCGTGACCGAGAACCGTACACCGAACCACTGCTCGGCGCCGTACTCGTCACGACACCCCTGAGCGCGCGACGCGGAACCCCACGTCATCGATCCGGAACGTCGGATGGCTGCGGCGCCGCACCGAGGCCCGGCAGCTCCAGTGCTCGTCGGACCAGCCGCCGCCCCGCAGCACCCGGTACGTGTCGTAGACCTCGGCGTCGTAGAGGTCCCAGCACCAGTCCCAGACGTTGCCCAGCATGTCGTACAGGCCCCATGCGTTGGCCTGCTTGCCGCCCACGGTGTGGACCCGCTCGTCCGAGTTCCCCCGGTACCAGGCGACCTCGTCGAGCCGGGCATAGCGCGGCCCGGCACTGCCGGCACGGCAGGCGTACTCCCACTCGGCCTCGGTCGGCAGCCGGTACCCGTCGGCGGAGGCGTCCCAGTCGACGGCCTCGTCCTCGCCGCCCAGCCGATACACGGGCGTCAGCCCCTCACCACGGGACAGGCCGTTGCAGAAGCGGACCGCGTCCCACCACGACACACCCTCGACCGGCAGCCGCTCGCCACGAGCGGCACTCGGCCACTCACCGGTGACCTGGGCGTACCACTCCTGAGTCACCGGGAACGCCGACATCCGAAAGGGCGCGACCTCGGTCGTCCAGCTGCGCTGAGTCCGCCGGTCGGACAGCGTCACCGCCCCGGCCGGGACGGCAACCAGCTCGTTCTCCACGTCCACCCCAACTCCCATGCGGGGTGAGCCTATTGGCGCCCGCCATGAAATATCCAAGCCGACACCGCAGTTGACCCGTCCATGACTCAACGCCCCGGCCCCCGCCCCCTGTCCGACGAAGCCCTCTCCGACCTCCTCGGCAAGCAGCAGTTCGGCACGCTCGCCAGTGTCAAGCGCGATGGTCGGCCCCACCTGACCACGATGGTCTACAGCTGGGACCCCGAGGCTCGTATCGTGCGGTTCTCGACGACGGCCGAGCGCGTCAAGGTCAAGCATCTGAGACGCGACCCGCGTGCGGCGTTGCATGTGCAGGGCGGTGACGTGTGGTCGTTCGCCGTCGCGGAGGGCGAGGCGGAGGTCTCCGAGGTCACGACGGTTCCCGGTGACGCGGTCGGGCGGGAGCTGCTCGGGATGATCCCGCAGGCCGCGAAGCCGGAGGACGAGGACGCGTTCCTGGAGGAGCTGGTCGCCGAACACCGGGTGGTGGTCCGGCTGAAGGTGGACCGGCTGTACGGGACGGCGCTCGACATCACCGGATAGACCGACCGGTGCACGCATCCAGACACTCCCCCCTGTTTTCATGCAAGCACGCTTGATTGTTTCTGCCCCCGCTGCCATGCTCCTCAGCACGCCGCACCACCCCGCACACCGCCGTGCCCCAGGGAGCGCCCGTGTCCGATCCGACGTCCGTGATCGACGACCTGCGCGAGGAGAGCGAGGAACTCGACCGCCTCGTGGCCGGGTTGAGCACGCCGCGCTGGGCGCTCGACACCCCCGCCCCCGGCTGGACCGTCGCCCACCAGATCGCCCACCTCGCCTGGACCGACCGCTCGGCCCTGCTCGCCGTCACGGACGCCGACGGCTTCCGGGCCCTGGTCGAGAAGGCCCTCGCGGCACCGGGCACCTTCGTCGACGAGGGAGCCGAGGAGGACGCCGGACTCCCGCCCGCCGAACTGCTCGCACGCTGGCGTGAGGGCCGTACGGCGCTGGAGAGGGCGCTGCGGGCCGCCCCGCCCAAGGCGCGCTTCCCCTGGTACGGCCCACCCATGTCGGCCGCCTCCATGGCGACGGCCCGGCTCATGGAGACCTGGGCCCATGGACAGGACGTGGCCGACGCCCTGGGTGTGGTGCGCCCACCCACCGACCGGCTGCGGCATGTGGCCTGGCTCGGGGCGCGGACCCGGGACTTCGCCTACGGCGCACACGGGCTGACCCCGCCGGCCGACCCCTTCCGCGTCGAACTCCGCGCACCGTCCGGCGATGTGTGGGCGTACGGCCCCGAGGACGCCCCGCAACGCGTCACCGGCCCCGCCCTCGACTTCTGCCTCCTGGTCACCCAGCGCGCCCACCGCACCGACCTCGCCCTGCGCGCCGAAGGACCCGACGCCGACCACTGGCTGGACCTCGCCCAGGCCTTCGCCGGACCGCCGGGCAGCGGCCGTACGCCGAAACCGAAGGGGGAAGCCGGGTGACCCTGCGCATCGGCAACGCCTCCGGCTTCTACGGCGACCGCTTCGACGCCCTGCGCGAGATGCTCACCGGTGGCGAACTGGACGTCCTCACCGGTGACTACCTCGCCGAGCTGACGATGCTGATCCTGGGGCGCGACCGGCTGAAGGACCCGGCCGCCGGATACGCCCGCACGTTCCTGCGGCAGTTGGAGGACTGCCTGGGGATCGCCCACGAGCGGGGCGTCCGGATCGTCACCAACGCCGGCGGGCTCAACCCGGCCGGACTCGCCGACGCCGTACGGCACTTGGCCGACCGGCTCGGCATCCCCGTACGCGTCGCCCACGTCGAGGGCGACGACCTCACCGCCCTCCACCCCGGCAGCCTCGCCGCCCACGCCTACCTGGGCGGATTCGGCATAGCGGCGTGTCTGCGGGAGGGCGCGGACATCGTCGTCACCGGGCGGGTGACGGACGCGGCCCTCGTCACCGGGCCCGCCGCCGCCCACTTCGGGTGGAGGGAAACGGACTACGACCGGCTCGCGGGGGCCGTCGTCGCCGGGCACGTCCTGGAGTGCGGGGCGCAGGCCACCGGCGGCAACTACGCCTTCTTCCGGGACGGCGACGTCCGCCGCCCCGGCTTCCCGCTCGCCGAGCTGCACGAGGACGGCAGCTGCGTCATCACCAAGCACCCCGGCACCGGCGGTTTCGTCGACGTCGGCACCGTCACCGCCCAGCTGCTGTACGAGACGGCAGGCGCCCGGTACGCCGGGCCCGATGTCACCACCCGGCTGGACACCGTACGGCTCGGCCAGGACGGACCCGACCGGGTGCGGATCGACGGCGTGCGCGGAGAGGCGCCCCCGCCCACCCTCAAGGTCGGGCTCAACAAGCTCGGCGGCTTCCGCAACGAGGTCGTCTTCGTGCTCACCGGCCTCGACATCGAGGCCAAGGCCGCGCTGGTGCGGGAGCAGTTGGAACCCGCCCTGGTCAAGGCCGCCGACGTGCGCTGGGAGCTGGCCCGCACCGACCGGCCCGACGCGAGCACCGAGGAGACGGCGAGTGCGCTGCTGCGGCTCGTCGTACGGGACCCGGACCAGGAGACCGTCGGGCGGGCGCTGAGCGGGGCGGCCGTGGAGCTGGCGCTCGCCAGTTACCCCGGCTTCCATGTGCTGGCACCACCGGGGAAGGGCTCGCCGTATGGGGTCTTCGAGGATGTGTACGTCCCCCACGGTGGAGTCGACCATGTGGCGGTCCTCCATGACGGGCGCCGGATTCCCGTGCCACCGGCCCACGACACCGCCGTACTCGACGACGTACCCGAGCCGCCCCTGCCGGAGCCGCCGGCCCCCGGGCCCACCCGGCACGCCCCCCTCGGCCTCGTCGCGGGCGCCCGCAGCGGTGACAAGGGCGGCAACGCCAACGTCGGTGTGTGGGCCCGCACGGACGACGCCTGGCGGTGGCTCGCACACGAGCTGACGACCGAACGATTCCGGCAGCTGATCCCCGAGAGCCACGGGCTGAACGTCACCCGGCACCTCCTGCCTCGGCTCCGCGCCCTCAACTTCGTCGTCGAGGGCATCCTCGGCGCGGGCGTCGCCGCTCAGCACCGCTTCGACCCGCAGGCCAAGGCCCTCGGCGAATGGCTGCGCTCCCGCCACCTGGACATACCGGAGGCCCTCCTGTGACCGTCCTGACCTCCGCGCTCGACCCCAAGAACCCCGACTACCGCGACAACCGCGAGGCGATGCTCGCCAAGCTGGACGAGCTGACCGCCGAGCACGCCAAGGCCCTCGCGGGCGGCGGCGAGAAGTACGTGGCGCGGCACCGCGAACGCGGCAAACTCCTCGCCCGCGAGCGCATCGAGCTGCTCCTCGACCCGGACACCCCGTTCCTGGAGCTGTCCCCGCTGGCCGCCTGGGGCAGCGACTACACCGTCGGCGCCTCCCTCGTCACCGGCATCGGTGTCGTCGAGGGAGTGGAGTGCCTGATCACCGCCAACGACCCGACCGTGCGCGGGGGAGCGAGCAACCCCTGGTCGCTGAAGAAGGCCCTGCGCGCGAACGACATCGCGCTCGCCAACCGGCTGCCCTGCATCAGCCTGGTGGAGTCCGGCGGAGCCGATCTGCCGTCCCAGAAGGAGATCTTCATCCCCGGGGGCGCCATCTTCCGGGACCTGACGCGGCTGTCCGCCGCCGGGATCCCGACCCTCGCGGTCGTCTTCGGCAACTCCACCGCCGGTGGCGCCTACATCCCCGGCATGTCCGACCACGTGATCATGGTCAAGGAGCGGGCGAAGGTGTTCCTCGGCGGCCCGCCGCTGGTGAAGATGGCCACGGGGGAGGAGAGCGACGACGAGTCCCTGGGCGGCGCCGAGATGCACGCGCGCGTGTCCGGCCTCGCCGACTACTTCGCCGTCGACGAGCCCGACGCCCTCCGGCAGGCGCGGCGCGTGGTCGCCCGCCTCAACCACCGCAAGGCGTACGACGATCCGGGCCCCGCCGAGCCGCCCAAGTACGCCGCCGACGAACTCCTCGGCATCGTCCCGAGCGACCTGAAGAGCCCCTTCGACCCGCGCGAGGTCATCGCCCGCATCGTCGACGCCTCCGACTTCGACGAGTTCAAGCCGCTCTACGGGACGAGCCTGACCACCGGCTGGGCCACCCTGCACGGCTATCCGGTCGGCATCCTGGCGAACGCCCAGGGCGTGCTGTTCAGCGAGGAGTCCCAGAAGGCCGCCCAGTTCATCCAGCTCGCCAACCAGCGCGACATCCCGCTGCTCTTCCTGCACAACACCACCGGCTACATGGTCGGCAAGGAGTACGAACAGGGCGGCATCATCAAGCACGGCGCGATGATGATCAACGCCGTCAGCAACTCGAAGGTCCCGCATCTGTCGGTGCTGCTGGGCGCCTCCTACGGCGCCGGCCACTACGGCATGTGCGGACGGGCCTACGACCCCCGCTTCCTCTTCGCCTGGCCCAGCGCCAAGTCGGCCGTCATGGGCCCGCAGCAGCTCGCGGGCGTGCTCTCCATCGTCGCCCGGCAGTCGGCGGCGGCGAAGGGACAGCCCTACGACGAGGAGGCGGACGCGGCGCTGCGCGCCATGGTGGAGCAGCAGATCGAGTCCGAGTCGCTGCCGATGTTCCTGTCCGGGCGGCTGTACGACGACGGCGTCATCGACCCGCGCGACACCCGCACCGTCCTCGGCCTGTGCCTGTCCGCCCTGCACACCGCCCCCTACGAGGGTGCGCGCGGCGGCTTCGGCGTCTTCCGGATGTGAGGGAACCAGTGACCGATGCCGTGAGGGACTTTTCCGTGATCACTTCTGTGCTGGTCGCCAACCGGGGCGAGATCGCCTGCCGTGTCTTCCGTACCTGCCGCGAGCTGGGCATCCGCACCATCGCCGTCCACTCGGACGCGGACGAGGGCGCCCTCCACGCGCGCGTGGCCGACGCGAGCGTACGACTTCCGGGGGAGGCACCCGCCGACACCTATCTGCGCGGCGACCTCATCGTGAAGGCCGCCGTCGCCGCCGGCGCGGACGCCGTGCACCCCGGATACGGCTTCCTCTCCGAGAACGCCGACTTCGCCCGGGCCGTCCAGGACGCGGGCCTGCTCTGGATCGGCCCGCCCCCCGAGGCCATCGAGGCGATGGCGTCCAAGACCCGCGCCAAGCAGCTCATGGGCATCCAGCCCCTCACCCACGTCACCGAAGCCGACCTGCCCGTGCTCGTGAAGGCGGCGGCGGGCGGCGGCGGACGCGGCATGCGCGTCGTACGACGACTCGCGGACCTGGACGCCGAACTGGCCTCCGCACGCGCCGAAGCCGCGAGTGCCTTCGGCGACGGCGAGGTCTTCGTCGAGCCGTACGTGGAGAACGGCCGCCACGTCGAGGTCCAGATCCTCGCCGACACCCACGGCACGATCCGCCCGCTCGGCACCCGCGACTGCTCCCTCCAGCGCCGCCACCAGAAGGTCGTCGAGGAGGCCCCGGCACCCGGACTGTCCGAGGAACTCCAACAGGAGCTGAGCACCCTCGCCGTACGGGCCGCCCGAGCCGTCGACTACGTGGGCGCCGGCACGGTCGAGTTCCTCGTGGCCGACGGCAGGGCGCACTTCCTGGAGATGAACACCCGCCTCCAAGTCGAACACCCCGTGACGGAGGCGGTGTTCGGCCTCGACCTGGTCGGGGAGCAGATCCGCGTCGCAGAAGGCCACCCCCTCGACAACGACCCGCCACGCGCGCGTGGCCACGCCGTCGAGGCCCGCCTGTACGCCGAGGACCCGTCCCGCGACTGGACCCCGCAGACCGGCCGCCTGCACCGACTGTCCGTACCGCAAGGCGTCCGCCTGGACACCGGCTACACCGACGGCGACGACATCGGCGTCCACTACGACCCCATGCTCGCCAAGGTCGTGGCGTACGCCCCCACCCGCGCGGAGGCGGTCCGCAAGCTTGCCTCCGCCCTGGAACGGGCCGTGATCCACGGCCCCGTCACCAACCGCGACCTCCTGGTCGGCTCCCTGCGCCACCGCGAGTTCACCGCGGCCCGCGCGGACACCGGCTTCTATGACCGCCACCTGCCGGAACTGACCGCCTCCGCCGCCGACCCGCACGCCCCCCTGGCCGCGGCCCTCGCCGACGCCCGCACCGGCCCCCGCTCCCGCTTCGGCGGCTGGCGCAACGTCCCTTCACAGCCGCAGACCAAGCGCTACGCGATGGCGGGGGAGGAACACGAGGTCCACTACCGGCACACCCGCACGGACCTGGAGGCGGACGGGGTGCGGGTGGTGCACGCCGAAGAGCACCTCGTACTTCTGGAAGTCGACGGCGTACAGCGCAAGTTCGAGGTGTCCCGCTACGGCGACCAGCTCCACGTCAACACCACCACCCTGACGGCCCTGCCCCGCTTCCCCGACCCGACCGCCCAGCACGCCCCGGGCTCCCTCCTGGCCCCCATGCCCGGCACGGTCGTCCGGGTAGCCGACGGCCTCACCGCGGGAACCCCCGTCAAGGCCGGAGACCCTCTCCTGTGGCTGGAGGCGATGAAGATGCAGCACAAGATCACAGCCCCGATCACAGGAACCCTGAGCGAGCTGCGTGCAGTACCAGGTCAACAGGTAGAGCCGGGCTCACTACTGGCAGTGGTGACAGAGACCCCTTAGGGGCGCGGGGAATTGCGCGACCAGCCACATGCGGCCCGCACCCGAAAGGATTCCCATGGACACCGAAGACCACAAAGCACTACGAGAAGCCGTATCAGCCCTGGGCAAACGCCACGGCCGGGGATCCGATCCCGCACAACTCTGGTCCGAGGCCGGCAAACTCGGCTACCTGGGCGTCAACCTCCCCGAGGCATACGGAGGAGGCGGCGGCGGCATAACCGAACTCTCCCTCGTCCTCGAGGAACTCGGCGCCGCAGGCTGCCCCCTCCTGATGCTGGTCGTCTCCCCAGCAATCTGCGGCACAGTGATCGCCCGCTTCGGCACAGACGCCCAAAAACAGCACTGGCTCCCCGCCTTGGCAGACGGCTCCCGCCTCATGGCCTTCGGCATCACCGAACCCGACGCCGGCTCCAACAGCCACCGCATCACCACCACCGCCCGCCGCGACCAGGACACCGGCGACTGGATCCTCACCGGCCGCAAGGTCTTCATCTCCGGCGTCGACATCGCGGACGCGACCCTCATCGTCGGCCGCACCGAAGACGCCCGCACCGGCCGCCTCAAGCCCTGCCTGTTCATCGTGCCGCGCGACACACCCGGGTTCGGCCGCCGCCTCATCGACATGGAACTCAACGCCGCCGAGAAGCAGTTCGAGCTGACCCTCGACGACGTACGGCTGCCCGCCGACGCCCTCGTCGGCGACGAGGACGCGGGCCTGCTGCAACTCTTCGCCGGCCTCAACCCCGAGCGCATCATGACGGCCGCGTTCGCGATCGGCATGGGCCGCTACGCGCTCGCGCGAGCCGTCGAGTACGCCCGCGACCGACAGGTCTGGAAGACCCCCATCGGCGCCCACCAGGCCATCGCCCACCCCCTCGCCCAGGCGCACATCGAGCTCGAACTCGCCCGCCTGATGATGCAGAAGGCCGCCCACCTGTACGACGCGGGCGACGACACGGGCGCCGGAGAGGCCGCCAACATGGCGAAGTACGCGGCCGGGGAGGCCTGCGTGAAGGCCGTGGACCAAGCCGTGCACACCCTCGGCGGCAACGGCCTCACCCGCGAGTACGGCTTGGCGCAGCTGATAACGGCCGCGCGCGTGGCTCGTATCGCACCGGTGAGCCGGGAGATGATTCTCAACTACGTCTCCCACCAGACTCTGGGCCTGCCCAAGTCGTACTGAAGTCGTACTGAGACGGCCCGCGCGCGAGGAGGAACCATGTTCCGCAGCGAGTACGCAGACGTCCCGCCCGTCGAGCTCCCCATCCACGACGCGGTCCTGGCCCGGGCCGCGGAGTTCGGCGGCATCCCGGCGCTGATCGACGGCACCGACGGCACCACTCTCTCCTACGAGCAGGTGGACCGCTTCCACCGGCGCGTCGCCGCCGGGCTCGCCGAGGCCGGGGTGCGCAAGGGCGACGTCCTCGCCCTGCACAGCCCCAACACCATCGCCTTCCCCACCGCCTTCTACGCCGCCACACGCGCGGGTGCCACCGTCACCACCGTGCACCCGCTCGCCACCGCCCAGGAGTTCGCCAAGCAGCTGACGGACTCGGCGGCCCGCTGGATCGTCACCGTCTCACCGCTGCTCGACATCGCCCGCCGGGCCGCCGAACTCGCGGGTGGCGTACGCGAGATCTTCGTGTGCGACAGCGCCACCGGCCACCGCTCCCTGATCGACATGTTGGCCTCCGCCGCCCCCGAGCCGGTGATCGACATCGACCCCGCCGAGGACGTGGCGGCCCTCCCGTACTCCTCAGGGACCACCGGCACACCCAAGGGCGTGCTGCTCACCCACCGGCAGATCGCCACCAACCTCGCCCAGCTCGACGGAGCGATACCCGCCGGCCCCGGCGACCGCATCCTCGCCGTCCTGCCGTTCTTCCACATCTACGGCCTCACGGCCCTGATGAACGCGCCCCTCAGGAAGGGCGCCACCGTCGTCGTCCTGCCCCGCTTCGACCTGGAACAGTTCCTCGCGGCCATCCAGAACCACCGCATCACCGGCCTCTACGTGGCCCCGCCGATCGTCCTGGCCCTCGCCAAGCACCCGGCCGTCGCGCACTACGACCTGTCGTCCCTGAAGTACATCCTCAGCGCCGCCGCACCCCTGGACGCCCGCCTCGCCGCCGCCTGCTCCGAGCGGCTCGGCCTGCCGCCCGTCGGCCAGGCCTACGGCATGACGGAACTGTCGCCCGGCACCCACGTCGTCCCCCTCGACGCGATGCGCGACGCCCCGCCCGGAACCGTCGGCAAGCTCATCGCCGGCACCGAGATGCGCATCGTCTCCCTCGACGACCCCGGCAAGGACCTCCCCGCCGGCGAGTCCGGCGAGATCCTCATCCGCGGCCCCCAGGTCATGAAGGGCTACCTCGGCCGCCCCGACGCCACCGCCGCGATGATCGACACCGACGGCTGGCTGCACACCGGAGACGTCGGCCACGTGGACGGTGGGGGCACCTCCCGCTCGAGCGAAGCCGAGAGTGGGGGAGGCTGGCTCTTCGTCGTCGACCGCGTCAAGGAACTCATCAAGTACAAGGGCTTCCAGGTGGCCCCGGCCGAACTGGAGGCCCTCCTCCTCACCCACCCCGGCATCGCCGACGCCGCCGTCATCGGCATGTACAACGACGACGGCAACGAGGTCCCGCACGCGTACGTGGTCCGCCAGCCGGCCGCCACCGACCTCTCGGAAGCGGAGATCATGATGTTCGTCGCCGAACGCGTCTCCCCCTACAAACGGATCCGGCACGTCACCTTCATCGTCGGCGTCCCCCGCGCGGCCTCCGGAAAGATCCTCCGCCGACAGCTCAGGGAGCGCGCATGAGCCTCGTGACGCGCACGCGCACGCGTGCGGTCGAAACCCTCACCCTCGACTCACCGCACAACCGCAACGCCCTGTCGGCGTCCCTGGTCGGCGAACTCGCCGAAGGGCTCACGGACGCCGGCAAGGACACCGGCGTCCGCGCCATCGCCCTCACCCACACCGGCAACACCTTCAGCGCCGGCGCCGACCTCAAGGACCCCCCACCCCCGGACGCACTCGTCGCCCTGCTGCGGCAGATCATCGAACTGCCCAAGCCGGTCGTCGCCCGCGTCACCGGCCACGTCCGCGCGGGCGGACTCGGCCTGCTGGCCGCGTGCGACATCGCCGCCGCCTCCACCGAGGCCACCTTCGCCTTCACGGAGGTCCGCATCGGCGTCGCCCCCGCGGTCATCTCCCTGCCACTGCTCCCGCGCACGGACCCGCGCGCCCTGGCCCGCTACTACCTCACGGGCGAGCGTTTCGACGCGTCGGAGGCAACCCGCACGGGCCTGCTCACCACGCACGGCGCAGACGTGGACACCACCCTGGCCCCCATCCTGGACGGCCTGCGCAAATCGGCCCCCGACGCGCTGGCCGAGACGAAACGGCTGCTCACGGCTAGGGTGCTGGAAACCTTCGACCGGGACGCGGCCGACCTGACCGCGCTCTCGGCCCGGCTGTTCTCCTCCCCGCAGGCCCGCGAGGGGATGACGGCCTTCCTCGAACGACGGGATGCGGCATGGGCGGTGTGAGCACGGTCGACCGTGCGGAGAGAGTCCCCAAGCAGGACCGCAGCCGGGCCACCCGGCAGCGGCTCCTGGAAGCCGCCGTGGCCTGCCTCGCCGAACACGGCTGGGCCGGCTCCACCGTCTCCGTCGTCGCCGAACGCGCCGGCGTCTCCCGCGGCGCCGCCCAGCACCACTTCCCGACCCGCGAGGACCTCTTCACGGCGGCCGTCGAGTACGTCGCCGAGGAACGCTCGACGGCCCTGCGCGCCCTGTTCCCCGAGGGCGCGTCAGGAGACCGCCACGCGGTCGTCGCCGCCCTGGTCGACCTCTACACGGGCCCCCTCTTCCGCGCCGCCCTCCACCTCTGGGTCGCCGCCTCCAACGAGGACCAGCTCCGCCCCCGCGTCACCGAACTCGAATCCCGCGTAGGCCGCGAGACCCACCGCATAGCGGTCGACCTCCTCGCCGCCGACGAATCCGCCCCCGGCGTCCGCGAAACCGTCCAGGGCCTCCTCGACATGGCCCGAGGCCTCGGCCTCGCCAACCTCCTCACCGACGACACGCCCCGCCGGGAACGGGTGGTGGCGCAGTGGGCGGGCCTGCTGGAGGAGACGCTGGGCTGAGGGGGCGTATCAGGGGGGCCTCCTTCAGTGACACCGCCGAGATTCCTCAAGGACTGAGCCGCTCCACCCGCCAGCTCCCGTCCGGCTGCTCCACGTAGCGCAACCGGTCGTGCAGCCGGTTCTCGCGGCCCTGCCAGAACTCCACCGTCTGCGGGGCCACGCGGAAGCCTCCCCAGTTCGGCGGTACGGGCACCTGCTCGCCCTCCGGATAGCGGGCGGCCAGTTCGGCGTACGCGTCGTCGATGTCGGCACGGGAGGAGATCACAGAGGACTGGGCGCTGGCCCACGCGCCCAGCTGTGAGCCGTGCGGCCGGGTCCGGAAGTACGCCGCCGTCTCGTCCCGGCCGGTGCGCCGCGCGACACCGGTGACGAGGACCTGCCGGGCCATCGGATGCCAGGGGAACAGCAGCGAGACGTACGGGTTCTCCGCGAGGTCGCGGGCCTTGCGGGAGTCGTAGTTCGTGTAGAAGACGAAGCCCTGCTCGTCGAAGTGCTTCAGCAGAACGGTACGGGCGCTGGTCCGCCCCTCGGCGTCGGCCGTGGAGACGATCATGGCGTTCGGTTCGAACAGCCCGCCGTCCGTCGCGGCCTGCTTGAACCAGCGCGCGAACTGCTCGACGGGGGTGGCGGCCAGCTCGGTCTCGGAGAGCCCCTCGGCCCGGTACTGCTTGCGCATCGAGGCCAGATCGAAGGGGACGGCGTCGCGGTCGGTCACCCGGTCATCTTGCCGTATGGACGGTGTCCTTCGTCACTGAGTGGCACTGAGTGCCGTGACCCCTCCCCAACGGTGGCACTCGGGGATATCGTTCTGATGCCGTTCGGGTTGGGTGACCGCCAGCCGCACGGGGCATCACAGGGGGAGACCGGCCAGGACCGCGAGTCGCCGCAACGACCGTGGATCCACCGGACGGTCGCCCGCTTCGCAAGGCTGACTGACACATGGTTCACACGTCTCACCCCACCAGACACCATCTGTCACTTACATCACGAGGAGCCGCCTGATGTCCGACTTCGTACCCGGGCTCGAGGGAGTAGTCGCGTTCGAGACGGAGATCGCCGAACCGGATAAGGAGGGCGGCGCACTCCGGTACCGGGGCGTCGACATCGAGGACCTCGTCGGGCATGTCTCCTTCGGCAACGTCTGGGGCCTGCTCGTCGACGGCGCCTTCAATCCCGGCCTGCCGCCCGCCGAGCCGTTCCCCATCCCCGTCCACTCCGGGGACATCCGCGTCGACGTCCAGTCGGCCCTGGCCATGCTGGCCCCGGTCTGGGGCCTCAAGCCGCTCCTCGACATCGACGAGGAGCAGGCCCGCGCCGACCTGGCCCGCGCCGCCGTCATGGCACTCTCCTACGTCGCCCAGTCGGCCCGGGGCCAGGGCCTGCCCATGGTCCCGCAGCGCGAGATCGACAAGGCCCAGTCCGTCGTCGAACGCTTCATGATCCGCTGGCGCGGCGAGCCGGACCCCAAGCACGTGGCGGCCGTGGACGCGTACTGGACGAGCGCGGCCGAGCACGGCATGAACGCGTCCACGTTCACGGCCCGCGTGATCGCGTCCACGGGCGCGGACGTGGCGGCGGCCCTCTCCGGCGCCGTGGGGGCCATGTCCGGCCCGCTGCACGGCGGTGCCCCCTCCCGCGTCCTCGGCATGATCGAGGAGATCGAACGCACGGGCGACGCCGAGGCCTATGTGAGGAACGCGCTCGACAAGGGCGAGCGACTCATGGGCTTCGGCCACCGCGTCTACCGCGCCGAGGACCCCCGCGCACGGGTCCTGCGCCGCACCGCCCGCGAACTGGGTGCCCCCCGCTTCGAGGTCGCCGAGGCCCTGGAGAAGGCGGCCCTCGCGGAACTCCACGCCCGCCGCCCCGACCGCGTCCTCGCGACGAACGTCGAGTTTTGGGCGGCCATCGTCCTGGACTTCGCCGAGGTCCCGGCGCACATGTTCACGTCGATGTTCACCTGCGCCCGCACGGCCGGCTGGTCCGCCCACATCCTCGAACAGAAGCGCACGGGCCGCCTGGTCCGCCCCTCGGCCCGCTACGTCGGCCCGGGCACCCGCGACCCCCGCGAGATCGAGGGCTACGGGGACATCGTCCACTGACGCGAACGCAGACGACCCGCGAGCCTGGTCCTCCGGAGGAGGGCCGGCCGGACGTACCGGCGGCTCGCGGGTCGGGTGACTGCTGGAGATTGGGCCGGCTGCGCGCTTCGCTCACGCGCTGGTCCGGCACCGCACTGTGTGTGGTGTCGGGCCGCTAGCCCGCAGCCACCTCACGCGTCCGGTTCTCATACATCTGCCGAACCACCTCCTCTCTCGTGTACCTGGAACCCTAAGAAACCGATCGGCCTCGGATCAACCGTTTTTTTGAGACCTTGACTCCATGACGCAGCGAAGGGCGATTCTCAGCGGTTCGGTGTTCGAGGAGCGGATCGGGTACGCGCGGGCCGTGGTCGACGGGGACTGGGTGCACGTGTCGGGGACGACCGGGTTCGACTACACGGACATGACGATCTCCGAGGACGTGGTGGAGCAGGCCGAACAGTGTCTGCGGAACATCGGGGCCGCGCTGGAGGAGGCGGGGTGTTCGTTCGCGGATGTGGTGCGGGTGCGGTATCTGCTGCCGGAGCGGGAGGACTTCGAGCCGTGCTGGCCTGTCCTGAGGAAGTGTTTTGGTGAGGTGCGGCCGGCCGCGACGATGTTGGTGTGCGGGCTGGCGGACCCTCGTATGAAGATCGAGATCGAGGTGTACGCGCGGCGGGGGAGCGGGTGATGTGGTGCCGGGCGACTGCCGGGCGTCGACGTGGGGAATGCCCTCGTACAACGATTCCTTCAATGTTGCGGGAACACGGTGTGCGCTGGGTCACGTTCCAGTTGAATGATTGCAAGTAGCGAACCGACGTGCCGTACGTGCGGACGCAGCCTGCAGGGGGTCCAGGTGAGTGCTTCCCGGCGTAGTGGGACCACCGACGAGCTGGGGCCCGATGAGCCCGAGCGGGACAGTTCGGATGGTTCGGATCTGCTTGCCGCGTTGCTGGACGGGATGGACGCGGCCTTGTGCGCCTTCGACGCCGACGGTGTCGTGACGCACTGGAACCGTGAGGCCGAGCGGATTCTGGGGTGGAGCGCGGACGAGGCCGTGGGGCGGCGGGGCCTGGCCGGATGGGCCGTGCGCAGCGCGGACGCCGAGGAGGTCGAGAGCCGGCTGCTGTCCGCGATGCACGCCCCGGGCCGGCAGGTGCACGAGTTCGCGTTGCTGACGAAGGACGGCGGGCGGGTGCTCGTACGGACCCAGTCGGCGGCCGTACGAGGTCCTGACGGGAAGCCGGCGGGTGTGTACTGCGCCTTCAGCGAGGTGCACACGCAGATCGATCTGGAGCGGTCGATCGCGTTGAGCGAAGCGCTGTTCGAGGACGCCAGCTGGGGCGTCGTGCTCGTGGATGTCGATCTGCGGCCGGCCGTGGTGAACGCGCACGCGGCCAAGGCGCTGGGCACGGGGCGTACGTCCGTGCTCGGCCGGCCGCTCGGGGATCTGCTGTCGCAGGGCGTGGAGGAGCTGGAGAGCGCGCTGCAGCATGTGCTGGCGGAGGGCGCGCCGCCCGCGCCCGCCGAGGTGTGGGTGGGCGTGCGCATGCCGGAGGGGGAGCGGCGGCGGTGCTGGCGCAGCGGCTTCGTACGGCTGGCCTCGCCGCTCGCGGAGGAGCCGGTTCCGCTGGGTGTGGGGTGGCTGTTCCAGGACGTGACGGAGGCCAGGCAGAGCGAGCAGGAGGCGTCGCTGCTGCGGTTCCGTGCGCAGCAGCTGCACCGGGCTTCGCGGGCCTCCGCCGAGTGCGAGGACCCGGCGGAGGCGGCGACGGTCCACTTGGACTTCGCCTTGGCCGGGTTCGCCGACCACGCGCTGATCGACCGGGTGGCGGGCGGCGCGCTCACCGACGCGCAGACCGAGGGGCCGGTACGGCTGGTGCGGGTCGCCGCGACTCCGTCCGGTGCCCCGGGGCCGAGCAAGCTCTCCGGCCATGCGGGGCTGCCCGCGCGGTATGCCGAGGGGCATCCGGCCCTGCAGTGTGTGGAGCGGGTCGGCGCGCTGCGGGCGAGTGCGGGGGCCGCGTCGCCCGAGGAGGCCCGGCTGTGGGCGCAGACCCGGCAGTGGCCGCCGGACGCGGTGCACGCGCTGTGCGCGGTGCTGCGCAGCCGGGGGCGGACGCTGGGTGTGGTGACGTTCCTGCGGGGGGCCGGGCGCAGCGCGTTCGAGCGGTCCGACGCGATGTACGCGGAGGACGTGGCGGTACGGATCGCGGCGGCCCTGGATCTCGCGGGGTTGTCCGACGAGCAGGGGTGAACCCGGCCCGTCGCCTGGTGCTGGGAGAAGATCCGGTCAGTGCCGGTAGAAGATCCGGTCAGTGCCGGTAGAAGATCCGGTCCCGGTACCGCTCCATCACGCGGCCGTTCCAGTCGTGCCCGCCGTCGACGTTCCCGGAGCGCAGGAGCGGGGGCTCGAGGCCGCGGTCGGCGAGGGTGGCGGCCGTGGTGGCCATGACGGCCTGGAGGAGGGCCGAGGTGACGACCGTGGAGGCGGGGGCGAAGGGGGCCGGGACGTTGTCGAGGGTGAGTTCGGCGTCGCCGACCGCGATCTTCGAGTCGAGGACGAGGTCGCAATGGTCCTTGAGATACGTCCCTGAGGCGTGCCGGGACTTGGTCTCCGAGGCGTAGGCGACCGAGGTCACGCCGATGACCCGTACGCCCAGGGCACGGGCGTGCGTGGCCATTTCCACGGGGAGGGCGTTGCGCCCGGACAGGGAGATGATCAGGAGGGCGTCGCCGGCGCGGAGCGGGGAGCTGTCCAGGACGGCGCTCGCGAGGCCGTCGACGCGTTCCAGGGCGGAGCCGAGCGGTGCGGGCATGACGTCGACGCCGACGACGCCCGGCACGGCGAGCAGGTTCATGAGGGCGAGACCGCCGGCGCGGTAGACGAGGTCCTGCGCGGCGAGGGAGGAGTGGCCGGCGCCGAAGGCGAAGAGGCGGCCGCCGCTCTCGACGGTGTCGGCGAGGAGCGTGCCGGCCGCCGTGACGCTGTCGGCCTCCTCGTCGCGGACCCGCCGCAGCAGGTCGATCGCGGCGTCGAGGAACTGGCCGGCCGGCGCGCGGTCGCTCATACGGGGTCCCTTCAGGATGGCCTCGGTGGGCGCATGTCGCGCATCACGGTGCGGTCTGGACCAGTGCGGTGTCAATACGGTCGTGAAGGCCGGGTCCGGCGTGTTCCGAGGGGCTCCTGGGTCCCCGAAGGGGAAGTGCGTACCCTTCCGCCGGGCCGCGTAATCCCCTGCTTTCCCTCCCGCGGCACGGTTGTCGGTGGTATCCGGCAGAATTGGGTGCAGGGCCAGCGCACGCGCCGGTGAGCAGTCCAGCCTCCGGCAGAACTCATTCGAGGGGCACGTATGTCCGGACTGATCGACACCACGGAGATGTATCTCCGCACCATCCTCGAGCTGGAGGAAGAGGGTGTGGTCCCCATGCGCGCCCGTATCGCCGAGCGGCTGGACCAGAGCGGGCCGACCGTCAGCCAGACCGTGGCACGGATGGAGCGCGACGGCCTGGTGTCCGTCGCCAGCGACCGGCACCTGGAGTTCACCGACGAGGGCCGCCGTCTCGCCACGCGCGTGATGCGCAAGCACCGGCTCGCCGAGTGTCTGCTCGTCGACGTGATCGGTCTGGAGTGGGAGCAGGTCCACGCCGAGGCGTGCCGCTGGGAGCACGTGATGAGCGAGGCCGTGGAGCGCCGCGTGCTGGAGCTGCTGCGGCACCCGACCGAGTCGCCGTACGGCAACCCGATCCCTGGTCTGGAGGAGCTCGGCGAGAAGGACGGCGCCGACCCGTTCCTGGACGAGGGGATGGTGTCGCTGGCCAGTCTGGGCCCGGGCGCCGAGGGCAAGACGGTCGTGGTGCGCCGGATCGGCGAGCCGATCCAGACGGACGCGCAGCTGATGTACACGCTGCGGCGGGCGGGCGTGCAGCCCGGCTCGGTGGTCAGCGTGACCGAGTCGCCGGGCGGTGTGCTGGTGGGCAGCGGCGGCGAGGCGGCCGAGCTGGAGTCGGAGGTCGCCTCCCACGTGTTCGTCGCCAAGCCCTGAAGCCCTGAGCCCGAACGGGCCGCCGCGCCTGTGGCGTTGGCGGGATCCCGTCGTATCCAGGATTCAGTCCGTCGAAGGGCAGCGCTCGTCCGCTTCCCCGTGCGACGCTGTCGCGTGAGGCATATGACCTGAGGGCTCTTGGCCGTGGTCCGGCAGCGATGTCGCCCGGCCGGGGAGGGGGCGGAAGGATGTGCCGTGGAGATGTGGAGGGCCCCGGCGCCTTGTGGCGCCGGGGCCTGTCCTCCCCTGTGCTGACCCGGAGCCCCGAGCTCTCAGGGTCATCCCCCTCGGACCGGTTTCCCCGAGCGGTCCGCCTCCCGCTGAAGATCTCCCCTCGGCAGCGGCGATCAATCCCTGAGGATGGTCACTCGAACGAGGGGTGTTGCCCGCGAGAACAGCATCCTCGAATGGGCATTCGATAGTCTGCGGGTGAAGCACGGCACGGATTCACCCGCGGTCACGGTCGGCACGGCACAGCGACTAGTGCGGCGACAAGCACAGCGGCAAGGCACAGCAAGAAGGCGCAGCAGGCAGAACACGGTTCACAGGACCGAACAGCCGGAGACGGCCACGGTCCGCGCGAAGCTTGGGGGGTGCCAGGGCATGGCGCGACGCATCGACGTGACCGGGACGGGCGGCGTACGCCTCGCGGCCTGGGAGTTCGGAGACCCGCCCAAGACGGATCCGGCGCACGACTCGCACGACCCGCACGACTGGCACGACCCGCAGCACCCGCACGACGCGCATGATTCACATGACCCGCAGCGCACGCCCGGCGCGCGGACCGCACCGAACGGCTCCCCGGGCGTGCTGTTACTGCACGGCTTGATGGGCCGCGCCTCGCACTGGGCGTCCACCGCCCGCTGGCTCTCGGGCCGGTACCGCGCCGTCGCTCTCGACCAGCGCGGCCACGGCCGCAGCGACAAGCCCCCGCAGGGAGCTTTCTCCCGTGACGCCTACGTCGACGACGTCGAGGCCGCTCTGGAACAGCTCGGGCTCGACCCGGTCGTCCTCATCGGCCACGCCATGGGCGCGCTGACCGCCTGGCAGCTCGCCGCCAAGCGCCCGGACCTGGTCCGTGGGCTGATCATCTGCGATATGCGGGCCTCCGCGCTCGGCGCGGCGTCGCAGCGTGAGTGGGACCAGTGGTTCCAGTCCTGGCCGCTGCCCTTCGCCACACTCGCCGACGTCCGCAAGTGGTTCGGCGAGGACGACCCCTGGGTGGAGCGGCCCAATCCGGCCCGCGGCGCGTTCTACGCCGAGGTGATGGCCGAGTCCCCGGACGGCTGGCGCCCCGTCTTCGAACCGGAACAGATGCTCCGCTCCCGCGAGACCTGGGTGTACGACGCGCACTGGGAGGAACTGACCCAGGTCAGGTGCCCCGCCCTGGTCGTGCGCGGCCTCGACGGCGAGCTGGGCCGCGCCGAGGCCCAGGAGATGGTCCGCGTCCTGCCCCGGGGCCAGTACGCGGAGGTCGCCGACGCCGGCCACCTGGTGCACTACGACCAGCCGGAGGCCTGGCGCGCGGCGATCGAGCCGTTCCTGGACGCCCTCAGCACGACCTGAGACGGACAGGTCACCCCTTGCTGACCGCCCCCAGGATCTCCGGCAGCCGCCGGGCCGTCTGCGGAGCGGCCAGCCGCAGCCCCACCGCCGTCATCGCGGCCCCGTAGAGCGTGCCCGCCGGCAGCAGCAGCCACGTCCAGTCGTCGCCCTCGGCGCTCACGTTCAGCCAGATCGTGAGCGCGATGACGGGCGCGCACAGCACGGCGGCGGCGATCATCCCGCCGAAGATGGAGATCCAGGCCAGCCCCGTCTGCCCGGGCGCGACGTTCTTGTAGCCCTCCTGCGGGATGGAGTAGGGGAAGCGGGCGGACGTCCACGCCCCGGTCGCGAGCATCGCGCCGAGCAGTGCGAAGGACAGCCCCAGCGCCTCGGGCAGCCGCCGCCAGTCGCCGAGCATCGCGGTCGTCACCACGGTGACGAGCGTGGCGTACGGCAGGGTGATCAGCAGCAGGGCCAGCGCGCGGGCGCGCAGCTCGACGTAGGCGTCACGGGTTGAGGAGATCGTCATCGCGACCATCCAGAACGCGGAGGTGTCCTGCCCGAACTGGTTGTACATCTGGATGCCGAGCATCCCGGCGGCGAAGCACGCGAAGTACACGGACCCGGTGCCCTGCCAGGCGTTGAACACCGGCACGATCAGCCCGATGGCCAGCGATGTCACCCAGGCGGCCTTGGTCTTGGGGTCGCGCCACACATATCGCAGGCTGCGCTCCATGACCGTGCCCGTGCGCCCGGAGGGCAGCAGCCGCGCGAGCCCGGTCGAGGACCGCTCGCGGCCGGCCGACTCGGCACTGGGCAGCGTGGACCCGTCGGGCGAGGTCATCAGCCGGGTCAGATGCCGCGTCCACACCCCGACCAGCGCCACCAGCGCGCCGGCGGTCAGTGCCAGTTGGGCGGCGGCGCGACCGTACGACCCCTCGCCCACCGCGTGCACGGCGCCGATCGCCGATGCCGGCGGCACCCACTGGAGCACGTCCGCGACCGGGTCCAGCTCGCCCAGCCCTGCCGAACCGAGTCGCTGCGCACCGAAGTTGACGATCTGCGCACCGACGGCGATGACGAGCCCGCTCAGCACCGCGAGGTCGCGGCCCTTGCGGCTGGTCAGCAGCCGTACGTTGGCGGCGGCGACGGCCCGCGCGAAGGCCACGCACACCAGCAGCGCCAGGGCGACCGCGACGACGCCCACCGCGAACGCCGCCCCGCCCCGGGCGACAGCGATCACGGAGCCCACCAGCAGGCACAGCGTGAACAGCGGCCCGATGCCGACCAGCGACGCGGTGAGCAGGGCGCGTACCAGCGGCCGGGGCCGCAGCGGCAGCATCACCAGCCGGGTCGGGTCAAGCGTCTCGTCACCACTGGGGAAGAACAGCGGCATCACCGCCCAGCCCAGCCCCAGTACCGCGACGGCCAGCACGGCCAGAGCCTCGACGTGCGCGTGCCCGCGCAACGCGATCAGACCGAGCAGTTGCAGCACGGCGAAGAGCAGGGCGAAGACGGCCGACGCGATGTAGGCGGCCTTGCGCCCGCCGGACTGCCGCAGCCCGTTGCGCAGCAGCGACAGCTTCAGCCGTACGACGACGGGGGTGAGGGCGGGGGCACTCACCGGGCCCCGCCGCCCAGCCAGTCGAGGTCGGACCCGGCGTCCCGGCTCTGCGCCCCGACGAGTTCGAGGAACGCCCGCTGCAGCGAGGGCGCGTCACCGCGCACCTCGGCGAGGGTCCCGGTGGCCCGGATCCGCCCGGCGGCCATCACGGCCACCCAGTCGCACAGCGACTCGACGAGCTCCATGACGTGGGAAGAGAACACGACCGTGGCGCCCGAGGCGGTGTACCGCTCCAGCACGCCCCGGATGGTCTGGGCGGAGACGGGATCGACGCCCTCGAACGGCTCGTCCAGGAACAGCACTTCGGGATTGTGGAGGAGGGCGGAGGCGAGCCCGATCTTCTTGCGCATGCCGGTCGAGTAGTCGACGACGAGCTTGTGCTGGCTGCCGGCCAGATCGAGTACGTCGAGGAGCTGCGTGGCCCGCTTGTCGACCTCGGCACCGGGCAGCCCTCGCAACCGCCCGCTGTACGCCAGGAGTTCCCGCCCCGACAGCCGCTCGAACAGCCGCAGCCCCTCCGGCAGCACCCCGATCCGGGCCTTCACCTCGACGGGGTCCCGCCACACGTCGTGCCCGACCACCTCGACGGTCCCATGATCGGGCCTGAGCAGCCCGGTCACCATCGACAAGGTGGTGGTCTTCCCGGCCCCGTTCGGCCCGACAAGCCCGATGAACTTGCCCGCGGGCAACTCAAGATCGACCCCGGCAACAGCGACCTGCTGCCCGAACCGCTTCCAGAGCCCTTGCACCCGTACAGCGCTGGATCCCACCGCGTCTCCCTCCGTCACCCAGAACCCTACGGTGGGGAAACGTCCTTCTTTTAGGGGCGCGGGGAACTGCGCGATCGACCACGGACAGCCCGCAGCCGCCACACAACGGCAACCGGGCAGACGAATGGGTGCCTATCGATCCCTACCGCACGCATAGGCCAACGGCGAGATCAACTCCTCCGCATCCGGCAACCACCGATTCGCAGGCGTAGGCCGGCAGGCCCACTGCACAGCCCCCCGCGACCCGAACCGCGTGGGCGGCGCCGCCACATACGCCCCTTCACCCAGCACGGCCAGATCCAGCGAGGACAACGACCACCCCAGCTTCCGCACCAGGTCCGGGATCTTCACCGCGGCCCCCGGCAGCACGAAGAACTCCATCCGCCGATCCGGCGTGAGCGTCACGGGACCCAGCGTCAGCTCCATCCGCTCCATCCGCGCGAGCGCCAGGAACCCGGCCGTCTCCGGTACGGAGATCGCGTCGAACGTCCGCCCCGTCGGCAGCAGGATCGACGCCGTCGGCTGCTTCTGCCACATCCGTCGCGCGACGGTCGCACTGCCCGTCGCCTGCGTCGCCCAGTCAGGGCGCGCCGGGTGCGATCCGGGTGCCGGGCACGCGGCGTCACCGCAGGAGCACTGCTGACGTCCGTCGACGGCTTCCAGCCAGGTGCCGGGGAACACGTCCCAGTGGCGCTCCTCGGCGTAGCGGACAGCGGTCTCCAGCAGCGATTCCCCGCGCTGCTTCGGGATCTGAGCGGCTTCGGTGCCGGCGATCGTCTCTTCCACGATGAACACAACTCTGGTCGTCACCAGGGGTTACGCCCGCCGCCGTGCGCGGGGAGGAGCACCGCCCCTGTCCTCGGGGCGCATGGGTGCATGTGCGGGGGCGCGCAGGAGGATCCGTGGCCGGAGCTGGGTAGCCACGAGTGGGGTCGGCAACTGCCGTTACCCCGGCATTCCTCACATGCCTCGCATTTTCGCCTGGTCGGCGGGGCATTGATCTTCACGGCCGGATCTTTTCGCCGGGACGTGAGGGGGTTCGGCCGCGGAAGACACGTCAACTCGGTGCGTGGGCAGGCACCGCAGCCTCAGGGGGTACGCCATGGCCGCAAGGCCGCTCGTCGCCCGGCAGCCGAACGAACGGCTGCAGGCGCTCATCCAGGAAGCCGGATGCTCCAACGCCGGCCTCGCCCGCCGGGTCAACATGTGCGGTGCCGAGCACGGCCTCGACCTGCGCTACGACAAGACGTCGGTGGCGCGCTGGCTGCGCGGGCAGCAGCCGCGGGGCCGGGCCCCGGCGATCATCGCCGAGGCGCTGGGCCGCAAACTCGGCCGTACGGTCACGATCGACGAGATCGGCATGGCCAACGGCAAGAACCTCGCCTCGGGCGTGGGTCTCCAGTTCTCGCCGACGGTACTGGGGGCCATCGAGCAGGTCTGCGAGCTGTGGCGCAGTGACGTGGGGCGGCGGGACTTCCTGTCCGGCTCCTCCGTCGCGGCGTCCGCGCTGGTCGAGCCCAGCCGTGACTGGCTGATCTCCGCGCCCGACGGCCAGGTGTCGCGCTCGGCCGGACCGCGCGTGGGGCAGTCCGATGTGCAGGCGGTCCTCGCCATGACGCAGGCCCTGGTGGATCTCGATCACCAGTACGGCAGCGGGCATGTGCGCCCGGTCGTCGTGCACTACCTCAACAGCGTGGTCTCGGGGCTGCTGGCGGGGTCGTACCGGGAGGCGGTGGGGCGGGACCTGTTCGCCGCGGTGGCCCGGCTGACGGAGCTCGCCGGGTACATGGCCGTGGACACCGGGCAGCCCGGTCTGGCGCAGCGCTACTACATCCAGGCGCTGCGGCTGGCCCAGGCGGCCGGCGACCGGGGCTACGGCGGGTATGTGCTCGCCGCCTCCATGAGCCATCTCGCCGCACAGCTCGGGAACCCGCGGGAGATCGCGCAGTTGGCGAGGGCGGCGCAGGAGGGGGCGCGGGGGCGCGTGTCGCCACGTGCGGAGTCGATGTTCCTCGCGGCAGAGGCGCGCGGGCACGCCCTGATGGGCGACGTGCGCGCCGCCCAGTCGGCGGCCGGGCGCGCGGTGAGCGCCCTGGAGGCGGCGGACCCGGCCGCCGGGGACGATCCGGTGTGGATCGCGCACTTCGACGAGGCCTACCTCGCCGACGAGTTGGCCCACTGTCACCGGGACCTGGGGCAGGCCGACGCGGCGGCGCGGTGCGCGCAGGAGTCGCTGGCCGGTCATCCCGAGACGCGGGCGCGCCGCCGGGCCATCGGTTATGTGCTGTTGGCCACGGCGCAGGTGCAGCAGCGCGAGGTCGAAGAGGCGTGCAGCACGGGCATGAAGGCCGTGGAACTGCTGGAGGGGCTGCGGTCCAACCGGGGCGCCGAGTATCTGGAGGACTTCCAGCAGCGGCTGGAGCCGTACCGGGAGGAGGCGGTGGTCAGGGAGTTCGGGGCGCGGCTGGACCTGCAGGCCGCGGCGTGAACACAGGGTCTGCGGATGCGTGAACGTGTGGGAAACGGCCGCTGGGTGCGCAGGAGGTGACATGAACAGCGTGCCGTGACCCGGTTGTGTTACCGCGCTCACAGGGCTTGGGGTCAGGCCCTGTGCTGCGTGGCACGGGGCTCTGGGGACCCGGTAGCGTGACCCGACGATTCACAAGGTCCCCCATAAGTAGGAGTCCCGGTGACGCAGAGTGGACAGGGCGAGGAGCCCTCGGCGCGCCCCGCGCGCGAAGGCATCGTGCTGCCCTCCGACGGTGGCGAACCCCTGCTACCGGGCATGACGGGCGGACCCGGTGACGCCCCGGCCGGCCGCCGGCCCGGCCCGCCCCCGACCGGCCAGGCCCCGGCCTCCGCTCCCGCCGGGGGCCAGACCTGGGGCCAGCCGTGGGGCCCCGACCAGCAGACCCCGCCCCCGCCGCAGGACAACAGCTGGCAGTCCCCGCAGTCCCAGCAGTGGACGACCCCGGAGCCTCCGGCGTGGGACGACCGGCACTCCGCGCCGGGCGCGCTCCCCCACGAGGGCACCCAGCCCCCGAACCCGTACGCCGGCTACGGCACTCCGCCCGACGCCTCCCAACTGCCCCCGGCCACCGGCCCGTACGGCACCCCGCTGCCGCCGGCCACGGACGGCTACGGCTCTCCTGCCGGGGGCGGTCTGCCGCCGGCCTCCGAGGGGTACGGGTCCGCTGCCGCGGGCGGTTCGCTGCCCCCGGCCGCCGACGCGTACGGCTCCCCGGCCGGAGGTAACCCGCTGCCGCAGACGGGTGCCGGTGGACACGGGGCCGGGCCCGCCGGCGCCCCGCTGCCGCCGGCCACGGACCGATACGGGTCTCCTGCCGAGGGCGGTCTGCCGCCGGCCGCCGATGCGTACGGGTCCGCTGCCGCGGGCGGCTCGCTGCCCCCGGCCGCCGGTGCGTACGGTCCTCCAGCCGGGGGTGCCCCGCTGCCGCCGGCCACGGACGGGTACGGCTCGCACGCGGGGGGCGGTCTGCCGCCGGCCGCCGACGCGCACGGCCCCGCTGCCGGAGGCGCCCCCCTGCCCGCGCCCGCCGACGAGGGGGCGACCCAGTACCTGCCGCCCGTCGCCGCGCCCGCCGACGAGGGGGCGACGCAGTACATACCCCCGGTGGGCCCGGGTGCGCTGCCGCCCGAGACGCCCACCGGTCACGACCCCGAAGCGACCACGTTCCTGGGGACCGCACCCCGAGCCGGAGCCGGACCCTTGCCGCCTGCCTCGAATCCGGACGCCGAGGCGACGCAGTACATCGCGCCGGTGCCCGGCGGGGACAAGCAGCCGCCCGCCGAGTTCGACAACCTCTTCCGCAGCGACCACGGCGCCGAGAGCCCGGCCGCGGCCACGCAGCAGATGCCCCGCTTCGAGCAGCCGCAGGCGCACTCCCCGCACGGCGCCCCCCAGCCCTCCTACGTCCCGCCCGGCCACTCCGGCGGCGGGCGGTCCGGCCGTGGCGGCCGTACCGGCTCGCGGGTCCCGGTCATCGCGGCCGTCGGCATCGGCATCGCCGTCCTCGGCGTGGGCGCCGGCGCGCTGCTCGCCGCCGGCGGAGGCGGTGACGACGACGGCAGCGACAACAACAAGACCGTGGCCGCCTCGGCACCCGCGACGGACGACTCCGCCTCACCCTCCGCCGACCCGGCCCGCGCGCAGGCGGTCGAGCTGGACAAGCTGCTCGCCGACAGCGGCGACAGCCGCAGCACCGTGATCAACGCCGTGGCCGACGTCAAGGGCTGCGACAACCTGCCCCAGGCGGCCAAGAACCTGCGCGACGCGGCCAAGCAGCGCACCGAGCTGGTCACCCGGCTCTCCGGCATCGCGGTCGACCAGCTGCCCCAGCACGCCGCGCTGACCACCGCCCTCACCAAGGCGTGGCAGGCCTCGGCGTCGGCCGACAACCACTACGCGGCCTGGGCCGACCAGACCGCCGGCAAGAAGGGCTGCAAGAAGGGCCAGGCCCGTACCACCGGCCAGACCCAGGCCGCCAACCGCGCCAGCGGCACCGCGAGCACCGAGAAGACCAAGGCGGCCGGGCTGTGGAACTCGATAGCGAAGACGTACGGCCTGACCGAGCGTCAGCCGACGCAGCTGTGACGTGAGCTGATCCGGACGTGAACCGCCGAGCGGGGGCTCAGTAGTTCACGTCGGCGTCCTGCAGCGTCCTCGTCGTGTCGACGAAGCCCTTCCGCGCCGACACCAGCCGCCCTTCCCGCACCACCTGAAGGGTCACGTTCGCATTCACCAGGCGCGGGAAGCCGACGGCGGCGAGCTTGTCCTGGAACTGCCACCGCAGCGTCGGCGTGAGCCCGCCCGTGCTGACCCTGAGGCCGTCGTCGAGGGCCCCCGTGACGGTGTCGGCGCTCACCTCGCCGCCGCCGAGCGACTCGACGATCTCCTTGAACACGGTGTAGGCGATCCAGGTGGTCTGCACTCCGGCGTCCGCGGCGTCGATGCGGTTGTCGCCGAAGGCCTCCTCCTTGATCACCTGCTTCATCCCGTCCCAGCGGGCATCGCTCGCCACGGGGTACCAGCCGGTGATGTACGAGCCCTCGTACGGTCCCGAGGCGCCGCCGGTCGCGTCGATCACCGTCTGGTCGACGCTGCCGAGCACGGTGGCCGTCCGTACGTCGGGATAGTCCTCGCGGGCCCGCCGGAAGGAGTCCATGAAGGTGCCGTTGCGGTCCCCGAGCGCGGGCACCACACACCCCTCGTCCCCGGAGGCGGAGGTCGTCGTCTCCAGCGCCCGCTCGGCCTGGCCGTCGTACTCGGTGGCGTCCTCCGCCGCCCGCTGGTCCCGCGCCGAGGTGTGCCCGCCCGCCTTCAGGCCGGAGTCGAGCAGCGGAGGCAGCTGGTCGCCCGCGATGGTGTCGGGCCGCACCAGGGCGACCGGCCCGCAGCCGGCGAGGGACCTGCCGAGACCGGCGAGCAGCGCGGGCTGGCCGCCGTTGACGGGGTAGGACAGGGGGCTGGTGAACTCGGCGTTGGTGATGCCGTAACCGCCTATGTACGGGATGCCCGCGCCCTCCAGGGAGGGGAAGAAGGAGTCGGCGTACTGGCTGTAGGATCCTACGACCGCGACGACGTTCTCCTTGGCGGCCCGCCGGGCGCATTTGGCGGCGGCCACGCTGTCGTTGTGGTCGTTGCAGGTCAGCACGTTGAGCTTGCGGCCGTTGATCCCGCCCTTGGCGTTGATCCAGCGGGCGTAGGCGTGGGCGAAGGCGGGCATGCCGGGCTTGTTGGTGGCCTTGGTGTCCTGCGGCGCCCAGGTCATGACGGTGATCGGATCGTCCCCGGCATCCCCCGTGGTGCCGGGGACGACCCCGCAGCCGGCGAGGAGCGACACGCACGCGGCCGCCGTGCCCGCGGAGAGGATGCCTTTTCTGGCGTGACTGGTGAGGAGGCCGGGGAGGGATGTGCTGCGGTTGCGTCGCCTGCCGGTCATGGTCCCGCACGATTCCGTTACATGGCCAACCCGAGAGTGATCTCGGGTCAACGGTTGGTGACGTGCAGGTGAATTACGGGGGTCTGTGTGATCGATGTGGAGGGGAACGTACGATCGATGACCGTGCAAGCTTCGGAGAACTCTTCCCGTCGTGGCCGTCGCTCATCCACCATGGGCGGCATGCCTGCCAACGACATGCCGTGGTGGCGCTGGCGCAGCAACGTGCGCTCGGCGCTGCACATGCTCTCCGATCCCGGGTTCCAGCGGGACGTCTGGCTGGCCGGCGTGGACGGCTACGGCGACGTGACCGACGCGGTGTACCGGCTGGTCGAGGACACCTGGCTGGATCACTGGTCCGCCGAGAAGTACGTGGGCACGGTCTTCCGTGACTCGCAGGAGGCCGCCCTCGTCGACAGCGCCGTGCTGCGGGTGCTGCGGATCATGCACCAGGTCGGTCCGGACGCGCCGGTAGCCGCGTACCTCGAACACCAGGCGTGGCCGGAGGCGATCCAGGCGGCCCGGGACGCGCATGTGCGGCTCGCCACCAGCGACGGCGAGGAGCCGGACACGCCGCCACGCAGCCTGGAGGTACTGCGGATCATGACCAGGTCCGCCTAGCGGGACGATTGCGGGCGGTGCGGTCGCCTGTGGGAACCTGTCCTGCATGAATGAGCAGTCCACCACCGCCGCGACCCCGCCCGACCAGTACGTCCTCACCCTTTCCTGCCCGGACAGGAAGGGCATCGTGCACGCCGTGTCGAGCTATCTGTTCATGACCGGCTGCAACATCGAGGACAGCCAGCAGTTCGGCGACCACGACACGGGACTGTTCTTCATGCGCGTCCACTTCTCGGCGGACGCCCCCGTGTCCGTGGAGAAGCTGCGGGCCAGCTTCGCGGCGATCGGTGACTCCTTCCAGATGGAGTGGCAGATCAACCGGGCCGACCGGAAGATGCGCATCCTGCTGATGGTCAGCAAGTTCGGGCACTGCCTGAACGACCTGCTGTTCCGGGCGCGGACCGGTGCGCTGCCGGTGGAGATCGCCGGGGTGGTGTCCAACCACAAGGACTTCGCCGAGCTGGTGGGCTCTTACAACATCCCCTTCCACCACATTCCGGTGACGAAGGACACGAAGTCCGAGGCGGAGGGGCGGCTGCTGGACATCGTGCGTGAGGAGGGTGTCGAGCTGGTCGTGCTCGCCCGGTACATGCAGGTGCTGTCGGACGATCTGTGCAAGGCGCTTTCCGGGCGGATCATCAACATCCACCACTCGTTCCTGCCGAGCTTCAAGGGGGCGAAGCCGTATCACCAGGCTCATGCCCGGGGTGTGAAGCTGATCGGCGCGACGGCTCATTACGTGACGGCCGATCTTGATGAGGGGCCGATCATCGAGCAGGAGGTCGAGCGGGTGGGGCATGACGTGACGCCGGAGGGGCTTGTTGCCATTGGGCGTGACGTGGAGTGTCAGGCGTTGGCCCGGGCGGTCAAGTGGCATGCCGAGCGGCGGATTCTGCCCAATGGGCGGCGGACTGTGATTTTCGCCTAGGAGCTCGGGTCGTCCCGTTTGTGGGCGAGTGCGGGTGGTTTGTGGTTGTTCGCGCCCACGCGGCGGAGCCGCATATCGACACAGCCCCGCGCCCCTGGGGGCGTGCCCTGCTGTGGGTTCTACATCCTGCTCAGTGAAGCGGCAGCGAACAGGACGTCTTTGATCGCCTCTCTATCTCCCACCTGGCCCGCTGCTGCCTCCTGTGGGGGTACGTGGCCTGCTGCCAGGCGGCAGAACTCGACGCCGTCCAGGGCCACGTGGGCCACCTCGTGTTCCGCGGAGCCCTTGGCGGCGGGGGAGTCGAGGGGGATCAGCCACTCGCCGCCGCCCGAGCCCTCGATCTCCAGGCGGAGGCTGCGGCCCGGTTCGCCCGCCGCCACGAGGTGGCGGTGGAGGGCGGGTGCCGCGAGACCGGCGCGGCGGCGGTGTGCCAGGGCCGTCGGCAGCATGCGGGCCGCAAGGTCGATCATGCGGTGCAGATGGCGCGGCGAGGGCGGGGCGTAGGGGTAGTCGACCGCGTCCGCGATGTCCTCCGCGTGCACCCAGCACTCGAAGGCCCGGTCGAGCATCGCGTCGTGCAGGGGCAGTGCGAAGGCGCCGTACGACACGGGCATCTTGCCCGCGCCGCCGCCCGTGAACGACACCGTGCGGACGAGGCTGTGGCTCTGTTCCCGCCAGGGCCCCCGCACGGCCCGGGTGGGCGGGAAGTGGGAGGCCCGCCAGTACGCCTCGGTGCGGGCCGCCGGAGTCGGGTGCCGGGACGTGACGTCGCCCAGCGGGTCGTCCAGGCCCAGCGCGAGCGCGACGAGCCCGTCGACGCTGAGCAGATGCGCGATGACCCCGGCGACGGTCGTACGCCGGCTCGTCGACGCGTCGGCCCGGAACCAGCGCAGCCGTACCGGCGCGTGCCACTCGGCCTCGCCGAAGTCCTGGAGCAGGGCGTCCAGGCGCGCCGTCTCGGCGTCGTACGCGGCGGCCCAGTCCGGCACCGGGATGCGCGGCGGGCGCCGCTCCAGGCAGGTCTCCAGGACGCGGGTGCGCAGAGACGGGTCCAGGTCGAGGCTCTCGGGCCGTTGCAGCAGCCCGACCGCCTCGCGCAGCCGCCGCGCCTCGTCGGCGCACTGCCCGCACTCGCCGAGGTGCTCCTCGACGGCCACGGCCTCCTCGGCCGAGCAGGCGGCCAGCGCCCAGGCGCCGAGCAGGGCTTTCAGCACGGGGTGCTCCAGCACGGGCCGTACGGGAGGCAGTGCCGCGTCACCGAGGTCCGCCGGCGCGGGCAGCGGCAGCCCGCTGTCCTCGACGGAGGCCCGGGGCATGGGGATCCGGGGCGGTTTCCCCGGCTCCGGTCCGTCGTCGTACTCGGGCCCGTCCGGCTCGCCCGGGCCCGAGGGGATGTCCGGCCCGCTCACACCGCACCCCCGTGTCCGTGCGGTGCGCCGGGCGGCTCGGTCTCGTGGGCGGTGGACAGGAGCTGGAGGCCCAGGCGCAGCCGGCGGCGGGCCTCGTCCTCGGTGATGCCGAGGTCGGTGGCGGTCTGGCGGTAGTCGCGGCGCTGGAAGTACGCCCGCTCCAGGGCCGAGCGCAGCGGGACCGGCATGGACTGGACGATGTAGTCGGCGCGGGCGGCGACCGAAGCGCGGCGCACCCGGTGCTCCAGCTCCTCCGCGCTGCCGGAGCCGTCGCGGGCGAGGGCGGCGGTCTCGGTGGCGCGCAGGCGTTGCACGGCCAGGCGGTGGGTCAGCGTGGCGACCCAGGTGCGCAGCGGGCCCTGCCGGGGGTCGTAGGCGTCCGGGTGTTCCCAGACGTGGACGAAGACCTCGCGGGTGATGCCGTCGGCGGCGCGCTCGTCGCCGAGGACCCGGTGGGCGAGGCCGTGCACGAGGGAGGCGAACCGGTCGTAGAGCTCACCGAGGGCGGCGGCCTCCCCGCGGGCGAGCCGCTGCTGCATCTTGCGGTCCCAGCGGGGCGGTACGTCCTTTTGCGCCATGCGGCCCCCTCACCCCCTGCTCGTGTCCCGCGCCCGTGCCCTGTCCAGCGTGTGCCTGATGTCTCCCCGAATGTAGTCGGCACGTCCGGTAGCGCACGCCCCTTTGTGGCAATGTGCGCCCCCTGACCGACCGCAGGTGGTAGAGGCCACCGGCGCCCGCACCGGATGTCGTCGGGGGCGCGGCTACCCGTCCGCCCTCCGATCAGACCTGACTGAAAGGGATCGAACAGGATCGAAGCCGACTAAAACAAGCCTCATTCAAGGGGGATCCGTTTTCCGGGTTGTGTTTCAGGGAACGGCCGCTGGGCAGCCGCGCTGCAAGGAAGCGTAGGGACTGCTTCCGTTTTGGCGATCGAAGGGCGTGGTGGTGACCTTCAAAGTGACCGGCGGCGAGCAGGGCGAATGGGCCGTGCTCCAGGTGTCCGGCGAACTGGATCTGGTGACCTCGCCGGTGCTGCGTCAGCGTGTGCACGACGTAGTGGCCGAGGGGCACCACTGTCTTGTCCTCGACCTGTCCGACGTGTTCTTCTGCGATTCCAGCGGCGTCGGCGTGCTCATCGCCGCCCGCCGTCTGATCCGCTCCTGCCAGGGCCGGCTGCGGCTGGTGCTGCCCGCCCGGGGCGCGGCCGACGGGTCCCATGTCAACCGGGTCCTCGGCGCGCTGGGCGTTCGCAGGCTGTTCGACGTGTACGGCGATGTGGGCGCGGCCCTGGGTGACGAGGGCGAACCCCTGTCCGCGTGAGGGGTCGATGACGCACGGTAGGGCGAGTGTTGCCGTTCTGACACGCTGTTGTCGCGGAATTCCCCCGGTCTTGGCGCAAGTGACGTTTTCCCGCGCCCGAACGGCCCCCTCCGTCGTACGCTCCGAGCGAGACGCACCCCACCTGACGTAAGGCGGCCTGAAAGAGACATGGTCAGCAGCGAGTACGAGCGCAGGATCGCCGCCCGGTTCGCCATCTTCGACCAGGACGGCAACGGCTACATCGACCGCGAGGACTTCTACGGGGCGGCCAAGGCGCTGCTCGCGGAGTTCGCCGTAGCGGCCCGGTCCGACAAGGGACAGGCGCTGTACGGCGGCGCGGAGGCGTTCTGGCAGGGCATGGCGGGCATCGCGGACCGCGACGGCGACCAGCGCATCACGCGCGAGGAGTTCGTCCACGGCGCGGTCAAGCGCCTGCGCGACAACCCGGACCGGTTCGCCGAGATCGCCCGCCCCTTCCTGCACGCGGCACTGGACATCGCCGACACCGATGGTGACGGCGCGGCGACCCTCGAGGAGGTGGCCCGCGTGCTCACCTGCCTCGGCGCCCCCGAGGACATCGCCCGCACGGCCGCCGGCGCGCTCGACGCGGACGAGGACGGCAAGGTCGGCGAGCCCGAGGTCGTACCGGCCTTCGCCCGCTACTTCACGGTGCCCGAGTAGAGCGACTGGTCCGGGTGGCGCCGCCTGCGCGGAGGCGCGCTCGGGCCGCGTCGCCAGCCCGGGCCGCGTCACCCGCCCGAGCCCCGTCACCCGCCCGAGTAGCGCTCGCGCAGCTTGTACTTCAGTACCTTGCGCAGGGTCTCGCCCCGCGGAAGCGCGTCGACCAGCTCCAGGCGCTCCGGCAGTTTGTGTACGGACAGGCCCTCGGTGCGCAGGAAGGCGGTGGCGGCCGGGAGGGTCAAGGGCTCGGCGTCCGGCGGCTGTTCGACCACCGCGCACACCAACTCTCCGCGTGCGGCGTCCGGCAGGCCGATCACCGCCACGTCCCCGACCGCCGGATGCCGGTGCAGCAGGTCCTCGATCTCCTGGGCCGAGATGTTCTCGCCCTTGCGGATGATCACGTCCTTGAGCCGGCCGGTGAGGACCAGGTGCCCGGTCTCCGTCACGTGCCCGAGGTCGCCGGTGCGCAGGAACCCCTCCTCGTCGAAGGCCTCCGCCGTCTGCCCCGGATCCAGGTACCCCTGGCACACGGCCTCCCCGCGCAACCGCACCTCCCCGGCCACGATCCGGATCTCCATCCCCTCCGGCGGCCGCCCCTCGGTGGTCGCCAGCAGCTCGGGGGTGTCGTCCGGCGCCCCCATGGTGATCATGGGCACCTCGGTCATGCCGTACCCGTGGGTGAGCCGCACGCCCATCTCGCGTACGACGGCGTGGTACAGCTCCGGTGGCTTCGGTGCCCCGCCTCCCGCCAGCAGCCGTAGCGTCGGCACCACAGGGGTCCCCGGCCGCTTCCGCTGCTCCGCCAGGAACATCGAGTAAAACGCCGTGGACCCGCCCGCCACGGTCACCCCGTGCCGGCGGTAGGACTCCAGCGCGTCCGGCATCGCGAACTGCTCGAACAGCACCGCCGGGAAGCCGTACAGCAGCAGCATCACCGTGTAGTCGGGCCCGCCGATATGGGCGTACGGGAAGGCGATCGACCCCACGTCGTCCCCCGAGGGGCGCAGGGCGTGCGCGAGGCAGGAGCCGCCCGCGATCAGGGAACGGTCCGTGTGCAGCACGCCCTTGGGGTCGGAGGTCGTGCCGGACGTCCAGTAGATCCAGCGGACCGTGGTGCCGTCGGTGGGAGGGGGAGGCAGGACGGACGGGTCGCCGTCGGGCAGGTCGCCGTACGCCTCGAAGACACCCTTCGCGCCCAGCCGCCGGGCCATCTCCGCGTGGTCGAAGCCGCGCCACTCGCCCGGCACCGCGAAGAACTCCGCCCTGGACTCGCGCAGCGCGAAGCCGGTCTCCCGCTCCCGGTAGAAGGGGATGACCGGGGTCTGCACGGCGCCGATGCGGGCCAGCGCGAAGGACAGCAGGGCCGTCTCGATCCGGGTGGGCAGCTGCCAGGCGACCACGGTGCCGGGGCGTACGCCCATGCCGTGGAGCCCGGCCGCGACCCGCTCGGCCCGGGCGCGCAGAGCGCCGAACGTCAGCGTGCGCCCCCCGGGCCTGTCGTCCTGGAGGAAGAGCGGGCGGTCCGGGGTGAGGGCGGCGCGGCGGATGACCAGCTCCCACAGTGTGCGGGACGAACTCAGGGCGTGCGGGGTCTCGTTCACGACTGCCCCCTTGCTTCTTGGCTGACGGGTCGTCAGGTGGGATGCTACCTGACGGTGTATCAGATAAGTACCGTCCGGCGGAGGGGACCCATGGCGACCGAACTGCCCCGCATCATCAGCGTCGACGACCACGTGATCGAGCCCGCCCACCTCTTCGACACATGGCTGCCTGCCAAGTACCGCGACCGCGGACCCAGGTCCCTGACCGCCGGGATCGGTGAACTCGCCTACGTCGGCGGCAAGTACCGGATCACGATGGACCCGGACGGCCCGCCCACCGACTGGTGGATCTACGAGGACCTGAAGTTCCCGTACAAGCGCAACATCGCCGCCGTCGGCTTCGACCGGGACGAGATGACCCTGGAGGGCATCACCAGGGAGGAGATGCGGCGCGGCTGCTGGGATCCGAAGGCCCGCCTGGAGGACATGGACCTCAACCATGTCGAGGCGTCCCTCTGCTTCCCGTCCTTCCCCCGCTTCTGCGGCCAGACCTTCGCCGAGGCGCACGACAAGGAGGTCGCCCTGGCCTGTGTGCGCGCCTACAACGACTGGATGGTCCAGGAGTGGTGCGGGGACAGCGGCGGGCGGCTCATCCCGCTCTGCCTGATCCCGCTGTGGGACGTCGAGCTGGCCGTCGCGGAGATCCGGCGCAACGCCGAGCGCGGGGTGAAGGCGGTGACCTTCTCCGAGATCCCCACCCACCTCGGGCTGCCGTCCATCCACTCCGGCTACTGGGACCCGTTCTTCGCGGTCTGCCAGGAGACCGGGACGGTCGTCAACATGCACATCGGGTCCTCGTCCCAGATGCCGGCCGCCTCCCCGGACGCACCGCCCGCCGTCCAGGCCTCGCTCAGCTTCAACAACGCGATGGCCTCGATGATGGACTTCCTCTTCAGCGGGGTGCTGGTGAGGTTCCCGCGCCTCAAACTCGCCTACTCCGAGGGCCAGATGGGCTGGGTCCCCTACGCCCTGGAGCGCGCCGACGACGTCTGGGAGGAGCACCGCGCCTGGGGCGGGGTCCGCGACACGATCCCCGAGCCGCCGTCCACGTACTACTACCGGCAGATCTTCTGCTGCTTCTTCCGCGACAAGCACGGCGTGGCCTCGCTCGACGTCGTCGGCCGGGACAACGCCACCTTCGAGACGGACTACCCGCACGTCGACTCGACCTTCCCGCACACCAAGGAAGTCGCCCTCGACCACGTCAAGGGCCTCGACGACGAGACGGTCTACAAGCTGATGCGCGGCAACGCGATCCGCATGCTCGACCTGGACCTCGACCGCTGATGGACCTGTCGTACACGCCCGAGGAGGAGGAGTTCCGGGCCCGGCTGCGGGAGTGGCTCGCGCGGACGCTCCCCGGCCTTCCGCCGGGGCCGTCGCCCGGCGACTGGCCGGGGCGGCGGGCCTACGACCTCGGCTGGCAGCGCAGGCTCCACGACGCCGGATACGCCGATGTCCACTGGGGCGCCTCCCCGACCATCCGGCTGATCTTCCTGGAGGAGACCGAGAGGGCAGGCGCGCCCTACGTGGGCGCCAACTTCGTGGGACTGCTGCACGCCGGGCCGACCATCGCCGCCGAAGGCACGGACGAGCAGCGGGCGCGCTGGCTGCCGCCGATCCTGCGCGGCGAGGAGGTCTGGTGCCAGGGCTTCAGCGAACCGGAGGCCGGCTCCGACCTCGCGGCCCTGCGCACGCGCGCGTGGCGCGACGGCGACCAGTACGTGGTGACCGGCTCCAAGATCTGGACCTCCCACGCGGAAGTCGCCGACTGGTGCGAGCTGTTGGTCCGCACGGACCCTTCGGAGCCCAGGCACCGGGGTATCACCTGGCTCGCCATGCCCATGGACGCGCCCGGCATCACCGTACGGCCGCTGCGCACGCTGGCCGGGTCGGCCGAGTTCGCCGAGATGTTCCTGGACGAGGTGCGGGTGCCGGTCGCGCACCGGGTCGGGGACGAGAACGACGGCTGGCGCGTGACGATGGTGACCCTGTCCTTCGAACGCGGCACCGCCTTCGCCGGCGAGGTCGTCGCCTGCCGCCGGGTCCTGGGCGAACTGGCCGTCGAGGCCCGCAGGAACGGCCGCTGGGACGACACCGCGCTGCGGCGCCGGCTGGGCAGGCTCAACGCCGAGTTCCTGGCGCTGTGGCGGCTCACGCAGTGGAACGTGAGCGCGGCGGAGGCCTCGGGCGGGGTGCCCGGGGTCGGAGGCTCGGTCTTCAAGCTGCGGTACTCGCACGCCCGCCAGGAGCTCTACGACGCCGCCGCCGACGTGCTGGGCCCCGACTGCCTCGACCTGGACCGGCCCTGGACCCTCGACCGCCTCTCCTCCCTCTCGTACACCATCGCGGCCGGTACCTCGCAGATCCAGCACAGCATCGTCGCCGAGCGGATCCTCGGCCTGCCGAAGGGACGGTGACCGTGCGTTTCCGGTTGACGGACGACCAGCGGGCGTTGCGCGACGGGGTGCGGCAGCTGCTGGCCCGGCGCTTCGACGCGGAGGCGCTGCGGGCCGCCGTGCGGGGCCAGGGGCGACTGGACCGGGTGCTGTGGCGGGCCCTGGGTGACGCCGGGTTCTTCGCGTTGCGGCTGCCGGAGGCGGACGGCGGGGTCGGACTGGGGCTGCCCGAGGCCGTGTTGGTGTTCGAGGAGGCGGGGCGGGCGCTGCTGCCCGGGCCGCTGGCCGCCACCCACCTCGCGGCCGGTGCCGTACCGGGCGCGGCCACGGGGGAGACCGTCGTGACGGCCGTCGACGGCGGCCTCGCGGAGTGGCTGGCGGAGGCCGACGTCGTACGGGGCGACACCGCCGGAGCCGTGCCGCTGCGCTCCCTCGACCCGCTGACGCCCCTGCACCGTGTGCCCGGCGGCGCGGCGGCGGCCCCGGACCCCGTCGCCGTCCTCCTCACCGCCGCCGAGCAGCTCGGCACGGCGGGCCGCGTCTGCGAACTCGCGGCGCAACACGCCCGGGCCCGCGAACAGTTCGGACGTCCCATAGGGGCCTTCCAGGCGGTGGCGCACCTGTGCGCGGGGATGCTGGTCCGGGCGGAGACGGCCCGCGCCGCGGTGTACGCGGCCGCCGTCACCGCCGACCCCGCCGACATCGCCGCCGCTCGCCTGCTCGCCGACGAGGCCGCCGTACGCGGCGCCCGCGACTGTCTCCAGGTGCACGGCGGCATGGGCTTCACCTGGGAGTCCGAGGTCCATCTGCATCTGAAACGCGCATGGGTTCGAACGCAACGTGCGGGTGGAATCACGGAGAGTGAGGAACTCCTCGCGGTCGATCTGGCGGCCGGAACGGCCTGACAGGCCCTCTGGCTGCGACATTGCCGACGATGCCCGTGAAGATGTCACGGATTGTGGCATGCCGGAATTACGGAGAGTCGATATCGGGTCGTATCCGATGCGTGACTCGTAACAGCCCGGAGTCGGCTGTCCGCTCCGGTACCTTGTGTGAGATGCGAGTGGTCCTGAACACGCGCCGCGCCGCAGTCGCCCCCGGGGCGGCTGCGGATCCGACGATGCGCGCCGCTGCTTGCCGGGCAGTGCGGCCTCGCGTCGCCGCCTGTTCGACTCCCCGCGGCGAGCGTCGCACAGTATCCCGCACGGGTACTCCTTCGCGCTGGAATATGCCCGAAGCGCTTGTTGGGGTGACTGTACGTCAACCATGCTGTCCCACAAGGGATTCACGTTCCGTGATCCTTGTCCCGGCCGTTGTTCTGGCCATGCAGAAAATGGCTACGATCGTGGCCCTCGTGAGGCGCGAGCCTAAGTGTCCGCCGGTTCGGATGGTGTGAGCGGTGCAGGTGCTTCAAGTGCAGCTGGAGATCCGGCCCGACCCCGCAGAGGTGGGGCGTGCCCGGCGGTGGGCCCGCTCCCGCCTGGCCGGGTCCGGCATACAGGCCGACGAACCGCTCGCCGAGACGCTGATCCTGCTCGTCTCCGAGCTCGTCACCAACGCCGTGGTGCACACCGGCTGTCCCGCGGTCCTGCTGCTGTCCCTGCCGCACGCGGTGACCGACGAGGCCACGGTCCGTCTCGAGGTCGCCGACCGCAGCGGCCGGGCCCCCGTGCCCCGGTGCGCTGACGACGACGCGACCGGCGGCCGGGGCCTCGCCCTCGTCGACGGCCTCGCCGACCGCTGGGGCTGGAGCGTCGAGAGCACCGGCAAGCGCATCTGGTGCGAGCTGGACCGGTGCGCGAAGTCCGGTGAGGTCACGGCGTCGTGCGGAGGGGGCGCGGCGGCGTACGGCGGTGCCGGGACGTCCTTCGAGGGGCTGGCGTACGAGGCGGTGTAGGGCCCGGTCCTTCGGTGTGCCCGTCCGTGCCCGCCGGGTACGTGGAACGCGAGGCGTGGTGGACGGGGGCACATGCCGTGGGGTCTTGCGGCGAAGCCGGGGCAAGGGTGCACGGCAGGCCGGCCGGTTCCGTCATGGCATGCGGCGATGCGCCGGGACGTGCTTCCGTGCGCGCCTGCGGCACATACCGCATAAGCGACAAATCACCGAATCGGGTGTTGACGCGTCGTGACCGTGTGTTCACGCTGGTGAGCAGCGATTCGCCGTGAGGGGACGGCGAGGGCTTCGGCGACGGCGGCCCTCGGCGAGTGTGAGTCGTGATCGGCGTCGGCTGCCTTCAGGGTCAAGGGAGCCGGGGTGGGAGCGCCGGAGATGGGTGGCGGCGCACGCTGCCGTGCTCGGGGCGAGCAGCGGGGCGCCGCCATCCAGCTTCAGCGGGACCCTGGGGGGCGACGCCCTAGAGGACGGCGACCGGCGCCACCGGAGACCCGGTCGCCCCGGCGAACGGCTCGGGCGTCGCCGCCAGCAGGAAGGCATAGCGCCCCGCTTCTCCACAGGCTGTGGACAACTTTTCGAGATTCCAGTTCTGGCCCTGCGGCATCCCCATCTCCACGAGGTCGAGGGCGTGCACCGGCAGCCACAGGTCGTCCACCTCGGGCGGGAACACCTCGAAGGTCAGGGTGTCGTTGGCGACGGCCGCGACATCGCGCGCGTGGAACCACTCCGGCGTCCGGATCGACAGCCCCGGTGACGGGTAGGCGTAGGCGTGCCGGTCCCCGGCCAGGCAGACCTGGACCTGCCCGGTCCGCACGAGCACGATGTCGCCGGCCCGTACTCGCGTACCGGCCAGTTCCTCGGCGGCGTCCAGATCCTCGGGGGTGACGGCGTACCCGCCGTCGAGCCGGTCCTTGCCCCGGGCCCGGGCGACGTCGAGCAGGACCCCGCGCGAGACGAGGTGCCGGACCTTGTCGATGCCGCTGAATCCGGCGCCGCCGTGCGCCGTGATCGAGTCGGCCGGGCGGCCGTTGTAGATCCGGCCCGAGTGCGAGACATGGGGCAGCGCGTCCCAGTGGGTGGCCGCCTGCAGCCCCATGGTCACGGCGTCGTCGCTGCACGCGACCGTGCCCGGCCCGAACAGCTCCTGGTTGATCTGCACCATGACGTGCAGCGGATCGACGCGGCCCGGGATCATCCCCGTCTGCACGCCGTTCTGTTGCAGGGGCAGCGCGAGAGGGACGCGGCGGCCGGTACGGACGGTTGCCGCGGCCTCCCGTACGACCTCGTCGGTGATCAGGTTCAGCGTGCCGAGCTCGTCGTCGGCCCCCCAGCGGCCCCAGTTGTTCACGCGCTTGGCGATGTCGTGGAACGCGTCCGGCAGCGACATGAGTCCTCCCCGGGGCTTGTCTTCCCGTATCTGACGGGTCGTAGAATTCGGGAACCTGAAATCTAACGGTCCGTCAGAAACCGTGGGACGGGAAGGGGCCGGGCGTGGGGAACTTCTTGGCAGGGAAGGTCGTCGCCGTCACCGGCGCCGGGCGGGGCATCGGCCGGGCGGTCGCGCTCGCGGCGGCGTCCGAGGGGGCGAAGGTCGTCGTCAACGACTACGGCGTCGCGGTCGACGGCGCCTCGCCGGCCAGCGAGATCGCCGAGGCCGTCGTCAAGGAGATCGAGGCGGCCGGCGGGCAGGCGGTGGCCGTCGCCGACGACATCTCCACCATGGCGGGCGGACAGCGGGTGGTCGACGTGGCGTTGTCGTCCTACGGGCGGCTCGACGGGGTGGTCTGCGTGGCCGGGATCCTGCGCGAGCGGATGCTGTTCAACATGACCGAGGAGGAGTGGGACCCGGTCGTCGCGACCCATCTGAAGGGCACGTTCACGGTGTTCCGGGCGGCCTCGGCGGTGATGCGGAAGCAGCGGGCCGGGACGTTGATCGGGTTCACGAGCGGGAATCACCAGGGGTCCGTGTCGCAGGCCAACTACAGCGCGGCGAAGGGCGGGATCATCTCGCTGGTGCGGAGCGCCGCGCTGGGGCTGCACAAGTACGGGGTGACCGCGAACGCGGTGGCGCCGGTCGCGCGGACGCGGATGTCGGCGGGTGTGCCGATGGAACTGGCCGAGATCGGGGAGCCGGAGGATGTCGCCGCGCTGGTGGTGTACCTGCTGTCCGATGCCGCCTCTCGGGAGGGGATCACCGGGCAGGTCTACACCGTCGCCGGAGCGAAGATCGCGGTGTGGGCGCAGCCGCGGGAGTTGCGGGCCGCGTATGCCTCCGGCGGTTGGACCGTGGAGGGGATCGCGGAGTTTTTGCCGGGGTCGGTGGGGGTGGATCCGATGCCGATGTTGGAGCGGGTGCGGGAGATGGAGAGGGCTGCGCGGGAGGGGGAGCGGCCCAACGCCCAGTAGCTCGGGGGTGCGTGTGGTGTGGCGGGTGCGGGTGCGTTGTGGTTGTTCGCGCAGTTCCCCGCGCCCCTGAGGAACCTTGAGTGAGGCGGGATCGTGGAATTCGGGTTCGCGCGTGATGACGAGGACTTTCGTGCCGAGGTTCGTGAATGGCTCGCGGCGCACGCCACAGCTGCGAGTGGGCGGCGTGCGTGGGAGCGTGTGCTCGGAGCGGCCGGGTGGATCGGGCTCGGTTGGGCTGTGGCCGGGTACGGGAATCGGAGGGCCGCCCTCACCCGACAGGTCGTCTGGGCCGAGGAGTACGCGCGGTCGGGGGCGCCTCCGCGCTCCGGGCACATCGGGGAGAACCTGCTCGCGCCCACGCTCATAGCCCACGGCACCGAGGAGCAGAAGGCCCGCTTCCTGCCCCCGATCGCCGCCGGTGACGAACTCTGGTGCCAGGGCTACAGCGAACCCGGTGCCGGTTCGGATCTGGCCGGGGTCCGTACCGTGGCCGTACGCGAGGAGGTTGGCCGTGGGTATCGCGTCACGGGGCAGAAGATCTGGACGTCCCTCGCGCACGAGGCCGACTGGTGCTTCGTGCTCGCCCGTACCGAGCCCGGGTCGAAGCGGCACCACGGACTGACCTTCCTCCTCGTCCCCATGGACCAGCCGGGCCGTGTCGAGGTCCGTCCCATCCGGCAGCTGACCGGCACCAGCGACTTCAACGAGGTCTTCTTCGACGGCGCACACGCGGAGCATGTCGTCGGGGGCGAGGGCAACGGCTGGCGCGTCGCCATGAGCCTGCTCGGTTTCGAGCGGGGTGTGTCCACGCTGGCGCAGCAGATCGGGTTCGCCCAGGAGCTCGAGGACGTCGTGCGGGCGGCCGAGGAGTCGGGGGCGGCGCGGGATCCCGTCGTACGGGAACGGCTCGTACGGCAGTGGGCCGAACTGCGCACCATGCGCTGGAACGCCCTGCGCACGCTGGGCGGTTCGGGCGACGCGGGGGCGCCGAGCGTGGCCAAGCTGCTGTGGGCCGGTTGGCATCAGCGGCTCGGGGAGCTGGCGGTGCTGGTGCGGGGCGCGGCGGCGGGCGTCGGTCCGGTGGACTGGTCGGCCTCGTCGCCCTACGAACTGGACGCGGCACAGCACCTGTTCCTGTTCTCCCGGGCCGACACCATCTACGGCGGCTCGGACCAAATCCAGCGCACGATCATCGCCGAGCGCGTGCTCGGCCTGCCCAGGGAGCCCAAGGGGGCCGTGTGATGCGAGGCGTGATCTTCGACGGGAAGCAGGTCCGGGTCGTGACGGATCTGGAGGTGCGGGAGCCGGGGCCGGGTGAGGTGCGGGTCGGGATCCGGGCGGCCGGGCTGTGCCACAGCGATCTGTCGGTGGTGGACGGGACCATTCCTTTCCCGGTTCCTGTGGTGCTGGGCCATGAGGGGGCCGGGGTCGTGGAGTCGGTGGGTGTGGGCGTCACCCATGTGGCGCCCGGTGACCATGTCGCGCTGTCCACGCTGGCCAACTGCGGAACGTGCGCGGAGTGCGACCGGGGGCGGCCGACGATGTGCCGGGGGGCGATCGGGCGCCCGGGCCGGCCGTTCAGCCACGAAGGCCTGCCGGTGTATCAGTTCGCGGCGAACTCGGCCTTCGCGGAGCGGACGATCGTGAGGGCGGTCCAGGCGGTGCGCATCCCCGAGGACATCCCCATGGCGTCGGCGGCGCTCATCGGGTGCGGGGTGCTGACGGGGGTCGGCGCCGTACTCAACCGGGCGCGGGTGGACCGGGGCGACAGTGTGCTGGTGATCGGGACGGGCGGTATCGGGCTGAACGTGTTGCAGGGGGCGCGGCTCGCGGGTGCCCTGCGGATCGTGGCCGTCGACGCCAACCCGGCGAAGGAGGAGGTGGCGCGGCGTTTCGGCGCGACGGACTTCCTCACCTCGACCGAGGGCGTGCGGAATGTCCTGCCCACCGGCGCGGACCACGCCTTCGAGTGCGTCGGCCGCGTGGAGCTGATCCGCCAGGCGATCGACGCGCTGGACCGGCACGGCCAGGCGATCCTCCTCGGTGTGCCCCCGGCCACGGCCGAGGCGTCCTTCCGCGTCTCGTCGATGTACCTCGACAAGTCCATCCTGGGCTGCCGCTACGGCTCCTCCCGCCCCCAGCGCGACATCGCCCTGTACGCCGACCTGTACCGCCAGGGCCGGCTGCTGCTCGACGAACTCGTCACCCGGACCTATCCGGTCGAGGAGTTCGAGAAGGCGGCGGCGGACGCGGAGGCGGGGCGGGTGGCGCGGGGGGTGCTCACGTTCTGACGGCCGTGGCGCTCATGTTCTGACGGCCTGCGTGCTCATGTACGGAGGTCTTCAGGCGTCCTGCCCTCCCCGGCCCGGAAAGTGCGCCGGTAGGCGGTGGGTGTGACCCCGAGTGCCGTCTGGAGGTGCTGGCGCATCGACTGGGCCGTGCCGAAGCCGGCGTCGTGGGCCACCTGGTCGACGGAGCGGTCGGTGGACTCCAGCAGATGCCGGGCCCGTTCCACGCGCTGCTGGGTGAGCCACTGGCCCGGGCTGACGCCGGTCTCCTCGCGGAAGCGGCGGGTGAAGGTGCGGACCGACATGGACTCCTGGGCGGCCATGTCGCGCAGCTGGATCGGCTCGTGCAGGCGGCCCAGGGCCCAGGCGCGGGCGGCGGTGGTGGACGCCTGCTGCGGATCGGGCACCGGCCGCTCGATGTACTGCGCCTGCCCGCCGTCGCGGTGGGGCGGTACGACCGTACGGCGGGCCACGTCGTTGGCCACGGCGGCGCCGTGGTCGCGGCGCACCATGTGCAGGCACAGGTCGAGGCCGGCCGCGACGCCCGCGGAGGTCAGCACGTCGCCGTCGTCGATGAACAGCACGTCCGGGTCGACCTTGACCTTCGGGAAGAGCCGCTGGAGGCGCTCGGAGTCGGCCCAGTGGGTGGTGGCGGGGCGCCCGTCGAGCAGGCCGGCGGCGGCGAGGACGTAGACGCCGGTGCAGATGGAGGCCAGCCGGGTGCCGGGGCGGAGGTGGGCGAGGGCGGCGGCGAGTTCGCCGGTCAGGACGCCCTCCTCGTAGACCGGGCCGAGTTCGTACGATGCCGGGACGATCACCGTGTCCGCGGTGGCCAGGGCCTCCGGGCCATGGGCTACGTGGATGGTGAAGTCGGCGTCCGTCGCGACCGGGCCGGGCGGGCGGACCGAGCAGGTCACGACCTCGTACAGGTGCCGCCTTCGGGCGTCCTTGGGGCGGCCGAAGATGCGGTGCGGGATGCCCAGTTCGAAGGGGAGGAGGCCGTCGAGGGCGAGGACCACGACGCGGTGGGGGCGGAACCCCGGGTGTGCTGCGCTCGCTGCCATGGCCCGATCCTAGCGAATGCTGTCCTTCGGGCCACTCGATGAGTACCGGGCGCGGATCGGAAGCTCTATGACGTGACCCAGACAAGCGAAGCCCCGGCAGTCGTGGAGCAGCCGTCGAAACCGAACCGCAGGCGTGTGCACCGTGCCTGGTTCGTCGCCGCTGTCACCTTCGTGACGATCATCGGAGCCGCAGCCTTCCGTTCCGTACCGGGTCTGCTCATCGACCCGCTGCACGACGAGTTCGACTGGTCGCGCGGCACGATCGGTGCCGCGGTCTCCGTCAATCTCGCGCTGTACGGTCTGACGGCCCCGTTCGCGGCGGCCCTGATGGACCGCTTCGGCATCCGCCGGGTGGTCGCGGTCGCCCTGACGGTCATCGCCCTCGGGTCCGGCCTGACGGTGTGGATGACGGCGGCCTGGCAGCTGATGCTGTGCTGGGGGCTGCTGGTCGGCCTCGGCTCCGGCTCCATGGCGCTGGCGTTCGCGGCGACCGTCACCAACCGCTGGTTCACCGAGCGGCGCGGCCTGGTCAGCGGCATCCTCACCGCCGCGTCGGCCTCCGGCCAGCTGATCTTCCTGCCGCTGCTGTCCTGGATCATCGACCGGTACGACTGGCGTCCGGCGGCCGTGACGGTCGCGCTCGCGGCGCTCGCGGTCGTCCCCTTCGTCTGGCTCCTGCTCCACGACCACCCCGCCGATGTGGGCCAGAAGCCGTACGGCGCGACCGAGTTCGTGCCGAAGCCGGCACCGGTCACCGGCGCCGCGCGCCGCGCCGTGTCCGTCCTGTTCTCGGCCGCCCGCACCGGCCCGTTCTGGCTGCTCGCCGGCACCTTCGCGATCTGCGGTGCCTCCACCAACGGCCTGATCCAGACCCACTTCGTGCCCGCCTCCCACGACCACGGCATGCCCATCACGGCGGCGGCGTCGCTGCTCGCGGTCATCGGGATCTTCGACGTCGTCGGCACGATCGCCTCCGGCTGGTTCACGGACCGCTTCGACGCGCGCCGCCTGCTCGCGGTCTACTACGCCCTGCGCGGCGTCTCGCTCCTGTTCCTCCCGCTGCTGCTGGCGCCCTCGGTCCACCCGCCGATGATCTTCTTCATCGTCTTCTACGGCCTCGACTGGGTCGCCACCGTCCCGCCCACCCTCGCCCTGTGCCGCGAGCAGTACGGCGAGGACAGCGCGATCGTCTTCGGCTGGGTCCTCGCCTCCCACCAGGTGGGCGCGGCCCTGGTCGCCTTCCTCGGCGGAGTCGCCCGCGACACGTTCGGCTCGTACGACGTGGTCTGGTACGCGTCGGGGGCGCTGTGCGCGGTGGCGGCGTTGATGGCCCTGGTGATCCGGCGACGGTCTGGGGGCCTGGCGGCGACGGTTTGAGACGAGCGGTGAAGCCTCATCCACGAGAGCCCGAAAAAGATCGGACGGCGATGTCGAGAACCCGCGTCCGGCTCCGTCCCCGGTGTGAACGCGACCACAATGGGTCGCACGAGCACCGAGGAGAACCATCATGGCCAAGTACCTGCTGCTGAAGCACTACCGTGGCGCCCCGGCTCCGGTCAACGACGCACCGATGGACCAGTGGAGTCCGGAGGAGATCTCGGCACATCTGCAGTACATGAACGACTTCGCGGCCCGGCTGGAGAAGACCGGCGAGTTCGTCAGCAGCCAGGCGCTCGCCCCCGAGGGAGCGTGGGTCCGCTACGACGGTGAAGGGCGCCCGCCGGTCACCGACGGACCGTTCGCCGAGACCAAGGACCTCATCGCCGGCTGGATGATCATCGACGTCGACAGCTACGAGCGCGCCGTCGAGCTGGCCGGGGAGCTCTCCGCCGCCCCCGGCGCGGGCGGCAAGCCGATCCACGAGTGGCTGGAGGTGCGCCCGTTCTACGGCGAGCAGCCCACCATCACGGAATGACGTCACCGATGGACGAGGTCCTGCTCAGGAGCCTCACGCCGAGCGTGCTCACCGTCCTCGTCCGTCGCGGAGCCGACTTCGCGGCGGCCGAGGACGCCGTGCAGGACGCTCTGGTCGAGGCGGTCCGCGTCTGGCCGGCCGACCCGCCGCGGGACGCGAAGGGCTGGCTGATCACCGCGGCCTGGCGGAAGTTCCTCGACGCGACTCGCGCCGACACCGCCCGTCGCCGGCGCGAGGACCTCGTCGACGAGGAGCCGGCGCCCGGGCCCGCGCCCGCGGCGGACGACACCCTCCAGCTCTACTTCCTGTGCGCCCACCCGTCACTGACCCCGGCATCGGCGGTCGCGCTCACGCTGCGCGCCGTCGGCGGCCTCACCACCCGGCAGATCGCCGAGGCCTACCTCGTACCCGAGGCGACCATGGCGCAGCGCATCAGCCGGGCCAAGCACACGGTCTCCGGTGTGCGGTTCGACCGGCCCGGGGACGTAGCCACCGTCCTCCGCGTCCTCTACCTGGTCTTCAACGAGGGCTACTCCGGCGACGTCGACCTCGCCGCCGAGGCCATCCGGCTCACCCGGCAGCTCGCGGCCGCGATCGACCACCCCGAGGTGGCCGGGCTGCTCGCCCTCATGCTGCTCCACCACGCCCGGCGTGCCGCCCGGACCGCGCCCGACGGCAGCCTCGTGCCGCTCGCCGAGCAGGACCGCGCCCGCTGGGACACCGCGTCGATCGCCGAGGGCGTCCGGATCCTCCAAGCGGCCCTCGCCCGCGACCGGCTGGGCGAGTTCCAGGCCCAGGCCGCCATCGCGGCACTCCACGCCGACGCGCCCACCGCCGAGGAGACCGACTGGGTCCAGATCGTCGAGTGGTACGACGAGCTCGCACGCCTGACCGACAGCCCGGTCGTCCGGCTCAACCGCGCGGTCGCCGTGGGGGAGGCCGACGGACCGCGCGCCGGCCTGGCCGCGCTCGCGGCCCTGGACACCTCACTGCCCCGCCACGCCGCGGTGGCCGCCTACCTCCACGAACGCGACGGCGACCTGCCGACGGCGGCCCGCCTCTACGCCGAGGCGGCCCTCAAGGCCCCCAACCTCGCCGAACGCGCCCACCTGACCCGCCAGGCCGCGCGGCTCAACGCCCGCCGGCGTCGCTGACGGGGCGCGCGTGGATGGTGTCGGCGTTGGGGGTGAGCTCGCCGGGGCGTTCGAGCAGACGCAGACGTGGCATCAGGTGCACGATTCCTGAGCCGGTCGATCAGGTCCGCAACCGCAGGCGCCGCGGACGTGGCGGTGGCCGTCCGCCTTTCTTCGACCGCGAGGACTACAAGTCCCGGCACGCGGTCGAATGCGGGATCAACCCTCTCAAGCAGCACCGGGCCGTGGCGACCCGGTTCGACAAACTTGCGGTTCGGTTCGAGGCGACAATTCAGGTCGCGGCGCGGTCGTTACAGAGGAAGGGCGCATTTCTCGGCATTGGGCGGAGCGGTGTGTATGGGGTTGCACCTTCCGTAGCGGCATGTGGTCCGGTGGACCTACGTCCCGAGCCTTGAGGAAAGGTCCCTGCTCATGCATTCGTCTTTCATGCCACCCCGCCAGGTCAAGATCGGTGACGCGGCGGCCTTCGCCGGCAGCACGCCACGGGCGATTCGCCACTACCACGAGATCGGGCTGCTCCCCGAGCCTGAGCGGGGCGGCGATGACCGCCGCCGCTACGGGTACGAGGACATGATCCGCCTGCTGTGGATTCGCAAGATGGCCGATGCCGGGATCGCCCTGGACGACATCCGTGACGCCTTTACCACCGGCACGGCTTCCGCCGGTGCGGACAGCGGAGAAGGTATCGCGGGCATCCTGGAGCGGTTGGAGGAAACCCTCGCCGAGCAGGAGGCGGAACTGCGGCGGCAACGGACCGCCGTGCAGCGGATGCGCACCGAAGGCAGCCGGATGGGCCTGCTCTCCGACTTCGTCACCGAACGCCTCAAGAGCCTGCCCGAGGGCTCCCTGCGTCAGGCGGACCTGGACAGTCTGCTGGTCACTGAGCGGATCTTCGGCCCGCTCGGCGCGGCCGTCCAGGCCACCCGCTTCGTCGTCCTGGCCACGCATCCCACTCTGCGGGAGGATTCCGACCGCATCGATGACGCCGAGGAGGCACTCGATGACAGTGTCGCCGTCGATGATCCACGGGTGGCTCAAGTGGCCGTCGAGCGGCACGCCTTCGAAAGCGCCCTGCAGGCCGTCATCGAGGAGTCCGGCCTGGGTGAGGACGACGATGACCTCTTCGACGCCTGGGACACTTTGCACCCTGCCACCGACGGCGAGGGCGAGGCCGACCTCGGCTCTGGCAGGCGGGAGGCTGACTCCATGAGCGTGTTCGAAGCCACCGGAAAGATGCCCTACGACTTCTCCCCAGCCCGCCTGCGCTGTATGGAACTGGCCGAAGAACTCTCCGCCCAAGACTCACCCGCTACCTAAAACACGCCCGTTGGTTCGCTGAGCGGCTATCGGTGGGTGGGTGGGTGGGGTTGGCTCGGGCTGAGCGGCGTAATTCGGTGTTCGAGGGTATGTGGGGCGTCCTACGGTGAAGCCCATATGACACTCCTACATGCTCATGACTATGGGGGCGATGGCCCGCAACTGGTTCTTCTGCACGGGTTCGGGCGGTCTCTGGCCGACTGGAGCGCCTCGGCGGCTCAGCTCACCGACGGGCATCGTGTCCTCGGCGTAGACCTTCCCGGGCACGGTCGTTCTCCCGATATCTCTCCCTGGGACCTCCCCACCGTGGTGCGGTGTATCGCTGAAACGCTCGACGCGCACGGTGTGCCGGAGGCCGTCGTGGTGGGGCATTCACTCGGCGGACTGGTCGCCGTCGAGTACGCCCGGGCGTACCCGGACCGTGTCCGTGCCGCCGTGAATCTCGATGGTTTCTGGTGGGGGCGTGAGTACCCCGGCGCCGAACAGGTGACCGAGGGGCTGCTGGCGTCGGTCGGGGCCGTCGCGTCGGCCGGGTACATCGAGCAGCAGATCACCAACTCCGCACGGTTCGGGGTGCCCGCCGACCGTGCGGAGGCCGCTGCCCGCGCGGCGGCGCGCCCGCTGCCCGACGGCACCTGGCAGACGCTGCCGGAACGGGCGGCGGCGCTGGAGATCGTCGACGAACTCCACCGGCTCGGCGCGTCCGGTGTCACCGCCTGGCTGGACGGCGTGGACCGCCCGCTGCTGCTGGTGCAGGCCGGGCGACGGCTGCCGCCCGCGCCCGGCATGGAGTGGTTCGACGCGTTCAGCGCCCGCTTCGCCCGAGAGGTCTCCGACGAGCTGGCCGTGGTCTCCCGCACCCGGCCGACGATCGGCGTCGAGCGCATCGACGCCACCCACCCCATGATCCTGGAGACTCCTGAGGCGGTGGCGAGGCTGGTCGCCGGGTTCGTTCGCGCCCTGCCCGACTGAAAAATCCGGCACACTGAGCCCAGCTGCTTCGCCGCTTCGAGAGGTCCGTTGATGACACTCGGCATGGTCCTCGGCGACGTGGACGTCGTGACTCAGCACGCTCGTTCACGCCCGATCTTCCGAGGAGTATGCCGTGTCCACGATCCACTGGACCGAGACTCATCCCCGTTCCGCCCGCTGGCATTCCGAGTCCGGGCTGCCCCTGCCCCGCCGGGTCGTCGTCGCCGACGACCGTATGCGGGCCGCCGTCGCCTACCGGCTGGCCTGTGAGGGCACCGCGTTGTTGTGGCGCGGGGATTTTCACAACGCGCGGCAGTTGCTGCGTGCCATGGACCGCCGCGTCGGGAGTACCGCGCCCGGTGCGGCGGACACGCCGGCTGAGACCTTTCGGCTGCAACGGCGGTTTCGTGCCCACCGTGCGCGTGTGCTCGGCAAGCTGCTGGTTCTGCTGGACGCGGATCACGGACTGGACCTCCGTCGGGCTCCCGATGTGCGTCGGGCGGTCGCCGAGGCGTACGGGGCGTTCGACGGGCCCGTGGCCGTCGCCCTCTCCGAGCTGCTGGGTGTGATCAGTGCCCGGCAGTGGCGGGAGAAGGGTGTGTACGTCCCGGCGCTGGAAGCGCTGGTTCACCCGCACTATGGCGTGTTCGCGCCCACCCGGAGCGAATACGTCGATCTCGTCGCCCAGGCCCCGCTGCCGCGCGGCGGTGAGGTACGCGTCGCGTTCGACCTGGGCACCGGAACCGGCGTGCTGGCCGCCGTGCTGGCCCGGCGTGGCGTCGGGCAGGTCGTGGCGACCGACGTCAGTGCGCGGGCCCGGGCGTGTGCGCGGGACAACGCGGGGCGGCTGGGGCTCACGGGGGTGGTCCGGGTGACCGGGCCCGAGCTGTATCCCGACGGCCGCGCCGACCTGGTCGTCTGCAACCCGCCCTGGATTCCCGGCCGTCCCGCCTCCGACCTCGACCTCGGCGTCTACGACGCGGGCGGCGGCATGCTCCAGAGCTTCCTGAGCGGGCTCGCCGGGCGGCTGGAACCCGGCGGTGAGGGCTGGCTCGTGCTGTCCGACCTGGCCGAGCGGCTCGGGCTGCGCAGCCGGGAACAGCTGATGACCGCCGTGGAGAGTGCGGGGCTGCGGGTGGCCGGCCGGATGGACACCAGTCCGCGCCATGCCCGTGTGCGGGAAACGGACGATCCGCTGCACGCCGTACGGGCCGCCGAGGTCACCTCGCTGTGGCGGCTGACCGTCGTCCAGCCCTCCGCCCAGTCCTCCGTCAACCGCTAGTCCTCCGTCAACCGCGCGAAGCGCCCTCGGTGGAACAGCAGCGGTCCGTCCGGGTCGTCGGCGTCCGTGCCGAGGGCGTTCACGCGGCCGACCACGATCAGGTGGTCGCCGCCGGTGTGGACGGCGTGGATCGCGCAGTCGATCCAGGCGACCGCGCCCGACAGGCGCGGTGAGCCGGACACCGGGGCCGCGTCGTACGCCACGCCCGTGAACTTGTCCGCGCCGCTCACCGCGAAGGAGCGGCACACCTCGCCCTGGCCGGCGCCCAGGACGTTGACGCAGAAGACGCCCGCGCGGGCGATGCGCGGCCAGGTCGCCGACGTGCGGCCGACCATGAAGGCCACGAGCGGCGGGTCGAGGGAGAGGGAGCTGAAGGACTGGCAGGCGAAGCCGGCGGGGGCGGCGTCGGGAGTGGCGGGGGGTGCCGTCACGACCGTCACGCCCGTCGCGAAGCGGCCCAGGACGCGGCGGAATTCCTGCCGGTCCACAGGAGCGCGCTCGTTCTCGCCCACGCAGCGCAGCTCCGGGCGCGGCAGCGTTTCCACGGGCCGCGGGGCCGGGGTGCGGGTCGACCTGAGGTAGCGGACGGCGGCTTCCGCCATCCCTGCTTGTCCCATCACGCTCACGATTGAAGCTGACTGTACGTCAGATTGGAAGCCTTCAGTGGCCCTTGTACGTCGCCTTCCGCCGCTCCACGAAGCTCCGTACCCCCTCCTGCGCGTCCGCCGTCGTCATGTTGATCTCCTGCGCCGCGGCCTCGGCGGCGAAGCCGGTCGCCCTGTCGGTGTCCAGGGACGCGTTGACGAGCTGCTTGGTCAGGGCCAGGGCCCGGGTCGGGCCGGCGGCGAGGCGTTCGGCCCACGCACGGGCCGTCTTCTCCAGCTCCCCGTCCGGCACGACCCGGTTGACCAGGCCGAGGCGTTCGGCGTCCGTCGCCGTGAGCGCGTCGCCGAAGAACATCAGCTCCTTCGCCCGCTGCGGGCCGACGAGGCGGGGGAGCAGGTACGCGCCGCCGCCGTCGGGGACCAGTCCTCGCCGTACGAACACCTCGATGAACCTGGCCGACTCCGCCGCCAGGACTAGATCGCAGGCGAGCGCCAGATGGGCCCCGAGACCGGCCGCCGTGCCGTTCACCGCCGCGATCACCGGCTTCTCGCAGTCCAGGACGGCGGCGATCAGGCGCTGGGCGCCGGTGCGGAGGGTGCGGGCGACATCGCCGACGCCGCGTTCGTCCGTGCCGGCGGCGCCTCGCAGGTCCGCGCCCGCGCAGAAGCCACGGCCCGTTCCCGTGATCACCACCGCTCGGACACCGGCCGTCCCGGACGCCTTCGACAGGAGCTGGACGACCTCGTCCCGCTGGTCCGGCGTGAGGGCGTTGAGCGTCTCGGGCCGGTTCAAGGTGATGGAGAGGACCTGGCCCGCTGTCGCGTGCAGCACAGCCGGCATCAGCGGCACACCGCCAGCGCGTCCAGCGCCACCGCGCCCTGCCCCTGCGGCAGCACCATCAGCGGGTTGATGTCCAGCTCCGCCACCTGGTCCCCGAGTTCCAGTGCCATGCGCTGCACACGCAGGACGACCTCGACCAGGGCGTCCAGATCGGCCGGCGGGCGGCCCCGGACTCCGTCGAGCAGGGCCCGTCCGCGCAGCCCGGCGAGCATGTCCCGCGCCTGCTCCTCCCCGAAGGGCGGTACTCCTACGGCGGTGTCGCGCAGGACCTCGACCAGCACCCCGCCGAGCCCGACGGTCACGGTCGGGCCGAACAGGTCGTCGTGGGTGACGCCCACGACCATCTCGACGCCCTGTTCGACCATCTGGCAGACCAGTACGCCGTCCAGGGAGACATCCTCGTAGCGGGCGATGTCGGTCAGCTCCCGGTAGGCGTCGCGGACCTGGCTCGCCGAGGTCAGGCCGATCTTCACCAGGCCCAGCTCCGTCTTGTGGGCGATGCGGGCGCCCGAGGCCTTCATCACCACCGGGTAGCCCACCAGGCCGGCGGCCCGGACGGCCGCCGCCGCGCTGGTCACCAACTGCTCGCGCGGTACGCGGATGCCGTACGCCCGCAGCAGCTGCTTCGCCGCGTGCTCGCTGAGTTGCTCACCGGGGCGCATCAGGGCCTGCGCCTTGCGGTAGGACGGCGAGGGGGTGCGCGGGGCCTCGTCGAAGGGGGAGCGGTAGGCGGTCGTGAAGCGGTGGTGGGCGAGGTAGGCGCGGACGGCGGTGAGGCAGTTGCCGACCGTGCGGAACGTGGCCACGCGGGAGGAGCCGAGCAGGACCTCGCGATAGGCCGGCTCCGTGCCGACCGGCGATCCCCATACGACGCACACCAGCTTGTCCGTCTGCTCGGCGGCGTCCACCAAGTCCCGTACCAATCGGTCGCTGAGTGGTGGGAAGGGGCCGGTGATCGGGCAGATCAGCACCCCGACCTCGGGATCGTCGAGGATCGCGTCGATGATCTTCCGGCCGCGCGAGTCCCCGACCGGATGCCCGCCGTTGTCGACGGGGTTGGCGACGCTCAGGTACCCAGGTATCCACTGGTGCAGCTCGGCCTGTCTGGCCTCGGACAGGACCGGCAGCCTCAGGCCCGCCTCGGTCGCCAGGTCCGCGACGTGGGCGCCCGTGCCGCCCGAGATCGAGTAGACGACGACGCCGTCCGCGCGCGGCGGCCTGGCCCGGGCCAACAGGGCCGCGGTGTCCTGGAGTTCGTCGAGGCCGTCGACGCGGATCACGCCGTACTGACGCAGTGCCGCGTCCACCACCGCGTCCGCGCCGGTCAGTTTGCCGGTGTGGGAGGCGGCCGTGCGGGCGCCGGTCTCGGTACGGCCCACCTTGACGGCGACGACCGGGACTCCGCGCCGGGCGGCCCGGTCGGCGGCGAGGAGGAAGGAGCGGCCGTCCTTCAGGCCTTCCAGGTAGCAGGCGATGGCGCCGATCTCGGGCTGTTCGGCGAAGTAGGAGAGGAAGTCCGCGGTCTCCAGGTCGGCCTCGTTGCCGGTGGGCGCCCAGTGGGAGAGGCGGATGCCGAGTTCCTGGAGGGCGAAGACGGGGCGGCCCTGGTGGCCGGACTGGGTGATCAGGGCGATCGCGGGGCCCTCGAGGTCGTCGCGGAAGTGCTCGAAGGCGTTGAGGTTGGTGTTGGGGCCCAGCAGGCGCACCCCGGAGCGTTCCACCGCGGCGGCGAGTCGCCGCTGGGCGGCCTCACCCTCGGGGCCGGTCTCCGCGAACCCGGAGGCGAAGACGACCGCGAACCGCGCCTTGGCCTCGGCCAGTTCCTCGATCGCGGGGAGCGGGTCGCCGACGAGTACCACCGCCAGGTCGACCTGCTCGGGCAGGTCGGCGACGGAAGGGGAGCAAGGGAGGCCGAAGACGGACGGGCGGCTCGGATGCACCGGGTACAGCCGGGCCCCGACACGCTCGGCCCAGTCGGCCAGTTGGCGGGTCACGCCGGTGTGGGGGCGCCCCTCGGCGTCCGAGGCGCCGATCACGGCGACGGACCGGGGCCGGAAGAAATGGTCCAGATCGGGTACGTCGGCGTGCAGCGGGCGCCCGCTGACGTCGAGGTCGCCCTCCTGGGCCGGCCTGCCGTGCACGGCGGGCCCGGGCCGTTCGCCACAGGCGATGGCCCGGGCCCGGCGGGAGTCGGTGGTGAGGGTGCCGTGGGTCGATCCAAGCATCGTTTCCGCCCGCTCCTGTGAGACAGCCGCTAACTGACGCACTGTCAGATTACTGAACTGACGCGATGTCAGGAATGGCTGTGCAGGAAAGTCGGCGAGCGGGGGCCTGGAGATGGGGGCCGGTGACCCTCAGCCCGGCAGCCGGGACACCCTCCCCGAGGTGTCCCGTGCGATGGCCTTGGCGATGCGCACCGCGTCGAGCGCCAGCTCGCGCAGGTTGCCGCTGATCGGGTTGGTGAAGCCGGTGAAGTACAGGCCGGGGGCGGTCTTCGGGCTGCGGGTGCCGTGCACGACCGGTTTGCCGCGGGCGTCGAGCACATCGAGGTGGCCGACCAGGCCCTCCAGAGCGCGGACGTACCCGGTGGCGGCGATCACGGCGTCCGGGGAGAGCCGGGTGCCGTCGGCCAGCACGATCTTGCCGTCGCCCTCGAAGGACTCCACGGCGGCCACGATCTCGACCTTGCCCTTGCGCACGGCGTCGATCAGGCCGACGTCCTGCACCGGGATCGCGCCCTGCTTCACCCGGGTGTACAGCCCGGTGTCGGGGCGTGGCAGTCCGTGCGCCGACAGGTCGGGGATCGCCACCTTGGCCTGCACCCGGCTGATCCGGTCGACGAGCCCGACCGGCAGATGGCGTACGAGGACACCGCTGTACTGGGCGGCCCAGCCGGCGGTCGAACGGCGCATGATGTGCGGCACGGTGCGCACGGCCAGCCGGACCCGTGAGGCGCCGCTCTCCACCAGGTCCACGGCGATCTCGGCACCGGTGTTCCCGATGCCGACGACGAGGACGTCCCGGCCGGCGTAGGGGGCGCCGTCGCGGTACTCCCCGGCGTGCAGGAACTCGCCGGTGAAGGCCTCGCGGCCGGGCCAGTCCGGCAGGCGCGGGGTGTGGTTGTAGCCGGTCGCCACGACCACCGCGGAGCCGGTCAGCTCCCGTCCGCCGGTGGCGTGCAGCAGCCAGCCCGTGCCGTCGGGTGCGCGCTCGATCCGGGACACCTCGACGCCGGTGACGATCTCCAGGCGGTGGTGCTCGGCGTACTTCTCCAGGTACCGCACCACGTTGTCCCGGGACACCCACCGCCCGAACCGGCGCGGCATCGGCAGCCCGGGCAGGGCCGACAGGCGGCGGGTGGTGTGCAGGTGCAGCCGGTCGTAGTGGCGGCGCCAGGACGCCCCGACACGGTCGGACTTCTCCAGGACGACGGCCCGTATGCCCCGGGCGCGCAGCGCGTACGCGGCGGCGAGTCCGCCGGGGCCGCCGCCGATGACGTAGACGGGGCGGTCCGGTGTGGGGGGCGCGGAGGAGTGTGGGGAGGGCGTGGAGTCGGCCATGAGCGGGAGCGTAACCACGAGCCCGCTTGATGGGTCTCGGTCAAGACCGGAATTGGTTGCGGATTGATCACGGCTGTAGGGGGAGGGGGTGGGGCTCGTGGCGTAGCGGGCCCGGTTGTGGCGGGCTCGTGATCGTTCCTGACGGGGTGCGGGGTGCGGTCTCCGATGGGGACGAGGGGGATCGTGAGTCGCGGTCTTGAGGGGTGGGGCGCTGCCGGACCTTCGCGGGATCCTGCGGGCCCGCCTGGGTCCTGGGGACCCGCGGGGTCTTGCGGATCCCAATATCTGACGTACCGTCAGATAGCATGGACACGATCTGGCTCAGCGGGGCGGAGTGGCTGGCCGTACTGCGGATCGGGCTCGGGCTGTGGTGGCTGGAGAGCTGGCGGCACAAGGACCGCAAGGCCTGGTTCGAACGGGGCACCGGCATCAAGTGGGCGGCCGGGATAGCCGCCGAGCACCGCTGGAAAGCCGTCCGTTCGGGCTTCGGCACGGTCGTCGCACCCCACCCGCGCGTGATGGCGTACGTCGTCGTCTACGCGGAACTCGCCCTGGGCCTGGGCCTGATCACCGGCTTCCTCACCCCGGTCGCCCTGGTCGGGGGGTTCCTCCTCAACGCCCTCTACCTCACGCTCATGATCCATGACGTCGCCGAGCAGGGGCAGAACTCGATGATGGCGCTGATGTCGGTGGTCGGGCTGTTCGGGATGTCCTGGCAGACGTGGTCGCTGGACAGCGCGCTGGGGCTGTTCTGATGACCGGGCGTCTCGACCTGCCCGAACCCGACGCCTTCACCCGGACGTACTGGGACGCGGCGGCCGAGGGCCGGCTGCTGATCCGCCGCTGCCGTGCCTGCGGACGGGCCCACCACTACCCGCGCGAGTTCTGCCCCCGCTGCTGGAGCGAGGACGTCACCTGGGAGGCCGCGAGCGGCCGGGCCACCCTCTACACCTGGTCCGTCGTCCACCGCAACGACCTGCCGCCCTTCGCGGAACGCACACCGTACGTCGCCGCCGTGGTCGACCTGGCCGAGGGGCCGCGGATGATGACGGAGGTGGTGGGGGAGAGAGGACTGCCCGAGGGGGAACTGTCCGCCGGGGCGGACCTGGAGGTGGTGTTCCCGGAGGGGATCCCGGTGTTCCGGATCACGTCCTGCGCTGGCAAGTGAGGTGACCCCTCCCTCCCCAGGGGCTTGAATGTCCCCATGGCCCCCATACGCGACCAGTCCCCGACTGCTCTCCCCGAACTCCACGGCCACGGCCTCCGTCTTCGCCCCTGGGACGCCACGTCCGGCGCCGACGTCGAGACGTGGCTGCGCGGCATGCGGGACCCGGAGTTCCGGCGCTGGAACACCCCGCTGAGGCTGGTCACGGACCGGGCGAGCGCCCGGGAGTCGCTGCTCGCGCGGGCGCAGAGTGCCGTGGAGGGCACGTCGGTGTCGTTCCGGGTCGCGGACGCGCGCAGTGATACGCCCCTGGGGCACATCGGCGTCAACGAGATCAAGTACCACCTGAAGGTCGCCCGCGTCGGCTATTGGGTGCTCCCCGAGGCCCGCGGCCAGGGCGTCGCCACCCGGGCCCTGCTGCTCGCCGCCCGCTGGGCCTTCGCCGAACTCGGCCTGCACCGGGTGGAGCTGGACCACGCGGTCGGTCACGACGTGTCGTGCCGGATAGCCGAGCGGTGCGGTTTCGCGTACGAGGGAACCCTGCGCGGGGCGATCTTCAAGGAAGGCCGGCACGACGCGTTCCGGGACGCCCACCTGCACGCGCGGCTGGCGACGGATCCGCAACCGGAAGCGGAAGCGCAACCGGAAGCGGAAGCCGAGGCGCCGGCGGAGGCGGAGGCCGACACGGGGCGAGGGCCGGGGGCGTAATTCGGAGGTGCCGTCAGGGGCCCGGGCGCCACCATGGGGCATGCGCACCGACGACTGGCATCTCACTCAGGACCTCGACGACTTCCTCGCCCGCGCGGGCACCTTCCTCCGCTCCCAACCGGCGCTGCACACCCTCCCGTTGACCGTAACGGAGACGCTGCGCACACGCGGACGGCACGTCTACGGCGACGGGGTGCCGGAGTTCGGCGTGCTGGAGCGGGACGGAGCCGTCCGGGCGTCGTTCTTCCGCACTCCGCCCCACTGGCTGAACGTCACCGCCCTCACCTCCGAGGAGGCCGACGCCCTCGCGGCGCGGCTGGCCGCTGTCGGGCAGCGTCTGCCCGGCGTGAACGCCGACCGCGACACCGCCGCCGCCTTCACCGAGGCCTGGCAGCGGCACACGGGCGCCACGGCCACCCTCCGTCAGCGCCAGCGGCTCTACCGGCTCGGCACCCTGACCGTGCCCGACCCCGCACCGCCCGGCGGGCCCCGGATCGCAGTCGAGGCGGACCGCGCCCAACTCATCCGCTGGCACGCTGAGTTCACCGAGGCCATCGGCATGGGCATCGCCCGGGACGCCGGCGAGTGGGCGGACGCCCGCATCGAACAGGGCGGCATCACCTTCTGGGAGGCCCCGGACGGCACGCCCGTCGCCATGGCCGGCAGGACCCCTCGGATCGCCGGCCAGATCCGCGTCGCCCCCGTCTACACTCCACCTCACCTCCGCGGCCGCGGCTACGCGGGCGCGGCCACGGCCGAGATCAGCCGCACCGCCCTCGCCTCCGGCGCACAGGAGGTGCTGCTCTTCACGGACCTGGCGAACCCGACCAGCAACGGGCTGTATCAGCGGATCGGGTACCGGGCGGTGGCGGACTTCGAGGTGTACGACTTCAGCCTGCTCTTGCGAGGAACCCCAGGGCTTCAGCCCTAGGACCTGTGCGGAGTCGTGATCACGGCGCGGGCTGGAGGGTGCGGATCCAGACAGCACCGCGCAGGTGCAGGTCGGCAAGGTAGCTCTCGGGAGGTGGTGCAGCGCACCGCAGAGACGAAGGCGTACGCCCGGTGAAGTCCCGGGCGGTACGGGTGAGGTGAGCCTGATCGGCAAAGCCCGCGGTTGCTGCAGCGAGGGCGGCGGTCTGGCCCGGCAAGCTGGTGATCGCGATACGGAGGCGGCCCCAGCGGCGCAGGCGGGTGAGCGTGATGCCCACGTCCCGCCCGACCAGGGCGCGCATCCGCGGGGCCGACAGACCGACTTCCTCGGCGACCGAGGCAAGGGGCATGTCCGGATCACACGACGTGCACAGGCGGACAGCGTGGGCGACCCGCGGATCGAGTGAGGCTGGGCGTCCGGCGAGTGCCCGCAGTTCTGCGTATCCGGCGGCCAGGTCCACGCCGGTGTCGGGTCCGTCGGAACCGGTGCTGCCGAGCGCCGCCAGCAGGCGGCGGACCTCGTTTACACCGAGCAGGATCGGCTCGGGCCGGGACGGCAGCAGCCAGGCGTCGACGAACAGGGCGACGTAGGAAGAGGTCACCGCGCAAGCGTGGGCCAGCTGGGGCGGGACGATCAGTCCAGGAGCAGCCAGGGCCGGCTGTCCCGGCCGGCGGATTCCGGCGTGGCCGCCGAGCGGCAGCACGACTTTCCATGCCGGCAGACCGTGTGAGCCGACACGGAACGGGTGGGACTCGGCGAACATCGTCGCCTCGCCTGCGGAAGCGCAAACGACGCGGCGATCGTTTTGTTCAAGCGCCCATGCGCGGGGTGAACGGAGCATCGTGCCATGGAGGTTATCGCTGCTGCCGGGCTGGCGGTCTTTCTCGTCGCCACGGGAATCATGCACTTTCTGGCCCCGGACTACTTCCGCACGCTGGTACCCGCGTGGCTCCGCCGGCCACGGCTCCTCGTGGCCGCCAGCGGGGCGGCAGAGATCGTGGTGGGTGTGCTGGTGCTGGTTCCGCGCACCCGGGTGGCGGGGAGCCTGTCCGCGGCAGTCCTCGTCACTTGCTATCTGGTGTCCCACGTGGACGCGCTGCGACGCGTCCGGCCAGACCGGCCCCGGTTACTGGAGCGACCGGTGGGCGCGGGGGCCCGGCTGGTGGTGAACGTCCTCTACATCATGTGGGCGGTCGCTGTGGCCAGGTCGGGACCTTGACGCCATCACCTGGCTAGCAGGCAGTCGGCGCGGGGAGCACCTGACGGACGGCTGGTCTGACGATCAAGGAGGTGCCCGTTGAGCGACACCACAGCCGGAACGAACAAGGCCAAGGCCGGTCCGACAAGGGGGACCACGCGCGGGGAGACCACGACGTACTGCGGGAAGTGGGGTAGCAATGCATTTGGACGACGCCATGCGCAGGACCGTTAGGGTTCAGGGGCTGGGATTCGTCGCAACCGTTCGCCCCGACGGCAGCCCGAGTCTGTCGCCCGAAGGAACCACGGAGGTATGGGGCGACCTTGGCTGCCTGCGAAGAACGCCCAGGCAACGGCAGCTGCCACAGGGCGCAGTCTTCGTCGCCGTAGGCTTCGGGCCGGGCACTGACGAGCATCGCCGGCACGCTCATCTGGTTCCGAAGGCTCGACTGCCACGTGTGCCGCTAATTCGATGGCGCGCATCGAACGGTGCGGATCAAGCCCTCCTTCCTCTGGATGATGTACCGCTGCGGATGGGGCTCCAAGGACGGCCAGGAAACTGTCCTCGCCATCGAGATCACCCGTGAAGGCTTCGACTGGGCACTGGAACATGCCTGCCTGGCCCACTATGAGCACGGCCTGCATCCTGACCGCGCAACCTGGAAACGCCAGTTGAAGCGGTCTCCAGCTCGAGTCCAGTGGGACCCGGAACGTGACCTGCACCTGCAACCGCTTCCTCACCGCTCGCTGCAGCTCGGTCTCACAGGAGAAGCCGCACACCGCTACGCGGACGAGTGGACGGGATGGCTTCTATGACCCGGGCTTGCCTGTGGGCCCCGGGAGTTCCTGGGGCCCACAGGCCGGCTGCTGTGTGGTGGGTTACCAGCGATACCAGCGGCCCTTGCGGCCGCCTGTGTCCGCACTGCGCATCACGAAGCCCAGCAGCCAGACGACCAGCACGATGACGGCGATCCACCACAGTGCCTTCAGCGCGAATCCCGCGCCGAAGAGAATCAGAGCCAGAAGCAGGACGAGAAGCAGGGGAACCATAGTTATCAACCTCCGTTGCTCCTCGTGCCCGGCAATTCGAAGAACACGCGGCCGATCTGCCTGGTTTCTTCACTGCTCTTGCGGGAACTAGGCTCAGTTTCGTCACGCGTTCACCTCACGGCCGACGGGCGCCCGGCGCCTCCGAGCCACGCAGCTTGAAGCGGTGCCGCATGGCGGGCCTGGGCACCTTCCCCAGCTGCATCGCCTGGGTGCAGTCATGCGCCGGTGAGGCGTCGGGCGTCGATGGTCACAGGCTGGTGGATTGCGATAAGTGAGCGTTTGATTCTTGCTTGTCCGTTTCATTTGGCTTAGCTGTCACGCCAGTTGGGGGTGGCTTCGTGGGTGAGGCGGCGGTGGTGCATGAGTAGCCGAGGGTGCGGCGGTGGAGTCGGCGGCAGCCGGCAAGCCAGGCCCCGCGGCGTCGGCGCACGGCACGGCGCCGTGCCCGCTCGGGGTCCTCCCCGCCTCACCACCGCGCCAGCGGGGCGGGGCTGAACGCGAACGCAGCATCACCGCCAGTGGTGCCCGTCGCGCAAGCCTGGCGCTTCAGCGCCGGGTAGTTGACCTGCCCCCCTCACGGCCAGAGCAGCTCCCGCACCCACCCCTCCCCGTCGCCGCGCCGGTAGCGCAGCCGAACGTGCCGCCGCTCCCCGTCGCCCTGGAAGAACTCCACCTCCTCAGGCCGCAGCCGGTAGAGGGTCCAGGACGGTACGGGAGCCTCCGGCTCGCTGCGGGCCCGTTCCCATGCCGCCTCGGATGCCCGGGTCAGCTCCTCCACCGAGTCCATGACCTCGCTCTGGCGGCCGGTCAGCGCGGCTGCCAGAGCCCCCGTCGAGCGGGCGTGCAGGTCGCCCTGGGCGTCGGCGGACGGGGCGGCCGTCACCGGGCCGCGTACCCGGACCTGGCGGCCCAGCACCGGCCAGTAGAAGCCGAGCGCGGCGTACGGGCGGGCGGCGAGGTGCCGGCCTTTGCGGCTGCCGGCGTGGGACGCGAAGGACCAGCCGGTCTCGTCCGCGCCGTGCAGCATGACGATCCGTACGTCGGGCAGGCCGGACTCGTCCGAGGTCGCCAAGGACACGGTGTGCGGCTCGGTCTGCCCGGCCGCCACCGCCGCCGCGAACCACTCGGTGAAGAGCGGCAGCGGGGTGGCGGGTGCGGCGCTCGGGTCGAAGGGGGGCAGGTGCGTGGACTGCGGGTCCCAGACCCGCAGTGACCTCAGCAGCTCGTGAAGATCGGGTGCCATGGGCCGATTGTCACCCGAGGGCTCCCGTCACACCTGTCCGAGGTCCGACGACACCCACCGCTCCGGCCGCATGCGCAGCACCAGCTGCTCTCCGTGGTTCTTCCAGGCGAAGTCGACATAGCCGTCGACCTTGTCCGCCGGGAGGTAGCGCGCGGAGACCTCCCGGAGCTGGTCCAGGGTCGCGGGGGCCGTATCGACGACCGGGCCCTCGACCGACACGTACCGGATCGTGGGTTCGAGCCGGTCTACCATCAGCGAGAACCGGCCCGCCGCGCTGATCAGCTCGTTCTTGCGGGAGTCGAGGCCGGTCATGATCCAGATGTCGCCACCGGGCTCGTACTGGTACCAGATCGGCACCGTGAGCGGGGCACGGCCCGCCCCGGCGTCGACCGCCAGTGCGGCGATGTGCGGCTCGGCCAGGAACTGTTCGCGCTCTTCGCGGGTCAGGGCCATTCCGGGTCTCCTCCAGCGGCTCGCTCAGATCCTTCTCACGAACCCAACACCGGCCCCGGCGCCCGTGTTCCTTCACCCCGCCCCCGCGCCACGGCCCGGCGCCCGTCTTCCTTCACCCCGCCCCCATGCCACGGCCCGGCGCCCGTGTTCCTTCACCCCGCCCCCACGCCACGGCCCGGCGCCCGTGTCCCCTCACCCCGCCCCCCCCGCGCCACCGCCCCGCGCCCGCGTCCCTTCACCCCGCCCCCCGCGCCACCGCCCCGCGCCCGCGTCCCTTCACCCCGCCCCCAGCACCACCGTCCCCGACGAGCAGAACCAGCCCCCCGTCCCGGACGCCACCGTCAGTCGCGGCAGGGAGCCGTCGACGCGCCGCACCTGTCGGTCGCCGCACTCGCCCCGCAGCTGCCGTACCGCCTCCACCAGCAGGAACAGACCCCGCATCCCCGGGTGCTGGGCGGACAGCCCGCCCCCGTCGGTGTTCACCGGCAGCTCCCCGCCCTCGACCCGCAGCCTGCCCTTCTCCACGAACGCCCCGCCCTCGCCCTTCCCGCAGAAACCGAGGTCCTCCAGCGTCACCAGGGTCATGTAGGTGAACGCGTCGTAGATCTCGGCGAAGTCGATCTCCGAGGGCCGTACGCCCGCCCGTTCGAAGGCCAGCCGTCCGCTCACCGCCGCCGGCGACACCGTGAAGTCCGGCCACTCGGACATCGCGGAGTGGCTGATGTGCTCCCCGCTCCCCAGCACCCACACCGGCGCCGTACGGCAGTCCCGTACGTACTCCTCCGCCGCCAGCAGTACCGCCGCCCCGCCGTCGGAACGGACGCAGCAGTGCAGCTTGGTGAAGGGGTCCGCGATCATCGGACCGGCCAGGACGTCGTCGACCGTGACGGGGGTGCGGAACATCGCCTCCGGGTTCAGGGCCGCGTTGGCCCTGGCCTGAACCGCCACCTGCGCGAGCTGCTCGATCGTCGTGCCGTACTCGATCATGTGGCGGCGGGCGGCCATGGCGTACTTGGCGATCAGGGTGTGGCCGTAGGGGGCCTCGAACTGCAGGGGGCCGCGGGTGCCGAAGGACAACGTCCCGGTGCGGCGGCCGGCCCGCACGTCCGCACGGGCCGTCGAGCCGTAGGCCAGCAGCACCACGCGCGCGTGCCCGGCCGCGATCGCGTCCGCCGCGTGGGCCGCCATGACCTCCCAGGTGGAGCCGCCGACGGAGGTGGAGTCGACCCAGGTGGGGCGCAGGCCCAGATACTCGGCGACCTCGATCGGCGCCAGTGTGCCGAGGCCCGCCGAGGCGAAGCCGTCGACCAGGGAACGGTTCAGGCCGGCGTCGGCCAGGGCGCGGCGGGCGGCCTGGGCGTGCAGGGCGTACGGGGTCGCGTCGTCCACGCGGCCGCAGTCCGAGAGGGCCACGCCGACGACGGCCACTTTCCTCCGGGCAACCATGAATCTGACGGTACATCAGATAAGGCCGTCGGCGGGAGCGCCGGAACTCTGGGCATCCCCGCCCCGCCGCCCTAATATGACGCACCGTCAGATGCGGAGGTACCCCATGGACGCCCGCCTCACCGCCGAACAGGACGAGATCCGCCGCACCCTGCGCGAACTGCTCCACAAGCGGTGCGGTCCGGGGGAGCTGCGGGCCGCCCTCGACACCCCGGCCGGACGCGACCCGGCCCTGTGGACCGCCCTCGCCGACCAGCTCGGCCTGCCCGGGCTCGCCCTCCCCGACGCCTACGGCGGTGTCGGCTGCTCGGTCACCGAGCTCGCCCTCGCCTGCGAGGAGTCGGGCCGGGCCCTCGCCCCCTCGCCCCTGCTGGCCACGGCCGTGCTCGCGGCACCGCTGCTCCTCGCCCTCGGCACCGACGCCCAGCGGGCGGACCTCCTCCCGCGCATCGCCTCCGGCACCCTCACCGCCGCCCTCGCCGTACCGGGACCGGCCCTCGCCGCCGCCCTCGCGCTCACCGGCCACGACCGGCACGGGGCATGGGCCGGTGGCGGACGGGCCGGGGGAGTGCAGGCCCGGCAGGCGGACGGCGGCTGGCGGCTGTACGGGGAGGTCGGGCAGGTCCTCGACGGGCACAGTGCGGGGCTGTTAGTGGTTGGCGCGCACGCCGGGGGGTTCGCCCGTTCTCGCGTGCTGCTCTTCCTTGTGCGCGCGGACGCCGGCGGTCTCACCCGCGTACGGCAGACCGCGCTGGACGCGACCCGTCCGCAGGCGCGCATTCAACTCCGCGAAGTGAAGGGTGAGTTGCTGGGGTGTGAGGGTGACGACGTCCTCGCCGCCCTCGCCCGGCTCGGCGACACCGTCGCCGTCTGTCTCGCCGCCGAGGCCGTGGGGGCGGCCGGCCGGGTGCTGGAGCGGACCGTGGAGTACGTGGGGCGGCGCGAGCAGTTCGGGCGGCCGGTCGGCTCCTTCCAGGCGGTCAAGCACCGGCTGGCCGACGCCTACGTCCAGGTGCAGGCGGCCCGCTCGGCGGCGTACTACGCGGCCTGGGCCGGCGCCGCCGCCGACGGCGAGAAGGCGGGCGGGCTCGCCCTCGCCCAGGCGCTGGAGGCCCTGCGCGGGGCCGCCGCCGAGGGGATCCAGTTGCACGGCGGCATCGGGTTCACCTGGGAGCACGACATGCATCTGTACTTCAAGCGTGCCGCGGGGGACGAGCTGCTGTTCGGGCCGGTGCACCGGCTGCGGGCGCGGGCCGCCGACGCGGCGCATGTCTTCGAGGAGGCCGGCCGATGAGGGGCGTGCGGTTCGTGCAGAAGGTGTCCTCCACCCCGGGGTTCGCGCGGGTGGCGCCGCATGTGTTCCCGGCCCTGGACCGGGCCGTGCACCGGCTCACCCGCGGAAAGGTGCTGCTCAGCGCGCAGCTGCTGCCGGGTGTGGTGCTGACCTCCACCGGGGCGCGCAGCGGGCTGGCCCGCCGTACGCCGCTGGCCTGCATGCCGGAGGGTGACGGTGAGCGCGGCTGGGTCCTGGTCGGGTCCAACTTCGGGCGTGAGGGTCATCCCGCCTGGAGCCACAATCTGCTGGCCCATCCGAGAGCCGAGATCAGCTGGAAGGGCCAGGACATCCCGGTCACGGCCCGGCTGCTGGAGGGGGAGGAGCGGGCGGCGGCATGGAAGGCGGTGCTGGAGTTCTGGCCGCCGTACGCCGCGTACCAGGCGCGGGTGGAACGGGAGATCCGGCTGTTCAGGATCGTACGGAGCTAGAGGTCGCACGAAGGCGGAAGTCACACGAAGGCGGACAGCGCGACAGGCGGCGGTCCACCCGGGTGGACCGCCGCCTGGCAGACAGGACTTGGGAAGGGAAAAGGGCTGAAGGCGCGGGCGGCTACCTCGTCGGCTTTCTGCCGGTGACGCCCAGGTGCACCAACAGCGCCAGGTTCGGCTTCAGTTCGGCCTGTTTCACGCCCCAGGAGGTGAAGCCCTTCTGGTGCGAGGCCACGGCCGCGAGCATCGCGACCAGCGAGCCGGCGACGGCCGCCGGGTTCACGTCCTTGTCGACCCTGCCCTTGGCCTGGAGCTCGGCGACGGCGTCCGCGAGGGAGTTGTTCACCGAGTTGAGGATCTTCATCCGGAGCTTGTAGAAGCGCTTGTCACCCTCGGCGGCGCCGAGGTCGACGACCCGGAGGATGGCGTCGTTCTTGCGCCAGAACTCCAGGAACCCGTCGACGAGTTCCTGCGCCGTCTGCCAGCCGGCCTTGCCGGCCCAGGAGCGGCCCTCCAGGAGTTCGGTCAACGCGGCGCCCTCGGTCGCCATTTGCTCGGCGATCTCCAGGACGGCGCCCTCGACGTCCGGGAAGTACTGGTAGAAGGTCGCGGGCGAAGTGCCCGCCTTCCGGGCGACATCGATGACTTTGACATCCCGGTACGGGGAGGAGCTGAGCATCTCGCTGAGGCAGTCGAGCAGCTTCTGCCGGGTCGCCTGCCCACGCCGGCCGGCCACGCGGCCGTCGACGGTACGCACTTGTCCTGTCATGACGTCAGCTTACCGAGGCGGGATCGAGGCGCGATTCGGCCGACTGCAAATGGGGTGCACGGGAGCGCGGAGACTGGTGTGCCTGGTCTGCGGGGTGCGGCCGTCGCGGTTACGTTGGCGACATGGCCGAAAACAGGGCATCGGTGTACGCAGAGGGCGTCCCCTGCTGGGTGGACGCGCAGCTTCGCGACGTCGAGGCGGGCAAGCGGTTCTACGGTGAACTTTTCGGGTGGACCTTCGAGGACGAGTGGTACGGCTCCTTCGCCGAGGCCCTGAAGGACGGCGAACCCGTGGCCGCCCTGGTCCGCAAGGTGGACGGCCGGCTGCCCACCGTCTGGACGGTGTACTTCGCGACCCCGGACGCCCTGGCGCTGGCCCGGCGCATCCGGTCGGCCGGCGGGCAGGTCGTCTCGGCGCCGGTGCCGGCCGGTGACCTGGGCGTCACCGCCCTGGTCACCGACCCGGAGGGGGCCGTCTTCGCCCTGTGGCAGCCGGACGAGCACGCCGGCTTCGGCAAGCGGCACGAGCCGGGCACCTTCGCCTGGGCCGAGCTGTACGCGCGGGACACCGAGGCGGCCAACGCCTTCTACGGCGATCTCTTCCAGGAGGCCCTGTTCGGGCCGGACGCCGAGCCCGACTTCGGCCGCGCCCCCGTCTCCGACCGTTTCGCGGCCGAGATGCCGCCCCACTTCCTCGTCCACTTCGCCGTCGAGGACGTACCGGCCGCGCTGGAGGACGTCACCCGGCTCGGCGGCCGCGTCCAGGTCCCGCCGTTCGAGACCTCGTACGGCACGGTCGCCGTCGTCACGGACGATCAGGGGGCGTCCTTCGCGCTGCTGCGCCGCTGACCGGGCGCCATATGGTCATCTTCTGCCCCTGTATGTACGGAGACACCCCAATCGTCGCCGGGTTCGCCACCACGGCTCCGGCCAGGAAGAATCGGGGTGCGTGCCGCCATGGCGGTGCGGTGGTGAGACGCTGCACGGGGTCGCGTGGAACATGTGGCTTGGCGCGGCTCGTACGGGGAGGTGGCAGGCAGAGTGGTGGATCAGCTGACGCAGCACGATCCGCGGCGGATCGGGCCGTTCGAGGTGCTGGGACGGCTGGGTGCCGGCGGCATGGGGCTGGTCTATCTCGCGCGCTCGGCGTCGGGCCGGCGGGTGGCGATCAAGACCGTCCGCACGGAGCTGGCCGAGGACCAGCTGTTCCGGGTCCGCTTCACGCGTGAGGTGGAGGCGGCCCGCGCGGTCTCCGGCTTCTACACGGCCGCGGTCGTGGACGCCGACCCGCGTGCCGCCGTGCCCTGGCTGGCCACCGCCTACGTCCCCGCGCCCTCCCTCGAGGAGATAGTGAACGACTGCGGCCCGATGCCGGCCCAGGCGGTGCGCTGGCTGGCGGCGGGCGTGGCCGAGGCGCTCCAGTCCATCCACGGTGCGGGGCTCGTCCACCGCGACCTCAAGCCCTCCAACGTCCTCGTCGTCGAGGACGGCCCCCGGGTCATCGACTTCGGTATCGCGTCCGGTGTTTCGAACACGCGTTTGACGATGACGAACGTCGCCGTCGGCACACCCGCCTACATGTCCCCCGAGCAGGCCAAGGACTCCCGTAGCGTCACGGGCGCGTCCGACGTCTTCTCCCTCGGCTCCATGCTGGTCTTCGCCGCCACCGGACACCCGCCCTTCCACGGCGCCAACCCGGTCGAGACGGTCTTCATGCTGCTGCGCGAGGGCCCGGACCTGGAGGGCCTCCCGGACGAGCTGCGTCCGCTCATCGAGTCCTGCATGCAGATGGAGCCGACGGGCCGCCCCAACCCGGCCGACCTCCAGGCGCAGCTGGCTCCCCACCTCTTCGGCTCCGGCTCCGACGACAGCGGCACCGCCTCCGCGTGGCTGCCCGAGCGGGCCGTCGGTCTGATCGAGTCCCGTCGCAACGGCCGCCCGGCCGGCAAGCCCGCCCCCGGCGCGGGCCGCAGCGGCGGCGGACGCCCCGCCCCGGTGCCTGCCCCCGGCCCCGCGCCCATCCCGCCCCCGCCCTCGCACGACCCCGTCGTCCCGGCGCCCGCGTCCGTGGCGGCTCCCGCGGGGGGCGGTCCCGACACCGGCCCCGTCCAGCTGGCCGGCGCCCAGGTGCCCATCGGCCCGGGCCCGCGCGTCGCCGACGTCCGTGCCGCCGCCGTCAAGGCACCTCCTCCGGAGGCCGCCCTCGCCGCCTCCTGGTCCAAGCCCCGCCCCGGCGTCAACGGCACGGAGCCCGCCGTGGGCCCTGCCGTCGCCGCGCCCCCGGCCCCGGTCGCGCCGCCCGAGGCGAGCGGCTGGCGGCCCTGGCGCTTCCGCATGTCCAACGACGTCTGGGGCACACCCTCCGTCGCCGACGACCTCGTCTACGTCACCTCCTTCGAGGTGCACGCCCTGGACGTGGGCACCGGCCGCCGCCGCTTCAAGACCCGGGACGTCGCCTGGTCCATGGCGGTCGCGGACGGCCGTATCCACGCCTCCGACGGGCCCACGCTGTTCGCTCTGGAGGCCCGTGAGGGCGCCGACCTGTGGCGCCTGCAGACGGACGCCTGGGTCTACGCGCTCCAGGCCGGCCGCGGCACCGTCGTCACCGGCACCCGGGGCGGCGGCGCCCAGGGCTGGGAGGCCTCGACCGGCCAGAAGCTCTGGGAGATCACCGGCTGCCAGACCGACTTCGAGTCCCCCGAGGCCGGACCCGCCCTGCACGACGGCACGGTCTACGTGTGGCAGGACGCCCGGCTGCGCGCCCTGGACGCCCGCACCGGCGACGAGCGCTGGTCGTACCCGATCGGCGACGCGGCCTCCTGCGGCGGCGTCCCGGTCCGGATCACCCCGGCGACCGACGGATACGTGTACGTCAGCGCCGGCACCCGCGTCCTGGCCCTCGACGTGGCCGCCGGCCATGTGAAGTGGCACTTCGAGGCCCCGGCCGTCTTCCTCTCCCCGCCCACCTTCGTCCCCGGCCCGGCCGTCACCGGCGGCGGCGTCTACCTGGCCGACTACCTCGGCACGGTCTACGCCCTCGACGCCACCGACGGCCGCGACCGCTGGCGCATCGCCACCGAGTCCCGCGCCTCCGTCGAGCCCGTCCTGGTCGCCGCGGGCGATGTCCACGTGGGCAGCGGCAAGGGCCTCTACACCCTCGACGCGGTCACCGGCACGCCCAAGTGGCGCTTCCAGGCGGGCGGCGACATCGTGGGCGCCCCCTCGGTGGCCGACGGCCGCATCCACTTCGGCTCCACCGACCATCTCCTCTACACCCTCAAGGCCGACGACGGCCGGCTGCGCTGGAAACTCGCCACCGGCGGCGAGATCACCGGCTCCCCGGTCGTCCAGGACGGGGTGGTGTACGCGTGCAGCAAGGACCGCTGTGTCTACGCGCTGGACGCGGAGAAGGGCACGGGCACGGCACGCACCGCGTGACGCGTCCGGGACGGCCGTCGTACCGGCGCACGGAAGGGTTCCAGACGGCGGCCGTCGCTTCGGGGAGCGGTCCGATCACCGCTCTCACCCAAGACGCTACGCCGGGTACGCACCGGTCGCCACGTGGTGACATGACCGTGACAGGCGATCACTAGGCTCCCGGTCATGCGGATACGGGGGCGCAGGCTCAAGTTCACAGCGGTGCTGGTCCTGGTGGTACTGGCACTGACCGGCTTCTCGACCGGCCGGGGCCGCGGCGGCAGTCACGGTCACGGCGGCGGTGGTGGAGGGGGCGGGTGCAGCAGCTCCAGTCAGGACCACGACAGTTCGAGGTCGTCGACGTCGGGCGGCGGGTACGGCGGCGGGTCCTACGACTCGGACGACGACTCCTACGGGAGCAGCGGTAGCGGCGGCAGCGGTGGCGGCAGCTCCTACACCCGCAGGCCGAACTACGGCTCCACGCCGACGTCCTCCGCCGGATCCGGCAGCCGCAAGGCGCTGCGGGACGGCACGGCGAAGCTGGTGAGCTGCGCGACCCCGGCCCGGCCGTACGCGACCGTCGAGGTCGGCAACCCCAACGGCCGCGAGGCCGACTTCTCCGTCTCGGTCACCTTCGAGGACGCTCAGGGCATCACCGTCATCGACCGGTACGGCGACGTCACCGTCCCCGCGAGGGGCAAGGCCACCGTCGACGTCCCGGTGGGCGGCGGCACGGGCCTGGTGGACTCGGTCGACCACTGCGAAGTCGACCGCCAGGCCCTCGTCGACGACTGAGACGACTGAGACGACTGACGGGACCGGGCCTCAGTCCCGCAGTTCCGTCAGGAAGTCGATCAGAACCTTGTTCACCTCGGCGGGCCGCTCCTGCTGCGTCCAGTGGCCGCAGCCCGGCAGCACGACCGGATCGCGCCGCAGGTCCGGCATCAACCCGGGCAGTGCCTCGATCAGTTCGGGCGTGCCAGGGAAGGCCGGGACCAGGTCGCGGTCGCCGTACACGTACAGCGCGGGCGAGGACACGACCGCGCCCTGCCAAGGGGCCGTCAGCTCCCAGTTGCGGTCCAGGTTGCGGTACCAGTTGAGCGCGCCGGTGAAGCCCGGCTCGAAGCTCTCGGTGAGGGTGTCGAGGTCCGCCTCGGTGAGCCAGTCGGGCAGCACCTCGGGGTTCGGGGCGTCCGCGAGCCAGCCGCGCTCCAGGTCCTCGACCAGGGCCTGCTCGGGACGGCCGGCGTCCGGCGCGTCACCGGAGGCGGAGTACAGCAGCTTGCGCAGGGCGGTGCGGGTGTCGGCGGCGAACTCGGCGTCCGCGGCCCCGGGCTGCTCGAAGTAGTTCCAGTAGAAGTGCCCGCCGAACCGCTCCCGCATGGTCCTGAGCGGCGGCTGCGCACCACGGAAGGGCGGCGGCACGCTCAGCCCGGCCACCCCGCGCACCACGTCGGGCCGCAGCAGCGCGGTGTGCCAGGCCACCGGCGCCCCCCAGTCGTGCCCGACGACGAACGCCCGCTCCTCGCCCAGCGCGTGGATCAGCCCGACCACATCGCCCACCAGGTGGAAGATGCTGTACGCGGACACGTCCTCGGGGCGGTCACTGCCGCCGTACCCGCGCTGGTCCGGCGCGACCACCCGGAACCCGGCCTCGGCCAGCGGACCGAACTGGTGCCGCCAGGAGTGCCAGGACTCCGGGAAACCGTGCAGCAGCACCACGAGCGGGCCCTCGCCCTGCTCCGCGATGTGCAGTTGTATGCCGTTCACGTCGATCATCCGATGCTCAACCACGGGTCGAGCATACGCGTGTAGGAGTAAACTATTTCCTAACGCAACCGGTACGCACGCCCCCGCCCCGCGAACAGCCGGGCCTGCCGCTCACCCGCCGCGTTCCCGAGCGCGATGAGATGCGGCGCCTGGGCGATGCCCTGGGCCCGCCCCGCCTCGCTCGCTGCCCACAGCGCCCGCACGGTCCCCTGCACGGCCTCCGTCGGATGCCCGGCGATGACGGATGCACACGCGGTCGCCGCCTCCAGCGCCTCGCCCTCCGGCGCGAGTTCGGACACCAGCCCGACCTCGTACGCCCGCCGCGCTGAGATCCGCTCCGCCGTGCCCGTCAACGCCATCCGCGCGACCTCCCCGTACGGCATGCGCTGCGCCATCAGGACGGACTCGTAGGCGCTGACCATGCCGTAGGTGGTGTGCGGGTCGAAGAAGGCGGCGGTGGGGTCGGCGACGATGAACTCCGCCTCGCCGAGCAGGTAGAAGGCACCCCCGCAGGCCATCCCGCGCACGGCGGCGACGACCGGCTTCCACAGGTCGTTCGCCTTCGGCCCGATGCCGAGCAGCGGATCGTCCTGCGCGTAGGGCGAGTTCGGCTGCGGCACGATGGCGTCCCGGTCGATGCCGGTGCAGAAGGCGCGCACCCCGGCACCCGTGAGCACGACGGCCCGTACGGTGTCGTCGAACCGCAACTCCCGCCAGACCTCGGCCAGTCGCCCGGCCATCTCCAGGTCGATCGCGTTGAGCCGGCCGGGCCGGTTCAGGGTGACGACGGCAACCCCGCTGTCCTGGTCGGCGCTGACGAGCACGCTGCTCATGGCCGCTCCAGGACCCACCGCGGCAGGCCGTCGTCGAAGACGGCCCGCACCCGGGCGCCGATGCGGATCCCCTCCACCGGCAGCGAGTCGATCGGCTGACCGGGCCCGGCGACGAGGTTGCCGACGAGCCGGATGCGGGGCGCCTCGTCCAGCTCGACGACGACCACGTTGTACGGCGCCAGCTCCGCGTAGCCGGGCAGCAGAGGCGGATGCGGAACGACGTACGACCAGACACGGCCGCCACCGGAGACCAGGCGCCACTCGGACTCGAAGGACTGGCAGTGCGGGCAGCACGGCCGGGGCGGGAAGCGCAGTTCGCCGCAGCCGGCGCAGGCCTGGACACGGAGCTCGCCCCGGGCGGCGTACCCCCAGAAGGGGGCGCCGTCGGGGTCGGGTACGGGACGCAGCATGGGGCTTCTCAACTCCTCAGCAGAAGGGCGGAGGTCGGCACCCCTTCGCCCGCCGTGACCAGACAGACGGAGGCGCCAGGCACCTGCGCGGTGCTGGTCCCGCGCAACTGCTTCACCCCTTCGTTGATGAGGTTGAAGCCGTGCACGTAGGCCTCGGACAGCCCGCCCCCGCCGGTGTTCACGGGCAGCAGCCCGCCGGTCTCCAGCGCGCCGCCCTCGGTGAACGCCCCGCCCTCGCCGCGCCCGCAGAAGCCGTAGCCCTCCAGGGAGAGGAGGACCAGGGGCGTGAAGGCGTCGTAGATCTGGGCGACGTCCACGTCCTCGGGGGCCAGGTCGGAGTGCTTCCACAGATGCCGGGCGGCGGTCCAGGCGGGGCCGGTGAGGGGGTCGTCGTTCCAGTAGTTGACCATGCCGTGGTGCTGGGCGGGGAGCGACTGGGCGGCGGAGTGGACGTAGACGGGTTTCCGGCGGCAGTCCCGGGCCCGCTCGGCGGAGACGACGACACAGGCCAACGCCCCGTCGGTCTCCAGGCAGTTGTCGAAGAGGCAGAGCGGCTCGCTGACCCAGCGGGACGTCATGTACATCTCGCGGGTGAGGGGGCGGTCGTACATGATCGCGGCGGGGTTCTGGTTGGCGCGGTTGCGGCAGGCCAGGGCGACGTTGAACAGATGGTCGCGGGTGGCCCCGTACTCGTGCAGATAGCGCCGGGCGAGCATGGCGATCTCGTCGACGGGCCTGAGCAGTCCGTACGGCCGGGTCCACTGGGCCGGTGTCGGAAGCTGGACGGTGGTGTTGGTCCAGGGCCTGGGCCCGCTGCCCCGCTTGCGCGAGCGCCAGGCGACCCCGACGTTCGCCTGCCCGGCCGCGACGGCCGTGGCGAGATGGGCGACGGTGGCGCACGAACCGCCGCCGCCGAAGCCGACCTTGCTGAAGAAGGTGAGGTCCCCGAAGCCGCAGGCCTTGGCCAGCTCGACCTCGTCCGTCTCCTCCATGGTGTAGGAGGCGAGGGCGTCGACCTCGCCGGGCGCGATCCCGGCGTCGTCGAGCGCGGCCAGCACGGCCCGGCAGGCCAGGGTGCGTTCGTCCTCGGGGAGTTGCTTGGCGAAGGGTGTCTGGCCGATGCCGACGACGGCCGTGGCGTCTTTGAGGCTCCCCGATCCTGCTGCCATGGTGCGCGCACCTCCGGTCCGAGCCGTCACTGACAGGTCGTCAGGTTACCGCTAATCTGACGGGCAGTCAGCTACGGTGCGGGCTACTACTCGGGCTACCGCTGGAGGCGTGCGGTGCGAGCGGATACGGCATGGGAGAGCGTTCCGGACCTGGTCCGGGCGGCGGCCGAGCGGTACGCGGACGTCGAGGCGGTCGTCGAGGGCCGCACCCGGATCACCTACGCGGAACTGGGCGCACGCGTGGAGCGCGCGGCGGCGGCCTGCCTGGCCAACGGGGTCGGGCCGGGCGACCGGGTCGGCATCTGGGCGCCGAACACCCTGGACTGGATCGTCGCGGCACTGGGCGCGGTGTCGGCGGGCGGCGTGCTGGTCCCGCTCAACACCCGGTTCAAGGGCGCGGAGGCGGCGGACGTCCTGCGGCGCGGCGGGGCGCGGCTGCTGTTCGTGACGGGCACCTTCCTCGGCACCTCGTACGTGGCGTCGCTGCGGCGAGCGGCGGGGGAGGGCCCGGGCGCCGGCCCGCTGCCCGGCCTGCCGGACCTGGAACGCGTGGTCGTGCTCTCCGAGGACGCTCCCGCCGAATTCCTCACCTGGAAGGACTTCCTGGCGAGCGGAGAGGGGGTGGGGTCGGCGGACGTGCGCGCGAGGGCGGACGCGGTCGCCGGAGCCAGTCCCTCGGACATCATCTTCACCTCGGGCACGACGGGCCGCCCCAAGGGCGCCGTGATCACCCACGCGCAGACGCTGCGGGCGTACGACATCTGGAGCGAGCTGGCGGGCCTGGCCGAAGGCGACCGGTACCTCATCGTCAACCCCTTCTTCCACACCTTCGGCTACAAGGCCGGGGTGATCGCCTGCCTGATGCGGGGCGCGACGATGATCCCCCAGCCGGTGTTCGGCGTGAACACGGTCCTGGCCAACATCGCCGCGGAACGCGTCTCCGTGCTCCCCGGCCCCCCGACCCTCCTCCAGTCCCTCCTGGACCACCCGGCACGCGACGCGCACGACCTGTCGGCCCTGCGCCTGGTGGTGACGGGAGCGGCGGTGGTGCCGCTGCGGCTGGTCGAGCGCCTGCGCGCCGAACTCGGCATCGGCACGGTCCTGACCGCGTACGGCCTCTCCGAAGCGGGCGGAGTGGTCACCATGTGCCGGCGCGGCGACGACCCGACGGTGATCGCGTCGACGTCGGGCCGGGCCATTCCCGGCACGGAGGTACGGGTCGTGGACCCGCAGGGGCTGCCCTTGGAACCCGGGGCGCCGGGCGAGGTCCTGGTCCGCGGCTTCAACGTCATGACCGGCTACTACGAGGACGAACCGGCCACCGCCGAGGTGCTCTCGGCGGACGGCTGGCTGCGCACGGGCGACGTCGGCGTCCTGGACCCCGAGGGCAACCTGCGCATCACCGACCGCCTCAAGGACATGTTCATCGTCGGCGGCTTCAACGCCTACCCCGCCGAGATAGAGCAACTCCTGGGCCTCCACCCGGACGTGGCGGACGTGGCGGTGATCGGCGTACCGGACGCCCGGCTCGGGGAGGTCGGCAGGGCGTACGTCGTACGACGGCCGGGCGCGTTGGTCACGGGCGACGACCTGATCGCCTGGTCACGGCGGGAGATGGCGAACTACAAGGTCCCGCGGGCGGTGGAGTTCGTGGCGGAACTGCCGCGGAACGCGAGCGGGAAGGTCCTGAAGGGGGCGCTGCGGGCTCAGGGTCCGGCCGGTGGCAGGGGCGGGGTCCCGGTCACGGACATGACGAGGGAGTAGAGGGTGGTGTCGGCGGCGATGAACATCCGGTTCCGCCGGGCGCCGCCGAACCGGATGTTGGCGACGGTGCCGGGGACCAGGATGCGGCCGAGGAGGGTGCCGTCGGGGTCGTAGCAGTGCACGCCGCCGTGCATGGCGCCGGCCCAGAGCCGCCCCTCGTCATCGAACCGGATGTTGTCGAAGCTGCCGTTCGCGCACTCGGCGAAGACCTCGCCGCCGGTGAGGGTGCCGTCGTCCCGGACGTCGAAGACGCGGATGTGGTTGGCGAGGCTGTCCGACACGTACAGCCGGTGCTCGTCGGGGTCGAACACGAGCCCGTTGGGGCCCTGGAACCCGTCGGCCACCAGCCGCACCTCACCGCTGCCGGGGTCGACGCGGTAGACGTTCCGGGCGCCGATCTCGCTCTCGCCCCGATGGCCCTCGTAGTCGGTCGCGATCCCGAACTCGGGGTCGGAGAACCACACCGACCCGTCGGACTTCACGACGGCGTCGTTCGGGCTGTTGAGCCGCTTCCCCCGGAACCGCTCGGCGATCACGGTGACCGACCCGTCGTGCTCGGTCCGGGTCACCCGCCGATTGCCCTGCTCACAGGTGATGAGCCGGCCCTGCCCGTCGAGGGTGTTGCCGTTGGGATACCCGGCGGGCGAGCGGAAGACGCCGACGGCCCCGGTGGTCTCGTCCCACCGCAGCAGCCGGTCGTTGGGGATGTCGCTCCAGAGCAGATACCGCCCGGCGGGCACGTACACGGGCCCCTCGGCCCACCGGCACCCCTCGTACAACGCCTCCAGCCTCGAGTCCCCGGCCTGACACCTGCCGGTGCGGAAACGCTCGTCGAGGGTCTCGTACAAGTGCGGTTGCTCGCCGGGCATGGGGGCCGCCTTCATGTGTGCGCCGACTGGTGCTGATCTGCCGGACTCACTATCGCGCGACGTTCGTGGGGCCGTCGCAGCGACACCACCCAACAACTGGAGCATCTGGGCACTCCTGCCTCTTCCTGGCCTGGGCACGGCGCTTGGCCGCCGCGCCCAAATGCTCCAACTCCCCCTCAAGAACGGCCTCTGCTGCTTCATGTGCGGAGAGAGTGTGCGGACCTTGTGGACTCCCGTGCGTCGCCCTGTGATCGGTGTCTCCCACGGCTGACGTATCCGCCGCGCACAAGGCAAACTGGCGTGGTTGCTCAGGATGTCTAGGGGGACTGCATGGACGGTGTACCGGACGGTGTGCCGCGCGTACCGGAGCAGCGGCGTCCCGACTCCGCGTCGAAGTCACCGGAGTCGCCGAAGTCGGAGGATCCGGTGGCCTCGACGACGCTGCGCTTCAGCGTGCTCGGACCGGTGCGCGCCTCGCGCGGCGACGAGCCGATCACCACCGGCTCCCCCCAGCAACGCGCCCTGCTCGCCGCCCTGCTGCTGCGCGAGGGCCGTACGGCCACCGCGGCGGAGCTGATCGACGCCCTGTGGGGCGAGGAACCGCCCTCGCAGGCCCTGGCGGCGCTGCGGACGTACGCCTCCCGCCTGCGCAAGGTGCTGGACCCGGGCGTCCTGGTCAGCGAGTCCGGCGGCTACGCGGTGCGCGGCCTCGCCGAGGGCGCCCTCGACCTGGCCGTCGCCCAGGACCTCGCGACCGAGGCGGAGAAGGCCCGGTCGGCGGGCGACCTCTGCCACGCCCGCGACACCCTGCGGCGCTCCCTCGCCCTGTGGGACGGGGAGGCCCTCGCGGGCGTACCGGGCCCGTACGCCGAGGCGCAGCGCGTCCGTCTGGAGGAATGGCGGCTCCAGCTCGTCGAATCCCGCCTGGACATGGACCTGGAGCAGGGCTGCCACGCGGAGGCCGTCTCGGAGCTCACGGCCCTCACCGCCGACCATCCCCTGCGCGAACGGCTCCGCGAGCTGCTGATGCTGGCGCTGTACCGCAGCGGCCGGCAGGCGGAGGCCCTCGCGGTGTACGCCGACACGCGGCGCCTGCTCGCCGACGAACTGGGGGTGGACCCGCGCCCCGGCCTGCGCGAACTGCAGCAGCGCATCCTCCAGGCGGACCCGGGACTCGCGGAGCCCTCCTCCCCGGCCGCCGAGCCCGCCTCCGTCCCGGTCCGCCCGGCCCAGCTGCCGGCGACGGTGCCGGACTTCACCGGCCGCTCCGCCTTCGTGCGCGAGCTCGGCGACATCATGACCGCCGCCGAGGGCCGCGTCATGGCGGTCTCGGCCCTGGCCGGGATCGGCGGCGTGGGCAAGACGACCCTCGCCGTGCACGTGGCCCACCAGGCGCGCGCGGCGTTCCCGGACGGGCAGTTGTACGTCGACCTCCAGGGCGCGGGCGCCCGGTCGGCGGAGCCGGAGACGGTCCTCGGCTCGTTCCTGCGCGCGCTCGGCACGGCCGACTCGGCGATCCCCGACTCCCTGGAGGAGCGCGCGGCCCTGTACCGCTCCGTCCTGGCGGGACGCCGTGTCCTGGTGCTGCTGGACAACGCCCGCGACGCCGCCCAGGTACGCCCCCTGCTGCCCGGCACGGACGGCTGCGCCGCGCTGGTCACCTCACGGGTGCGGATGGTGGACCTGGCGGGCGCCCACCTGGTCGACCTGGACGTGATGTCCCCGGACGAGGCGCTGGCGCTGTTCACGAAGATCGTGGGCGAGGAGCGGGTGGCGTCCGAGCGGAAGGCCGCCCTGGACGTGGTGGCGGCCTGCGGTTTCCTGCCGCTGGCGATCCGCATCGCGGCGTCCCGGCTGGCGGCCCGCCGTACCTGGACGGTGTCGGTCCTCGCGGCGAAGCTCGCCGACGAACGCCGCCGCCTCGACGAACTCCAGGCCGGCGACCTGGCCGTGAAGGCCACCTTCGAGCTGGGCTACGGCCAGCTGGAGCCCGCCCAGGCCCGCGCCTTCCGCCTGCTGGGCCTGGCCGACGGCCCGGACATCTCCCTCCCGGCCGCGGCGGCGGTCCTGGACCTGCCCGTCGAGGACACGGAGGACCTCCTGGAGTCCCTCGTCGACACGTCCCTGCTGGAGTCGGCGGCCCCCGGCCGCTACCGCTTCCACGATCTCGTACGGCTCTACGCGCGTGCGTGCGCGGAACGCGACGAGTGGCCGCCGAGCGAGCGCACGGCGGCGGTGTCGCGGCTGCTGGACTTCTATCTGGCGTCCGCGGCCGGGGTGTACGCGATCGAGCGGCCCGGTGACCGGCTGGTGGACCATCTGGAGCCGACCGCCTATCCGGGGCTGCGGTTCGACGACCGGCACGCGGCGCAGGACTGGCTGTACGCGGAGGCCATCTGCGTCCTCGCGTGCGTACGGCAGTCCGCGGGGCAGCCGGAGACGCTTCCCCGGGCGATCGATCTGCTGTGGGCCGCGCACGACCTCTCCGAGTCGGGCGCCAACTCCAGGGAGTACGAGGCGACGGCCACGGCGCTCCTGGAGGCGGCCCGGCTGCACGGCCTGGGGCGGGCGGAGGCCCGGGCGCTGACGACGCTCGTCAGCGTCCACCATGTGAGCGGCCGTTTCGAGCGGGCGGACCAGGAGGCGGAACGGGCCATCCTCCTCGCCCAGGAGGCCGACGACCTGCTGCCCGTCTGCTGGGCCCGCAACGCGCGCGGCATCATCGCGCTGTACCAGAACCGGCACGAGGACGGCGAGGAACACCTCTCCCGGGCCATCGAGCACTTCCGGGCCCTGGACAACCGGCCCGGCGAGGCCGCCGCGCTGTGCAACCTGTCCCGGATCCATCTCGCGACCGGGCGGACCCAGAGCGCGGTCGCGCTGGCCCAGGAGGGCATCGCCATCTACGACGCCATGGGCAACTCCCTGCGCGGGGCCAACGCCCGCTACGCGCTCGGCCTCGCCCTCACCCAGAGCGGTGAGCTGGGCAACGCGGCCGACCGGCTCCAGGAAGCGGTGGAGGTGTTCCGCGACAGCAGGCAGCGCCTCTGGGAGGGCATGAGCCTGTTCCGGCTGGCCGAGCTGGATCTCGCCGCCCGCCGCCCCGCGCAGGCCGCCTCGAATGCCGAGAGGGCCCTCACCGTGCTCCGCGGCATCGGCGGGGAGTGGCGGCGTGGCAACGTCCTCACCGTCCTCGGCCGGGCGCTCAGCGGCATAGGGCAGACGGGCAGGGCCCAGGTCTGCTGGCAGGAAGCGGCCGGGATCTACGAGGAGCTGGGCGCGCCCGAGGCCGCCGAGGTGCGCGCGTTGCTGTCCCCGGTGCGGGCGGCCTGAGGCCGGGCCGCCGGCTCGGTCGGCGCGTTCATCGTTCGTTTATCGCTCCACGCCATGCTTGACGTAGTCGATCCGTCGCGTCGGGGGGCAGACGGGTCACTCACTGGGCCGCGCACCTCAGCACTAGGGTGAACGGCCCGGGCGGGCCCGCCCGGCCACCCTCGGGGGAGTGACCGGGCGGGCCCGCGGACCTCAGTACTCGACCCACGCCAAGGAGAGTTGACGATCATGGGCGACGAGCTCAAGCCGCAGGACCTGCACGCGACGGACGCGAAGGCCGGCGAGGTGTCGACGGAGGACCCGCACGCCACGGACGAGGGCGCGGTGAAGAAGCAGGACATGCACGCCACCGACGAGCCGCTCGAGACGAAGGACATGCACGCCACGTCGGAGCCCTTCAAGCCGACGAAGTAAGCCACAACCACACGGGGTTCGGCCGCGGCGGCGCGGAGGGGGAGCCGTCGCGGCCGATGCATGTCCGGAACCGCTCATCTGGTTCCCGCGGGCTCGTCTCCCGCCAGCTCACACCAGACCGTCTTGCCCGCCTCCCCCTGCTCGACGCCCCACCGCAACGCCACCGCGCCGAGAAGGGCCAGGCCGCGCCCGGTCTCGTCATCGGCACCGGCGTGCCGGAGGACGGGCAGGCCGCGGGGGTCGGGGTCGCTGACCTCGACGCGGGTCCGGCCGCCGGAGCGAGTCACACGAACCCTCACCGGGGCGCCCTCCCCGACGTGCCGGATGACGTTGCCGACCAGTTCCGTGACGCACAACTGCACATCGGCGCAGGGCCCACCCAGACATGCGCGCAGAGTGCGGCGCAACTCGGGTACGACCTCGGGTGCGACGGCCAGCCCGAGATCCAGCAGCACGGATGCGTCGGCCCGGCCGGTTCCCCACAACACGCCGATCAGCCGGCGTGCCGTCTCGGTGTTGCAGTTGCCGAGCGTGACCAGCCCTGCTGTCCCACCGTGCGCCCCCGCGAACGTCGGTACTTCGACGCGCAGGGACGGAAGCGTGATGCCGTGCACGGAAAGGGCGGACTTCAGGTCGTCCACGCACCGGTCCGCGTCGTCGGGCGAGGCGGCGAAGAGGGTACTGGTGGTCGCGATGGCGGGGTGAGCGTTGCGCATGAGGGGCCTTTCCCGTGTTCACATGCGTTCTGTGACGAATCAGTCACACAGTGCCGCCAAGTCCCCTACCGTGGGGAGGCTTTCGACTGCGCAAGAGCAACTGGCAAACGGCGGTGATGAGCTGTGCCCCCACGCAAGGACCCCGACGCGTCGGCCAACGTTCCCTCCTTCTACGGCGCCGAGTTGCGCTACCAGCGGGAGCTCGCGGGCCTGACCCTGGAGCAGCTGGCCGAAGGGAGCTTCCGCGGCGTGCCGTTCCTGAGCCAGATCGAGCGCGGCGAGCGGCGCATGCCGCTGGATCTGGCCCGGCACGTCGACAAGGTGCTGAAGACGGACGGCTTCTTCGAGCGGCGTTGCGAAGACGCCCGCAAGGCCCGGCAGTCGGGCCATGCCGAGTACTTCGCCGACGTGGCGGAGATGGAGCGGCACGCGGAGACGATCGAGGACTGGGCCCCGATGCTGGTGCCCGGCCTGTTGCAGACCAAGGCCTACGCGGAGGCGGTGGTCCACACGTCGCTGCCGTGGCTCGCCCCCGAGACGGTCGACAGGCAGGTCCGTGCCCGCCTGGAGCGCGCGGAGATCTGGGCGGGCGAGGAGCGCCCGGCGTTCTGGGCGATCCTGCACGAAGGGCTGGTCCACAAGGCCTTGCTGCCCCCGGCGGAGATGGCCGCGCAACTGGAGCACATCGCGCACGTGGTCCGCTCCACGCAGGGTGTTCTGCAGATCGTCCCGGAAACGGCGCACGCCCACCCGTTCATGATGGGCATGATGCGGATCATGACCTTCCCGGACGCCCCGCCGGTGGCCTATACGGAAGGTCTCCACAATGGCCAACTCATCGATTATCCGGCCCTCGTGAAGAACTACCGCAGGTCGTACGATCTGCTCAGGGCCGCGGCACTCCCGCCGGAGGCGTCCCTGACCATGATCGAACAAGCGGCAGAGGACTACCGACATGGCAATCACCGCAGATGACCTGGGTGCGGTTGTGTGGCGCAAGAGCAGCTACAGCAATGGCAGTGGCGGCGAGTGCGTCGAGGCCGCGGACGGGCTCTCGGGCGTGATACCGGTGCGTGACTCGAAGGTGTCGGACGCCGGCCCGGTGCTTCTCTTCCGGGCCCCCGCCTGGACGGCCTTCCTCACCTCCCTGAAGGGCTGACTCGCCCCGGGAGTTATCCACAGGCCGCCAACCCGTGCCGGATTCCTGCGATCTTGGCGGCATGGACGAACGAAGGGCGTTGCGGGAGCTGGCGCAGGGTGGCGTGCTGCTGACGTGCCGTGCCCTGGAGTCCGGGTGGCCCCGGCGCAGTCTCACCCGTGCTCTCCGGTCGGAGGGCTGGGGGCGGCTTCAGGCGGGGGCCTGGGTGGAGCCGGGGCAAGCCGCTGATCTGCCCACCCGGCTCAGAGCCGTCCAGCTTCTCAACCAGCGGCTCGTCGTGAGTCACTCCTCCGCTGCCGCCCTCTGGCGGATCGAGACGCTCGCCGCGACCGCGAAAGCGCCCTTGGAGTTCTTCGACCCCGCACTCAGCTTCCGGGGCAAGGCCCAGGACGTGCGCGTGCGCCGGATGCTCCTCGACCCCGGCGACGTGGCGCTGCGATATGGCCTGCGGATCACAAGCCCCGTACGGACCCTCACCGACCTGCTTCGCTCCCTGCCGAGGGACGACGCGATCGTCGCCCTGGAGTCGGCGGTGACCCACCGCCGGGTCGGCGGGGCGCGCAGGGCACCGGTCGCCAAGCTGGACGCGGTGGCGGCGGCGCTGGCTGTCCCTTCGCAGGGGTCGGCGAGGGCCCGCCGCCGGCTCGGACTGTGCGATCCCCGGGCCGGGTCGCCGGCCGAGACCATCGCCCGCCTGCGCATGGCCGACTCCGGCCTCCGGCCCGAGAGCCAGATCGAACTGTTCACCCCGCTCGGTCGCCGAGTCGTCCTCGACTTCCTCTTCCGGCGTGAAGGGCTGGCGGTCGAGATCGAGGGCTACGCCTACCACGGCACCCGCGAGGCGCACCGGAGGGACGTCTCCCGCTTCAATCAGGTCCTCCAGTGCCCCGAGGTGCGCGGTCTGCTGCGCTTCACCGCCCAGGACGTGTTCCGGGAGCCCGACCGGATGATCTCGGAGATTCGGGCGGCCCTGATCGTCTCGAACTAAGGATGGAGGGGGATCGGAGCGTATGGGCCAGCGGATCAGCGGTAGGCCCAGGTGGCTGGGAGAGGGCGGCGCCCGAACGCGCCAGTCGCATCGTCGCCCAGTTGCCCAGTCGCCCGGAACTTGTAGCTGACGATCCGTCAGATCGGCGCTACCGTGAGCGCCATGGACACCCACGACAGCTCGTTTCCGCTGATCATCTCCGTGGACGACCACACCGTGGAGCCCGCGACCGTCTGGCAGGACCGGCTTCCGGAGAAGTACCGGGACGTCGGACCCCGGATCGTCCGTGCGCCCGTGAAGGAGATGACCTTCCTCGGCGGCCGCTTCAAGCCCGTGATGGGACAGCCCGGCGACGACGGCCCGGTCGGTGACTGGTGGGTCTACGAAGACCTCCGCCGGCCCCTGACCCGCCTCGACACCGCCGTGGGGTACGACAGGGACGAGATACGCCTCGAAGTCATCACGTACGAGCAGATGCGGCCCGGCTCCTACGACGTCCCCGCCCGGCTCGCCGACATGGACGTCAACCACGTCCAGTCCGCCCTGTGCTTCCCGACCTTCCCGCGCTTCTGCGGCCAGACCTTCACCGAGGCCAAGGACCACGAACTGGGCCTGCTCTGCGTCCGTGCCTACAACGACTGGATGCTGGAGGAGTGGTGCGGCCCGGAAGCGCACGGGCGGCTCATCCCCCTGCCCCTCATACCGCTGTGGGACGCGGAGCTCGCGGCGGCCGAGGTCCGGCGCAACGCCGCGCGCGGGGCCCGCGCCGTCGCCTTCTCCGAGATACCGCCCTACCTCGGGCTCCCCTCCATCCACACCGACGGCTGGGACCCCTTCCTCGCCGCCTGCGCCGAGACCGGCACGGTCGTCGCCATGCACATCGGCTCCTCCAGCCGTATGCCCTCCACCTCCGCCGACGCCCCGCCCGCCGTCGGCTCCACCATCACCTACGCCAACTGCTGCTTCTCGATGGTCGACTGGCTGATGAGCGGCAAGTTCGAGCAGTTCCCCGGCCTCAAGGTCATGTACGCCGAGGGGCAGATCGGCTGGATCCCCTACATCCTCGAGCGGGCCGACGTGGTCTGGGAGGAGAACCGGGGCTGGGGCGGCGTCGCCGACAAGGTGCACCGGCCGCCGTCCGAGCTCTTCGCCGAGCACGTCTACGGCTGCTTCTTCGACGACGCCTTCGGGCTGCGCAACCTCGACTCCATCGGCGTCGGGAACGTGCTCTACGAGACCGACTACCCGCACTCCGACAGCACCTGGCCCAAGTCCCGCGAGGTCGGCGAGGCGCAGATGGGGCACCTGGCGCCTGAGGTCGTGGAGCGGATCGTGCGGGGGAACGCCATCGAGCTGCTCGGACTCACGGACGAGGGGCTGTGGCCGGGTGGTGGCGTCCGGTGAGCCTGCGGTACGGGATGCAGCTTCCCGTCCAGTCGCAGAGCACCCTCTACGCCGAGCCCTGGGAGGCGGAGGCCGGTCCCGAGGACCTGCTGCACATCGCCCGCGCCGCCGACCGGTCCGGCTTCGCCTACCTGGCGAGCTGCGACCACGTCGGCATCCCGCGCCGGCTGGCCGCCGCGATGAGCACCATCTGGTACGACCCCGTCGCCACGCTCGCCTTCCTGGCCGCCGCCACCGAACGCGTCCGGCTGCTCAGCCATGTCGCGGTCGTCGGGCTGCGGCACCCCCTGCTCACCGCCAAGCAGTACGCCACGCTCGACCACCTCAGCGGAGGCCGGCTGCTCCTCGGGGTCGGTGCCGGACACGTCCAGGAGGAGTTCGAGGCCCTGGGGGTGGACTTCCGGCAGCGCGGCGCGGTGCTCGACGAGTGCCTCGACGCCCTGCGGGCCGCCCTCGGACCCGACGAGTTCCCCGAACACCACGGCAAGCTGTACGACTTCGAGGGACTCGGCCAGCGGCCCCGCCCGGCGCAGGACCGCGTCCCGCTGTGGGTCGGCGGCTCCTCGCCCGCCGCCGTACGACGGGCCGCGCTCAAGGGCGACGGCTGGCTGCCGCAGGGGGATCCGAGGGACCGGCTGCCCGCGCAGATCACACGGATACGGGAGCTGCGCGAAGAGGCAGGTGTCCAGGGCGCGTTCACCGTGGGCGCCATCAGCGAGCCGCTGTACGTCGGCTCGCCCCGCTGGTACGTGGGCCGCAGGACCCTCACCGGCACTCCACAGGAGCTCGCCGAGTCGCTGCGGGCCTACCGGGCGATGGGCGTGCACCAGATCCAGGTGCGGTTCCGCAGCCGGAGCCGGACCGAACTCACCGACCAGATCGCGGCGTTCGGCGCCGAGGTCGCCCCCCACCTGTGAGGAGATCCATGGGCAAGCTCGACGGACGGGTCGTCATCGTCACCGGCGCCGCGCGCGGCCAGGGCGAGCAGGAGGCCCGGCTGTTCGCCGCCGAGGGCGCACGGGTGGTCGTCGCCGACGTCCTCGACGACCAGGGCGAGGCCCTCGCGAAGGAGATCGGCGCCCGGTACGTCCATCTCGACGTGGGCCGGGAGGACGACTGGCAGGCCGCCGTCGCCACCGCCAAGGACGCCTACGGTCATGTCGACGGGCTGGTCAACAACGCCGGCATCCTGCGCTTCAACTCCCTCCTCGACACACCGCTCGACGAGTTCATGCAGGTCGTCCAGGTCAACCAGGTGGGCTGCTTCCTCGGCATCAGGGCGGTCGCCCCGGAGATGGCCGACGGGGGCACCATCGTCAACACCGCCTCCTACACCGGCCTGACCGGGATGGCGGCGGTGGGTGCGTACGCGGCGACCAAACACGCCGTCCTCGGCCTCACCAGGGTGGCCGCGCTGGAGCTGGCCGGGCGGGGGATACGAGTCAACGCCGTTTGCCCGGGCGCCATCGACACGGCGATGTCCAACCCGGCGCGCCTGGACCCGGACGCCGACCTGGAGGAGACGGCGAAGGGTCTCGACCGGCTCTACCGCAAGCTCGTGCCGCTGGGGCGGGTCGGGCAGCCGGAGGAGGTGGCCAGGCTCGCCCTGTTCCTCACCTGCGAGGACTCGTCGTACATCACGGGGCAGCCGTTCGTGATCGACGGCGGGTGGCTGGCGGGCGTCAGTGTCATCTGAACGACCTTCAGCGAGCGGACGGGGCGTCAGCTATTGACGCTCCCGGGGGCCGGTGGAACAGTCGGAGCCATGAATCTGACGGCTCGTCAGAAGTGACCGTGGGGCGGTGGATCTCCGTGGAATTCGGGCTCTTCGTACAGGGATACGTGGGCAAGCGGGCCGAGACCGACCCGCTCGCCGAACACAAGGCGCTGATGGAGGAGACCGAGTACGTCATCCAGGCGGACAAGTCGGGCTTCAAGTACGCCTGGGCCTCCGAGCACCACTTCCTGGAGGAGTACTCGCACCTCTCCGCCAACGACGTCTTCCTCGGGTACCTGGCGCACGCCACCGAGCGGATCCATCTCGGCTCGGGGATCTTCAACCCGCTCGCCCCGGTCAACCACCCGGTGAAGGTCGCAGAGAAGGTCGCCATGCTCGACCATCTCAGCGAGGGGCGGTTCGAGTTCGGCAGCGGGCGGGGTGCGGGGTCGCACGAGATCCTGGGCTTCCTGCCGGGGATCACCGACATGAACCACACCAAGGAACTCTGGGAAGAGACCATCGCCGAGTTCCCCAAGATGTGGCTTCAGGACGAGTACGCCGGCTTCCAGGGCAAGCACTGGTCGCTGCCGCCGAGGAAGATCCTGCCGAAGCCGTACGGGAAGTCCCACCCGGCGATGTGGTACGCGGCCGGGTCGCCGCCGTCGTACGCCATGGCCGCGAGGAAGGGGCTCGGCGTGCTCGGCTTCAGCGTGCAGAAGGTCTCCGACATGGAGTGGGTGCTGGAGCAGTACAAGACGGCGGTGGTGGACGCGGAGCCTGTGGGTGACTTCGTCAACGACAACGTGATGGTGACGACCACGGCGATCTGTGCGCCGACGCATGCGGAGGCCGTGCGGATCGCGGCGAGTGGTGGGCTCCATTACCTGCCGTCGCTGGTGTTCCGGTACCACGACACGTTTCCCCGGCCCGAGGGGTTTCCGGTGTGGCCCGAGACGCTGCCGGCGTACACCGAGGAGTTCATCGAGGTGCTCATCGAGGAGGAGTTGCTGATCTGCGGGGATCCGGACGAGGTGCTGCGGCAGTGTGAGCGGTGGGAGCGGGCCGGGGCGGATCAGTTGAGTTTCGGGTTGCCGGTGGGGGTGCCGAAGGAGGAGACGTTGCAGACGATCCGGTTGGTCGGGGAGTACGTGATTCCGAAGATCGATACGGATCCTGTGCATCGGACTTCGCGGTTCCGTCAAGGGGCTTGATCGTTCGTCGGCGGGTGCGGGTCGCGTTGTGGCTGATCGCGCAGTTCCCCGCGCCCCTGAAGGGCAACGGACTCAAGGAGTTGAGTGCTCATGCTCGATCACCTCATCAAGGGCGCGACCGTCGTGGACGGGACAGGGGCGCCCTCCTTCACCGCTGACGTCGGCATCAGGGACGGTCGTATTGCCACCGTCGGGACGGTCACCGAGGAAGCCCGCACCACCGAAGACGCCGCCGGCCTCGTCCTCACCCCCGGCTTCGTCGATCCCCACACCCACTACGACGCGCAGCTCTTCTGGGACCCGTACGCCACCCCCTCGCTCAACCACGGCGTCACCACCGTCGCGGGCGGCAACTGCGGGTTCACGCTCGCGCCGTTGAACCCGGACCGCCCCGAGGACGCCGACTACACCCGCCGCATGATGTCCAAGGTCGAGGGCATGGCGCTGGTGGCGTTGGAGGAGGGGGCGCCCTGGAGTTGGCAGTCCTTCGGGGAGTATCTGGATGCCCTGGAGGGGCGGATCGCCGTGAACGCCGGGTTCATGGTGGGGCACTGTGCGCTGCGGCGGTATGTGATGGGGCCGGAGGCGGTGGGCGGGCAGCCGAGTGCGGAGCAGCTCGCCGACATGGTGCGGTTGCTGCGCGAGGCCATGGACGCCGGCGCCTGGGGGTTCTCCACCACCCAGTCGACCAGCCACTCGGACGGCGACGGGCAGCCGGTCGCCTCCCGGCACGCGAAGCCGCGGGAACTGCTGGCCCTGTCGCGGGCCGTCGGTGAGCACGAGGGCACGCAGATCGAGGCGATCGTCGCGGGCTGTCTGGATCAGTTCAGCGACGCCGAGATCGATCTGTTCGTGGAGATGAGCGCGGTGGCGGGGCGGCCGCTGAACTGGAACGTGCTGACGGTCGACGCGGCCGTCCCCGAGCGCGTGCCCCGGCAGCTCCTGGCGAGCGAGCAGGCGCGGAAGGCGGGCGGCCGCGTCGTGGCGCTGACCATGCCGATCCTCACCCCGATGAACATGTCGCTGGGCACGTTCTGTGCGCTGAACCTGATCCCCGGGTGGGGGCCGGTGCTCGCGCTGCCCGTGCCCGAGCGGATCGAGAAGCTGCGCGATCCGGCCGTGCGGGCGGAGCTGCTGCGCCGGGCCACCTCCAAGGAGGCGGGCGTCTTCCGGCGGCTCTCGAACTTCGGGCGGTACGTCATCGGCGACACCTACAGCGACGCGAACGCCGGGCTGACCGGGCGCGTGGTGAAGGACATCGCCGAGGAGCGCGGCCAGGAGCCCTTCGAGTGCCTGGTGGAGATCTGCGCCGTCGACGAGCTGCGTACCGTCCTGTGGCCGATGCCGACCGACAACGACCCGGCGTCCTGGGCGCTGCGGGCGGAGACCTGGCAGCACGAGGACGTGCTGCTCGGCGGGTCCGACGCGGGTGCGCATCTGGACCGGATGTGCGGGGCGCCGTACACGACCCGGTTCCTCGGGGACTGTCTGCGGCGCCGGAAGCTGGTCGGTCTGGAGCAGGCGGTGAAGATGCTGACCGACGATCCGGCCCGGCTCTTCGGCCTGCGGGAGCGGGGGCAGGTGCGGGAGGGCTGGCATGCGGACCTCGTCCTGTTCGACCCGGAGCGGATCGACGCGGGCCCGGCCACCCTGGTGCACGACCTGCCGGGTGACAGCCCGCGGCTGGACTCCCGGGCGCTCGGCGTACGGGCCGTGTGGGTCAACGGCGTCGAGACGATCCGGGACGACGTGGTGACGGGTGCCGTACCGGGCCGTGTGCTGCGTTCCGGTCGGGACACGGAGACGGTGAGCACCAGGTGACCACACGGGCGACGGCACGGATGACGGCACGCCAGGCGTTGTTCGTCGGCGGCTCCTGGGCGGAGCCGGACGGCGGGCACTACGAGGTGATCGACCCGGCGACCGAACAGACCGTCGGGTGGGCGCCGGAGGCCTCGCGGGATCAGGTGCTCGCGGCCTGTGCCGCCGCCCGCGAGGCCTTCGGGCCGTGGTCACGTACCTCGCCGGAGGAACGGGCCGCGGTCCTCGGCCGGGCGGCGCGGATCATCGGCGGCCGTGTCGAGGAGTACGCCGAGCTGGCCCGGGCGGAGACCGGCGCGACCACGGCCACCGCACGCGCCATGCAGGTCGGGGTCGCCGCCGCCCGCTTCCGGCGCTACGCGCGGGTGGAGCCCGCCGAGTGGACCATCCCGCCGCAGATCAACGAGGCCGGACGTGGGGGCACCTCCCACGCCCTTAAGGCAGTGGGGGAGGGCAGGGCAGGCGTGATGGGCGCTCTGGCCGTACGCCAGCCCGTCGGGGTCGTCACCTGCGTCACCTCGTACAACAACCCCTGGGCCAACCCGGCCGGCAAGATCGCGCCCGCCCTGGCGATGGGCAACACGGTCGTGGTGAAGCCGGCACCCCAGGACCCGCTGTCGGTCTACCGGATGGCGGAGGCACTGGAGGCGGCGGGCGTGCCGCCGGGCGTGGTGAACGTGGTCAGCGGAGCGCGGACCGAGGTCGGTGAGGCGGCCGTGGAGTCGCCGGACGTCGACATGGTCAGCTTCACCGGCTCGACGGCCGTCGGACAGCGCATCGCCGAGGTGTGCGGACGCGGTATGAAACGGCAGTTGATGGAACTGGGCGGGAAGGGGGCGGCGGTCGTCTTCGACGACGCCGACATCCGCTCGGCCGTGGCCGGGATCGGGACCACCTTCTCCTTCTACAGCGGCCAGATCTGCACGGCGCCTACGCGGGTGCTGGCGCAGCGCGGGGTGTACGACCGTCTGGTCGAGCAACTGGCCGGATATGCCGACCGGTTGAAGGTCGGTGACCCGGGAGAGCCGGACACGGTGGTGGGGCCGGTGATCTCCGCGGCGCACCGGGACCGCGTGGAGTCGTACGTCGAACTGGGCCGGAAGGAAGGCGCGGTGGTGGTGGCGGGCGGCGAACGTCCCGCCCTTCCCACGGGCTTCTACGTCCCCCCGACCCTCCTCGCCGACGGCACCAACGACATGCGCGTGGCCCGCGAGGAGATCTTCGGCCCGGTCGTGGTCGTCATCCCCTTCGACGACGAGGAGGAGGGCATCGCCCTCGCCAACGACACCGACTACGGCCTCATCGACTACGTCTGGTCGGGGGACGTGGCCCGCGCCTTCCGGGTGGCGCGGCGGCTGCGGGCCGGCGGGGTCGGGATCAACACCGTCGGCCGCAACATGGAGGCCCCCTTCGGCGGCTTCAAGAAGAGCGGGGTCGGCAGGGACGTCGGCTCGTACGCCCTGCACGCGTACAGCGAGGTGCAGGCGATCGTGTGGCCGGGCTGACGCCTCTCAGGTGTCCAGGTCCACCCGCACCGTCAGCAGATTCGTCCCGAACGCCCGCACCCCCAGGCCGTTGAAGCGGGGCAGTCGCCGCAGCCGCGCCACCGGATCGTCGTCCGGCACCAGCCGGGCTGTCCCCGCGTACCACCGCCCCCGGATACGCACCCGCACCCGCGGATCGGCCTGGATGTTGCGGACGTACTGCGACCGCTCACCGAACTCCGACACCAGCCAGAAGACCTCCCCGTCACGCCGCCCGCCCACCGGCGTCTGCCGGAGCACCCCGGACACACGCCCCTTCGTCTCGATGACCGTCTGGAGCGGAAGGCGGCGCAGCAGCGGGTTGATGCGGCGCTGGAAGGCCGTGGCGGCACGGAACCTGACATCGGCGAGGCGGGACATCGTCAGGGGGACTCCTTCGCACACGGCTGCGGGCAGGATGTACATCTGATCACCGCTCCCGGCCGGGCACCAGCAGCGCACCGGTCCAGGCTGCCGGCCGGCCATTGTGATGATCGACCGCTGGAGTCCGGACCTGTTCCGGTACGTCGCTAACGCCCCAGGAAAATCGGGTTCGTGAACGCCGCCAGCGGCCCGGGGATCGGTCCCGCCGCCGCCTCGTGTCGTACCTCGGCCCGTACGTACGCCGCGTACGACGGCGTCGTGCGCCACTCCACGACCCCCGCGCCCGCCACCGGCAGCGGCGGGCTCGTGTGCAGCACGCCCTGGTCGGTGACGAAGCGGACCGTGCAGCGCGGGGCGCCCGTGACCTCCAGGCGGACCGTGACCGGGGTGTCGCGGCCGACGGTGAGCCGCTCGCCGATTCCCGCGTGCTCGCCGCGTCCGCCGGACGCCCGGAACGACAGCGCGACCCGCGCGGACTCGGCGATGTAGGACCGTCCCGCCCGGATGCCCTCCTGGATCGCCTGACGGGTCAGGTCGTCGGCCAGGACGACCGTCTGGGGGCTGCCGACGGGGTCCGGGTCGCGGTGGGCGTCGCTGCTGCCCATCGCCGGGATCCAGCCGCGTTCGCCCCGCACGGACGCCACGAGCATGCTGTCCCAGTCGGCCAGCGTCACCTCGTCGTCGGGCGTGTAGGGGCCGTTCCACACCTCCACCGCGTCCGCCTCGCCGAAGCCGAACTTCCAGTTGCAGCCGACGCAGGTCGCGTGCGGATGGGCCGGGACGACCAGGCCGCCGGCGCGGCGGATCTGGCGGGCGAACCGGCCGAAGCGGTTGTCGCGGGCACGGTAGCGCCAGTCGACGAAGGTGCCCGGGTCGGTGCCGAGCGCCACCACGTGCCCGTTCCGTGTGGTGATCTCCTCGCCCAGCATGACCAGCAGGTCGTCCCCGGCCACATCCGCCCAGTGCGCGTGCGCCGAGTGCGTGTTGTGCTCGGAGGAGTTGATGAAGTCCAGCCCCGCCGCCCGCGCCAGGGCCCCGATCTCGGCGGGGGTGCGGCGGCCGTCGGAGTACCAGGAGTGCAGATGGCAGTCACCCCGGTACCAGGCACGCCCCCGCCCCTTGGCCCGCTCGGGCGGATAGACCGGCTCGACGGCCTCGCCCGGCTCGCCGTACGTCAGCGTGATCGTGATCTCGTACGACAGGCCCTGCGGGGCGACCGTGTACGGGCCGAACGCGATGTGCCAGGTGCCCTCGCGCACCGGGCCCGGGAGGTAGCCGGGCGTCGCGTCGTCGGCGCGGAGGAAGAACTCGGTGCGTGCCCCGCCCGACCAGCCCCTGAAGCCCCGGCCGCCGAGCTCGGTGCCGCGGTCGTCGAAGACGCCGATGTCGAGGGCGTTGCCCGTGGTGCCGGCCGGGACGGACGGCCGGTCGTAGGTGTAGGCGACCTTGATCTCCCGGACCCCGGCCGGGACCTCGACGGGCACGTACACGAAGTCGGGGGAGCCGGGCGGCAGGGTGCCCCGTACCGTTCTGGTCTCCTGGTCCCCGTCTGCCGCTGAAGCGAAGCTCACGCTTCCCAACGTAAGCGCGGCGGCGGCTCCCGTCACGAACAGAGCGCGCCGGGCGAGCCCGCCGTGGTTGTCCTCGCACATGCTGCTGCTCCCAGGGTGTCGTCGGTGACATGGCATGGGTGGTGCGGGGGTGGTGCGTGCAACCGTTGTATTGAGCCGTGAACCGGCGGACAAGGGAAGGGGATGCGGCGGCGGGCAGCGGCGGAACAGGCCGCGCGGGGCGGGGACTTCAGGCGGTGAGACCGGCGTTGGTCTCTCCCCCCCCGGCGGTCGGTGCGGGCGAACCTTCCGCCGGCCCGGGTCTGGCGGTCGCGGCGCCCGGAGCCGCCGGACCAGGGCCCGCGTCCGCGCCGGCCGCATCGGGCCGCGACCGGAACCGGCTCTGCGGCGCTCGCGACGGCCGGATGAGTGCCGACCGGTCGGTATGGACACCTGGGTGTCCCTCGGGTATGGATACGTCATGCGCATCGCCGTAACGATCTTCCTCACCGACGAGACGATCACCCCGACCCGGCTCGCCCGGGAGCTGGAGGGCCGCGGTTTCGCCGGGCTGTATCTGCCCGAGCACACGCACATCCCCGTCGAGCGGACCACCCCGTACCCGGCGGGCGGTGAGCTGCCGCGCGAGTACGGCCGTACCCTCGACGCGTTCGTGGCGCTCGGCCAGGCCGCCGCCGTCACCGGGCGGCTCGGCCTCGGCACGGGCATCACGCTCGTCGCCCAGCACGATCCGATCGACCTGGCCAAGCAGGTCGCGACCCTGGACCACCTGTCCGGCGGCCGGTTCACCCTCGGGATCGGCTTCGGCTGGAACGTCGAGGAGGCCGCCGACCACGGCGTACGGTGGCACACCCGGCGCGAGCTGGGCCGGGACCGGATGGCGCTGATGCGGGCGCTGTGGTCGGAGGAACCGGTCGCGTACGAGGGGGAGTTCGGCGGTGTCCGGGCCAGTCAGGCCCATCCCAAGCCGGTGCGCAAGCCGCGCGGCCCGGTCGTGGGCCCGCGCACGCTGCTCGGCGGGGCCGCCGGGCCCAAGCTGTTCGCCCACATCTGCGAGTACGCGGACGGCTGGCTGCCCATCGGCGGCCGCGGCCTCTCCGAATCCCTGCCGCGACTGCGCACGGCCTGGACCGAAGCGGGCCGTGACCCCGAGGCCCTCCAGGTCGTCCCCTACGCCGTTCACCCGACCCCGGGCAAGCTCGCCCACTACGCCGGCCTCGGCATCGAGGAGGTCGTGGTGCAGCTGCCGCCGGCGGGGGAGGCCGAGGTGCTGAAGGCGCTGGACGCGTACCAGGAGTACCTCTGACAACTCCCCTGTCAGGGAGGCGGGTTCGCCGCTTGTCCCAGCGCCGGCGTGTCCGGGCCGCCTGACGGCAGGCCCTGGCTGGGCGCCCGGAACGATCAGTAAGCTGCGGGCAAAGAGCCGGGTGGGCGAGCACCGGTGCGCGACTGACCATCGCGGCCGACAGGGGTGACCCGCCCGGTTTCCAGCTGCCCTGGGGGGAAACGTCATGAGAATTGCCTGGTTGGCCTGGCTTGTCCGTCACTTCAACGAATACGGCTACAGCCAAGGGTTGTTGCGTGCCGCGATCGGCACTTTGGCCGTGCTCGTGACCGCCGCGCTGGTCTGGTTCGCCCTGCACCGCAACAGACCGGCCGCCATAGCCGCCGCTGGCCTCACGTCCGCCCTGGGGATCGGGTGGCTGGCCTTCCACTGACGGGGCCCGCCCGAGTTGATCAGCGCACTCGTATGCTCGAAGGATGACGACTTCCGCGACCTCCGGAACGGGCCCCACCGAGAACTCCATGCGTCGCGCCCTGAAACGGGCCAGGGACGGCGTCTCCCTCGATGTCGCCGAGGCGGCGGTGCTGCTCCAGGCCCGGGGCGGGCATCTGGAGGACCTGTCGGCCTCGGCCGCCCGGGTCCGGGACGCCGGCCTCGAGGCAGCCGGCCGGCCCGGCGTCATCACGTACTCCAAGAGCGTCTTCATCCCCCTGACCCGGCTGTGCCGGGACAAGTGCCACTACTGCACCTTCGTCACCGTCCCCGGCAAGCTGCGCCGCGACGGGCACGGCATGTTCATGTCCCCGGACGAGGTCCTGGACATCGCCCGCAAGGGCGCCGCCCTGGGCTGCAAGGAAGCCCTCATCACCCTCGGCGACAAGCCCGAGGACCGCTGGCCCGAGGCGCGCGAGTGGCTCGACGCGCACGGCTACGACGACACCCTCGCCTACGTACGGGCCATCTCCATCCGGATCCTGGAGGAGACGGGCCTGCTGCCCCATCTGAACCCGGGCGTCATGAGCTGGACCGACTTCCAGCGCCTGAAGCCGGTGGCGCCCAGCATGGGCATGATGCTGGAGACGACCGCGACCCGGCTCTGGTCCGAGCCGGGCGGCCCCCACCACGGCTCTCCCGACAAGGAACCGGCCGTGCGCCTGCGCGTCCTGGAGGACGCCGGGCGGTCCTCCGTCCCCTTCACCTCCGGGGTTCTCATAGGCATCGGGGAGACCTACGAGGAGCGCGCCGAGTCGCTGTTCGCGCTGCGGAAGGTGACCCGGGCCTACCACGGCGTCCAGGAGCTGATCATCCAGAACTTCCGCGCCAAGCCGGACACCGCGATGCGCGGCATGCCGGACGCGGAACTGGACGAGCTGGTCGCCACGGTGGCCGTCGCCCGGCTGCTCATGGGCCCGTCGGGCTGCATCCAGGCCCCGCCCAACCTCGTCGACGACGAGTACGAGCGGCTGATCGGGGCCGGCATCGACGACTGGGGCGGGGTGTCCCCGCTGACCATCGACCACGTCAACCCCGAGCGCCCGTGGCCGCAGATCGAGCAGCTCGCCGAGAAGTCCCGGGCGGCCGGCTTCGAACTGCGGGAGCGTCTGTGCGTGTACCCGGAGTTCGTGCGGCGCGGCGAGCCCTGGCTGGACCCGCGGCTGCGCCCGCACGTGGCCGCGCTGGCCGACCCGGAGACCGGGCTGGCCCGCCCCGACGCCCTTCCGCGGGGCCTGCCGTGGCAGGAGCCGGAGGAGGTGTTCACGGCGTCAGGCCGCACCGACCTGCACTCCGCGATCGACACCGAGGGCCGTACCTCCGACCGCCGGGACGACTTCGACGAGGTGTACGGCGACTGGGGCGCCCTGCGCGAGGCCGCCGCCCCCGGCATGGCACCGCAGCGCATCGACACCGACGTGCGCGAGGCCCTGCGCACCGCGGCCGACGACCCCACGAGGCTCACCGACGACGAGGCGCTGGCCCTGCTGCACGCGGACGGGCCGGCGCTGGACGCCCTCGCGCGCATCGCCGACGACGTACGGAAGTCGGCCGTCGGTGACGACGTCACCTACATCGTCACCCGCAACATCAACTTCACCAACGTCTGCTACACGGGCTGCCGCTTCTGCGCCTTCGCCCAGCGCCGCACGGACGCCGACGCCTACACCCTCTCCCTGGACCAGGTCGCCGACCGGGCGCAGCAGGCCTGGGACGTCGGCGCGGTGGAGGTGTGCATGCAGGGCGGCATCCACCCGGACCTGCCCGGCACGGCGTACTTCGACATCGCGCGGGCGGTGAAGGAACGCGTCCCGGGCATGCATGTGCACGCCTTCTCGCCGATGGAGGTGGTCAACGGCGCGACCCGCACCGGCATGTCCATCCGGGAGTGGCTGACCGCCGCCAAGGAGGCGGGCCTGGACACCATCCCGGGCACGGCCGCCGAGATCCTCGACGACGAGGTCCGCTGGATCCTGACCAAGGGCAAGCTGCCCGCGGCGGACTGGATCGAGGTCGTGAGCACGGCGCACGAGCTGGGCATCCGGTCGTCCTCGACGATGATGTACGGCCATGTCGACCAGCCCCGCCACTGGCTCGGGCATCTGCGCACCCTCGCGGGCATCCAGCAGCGCACGGGCGGTTTCACCGAGTTCGTGACGCTGCCGTTCGTGCACACCAACGCGCCGGTGTACCTGGCGGGGATCGCCCGCCCGGGCCCGACCATGCGGGACAACCGCGCGGTCACGGCCATGGCCCGGCTGCTGCTGCACCCGCACATCCCCAACATCCAGACCAGCTGGGTGAAGCTGGGCACCGAGGGCGCGGCCGAGATGCTCCGCTCAGGCGCGAACGACCTCGGGGGCACGCTCATGGAGGAGACGATCTCCCGTATGGCGGGCTCGTCGTACGGCTCGTACAAGTCGGTCAAGGACCTCATCGCGGTGGCCGACGCCGCGGGCCGCCCCTCGAAGCCCCGGAACACCCTCTACGGAGACGTCCCGCAGGAGCGGCAGCAGGCGGCACAGGCGTCGGACGGGCATCTGCCGGAGCTGCTGCCGGTACTGGACTGACGGTACTGGGCTGCGGGTGCTGGCCTGCCGTACCGGGCTGCCGGTACCGGGCTGAGGATTCAGTGGCCCCCGGCGTCCGCCGGCTGATGCGCCGTCAGGGCGCGGTCGGCCGGGGCGCCGGGGGCCGCCGGTGGCGGGGCGGGCGTGCCCCGGCCCAGCCAGAGCAGCAGCAGGCCCAGGGAGCAGGCGATCGCCGGCCAGTAGATGTAGCGGAAGTCCGTCGCGGGCATGATCGGCAGATAGCCGAGGATGTAGGCCGCCGAGCTGATGCCCAGCGCCCGGACCGGCATCGAGAGCAGGCCCGTGCCGGGGCGGACGGCCAGCACGAGCGCCATGGCGAGCCAGAACCAGCCGCGGAACAGCCACGGCAGGTCCCGGGCCATGCCGCCCACATACGTGCCGAGCGTGTCCTCGAGCCGGGGATGCGCCACCTCGACGCCCAGGTCGTTGCGGGTGATCCCCGCTTTGTAGACGTAGCCGGTCTCGAACAGCAGACTCGCGAAGAGCCGCAGCCGGTACTGGACATACCGCGGCACATGCCCGCTCATCTCGCCCAGCCACAGGGACGTGATCTCGCCCGAGTCCCCGCGCAGTCCGTCCGCCGGGCGCGCGTAACAGGCCCAGTAGGCGTCCGACAGGGCGCCGACGCGTCCGCACTCCTCGGCGGCGGACACGAGCCGGTCCCTGAGGTCGGGTGACACGTCCGCCGACCGGAGTTCGTCCACCCTCAGGACGTGGACCAGGTCGTCGAGCATGATCTGCGCGCCCTGCTTCGTCTCCAGGGGCCGGGCGAACAGGGAGATGGCGGCGGCCGGCACGACCAGGGCGGCCACGAGTGCCGCCGTGCACGTCACCCACGTACGGCGTCCGGGAGCGCGCCACAGCGCGAGGACCAGCATGACGAAGACGGGGATCGCGGCGAAGAAGGCGTTCTTGCGCACCAGCATGGCGTACGCGAGGAACAGCACGCCCAGCCCGAGCAGCCCCCACCGCAGGGCGGGACGACGAAGCTCGCTGTCCCGCAGCCGCAGCCCGGTGAACGCGACCGCGCACGCGGCGAGCAGCGCGAACGCCGTGTGGACGTCCTTCCACACCACCCCGACGAACGTCAGCACGAAGGGAGTCAGCCCCAGGCCGAGCACGGCGAACGAACCGGCGCGGCTCCCGGTCAGCGCCCCGACGCACCGGGCCAGCACCCAGAGCGCCCCCCAGAAGAGAACGGACTGGAGGACGAGCATGGAGGCGATCGAGCCGGTCACGGCGATCAGCGCACGCCACACCAGGCTCAGCACGGGCGGGTGCCAGTCCGTCAGGGGCAGCTTGCCCTCCGCCTGGCGGAGCTGGTCGAGGCTGTCGGGACTCAGGTACCCGGGGGCGAAGACGAGGATCGTGGCCAGACAGCAGACCGCGGCGACGGCGCCCAGTGCCCAGAGCCATAGTTGCTGCGGCCGCCACGTCCATCCCTTTTGTCCCATATGCCGGATGGTAAGGCTTCAATCGGACAGTACGGGTTCAAGGTGCGACGAAGACGTACCGCCGATAGGCGTAGAAGCGGAACAGGGTCGCGAGCACCCAGCCGAAGATGCGGGCGGTGTTGTCACTGAGCGCCGAGTCGAGCCCTAGCAGCTGCCGGGAGGCGAAGACCGTGCCCGCGGTGATGGCGAGCCCCACGCCGTTGGCCACGAGGAACAGGGCGAGTTCGCGGGTCACCCTCTCGCCGTGCTGGTGGCGGTAGGTCCAGTAGCGGTTCCCGGCCCAGCTGAAGAGCGCGGCAGCGGCAGTCGCGAGAACGGACGCCTGGACGGGGGAGGCGCTCATCGGCCCGCCCCGCGCACCGCCGGGCAGGCCGAAGACGAGGAGGTTGTAGCCGCCGTTGTCGACGACGAAGGCCAGGGCCCCGACGACACCGAACTTGGCGGCCTCGCGCCAGATGCCCTTGATGGCGTCACGCGCACGCAGCGTCACAGATGCGAGGACCGGCACACGGCGAGCCTAACGACCCGGCGCGCCCTCACCGCTCAGGCACGCTCATATCGCATGATTTCGTACTGTGTGATGAATCGCTCTGACTGAGGAGTGGTCGTGGAACCGACGATCGCGTGTGTCGTGCCGTGTCACAACGAGGAGGCGTCCATCGGCAAGGTGGTTCGCGACCTGCGGACGGCCCTCCCCGAGGCCGTCGTCTACGTGTACGACAACGCCTCCACCGACCGCACCGTGGAGATCGCCCGGGAAGCGGGCGCGATCGTCCGGGAGGAGCCCCGCAAGGGCAAGGGCAATGTCATCCGGCGCGCCTTCGCCGATGTCGACGCCGATGCCCTGCTCCTCATCGACGGCGACGACACCTACGACGCCGCACGCGCCCGGGACCTGGTGGACCTGCTCTTCGAAGGGCCCTACGACCAGGTCGTGGGCGCCCGCCGGGTGACGGTCGACGGGGCCTACCGGGCGGGACACGCGGTCGGCAACAAGCTGCTCACCGGAGCCGTACGGTCCCTGTTCGGCAACGACGTGACCGACATGCTCAGCGGCTACCGGGTCTTCTCGCGGCGCTTCGTGAAGTCCTTCCCGGCGCTGGCGAGGGAGTTCGAGACGGAAACCGAGATGACGATCCACGCCCTGCATCTGCGCCTCCCCACCGCGGAGGTCGTCGTGGACTACCGGGTCCGGCCCGCGGGCGGCGAGAGCAAACTGCGCACCTACCGGGACGGCTGGCGCATCCTGCGGGTCATCCTCGACCTGGCGCGGCGCGAGCGCCCCTCGCTCGTCCACACCGTGATCGCGGGCGTGCTGGCCCTGGTCTCGGTCATCCTCGGCATCCCCGTCATCGCCGACTTCATCGAGACGGGCACCGTGCCCCGTGTCCCCACGGCCATCCTCGCCGCCGCCATCATGACGATCGCCGCCCTCGTCCTGCTCGTGGGCTACATCCTCGAGTCACTCATGCACATGCGGCAGGAGCAGTCCCGGCTCGTGCACCTCTCCTACCCGGCTCCCGCCCGCGCGCCGCACTACACCGCCCATGGCGCCGGCACCGGCCCGGTACCGGTCCGCAAGACCCCCTGAGGCCGCCGGGGGAGGGGCGCGCTCGCAGTACGATGATCGGAACCCCGGTTTGCGGGGTCCCGTGACCTAGGAGATGCGTGCCGTGCCTGCCCGACTTCCTTCGTGGGCCTGGACGACCGGCCTGACCGTGGGAGCGATAGCCGCGGTGACGGTCCTGGCCGTGCAGGCGGACCGGGGCCCGCACCCCACCGCCACGTCGGCCAAGCCGAGCAGCGCGGCGTCGGCGGGTGTGCGGCCCACCCCCTCCGCGTCCGCACCGACCCGGGTGCCCGACGGCTCCGGCACCGGCCGGCGCGTCGTCTACTCCCTCGGCGAGAAGCGGGTGTGGCTGGTCGACGCGAGCGAGGGGAGCCGCCGTACGTTCGCCGTGTGGCCGGGCACGGTCAGCCCCGACCCCGGCTCGTACACGGTGTCGTCGCGCAATGAGGGCACGACCGGCTCGGACGGCGTCCAGATCGAGCACATCCTGTACTTCGCCGCGAAGTCAGGCGTCTCCGTCGCCTTCTCCAACGCGGTCGACGGCGCCTCACCGCCGCCCGCCGCCTCCGGCGCGAAGACGGGCGGAGTCCGGATGCGGAAGGCGGACGGCACGGCACTGTGGGCGTTCGGCACGGTTGGTACGACGGTGACTGTGGTCAAGTAGAAGCCGTGGTCAGGTAGAGGACGTTTCCGTCCGCGGGGCCGGCAGCTGGTTGACGATCAGCACGACACCGCTGAACAGGAAGACACGGGTCGCCGCGTCCAGCCCGTTCCAGCTCTTCGACTGCCACATCGAGAACCACTCGCCGCCGATCCCGATGAACCCGGCCCCGAACAGCAGCATCACCATCAGCAGCCCGTACGTCGACAACTGCCGCGCACGCCGCTGATCACGTCTGGCCCACAGCCAGCTCCCGACTATGAGGACGAACGCGGCGACGGTCTCCCACGCGATGATCGCGATGTAGGCGGCGTCCTGAAGCGTCTCGCTCGTGATGGCCCGCCACATCAGGTCCTCGTCCTTGAACGTGGTGTCCATGGCCAGCACATGCCGGACGAACTGCTGGTTGGTGCCGAAGTCGGTGATGTTCCCGAAGGCGACGAGAGTCATGTAGAGGGCGATGGTCGCGGTGAGCAGCATGGCGGCAAGAGGCAGCATGCCGCGTGAAGTTGGGGAGGTGGCCATGCCGATCATTCTCCCCGAGCGGCCGGTGTGCACGATAGCCATTCCTGCTACGGGAGTTGGGCCCGGGCGGCGAGGAGACGGGTGTCAGAGAGTGCGGTCAGCGCTGTACGTAGGCATGCCCAAGGTGTCGTAAATCCAGTGATCACGCCGTAAAGGCGTAACATGTTGGAATTTCGGGCACCTACCATCGCGTGGGATTTCTTGGGGGGATGAATGACCGCTAGTGGCAGTCCTGTTCCTGCTCCCGGCACGCCGGGGAACTCCGACGACGGGGATGCGGGGGCGCCCGGGAGCCTCCCCGCCAGGCTGCCGCATCGCTTGGCTTCCAGGTACGACACCGTCATGCGATGGCTTTACCGGCGCATCCATAGCCGCGGACGCGTCGTCCTGCTGCTCTATGGCTTGTTGCTCGGCTGCGTCGGCCTCGCTGATACCTATGGCGGTCTGGATCTCAGTGCGAAGATGATCGGAGTTTTCCTCACCGTAGCTGCAATTATCATCGTCGGCAGTTGTATCGTTGCTCTCGCCGCCGGAACACCTGCCCGCCGGCGCCGGAGGGCACTACTCTCCGCGGATCTGGCCGTGATCGTGATCAATAGCTGGATCATCTATCGCGTTCAGTCCGAATTCGTATTCCAGCCCGTTCTCGTCATGACCGCAACGGTCGTGATCAGTACGCTGCTCTTGACCGTGTGCCTTGTGCTGGGGGACGTCCGAGAGACTCCCGAGCCGCCGCCCCCTCCGCCTTCGCCTCCGGTGACCTCAGCCGACAGACAGGCATGGTCGACAGTGAGGGGCGCGGTAATCGCAGCGGGAGGTGCCGTCTTGGCGGCTTCCTTCACCGTCCCACAGTTCTGGTATGCCGCCCTTTACGAGCCGTCCCAGGAAAAGCCGGTCGTGCAGGCGGAGGCGAGCATCGAGAGCATCGAAATGCGGGACCACGGCGTCGAGCTCACCGTGGAGATCACGGTCGAGAACAAGGGTAAGACGCCTGTAACGATGCTCACGTCGCTGTACGAGATCACTGGGACGATGCTGGGAAAGTTTGAAAACGACCCGGAACATGGATCGGAGTACGAGGCGATCGTCGGCGGGAACTATGGTTCCGCGGCGAGGGTAAGCCCGGGCACCGCCTACTCGAGCCCCAGGCAGATTCAAGTCGGACCCGTGGGCGAGGACTACGCTTGGATCGGCCCTGATGAAGAACTTCACGCCACCCTGGTCGCGCGTGCCCCTCGAAAAATGGACTACTCCCTGTACCGGATCTCAGTGGACGTCGCTGTCGCGAGGGCAGACCGTGTGGAGGCCGAGAACCGGCCGGAGTCGTCCCGTCAGATGATGACGTGTAAGGGCGCCGATATCGCTCAGGATCGGCGCCCACTCACTCACCGCAGTACCTTCGACTGGCTGACAGAAAGTAAGCGGGACCTCGTCACCTTCTGGGTTCTCGGCGGCAACGGTGGCTGGGAATCGCCGTGGTGGCCGGCGTTCCCATGGAACGGGGTGTCGATCGAGCATGCCGGGCACGGCTGTGACCATGCCTTGAAGCCCGATAACGACGGCTTGGAGAACGACGCCATGGTCGGCTGGGCCAGCACGGTAGCTGAAGCGTGGAGGCCGCAAGAGGCAGACGACAAGCCGTGAAGGTTGGCAGCCGCGCCCTCACGGCGGGCCGACATCACCGGGCGTCGCAGCAACCCTCCGCGAACCCCAGGAACTGGGCCCAGGCGTCGTCGGTGAACGCCAGACGTGCGCCGTCCTTGTTCTTGGAGTCGCGGATGCGGATGGCGGGGTGATGGGCGGGGGATATGGCGACCTCGACGCAGTCGGGGCCGTCATTGCTGCTGTAACTGCTCTTGAACCAGTTGAGTTCAGCGGTCACGTCTCTTCTCCCAGAACTTTCTCAATGAAGGCCAGGGACTCTCGGGGAGAGAGGGCCTGCGCCCGGATCATTCCATAGCGCATGTCGAGGATCTGGGCGTCCCGGGGGTCGCTGATCACGCGATTGTGCAGCTGCGCCTCGAAGTGCCCCAGGGTCTTGCCCTCCTGGAGCTTCAGCACCCGGAACGGACCTGCCATACCCGCGTGGTCCTCCCGGTCCGTCGGCATGACCTGGATCGACACATGCCGCAACTTGGCGACCTCCAACAGGTGTTCGAGCTGTTGGCGGAGCACCATTCTGCCCCCAATCGGCCTCCGCAGCGTCGACTCTTCCTGGACAAACGTGATGAGCGGTCGCGGTTCGCGATCGAACACGGCCTTCCGTGCCATGCGCGCGGCGACGTGCCGCTCGATCTCGTCCTCCGTGAAGGCCGGCCGCCTCATGGCGTACAACGCCTGGGCGTACTCCGGTGTCTGGAGCAGTCCGTGGATCTGGTGGTTGTCGTAGGCCCCGAGTTCGACGGCCTCGTCCTCCAGCTTGGCCAGGTCTCTCACCTTCTTCGGATACCGAGCCTTCTCCACGTCCTCCTTCATCGCGGAGAGCTTGCCGCCGGCGTTGAGGACCTCATCGGCCTTGTCGAGGAAGTCGGGCTTCGGAACCCGCCGCGCCCGCTCCACCGACGAGACCATCTCCTCCCCGTAGCCGATGGCCGCCCCCAACTCCGCCTGCCTCAACCCGGCAGCCTCGCGCCACATCCTGATCTGCCGCCCGACCGCCCTGAGCACGGCCGCCGCTTCCTCGTCCTCCACGCTTCCCCTCCTGACGTACGACCCGTACGACCCCGCAACGCGTCCGGACAGTCACCCTCCGTACCGAGGTCATTGCTGTTCAGAGTAGGGATGGACGACCACGCTGGGTGACATGAGTCAGAAATCCCCCACGCACCTCCCGCTCTTCACGCGGCACTTCGCAGTGCAGTTGTCCGCTACTCGAAGAGGTGCTCGACTGGCCCGCCTGCTCACCGAACGCCAACTCGACGCGTGGGATGAGCCGTACGACGCTGCCGCGCAGGTGGTGGCGGAGCTGGCGTCCAACGCCGTACGGCATGGACGGGTTCTGGGCAGAGACCTCCGGCTGCGCCTGAAACTGCACGCCGACCGCACGCTCCGTATCGAGGTCACGGACGCCCGGGGAGACCGGATCCCCCGCATCCCGGACCCGGGAGAGGAGGAGGCGGAGGGCGGCAGGGGCTTGCGCATCGTCGAGGCCTACGCGGACCGCTGGGGCGTGACGAACGCACCGGCCGGCGCGAAGACGGTGTGGGCCGAACTGGCGCTGGGGCACGGCGACATGGCAGGCCGTTCGATCTAGGGTGATCGGATGGACGTGGGGGCGGTCTTGATAGCCGTGGCCGGTGTGGCGGGGACGCTCGGAGCCGCGTTGCTGACCCAGCGGGGCGCCGAGAAGGCGAAGCGGCGCGAGCTGGAGATGACCCAGGCGCTCCAGGATGCGCGGGAGAACCAGGAGCTGCGGCGCCGCTGCTACACGGAACTGCACCGCGACGCACGACAGTTCTGCACGGCGCTCAGCCGTCATCTGTACGTCCTGCGGGATCGTGCGCCGGGTGACGAGGACGTACGGGCGCTGGAGGCGGCCAAGGACACCTACCGCGACCGCTGGTCCGAGGCGCTGATGATCGCGCCGGATGCGGTGATAGGCCCGGCCGGGGAAGTGAACGGAGCCCTGAACTCAGTCTACGGGCAGGTCAAACGCCTGGAGGGGACCCCGCGACCCGGTGAATCCCTGCACTTGGCCGCTGAGGCACAGCACGGCATCTGGTCTCTGATCGCTGCCGCGAGGGAAGCGATGCGCCATGATCTGGGCGCGACGGGTTCGGGGGCGCTGTTGCGCTCCCCCGACGACCCGGAGGCCGTCACGCGCGACTTCGAGGAGCCGGATCGCGGCCGGTCATGACCCGGCCGTTCGCCGCGCCAGAGACTTGAGAACCGGCCCGCCCGAGTTCCTTCTCCAGCAGCGTGAAGGACTTGGGTGTCCCGCCCGGCTGCGGCTTGCCTTCCTTGTGGCCCACTATCCGGTAGCCGGCGTCCCGGTAGTAGGCGGTGAGCTGGGCGTTGCCGGCCAGGCAGTCCAGGCGTACGTGGGTTCGGCCCGCAGCGGACACGCGGCGTTCCGCGGCCTCCAGCAGCCGCCGCCCCGTCCCGGGCGGGGCGGTGTTCCGGTTCACCATGAGCCGGTGCACGTATCCGGCCACGGGCGGCTGCGGACCCCAGGCGGCCTCGTCCTCCCACCACAGTTCCCAGGCGCCGGCGACGTGCCCGTCGGCCTCCGCGAGCCAGACCTCGCCCTGGGCCATGACCCGGCGGAAGTGGTCCTCGTCGAGCTCTCCGGGCTGCCACTGCCCGGTGATGCCACGGGTCAGCATCCAGCGGGCCGCGTCGTCGCGGAGGCGGACGAGAGTGGAGAGGTCGGCCTCGGTGGCCGGGCGGGCGTGTAGATCATTCACCCGGGGATCCTCGCACAGCTGTCCGAGGTCTCGAGTGCTCAGAGCGACGGCCCGTAAGCCGGCCGTGAGGACGGTATTCCGCCCACTGAACCCACCGTCCCCGTTCGATTACAGTGCTGAGCTGTCGTACGTATGGACGGTCCCTAGGAGGTCAAGGTGGGTGCGACTGCCGGCGCCGTCTGGGGCCGTACGGAGCAGCAGGACTTCCGCAGCCGGGTGCGCGGGACGCTGCTCGGCGTGGCCGTGGGGGACGCGCTGGGCACGCCCGTGGACGGGCTGGGGATCGACGGGATCAGGGAGGCGCACGGGGCCGAGGGGCTGGTCGATCTGGCCCCCGCCTACGGCAGACGCGGTGCCGTCACGCACATCACGCAGCTCACCCTGTTCTCCGTGGACGGGCTGATACGGGCCCAGGTGAGGCGGGACACCGGAGCCTGGCATCCGCCGACCGATGTGCACCGGGCTTACCTGCGCTGGGCCGCCACCCAGCGGGACTGGGGGCCCGACGAGCGCCGCAAGGACGACGGCTGGCTCGCGCGGGAGGAGTGGCTGTACGCGCGGCGGGATCCCCACCAGGCCCTGTTGCTCGGGCTCGGCGACGAGATCATGGGCACCCCGGACACCCCCAAGAACCCCGGGGAGGCCGGGCCCGAGGCCGCCACCCGGTCCGCCCCGTTCGGGCTGCTCGTGGGATGGGAGCCGCAACTGGTCGCGCAGCTCGCCGTCGAGTGCGCGGCGCAGACCCACGGTCACCCCACGGCCTCGCTCGCGGCGGGTGCGTACGCCGTGATCGTGCATGCCCTCGCCCTCGGGGAGAGCATCGACGGTGCCGTGCAGCGGGCCTTCGCGATGCTGGCCGCCCGGCCCGGGCACCAGCCCGTGTCGGACGCCCTCCAGCACGCGCTGGGCGCCGTACGGCAGGGGATGCCCGGCCCGGAGCGTGTGAGCGAGCTGTGCGGGGCCGGTACGGCGGAGAGCCTCGTCGGCGCCGCCGTGTACTGCGCCCTGGTCGCCGCCGACGTCCGGCACGGGCTGTGTCTCGCCGTCAACCACGACGGCCCGTCCGCCGCCACCGGCGCGCTGACCGGCGGACTGCTCGGGGCCCTGCACGGGGAAACGGCCCTCCCCCCGGCCTGGCTGGCCGAGCTGGAGGGCCGCCCCACCGTCCTGGAGCTGGCCGACGACTTCGCCATGGAGATGACCCAGGGGCCCGCCCTGCACGGGCCCGGGGGGTCGTCGCCGGGGTGGCTCGCCCGCTATCCGAGGGCCTGAGCCCGCGCCGCCGGTGAGCCGTCGGCGGCTGAGCGCGCGTGATCAGTCGCGGCGGATCAGTTCCGGGTCGATGCGCCGTCCTACGAGCGGAAGTGCGCCGACGGCGGACACGGCCGCCACGCCCGCTGCCGCGAGCGCGAGCACAGGGAGACCGGCGGAGTCCCAGTAGATCTCACTGCCCCCGGTGATCAGATAGCAGGACTCGGCGAGCTTGCCCGTCACGAGCGCCAGTACGAGCCCGACGCTCAGGGGGAGCACGACCTGTACGCACTGCACGGCTCGCATCGTCCGCGCCCGTGCTCCGATCAGCGTGACGGCGGTGACCTGTGGGCGCCGCTCCACCGCCCGGTCGGTCGCCGAGACGACGAAGGCCGCGGTCCCGATGACCAGACCCATGATCATGCCGACGGCGAGCAGGGTCTCGAGGACGGCGATCTGCTGGAGGCCCTCGATGTTCACGCCGATGGGTTCGACCGCGACGGTCGGGGCGACGGCGGCGATACCGTCGAGGACCTTGCGGACCTTGTCGTGGTCGGAGCTGCTGGTGAGGACGTACTGCGCCCCCTGCGGGCGGGCCGCGGTGGGCATGGCCGACGGCGGGATGAGCACGTCAGCTCCGTGGACCGCCGACGGGTCGTAGGCGCTGTACGTGATCTCGTCCTGCGGAAGCGTGATGGTCAGGGTCGTGCCACCACCGCCCTTTGGCAGGCGGAAGGGGAGCGCGTCACCAGGGCGCGCGCCCTGGCCGGTGCCCGCGTTCGGGTCGCTGAGCCGCATCACCTTGCCGTCCACGCAGCCCTCGGAGTGCCGTACCAGTTTGGTCAGCTGGTCGCAGGTGGCGACAACGGCGCTGGCCCAGGGCTGGTCGGAGGACCCGTCGGGGTCGGTCCAGGACATCATCGTCACCGCGTGCGCGCGCACCCCTGGTACGTCGGCGACTTCGTGCTGCTGTCGCGTGGTCAGCGAGGCCAGGGGGACGGAGTAGTCCTGCACGGGAGCGGACGGCCGGGTGACCTGCTCCAGCTGGATGAGGACGCCCTGGGCGAGGGAGGCGGAGAAGACGAGCAGCACGAGGCCGGTGACGACGCGCATGGTGCTGCCCGGCTCGACCTCGTTTCGGCGCATCGCCAGGTTCAGGGTGAGGGACTGGGTGGTGCGCGCGAGCCTGCGGGCGATGCTGTAGGAGATCAGGGGCAGCGTCAGCACCAGCCCCAGGCCCGTCAGCAGAATGCCCGCCGGCATCACGATGGCGTTCGGGCCGAGGCTGTTGGCGGGGTGGTCGGTGAAGCCGGTGGCGCAGTAGCCGGCGACGATACCGACGCCGGTCACCAGGAGCAGGCCGCCCCACTTGGTGGGGCGCTTGGGGGCGGCGGTGCGGCGTACCGCCAGGGGATTGGCGGCGGCTTCGCGTGCGCTGGCGCGGCCGACGAACCAGGCGAGGAGCGGGCACCCGATCAGACAGACGGCGATGGTCGTCGCGGACAGCGCGCCGTCGGCCGGGTACCACCTCAGACTGGGCAGCCCGGTCCGGGTCATGACCTGGTTGAGGACCCAGTACTCGCCGAGGCCGAGAAGCGCGCCGAGGAGGGCCGCGACGACGGTTTCGGCGGCGTTGACCCGCTGGGTGCCCTTGGTGCTCAGGCCCAGCAGGCGCAGGGAGGCGAGGCGGCGGTTCCGGCTGGCGGCGGAGAGCCGGGCACAGACGGAGAGGAAGATGCCGAGGGGGAGCAGGACCAGTGATCCGAGGGCGAAGCGGATGTAGGTCAGGGTCGAGGGTTCGACGGCGGGGAAGGGGGCGTAGTCGTATCCCCAGCCCTTCAGGGCGCGGCCATCGTCGGCGATCTTGTCACGTGTCGTGCCGATGTAGGCGAACAGCTCGTCGGGATGGGCGAGCCCTCTCGCGCCGACCAGACCCTTCTCGTGGCCTGGCAGGAGTCCCTTGATGCCGGGCTGGTCACGCAGCAGGTCGTGTGCGCGGGGAGAGAGGACCACCTGGCCAGGGTCGGGGAGTTCCTTCAGCCCTGGCGGGACCGCGCCGGCGTTCTCGGTCCCCTTGGCGATGAACACCCGGGTGAACGCCTTGGAGCCGTAGGGGTCGGTGCGCTGAAGGAGCAGGGTGGAACCCGCGGACTGGGCGGAAGTGGTCCGCGGCTGGCGCGCGGCGGCCCGACCGTCGTGCGCGTCGAGGATCTGCGGGATGGTGAGGACGAGGGCGAGGCAGCAGACCCCGAGGGAGCCGCCGGCCGCCATGAGGAAGAAGCGTATGCGGTTGCCCCGGCCCGCGCCGAACAGCAGGCGCAGACCGAGCAGGAACTCCCTCACACCGCCCCCTGGGGGGTGAGGACTCCGTCGGACATCGTGTAGTGGCTGTCGGCCTGTGCGGCGACGGTGGGGTCATGGGTGACCAGGATGACGGCAGTGCCCTGCGAGCGCGCCAGGCCGAGGAACTCCTTCAGTACGGCGGATGCGTTGGCGCTGTCCAGTGACCCGGTCGGCTCGTCGGCGAACACGACGGCCGGGCGATGGACCAGGGCCCGTGCGACGGCGACGCGTTGGTTCTGACCACCTGACACCTGCGACGGACGGCGCTCGCGCAGCTCGCCGAGTCCCAGCCGGGTGAGGACCTCGCCGGCGGCCGCGAGCGCGGGCCGCTTGCGCTGCCCGGCCAGGCGCAGTGGCAGGGCGGTGTTCTCCTCGATGGTCAGCTCCGGGAGCAGTTCGCCGTACTGGAAGACGAAGCCGAAGCGTTCACGGCGGAGTTCACTGATCTCGTCGTCGGTGAGATCGCCGAGCGACTGCCCTTCGAACCTCACCTGTCCGCGCGCCGGAGGCAGCACTCCCGCGAGGCAGTACAGCAGCGAGGACTTTCCCGATCCGCTCTGTCCGGTGATGGCCGCGACCTCCCCCCGGGAAATCGAGAGATGGGCGTCACTGACAGCCGGCTGCTCGCCGTAGGAGAGGTCAATGCCCGTGGCGGACAGCACTTCTGACGTACTGATGGCTTCCCCCAAAGAAGCGACCGGGCCCAGGAGATAAGCCTGGGCCCGGTACGTGGAGCTGTGGTTGCGCTTACCTCTGGTAGTGCTTGGTGGTCGAGCAGTTGTCCGGGTTGAACGAGCCCTTGTCACGGCAGACGCGGATGTACGCGTCGTCGGTGTAGCGCTGCGGGGGCGCCCAGTTGGAGGCGCCCACGGGAACGGTCTTCTTCTGCTTGCCGTTGTAGCGGTTCCAGTCGTAGCCCTCGACCTTCACCTGGACGTACACGTTGTGGCCGTCACCGTGATCGGCGTCCTGGAGCTGGCCCTTCCACTCGAAGGCGCCGTGGTTCACGCCTGCGGGGTGCCACTTGTACTGGCCGTGGTGGAACTTCGCGCCGCCGGTCGAGAGCGTCGGAATGTCGTGCCACGAGGCCGCGAATGCCGTGCCCGCCCCCATGGCGAAGAGGCCAGCCGCGAGGGCGCCTACTGCCAACTTACGCACATTTTCTCCCGTTTGTTTTCATTTATGTGGCTCTGGTGGTCAAGTCAGAGCAGCGGTGAAAATTAACATCCGTCACAGAGTGAACGGCGGGAGATGTGTTCGATCTTGCCCCATCTGTCCGGGCTCTCGATGGGTAGCCTTTGCGTCAGCTTTGCCTTTTCCTTGCATGGGCTTGACCGCATGCCGCCCCGTCGAGGCCGAGTTGACCCCGACCGGATGGAGCGGCCGGCTCTGAGGGGTGCGGTCAATCCCTGGTCGTCGTCCGCACCACGTCGTCGGAGGGTCCGGCCGGCGTCGGGACCGCGGCTGCCGCCGCCCCGTCCCCGTCCGTGTTGATCTTCTCGATGAGCGCCAGCCGCTCCGGGGTGTCCTCCGGCTTGATGTAACCGACGAGGATGTAGAGGACCAGGGACACCGCCAGCGGTATCGAGACCTGGTACTGGAGCGGGACGCCGCCCTCGACGTTCCAGTGGATCGGGTAGTTCACCAGCCAGAACGCGAACAGGCCCATCGACCAGCTGACGAGAGCCGCCGTCGGGCCGGAGCGGCGGAACGCGCGCAGCAGGCCCAGCATCATCGGGATGGCCATCGGGCCCATCAGACCGGCCACCCACTTGATGACGACGGTGATGATGTCCTTGAACGCGGGGGAGTCGACCTGTGTCGCCGCCGCCATGGACAGGCCGAGGAAGACGACCGTCGCGATCCGGGCGACCCGCAGTCCCTGGCTCTGGTTCCACGACCGCGCCCTGGCCCAGATCACCGGCGCGCAGTCCCGGGTGAACACGGCCGCGATGGCGTTGGCGTCCGAGGAGCACATGGCCATCGTGTGGGAGAAGAAGCCGACGATGACCAGGCCCAGCAGGCCGTGCGGGAGGAGCTGTTCGGTCATCAGGGCGTAGGAGTCGGAGCCGTCCTGCTTCTGCGACTCGACCAGCAGCGGTGACATCCACATCGGGAAGAACAGCACCAGCGGCCAGACCAGCCACAGGATCGCCGAGAGCCGCGCCGAGCGCTCGGCCTCCTTCGCGTTCGGCGTGGCCATGTAGCGCTGGGCCTGGTTGAGCATGCCGCCGTTGTACTCGAAGAGCTTGATGAAGAGGAACGCGAGCAGGAAGACCGTGCCGTACGGGCCGACCAGCGGTTTCTCATGGCCCTGGAGTTCGGGGGAGTCCCAGACTCCGAAGAAGCCGCCGTGGTCGTCGAGCCGTACGAACACCGCGACGAACATGGCGATGCCGGCGAGCAACTGGATGATGAACTGGCCGAGTTCGGTCAGCGCGTCCGCCCACAGGCCGCCGATCGTGCAGTAGATCGCCGTGATGGCACCGGTGATGAGGATGCCCTGGTTGAGGGAGATCCCCGTGAAGACGGACAGCAGCGTCGCGATCGCCGCCCACTTCGCGCCCACGTCGACGATCTTCAGCAGCATGCCGGACCAGGCCAGCGCCTGCTGCGTCTTCAGGTCGTAACGGTTCTTCAGATACTCCAGCGGGGAGGCCACCTGGAGGCGTGAGCGCAGGCGGTTGATGCGCGGCGCGAACAGCTTCGACCCGATGGCGATGCCGAGGGCGATCGGGAAGGACCAGGTGACGAAGGACGTGACGCCGTGGGTGTAGGCGATGCCCGCGTACCCGGTGAACATCACCGCGCTGTAGCCCGACATGTGGTGGGAGATGCCGGAGAGCCACCACGGCATCTTGCCGCCGGCGGTGAAGAAGTCGCTGACGTTGTCCACGCGTTTGTGCGACCAGACGCCGATCGCGACCATCACGGCGAAATAGCCTATGAGCACGGCCCAGTCGAGACCGTTCATGTGCGCCCTCCCAGGGATCAGCCCGGCGCTCATCGTGGGCGCTATCGCGTGAACACGACAAGTGAGCGTAAGGTCAAAGGGAGGCAAAAATGTTCGACGTGATGGCCTTGGTTCATCTACATGAACTCATCGCATCAACTCCCCGGCGTTGACCAGCAACGACTGCCCAGTGATCGCCCGGGCCCGTTCCGACGCCAGGAACACCGCCGCGTCGGCCACATCCGAGTCCGCGGCCAGCTCGGGCAGCGCCATCCGCCCGGTCAGCCGCTCCAGTACGGCCGCCTCGGACACGCCCTCCGTCTGCGCCGTGAACCGCACATAGGCCTGCACCGGCGGCCCCCACATCCAGCCCGGCAGCACGGTGTTGACCCGGATCCGGTACGAGCCCAGCTCCCGCGCCAGCGAGTACATCGCGCTCGTCAGCGCCCCCTTCGAGGCCGCGTACGCCGCCTGCCGCACCTGGGACGGAGCCGCCACCGCCGACTGCGTCCCGACGAACACCACCGACCCGCCGCCGCCCTCCTTCAGCGCCGGCAGGCAGGCCCGGGTCATCCGCAGCGTGCCCAGCAGGTTCACGTCCAGCACCGAACGCCAGGCCTCGAAGTCCGCGTCCTCGACACCGCCGAAGTAGTTGTCCAGCGCGGCCACATGCACGATCGCGTCGATCCGCCCGAACCGCTCCGCCGCCAGCCCCGCCAGCGCCTCGCACTGCGTCTCGTCGGTGATGTCGGTGGCCCGGTACGCCGTGCGCGCCCCGTCCGGATCGAGCTCGGCGGCCGTCTTCGCCAGGTTCGCCTCCGTACGGGCGCCGAGCACGGCACGGCCGCCGTCCCGTACGACGGCCGCCGCGACCTGCCGCCCCAGACCGGCCCCGACCCCCGACACCACGACCGTCTTCCCCGCGAGCAGTGACATGGCAGGACCTCCCCGAAGCCGGAACCGGACGCCGGACCCTGGCGCTTTATCTGACGGAGCGTCAGAGTATGGGCCTGTCACAGACGAAGGGGAAGGGATGGTCCTCTCATGAGCGACGAAACCCGCAGCGAGCTGTACGCCGAACTGGCCGCCGTCGGCCCCTACGGCACCCACCCCGGCCACGCCCTGATCACCATGGTCGAACCGCACCCGGGCCACGAGTACGCCTACAACCGCTGGTACGAGGACGACCACTACTACGCCGGCGCGATGGCCATGCCCTGGATGTACGCCGGCCGCCGCTGGGTGGCGACCCGGGACCTGCAACTCCTGCGCTACCCCGAGAAGTCGGCGATCGCCCAGCCCGTCACCACGGGCTGCTACCTCTCCACGTACTGGATCACCGCGGGCCGCTACGACGACCACATGCGCTGGACGGTCTCCATCAACAAGCGCCTCAACCGCGACGGCCGCGTCTACCAGGACCGCACCCACGTCCTCACCGCGTTCCAGGACCACGAGGCGACGGTGTACCGGGACGGCGCGGCGGGCCCGAGGGACCAGCACGCCCTCGACCACCCCTACGCGGGCCTGGTCCTCCAGGTCGTCGAGGCCGACACCCCCGAGCAGCGCGCCGAACTGCTGGAGTGGCTGCGCTCCCGCCACCTGCCGAAGCGCCTCGCGGGCTCCCCGGCGGCGATGGTGACGGTCTTCCGCCCGACCCCGCTCCCCGGCGACCGTATGACCTACGTCAAGCAGGTCGAGGGCGTCGACACCCGCCTGACCCTGCTGTGGTTCCTCCAGACGGACCCCAGGGAGTGCTGGGAGGACCGCTTCACGGGCCTCGACGCGGTGGTGGCGGAGTCGGGGCTCGGCAGGGTGGAACTGGTGGCACCGTTCGTACCGACCCTGCCGGGCACCGACACCTACGTGGACCGGCTCCGCTGAGGGTGCGGGAGCCGGCGGGTCAGCGCAGCTCCTGCGGGCAGGGCAGCCCCCGGGGGAACTGATACGGCGCCGCCAGCCGGTACGTCCCCGCCTTCGGCGCGAGCAGCTCCGTCCACCGCACTCCCTGCGCGTCCTCCTCCGTGTCCATCAGACAGCCGTTGACGTTGACGTACGTCTTCGGCTCGCCCTCGGGCCGGTTCCTGGACTCCTCCGTCTCCCGCGGCGGCTTCAGGCTCTTGCCCTCGGAGTCGACGACGCTCAGCCACGGCGTGTACGGGATACGGACCAGGATCCGGCCCGGCTTCTTCACCCGGAGCACCATCTCGCCCTGCTCGGCCCGCTCGACGACCGTGTTCGGCTCGGCCAGCGGGGTGGGGTCGGTGACCTTGAACAGCTGCCAGTTGGCGTCGCCCCAGACCTGGGTCAGATACGGCAGCCCGCGCTGCACCAGCGCCCGCTCCCGCACGCCGCCGTCGCCGTCCGGCTCGCCCTTGGGCAGCACGACGTAGTGCACGCCCCAGCGCTGCAGCCACTCGCGGTAGTTCGCCGAGTTGAGCGTGTCGTCGTAGAAGAGGGGATTGCGCTCCATGTCGGCCTGGCGCATCCAGCCCCGGGCCAGGTTGACGTACGGGGCGAGCGCGGCGGCCTCCCGGTGGGAGCGGGCGGGGACGACCTCCACCCGGCCCTTCTCGGCGCCGACCTCCTGCAACTCGTTGAGCAGCGGCGCCAGCTCGCGCGACCAGGACGCCGCCGGGGCGGTGTGCACGATGTCGTCGACCGTCTTGAAGCCGATCCACACGGTGAAACCGACCATCGCGACCACGACCGTGTACCACCTGCGGCCGCGCGGCACCGTGTACGGCAGCGCGGCCACCAGCGCGACCCCGGCGAACAGCATCGCGAGACGCGTGATGTTGGACCCGATCTGGGAGCTGATCAGCCACACCAGCACCACGCCCAGCCCGTACACCGCCGCCGTCAGCCGGACCGTCTTCCAGTCCCTCGGCACCAGGGCGTAGGCGAGGGCCGAGAACGCGACCGGCAGGATCACCGAGCCGAATATCATCGGCTGGGTCCCCGAGAACGGGAACAGCAGCGCCGACACGCCCACCACCGCACTCGGCGCCAGCCCCAGCGCCCACGCGCCCGGCCGCCGCTTCTGCAGGAACAGCGCGACCGCCACCAGGCCCACGAACAGACCCGCGACGGGCGACGCCATGGTGGCCAGCGCGGCCAGCGGCGCCGCGCTCAGGGCCTTCGCCCAGCGCTTGTAACGCCACCTGTACGGCCAGCAGAACACGACGGCGACCGCGCCGAGCGCGAACATCATGCCGAGGCCGAACGTCACCCGCCCGGACACCGCGTTGCAGAACAGCCCGAACACGCCCGCCAGCGACGCCCAGAGGGGATTGCGGACGGACCGGCTGCGCAGCAGGAGGAGCGTCAGCAGCCCGGCCGACACCGTCCCCGCGATCATCATCGTCGTCCGCACGCCGAGCACCGACATCAGATACGGCGACACGACGCTGTAGGACACCGGGTGCATCCCGCCGTACCAGGCGAGGTTGTACGCCGAGTCCGGGTGCCGGCCGACGAACTCGGCCCACGCGTCCTGCGCGGCGAGGTCACCGCCGCTGTTCGCGAACGTGAAGAACCAGACGACGTGGAGCACTCCGGCGAGGCCGGTGACGGACAGGACGGGGTGGCGCAGCATGCGCTCACGCAGCGTCAGTACGGCGGTCCGCAGCCGGGTCTCGCGCTCACGGCCGGTCGTGCCGTCAGCATCCCGTACGTCGGCTTCCCGCGTCGCGGGCATGCCTATTCGCGGGCCGGATCCCGGGCCCGGATCGGCGTTCTCGGTGCGTGTCGGCTCCGCAGTGGCCACTGAAAGGCACTCCCCGTGTCCCGTCTTCTGTTCTCAGCTTCTGCTTCCCGGCCGCGTACCGTTCACCCTCGGTTCGCAGCCGCGCCGCCGCGGACGGCGACCTGCCCCGATTCGGGACGCTAGCACGCACCCCGCCGGGCAGAGCCCGGACGGGCCGCCAGGGGCCTCCTGATGGATCTCCGCAGCGTCGCACCGCCCGGCATGCACCCTCGCCGCACGGTGCGGAGGGACAGGTGGCTCCGCCACATGACCCTCCGCACCGCACGCCGATCGCACGCACCGAACGCCGCTCCTTCTCCTGCGGAGATCCACCAGAAGGCCCCAGCAGCGGGGTGCGGTGGTGCGGGTGGGCGACGCGGCTCAGCCGATGCGCGTGAGCTTGTCCGCGAAGCCCGGCTCCACGAGGTCCTTCTGGAGGGCGACCGGAACCTTGACCGCGCTGGTGCTGCCGTCACCGACGGTGAGCGTGCCCACCTTCTGGCCGGCCTTGGCCGTGTGCGGCAGCTCGTCCGCCGCGAACGTCAGCTTGACGGACAGGCCCGCCCAGCCGACGGCCGTGACGTCCTCGGTGACGGCGACCGGCGTACGGCCGCCCAGACCGTCGTCGGCGTACCCGACGATGTCGCCCTTCTTCAGGATCGTCGCCGACTCCAGCGCGCCCTGCGCGGCCCGGATCAGCTTGTCGCCCTCGTGCAGCGCGGCGCCCAGGATCGTGTTGTCCGGACCGCCGGCGGGCTGGCGCACCACGGCGCCGATGACCCGGTGGATCTCGCCGTCGACGTCCTTCCGCGCGGAGAAGACGAGGTTGCCGAGCGCCGAGGTGGTGGTGCCGGTCTTGATGCCGGTGACGTCGTTGTAGCCGACCAGGCGGTTCCAGTTGTCGTGCTTGGTGCCCTTGTAGTCGACGTACGACATCATCGTCGCGACCTCGCGGAAGGCGGGCTGCTCCATGGCGGCCCGGGCGAGCTTCACCTGGTCCACGGCCGTGGACACGGTGGTGTTGTTCAGGCCCGACGGGTCGGTGTACGTCGAGTTCTTCATGCCGAGGTCCTTGGCGGCGTCGTTCATCTTCTGCACAAACGCCTTCTCGGACCCCGCGTCCCAGCGGGCGAGCAGTCGCGCCACGTTGTTCGCGGACGCGATCAGGATGCTCTCCAGGGCCTCCCGCTGGCTGATCTTGTCGCCCTTGGTCACATCGACGGTGGACTCCTGGCCGGCGTCGGACTGATCCTCGGCGGCCTGGTCGATCCCGATCTTCGGCCCGTCCTCACCGCTCTTGAGCGGGTGATCGCGCAGGATCACATAGGCGGTCATGACCTTGGCGACACTCGCGATCGGCACGGGCTTCTGCTCGCCGGACGAGCCGAACGTACCGATGCCCTGCACGTCCAGCGCGGCCTGGCCGTCGGCCGGCCAGGGGATGTCGACCTTGCCGCCCTCGAACGTGTAGCTGTCCTTCGCGGTGAGCTGGAGCGTGGGCGCCGGCAGCGGGCGCACGTTCTGCACGACCGCGAAGACGATCACGAGCAGCAGCGCCAGCGGCGTCCAGATCTTCACCCGCCGTACGGCCGTCCGCAGCGGGGTGTCCGGGGGCGGCGGGGTGTTCGTCAGCTCGGCCAGCATGTCGAGCGGCGGCCGCGGCGGCAACGGCTGCTGCGTGGTCCGCTCGGGGCTGACGGTGGGGACGGGGGCGGTGGCTTCGGCGGGTGCGGGTGCGGGCGGTGCGGCCGGCTTCCGCGTCGCCGGGTCGTCCAGCGGCTTGAGCGCGACGAACTTGCTGGTCCGCTCGGCGTCCTTCTCGGGAGCGCCCTTGTCCTTGGTCGCGCCCCCGATCTTCAACATCGTGGTCGGCTGATCAACCGCCGGCCGCGGGGCCTTGAAGACGGCGGTGGGCTGATCGACGCCGGACTTCCCGGTGCCTTCGCCTTCGCCTTCGCCTTCGGTGCCGGACTTGTCTTCGGGGGAGCTGTCCGTGTCCGCGCCGGCCTTCGGGGAGGACTCGGCGTCGTCGTGGGTGGCGCGCGGGCCCTTGGGCTTGGAGGCTTTGGCGCCGGTGTCCGGGGTGCTGTTGGTCTTCGGGGTGCTGCCGGCGCCACTCGCCGTGCCGTCGCCCTCGGCGGGCTTCGTTCCGGCCTCGGATTCGGCGGTGCCCGGCTCACTGTCGGCGTCGGCTTCGGTCTCTGCCTCTGCCTCGGGGGCGTCCGCGTCCGCGTTGTCGGCGGTGGCGGAACGGTCCGCCTCGGGCTCGTCGTCCTCGTCCTGGCTCGCATCGGCGCCCTCGGACGCCTCCTCTGCGGCTTCCTGGGCCCCAGGGGCGTCCGTGGGCTCGCCCGCGCTCTCGGGGGCCTCCTGGCCGTCCGGGGCGTCCGTGTCGGTCTCCGTGGACTCGTCCGCGCTCTCGGCCTCCTGGCCGTCCGTCTCGGCGTCCGTGGGCTCGTCCTCGGCGGCCTGCCGACGGTCCGTGGAGTCCTTCTCGGCGCTCTCCGCGGGCTCCTTGCCCGCGTCCGCGTCCGCGTCCTCGTCCGCGTCCGCCGACGCGACCCAAGCGGCCACCGCGTCCCGCAGCCGCCCGTCACTGCCCGCGGTGTCGTCGCCCCGACCGGAGCCGGAGGACTCACCGCACTCGGCGGAGCCGGAAGCCTCGTCGGAACTGTCGGCCTCGCCGGAGCCCGAATCACCGTCGGCGCCCTCCGCAGACGCCTCCGCAGGCTCCTGGGACTCCTCAGCCGCCGCGTCGTCCGCGCCCGCGTCGCTGTCGCCGTCGCCGGCGTCACCCGCCGCGCCCTCGACGTCCGCGCCCTCGACGTCCGCGTCGTCGGCACCCTGCTCGGCGTCACCCGTCGCGTCCGTGAGCTGCTTGGGGTCGGCGGCATCGGGCGGCGTGTCCGTCGGCTCGTCCTCTGTGCGTACGGAGAACACGCGGGTCGCCGTATCGACGCCGCCGCGTGCCGAGGACTTCTCCGCGTCCCGGGCCACCGCGAGGCGCGGGTCGCGGGCTTCCGCGGACGCCTCGCTCCTGGCCTCGGGAACCGGACTCGCGCTCCCCGACGTCCGTTGTGCCGACGACTCGCGCTTCTTCGACCTGTCGGGGGACTCGCCCGCCACCGATGCCTCCTCCTCGCGCCGCACTCCCCGCGTACGCGTAACGAACCGTGAACCGCCGCCGTGACACCGCTCCTCGGCGCTGTCCGAACCATGTACCAGTGTCCTGTGTACGGGTCGAACCCAACCGGTAGACGAGAACGACATACCTACTGGTTCCACTACGAACCGGTCACGCACCCTCGACAGACCAATGTGAGAGGGGTCACCCTGTCTTTCATCCACGCGGGGAGGCATGGATGGGCAGGAGCCGCAGAACACTTCCGGAAGAGCTTCTGCTGCTGGCATTGGACCCGACCACGGGTACCACTGCACAGCCGCAGTCGCTCGACCTCGGTCTGGCCGGAGCACAGCTAGTAGAGCTGGCGCTGGCCGGACGGATAGCCCCAGACGGGGATCGTATCGCCGTGGTAGCCCCACGGCCGACTGGAGATCCAACACTGGACTGCGCACTGGAGTTGCTGCGAAGGCGTGGCGCTCCCGTGCGGGCCGTCCACTGGATTGGCGGGCCGCGACTGGGGCTCCGCCAGACCTACCTCTCGCATCTGGAGCGGTGCGGCATGGTGCATGCCGTGGCCGGCCAGATGTGCGGAGTGCTGCCGACGACTCGTTACCAGGCGACGGACACCGAAATCAGCCGGGAGATCAAGGCCAGGCTGGATTCCGCGATCCGCACCGGCGTACCGCCGGACCCGCGGACCGCAGCGCTCGCCGCCCTGGCGCACGCGGTCGGCCTCGGCAAGCACCTGTATCCGGGGAACGAGGGACGTTCGTCCCGGTCCCGGCTGCGGGACCTGATCAGGCACGACCCCATGGGCGGTCTCGTGGCGCACGCCGTGATGGACGTCCAGAACGGCGTGGCGGCGCAGCCGCGCCGCAACCCGGCACCGCCCGGCCGCCAGGCCGCCGGCGGAGCCAGGGCCGCAGCGGAACCCGCCCGCGGTGTTCCGATGCAGCCGCACCGCGCAAGCATGGCCCGCGTCCCGGCCCACTGAGCCGCGCCGCACCACCGGCACCACGCCGCACCCACGACCCGGTCACGGGAGCCGCTGTCCGAGCGGGGCGGGGAGAGCACACACTCTCCCCGCCCCGCTCGGCGTGCCTGTCCGAACTGGCGTGTACCCGTCGCATATCCACCGTTTCCCAGCGGTAGGAAGCACCTTGGTGGCAGTCTGCTCAGCAGCAGATACGCAAAGTAGAGGCACGCAGCCGGAGGTGCACGTCCCGTGGCGTCCAATGTCAATCCCACCGTCAGGCGGCGCCGGCTGGGCCAGGAGCTCCGCAGGCTCCGCGAGCTCAAGGGCATGACGGCCGAAGAGGTCGCCGAGCGGCTGCTGGTGTCGCAGTCGAAGATCAGCAGGCTGGAGAACGGCCGGCGCAGCATCAGCCAGCGTGACGTGCGCGATCTGTGCGGGGTCTACGAGGTAGAGGACCAGCGCATCGTCGAGTCGCTGATGCAGATGGCCAAGGACTCGCGCCAGCAGGGCTGGTGGCACGCCTTCGGGGACATCCCCTACAGCGTCTACATCGGCCTGGAGACGGACGCCGAGTCGCTCAGGGTCTACGAACCGCAGATCATCACCGGCCTGTTGCAGACGCGCGCGTACGCCGAGGCCATCATCCGGGGCGGCTCGCCCGAGGCGTCGGAGGCGGACAACGACAAGCGCGTCGAGGTCCGGCTGCGCAGACAGGGCCGTATCACCGCCGAGACGGACCCGCTGCGGCTGTGGGTGGTCCTGGACGAGGCGTCCCTGCACCGGACCGTCGGGAGCCGCCCGGTGATGCGCGAGCAGTTGGAGCACCTCGTCGAGATGTCCCAGCTGCCCCACATCACCGTGCAGGTCCTGCCGTTCGAGGTCGGCGCGCACGCCGGTATCAACGGCCAGTACTCGATCCTGGAGTTCGCCGACGCGGCCGACTCGAGCGTGGTGTACATCGAGGGCGTCACCAGCGACCTGTACCTGGAGAAGCCGCTCGACGTGCAGAAGTACACGGTGATGTACGAGCATCTGCGCGCCCAGTCGCTGAACGTGGACCAGTCGCGGCAGCTCATCGAGCGTGTGGCGAAGGATTACGCGCGCTGATCCGCCGTCGGGTGAAGGCCTTTCAGCGGGCAAAGCGCGGGATGCTACACCTCTGACACGCCTGACTGGAAGTCTCCCCTGGAATATGCCATCCGGTCGAGTGAATGGCTGCTCCGAACGAGGATGTTGGCGAGTAGCGTCGATCACGCCACCCATCAGCACGGGTTGGCGTAAACGCAACTGGCTACGGAGCGAACATGGCAATTCGTCTGGGCGCCACGGAAACGTGGACGACGTCCTCCTACACCAACAACAACGGCGCGTGCGTGATGGTCAGGTCGACCGTCGACGAGGCCCTGGAGCTCGGGGACACCAAGATCCCCGAGGGCCCCAAGCTGGCGTTTCCCGCCGACGCGTGGAACGCCTTCGTGACCTCGGTCAAGGCCTGACCTCGCGCTCGACAACAGCACAAGCACCACCGACAGAGCCCTCTCGACCAGCATCGCCGTCCTTGCCGAGAGGGCTCCGCTCGTGCCCCGGGGATCCGAGGAGGACCAGCGGGATCAGCTCACGGGGAACGCCACGTCACACACCGGGTCCTCCGCCCCCGTCGCCTCCCAGTCGGCGAAGTACACCTCCCGGCACGGGCCGGCCTGTTCCAGACCCTCCCGGGCGATCCACTCCTCCACCGCCTCGAAGGCCGCCATGATCTGCGGATGGGCCACCTGCGCCTTGGTGATCCGGGTGTAGGCCAGCCGCTGGGCCGGGTGCACCGCCACCTTCGTCCCCCAGGACCGGCTGTGCTTCTCGACCCACGCCCGCGCCGCCGCCTCGTCCGCCACGGGTACACAGGACTCGGCAGGGCCGTCGCTCTCCATCGACACCTCGGAGTGGTAGACGACGAAGGGCGCCGCCGTGACGCCGCCGCACTCCCGCGCCGCCGACTCCAGCCGGCCCAGCGACGCCCCGATCCACGCGGTCAGCTCGCCCGCCAGCACATGCCGGGTCTCGGTGATCACCACCTGCGCGGGCACGTCCACCGTCTCGATCGCGAACTTCCGGTACATCTCGGAGCTCCTCCCCGACAGTCGTCCACGGAGGTACTCGGCGAGCGTCCGCTGCCCCGCGACCCGTGCCTCGACGTCCGCCCAGTACGCGCCGAGCAGAGCGGCCGCCGCGGGCCCGTCGCCCGCCGCGACCACCTCGGCGATCCGGGCGAGCGGCATGTCCAACTGCCGCAGCATGGCCACGAGCCGGGCCCGTTCGACCTGGCCGGCACGGTAGTAGCGGTAGCCCGTGGCCTCGTCGACATGCGCCGGGGCCAGCAGCCCCAGCCGGTCGTACAGCCGCAGGGCCTTGGCCGAGAGCCGGGCGCGCGTGGCGAACGCCCCGATGGTGAGCAGTTCCTGGTCCGGTACGTCCACCACACATCCTCCGTCACCGGGCGGCTCTTCCGCCCGGTGACGAGGACGCTCGGGCCTGCCCCAGGGGCAAGGTCAAGCAGCCGGGTGTCAGCCCAGCTGGGCCTCCACCGCCGTCACGACCTCGGCCGACTCCGGCTCGGTCTGCGGCGAGAAGCGGGCGACCACCTGGCCGTCCCGGCCGATGAGGAACTTCTCGAAATTCCAGCGGATGTCGCCGCTGTGCCCCTCGGCGTCGGCGAAGCCGGTCAGGCGGTCGTACAGCGGGTGCCGGTCGTCGCCGTTGACCTCGACCTTCTCGGTCAGCGGGAAGGTCACGCCGTACGTCGCCGAGCAGAACTCGGCGATCTCCTCGGCGCTGCCGGGCTCCTGCCCGAGGAACTGGTTGCAGGGCACGCCGAGGACGGTGAAGCCGCGCTCCGCGTACTGCTCCTGGAGCTTCTCGAGCCCCGTGTACTGCGGGGTCAGACCGCACTTGGAGGCGACGTTCACCACGAGCACGGCCTTGCCCGCGTACTGGGACAGGTCGGCGGAACCGCCCTGCAGTGCACCGATCTCGACGTCGAGGGGAGAGGAACCGTTGGTAGTCGTCATGCCCGGAGCCTAGCTCCGGCGGGTGCCGGCCCGGTTCCCGGCCTCCACAGCGTCCACCAGGACCTGCCCCGCCACCGTCCGCGAGTACAGCACCGACCTGCCCGCCCGCCGCCGCTCCACCAGACCGGCGTCCAGCAGCACCCGCAGATGCCGCCCCACCGAGCCGAGCCCCTGCCCGGTCACGGCGACCAGCTGGCTGGTGCTCAAGGGGGAGCCGAGCCGGACCAGCACACCGGCACGGGCGGTGCCGAGCAGCGCGCCGAGGCTCGCGGGCACGGGTGTGCCACCGGGGTCGGCGAGTGCGCCCGCGCACGCGTAGACCACCGCGTACCGGTCGGGCTCCTCCCAGGACACCCAGCCGGTCTTCGGGGTGACCGGCACGAACAGCAGCTCGGCGCCCGAGATCTCGCGGGGCGGGTACTCGTGCAGATTCACCTGGAGCCGGTTGTCGCCCAGCCACCGGGTCCGGCCCGGTCGCAGCGTGTCCAGCGCCGCCGCCCAGCCGCCCCGGCTCACCTGCGCGGTCCGGGCGACCACGTCAGCCTCCAGCACCCGCCGGCGCCGGTCCCAGTCCGGTCGTACGGTCTCGGTCCAGACGTAGGACAACAGGCCGGCCGCGCGCTCGGGGAGGTCGTCCCGGTCCAGGCTTGCGGGAAGCGGGCCGGCGAGGGAGATCCGCAGGTTGGCACGGGCCGCGTCGGGCCGGGCGGACCGCACCCGTGCCACCCCTTCCTCGAAGGTCTCCGGGCTCCTCGGGGTGGGCGTGAGGAAGTCGGCGATCCAGGACCGGCCCAGTCCGGCGCGGACGAGCAGCGCGGTCACGGGGTCGGCGGCCAGACGGGCCCGGTAGCCGGGCAGATGGTCGCGCAGCCAGGCCTGTTCGCCGGGGTGTGCGGGTGTACCCCGGTGCAGCAACTGGAGGCAGGCGAAGGTCTCGGCGAGCGGGGAGAGCACGAACCGGCTCCCGGCCAGGGTGTCGGCGTTGACCTGCCACCAGCCCATCGCGCACCCCCGACGTTTCGCACCCGCGCGAAACAATAACCATGCCCTGCGGGCCGCCACAGACTCCGCGCATGCGCAGCTACCGCGATCTGTTCCGCACCCCCGAGTTCACCCCGTTCTTCCTGGCCGCGTCGGCCCAGACGGTGGCCCAGACGATGGGCGGCCTGGCCCTGGGCACCCTGGTGTACCGGGCGACCGAGTCGCCGCTGCTGTCCGCGGTGAGCATGTTCGGCTCGTCGCTGGTGCAGGTGCTGGGCGCGACGTTCCTGCTCTCGGCGGCCGACCGCCTGCCCCCGCGCGCGGCCCTGACCGCCCTGCCCCTGCTCTTCGCCGCGGCCACGGCCGCACTGGCGCTGCCCGGCCTGCCGGTCTGGTCCCTCTTCGTGATCGTCCTGGCCAAGGGTCTTGTGGAGTCGGTGGGCGGGGGAGTGCGCTGGGGCCTGCTGAACGAGATCCTCTCCAAGGACGGCTATCTGCTCGGCCGCTCCGTCTTCAACATGATGAGCGGCCTCATGCAGATCGCCGGCTACGCGACCGGCGGCGCCCTGGTGGCGCTGCTGTCCCCACGGGTGTCGCTGCTGGTGGCCGCCGCGCTGTACGTCGCGGCGGCCGCGGTCGTCCGCCTGAGCCTGACCCGCCGCCCGCCCCGTACGGCGGGCCGCCCCTCGGTCGCCGCGACCTGGCGCGCCAACGCGCTGCTGTGGTCGTCCGCGCCCCGCCGCCAGGTCTACCTGGCCCTCTGGATTCCCAACGGCCTGATCGTCGGCTGCGAATCCCTCTACGTCTCCTACGCCCCCGAGGCCGCGGGCACCCTGTTCGCCTGTGCCGCGCTGGGCATGCTGGCCGGTGACGTCCTGGTGGGCCGCTTGCTCCCGCCGCGCCTGCGTCCCCGCCTCGGCTTCCCGCTCCTGCTGCTCCTGGCCGTCCCGTACGTGCCTTTCCTCCTGCACCCGAAGCTCCCGCTCGCGGCTGCCGCGGTCACCCTGGCCTCCGTCGGCTTCGGCGCGAGCCTCGTGCAGCAGGAGCGCCTGGTGGCCCTGACCCCCGAGGCCCTGACGGGCCATGCCCTGGGCCTGCACTCGGCGGGGATGCTCACGATGCAGGGCGTGGCAGCGGCGCTCGCGGGCTCCGTGGCCCAACTGACCTCTCCGGCCGTGGCGATGACGGCGATGGCCGCGGTGTCGACGGGCGTGACGCTGTCCCTGATGGCGGCGGGAAGGCGCGAGGAGCGGGCGGTGCCGGCCGTGGCCCGGGAGTCATGACCCCGGCCGTACGGCTGCTACGCCTCCGGCTGGTCGATTCCGAAGCCGTCCTTCGCCGCCTCCACGAACACCTCGGGAACCTCGTTGTCGGTCACGACCCGCGACAGCAGCACGGCCAGCCGTTCCCGCTCGGCGCCGTTGAGCCCGGCCGGCAGGGCCTCCATCCGGCGTACGGTCTCGGCGTAGAACTTTTCGGCGAGGGAGGCGCCTTCCTCCGTCAGTCCCACCCGCACGGCCCGGCCGTCCCGCGGGTCGGCCTCCCGCCGTACCAGCCCCCGGCGCACCGTCCGGTCCACCAGCCCCGTCAGGCTCGACTTCGCCAGCCCGAGCGTCTCCCCGAGCTCACCCATCCCGTACGGCTGCGGCATCAGCACGCACAGCAGCTGTCCCTGCTGGGGCGTCAGCCCGTACGCCCGGCTGGCCTCCGCGTAGACACCGTCCACCAGGAAGGCCGCCCGCACCAGCGCGGCGACGACACCCACCTGTCCGCCTGCCCCGTTCCCCATCGGGTCAGGGTACCGAGCGGTCGGACAGCCCTCGGCCCGTCCGGTGGCGTACCGGTCACTCCTCGTCCGGGGCCTCACCTTCGATGAGCCGTTCCGCGATGTCGTCGGCCCACTCCTGCGCCCAGCGGCGCAGTCCGGCGACGGCGGAGACCTCGAGGCCATGGACGGTGAACGCCCGGTCGTCGATCCAGTCCGTGCCGGTCAGCCGGGCCTGGAGGTCGCTGAGGTCGAAGGTGTCGGGGGCGTGGCGGCGGCCGAGTTCCTCGAGTTCGGGGTGGCTCCAGCGGGCCGAGGCGGCGTGTACGTCGACCAGGTCGCGGGCGAGTCCCCGGTCGGCCAGGTCCCGCACCTTGGTGCCGACGAGGTCGTCGAGGGAGAGCACGGGCCCGAGCTCCGTCAGCACGGGCGGGCGCCACAGCACCTCCTTGTGGACGCCGACGTCGTACTCCTGCTCGGTCGCCGCGTCCGTGACGAGGAACTGGGCGGACAGCGGCTCGGTCTCCCGGGTCTGCACGAGCCAGCCGCGCGCCACCAGCCCGGTCCGGACGGTGCCGGCGATGGCGTCCATCCCGGCGGGGTGCTCGGTGGCCACGTCCACATCCGGCCCGGCCCGCTCCACCAGCCCGTGCGCCAGCACCGCGTACCCGCCCGCGAGAACGAGCGAGTACGCCTCACCCACCACCAGAAGATCCCCGACCAGACGGCCGCGCGGCTCGGAGACGGGAGGTGGGGTGACCATTCCCTGATTATCGTCCGGGGGTTGTGGGTGGCTGAGGGGATAGGCCCGTCTGGGGGAAGACCCTTTGCTCTTCAGGGGCGCGAGGAACTGCGCTCTTCAGGGGCGCGGGGAACTGCGCGACCAGCCACAGCGGCGCTGCACTCGACCACGAACCGGCTACAACTTGCGGCCAACGCCGCAGTACGCATCCACAGCCGTATCGAGCTCGGCACCGCCAGAACGCTCCGGCCGCCACTCCGGCACCCGCACCACCCCCGGCCTCACCAACTCCAGCCCCTCGAAGAACCCGGCGATCTCGGCAACCGGACGGACGTAATACGGCACCGCCCCACTCGAGTTGTAGGCCTCCGACGCCGCGATCATGCCCTCACTCGTGGCCGTGCTGTCGCTGATCACCAGGTGGCTGCCGGCCGGCAGCCCGGCCATGAGCCGCCGCACCAGCTCACGCGCCTGCCCGTAGTCGGCGACATGCCCGAGCGTGTTGAGGATCATCAGGCCGACCGGCCGGGAGAGGTCGAGCGTGCCCGCGGCGGCCTCCAGGACGGCCTCGGGGTCGTACAGGTCGGCGTCCAGATACGCGGTGACGCCCTCGGGCGTGCTGGTGAGCAGCGCGTTGGCGTGGGCCAGCACGATGGGGTCGTTGTCGACGTACACGATCCGGGCGTCCGGTGCCACGCGCTGGGCGACCTCGTGCGTGTTGTCGGCGGTCGGCAACCCGGTGCCTATGTCGAGGAACTGCCGCACGCCCTGCTCCTCGGCCAGATGCCGGACGGCCCGTCCCAGGAACCGGCGGCTCGTGACCGCCACGTCGACCAGGCCCGGAAAGATCGACTTGATCTGGTCGCCGATCTCGCGGTCGACCTCGTAGTTGTCCTTGCCGCCCACGAAGTAGTTCCAGAAGCGGGCCGAGTGCGGCTTGGAGGTGTCGATACGGGCACGCAGGCTGTCGTCGAGCACGGCAGGGCTCCTGGGGATGGGGAAGGGGGACCGGCTCACCAACCTAGGCGAACCACCTGGCCTGACAGTGAAGTCGTCCGCTCCCGCCGCCCCCGACCGTGGTGTTTCGGCCATCCGGCCCGGCCGTCACACGCCGCGCGGCGAGATCCCGCCCACACGCCCGGGCCCGCCGGTGCCGCCCCCGTGCCCCCGCGTCGCCAGCCACACGCCCCGGCCCACGGCCCACAGCAGCAGCCCGGCCGCGACCGGCGTACCGAGGATGATCAGCATCCCGGCTCCGATGTTGGCTCCGACCACGCCCGCGGTCAGGATCCGCCAGCCCACACCGGCCATGAGCCCGACGATCACGAGCGGCCCGAGCACCCCCCACCATCGCCGGTCCAGCGTCCCACGCCGCGCCGCCCGCACGAGCACCGCGGCGCCGGCCCCCGCCAGCACCAGGGCGAGACCGCCGATGACCGCCGCGGCACCGTCCCCGATGCCCCACGGCTGGTAGGCGTAGTCGAGCTCACTCGCGGGCAGCCCGTCGTGGTTCCGCTGTCCCATCAGCCCCCAAGCGGCGACAGGCACACCAAGAGCGAGCGCGGCCCCCGCGGAAAGCATTCCCCGATTCTTCATACGGCCATGGTCGCGGGTGCGGGGCGGTCCGTCATGAGCCCGCGTACTCAAGTACGCGGGCCCACCGCCAGGGTGGCGCGATGGCCCGGGCGGCCATCGCGCCGTTTCTGAGCGTCCCTCAGCCGGGCGCCACGGCGCGCCCCGTCTGCGGGGAGATCATCCCCGCGCACAGGCCCCGGGCCGTCAGGCCCTGGGCGATGCGCGGGACGGCCGCGAGGGTGTTGGCGGACCAGTCGTGCATGAGGATGATCTGGCCGTTGGTGAGGCGGCCGGCGGCCTGGACGATCGCGTCGGTGCTCGCGCCGTTCCAGTCCTGTGAGTCCACCTGCCAGATGATCTCGGTCAGGCCGTGCCGGGCCGCGATCGACTTCACCGTCGCGTTGGTCTCGCCGTACGGCGGGCGGAACAGTTTCGGGGTGCCGCCTCCCGCGTTGGCGAGGGCCCGCTGGGTCCGGGAGATCTCCGAGTCGATCTGCGCCTGGCTGAGCCGGGTCAGGTGCGGGTGGGTGTAGCTGTGGTTGCCGACCCACATACCGGCGGCCACCTGGGAGCGGACCAGGGACGGGTTGGCGGCCGCGTACTGGCCCTGGTTGAACATCGTGGCCCGCAGCCCGTTCTGCCGGAGCGCGTCGAGCAGTCTCGTCGTGTTGCCGGACGGGCCGTCGTCGAAGGTGAGCCCGACGTATCCGTTGCAGGCGGCGGCCCGCTCCGGGGCGGCGGTGGCGGTGGCGGCGGTGAGGGTGGCTGCCGCCGCCGTCACCAGGGCGGTCAGCAGCGCGAGGCGGTGTGTGGCTGCCATCGTCAGCGCACCGTGATGGAGGAGCTGCCGCTGCTCCGGTAACCCTCGGTGGCCATGATCATGTAGTACTTGAAGTTGCCCAGGGGCATCCCGGCCCGGCCCCACGCGTCGAAGTGGTTGCCGGTGGTGATGGTGCCGCCCGTCCGCCTCGACTGCCGCACGCTCCAGTACTGGTCGAAGGTCTTCGTGCCCTCGACGGACGGGGCGTTGTAGCGCGTGGTCTTGTAGATGTCGTACGTGCCGCCGTCGCTGGTGACGGTGCCCTTGTACGTCCCCGTGGGCCGGTAGGTGCCCCAGTTGTCGACGATGTAGTACTCGACGAGCGGGTTCGCCGTCCAGCCGTAGAGGGTCAGGTAGGAGTTGCCGGACGGGTTGAAGGTGCCGGAGTAGGTCACGGTGCGGCGGGAGCCGTTGCTCCAGCCCTTGCCGGCGACGAAGTTCCCGGTGTTTCGCCATGAGGTGCTGTACTTGCCGCCGGCGGACAGGTTCATGGAGACCGTGCCCTGGCTGTCGGTCCAGAACGAGTAGTAGTAGCCGTCATGGGTGCCGGTCTGGTTCCTCGTGACGACCGTGTCGGCGTGGGCGGTGCCCGGCAGGGCCAGGGCGGCCACCGCGACCAGCAGCATCGTGCTGACACCGCTGATGAGCAGCCGTAAGCGGCTGAGTGCGTTGCTCATGGGGTGCTTCCTCCATCGTCCTCGTGGGGTGGACGGGGGTGCTCTGTCACCCGGGAGTGTTGGCCGGGCCCTGTCAACTGTCAATGGTTTCGGTGATTGTTGCGAAAGATTCGTTGGCTCGCGTCAGGGGGCTGCGGTGTGTATCCGCTGGTCCAGGGCGAGTTGGGGCTGGGATGGGCCAGAGATGGTGAGAGAAGGGGCGACATCCCAGCCGGAATGTAGAATTCCGTTACTCGAATCTTTCGAACCGTTTCCGGATCAAGCGGGTCTCATGCCCCTCGTGCCCGCATGATCCGGCCCATCCTCGTCTCCAGCTCCGCCCGTTCCTGGGCCGCCCGCTCGGCCTGGGCCCGCTGGTGCTCCTGCTCCAGGCGGCGCATGCGGTCGGTCGTGTCCCACTCCACCCGGTGGCGCTGGACGTCGTACTCCATGCGGGCGCAGGTGTGCTGGACCTGGAGTTCCTCGGCGAACAGCGTGCGGCTGGCCCGGTGGCGGGCGCCGAGGAGGGTGTCGTAGGTCGTGGCGCCGCTGAGGACCTTGGCCAGGACGGGGCCCTTGAAGTCGAGACGCCTGCGGTTGGCCCAGCGCAGGCGTTGGGCGATGATCCCGGTCAGCGCCAGATGCACCTCCGGACGCCGGACCAACAGGGCGTGCAGCGGGCCCGGTTGCACCAGCCGGGCCGTGAGCGGCCCGCACGCCGTCACGGTGGCCGAGCGCGGGGCACCGTCGAACGCGGCCATCTCCCCGATACTGTCCCCGCCGACCCGGACCGCGAGCAGGGACTCCTCGCCGTTCTCCACCCGTGCCGTCACCTTGGCGAAGCCGGACAGCAGCACCAGCACATGCCGGTCCCGGGCGCCCTCGCTCAGCAGCACCTTCCCGGCCTCGAACCGTGCGGGCACGCCCAGTTCGAGCAACTCACCGCGCGCTTCCGGCGACACCGCCCCCAGCAGACTGCGCGCGTGCCACTCCGCGGAGCTGTACGGCATGGCAGGCTCCCCCGGCCGGTCGGTCACTTGTCACCACGCGTCACGTGAATCCTGCCCGCTGTCGGTGACCGTAGGTGGGGTACTCACGGGTATTCCCGATGCGGATCGAGTTGAGCCGAAGCCGTCGGGAGGAAGCGACGGCCGACGTCTCCGCGCATGACGTCCACGTCCCCGACCTCGTCCGCCACGGACGCCGAGTGTCTCGCGCTCACCCGTTCCCTGCGGCGCCGCGGCCCCTCGTGCTCGCCGTGTTCGCCCTGGTGTGGGCCTGACGACGCCCGACCCGGCCCGCCCGGCCAGCCCGACCATCAGGGCTGCGTCCCCGCGACCTTGACGCCGAAGCCGATCAGGACGACTCCGGTCACCCGGTCCATGGCCCGGCGCACGGCGGGCCGTTCGAAGAAGGTACGGGCCTTGGACAGCAGCGCGACATAACCACTGAGCCAGAGGACAGTGAGCCCTGCGTGCAGCAGCACCAGAAGTGCCATGCCGGCGTGGGGAGACAGGCCGGTGGGCGCGAGTGTCGGCAGCAGGCCGGTGTAGAAGACAGCGATCTTGGGGTTGAAGACGTTGCTGACCAGCCCCGTCCGCCACGGATTCCCGGCCGGCGCCGTTCCCCCTTGTTCAAGCGCCCGCTTCTTCCGGCTGCCGAGCAGCGACTGGATCCCGAGGACGACGAGATACCCGGCCCCGACCAGCTTGACGGCGGTGTAGGCCGTGGCGGACGCCGCCAGGACTGCCGCCAGTCCGACCACCGTGAGCACGCCCCAGACGAGCAGTCCGGCCGTGATACCGCCGACCGTCCGCAGCCCGTCCCGCCAGCCGCAGGCCACCGCCCGCTTCGTCACGACCGCCATGTCCGGCCCGGGAACCATCGTCAGGACGGCAAGCACGCCGACCGCCGCGAGCAGCTGTACGAACATGTCCCCATCCTCGCACTCGCATGCGAACGGCCTGTCCGCGTGTCCGGGCGTTCACGCAGTCCGGGACCCGTCGGGAAGCTCCAGCACGGAGCCGTCGTGCAGCGTGATGCGTATCGCCGTGAAGTCGACGGCCTCCACCGCCGACTTGCCGGTCCCCGGGTTGCGGGCGTACCGCGGATGCGCACCCCCACTGATCTGCCAGCGAATCCGGTGCCCGGCCGGGAAGCGGTAGGCGGTGGAACTCATCGGCACGGTGACCTCCGAGGGCCCTTCCCCCACTGTCTCCACTTGAGCCAGCCCGTCACAGACGTTGGTGGAGCGGCCCTGCGCGTCCACGTCGCACAGGCGGCTGAAGACATCGGCGTACCCGGTGTCCGTGGAGACACTCAGCCGCGCGGAGACCGGACCGAGGAGGTCCACGGCCTCGGCCAGTGGTGGGCTGGTGAACGTCAGGACGTCCTCTCGCCCTTCCAGAGCACTGTTGTCGCGGGCACCGGCCGTCCGGGACAGCAGGGGACCGCCGATGGACGGCGTGGGGTCGGCCGGGTCGTAGCGAAGGGACGCCAGGGGCGCCGACCCCGCACCGTCAGTGGGAGCCGTGAGAACTCGCCGGTCGAGGTGCCCGTTCGGGGTGGGAACCCACGAGGTGGAGACAGGTGAGAGGGATGGCCAGTCGTCGAGGTCCCGCCATACGTCCTCGCCGCCGACGTGCACGCGCACACGCGTGGGACGCAACTCGGAGGGATCGTCGCACAGGTACGCGCGCAGCCAGGCGAGGCTCTCGGCGAAGACCTCGGGCCAGCCCTGCTGCATGGCGGAGGTGTGAGTCCAGGGACCGACCAGCAGGGCGGTGTCGCATCCGGCCGCACGCAGCCGGGCGTACTGCTCGAAGGTCTGGTCGGCCAGGGCGTCGTGCCACCCGGAGACCAGGCTCGTGGGGACGCTCAGCCCCTCGGCCGCCCCCGCCAGGGACGCTCCGTCCCAGTACGGGTCCCCGGCGTCCGGGTGCGTCATCACGTCGTCCAGCCACGGCACGTCCCCGAGAGCGGAGGAGTACGCCCCGCGCAGTGGCCGCGCGGTCACGATGTCGCGCATACGGCGCTGCAGCCGCAGCGTCGCCTTGGCGACGGGCATGATCCCCCGGTGCTGGTACGTCATGCCGAGTCCGACGAGCAGGGCGTGCTCCAGCCGCAGGGCACCGTCCGCGTAGAACAGGGCGTACGGGTCGTGCAGACCGACCTGCACCACCATCGCCTTCAGCTCCGGCGGCGGGTCCAGGGCGAGCGCCCACTGCACGTACCCCAGGTAGCTGGGGCCGATGGTCCCCAACGTCCCGTTGAACCAGGGCTGTTCGCGCAGCCAGGCCACCGTGGCCCGGCCGTCGGCGGCCTCGTTGCGCCACAGATCGAACGCACCGCCCGAGCCGCCGGTGCCGCGGCAGCTCTGCAGGATCACATGGAAGCCCTGCTCGGCGAAGAGCATGCCGTACTGCGGGGACCAGGGCAGGCCCCTGCCGTACGGCGAGCGCACCAGAAGGGTGGGGCAATCGCCGTCCGTGTCCGTACGGGGGAAGTAGTGGTCCGTGACCAGCGGACTGCCATCGGCGGCCGGCACCTCCAACCCCGGCTCCCACCCCACGTCGTACCGCTTCTCCGGAAGCCCGCGCCAGATCGCCCTCATCATCCGCGAGGACAGCGGCGGCTTCCGGGCGGACGGCGTCCAGGCCGGTTTCGCCGCGGGGTCGTGGGTGCGTGAAGCCATGGTCGTTCCCCTCCTCGATTTTCCGTACGTTGTACGAGAATAGAGGATGCTTGGATGACGACGACAGTGGCCCTCAGTGACAGGAGTACGAAGACCGTGAGGCGTGAGGACGGGTCCGGCACGCCGGGCCGCGACCCGCAACAGCTGTGGCTGAGCCACCAGCAGCCCCAGTCCCCGTCCGAGTCCGAGGCTCAGCCCCGGGCCCGCAGGGGCCGCAGGCCCGCCTTCAGCCGGGAAGCGATCACGGCGGCCGCGGTGGCCCTGGCGGATGCGGAGGGCCTGGAAGCGGTCACCATGCGGCGGGTCGCCGCACAGGTCGGCGCCGGAGTCATGTCGCTCTACAGCTACGCCCCCGACAAGGACACCCTGCTGGAACTGATGGTCGACCACGTCAGCGGCGAACTACCGTCATCGGCCGCTCTCACCGGCGACTGGCGCACCGACCTGAAGACCATCGCCCACCTCCAGCGCGCCAACATGCTGCGCCACCCCTGGCTGCCCGCCGCCCTGTCCACCCGCCGCAGCCTCGGCCCCAACACCCTGGCCTTCCTGGAACACGCCCTCACCGCCCTGCGCCCCACGGGCCTGGACGGCGCGGCCAAGCTGGAGGTCTTCGCCCAGCTCACCGCCTTCGTCGCCGGACACGTCACCCACGAACTCACCCAGGCGGCAGCCGCCGGCTCCCCCGACCGGGCCGCGGCCGAAGCCCGCTACCTCGCGACCGTCGCCGCGGACGGCCACCACCCGGAACTCGCCGAAGCCCTCTCGGCCCCCGCCCGCCCCCTGACCCCCGAAGCCACCTTCACCCGCTTCCTCAACCGCCTGATCGACGGCCTCGGCACGGACTGACCGAGCTTCCTCACCGCGCCACGGTCGCGAGGACATCGTGGCCCAGTCGCTGGATGACCTCCGTGGCGAGCCGGTGCCGCACCAGCTTGCCGTCCCGGGTCGAGCGCACCAGGCCCGCGTCGCGCAGGGTCCGCAAGGCGCGGGAGACCTGTGGCTCACTGGAGCCGAGCCGGGCGGCGAGCTCCGAGGTGGTGATGGGCTCGCCCAGCAGATGACGGCACAGCTCCATCCGGGCGGGCGAGGTCAGCGCCATCAGGCGGTGGTGCAGATCCCGCACGGTCAGCTGTTCGACCGGGGTGGTGCCGCGCGCCGCGTACTGCACCACCACGCACGACGGGTGCTCGTGCTTGACCGTCAGATGCGGCCACACCCGGGCGGACGGGACCAGGACGAGGGGGCGCGGGGCCACCCTCACCTCGTCGATCTGCAATTTGTCCAGCCGTACCCGTTCCCCCGGACCGACCCGGGCGGCGGTCGGCAGGAGCTCGGTGAGCACGTCCGCGGGCGAGCGAAGCGAGGCGGGTTCCCCCAGGGGGAGGGTCGCCAGCCGTCGGCGTACGTCCCGCGCGTGGTTCTCCAGGGGCGACCGCAGAGTGCGCCAGTCCTCGGCGAAGAACGCGGTGTCGGCGGCCCGCAGCACCGCCAGCAGCCGGTCCCGCAGCTCCAGCGGTGCCGCCACCAGCTGTCGCGCCAGCTCGCCGCGGGCGTAGGAGCGGCGCAGACAGCGGAGTACGTAGTCCTCCGCGGCCCAGGCGCCCGCGCGCAGCGCGTCGCCCGGCGGCACGGGCTGCGCGTTGGTGCCGAGGACCCCGGGTGCCACCAGATCGAGGAACTCCTCGGCCGGCAGCGCCGCGATCGCCGCCAGTTCCTCGTCCAGGCTCGCCGCGAGCGGCGCCGTACCGGGACGAACAAGGGGGAAGAACAGGCGGCAGCGGAAGCGGGCCCACAGCGGAGCGAACACGGACAGCTCGTCGCGCAGCTCGTCTCCCGCCGCCACCGCGCGGGCCGCCCAGCCGACGGCCTCCGGGTGGTGCTCCGGTTCGGCGAGCACATGCAGACTCGCCATCAGTTCCGACAGCGCGGAGGGTCCGGCCATGACGTCCGCCGGGCCGAGCCCTCCGAGGTCGAGGACGATGCTCACGCCGTCAGCGTACGGCGGAGGTCACCGCACCGGGACCGTCCGGAGTTCATCGCACCGGGGCGCCCGGACCGAGCGGAATGCCCAGCAGATACCAGGCGAAGAACAGCAGCACCCACACCACCAGCATGATCATGGCGACGGGCAGGGTGAAGGAGACCAGCGTGCCGATACCGGCCTTGCGGCGGAGGGTCTGCAGATAGCCGACACAGAGCATGAACGAGGTGCTCATCGGGGTGATGGAGTTCGTGCAGGAGTCGGCGATGCGGTAGAGCGCCATGGTGGCGGCCGGGTTGGTGCCGAGCAGCAGCAGCATCGGCACCAGTGCCGGGGCCACCAGGGTCCACAGGGCGGAGCCGGAGGTGATCAGGAGGTTCATCAGCGCGACCGCGACGATCAGCAGGGCGAACAGCACCAGCGTGGGCGCGCCCAACCGCTTCAGGAAGTCCGCGCCCTCGACCGCGACGACCGTGGCGATGTTGGTCCACTTGAACAGGGCGAGGAACTGGGACACGGCGAAGAAGAGCACCAGCAGCGGTGCGATGGAGCGCACTCCGTCCGCCATGAACTCCGGTATCGCGCGGCTCCCCCTGATCCGCCCGGTGAGCCGCCCGTACACGGCGCCGACGATCAGGAAGAAGAGGGTGAGGAAGACGGCTATGGCGTTCATGAAGGTGGACTCCACGATCGCGCCCCCCTCACCGCGCAGCGGTGACGAGGCGGGCAGCATCGCGAGCACGATCAGCGTGGCGTAGCCGAGCACGGCGAGCCCGGTCAGCTTCAGGGCCCGCAGCTCGGTGGCGTCGTCGACCTCGGCGGCCACCGTCTGCCGCGCCGCGGCGGCCTCCAGGTCCGCGTCGGGGATCAGGTGGTGCTCGCGTCTGGCGAGGATCTTGTCCACGACGAGGGCGATGGTGCCGGCCAGCACGAACGCCGAGACGGTGGTGAAGTACATGTTGTCCGTCGCGCGGACCACCACGTCCTTGTCGACGAGCCGTGCGGCCTCGGTGGCCACGGAGGCGAAGAGCGCGTCACCGGGGGCGATCAGCGGGTTGGCGTCGCCCGCGGCGTTGATGGAGACGAACGCGACGATCATGCCGAGCATGGGGGAGCGGCCCACGGCCCGGAAGGCCACCGCCCCGAGCGGGATGAGGACCACGTACGCGGAGTCGGACAGGAACTTCCCCAGCACACCGCCCAGGGCCACGCCCAGGACGACCGTGCGCGGGGACAGGCCCGACAGCATGCGGCGGGCCAGCGCTTCGAAGAGTCCCGAACGCTCGGCGACCGCCACGCCGAGCATCACCATCAGCACGACGCCGAGCGGGCCGAAGGTGACGAAGGATTCCTCGGCGCCGGTGACCAGGTCTCGTACCGCGTCAGCCGACAGGGCGCTGCGTACGCCGACGAGGTCACCCGAGGAGGGGTCGGCGACCTGCAGGCCGGAGGCGTTCAGCGCCCAGCTGACGACGGCGACGACCCCGCCCAGGATCCAGAACAGCCAGAACGGATGCGGTAGCGCGTTGCCCGCCCGCTCGACCAGGTCGAGGAGCCGGGAGCCACGGCCGCCCGCCTCGGGCTCGTCGGCCCGCACCTCCTGGGTGCGGCTGTCGGGTGTGCTCATGGCGGCCTCCTGTGAGGACGGTGGAACGAGGGCACGACGCGACCGGGTCGCGAGCGCTGTGAAGGGAAAGGGGGCCCAAGGAGCGACGCATGATCCGTCGCGATGGCACACGATGCGTTGCCGGGTTGCGCTGCACAGTAGGTCCCGTGTCCGGTCCCGTCACCGTCCTGCGGAACAGTTGACCTGATGACGTCAAGTGATCGCCATGACGCGGGCGACTGCCTAGCGTCACGGGAGTGACCTCGTACGACACCTCCCGCACCGGCCGGCCCGAACCCCTCCAGGGCGGTGCCCTGTGGCGGCGCACGCTGCGCATTCCCATGCGGGACGGCATCCGTCTCGCCGCCGACCTGTACTCCGCCTCACCCGAGCCGGAGGCGACCGCGCTGCCCGTGCTCCTCGAGCGCACCCCGTACGGCCGGCGCGCGCGGCGCGGTTCGGACCAGGATCGCGGCGACGCCCCGGTCCCGCGGCCCGAGGACATCGCCCGGCACTTCACCGGAGCCGGCTACCACGTCGTACGGCAGGACTGCCGGGGCCGCGGCGACTCCGAGGGAACGTTCGTGAAGTACCTCGGAGAGGGCCCGGACGGGGCGGACACGATCGCCTGGCTCAGGGACCAGCCGTGGTGTGACGGCAGGGTCGTGATGACGGGGGTGTCCTACTCCGCCCACGTCCAGGCGGCCGCGGCCGCCGAAGGGGCGCCGGGGCTCGCCGCCATGTTCCAGGACTCGGGCGGTTTCTCCAGCGCGTACGACGCGGGGATGCGGATGGGCGGCGCCTTCGAGCTGAAGCAGGTGACCTGGGCCCTGCGGCACGCGGTGCAGAGCCCGGAGGCGGCGGCGGATCCGGTGCTGGCCGAGCAGCTTCTGCGCGTGGATGTGACGGGCTGGTTCGGCGCGATGCCCTGGCGGCCGGGCTGCACGCCGCTGCGCCACCTGTCGGCGTACGAGGACTTCCTGCTGGAGCAGTGGCGGCAGGACTCCTTCGGCGACTACTACCGCACCCCGGCTCTCTACGGGCGAGGCTTCTACGAACGCTTCCCGGACGCGCCGAGCATGCACCTGGGCAGCTGGTACGACCCCTACGTCCGCTCCACCATCGAGAACTTCACCGCCCTGCGCGAGACGAAGTCGGCACCCTCCTACCTGGTGATGGGCCCGTGGACGCACGGGCGCCGCTGCGAGACGTACGCCGGAGACGTGGACTTCGGCCCGCGGGCGACCCTGGACGGCAACCTCGCCCCGTCGTACCTGGAGTTCCGCCGCCGCTGGTTCGACCGGGCGCTGGGCCGCGGGGGCGAAACGGACCCGGAGGGCGGAGGGGACCCGGACGGCGGAGGAGGCCCGGACGGCGGAGGGGACCTTCCCGCCGTCCAGTACTTCCTGATGGGCGGCGGGGACGGCCGGCGGGATGCGGCAGGACGGATGCGGCACGGCGGCGTCTGGCGCACCGACACCCGGTGGCCGCCGGCCTCGACGGCCCCTGTCGCCCTCCACCTCACCACCGGCGGCGTCCTCACCGTGGCCCCGCCCACCGCGGCCGTCGCCTCGGTGACCTACGACTTCGACCCGCGCCACCCCGTACCCACCATGGGAGGACAGGTCACCTCGGGCGAGCCGGTCATGACGGGCGGGGCCTACGACCAGAACGCCCCGGACGCACGGACGCACGGGGCGCGCGAACCGTACCTGCCGCTGGACTCCCGCGCCGACGTGATCAGCCTGAGCACCCCGCCACTCGAACGGGACGTGGTGCTGGCCGGCCCGGTGTCCGCAAGGCTCCACATCTCGACGACAGCCCCCGACACCGACTTCACCATCAAGCTGATCGACGTCCACCCGCCCAACGCGGACTATCCGCACGGCTTTGCCATGAACCTCACCGACGGCATCGTCCGCTGCCGCTTCCACCGCTCCTACGAGAGGCCGGAGCCACTCGTTCCGGGCGAGGTGTACGAGATCGAGGTGACCGCCCCCGACACGGCGAACCGCTTCGCCGCCGGCCACCGCATCCGGCTCGACATCTCCTCCAGCAACTTCCCCCGCTTCGACGTCAACACCAACACCGGCGAACCGGAGGCCACCGCCCGCCGCACCGCCATTGCCACGAACACCGTGCACATGGACACCGGGCACCCCTCCCACCTGCGGGTATGGCTGGAGGGAGGCGCGGACGCGCTCGCGTAGCCGCGCACCTGGGATGTCCCGTCCCGCACATGGCACCAGAATGGACGTTGTCCAGCCTTTTGTGCCGGATCGGAGACTCGCATGACAGATCTCAAGTTTGAGCAGAAGCGCTCGCTGTCACGCCTGGAGGCGGCCGACCAGCTCACGGCACTCGCGGCCGCCCTGAGGAAAGGCGGCGATGCCGAACTGGAACTCAGCTCCGGAACGCTGAGCCTGCGCATCCCCGACGACCTCCGCAGCGAGATGGAGGTCGAGATCGGCGACGGGGAGATCGAGCTGGAAATCGAACTCACCTGGCCGACCACCCCGAAGCGGAGGAAGCCGCCCGCCAAGGCCGCTCGGACCACGACGAGTACGAGCACAAGCACGAGCAAGACCAAGAACACGAGGCGGTCGGCCACGAAGAAGCCCTGAACCGCGCCGGAAGACCCTGGGGGGGATCGCCAGGGAATCCACGCCCTCGCCCCGGCCCTGCTGTGGGAGTCCGTGCTGTGAGGGGTACTGACAGGGACCCCCACTGATCGCTTCGTCTTCCTACGCTGGGATCCATGGACAGTCGGGCCGAAGTCAGCGCATTCCTCAAGTCCCGCCGCGCCAAGATCACACCGGAACAGGCGGGCATGCCGGTGTACGGGCAGCGGCGGGTGCCCGGGCTGCGCCGGGGTGAGGTCGCGATGCTGGCCGGGATGAGCGTCGAGTACTACACGCGCCTGGAGCGCGGCAATCTCGGCGGGGTCTCCGACAGTGTCCTGGACGCCCTCGCTCAGGCCCTGCGGCTGGACGACACCGAGCGGGATCACCTCTACGCTCTGGCCCGGGCGGCCAACACCAGTCCTGCCCGGGCCCGGCGACGCCCGAAAAAGGCGACCGTGCGCCCCAGTGTGCTGCGCATCGTCGAAGGCCTGCACGACCAGCCGGCGTACGTGCGCAACAACCGCATGGACATCCTCGCGGCCAATCCGCTCGCCCGCGCTCTGCTCAGTGAGGTGTTCGAGCAGGAGCCGGCCAACACCTGCCGGTTCGTCTTCCTCGACCCCCGCGCCACCCGGCTCTACCCCGACTGGGAACGCGTGGCCCGCGACGGAGTCGGGGTACTGCGGGTCGAGGTCGCCAAGAACCCCTACGACCCGGAGCTGTCGAACCTGATCGGTGAGCTGTCCACCCGCAGCGACGCCTTCCGCACCATGTGGGGCGCGCACGACGTGCACGTCTTCACCGAGGGAACCAAGCGGTTCCACCACCCGGCGGTGGGCGAGATGGAGCTGGTCCACGAAAGTCTGGACCTGCCCGGCGAACAGGGGCTGTCCATCACCGTGTACGGCGCCGACCCCGGCACCCCGGCCGCGGACGCCCTGAAACTCCTCGCCACCTGGGCGGCGAGCCAGAACCGGGACGCGGCCGCCTCGCAGGCCGACACCGAACGCTGACCCAAGTCGGCTCTTCCGGGGCTCCCCGCCCAGCACCGCCCTCTCGCCGTTTCGGCCCGCCGCACCTCACGCCGCCCTCCGCACCCGGCGTCACGTCGGCTCCCGGCATGAGGGGGTCCCTGCCGTTACCCCTCACAAGCGTGTCTGTCTGCCGGGCTCGGCTGCTGGTTTCGTGGATTGCGGCGGGCCTGAAGCGCTCCGCCCCCCGCACAACCTTCGGCGCGCATGCCGCTCTGCCGGAACGCCCTCGGATGACCGGGGCCCGCGCCGGCTCTCTTGAAAGGATCGTCAGTGAGTTCCCCCTCGTCCACGAAGCCGGACCCCTCAGCCGCCGCACCGCTCACGGCCGACGGCGGCAGGGCAGTGCCGGCCGGGAAGGTCAAGCTGCCGCCGGTGGTGTGGTTGCTGGGCGCCGTGGCCTTCCTCATGGGCACCAGCGAGTTCGTCATCTCGGGCCTGCTGCCGCAGATCTCCGGCGCGCTCGATGTCAGCGTCTCCAGCGCCGGGACGTTGATCACCGCCTTCGCCGTCGGCATGATGATCGGCGCGCCCGTGATGTCGATGGCGACCCAGCGCCTGCCGCGTCGCTCGGCCCTGGTCGCCGCGCTGCTGGTCTTCGCCGCGGGTCACGTCGCCGGCGCGCTCAGCTCCAGCCTGGGGCTTGCGATCGTCGGCCGGGTCGCCGCCGCGCTGGGCAACGGCACCTTCTGGGCCGTGGGCGCGGTGGTGGCGACCGCCGCCGCGGGACCGGCCGCCGGCACCCGCGCCATGGGTGTGATGGTCGGCGGCATCACCCTCGCCAACATCGTCGGCGTCCCGCTCGGTACGGCAGCCGGCCAACTGGGCGGCTGGCAGGCACCCTTCTGGATGCTCGCCGCTCTCGCCGTGGCCGCCGCCGCCGTGGTGGCCCGTCGGCTGCCCGCCGACACCACACGTGCCGACACCTCCCTGCGCGCCGAGGCGACCGCACTCAAGCATCCGCGCCTGTGGCTGGTCTACCTGGCCATCGCGCTCATCCAGGCGGGCATCATGGCCGCCTACAGCTACGTCGCCCCGCTGCTGACCGACCGGGCCCACCTCGCGACCGCCGTCGTGCCGCTGGCGATGCTCGGCTTCGGCGTCGGCGCCCTGGCCGGCACCACGGTCGGCGGACGCCTCGGTGACCGACGGCCCTACGCCACGCTCATCCCGGCCACCGCCCTCACCTCCGCGCTGCTGGCCGCCATCACCCTGTGGGCGACCAACAGCGTCGTGGCCGTGGTCCTGGTCGTGCTGCTCGGCGGAGCCGGCTTCGCCAACAATCCCATCGTGGTCGGCGAGGTCGTCCGCATCGCCGGAGCCGACCGGTCCCTGCCCATGGCCCTGGCCACGTCCGCCTTCCAGGTCGGCATCGCCGCGGGCTCCTGGCTCGGCGGCATCGCCCTGACCTCCGGCCTGGGCCTGCGGGGCCCGTCGCTGGCCGGCTTCGCCTTCGCCCTCGCGGCCCTGCTGCCCCTCGGGCTGCTGGCCGCCTCCCACCGCAAGACGGAAGCAGCGCGGAGCTGACACCGCACGGGGAGGCCGGGCCCTCCCCGTGCGGCATCCGACACCTCGATCCGAGCAAGCCTTACACGACAGTTGGAGACCACCATGGAACACCGTCTGCTGGGCCGGACCGGCCTGTCCGTCAGCAAGATGTGCCTGGGCGCGATGATGTTCGGCCCGTGGGGCAACCCCGACCACGACGAGGCCACCCGGACCATCCACCGCGCCCTGGACGCCGGCATCAACTTCATCGACACCGCCGACGTCTACTCCCACGGCGAGTCCGAGGAGATCGTCGGACGGGCCATCAAGGGCCGCCGGGACGACATCGTCCTGGCCACCAAGTTCCACAACCCCATGGGGGACGACCCCAACCAGCGCGGCAACTCCCGACGCTGGATCACGCGGGCCGTCGAGAACTCGCTGCGCCGGCTGGGAACCGACTACATCGACCTCTACCAGGTGCACCGGCCCTCACCCGACACCGACATCGAAGAGACCCTGGGCGCCCTGACGGACCTGGTGCGCCAGGGCAAGGTCCGCTACCTCGGCTCCTCCACCTTCCCCGGCAGCCAGATCGTCGAATCCCAGTGGGCCGCCCACGACCGGCGCCTGGAGCGGTTCGTGTGCGAACAGGCCCCGTACTCCATGCTCGTGCGAGGCATCGAGGCCGACGTCCTGCCCACCGCGGCCCGGCACGGCATGGGAGTGATCACCTACAGTCCGCTCGCGGGTGGCTGGCTCTCGGGCCGCTGGCGCCAGGACGCCGACCTGCCCACCCCGTCCCCGGCCCGGCAGCGCCTCGCCGACCGCTTCGACATGGCCCTGCCGGTCAACCAGCGAAAGCTGGAGGCGGCCGAAGCTCTCGCCCACCTGGCCGAGGACAACGGAATGACGCTGATCGAGATGGCCATCGCGTTCGCGCTCAACCATCCCTCGGTCGCCTCGGTCCTCATCGGCCCGCGCACGCTCCAGCATCTGGAGACGCAACTGCCCGCGGCCGACGTGGTCCTGGACCCCGCGGTCCTGGACCCCATCGACGCCATCGTCACCCCCGGCACGGTCATCAACCCGGCCGACAGGAGCTTCGCCAACCCCGCCCTGGAACCGGCGGCCCGCCGACGCTGACCGGGGGACTTGCACCGAACGGAACACGGAACACGGAACACGGAACACCGAACACGGACACCGAACACGGAACACTGAACCAGCAAGGAGCATCCATGCGGTACCGCACACTCGGCAGCTCGGACCTTCAGGTCTCGGAGATCTCCCTCGGCTCGTGGCTGACCTACTCCGGCGGCATCGAGGCCGACGCGACCCGTGCCTGCACCGAAGCCGCCTTCGACGCCGGCATCAACTTCTTCGACACCGCCAACGTCTACGGGCGGGGAGCCGCCGAGACGGCCTGGGGTGAGATCCTCTCGGCCCACCCCCGCGACTCCTACATCCTGGCCACCAAGGTGTGGGGCCCGATGTCCGACGACCCGGCCGACAAGGGCCTGTCTCCCGCCCAGATCGCCAAGCAGATCGATGCCTCTCTCACGCGCCTGAAGACCGACTACGTCGACCTCTACCAGGCGCACCGCTTCGATCCGTCCGTGCCGATCGAGGACACCATCGAGGCGTTCCAGAAGGTCGTCGAGCAGGGCAAGGCGCGCTACCTCGGCTTCAGCGAGTGGACCCCCGAGCAGATCCAGGCAGCGATCGACATCGCCGGCCCCGACCTGTTCGTCTCCTCCCAGCCGCAGTACTCCATGCTGTGGCAGGCCCCCGAGGCCGAAATCTTCGGCCTCTGTGCGGCGAACGGCATCTCCCAGATCGTCTGGTCCCCCCTCGCCCAGGGCGTCCTGACCGGCAAGTACCAGCCCGGACAGCCCGTCCCCGAAGGGAGCCGGTTCGCCAGCGCCGAGATGGCGGTCTCCCAGGGCCTCGTCTACAGCGACGCCACCTTGGAAGCCGTGCAGCGCTTGGTCCCCATCGCCGAGGAGGCCGGGATGAGCATGGCCACCCTGGCGCTGGCCTGGGTCCTGCGCCGCGGCGAAGTCGCCTCCGCCATCACCGGCGCCTCCCGCCCCGAACAGGTCCACGCCAACGCCGCCGCCTCCGGCGTGAAGCTGTCGGACGACCTGCTGGCGGCAGTCGACCAGGCCCTCGGCGACGTCCCGGTCACCGAACCCACCCTCGCCCCTTCCGCGCAGTCCGGCGTCAAGCACCGCTGACCAGGCGGCTGTTGCCCGTTCGCCCCCCCCACAGCCAGGACGGACGGGCCGGGAAAGCGAAGGCCTCAGTCATGACCAGCAAGGTCCCTCAGTCACCTCGATGCCCTCACTTCGGCGTGAGACGGCGCCGCCGCGCCAGGCGCTCAGCTCTTCCCAGGGTTTCCCGACTCATGAGTGCTGAATCCGTTCCGGGCCGACCGCAGGGGCGACCTCGTGCCACCGGGACGAGTCTCCGTAGCGGGTGGCGACCGCGGCGGCGCGGTTGTGTAGGGAGGAGCGCAACGACTGCGGGGCCAGGGCTTCCGCGTCCGTGCTGAGCTGCCACAGCGCCCATTCGGCGTGTCGTGAATCCTGGAAGGTCAGCTCCAGCCGCAGCCAGCCGTCCGCGTCGGGTTCTTCCGCGCGGACGGCCAGCGCGGTGTCCAGCAGGTCCTCCCGCCGCGCCGGGTTCACCCGGACCAGCACGGTGATGTGGTCGCCGCCGGAGAGGAACTGTGCGGCGCGTTCCCGCCAGATCCGGTCCAGATCGACCCGGTTCGGTCGCTGTGCCGTTTCGGGGAGTTCCTCGGCGGCCAACACCCTCGACAGCCGGTAGGTGCGGTCCGTGCCGTTTCTCGTGGCCAGCAAGTAACCCCGGTCGCGTACGGTGACCAGGCCGATCGGGTCCACCGTGCGCCACCGCGGTGTCTGGCCCGTGGCCGCGTAGTGGATGCGCAGCTTGTGCCCGGCGAGCACCGCGCGCCGGACCTCGGTCATCGCGGCGCCGGGTACCTCATCGGTGACCAGCCGACGTGAGAGCAGGTCGGTCTCCGGGTCGACGAGAAATCGCTGGGCCGCGTCGCTCGCGGTGGCCCGGTGGTTCTCGGGCAGCGCGTCGACGACCTTCCGCATGGCCGAAGCGAGCGCCGAGCCGAGGCCGAATGCCTGCTCGCCGCGCGCCGATCCGGCAGCCAGCAAGGCGAGGGCCTCGTCGTGGTTCAGTCCGGTGAGCTCGGTCCGGAAACCGGGCAGCAGAGCGAAACCGCCGTGCCGGCCGCGTTCGGCGTAGACCGGGACGCCGGCCGCGGACAGCGCCTCGATGTCGCGCAGCACGGTGCGGGTGGATACCTCCAGCTCACGGGCCAGCGTGTCCGCGGTCAGCCGCCCGCGCTGACGCAGCAGGAGCACCAGTGAGACCAACCGGTCGGCGCGCATGGAAGGACGCTAACGCAATACATGACCAAGGGTGTCGTGATTTGTTGGGAGGCTCGTTGTCACGACGTCAAAGCCGGTGGCCACCGAGCCGATGCACGTGCGTACTCCCCATGAATCGAATGGAGCTGACGTGGCAATGGAACGTACGGCGGTCAACCCGGTGAAGTGGTCCGTGGAGATGGGATTCAACCAGGGCGAGGTCGTCTCCGGGCACACCCGGACCCTGTACATCTCGGGGCAGACCGCGATGAGCGGCGACGGCAAGCCCCAGCACGACGGTGACATGGCGGCGCAGTTGGCGCTGAGCATCGACAACCTGGAGGCCGTGCTCGGCGAGGCCGGCATGGCTCTCCCGAACCTCGTCCGGCTCAACGTCTACACGACCGACGTCGATCTCCTCCTCCGGCACTACGGCGTGCTGGCGGCCCGGTTGGGCGCCGCCGCGGTGGCGCCGACCACCACGATGCTCGGGGTGACGCGGCTGGCGATCCCCGGCCAGCTGGTCGAGCTCGAGGGAACCGCCGTCGCGTGACGCTGATTACTCATTCGGGTGCGCACATCATGCAGGTTTCGGTATCTATGCCCAGCATTGGCATCGCGATGTGTTCCCTCATGAAGGTGACAAGACCATGCCGACGTACGTCACGTTGCTGAACTGGACCGATCAAGGGATCCGGAACTACAAGGACACCGCGAAGCGTGCCGACGCCTTCGCCTCGGGGGTACAGAAGCTCGGGGCGAAGCTCCTGAACATCTACTGGACCGTCGGTTCGTACGACCTGGTGGCCGTTGTCGAAGCGCCCGACGACGAAACCGCTACCGCGGCGCTCCTGCAGCTCGGCGGAGTGGGAAACGTCCGTACCACCACCCTGCGGGCCTTCGGCCAGGAGGAGATGGGCCGCATCATCGCCAAGGCCGCCGGCTGAGGCACGTCACACCGTCCAAAGCCGAGCTCGCATATCAGAGCGCGGTCGCGGCCTGCCCTGGCCATGACCGCCGCGTTCCCGGCGCTGTTCCGCAGTAGCTGCAGGGGGTGCTGCACCGGTGCGGTCCGGTGCGCCGACTCTCCTGTACCGGCAGTCCGCGTGCGGCGGCCGGAGGATCACTGCGTGCCGCCACGGCTGTGAGGAGGCACTCCGCGTGCGCCCTCGAGGATCGCGCCCAACAGCTTCGCGCCCGACAGCTTTGCCCCGGTCAAGTCCGCGTTGCTCAGGTCCGCATGGCTCAGGTCTGCGCCGCGCAGGTCGGCGCCGGCCAGGTCCGCGTCAGTCAGGTCCGCGTCGATCAGGATCACGCCGCGCAGGTCCGCGTTGCTCAGGTTCGCGCCGATCAGGGAAACGCGGGTCAAGTTGGCGCTCGAGTCGGCCTCTCTGGTGTCGCCAATTTCCTCGGCCCTGTTCAGGTGCGCGTTGTGAAGGTTCGCTCCGCCGAGGTCCGCGCCGGCCATGTCGGCCGCGCCCAAGCGCGCGTTGGTCAAATTGGCGCCCCCGAGGAATGCGTGCCGCAGGTCCGCATTCGGCAGCCTCACACCGGACATGTTCGCGTTGTCGAGGGAGGCGCCTGAGAGGTCGAAATTCTCGAGGCCTGCGTCTCGGAGATCCGCTCCAGTGAGATCCGCGAAGCGGAAGTTGCTGCGCCTGGGCATGCCGCCTTCTGTGAGCCCCACTTCGCGCTCCAGACCGCGCAGATCCACACTACTCAGATCAGCTCGGTACAGCGGCTTCCCGTCTTCGGTCACCTCCCGGTCGGCGGACCGGTTGCCCAGCACGGAAACCACAGCCGCTACGTCGGTAGGGGGTCTGTACTCCTCTGCCGGCTTGAAGCCACTGACCGGAACGGGAGCGTGCTGGCGTACGAACGCGGACAACACCGAGACGACGGTGGGCTGATCTCGAGAGGAGTCCTGCATGATGCGTTGCAGGGCGTAGATACCCCCTAGACGCACATCCAACGATTCTGATCCCAGGTTGGTGATCGCGGCGTTGAACCGGGTGGTGATCTGCCCCTGCTCGGCGATCCGCAGATCTTTGTTGGTCTGCCCGACCGACATCCACGTGAACAGCAGGGCGACGAGCGCAGCCAGTCCCGGCAGCATGGACGCCGCGAGTGCCAACCACGTCAGTCGGCTGATACCACTGTCGCCGCCCGGCCCGATGGACTGGCTCCGTTGCCGTCGATGATCCCTGGCGGCCCGTCGACGTGCGATCCGGCGGAGTTGTGCGGCGGCAGACGGCTCGATCATCCACTCATGACATACCAGGAAACAGTGCTCTTTTCTCCGCCACGCTGCCGTAGCACCCGATCAGGACTGTCCGGAGGTGGCCGTAGAGGAAGGAGCGCGTTCGCGGGGTTGCCCGGCCTCATGTGGGCTGGATCCGTGCTGCCGACGACTTCTGTCACGGTTCTGCCCGGACGAAGACGGGCTTGAGGTGTTTCTCCGGCAGCGCGGTCGGCAGGTCCTCCCAGTCGATGACGTGGGAGACCACCTTCTCGGGGGCGACCTTGCCGGAGGCGGCGAGTTCGAGGGCGTCGGGGATGTGGGCACGTACGTTGTCGCGGGCGACGCGCAGGGTGACGCCGGTGAGGTACATGTCGAGCAGGGGCAGCTCGCCGGGGCGGAAATGGTTGCCCGCCGACTCGCAGATCCCTTCCGGAGTCAGGGACTTGACGGCCAGGCCGAGCTGGTCGACGCGGCCGGTTGCCTCGACGGCGATGTCGTAGCCCTGGGGGATCGGTTCCAGGGCTTCGGTGGTGGCGGCTCCGAACGCGCGAGCCAGGGTGCGGTGTTCGGGGGCGGGGTCGACGTAGAGCACCTCGGAGGCGCCGAGCGCGCGGGCGATGTCGCACACGTAGAGGCCGATGCTGCCGCGGGCGATGACCAGGACGCGTGCTCCGGGGCGGGCCTTGAGGTGCGGGGCGACCAGCCGCCAGGCCAGGGACCAGTTGTCGCTGGCGGACGCCATGGCGACCGGGTCCAGCCCGGCCGGTAGCGGGACCAGCATGGCGTCGGCGTAGGGCACCCGGACCAGGTCGGAGAAGAGCCCGCCCCAGCTGCCGCCGATCGGTGCGCCGTACATCGCCATGTAGGGGACGGCGGTGCAGTGCGCGGTCAGCCCGGCCCGGCAGCGCTCGCAGGTGCCGCAGTTGATGGACCAGGGGACGACCACGAGGTCGCCGGGGGCTAGGGCGGTGACGGCGTCGCCGGTCTCGACGATCCGGGCGACGCACTCGTGGCCGAGGGCGAAGGGCGGCTCGACGAAACCGTGCCCGGCCAGGATCGAGGAATCCACGTCGCAAGGGGTGGCCGCCACCGGTGCGACGATCGCCTCCCGGTCGGACTGAAGCTTGGGTTCGGGTGCCTCGCGCCACTCGACGGTGCGCTTGGCGACATAGGTCAGTTCACGCATCGGTGCGCTGTCCCTTCGCCAATGCCACCAGGTCGTCGTAGCGAATGACGGAGCCGCCCGCGCCCCACGTGCCGTCGGGCTGCTCGTGCACGAGCACCCACACCCGCAGGGCGTCGTCCTGGCCGAGGCCGGCCGCGGCCAGGACGGTCTGCGTCGCCTCCTCGATCAGGCCCGCCTTGCGGCGCTCGGACAGGGCTCTTTGCGGGACGGTGACCTCCACCAGGAAGCGCGGTGCGTCGTCCTCGGCGGTGGTCTGGGCGCCTTCCGGCAGTTCGGTGAGGTAGCTCCACGCCTGGGCGCGGAAGAACGCCGTGTCGGGTGCGCCCTCCCAGCGCAGCAGTACGGCGGCGAGGTCGCGCTGGATGCTCGGGCGGCCTTGTTCGGTCAGGGCGCCGGCCGGGGCCGTGAGCCGGATCATCGGCATGGGCATACCTCTCTTCGTTTCGTTCGGCTCTTCGCTCGACGACGCAGTTCTATGACAGTCGTTATAAGCGACGGTCACGCTAGACTATGACGGCCGTTATAGCCAGTGAGGTCAGAAGGGATCGTGTACGTGACCAAGCCCAGCCCGGCGGCGCGCGAGCGGATCGTGGCCGGTGCGGCCGACATGATCAGCCGACGCGGTCTGAACGCGACGAGCATCCGTGAGACGGCCAAGCACGCCAGGGCGCCGCTCGGTTCGACGTACCACTACTTCCCTGAAGGCAAGCAGCAGTTGGCCACCGAGGCCGTCCGCTATACGGGCGAGTGGGTCGCGCGCCGGCTGCGCAAGGAGCTGGAGGCGGGGCCGGTCGCCGGGCTGCGGGCGTTCCTCGCCCTGTGGCGCAAGATCGTCGTCGACAGTGACTTCAGGGCGGGCTGCCCGGTTCTCGCCGTCTCCATCGAGGAGCCGCCCACTGACGAGACACCCCCCGCCGTGGTGGCCGCCGCCGACGTCTTCACCGCATGGGAGAGCCTGCTGTCCGCCTCGCTGCGCGAGCATGGCGCCGACAGCGAGCAGGCAGTCCAGCTCGCCACCCTCGTCGTCGCGGCCGTAGAGGGGACCGTGGCCATGTGCCGCGCCAAGCGCAGCATCGAGCCCCTCGACCGCACTGCGGAGCAACTGCAGACGCTGATCCTCGCCACGATCAAGGGCTGAGCGGGAATCAAGGGCTGACCTTCTGATCCTTAGCTTTACAGAGACCGGTCGTTGAAGGTCATACAGGCTGCCGGGAAGCCCATGACGGGCGGCAGGGGGCGCTGCCGGTTGCTGGGGTTGCTGTACCTCGCTGCTGTACCTCAGCAGGGTTATCCGCTGAGGGCATCCACGAGAGCCATGAAGATGCCCACGACGAAGACAGCGACGGCCACGAGCCCGATAACCACCAGCGAGCAGCAAGAAGCGATTGCCACCGTGATCCATGCCCGCCCCACGGCTTGGTGGTAGTCGGTGTCGTCATCCCAGTTCTGATCGACCATGTCGCCCCCTCGCCGTGCACAGTACAGAGCGGTTGGCGGGGCCAACTTGGCTGGAGCGACCGTTGGCGCGCTCTCAGCTTGGGAAGCTGCGAGCATTTGGCGCCTGTCCGGGCAATGACCTGGGGAAACGCCCCGCTTGCCGCCTCCTCAGGCTAGGCCGCTTTCACCATGATTCCCCGCTGTTCCCCGCCTTGTCTGGTGCGCTTGTGGTGCGGCCCGCCCGGCACACGGCTCTGACGGACTGACCGTGCGAGCAGACGCGTTGGCATGCGCATCAGAGATGACGCTTGGACGCTCTCACCAGTCGACTGATGTCGTCGCGGGTCCTTTCCCTGCGCTGATCCAGTTCAGTCCTGCTGTCCGTCTTGGGCAGGGCTGCGACGTCCGCAAGTGCAGCTTCTGCCGCCTCGCTCAACACCTCGTCATCGGTGAGCATCTGCACCCGAAAGAGAGCTTCTTGGGCGCTGGAACGCAGGTCGTATGCGCGGACCCGCACCATGCCGGGGTCCTCGTGTGGCGGTTGTTCGTGCTCGCAGAACCAGAGATGTACCAGGCAGCGGCGATAGTTGATCAGCGCGCCAGCATAGGCGGAGTAAGCATCGAGTCGCTCCTGCCGGAGCCTCTCATGGCGGGCGAACTGATGACCCTTGTCGGTGGTGCGCTGCTGAAACGCCAGGGTGAGCCCCGAGCCGAGCAGGGTCCCCAGAACGGCTATGGCACTGGCGATGATGGTCTCCACACCCCAAGCTGATCACGTATCGCCGACCGGGCGCAGTACTCGCTCTGCTCTCACTCCAACACGATTTCCACCTGTGTTGGTGGCCTGCTGGGGTGTGTGCGGGGGGCGTTCACCTGGGTTCATGGGCGACTGACTGCCAGGACGTGTGCGCGGGTGGGCCTCCCTTGCACGAGCGTGAACGCTGCTGAACGAGACGGAAACTGAGACGGACGCTCATAACTCGGGTGACGATTGGCTGCGGCCGGCGCTAGCGTGCGGCGGTGATCAGCAAAGAGGGACTACGCCTGGGTGCGGAGGCCGCACGTCGCCTGGCACAGACAGGCCTCTATGAGTTCGAGCCGGGGCTGACGGACGCCGAGTTCACGCGCATCGAGCGCGAGTACGGCTTCGAGTTCGCGGACGATCACCGAGCATTCCTTGCGGCCGGGCTCCCGGTCAACGTCCCTCCCGAGGACGGGCAGACCTGGTCCAGGCCCTGGCCGGAGTGGCGCGGCGGCGATTTGGACAGCGTGCGTCGACAGCTCGACTGGCCGGTCGAGGGTGTTCTGCTCGACGTTGAGCACAACGGGTACTGGTCTGAGGGCTGGGGTGAGTGTCCAGCCGACGGGACGGCGGCACTGGTTACGGCGCGGCATCATCTGGCGGAGGCGCCGGTGCTGGTGCCCGTGTATGCCCACCGGTACCTGCCTGCCGGCCGGGGAAGCTTCGGGCATCCGGTGCTCTCGATGTGGCAGACCGACATCATCTACTACGGCTTGGACCTGGCCGACTACATGCATCAGGAGTTCGACGAGGCGCGGGGCGAGGCCGACGATGGCTGGAGCCCGCGAGCGACGGCCCCCTTCTGGAGGGACCTTCTCTAGCCCGGGCATGCTGCGTGCGCCCTCAGCTTGGGACGCTGCGGCCATTTTGCGGGCGGATCGGGCGTTGACCTGGGCAAACGTTCAGGGTGCGGCGCCGTCTGGCGCGGCTGCTTACCTCGTGATTCCCCGCTGTTCCCCGCTCGATCTGGTGTGTTGGTCGTCGTTGATTGAGATCCCTGGAGATTCCTTCCATGGTGTGGAGCGTCGGCACGTGCTCGAGCGCCGCAGCCCCCAGATGCCCGGCCCCTGTCTGGCGAGCAATCCGGGGCGGACCCTTCCTACTCCGGGCCCTCCGCGTCGGGCGCGGCGCGGCTGGCCAGTCGTTCGTATCGCTGTCTGGCCGCTTGCGGAGAGCCAAGCCCGAGGCCGAAGGCGATCTCTTGCCAAGTCATGCCGCGGCCACGTGCCATCTGGAGGAGTCCGGTTTCCAGTTCGTCCATCTCTCCGCGAACCAGCGGGACGAGGCTCAACGCAGCGGTGATGTCGCCGTGGTCCACCTCCGGCTCAGCGTCGTCGAGCTGTGCGGCCCCACTGAGCAGGAACGACACGAGTCTGACGGCTTCGTGAGGCCCGATGACCGAGGGATGAACCTGTCGGTGGCGTTGCTCGTCGGTAGTCGCGTGGCGCTCGGCGATGCGAAACAGGGACGCGTAGACGCGGCGCACTCGCGCCTGCTCCGGCTGTGGGGGCGCGAACGGGTCGGTGTGCTGTTCAGGGGTCGACGGCATAAGAAGAGGATGAGGCAGTTCATGAATCATTGTCAACGGATCGTTTTAAACGATCCGTTCAAGCGGCTGGGTCGGACGCCCCCTAGCCCTATGCGGTCACAGCACTAGGTTCTGTCCGCTCCGCCAGCGGCGCCCAGCCGCACCCTGTGACGCTGGAGGTCGACCTCGGTCACCCTCACCGTGATCAGCTCGCCTTCGTCGACAAACTGATCCGGGGTCTCGGCCGGCTCGTCAGTCAGCTCTGCGAGGTGAAGGAACCCCACGACGTCGGGAGCGAGCTGCACGAACACACCAAAAGGGACGATCCTGGTGATCGGCCCGGTGAGAACCCGGCCGACGTGATCCGCAAACCGAACGAGTGGATCCTCCTGCAGAGCTTTCAACGAGAGCGTGACCTGTCCGGAGCGCGGCTCGGCAATGATCACCTCAGCGGTGATCCGCTGGCCGGCTTCGACTGCCTCGGAGGGGTGGTTGATCCAGCCCCATGTCAGGTCCGGCACCCGGATGAAGCCGGTGCACAGGCCGTCCGGTTCGCCATCGACGTGAACGAAGACTCCGAAGTCGTGAACCGCGGAGACTGTCCCAGCGACGACCTGCCCTCGCTCAAACGCGAGGAGAAAGGACCGCAAGGCCGGAATCTCGCACGCCCTGGCGGAGAGGTGAAGCTGACCTTCGCGCCGACGCCCTATCTCTTCGGCATTGATCTCCTGGCCGACCTCAAACAGCTCGGATGGATGCTCCATCCGACGCATCGATGCCTCGTGTCGAGGAATCCGGCCGATCTCGGCCCCTCCGTCGGCATCCACAAGCTCCACCAGGACGTCCGCCCCGTCGAACCCGGTGACCTTCACCGTTCTCACGACCCCCGGCCCGAGCTGGTTGATCAAGGACTGCATACGGGGGTCGGGGGCCGGCTCGGACATGAAGGTGAGCCTAGTCGGCGCCGACCGCACGGGTTCCAAGTCTCGCAGCCAGGTGCCAACTAGCGTGTCACGGCTCACCACAGCGTCCGGGACGAGGTGTTGGTGTCAGGCCAGTACTTGAAGTTCGCGTCGAACCACAGGAGTTGGGTGAGTGTAGGCATCAAATGCCCGACGACCGCGAGCTATGTTCTGCCCGCCTTGCCGGTCAGCGTCGACGGCTGGAGCCGTTCACCGCGCTTGTGGCGCTCTTCACGGCCCCCAGGGGGCCCCTTGCGGGCCCGGCCCAGCTCCCCACCTCTGCCCGCAGCCGAATGTGTGCCAAATGTGCGCCGCGAGGACGAAGGCCCTCCCGTCCGCTGACGGAAGGGCCCCTGAACAGGCGCTCTCTGTGCCCCCGGCAGGATTCGAACCTGCGACACCCGCTTTAGGAGTTTTCCCTGGGCGAGGCTGTGACCTGCGGAAACGTCGAGCGCAGGGCGTCTGGCCTGGGAAATCACCACCCTGTAGTTCTCACCTGCTCGCGGGGTTTCCCGTCCTCATGTGTGCTGTATCCGTGCGCATCGTCTCTTGCGCTGGGATCAGCCCTGGCAACCAGCTGACGGGTTCAGTGCGCACTGAACCCTGGAGCGTGCAATACCGGGGCTTGGGCATCTGTGTGATCAACAGACTGTGGCCGCGGGGGGATCCCATCGGCGGGTGCGGGGCACCGCAGGGGAGATGCCGTAGTCCTTCTTGAGCTGTTCGGGGATGGCGTAGTGCATGACGCGCCCGCGGGTGAGGGAGGACAGTTCGAAGACTGTGGTGAGGTGGCCGAGGCGGTCCAGGGCCCAGGCGCCGAGCGGGGAGCGGTCCTCGATGGTCTCCAGGACACCGAGGAGGCGGGGCACGGCTTTGACGACGGTGTCCCACGGCGTGTGCGGTACGTCGAGCCAGCCGGCGCAGGTGTCGCCGGTGAGGTGGCGGATCAGAGCGGAGACGATCGGGTCGAAGAAGGTGCCGGGCACGATCTCCTCATAGAGGTCGATGAGCTGCCGGGTCAGCTGCGTGCCCTCTTCGGAGGGCCCCATGTGCCGGATCATGTACAGGTCGAGGAACTGGCGGGCCTCGTCGAGGGTCTGGGGGACCGCGTCCTGGTCGACGCCGAGCATGGCTCCGACCACCCGCCACGCGTAGTAGTAGGCTTCCGCGCCTTCCTGTGACATGTGGATGCCGAGCCGGTGCAGGCTGTCCAGCACGAGCAGGGAGAAGAACATCTGGCCGCCGATCATGTCCTCCTGGCAGATCGGCACTCCCAGCGCGTCGGCGTCCCATCGGTTCTCGCGCCCCAGGTGGTGGCGGATGGAGGCGTGCAGAAGGCGGACCTTCTGGGCGGCGGGGATGAAGCGGCCGCCTGCTTCGAAGGCGTCGGGCTGCATCAGGTAGACGGTGAACTGGCCTGTCTCCGCCATCCGTTTGGAGGGGTACTTCAGTCCGTGGGTGGCCGACAGCAGCTTCGCCACATGCGGTACGACGTAGCAAGCGGGCATGGAGGCGAAGGACAGCGCGGTGGAGATGTGCACGTTGTTGTCGATGAAGAACAGCCGGGCCTTCTCCATCTCCGACCAGTCCACCCAGGCCGGCGGGACACGGGTGGCCTCAAGGTACTCCCGCGCGACGTCGGGCAGACCGTCCGGCAGGGGAGCGTCGGCGGTGGAGACGTAGCGCATCAGGGAGTTGAACGTGCCCACCTGGCCGCGTTCGAAGAGCGTGGCGACGGTGGCGTCGGCGAGTTCGTCACCGGCCTGCCGCAGGGGGTCCATCGACGCGTCGGTGTACGTCATCGTCATGGCAGGGCTCCGTTGTGGCTGAGTTCTCAGAACTGGCGGTCCGCCGCGGAGCGGGCCAGTGCGGTCAGGGCGGTGTGGGCAGGGGCCGGTACGCCCAGCTCGTCGAGAGCGCCGAGCGCCTCCTCCACCCGTACGCCGATCATGTCCTCGATGCGGTCGGGTGCCCTCAGCTCGCGCATTGCCTCGCGGACCGTGTCCAGGGCATCCGCGTCCAGGCGGCGTCGGCCCAGTACGGCGCGCAGCCGCACGCGGTCCTCGTCTCCGGCCAGGCGCCAGGTCTCCGCCAGCAGGGCCGTAGGCCGGTGGCCTTCCACGTCGTCGGCGTTGGCCTTGCCGGTGCGCTCCGGGTCTCCGAACAGGCCGAGCAGGTCGTCCCGTAGCTGGAACGCCTCGCCCAGCGGCAGCCCGTACGCGGAGTAGCCCTCGCGCAGCCGTGTGCCGGCCCCGGCCAGGGCGCCGCCGATCAGCAGAGGCTGCTCGACGGTGTACTTGGCGGTCTTGTAGCGGATCACCTTCAGCGACGCCTCGGTGTCCGGTACGGCTCCGGTACGCAGGATCTCCAGGCACTCGCCCGCGATCAGTTCCCGGGCCATCACCGACCACAGGGGGCGGGCACGGGCGAGGTACGCGGCGGGCAGGCCGCTGGTGGCGAACAACTGCCCGGCCAGCGCCATCAGCAGGTCTCCCACCAGCATCGCCAGCGACCTCGCCGCCGCCGCGCCGCGCGGACGACGCCGTACGGCATCGCGCAGGGCGACATGGGCCGTGGGGCGCCCGCGCCGCAGCGGACTGTCGTCGATGAGGTCGTCGTGCACGAACGCGGCGGCGTGCACCAGTTCCATGGATGCCGCCGCCCGCACCAGCGCGTCGCTGTCCGGCTGGCCCACCGCGCGCCAGCCCCAGTAGCAGAACGCCGCGCGCAGCCGTTTGCCCTCCGCGACCGCGGCCTCCAACTGCTCGGCCACCGGGCCCAGGAGCGGATCGATCGCGGCGAACTGGTCGGCTTCCTGGGCGACGAACCGGCGCAGCACCTCGTCGACGCGGACCTTGAACGCGACGGGCTCCCACCGGTCAGCCATCATCGGCGCTCTTCCGAGCCGACACGTGCCGGGCGAGGATCTCCAGGTGGGCCGGGGACACGGCCGCGTACCGGTCCAGCACCAGACGCCCACGCGCCGTGAGGTCGTGCTCGGCCTGCGCGGCGAGCTCCGCGGCATCCGAGCGGCGCAACAGCCCCCGCACCGCGCCGACGGCCGAACCCAGCGTGCTCACGGCCAGATCGGCCAGCCCGGCCACCAGCAGCAACGCCTGCTCGTCCGAGCTTTGGCGCCGTCCCGCTTCTCGCGTCATGCTCTTCCCCACCCACAGCCTATCCGGGCGGCGCCGGTCACGCGCCGTCCCTTTGAGCATCGCGTCACATCGGGTGGGAGTCCGGAAGAACTCACGATCGGGTGATCACATCGATCGATCGTGCGGATCGCCGCTGCGGCGGCCCCGCACTCGGCAGTCCGGCGCCGGGCTGAGCACTGTGGCGGTTCCGCTGCCCACGCCTGCACGGTCGCTCCGCCGTCCTCACTGCAGCCGATACTCAGCCGGCCTCCCACGCGGGCCAGGCGCTGGGACATGGCCGGCAGGCCCAGGTGCGTGCCCCTCTCATGGAAGATCATTTGGGCGTGTGGCATTCACGTGGCATTGGGTCATGAAAGCGGCCCCCCGTTCGCATGGAACGAGAGGCCGTCAATCCATGCGCAGTCCGCTCACGCGCCGCTCACGCATCCGGCGACCGTGGGGCTTCCAATGGCGGACCATGCTGGGGCGCGGAACGCTGATCTTCTCCCGCGACCGGGGGAGCAGCATCTCTCGAGCTCCTGTAACTAACATTGATGTTGCTAACTTCAATGCTAGTATCTGTGGCGTTAGGTGATGATGCTGGGGAGGTGGCGGCATGGCAGATTTCGTGGGCAGGCGGCACGAGCTCGAGACGCTGGATCGCGAGCTGGGCAAGGTGACGGCTGGGGTCGGTGGGGAGCGGCCTGGGCGGTGCGTGATGCTTCGAGGGCGCCGCCGGGTCGGTAAGTCGCGGTTGGTGGAGCGGTTCGCCGAGAGGTCCGGTGCGCCGTTCCTCTTCTATGCCGCCACAGGGGCGTCGCCGGGGGCGGACCTGAAGCGGCTCAGCCAGGATGCGCAGTCGTCCAGCCTTCCGCTGGCGAATCTGCTGGCCGCGGCCCGCCCGGCGAGTTGGGATGCGGCTTTCGACGTACTGGCGGCGGCACTTCCGCACGACCGGGCGAGCGTGGTGGTCATGGACGAGGTGCCCTATTTGATGGATGCGGAGGGCGCCTTCGAGGGCATGCTTCAGCGGGCCTGGGACCGAGTGCTGGAGACGAAGCCGGTTCTGCTGGTTCTCATCGGTTCCGACCTGTCGATGATGGAGGCGCTCAACGACTATGGACGCCCGTTCCACCAGCGCGGACGGGAGATGGTGCTGGGTCCGCTCAACCCGGCGGAGGTGGGCGAGATGCTCGGCCTCGATCCTGCCTCGGCCTTCGACGCGGCCTTGATCACCGGTGGACTGCCTCTGATCTGTGCGGAGTGGACGCACGGCGCCGGAATGTGGAAGTTCCTGCAGGCGGCGCTCAGCGATCCGGTCTCGGCCTTGCTGGTATCGGCGGAGCGCTCGCTTGCTGCAGAGTTCCCCCAGCAGGTCCAGGCCCGCACCGTCCTCTCGGCGATCGGCAGCGGTGAGCGGACGTTCTCCAATATCGCCCGCGCCGCCGGCGGGATCGGGGCGACCCCGCTACAGCGGTCGCTGGGGATCCTTGCGGACAAGCGGGTGATCGCGGCGGAGCTTCCCGTGTCCACGCGGCCTTCGAAGGATCGTCGCTACCGGGTCGCGGATCCCTACCTCCGCTTCTGGCTGAAGCTCCTGGGCCCGACGATGGAGGAGATCGAGCGGGGCCGGGGTGACCTGACACTGCAGCGCATCCGCGAAAACTGGACCAGCTGGCGCGGCAGGGCCATCGAACCTCTGGTGCGCGAGGCGCTGGCACGGCTGCTGCCCGACGCGAACCTCCCCGCCGCCCCCGCCATCGGCGGTTACTGGACCCGTACCAACGATGTGGAGATCGACGTCGTGGGAGCGGACCGCGCGCCGATCGCCAAGGAACTGTTGTTCGTCGGCTCGGTGAAGTGGCTGGAGAACTCTGCGTTCGACCGGCACGATCTCGCGGCGCTGCACCGGCATCGCGCCGCGCTCACGCCTGCTCCCGTGCCTGTGATCGCTGTCTCGCGCAGCGGGATCGACTGCGCGGGGCTCGACGCTGCGTACGGCCCGGCGGAACTCCTCGCGGCGTGGTCCTCCTGAGCATGCCGGAACACGTGTGGATGCCAGGTGTTTATGGCCTGTCACCCCAACTCGGGTCGGCCGAGCCTCCGGCCCACCGCGACGGTGACGTCCTCCCGCTCACGCAAACGGCCCCGGACGAGGAGTCCGAGGCCGAGCATGAGCCCTCCCTGAGGGAGAAACCCCAGGTCAGAGCGGTAACGCGTTGTGCCCCCGGCAGGATTCGAACCTGCGACACCCGCTTTAGGAGAGCGGTGCTCTATCCCCTGAGCTACGAAGGCAGTGGCATCGGACGCAAGCAGCGGCGTGCCTGTGGTCTGGGGTGACCACAGGCGTCAGCGTACCGGATACGGGTCGGGTGGGTGTGGGGGTCAGGTCAGGGGGACGTGGGTGAAGCGGGTGGCGGTGTGGAGGTCCGACTCGATGCGGGTGGCTGTCGCCGTCAGTTCGGGGAGGAGGTCCGTTACACACTCCCGGAGGCTGTGGCGGCTCGCGTGCATGGCCGTGTTCAGGGCGGCCACGACTCTTCCGGACCGGTCGCGGATCGGGACCGCGATGGAGCGGAGGCCCTCTTCCAGTTCCTCGTCCACCAGGGCGTACCCCTGGGAGCGGACCGAGGTCAGGGTGTGGGTCAGTCGCTCCTTGTCCGTGATCGTGTGAGGGGTCAGGGGGCGTAGGTCGTGGGGGAGGGGGGCTTGGCCGATGGTCCTGTCCGCCAGGAGGACTCGGCCCAGAGCCGTCGCGTACGCAGGCAGGCGGGTGCCCAGCGTGATGTTCACGCTCATCACCCGGCCCGTCGCCACCCTGGCCGTGTACTGGATCTCCTCGCCCGACTCCGAGAGCACCGCCAATGACGTCGACTCGTGGATGCGGGACGTCAGGTCGGAGAGGTGGGGGTGGGCGATGTCGGGGAGGGTCGTGCGGGAGAGGGGCGGGAAGCCCAGGGAGAGGACCCGGGGGGTCAGGGCGAAGGTGCGGTCGCCTGTCGGTGTCACCAGGTCCAGGTGTTCGTAGGTGATCAGGGCTCGGCGGGCCGTCGCCCGGGCCAGGCCCGTTGCCTGGGCCACCTCCGTGAGCGTCAGCTCCGGCCTGCCCTCCCCGAAGGCCGTGAGGACCGTCAGGCCCCGCGCCAGGGATTCGATGAAGTCGCGGCCGAGTCGCTGTTTCGACGCGCCCGTCCAGAGGGCCAGGTTCGACGGTGGTGTGCCGGGGGACGGGGGTGGGGTGCGGTCCAGCTCCTGCTCCATCTGCGTCACCGCCGCCCGCAGTCTCGGCAGCAGGGTGGTGCGCAGGCTGTGTGCCGTGTGGCGGCTCGTGTGGCTGACCACGCTGGCCACGCACGCCGGCGGCCGGTGATCGCCGACCGCGTGAGGGGAGCGGACCGGTACCGAGACCGCCACCAAGCCCGGCTCGATCAGCTGGTCGTCCAAGGCCCAGCCGTTCGCGGCCGCCTCCTGCGTGCGGCTCACGAACATCTCGTCGTCTCTCGCGTCCGCTCCGTACTTGCGGGGTGGTACGGCCGTGAAGGAGAGGTCCCTCGGGTCCGCCGCCCGGCGTTCGCGCCAGCGTTGCCAGTCGGTGGCCGTCCACTCCGTTGCGAACAGAGGGCCGGGGGCGGTGCGTTCGGCGGGGAGCAGGTCGCCGATGCGGAAGCTCAGGGACATCGCGCGGCGGCGGGTGGCCTGGTGGATGAAGCGGATGCCGTCGCGGTCGGCGACCGCCAGGGAGACCGACTCGTCCAGTTCGTCGGCCAGGGCGTCCGCCCGAGCGGCGAGCAGGGCGGGAAGGCGCAGGGCGGTGAGGTAGGCGTTGCCCAGTTCCATCAGGCGGGGGGAGAGGTGTACGTCCCGGCCGTCCACGCGGACGTAGCCCATACGGGCGAGCGTGGCCGTGATGCGGTCGACCGTGGAGCGGGCGAGGCGGGTGGCCCGTTCCAGGCCGCTCAGGCTCAGCGTGCCGTCCGCCTCGGTCAGCTCCCGCAGCACCGTGATGCCGCGTATCAGCGGCGTGACCGCCTCGTCCGGCGTGACCGCCTCGTCCGATGTGGTCGAGCCGCTGGCTGGTGTGGTCGACTCCCTGGCCGGTGTGGTCGCCCCCCTGGCCGGTGTGGCCGTGTCGGCGACCTCTGCCGTCGCCCCGCTCGCCCCGCCGGCAGACGCGCCCGTCCCCTCGGCAGACGAGCCCGCCCTCTCGGCAAGTGCCCCACCCGCATCGGCCGCTTGCCCACCCGCATCGGCCGGCGTCCCGCCGCCATTTACCGGCGTTCCGCCGTCATTCACCGGCGCCCCGTTCTCGTCGGCCGAGGGGGCGGACCCCTCGGGGTCGTCGTTCATGGGCTTCGCTGGCATCGGCTCTCCGGTACGGCGGTCGCGGCAGGCCTACGGTAATCCGGAGTCCGGGACGGGTTCCCCCTCGGCGGCGCTACCCCCTCGTCACCCGCACCCGATACCCGCCCTCACCCCCACCTCCACCCTCCAGATCCACCCCCGCCACCTCGATCTCCACTCCCTTGCGAGGGTCCCGGAACGTCTCCCCGGGCGTGAACGGCGCGTCCGACAGTTCCGCGTGGACGTTCGGCGCGCGGGTACAGCCGCCGCTGTCGCGGCGGGAGTCGTAGACCGTGACCGGGCCCATGCCCGTGTCCACCTCCGCGTCGACCTTGTAGATCAGGACGCCCGGGCGGCACACCGTCTCGTCGTTGCCCGCGCGGGTGCGCAGTTCCACGGCGTAGCCGGTCTTGCTGTCGAGGGGGAGGACGACCAGCTTGGAGCCGCCGGCGCGGGCCAGCGGGGTCAGGGTGTACTCCGTGGTGCCGGGGGTCGCCACGCAGTGGACCTGGGCCGCGTCGAGCCAGCCCAGCTTCCACTTGTGCCAGCCGAGGAAGTCGTTGTTGGCGCCCCAGTCCTCGCTCATGATGTCCCAGTGCCCGACCGCACCCCCGCCCTCGGCGGTGTACAGGTCGGGCAGGCCGAAGACGTGGCCGTTCTCGTGGGGGAGTACGCGGTAGCCGTTGCGGTCGTAGGAGCCGGAACCGTCGTCCTGTCGGGAGTAGACGAACGAGGCGTTGGCCACGGGGGTGCCGTCGGCTGTCGGGGCCTCGGGGTTGCCGGCGAAGGTGACGGACAGGACCGTGTCCAGGGCGGACGGGCCGGCGTTCGGGGTGACCAGCACGTTCACCAGGTCGTACGCGCGGAAGTCCACCTTGGGGTCGGCCTCGGCCACGAGGTCCTGGACCAGCGCGCGGTAGCCGGGGTCGAAGGGGGCGCCGCGCTCTATGCCGTACTCGCGGAAGGACTTCGGCATCCGCAGCCATCCCGGGATCGGAGTCTCGGGGCGGTAGTCGAGGCGGCCGTAGGAACTGGTGCGGAACCACTCGCTGGTCTGCGGGAAGAACTCCCGGAAGCGGGCCAGGGCGTCGCCGTCGCCGGGGGCGTCGGAGAAGTCGATCATCAGGGTGAGGGCGCGGACGGTGCCGGTGGAGCGGGAGTAGCCGTCGGAGGTGGGGATGCCCTCGGACATCTGGATCTCGCGGGCGCCTCGGATCAGGCAGGGGCCGTGCGAGGAGGTGCGGGACAGGGAGATCGGTCCGGCTCCGGCCGTCGTGGCGCCGGGGGCGAGGTGGCCCGTGCCGGCCGAGGTACTGACCGAGAAGATCAGGGCGGTCACGCAGGCCAGGGCCGCCAGACGGCGCCGCGGCAGCCGGGGTATCCGACAGCGGGGCGGCTGCGTTCGGCCCGGCCCACCCGACTCCGTACGGCCCGGCCCACCCGACTTCGTACGCCCCGGCCCACCCGACTTCGTACGCCCCAACCCACCCGACTCCGCACGACCCGAGCCGGCCGGTTGCGTATGACCCGACCCGGCCGACCCCGCACGACCCGGCCCAGGATGCTGCGTACGGCCTGGGCCGGGCGACCCCGCCGCGCCCGGCCGGGGGCGCTGAGGCTGCGGCTGCATGCAGGGGACCTCCCGCGCCACGGCAGCCGCCGGTCTCCGGCTGCACCCTTTCGCTCACCCTGCGTTGCTGCGGATGGGGGCGCGCGTTGGAGGAGACCGATCGTGGGTTTCCCATCAGTAGCGCCGGTAGCGCCCTACGGGCGCTAGTGAGCCAGGTCACAAAGAAAAAAACCCTGCTACGGGAAATACCGGGGACCCAGTCCCCGTTTAGCCATGTGTCAGAGCGAAACGGGGACGCGCTCCCCACATCGCAAACACCGCACACCTCACCCGTCCAGGAGCACACCGTGCAGACCGCCACCCCCGAACAGCGCAAGGCGCCCCGGCCTCGCGCCGACGCCCTGCGTAACCGGGAGCGGATCGTCACCGCCGCCCGGGAGATGTTCGTCGAGCACGGCCCCGAGGTGCCGCTCGACGAGATCGCCCGCCGGGCCGGCGTGGGCAACGCCACGGTGTACCGCAACTTCCCGGACCGCGACGCGCTGGTCCGCGAGGTCGTCTGCTCCGTCATGGACCGTACGGCCGCCGCGGCCGAGCTCGCCCTCGCCGAGACCGGCGACGCGTTCGAGGCGCTGGAGCGCTTCGTGCACGCCGCCGCCGACGAGCGGATCAGCGCGCTGTGCCCGATGGTCTCCAGCACGTTCGACAAGCACCACCCGGATCTGGAAGCCGCGCGCGAACGGGTCGAGAGCCAGGTCGCCGAGGTCATGGACCGTGCCCGTGATGCCGGGCAGCTCCGCTCCGACGTGGATGTCGGAGACGTCATGATCGCCGTGGCTCAGCTCAGCCGGCCCCCGGCCGGGACGGACTGCTTCCGTGCCGACCCCTTCGTCCACCGCCATCTTCAGCTGTTCCTGGACGGGCTGCGGGCTCCCGCTCGCTCCGTTCTGCCGGGCACGGCCGTGACTCTGGAGGATCTGCGCCAGCCCTGACCGATTAGTTCAGCGCGTCCCATCCGTCTGAAGCCAGTAACGTCCCGTCTGAAGCCAAGACACCGCGTCCGAAGCCGAGACACCGTCCGAAGTCGAGACACCGAAGTCGAGACACCGAAGTCGAGACACCGAAGTCGAGACACCGAAGTCGAGACACGGTCCGAGGCCAAGACACCGTCCGAAGCCAAGACGACAGTCCCTGCGGCCGTCCCCGAAGACGATCCGCTGTCTCTCGACATCTCTTTCCGTCACGAAGTCCCGAAGTGGGTACACCCATGTCTGAAACAGCCTCAAAGGCACTCGGCACTCCGGCCGCCGCGCCGGACGCCGGCCGCTGGAAAGCGCTCGTCTTCATCGCGCTCGCCCAGCTGATGGTCGTCCTGGACGCCACCATCGTGAACATCGCCCTGCCCTCCGCCCAGCAGGACCTGGGCATCTCCGACGGCAACCGGCAGTGGGTCGTCACGGCCTACGCCCTCGCCTTCGGCGGTCTGCTGCTGTTCGGCGGCCGGATAGCCGACCTGTGGGGCCGCAAGAAGGCCTTCGTCGTCGGACTGGCCGGCTTCGCCGCGGCCTCCGCGCTCGGCGGCGCGGCCACCAACGAGGCGATGATGTTCGGCGCCCGCGCCCTCCAGGGCGTCTTCGGAGCCCTGCTCGCGCCCGCCGCGCTCTCCCTGCTCGCCGTGATGTTCACCGACGCCAAGGAGCGCGCCAAGGCGTTCGGCATCTACGGCGCGATCGCCGGTGGAGGCGGTGCCGTCGGTCTGATCCTGGGCGGTTTCCTCACCGAGTACCTGGACTGGCGCTGGACGTTCTTCGTGAACATCCCGTTCGCCATCGTCGCCGCGGCCGGTGCGTACTTCGTCATCCGTGAGCCGGAGGGCGGCCGCAACCGCTCCTCGCTCGACATCCCCGGTGTGATCCTTTCCACCCTCGGCCTGGTCGCTTTGGTCTACGGCTTCACCCGCGCCGAGTCCGACGGCTGGAGCGACTCCGTGACCGTCGGCATGTTCGTCGCGTCGGCCGTGCTGCTGGCGTCCTTCGTGCTCGTCGAGTCCAAGGTCAAGGCTCCGCTGCTGCCGCTGCGCGTGATCACCGAGCGCAACCGCGGCGGGATCTACCTCTCCCTCGGACTCGCGATCATCGCGATGTTCGGCCTGTTCCTCTTCCTGACCTACTACCTGCAGATCGTGAAGGGGTACTCGCCGGTCAAGACGGGGTTCGCCTTCCTGCCGATGATCGCGGGCATGATCACGGGCTCGACCCAGATCGGCACCCGTCTGATGACCCGGGTCGCGCCGCGCCTGCTGATGGGCCCCGGCTTCCTGGTCGCCGCGCTCGGCATGCTGCTGCTGACCCAGCTGGAGATCGGCTCCTCGTACGCGGCCCTGCTGCTGCCGGCGATGCTGCTGCTCGGGCTCGGCATGGGTACGGCGTTCATGCCGGCCATGTCCCTGGCCACCCAGGGTGTCGAGCCCCGGGACTCCGGTGTCGCCTCCGCGATGGTCAACACCTCGCAGCAGGTGGGCGGCGCCATCGGTACCGCCCTGCTGAACACCATCGCCGCCTCGGCGACGACGTCGTACATCGCCGACCACATCGTGGGGGCGACCAGCCGGTCCCAGCAGCAGCTGGTCCAGCTGGAGGGCATGGTGCGTGGCTACACGAGCGCCATCTGGTTCGCCGTCGGCATCCTCGTCGTGGCCGCCGCGATCGCCCTGACCTTCGTCAACGCCGGCCGGCCCGGCAGCTCCACGGTGACCGGCTCCGGCGCGGACGCGGACGCGGCGGACGACGTGCAGATCCCGGTCGTCGCCCACTGACGGCGGCCCACGGAAGACCCCTTCGGGTTACCCGTAAAGCCCCAAGGCCTTAAAGCCCTAAAGCCCCAAAGCCCCTTCGGGCCACCCGTAGGCACGAGGAAGGGGACGCCTCGTACCTATGGATTCCAGGACCTGCCCCGGCTCAGCGGAGCCAGGGCAGGTCCGCACCCGCTTCGGTCGGCTGAAGTCCCTCGGCGACGATCCTCATGATCTCGCCGAGGGACTTCTGCTGTTCCGGGGAGAGCCGGTCGAAGACCGCCTGCCGTACGGCCTCCACATGGCCCGGGGCGGTCTGCCGCAGCACCTCGTAGCCCTCCTCCGTGAGCACGGCGAACTGGCCCCGCTTGTCGTCGGGGCAGTCCTCGCGGCGCACCCAGCCGTTCTTCTCCAGACGCGCGATGGCGTGCGAGAGGCGGGAGCGGGTGATCTTCGCCAGCATGGCGAGCTCGGTCATCCGCAGTCGCCGCCCGGGCGCCTCGGCGAGCTTGACCAGAAGGCCGTAGTAGACGTGCGGCATGCCCGCGTCGCGCTGGAGCTGACGGTCGAGATGGTCGTCGAGGAGGGTGACGCCCTCCATGAACGAGCGCCAGACGCGCTGCTCCTCGTCGGTGAGCCAGCGCGGTTCGTGGGGCTCCTGGCCTGGGCCCGGTGTCGATGCGGATGCGGGTGCCTTCATGTGTTCCACTCTACGTGGACCCTTCTTGAAGATTAAACAAATGGCCCGTACAGTTTTGTCAGGGAACCATTCTGGAGGGAGTCGCAGCATGTCCGCCGCCACCCAGGAGCGCATGCCCGCTCTGTACCTCAGCCACGGCGCCCCGCCGCTGGCGGACGACCCGGTCTGGCCCGGTGAGCTGGCCGCCTGGTCCGCCGGACTGCCGCGCCCCAAGGCGATCCTGATGGTCTCCGCCCACTGGGAGGAGGCCCCGCTCGCCCTCGGGGCCACCGAGACCGTCCCCCTCGTCTACGACTTCTGGGGCTTCCCCGAGCACTACTACCGGGTGAGGTACGAGGCTCCCGGCGCACGGGAGCTCGCCGAGTCGGTACGGAAGCTGCTGCGCGCCCCCGGTACGCCCGTCCAGGACGTCCCCGACCGCGGCCTCGACCACGGCGCGTACGTCCCGCTGGTCGAGATGTACCCGGAGGCCGACATTCCCGTCCTGCAGGTCTCCATGCCGACCCTCGACCCGGCCGGGCTCATGGAGATCGGACGCAAGCTCGCCCCCCTGCGGGACGAGGGCGTGCTGATCGTCGGCTCCGGCTTCTTCACGCACAACCTGGCCGCGCTCCGGCAGGGCGGCATCCCCGGCTGGTCGGCGGAGTTCGACGACTGGGGCCGCCGGGCGCTGGAGGCACGGGACGTGGACTCCCTGCTGGACTTCACCCGCACGTCGCCCGCGGGGCAGCTCGCCCACCCGCGCACCGAGCACTTCGCCCCGTTGTTCGTGACCATGGGCGCCGCCGACGCGGCCGGTGAGCTGGACCTGCAGAAGTCGGTGATCGACGGGTTTTGGATGGGGCTGGCCAAGCGGTCGGTCCAGTTCGGCTGAAATCGACTACGAGGGAGCCCGGGGTCCGCATCAAGGAGCACGGGGCCGCTCCCCGGGTGTCACAGGGGTCCGCTCCCTGGTGTCACAGCGGCTTCTCGTACCAGGCCACGTCCCAGTAGCGGCCGAACTTGCGGCCGACCTCCCGGTACGTTCCGACGTACTGGAAGCCGAAACGCTCGTGCAGCCGGCCGGACGCCTCGTTCGGCTGGGTGATGCCGGCGTAGGCGCGGTGCAGGTCCTCGCCGGACAGGGCTTCGAAGAGGGCCTCGTACAGCAGGGTGCCGATACCGAGGCGGCCGGCGTGCGGGGCGACGTACACGGTCGTCTCCACCGAGGTTGCATAAGCGGGCTTCTGCCGGAAAGGGCTTGAGGTGGCGTAGCCCAGAATTTCCTGTGAGTTGGTGCCCGTGGCAACCATCAGGCGATGCGGGCCGTCTACTGGATGGGAGAGCAGCCAAGGGCGGCGCTCTTCCGGAGTGAAGATCGCGGTATCGAATGTGATCGCCGTCTCACGTATGTAGTGGTTGTAGAGGGCTGTGAGAGCTTCGAGGTCGGCCTCGACTCCTGGCCTGACCTGCACCTCTGTACGTTCCGACGGCATCGTGCCTCCTTAGGTGGCCGGACAGGGTACTGCATGATCAGGAAAATCGTGGGGCGGGTTGGGAATTCTGTCCTGATTCCAGTCGTTGTTTCCATCGGATGCAGGGCACCCGAGGAGAGTCCGGAGAGTCCCGGAGACGGAGTCCAGCGTCCGAAGGACCGCCCGCTGACCTCACCATCGCAAGGGAGCACGCATGGCAACCCGTGCCGTCGCCCGTCGTAAGTCCGCCACCGGCGAGACGGCCGACGCGGCAAGCAGTGTTCGCGCCCATGGCGGCGAGATCGCCGACCGCGACCTGGTCGGCATGTACCTCGACGAAATAGCGCGCACACCACTGCTCGACGCCGCCAAGGAGGTCGAGCTGTCGCAGGTCATCGAGGCGGGTGTGTTCGCGCGGCAGGTCCTCGACGGGTTCGAGGACACCAAGGCCGACCCCACCCGTGACGAGCTCGAGGCCCTGATAGCCGACGCGGAGCGGGCCAAGGACGTCTTCATCCGCTCCAACCTCCGCCTGGTCGTCGCCGTCGCCCGCCGCTACCCCCGCAGTGGACTGCCGCTGCTGGACCTGATCCAGGAGGGCAACGCCGGCCTGGTGCGCGCGGTCGAGAAGTTCGACTACCGCAAGGGCTTCAAGTTCTCCACGTACGCGACGTGGTGGATCCGCCAGGCCATCACCCGCTCGATAGCTGACCAGTCCCGTACGATCCGCCTGCCCGTCCACCTCGTGGAGGAGCTCGGCCGGATCCGCCGTGTGCAGCGCGAGTTCAACCGCGAGCACGGCCGGGACCCGGAGCCCGCGGAGATCGCCGCCGAGCTCGCCTCGACGCCGGAGCGCGTCACCGACGTGCTCGACTGGGCCCGCGACCCGGTCTCGCTGAACATGTCGGTGGACGACGAGGGCGAGACCCAGTTCGGCGACCTCCTGGAGGACACCTCGGCGGTGTCGCCCGAGCAGTCGGTGCTCACGCTGCTGCGCAGCGAGGAGCTCGACGACCTCATCGGCCGCCTCGACCAGCGCACGGCCTCCATCATCAAGATGCGCTACGGCATCGAGGACGGCCGGGAGCGCACGCTGACCGAGGTCGGCAAGGAGCACGGCCTGACCCGCGAGCGCATCCGGCAGATCGAGAAGCACGCGCTGCTGGAGCTGAAGAAGCTGGCGCGCAGCACCGGTTTCGACGCGGCGGCCTGACGCCGGGGCACCCGGCGGCGTGACACCGCGTACGCCGGGTGGCGAAAGACCGCGCAAACATGGCGTTGTAACGCCGCTTAACCCGCAGGGGTCGGGGAACAAGACTTCCGGGTCCATCAGTTCGGGCCCGGGGCCACACCTCTCGGCCCCCAAGAGCCAAGTCCCGTCGCACTCCCCCCGGCGCCGGGACTCTCCAAAGGCCGGGCTTCGGCGTCCCTCCCCCCGGGCGCCGGGGCCCGGCTCTCTGCGTACGGGGCCTCTTGGGCGCGGAGGTCTCGGAAACGGGTCCTCATACGGGCCCTCGGGGGGTGTGGTGCTCGGAGGGCGGGGCACCCCGTACCTGAACCACGGGGTGGCCCGCCAGATGGCAGATTGTGTCACATGGGCATAGCCTGCCGGGCGTGAGCAGCACCACCCCGAACCCGCCTCAGACCTCGCTGACCGAGCGGCGGAAGGCCGAGACCCGGATGGAGATCGCCCGGGCGGCGGCGGGCCTCTTCGTCCGGCACGGCCTGCGCGCCACCCGCGCGGAGGACATCGCCCAGGCCGCCGGTATCGCCCCGCGCACCTTCTACCGGTACTTCGCCACCAAGGAGGAGGCCGTCGTCCCGCTCTACGCGGCCGGCGCCCAGCGCTGGGTGGCTGCGGTGCGCAGCGCTCCGGCCGACGCGAGCGTGCTCCAGGCACTGGAACAGGGCGTCCGCCACACCCTCACCCCCGGCGTCGGCGTCTCGGCCTCCTCGTGGGAGTGGGTCCGCACGCTCCTGCGCCTCGCCGAGGCGGACCCGTCCCTGCGCAGGGTGTGGGCGGAGGTGTGCCAGGCGTCCGAGCGGTCGCTGGCGGAGGTACTGGCCGCGCGGCTGACGGCCGGCCCCACGGGGACTGGGACTCGGTCGACAACCGGCCCCGACAACGTTGCCGCGCCCTCGCCCTCGCCCTCGCCCGCCTCCTCGCATCTGCGCTTCGCCGCCGCCGTGGCGAGCGCGGCCGTACGTGCGGCGGTGGAGGGCTGGGCGACGGCCGGAGACGTCCCGGCGGACGGGCCGGAGGGGCCGGCGGAACTGGCGTTGCGGAATCTGGGGGTGCTGCGGGATTTCCCCTGGGAGAGCCGGCGACTCGATGAGGGACGGTCACGCCGGTGACAGGGCCTTACGGTCACTCGGCTGACAGGAGGGCCTTGTCGACGAATGCGGTGCAGTCGCTTGCCGACTTGAAGGCTTTCGCGGCGTCGCGCAGAGACACATCGAACACGCGTATCGCCGCGAGAGACACCGCTTCGTCGGGTCCGGCTCTGGTGAGAGCGGCCTTGTAGCCCTCGGCACTGGCCTGCGCCGGAGACGTTCCCTGCGCGATCTCGTCACCCATCACCTCGGTGAAAACGGTCAGGGCCTCCCTCGAGACGCCGGACGAATCGAAGTGCGCGGCACATTGCCGGATGGCCCGCAGTTCGTCTTCGAGGTCCTGCTCGGACAACTTCGGAGGCTTGACGACGGCGAACTTGGCACTGCCCTGCTCCGCACCCTCCTCGTACTTCACCTTGGTGACGTTCTCCTTGTCTCCGTAAGGCACCTGCGACGCCTTCACCACCGCACGGATGGCGATCGTGACCGTCTCGTCCGGCACGATCTTGGTGTCACCCTCCGTGGGGCAGCTCACCACGGTGCTCCCCGCAGTGATGTCGCAGTCGTGCTCCTCACCTGAAGCCGCCATGAGCTGTGCATGCAAGACGGGGTGGATGACGCCTCCGTCAGCGCCGCCCGAGGCCGACTCGAACTCGTCCTCCACTGTCACACCGGTGACGTCCTCATCCCCGTGATTGGTGACCTTGACGGTGAAGGACTGGAACTCTCCCGGAGCGACCGCAGAGCTCAAGGGTTTGTTCCTGATCTCCAGCAAGGGCTTGTCCGAGTGCTCGCCATTGGTCTTCTTGATCTTTTTGAGGAATTCCTCTCCCTCATCCTTCGCCTTGTCCCGCTCATCTTGAGATGCCGACCTGTCGTAGGACTTCAGCACATTCTTGCTCAGCTGCTCCACGTTCCTCTTGAGCTCGGCTTGCTGCTCCGGCTTGAGCTCGGCTCGCTGCGTCGCCGAAATGGCCCGGTCGCTAAGAATCTGCTGGCTCGTCCCCGAGGAGCTCATGGCACTCACAGTCCACTCGTGATACTGCTGCGGCGTCCGTTGGCCTTGAGAGAGAGTGATCGTTTTGACATCCCGCTCAGTGTTCCTGAGGGCGAAGGTCCGAAAGTCCTCCGGTGCTTCCTGATCCGTGAACAGTCCGAAGCGCTCGGTCATCTCTTCAGTGAGCTCCGTGTAGGTGGCCCGCTGCTCGCGCGGCGTCTTGGGATCCTGGATCGTCCCCAGCGTCTTGACTGTCCCGTCCACGATTCTCGTGTAGGCGGACCGTTCCTCGTGTGGCGTGCCTGGATCCTGGATCTCGCCCAGTGTCTCGGCCGTCCTTTCCACGATGTGCGTGTAGGCGACCCGCTGCTCGCGAGGCGTCTTGGGATCCTGGACCGTCCCCAACGCGTCGGTGAGCCGAGACACGATCCTCGTGTAGGCGGCCCGTTGGCTGGTCGGGATGTCCGTATCCTTGCTCATCTTCAACAACCCGCTCAGCTCGTTCTCGACTTCCTCCTTCACTTCTTCCGGCACCTTCAGAGCCGCCGTGCGCTTCTCCATGAGCTTCGCTTGTTCCGAGGTGTCGGCCGGTGACGAGGGCTGCGACTGAGTGCCGGAGTCCGTCGGTGCGCTGGGGCCGGTCGGCTCGCTCGGCGTCTGCGTCCCGGATTCCGTCGTCCCGGACTCTGTCGGCTTGCTGGGCTCGGGCGGAGTACTGGACCCGGTCGGCGTGCCGGGTTCCGGGGTGTCGGAATCCGGCGTGTCTGGGTCCGGCGGTGGGGAGGGAGTCTGGGCCGGTGTCACGGTTGCGGCTTGGCCGAAGGCCCCCGTCGCAGAGGCGGTCACGCCTCCTGAGAGCGAGAGGGCTGCAACCAAGCAGTACGTGCAGCCCCTGTAACGGCAGACTCGGCGCCGGGCGTTTCTGGCCATGGCACATCCAGGTGCACTGTGGAAACATGCGGATTTGCCCGTACAAAACACAACAACCACTTACAACTACTCTGGACCCAATGGGGTCCTCCTGCAACTCGGCGCTCAGATCGCTACAACGACGCCATCAATGCCGCGATGGATACTCTTGTGGAAGTCGAGCGCGGCTCCACGCCGTACCGATCACTTTCCCTCGCGATTTCCGCTCTCAATTCCTCCCCGTCAGGGGTGTTTCTGGAGCCGAATTGGTAGGACGAGATGGCCCAATCGTAAGCAAACTTCTCCCGCGTGCCGTACCAGAGTACGGTGACGTACCGGGGTTTGCGGGTGACGTTGATGATGTTGTTGTTGTGGCGTACTTTCCCCTCATGGATAATCATGTCGCCGCATTGTGTGCAGTAGAATCGTCCCTCCTTCTTTTTCCAGACGGGGTGCACCCGCTGTAGTTGCAGGAGGTCGATCTTTCCGCGATCCATTCTCATCGTCACCACAGCCAAGGACGCTTCCAGGAGGTCGTATTCAACGCTCCTGGGGATCTGGATCACCTTTTCCTTTACGTGGCCCTCGCCCGGATGAAGCCAGTACCCCGGCCCGGTGAATTGTCCGGCGCTTATCGTTTTGCTGCCTGATTCAGTGACATGAAGCTCTGCGTCGTATTCCTTTTCCAGTGCCTTCTTCCAGTCTCTCAGTCCCCCGTCGTCCTTCGAGTATTCGGCCGAACGGCCGTAAACCAGATACTTATCAACAAGGATGTATGCCGGAACCTTTCCGGTGTTCTCCACTTGGAATGTCACCGGCACATGGATGAACGGACGGGTGGGATCGGTGTGAGGGGTGCCGAACTTTGCCGTGAGAGTGATATAGAAGGGAGCGGATGTGGGCTGATAGACGGCGGAGTACGCGAAGTTCGTGGCGGCCAGGAGGCCGGACAGGGCCACCCCGGTCGCAAATTTTTTGGGGTGAGGGATGGCTCTCCATACCTGCTCATGGAACAGTCGCCAGAGGGCCCACAGCGACCAGCTGAAGAGCAGCAGGTACACGGGCAGGTAGAATGTCGGTTCTCTTTCCTGGAGCCAGGTGAACAGGAAAATGCTCTCCGTGATCAAGGCGATCAGCACCCCGACCAGTACCACGGCCCCGGAATACCTGAACTGCCGTTTTCCCTCGTAGTCGAGGGCCGCCAGCGCCGCGAGGCCCTGCACCGCGCCGGACAGGATGAAGAGGAACCCCGTCATGCGCTGCGCGAAGGTCAGTGCCCCCATGGCGTCCGGTCTTCCGACGACGGTGAGCAGGGCCATGGACAGGATCAGTCCCGCCATCATGAGCGCTGTGGCCGTGCGTCTTCGCCACGTGCGATCGGGCCATATCTCGCTGCCAGCCTCGCGCCAGACTATGACTCTCCGGTCTTCCAGATCGATGTCCTCCGGGCAGCCGAGTTGCCGGAGGACTTTGCGCAGCCCGCTCGGGGACCAGGCGCTGCCCACCGTTGTGCCACCCACGCTGACCGCGCGGAGGCCTCTGCTGTCCGGCGGCTCCACGATCACCCTGGGAGTCTTCTCCATGAGGGACAGCCTTGATGATGAACGGACACCACGCAGCCGGGCTTGCTCCAACCGGCCATGCGGCGGTGCAGCCGCCCTCCGGCAACAGGCGCTTCAGGTCATGCTCCGTCCCCCCTCGGCCGCCCTGCTCAACCGCGCCCCCAACTCCCTCACGGCCGTGACGAGTTCCTCCGGCGCATGCACCACGAAGTCGCACTCCAGCAGCGCCAGCCGGAACGCCACCCACTGCACCGCGTCTCCCACCGTCCCCCGCAGCCGGCAGCTGCCGTCGTCCAGCGGCTCGGGTGTCCCCAGCCACTTCGGCAACCGGGCGGCGACGAAGCCGGCGGGTGCGGCGAACGTGACCTCGAAGTCGTAGGTCTGCTGCTGCCGTTGCATCGACTGCCGCAGGTACTCCGCCGCGCTCCCCGTCGGCAGCTCGCGCGGCACGAACCGCGCCCCTGTCGCGAACGGTTCACTCACCCGGTCGACGCGGAACGTGCGCCAGTCGTCGCGGTCGATGTCGTACGCCACCAGGTACCAGCGGCGGCCCGTTGACACCAGTCGGTACGGCTCCGTCAGGCGCCTCGACTCCGTGCCGTCCGCCGCCCGGTAGGCGAACCGCAGCCGCTCGTGCCCGGCCACCGTCGAGGCCATCACGGTCAGTGTCTCGGGTGCGATGCTCGGACCGTCCCCGCTGGTCAGTGGCACGGTCGCGGCCTGGAGCGTGGTCACGCGGTGGCGCAGGCGGCCCGGCAGCACCTGCTCCAGCTTGGCCAGCGCCCGCACCGACGCCTCGTCCAGGCCCTCCACCGCGTGCCCCGCCCCGGCGCGCAGCCCGACCGCGATGGCCACCGCCTCCTCGTCGTCGAGCACGAGCGGCGGCATGGCCTTGCCGGCGACCAGCCGGTACCCGCCGTCGGCACCCTTGGTCGCCTGCACGGGATAGCCCAGTTCGCGCAGCCGGTCGATGTCCCGCCGGACCGTGCGGCGGGAGACCCGGAGCCGGTCGGCGAGCTCGCCGCCGGGCCATTCGCGGGGCGTCTGGAGGAGGGAGAGGAGCGTGAGCAGCCGGGCCGGTGTGTCCGTCGTCATACCGACGAGGATGCCGTACCACTAGGACACCATCTGACCTAATGACCCCCTAGCTTCGAAGCATGACCTCCACCGACACCACCCACGGCACCACGGGCGGCGGGACCGACCGCCGCCGTTGGTTCGCCCTCGCGATCGTGATGACCGCGGCTTTCATGGACCTCGTCGACGTCACGATCGTCAACATCGCCATCCCGTCGATCCAGCGGGAGGCGGGCGCGTCCTTCGCGAGATCCAGTGGATCACCGCCGGCTACGCCCTCGCGTTCGCCGCCGGGCTGATCACCGGCGGACGGCTCGGCGACATCCACGGCCGCAAGCGGATCTTCCTCGTCGGCATCGGCGGCTTCACCGTCGCCTCCGCGCTGTGCGGCCTCGCGGTGAACCCGGAGATGCTGGTGGCCTCGCGGTTCCTGCAGGGCGCGATGGCGGCACTGATGGTGCCGCAGGTGCTGTCGATCGTGCACGCGACCTTCCCGGCGCACGAGCGGGGCAAGGTGTTCGGGCTGTTCGGCGCGGTCGTCGGTCTCGGGGCCGTGTCCGGTCCACTGCTGGGCGCGCTGCTGACCGAGTGGAACCTGTTCGGGTGGGAGTGGCGCTCGATCTTCCTGATCAACCTGCCCGTGGGTGTCGCGGGCCTGATCCTCGGCAGCCGGTTCATCACCGAGTCCAAGGCGCCGCGGGCCCTGAAGCTGGACCTGATGGGTGTCGCGCTCGTGACGCTGGGCCTGCTGATGCTGCTCTACCCGCTCATCCGCGGCCGCGAGCTGGGCTGGCCGCTGTGGGGGTACGTCTCGATGGCCGGCGCGCTGATCGTCCTCGCGGCGCTGGTGGCGTACGAGAGGCGCAAGAGCGCACGGGACGGCTCCCCGCTGGTCGAGCTGTCGCTGTTCCGGGTCAAGAGCTTCGCGGCCGGGATCGCCGTGCAGACGGTCTTCGGAGTCGCGCTCGGCATCTTCTTCCTGGTCTGGACGCTGTACATGCAGTTCGGGCTGGGCTGGAGCCCGCTCAAGGCCGGGCTGACCGGGGTGCCGTTCTCGATCGCGGTGTCGGTGGCCGCCGGGATGTCGGTGCAGAAGCTGGTCCCGCGCTTCGGGCGCAAGGTGCTCCAGGCGGGCGCGCTGGTGATGGCGGCCGGGGTGCTGCTCTACGTCTGGGAGTCCGGGCACTACGGCCTCGCCATCACCCCCTGGCAGATGGCCCTCCCGCTGGTCGTGATGGGCGTCGGCATGGGCCTGATCGTCGCGCCGCTGACCGACGCGATCCTCTCCGAGGTGCCGCGCGAGCACTCCGGATCGGCCTCCGGCCTGATCAACACCGTGCAGCAGATGGGCAACGCGCTCGGGCTCGGGCTGGTGTCGGTCGTCTTCTTCGGCTCGATCAGCGACCACCTGAGCCGCGACGAGGTGGGGCCGGCCTTCGCCAACGCCTTCGAGAACGCGCTCGGTTGGGTGGCCGCGGTGATGGCCGTCATCTTCCTGCTGATGTTCGCCCTGCCGAAGCGGCCGGCGCAGCACGTGGAGGGTGAGTCGCTCCCGGCGGGAGGGAAGGAACCGGCGCTGGTCTGACAGCGCAGTACGGGCCCGGCACCTTCAAGGGGAGCCGGGCCCGTTTTCTGTTTCCGATCATGCCCGATTAAGCCCGAACCTGTTTACTTCGCAGAAATCTCGGCGTAGCCTCCCGCTGAAACCACACGTTCGGGCACGAGGCGGAGGCGAAACAGACATGTACGCACCGGAGCGGCAGCAGGAGATCCTCCGGCTCGCCCGTGACGGCGGCCGAGTGGATGTCGTGTCGCTGGCCGAGCAGTTCCAGGTGACGGCGGAGACGATCCGCCGGGATCTGAAGGCCCTCGACCGGGCCGGCATGGTCCGCCGGGTGCACGGCGGAGCCATCCCGATCGGGCGTCTCGACTTCGAGCCGGACCTCGCCGAGCGCGAGACCGCGGCGGCCGACGAGAAGGACCGCATCGCCAAGGCGGCCCTCGCGGAACTGCCGAGCGAGGGCACGATGATCCTCGACGCCGGTACGACGGTGGCCAAGATGGCCGCCGCCCTCCCGCTGGAGGCCTCCCTCACCGTCGTCACGCACAGCCTGCCCATCGCGGCCCGCCTGGCCGACCACCCCGGCATCCAGCTCCACCTCATCGGAGGGCGCGTGCGGCACCGTACGCGCGCCGCCGTGGACGCCTGGGCGCTCAGGGCCTACGGCGAGATCCGCGCCGACGTGCTGTTCGTGGCCGCCAATGGCTTCTCCGCCGAACACGGTCTGACCACCCCCGACCTCGCCGAGGCCGCCGTGAAACGCGCGGCCGTGGCCGCCGCCCGCCGGGTGGTCCTGATCGCCGACTCCTCCAAGCACGGCCAGGAGCACTTCGCCCGCTTCGGCGACCTGAGCGATGTGGACCTGCTGATCACCGACAGCGGGCTGAGCCCCGAAGACGCCGTCGCCATCGAGCGCGGCGGCACGGAAGTAGTGCGCGCATGATCCTCACCGTCACCCCCAACCCGTCACTGGACCGCACCTACGAGGTGCCGTCCCTCGACCGCGGCGAGGTCATCCGCGCCACCGGCGAGCGGATGGACCCGGGCGGCAAGGGCGTGAACGTCTCGCGCGCGGTCGCCGCGGCCGGACAGCGCACCGTGGCGGTCCTGCCCCTGGGCGGCGCCCCGGGCGCGCTCGTCGCCGACCTGCTCGACGCGCAGGGCATCGAGGTCGCTCCGGTCCCGGTCGCCGGGGCCACCCGCTCCAACATCGCCCTCGCCGAGGCCGACGGCGTCCTGACGAAGATCAACGCACCGGGTCCGGAACTGTCCGAGGCCGAGCGGGAACTGCTCCTGGAGACCGTACGGCAGCAGTCAGGCGACGCCGCCTGGATCGCCTGCTGCGGCAGCCTCCCGCGAGGCCTCGCCCCCTCCTGGTACGCCGAGCTGGTCGCCCGCACGCATGCCGCCGGTGCCCGGATCGCCCTGGACACCTCCGGGCCCGCGCTGTTGGAGGCGCTCCGCGAACGGCCCGACGTGGTCAAGCCGAACGCCGAGGAACTCGCCGGAGCCGTCGGCCGCCCCCTCGCCACCGTCGGTGACGCCGTGAAGGCGGCCGAGGAACTGCGCGCGATGGGTGCCCGGGCCGTCCTCGCGAGCCTCGGTGCCGACGGGCAGCTGCTGGTGTCCGACGAGGGCGCCTGGTTCGGCAGCGCCCGCGTGGACGCCGTCCGCAGCAACGTGGGCGCCGGTGACTCCTCTCTCGCCGGCTTCCTGATCGCCGGCGGCAGCGGCCCCGACGCCCTCGCCTCCGCGGTCGCCCATGGCGCGGCGGCCGTCCAGCTGCCCGGCAGCGTCATGCCGACGCCGGGTGACCTGGACCCCGCGGCGGTGACGGTCACGGCGGAGGTCCCGGCGGACCGTGTGCTGAAGGAGCCGGTGTCATGACGTACCTCGAGACGCACGAACCGGACCTCGAGCGGCGGGTCTCTCCGTTACTCCCCGCCACCACCCTCGTCACCCCCCACCGCAGCACCCCCGTCCCTTCCCCCGCCCACCCCACGCACCGGGCGATACGCGAGCTAAGGAGCCCGCGATGAGCGACATGATCACCGCGGACCTGGTCGATCTCGACCTGTCCGCCGACACCAAGGAAGCGGCGGCGCGCGCCCTCGCCGAGCGCATGGTGGCCCTGGGCCGGGTGACCGACCTGGACGGCTTCCTCGCCGACGTGGCCGCCCGCGAGGCCCAGATGCCGACCGGCCTCGACGGCGGCATCGGCATCCCGCACTGCCGCAGCGAGCACGTCACCGAGCCGACGCTCGCCTTCGGGCGCAGCTCCGACGGCATCGACTTCGGTGCGACGGACGGCCCCGCCGACCTGATCTTCCTGATCGCCGCGCCGGCCGGCGCCGACGACGCGCATCTGACGATCCTGTCGTCGCTGGCCCGGCAGCTGATGAACACCGAGTTCACCGACGCGCTGCGCTCGGTGGGCGACGCGCCGGCCGCGGCGGCCCTGATCCGCGGCGAAGAGCCGGACGCACCCGCATCCGCGGGTTCCGAAGACACCGTGGCGTCGGCGGGAGCGGCCTCTCCCGCCGCCGCCACGGTCACCGAAGAGTCCGAGGACGACGGGGCCGGGGCCGAAGAGCCCGACGCGGAACGCCCGTTCCGCATCGTCGCCGTCACCTCCTGCCCCACCGGCATCGCCCACACCTACATGGCGGCCGAGTCGCTGGAGAACGCCGGCCGTGAGGCGGGCGTCGAGGTCACCGTCGAGACGCAGGGCTCGGCCGGTTTCACCCGGCTCGACCCGGAGGTCATCGCGGCGGCGGACGGCGTGATCTTCGCCCACGACGTGTCCGTACGGGAGAAGGACCGGTTCGCAGGCAAGCCGACCGTCGACGTCGGCGTGAAGGCGGGCATCAACCGTCCCGCCGAACTCATCGCCGAGGTCCGCGAGAAGGCCGCGCGCGGCGAGGTCACCTCCGGCTCCCCGGGCACCACGCCCGTCGAGCGCACCGGCGACTCCGGCGAGGGCTACGGCACCAAGCTGCGCAAGTGGCTGATGTCCGGCGTCAGTTACATGGTCCCGTTCGTCGCCGCGGGCGGTCTGCTGATCGCCCTCGGGTTCGCGATCGGCGGCTACAAGGTCGACAAGGCACCGTCGGTGATGGACCACTTCATGTGGATGCAGGCCGACAGCTGGGCGGCCCTGTTCTTCCAGATCGGCGGTGTCGCCTTCGGCTTCCTCGTCCCGGTCCTGGCCGGCTACATCGCCTACGGCATGGCCGACCGGCCCGGCATCGTCCCCGGGTTCGTCGGCGGCATGATCGCGTTCAACATCAACGCCGGCTTCCTCGGCGGCCTGGCGGCCGGTCTGATCGCCGGTGGCGTGGTGATCGCGATCCAGAAGGTGAACATCCCGGCGGCGCTGCGCGGCATCATGCCGGTGGTGGTGATCCCGCTGATCTCCTCGGCGATCGTCGGGTTCCTGATGTTCGTCGTCATCGGCAAGCCCATCGCCGAGGCGCAGAAGGGCATGACCGACTGGCTGAACGGCCTGTCCGGCAGCAACGCCATCCTGCTCGGCGCCCTCCTCGGCCTGATGATGTGCTTCGACCTCGGCGGCCCCGTCAACAAGGTCGCCTACACCTTCGCCACGGCCGGCATCGCGGTGGCCAGCCCCAGCGACTCGGCGATGAAGATCATGGCCGCGGTGATGGCGGCCGGCATGGTCCCGCCGCTGGCCATGGCCCTGGCGACGACCGTGCGAGGCAAGCTCTTCAACCAGACCGAGCGCGAGAACGGCAAGGCCGCCTGGGTGCTCGGCGCCTCCTTCATCTCCGAGGGCGCGATCCCGTTCGCCGCGGCCGACCCGCTGCGCGTCATCCCGGCCTCCATGGCGGGCGGCGCGATCACCGGCGCCCTGTCGATGGCCTTCGGCGCCACCCTGCGCGCCCCGCACGGCGGCATCTTCGTGGTCCCGCTGATCGGCAACCCGCTGCTCTACCTCGTCGCCATCGCCGCGGGCGTCTGTGTCACGACGGCCCTGGTGGTCGTCCTGAAGGGCATGCGCAAGCAGGCCCCGGGAGCCACCACGGCACCCGGGGAGGGCACCGCGGCCCAGGCGGCGGAGACCAAGCAGCCGGTGGCGGCGTGACACCCGCCGCGGTCCGGTTTCGGGGTGTGTGAACCGTTCATGCCACCTGCGAGATAGATCACGAAAATCACGGCCCGGGACCGAAGTCCCGGGCCGTGGTGTCTACTGGAGCGCATGCCTGAGCACGTCTCCCGGTGGCCCGAAGGCCACTCCCTCCCCGCTCTCCCGCAACAGCGGCAGACAGGCCCCCGGTCGGAGTCCGTGGAGCTGACCACGGAGGAGAGAGACGCCTTCACCGAGCTGGTGCGCCGACTCGGCGGCGGAGAAGCCTAGGAAACCTGCGCCGCCCGCCGCTCCATCGCCTCGCGCGCCGCGTCCTCGCTGACGTACACCTCACACATGTGCCGCCCGTCCGGCGTCGCCGTGTGCTCGACCTCCCAGAGGGAGAGCTCCTCGCCGTCACGCAGCAGGAACGCGTGCTCGTAGAGCGAGAAGCCCAGCCCCGCCCGGCCGGCGCGGCAGGGGCGGCCGAAGGCCTGGGTGATCTGGTGGCCGGACGCCGTGGCCAGCAGGGCCGCCGTGTCCGCGCCCGGCCGGTCCGTGTTCTCCGCCCGGCGCAGTAAACGGCGCGCGTGGTCCGCCGAGTCGTCGCCGGCATAGGCGTGCCGGGGCACGGGGACCGGAGACGGCTGCACCGTCACCGGCAGTTCGAAGTCGGGCGTGTCCGGCGGCAGCGGCAGACGCGCGGTCGCGGCCCGCAGCTCCTCCTCGTCCACATAGACCTCGTGCTGCGGTTCGCTGCCCGGAGCGGTGTTGTGGACGAGCTCCCAGAGGGTGAGCGCCGAACCGTCGGCGAGCAGCCACGTGTGCCGGTACGTCTCCCGGTGCAGGCCCGCGCTGTGGTGCGCGGAGTGCAGCGAACCGTCGTGCGCCAGCGCGCAGTCCAGCCGCCTTATCGTCTCGTCCGGTAGCTCGAAGGAGTTCAGGGCGCGGCCGAGGAGTCGCGCGAGGTGCTCCTCCGGAGACTCGGGCGAGTCGTGGGGTTCGTACGCTGCCGTCTCGTACGGAACGCTCAAGGTTTCTCCCGGCGTTGCTGCATGTCACCTTGTGGGTGCATACCGTAGCCCCTCGGTCGGACATCATGTCCGGGAACCGAGAAAACGTACGTCCAGGAAAACGCGCGGGCCGCGCGAAAAGTTCCCGCGCGGCCCGGTCGATCCGTCAAAAACCCCAGTTGGGGGTGAACTTCAGCCGCTCACGACTCGCTGCCGGCGACCCACTGGCTCCACGCCATGTTCCAGCCGTTGAGCCCGTTGTCCGGGGCCACCGTCTTGTCGGGGGAGTTCTTGACGATCACCACGTCGCCGATGAGCGAGTTGTCGTAGAACCACTTGGAGGGCGTGCTGCCCCCGGCGCCCTGGACGTCCGCGAGGCCGACGCAGCCGTGGCTGGTGCCCTGACGACCGAAGGGCGGATTGCCCTTGTTGTACCAGTAGTTGCCGTGGATGAAGGTGCCGGACGTCGTCAGACGCATCGCATGCGGCACGTCCGGGATGTCGTACTCACCGCCGAGACCGACCGTCCGGCTGTTCATCCGGGTCTGCACGAACTTCTCGGAGATCACCATCTGCCCGTTGTAGGTGGTGTGCTCCGGGCTGCCCGCCGAGATCGGGATCGTCTTGATGGTCTTGCCGTCCCGGACGACCGTCATGGTCTGCGTGTTGACGTCGACCGTGGAGACCTGCGAGCGCCCGACGGTGAAAGTGACCGTCTTCTTCTGCACGCCGTAGACGCCGTCCGCGCCCTCGACCCCGTCCAGGTCGATCTTCATCGTCACCTTGGAGCCGGCCTTCCAGTACTCCTCGGGCCGGAAGTCGAGCCGCTGCCCGTTGAACCAGTGCCCGACCACCTTCTGCCCACTGCTGGAGGTGACCGTGATGTGCGACTGCACGGCCTTCCGCTCGGTGATGGCCTTGTCGAAGGTGAACGACACCGGCATGCCCGCGCCGACCGTGGTGCCGTTGTCCGGCGTGTACGTCCCGATGAAGCTGTTCGACGTCGACACCGTCGTGAAGATCGAGTTGGCCGCGGCCGTCCGGCCGTCGGTGTCCTTCGCGGTCGCCGATATCTGGTACTTCGTCCCGCGCTCCAACTGCTCCTTCGGCTTCCACGCCTTGCCGTCGGAGGAGAGCGAGCCCGGCACGGCCTGACCGCCGCCCGCCACCGTCATCTTCACGTCGGTCAGCTTCCCGTCGCTGACCTTCACACCGGTCGAGTTGATGGACGCGCCGGTCGAACCGTCCTTCGCCGAGATGGCGATCTTCGCGACGGACGTATTGCCCGTGCCCTTGCCGCCCTTGTCGTCGTCCTTGGCGTTGGCGCTGCCACCACAGGCGGTGAGCGTCAGGGCGCCGACCATCAGGGCGGCACAGGCCCCCAGTGTGCGCCGCGCAGAAATGTCCGGCGTTGTCACGGGCTGCTCCCAGTTCGTGTGATATGAGTGATCCGCTCCAGTACGTGAAGGAAGAGGGACCCGGCGGCCGTTCGGGTTCCGTCCGACCGCCAGGAACGACATCACCGTTACATGGCCGGGACAATGTCCGGCGGTGCTGTGGAACCGCTGTGCGGAGCCCGGCCGTTCAGCGGCCCGCGTACAACTCCCCGTACGACGGCCACGCCCCGCCCGGACCGTCGACCGACTCGGCGGCGCGCACCGCCCGTACGATCGCGCGGGTCACCACATCGGCGCCCGCCGCGAGGACCTCGTTGAGGGCGAGCGGGTTCGCGGCGTCCAGGGCGCGCTCTCCCGTCGCCAGCGTGAACACCGTGTCCCCGTCGTTGAGGAGGTGCACCGGCCGTACCGCGCGGGCGATGCCGTCGTGAGCCGTGCCGGCCAGCTTCTGCGCCTGTGCCTTCGACAGATCCGCGTCCGTGGCGACCACCGCGAGCGTGGTGTTGAGCGGCGGAGGCGCGCTCCTCGCGGCCGTCTCGGCGAGGCGCCGCCGCGCGGCATCGTGGACCTCCGCCTCCGGATACTCCACCCGCCCCTGGAACAACTCCCCGTACAGCACCCCCGTCTCCGGATCCACCGTCGAACCCGCCGCGTTGGCCACCACCAGCGCGGCCACCGTGACACCCGAGCCGAGCACCGTGCTCGCGCTGCCGATGCCGCCCTTCACCACCCCGGTCACCGCTCCCGTGCCGGCGCCCACGCACCCCTGGGCCACCCGCGCGCCCAGCTCGCTCGCCGCTGCCGCCTCGACCGCGGCCCGGCCGGTGGCCGCGTCGGGCCGGGCCCGGAAGTCGCCGCCCCGCCCCAGATCGAAGACACAAGCGGCCGGCACCACCGGCACGACATGCGCCGGGTCCGCCCCGACCCGGATCCCGCGCCCCCGTTCCTCCAGCCAGGCCATCACCCCCGAGGCCGCGTCCAGCCCGTAGGCGCTGCCGCCGGTCAGCACGATCGCCTCGACCTTTCGCACCACGTTGCGCGGGTCGAGCGCGTCCGTCTCCTTGGTACCGGGGCCACCGCCCCGCACATCCACGGCGGCCACGGCACCGCCCTCCGGGGCGAGCACGACCGTGGTGCCGGTGAGCCAACCGTCCCCGGCGCGGGTCGCGTGCCCCACGCGCAGGCCGGAGACATCCGTCAGAGCGTCCACCAGAGCGTCAACTGTCATGGCGCCCAGTGTTGTCCAGTCGTCGGCCCTCGCGGGTGTACCGGGCCGGTCGACGCCGTCAGCCGGCCAGGCCCGACCACACCTGGGCCCTCGCCGGGCGCGCGGCCAGAGTCTCTCCCGCCACCACCGACAGCGCGCAGACCACGCCCGCCGCGAGCACCGCCCAGTCACCCAGGAACGTGCAGCAGATCACCAGCAGTGCCGTCGTCGGCAGCACCAGCTGCTGGGTGATGCCCGCCTTGAAGTGACGCGAGTGCAGGGCCCACACGGTCAGCAGATACAGGGCCGTCGGCAGGGTCACGGCGGCCGCCGCCGCCAGCGTGGAGATGTGCGCCTTGCCGACCGTCTGCTCCACCGCCACTTCCAGTCCGGCCCCGATCGCGGCCGCCGAGGCGAAGACCAGGTAGTGGCCGTAGCCCCACAGGAACGCCTGCCGGTTGGACCGCAGATGGCCGTGGATGGGCACCACGAAGTAGATCCACCACGCGGCGAAGATGATCAGCAGCCCGCCCGACGCGATGGGGAGGAGCTCGCCCAGCGCGTCGTTCTCGTCGATACCGGACTTCACGGCGATCGTGGCCGCGGCGATCGTCTCGCCGAGCACGATGATGGTGAACAGCCCGTAGCGCTCCGCGATATGGCGGGGATGCCAGGACGTGGGACGGCGCCGCTCCGCGAAGAGCGGCACGCACATCTCCAGCAGCGCCATCACCAGGAACCACCAGGGCCGGGCGTCCTCGGGAAGCAGCAGCAGACCCAGCCAGCCGACCTGGCACAGCAGCACACCGCCCGCGTAGCGCAGGGCCGTCGTCCGCTCCGGGCCCTCGGCGGCGCGGGCGGCCCGCAGCCACTGCGTCGCCAGGGCCAGCCGCATGATCACGTAGCCCAGCCAGACCACGAGGTAGTCGTGCTCCTCGAACGCCTGGGAGACCCCCGCCGCGAGGACCAGCACACCCGCGATCTGCACCAGCGTGACGACCCGGTACAGCACGTCGTCGTTGTCGTACGCCGAGGCGAACCACGAGAAGTTCATCCAGGCCCACCACACGGCGAAGAAGACCATCGCGTAGTCGAGGATCCCCTCGCCGGCGTGGCCCTCGGCGACGGAGTGCACCAGCTGGATGCCCGCCTGGGCGACGGCCACGACGAAGCACAGGTCGAAGAAGAGCTCCAGCGGCGAGGCCGTCCGGTGCGCCTCGTCGCGTCCGCGGGCCCTGAGCCTGCGCAGCGGTCCCCGGTCGCCGGGCGGGCCGGAGGGGACGGGCGGGGGAGTGGGGCTGGACGTCATGATTCCCAGCACAACAGAAGGCGCGGGGATTTTCTCCGCGACCGTACCCTGGACGCATGAGTAGCGCCCCCGAACCCGAGCCGCGCGCGCCGAAGCCCGCGCTGGTCTTCGACGACCCGCTCGACCAGCAGTCCTCCGACGACACCGACCGCGGCTGGGGCGAGCGCACCGATTCCGGCGGCGGCGCGGCCGACCTCAAGCGCTTCCTCGACGAGAAGCCGCCCCACCACATCTGAGCCGGGCGGCCCTGCCACTTCTGAGCCAGGTGGACCTGCCACTTCCGGGCAAGGCGGCCCCGCCACATCCCAGCCAGGCGGCCCCACCCCCTCCGTGCCGACCCGGCCGCCGGTGGCGCTACCGCTCCTGCTGGTCGTGCCCCGCACCACGCTGTGCGACCAGCGCGTCCCGGATCTCCTTCAGCACCTCCAGCTCGGTCACCTCGATGACCTCCTGCGCGCCCTCCTTCGCCTTGCGGCGGGCCTCCTGCCGGGCCAGGTACTTCGCCATGGGCAGGACCATCAGGAAGTAGACGACCGCCGCGGTGATCACGAAGCTCATGGCGGCGCCGAGAACGGAACCCCACAGGATCTGGATGCCCTGCTCGCCCTGGCACGTCGTACTCAGGCAGGAGCTGTAGTGGTCGAGGTTCTTGGTCCCGATGGCCCCGACGACCGGGTTGACGATCCCCTTCACCATGGCGTTGACGATGTTCGTGAACGCGGCGCCGATCACCACCGCCACAGCCAGATCGACGACGTTCCCGCGCATCAGGAAGGCCTTGAAGCCCTCCCAGAGGCTCGGTTCCTTCTTCTCGCTCACCTCGGGGCCTTTCCTCGCACGAGCAGCTTATGGAACAAAACGCTCCGCAACCTACGTCACGCTTGGGCCGAACCGAGTACCTGGGTCCCTCGAACGAGGGCCTTGACGAGATCATGCACAGCATCACCACAGCGTCACGGCCAACCGCGCCGTCGCGCTCGCCCCGGCGAGCCGGGCGGCCGTGGCACGCGGCACCGAGAGCACGACCAGCGCCCCGCCGTCGCTCGCGCCCTCCAGGGGCTCCGGCACCTTCGACACCCTGGCCCCGCGTGCGACCACCCGGGCATCGCCGCCCGACACCGTCTCCCCGGCGGCGATGACATCGACCCGGTCGCCGGGCCGCAGCAGCCGTACGGTTGCCGCGTCGGCGATCCGGATCGGGGCCGTCACCGCCCCCGCCGCAACCGCCCCCGCGGAACCGCGCGTCCGCGCGGACCGCTCCCCGGACACCGAGGCCGTGTGCGCGGGAGACTGCGCCCGGGGCCGGCCGCGGGCTCCGTCGCCGTCCCGCGGTCCCGCCGCCACCAGCGCGGTCGCGGTGACCGCGAGCCCGACGGCCAGGGCCCGCCGCCGGTGCCGCCCGAGCCTGCCCGACCGGTAGCGGCCCCCGCGCACCCGCACGGGATCGAAGCGCGGCACCTCACGCGTCGCGGGCACCTCGGGGCCGGGCGGGGGCGCGGCGGCGGGTGAGCCGCCGAAGAGGGAAGACGTGAGCGGAGCGAGGGACACGGGAACCACCACCTGCGACGAGGACCGGCTTGCGCTCCCCACGATGAGGCTTCCCGCCGCCGCCCGCTCAGGCCTGTGGACCTACCCCGGCCTGTGGACAACTCCCCCACCCGAACGGCAAGTTCCGCCCCCGCCCCCCCCAAAAAAAGCCCCTCGGCTACGGCAACACGAACCCCGGATCCATCCCACCCAACGCACCGGCACACAGACAGTCCCGCTCGTCCTCACTCGGCAACCCGGCCACCGCGTCGAACAGCACCCCCCGCAACCGGCCCACGTTCGCCGCGAACACCCGCAGCACCTCGTCGTGCGAGACGCCCTCCCCGCTCTCGGCGCCAGCGTCGAGGTCGGTGACCAGGGTCAGGGACGTGTAGCAGAGCTCCAGCTCACGGGCGAGGGCCGCCTCGGGATGCCCGGTCATCCCTACCACCGACCAGCCCTGCGCCTGGTGCCACAACGATTCGGCACGGGTCGAGAAGCGCGGCCCCTCGATCACGACCAGCGTGCCGCCGTCCACCGGCTCCCAGTCCCGGCCGCGTGCCGCCTTCAGCGCGACGGCCCGCCCGGCGGAGCAGTAGGGGTCGGCCAGCGACACGTGCACCACGTTCGGCACCGACCCGTCGGGCAGCGGCTCTCCGTCGAAATACGTGTTCGCGCGGGACTTCGTGCGGTCGACCAGTTGGTCCGGCACCAGCAGCGTGCCCGGCCCGTACTCGGGACGCAGGCCGCCCACGGCGCACGGGGCGAGCACCTGGCGCACGCCGACCGACCGGAGGGCCCACAGATTGGCCCGGTAGTTGATCCGGTGCGGCGGCAGGTGGTGGCCCCGCCCGTGCCTCGGCAGGAAGGCGACCCGCCGGCTGGCGATGTCACCGAGGAAGAGGGAGTCGCTGGGCGGCCCGTACGGGGTGTCGACCTGGACCTCGGTCACGTCGTCGAGGAAGGAGTAGAACCCGGAGCCGCCGATGACGCCGATCCCGGCGCCCTCCCTGTCCGCCGAGTGCGCCACGTTCGCCTTGTTCGCCATGTCCGCACCCTAACCGCCCGCGGAAACGCCGAGGACCCCGTCGCCCGAAGGCGACAGGGTCCCGTAAGAATCAGGCCTTACGCGGCGGTGGTGCTGCTGCTGGTGGAGCTGCCCGTGCCCGACGAAGAGCTCGACGACGAACTCGAGGAAGAGCTCGAACCGGAACTCGAGCCGGAGCCCGAACCGGAGTCGGAGGACGAGGAGGAACTCGACGACTTCGCCGGGGAGCTGCTCGACGAGGAGCCGCGGCTGTCGTTCCGGTAGAAGCCGGAGCCCTTGAAGACAATGCCGACCGCCGAGAACACCTTCTTCAGGCGGCCCTCGCAGTTCGGGCACTCGGTGAGGGCGTCATCGGTGAACTTCTGCACCGCCTCGAGGCCCTCGCCGCACTCGGTGCACTGGTACTGATAGGTCGGCACTGTCTTCCTCCTGGCACTCTCACTCGATGAGTGCTAACGACGGTCCATAGTGACGTATTCCGGCCGCTCAGTCCACTGCCACCGGCACGCGGTGACCCACGCCACGTGCGACCGTCCGCCCGTGGGCACGCCCCGCCAGCCGGGAACGCAGGGCCAGGAGGGTCGCCAGGGCGAGCACGGTGCCGCCCATGGGCACCAGGAAACCGGCACCGCCCCAGAGGCGGTCCTCCAGTTGCCCGGCGACGCTGACGGCCGCCGCCTGGCCGAGTGCCACCGCGCCGGTCAGCCAGGTGAAGGCCTCGGTGCGGGCACCGGCCGGGACCAGGCCGTCGACCAGGGTGTAGCCGGTGATCAGGGCGGGCGCGATGCACATGCCGACCAGCAGGCCGAGACCGGCCAGGACCGGTACGGAATGGGCGGCCCACAAGCCCGACGCGGTGAGGGCGAGCGCCGTGTAGCCGATGACCAGGCGCCGCTGCGGGGCGGCCTTCCAGGCGATCGCGCCGCAGACGACGCCGGAGAGCATGTTGCCCGCGGCGAAGACGCCGTAGAGGACGCCGTTCAGGCCGGGTTCGCCGATCGACTCGGTGAACGCGGCCAGCGAGACCTGCATGCCGCCGAAGACGGCACCGATGCCCAGGAAGGTCACGATCAGCACGCGCACGCCGGGGACGCGCAGCGCGGAAACGTGCTCCACGCGCGCGTGCCCGCCGCCTTCGACCGAGGGCTGGGTGCTCTTCTGCGCGGCGAACAGCAGACCGCCGATCAGTGTCAGCGAGGCCTCGGTGACCAGCCCGGCGGCCGGGTCGATGGCCGTGCACAGGGCGGTGGCCAGCAGCGGTCCGACGACGAAGGTCAGTTCGTCCGTGACCGACTCGAAGGCCGCCGCGGTGGTCATCAGGGGCGAGTCCTTGAGCTTCACGCCCCAGCGGGCCCGCACCATGGGGCCGACCTGCGGCACCGAGGCACCGGTCGGGACGGCCGCCGCGAACACCGCCCACAACGGGGCGTCCAGCAGCGCGAGCGCCGTCAGCGTCAGCCCGGAGACCGCGTGCAGCAGTACCCCGGGGATCAGCACGGCGCGCTGCCCGTAGCGATCGGCGAGGCGGCCGCTGTAGGGCGCGAACAGGGCCATGGAGACACCGGTGACGGCCGCGGCGGCGCCCGCCGCCCCGTAGGAGCCGGTGGTGTGCTGCACCAGCAGCACGATGGAGATCGTCAGCATCGCGAACGGCTGGCGTGCCGCGAAACCGGGGAGCAGGAACGTCCAGGCGCCGCGGGTGCGCAGCAGCCGGCCGTATCCCGGGCGGGCGGAAGCCGTCGAGTTCCTCGACTTCTTCGAGGTGACCGTGGATGCCACGGCCCGTGCCTTTCTGCCGCCTGGTAGCGCGGCCCGGCGGGCGGGCGGCGCCGAGAGCTGTCCTCTTGCGCTGAACTGCGGTAGATGCCGGGGCCCGGTGAGGAGGGACGTCCCGACCGCCATACGGTCGCGCCAGCTCTGCGTCAGACAGAGTTGGTTCGATCTGGGTACGCCTTCATCGTACAGGGATCAAGGGGTTGCGTGCCTGTGAAAGCGAGCACCAAGGGACCGCCCGCCTGGTAAATGCCAAACGGCATGAACCGGTCCTTAACGACTCGCCCCGTCCGTCCCCAGCCACCCGGCCAGCTTGCCGCCGTGGCCCACCGCCCGCAGCCGCTTCTCCGTCGCGTCCCGGACCGGATCCGTGGCCACGACGAGGAGCTCGTCCTCGCGTTGCAGCACGGTCGTGGGAAGCGGAACGAACGATTCGTTCGCGCGCACGACGAGCGTCACGGCGGCGCCGGGCGGCAGCCGCAGCTCGCCCACCTCCACGCCGTGCATCCTCGACCCCTCGGGGATCGCCACGGACAGCAGATGCCCGCGCAGCCGCTCCAGCGGGGCCGACTCGATGCCGAGGTCCGCGGCCTCCGAGCCGTCGCCCAGGTGCAGCTTGCGGCCCAGCCACGGCAGCGTCGGGCCCTGGACCAGGGTGTAGACGACGACCAGGATGAAGACGATGTTGAAGATCCGGCGGCTGGCCTCGACGCCCTCCACCATGGGGATGGTCGCCAGGATGATGGGCACGGCCCCGCGCAGTCCCGCCCAGGACATCAGTGCCTGCTCCCGCCACGGCACCCGGAAGGGACTCAGGGAGACCACCACGCTCAGCGGACGCGCCACCATGGTCAGCACCAGCCCGATGGCGAGCGCGGGCACGATGTCGTCGCCCAGTTCGTGCGGCGTGACCAGCAGGCCGAGCAGGACGAACATGCCGATCTGGGCCATCCAGCCGAGCCCGTCGGCGAACCCGCGCGTGGCCGGCCAGTGCGGCAGCCGCGCGTTGCCCATCACCATCGCGGCGAGGTACACCGCGAGGAAGCCGCTGCCGTGGGCCAGCGCACCGGCCGCGTACGCCACCACGGCGATCGCCATGACAGCGATCGGGTAGAGGCCGGATGCGGGCAGCGCCACGTGCCTGAGCCCCAAGGAGCCCAGCCAGCCCACCGCGAGACCGATGGCCGCACCGATGGCCAGCTCCAGCAGGATCACGCCCAGCAGCACGTACCACTGCTCGACCGGGCCCGCCGTGGACAGGGAGACCACGAGGATGACCACCGGGGCGTCGTTGAATCCGGACTCCGCCTCCAGCGTGCCCGTCACGCGCGCGGGGAGGGGGATCTTGCGCAGCACGGAGAACACGGCCGCCGCGTCGGTCGAGGAGACGACCGCCCCGATGATGAGCGCCTGCCGCCACTCCAGCCCGATCAGGTAGTGCGCGGCCGACGCCGTGACCCCGACGCTCACCGCGACGCCGGCCAGCGCCAGCACGGAGGCCGATGGCAGGACTGGCTTGATCTCCTTCCACTTCGTGCCCAGACCACCTTCGGCCAGGATCACGACCAGGGCCGCGTATCCGATGACCTGGGTCAGTTCGGCGTTGTCGAAGTGGATGTCGCCGATGCCGTCCTGGCCCATGGCGACGCCTATGCCCAGGTAGACGAGCAGGCTGGGGAGCCCGCTGCGCGAGGAGATCCGTACCGCTGCGACGGCGACGAGCAGGACGAGCGAGCAGACGAGCAAGAGCTGGTTGAGGTGGTGAACAGTCAGCGGCCGAATCCTTCCCTGGCCCACCCGCACACGCGCGTGGGCTCACGTACATCGCACATGAAGCTGTGGCGCACCGCGCCAACTACTTCGTTACCTTACCTAACTCTTGACGATTTCTTGACGCTTCCGAGGGCGAGATCGAACGTTCGTCCGTGCCGGTTCCCGACTCCGCGTCAAGGGGTGCGAGGCCCTGCGCCTATCGTTGCTCCAGCGCTCAGTTAAAAGCACAGCCGAACCTGCCGCTCGCGTTAGGACAGCAAGGACAGCGATGCCCCCCAACACCACCGCCTCCACGGGTCAGCAGCCCGGCAAGTCCGGCAGGAGAAAGGGGCGCAAAGCCCGTCTGATCGTGCTCGTCCTGGTGCTGGCCCTCATCGGGGGCGTCGGCTTCGGGGGGTACTGGTCAATCAGTACCGTCCGGGCCTCCTTCCCGCAGACCAAGGGCACCCTCACACTCAAGGGCCTCTCGGGACCCGTCGAGGTCAAACGCGACAACTACGGCATTCCGCAGATCTATGCCTCTTCCGACGCGGACCTGTTCATGGCGCAGGGCTACGTCCAGGCACAGGACCGGTTCTACGAGATGGACGTACGCCGCCACATGGCCTCCGGGCGGCTGTCGGAGATGTTCGGCAAGAGCCAGGTCGACAACGACGAGTTCCTGCGCACGCTCGGCTGGGACCGGGTCGCCAAGAAGGAGTACGACACCAAGCTGTCGGCCTCCACGAAGAAGTACCTCCAGGCGTACTCCAAGGGGGTCAACTCCTACCTCCAGGGCAAGGACGGCAAGGACATCTCCCTGGAGTACGCGGCGCTCGGTTTCACCAACGACTACAAGCCGCAGAACTGGACCCCGGTCGACTCGGTCTCCTGGCTGAAGGCGATGGCGTGGGACCTGCGCGGCAACATGAAGGACGAGACCGACCGCGCCCTGCTGACCAGCCGCCTCGGCCCGAAGCAGATCGCCGACCTGTACCCGGAGTACCCGTCCGGCCGCAACAAGGCGATCGTCCAGGAGGGCCAGTACAACGAGCTGACCCGCACGTTCGAACAGGGCGGCACGGGCGGCACGAGCGGCACGTCCGGCACGAGCGGCGGCTCCACCGGCACGGGGGGCTCCACCGGCACGGGGGCCTCCACAGGCACCCAGGGCACCGCCTCCGGCAGTTCGGGTACGGAGGGCCTCCAGAGCCAGCTCACCGGCCTCACCAAGATCCTGGACGACCTCCCGCCGGCCGTCGGCGTGAACGGCGACGGCATCGGCTCCAACTCCTGGGTCGTCTCCGGGAAGCACACCATCACCGGCAAGCCGCTGCTGGCCAACGACCCGCACCTGTCGCCCTCGCTGCCGTCCGTCTGGTACCAGATGGGCCTGCACTGCCGCAGCGTCTCCAGCGCGTGCCAGTACGACGTCACCGGCTACACCTTCGCGGGCATGCCCGGCGTGATAATCGGTCACAACCAGGACATCGCCTGGGGCATGACCAACTCCGGCGTCGACGTCACGGACCTCTACCTGGAGAAGATCAGCGGCAACGGCTACCAGTACGACGGCAAGATCAAGCCCTTCCAGACGCGCGAGGAGACCATCAAGGTCGCCGGCGGCGAGCCCAAGAAGATCGTCGTCCGCGAGACCAACAACGGACCCCTGCTGTCTGACCGTGACGAAGAGCTAGTGAAGGTCGGCAAGAAGGCCGGCGTCGACACCGCCGCACCCGACAGAGGCGACGGCTACGGCGTCGCCCTGCGCTGGACCGCGCTGCAGCCGGGCACCACCATGGACGCCGTCTTCGCCATGGACAAGGCGAAGGACTGGAACGGCTTCCGCAAGGCCGCCGCGCAGTTCGAGGTGCCCTCGCAGAACCTGATCTACGCGGACACCCAGGACAACATCGGCTACACCCTCCCGGGCAGGATCCCCACGCGCGCGGAGGGCGACGACGGTTCGATCCCCGCGCCCGGCTGGGACCCCGAGTACCGCTGGACCGGCTACATCGAGCAGGACGCGCTGCCGTACGAGTACAACCCGAAGCGCGGCTACATCGTCACCGCCAACCAGGCCGTGATCGACCCGGACAAGTACCCCTACACGCTCACCACGGACTGGGGCTACGGCACGCGCAGCCAGCGGATAAGCGACCTGATCCAGTCGAAGATCAAGGACGGCGGCAAGGTCTCCACGGACGACATGCGCCAGATGCAGCTGGACAACAGCAGCGAGATCGCCCGGCTGCTGGTGCCCACGCTGCTGAAGATCGACCCCGAGAACAAGGATGTCCGCGAGGCGCAGAAGCTCCTCGAGGGCTGGGACTACACCCAGGACGCCGACTCGGCCGCCGCGGCCTACTTCAACGCAATCTGGCGCAACCTCCTCAAGCTCGCCTTCGGCAACAAGCTGCCCAAGGAACTGCGGCCCAAGGGCCAGTGCCTGTACGTCGATCCGGTCAACACCACCGGGCCCGCCGACGAGGCCGAGAAGGTCCGCGAGTGCGGCCAGCGCGACCCCGACCAGGCGCAGCCGGACGGCGGCGACCGCTGGTTCGAGGTGGTCCGCAAGCTGATGGAGCAGCCCGACAGCGACTGGTGGAAGACGCCCGAGGCGGGCACCCGTCCCCCTGCCGCCAACCGCGACCAGCTGCTCAGGCGGGCCATGATCGACGCCCGCTGGGAGCTGACCGCCAAGCTCGGCAAGGACATCGACAGCTGGAGCTGGGGCCGGCTGCACCGCCTGTTCCTGGACAACCAGACCCTAGGCACCGAGGGCCCCGAGTTCGTCCAGTTCGCCCTCAACCGCGGCCCGTGGGAGCTCGGCGGCGGCGAGGCGACGGTGAACGCGACCGGCTGGAACGCCGCCGGCGGCTACAGCGTCGTCTGGGTGCCGTCCATGCGGATGGTCGTGAACCTCGGCGACCTCGACAAGTCGAAGTGGATCAACCTCTCCGGCGCGTCCGGGCACGCCTACAGCGCCCACTACGTCGACCAGACGGACAAGTGGGCCGACGGCGAACTGCTGCCGTGGTCCTACTCGGACAAGGCGGTCGAGGACAGCGCGACCGACAAGCTGGTGCTCAAGCCGTGAGCCGCTGACGCCCGCACAACGAGAACGGCCTTCCACGCGCGCGTGGAAGGCCGTTCTCGTGTCAGCCGGTCCGCTCCCCGAACCGCCGCACCCCCGAGGGAGTCACCACCGCGTGCACCGGCCGGTCGTGCGCCTCCTGAGGGACCTGCTCGACCACCTCCGTGTCGTACAACAGCACCACCAGGGAAGGCCGGGCACCCGCCCGCTCCAGCCGCGCCAGGACACGGTCGTACGAGCCGCCGCCACGCCCGAGCCGCATTCCGCGCGTGTCGACCGCGAGCCCCGGCAGCAGCACGGCGTCGGCGGCGGTCACGGCGTCCGGCCCGAGGCGCTCGCCGGAGGGCTCGAAGAGCTCCATCCTGCCGCCGCCGTGCCGGACACGCGCGAGCGAGCCCTCGCCTTCGTACACGCCCCAGTCCAGGTCGTTGTCGGGCAGCAGGGCCGGCAGCAGGACGCGCACGCCCCGGGCGCGCAGCGTGTCCAGGAGCGCGAGCGTCCCCGGTTCGCTCCCCACGGAGACGTACGCCGCGACGGTGCCGGCCCGCGCCAACTCCGGCAGTTCCAGCGCCCGCCCGGCCAGTGCGGCCGAGGTTTCCCGCAGGTCATCCGCCGTCAACCTGTTCCTCACCGAGAGGAGCTCTCGCCGCAAACTCCGCTTGTCAGGCTCGCCCGGACGCCCGATGTGACTCAATGGTTGCTCCCGTATCGTGCTAATACGCTCATATGAGCGCCCATGAACCGGAGCCGCAGATTCCGCCCAAAGGCACCGGATATGGTGGCGGGCATGACTCAGTCGCACCCTCGGATCAGCAAGGCTGTCATTCCCGCAGCAGGCCTCGGCACCCGGTTCCTGCCGGCCACCAAAGCCACTCCCAAGGAGATGCTGCCGGTCGTCGACAAGCCGGCGATCCAGTACGTGGTCGAGGAGGCCGTCGGCGCGGGTCTCGACGACGTCCTCATGGTGACGGGCCGCAACAAGCGCCCCCTCGAGGACCACTTCGACCGCAACTACGAACTGGAGTCGGCGCTTCAGAAGAAGGGCGACGCCGGCCGCCTCGCCAAGGTCCAGGAGTCCAGCGACCTCGCGACCATGCACTACGTCCGCCAGGGCGACCCCAAGGGTCTCGGCCACGCCGTGCTGTGCGCCGCCCCGCACGTGGGCGAGGAGCCCTTCGCCGTCCTCCTCGGAGACGACCTCATCGACCCCCGCGACCCCCTGCTCCAGCGCATGGTCGAGGTCCAGGAGCAGCGCGGCGGCAGCGTCATCGCACTCATGGAGGTCGCCCCCGAGCAGATCCACCTCTACGGCTGTGCGGCCGTGGAGACCACCGAGGACAGCGACGTCGTCAAGGTCGGCGGCCTCGTCGAGAAGCCCGACCCGTCCGACGCCCCGTCGAACTACGCGGTCATCGGCCGCTACGTCCTCGACCCGCACATCTTCGACATACTGCGCCGGACCGAGCCGGGCCGCGGCGGCGAGATCCAGCTCACGGACGCCCTCCAGCAGCTCGCGGCCGACGAGAAGATCGGCGGCCCGGTACACGGCGTCGTCTTCAAGGGCCGCCGCTATGACACCGGCGACCGCGGCGACTACCTGCGTGCCATTGTCCGACTCGCATGCGAACGTGAAGACCTGGGCCCGGACTTCCGGACCTGGCTTCGCAGTTACGTAGCCGAGGAGATGTAACACGTTGAGCAGCGCCGCGCCCCGCACCCTGGGCCAGGACCACTCGGGCCCCGACCACCTCTGGTCGGTGGACGAGCACCTGGAGGACATCCTCACCACCGTCCGCCCCCTGGAACCCATTGAGCTGCAGCTGCTCGACGCCCAGGGCTGCGTCCTGGTCGAGGACATCACGGTGCCGGTGTCCCTGCCGCCGTTCGACAACAGCTCCATGGACGGCTACGCGGTACGGGTCGCGGACGTGGCGGGCGTGAGCGAGGAGTTCCCGGCGGCCCTGGAGGTCGTCGGGGACGTGGCAGCGGGCCAGGCCGACCTGGTCCACGTGGGCCCCGGCCAGGCGGCCCGCATCATGACCGGCGCCCCGCTGCCGCCCGGCGCCGAGACCGTCGTGCCCGTCGAGTGGACCGACGGCGGGCTCGGCGAGGGCCCCGTGCACGGCATGCGCGCCCGCAGCCTCGGCCCCGAGGGTGCCTCCGGACATGTGCAGGTGTACCGCCCGGCCGAGGCCCGCGCGCATGTGCGCGCACAGGGCAGCGACGTGAAGGCCGGCGACCGCGCCCTGCGGGCCGGTACCGTCCTCGGCCCGCCTCAGATCGGCCTGCTCGCCGCCATCGGCCGCGGCACCGTCCGCGTCCGCCCGCGCCCGCGCGTGGTGGTGCTCTCCACCGGCAGCGAACTCGTCCAGCCGGACGCGGAACTGGGCACCGGTCAGATCTACGACTCCAACAGCTTCGCCCTCACCGCCGCCGCCCGCGACGCCGGCGCCATCGCCTACCGCGTGGGCGCGGTCGCCGACGACGCCGAGACCCTGCGCTCCACCATCGAGGACCAACTGGTCCGCGCCGACCTGATGGTCACCACGGGCGGTGTCAGCGTCGGGGCGTACGACGTCGTCAAGGAGGCCCTGTCCCACGTGGGCGACGAGGACGAGGCGGGCAGCGGCATCGAGTTCCGCAAGCTCGCCATGCAGCCCGGCAAGCCCCAGGGCTTCGGCTCCATCGGCCCCGACCACACCCCGCTGCTGGCCCTGCCCGGCAACCCGGTGTCGTCGTACGTCTCCTTCGAGCTGTTCGTCCGCCCCGCGATCCGCACCCTGATGGGTCTCAAGGACGTCCACCGTCCGACGACCCGGGCCACTCTGGCCGCCGACAAGGCGCTGACCTCGCCGAAGGGCCGCCGCCAGTTCCTGCGGGCCACTTGCGCCGACGGACGGGCGACCCCGGTCGGCGGCGCCGGATCCCATCTGGTCGCGGCCCTGGCCCACGCGGACGCGCTGATCGTCGTCCCCGAGGACACCGAGTCCGTCGAGCCCGGAGCCGAGGTCGAGGTGGTCCTGCTCGGCTGAGAGCCGCTGGTTGGGGGTACCGTGTCGCGCACAGCAGGCCCGACCGGGAGCGCCACACAGCATGAGCACGCAGGATCCCCCTACGCAGGACCGACTGACGCACATCGACGACGCCGGCGCCGCCCGCATGGTCGACGTCTCGGAAAAGGACGTGACCGCGCGCACCGCCCGCGCCAGCGGGCGCGTCCTCGTCTCGCCCCGCGTGATCGAACTGCTGCGCGGCGAGGGCGTCCCCAAGGGCGACGCCCTCGCGACCGCGCGGATCGCCGGGATCATGGGAGCCAAACGCACCCCCGACCTGATCCCGCTCTGTCACCCCTTGTCGGTCTCCGGTGTGAAACTGGACCTGTCGGTCGCGGACGACGCCGTGGAGATCCTGGCCACCGTGAAGACCACGGACCGTACGGGGGTCGAGATGGAGGCGCTCACCGCGGTCTCCGTCGCCGCGCTCACCGTGATCGACATGGTCAAGGCGGTCGACAAGGGAGCGGTCATCACGGACGTACGGGTGGAAGAGAAGACGGGCGGTAAGTCGGGCGACTGGAGCCGGTCATGACGTATCGCGCTCTCGTCGTCACCGCCTCCAACCGGGCCGCCGCCGGGATCTACGAGGACAAGGGCGGCCCGCTGATCTCCGCCGGTCTGAAGGGCTTCGGCTTCGAGGTCGACGGCCCGCAGGTCGTTCCCGACGGAGACCCCGTGGAGGCGGCCCTGCGCGCCGGTGTCGACACCGGCTACGACGTCATCGTCACCACCGGCGGCACGGGCATCTCGCCCACCGACCGCACCCCCGAGGCGACACGCCGGGTGATCGACCACGAGGTGCCGGGCATCGCCGAGGCCATCCGGGCCTTCGGCCGGGAGAAGGTGCCGACCGCGGCGCTCTCCCGGGGCCTGGCCGGAGTGGCCGGCGCAACGCTGATCGTCAATCTGCCCGGCTCCAGCGGTGGTGTGAAGGACGGACTGGCCGTCCTAGAGCCGCTGCTGATCCACGCCGTCGAGCAGCTCCGCGGCGGCGACCACCCCAGACCCGGCACGGGGGGTGCGAGCTGAACAGCGCATCCTGGCCCGTCGAGCTGGTGGACGGCGACATCGTCCTCCGGCCGATAAAGCTGCGCGACCAGCGGGCATGGCGCGAGGTCAACCGGCGCAACCGTGACTGGCTGCGCCCCTGGGAGGCGACCATTCCGCCGCCCGCGCCCGGCGGGCCGCTCGCGCACCGCCCGACCTTCCGCCAGATGGTGCGGCACCTGAGGTCGGAGGCGAACGCGGGCCGGATGCTGCCCTTCGTCATCGAGTACCAGGGGCGGCTGGTGGGGCAGTTGACGGTCGCCGGGATTACCTGGGGCTCGATGTGCTCGGGGCACGTCGGTTACTGGGTGGACGAGTCGGTGGCCGGGCGCGGGGTGATGCCGACGGCGGTGGCGCTCGCCGTGGATCACTGTTTCCGCACCGTCGGACTGCACCGCATCGAGGTCTGCATTCGACCCGAGAACGGGCCCAGCCGCCGGGTCGTGGAGAAACTCGGATTCCGCGAGGAGGGGCTCAGGCCCCGTTATCTCCACATCGACGGGGGCTGGCGCGACCACCTCGTGTTCGCCCTCACGGTGGAAGAGGTGCCGGACGGGTTGCTGAGGCGCTGGCACCGGGCACGATCGCAGAGTAATCCGGGAATCCGGCACCGCCCCGGAAATTGAATATGTGTTCGAAAATGATCGGCCAGTGACCGTCTCAGTGCAAGGAATTCCCGGCCTGGGCGGTCTGCTGATCGCATCGGTCACAAAAAAAGTTCGAAATATCAGCCAGATCGTGCGACACACCGGCTCAATTGGCAGATGGCCTCATGCAAACCCCTCTACGGTGTGAGACGTGAGCAGCAGCGGCCTCATCTACGCAGTCATTGTCGGGGCCTGGGCCGCCTACTTGGTGCCGATGTGGCTCCGTAGGCAGGACGAGCTGAACGAGGCCCGTCCGACGGAACGCTTCAGCACCGCCATCCGGCTGCTTTCCGGCCGGGCGGGGATGGAGCGCCGGTACGCCAAGGACCTGCGGGCGCGCTCCACCGAGGAGGGGGAGCAGGGCGCCGACGACCTGGACGCCGTCACCGACTCGGTGGACGTCCGGGCCTTCGCGGTGTCCAAAACGCGTCCCCAGACCCAGGCACCCGTACCGTCACCCGCCCCGGAGGCGGCCCGATCGGAGCAGCCGGCCCGCCCGGCACCCGCACCGAACGCGGCGTCCGCGGCCCGCGGAGAGGGCCGTGTGCCCGCCGCCCGGCGCCGCCCGTCGCCGCAGGCCCAGGCGGCCGCGGCACGTGCCCGGCGCTCGAAGGTGCTCGCGCGCCGACGGCGCACCACCACCATGCTCTTCCTCGCCTTCACCCTCGGCGCGATCGTCGCCGCGGTCGGAGGCCTCGCGTTCCTGTGGGCGCCCGGCGTGCCCGCGGTCATGCTCAGCGTGTACATCGCGTACCTGCGCTCGCAGGAGCGCCGCCGCTTCACGTACCAGATGGACCGCCGCCGGGCCGAGCTCGCGGCCCAGCGGCTGCGGGACCGGCAGCGCCAGCCCGGTCGGCGCACCGGCGCCGACCAGGAGGCCGACGAGCCGGAGGACGGACCCGAGCCGGTGACCGACCCCGGCCTGTCGGCCCTCGCGGCCGACCGGCGCGCACTCGTCGAGCAGACCGACCACGCCGAGTGGGTCGACCAGCAGCGCGAGCGGCAGCGGCGCCCCGGGCAGGGCGACAGCTGGGAACCGGTGCCGGTGCCCCTGCCGACCTATGTGACCGCACCGGTCGCACCCCGGGCCACCAGCGACGTCGACCTCGGGGCCCCCGACACCTGGAGCTCGGCCCGCTCGAGCACCGTCACCCCGGACCGGGAGGACGAGGCCGACACCGCGCACCCCGGCGAGCCGGAGCCCCGCGCCGAGGAGAGGGCGGACGGGGACGGCGGTGGGCGCACCGACGCACGCCGGGCGGCCTCCGCACGGCGGGCACGGGAGCGCGGCCGCACGCCGCTGTTCGACCAGTACGAGGACGGGGACCGGCCGCGGGCCGCCAACGAGTAACCCCCGAACCCGCAGGTGACCGCCCCTCGGGAACGGATTTCCAAGCAGGCCGATCGGGGTGCTAAAGTTTCACTCGTTGCAAGGGCCTGTGGCGCAGTCCGGTAGCGCACCTCGTTCGCATCGAGGGGGCCAGGGGTTCAAATCCCCTCAGGTCCACGCAGCTCAGAGCCCCGGTCGGGATTCCCGACCGGGGCTCTGACGTATGTTCAGCACCACACGCGTCAGAGGCTCTTCGCGAAGCAGCGGCTCGACTCGTAGTGGCGGTAGTAGCCGAACTTCCCGCACGGCTCGTAGCCGCTGGACGTGTACAGGGCTATGGCCTCCGGCTGCTTCGTGCCGGTCTCCAGGACCATGCGGGTGCGGCCCGCCGCGCGGGCGTCCTCCTCCAGAGCGGCCAGGATGCGGCGGGCGAGGCCCCGGCCGCGCATGCCGTCGACCACGTACATGCGCTTGATCTCGGCGTCGCCGTCCCGGTTGCCCTCGTCGTTCGCGTCCTGGGTACGCCAGCCGCCCGAGGCGACGGGGGAGTCGTACTCGTCGTACGCGATCAGGTAGGTGCCGTTCGGCGGGGCGAAGTCCGCGGCTGCCATGGTCGTGGCGTCGCCTCCGTCGCCGTAGCGGACGTGGTATTCGGCCTGGACCTGGTCGTTGAGCTTCGTGGCGTCGGGGTGGTCGAAGGGGACCCGGCGTATATGCATGCTGAGTACCGTATGTCAGCTCATGAGGGGGGCGGGAGTGTGTTCGATCCGGAACTGGACCACGTCCAGTGTGCCGGTATCGTGCCGGGGTGCTCACTGTGACCTCTGTGAATGTGAACGGGCTGCGTGCCGCCGCGAAGAAGGGCTTCGTGGAGTGGCTCGCTGAGACCAAAGCCGATGTGCTGTGCCTCCAGGAGGTGCGCGCCGAGCCGGGGCAGCTGCCCGAGCATGTGCGGGCGCCCGAGGGGTGGCATGTGACGCACGCGCCGGCCGCCGCCAAGGGGCGGGCCGGGGTGTCCCTGTACAGCCGGCGCGAGCCCGACCGGGTCCAGGTCGGGTTCGGGTCGGAGGAGTTCGACGGCAGCGGGCGGTATGTGGAGGCAGACCTGCCGGGGGTCACCGTCGCCTCCCTCTATCTGCCCTCCGGTGAGGTCGGCACCGAGCGGCAGGACGAGAAGGAGCGCTTCATGGGCGAGTTCCTCGCCTATCTGAAGGGGCTGCGGGAGCGTGCCGCCGCCGAGGGGCGCGAGGTCCTGGTCTGCGGCGACTGGAACATCGCCCATCAGGAGGCCGACCTCAAGAACTGGCGCGGGAACCGGAAGAACTCCGGGTTCCTGCCCGAGGAGCGGGAGTGGCTCACCCAGGTCTTCCAGGAGGCGGACGGGGGGTACGTCGATGTCGTGCGGGCCCTGCACCCGGACACCGAGGGGCCGTACTCGTGGTGGTCGTACCGGGGGCGGGCCTTCGAGCGGGATACGGGTTGGAGGATCGATCTAGCCGTCGCGACCCCTGGCCTTGCTGGGAGGGCGGTCAAGGCGTTCGTGGAGCGGGCCGCCAGCCATGACGAACGGTGGTCGGATCACGCTCCCGTGACGGTCGTCTTCGACATGTGACGTGTGCCATGGGTCGTGGGGGCGCGCCGACATCTGGCACACCCCCACACGTGTCCTAGGGCAGATCAGGGACGTGACCCGATGGTGAAGGTCAGGCGGGAGGTATCGGGTCCGGCCAGTCGCTCCGGTCCGCCGCCCGACCGTCCCTTGGCGACGGTGACGCGAACTCCGTCTCTGAAGAGTTGCTCCCGAGTCACCTCGCCGTCCGTGGCAAATGCCTCGCGGTAGCGGCTGACGGTGTACTCGTCGAGCCAGTCGGCGCGGATCGCGGCGGGGGCGGGACAGGTCGTCCCGCGGGCAGCAGCGCGGCAGGCGTAGTCGCCGTACGCATAGGCCTGCCGTGCGGCGAAGTACATACGGCCACCGCATCCGGCACAGTGCGCGACCCTGATCAGCAGCGACGTCTCCCGGTGTTTGGGGTGGACGCCGTTCGAGCGGGTGCTGAGGACGTCTTGGAGAGCCTGAAACTCTTCTTCGGTGAGCAGCGGAGGGCCGATCAGCACGGGTGCGCCCTCAGCGTCAACGACGGTCTTCCCCTTGTGCACCCGGTGGCCCATCAGTGCCGGGGTGCGGAGGATTTTGGACAGGCTGCCTGCTGTCCAGCGGAATCGCTCGAAGTCGCGTCCGTGGCGCCGCCCACCCGTGGGGCGTCCCTGAAGGCGGGCGTGGCGGTCGCGTGGCACCAGGACACCCGAGGTTTCGAGTTTGTGAGCAATGGCGACCAGGGAGAGTCCCGAGTGGACGTCGTCCACGATCGCGCGGACAACGGTGACGGTCTCCGGGTCGGGAGCGAGACACCATCCGATGCCGGAGGGGTGCGGTGCCTTCTTGTACCCGAACGGAACCAGACCGCCGCCGTATCGGCCCGTGGCGCGCAGTACTTCGTGGGCGCTGGTGAGACGAGCGGAAATGGCGCGCGTCTCTTGCTCCGCGGCGTAGGCCAGCCTCATGCAACGGCGGACAGCGTCGCCGTGCGCCTGCGGTGTGACCACGAGCGGCTGAGGTTCCTCGGGCATCCCGAAGACGAGTGCCGTAGAGCGCTGCTGGCTCCACTCGATCAACTCGGACATGCGGACCACCGATCGTACGGCGCGATCCACATGCGACCACACGATGGCTTCGTATTCGTCCGGGCGCTGCAGCCAGGACGACAGTGAAGGCCTCTCGAAGGGGGACGTCTTGCGTGCGGATACCCCGAGATCTGAGGCTTCGGCGATCAACGTGAAGCCCAGTTGCCGGGCGCACAGCTGGATCGAGGTGCGCTGCCTGCCGGGTGAGGTGGTCACTTCGGTCAGATAGCTGAGACGAACGGCTCCCAGAGCCCGAGGGCGTTCGGTCGGAGTCGAAGCCGGCTGTGATGGCTGAGGACTACGCTTGGGCATGTCGACGCTCCTGGTAAGGGTCGGCCGCACCCCGGGGCTGGTCGCACAGCCGCCGGGGCCTTTTCGATCTCACTCTGGGAGTGCGAACGCGGTTTCGCCGGTGACTGCCTGGAAAGTTCCTCGGTAAGGTGAATTTCTCTGTAATACCGGACAGTTGAGATGTGAGGCATCCTCGGACGCTAGTCCTGCTTCCGCATCCGCCGGTCCAGCGCCAGTGACAGTTCCGCCTCCACCACGCTCCGTGCCAGCGGGCGCAGGCGCGGGAGGTCCTGGGGGGAGGCGTGGCGCAGGACCAGGTCCGTGAAGAGTTCGGCCAGGGCGTCGGCGTGGGTGCGGACCTGTTTGGCCGCGTCGAGGACGTCGGCGAGGGGGATGCCCTCGTGGACCAGGGCCGAGGAGACGTCCAGGAGGCGGCGGCTGATGTGGACGATCTCGTCGCCGTCGGTGCCGAGGTAGCCGAGGTCCATCGCGGCGGCGAGGTTCTCGGGCGTGGCCTCGCCGGCGAAGTGGTCGGCGAGTTCCTCGGGGGTGAGATGGACCGGCTCCTCCTCGGTGGGGGCGCCCCCTACGCCGAGCAGGTCGCCGACGTCCCGGCCGTGGTCGAAGGCCTCCGCGAGTTCGGCGATGCCGCTGAGGGTGTGGCCGCGTTCCAGCAGGGCCGTGATCGTGCGCAGCCGGGCCAGGTGGTGGTCGTCGTACCAGGCGATACGGCCTTCCCGGCGGGGTGGCGGGATCAGTTTGCGTTCGCGGTAGAAGCGCAGGGTGCGCACCGTGATCCCGGCCAGGCGGGCCAGCTCTTCCATGCGGTATTCACGCTTCTCGGCCACCTGGGCACCCTAAGGCGTACCACGGGTAACTTCCTCGTTCTGCCCCCTACCCATCAGTACGCCGCTGCCCTACGCTCCCATTGCGCCAGTGTTCACTGGCATGGTTCTCGTGGTGTGTGGAGGTGTCGGCATGGGCGAACGCGAACACGAACGCGAGCATGTACGGGTCGCGGTGGTCGGGTCCGGGTTCGGCGGGCTGGGGGCCGCCGTGCGGCTGCGCCGCGAGGGCGTCACCGACTTCGTCGTCCTGGAACGGGCGAGCAGCGTCGGCGGCACCTGGCGGGACAACAGCTACCCGGGGTGCCGGTGTGACGTGCCCTCGCATCTGTACTCGTTCTCCTTCGCGCCCAACCCCGAATGGCCGCGCACCTTCTCCGGGCAGGAACACATCCGCGCCTATCTGGAGCACGTCACGGACGTGTTCCGGCTGCGGCCGCACATCCGCTTCGACTCGGAGGTGAAGCGGATGAGCTGGAACGCCGAGCGGCTGTGCTGGGACATCGAGACCAGCAGCGGGAATCTGTCGGCGGACATGGTCGTGTCGGCGACCGGGCCGTTGTCCGATCCGAAGGTGCCGGAGATACCGGGGCTGGAGTCCTTTCCCGGCAAGGTCTTCCACTCGGCCCGCTGGGACCACGACTACGACCTGCGCGGCAAGCGCGTGGCGATGGTGGGGACCGGGGCCTCGGCCGCCCAGATCGTGCCGGCCGTCCAGCCCGAGGTCTCGCGCCTGACCCTGTTCCAGCGGACCGCGCCGTGGGTCATGCCCCGTGTCGACCGGAACATCAGCGACACCGAGCGGTGGCTGCACCGGCAGCTGCCCTTCACCGCGCAGCTGCGGCGCGGACTGCTGTGGGGCATCCGGGAGTTGCAGGTGCAGGCCTTCACCAAGCACCCGGGCCAGCTCGGCCTCGTCGAGGAGATGGCCCGGCGCAACATGGCCCGCTCCATCAAGGACCCGGCCCTGCGGGCGAAGCTCACCCCGGACTACCGCATCGGCTGCAAGCGGATCCTGCTGTCCAGCGACTACTACCCGGCGCTCGCCCAGCCCAACGTGGACGTGGTCGCCAGCGGCCTGGCCGAGGTCCGGGGATCGACCCTGGTCGCCGCCGACGGCAGTGAGGCCGAGGCGGACGCGATCGTCTTCGGCACCGGGTTCCATGTCACCGACATGCCCATCGCGGACCGGGTCGTGGGCGCCGACGGGCGGACCCTCGCGGAGACCTGGAAGGGCGGCATGGAGGCCCTGCGCGGTGCCTCCGCCGCCGGGTTCCCCAACTGGATGACGATCATCGGGCCCAACACCGGCCTCGGGAACTCCTCGATGATCCTCATGATCGAGTCCCAGCTGAACTACCTGGCCGACTTCGTCCGCCAGCTCGACGTCCTCGGGGGCCGGGTCGCTCTCGACGCCCGTCCGGGCGCCGTACGGGCCTGGAACCACCGGGTGCAGGAGCGTATGAAGCGCACGGTGTGGAACACCGGCGGCTGCACCAGCTGGTACCTCGACGCGAGCGGCCGCAACACCACCATCTGGCCCGGCACGACAGGCGAGTTCCGGCGGGCGACGCGACAGGTGGATCTCGCGGAGTACGACGTCCTGCGCGTCCCCGTCCGGGTGGAGGCCGAGAAGGCCGGGGTGGACGCGTGAGCCGCCTCCTGCACGTCGACTCCGGCCCCTACGCCCCGCCCGCTCCCGCGCGCGAACTGACCGCGGTGTCCGCCGACGGAGCCCGCCTGCACGTCGAGATCCACGGCCCCGACGGCGCCCCGGCCGTCGTCCTCGCCCACGGCTGGACCTGCTCCACCGCCTTCTGGGCGGCGCAGATCCGCGAACTGGCCGCCGACCACCGGGTCATCGCCTACGACCAGCGCGGCCACGGGCGCAGCCCGGCGAGCCCCGCGTGCAGTGCCGAGGCGCTCGCCGACGACCTGGAGGCCGTACTCGAAGCCACCCTGACGCCCGGCGAACAGGCCGTGATCGCCGGGCACTCCATGGGCGGCATGACCGTGATGGCGGCCTCCGGGAGGGCTGCCTTCCGCGCGCACGCGGCCGCTGTCCTGCTGTGCAGCACGGGCAGTTCGCGGCTGGTCGCCGCCTCCACCGTCGTGCCGATCCGGGCCGGGCGGCTGCGCACCTGGCTGACCCGGCGGATCCTCGGCTCCCGGGCGCCGCTCGGCCCGGTCACACCGCTGGCCCGCAGGATCCTCAAGTACGGGACGATGGGCGCCGGTTCGGCCCCGCACATGGTCGAGGCGTGCTCCCGCATCGTGCACGCCTGCCCCCGCAAGGTCCGCTACTCCTGGTCGCAGGTGCTGGATCTGCTCGACCTCGACCACGGCGTGCGTGAGCTGCGGGTGCCCACGGCCGTCGTCGTCGGTACGGCGGACCGGCTGACACCGCCGCCGCAGGCGCGGGCCCTGGCCGCCGCGCTGCCGCAGTGCACCGGGATCGTCGAACTGCCCGGCATCGGCCACATGACGCCCATCGAGGCGCCGGGGCTGGTCGGCGGCACGATCCGGGAACTCGTCCAGGCACACATCCAGGTCGTATCCGAGGAGAGCGCATGAGCAGGGTGAGCCTCGAGGGGAAGGTCGCCGTGGTGACCGGGGCGGCGCGTGGCGTCGGGGAGTTGCTGGCCCGCAAGCTCTCCGCGCGCGGCGTGAAGGTGGCGCTGGTCGGTCTGGAGCCGGACGCGCTGAAGGAGGTCTCCGGGCGGCTGCACAGCGACAGCGGCCACTGGCACGCCGATGTCACGGACCACGAGGCGATGGCCCGGGTCGCGAGCGAGGTCGAGGAGCGCTTCGGGAGGGTCGACATCGTCGTCGCCAACGCCGGAGTCGCCACCGGCGGTCCCTTCGCCGACTCCGACCCGGAGTCCTGGCGGCGGGTGATCGAGGTCAATCTGATCGGCTCGGCGGTGACCGGCCGCGCCTTCCTGCCGTCGCTGCTTAGGAGCCGGGGGTATCTGCTCCAGATCGCGTCCCTCGCCGCGATCACCCCGGCGCCGATGATGACCGCGTACTGCGCGTCCAAGTCCGGCGTGGAGGCGTACGCGCACAGTCTGCGCGCCGAGGTCGGGCACCGGGGCGTGAAGGTCGGCGTCGGGTATCTGTCGTGGACCGACACCGACATGGTGCGCGGGGCCGACCAGGACGACGTCATGCGGGAGTTGCGGCAGCGGCTGCCCTGGCCGTCCAACAAGACCTACCCGCTGGGCCCGGCGGTGGACCGGCTCGTGGCCGGGATAGAGAGCCGGTCGAGCCATGTGTACGGGCAGTGGTGGCTGCGCGGCATGCAGGGCGTGCGCGGCTATCTGCCCGGGGTCATCGGGACGGTGGGACAGCGCGAGATGCGGCGGTTCGCGGACCGGCTGACGGGCATGCGCACGGGCCTCGTCGGGGCGGGCGGAGCGGCCGATGAGCAGCAGCGGACTACGCTCCGTAAGTGATCGACATGCGCAGGGTCACGACCCGTGTGAATCTGATCGGGCCAGATCCCCTCACCCCCAACGGGAGTGAACCCACATGGGTATGAAGGACCAGTTCCAGGAGAAGTCCGAGCAGTGGCAGAACCAGGCCCGTCAGAAGGCCGACCAGGCCCGCGAGCAGATGCAGGGCCGCGGTCGCCGGCGGGACGAGGACATGGACTCGCCGCAGCACCCGCAGAACCCGCAGCACCCGCAGCGTGACCGTGAGCGGGAGCGGGAGCGCGAGCAGGAGGACCGCTTCGACCAGGACTACGACGCCTGACGACGCGTGCTGAACGGAAGGGGTGCCTCGCGCGGGGCGCCCCTTCCTCACGTCACCGTCTTTCTCAGGTCCGCGCTCAGGTCCGCGGCGGCAGCTTCGGCCGGGAGCGGTCCGGCACGTCGCTATAGGTCGGCGGTTTCGCGGGCGGGTTGGTCTCCAGCAGCCCGAGGGCCAGCTCCACCGCGTCGGTCAGCTGGGCGTGGCGGCCCTCCGCCCAGTCCAGCGGGGTGCGCAGGACGTCGATGTCGGGGGCGACGCCCTTGTTCTCCACGGACCAGCCGTACGCGTCGAACCAGGCCGCGTTCATCGGCACCGTGATCACCGTGCCGTCCCCCAGCTCGTGGCGGCCGGTCATGCCGACGACACCGCCCCAGGTGCGCTGCCCCACCACCGGGCCCAGCTTCAGCAGCTTGAACGCGGCGGTGATCATGTCGCCGTCGGAGGAGGTCGCCTCGTCCGCCAGCGCCACCACCGGGCCCCGAGGCGCGTTGGAGGTGTACGACACGGGCTGGGCGTCGCGGGTCAGGTCCCAGCCCAGGATCGTGCGGCTCAGTGTCTCGATGACCAACTCGCTGATGTGGCCGCCGGCGTTGCCGCGCACGTCCACGATCAGCGCCGGCCGGGACACCTCCATGCGCAGATCGCGGTTGAACTGCGCCCAGCCCGAACCGCCCATGTCCGGGATGTGCAGATAGCCGCAGCGTCCGCCGCTCAACTCCCGGACCACCGCCCGGCGTTTGGCCACCCAGTCCTGGTAGCGCAACGGCCGCTCGTCCACCAACGGGACGACGGCGACCCGCCGGGGCGGGCCCACGCCCGCCGCCACGCCCTCCGCCGAGTCCTGCGCCGAGTCCTCGGCCGGGGTGAAGGTCAGCTCCACCGTCGTGGCGCCCGCGCCCGCCAGCAGCGGATAGGGGCCCGCGACCGGATCCACCGGGCGGCCGTCCACGTGGGTGAGGACCGCACCCTCCCGGATACCCGTGCCGGCCAGCGGGGAGCGGGCCTTGGAGTCGGAGGAGTCACCGGCCAGGATCCGCTTGACCGTCCAGCCGCCGTCCCGGCGTACGAAGTTGGCGCCCAGCAGGCCTTGGCGGCGCTGGTAGTGCGGCGGGCCCTCGTTGCGCCGGGCGGCGGTGACGTACGCGTGGGACGTGCCCAGCTCGCCCAGCACCTCGCGCAGCAGGTCCGCGAACTCGTCAGGGGAGGCGACCCGTTCGACCAGCGGGCGGTACTGGTCCAGCACCCCGGCCCAGTCGACGCCGCACATGCCCGGCTCCCAGAAGTACGCCCGGATCAGCCGCCCGGCCTCCTCGTACGCCTGCCGCCACTCCGCCGCCGGGTCGACCACGTGCAGGATGCGGCGCGCGTCGATCCACACCGTCGAGTCGGCGTCGCCCGGCTCGGTGGCCGGCACCGCGCGCAGCTCGCCCTCGTCGACCACGACCAGCCGGCTGCCGTCGCCGCTCACCGCGAACCAGTCGAGATGCCCGACCAGTTCGGACTTCTTGGCCTTGGTGATGCCGAAGTGCTCCAGGGTCGGCCGGCCGCTGGTGTCGTCCGGGTTGGCGAACGTCTCGCCGAGCGCGCCCGAGATCGGCCAGCGCAGCCACACCAGTCCGCCGCCCGCGACCGGGTGCAGCGCCGAGTACTTGGAGGCGGCCACCGGGAAGGGCGTGACCCGGCTCTCAAGACCCTCGGCCTCGACGGTCACCGCCCCGCCGTCGCCGTTCTCGTCGTCCTCCACCGGGTCCAGCCCTCCGGCGGCCGGACGGCCCTCCGGGTTCACCGCGAACGGGGAGGGCGTCGCGGAGGACAGCGGCACGAGGTATGGGCGGCAGCCCAGCGGGAAGGACAGGTCGCCGGTGTGCACGTCGTAGACGGGGTCGAAGCCGCGCCAGGACAGGAAGGCGAGGTAGCGGCCGTCGCGTGTGAAGACCGGGTTCTCGTCCTCGAAACGGCCGTTGGTGACGTCGATGACGACACCGCCCCCTTCTGCCGTTCCGGCGAGCCGGGCCATCTTGATCTGCCGCAGGGTCCGCCCGATGCCCGGATGCGACCAGGTCAGCCACGCCCCGTCCGGGGAGAACGCGAGGTCGCGCACGGGCCCGTTGATCGACCGGATCAGCTCGGTGACCTCACCGTCGGAGTCCTCGGTCACGTCCACGAGCAGCAGCCGCCCGTCGTGCGAGGCGACCGCGAGCCGCTCGCCCTCCGGGTCCGACACCAGCTCGCGCACCCGGCCCAGCCCGCCCGAGGCCGGCCGCCTCGGCTCGCGGTCGCCGGACGCCCGGGGCAGCGAGGCGATCTCGATCGCGTCCTCGCCCTCCGCGTCCGTCACATACGCGACCCGCCCGCTGGCGCCGAGCATCTCCGGCATCCGCACCCGGACGCCCGGGGTGTCGGTGAGGGTGCGGGCGGGCCCGTCGCGGTGGGTGAGCCAGTACAGGCTGCCGCGTACGACGACGGCACTGGCCCGCCCGGTCTCGTCGACCGAGATCCCGTCGAGGTGCTGGGCCGCCGCCACCTGGTACGGGCGCCGCCCCGTGCGCGGACCGCTCAGCCGTACGTCCAGCCGCCGCGGCTCGGAGTCCGGCGACAGGTCGTCGACCAGCCACAGGTCGCCCGCGCACTGGTACACCACCCGGGTGCCGTCACTGGAGGCGTGCCGGGCGTAGAAGGCGTCGTGGTCGGTGTGCCGGCGCAGGTCCGAGCCGTCGTGGGCGCACGAGTAGAGGTTGCCGACGCCCTCGTGGTCGGAGAGGAAGGCGATCCGGCCGCCGACGAACATGGGGGAGTGCAGATGGCCGCCGAGGCCGGCCAGCAGCCGCTCGCCGTGCAGCCACAGCCGGCCCGTGGCCCCGCCCCGGTAGCGCTTCCAGGAGGCCGGTTCATGCGGCGGGGTGCCGGTGAGGAGAAGGCTCTTCCGCTCCCCGTCCAGGTCCGCGACCTGGAGGTCGGCGACCGGCCCCCAGGGCAGTTTGCGGCCCGGGGCGCCGTCGAGGGGGACCTTGTAGCCCCAGGTGAAGAAGGAGAAGGGCTCGCCGTGCGAGGCCACGGCCAGGATCTCGCCGTCCGGGGTCCAGCCGCAGACCCGGGTGTCGGCGTTGCCCCAGTGGGTCAGGCGGCGGCCCGGGCCGCCGTCGACCGGGGCGAGATGCACCTCGGGCACCAGGGTGCGCCAGCTCGTGTACGCGAGGTGGCGGCCGTCGGGCGAGAAGCGGGGATGGCCCACCTTCGTGCGGTCGACGGTGAGCCGCCAGGCGCGGCCCGGGGCATCGAGCGGGGCGAGCCAGAGGTCGTCCTCGGCCACGAAGCACAGCAGGTCGTCATGGAGGTGCGGCAGACGCAGATAGCTCACGTCCCCATGCTTTGCCCGGGGGCGAAGCGGAGCAAGTGCAGACAAATGCTCCATGGTGACGTGGCACACGTACGAAACGGTTTCGTTTTCATGGGGGATTGCGCTACCTTCGTCATGTACGAAACCGTGTCGTTCGGAGCAGGAAGGTGAGAGAGATGGCTGAGGTCGCCACCGCGCGTCGCAGTCGGATCACCCCCGAGCGTGAGGCCGAGCTGTACGCGGCCGTGCTCGACCTGCTCCGGGAAGTCGGCTACGACGCCCTCACCATGGACGCCGTGGCAGCGCGCACCCGGTCCAGCAAGGCCACGCTCTACCGCCAGTGGGGCGGCAAGCCGGAGCTGGTGGCGAAGGCGGTCCGGCACAACAAGCCGGGCAACATCGCCGACATCGACACCGGCTCCCTGCGCGGCGACCTCCACGCCCTCACCTCACGTGAGGACGACTGCACCATGCAGCAGAACGCCGCGCTGATGCGGGGTCTGTTCATGGCGGTGCACGCCAACCCGGATCTCCTCCAGGCCTTCAGGGAACTGCTCATCGAGCCGGAGATGGAGGAGTTCCACCGGGTGGTGCGCAAGGCCGTCGACCGCGGCGAGATCCGCGCCGACCGCCCGGCACTGGACTACGTCGTGCACATGCTGGTGGGCGCCTTCGCCACCCGCACGCTGATCGACGACCAGCCACCGACGCAGGCCTTCCTCATCTCGTACATCGACGCCGTGGTCCTCCCCGCCCTCGGCCTCCCCACCACCTGAGCAATCCCCACCGCAGCACCTGACGCGATCACCGCTCACGTCGTCGGGCTGATCACCCCTGCCCTGAAACACCCCACGACCTGACCGGGAGTACGCCCTCGTGGCCACTTTCCTCTACAAACTCGGCCGGCTCTCGTTCCGGCGGCGGCATTTCGTCGCCCTGATCTGGGTGGCTCTGCTGACCCTCGCCGGTGTCGGCGCGGCCAGTGCCCCCGCCGCGGGCAACAGCTCGTTCTCCATCCCCGGCACGGAGGCACAGAAGGCCTTCGACCTGCTGGAACAGCGCTTCCCCGGCGTGAGCGCCGACGGAGCCACCGCACGCGTCGTCTTCAAGGCGCCGAGCGGCGAGAAGATGACCGACCCCGGCAACAAGGCGGCGGTCCGGGAGACCGTCAAGGAACTCGGCGACGGCTCCGAGGTCGCCCGCGTCACCGACCCGTACCAGGCCAAGGCCGTCAGCAAGGACGGCACGATCGCGTACGCGCAGGTGTCGTACAAGGTCTCCGGCATGGAGCTGGAGGACTCCTCCCGCGACGCCCTTCAGGACAGCGCACAGGACGCGCGCAAGGCCGGGCTGACCGTCGAGATCGGCGGTGACGCGCTCCAGACCGTTCCGCACACCGGCAGCAGCGAGATCATCGGCATCGTGGTCGCCGCGGTCGTCCTCGTCATCACCTTCGGCTCACTGGTCGCGGCCGGTCTGCCGCTGCTGACGGCCCTCATCGGAGTGGGCATCGGCGTCTCCGCGATCACGGCGCTGGCCAGCGCCCTGGATCTGGGCTCCACGACCTCCACCCTGGCGATGATGATCGGCCTGGCGGTCGGCATCGACTACGCCCTGTTCATCGTCTCCCGCTACCGCGCCGAACTGGCCGAGGGCCGCGACCGCGAGGAGGCGGCGGGCCGGGCCACCGGTACGGCGGGCTCGGCAGTGGTCTTCGCGGGCCTGACGGTCGTGATCGCGCTGGTGGGTCTGTCGGTCGTCAACATCCCGATGCTGACGAAGATGGGCGTCGCGGCGGCGGGCACGGTGGCCATAGCGGTGCTGATCGCCCTGACCATGATCCCGGCGCTGCTCGGGTACGCGGGCCGCAGGGTGAAGCCGATGGGGGAGAAGGGCAAGCGGCTCGGCCAAGCCTCGAAGAAGCCGGAGCGCCCCAACCTGGGCACGCGCTGGGCGAGTTTCGTCGTCCGCCGCCCGATCGCGGTCCTGCTGCTCGGTGTCATCGGCCTCGGCGCGGCGGCCGTCCCGGCGTCGAGCCTGGAACTGGGCCTGCCGGACGACGGCTCACAGCCCACCTCCACCACCCAGCGCCGCGCCTACGACCTGCTGTCGGAGGGCTTCGGCCCCGGCTTCAACGGCCCGCTGATGGTCGTCGTCGACGCGAAGGACAGCGACGACCCCAAGGCGGCCTTCACGGCAGTCGGTGACGGGATCAAGGGCCTCGAGGACGTCGTCACGGTGACGCCGCCGGCGCCCAACAAGGCCGGCGACACGGCCACCATCACCGTGATCCCGGGCTCCCAGCCGTCCTCGGTGACGACGGAGAACCTGGTGCACGGCATCCGGGACGCGGGCACGGACATCAAGGCCGACACCGACGCGAACGTCCTGGTCACCGGCAGTACGGCGATGAACATCGACGTCAGCGAGAAGCTCAACGACGCGCTGATCCCCTACCTGGTCCTGGTCGTCGGCCTGGCCTTCCTGCTCCTGATCGTGGTGTTCCGCTCGATCCTGGTCCCGCTGAAGGCGGCCCTCGGTTTCCTGCTGTCGGTGATGGCGGCCCTCGGCGCGGTGGTCGCGGTCTTCCAGTGGGGCTGGCTGTCGGGCCTGATGGGCGTGGAGCAGACGGGCCCGGTCATGTCGATGATGCCGATCTTCATGGTCGGTGTGGTCTTCGGCCTCGCCATGGACTACGAGGTGTTCCTGGTGACCCGGATGCGGGAGGCCTACGTCCACGGCGAGAAGGCCGGCCAGGCGATCGTGACGGGCTTCCGGCACGGCGCCCGGGTGGTGACGGCCGCGGCGGTCATCATGATGGCGGTCTTCGCCGGCTTCATCGGCTCGTCCGAGTCGATGGTCAAGATGATCGGCTTCGGCCTCGCGATCGCGGTCTTCTTCGACGCGTTCATCGTCCGCATGGCCATCGTCCCGGCCGTCCTGGCCCTCCTCGGCCGCAAGGCCTGGTGGCTGCCCAAGTGGCTGGACCGGGCGCTGCCCAACGTGGACGTCGAGGGCGAGGGCCTGCGCCCGGACTCCGACCGCGGGGACACGGACCGGGAGCTGGTACGCGCCTGACGTTCCGACAGTTCTGAGAAACCGGCCGGTGAGGGCTCCGTTGGGACGGGGTGCCCTCACCGGCTTTTCCACGCGCACCTCCTCTACAGGAGCTGGCTCGGCCCGTGCGGGCCCATGCCGCTCGGCCCTGTCTACTGAGCCGGCTTCGCTGCGTCAGCCGACTCGGCCTGGTCGCCGCCGAACACCTCCTTGACGAGCCTCTGCGTCGCTTTCTGGAACGCCTCGGCCAGGGACAGTGCGGCGTCGTCGACATAGTTCAGCGCGGCGGTCAGGGTCTTGCTGCCGTCGGGCGTGCTGTACATCAGCGCCCCGTGGCCCGCGGCGCCCCCGTTGTGGGTGATGACGGTGCCGCCGTTTTCGCCGGCGTCCTGCACGAACACCCCCAGTCCGTAGCCGACCTTGGGATGCGGCTTGCACATCTCGGCCAGCAGCGGCGCCGGCAGGAGCTTGCCGCCCATCAGCGCGGAGACGAACGTGTGGAGGTCCTGGGTGGTCGAGATCATGTCGCCGCCGGTGGAGATCCAGGAGGGGTTCTGGCGGGTGACGTCGACCGTCTTCTGCCGGCCGGCGTCCTCGTACCGGTAGTAGGCGTGGGTGTGCGGCTCGGGGATCTCCGGGCTGGTGTCCGGCAGCACGGTGTCCGACAGCCCGAGCGGCCCCAGGATGAGCCGCTGCATCTCCTCGCCGAGCGAGCGGCCGGTGACCTTCTCGATCAGCAGCCTGGCCAGCACGTAGTTGGTGTTGGAGTAGCTCCAGTCCGTCCCCGGCTCAAACCGCGCCGGCTTGGACAGTGCCAGCCGCACCAGCTCTTCCGGCCGATAGGTCTTGAACCGGTTGTCCACCCACTCCTGGCCCGCGGTCGTGGCGGGGATCCCCGGCGTGAACGTCCCGTCGTCGTAGTACTCGCCGGTGAAGTTGAACACCCCGCTGGTGTGCTGCAACAGCATCCGCACCGTGATCTTCGGGTCCAGCCCTAACCCGGGCAGGGAGTCGGCCACCGGGGCGTCCAGGCCGACGGTGCCCTCGGCCACCAGTTGCAGCACCACGGTCGCGGTGAAGGTCTTGGTGTTGCTGCCGATCCGGACGTGCCCGTTCGTCGGCGGCTTCGCGTTCTCGCCCCGCTTGCGCACCCCGGCGCTGCCGACCCACTCGCCCCGCTCGTCGTGCACGCGCATCGTCACCCCGGTGAAACCGGACTCGACCATCTCCTCGATGGCCTTCTGCAGCTCCGGTCGGTCCTGGTCGGTAAGAGTGCTGGGCATGGTGGTGTGCTCCTTCAGAACTGTCACGAAATACATCTGAACGGACGGGATCGCCGCGGGATGCCCCTCTTACAGGCTGTGGGCGCTGATGTCGCCGTAGGCGGTGGTCGCGCGGATGGTCAAGGCGGCGGCGGCGCCGTCGGCGTTCATCAGCGCGTTGTGGATCCGGCCGAAGCCGGTGCCGGCGTCCAGGGAGGCGGAGACGCCGCGGCCGGCGCCGACCGAGATCTCGCCGTGCTCGGTGCGCAGCTCGACCGTGCCGCCCATGGCCTCGTTGACGCGGATGTCGCCCTTCTGGGTGCTGATCTCCGCGGCGCCGCCCAGTCGGCCGACCGAGACGTCGCCGGCGAGGAGGGTGAGGCGGGCGCCTTCGGTCTCGTCGAGCTTGACCGAGCCGTGCGCGCCCTCGAAGGCGACATCGCCGAGCCGTCCGACGCCCCGGAACACGGAGCTGGCCGCCTTCGCCTCGACGCGGGAGCCGGCGGGCAGCTGGACGGTCACCTCGACGGACCCGGAGTTGCCGAGGATCCGGTTCTTCGCCGGTGCGGCCTCGATCCGCAGGACGCCGTCGCCGTACTCGACGTTGATCCGCTCCGCCGCCTTCACATCGCGGCCGCTCGAGCTGTCCGCGGGCCGGACCTCGACAGTGGTGTCGGCCCGGTCGGCGGCGATGAACTGGATGCGTCCGGCGGGGATGTCGAGGGCGGCGGAGATCGGGGCGGGGGTGGTGAACTTCTGCATCGTGCTCTCCTTGAGCTCGTTGTTTCTTATGAGGGAAACGCTACGTTGCGTTCATTAAACTGGCAACGCATTCGTTGCGCTTGATGGGTGTGTGTGCAGGTAGAAGCGGCAAATTCGTTGCAATGGTGTCTGGTTTAATGCAACGACACCTCGGGCTTCCGTTGCAATGAAATGAAGGTGAACGCTATGCTGAAGACCACCTGAGGAGAACGAAGGAGATCGCGATGCCGGGAGGCAGGCTCACCCAGCAGGAACGTCAGCAGATCGCGCTGGGGCTGGCCGACGGCCTCGCCTACGCGGAGATCGCCCGACGCGTGGACCGCCCGACCTCGACCATCACACGCGAGGTCATGCGCAACGGCGGCCCCACCGCCTACCGCGCCGACCTGGCCCATCGCGCCACCGAACGCCGCGCCCACCGGCGTCGGCAGGCCGCGCCCCGGGCGGCGGAGGCGCCCCCCCAGGCCCACGGCCGCGACGGCGAGGCCGTGCGGGAGTACGAGGAGGTGTTCACCACCGTCCTCATGGCTTCGGGCATGACCACGATGCCGGCCCGGGTGATGGCCTGCCTCATCCTTACCGACACCGGCAGCCTCACCGCGTCCGAACTCGTCCAGCGCCTCCAGGTCAGCCCGGCGTCCATCTCCAAAGCGGTCGCGTTCCTCGACAGCCAGGGCCTCGTCCGCCGGGAACGCCACGAACGCCGCCGCGAGCGCTACATCGTCGACGACGACATCTGGTACCAGTCGATGATGGCCAGCGCCCGGTCCACCGCCCAGCTCGTCGAGATCGCACGCCAGGGCGTCGGCGTCCTCGGTCCCGGCACCCCGGTAGCCGCCCGCCTCGAGAACATCGCCCGCTTCCTCGACTTCGTCAGCGAGAGCACGGCCCGCGCGGCGGAACAGGCCCGCGACATCCTCCGTACGAAGGTGGAGCAGCCCTGGGCAACGAGGGACGACGTCCCCTGAATCCCCCTCGCGTGTCCGTTACACGGACCGCTAGCGTGCCCTCATGACGTCGACAGCCGCCACTGACGCCGAGAACTCCGGAGCGCATCCCCTCTTCGCCCAGGCCCTGCGGGAGCTCGGGCTCGACGAGGTCGTTCCGCTCATCCGGCGCTTTCCCGAAGCCACCCGTACCGCCGCCGAAGCCGCCGCCGCTCTCGGGTGCGAGCTGAGCCAGATCTGCAAGTCGCTGATCTTCGCGGCGGACGGGGTGCCCGTGCTGGTGCTCATGGACGGGGCCTCCCGGGTCGACCTCGAGCTGGTGCAGAAGGAGCTCGGGGCGGACAAGGTCACCCGGGCCAAGGTCGATGTCGTGCGGGAGACGACCGGCTATGCCATCGGTGGCGTGCCGCCCTTCGGGCACCGGACGAGGACGCGCGTGCTCGCCGACCGGTCCCTGCTCGGCCACGAGACCGTGTGGGCGGCGGCCGGGACGCCGTACACCGTGTTCCCCATGACGCCCCGCGACCTCGTCGCCCACGCCGGCGCCACCCTGGTGGACGTGCGCGAGAGCGACTCGTGACGCCGCTGGTCACGGCCGCCGTGCTGCTCGCCGCCGTGACCCACGCCAGCTGGAACGCCATCGCGCACAAGATCACGGACAAGCTCGCCGGGTTCGCGCTGATCTCGGGCGGCGGGTTGGTCATCGGGCTGGCGCTCGCGCCGTTCGTGGCGTTCCCGGCGGCCGGGGCGTGGCCCTATCTGCTCTTCTCCGCCGCCGTTCACATCGCCTACTACGCGCTGCTGATGAAGTCCTTCCGGCTGGGCGACTTCGGGCAGGCCTATCCCATCGCGCGCGGCACCGCGCCCCTCGTCGTGACCCTGCTCGCCGCGCTCTTCGCCCACGAGGTGCCCGACGGGTGGGCCGCCGCCGGTATCGCCCTGTCGTGTGCGGGGCTGACCGGCGTCGCCCTGTGGGGGCTGCGCGGGCGCCGGCCCGACTGGGCGGCGATCGGGGCGGCCCTGGCGACCGGGCTGACGATCGCCGTGTACACCGTCGTGGACGGGCTGGGCGTGCGTGCGTCGGGGTCCTCGCTCGGGTACATCGCCTGGCTGATGGCCGTGCAAGGGGCCGTCATCCCCGCGTATGCCGTGAGTCGCTGGCGCGGGCGGACCGTGGCCCTGCTGCGGCCGTTCGCCGTGATCGGGCTCATCGGGGCCGCTCTCTCCGTCGCCGCCTACGCCCTCGTCCTGTGGGCCCAGACCAAGGCCGAGCTCGCGCCCATCGCCGCCCTGCGCGAGTCGTCGATCATCGTGGGCGCGGCGATCGGGGCCGTGTTCTTCAAGGAGCGGTTCGGGGTTCCGAGGATCGCGGCGGCCGGGCTGCTCGTCGTCGGGATCGGGTTGATGCTGCACGCCGGGTAGGCGAGGCGGGTGCACTTGCCGCATGTGAGGAGCACCCTGGAATAGGGCCTGTCGTTTGGATCAGGTCGCAGGAAATCGGCGGTACCTCGTGATCGCCGGTGAGCGGGGTCTGGTGCGTGCAGCTGCAAGGCGGAGGAGGGCGGCGATGCGATGGGGGCACCTCCCGCGCGAGCGAAGCCGAGCGTGGGGGAATCGGCAACCGACGACAACGCGGCAGATGTGCGTGCCAGGGCCCGCGTCTGCGGCGTGATCCAAACGACAGGCCCTAAGTCTTCCGGAGGTGATCGTCATGATGCACACCCGAGCGGGATGGCACGTCGAGATGGAGTTCATGGAGGACGACCAGCACACGCGCGCGGTCGCGCTGGTCCGGCTGCCCGACGGTACCGAGGTACGGGCGCACGGGGCGGCCAGCCGGCACCGGTCCGACACCAATCAGCCCAGGGTCGGAGAGGAGATCGCCGGGGCCCGGGCACTCAACGAACTCGCCATGCAGTTGCTGACCAAAGCCCATGAGGAGATCGACCAGGCGTCCGGGCGGACCTCCCACCCGATCCACGTCTAGAGTCGTACGGCCAGGTGATCGGCAGTCTCAGCGGCCGAGGGACTGCCGTACCGCCCGCACCAGCCCCTGCGCCCGCGGATCCGCCGTCACCGTCTTGCGGAAGCCGTTGGTGACGTAGCCGAAGGCGATCTCGGACTCCGGGTCCGCGAAGCCCAGGGCGCCGCCGCGGCCCGGGTGGCCGAAGGAACCCGGGGCCAGGAACGGCGAGGCGCTGCCGTGCAGCATGTAGCCGAGGCCGAAGCGGGTGCCGACCACCAGGACGCGGTCGGGGCCCGCCGACTGCTCGGCCCGGGCCAGTTCGACCGTCTCCGGTGTGAAGAGGCGTGAGGCACCGGCCGTGTCGCCGATCAGCGTCGCGTAGAAGCGGGCCAGTCCGTCCGCCGTCGCGATGGCGTTGGTCGCGGGCAGGGCCGCCGCGCGGTAGGCGGGGTCGTTCTGTTCCGGGAACGGGGTGATCGCCGCGAAGGCCCGGCGGGTGAGGGAGGCCGGGTCCTCGTAGGCCTCGGTGACCGAGCGCTTCGGGCGGGCGCGCAGGCCTCCGGTGGGCTCGGGGCCCTCGACGCGGCCCGCGCGTCCCGCCCGGTGGGCCTCCGAATCGGGCAGGCCGAGCCAGAGGTCCAGGCCCAGCGGGCCGGTGACCTGTGCCGCGAGCCACTCGCCCGCACCCTGCCCGGTCACGCGCCGCACCAGTTCGTCGAGCATCCAGCCGTAGGTGAGGGCGTGGTAGCCGTGGTCGGTGCCGGGCTCCCACGCGGGGGCCTGGGCGGCGACCGCCACGGGGCCCCGCAGCGGGTCGAGGGCCTGCTCGGGGGTGAGGGGGTGGTCGAGGACCGGCAGGCCGGCCCGGTGGTTCAGGACGTGCCGGACCAGCACCCGCTCCTTGCCCCGCGCCTTGAACTCCGGCCAGTAGTGGCCCACCGGCGCGTCCAGGTCCAGCTGTCCGCGCTGGTGCAGCAGCAGGAGTACGGCGGCGGCTATGCCCTTCGTCGCCGAGCGCACGACCTGGGCGGTGCCGTGCTCCCAGGGGTTCGTGCCGTCGATGTCCTTCGTGCCGGCCCACAGGTCGACGACCTGCTGCCCCTCCCGGTAGACGGCGACCGACGCGCCTCGCTCCCCGAGCGTCTCGAAGTTCCGCACGAACGCTTCCCTGACCGGCTCGAAGCCCTCGGCGACTGTGCCGTTCACGTCCACGTCCGTACTCCTCGTCCTGCTGCGGTGCTGCGGTACTCCCCCCTAGCCAAGCAGGATCGTCACGTCGATGTTCCCGCGGGTCGCGTTCGAGTACGGGCAGATCTCGTGGGCCGCGTCCACCAGCCTGGTCGCGAGGTCGGGGTCGACGACCGGGAGGGAGACGCTCAGGGCGACCGCGAGGCCGTAGCCGTGCTGGGTGTTGGGGCCGATGCCGACCTTCGCGGCGACCGTGGAGCCGGCCAGGTCGTAGCCCTCGCGGTTGCCGACCAGGATCAGGGCGTTGTGGAAGCAGGAGCTGTAGCCGGCCGCGAAGAGCTGTTCCGGGTTGGTGCCGTTGCCGTCGCCGCCGAGCTGCGGGGGCATCGCGACCTTGAGGTCGATCTGACCGTCCTGGCTGGTGACATAGCCCTCACGGCCGCCGTGGGCGGTGGCCTCCGCGACGTACATGATCTTCGTCGGGCGGGTGTCGACGGCGGGGCCGTCAGTCATGCTGTCCTCCCCCGGAAACAAGTGCGCACAAACACATCGTGCACAAGGTACTGGCCAGTAACCGGCCTGCGCCAGCAGGGGGTTACAACCCGGGGTAACCCGCCATCAGCGAGCCCGGTCCGCCGCCGACTCCGCCTTCCCGGCCAGGTGCCACAGCTCCTCGCGCAGCCGCGCGATCTCCGTGCCGTCAAGGCCCGTCGCCGCGAGCAGCGCGCCGGGCACGCAGGTCGCGCGCTCCCGGAGTTCCTCCCCGCGCCCGGTCACGGCCACGAGCACCGACCGCTCGTCCCGCGCCGACCGTTCGCGCCGCAGCAGCCCCGCCGCCTCCAGCCGCTTCAGCAGCGGCGAGACCGTGCCGTAGTCGAGGCGCAGGGCCGCCGCCAGCTCCTTGACCGTGGTCTCGCCGCGCTCCCAGAGGACGAGCAGCACGAGGTACTGCGGATAGGTGAGGCCGAGTTCGTCGAGGAGCGGGCGGTACGCGGCCGTCACCGCGCGCTGGGCGGCGTACAGCGCGAAGCACAGCTGCTCGTCCAGCAGCAGTGAGGCATCCCCACTCGTGCTCTCCTCGTTCGTCACGCGCCCATTGTCACGGACGGGCCGGAGCGGCCGGCACGGAACGCGGATCGAAGCCGAACGGCAGCTCCAGCCGGTGGGCGCGCATCAGCTCCTCGTCGGAGAGCAGTTCGCCGGTCGGGCCGTCCGCCGCGATCACGCCCTCGCTGAGGACCAGGGAACGCGGGCACAGCTCCAGGGCGTAGGGCAGGTCGTGCGTGACCATCAGGACCGTCACGTCCAGCGAGCGCAGGATGTCCGCCAGTTCGCGGCGGGAGGCGGGGTCGAGGTTGGAGGAGGGCTCGTCGAGGACGAGGATCTCCGGTTCCATGGCGAGGACGGTCGCGACGGCCACCCGGCGGCGCTGTCCGAAGGAGAGGTGGTGCGGCGGGCGGTCCTTGAACTCCGCCATGCCGACCCGCTCCAGGGCCCGCTCCACGCGCTCCTCCAGCTCCGGCCCCTTCAGCCCGGCCGCCGCGGGCCCGAACGCCACGTCCTCCCGGACGGTCGGCATGAAGAGCTGGTCGTCCGGGTCCTGGAAGACGATGCCGACCCGGCGCCGGATCTCGGCCATGTGCCGCTTGTCCACGGGCAGCCCGGCGACCCGCACCGTGCCGGCGCCGCCGGTCAGGATGCCGTTGAGGTGCAGCACGAGGGTCGTCTTGCCGGCGCCGTTCGGCCCGAGCAGCGCGACCCGCTCGCCGCGCGCGATCGAGAAGTCGACACCGAAGAGGGCCTGGTGCCCGTCGGGGTAGGCGAAGGCCAGACCGGCCACGTCGAGCGAAGGGTTCACATCAGTCACAGCGACCATCCCAGCAGACAGACGACAAGGGCCGTGCCCGGGAGGGCCAGGGCGTACGACCACTGCGTCCGGGACGCGGTCACCTCGTCGATGACCGGCATGGCACCGGCGTAGCCCCGGCTGACCATGGCCAGATGCACGCGCTCGCCGCGTTCGTAGGAGCGGATGAACAGCGCGCCGGCGGACTTGGCGAGCACGCCCCAGTGCCGCACGCCCTTCGCCTCGAAGCCGCGGGACTCCCGGGCGATCCGCATGCGCCGCATCTCGTCCGCGATGACGTCGCCGTAGCGGATCATGAAGGACGCGATCTGCACGAGAAGCGGCGGGAGCTTGAGGCGCTGCAGGCCGAGGAGCAGTTCGCGCAGGTCGGTGGTGGCGGCCAGGAGGACGGAGGCGGCGACGCCGAGCGTGCCCTTGGCGAGCACGTTCCAGGCGCCCCACAGGCCGTTGACGCTCAGGGACATCCCCAGGACGTCGACCCGCTCGCCCTCCGCCACGAACGGCATGAGTACCGCGAACGCGACGAACGGCACCTCGATCAGCAGCCGCCGGAGCAGGAATCCGGCGGGCACGCGCGCGACGCCCGCGACGACGCCCAGCAGCACGGCGTACCCCCCGAACGCCCACATCGCCTCGCGCGGCGTCGACACCACGACCAGCACGAAGGCGAACACGGCGGCGAGCTTGGTGTGCGGCGGCAGGCCGTGCACGGGCGAGTGCCCGTGCCGGTAGAGCTTGTGCGCGTGCCCGGCTCCCATGTCAGACGCCCGTGCTGCTCGTCGCGTTCGACGTGCCCGACGTATCCGACGTGTTCGTCGTGTCCGACGTGTTCGTCGTGTTCGACGGGGAGGTGTCGTCCGAACGGCGCCGGCGTACGGCCCAGAAGACCGCGCTGCCCGCGACGACCGTGACACCCACACCGATGACGCCCGCCAGACCCCCGGACAGGCGGGCGTCATCGACGTCCTTGACGCCGTAGTCGGCGAGCGGGGAGTCGGCCGCGGAGTGCTCCTCGGCCTTCTTGTCGATGCCGTGGTCGGTGGCGACCTTCTCCAGACCGTCCGGATCGGCCGAGGCGTAGAAGCTGACGAATCCGGCCAGCAGGAGGGAGGCGACCAGGCCCGCGGCCCACACCCCGCGGTGCGAGGTCCGGGCGGCCACGGGTGCGGACTCGGGCTCGGCGCCGGGCGCGTCGACCAGTTCGCCGTTCACCCGCAGCTTGAGCTTCGGGGTGCGGCCGCGGGCCGCGTGGACCAGGTCCGGGCGTACGGCGAGGACCGCGCCGACGGTCAGCGCGGTGATCGCGGCCTCACCGATGCCGATCAGCAGGTGCACGCCGACCATGGCGGTGGCGACCTTGCCGATCGACACGTCGGTGGTGCCGCCGATCGCGTACATGAGCGTGAAGGCGAGAGCGGCGGCGGGGACGGAGACGAGGGCGGCGACGAAGGAGGCCGCGGTGATCGACCCGCGGGTGGGGGGGAGCACCTTCGCCAGGCCGCGGAAGAGGGCGTAGGCGACGACCGTCGTGACGATCGCCATGTTGGTGATGTTCACGCCGAGCGCGGTCAGGCCGCCGTCCGCGAAGAGCAGGCCCTGCATCAGCAGGACGACGGAGACGCACAGGACCCCTGTGTAGGGGCCCACGAGGATCGCGGCGAGCGCGCCCCCGAGCAGATGGCCGCTGGTCCCGGCCGCGACGGGGAAGTTGAGCATCTGCACCGCGAAGATGAACGCAGCGACGAGACCGGCCAGCGGGGCGGTGCGCTCGTCGAGTTCGCGCCGCGCGCCGCGCAGGCTCACGGCGATGGCGCCCGCGGCGATCACACCGGTGACGGCGGAGGTGGGGGCGTCGATGAATCCGTCAGGTACATGCACGGTTCGATGATGTGGCTTGATGCGAACAGTTTGCAAGAGCGTGACGCTTGTCTTATCTCACCCGTGGTATGTCCGGCTCCGAGGGCGTAATCCTGAAAATATGCGACATTGGAGAGGGAGTGGACGCACAGTTTCCACTCAGGTTGCGCACGGTGAAGGGGCCGTCCGATGTCCGTAGTCGAGCAGTACGCGCGAGCCCATATCGTCACGGACGCGGCCGTACCGTTGATCGATGAGCTGGAGGCGGTTCCGGTCACTCTGCGCTACGACCCGGACCGGGATCCCCGTGCGGTGGGCATCAAGCTGCCGGGTGCCGGGGCGCGCGAGTGGACCTTCGGCCGTGAGCTCCTGGAGGAGGGGCTGCGGGCCCCCGCGGGCAGCGGTGAGGTGCGGGTGTGGCCGTGCGGCCGGGTGCAGGCCGTGGTCGAGTTCCACTCCGCGCAGGGAGTGCTGGTGGTGCAGTTCGAACGGCAGGCGCTGCTGCGGTTCCTGCGGCGGACCTACATAGCCGCCGCGGAACCGGTCACCCACTGACCTTCCGGGTCAGCTCCCCGCCTTCAGCAGCGCCGCCACGATCGGCCCGGCCGTCTCGCCGCCGTGGCCGCCCTGCTGGACGACGCCCGCGGCCGCCAGATCGCCCCGGTAGGCGGTGAACCAGCCGTTCGGCTTCTTCTGCCCGTCGACCTCGGCGGACCCGGTCTTCGCGCCGGCGTCGCCGCCGACCCCGGCCATCGCCTCCGCGGCCGTGCCGTAGTCGGCCGTGTACGACATCAGGTCACGCAGCTGGGACAGCGTGCCCGCCGACATCGTGCGCGAGGCCTTGGCCAGCTTGCGGCCGTCCACGTCCGGGGAGACCAGATACGGCTGGTGGAAGGTGCCGGACTTGACCGTCGCCGACACCGACGCCATGTTCAGCGGGTTCATCCGGACCCCGCCCTGCCCGATCAGCGAGGCCCCCATCTGGGCCGCCGACTGCACCGGCACCGCCCCGTCGAAGGACGGCACTCCGATCGCCCAGTTGTTCAGCCCCAGGCCGAAGACCTGCTGGGCCTGCTTGGTCAGGTCGTCGTCCTTGAGCTTGGGCGCCTGGCTGATGAAGGCCGTGTTGCAGGAGCGGGCGAAGCTCGCCTTGAACGTGCCGTTCTTGATCTCGAACTTCTTGTCGTTCTGGAACTTCCAGTGCCCGTACGTGAAGTACTTCGGGCACGGGTGCTTCTTGTCCTCCGAGGCCAGGCCCTTCTCCAGCAGCAGCGAGGAGGTGATGACCTTCATCGTGGAGCCGGGGGCGAGGGAGCCCTGGAAGGCGGTGTTGAAGCCGGGCGAGGCGTTGGCGGCGGCCAGGATCTCGCCGGTCGAGGCCCGCATGACGGCCACCGACGACTTGGCCTTCTTCGCGACCTGCTTCTCGGCCGCCGCCTGGAGGGCGGGGTCCAGCGTGGTCTTCACCGTGCCGGGCGTGCCCTTGCTCAGCTCCAGCAGGGTCTTGTCGGAGAGGTCGTCCGACTTGGCGGACTTCCCGCGCATGACCCGCAGCTCGATGCCGGCCTTGCCGCCGGCCTCCTTGCCGTACTTCTCGCGCAGCCCGTCCAGCACCGGGCCGAGCGAGGCGTATTTCTGCTTGGTCAGCTCGCCCCCGTCCCGGTCGAGCGCCTTGACCGGGGGCGTGCCCGCCTCGCCGGTGACCAGCTTGTCGCCGTCCTTCAGATCCGGGTGGACGACCGCCGAGTGCCAGTCCACCAGCGGCTTTCCGTCGCTGGTGCGGCGCACGACGGTCAGCGCGCTCTCGTACGCCAGCGGTTTCTCGGTGTTCTTGTACGCCACGGTGCCCTTGACGGAGAACGGCACCTTGTCACCGGTGGGCTTGCCCGGGGTGAGGGTGACGTCCTTGACGCGGGCGTCCTTGGTGTAGCCGGTGAGCAGGGACGTCGCCGCAGCCGCTTCGTCGGTGGCCGCGGCGGCCTGCGGAACCTTCCCGGACTGCCAGGCGGTGAGGAAGGCACGGGCGGTGGTGGTGACCTCGGTCGCCGACAGCGGCCCGGTCTTCACCTTCGGCTTCTCGTCCGATGCCGCCCGGCTTCCGTCGTCGGCGGCCGCGCCGCCGCCGTACAGCGCGTAGGCGCCGAACCCGGCACCACCGACGACCACGGCGATCACCCCGCCGATCACGGCGGGTCTCGTCTTCCGTCGCTCGGCGACGCGCCTTCTGTTGCCCACTGCTTGTCCGTTCCTCCGCGAATCCCCAGGGTCCCCGTCGCCCTCAGCTGTCCCAACGACGCCCACCACCCTAGAGTCCCGTCCTGCGCGGGTGAGATCAGCCACCCGTTCGTAGCACGGCTGCGACAATCGGCCCGGCCGCGTCGCCGCCGTGACCGCCCTCCTCGGTCATGGCCGCCGCCGCGATGTCGCCCCGGAATCCGGTGAACCAGCTGTTGGACTTGGCGTTGCCGTCGACCTCGGCGGAACCGGTCTTGGCGCCGATGTCGCCGCCCAGTCCCCGCATGGCCTCCATGGCGGTGCCCTGCGTGGCGGTGAGCCGCATCATCTGCTTGAGCTGGGCGGCGGTGCTCGCCCGCAGGCCCTCGGCCCGCGCGAGCGGCCGGCCGTCCAGCTCCGGCGAGACCAGATAGGGCTGGCGGAAGCTGCCGGTGATCGCGGTCGAGGTCACCGAGGCCATGTTCAGCGGGCTCATCTGGACCTGGCCCTGCCCGATCGCGCCGGCCGCCCGGTCCGGTCCGCCGACCGCGGGGACGCTGCCGTCGAAGGAGGCGATGCCGGTCTTCCAGTTGTCCTGCCCGAGCCCGAAGCGCTGCTCGGCCTCCTGCGCCAGCGAGGCGTCCGTGAGCGGCTTCTCGTCGATGAGCTTGATGAAGGCGGTGTTGCAGGACCGCGTGAAGCTGTTGGCCAGCGTGGCCTTCTCATCGGGCCGCATGTTCGTGAGGTTCTTGAACGTCTGGCTCTGCCACACGGCGGTGTCCGGGCAGGGCGCCGGACCGTTCATCGAGGTCACGCCGTTGTCGATGAGCATCGCCGCGGTGACGATCTTCATGGTGGAGCCGGGGGCGGCCTGCGCCTCGAAGGCCGCGTTGAAGCCGTCCGTACGGTTGTTGGCCACCGCCAGGACCTCGCCGGTGCTGGGCTTGACGGCCACCACGGACGACTGGGCGAACCGCTTGACCGCCTTCTCGGCCGCCGCCTGCGCGCCCGGGCTGATCGTGGTGGTCAGCTTGCCCGGCTTGCCCTTGGCGAGGGTCAGCAGCGGGGTGTCGGCGACGCCCTCGCCGGCGTGCCGGATCACCAGCTCGATGCCGGGGGTGCCGCCCGCCTCCTTGCCGTACTTGGCGCGCAGGTCATCCAGGACCGGGCCGAGGGAGGGGTACTTCTCCTTCGTCAGCTCGGTGCCGTCACGGCCGACGGCCTCGATCGGCGGGTTGGCCGACTTCTCCGTGACGAGCGTGTCGTCCTTCTTCAGCCCGGGGTGGACGACAGCGGGCTGCCAGTCGACCAGCGCCCGCCCGGTGGTGAGCCCGCGCACGACCTTCAGCTTGCTCCGGTAGCCGATCGGCTCGGACTTCCCGTCGTAGGCCACCTTCGCCTTCACCGCGTACGGCACGGTGGTGCCGCTCGCCGTGCCGGGCGTGATCTTCACGTCGGTGATGTGCGCGTCGTCCCCGAAGGCGGTGAGCAGCTGCTCGGCCGCCGCGTCGTTGTTCGTGTACGACGCGGCCTGCGCGGCCTCGCCCTTCTCCCAGGCCGCGAAGAACTTGGCGGTGGTCTCCTCGACCTCGTCCTCGCCGGGCGGCCCCGACTGCTTCTCCGCGGCCACCCCGCTCGTGCCCCCGTCGCCGTTCAGCGCGCTCACGATGTTGAAGGCGCCGTACCCGGCCCCGCCGACCATCACCGCGAACACGCCGCCTATGACAGCGACCTTGACCCCCTTGGCCATGCGGCCGTCCCCTCCCCGTGGAGCCTCCACACGCTCCTTTGAACGTGTTCAGAAAGCTCGATCCCGGGAGCACTCTAGGGGAAGCGGTTACCACAGGGGCAGGCGTTTTCGATTCTTGACCGAAACGGAGGTCAGACCCAGGTATCCAGCCACATCCTGGCCCGCCAGTCGTCGATGGGGATGGCGGTGCCCGTGTACAGGGGCCAGAAGTAGATGAAGTTCCAGGCGATCAGCAGGACCAGGACGCCCGCGCCCGTGGCGCCCGCGACGCGGCGGGTGTCGGAGGAGCGGGGCGGGCCGATGATCGCGCCGAGGAGCATCGCCACCGCAAGGCACAGGAAGGGCAGGAAGACGACGGCGTAGAAGAAGAAGATCGTGCGCTCCTGGTACATGAACCAGGGCAGGTAGCCGGCCGCGATGCCGCAGGCGATGGCGCCCGCGCGCCAGTCGCGGCGGAACAACCAGCGCCACAGGACGTAGAGGACCGCGAAGCAGGCGACCCACCACAGCATCGGCGTGCCGAGGGCGAGCACCTCGCTGGCGCACTTCTCGCCCGCGTCGGCCGGGCAGCCGCCCTTGCCGGGCGCCGGGGACTCGTAGAAGTACGACACCGGGCGGCCGAGGACGAGCCAGCTCCACGGGTTGGACTCGTACGTGTGCGGCGAGGACAGGCCGACGTGGAACTCGTACACCTGGTGCTCGTAGTGCCACAGGCTGCGCAGCCAGTCGGGCAGGAAGGTCCAGCTGCCGCCCTTGCCGCTCGTCGCGGCCCAGTTGCGGAAGTAGCCGCCGGAGCCGTCGGTGGCGGAGAAGATCCAGCCGGTCCAGGCCAGGACGTAGGTGACGACGGCGACCGGGACCGTGGCGAGGAACGCGAGGCCCGTGTCGCGCCTGAGGACCGCCGAGTACGGGTGCCTCGCGCCGGCCACCCGGCGCGAGGCGACGTCCCACAGGACCGCCATCAGGCAGAACGCGACCAGGATGTAGAGGCCGTTCCACTTCGTGCCGATGGCCAGGCCCAGCATCAGTCCCGCCGCCCAGCGCCAGGGGCGCCATCCCAGCCGGGCCGTCTCGGCCGTGTGCCGGTCGGGCCGGACCCGGCCGTCGGCGTCCGCCGGGAGCGCGGCGGCGAGTCTCTCGCGGGCCTTGTCGCGGTCGACGAGCAGACAGCCGAACGCGGCCAGCACGAAGAACATCACCACGCCGTCGAGCAGCGCCGTGCGGCTCATCACGAAGTGCAGGCCGTCCACCGCCATCAGCGCGCCGGCCAGACAGCCCAGGAAGGTGGAGCGGAACAGCCGGCGGCCGATCCGGCACAGCATCAGCACGGACAGCGTGCCGAGCAGCGCCGTCATGAAACGCCAGCCGAAGGGGTCGAAGCCGAACAGCAGCTCGCCGATCCCGATGACGTACTTGCCGACCGGCGGATGCACGACGTACGCCGCGTCCGCGGGGATCGTGACGTGCCCGCCCGACAGGATCAGATCGTTGGCGTTCTTGTCCCAGTTGACCTCAAACCCGCGGTGGACGAGGCCCCACGCGTCCTTGGCGTAGTACGTCTCGTCGAATATCACCGCCTTGGGATGGCCCAGGTTCCAGAACCGCAGCACGCCCGCCACCAGCGTGACGAGCAGCGGACCGATCCAGGCCGACCAGCGCACCAGCCGTCCCGCCAGGGTGCGCGGGACGCCGAGCGCCGCCCACAGGCGCGGGCCGGGCTCGGTGTACGGCGGCACCAGGCGGTCACGGACGTCGCCGGCGTCGCTTCTGGGCTGCCCCTGGTAGCCGAAGCGGCGCAGCCGCTGCTGCCAGGACGGCCGCTGCTCGTGCGGCGCCTGGCCCTGCCGGGTGTCCGTGGAGGACGCGGTACTGGTCACCGCGCCATCGTAGGGAACCGTTCTGTGTGAGTCCCGTGCATGGCCGGTATGCGTCCGCGTCCTGTGCCCCTGGGAGGATGGTGAGGTGACTGGAATCCTCGTACTCGCAGGTACCCCCATCGGCGACATCGCGGACGCCCCGCCCCGGCTCGCCGACGAATTGGCCGGAGCCGATGTCGTCGCCGCCGAGGACACGCGGCGGCTGCGACGGCTGACCCAGGCGCTGGGCGTCATGCCCAAGGGGCGGGTGGTGTCGTACTTCGAGGGCAACGAGGCCGCGCGGACGCCCGAGCTGGTCGAGGAGCTGGCGGGCGGGGCGCGGGTGCTGCTGGTCACGGACGCGGGGATGCCGTCGGTGTCGGACCCCGGGTACCGGCTGGTCGCGGCCGCCGTCGAGCAGGACATACGGGTCACCGCCGTGCCCGGGCCGTCCGCCGTGCTCACCGCGCTCGCCCTGTCAGGGCTGCCCGTCGACCGGTTCTGCTTCGAGGGGTTCCTGCCGCGCAAGGCGGGGGAGCGGCTGGGGCGGCTGCGGGAGGTGGCCGGGGAGCGGCGGACTCTCGTGTACTTCGAGGCTCCGCACCGGCTCGACGACACGCTGGCGGCGATGGCCGAGGTGTTCGGCGTGGAGCGGCGGGCCGCGGTGTGCCGGGAGCTGACCAAGACGTACGAGGAGGTTCGGCGGGGGCCGCTGGGGGAGCTGGCCGCGTGGGCGGCCGAGGGCGTGCGGGGGGAGATCACCGTCGTGGTGGAGGGGGCGCCTGAGAAGGGGCCTGAGGAGGTCGGGCCCGAGGAACTGGTGCGGCGGGTTCGGGTGCGGGAGGAAGCGGGGGAGCGGCGCAAGGAGGCGATCGCCGCGGTTGCGGTGGAGGCCGGGGTGCCGAAGCGGGTTGTTTTTGACGCGGTGGTCGCCGCGAAGAACGCGGCGGGGTGAGCCGGGTTCGGGGCGGGGGCTGGGGAGCTTTGCGGGGGGCCGGTTGTCTGTGGTTTGTCGCGCCCACGCGGCGGAGCCGCATATGAGCACAGCCCCGCGCCCCTGAGAGGGGCGTAAGCACCCTCTGAGCAGGGCGCATGTCGGATGAGCGTGCGCCCCATGGGCGGGCAAAGCAGGAAGGGCGCTGGGGCAAGGAACGCCCAAATCGGCGCCAATAGACGACAGGTCTGCTGCCTTCGGTCCGGCTGAGGAGTCCACTGGGTCGCGGGGACGGAATCGTCCTCACGCCACAGCGGACCAATCAGGAGCTGGCATGAGTGAGACCGCAGGGCAGACCGGGCTCCGCGCCGGTGCGACCGCCGTCGTCAACGAGGCGTACTCCTTCGCCTGCATGCGCTGCGGGCACGGCTGGGAGCAGTCGTACGAGATAGAGCACCACACGGACGCCGCCGGGCACGAGTTCGTCCTCTACGTGGCGGACGGCAAGGTCGTGCCCTCCCCCCTGTCCAAGCCCACGTGCCAGAACTGCGACGGCCACGTCGTGCGGATCATGCGGCCCGGGCGGGTCGAGTCCGCGCGCAACGCCGCGCACCGGCCTCACCGCGTGCCGCCGCCCGCCGGGCCGGTGGAGGCACCGAAGGCGGACGGTGAGGCCGAGGAGCAGGGTGCGGCCGGCCAGGACAGTCGCGAGCACCACCACTGGCATCTGTCCGACCTGCTGCACCCCTTCCAGCGCAAGGCGAGCTGACCCGTCCGGCTCCCCTTGTAGACGCCCTCCCCGGTCCTCCCCCGCCGGGGAGGGCGTACCCCTTTCGTAGGATCGGGGCATGCCTTCGAACGACTCCGGCAAGCACGCCGCGCCCCCGCTCCCGGAACCCCTCCGGGTGCCGGTCGCCGACTCCCACACCCACCTGGACATGCAGTCCGGCACGGTCGAGGAGGCGCTGGCGAAGGCGGCCTCGGCCGGAGTGACGACGGTCGTGCAGGTCGGCTGCGACCTCAAGGGTTCGCGGTGGGCCGCCGAGACGGCCGCCGCGTACGACGCCGTCCACGCGACGGTCGCCCTGCATCCGAACGAGGCCCCGCGCATCGTGCACGGCGACCCCGACGGCTGGTCCAGGCAGGGCGCGCGCGAGCCGGGCGGACAGGCCGCACTGGACGAGGCGCTCGCCGAGATCGACCGGCTGGCCGCGCTGGAGCAGGTCAAGGGCGTCGGTGAGACGGGCCTCGACTACTTCCGCACCGGGCCCGAGGGCAAGGAAGCCCAGGAGAGGTCCTTCCGCGCCCACATCGAGATCGCCAAGCGGCACGGCAAGGCCCTGGTCATCCACGACCGCGAGGCCCACGCCGACGTCCTGCGCGTCCTGAAGGAGGAGGGCGCCCCCGAGCGGACCGTCTTCCACTGCTACTCCGGCGACGCCGAGATGGCGGAGATCTGCGCGAGCGCCGGCTACTTCATGTCCTTCGCCGGCAACGTCACCTTCAAGAACGCCCAGAACCTGCGGGACGCGGTGGCGGTGGCCCCGCCGGAGCTGCTGCTGGTGGAGACGGACGCGCCCTTCCTCACACCGGCGCCGTACCGCGGGCGGCCGGGCGCCCCGTACCTCGTGCCGATCACGGTGAGGGCCATGGCCGAGGTGCGCGGCGTCGACGAGGACACACTGGCCACCGCACTCGCGGCGAACACGGCACGCGCCTTCGGCTACTGACCACGCTCCCACCTCACCGCACGACTGTGCGTAGTCGCGTCGCTTTGGAGAGTGACGGCCGCTCCGCTAGGTTCTGGGGGCCCGATCCGGACCCCTCTGGACCCCCTCCGGCCCCTGGAGCGTGTCGGCGTGAGCAACTCGCAGTACGAGACGTACGAGCGGTACGAGGCGTATGGCCCGGCCCACGCGGAGCCGGTGCGTGGCGGTTTCGACGGTGCCTACGAGGACACCTACCGGCCCGCCTACGAGGTGCCGCCGCCCCTGCCCGGGCTGCCCCGGCAGGGTGCCCCGGAGGACGCATCCGAACCGGCGTCCGTCCCGCACCCCACGCGCGCGGAGTCACGGGCCGAATCGCGGGCCGAAGCCCGCGCCGGTTCGCGCGCCGCGCCGCGCACCGGCTCACATCGCAAGGCCGCCCGCCGGCGCAAGGCGCGGTACGCCGAGCGCACGGACGGCTCCATGCTGCGGCTGCTCCCGCAGGCCCTGGTCGTCGCCTTCCTGGCGGGCGGCACCACGGCCTTCGTCGCCAAGGACAAGGCGATCGAGCTGAACGTCGACGGCAAGGCACGCACGCTGCACACCTTCGCCGACGACGTCACCGAGCTGCTGTCGGAGGAGGGTGTCGAGATCGGCGCCCACGACGTGGTGGCACCCGGGCCCGGCACGGAGATCGCCAGCGGCGACGAGGTCGCCGTGCACTACGCCCGTCCCGTGCGGCTCACCCTCGACGGGCACCGGCGCGAGGTGTGGACGACGGCGCACACGGTGGCGGGGGCGCTCAGAGAGCTGGGAGTGCGTCAGGAGGGCGCCTACCTGTCCACCTCGCGCTCCCGGCAGATCGGCCGCGAGGGGCTCGCGCTGGACGTGCGGACCGAGCGCACGATCACGATCATGGCCGACGGCAGAGCCCGCACCGTCCGCACCAACGCGGCGACCGTGCGGGAGGCCGTGGACGAGGCCGGAATCACCCTGCGCGGCCAGGACACCACGTCCGTCCCGCAGGGGAGCTTCCCGCGCGACGGGCAGACCGTCACGGTGCTGCGGATCACCGGCGGCAAGGAGGTCCGCGAGGAGCCGATCCCCTTCCAGGTGCGGCGGAGCGAGGATCCGACCCTGTTCCAGGGCACGGAGGTGGTGGAGCGCGCGGGCGAGGCGGGTCTGCGCCGGGTCACGTACTCCCTGCGCACCGTCAACGGCGTCAAGCAGAAGCCGCGCCGGATCAGGGCCGAGGTGGTGCGCGAGCCGCGCCCGCAGGAGGTGAAGGTCGGCACGAAACCCCGGCCGACGTCCGTGCAGGGCGCCGACCACCTGAACTGGCAGGGCCTCGCGGCCTGCGAGTCCGGCGGCCGGCCCGACGCGGTCGACTCCTCGGGCACCTACGGCGGCCTCTACCAGTTCGACACCCACACCTGGCAGTCCCTCGGCGGCAGCGGCCGCCCCCAGGACGCCCCGGCGGCGGAACAGACGTACCGCGCGAAGAAGCTGTACGTCCGGCGGGGCGCGAGCCCTTGGCCCCACTGCGGCGGCCGCTTGCACGGGTGACGACCTAGCTGCGGGCAATCGTGCCGCTAAGGGCGGCACGGGTGGGCGCAGCGGCACCCCGCGCCGCCGGGTTGCGCAACGCCCCGGCTCAGGCACCAACGCCGAGCACCCGGAAACCCCGCCGCACAACCCCCCGTACCCTTGTCCCCGTGACCAGCCCCGCCCCCGACGCCCTCCTCGGCCCCGCCGACGTCCGCGAACTCGCGACCGCCCTCGGCGTACGCCCCACCAAGCAACGCGGCCAGAACTTCGTGATCGACGCGAACACCGTCCGCCGTATCGTCCGCACCGCACAGGTCCACCCCGACGACGTGGTCGTCGAGGTCGGCCCGGGGCTCGGGTCGCTGACACTGGCGTTGCTGGAGGCCGCCGACCGGGTCACGGCCGTCGAGATCGACGACGTGCTCGCCGGCGCGCTGCCCGCGACCATCACGGCCCGCATGCCGGAGCGCGCCGAGCGGTTCGCGCTCGTCCACTCCGACGCGATGCAGGTCACGGAGCTGCCGGGCCCCGCCCCGACCGCGCTGGTCGCCAACCTCCCCTACAACGTGGCCGTCCCGGTCCTGCTGCACATGCTCGAGACCTTCCCGACCATCGAACGCACGCTCGTCATGGTCCAGTCGGAGGTCGCCGACCGGCTCGCCGCCGACCCGGGCTCGAGGGTGTACGGCGTCCCCTCCGTCAAGGCCAACTGGTACGCCGAGGTCAAGCGGGCGGGCGCCATCGGGCGGAAGGTCTTCTGGCCGGCGCCCAACGTCGACAGCGGTCTGGTCTCCCTGGTCCGCCGGACCGAGCCGATCAAGACGACGGCCTCCAGGAAGCAGGTGTTCGCCGTCGTCGACGCGGCGTTCGCCCAGCGCCGCAAGACCCTGCGCGCCGCGCTCGCCGGCTGGGCCGGGTCCGCCGCCGCCGCCGAGGAGGCCCTCGTCGCCGCCGGGGTCTCCCCGCAGGCGCGGGGCGAGTCACTCACCGTGGAAGAGTTCGCGCGTATCGCCGAGCACAAGGCGAACCAGCACCAGGAGAAGGAGCCCGTGTGAGCGTCACGGTCCGTGTCCCCGCCAAGGTCAACGTCCAGCTGGCGGTGGGCGCCGCCCGCCCCGACGGTTTCCACGACCTGGCCAACGTCTTCCTGGCCGTCAGCCTCTACGACGAGGTCACCGTGACCCCGGCCGACGAGCTCCGCGTCACCTGCGAAGGCCCGGACGCCGACCTGGTCCCCCTGGACCGCACGAACCTGGCCGCGCGGGCGGCCGAGGCGCTCGCCGGGCGGTACGGCCGCAGCCCCGACGTCCACGTCCACATCGCCAAGGACATCCCCGTCGCCGGCGGCATGGCGGGCGGCAGCGCGGATGGCGCCGCCGCCCTGGTGGCCTGCGACGCGCTGTGGGAGACCGGCGCCTCCCGTGACGAACTGCTCGGCATCTGCGCCGACCTGGGCAGCGACGTGCCGTTCAGCCTGGTCGGCGGGGCGGCCCTCGGCATCGGGCGGGGCGAGCAGCTGACGCCCCTGGAGGTCGGCGGCGCCTTCCACTGGGTGTTCGCCATGGCCGACCGGGGCCTGTCCACCCCGGCCGTGTTCCGCGAGTTCGACCGGCTCGGCGAGGGCACGGACATCCCCGAGCCCGTCGCCTCCCAGGAACTCCTCGCCGCCCTCGCCAAGGGCGACCCGGACGCGCTCGCCGCCGCCGTCTCCAACGACCTCCAGCCCGCCGCCCTGTCCCTCTTCCCGGAACTCGCCGGCACCCTGGCCACCGGCCGCGCCGCGGGCGCCCTCGCCGCCCTGGTCTCCGGCTCCGGCCCGACCACGGCGTTCCTCGTCCGCGACCCGGAGTCGGCGGCCGCGGTGGCACAGGCGCTGGTGTCCTCCGGCACCTGCCGGACCGTGCGGACGGCATCGGGTCCGACGCCCGGGGCGACGCTCGCCGGGCTTTAATCGCGTGCCCCGGTCGCCGAGGGCCGCTCAGGCTCCCCCGGTTGTCTGACAAGGGGGGACACGCGTGGAGCAACTCGTCGCGGCCGTACGACGCGGGGACGCGGACGAGGTCCGGGCCCTGCTGAAGTCGCTGATGGACGTGTGGCGCTACCAGCGCCGCCGGGAAGCTGCGGACGGCGGCTGACCGCCCCGGCCGGTGCACCCCGCCGCCGGACTACCCTGGAGGGTCGATCCATCCCCCTTGTCAGGAGAGTAATGGCCGTCAATCTGGTCAATGTCGAGAACGTCAGCAAGGTGTACGGCACCCGTGCCCTGCTCGACGGCGTCTCCCTCGGCGTCTCCGAAGGGGACCGCATCGGCGTCGTCGGCCGCAACGGCGACGGCAAGACCACCCTGATCCGGATGCTCGCCAAGCAGGAGGAGGCCGACAGCGGGCGCGTCACGCACTCCGGCGGACTGCGCAGCGGCGTGCTCACGCAGCACGACTCGCTAGACCCCGAGGCGACCGTCCGCCACGAGGTCATCGGGGACATGGCCGACCACGAGTGGGCGGGCGACGCCAAGGTCAGGGACGTGCTGACCGGCCTGTTCGGCGGGCTCGACCTGCCGGGGTTCCCCGCGGGCCTCGACACCGTCATCGGGCCGCTGTCCGGTGGTGAGCGGCGCCGTATCGCCCTCGCCAAGCTGCTCATCGAGGAGCAGGACCTGCTCGTCCTCGACGAGCCCACCAACCACCTCGACGTGGAGGGCATCTCCTGGCTGGCCCGGCACCTCCAGGTCCGCCGGTCCGCCCTCGTGTGCGTCACCCACGACCGCTGGTTCCTGGACCAGGTGTGCACCCGCATGTGGGACGTCCAGCGCGGATCGGTCTACGAGTACGAGGGCGGCTACTCCGACTACGTCTTCGCGCGGGCCGAGCGCGAGCGCATCGCCGCCACCGAGGAGGTCAAGCGGCAGAACCTCGTCCGCAAGGAGCTGGCCTGGCTGCGGCGCGGGGCGCCCGCCCGTACGTCCAAGCCGCGCTTCCGCGTCGAGGCCGCCAACGAGCTCATCAAGGACGTACCGCCGCCCCGCGACAGCAGCGAGCTGATGAAGTTCGCGTCCACCCGGCTGGGCAAGACCGTGTTCGACCTGGAGGACATCACCGTCCAGGCGGGCCCCAAGATCCTCCTCAAGCACGTCACCTGGCAGCTCGGGCCCGGCGACCGGATCGGTCTCGTCGGGGTCAACGGCGCCGGGAAGACCTCCCTGCTGCGGGCCATGGCCGAGGCGTCCCGGACCGACGGGGAGACGCAGCCGGTGGGCGGGCAGGTCAAGGTCGGCAAGACCGTCAAGCTCGCCTACCTGTCCCAGGAGGTCGCCGAACTCGAGCCGAGCACTCGGGTACTGGAGGCCGTGCAGCAGGTGCGCGAGCGCGTCGACCTCGGCAAGGGGCGCGAGATGACCGCCGGGCAGCTGTGCGAGACGTTCGGCTTCACCAAGGAGAAGCAGTGGACGCCGGTCGGCGACCTGTCCGGCGGTGAGCGCCGCAGGCTCCAGCTGCTGCGCCTGCTCATGGACGAGCCCAACGTCCTCTTCCTCGACGAGCCCACCAACGACCTCGACATCGAGACGCTGACGCAGCTCGAGGACGTGCTCGACGGCTGGCCCGGCTCGATGATCGTCATCTCCCACGACCGGTTCTTCATCGAGCGCACCACCGACCGGGTGTTCGCCCTGCTCGGCGACGGCGCCCTGCGGATGCTGCCGCGCGGCATCGACGAGTACCTGGAGCGACGCCGGCGCATGGAGGAGGCCACGGCCGCCTCGGCACCCGCCGCCGCGGCGCAGCAGACCGCCGCCCCGGAGAAGAGCGCCGCCGACCAGCGCGCCGCCAAGAAGGAACTCCAGAAGATCGAGCGGCAGCTCGACAAGGTCTCCGAGAAGGAGACCAAGCTCCATGCCCAGATCGCCGAAAACGCCACGGACTTCGCGAAGGTGGCCGGACTGGACGCCGAGCTGCGCGAGTTGGCCGGGCAGCGCGAGGAACTGGAGCTGCGCTGGCTGGAACTCGCCGAGGACGCGTGAAGGGTGCGTGAAGGCGCATAACGACGGCATCACGGGCCGGTCCTCCCTTGGGAACAGGGGGAGAGACGGCCCGTGCGCTGTCGGAACCTGGTGATAGAAAGAGTCGTCTTAGAACTTTATGAAACGACTCTGAGCTCATCGCGTACCTCAGGGCGTGGCTAAAAATCAGTGATCGAACGGGGGAGCCGCTGATGAATCAGCCGCCCAGTCAGCCACCGCACGGTGGCTTCGGAGCACCGCAGGACCAACCGCCGCAGGGCGGTGGCTTCGGGGCACCGCAGACCCCGCCACCTCCCCAGGGCCCGCCCCAGACGCCGCCACCCCCGCAGGGCCCGCCGCAGACTCCGCCGCCCCCGCAGCCGGGGTACGGCTATCCGCAGCAGCCCGGGCCCTACGGACAGCCGGGCCCGTACAACTCCGGCCCCTACGGCCAGCCGCAGCAGCCGGGTCCGTACGGACAGCCCGGCTACGGCTACCCGCCCCAGCCGCAGTACCCCGGCGCGCCCGGCACTCCGCCCGGCGGCGGTTCGGGCAACCCCTTCAAGGGCAAGCCCGCCCTGATCATCGGTGCCGCGGTCGCCGCGCTGCTCGTGGTCGGCGGCACGGTGTGGGCGGTCACCAGCGGCGACGACGGCAAGAGCAAGAAGAAGCCGGTCGCCCAGCAGAGCGACGACTCCAAGGACGGCGCCTCCGCACCGGTCAACCCCGGTGACGGCCGCGGCGACGGCGGCGAGGACCCGGAGAACCTCAACGAGGGCCGCCAGGCCGGCGAGGCCAAGGTCCTCTGGTACAAGGAGGCGCCCGACGCACCCGGCTCAGGCGCCGACGCCCCCGGCATGTGGATCACCGAGAAGTCCGCGGTGAAGGCGGCGTACAAGCAGCTCTTCGCCTACAACGTCGGCGACGGCAAGCCGGCCTGGGACCCGATCACCTTCCCCCAGAAGATCTGCGCGACGACCCCGGAGAAGACGGCCGAGGACAAGATCGTCGTCGCGTACATGAGCGGCAGCAGCGACCGCGCCAAGTGCAACCAGCTCCAGGAGATCGACCTCAACACCGGCGAGAAGGGCTGGAAGGAAGAGGTCGCCGACGGCGCCCTCTTCGACTCGACCCTGTCCGTCGAACTGTCCGTCACCGGCGAGACGCTGATGGTGGGCCGCTCCCAGTCCGGCACGGCGTACGACGTCACCAACGGCGACAAGCTCTTCGACAAGAAGCGCTACGGCGATTCCTGCTTCCCCGCCGCGTTCGCGGGCGGCGAGAAGCTGATCGCCGTCTCCTCCTGCGGCGCCGGTGGCAACAACGAACACGACGAGGTGCAGCAGCTCGACCCGCGCACCGGCAAGGTCGAGTGGACCCAGAAGTTCGACAAGGGCTGGCGCGTCGCGCGCGCCTACTCCGTGAGCCCGCTGGTCATCTACAGCACCAACGAGGACAAGAAGTCCTGGAACATCTCCACCTTCACCTCCGGCGGCAAGTTCCGCTCGCAGGTCGGCTTCGACGAGGACTTCGCCCCGGAGTGCGGCTGGGCCATCCTCGAGCGTGACCTCCAGGGCTGCCAGGGCGTCGCCGTAGACGACACCACGCTCTACCTGCCGACCGAGGCGACCACCGGCGCCAACGAGATCGTCGCGGTCAACCTCGCCGACGGCAAGGAGAAGTGGCGCGTCAAGTCCCCGTCCGACGAGTCGATGCTGCCGATGAAGATCGAGGGCGGAAAGCTCATCGCCTATGTGCAGCCGTCGTACGACGCGGGCGGCCAGATCGTGTCCATCCCGACCGGCGGCAGCGACCACAAGCCGGCCAAGCTGCTGCAGAACCCGCAGGGCGCGGCGGACATCGAGGACGGTTTCTTCTCCAAGGACATCGACTGGGCCGGTGGGCGCTTCTACATCTCGACCACCCGGCTGAGCGGAAACGACGACACGAAGGAGAAGTTGATGCTCGCCTACGGCAAGTGACTCTTCCTCTCCCTTCTCCTCCCTCTTCGTCGTCCCTCCCCTTCCCCGAGGTGCTCACGTCATGACCCAGCCGCCGCCCCCGCCGCCCCAACAGCCCCCGCCCGGTGGAGGCTTCGGGCCGCCCCAGGACCAGCCCCCGCAGCCGGGGTACGGCTATCCGCAGGCTCCCCCGACGCCCCCGCCGGCGGCTCCGCAGACGCCGCCCCAGCCGCCGCAGGCTCCGCAGGGTCCGCCGCCCGGTTACGGCTACCCGGGTCAGCAGCCGCAGGCGCCCTACGGGCAGCCGGGGCAGCCGGGACACCCGGGACAGCCGGGGTACGGTCAGCCGGGCTACGGGCAGCCCGGTTACGGCTACCCGCAGGGGACCATGCCGCTCCAGCCGCAGCCCGGACACCCGGGACAGCCCGGCGGCGGCAAGAAGTTCAACGCGCAGCTGGCGATCATCGTCGCCGCGGTCGTGGCGATCGCCCTGATCGTCGGCGGCGGCGTCTGGTACTCCTCGTCCAAGGACGACGGCAAGAAGGACGACACCGCCAGCTCCGGCGGCGCCACCGGCGGCACGGACGACAACAACGGCGGCACCACCTCCGGCGGCAAGGAGAAGGCACCGTCCGACCCGAGCGCCAAGGTCCTCTTCCAGGTCCCGGCGCCCGAGGTGAAGAACGACAGCACGGTCGTCGTCTCCGGCTCGTGGCTCACCGACAAGACGTACGCCAAGAGCGGCATCGCCCAGATCGTCGGCTACGACCGCGACACGGGCGGCAAGCAGTGGACGATCCCGCTGGAGGGCCCCGTCTGCCAGGCCAGCCGCCATGTCACCGAGGACAACAAGACGGCGATCCTCTACCAGCCCGCGATGCCGACCAAGGCCGACCCCTCGCACGGGTGCAGCCAGGTCGCCTTGATCGATCTCGACGCGGGCAAGAAGCTGTGGACGAAGACGGCCAAGACCGGTGACCAGCTGATCAGTTTCGACAACGTCACGGTCAGCGGCAAGACCGTCGCCGTCGGCAGCAGCAGCGGCGGCGCCGCCTTCGACGTCTCCGGCAAGCTCCTGTGGAGCCCCAAGCCGTCCGACTCCTGCTATGACGCCGGGTACGGCGGCGGCGAGAAGCTGGTCGCGGTGCGCAAGTGCGGCTCGTACGAGCAGCGGCAGCTGCACATCCAGACCATCGACCCGAAGTCAGGGAAGGTGATCTCGGAGTACAAGATGGCCGAGGGCATCGAGTACGCCAGCATCGTGTCGACCAACCCGCTCGTGGTGGCCGCCGACGTCGGCGACTCCGCGGGCGACGGCAGCGGCATCTCGGACTTCTTCTCCATCGACAGCAAGACCGGCAAGCTGCGGACGCGTATCTCGGCACCGGGCGAGCAGTTCGCCGCGCGCTGCGAGGGCATCACCCGCATCGAGTACTGCAACCAGCTGGCCGTCGGCGGCGACCGGTTGTACATCCCGACCGAGGAGCACGACGGCACCGGCGAGTACAGCCAGACCAACGAGATCGTCGCCTTCGACCTCGCCACCGGCAAGCAGACCGGGCAGCGGGCCGACGCGGGTGACGGCTACACGATCTCGCCGCTTCGCATGGACGGCGGCAACCTGATCGCGTACAAGCGGCCGCCGTACGACAAGGGCGGGCAGATCGTGAGCATCGACGGGGGCAGCTTCAAGCAGACGAAGCTGCTGGAGAACCCCGCGTCGGAGCAGGTGCGCGATGTGGAGACCAGCATGTCGCCGGACTACTCGGAGTTCCTGTACGCCGAGGGGCACCTGTACATGTCGAAGGTGTACGCGAGCAAGCGGTCCTCGTCGGGTGACAAGGAGTACCTGGCGGTCGGGTTCGGCACGAGCTGATCGTCCGATGATCATCTGGTGATCGACTGAGGTTGCTTTCGGTCCCGTCCCTGTTCAGGGGCGGGACCGTTCGCGTTTGGCTCAGTCAACCTCGAATGAGAGGAATTTCGGCGATCCGGGGCGATTCTCGCGGGTAGGGGGGCGCAACGTCGAACAAGCGTGTAGCTTCCGGGGGCATGAAGGCGGGGGAGCCGGGGGGCTTCCATTGGGGTGACTGGGGTGACTGGGGGGTTGCTCGATGGGAGTGCGGCTCATGGTGGTCGACGACCACCGATTGCTGGCCGAGGCGCTGGCCTCTGCGCTGAAGCTGCGGGGGCACCGGGTGCTGGCCGCGGCGGCGCCGGCCGCGGGGGCGGCGGAGCTGGTGATCACACGGGCGCCGGAGGTGTGCCTGCTGGGTACGGCCACGCCGGCCGAGCCGGGGATCTTCGATCCGGTGGTGCGGATCAAGCGGGAGCGGCCGCAGGTGGCGGTACTGGTGCTGGGGCCGGTGCCGAGTCCGCGGGGGATCGCGGCGGCGTTCGCGGCGGGGGCGGCCGGGTACGTCCGGCATGACGAGCGCATAGAGGGTGTCGAGCGGGCGATCATGAAGGCCCGGGCGGGGGAGGCGGCGGTGGCGCCGCAACTGCTGCAGGGCGCGTTCAGCGAGCTGCTGAACCCGGCCGCCCAACCGGACGACGAGGGCCAGCGGTTGCTCCAGATGCTCACGCCGCGGGAGGTGGAGGTCCTGGTCCGCGTCGCCGACGGCGAGGACACCCGCCTGATCGCGGCGGGCATGGGCATCGCACCGTCGACTGCCCGGACGCACGTCCAGCGGGTGCTGATGAAACTGGGCGTGGGCTCCCGGCTGGAGGCGGCGGCGTTGGCTGCGCGGACGGGGTTGCTGGACCGGGCGGGGCCGGTGGCCCGGGACCCGGGGCCGGAGGCCTGATCAGGTGCACGCCGGACGTCGTTGAGGCATGGGTGGGTTCTGGCCGATCTCAGCCCCGCGTGGCACCCGACTCAACACTGTGTTCACGATATGCACACAGTAAACGCACAGGTGTCACGGCAAGTTGTGCCTGTCTGGCCGGTGAAGTCCCGTGGCTCCTTTCGCGCCATGCTGCTCAGACCTCGAAGAAATACCCTGGTCGATTCGAACCCCTGTACCTAAAGTGATCGTCGTGCCCGGCGGAGCTGACCCCTCCGCCACAGCGCGCGTCAACCGGCGACCGGGGGGACACCGTCGCCACGGGGAGGGACGCATCGTCATGCCGGGAATCCGGCTCTTCACGCATCTCCTCCGCTCCTTCTGACGTACCCCCAGGCGCCTTCCTTTGCGACGAGGGGATGCTTTCTTGCGCCCAAGACCTGGGCCTTTCCTGCCCAGAACCCGTTTCATGCCCAGATCGGGCAGACCCCGGTTCCTGACCTCTGTCGTCACGTCCGCGGCAGCCGTGGCCGTACTGGCCGGACTGGCCGTCCACCCCGACGTGCTGGATCGCCTCACCGGCACCGAGGCAGCCGCCCCGGCGAACGACTCGGTCGACTGGTCCGACGACACGGCGGCTGAGCTGCTGCGACAGGACCAGTGCCTGATGGCGGAGGTGCTGCGCCTGGGTGGGCCGTCCATGACCGCGACCGCGCAGGACGGACTCGACCAGCCGCCGGACAAGCTGCACGCCCTGGCCAACCGGGATCACTGGGAGGACACCCCGCTTGCCCTTGCCTATCAGAGGGACAGGGACGCGGCCCGGAAGGAGCTCGAGGCCCTCAAGAATCGGCTCGGGGAGTGGGGTAAGCCACTCAACGGGCTGTCACAGCCGGGCGGCTTCGACTCGCTGGCCGACTGGCAAGACCCGCCCGGCTCAGTCGGCAGTGAGCAGGGCGACTTCTATACGCAGACCGGACTGACTTCTTGGGTCGCCGACAAATTCTGGAAGGACGAGGGCGACTTCTACGAGGACCTCACGCCCAAGGCTGACGACAAGACCCTGAAGGCCGTCACCGATCTGGGTGCCCCGCTCTACGGCGAGAAACCCTCTGACCCGGACCTGCCCAGCGGGGAGTGGCAGCGGCAGTACGAGGAACGACGGGCCTTTGAAGGGCTGTTCGACACATTCAACGGCAAGGGCGCCGATGACGCCCGCCTGTTCCTGGCCTCCGGCGGATTCCCCCGTACCGCCCCTGAGCCCGGGACAGCAGAGCACCGGATCGCGGTCGAGGACCTGAAGACCAGGTATGCCTCATGTGCCTGGCGGGATCCGATCGACCCGAACAAGGTCCTGGGCGGCATGACCGACACGGCCGCTTCGGAGTGGCAGCGGGAAATCGCCTCGCAGGCGGTCCAGCGCAACCAGATCCTGAAGTTCAACAAAGACGCCACCAACGACCTAGCCGCCGGTGCGAAGGCGTTGGGAAACCTGCTGGGGCACTCGTGGGTCGCCGACCGCCTGGTCCGTTGGCAGGACTACTGGGCTCCCGGTGGTGCGGGCTGGATCGGCGACTCCCCGGCCGTCATCCAGGTCGAGGCGGCCAAGGGCAAGTGCCTGGACGCGCAGGGTGGCGGGACGACCTCCGGCACCCCGGTGCAGATCTACACCTGTAACAACGCCTTGGGGCAGCAGTGGCGGCTCCGTGAGGCTTCCGGTGGGAGCTACAACCTCGTCAACGTCAAGTCCGGTAAGTGCCTGGACGTAGAGAACAGCAACCCTGCCAACGGCACGAAGATCCAGATCTGGACGTGCAACAACAGCAAGGCGCAGGAGTGGCAGTTCGATGTCCGCGCTGTCAGCGAGCTGCGTAACGTCGCCACGGACAAGTGCCTGGACCTGAACAAGTTCGAGAACAGTCACGACGCCTGGCTGTGGGGGTGCAACGGCACGAACCCGCAGAAGTTCCGGATCGTCCCCGAGGGTCACAACGGCACGGACAGCCAGTTCTACCCGGACAAGGCCCAGTTCGACCAGGCCAAGAAGAACATCGCGGCGGCGCAGACGCAGGCGCAGAAGCAGCTCGACGTTCTCAAGGCTTACTCGGCCAGGTCGCAGAGGCTCGCCACGGCCACTGACACTGCACAGAACACTGCGTACGCCATCGCCGACGCAGCCGGCGCCCCACGTGGCCGTGGCCTGCTGGTCGGCCAGCAGAAGGCCCAGGTAACCAAGGGTGCGGCAGCGGCCCTCGAAGCGATGGTCAAGGCCGGCGAGACAGCCGAGGCCGCCACCCGCGCCTCAGCCGGCGACAGCGCGACCATCGCACAACGCGCCCTGGCTCAGGCGGCCCAGTCGAAGGCGGAGTTCCGCAAGGCCGCCGCAGCGATGGCCGAGTCCCAGGCGAAGGCCGCGGCCGACGCCGCGAAGCTGCACCGTGACAACGCCAAGAAGGACAAGGAGACCGCGGAGGCCAAGCTCGCCGAGGCTCTGAAGGCCGAGGGCGAGGCCAAGTCGGCCGCCGCCGAGGCCCACGCCAAGCGCCTGGCCGCCGAGGCCGAGGAGAAGACGGCCGAAGCGGAGAAGAAGACGGCCGCCGCCAAGCAGGCCGAAGCCGCACAGCACAAGAAGAACGCCGAAGCCGAGGCGACGAAGGCTAAGGACGCCAAAGACAAGGCCGAAGCGGCCGAGGGCACCGCGGTCGAGAAGAAGAACGACGCGGTCAAGGCGCGTGACAACGCCAAGGCCAAGCGGGACGACGCGTGGGAGGCGGAGCAGAAGGCCGACGCCGCCCGGGCCAAGGCCGACGCCAAGGGCGCCTATGCCGACTCTCTGGAGGCCGGTCAGGCAGCTGACGACGCCCGCGCCGCGGCCAATGCGGCGGACAAGCACGCAGACGACGCCGAAACAGCCGCCACCAGGGCCCGTTCCGAAGCGGATGCTGCGACGAAGGCAGCAGCAGACGCCGATGCGGCAGCCACGCGGGCAGAAGCAGCGGCCAAGCGCTCCCGCGCGCACGCGGACGACGCCCAGGCGGCGAAGCTGAAGTCCGACGCAGCGGTGAAGACCGCGACGAGCGCCGCGGCTGAGGCCATCGACGCCTCCGAGCACGCCTCCTCCGAAGCCCAGACGGCCGTCGAGATGGCCGACGAGGCGGAGAAGCAGGCCAAGGCCGCCAAGTCCCATGCGGACGAAGCGAACAAGGAGGCCGGCAAGGCCCTGGCCGCCTCGGCGAAGGCAGCGGGCTTCGCCCACGTCACCGCCCAGGCTGCCGTGGACGCGGGCAACGCCGCCGCCCAGGTCGCCAAGCCCGCCAACGACGCGATCCAGCTCGGCTCCCCATACGTGGACACCGACTCGGCCGCCGGTCTGGTGGTCCTCACCGGCCAGGCGTCCAAGACGATCGCCGAACAGCAGAAGGCCGTCGCCGACGCGCACGCCAAGAACGCGGCGGCAGAGGCCTCAGCCGCCAAGAACCTGGCCGACCAGGCGAAGGGCGACGCCAAGGCCGCCTACCAGCACGCGGCCAACGCCGCCGGACACGCCTCGAACGCCCGCACCTACGCCAAGGAAGCCCTCGGCTACGCCGCCGACGCCGCCAAGGCCGCGTCCAAGGCAACCGCGTCCCTGGCTCGCACCGTCGAGTACAACCGCCAGGCCACCGAGGACGCCGAAGCCGCCGACAAGGCAGCGGGCCGCGCCGAAACCCACGCCAAGAACGCCCGCGACTCGGCCGACCAGGCAGCCCTCGACGCCGAAGCCGCCCGCACCGCAGCCTCACAGGCCGAACAGGCCGCCAAGGACGCACGTGCAGCGGCCAACCGCGCTGACGCCGCTGCGACCGAAGCCGAGGAAGCCGCCAAGGATGCGGAGAGGTACGCCAAGGAAGCCCAGGAAGCGGCCGACCGGGCCGAGAGACAGGAGAACGCGCAGCAGATCGAAACGGGAACCGTCGTCGACGAGACCGGTGGCGCCATCGGCAACATGTTCTACGTCGTCGACCACCTCCAGAAGATCGGCGATCCGCAGACCGTCAAGAAGACGGACGGCTGCGACGGCTGGATCGACAAGCTCTTCTACCAGGGCGACTGCACGATCACCGCGAAGATCCGGTTCAAAGCGGCTCTCGACCTGTACATGTGCACTGCGGAAGACCTGGACTTGGAGCAGTTCACCTGCCCCTCCGGTGCGACGGTCTACCTGGGTCAGCACACGACCAAGGAACTATCCACCGAGGTCACACACAACATCACCATCGCGGAGTACCAGAAGAACGTCGACCCGATCGACATCCTCTTCGGCAGCTGGATCAAATGCGCCCAGAAGATCGCCCCGGGCGGTACGGGAGGCAGTTGGGGCGGATGCGCCTGGGCGGCCGTGGATGTCGTGGCCCTGTTCGCCGGCAAGATCCTCAGGCCCATCGCGGACGCGGTCAAGGCGGTGGACGCCGCCGCTCGCACCGGCATCGGCTTCACCGAGGCGTGGAAGGGCCTGCGTGCGCTCGGCCTGTCCGATGAGGTCGCCGCCGGCATTGCCAGGGCGGGCTTCCAGAAGTTGGGGGCACTCTGCCTGAGGGACAGTTTCCCCGCCGGAACGCGCGTGCTGCTGGCCGGTGGCAAGTCAAAGCCGATCGAGACGATCAGCATCGGCGACGCAGTGCTCGCTACCGATCCGAGCGCCGGCATCACCCGCTCGGCACCCGTCACGGCGACGTGGTCCCACCCAGCGGACCGACTCCTTCAGATCGCCGTTGCTGACGGCGGACGGATACTGACCACGCCCGGACACCGGATGTACGTGCCAGGGCGCGGCTGGATCAAGGCCTCCGACCTGTACACGAATGACCCACTGCGTACAGCGACTGGTGCCGTCGAGGACGTGATCGGCGTCCGCTCGGTGACCACCTCGCAGAGGGTCTGGGATCTGAGCGTCGCCGACCTCCACACCTTCTACGTCCTCGCCGGCGAGACTCCTGTACTCGTTCACAACGTCAACTGCCCCACGTACATCGACGTCTATCCGAGCGGGCTTGGAATCGTCGCTGACATCGACAAGGACGGACTCGTCTCGTTTGTCATCAAGGCAGGTAAAGACACACCCCGAGGCAGCGAAATGTTCAACGCGGCGCTTGCTCATTTCGGCGACAACGTGAAGGGTGTCAAGGCGTACTGGCAGAATGGCGGTGAACTCAGCGACAACTTGGACTCTTTCAATGCAGCCGTACGAGGTGGCGCGTCGCTTGAAGAGGCGGCAGCGGCCACGTTCACGGGGAAAATGTCCAAGAGGGCAGGTTTCTCGAATGTGGAGATAACTGAACTCAGGGGCATGCCGGGGCACTACACGAATGTTGGCGCGACCTTCCGATAGGGAAGTGCCTTGCCCATGGCCAAGATAGAAACGTAAGTCAGGGTAGGTCTCACGTCACCGTGAGGTCTACCCTGACTTGCATAGGTAATCAAGACCGTCGACGAAAGACTGAGCACGCGATGGACAATCTGGAAAAGCTCGCAGGTGAGATGAAGGTGGCGCACACTGAAGGCAAGGATGCAGTGGAGCTCGCACTGCTCGCCCGGGAGAAGCTGGGTGCGGCTTTTGGGGTCATCTCATTCATTTCCGTCTTCCGTCTTGCTTTCAGTATTCCCTTGCCCGTACTGCAGCGCGCTCAAGCGTGGCAGCGGTTCGGCTGGGGAGGTGCGGCAATATCTGACGAAGAGTTCTCTGCCCTCCTTTCTCCTTGGCTCACGAACCAATAACCAAGGAGCGGAGGGGGACCTGCCGTCCCCCTCCGCTCCTCCGGGCCCCTCGCGCCTTCGCCCGATAAGCCCGCAGAATCTCTCTGCTCCGCTACTCGCTATTGTGAGCCGTCCTGCACTGAGCTGATGAAAAAGGCGAACGCGTCAGCGCTCACTATGAGTCGGTTCCGAGTGAGGGCTTTGGAGTCGCGTATTTTCACCCATGCCGAAGTACGGGAGACCTCCACGCACTCGTTGTCGGCTGCGCTGTAGCTGCTCTTGAACCAGTCCGTTGCCTTGAACGGGTCCGCTGTTGGCACATCGTTCATCGGGTGAGCTCCCGTCGTGCTGCGGCCAGCAAATCCAGGCTGGCCGACGTGTCGGCTGCTTGGGACCTCAAGTAGTCAAACATGAGCTTGTAGCTCTGCACGTCAGCGGCTGCGTCGAGGTAGAGGCCTCGCTTGTGGAGCTCCAGATACACCACGTTCATGCTGTTGAGCGGATCGCCTTCGTCGTCACGTCCAAGGATCAGGAAGTGGCCGCCCGAACCGGCTGCGTGAGCGCCGGCGGCGAACTGGAGCACCTGGACGTCCACGTTCGGACGCTGAGCCATGGACTGCAGATGGTCGATCTGCTCCACCATCACGTCGGTGCTGCCGACGCATCTGCGAAGGACCGCGTCGTCGAGCACTACCCACAGATGCAGGGCGGGCGAGCGCTCCAGAATCGCCTGACGCTTGAGGCGAGCGTCCACCTTGCTCGCGATCACGTCCGCCTCAGTGCGGACGTTCTGCGCCTCGTGCAGGGCGAGCGCGTAACGCGGGGTCTGGAGAAGGCCTGGCACCAAGGCGTTCGCGAAGACGTGCTCGTACTCGGCCACGTCTTCGAAGGACATCAGCGGATCCATGACCTCAGGAACGGCGGGATGGTCCATCCACCAGCCGTTCTCCTGGTTGCGGACCAGCTGGATCAGCATTTCCAGTTCTTGCAGAGTTGCTCCGCACGTGTCGGCGAGCGCCCTCACCGTGGGGATCCTGAGTTTGGCGCGGTCTTGCCACGTCTCGTAACGGTTCACGGTTCCGACGGAAACCCCTGCGCGCTTGGCCACTTCGGCCTGCGTGAGGTCGGCCCTGGTGCGAAGTGCCTTGAGTCCGCGGGCGATCTGCATGCGGCCGGCGGGCCCCGCTGATCCTCGTACGGTCACGTCTCGTCTCCCACTCCGCCCGCATCGTGGCTGCTCTGCCCTCTACGAGCAGCAAGTAGAGCGTATGAAGCGCCCGGTGCGCTTCTCGCTATCAAGTTCACCCTGACGAGGGAGAGTTGAGCCAAGCGAGTATCGATGGTTGAAATTCAATGGCAGCATACTCAACAGATGCGCTGCGCATGAGGGTGGCCGGGCGCGTGTGGTCACTGGCGTGAAGCGTGCGCGTGTCTGTTCCGCAAGCTCGATCTCGCCAAGGAGCGGCTGTGCGACGACTGATCAGGAAACTTGTCGGCTGGGTGCGGCTGTTCTGCGCGTCGGCGACGCAATCCACGGAGCAGCGCATGTCACTGCCGGTCCAGCGTCAGGTTGTTCGGCCCACATTGCCGCTTCCCGCCCCCACCGTCCGGGCTTGGTACGAGCCCATCGACGGCTCCGCCACCCCCCTCGTCCGCCCCTACCTCACCGCGTACGAACGCGAGGAGAAGGCCCGGCTGCAGCGGCTCCGCCGCGACACCCTCTGGCTTGCCGCGTACGCCGTGGACCTTGACAACCGCGACGTCCACGCCTGCCTCCGGGAGGCGTCATGAGCGACGAAGTGAACCGTGTACGAGTCCTGCCCTGGACCGGCGCGCAGGGCCAGCCTTGCCTCCTCTTCACGGACGGCGGCGGCCCTGCCTCCCGGCTTGCCGACCGAGTCGAAAGCATGCAACTCGGGCTCGCGAACCGGCTTCTCGGCCGGACGCGGGACCTGCTGGCAGGTGGAGCAGTGCAGAGTAGTGAACTCGTCCCACTTGCAGGACAGTTGGCCGACGCTCTCTCCGACGCGCTGCTCATCGCCAGATCACGGGGCGCTCGGCTCGGGGCGGACGAGCCGAATCTGGCCGAAGGCGTGCCGGCGGCCCCGGTGCCCTCGGGGGAGGCCCGCGACGTACAGACGTACCGCCCGCCCCGACTCCGTGCCCACGGCCTGCTCACCTTCCCCGGCCACGACCTCGCCTCCGCGCCCGCCGCCCGGCGCCACATGCGAGACGCGGCGCGGGCATGGAGCCTGCCCCAGGGCACGGCGGACGACCTGGAGTCGATCGCCGGCGAACTCGTCGCGAACGCCCTGGAGCACGGCGACGGCCACACGATCACCGTCGCCTGGGTCTTCGCGGCCGAGACGGTCACGATCAATGTGACCGATGAGGGTGGCTGCCGTACGGCCCCCCTTCCCGCGCCACCCCGTCCCCCGGGCCCGGAGCAGGAACGAGGCCGCGGCTTGTTGATCACCGACGCCCTCGCCGCCCGCTGGGGCACCCGGCAGAGGGGCGACGGCCTGACCGTCTGGGCCGAGGTCTTCATTGGTGCGTCCAGCAGCAACGCCAACGCCTGACCGTAGCCATCACCGCCGTACAGATGTAGGCGCCCAGTCGCGCAACCGGGCGCCCGCCCCTCACTCCCTCGCTTCATCCCCCGGCACCACATCCGGAGGCGGCGGAGCCGCGGGCCGCAGCTTCAGCCACGCCAGGAAGAACAGACCGAGCAGCAACATCCCCAACCCGGTCCACAGATTGATATTGACGCCCTCCGCCTTGTCGATGTCGGCATCGGACGCCGTGAACCCCGCGATCGTGACGATCACGCCGTACACCACGAACAGCCCACCGATGATGCGCCGGATGTCGAACAGCCGCGCGGCCGTCGCCGACTTACCCTGCAGCTCGGTGACTTCCCGCTGCACGTCCTTGTCGGAGTAGAACTCGGACATACGTCAATCCTCCCTCGGTCAGAACGGGAACGGTCAGAACGAAAACGGGACGTAGCAGGCAGCGGCCAGCACGATCGCACCCCAGCCGAGCAATGCCGGCTTGCGGTACCAGGCCTCGTCCCCCGGTGCCGGCGGCTCGGTCATGCCGGGCGAGGTCGTGCCGTAGACCAGCCCCTGGAGTTCCTCGGCCGGCTTCGGAGCGGTGAAGAGCGACACCGCCACCATGACGACCGCGCCCGCGACGAAGCCCGCGATCGCCGAGACGAAGTTGGCGCCCTGGTCGGAGGGGATGTCGACGACGCCCTGCTTGTAGAGGACGAAGTAGTTGACCATCGCGGCGGTGGTGCCCACGAGCAGCCCCCAGAAGCCCGACTTCATCGACGCCCGCTTCCAGAACATGCCGATGATGAAGACGACGAACATCGGCACGTTGAAGAAGGAGAACAGCGTCTGGAGGTAGGCCATGATGTTCGAGAAGGACCGCGCCAGGAACGCCGTGCCGATGGAGGCGAAGACACCGATCGCGGTGATGAGCCGGCCGAAGCGCACGTAGTACTCGTCCTCGCGGCCCCGCACGACGTACTTCGCCCAGATGTCCGTCGTGAACACCGTGTTGAACGACGACACGTTCGCCGCCATGCCCGCCATGAACGCCGCGAGGAGGCCGGTGACGGCGATGCCCAGCACGCCGTTCGGCAGCAGCTGTGCCATGAGGTACGGGATCGCGTCGTTGTACTGGAGGTCCGAGCCGGAGGTACCGATCTTGGGGACCAGGACGGCGGCCACCAGACCCGGGATCATCACCAGGAACACGATGAAGATCTTCGGGAACGCGGCGATGAGGGGTGTGCGCTGGGCCGCCGAGAGGTTCTTGGCGGACAGGGCGCGCTGCACCTCGGCGAAGTTCGTCGTCCAGTAGCCGAAGGAGAGGACGAAGCCGAGGCCCAGGACGATCGTCAGCCAGTTCGCTCCCAGCGGGTTTTCGCTGCCGATGCCCGTGCCGCCCCAGGACGTCATGAAGTCGGCGCCGTGGCTCTTCGTGAGGGAGTCGGACAGGCCGTCCCAGCCGCCCACCTTCTTCAGGCCGAGGACCGCGATCGGGATGAGCGCGGCGAGGATGACGAAGAACTGCAGGACCTCGTTGTAGATCGCCGAGGAGAGGCCGCCGAGCGTGATGTAGGCGAGGACGAAGAAGCCGGCTACGACGATCGCCACCCACTCCGGCCAGCCCAGCAGCGCCTCGACGACGATGGCCAGGGCGTAGAGGTTGACGCCGGCGATGAGGACCGCGGCGAAGGCGAACAGGATCGAGCTCAGCAGATGCGCCCCCTTGTCGAAGCGCAGGAGCAGGAACTCGGGGACCGAGCGCACCTTGGAGCCGTAGTAGAAGGGCATCATGACCAGGCCCAGGAAGACCATGGCCGGGATGGCGCCGATCCAGTACCAGTGCGTGGTGTAGACGCCGTACTGCGCGCTGTTGGCGGCCATGCCCAGGATCTCGGTGGCGCCCAGGTTGGCGGCGATGAAGGCCAGACCGGTGACCCAGGCGGGCAGGGAACGGCCGGAGAGGAAGAAGTCGAGACTCGTCTTCACCGATCGGCGGGCGGCGAAGCCGATGCCGAGGACGACGACGAAGTAGATGCCGAGGAGCGAGTAGTCGAGCCAGTTTGTGGGGAGTCGCAGCTCGGCTGACAGATATGTGGGGGTCTGCATGAGCCCTCGCTTCGTTGCGCGAACCGATACGCCGCGGAATCTACGCCTCCGCGTTCAGTCGTTGAACACGTTTGCTGATGCTCTTTGTTTGATTGTGATGTTGACGGTTGGGGGGAGTGATGTTTTAATATGTTGGGTTATGTTTGAAGGATGAGGAGTCCGGTGTGAAGAAGACCTCGACCCGGCTGGCCGACGGTCGCGAGCTCATCTACTACGACCTGCGTGACGACAGCGTGCGCGACGCGGCCGACCGCCGCCCGCTGGACCGCACCGTCACGACGTCCGAGATCCGCCGTGACCCCCTGCTCGGCGACTCCGTCGCCATCGCCTCGCACCGCCAGGGCCGCACCTACCATCCGCCGGCCGACGAATGCCCCCTGTGCCCCTCCGAGGGCGACCGGCTGAGCGAGATCCCGGACTCGTCGTACGACGTCGTCGTGTTCGAGAACCGCTTCCCCTCGCTGGCCGGAGACTCGGGCCGCTGTGAGGTCGTCTGCTTCACCTCCGACCACGATGTCTCCTTCGCCGGCCTCACCGAGGAGCAGGCGGGCCTGGTGCTGGAGGCGTGGACGGACCGTACGTCGGAGCTGTCCCATCTCCCCTCCGTCGAGCAGGTCTTCTGCTTCGAGAACCGTGGTGCCGAGATCGGCGTGACCCTCCAGCACCCGCACGGGCAGATCTACGCCTACCCCTTCACCACCCCGCGCACCGCCCTGACACTCCGCTCCGTCGCGACCCACAAGGAGATGACGGGCGGGGAGAACCTCTTCGACGCCGTCCTGGAGCGTGAACTCGCCGACGAGCGGGTCATCCTCGAGGGTGAACACTGGGTGGCATTCGTGCCGTATGCGGCCCACTGGCCGTACGAGGTCCACCTGTACCCCAAGCGCCGTGTGCCCGACCTGCTCGGTCTGGACGAGGCCGCGCGCACAGAGTTTCCCAAGATTTATCTGGAACTCTTGAGGCGCTTCGACCGGATCTTCGGTGAGGGCGAGCCTCCGACGCCGTACATCGCGGCCTGGCACCAGGCCCCGTTCGGCGCGCTGGAGGACTTCGACGGGGTCGTGCGGGAGGACTTCGCGCTGCACCTCGAGCTTTTCACCATCCGCCGCACTTCCGGCAAGCTGAAGTTCCTCGCGGGTTCCGAGTCCGGCATGAACGTGTTCATCAACGACGTGCCGCCGGAGCGCGCGGCCGAGCGACTGCGAGAGGTGGCTAGTTCATGAGCGGGAAGTACCTGGTGACGGGCGGTGCGGGCTATGTCGGCGGCGTCGTCGCCCAGCACCTGCTGGAGGCGGGCCACGAGGTCGTCGTCCTGGACAACCTCTCCACGGGCTTCCGTGAAGGCGTCCCGGCGGGCGCCACCTTCATCGAGGGCGACATCCGCGATGCCGCCAAATGGCTGGACTCCTCGTACGACGGCGTCCTGCACTTCGCCGCGTTCTCGCAGGTCGGCGAGTCGGTCGTGAAGCCGGAGAAGTACTGGGACAACAACGTCGCCGGCACCATGGCCCTGCTGGCCGCGATGCGTGAGGCGGGCGTGGCCAGGCTCGTCTTCTCCTCCACGGCGGCGACGTACGGCGAACCCGAGCAGGTCCCGATCGTCGAGTCGGCGCCCACGTCCCCGACCAACCCGTACGGTGCCTCGAAGCTCGCGGTCGACCACATGATCACCGGCGAGGCGGCGGCACACGGCCTGGGCGCGGTCTCGCTGCGCTACTTCAATGTGGCGGGTGCGTACGGCGAGCACGGCGAGCGCCACGACCCCGAGTCCCACCTGATCCCGCTGGTCCTCCAGGTCGCGCAGGGCAGGCGCGAGGCGATCTCCGTCTTCGGCGACGACTACCCGACGCCGGACGGCACCTGCGTGCGCGACTACATCCACGTAGCGGACCTCGCCGACGCCCACCTGCTGGCCCTGAAGGCGGCCACCCCCGGCGAGCACCTCATCTGCAACCTCGGCAACGGCAACGGCTTCTCGGTCCGCGAGGTCATCGAGACGGTCCGCAGCGTGACCGGCCACCCCATCCCGGAAGTGGTCGCCCCCCGCCGGGGCGGCGACCCGGCGGTCCTGGTGGCCTCGGCCGCCACGGCCCGCGAGAAGCTGGGCTGGAACCCGTCCCGCGCGGACCTCGCGGGAATCGTCGCGGACGCGTGGGACTTCGCGCAGCGGCGCGGCAACTAGAAGGTACGAAAGGTCAGGGGTCAGGCATGAGCGAGGCTGTGGCGGAGACGGTCGCCGCACGGTTCAGCGAGCTGTACGGCGCCGAGCCGCACGGGGTATGGGCGGCACCGGGCCGCGTCAACCTCATCGGCGAGCACACCGACTACAACGACGGCTTCGTCATGCCGTTCGCCCTGCCGCACACGGCGGTGGCGGCGGTGTCACGCCGCGAGGACGGCGTCCTGCGCCTGCACTCGGCGGACGTCGAGGGCGGGTTTGCCGAACTCCGTCTGGACGACCTGTCCCCCGAGTCGGACAAGAACTGGACGGCGTACCCGGCGGGCGTGGTCTGGGCTCTGCGCGAGGCCGGCCACGCGGTCACGGGCGCGGACATCCACCTCTCCTCCACGGTCCCCTCGGGCGCGGGCCTCTCCTCCTCCGCGGCCCTGGAGGTAGTGGTGGCACTGGCCCTGAACGACCTGTTCTCGCTCGGCCTGCGCGGCTGGCAACTGGCCCGGCTGTGCCAGCGCGCGGAGAACGTCTACGTCGGTGCCCCGGTCGGCATCATGGACCAGACGGCGTCGGCGTGCTGCGAGGCCGGACACGCGCTCTTCCTCGACACCCGCGACCTCTCCCAGAAGCAGATCCCCTTCGACCTGGCGGCCGAGGGCATGCGCCTCCTCGTGGTCGACACGCAGGTCAAGCACTCCCACAGCGAGGGCGAGTACGGCAAGCGCCGCGCCGGCTGCGAGAAGGGCGCGGCCCTCCTGGGCGTGAACGCGCTCCGGGACGTCCCCTACGACGACCTGGACGCGGCCCTGTCCCGCCTCGGCGACGAGGAGGAGGTCCGCCGCCTGGTCCGCCACATCGTCACGGAGAACGAGCGCGTCGAACGGGTGGTGTCGCTGCTGGAATCGGGCGACGACACCCGCGCGATCGGCCCGATCCTGGTCGAGGGCCACGCCTCCCTCCGGGACGACTTCCGCATCTCCTGCCCCGAACTCGACCTGGTCGTCGACACGGCCCTCGCCTCCGGCGCCGTGGGCGCCCGCATGACCGGCGGCGGCTTCGGCGGCTCGGCGATCGTCCTCGCGGAGGAGCCGGACGTCGACGCCATCACCAAGGCGGTGACGGAAGCCTTCGCAACGGCGGGCTTCACGACACCGCGAGTCTTCGAGGCGGTCCCGTCGGCGGGGGCCCGCCGCCTCCTCTGACCTCCCCACGAAGCCCGGGCGCCCTCACCTCGGAGAGGTAGGGCGCCCGAGTCGTGTGTCCGGGACTTCAGCGGTTGACGGCCTGGTACTCCTGGACCGGCACCTCGGTGGTCGTGGCGAACGTGCCGTTGGGCAGGTCGCCGCCCGTGCCGCCAGAGCCTTCCCAGGAGATCTCCCAGGTGAGCGTCGCCTCGAGGGCGTAGGAGTCGCCCCCCGAGGACCGCAGGTACCGCACCCCGCACGGAGGCGTCAGCTCCGCCTTGCCCTTGGCGTACGGCTCGCCGATCGAACCGTCGTCGTTGATCCCGCACTCGCCGGACGCCGGCAGGCTCTCCGCGTCCTGCGTTCCCGGATCGATGTGCAGACGCACCGGCTTGGCGGTCGTGGTTGCCCACAGCCCGGTGCCGGGCAGACTCGCCGTGACCGAGACCGGCTTGAAGGCGCCCTTGTCCAACCAGATCCAGGTGGGGGCGTTCACCGTCGACCTGCCGTTCGGGGCCAGGGAGATCTTGGTCGGGGGCACGACGGTCCGCTGGTGCGCGAGACCGGCGAGGGTCTCGGTGTCGATGGCCTGGGGGACGTCGGGGTTCTCACCGTTGTCCACCCAGAAGGGGTCCCGGGTGCAGGTCTTGGCCGCCGGGTCGTCCTTCATCTCAGGGTTCTTGACAGCCACCCACCACATGCCTTCGTCGTTCTTGTCGACGTTGAAGTCCTTGTAGGGGTGGCCCTACTTGTAATGCGCTTGGACGTCCGCGATGCCCTCGGGCTCGCCACCGGCGGACTCGTACATCGACCATTTGGCCTCGTTGAAGGTCTTGAAGTCCATGGCCTTCCAGTACGGCTCGTACCAGCAGGCCGGAGGCTCCCAGTCCACGGCGGTGGAGCTGATCGGGCCGCTGTCCTTCGCCTTGGTGCCCTTGACCTTGATACTGACGTGGGATTCCAGGGCCGGGCCGGAAGAGTTCCCGGATGTCTTCCTCTGCTGGGCGCCGGCAGTGCCGAACCCTCCGGCCGCAGCCGGAAGAGTACCGAGGCCGAGCAGCGCCGTGGTGAGGGCCGTTACTCCCATGCACCGCGTCAGGGCTGGCACTTCTGCGACCCCCGGTCCTCGGTGAGATCCCAGGTCTGCCAGACACCGTCCTGGTTCTTCTTCAGGCCGAGGTTGTAGAAGACGTAACTGTCGGGCGTGGTCTTGGTGCCCTGCAGCTTGTTCGTCTCGCGGTTCTTGAGGTCCGCCTTGCTCTCGTCGACGCAGTACGTCAAAGCCGCCGACTTCTTGTCGTCGAACACCGTCACCCGGCGGTCGAAGTAACGCAGGGTGCCGGCCCAGCTGGTCTTCTTGTCGATCGCGCCCTTCGCGTACTCGTAGACGCCGACCAGCGCGTTGTCCGTGTAGTAGAAGGCCATACCCGACTTCTTCATATCGCCGGACGCCATGGCCTGCCATACCGTGCTCTCGGCTCGTTCGTTGTCCGCGAGAACCGCGTCCTTCGTGGCGTCCCCGGTCTGCTGCCCCTCGAAGACCATCTTCATGTCACTGGGCAGCTTGATCTGCGGCCGATCGATCCCATCCGCCGACGCGGACACCGACGGCGAAGCTGACGGCTTCTCAGCCGAGTCCGCTCCAGCGATCTTGTCGGAGGACGACTCGTCACCTCCCCCCGAGCCACAGGCGTTCAGCAGCAAGGCCGCGGATGCGGTGAGCGCGGCCGTCACGAGCCGAGCGGGGCGGTTCACTGGTGCTCCCGTTGATGTGGGGGGACAACTCAAGCGAACCCACGCTATCGAGGGGCCGAACCGCGACGGCAACCAGGTCGTCAGCCCAGCCTCTTCACCAGCGTGTACTCCGTGATCCCCGGCGGATAGTCCGGGATCACGCACACCACCTCGTACCCCTGCTTCTCGTAGAACCGCGGGGCCTGGAAGTCCCAGGTCTCCAGGCGGGACGAGCGGCAGCCGCGGTCCTGGGACGCGATGCGTTCCGCCTCGCGGAGCAGGGCGGCGCCGAGGCCCGTGCCGCGGTGGCGTTCGTCGACCCAGAGGTAGGTGACGTGGAGCCAGGTCGCCCAGGTGTAGCCGACGAGGCCGGCGGCCAGTTCGTCGTCCGAGTCGTTCACAGCCCACACGTGCAACGGGACGTCCCTTTCGTCCGGAGTTCCGCGCAGGGCTCGCAGGATCGGAGAGGCGGTTGTGTTCGCTTCCCGCAGGCGTGTGCGGAGCAGATCACGTCGGGCCTTGTCGACTTCTGTCTCAAGACGGAACATGCGGCACACCATAAACGCGCTGGACAGTCAGTTCTGCAAATAACCTTCCGCTCCCGGCCCCCGGCCGTACCCTGATGAACAGCACCGGTGGGGGCCGGTGCCGATCAGGGGGCGAGACAGCCGGGTACGACGCCCGGGGTGGGGGTAGCGGTGTCTGCACGGCGGCGGCCGTGCGGCTGCGGCGACCCGGTCAGGCTGCTGCGAGACGGACGGACAGACGCAGCCGCTGGGCACTCCGGCGTCGTACCCGTGTGGTGTCGTGTTCCGACGATGGGGTATCCCCTGCTCTCAGGAGCCTGGGGAAGGGGGTTACGTGGTTCGCATCCGAGTCCTGGTCGTCGACGACCATCGCATCTTCGCCGAGTCACTCGCCGCGGCCCTGGCCGCCGAGCCCGATGTCGACGTCTCCGCGGCCGGCAGCGGTCCCGCCGCGCTGCGCAGCCTGGAGCGGGCGGTCGCCGAGGGGCGGCGCTTCGACGTGCTGCTCGTGGACGCCGATCTGGGCGGCATGGTGCCGGGCATACGGCCGGCCGTACCGGTGCGGGAAGGCAACGAGGACGGGCTCGTCGACGGGATCTCCCTCGTCACGGGCGTGCGGTCCGCGCAGCCGAACGTACGGATCGTCGTGCTCGCCGAGAAGGACGACCCGCGGCGCGCCGCCCTGGCCCTGCAGGCCGGGGCCTCCGGGTGGGTCGCCAAGGACTGCTCGCTGTCCCGGCTGCTCACCGTCATCCGGGGCGTGCTGCGCGACGAGACCCATCTGCCGCCCGCCCTGCTGACCGGCGTCCTGCGGGAGCTCACCGCCGCGCGCAAGCACCGCACCGAGAGCGAGCGGCTGGTCGAGTCGCTGACGCCGCGGGAGCGTGAAGTGCTGCGGTGCATGGTCGCCGGGCTGGGCCGGAAGGCCGTCGCCGAGCGGCTGTATCTGTCGCCGCACACCGTGCGGACCCATATGCAGAACGTCCTCGGCAAGCTCGGTGTGCATTCCACCCTCGCCGCCGTCGCCCTGGCGCGGCGGGCCGGGGTCGGGCCCGCCGACCTAGCCGGGGATGTTGTCGAACGGGGCGGTCAGCTGGCGTAGCAGCCCCGCCAGTTCGCCGCGCTGGGTTCGGGAGAGCTCCGCGAGGATCGCGCGCTCCTGGTCCAGCAGCCCCGCCAGGGCCTGGTCCGCGCGGTCCCTGCCCTCGTCCGTCAGCCGGACCAGGACGCCTCGGCGGTCACTGGGGTCGGGGAGGCGTTCCACCAGGTCCTTCTTCGCCAGGCGGTCGATGCGGTTCGTCATCGTGCCCGACGTGACCAGGGTCTGGGTGAGGAGCTGCCCCGGAGAGAGCTGATACGGCGTGCCCGCGCGGCGCAGGGCCGTCAGGACGTCGAACTCCCACGGCTCCAGGCCGTGCTCCGAGAAGGCCAGCCGCCGCGCCCGGTCCAGATGCCGGGCCAGTCTGCTCACGCGGCTGAGCACCTCGAGCGGTTCCACGTCGAGGTCCGGGCGCTCCCGGCGCCATGCTGCGACCAGCCGGTCGACCTCGTCCTCCATGGCGATCAGTGTAGTGGTTGTGTCGACGTAGAGTCTCTTGACGTCCATTTTCTTGACGTCGAGATAAATGCGATGTCACGGTGGGTGTGCGTCCCGAACGGTCACCACCAGGACACCTGGAGGACTTCATGCCCGCAGCCGCCCCCACCTGGGACCCCGCCCAGTACCTCCGCCACTCCGGCCACCGTGCCCGACCCTTCGCCGACCTCCTCGCCCGCGTCCCCGAGCTGCCCGGCAGCGCACCCCGCATCGCCGACCTCGGCTGCGGCCCCGGCAACGTCACGCAGTTCCTCGCCGATCGCTGGCCCACCGCCCGGATCACCGGCTACGACAACTCGCCCGAGATGCTCGACAAGGCCCACGTCGATCACCAGGGCCCCACCCCGGGCGGCGGGCGCCTCGACTTCGCCCACGCCGACGTGCGCACCTGGACGCCGGCCGAGCCGTACGACCTGATCGTCAGCAATGCCACGCTGCAGTGGGTGCCGGGGCACGTCGAACGGTTCGCCGACTGGGTGGCCGGGCTGAAACCGTCCGGCACCTTCGCCTTCCAGGTGCCCGGGAACTTCGACGCCCCCAGCCACCGGCTCATGCGCGAACTCGCCGGCTCCCCGCGCTGGCGCGACCGGCTCGCCGGCACCCTGCGCCATGCGGACGCCGTCCTCGCACCCGAGGCCTACCTGGAACGCCTCACCGCCCTCGGCTGCACCGCCGACGTCTGGGAGACGACGTACATCCATCTGCTCCAAGGCGAGGACCCGGTGCTGGACTGGGTGAAGGGGACCGGCCTGCGGCCCGTGCTGACCGCCCTCGCCGACGACCCCGAGGCGCGGGAGGGCTTCGTCACCGAGTACCGGGCCGCCCTGCGCGCCGCCTATCCGGCCGGGCCGGATGGCACCCCGTTTCCGTTCCGCCGGGTTTTCGCGGTGGCCCGGAAGCGGGGGTGAGGCAGCGGTTCAGGTGGTGCGGCCGAGGTGAGGGACGAGGAGGTGGATCACCTCGTCGTCGAGGGCGTAGAGGACGCGGCTCAGGGTCAGCTCTTGCGGCGCCCTATCAGATGCGGCTTCGCCTCTATCCCGTCCAAGCCGTGCCAGGCCAGATTCACCAGGTGCGCGGCCACCTCGGCCTTCTTCGGCTTGCGTACGTCCAGCCACCACTGGCCGGTCAGGGCGACCATGCCGACCAGGGCCTGGGCGTACAGCGGGGCCAGCTTGGGGTCGAAGCCGCGGCTCTTGAACTCCTTGCCGAGGATGTCCTCGACCTGGGTGGCGATGTCCGAGATCAGGGAGGCGAAGGAGCCCGTCGACTGGGGGATCGGGGAGTCCCGGACCAGGATGCGGAAGCCGTCCGTGTACTCCTCGATGTAGTCCAGGAGGGCGAAGGCCGCCTGTTCGCAGAGTTCGCGAGGGTGACCGGCCGTGAGCGAACTCGTCACCATGTCCAGCAGGCACCGCATCTCGCGGTCCACGACCACCGCGTACAGCCCCTCCTTGCCGCCGAAGTGCTCGTACACCACCGGCTTGGAGACCCCGGCCTTCGCCGCGATCTCCTCCACCGACGTGCCCTCGAACCCCTTCGTCGCGAAGAGCGTGCGACCGATCTCCAGCAGCTGTTGGCGGCGCTCGGCACCGGTCATCCGCGTGCGACGCACTCGCCGCGGCTTGTCATTGCTGGGGGTACTGCTCGAGTCGGTCGCCACAACGACCATCATGCCGCCTCGACGGGCTCCTTCCCGCTCGGGGAGCCGCCTTCCCCGTCGTTACGGCGCGAATCGATACGCGAGCGTGACGGCCAGCGCACGTCGTACGCCCAGCCGGCCATCTCGAACCAGCGGATCAGCCGGGCGGAGGAGTCCAGCTGGCCGCGCATCACCCCGTGCCGTGCGGAGGTGGGGTCGGCGTGGTGCAGGTTGTGCCAGGACTCGCCGCAGGACAGCACCGCCAGCCACCACACGTTGCCCGACCGGTCGCGCGACTTGAAGGGGCGCTTGCCGACCGCGTGGCAGATCGAGTTGATCGACCAGGTCACGTGGTGCAGCAGGGCCACCCGGACGAGCGATCCCCAGAAGAACGCCGTGAAGGCGCCCCACCAGGACATCGTGACCAGGCCGCCGATCAGCGGCGGGAGCGCCAGGGAGAGGATCGTCCACAGGATGAACTGGCGGGAGATCGTGCGGAGCGTCTTGTCCTTGATCAGGTCCGGGGCGTACTTCTCCTGAGAGGTCTGCTCCTCGTCGAACATCCATCCGATGTGCGCCCACCACAGGCCCTTCATCAGGGCCGGAAGGGTCTCGCCGAAACGCCACGGCGAGTGCGGGTCGCCCTCCGCGTCGGAGAACTTGTGGTGCTTGCGGTGATCGGCCACCCAGCGGACCAGGGGGCCCTCGACCGCCATGGAACCCGCGATGGCCAGCGCGATCTTCAAAGGCCGCTTGGCCTTGAAGGAACCGTGCGTGAAGTGGCGGTGGAAGCCGATCGTGATGCCGTGGCAGCCCAGGTAGTAGAAGAAAACCAGCAGGCCGAGGTCCAGCCAGCTCACCCCCCAGCCCCACGCCAGCGGCACGGCCGCCAGCAGCGCGAGGAACGGCACGGTGATGAAGAGGAGGAGGGTGATCTGCTCGATGGACCGCTTCTGCTCGCCGCCCAGCGTGGCGGAGGGGGCTGCGGCGTCGGTGGCCTGACGGGGCGCCTCGGCGGCGTCCTCGATCACGTCGGAACTACTGGTCATACGCGTCCCCTGGGGGGTATGAGGAGGGAGAAGGGGGTGCCGGGCCACGGGAACCCCGCAGTGCTTCCTACGGTTCCGTAACCTACGGCTTCGTAAGTATGGCAGTGCGCCGCCCGGCGGCAAGAGCCCGAGAGCCTGCGCGTCCCCACCGACACCTATCCTGGAGTCGGTCGGACAGCGCGGTCCGCTCTGATTTCTTCCCGGATGTCCGGCCCGTATGCGGCGCACGCCGCGCGAGACGCCGTCCGGGTTCCCCTCCCAGACGAGCTTCAACACTGCAAGGAGCCGCACCTGTGAGCAGTGCCGACGACCAGACCACGACGACGAGCAGTGAGCTGCGTGCCGACATCCGCCGGCTGGGTGACCTCCTCGGGGAGACCCTTGTCCGGCAGGAGGGCCCCGAGCTCCTGGAACTCGTCGAGAAGGTCCGCCGCCTCACCCGTGAGGACGGCGAGGCCGCCGCCGAGCTGCTACGCGGCACGGAACTACAGACCGCGGCCAAGCTGGTCCGCGCGTTCTCCACCTACTTCCACCTGGCCAACGTCACCGAGCAGGTCCACCGCGGCCGCGAGCTGCGGGCCCGGCGCGCCGCCGAGGGCGGACTGCTCGCCCGTACGGCCGACCGGCTCAAGGACGCCGACCCCGAGCACCTGCGCGAGACGGTCCGCAACCTCAATATTCGTCCCGTGTTCACGGCACACCCGACCGAGGCCGCGCGCCGGTCGGTCCTGAACAAGCTCCGGCGCGTCGCCGCGCTCCTTGACACCCCCGTCATCGAGTCCGACCGCCGCCGCCTCGACATCCGGCTGGCCGAGAACATCGACCTCGTCTGGCAGACCGACGAACTGCGCGTCGTCCGCCCCGAGCCCGCCGACGAGGCCCGCAACGCCATCTACTACCTGGACGAGCTGCACGCCAACGCCGTCGGCGACGTCCTGGAGGACCTCACCGCCGAGCTGGAGCGCGCCGGGGTCAAGCTCCCCGACGACACCCGCCCCCTCACCTTCGGCACCTGGATCGGCGGCGACCGCGACGGCAACCCGAACGTCACACCCCAGGTGACCTGGGACGTCCTCATCCTCCAGCACGAGCACGGCATCAACGACGCCCTCGAGACGATCGACGAGCTGCGCGGCTTCCTTTCCAACTCCATCCGCTACGCCGGCGCCACCGAGGAACTGCTGACCTCCCTCCAGACCGACCTGGAGAACCTCCCCGAGATCAGCCCCCGCTACAAGCGCCTCAACGCCGAGGAGCCCTACCGGCTCAAGGCCACCTGCATCCGGCAGAAGCTGGAGAACACCAAGAAGCGCCTCGCCAAGGGCACCTCGCACGTCCCGGGCCGCGACTACCTCGGCACCAGCCAGCTCCTCGACGACCTGCGGATCATCCAGAGCTCCCTGCGCGAGCACCGCGGCGGCCTCTTCGCCGACGGGCGCCTCGCCCGCACCATCCGCACGCTGGCCGCCTTCGGCCTCCAGCTCGCCACCATGGACGTACGCGAGCACGCGGACGCCCACCACCACGCCCTCGGCCAGCTCTTCGACCGGCTCGGCGAGGAGTCCTGGCGGTACGCGGACATGCCCCGCGACTACCGCGCCAGGCTGCTCGCCAAGGAACTGCGCTCCCGCCGCCCCCTCGCGCCCACCCCGGCGCCCGTGGACGCGCCCGGCGAGAAGACCTTCGGCGTCTTCGGGACCGTGAAGCGAGCCCTGGAGGTCTTCGGACCCGAGGTCATCGAGTCGTACATCATCTCCATGTGCCAGGGCGCCGACGACGTCTTCGCCGCCGCCGTCCTCGCCCGCGAAGCCGGCCTGATCGACCTGCACGCCGGCTGGGCGAAGATCGGCATCGTGCCGCTGCTGGAGACGACGGACGAGCTCAAGGCCGCCGACACCATCCTGGAGGACATGCTCTCCGACCCCTCCTACCGGCGCCTCGTCGCCCTGCGCGGGGACGTCCAGGAGGTCATGCTCGGCTACTCCGACAGCTCCAAGTTCGGCGGCATCACCACCAGCCAGTGGGAGATCCACCGCGCCCAGCGCCGCCTGCGCGACGTCGCCCACCGCTACGGCGTCCGGCTCCGGCTCTTCCACGGCCGCGGCGGCACCGTCGGCCGCGGCGGCGGCCCCACCCACGACGCCATCCTCGCCCAGCCCTGGGGCACCCTGGAAGGCGAGATCAAGGTGACCGAGCAGGGCGAGGTCATCTCCGACAAGTACCTCATCCCGGCCCTGGCCAGGGAAAACCTGGAACTGAGCGTCGCGGCCACCCTCCAGGCATCCGCCCTGCACACCGCCCCCCGCCAGTCGGACGAGGCCCTGGCCCGCTGGGACGCCGCGATGGACGTCGTCTCCGAGGCCGCCGAGGCCGCCTACCGCAGGCTCGTCGAAGACCCCGACCTCCCGGCGTACTTCTTCGCCTCCACGCCCGTCGACCAGCTCGCCGACCTCCACCTCGGCTCCCGCCCCTCACGCCGCCCGGACACCGGCGCCGGCCTGGACGGGCTGCGGGCCATCCCGTGGGTGTTCGGCTGGACCCAGTCCCGGCAGATCGTGCCCGGCTGGTTCGGTGTCGGCTCCGGCCTGAAGGCCCTGCGCGAGGCGGGCCTGGACACCGTCCTCGACGAGATGCACGGACAGTGGCACTTCTTCCGCAACTTCATCTCCAACGTCGAGATGACCCTGGCCAAGACCGACCTGCGGATCGCCCAGCACTACGTCGACACCCTCGTCCCCGACGAGCTCAAGCATGTCTTCGACACCATCAAGGCCGAGCACGAACTGACCGTGCGTGAGGTCCTGCGCGTGACCGGCGAAGAGGAACTCCTCGACGCCGCGCCCGTCCTCAAGCAGACCTTCACCATCCGCGACGCCTACCTCGACCCGATCTCCTACCTCCAGGTCGCCCTGCTCAAGCGGCAGCGCGACGCGGCCGGCGCCGGCGAAGAGCCCGACCCGCTGCTCGCCCGCGCCCTGCTCCTCACCGTCAACGGCGTGGCAGCGGGCCTGCGCAACACCGGCTGAACCACCCCGGACACGACCGTGCCCCCGAGCTCGTACAGGCTCGGGGGCACGGTGCGTTCCAGATCAGCCGCGGCCCAGCCTCCGGCGCCGCAGCACCAGGAACCCGCCGCACGCCACCAGCGCCGCCGCCACACCGGACAGCAGACCCACCGGGGCCCCGTTGCCCGTCTCGGCGAGGTCACCGTCGGTGCCCCTCTGCGGGGGCGGCGACGACGACGGCGACGAGGACGCCGGCACCCCTCCGCCGGCCGACGAGCTCGGCGAAGTCGACGCACCCGGCTCACCCGACGGCCCCTGCGACGCCCCCGACGAAGGCGACACCGACGCCGACCCGGACGGCGTCGCGCCACCGGGCTCCTGCTCGTCCTCGCAGTCCGACCAGAACACCTTGTGCTTGGCGGAGCCCTTCTCGCCCTCGAAGTTCCAGAACAGCTTGTAGTGCCCGTCGGACAGCGACAGGTCCTCACTGCGGCCGTGACCCTGGGCATCCAGCGTCAGCGCACCGGACTCCACCGTCTCCCCCTTGTTCTCACTCGGGGGGATCGCGTCGATGTGCCAGTCGACCTGCTGACCGCCGTCGAAACCGAAGGCATCCAGGTAGAAGGCGCACACATGCGGCTCATTGCGGCGCAGCTCCTCGCCCGTCGAGGCGTCATGGATCTTCACCGTGCCGTTGTCACCGCCAGGAGTGGCATGGGCGGCCGGACCGAGCAGAAGGACCGCGGAAGCGGCGGCGCAGACAGCGGCGAAACGCGAGAGAGTTCGCATGGGCAGGTTGTCCATCTTCGAGAAGTGACCGAGAAGATGTGGAGGGGGCGGCTCAGCTTCCAGCCTTGCCGGGCAGCACGTCAATCACGAACACACAACGCTCGGCCCCTCCACAGAAGGAGAGAACGCCCCAACCCCTCAGACGGTCACGAACGCGGCCGTCAACAACGCCACTCCCGACAACGCCATCACCCACGCCGCCCGCGTCCGCAGCAGCCCGCCCGCCACCACGACCGACGCCAGCAACAGCGCACCACCCATCGGAATCCACGCGTACAGCACGCCCGCCGGACCCGAACGCACCGCGTCATCACTGCCGGGCTTCATGACCACCGTGTAGGTCCGGCCCTTCTCCACCGCGACCGACTTCGCGATCTCGACCCTCGGCCGCGGCTGCGCACCCTCCGACACCGGCGTGAACGCACCCGTGCACATGTCCGGCCCACACCGCGCCACATCGACCGTGCCGCGCTCCCGGCCCTTCGTCAGCATCACATGCTGCGCCGTACCCCACGACGCCCACACACCCGCGATCAGGATCAGCGCGGCGACCGTACCCATCGCCGCGAACCGCCCGAACCGCAGCACGGCATGAGAGCTCTGGCGAGAAGCGGTGGCAGTGGGGGGCATGGCCGGGATCATTGGCCATACCCACACGGCCGGTCAACTCCCGGGGGTGACAAGTCAGGAGTTGTACGTACTCTGCGCCCGCTCCAGCCCCTCGATCACCAGAGCCTCCACCGCGTCCGACGCCCGATCCACGAAGTAGTCCAGCTCCTTGCGCTCCGCCGACGAGAAATCCTTCAGCACGAAATCCGCCACCGGCATCCGCCCCGGCGGCCGGCCGATCCCGAACCGCACCCGGTGATAATCCGCCCCGAACGCCTTCGTCATCGACTTCAACCCGTTGTGCCCGTTGTCCCCGCCGCCCAGCTTCAGCCGCAACGTCCCGTAATCGATGTCCAACTCATCATGAATCGCCACCACATGCGCGACCGGCACCTTGTAGAAGTCCCGCAGCGCGTTCACCGGCCCGCCCGACAGATTCATGTACGACATCGGCTTCGCCAGAATCACCCGACGATTCGCCGGCCCAGGCGGCCCGATCCGCCCCTCGATCACCTGCGCCTGCGCCTTCCCCGCCCGCTTGAACCTCCCCCCGACACGATCCGCCAGCAGATCGGCCACCATGAAACCCACGTTGTGCCGGTTCCCCGCATACTCCGGCCCCGGATTGCCCAACCCCACGATCAACCAGGGAGCGGCGGTATCGGTCGTCACGTCCATGTCTCCTTCATACGCGTCGGCCGCTGCTCCGCACGGGAACAGCGGCCGACGAAACGACGACGAAGAGGATCAGGCCTCAGCGGCCTCTTCGCCCCCGGTCTCCTCACCCTCAGCGGCCTCCTCGGCCTGCGCGGCCAGGACCTGAAGGACGACGGTGTCCTCCTCGACGGCCAGCGTCGTGCCCTTCGGCAGCGGGATGTCCTTCGCGAGGATCGAGTCACCGGCCGTCAGACCCTCGATGGAGACGGTCACGGACTCCGGGATGTGGGTGGCCTCGGCCTCGACCGGCAGCGCGTTCAGCACATGCTCCAGCAGGTTGCCGCCCGGGGCCAGCTCACCCTCGGTGTGGACGTAGATGTCGACGTTGACCTGCTCGCCACGCTTCACCAGCAGCAGGTCGACGTGCTCCAGGAAGCCCTTCAGCGGGTCACGCTGCACGGACTTCGGAATCGCCAGCTCCTTGCCCTTGCCGTCGATGTCCAGCGCGATCAGGACGTTCGGCGTACGCAGCGCCATCAGCAGGTCGTGACCCGGCAGGGTCAGGTGCAGCGGGTCCGCGCCGTGGCCGTACAGCACACCGGGAACCTTGCTCTCACGACGGATACGGCGCGCGGCACCCTTGCCGAACTCGGTGCGCGTCGCGGCGGAGATCTTCACCTCGGACATAATCACTCCTCGAAGTCAGGTATGGACGTGGTCACCCGGCCACGAACGGCCTGCTACGAAGAGCGCGTCGATAACGGACCACCGCATCCCACAACGGGAAACGGCCTCCCTCGCCGAGCAACTGCAGCAGTCTACTCGGCAAGGGAGGCCGCACCCAAAACGATCTACAGGAACCCCGGAAAAGCCCTTACTGCTCGTCGAACAGGCTCGTCACCGAACCGTCCTCGAACACCTCACGCACCGCGCTCGCGATCGTCGGCGCGATCGACAGCACCGAGATCTTGTCCAGGTCCCCGCTCAGCTCACCCGGCGTCGGCAGGGTGTTCGTGAACACGAACTCGCTCACCCGCGAATTCTTCAACCGGTCCGCCGCCGGACCCGACAGCACACCGTGCGTCGCCGTCACGATCACATCCTCCGCACCGTGCGCGAACAACGCGTCGGCAGCGGCACAGATCGTCCCACCGGTGTCGATCATGTCGTCCACCAGGACACACACGCGCCCCTTCACCTCACCCACGACCTCGTGGACGGTGACCTGGTTCGCGACGTCCTTGTCCCGCCGCTTGTGCACGATCGCCAGCGGCGCGCCCAGCCGGTCGCACCAGCGGTCGGCGACCCGCACCCGGCCCGCGTCCGGGGAGACGACCGTCAGCTTCTCCCGGTCCACCTTCCGGCCCACGTAGTCCGCCAGCAGCGGCAGCGCGAACAGATGGTCCACCGGCCCGTCGAAGAAGCCCTGGATCTGGTCCGTGTGCAGATCGACGGTCAGAAGACGGTCCGCACCCGCCGTCTTCATCATGTCCGCGATCAGACGCGCCGAAATCGGTTCACGTCCGCGGTGCTTCTTGTCCTGCCGCGCGTAACCGTAGAAAGGCACGATGACCGTGATGGACCGGGCCGACGCACGCTTCAGCGCGTCGATCATGATCAACTGCTCCATGATCCACTTATTGATCGGAGCCGTGTGGCTCTGGATCAGGAAGCAGTCGGCGCCACGCGCCGACTCCTGATAACGCACATAGATCTCACCGTTGGCGAAGTCGAAGGCCTTCGTCGGGACAACCCCGACACCCAGCTGGTGGGCGACCTCCTCGGCAAGCTCGGGGTGGGCGCGGCCGGAGAAGAACATCAACTTCTTCTCGCCGGTCGTCTTGATCCCGGTCACAGCACTGTCTCCTCAGAGGTGTCGCAGCTGGGGTTTCGATCTAGGGTCGAGATACCTCTCAGCCGGCTCGCGAGAGGACGTCTCAACTGGTGGGGGTGCGGGTGTGCACTTATCACCGTACGCCGTGTTTGACGCACCGGTTTCCGGTCAGCCCTCGTCAGCCGACTCCCGGGAAGCCGCCTCCGCCGCCTTCGCGGCCGCGCTCCCCGGACGCTTACGAGCCACCCAACCCTCGATATTCCGCTGCTGACCACGGGCCACAGCCAGCGAACCGGGCGGCACATCCTTCGTGATCACGGATCCGGCGGCGGTGTACGCACCGTCCCCCACAGTGACAGGAGCCACAAACATGTTGTCCGAGCCCGTACGGCAGTGAGAGCCGATGTTGGTGTGGTGCTTCTCCCGGCCGTCGTAGTTCACGAACACGCTCGCGGCACCGATGTTCGACTGCTCACCGATCGTCGCGTCACCCACATAGGAGAGATGAGGAACCTTCGTCCCCTCCCCGATCGTGGCGTTCTTCGTCTCGACGTACGTCCCGATCTTGCCCTTGGCCCCCAGCCGGGTCCCCGGACGCAAATACGCGTACGGCCCCACGGACGCGTCCGCCCCCACCTCGGCGCTCACGGCCACCGTGTTGTCCACACGCGCGCCCGCCCCGACCCGGGTGTCGGTCAGCCGGGAGTTGGGCCCGACCTCCGCGCCCTCACCGAGATGCGTCGCGCCGTGCAGCTGGGTGCCCGGGTGGACGACGGCGTCCTGCTCGAAGGTCACCGTGACGTCGATCCAGGTCGTCGCCGGGTCGACGACGGTCACACCGGCCAGCATGGCCTGGTTCAGCAGCCGGTCGTTGAGGATCCGGCGGGCCTCGGAGAGCTGCACGCGGTTGTTGATCCCGGCGATCTCCCGGTGGTCGCCGGCCACGGAGGCCCCGACCCGGTGCCCGGCCTCGCGCAGGATCCCGAGCACGTCGGTCAGGTACTCCTCGCCCTGGCTGTTGTCCGTGCGCACCTTCTTCAGAGCGTCGGCGAGCAACTGGCCGTCGAACGCGAACACACCCGAGTTGATCTCACGGATCGACCGCTGGGCGTCGGTGGCGTCCTTGTGCTCCACGATCGCGGTCACGGCGCCGGTGGCGTCGTCGCGGACGATCCGGCCGTAGCCGGTCGCGTCCGGCACCTCGGCGGTCAGCACGGTCACCGCGTTGCCGTCGGCGGAGTGCGTGGCGGCGAGGGCGTCGAGGGTCGCGCCGGTGAGCAGCGGGGTGTCCCCGCACACGACCACCACGGTCCCGTCGACCGACCCGCCGAGTGCTTCGAGACCCATCCGTACGGCGTGCCCGGTGCCGTTCTGTTCGGCCTGTACGGCGGTGCGGACGGCGGGGGCGATCTCGCCGAGGTGGGCGGTGACCTTCTCACGGGCGTGGCCGACCACGACGACCAGGTTCTCGGGGTGCAGCTCGCCCGCGGCGGCGAGCACATGCCCGACGAGACTGCGGCCGCAGAGCTCGTGCAGGACCTTGGGTGTGGCCGACTTCATACGGGTGCCCTCACCCGCTGCGAGAACGACGACGGCTGCCGGGCGGTTGGCGCTCACGGGATGCCCTTCGGCTGTGGATGGGGTGGGGTTTCATCCGCAGGATACCGGGGGGTTTTGTGGGGGACACGAGAGCGGGCCCTGACTTGGCTGTCGCCGACCAGGGCCCGAACTTGAGCATGTGCTCCCCCGCCAGGACTCGAACCCGGACAGATGGCACCAAAAGCCACAGTGCTTACCAATTACACCACGGGGGAATAACCTCGGCTAAACCGGACATTTAGTCAGGTCGCCGAGCGGCGCCTCCTACTATGCCGTACCAGGCGCCTTCCATGCGACGGTACAAGTCGGCGCTCTTGAGCACGTAGACGATCAGGCAGCCGCGATATGCCTCCGAGGTGTTCTTGCGGCTTGTCTTCGGGTTGTGCCTCTTGAGAGTGGCCTTCTGGAGCGTGGCGGGTGCCACGCCGGCAAGTCCAGCCCAGAACTCTTCGGCCTCCTGCACATTGGCCGACTCGTGGATGCTCACCCGAAAGCGCAGGCGCTCGCGTTCTACGCCGAGTACGTCCAGCCAGCGCAGGAAGAAGCAGATGACGTTCGGGTCGCTGTTGATGAACTGCAGCCTCTCGCGGCGGCTGTACGACTTGTCCTTGGCGCCCTCTGCCCAGTAGAGGACCACTCCTGCCAGGAATACCTCCCGGTCAGTCAGGTCGCCGACTGTTTGCTGGGCGACCGCCTTCGTGTGCTGCCGTTCCTCCTCGCGCCGTTGCAGAGTGACCTCCCAGCCCCGCCTCGCGATAGCCGAAGCCTCCTCGGTTGAGCGCTGGCGCTCCGGCTTGGGTAGATCCCGCACCCACAACGAGATCGAACTCTTACCGCACCCGAGCTCCACCTGGATCTGGTCGTAGGTCCAGCCCTGGAGCCGGAGCTCCCTGGCCTTCTCCCTCAGGTCGTCCTTCGCGTTCGGGCGCTTCGTCCAGGCCGGGGGCGGCTCGCCCTCCAGGAGGCGGTTGAGGAGGTCGTTGTTGTCGACGTGCAGTCGGTCGCGGATCTGGCGGCGGCTCAGTCCCGCGCGGCGTAGCGCCACCGCCCGTTCCCGCAACCCCTCGAAGTCGGCGTATTTGCCAGGTGCATGTGTCATACGCATACCGTCCGGGCGGAATGGAAGCTTCCGGGGTCGAACGGTGAGCGATTCAGCAGTTCGAGGGATATCGGGTGGTATTGCGTCCGAACGGTCACGGAGTGTGGTCCGGGCCAGTCCGGGAAACTCACCGGAAAACCGGCGGCGGGCGCCTTTAGGCTGGAGGGCATGACCGCGACGGGGGAAGACCATGTGACGGCCCGGGGAGGGCCGTGGTGGTGGGCCAGGCGGCGCAGTGCCGTGTTCGATGTGAGTCTGGCCGTGGTGTCCGCGCTGGAGTGCGGGTTCGAGGGCATTCCGTTCGCCAGGGATGCCGGGATCCCGGTGGCGGCGGGGGTGGTGTTCGGGCTGCTGGCCGGGTCCGTGCTGCTCGTGCGGCGGCGGTGGCCGATCGCCGTCGTGCTCGTTTCGATCGCCATCACGCCCGCCGAGATGGGCTTTCTGATGGGCATCGTCGGCCTGTACACGCTGGCCGCCTTCGAGTTGCCCCGGCGGATCCTCGCCTCGCTGGCGGGGATGTCGCTGCTGGGGACGCTCATCGTGACGTTCGTGAAGACCCGGCAGGACATGTCGCGGGGGACTCTGGACATAGGGGACTGGTTCGTGCCCTTCGCCGCCATCACGATGTCGGTGGGGTTCACGGCGCCGCCCGTGCTGCTCGGGCTGTATGTGGGGGCCAGGCGGCGGCTGATGGAGAGCCTGCGGGAGCGCGCGGACGATCTGGAGCGGGAGCTGCAGTTGCTCGCCGAGCGGGCGGAGGAGCGGGCCGAGTGGGCCCGGAACGAGGAGCGGACCCGGATCGCGCGGGAGATGCACGACGTGGTCGCGCACCGGGTGAGTCTGATGGTGGTGCATGCCGCGGCGTTGCAGGCGGTGGCGCGGAAGGATCCCGAGAAGGCCGTGCGGAACGCCGCGCTCGTGGGGGACATGGGGCGGCAGGCGCTGACCGAGTTGCGGGAGATGCTCGGGGTGCTGCGCAGTGGCGGGGATGTGCGGCGTGAGCGTGCGGCGTCGGTGCCGCTGGCGGCGGTGGGGGCGGCTGCCGCGGCGGCGGCTTCGCGGGCCGCTGACGACGAGGGGCCGTGTCTGGCGGAGATCGAGGAGCTGGTCGGGCAGTCGGCTGCCGCGGGGATGGTGGTGGATCTGTCCGTGGAGGGGGAGGAGCGGTCGTATGCGCCGGAGGTCGAGCAGACGGCGTATCGCGTGGTGCAGGAGGCGTTGACGAACGTGCACAAGCACGCGGCCGGGGCGAAGACCTATGTGCGGCTGGCGCATCGGGTGTCGGAGATCGCGATGCAGGTGGAGAACGAGCCGGCCGAGGAGGCGGCGTCGTCGGCGCGGTTGCCGTCCGGGGGGAACGGGCTGGTGGGGATGAAGGAGCGGGTCTCCGCGTTGGGTGGGGTGTTCGTGTCGGGGCCGACGGAGGCGGGGGGTTTCCGGGTGTCGGCGGTGATTCCGGCGTCGTAGGCCCCGTGGTGGTCAGCTCGCTGTCAGGCGGGTCGGTTCCGTGCCGGCGATGAGGGTGGACAGGGCTTGGTCGATGTCCTGGCCGAGGTACCAGTCGCCGGTGTGGTCGAGGGTGTAGACGCGGCCGTCGGTGTCGATGGCGAGGAGGGACTGGCTGTCGGTCTCGGCGCCGAGGGGGCAGACCTGGGCGCCGAGGGCGCGGCCGAGGTCGCCGAGGGTGCGGGCCATGTGGAGGCCGTGCAGTGGGTCGATGTGCAGGGTGGCGGGGGCGACCTGGCGGCCGGGGCCCGTGGGGGCGATGTGGAGTCCGCCGAATTCGGCCCAGGCTTCGACGGCGGCGGGGAAGACGGTGTGCCGGTGGCCTGCGGGTGAGACGTGGTCGCGGAGGGCGTCGGCCCAGTATTCGGCCTGCTTGATGTCCCAGCGTCCGGGCTGCCAGCCGGCGGCGCGCAGGGCGGCGTCGACGGGTACGGCGAAGCGGGTGGAGGAGGTGCGGTCGGTGTGCATCTGCGCTTCGTCTCGTCGAGGTCATGGGTGCGGCGGGCGTGAGGTGCGCGCCGTGGTGCGGGGTGATTGGGGGGGTGGGGTCGGGGTGGGCGTCAGTCGTTCTGGGTCGCCGGGTCGACTATGCGGACCCCGAAGTGGGCGCTGAGTGCGGTGCAGGCGCGGCAGGGGGTGGCGAAGGTGCCGTGGAGGGGGTCGCCGTCCTCGCGGATGTGGCGGGCTGTGAGTTTGGCCTGTTTGAGGGCTTTGCGGGCCTCGCCGTTGGTCATGGGTTTTCGTGCGGCGCGTTTGCTGCGGGTGGTGTCGGCGGCTGCGATGTGCCGGGAGATGAGGATGGTTTCGGCGCAGCGGCCGGTGAAGCGGTCGCGCTGGGCGCTGGTGAGGGTGTCCAGGAAGTCCTGGACGAGGGGGTGCAGGGCCGGGGGTGTGTCGCCGCGGACGGCGGTGCCGGTGAGGGTGGCGCCGCGGACGGAGAGGGCGGCGGCGACGGTGGGGAGGATGCCGTCGCGGCGGTGGTGGAGGACGGGGGTGTGGGCGGCTTCGGTGGCGCTCCAGCCGATGCGGGGGTCGCCGTTGTGAGGATCGCTGCCTCTGGGGTCGCCGTGCCGTGGGTCGCCGTGCCGGGGGTCGCCGTTTCGTGGGTCGGCGGACCTGCCGGTGTGTGGTCCCGTCTGTGTCGCGTTCATGATCGTCTTCCCCTCCGTGCATCCCCCCGGGGGTCACAGACTGCCAAATGCCGTGGCTGGTGCGGAAGCTGGGGCGCGACGACACGCCCGTTCCGGGGCGTGCCGTCACGGTGGGGTGACGGCTGGTCACGGAAGCGGAGGGGGTGCTGACCGGTGCCGGTGACCGGTGTCGTCGTACCGCATAGGCTGTCGGCACCGCGGGCGATGCGGTGATCCGTTCGGAGATCGATGCAGTGAACCGGAGGGTGATCCGCGGGGTCGCGCGTGCAGGGAGAAGTGCAGAGAAGTCGAGACAGACAGACGTGACAGTCGATACGGGTCGTAGTGCGCCAAAGGTGGTCAATACGGGTCGTACAGAGTGCCGCAGGGGGCAACCGCCATGACGACAGGTCGGCTCGGGCAGCAAGCCGCGCCGCCGAACGCGGCCTACGCCGGGCAGGTCGTGCATTTCCCGGACCCGGTCCGGGCGGCCCGTCACCCGAGAGGGGTACGGGTCGACGAGCGTGGCTACCCCGACTTCTCGCCCTACGCGCGCGCGGTCGCGGAGATCGCGGAGCCGCCGGAGGGTTTCGGTGTCGACGAGTTGCGGCTGACGGACTACGTGTCGGCGAACAGCGCGTTGTCGGCGTCCGGGCACGAGCTGTGGGACACGGTGCCGGCGGTGGCGACGCCGCACGGCTGGACCTGGCACCACGCGCTCGGTTCGCGGCGGCTTGAGCTGATCCCGGTCGAGGTGAAGGCGCTGCTGCGGCATCACGGTGGCGTGGCCACGTCGGGTGTCGACCACGGCAAGCGGGGCACGCGGCCGCTCCAGGAGACGCGTCCGGCGCACTTCGGGCTGCCGAAGTCGGGTGTGGCCGTGTCGGAGTCGCAGGTGCAGGGCGTCGAGGAGGAGCTCGGCTACCGGCTGCCGGGCGCGTACCGGTCGTTCCTGAAGGCGGCGGGCGGCTGTGCGCCGGTGGGTGCCGCGCTGAACGCGGAGCTGGGGCTACTGGTCGACCAGCCGTTCTTCACGGTGCGGGACGAGGCCGCGGTCAATGACCTGGTGTACGTCAACAAGTGTCTGCGGGACCATCTGACCAAGGACTACCTGGGCATCTCCTTCGTCCAGGGCGGGCTGCTCGCCGTGAAGGTGAAGGGCGAGCGGATCGGCTCGGTGTGGTTCTGCGCGTACGACGACGCGCGGGACGTGGATCCCTCGACGCCGCCGGCGGAGCGGGTGGAGCGGTTGCTGCTGCCGTGCGGGGACGACTTCGACGTCTTCCTGTCGCGGCTTGCGGGTAATCCGCCGGAGTTGGAGACCGTGGCGAACCTGATGGTGGACGGCGGGTTCGCGCGTGTGGTGCCGGCGGGTGCGGTGTCGTCCTCGGCTGTGGGGGAGTGACTTCGGCGATGGTGACCTTCGCTCAGGCGCAGGAGCGCGCGGAAGAGTGGATCAACGGCGACCTGCCGTCGTACCAGCATCGTGAGGTGCGGGTGCGGGAGTTCGATCTCGGGTTCGTGGTGTGGGCCGAGGACCGTGCGGACGGGCCCCGCTCGGACGGGGGCGCGCAGCGGCTGGTGATCGCCCGGGACAGCGGTGAGGCGACGCTGTGGCCCGGGTTGCCGGTGGGTGAGGTGATCCGCCGGTACGAGGAGGAGTACGGCCGTCCGGACGCGGTGGACGAGCCGGCGCCGGCGCCTCCCGCGCGGGTGGATCTGAACCAGACGTCGTTCCTGCTGACTCCGCCGGAGTGGTTGCAGGACGCGGCGGACAAGCTGGGGATTCCGGATCGGCGGGGGGCCGGGGCGGGTTCCGCTGCCGAGCCGGCTGCTCCTGCGTCTGCTTCGGCATCTGCTTCCGGTTCCGCTTCTGCCGGTGATTCCGCCTCCGGGAGCGGGGCGTCGTGGCCGGCCGCCGGGGGGAGCGACTCGGATGCCTCCGGTGCGCCGGGTGCGCCGGGTGGCCCGGTGGCTCCGGCCGCGCCTGCCGGGGCGACGCCCTGGGCCGGCACGGACACCAACGGCGATGGCGGTGACGATCGTTCCGTACCGCTGCCCGCGACGGTCTTCGCGCCGCCGCTGAGCGAGGCCGACGAGGACACACCGCCGCCCGCTACGACATCCGACGCCAAGACGGCGCTGATCTCCGGCGGGAGTCAGCTTCCGCGGACGGCGGTCACGCCGGCGGTGGACGGTCCTCCGGCGGACGCGCCGAACGCGCGGGGTGCCGGGACTCCGGCTGGTCCGGGGTACGGCTACCCGGCGGGGCCGGGCGCCGCTGCCGGCGTGCCGGGTGCGCCGCCTCAAGGCGTGCCGGGCACGCCGCCCGGTGGGGTGCCGCAGGGCAGTACGCCTCCGCCCGCGCCGGGCGGGCAGCCGTACGGCTATCCGCAGCCGCCGGCCGGGCCGGGTGCGCCCGAGCGGCCGCTCGCGCCGAACGCCGGGGACATCGCCGACGCCGCGACCAGCAAGGCGACTCCGCCGCCGGGTCGTGGGCGGGGCACGGGTCCGACCACGCCGCCCCCGCCGGGCGCACCGGGTACGCCGGGTGCGCGGCCGGGCGATACGCCTCCGCCGTCGGGGCCCGGTGCGCCGGGGACTCCGGCGGGTGGGTATGTGCCCACGCAGATGGTGTCGGCGCTGGGTCCGGAGGGGCCTGGGGGTCCCGGTGGTGCCGGTGGTGCCGGGGGTTCCTCGGGGGCGGGGATTCCGCAGGGCCCGGGTGCGCCGCTGCCTCCGCAGCAGCCGCCGGGTGCGCCGGGTGCTCCTGGTGCGCCGCAGCCTCCCGGTGCCCCCGGTGGTACGCCCCCGGGTGGTGTCCACCATGCCGCCACGATGCTTGCCGATCCCGGTCGGACGGGCCCGGGCGCGCCTCAGCCGCCTCAGCCTCCGGGGCCGCCTGGTGCGCCGGGTGCGCCTGGTGCCCCCCAGCCTCTGGGTGCTCCGAATCCGCCCGGTGTTCCCGGTGCTCCCGGTGCTCCCGGTGCTCCCGGTGCTCCTGGCGCCCCGGGTGTGCCCGGGGCCGGTGCGGGGCCCGTGCACCACGCGGAGACCATGCTGGCCTCTCCGCCCCCGGCGGGCGGCCCCGGCGTGCCTCCGCCGCCGCAGGCTCCCGGCGCACCACCCGCCGCGCCGCCGATGCCGCCCGGCGCGATGCCGGGTGCGGTGCCGCCCGGTGCGATGCCGTCCGGTGCGATGCCGCCGGGTGCGGTGCAGCCTGGCGCGATGCCGCCGCCCGGTCAGCCCGTCCCCGGGCCGCCGCCGGCGTACGGCTATCCGCAGCCGCCCGCCGGGCAGCCGACGGTCGGTCCCGGCTACCAGGCCGTCTTGCGCTACCGCGCGCAGGACGGTTCCGAGCAGCAGCTGATCCGGCGTTCGGCGCCGGGTACGCCGCACCCGGAGTGGCAGATCTTCCACGAGCTGCGGGCCATGAACGTGCCTCCGGACCAGGTGCTGGAGCTGCACACCGAGCTGGAGTCGTGCGAGCTGCCGGGTGCGTACTGCGCGCGGATGATCCGGGAGCAGTGGCCGCAGGCGCGGATCACGAGCATCGCGCCGTACGGCACGGACCACGCGAGCCGGCAGCAGGGCATGCAGCAGTTGCTGGTCCACCAGGGCGAGTTGCACCAGGTGGCGGACGGTCCGGCGCGTCCGGCTCCGGTGCGCGCTCCGCTGCCGCCGGTGCAGGCGGTGCCGCCGGTCCCGCCGGAGGCCATCGCCCAGGAGCTGGGGGCAGCGTTCGGGCCGGGTGTGTTCCGGTTCGAGCAGGCCGCGGTGTCCCGCCAGGGGGTGCCGCCGGTCGTGGCGCACACGCTGGTGGCGGCCGGTCTGCCGATGGACATGGGCCCGTTCTTCTGGGCTCAGGCGCAGCCGGGCCGGCCCGTTCCGACGCTTGCGGAGCTGGCGGCCGAGCGCGGTGTGCAGCCGGCCTCGGACGCGGGTTCCTATCTGGTGATGGGCAGCGATTTCGGCAAGGCGATCTGCGTGCAGTACGGCACGGCCAACATCGTCGCCGTGCCGGTGGAGGCGGGGCCGGGCGGTGCGCCCGTGCCGCCGCAGTTCGTGAACACCGGGCTGCCGGAGTTCGCACGCTGTCTGGCGCTGCTCGGGCGGATGTGGCGGCTGCGGTTCGGGCTGAACCAGGAGCAGGCGGGCCGCTGGACCGTCGACTTCCAGGCCCAGCTGGCCGCGCTCGACCCGGCGGCGCTGGGGTCGCCGGAGAGCTGGTGGTCGGTGCTGCTGGAGCAGATGTGGGACGGACTGCTGTGACCCGTCGCCGCTGACGTGTGGGAAAAGATGCCGGGCCCGGTCGTGTGACCGGGCCCGGCATCTTCGTGCCGGGCCGGCTGTCACATCTCCTCGTGCCGCTTCGTCAGTGCGGTGACAGCGACACATCGCCGACACAGGAGGCAGAGATCATGCAGGCACGGATGACGAACCCGGCGTACGTCCTTCCCGGCGCGATGAAGGGCATCGGCGGCATCTTCCAGGCGATCGGGGAGAGCGGCCTGCGGCAGGAGCTGGCGGAGATCGTCGGGCTGCGCGCCAGTCAGATCAACGGCTGTGGCGCCTGTGTGCACGGGCACACCGTCAACCTCCGCAAGGCCGGGGTGAGCGAGGAGCGGATCAGTGCCGTCGCGGCCTGGCGTCACGCCCCCTTCTTCTCGGACGCCGAGCGTGCGGCGCTGAAGCTGACGGAGGCGGTCACGCGGCTCGCGGACCTCTCGGAGGAGTCGGTTCCGGACGCCCTGTGGGACGAGGTGGCCGACCACTTCGACGAGAAGGAACTCTCCGGGCTGATCCTCACCGTCTCGCTCACGAACATGTTCAACCGCATCAACACGACCATCCAGGAGCCCGTCGGCACCACGTGGGGCTGACGGCCGTACGGTCCGGTCGTGGGCCCGTGACCTCTGTGCGGAGTGTCGCGTTATGAACACTTCTGCCTGATCCACCAAGATGTGCGCGAAATCATCCCGTTTCTTGTGCGGCTTCGCGTCGGTGAGGTGGAGAGGGGTTCCAGGATGAGCAGCGCGTCGATGTCGCCGCACGGCTTCGTGGTCGGGCGGGGGCGTGGCTACCGTCCCGAGCAGGTGGACAGATACGCCGAGGCCGTCTCCCAGAATCGTGACGCGGCCTGGGAGCGGGCCGCCCGGCTGACGGTGCTCGCCCGGCAGATGGACGCGGAGCTGGCGCTGCTGCGGGAGACCGTGGCAGGGCTCGCTCCGCAGGACTACGAGTCGCTCGGGGAGGGGGCGCGGCGGCTTTTCGCACTCGGCCAGGAGGAGGCCGCGGCCGTGCGGGACAGGGCGCGGGAGGAGGCGCGGCGACTCGTGGAGGAGGCGCAGGCCTCCGCGGCCGAGGTGCTCGAGTCCGCGCAGACGGAGGCCGACGCCGTACGCGCCGACGCCGACGAACGTGCCCGGCAGCGGCTGCTCGTGGCGAGCGCGGAGGCCGACGAGATCCGTGTCTCGGTCCGTTGCGGGGCGAAGGAACAGCGGGGTGAGGCGTTGGCCGCGCTGCGGGAGATGCGGCAGCGCTCCTCCGGGATGCTCGCCGAGCGGGACAAGGAGCGCGCCGAGCGGTGGGCGCAGGTGGAGCGGGAGGAGGCCGCCCGGGCGGAGGAGCTGGACGCGCGCCACGCGGAGGCGGTTGCGCGCGCCGAGCGGGCCTTGGCCGAGGCGGAGCAGGCCCTCGCCGACGCCGAGGAATCGGCCCGGGCCCGGCAGGAAGAGGCGCAGGAGCGTGCCGCGGAGCTGGTCGCCCAGGCCCGGGAACACGCGGACCGCGTCGAAGAGGAGACGGAGCGGCTCCTGCGCGCGCACGCGGAGCAGGGAGAGGACGTGCGGGCCCACATCGACCGCGTACACGCCAGTCTGGCGGCGTGGGCGGGGCCGGCGGGGCCGGCGGGGGAGTGACGGCGGCACAGTGGCCGTTGTGCGTCGCGTGTGGGTGACGCCCCGACGGCCGCTCGTACGCGAGGCTGACGGGGCGTCGTGCCGTGCCGCTTCCGGTCAGTGGTTCTTGCGTACCGCGCCGGCGAGGATCCAGCCCTCCACCGCCTCGTACTGGTGGCGTTGTTCCTCCGACTTGCGGCGGCCGGAGGCCAGCGTGCCGAGCCAGCCGCAGGCGAAGCCCAGGGGTATGGAGAGCAGGCCCGTGGTGGTGAACGGGAACCAGTTGAAGTCGGCGTCGGGGAAGGCCGAGACGGGTGAGCCGGAGACCAGGTTGGTTCCGGGCATCAGCAGCAGGACGCCCAGCGAGCCGCCGATGAGGGTGCTGAGCAGGCCCGTCCGGGTGTAGCGGCGCCAGAAGAGGCTGTAGACCAGCGCGGGCGCGATGGCCGAGGCGCCCAGGCAGAAGGACAGTGTCACCAGGGGCTGCAGGCTGCGGTGCTGGACGAGCGTGGCCAGCAGGATCGCCGGGATGCCCACCGCCAGCGCCGAGAGCCGGGCCAGTGTCATCTCGCGGCGTGGTGACATCTCCTGCACCCGGGCCGCGAACACGTCGTGCGCGAGGGAGTTGGCGCAGGCGAGGATCATGCCGGCGACGGAGGCGAGCAGCGTGAGGAAGACGGCCGTGGTGACGGTCGTGAACAGGAACGTCTCAGCCGTCGACACCTGCGCGCCGAACGCGGCCTGCGAACCCAGCAGATAGGCCGTGTTGCCCTGCGGGTCGACCTGCGCGATCGCCGCCCGGCCGACCAGCGCGGTCGCGCCGAAGCCGATGACCGTGATGACGAGCACGAACAGGGTCACGCCCGACACCGCCCAGGACATCGAGCGCCGCACCTGCCGGGCACTGGAGGCGGTGTACATGCGCATGGTGACGTGCGGCAGGACGCCACCGCCGAGGACCACCGTCAGATGCGCGGTGATCATGTCCAGGCCGGGGCTGGGCCCGCCCGCGAACTGCAGGCCGGACGAGAGGAACGCCGAGCCCACGCCGCTGTTGTCGGCGGCCGCGCCGAACAGGGCCCCCGGGTCCCAGTCGAACCGGTTCAGGATCAGCAGCGCGACCACCATGCCCGAACCGAGCAGCATCACGATCTTCAGGATCTGGATGAGGGCGGTGCCCTTCATACCGCCGATCGCCGCGTAACTGATCATCAGCGCGCCCACGCCGATGATGCAGCCCGTCTGCATCGACTCGCCGGAGAAGCCGAGGATGAACGCCATCAGCTGCCCGGTCCCCGCCAACTGCACCAGCATCAGCGGCACCAGTGCCGCCAGCGTCACCGCACAGGCCGCGATCCGCACACCGCGTCCCGGCATACGGCGGGTCAGCGCGTCGCCCATGGTGAACCGGCCCGCGTTGCGCAGCGGTTCCGCCAGCAGGAACATCAGCAGCATCAGCGACAGGGCCGTGCTCAGGGCCAGTACGGTGCCGTCGTAGCCGAAGAGGGCGATCACGCCGCCGGTGCCGAGGACGGTCGCGGCGGAGATGTAGTCGCCGGCGATCGCCAGGCCGTTGCGCATGGGGGACAGGGAGCTGTAGCCGGTGTAGAACTCGTCGAGGTCGTCCCGGTCCGGGCCCGTCATCACGCACAACAGCAGGGTGATCGTGGCCACCGAAGTGAAGCCCACCAGGGACATCGCCTGGGCGTTGCCGCTGAACTCGCTGATCACCGTGCGCCCTCCCGCTTGGCGTCCAGTGCGGCCTGCTTGCGTATCCGGTCCGCGATCGGGTCGACGCGACGCCGGGCCGTCTGCTCGTACAGGGCGATGGCCAGCCACGTCACGGGGACCTGGATGAGGGCGAGCAGCAGGCCGGTGGGCAGGCCGTCGGTGACGGTGCTCGTCATGAACGACGGTGCGAACGCCGAAAGGATCAGGAACAGGGTGAAGTAGCCGAGCGCCGTGAGCGTGGCCACGCGCCGCTGCCAGCGGTAGGCGCTGCGCAGGACCCGCAGGTCGCTGTGGTGCCCGAGCGCGGTATGGCGTTGGGGGCGCCGCTCGGGCGGTTCGGGCGGTTGCTGCGGCTGCCAGGGGTAGGTGTCGTAGGAGGGCGAGGATTCGCGTGGTGGGTACGGATAGGACGCTGACGGGTCGAAGGACATCCCGTGTCTCCTTGCGAGGGGTTGGATCCGGTGCGGCGGGCCGCAGGGAGGTGGGGGGCGGGAGCCATGCACGTTACTTCGCGGTACCGGGGCAGCGCGAGGGTTTGGCCAAACTGATCGGTCGGTACGCGCTTACCTTTCCGGCCTCGGGTGTTACCCCAGTTGACGCGGGTTTTCGTGCGTCCTCAGCGGGCTACTTGAGATGGATCAGCGCCACGGACGCCGGCACTTCGGAGTGATCGTCGAACGTCGCGCCGAACGCCAGCCGCCGGTCGATCCGGCGCGGAACCGAACTCTGCGCGCGGACCGTGAAGTTGACCCCGATCCGCCCTCCGGCGGGGACACGTATGCGGGTCGCCTCCCGGCCCTGCTCTGCCCGCCCCTGTTCCGCCCGGACGGTCCACCCTCCGCCCACCGGCTGCGCCGCGACCGTCACCTGGCGTGCGGTGTCGCCGAAGTTGTAGACGTCGACGGTCATCCGCGTACGGCGGCCGAGGCGGTAGCCGTGTGGCGGCGGCGCGTCCCCGTCGTCCTTGCCGGGGGCGGCGTCGCGGGCCGAGAAGCGCTGGGCGAGGACGATGTGTTCGGCGGGGGAGAGACGGGCCCTCGGGCGGGTGGTGGCCGGCGGCGTGGGCGGGTCCGCGGGGGTGACGACGTACAGGGGGTCGCGTGAGGCGGTCACCGGCCGCCCGGTGGGGAGGCGGCGGCCCATCATGTCGTAGGCCGTCCCCGTCACATACCGGTCCAGGCGCACGGGCCGCTGCGCCCACACGACCGTGACCCGCTCGCCGCGCCCGCTGTCGAAGGCGAAGCCCCGCACTCCGTCCGGCAGGCGGGGCGCCGGGCCGGTGAAGTGTGCCGCGCCGAGCAGCGAGGTGAGTGCCGCGAACGCGCTGTAGGCGGGCAGGGGCCGGAAGTCGCGGTCGAGCAGGCCGAAGTAGACGCCGTCGTCGTGCAGCGGCGGGCCGGCGAACCAGAACTGCCGGTCGTTCCCCGCCGCCAGGCCCTCCACCGTCGAGCGCACCACGTACCGGGCCTGCGCGATCTCCTGCCCGGGCGTCAGGTCCTCGCCCGGCCGTGCCTTCTGGAACGCGCCGCACTCCGTCATCCACAGCGGTACGTCCGCCTGGTGCCGGCGGGCCAGTTCGTGCTGTTCGTCCGCGGCGCCCGGGAAGCTCGGTTCGCCCGGTTCCGAGGGGTCCGGGTAGCCGTGGAAGGCCCATACGTCGGCGTACCGCACCACGTCGTTGGCGAGCATCAGGTCCTGGAAGGGGCAGGTCTGCGCGATGCCCGGCAGGACGACCAGGCAGGGCTCGGGCGCCGCGTCCTTGATGCCGAGCGCGGCGGCCTTCACGAACGCGGCGTGGGCGTCGCCGGTGCTGCGGGTGGTGTCGACGTCGGGTTCGTTCGACAACTGGAGGGCCTCGGGGGCGGGCGGCCGCCGCCAGACGGCGGGCGTAGCGGTAGGCGTGCCTGAGGTCCGCCGGGAGCGGCAGCGAGGCGTCGGTCATGGCCCACTCGGGGGCGGGGGAGAGCACATCGAGGACGGCCAGGCCGTGGGCGCGCAGGGTGCGGGCGCGGCGGTCGTGCTGTGCCGTGTCGTACACGCCGGGTGCCGGTTCGGCCGCGGGCCAGGACTGGCCGTCCCGTACCCAGCCGGCTCCCATGTCCCGCAGGGCGGCGGCGAAGTCCGCGAGCCGGGACGGCGGGACGAGGGAGGACGCCCAGACGTTCACGCCGAAGCGGCTGGTGGGGCCGGTGACGGCGGGCCGTGCCGGCAGACGCGCGAACCGGCCCGTCACGCCGTCCGCCCTCACGAGGTAGTGGCCCGGGGGCAGATCGGGGAGCGTGACCGTCGTACCGGCGTCACCGGCGGGGATGGTGGCCTGGCCGGTGGTCACCTGGCGGCCGTGGTGGTCGCTGACGGTGTACCGCACTCGGTACGCGCGCGTGGTGTGCCCGTCGAGGGTCAGGCGCAGCCGGGCCGGTTCGCCCGCGCGGTGCCGGGGAACCGACAGCTCGCGCAGGGCCGGGTGCCCCTCCAGGCGGCGCAGGGTGAAGCGGTCCAGGGTCAGGACGTACGCGGTCGTGTCGTCGAGGACGGCCGGTTCGGTGACGCGGAAGGTGAGCGTGTCGGTGCCGCCTCGCAGTTCGACCACGCCCAGGTCCAGCACGGACAGGTCGCCCCACGCGGGCGGCGACTCGTACCAGTGCGGTTGCGAGCGGGCGATCTCGGTGAACGGGCCGTCGTTCACGGACAGGTGCGGGTAGGAGGCGAGGGCTTCCGTGTGCGGTGTCTCGACCGGTGCCGTCGCCACGGCGGTCAGCGCGTAGACCCCGGCCCGCGGGACGTGCACGGTGTACGTCGCGTGCCAGCCGGTCGGGGCCGGGGGTTTCTCGGCCGTCCATAACCCCAGATATCGCCCTCCGGAGGCCCTGCGGTCCCGGCGGACGGGGATGTTCGTCCGCACCGCGGCCTCGCCCTGCACCGTCACTGTCACCGTCGTGGGCGTGGCCGCCGAGACGGTGGCACCGCTCGCCGCCACCACCGCTCCGAGTCCCGCCGCCATCGCCGTGCGCCTGTTGAGGTCCATGCCACCAGCAGACACGCACCGCCCACCGCCGCGCGTCACCCGCAAGAGTGCCCGGCCCCGGAAACGGGTCGGGGTCGCGCCCTAGGGGCCTAGGGGCCTAGGGGCTCTCGGGGCCGGCGTCGAGGTGCCGGCGTACGTAGCGGACTCCGGGGCGGCCGTCCACGGTCGTGTCCTCCACCCGCGTGAAGCCGCTACGGGCCAGGACCCTCATGGAGGCCGGGTTGTCGAGCGTCGTGACCGCGGTGAGGGACGTCAGCCCGTAGTCGGTGGCGGCCAGGCGGCACACCTGCGCGACGGCCGCCGTCGCCACGCCCCGCCCCGCGGCCCGTTCGCCGACGCGGTAGCCGAGTTCGGCGCTTCCGTCCGCCAGATCCATCAGGTTCACCCGGCCTATCAGGTTCCCCTCCTCCAGGACGACATGGAAGCGGCACACGCGCGCGTGCTGCTCGGCCAGTAGCGCCCGGTGGCGTTCGGCGAACCCCGCCGCCGTGAAGTAGACGTCCCCGCGGTCCGGCACCGTGCGGCAGAAGTACGCCCGGTTCTCCCGCTCGAAGGCCAGCAGCGCGTCCGCGTGATCGGCTCGGAGTGGTTCCAAGGTCACCATGGGCGGGAGGATACGGACGCTCAGTCCTTGAGCACCGGGAATTTCCGGGGCGCGAGGAACAGCAGCACCAGGAACGCCAGTGCCGCCGCGCACGAGGCGCCCAGGTAGACGGCGTGCACCGCGTCGGCGATCGCCCGCCGGGTCGCCTCGGGCGCGCTGCCCGAGTCGAGTGCCCGGGTCACCGAGTCGAGGTCGCTCGCGCCGCCGAGCCTGGCGGCCAGCACCCCGTTGGCGACCGCGCCGAAGAGAGCCGCGCCGATCGTCTGGCCGGTCTGGCGGCAGAAGAGCACGGACGCGGTCGTCGTACCGCGCTCGGCCCAGCCCACCGTCGACTGCACCCCGACGATGAGCGGCAACTGGAACAGGCCCAGCGCGGCGCCGAGCAGAAGCATCAGCAGCGTCGGCTGCCAGGCCTGCCCCGGGTAGGGGAGAAAGGGGAACGCGAACAGGATCAGCGCCGCCGCGCCGATGCCCAGCATCGCGGTGTTGCGGAAGCCGATCCTGCGGTACACGTGCTGGCTCAGGGCCGCCGATATGGGCCAGCTCAACGTCCATACGGAGAGCACGAATCCGGCGGCCACGGGCGCCAGGCCCAGCACGCCCTGGGCGTAGGTGGGCAGGAACACCGTGGGCGCCACCATCAGCAGGCCCAACGCGCCCAGGGCCAGATTGACCGCGGCGATCGTGCGGCGCCGCCACACCCAGCCCGGGATGATCGGCTCCGCTGCCCGCCGCTCCACCAGCACCACCACCGCGACCAGGGCGAGTCCGGTACCGAAAAGGGCGAGCGAGGGCGCCGACAGCCACGGCCACGCCACTCCGCCCTGCACCAGGGCCGTGAGCAGGACGCCGCCGCAGGCGAACACCGTGAGCGCGCCCGCCCAGTCCACACGCGCGTGCGCGCCGGTTTCCCGCTCCGGCTCGTGCAGATGACGCACGATCAGCCACAACGCAACCGCGCCGATCGGCAGGTTGACCAGGAAGATCCACCGCCAGTCCGCGTACGCGGCGAGCACTCCGCCGAGACCCGGGCCGGCGACCGCGGACACCGCCCACACCGTGGAGAGCTTCGACTGGATCTTGGGGCGGTCCTTCAGCGGGTACAGGTCGGCGGCGAGCGTCTGCACCGTGCCCTGGAGCGCGCCGCCGCCCAGCCCCTGCACGACGCGGAAGGCGATGAGCGCTTCCATGTTCCAGGCCAGCGCGCACAGCAGGGAGCCGAGGAGGAAGACCACCGAGCCCACGACGAGGACCGGTTTGCGGCCGAAGGTGTCGGAGAGCTTGCCGTAGACGGGCAGGGTGACGGTCACGGCCAGCAGGTATCCGGAGAACAGCCAGGAGAAGAGGGAGAATCCGCCGAGGTCCGCGACGATCTGCGGCACGGCGGTCGAGACGATGGTGGAGTCGAGCGCCGCCAGCGCCATCGAGAGCATCAGCGCGGCGACGACGGCTCCACGCCGGCCGGTCGCGGCGGGACGCGCTGCCTCACGTGCCGCGGAACTGGTGCTGCCCACCCCGGGTGCCTCCCCCTCGCGCCTGCCTGCCCCTTGCACCTATCTAGCGAAGGACAGCTTCCCACTTGGCCCGCCCGTCGCCCGACCGCCACCCCTCAACGACGCGCTACGCGCGACCCCAGTCTGATTCAAGCCGCAGGAGGGTGGAGCCTGGATGGGCCGACGGGTGGAGCGAACCCTGAGACGGCCTCCACCCTTCGGTGGACTGCCCCTAGGGGTACCTCCGTACTACGACCTGGGGAGGGTTCGTACCGGCGGAGGACGAGACGCGGAGGGGCCTGTCCTTAACCTGGCTTTACGCCGTCGGGGGGCGGCTGCGCACACCGGCGGGGGTGGGGTTTTCCACAGCAAAAGACTGCGCTGAACACCAGGGCGCAGGACCCCTCCCCGCCGCGAGACTGAACCGCGTCGGACGAGTTGCGTCGTCCGGCCTCACCCAGCGGCTGTCGACCAGGCGACCGTCTTCACCATCTGCTGACCGATATAGGAGACATACCGTGACATCGGCTGTGACCATTCCCAGGCACGGGGGTACTGGCGGGCGTACGGCCGTTGCCGCACGGGCGCGGCAGGTCGTGAAGGCGTACGGATCCGGTGAGACCCGGGTCGTCGCCCTCGACCACGTCGACGTGGACATCGCACGCGGCCAGTTCACCGCGATCATGGGCCCCTCGGGGTCCGGCAAGTCCACGCTCATGCACTGCCTGGCCGGGCTCGACACCGTCACCGGCGGGCAGATCTACCTCGACGAGACCGAGATCACCGGTCTGAAGGACAAGAAGCTCACGCGCCTGCGCCGGGACCGGATCGGGTTCATCTTCCAGGCGTTCAACCTGCTGCCGACGCTGAACGCGATAGAGAACATCACGCTGCCCATGGACATCGCCGGCCGCAAGCCGGACAAGGAGTGGCTCGGTCGGGTCGTGGAGACCGTCGGCCTCTCCGACCGTCTCAAGCACCGGCCCACCCAGCTCTCCGGCGGCCAGCAGCAGCGCGTGGCCGTGGCGCGGGCGCTGGCGGCCCGGCCCGAGATCATCTTCGGGGACGAGCCGACCGGAAACCTCGACTCGCGCGCGGGCGCCGAGGTGCTCGGCTTCCTGCGCCGCTCCGTCGACGAGCTGGGCCAGACCATCGTGATGGTCACCCACGACCCGGTCGCCGCCAGCTACGCGGACCGCGTCCTGTACCTCGCCGACGGCCGGATCGTCGACGAGATGTACAAGCCGTCCGCGGAAGCCGTCCTCGACCGCATGAAGGACTTCGACGCCCGGGGGCGCACGTCATGACCGTCATGAAGACCTCGATGCGCAACTTCCTCGCGCACAAGGGCCGCATGGCGCTGTCGGCGATCGCAGTCCTGCTGTCGGTGGCCTTCGTCTGCGGGACGCTCGTCTTCACGGACACCATGTCCACCACGTTCGACAAGCTCTTCGCGGCCACCTCCTCGGACGTGACGGTGAGCCCCAAGGGCGCCTCCGACAGCGGTGAGACGACCGCCGACAACGGCAAGCCGCCGGTCATGCCGGCCTCCGTGCTCGCCGAGGTCCGCAAGGCCGACGGCGTGAAGTCCGCCGAGGGCACGGTGTTCTCCACCTCGGTGACCGTCGTCGACGCCGACAAGGACAACCTGTCGCCCTCCAGCGGCGCCCCGACCATCGTCGGCGGCTGGAACAGCAACGAAGCCCGCACCATGAAGATCACCTCCGGTGCGGCACCCAAGAGCGCCGACCAGATCATGGTCGACGCCGACACCGCCGACAAGCACGGCCTGAAGCTCGGCGACCCGATCGGCGTGATCAGCGCGACGGGTACCCACACCGCGAAGATCTCCGGCATCGCCGACTTCACCGTCACCAACCCCGGCGCCGCGATCTTCTACCTCGACACCAAGACCGCCCAGCAGACCCTGATCGGCGAGAGCGGCGTCTACACCAACGTCAACGTCACCGCGGCCGCCGGCGTCAGCGACGCACAGCTGAAGAAGAACGTCACGGCAGAGCTGGGCGCCGACTTCCAGGTGAAGACCGCCAAGGAGACCGCCGACGCCAACCAGAAGGGCGTCGCGGGCTTCATGAACGTCATGAAGTACGCGATGCTCGGCTTCGCCGGGATCGCCTTCCTCGTCGGCATCTTCCTGATCATCAACACCTTCTCCATGCTGGTCGCCCAGCGCACCAGGGAGATCGGCCTGATGCGGGCGATCGGCTCCTCCCGCAAGCAGGTCAACCGCTCCGTGCTGGCCGAGGCGCTGCTGCTCGGCATCGTCGGCTCGGTGCTCGGCGTGGCCGCGGGCGTCGGCCTCGCGATCGGCCTGATGAAGCTCATGGGCCAGATGGGCATGGAGCTGTCCACCGACGACCTGACGGTGGCCTGGACGACCCCGGTCGTCGGACTGGCCCTCGGCGTGATCGTCACCGTCCTGGCCGCCTACCTGCCCGCCCGGCGCGCCGGCAAGATCTCCCCGATGGCCGCGCTGCGCGACGCGGGCGCCCCGGCGGACGCCAAGGCCGGCTGGATCCGCGCCGCGATCGGCACCGTCCTCACCGGCGGTGGCGCCTTCGGCCTGTATCTGGCGACGGCGGCCGACCAGGCCAAGGAGGGCTCGCTGTGGCTCGGCCTCGGCGTGGTGCTGTCGCTGATCGGCTTCGTCGTCATCGGCCCGCTGCTCGCCGGCGGTGTGGTCCGGGTCCTCGGCGCCGTCCTGCTGCGCATGTTCGGCCCCGTGGGCCGCATGGCCGAGCGCAACGCCCTGCGCAACCCGCGCCGCACCGGCGCGACGGGCGCCGCGCTGATGATCGGCCTCGCCCTGGTGGCGTGCCTGTCCGTGGTCGGCTCCTCCATGGTGGCGTCCGCCACTGACCAGCTCGACAAGACCGTCGGCACGGACTTCATCATCCAGTCCGACAGCGGCCAGCTGATCACCTCGCAGGCGGTCAAGGCCGCGAAGTCCGCGTCGGACGTGGAGCGGGTCACCGAGTACAAGTGGACCCAGGCCGACTTCACCACCCCCGACGGCAAGACGCTCAAGGACACGGCGATCACGGCCGCCGACCCGTCGTACGCGACCGACCTGCGCACCGAGACGGTCGCCGGCAAGCTCCCCGACGCCTACAAGCCCGACTCGATGTCGGTTCACGAGAAGTTCGCCAAGGACCACGGCATCAGCCTCGGCTCCAAGGTCTCCGTGGCCTTCAAGGACGGCCGTACGGCCGACCTGACGGTCCGGGCGATCACCAGCAGTGACGTCGTGATCGACGCGGGCGCGATGTACACGTCCATCTCGACGATGGCCAAGTACGTCCCGGCCGACAAGATGCCGCTGGACTCGCTGCTCTTCGTCAGCGCCAAGGACGGGCAGCAGGACGCCGCCTACACCTCCCTGAAGTCGGCCATGCACGACTACCCGCAGTACACCGTGCGCGACCAGACCGACTACAAGGAAGCCCTGAAGGACCAGATCGGCCAGCTGCTCAACATGATCTACGGCCTGCTGGCCCTGGCGATCATCGTGGCCATCCTGGGTGTCGTGAACACCCTGGCCCTGTCCGTGGTGGAACGCACCAGGGAGATCGGCCTGATGCGGGCGATCGGCCTGTCCCGCCGCCAGCTGCGGCGCATGATCCGCATGGAGTCCGTCGTCATCGCCCTCTTCGGTGCCCTCCTGGGCCTCGGACTGGGCATGGGCTGGGGCGCCACCGCGCAGCAGCTGCTCGCGCTGGAGGGCCTGATGGTCCTGGAGATCCCCTGGCCGACGATCATCGGCGTCTTCGTCAGCTCGGCGTTCGTGGGCCTGTTCGCGGCACTGATCCCGGCGTTCCGGGCGGGCCGGATGAACGTCCTGAACGCGATCGCGACGGAGTAGCGGAGCAGTCATCACCGAGAACCACCGCACACGGGGGTTGCGGGGGACCGGCGCCGGGGAGTCCAGGACTCCCCGGCGCCGGGTGCTGTGCCGCGGAGCCCCCTGGTGGGCCGGCTCATCGACGCCGAGCACCTGAGGCGGGATGTTGTCCACAGCCCCCGCCGCCCGGCCGCGCAGCGTCGTACGCTGGAGACCCCCGGCCCGCGGCGCGTGTCGGGCCCGTCGTGTTGCCCACCCCTGGACGGAAAAGACCCGAATGAGCCTGCACGGTCTGCTTGACGCCGTAGTCAGAGACGCCGCCCTCGCGGAAGCGATCAGCGCGGCCGCAGACGGCAACCGCATGCACGTCGACCTGGTCGGCCCCCCTGCGGCCCGCCCCTTCGCGGTCGCCGCCCTGGCCCGGGACACGGGCCGCCCGGTGCTGGCGGTGACGGCGACGGGCCGCGAGGCGGAGGACCTGGCCGCGGCCCTGCGCTCCCTCCTCCCGCCGGCGGGAGTGGTGGAGTACCCCTCCTGGGAGACCCTCCCGCACGAGCGGCTCAGCCCCCGCAGCGACACCGTCGGCCGCCGCCTGGCCGTGCTGCGCCGCCTGGCCCACCCCCGCCCCGACGACCCCGAGACCGGGCCGGTCTCCGTCGTCGTGGCGCCCGTCAGGTCCGTGCTCCAGCCGCAGGTCAAGGGCCTGGGCGACCTGGAGCCGGTCTCCCTGAAACCGGGGCAGAGCGTCGACCTCGAGGAGATCGTCGACGCCCTCGCGGCCGCCGCGTACGCGCGCGTGGAGCTGGTCGAGAAGCGCGGCGAGTTCGCCGTGCGCGGCGGCATCCTCGATGTGTTCCCGCCCACCGAGGAACACCCCCTGCGCATCGAGTTCTGGGGCGACGACGTGGAGGAGATCCGCTACTTCAAGGTCGCCGACCAGCGCTCCCTCGAAGTCGCCGAGCACGGTCTGTGGGCGCCGCCGTGCCGCGAACTGCTGCTCACCGAGGACGTCCGCGCGCGGGCGCGTGCCCTGGCCGAACAGCACCCCGAGCTCGGTGAACTGCTCGGCAAGATCGCCGAGGGGATCGCGGTCGAGGGCATGGAGTCCCTCGCTCCGGTTCTGGTCGACGACATGGAGCTGCTGCTCGACGTGCTGCCCCGGGGCGCCATGGCCGTCGTGTGCGATCCGGAGCGGGTCCGCACGCGCGCGTCGGACCTGGTGGCCACCTCGCAGGAGTTCCTGCAGGCCTCCTGGGCGGCCACCGCCGGCGGAGGCGAGGCGCCCATCGACGTCGGCGCGGCCTCCCTGTGGTCCATCGCGGACGTCCGGGACCGGGCCCGCGAGCTGGACATGATGTGGTGGTCGGTGTCGCCGTTCGCCGCGGACGAAGAGTTGGACAAGGACACCCTCAAGCTCGGCATGCACGCCCCGGAGGCCTACCGAGGCGACACCGCCAAGGCCCTCGCCGACACCAAGGGCTGGCTCGCCGACGGCTGGCGCACGGTGTTCGTCACCGAGGGGCACGGACCGGCGGCCCGTACGGTCGAGGTGCTGGGCGGCGAGGGCATCGCGGCCCGCCTCGACGCCGACCTCGCCGAGATCTCACCGTCCCTCGTGCACGTGGCGTGCGGCTCGATCGAGCACGGCTTCGTCGACACGGCCCTCGGACTCGCGGTGCTGACCGAGACCGACCTGACCGGCCAGCGGGCCGCGGGCCGCGACGGGGCCCGGATGCCGGCCCGCCGCCGCAAGACCATCGACCCGCTCACCCTGGAGCCGGGCGACTACATCGTCCACGAGCAGCACGGCGTGGGCCGCTACATCGAGATGGTGCAGCGCACCGTGCAGGGCGCGACCCGCGAGTACCTGGTCGTCGAGTACGCGCCCGCCAAGCGCGGCCAGCCCGGCGACCGCCTCTACATCCCCACCGACCAGCTGGAGCAGATCACCAAGTACGTCGGCGGCGAGGCCCCCACCCTGCACCGCCTGGGCGGCGCCGACTGGACGAAGACGAAGGCCCGCGCGAAGAAGGCCGTCAAGGAGATCGCCGCCGACCTCATCAAGCTCTACAGCGCGCGCATGGCGGCCCCCGGGCACGCCTTCGGGACGGACACCCCCTGGCAGCGCGAGCTGGAGGACGCCTTCCCCTACGCGGAGACGCCCGACCAGCTCACCACCATCGCCGAGGTCAAGGACGACATGGAGAAGACGGTCCCGATGGACCGGCTGATCTGCGGCGACGTCGGCTACGGCAAGACCGAGATCGCGGTCCGGGCCGCCTTCAAGGCCGTCCAGGACGGCAAGCAGGTGGCCGTCCTGGTGCCCACGACCCTGCTGGTGCAGCAGCACTTCGGGACGTTCAGCGAGCGGTACGCGCAGTTCCCGGTCAGCGTGAAGGCGCTCTCCCGCTTCCAGACCGACACCGAGGCCAAGGCGGTCCTGGAGGGCCTGCGCGAGGGCTCGGTGGACATCGTCATCGGCACGCACCGGCTGTTCTCGTCGGAGACGAAGTTCAAGGACCTGGGTCTGGTCATCGTCGACGAGGAGCAGCGCTTCGGCGTCGAGCACAAGGAGCAGCTGAAGAAGCTCCGGGCGAACGTCGACGTCCTGACGATGTCCGCGACCCCGATCCCCAGGACCCTGGAGATGGCGGTCACGGGCATCCGGGAGATGTCGACGATCACCACCCCGCCCGAGGAGCGGCACCCGGTGCTGACCTTCGTGGGCCCCTACGAGGAGCGGCAGATCGGCGCCGCCATCCGCCGTGAACTGCTGCGCGAGGGCCAGGTCTTCTACATCCACAACCGGGTCGAGTCGATCGACCGGGCCGCGGCCCGGCTGCGCGAGATCGTCCCCGAGGCGCGCATCGCCACCGCCCACGGCCAGATGTCGGAGTCGGCGCTGGAGCAGGTCGTCGTCGACTTCTGGGAGAAGAAGTTCGACGTGCTGGTGTCCACGACGATCGTGGAGTCCGGCATCGACATCTCCAACGCGAACACGCTCATCGTGGAGCGCGGCGACAACTTCGGGCTGTCGCAGCTGCACCAGCTGCGCGGCCGGGTGGGCCGAGGCCGCGAGCGCGGGTACGCGTACTTCCTGTACCCGCCGGAGAAGCCGCTGACCGAGACCGCGCACGAGCGGCTCGCGACCATCGCGCAGCACACGGAGATGGGCGCCGGTATGTACGTGGCGATGAAGGACCTGGAGATCCGCGGCGCGGGCAACCTCCTCGGCGGCGAGCAGTCCGGCCACATCGCGGGCGTCGGCTTCGACCTGTACGTACGGATGGTGGGCGAGGCCGTCGCCGACTACCGGCGCCAGCTGGAGACCGGCGAGATCGAGGAGGAGCCGCCGCTCGAGGTCAAGATCGAGCTGCCCGTCGACGCGCATGTCCCGCACGACTACGCGCCCGGCGAGCGGCTCCGCCTCCAGGCCTATCGCGCCATCGCCTCCGCCAACACGGAGGAGGACGTCAAGGCCGTCCGCGAGGAACTCGTCGACCGCTACGGCAAGCTGCCCGAACCGGTGGAGAACCTGCTGCTCGTCGCAGGCCTGCGGATGCTCGCGCGGGCGTGCGGCGTCGGCGAGATCGTGCTCCAGGGCACCAACATCCGCTTCGCGCCGGTGGAGTTGCGCGAATCGCAGGAACTGCGGCTCAAGCGGCTGTATCCCGGGACGGTCATCAAGCCGGCGGTGCACCAGGTGCTGGTGCCGCGCCCGAAGACCGCGAAGGTCGGCGGGAAGCCGCTGGTCGGGCGGGAGTTGCTGGGGTGGGTCGGGGAGTTCCTGACGTCGGTGCTGGGGTCCTGACGCCCCGCGCCTGAAGGACCGCCGCCAGCCGGTCGCGCACCGCCAGCTGCGCGGCGATCCGCGCGTCCAGCACGGCGAGGCGCTCGGCGGCGGTCCGGACGGCCCGGCCGGAGGCGGGTCCGGCCATGACATCGCCGTCCAGGCACGGCAGGAACACCCGTACGTCGTCGAGCGTCAGCCCTACGTCGAGCAGGTTCCGGATGTTGCGGACGCGGACCGCCGCGCCGGCGTCGTACAGGCGGTAGCCGTTCGCGGCACGTTCGGAGGTGATGAGCCCCGCCTGCTCGTAGTGGCGCAGGGCGCGCGGTGTCGTGCCGGTCACTTCGGCGAGTTCGCCGATCCGCATTCGGGGTTGCGCCATGCGCGTCAGTCTCATGTGACGAGCGCGCCGCCGTCCACCGGAAGCACCACGCCGGTGATGAACGAGGCCTGCGGCGAGGCCAGTCGGGCGATCGCCCACGCCACCTCCGCGGGTCGGCCGACCCGGCCGAGCGGCGTGTGGGCGAGCTGCCACGCGCGGATCGCGGCGCGCTGCTCCGGTGTGTGACCGGCGTGCTCGCCGATGGGTGTGTCGATCGCGCCCGGGGCCACGGCGGCGACCCGGACCCCCAACGGGGCGAGCTCCACCGCCCAGCTGCGGGTGAGCACCTCCAGGGCCGCCTTTCCGGCCGCGTACAGGGAGTTGCCGGGCCAGCCGCGCTGTCCCACCGACGTCGTCACGTTCACGATGACACCGCGGCTGTCCTCCAGCGCCGGGAGCGCGGCCTGGGTGAGCAGGACGGGGGCGAGCAGGTTCGTCGCGAGCTGGGGCTCGACGGCGTCGCGCGTGTACGTACGCAGGGACTGGGTGCTGACGATGCCCGCATTGTTCACCAGCACATCGATACGGCCGTGCCGGTCGAGCGCCGTACGGACGATGCTCGCCGGGCCGTCGGCGGCCGTGATGTCGGCGGCGAGCGGGCTGATGCGGGACGGGTCGTGGGCGGCGGTCTCGGCCAGGGGCGCCTCGCGGCGGCCCACCGCCACCACGTGCGCGCCCTCGTCGGCGAACGCGTGGGCGGTGGCCCGGCCTATGCCGGTGCCGGCGCCGGTGACGAGCACGGTGCGCGCGGTCCCGCGCGGGGTCTTCGGATACGGGGATGCCATGCGGGGATCGTCGGACCCTGACGTCGGTGTCAAGGTCAAGCGCTGCGCGGGAAGCCGCCCGCAGAACGTCGGAAGCCGCCCGCAGGAGGTGGCTCTGCGCCTCTGCGGACGGCCTCTGAGGCAAGAGGCCCTACTGCTGTTCCGGCCGGTTGCGGTCGCGGTCCCGGTCCATGCCGAGCGAGTCCTCCATACGCTGCTGCCCGGAGTCGACCTGGTCCTCGTACTTGCCGCCGGTCCTCTCGTTGGCCTTCTGTTCCGCGGTGTCGGAGCCTTGCTTGCCCTTGTGCCGCGCCTGGCTCTTGAACTTGTCGAAGATGCCCATGCAGAACTCCTTCAGAGGTGATTCAGAATCGACGATACGCGCGACATGCGAGGAATGCCCCTTTAGGGCCGGTGTGGTCTGGACCTCTCCCTCGCTACCGTGGGACCAGGCACGGACGAGCAGGGGAGGGGCGCACGGTGACGCGTCTGAGGGGCGGGGCGGCACTGGCTGTCGCGATGGTGTTCGCCGGTTCGACGCTGGCCGGCTGCGAAGGACTGGCCCCGCCCGCGGACGGCGGCGGACCCTCCGGCTCCGGCGCCCCGGCGGCCGGCGACGGGCGGGCGGTGAACCCGCTGGACAACCCGGACGGCACGAAGCCGGGGCTGGCGGCGATCACGTCCACCGCGGACAGGGCGAGGGCACGCGCCGTGATCGAGAAGGTGGGGACGAAGGGGCGCGGCCCCAGGACGGGATACGAACGGGACGAGTTCGGTTACGCCTGGAAGGACTCGGCGCCGCGCGACGTTCCCTTCTCGCACAACGGCTGTGACTCGCGGAACGATCTCCTGAAGCGCGACGGGGAGGACCTCCGATTCCGGTCGGGCTCGGACTGCGTCGTCATGGCACTGACGCTGCACGACCCGTACACCGGGAAGGTCATCGAGTGGACCAAGTCCCGTGCGACGAAGGTCCAGATCGACCACGTCATGCCGCTGTCGTACGACTGGCAGATGGGCGCTTCGCGCTGGACGAAGGACAAGCGGGAGTCCATCGCCAACGACCCGCTCAACCTCGTCCCGGTGGACGGCCCGACCAACAGCTCGAAGGGCGACTCCGGCCCGGCGTCCTGGCTGCCACCGAACAAGACGATCCGCTGCTCCTACTCGGTGCGCTTCGCCCAGGTGTCGCTGAAGTACGACCTGCCCGTGACGGCGGCCGACAAGGAGATGATGCTGCGGCAGTGCGCGGGGTGAAGGGGCTGGGCCGTGTCCGCAAAGTCCCGTCGTCCGTCCGCGGGGCAGGCGGGACTTTGCGGACACGGGCTAGCGTCCTTCGTCATGACGGCCGATTCGCTCGACGCCCTGCGGACCGAGCTCCGGGGCATGGCGGAGCCGGGGATCAGAGTGCAGCAACTGCGGGTGCTCCGTCCCCCGGAGGACGACGAACTGCTCGGCGTGCGCGTCCCCGTGCTGCGCGGGCTGGCCCGGGCGTACCGGGATCTGGCGCTGGAGGACGTGGAGGTGCTGCTGCGCAGCCGCGTCCACGAGGAGCGGCTGGCCGGACTTCTCGTCCTGGGCGAGCGGATGCGGACGGCGCGCGGCGCGGAGCGTGCGGTGCTGGTCGGCTTCTATCTGGCGCACACCGGCTGTGTGGACAACTGGGACCTGGTGGACGCTTCCGCGCATGTCGTGCTCGGGCCGTGGCTGGTGGACGGGCCGGCGGACGCCTTGGACATCCTGGACCGACTGGCCGCGTCATCGTGGTTGTGGGACCGCAGGATCGCCGTGGTCGCCACGCTGGCGTTGATCCGCGAGGGACGTTTCGAGCCGACGCTCCGCCTGGTGCGCGGGTTGTGCCGGGACCCGGAACCGCTGATCCACAAGGCGCTCGGCTGGATGCTGCGCGAGATCGGCCGCCGGGACGCGCCACGGCTGGTGGCGTTCCTCGAACGCCACCAGGCCGAACTGCCGCGCATCACCGTGCGCTGTGCGACCGAGCTGCTCCCGGCGGGCGAGCGGGCCCGATTCGTGCGCACGCGATAGTGCGTACGACAGAGAAGGGGGAGCGAAGGATGCCGACCGGACTCATAGCCCTGGCACTCGGCGGCTTCGGCATCGGACTCACCGAGTTCCTGATCGCCGGCCTGCTGCCGCAGGTGGCGTCGAGCCTCGAGGTGTCGGAGGCAGCCGCCGGGTGGCTGATCTCCGGGTACGCCTTGAGTGTCGCGGTGGGAGCGATCGCGCTGACCGCGGCGACGGCACGGCTGCCCCGCAAGCCGGTTCTGGTCGGCCTGGTCGCGTTGTTCGTCATCGGCAACCTGCTCTCCGCCATCGCGCCGGACTATCCGGTGATGCTGCTCGGGCGGATCGTTGCGGCGCTGTGCCACGGCTCGTTCTTCGGGATCGGCTCGCTGGTCGCGCGGAGTCTGGTCGCGCCGGAGAAGAAGTCCCGGGCCGTGGCGGTCATGTTCGCCGGGCTGACGGTCGCGAACGTGCTGGGCGTGCCGTTCGGCGCGCTCGTCGGTGAACGCTGGGGCTGGCGGGCGGCGTTCTGGGCGGTCACGGCGATCGGCGTGCTCGCACTGGCGGGAATCGCCACGCTCGTCCCCGGCCGGGCGGGGGAGCAAGGGTCGGCACCGCCCAGCGGTCTACGGGACCAGCTCCGGGCCTTCCGGTCCTCGCAGGTCTGGCTGACCCTGGCGGCCACCGCGCTGAGCTACGGCGGCATGTTCGGCGCGTTCAGCTACATCGCGTACACGTTCACCGAGGTCAGCGGCTTCGCCCCGGCGGATGTCGCCTGGCTGCTGATGGTGTACGGCGTCGGCCTGGTCGTCGGGAACCTGGTCGGCGGGCGCGCGGCCGACCGCGACCGGGATCGCGCCCTGGTCCTGGCCCTGCTCGGACTCACCCTCACCCTGGCCCTGTTCGGGCTGCTGGCCGGCAGCGCCGCCGCGTCCGTCGTCCTGGTGTTCCTGATGGGGGTGACCGGGTTCGCCAGTGTGCCCGGCATGATCACCCGCGTCACCGACGTCGCCCACGGCGCGGCACTGGCCGCCAGTGCCAACGTCTCCGCGTCCAACGTCGGCAACGCCCTCGGCGCCTGGCTCGGCGGCCTGGCCATCTCCGCGGGCCTCGGCTACACCGCACCGCTCTACGTCGGCGCCGGGATCGCCCTGACCTCTGTCGTCGTCATGATGGTGGCCGCACGCCGGGCCAGGTCGCCCCAGGCGGCAGACCGGTCCCCACCAGGTAATTCGGTTCCGGGTGTTCGCCCGCTCGCCTAACGTGATCGCATGCAGCCGAAGATATCGAGCCTCGCCGACCGCCCGGACATGCTGGAGCGGGTCGTCGGGATGGCGGACAGCTGGCCGGAGTTCGTGATCCAGGACCTCGTGGGCGCCGCGCACTATCCGCGGATCGCCACCGAACTCCCCGAGTACGTCCTGTTCGCCGAGGACGAGCGGGGTGAGGTCGTGGCGAGCGCCTTCAGCGTGCCCTTCGCTCTCGGCGCCGAGGGCCGCGGCGAACTGCCCGCGGGCGGCTGGGACACGGTCCTCGTATGGGCCTTCTCCGACGTGCGCCGTGGTGTCCGCCCCGACACCGTCAGCGCGATCTCGGTGTCCATCGCCCCGCACGCGCAGGGCCGCGGCCTGTCCGCCGTGATGCTCTCGGCCATGCGTGACAACGCCCGGGCCCGCGGATTCCGCGAGGTCGTCGCCCCGGTCCGCCCCAACGCCAAGCACCTGGAACCGCACACCCCCATCGAGGAGTACGCCCACCGCGTACGCCCCGACGGCCTGCCCCAGGACCCGTGGCTGCGCGTCCACGCCCGGGCCGGCGCCACCATCGACTCCGTGGCACCCGCTTCCATGACGGTGGCCGCCTCACTGGCGCACTGGCGCCGCTGGACGGGACTGCCCTTCGACACCGAGGGCGACATCGAGGTGCCCGGCGGCCTGGTGCCGGTGCGCTGCGAGCCCGCGCGCGGTTACGCGGTGTACGTCGAGCCCAACGTGTGGATGCGGCACCCCTTGTGAGCGCCGGGCAGGAGGTGTGACGGGCGCGACGTGATCAGCATGACAACGGTTCGGTACAACCCGTGACGGGTTGTCCGTGTCCGGCTATACGCTCGGACTCCCAACCGAGCTCTGTCACTCGCACCCCGTCCCCATCGGCTACACCGGTCCAGGAGCAGTCATGTACGGCCACGGCGCGGCGCCGCCTCCCCGCAGCGCGGCAACGGTCATCTCCCTGCGCGTGCTGTTCGCCGCGGCCGGTTTCCTCACGTGCGGCGTGCTGGCCTGCGTACCGCTGTTCCGGGTGGCCGTCCTGCGGGGACGGGTCCTCGACTGGGCGCTGGCCTGGGTGAGTCTGCCCCTGGCCATCGCGTGCTTCGCGGTGATCGGCGCACTGCCGGAGGGCGACTACCGGACCGACATCGCGCTGGCCGTGGTGTTGCTGCTGGGCCTGGGCGCCACGATCTACTTCCTGATCGTGGACATCGGTCACCACAGCGGACCCCGGCAGTTCGCCGGCTACCCGTCACCCCAGGCGCAGACGGCGGTGCACACCCCGTACGGCTATCCGCACCCCGCGCCGCCCTACGCCCCCACGTCCACGCCGGTCCCGCGGCAGCCGCCGCACCCACCCGTCGCCGGCGACACCCCGCCCGGCCCCGTACCGCCGTCGCCGCAGCGCCCCGCCCCCGCCCGCATCGACCAGGTACGCGCCGAACTCGACGAACTCAGCGACTACCTGCGCCGGCACGAGGGCGAAGGCCACCGGGACGGCACCGCCGAGGGCGGCAGGTGAGCGCGGCGGCAGGACGTGTCGTCGCCGGCCGCTACGAGCTGTCCACGCTCCTCGGCCAGGGCGGCATGGGCCAGGTCTGGACGGCGTACGACCAGCGGCTCGACCGGCGCGTGGCGGTGAAGCTGCTGCGCCCCGACAAGGTGGCCGGGCAGGACGCGGAGGAGCTGCGCCGCCGCTTCGTGCGCGAGTGCCGGGTGACCGCGCAGGTCGACCACCCGGGCCTGGTCACGGTGCACGACGCGGGCAGCGAGGGCGAGGAGCTGTTCCTCGTCATGCAGTACATCGACGGCGCCGACCTCGCCGACCATCTCGCCGAGCGCGACCCGTACCCCTGGCAGTGGGCGGTGGCTGTCGCCGCGCAACTGTGCGCCGTGCTCAGCGCCGTGCACGCCGTGCCGATCGTCCACCGCGACCTCAAGCCGCGCAACGTGATGGTGAAGCAGGACGGCACGGTCACCGTCCTCGACCTCGGCGTCGCCTCCGTCATGGACGCCGACACCACCCGCCTCACCCACACCGGCACCCCCATCGGTTCGCCCGCCTACATGGCCCCCGAACAGGCGATGGGCGGCGCGGTCGGCCCGTACACCGACCTGTACGCCCTCGGGGTCGTCCTGCACGAACTGCTCAGCGGCGACGTGCCCTTCGCCGGCTCCACCGCACTCGGTGTACTGCACCGGCACCTGTACGAGCCCCCGCTGCCCGTACGCCGCATCCGCTCCGAGGTCCCCGAGGCCTTGGAGGCCCTCGTGCTGCGCCTCCTCGCCAAGGACCCGCAGCACCGGCCCGCCTCCGCGCAGGAGGCGTACGAGCATCTGGAGCTGCTCCTGCCCGCGCGCGGGACGCCCACCGGAGCACCCCTCGACCCCACCCGCCCGTTCCTGCGCCCGCACGCCCCCTGGCCGGACCGAGCGCGCACCCCGGCGCCCCAGCCCGCGCCCGCCACGCCCGTCACCGAGACGCCGGGGAAGACGGACATCGCCCGCGCCGTCGACGAGGTCAAACGGCTGCTCGGCGAGGGCCGCATCACCCAGGCCGTCGACATCCTCGGCGCGACCCTGCCCGCCGCCGCCGAACAGCACGGCGAGCACTCCCCGGTCGTACGCACCCTGCGCAAGCAGTACGCGGCCACGCTCCTGGACGACGGTCAGTACCGGCGCGCCCTGCCCGAGCTGCGCCGCCTCGCCGACGAACGCGCAGCCGAGGCCGGCCAGGCCGACCCGCAGTCCCTGCGCTTCCGCTACGAGGCCGCCCAGTGCCTGGAACAGCTGGGCGAACCGGCCGCCGCGCTCGCCGAGTACCGGGCGGTGCTGCCCTACTACGAGAACCAGTACGTCGCCGCCGGCGGTCCCGAGCTCGCGCACGACGTCCGCCGCCGCATCGGGCACCTCCTGCTCGCCCTCGGCGACCGCGGCGCCGCCCACGACACACTCGCCCGGCTGCTGCACGACGTGGAGCGCACCCACGGCCCCGGCCACCCGCTGGGCGCGGAGATCCGCCGGACGCTGCGGTGGCTGGGGCAGGTGCGAGGCTAGCCCGCCTCGGGGCGGCGTGCCGGTGCCGGAAGTCCTGGTGAATCGTTGGTCGAATGGGTTGGCCAGAGCTCGCCCACTGCCTAACATCGATCAACGCAAGACCTTGTGCACCGTCGCACAATCTCCTCGGGAGGTTCCCCTTGCACCGCCGCCGTCGCACCGCGCTCGTCCTCACCGCCGCGATCGCCGCAGCGGCGCCCCTCCTCACCGCCTGCGGAAACGACGCGCATCCCGGCGCCGCGGCCGTGGTCGGCGGGCAGCGGATCACCGTCTCCCAGCTGGAGGAACGGGTCGGCGAGGTACGCGCGGCCCAGCGGGCCACCGTGCGGAACGACGCCCAGTACCAGCAGGCCATCGCCCGGACCGGCACCCTCACCCGCGACACCCTGCACACCATGATCCTCGACCGGGTGCTGCACCGCGCCGCCGAGGACGCCGGTGTGACCGTCACCCGCAGGGAGATCCAGGAGATGCGGTCCGGCCTGGAGGAGCAGGCCGGCGGTGCCGAGGGGCTGGAGACGACCTGGCTCCAGCAGTACGGCATCCCGCCGGAGCGCCTGGACGAGAACCTCCGCCTCCAGCTCGAGGCCCAGAAGCTCGCCGAGAAACTCGGCACCGACACCAGCCGCCCCGAGTTCTGGAAGGCCCTGTCCGACGCCTCCAAGGACCTGAACGTCGACCTCAACCCGCGCTACGGCGCCTGGGACGTCCAGAAGAGCAGCCGCGCCGACGCCAAGACGCCGTGGGTGCGGGATGTGACGACGGCCCAGACGCAGCAGGGCATGTAGGGACGCCGCAGCGGCGCCGCAGGGGCGCACCCGTCCTCCGGGGCCTGTGGATAACTTCTGGGGCCGTCGGCGGCGTGGGATAGCTTCGAATCGTGAACGCCAACAGTCCCGAAGCCACCCCGCGCCCCGAGCAGGCCACCCCCGGCACGGCCGCCGCCCCCGGCCGCATCGTCCTGCTCACCACCAGCCACCGCGTCGCCCCCGGCCTGCTGTCCTGGCCCGCCTGGCAGGCACTGCACGCGGCCGACCAGGTGCTGTGCGCGGACGGCACCCACCCGCAGCTCCCGTATCTGCGCGAGGCGGGGATCACCGTCGACGAGGCGTCCCCGGCCGCCCAGGAGCTGGTCGACGCCTGTGCCGGGGGCCGCACGGTGGTCGTCGTGGCGACGGGCGAGGGCGAGCCGGCCCTGACGGACGGCCTGGCGCGCCTGGCCGGCACCGGCCGCGTCGACATGCCCGAGCTGGAGCTGCTCCCCGCCTCCTACGACCTGCCGGGCGCCCGCCTCCTCGACCTGGTCCAGGTCATGGACCGCATCCGCGCCGAGTGCCCCTGGTCGTCCCGGCAGACCCACATGGGCCTGGCGAAGTACGGCATCGAGGAGGCGTACGAACTCGTCGAGGCGATCGAGGAGGGCGACCGCGACGAGCTGCGCGAGGAGCTCGGAGACGTCCTCCTCCAGGTCGTCTTCCACGCCCGCATCGCCGAGGAAGGCCGCCCGGAAGATGGGGAGGCCCCCTTCTCCATCGACGACGTGGCCGGCGGCATCGTCGCCAAGCTGATCCACCGCCACCCGCACGTCTTCGGCGACGAGACGGCCACCACCCCCGAGGAGGTCAAGGAGCACTGGCTGCGCACCAAGGCGGTCGAGAAGCAGCGCACCTCCGTCACCGAGGGCATCCCCCTCGGCCAGCCAGGCCTGGCCCTCGCCGCCAAGCTGGCCTCCCGGGCCCGCACCGCGAACCTGGACATACCGCTCCCACCCGTCGAAGGCATCGGCTACGACCTCCTGGCCCTGGCGGTCCGCGCCGAGTCGGAGGGAGTGGACCCGGAGGCGGCCCTGAGGGCGGCGGCCCGCGCGTACCGGGACGCGATCAGGGAGACCGAGGGCGGAGACCGGGCCTGAGACCGACGGGCGTGACGCGCTCCGCCGCTGCGTAGGGTCATGGCATGCAACATGAAGTGCCCGGGGTGCCCGAGCTGTTTTCGTGGGAGTTCGCCACCGACCCCTACCCTGCCTACGCCTGGCTCCGCGAGCACGCCCCCGTGCACCGGACCAAGCTCCCCAGCGGTGTGGAGGCCTGGCTGGTCACGCGGTACGCCGATGCCAAGCAGACCCTCGCCGACAACCGTCTCTCCAAGAACCCGGCGCATCACCACGAACCCGCGCACGCCAAGGGCAAGACCGGTATCCCCGGGGAGCGCAAGGCCGAGTTGATGACGCATCTGCTCAACATCGATCCGCCGGACCACACCCGGCTGCGGCGGCTCGTGTCCAAGGCGTTCACGCCCCGCCGGGTCGCCGAGTTCGAGCAGCGGGTTCAGGAGCTCACCGACGGTCTCATCGACGGGTTCGCGGAGCGGGGGTCCGCCGACCTGATCCACGAGTTCGCCTTCCCGCTCCCCATCTACGCCATCTGCGACCTGCTCGGCGTCCCCCGCGAGGACCAGGACGACTTCCGGGACTGGGCGGGCATGATGATCCGTCACCAGGGCGGACCCCGGGGCGGCGTGGCGCGGTCCGTGAAGAAGATGCGCGGCTACCTCGCCGACCTCATCCACCGCAAGCGGGAGGCGCTGCCCGCCGAACCCACCCCCGGCGAGGACCTCATCTCCGGTCTCATCCGCGCCTCCGACCACGGCGAGCACCTCACCGAGAACGAGGCCGCAGCCATGGCCTTCATCCTGCTGTTCGCCGGTTTCGAGACGACCGTGAACCTGATCGGCAACGGAACCTACGCCCTGCTCACCCACCCCGAGCAGCGCACCCGGCTCCAGGCCTCCCTCGCCGCCGGGGAGAGAGGCCTCCTGGAGACCGGCGTCGAGGAACTCCTGCGCTTCGACGGCCCCGTCGAGCTCGCCACCTGGCGCTTCGCCACGCAGCCGCTCACCATCGGAGGGCAGCACATCGAGGCCGGCGACCCGGTGCTCGTCGTCCTGGCCGCCGCGGACCGGGACCCGGAGCGGTTCGCCGATCCGGACGTGCTCGACCTCGCCCGCCGCGACAACCAGCACCTCGGGTATGGCCACGGCATCCACTACTGCCTCGGCGCCCCCCTCGCCCGTCTGGAGGGCCAGACCGCCCTCGCCACGCTCCTCACCCGCCTCCCGGACCTCCGGCTCGCGGCCGACCCGGCCGAGCTGAGGTGGCGCGGCGGCCTGATCATGCGCGGGCTGCGCACCCTGCCGGTGGAGTTCACGCCCGCCCAAAGGTGACACGCCGTCAGGACTGTGATCTTCACGTGATCTACGCGGCATTAACTTGTGACAAGTGATCGTCTGCCTATACGTTCACCCATCATCAGCGCGGCCTGGGAAATCCGGCGCCGCGCCGGTCACTGCCCTCTTGCGAAAGGTCTCCGTATGCTCTCCGGGAACGGTCGGCACCGTCGCCCCCGCCAGGCTCCGGCTCTCCTCGTCGCGGCCGGAGTGACCGGCTCCGCCATCGCGATCCCGCTCCTCGGAGCCTCCGGCGCCAGCGCGGCCGACGGCACGACCTGGGACCGGATCGCGGACTGCGAGACCGGCGGCGCCTGGAGCCAGAACAGCGGCAACGGATACTTCGGCGGCCTGCAGTTGTCCCAGGAGGACTGGGAGAACCACGGCGGCCTCGACTACGCCCCGAGCGCCGACCTGGCCAGCCGTTCCCAGCAGATAGCCGTGGCCGAGAGAATCCTCGCCGACCAGGGAGCCGGCGCCTGGCGTACCTGCGGACTGCTCTCCGGCCTCGAGCAGGACAAGAAGTCGTCTGACTCGGATGACTCGTCTGGTTCGTCGGATTCATCCGGATTGCTCGACTCCCTCGGTTCCTCCCCTTCGCCGTCCGACTCGCCGACCCCTGACGAGTCGTCGACCTCGAAGGACGATTCCGCTACGTCCGACAAGTCGCCCGACTCCGAGGAGTCCGCTTCGCGGGACCAGGAGCCCGACAGCTCCCCGTCGACGACGCCCGAGCGTGACAGGTCCGGCAACTCGCGGCAGGACGACGACTCTTCGGCTCTCACCGAGACCGGCACCGACACCGGCTCCGGCCGTCACCGCGGCCCCAGTGCCGACGAAACCCAAACGCCCGAGAACGGCCGCACGGACGACTCCACGGGCCGTCACGCCTCGCGCGACGAGGAGGGCTCCCGCGACACGTCCGAGGGTGCCTACATCGTGGGTATCGGCGACAGTCTCTGGTCCATCGCCGACTCCCTTGACGTCAGCGGCGGATGGCACGAGCTCTATGACGGCAACAAGAAGGCTGTCGGTACCGACCCGAACCTCATCCGCCCCGGTCAGACGCTCACGGTAGAGGGCGAAGCGGGCGAGAAGTAGTTGTTCGGGCAGTGCGGAAACAGGGGCGGAAGTCGCCCCGAACCCGCGCGAGTTCGCGTCATGATTCGCGGCTAATGTCCCGTTTGGGGTCCGTGAGAGATAGATCTCAGAAGCCCTGATCGTCTTTGAAATTCGGCGGATCGCGTGGCTACGGTCGGGACCGCTCGTCACCACGAGCCCCGGCTGCCGCAACGCCGAATCCTGCCAGCGGCCGTACGGGAACAGTCGTCGCGTCAAGCGCCGTAGGCAGGAGCGGGGGACCCAAGGTAAGTGCCCGACCGGCCGGTTGCGCCGGAAGGGCTTGGGGTGAAGCCGTGTCCCGGGAGGGGCGCGGCCGGGCAACTCAACCGGCCCGAACCCGACAGCTCACCTCGCAGGCGTCGGTGAGGGGATCCTTCCATGCTGTTTTCCAGCAAGGGCAAGCACCGCCGTCCGTCCAAGGCCAGCCGTGCCATCGCCGTCGCCGGTGTCACCGGCGCCGCTGTCGCCGCCCCGCTGATGGCGGCCGGCGGCGCTTCCGCCGCCACCGCCTCCGAGTGGGACGCCGTCGCCCAGTGCGAGGCCGGCGGCAACTGGTCCATCAACACCGGCAACGGCTACTACGGCGGTCTGCAGTTCTCCGCCTCCACCTGGTCCGGCTACGGCGGTACCAAGTACGCCGCCACCGCCGACCAGGCCACCAAGGAGCAGCAGATCGAGATCGGCGAGAAGGTCCTCGCGGGCCAGGGCAAGGGTGCCTGGCCGGTCTGCGGCAAGGGCCTGTCGAGCGCCGGCTACAGCGGCGGCGGCTCCTCCTCGAGCGACTCCGGCAGCTCCTCGCAGCAGAGCACCGAGTCCCGCGAGACCCAGCAGCAGCCGGCCTCCCGCTCCGACGAGCGCCCGGCCGCCAAGAAGACCGTCACCACCCCGACCGGCAAGAAGGTCAAGAAGGGCGACGGCGAGTACAAGGTCGTCAAGGGCGAGACCCTCAGCTCGATCGCGGCGGACGAGAAGGTCGAGGGCGGCTGGGAGAAGCTGTTCCAGCTGAACAAGGACATCGTCGAGGACGCCAACCTCATCTACCCGGGCCAGCAGCTGCACCTGAAGTAAGCAGCGGCTCTCAAGGGCTCCCCGCCCCGGCGCGTGTTCCCCCGTACGCGCCGGGGCGGGGTTTCTTCTGCCGGACTTTTCCGTCACCGTCTTTGTTCCGTTCGGAAACAATTTACTCTCGGTTCTGTCCATGGGGTGGGCGACCCGGTGGCCGATCGGCCCGAGCCGGTTAGGCTCATGTCGCGAGCCACCACGGCCCGCACCTCGCCGGGTCCACGCGACCCGCGTACCCAGCGTCACATCAGAAGGAGATGCTCGTGCCGTCCATCGACGTCGTCGTAGCCCGGGAAATCCTGGACTCCCGAGGCAACCCCACGGTCGAGGTCGAGGTCGGCCTCGACGACGGCAGCACCGGTCGTGCCGCCGTCCCGTCCGGCGCCTCCACGGGCGCCTTCGAGGCCATCGAGCTGCGTGACGGCGACTCGAACCGCTACCTGGGCAAGGGTGTGGAGAAGGCCGTCCTCGCGGTCATCGAGCAGATCGGCCCGGAGCTCGTCGGCTACGACGCCACCGAGCAGCGCCTGATCGACCAGGCGATGTTCGACCTGGACGCCACCGACAACAAGGGCTCCCTCGGCGCCAACGCCATCCTCGGCGTCTCCCTCGCCGTCGCCCACGCCGCCTCCGAGGCCAGCGACCTGCCGCTCTTCCGCTACCTGGGCGGCCCGAACGCGCACCTGCTGCCGGTGCCGATGATGAACATCCTGAACGGCGGCTCGCACGCCGACTCCAACGTGGACATCCAGGAGTTCATGATCGCCCCGATCGGCGCGGAGTCCTTCTCCGAGGCGCTGCGCTGGGGCGCCGAGGTCTACCACACGCTGAAGAAGGTCCTGAAGAGCAAGGGCCTGGCCACCGGCCTCGGCGACGAGGGCGGCTTCGCCCCCAACCTCGGCTCCAACCGCGAGGCCCTCGACCTCATCCTCGAGGCGATCAAGGAGGCCGGCTACACGCCCGGCGAGCAGATCGCCCTCGCCCTCGACGTGGCCGCGTCCGAGTTCTACAAGGACGGCGCCTACACCTTCGAGGGCAAGACGCGCTCCGCCGCCGAGATGACCGAGTACTACGCCGAGCTCGTCGACGCGTACCCGCTCGTCTCCATCGAGGACCCGCTGTACGAGGACGACTGGGACGGCTGGAAGACCATCACCGACAAGCTCGGCGACAAGGTCCAGCTCGTCGGCGACGACCTGTTCGTCACCAACCCCGAGCGTCTGGCCCGCGGCATCGACGAGAACGCCGCCAACGCGCTCCTGGTCAAGGTCAACCAGATCGGCTCGCTGACCGAGACCCTGGACGCCGTCGAGCTGGCCCAGCGCAACGGCTTCAAGTGCATGATGTCCCACCGCTCCGGCGAGACCGAGGACGTCACCATCGCCGACCTGGCCGTCGCCACCAACTGCGGCCAGATCAAGACCGGCGCCCCGGCCCGCTCCGAGCGCGTCGCCAAGTACAACCAGCTGCTGCGCATCGAGGAGATCCTCGACGACGCGGCGGTCTACGCCGGCCGCAGCGCCTTCCCGCGCTTCAAGGGCTGACGCACAGCTTCATAGGAAGCGTCGTACGTACGTCCCCGGACTCGGTCCCGTACCGTGTCCGGGGACGTACGCGCGTATGACGGTGCAGCGGGAGAGCGGGGAGACATGGCCGTGAAGGACCGGGACCGTTTCTCCACCTCGACCAGGATCCGGCTGCTCGGCGAGCAGACCGCGGCCCGGGTCTACCGCTCCCAGACCCGGCGCCAGGCCCGCCGCTCCCGGCTGACCGGCCGCGCCGCGCTGCTCGCCCTGGTGATGTGCACGCTGATCGTGGCGCTGGCCTACCCGATGCGGGAGTACGTCTCCCAGCGCGCCGAGATCGACGACCTCCAGCGCGAACAGCAGCAGGCCCGCCAACGTGTCGAACGGTTGCGCGACCAGAAGGCGCGCTGGCAGGACGACGCGTACGCGGAGCAGCAGATCCGGCAGCGGTTGCACTACGTCATGCCGGGGGAGACGGGATTCATCGTCGTCGACCCGCACGCGGCGCGGCAGTCACACGCCGTGCTCGGGACGGCCGACCGCCCCTGGTACGCGAACGTATGGGACGGCGTCGACAAGTCCGACGCCTCCGAACGGTGAACCGAAGACCAGCCGGTCATCCGACTCGCATATCTGACTCAAAGAAAGACAGCCTGAAGACAGTCATGGAAACGCCCCCGCCGACCACCCCGCGCACCGAGCCCACCGACGCGGACGTCGAGGCCTTCAAGCAGCAGCTCGGCCGGCCCCCGCGCGGTCTGCGCGCGATCGCGCACCGGTGCCCGTGCGGGCACCCGGACGTCGTCGAGACGGCACCGCGGCTGCCGGACGGAACGCCGTTCCCCACGCTGTACTACCTGACGTGCCCGCGCGCCGCCTCGGCGATCGGCACGCTGGAGGCGAACGGCGTGATGAAGGAGATGACCGAGCGGCTGGCCTCGGACCCCGAGCTGGCGGCGGCCTACCGGGCGGCGCACGAGGACTACATCAGGCGCCGGGACGAGATCGAGGAGCTGAAGAACTTCCCCAGCGCGGGCGGCATGCCGGACCGGGTGAAGTGCCTGCACGTGCTGGTGGCGCACTCGCTGGCCGCGGGGCCCGGCGTGAACCCGCTCGGCGACGAGGCGATCGAGATGCTGCCGGAGTGGTGGCGCAAGGGCCCGTGCGTGACGAATGCCGAGGAGGCCGCCCAGTGACCCGTGTCGCCGCCGTGGACTGCGGTACGAACTCCATCCGCCTGCTGGTCGCGGACGCCACGGTGTCCAACAGCGCCTCCGGCGCGGGGGCCACCTGTGAGCTGGTCGACCTGGACCGCCGGATGACGATCGTGCGGCTCGGGCAGGGCGTCGACCGCACCGGCCGGCTCGCCCCCGAGGCGCTGCGGCGGACCTTCGCGGCCTGCCGCGAGTACGCCGACATCATCAAGGAGCACGGGGCGGAGCGGCTGCGGTTCGTGGCGACCTCCGCCTCCCGGGACGCCGAGAACCGCGACGAGTTCGTGCGCGGCGTGCTGGACATCCTGGGCGTCGAACCCGAGGTGATCTCCGGGGACCAGGAGGCCGAGTTCTCCTTCACCGGCGCCACCAAGGAGCTCGCCGGGGGAGACCACCTCCCGAAGCCCTACCTCGTCGTGGACATCGGCGGCGGCTCGACCGAGTTCGTCGTCGGCGACGACCGGGTGCGCGCGGCGCGCTCGGTGGACATCGGCTGTGTCCGGATGACCGAGCGTCACCTGGTCCGGGACGGTGTGGTGAGCGACCCGCCGTCCGAGGAGCAGATCGCGGCGATGCGGGCCGACATCGAGGCCGCCCTCGACCTCGCCGAGGAGACGGTCCCGCTGCGCGAGGCCCGCACGCTGGTCGGCCTGGCCGGCTCCGTGACGACCGTGTCGGCGATCGCCCAGGAGCTGCCCGAGTACGACTCGGCCGCCATCCACCACTCCCGCGTCTCCCACGACCGGGTCCGCGAGATCACCGAGTGGCTGCTGCGTTCCACCCACGCCGAGCGCGCGGCCGTGCCCTCCATGCACCCGGGCAGGGTCGACGTGATCGCGGCGGGGGCCCTCGTGCTGCTGTCGATCATGGAGCGGATCGGCGCCGCGGAGGTCGTCGTGAGTGAGCACGACATCCTCGACGGCATCGGCTGGTCCTTGGCCTGACCGCCTACAGGTTGCGGTACACGTCCCGCCGGTCGCCTACCTTGACGACGAGGATGACGAGCTCACTATCGTTGATCTGGTAGGCGACCCTGTAGCTGCCGACCCTGAGCCGGTAGAGCCCGGACGGGCCGGTGAGCTTCTTGACATCGGCGTCCTCGCGGTACGGATCGTCGCCGAGCGCGGTCAACGCGGTCAGGATGCGCATGGCATCGTGCCGGCTGATGGCCCGAAGCTGCCGCTGTGCAGCGGTAGTGAACCGGAAGGCGTACTTCACGCGGCGCCTTCACCGTGCTCGCTGAACAGGTCCGCCAGCAGCTCGGCCATGGAAACGGTGGGCCCGCCGTCGGCCAGAACTGCTTCCGCCTCCCGGGCCAGCATCACGTCGGCCGCCTCCTCCAGCGCTTCGAAGTCGCTGATCGGCACGACCGCAGCTACTGGGGCGCCGTTGCGCGTTATAACGGTCGGAGTGCCTTCCTCGGCGCGGTTGATGTGTTCCGCGAGGTGTGCGCGTGCTTCCCTGACGGTCACGGTGTTATCGGCCATGAAAGTAGTGTACGCATTTCCGTGTACACCAGCCACGTGTGGACGTCGCCTCGTACGGGAGACGCGTTCATGGGAAATCCTCGACGGCATCGCGTGGTCGGTCGCGTAGCCCGCTTCTGAGCAGGCATGGATCACGTTTGAGCGCGTCCGGGGGGCTCGTACGAACCCCCCGGCGACAGCTCGTCGGAAAAGTTCGTGAAGTTCTTCACAAGGAATTCGGCCCTCGAGAGCGACAAGGGGGGGCCGGTTGACCCATCCGGGGCCCCAAGGCGCCTTTGAACATGTTCAGAAGCATGGTATGGAGGTGCCGGGGAAGGGGCCCGAAGCGGGACTCCGGGGCGGCCTCACGGAGGCCCTTTCCGCCCAGAGAGGCAGCTCATGCGGCATTGACAACGGGCCGGGGTGCACAAAGGATCCCGGTTGTCACCATGACATGGATCACGCGGGCCGCGGAGGATAACACACACCCCGCCCGAGCTTGTGAAGGGGCGCACGAGCCACCCCCCTGAGCCGGGTGGATACTCGATGGCATGAGCACCACGGAGCGTCCCAGGATCCTCGTAGTAGGCGGTGGGTACGTAGGCCTGTACGCAGCTCGGCGTATCCAGAAGAAGATGCGCTACGGCGAGGCGACCGTCACGGTCGTCGACCCCCGGTCGTACATGACCTACCAGCCCTTCCTCCCCGAAGCCGCCGCCGGCAACATCTCCCCGCGCCACGTCGTCGTCCCGCTGCGACGCGTGCTGCCCAAGGCGGAGGTCCTCACCGGCCGGGTCACCACCATCGACCAGGACCGCAAGGTCGCCACGGTCTCCCCGCTGGTCGGCGAGGCCTACGAGCTGCCCTTCGACTACCTGGTGATCGCGCTCGGCGCGGTCTCCCGCACCTTCCCGATCCCCGGCCTCGCCGAGCAGGGCATCGGCATGAAGGGCGTCGAGGAGGCCATCGGCCTGCGTAACCACGTCCTCGAGCAGCTCGACAAGGCCGACTCCACCACCGACGAGGAGATCCGCCGCAAGGCGCTCACCTTCGTCTTCGTGGGCGGCGGTTTCGCCGGTGCGGAGACCATCGGCGAGGTCGAGGACATGGCCCGGGACGCCGCGAAGTACTACAAGAACGTGTCCCGTGAGGACATGCGCTTCATCCTCGTCGACGCCGCCGACAAGATCCTCCCCGAGGTCGGTCCCAAGCTCGGCAAGTACGGCAAGGAGCACCTCGAAGGCCGCGGTGTCGAGGTCTACCTGTCCACCTCCATGGACTCCTGCGTCGACGGCCACGTGGTGCTGAAGAACGGCCTCGAGGTCGACTCCAGCACCATCGTCTGGACCGCCGGCGTCAAGCCCAACCCGGCCCTGTCCCGCTACGGCCTGCCCCTCGGCCCCCGTGGTCACGTCGACTGCGAGCCGACGCTCCAGGTCAAGGGCACCGACTACATCTGGGCCGCCGGCGACAACGCGCAGGTCCCGGACCTCGTGGGCCGCAAGGCCGGCAACGAGAACGCCTGGTGCCCGCCGAACGCCCAGCACGCGCTGCGCCAGGCCCGGGTCCTCGGCGACAACGTGGTCTCCGGCATGCGGGGCTTCCCGCAGAAGGACTACGCCCACGCCAACAAGGGCGCGGTGGCCGGTCTCGGCCTCCACAAGGGCGTCGCGATGATCGTCATGGGCAAGATGAAGATCAAGCTCAAGGGCCGACTCGCCTGGTACATGCACCGTGGCTACCACGGTCTGGCGATGCCGACCTGGAACCGCAAGATCCGCGTCTTCGCCGACTGGACCCTGGCGATGTTCCTCAAGCGCGAGGTCGTCTCGCTCGGCGCGATGGAGACGCCGCGCGAGGAGTTCTACGAGGCCGCCAAGCCGGCCCCGGTCGCGGCCGCGCCGAAGGAGAAGACCGAGGAGAAGGCCAAGGCCTCCTGACCCTCACCCGGTCACCCGCCTGACGAAGGACCTCCCGCCATCCGTGGTGCGGGAGGTCCTTCGGCGTTGTACCGACCTCACGGCCGGGTGGGCGAAGTGGCGGTTTTGCTCAGAGATGACGCGTGCCGGGGACTGCGGTGAGGCCCCGTAGGTGTTTTCGTGGTGTCGGACATTCCGGGATTCCCCGTCACGGAGGTGTACACCATGGCAGACGCCGCGCAGCGGCTGCAGGGCCTCTTCACACAGTTGCTGGGAGCACCACCCCCGGTGCGCGTCCGCGCCTGGGACGGTTCGCAGGCGGGCCCGCCGGGCGCGCCGACCCTGGTCGTACGCAACCGCCGCGCCCTGCGCCGCCTGCTGTTCAAGCCGGGCGAACTGGGTCTGGCCCGCGCCTGGGTGGCGGGCGACCTGGACATCGAGGGCGACCTCTACACCACCCTCGACCTGCTCGCCGGAGACATCTGGGAGCGCGGCGAGGACGCCCGCACCCTCGCCCAGGCCCTGCGCGACCCCGAGGTCCGTGCCGCGGTCCGCGGACTCGTCAGGCTCGCCGGGCCCCCGCTGCCGCCCGCCCCGCCCCCCGAGGAGGCCCGCAGCCCCCGCCCCCACCTGCACACCAAACGCAGCGACAGACGCGCCATCAGCCACCACTACGACGTCGGCAACGACTTCTACGAGATCGTCCTCGGCCCGTCCATGGTGTACTCCTGCGCCTACTGGAAAAGCCCGGACAGCCCGGACAGCACCCTCGAACAGGCCCAGCACGACAAGCTCGAACTCGTCTGCCGCAAGCTCGGCCTGAGACCAGGTCAGCGACTGCTCGACGTCGGCTGCGGCTGGGGCTCCATGGCCATCCACGCCGCCCGCGAGCACGGCGTGAGCGTCGTCGGCGTCACGCTCTCGCAGGAGCAGGCCGCCTACGCCCGCAAGCGCGTCGCCGAAGAGGGCCTCACCGACAGGATCGAGATCCGGGTCCAGGACTACCGCGACGTCCGCGACGGGCCGTACGACGCGATCTCCTCGATCGGCATGGCCGAACACGTCGGCGCCGACCGGTACCTGGAGTACGCGGCCGATCTGTACGACCTGCTCAAGCCCGGCGGACGGCTCCTGAACCACCAGATCGCCCGCCGCCCGCAGCGGGACGAGACGACGTACGAGGTCGACCCGTTCATCAACTCCTACGTCTTCCCCGGCGGCGAACTCCAGCCCGTCGGCATCACCGTCACCCAGCTGGAGCGCGCCGGGTTCGAGGTGCGCGACGTCGAGTCGATCCGCGAGCACTACGCCCTCACGCTGCGCCGGTGGGTCACGCGCCTGGAGGCCGACTGGAAGCGTGCCGTCCAGCTCACCGGCCCCGGCCGCGCCCGCGTCTGGCGCCTGTACATGGCCGCCTGCGCGGTCGCCTTCGAGCGCAACCGCATCGGCGTCAACCAGGTCCTGGCCGTGCGGGCCGTGGAATCCGGGGAGTCGGGCATGCCCCTGCGCGCCCGCACCTGGAACTGACACGGCGAAGGCCCCCTTTCCCATCGGCGGGAAAGGGGGCCTTCGCCGTTCTCGCTACTCCGCCTTGATCGCTTCGAGCATGTTCAGCCGGGCCGCCCGCCGGGCCGGCCACAGCGCCGCGAGGACACCCACGGTCGCGGCCAGCAGCAGGAAGACACCCATCCGCGCCCAGGGCAGGACCAGCGCGTAGGTCGGCATCTTCGAGGCCAGCAGCTCACCGGCCGCCCAGCCGAAGAACACGCCGAGGCCGATGCCCAGCACCCCGCCGAACAGCGAGATCACCAGGGACTCCATACGGACCATCCGCTTGATGCCCTTGCGGTCAAGGCCGATCGCCCGGAGCATGCCGATCTCCTGGGAGCGTTCGAAGACCGACATGGCCAGGGTGTTGATGACCCCGAGGACCGCCACGATCACGGCCATGGCGAGCAGTCCGTAGAGCATGTTCAGCATCAGCGTGAACATCTGCGCGATCTCGTTGGAGATGTCCTTCTTGTCCTGGACCTTGATCGCCGGGTTGTTGTCGAGGGCCTTCTCCAGCTTGTCCTGCGCCGCGCCGGACGGGCCGCCGGAGGTCTTCGCCATGACCTTCATGACGTACGGGTCGGACGTGTGCGGCGCGAGCGTCGCCTGGTCGAGCAGGATGCCGCTGAGGTACTCGTTGCTCTCGTAGGTCCCGGCGACGGTGAGCCGCTGCTTCTTGCCGTCCTCGAAGGCGACGCTGAAGCTCGAACCGGCCTTCCAGTGGTTGGACTCGGCGGTCGTGCTGTCCACGACCACCTGGGAGCCGCCGACCTTGAACGCGCCGTCCTCGACCTTCGGGCCGGCCAGCTCGCCGATCGCGGCGCCGTTGACGCCGGTCAGGTACTCGTCGGTCTTGCCGTCGACGCGGGCTACGGCGTTGGTCATCGAGCTGGTGGCGGTCACGCCGTCGGTCTGCTTCAGCTTCTTCTCGACGTCCGGGGACAGCGGGTTGCCGTTCGCCATGGACACCACGTAGTCCGCCTTGATCGCGGACGCCGCCATCTTGTCGATGGCCTGCTGGAGGCTGCCCGCCGTCACCGTCATACCGGTGATCAGGGTCAGGCCGATCATCAGCGCGGAGGCGGTGGCGGCCGTACGGCGCGGGTTGCGCACCGAGTTCTGCCGGGCCAGCTTGCCGGAGACGCCGAAGGCGCGCAGCACCGGCGCCGCGGCGGCGATCAGCGGCCGGGACAGCAGTGGGGTCAGGATGAACACGCCGATGATCAGCAGCACCGCGCCGAAGCCCATGGGCATCTGGCCGTCCGAGCCGTCCATGGTCGTGGCCACCAGGACCACCGCGATGCCCGCGGCCGAGAACAGGGTGCCCAGCGTGTTGCGCAGCACCAGCGACTTGGTCGTGGACTTGGCGTGCACGCTGCTCATGGCCGCGACCGGCGGGATCTTCGCGGCCCGGCGGCCCGGCAGCCACGCCGCCAGCATGGTCACCAGGATGCCGACGGCGAACGCGGCGGCGATCGTGGCCGGCTTGATGATCAGCGGGCCGTCGGGCACGGTCGCGCCGAACGAACCCATCAGGGAGCGCAGTCCGGCACCGATGCCGATGCCCGCGACCAGACCGGTCACGGCGGCGACCGCCCCGACCACGAACGCCTCGATCAGCACCGACCGCGTCACCTGCCGGCGCGAGGCACCGACCGCCCGCATCAGCGCCAGCTCCTTGGTGCGCTGGGCGACCAGCATGGTGAAGGTGTTGGCGATGATGAACGTGCCGACGAACAGGGCGATGCCGGCGAAGACCAGCAGAGCCGTCTGCATGCCGCTCATCGACCGGGCGATGGTGTCCGCCTGGTCGTCGGCGAGCTGCTTGCCGGTGGTGGTCTGGACGGTGCCCTCGGGCATCGCCTTGTCCAGCTCCGCCTTGAGCGCGGCCTGCGAGACGCCCGGCTTCGCGGTGACGTTGATCTGGTCGTAGACGCCCGCCTTGCCGAACTGCTTCTGCGCGGTCGCCGTGTCGAACAGGGTCAGGCTGCCGCCGGCCGCGACATTGCCGTCGTCGGTGGTGAAGATGCCGGCGATCTTCGGGGTCAGGACCGGCCCGTCGACCGACATGCGCACGGTGTCGCCGACCTCGTACCCGGCTCGCTTCGCCGTCTCGGAGTCGATGAGGATCTCGCCCGCGCCCTTGGGCGCGTGCCCGCTCGCCAGCGGGTAGCGGGGGTCCTCGGCCCCCCAGTAGTTGCCGCCCTGCGACTGGAAGCCCTGGCCGATCAGCTTGCCGTCCTTGTCGGCGATGGCGGTGAAGCCCTGCACGACCCCGATGGCGGACGCGGCACCGGGAACCCGCTCGCTCTTGTCGAGCACGGCCCGGTTCAGGTCGTGGACCTTGCCGACCCGGTCGCCCTCGGAGTCCTGGTAGTCCGATGTCACGGCGACGTCGACCCGGTCGAAGCCCTTGGCGGAGCTCTTCTGGAAGGCGTCGGAGATGGTGTTGGTGAAGACCAGGGTCCCCGACACGAAGGCCACGCCGAGCATCACGGCGAGGACGGTCATCAGGAGCCGGGCCTTGTGCGCGAGCACGTTGCGCAAGGCGGTACGGAACATGGGTTCTTCTTCTCAGTCCTGTCGGTCCTGACGGGGGATCAGCTGGTGCGGCCCTTGGCGTCGAACGCCTTCATCCGGTCGAGCACCGAGTCGGCCGTGGGCCCGTGCATCTCGTCCACGATCCGGCCGTCCGCGAGGAAGACGACCCGGTCCGCGTAGGCCGCGGCCACCGGGTCGTGAGTCACCATCACCACCGTCTGGCCCAGCTCCCGAACGGAGTTGCGCAGGAAGCCCAGCACCTCGGCGCCGGAGCGCGAGTCGAGGTTTCCGGTGGGCTCGTCACCGAAGATGATCTCGGGCTTGGAGGCCAGTGCCCGCGCCACGGCGACGCGCTGCTGCTGACCGCCCGACAGTTGCGAGGGCCTGTGGCCGAGCCGGTCCGCCAGGCCGACCATGCGGATGACGGAGTCCAGCCACTGCTTGTCCGGCTTGCGGCCCGCGATGTCCATCGGGAGGGTGATGTTCTCCAGGGCCGTCAGGGTCGGCAGCAGATTGAACGCCTGGAAGATGAAGCCGATCTTGTCCCGGCGCAGCTTGGTCAACTGCTTGTCCTTCAGGGAGCCGAGCTCGGTGTCGCCGATGCGCACCGACCCGGAGGAGAAGGAGTCGAGACCGGCCACACAGTGCATCAGGGTCGACTTGCCGGAGCCGGAGGGGCCCATGATCGCGGTGAACTCGGCCTGCCGGAAGTCGGCGGAGACCCGGTCCAGGGCGACCACCTGGGTCTCACCCTGCCCATAGATCTTCGACAGATCCGTGGCGCGCGCGGCCACGGTGGTGGCCCGGTCGGTGAGGGAAGCGGTGGTCACGGGATGGCACTCCTGTCGGACGGTGGTGCGGTCAGGCGGATGTGATCCATCGTCCGGGTCCCCTGCCGCCGTGTAGTCACCCGCAGTTCCCGTTCCGAGGGCCGACTTCGGTCTGACTTCGAGGGGGAGTGTCATACCTGGGGATGACGAACGTCCCTGAGTGGCCCCGGTGTCGGGAACCTGAGAGGTCCGGATGTCGAGAACAGGTGGAGTGCCCTCGTTCAGGCGGTGAAATTCCGTCATTCCGTATGCGGCGCCCACGGCCGCACGTAAGGCTATTGGCAAGTGCGGATGGCGCGTTCCGTGCGCTGATGCACCCTCAGACGTCAATAAAATAAGACAACATCGGTCCGTGCTTCCGCTGTTCGGGGGATCCGTCCCGATAGTCTCGGAACCTCGACGCGGAGCCCATGGCCTGCCCGGATGGTGGAATGCAGACACGGCGAGCTTAAACCTCGCTGCCCCTTCGCGGGCGTGCCGGTTCAAGTCCGGCTCCGGGCACCTTCCGACTCCTGCATGGTTCATTGAAGACTTCACGGCATGCCCGTTGACAGCGGGCGCATGCCGTCGGAAACTCACATCCGACAGTAGTGAAATAATTTTCACCAGGCGAACAAGCCTCCATGAACCTGAGAGAGAAGGTGCCCGATGCGCACCACCGTCGGCATCATCGGAGCCGGCCCCGCCGGCCTCCTCCTCGCCCGGCTGCTCCACAACGCCGGTATCGACTCGGTGGTCCTGGAGAGCCGCGACCGTGCCTACGTCGAGCGGCGGCAGCGGGCCGGGATCCTGGAGCAGGGCACGGCGGACGTGCTGCGCGCGGCCGGCGCCGGGGAGCGCATGGACCGCGAGGGTCTGCGCCACGACGGCATCGAACTGCGCTTCGACCGCCGACGCCACCGCGTCGACTTCCCCGCCCTCACCGGTGGCCGGTCCGTGATGGTCTACGCCCAGACCGAGGTCTGCAAGGACCTCATCGCCCTCCAGTTCCAGGAGGGCGGCCCGCTGCTGTTCGAGGCGGAGGCGCTGGCCGTGGAGGACGCCGGCACCGACGCCCCGCGCGTCCGCTTCCGGCACGAGGGCCGCGAGGACGTCCTGGAGTGTGAGTACGTCGTCGGCTGCGACGGCTTCTGGGGCGTGGCCCGCAAGGCGATCCCGGCCGAACTGACCCGGGTCTTCGAACGGACGTACCCTTTCGGCTGGCTCGGCATCCTCGCCGACGTACCGCCTTCGCACGACGAGCTCGTCTACGCCCGCCACGACCGCGGCTTCGCCCTGCTCTCCATGCGCTCGCCGTCCGTGTCCCGCCTCTACCTCCAGGTACCCGACGGCACCGACGCCGAGGCGTGGAGCGACGAGGAGATCTGGGACGAGCTGGAGCGCCGCTTCGAGACCGCCGACGACTGGCGCCTCGAGCGCGGCCCCATCACCCAGAAGTCCGTCACCCCGATGCGCTCCTACGTCCACGAGCCCATGCGCCACGGCCGCCTCTTCCTCGCGGGTGACGCAGCGCACATCGTGCCGCCGACCGGCGCCAAGGGGCTGAATCTCGCCGTCGGCGACGTCGTGACGTTCGCTCGGGCCCTGACACACCGGAAGGAAACCGGTTCGGCGGAACTGCTGGACACCTACTCGCAGACCTGTCTGCGCCGGATCTGGCAGGCCGAGCGGTTCTCCTACGACATGACGACCCTCCTGCACCGCGCCCCCGGCGCGACCGGCTTCGAGGACCGGCTCCAGCTCGCCCGGTTGGAGCGGATCGCCTCCAACCGCGCCGCCGAGACCGACCTGGCGGAGGGGTACACGGGCTTCCCCTTCGGGTGACGTGATGACTGACCCCCTCCGCTGAGGGGAATCACGAAGCCGCGTAGCGTGTTGCGCAGCACGACGAGGGAAAGATCCTCCCCAAGCAGTAGGGTCAATCCTTTGCCTACCTATTACTCTTGAGCCAAGGCTCACGCAGTGTGGCCATGGAGGAGTGAAATGAGGAGCAGAAACCCGGTCTTCTCGCGACGGGGGTTCAGCCGCGACAACGGCTACGCGGGCTTCAACACCGCGCCGCAGGCCGGGGGTCCCGCTGTCGCCACGCAGGGCAACCCGTACGCGCAGCCGACAGGCGACCAGTACGCGCAGAACCCGTACGCGCAGAACCCTTACGCCCAGCAGGACCTGCAGCACGGCGCGCCGCCGCAGGCGCCGGCCACCACCGGCCGGATGACCATCGACGACGTCGTCCTGCGCACGGCGAGCACGCTCGGTGTGCTCATCCTCACCGCCGCGCTCTCCTGGGCCCTGCTGCCCATCGACGACGCCAACATCAGCCGTAGCTACGGCATCGGTATCGGCGCCGCGCTGATCGGCATGGTCCTGGCGTTCGTGCAGTCCTTCAAGCGCAAGGCCTCGCCCGCGCTGATCCTGACGTACGCCGCGTTCGAGGGTGTCTTCCTCGGCGTCGTGTCGAACATCGTCGACAACCGCATCGCCGACGGCGCGGCCATGCAGGCGGTGATCGGCACCATGGCGGTCTTCGCCGGTGTGCTGATCGCCTACAAGGCCGGCTGGATCCGCGTCAACCGCCGCTTCTACGGCTTCGTGATGGCGGCCGCGCTCGGCTTCATCCTGCTGATGACCGTGAACCTGCTGTTCGCGGTGTTCGGCGGCGGTGACGGCCTCGGCTTCCGCAGTGGTGCCCTCGGTGTCATCTTCGGCGTCATCGGCATCATCCTCGGCGCCTGCTTCCTCGCCCTGGACTTCAAGCAGGTCGAGGACGGCATCGCCTATGGCGCTCCGCGCGAGGAGGCGTGGTTCGCGGCCTTCGGCCTCACACTGACGCTGGTGTGGATCTACCTGGAGTTCCTGAGGCTCATCTCGATCCTCAACAGCAGCGACTAGTACGGCCAGTCCTGACCGTCGTACGTGATAGGGCCCCGGCTTCGGCCGGGGCCCTTCTCGTTGTCTCGCGTTGTCCGGACGGTGTCGTCGTCGAGACGGTGCGCGCCTAGAGCAGTTTGCGCGCGGCCCTCCTCAGGTCGTACTCGTGGATGATCGCCTTGGCGTGGCCGTAGGCCAGGTTGTGTTCGTGCCGGAGCCAGCTGACCTTTTCCTCGAAGCGGAAGAGCGCCGGGCCATCTTCGACGGTGCGAAGCCAGTCGGTGATCTCACGACCGGTGCAGTGGGGGATGCGGGCGAGCATGTTGCGATGGGTCTCTTCGGAGAAGACTTGGGACATCGGCGCCTCCGGACGCTGGGATGTAAGCCGGTCCTTCAGGTCACCGTGCCTGAGTGTTCGCCCGTTGGCAACAGTCCCGGTGCGACGCGTACGCTCGCGGCGTGGTTGATACGACGCCTCTGACCCGTGCGGTGGATCACTTCGCCGATCGTTTGAGGGCCGCGCCCCAGAGCCGGCTGCAGCGGGGCGCTGCCGCTGAGGCTCTCGGGCTGGCCCGGGAGTTGGCCCGGAGGGCGCAGGCTCTTGAGGAGCCGGGCGTGGAGCCTCGGGAGATGCCGGATGCGGGGATGTTTGCTGCCGCAGATCAGATCACCGTGGCCGGGCATGATCTGGCCGTGGTGATTCCCGGTGATGCCGACGTCGATGAAGCGGTGCGCTTGGTCGAGGAGGCGCAGAAGCGGGCGGGGGTTTAGCGCCGTTCGCGGGGGCGGGTTCGTTGTGGTTGCTCGCGCAGTTCCCCGCGCCCCTAGAGGGACGAGATGACCCGGTCCGCCAGGATGTAGACGTTCTCCTCGCCGCACTCGAACGTCAGGGTGTAGGCGCCCGCGATGCCGGAGCCGCCGAGGAGGACGGGGGTCTCGCCCGCGCGCAGGGCCGTGGCGAGGTGTTCCGCGGTCTCGCGGTGGCCCGGGGTCATGCACAGGGTCGTGCCGTCGGCGAAGACGTAGACGTCGAGGGTGCCCAGCGGGCCCGGACGGACGTCCGTCAGCTCCACGCGGGAGGAGGCCAGCTCCTCCAGGGTGGCGACCGTGCGCTCGTGGTCGTTCACCACGGGCGACTGCGCCGGCACGAAGTCCGGGTGGGAGGGGTGACGGCGGCGGGCCGCGGCCAGCTCCGGGGACTCGCCGGCCGGCTCCTCGGTGTCGGCGCCGGTCTCGGACACTGGCTCCAGGCCCGCGAAATCGGCCTGCCGGGGCAGGAACAGATCGTGGTCGGGCAGGCCCAGCAGGGACGGTGCGTCGGAGGCGTCACGGGTCTCCTGGGCGGCCCAGAACGCCCGCGCCTCGGCGAGCTCCCGCTCCCGTTCCTCGGCGAGCGCCGCGGCCACGGCCGCGCGTATCTCCTCGGCGTCGGCGGTGGTGCGGGCGGCCGGCAGCAGCGCACGGGTGGTGGCGGCGCGGTTCTCGGCCAGCGCGGTGTGCAGGGCCGCGACCTGTCGCCGCAGCTGCAGCACGGTGCGCAGGACGGCAACGCCCACGGCGCCCGTGGCGGCCGTGGTGACCAGCAACGCGATCGGCATGGCGCTCACTGACGTACTCCCGGTTCAAAGTCGACCCCCGACTTCCTACATCAGCTTGAAGGGCGGACTAACCAGCTGTCAGTGCGTAACGTCACCAAACGGACAGGGCTTCGGCCTCGGGGGAGGGGGTGTGGTTGCCGTGACCTGCGCTTCTCCCTGGGCGGAGGGAGATAGGTCACATCCTGGGGGAGATTGGATCACAAAACGGCCCAGAACCCAGGAGTTTCCGGGGTTCTGGGCCAATGCCTCACAGCCGGTGCTACGGCGGCTACGGTGCGGTGCTCAGCTGAGGCGCTCGATGACCATGGCCATGCCCTGGCCGCCGCCGACGCACATCGTCTCCAGTCCGAACTGCTTGTCGTGGAACTGGAGGGAGTTGATGAGCGTGGTGGTGATGCGGGCGCCGGTCATGCCGAAGGGGTGGCCGACGGCGATGGCACCACCGTTGACGTTCAGCTTCTCCAGCGGGATGCCCAGGTCGCGGTAGGAGGGGATCACCTGGGCGGCGAACGCCTCGTTGATCTCGACCAGGTCGATGTCGTCGATCGACAGGCCCGCCCGGCGCAGCGCCTGCTTGCTCGCCTCGACCGGGCCGAGGCCCATGATCTCGGGGGAGAGTCCGGAGACGCCGGTCGACACGATCCGGGCGAGCGGGGTGAGGCCGAGCTCGCGGGCCTTGGTGTCGGACATGATCACGAGCGCTGCGGCGCCGTCGTTCAGCGGGCAGCAGTTGGCGGCGGTGACCAGGCCGTCCGGGCGGAAGACCGGCTTGAGGCCCTGGACGCCTTCCAGGGTGACGCCGGCGCGGGGGCCGTCGTCCTTGGCGACGACCGTGCCGTCGGGGAGCGTCACCGGGGTGATCTCGCGCTCCCAGAAGCCGTTCTTGATGGCTTCCTCGGCGAGGTTCTGCGAGCGGACGCCGAACTCGTCCATGTCCTGGCGGGTGACGCCCTTGGAGCGGGCCAGGTTCTCGGCGGTCTGGCCCATCGCGATGTACGGGTCGGGCAGCAGGCCGTCCTCGCGCGGGTCGTGCCAGGTCGAGCCCTCGGACTGGGCGGTCTCGACGGTGCGGGCCTCGGCGTCGGCGAAGAGGGGGTTGTGCGTGTCGGGCAGGCCGTCGGAGCTGCCCTTGGCGAACCGGGAGACCGTCTCGACACCGGCCGAGATGAAGACGTCGCCCTCGCCCGCCTTGATGGCGTGCAGGGCCATCCGGGAGGTCTGCAGGGAGGAGGAGCAGTACCGGGTGACGGTACAGCCCGGCAGGTGGTCCATCCCCATCTGTACGGCCACGATGCGGCCGAGGTTGTGGCCCTGCTCGCCGCCGGGCAGGCCGCAGCCGAGCATCAGGTCGTCGATGTCCTTCGGGTCCAGCTCGGGGACCTTGGCCAGGGCGGCCTGGACGATCGTGGCGGTCAGGTCGTCGGGCCGGAGGTCCTTGAGAGAGCCCTTGACGGCGCGGCCGATGGGGGAGCGGGCGGCTGAGACGATCACGGCTTCGGGCATCACGGCTCCATTGACGTACCGGGTGGTCTGGCTGGGCTGTCTGGCAAGTTACCCGTACGTATGGCCTGGGTCACGGGTGTCGCGGTGTGACCCTGACCGCAGTTTACTAAGCGCTTGCTTTTCTCGCCTTCAGTTGGAGGGTGTGACAGGCGCCGGCTCCTGCTCGGGTACCCGCCGGCGCCGCCGGCGCTTCAGCAGGGCCCAGGGTCCCCGCGACCCGGTCGGCATCGCCGCCGCGACCTCCGTGCCCGCCTCCGAGGCGGCCTCCGCCGCCGCCCGGGCCACCGGCAGGAAGCCCTCGCGACGGGAGGCGTCGGGGCGCTCTTCCTCGGCCGGCCACAGGCCGAGGGAGGCGCAGACACTCGGCAGGACCGCCATCGCCGCCGTCGCGTAGCCCTCGGCGGAGGGGTGGTAGCTGTCGGGGCCGAACAGCTCGCGCGGGTTCTCGGCGAACTCGGGGCCCAGCAGATCGCCCAGGGACACGGTGCGGCCGCCCTGCTCGACGACTCCGATCGTCTGGGCGGCCGCCAGCTGGCGGGAGGCCCGTCGCGCCAGCCAGCGCAACGGCTGCCGGACCGGCTCGATCGTGCCCAGGTCGGGACAGGTGCCGACCACGACCTCCGCACCGGCCGTGCGCAGCCGCCGAACCGCCGACGCCAGGCAGCGGACCGAGGCGGTCGGGGGCATGCGGTGGGTGACGTCGTTCGCGCCGACCATGATCACGCAGATGTCGGGCACCGGATCGGGGTTGGCCAGCACCAGGGCCACCTGGCGGTCCAGGTCGTCCGAACGGGCCCCGGGCGTCGCCACCGTGCGCAACTCCACCGGGCATTCCGCCAGCGCCGCGAGCCCCGACGCCAGCAGCGCCCCCGGTGTCTGCCCGGACCGGTGCACGCCCTGGCCCGCGGCCGTGGAGTCGCCCAGCATCGTCAGCCGCAGCGGTGAATCACCGGGGCCGGCGTACGCACGGCCGTACAGCCCGTCCGCGTTCGGCACGTGACCTGACGTGCCGTTGCCCACCCGGCGCCGCGCCAGCTGCACCTCCGCCAGCACAAGCCCCACGGCGGCCGCCCCCGCCAGACCGATCCCGCCGCCGCCGTACGCCGCGCCGGCCGCGATCCGCCGGGCCACTCTCGCCCTCGACATGCTCGTCATGCGTCGCCGCCACCTCCTCGAACCCGTACACCCAGTGCTTGCCCCGTACAGGCCGTCGCCCAATCTCAACGCGGAGTGAACGACCGTCACGGACGACCCGGCAAGGTCATAGGCTGGCGGCACCACTCAGACCACTTCTGCGGCATCCGGAGACAACGGTGCAGTTCCACGACTCGATGATCAGCCTCGTCGGCAACACCCCGCTGGTGAGGCTCAACAGCGTGACCAAGGGCATCAGGGCGACCGTCCTGGCCAAGGTGGAGTACTTCAACCCCGGCGGCTCCGTGAAGGACCGCATCGCCCTGCGCATGATCGAGGCCGCCGAGGAGAGCGGCGCGCTCCGGCCGGGCGGCACGATCGTAGAGCCGACCAGCGGAAACACCGGCGTGGGGCTCGCCATCGTGGCCCAGCAGAAGGGGTACAAGTGCATCTTCGTGTGCCCCGACAAGGTGAGCACCGACAAGATCAACGTGCTGCGCGCGTACGGCGCCGAGGTCGTGGTGTGCCCGACCGCGGTGGACCCCGAGCACCCGGACTCCTACTACAACGTCTCCGACCGGCTGGTCCGTGAGACGCCGGGCGCCTGGAAGCCCGACCAGTACTCCAACCCCCACAACCCGCTCTCCCACTACCACTCCACCGGCCCCGAGCTGTGGAAGCAGACGGAGGGGAAGATCACCCACTTCGTGACGGGCGTGGGCACCGGCGGCACCATCTCCGGGACCGGGCGGTACCTGAAGGAGATCAGCGACGGCAAGGTGCAGGTCGTCGGCGCCGACCCCGAGGGCTCCGTCTACTCCGGCGGGTCCGGGCGGCCGTACCTCGTCGAGGGCGTCGGCGAGGACTTCTGGCCGACCGCCTACGACCGGACCGTCGCGGACGAGATCGTCGCCGTGTCCGACAAGGACTCCTTCCAGATGACCCGCCGCCTGGCCAAGGAGGAGGGCCTGCTGGTCGGCGGCTCCTGCGGCATGGCGGTCGTGGCAGCGCTGGAGGTCGCCGGGCGGCTCGGCCCGGACGACGTCGTGGTGGTGCTGCTGCCGGACAGCGGGCGCGGCTACCTCAGCAAGATCTTCAACGACGAGTGGATGGCCGACTACGGCTTCCTCGAGGACTCGGGCCCGAGCGCCCGCGTCGCCGACGTTCTCGCCGACAAGGAGGGCGACCGCATGCCCTCCCTCGTCCACATGCACCCGGACGAGACGGTCGGTCAGGCCATCGACGTGCTGCGTGAGTACGGCGTCTCGCAGATGCCGGTCGTCAAGCCGGGTGCCGGGCACCCCGACGTGATGGCCGCCGAGGTCGTCGGCTCGGTCGTGGAACGCGAGCTGCTGGACGCGCTGTTCAGCAAGAGCGCCTCGCTCGACGACCCGCTGGAGAAGCACCTGTCGGGCCCGCTGCCCCAGGTCGGCTCCGGCGAACCGGTCGAGGACCTGATGGCCGTGCTGGGCAAGGCGGACGCGGCGATCGTCCTGGTCGAGGGCAAGCCGACCGGTGTGGTCAGCCGGCAGGACCTGCTGTCCTTCCTCGCCAGGACCGGGAAAGCGGCGGCGAACACCCGGTGAACCACCCGTTAACCGGGTGAAGTTGGGGCGTCCGCGATCTTCGTGGACTTCGCGGAAGTGGTACGAGGGTGTCACGTTCGCGCAGCACCCGCTTAACACGAGTCCTGCACATTGGTGGGTGTCGGCAGGGCGGGAGCGGCTCCCCGCCCAGGCCGACACCGTAGGCGTCAAGGACCTCCGGAGCGGCTCCCGGACCTCCATGGACCCTACTGACGCGCCAGCCCGGCCCTGACCAGGCCCGCGTCTCTCGCGGGGACCGCCGTCGTCCCGCCCCCCGAACAGGGGGTGCGGCGGTCCCCGCGCATTTTCCTTCCCGGCCTCAGCCGGCCCGGCTCGTCGCCCAACTCCCCAGCAGCGCCAAGCGCTCCGCCGTCTCCGAGCCCGGATCAGGTGTGTAGGCGACGATCGTCTGGTCCGGCGCTCCGGGGATCGCGAGGGTCTCGTACGGGAGCGTCAGCAGGCCGGTGACCGGGTGCCGGAGGTGTTTCACTCCGTGGTCGCAGGGCTTGACCAGGTGGTCGGCCCACAGGCGGCGGAAGTCCACACTGAGGCGGGAGAGCTCGGCGACGAGTTCCCCGGTGGCGGCGTCCCCGGGGTGGTGGCCCGCCTGCAGGCGCAGGTGGGCGACCGTCTGGCCCGCGATCGCGGCCCAGTTCGGATAGATGTCGCGGGCGGTGGGGTCGAGGAAGATTCGGCGCGCGATGTTGCGCTCATCGCAACCGGAGCCGCTGAAGTCGAGCAGGGCGTCGGCGAGGTCGTTCCAGCCGAGCACCTCCATGCGGTGGTCCAGGACGTACGCCGGATTGCGGTCCATGCCGTCCAGGAGCAGCTGGACACCCGGGCGCACCGGGGACGCGGCCGGAGCACTCCCGGCCCGGCGGGGCCGGGCGACCGCCCGCAGATACGCGTGCTCCGCCTCGTCCAGCCGCAGCACCCGCGCGACCGCGTCCAGCACGGCGTCCGACACTCCCCCGGACTTCGTCCGGGAGGGGTCCCCAGAGCCCCTGCCCTGCTCCAGGCGGACGTAGTAGTCGACGCTCACCCCGGCCAGCTGCGCCACCTCCTCACGGCGCAGACCCGGGACACGGCGGCGGCCGTAGGAGGGCAGTCCCACCTCCTCCGGCTGGATACGGGCGCGGCGCGAGCGCAGGAAGTCTCCCAGTTCTCCGTCCATGGGTCCGAGCCTAGGCGCCCCGCGCGCGGCGAACCTGGTACTGGCAGACCCAGGAAAAGCGCCCCCCTGGGTACGGCGGCCGGCGGCGCCGAGGGTGGTGGACGAGGCCGGGGAGACGCCCCGGCAGCCACCGAGGGGAAGCCCCATGTCGTACGAGAACCTGGCCGGCCGTACCGCCGTCGTCACCGGAGCCGCGAGCGGGATCGGCGAGGCCGTCGCCGTCCTGCTGGCGGACCAGGGCGCACGGGTGGCCCTGCTGGCCCGGCGTGCGGAACGGCTGACAGCGCTCGCCGGGAAGATCCGGGCCGACGGCGGGCAGGCCCTGGCCGTCGTCGCGGACGTCACCGACGAGGCGTCCGTGGCGGCCGCCGCCGACCGGATCCACACGGAGTACGGTCCCGTCGACCTGGTCGTCAACGCCGCCGGCGTCATGCTGCCGCACCCCGTCGACGCCCGGCGCGCCGACGAGTGGCAGCGGATGCTCGACACCAACGTCGCCGGCGTGCTGCGCATCATCGGCGCCTTCACCGGCGACCTGGTGGGCGCGGCAGCGGACGGCCGCACGGCCGACATCGTGAACATCTCGTCCATCGCCGCGCACGTCAGCTTCCCGAACTACGCGGTGTACGGCGCGACCAAGGCGGCCGTCACGTATCTGTCGGATTCCCTGCGCGGCGAGTTCGGGCCGCGGGACGTCCGGGTCACCAACATCGAGCCCGGGTTCGTCGAGAGCGAGCTGCGCACGCACATCGGCGACGCGGAACTGGCCCGGCAGGTGGAGGGCATGCTGGACGAGGTGGGCGCGCTGTCCGCCGGGGAGCTGGCCGACCTGGTGGCCTACGCGACCAGCCGGCCGCGCCGGGTCAATCTCCGCCAGATCGTCGCGCTGCCCACCCGGCAGGCCTGAACGGGGTGCGCCCGCTCAGTCCTCCCAGCCGCTGTCCTGGGAGGACTTGCGGCGGCCGAACAGGTCCGGATTGGTGCGGACGGCCTGGACGAGGTTGACGCCCACGATGCCGGCCCAGGCGACGAGCATGCCGGGCAGCTGGGCCACGCCCCCGCCGATCGCGGACAGCGGCACCGCGAGGACCAAGGAGACGATGCCGAAGCCGAAGCGCTCGCCCCAGGAGTCCGTGGGCCGCGGCGACCGGGAGTCCCGGGCCGTCTGCATCTGCTGCTCGGCGAGCTGCCGGCGCACCCGGCGGTCCACCGCGCCGTCGATCCGCTGGTCGACCTTCTCCAGGAACGAGTCGACCAGCGCGGACTCGTACTCCTCACCCAGCTCCCTGCGTGCGTGCAGGGTGGCGTCGAGTTCCTTCTTCAGCTCGGTGTCCCGCGCGTCCATTCCGGTCATGTGACCCACGGTAGGAAGAAGCGACACCCGCCGCACTGGGGTTAGCCCCCGTGTCGGGACGGGGGGCGGCCCGGGGGCCCTCCACACCCGCTTGCCGGTCTGCATATGCTCATGCAGAATCCTCAGCTACTGAATAGGCGAGGGGGAGCACGTCATGAGCGTGACCGACAGCCCTGCCGCGCGGCTCCAGGCGCTCTTCGAGGGCCACCGGCTGACGCCGACCCAGCGGCGCATCGCGCACAGCATGGTGCGGCGGGCCGCCGACGTGCCGTTCCTGTCGAGTGTGGAGCTCGCCGAACTGGCCGGGGTCAGCCAGCCGTCCGTGACCCGCTTCGCCGTGGCCCTGGGCTTCGACGGCTACCCGGCCCTGCGCCGCCATCTGCGCGAGGTCGCCCCCGCCGAACCCGCGGCGGACGCGGGATCCGTCAACGAGTACCAGCAGGCCGTCGAGGCCGAGATCGAGAACCTGCGCCACCTGGCGGAGGCCCTGGCCGACACCGGGCCCGTACAGCGGGCCGGGCGCCTCCTCGCGGCCTCCCGTCCGCTCCCCGTCCTCGGCCTGCGGGCGGCGGCCGCCCAGGCGCACGGCTTCGCCTACTTCGCCGCGAAGGTCCATCCCGACGTACGGCTGCTCAACGAGGGCGGCACGATGGTCAAGGACCGCATCGACGCCGCCGTCCGGGCCGGTGCGACCGCACTGCTCTGTTTCGCGCTGCCCCGGCATCCCCGCGAGGTCGTCGACACCCTTGCCCATGCCAAGGAGTCCGGGCTGACCGTCGTCACGGTCGCCGACTCCGCCTTCGCACCGGTCGCCAAGGTGTCCGACCTGCTGCTGCCCGCCGCGGTCGGCACCGGCCTGGCCTTCGACACGGCCTGCGCGCCGATGCTGCTCGGCCGGGTGCTGCTGGAGGCGATGTGCGACGACCTGCCCGAGGCCCAGTCCCGCCTCGAGGAGTTCGACGCGAAGGCGGCGGCACGGGGTCTGTTCGTGGACTGACGACACACGCGCCGCCTTCTCAGACTCGTCTCACGTTGCGTCGCTAACGTGCGTCTCCTGCACCACCCTTCAGACGCTTCGGAGACCGACGGAGGCTGAACGTGACGCGCGGAGGACAAGGGCTGGCTCGGGTCGCCGTCATCGTACGGGCGGGGGCGGCCCCACTGTGGTGGCTGGGCGTGTGCGCCGCGGGCGTCGGGGTCCTCGCACCGGGACTGACCGGCCGCCGCATCGGCGTCCTGGCCGGGGCGGCGCTGTTCGTCCTGGCGACGGCCGTGGTGGCCTACGGCGGCCGCAAGCGCTACGCCACTCTGGCCGCCTCCGCGTCCCGCGCCGGCAAGCACGACATACTCCAGGACCGCGCGGTGACGGTACGCAACTGGCGCCGCCGCCACCGCTGGTGGCTCCTCCTCGCCTTCCTCGCCGCCCTGGGCACCACCTTCGCCGTCCCGGCCGCGGGCGGCATGCTCCTGGCCGGCTGCGGAGCGGGCCTGTGGCTGAAGGCGGCGTGGCTGGGCCGCCGGGAGCGGGCCGACGAGGCGTTGGTGTGGGTACGGGTGGACTGGCTGCGCGGGGGCGCTGGCAGCCCGGCGGGCAAGCAGGTGAAGGCGTACCGCAGCACGGGCATCGCGGCGGGGGACGCGGCGCCGGGCGGGGCGAGAAGGAAATCACCGGCGCTCGTGTAGCAGGGCGGGGGCGCATGCCCTGCTTCAGGGGGGCGGGGAACTGCGCGAACGGCCACAACGCACCCGCACCTCGGAAACTACGGAAGCCCCCATGGCGCCCGGCCACTCAACAGCGCCTCCACATGCGCCCCACCAGACTCCGCCACGACCTCCTCCACCGTCTGCGCCTCCCGCACGACCGCGAAGGCCACGCCCCCCTCCCCATCCGGCCCGAACCCATAAACCCCGGGCCGGACAAGGGAGTTGTACCCATAGTGATGCGCGAAGTAATACGCCCCCGTATCCAGCGCCGCCGCGTGATCCCCTTGCTCCAGTACCGGCATGGACCGCCCCTCCGCCAGCAGATCCCCCGCGAAACAGGCCGGCCCCGCGACGTCCTGCACCACGACGGGCCCCTCCTTCACCCGCCCCTTCGCGTCATACGCGGCGATCCTCAGCGGCCAGCTCTCCGGCGCGTACACCGTCCGCGTGGCGACCTGCACACCGGCATGCGTCACCGCGACCGCCCGCCCGCCGGAGGACTTCGCGTACTCGACCCGTGCCACCACCGTGCCGTGCTTGGCCAGCAGCGACCGCCCGAACTCCGTGACCAGCCCGTACCGCCCGTCGAACAGCCCCGGCACCTCCTCGGCCAGCATCCGCGCGTACTGCGCGTACGTGGGCGTCGTCGCGTCCGACGCGAAGTTCACCGGCAGTCCGCCGCCGATGTCGAGTGTGTCGATCTGCCGCCGCCCGATCCGCCCGTTGATCTCCTCGGCGAGCGCGTACACCTCCGCGACCCCCTGGACCAGGAGCGACAGCGGGATGCCCTGGGACCCGGTGTGCGCGTGCAGCCGGGTCAGCCACGGGCGGTCCTGGTACGCCCGCACGACCCACTCCCGCGCCCCCTCGTCGCGCAGCGCCACCCCGAACTTCGACGTCGCCGTGGCCGTCGAGGTCGCCCCGATGGAACCTGCGCCGACCTGCGGATTCACCCTGATCCCGAGCGGGGAGCGACTGGGGTCGATGGGGGTACCTCCCACGCCTTTCGGGCTGTGGGGGATCATCAGGGCGTCGATGCGCTCCAGCTCCTGCGGGTTGTCGGCGTTGACGGCGATGCCCAGGTCCAGCGCCTCGCGCAGTTCGGCCGGTGTCTTGGCGGGTGAGTCCAGGACCGTCATCTCCGGACGCAGCCCCGCCGCCCGCGCCAGCGCCAGCTCACCCGGGCTCGCCACCTCCGCGCCGATGCCCTCCTCGCGCAGCAGCCGCAGCACCGGCACCAGCGGGGTCGCCTTCACCGCGAAGGCGTGCAGCACGGGCGTGCCCGGTGCCACGACCGCGTCGAACGCCGCCCGCAGCTCCGCCGCCGACTCCCGGATGCCGGTGACGTCCAGCAGCCCGACGACGGGGCTGCCGGCCCCGAGCAGTCCCTGCTCGACGGCGGCCCGCACCGCTTCGTCCCGCCGGGCCGCCCGCCCGGCGCCCACGTCGCCTGCCTGAATGTCGTCATCCATGGATCCAGCCAAACATCCACGGCACCGCCGCGCCGACCTCCCGATGTATTGACTAGCTCTATTCAGATGGTCAGGATGTGAATAACCGTAGCAACACACCGCCGGGAGCACCTCGCACCCACCAGGAGGCAGACCATGTCAGGACCCCGCCCTGTCCGAGCGCCGCGCGGCACGGAACCGAGCGCCCTGGGATGGCAGCAGGAAGCCGCCCTGCGGATGCTGCAGAACAACCTCGACCCGGAGGTCGCCGAGCACCCCGACAAGCTCGTCGTCTACGGCGGCACCGGCAAGGCGGCACGCGACTGGCGCTCCTTCGACGCGATGGTGCGGACGCTGCGCGGGCTGAAGCAGGACGAGACGATGCTCGTCCAGTCCGGCCGCCCCGTCGGCGTCATGCAGACCCACGAGTGGGCCCCGCGGGTCCTCATCGCCAACTCCAACCTCGTCGGCGACTGGGCCACCTGGGAGGAGTTCCGCCGCCTGGAGGCCCTCGGCCTGACCATGTACGGGCAGATGACCGCCGGCTCCTGGATCTACATCGGCACCCAGGGCATCCTCCAGGGCACCTACGAGACCTTCGCCGCCGTCGCCGCGAAGAAGTTCGACGGCACCCTCGCGGGGACCATCACCCTCACCGCCGGTCTCGGCGGCATGGGCGGCGCCCAGCCGCTCGCCGTGACGATGAATGACGGTGTGGCGATCTGCGTCGACTGCGACCCGCGCGCCATCGAGCGGCGCATCGAGCACCGGTACCTGGACGTGAAGGCCGACTCCCTCGACCACGCGCTGCACCTGGCCGTGGAGGCCCGTGACGCCCGCCGGCCGCTGTCCATCGGGGTCCTCGGCAACGCGGCCGAGCTGCTGCCGCGGCTGCTCGCCATGGGCGCCCCGATCGACATCGTGACCGACCAGACCTCCGCCCACGACCCGCTGGCCTATCTGCCCCTCGGCCTGGCCTTCGAGGACATGGCCGACGCCGCCGCGAAGGACCCGGCCGGGTTCACCACCCGGGCCCGCGAGTCCATGGCCCGGCACGTCGAGGCCATGGTCGGTTTCATGGACGCCGGCGCCGAGGTCTTCGACTACGGCAACTCCATCCGGGGCGAGGCCCGGCTCGCTGGATACGACCGCGCCTTCGCCTTCCCCGGCTTCGTCCCCGCCTACATCCGCCCGCTGTTCTGCGAGGGCAAGGGCCCCTTCCGCTGGGCCGCGCTGTCCGGCGAGGCCTCCGACATCGCGAAGACCGACAAGGCGATCCTCGACCTCTTCCCGGAGAACGAGTCCCTGGCCCGCTGGATCCGCATGGCCGGGGAGCGGGTCCGCTTCCAGGGCCTGCCCGCCCGTATCTGCTGGCTGGGCTACGGCGAGCGGGACAAGGCCGGTGAGAGGTTCAACGACATGGTCGCGAGCGGGGAGCTGGCCGCGCCGGTCGTCATCGGCCGCGACCATCTCGACTGCGGATCCGTCGCGTCGCCCTACCGCGAGACCGAGGCCATGCTCGACGGGTCCGACGCCATCGCCGACTGGCCCCTGCTCAACGCGATGGTGAACGTGGCGTCCGGGGCGTCCTGGGTGTCCCTGCACCACGGGGGCGGTGTCGGCATGGGGCGGTCGATCCACGCGGGGCAGGTGACGGTGGCCGACGGCACGAAACTGGCCGGTGAGAAGATCCGCCGGGTCCTCACGAACGACCCCGGCATGGGCGTCATCCGGCATGTCGACGCCGGCTACGACATCGCGGAGTCGGTCGCTCAGGACAAGGGCGTCCGTGTCCCGATGCGCGAGGGTGACGACGCGTGACGCGGGAACCCGCCGGCCCGCTGCCGGACCCCACCGGCACCGGCAGCTCCTTCCACCGGATGTGGCGCGAGCTGCTCCCCCTCGGCCGCCATCCCGCCTCCGGCGGCTACCGGCGCTTCGCCTGGAGCGGTGTCGACGGTGACTGCCGGGCCTGGTTCCAGGAGCAGGCCCGGGCGCGCGGCCTCACCTGTGAGACCGACCGGAACGGCAACCAGTGGGCCTGGCTCGGCGACCCCGCCGCCGGGGACGCCGTCGTCACCGGGTCGCATCTCGACTCCGTGCCGGACGGCGGGGCCTTCGACGGGCCCCTCGGCGTGGTGTCCGCCTTCGCCGCGCTGGACGAACTGCGCGGCCGCGACGCGCGGTTCACCCGCCCCCTCGGCATCGTGAACTTCGGTGACGAGGAGGGCGCCCGGTTCGGGCTCGCCTGCGTCGGATCCCGGCTCACCGCCGGACAGCTCACCCGCGAGCAGGCGCACCGGCTCACCGACGGCGAGGGCGTGACGCTGCCGCGCGCCATGGAGACCGCCGGATACGACCCCGACGCCATCGGGCCCGACCCCGAACGGCTCGCCCGTATCGGCGCCTTCGTCGAACTCCACGTCGAGCAGGGCCGGGCCCTGGACCTGTCCGGCGACCGGGTCGGCATCGCCAGCGCGATCTGGCCGCACGGCCGGTGGCGGTTCGACTTCCGGGGCGAGGCCAACCACGCGGGTACCACCCGGCTCACCGACCGGCGCGACCCCATGCTGTCCTACGCCGAGACCGTCCTCGCCGCCCGCCGTGAGGCCGAACTCGCCGGCGCCGTCGCCACGTTCGGCAAGATCGTCGTCGAGCCGAACGGCGTCAACGCCATCCCCTCCCTCGTGCGTGGCTGGCTCGACTCGCGCGCCGCCGACCAGGACAGCCTGGACGCCGTGGTCGCCGGCGTGGAGAAGGCGGCCGGGGAGTACGCCGCCGCCCACGGCGTCGAGCTGGCCGTCGTCCGCGAGTCGTTCACCCCCGTCGTGGAGTTCGACCACGCCCTGCGCGACGAACTCGCCCGCATCCTCGGCAAGGACACCGGCCTCACCGTCCCCGTCCTCGGCACCGGCGCCGGACACGACGCAGGAATCCTGTCCGGGAGCATCCCGACCGCCATGCTGTTCGTGCGCAACCCCACCGGCGTCTCCCACTCCCCGGCCGAGTCCGCGACCGAGGACGACTGCGTGGCCGGGGTACTCGCCCTCGCCGACGTACTGGAAGGACTGGCCTGCACGTGACGCCCACCCAGCAGCCCCGTACGTACTGGCTGGAACACGCCTGGCTCGGCACCCACGTCGAGCCGGGCGTCGCCCTCGACGTCCACGACGGCCGCGTCACCGCCGTCCGGACCGAGGTCCCCACCCCGCCCCCCGGCGCCGAGGTCCTGCGCGGCCTCACCCTCCCCGGGCTGGCCAACGCTCACAGCCACGCCTTCCACCGGGCCCTGCGCGGCACCGTCCAGGTCGGCTCCGGAACCTTCTGGACCTGGCGCGAGGTCATGTACGCCACGGCCGCCCGGCTCACCCCGGACACCTACCACGCCCTGGCCCGCGCCGTGTACGCCGAGATGGCCCTGGCCGGCATCACGGCGGTCGGCGAGTTCCACTACGTCCACCACGCCCCCGGCGGCGTCCCCTACGCCGACCCCAACGCGATGGGCGAGGCCCTGATCGCGGCCGCCGCCGAAGCCGGGATCCGCATCACCCTCCTCGACACCGCCTATCTCTCCTCCGGCTTCGGACAGCCGCCCTCCGCCCAGCAGCTCCGCTTCTCCGACGGGACGGCGGACGCCTGGGCCGAACGCTGTTCAGTTCTCAAGGAACGGGATCACGCGCGGATCGGAGCGGCGATCCACTCCGTACGGGCCGTGCCCGCCGACCAGCTGGCGACCGTCGCGAGGTGGGCCGAGGAGCGGCGGGCCCCGCTGCACGTGCACCTGTCGGAGCAGACCGCCGAGAACGAGGCCTGCCTGGAGATCCACGGGTGCACTCCGACGCAGCTGCTCGCCCTGCACGGCGTCCTCGGGCCGCGCACGACCGGCGTTCACAACACCCACCTCACCGCCGAGGACGTCTCCCTCATCGGCGGCAGCGGCACCGGCACCTGCATGTGCCCCACCACCGAGCGGGACCTGGCCGACGGCATCGGGCCCGCGGCCGCCCTGCAGAACGAGGGCTCCCCGCTCTCCCTCGGCTCCGACAGCCACGCGGTGATCGACCTGCTCGAAGAGGCGCGCGCTATGGAGCTCAACGAGCGCCTGCGCACCCGCACCCGAGGTCACTGGACCGCCGCGGCCCTGCTGCGGGCGGCCTCGGCCGACGGGCACGCGGCCCTCGGCTGGGCGGACGCGGGCGTCCTGGAGAGCGGCGCGCTCGCCGACTTCACCACCATCGCGCTCGACTCGGTCAGGACGGCAGGGCCGCTTCCGCGGTTCGGGGCCGAGACGGCCGTATTCGCCGCGTCGGCAGCGGACGTGTCGCATACGGTCGTGGGAGGCCGGCACGTCGTACGGGACGGGGTCCACTCCCTCGTACCGGATGTGCCGAAAGCCCTCGCGGACGCCGTCGAAGCCCTGCGCGGATGACCCCGGGCCGCCCGCCCGCGCGGCCCGCCTCCGTCCCCGAACCCGACCCCACCGCCGACCAGGCCACCAAGGACGCCATGAGCAACGCGACGACCGTCAGCCCCGCCCACTCCGCGAGCACCGCAAGCACGCTCATCACGAACATCGCCAGCCTGGTCACCAACGACCCCTCCCTCGGATGGGGGTCCCCCCGCTCGAGCAAATTCGAGAGTGGGGGAGATTCCCCCCTCGGACTGGTCCAGGACGCGGCCGTCGTCATCGAAGGCGACCGCGTCGTGTGGACCGGTGATCAAAGCAAAGCACCCGCCACTGACAATCGGGTCGACGCAGGTGGCAGGGCGGTCATCCCCGGCTTCGTCGACTCCCACTCCCACCTCGTCTTCGCGGGCGACCGGACGCGGGAGTTCAACGCCCGTATGTCGGGGCGGCCGTACAGCGCGGGCGGCATCCGCACGACCGTCGCCGCCACCCGCGCCGCGAGCGACGCGGAACTCGAGGCCAATCTCACCCGTTACCTCCGCGAGGCGCTGCACCAGGGCACCACGACCTTCGAGACCAAGTCCGGCTACGGCCTGACCGCCGAGGACGAGGCCCGGTCCCTGCGCGTCGCCGCCGCCCACACCGACGAGGTCACCTATCTCGGCGCCCACATCGTCGCCCCCGAGTTCGCCGAGGACCCGGCCGGCTACGTCGCCCTGGTCACCGGCGAGATGCTCGACGCCTGCGCCCCGTACGCCCGCTGGATCGACGTCTTCTGCGAGAAGGGCGCCTTCGACGGCGACCAGGCCCGCGCGATCCTCACCGCCGGCAAGGAACGTGGCCTGCACCCCCGTATCCACGCCAACCAGCTCTCGTACGGCCCGGGCGTGCAGCTCGCCGTCGAGCTCGAAGCGGCCAGCGCCGACCACTGCACCCACCTGACCGACGCGGACGTGGACGCCCTGGCGAACAGCCGTACGGTCGCCACCCTGCTGCCCGGCGCCGAGTTCTCCACGCGGGCCGAGTGGCCGGACGCCCGCCGCCTCCTCGACGCGGGCGTCACCGTGGCCCTGTCCACCGACTGCAACCCGGGCTCGTCCTTCACGTCCTCCGTCCCGTTCTGCGTCGCGCTCGCCGTACGGGACATGGGCATGACCCCGGACGAGGCCGTCTGGTCGGCCACTGCGGGCGGCGCGGCGGCCCTGCGGCGCACCGACATCGGCCGTATCACCCCGGGCGCGTACGCCGACCTGACGCTCCTCGACGCCCCCAGCCACGTCCACCTGGCCTACCGCCCCGGCGTCCCCCTGGTCACCGGAGTCTGGCGGCGGGGCGAAAGGGTGCTCTGACGACCCGCGTCAACGGAGGAGCGGTACGGATGACAAAGCACTGGTCGGCACCGCTCCTGGTGAACCTGCTGCTCGGAATCCCGGCGGTGGTGCCGGTCTGGCTGCTCTGGTACCTGGCGTCGAACTGGCCGCTGGCCGCACGCGGCCTGACCGAGCGGGAGCCGACGGAGGACGACGGCGCCCTCCCGTGGTTCGTCGTAGCGGGGCCGGTCGTCCTCGCGTTCGGTCTGCTCTGGTGGCTGGCCAACCGTCCGCTGCGGCGCGGCACGACTCTGCCGCCCGCCCGTTACTGGGCGCTGAGCGTCCTCGCCATGCTTGTGCCGACGCTCGTCCTCATCGTCATCTCCGAAGCCTGAGAAGGGGATGGCACGCGTCCGGGGGCGGACCGTTCGGTCCGCCCCCGAAGGACACGTCACCCGGCAGGGATCACATGAGGATCACTCCTCGACGGTCAGGCCCTTGCGCAGCCGTACCAGCGTCCGCGACAGCAGTCGCGACACGTGCATCTGCGAGATGCCCAGTTCCTCGCCGATCTCGGACTGCGTCAGACCCGCGACGAAGCGCAGGGACAGGATCTTCCGGTCGCGCGGCGGGAGTTCGGCGATCAGCGGCTTCAGCGACTCGACGTACTCGATGCCCTCGAGTCCGTGGTCCTCGTAGCCGATGCGGTCCGCGAGCGCGCCCTCGGAGTCGTCCTCCTCCGGCTGGGCGTCCAGCGAGGAGGCGGTGTACGCGTTCGAGGCGGCCATGCCCTCGACGACCTCGTCCTTGGACAGGCCCAGGCGCTCGGCCAGTTCCGTCACCGTCGGGGCGCGGTCCAGCTTCTGCGCCAGCTCGTCACCGGCCTTGGCCAGGTCGAGCCGGAGCTCCTGGAGCCGCCGCGGAACGCGCACGGACCACGAGGTGTCGCGGAAGAAGCGCTTGATCTCGCCGACGATGGTCGGCATCGCGAACGTGGGGAACTCGACACCCCGGGAGAGTTCGAACCGGTCGATCGCCTTGATCAGGCCGATGGTGCCGACCTGGATGATGTCCTCCATCGGCTCGCTGCGGGAGCGGAACCGGGAAGCGGCGAACTTGACCAGCGCGAGGTTCAGCTCGACAAGCGTGTTGCGGACGTACGAGTACTCGTGCGTGCCTTCCTCCAGCGCTTCGAGGCGCTCGAAGAGGGTCTTGGACAGAGCCCGTGCGTCGACCGCGTCGACCTGCTCGTACGGGGGGATGTCCGGAAGTCCGGCGAGAAGGTCGTCCTGTGTGACGAGCGTCTCGTCCTGCTCGATGGGATCCAGATGTTCCGGAGGGGGTGTCGACGTCGCTTTCTGGGTACGCGATGCGTCGAGCCGGGGTGACATGATGTCCTCCATCGTTCTCGGCATAAGGCTGCCGGAGCCATTACGTGCACTGCGGTGTGCGGCGCCTCCATAGCCGGCCGTGTGTCGGGTACGTGTCCTTACTAGGCCTACCCGCTTTCCCGAGCCCACCGCAAGTGCGTTCTGTGGGCATATGTCCGTTTGTGTGTAGTTGTTCGGGTGTCGAAGCGTGTCAGGAAGGCGTAGTGTTCGAGGTCGTCAGCAAGCAGCCTCGACGTCAGGAGAGAGAGACGGCATGGACCGCGGGACGGTCGGCAGCGCACAGTCTGGCCGGCTTCTGGTGGAGGTGCGGGAAGAGGGCTCTAGTGCCGTCGTGACCCCGGCGGGTGAGTTGGATCACCACACCGCCGATTTGTTGCGTGAGCCACTCGACGACTGCCTCGCCAAGGGATTCAAGCGCCTGGTCATCGACTGCGCGCGCCTGGAGTTCTGCGACTCCACGGGGCTCAATGTGCTCCTCGGCGCACGGCTGAAGGCGGAGGCCGCCGGTGGCGGCGTGACCCTCGCCGGGATGCAGCCGGTGGTGGCGCGTGTATTCGAGATCACGGGCGCGGACGCGGTCTTCACCGTCCACGACACGCTCGAGGCGGCCCTGGCCGACGAGTCGAGCTGAGCGGTGGTGCGTCGGCGCGCCGAGCCTCGGCCTTCCCTCTGTGACCGACGTCCTATCTCCGTCACGCCTTTCGTGCCGAATCCGGGGGTGTTCCGACGGGCCGCCAGGGCAGGAGACATCCTGAACCTGTTGGCTGCCGGGGTGGCGGGGGTGCCGCGAAATCGATATGCCGCGCACTGCGTGACTGACTGTGTACAGAATCTTTTGAATCGTGAACTGGTGAATCGGTGAGGTGAAGCGCTGATGAGCACCACCCGGCCTTACCCGCCGGGCGACCGCGGGCCGGAGCCCAGCGGCGCTTCCGGGGCGTCCGAGGGTGGCGTACCGGCGGCCACTGCGTCCGGCGAGGGCGTGGGCGCGCCGTCCGGAGCCGCGGCGCCGCCGGGGGGCCGGCAGGTGCGCCGGCTGAGCTTCGGCGGGGAGAGCGGCGTCGTCCCGCTCGCCCGCGACTTCACCCGTCAGGCGCTGTACGCGTGGGGCTGGCTGCCGGCCGCCTCCGCCGACCAGCGGGCCGCCGCCGAGGATGTGCTGCTCGTCGTCTCCGAGCTGGTCACCAACGCCTGTCTGCACGCCGAGGGGCCGGACCAGTTGTGGATCACCTGCGACAACAAGGTGATCCGACTCGAGGTCGCCGACCGGGGCACCGGGCAGCCGGCGCCCCGTAATCCGCACCGGGCGGGGCGTCCGGGCGGCCACGGCATGTTCATCGTCCAGCGGCTGTGCCTGGACTGGGGTGTCGTGCGCACGCCGGGAGTCGCCGGCAAGACGGTGTGGGCGGAACTGGGCGCACCTGCCTGACCGGGTCCCCCCACCCACGGATTCTCCGCCGCACCTCCCCTCATACGTCACTCACCGCGCTCCGGATCGCCACAGATCCGGGGTGCACTGTGTCTTCCTTCCTCAAGGCCCCGGGCGTACCTTGACGGCCCGATCTGATGCGCCGTCAGGAAACAGGAAGGGGAGTGGCACCGTGTCGTACCGGAATCGAACCGCCGCGCTCGCGTCCGCCGCGGCCCTGGCCGGCTCGGCGGTGTTGATGGCCGCCCCCGTGGCCCGGGCCGAGGTCGTCGACGTCAACTACCAGTGCAAGACGCCGATCGGCGACAAGAGCGCCGTCTCGCCCATCGACATCAAGGGCGTCGAGGACGGCGACGGCTACAAGATCACCATGTCCTGGCAGAAGGGCGTCTCCTCCAGCCCGGTCGAACTGGGCAAGGGCGCGATGACCCCGAGCGCCACGATCGCCCTGGGCGGCGCCGACAACGGCACCCTGACGGTGACCGGCCCCGCCAACGACGCCGCCCTTCCGGCCAACACCCCGATCAAGATCAACGACCTGAGCGGGACGTACCTGCCGAAGAAGAGCGGCGAGGTCACCTTCACGGCCGGCGTGCTCACCATCAAGGCGCTCGGTACGACGACCACATGCACCCCGACGAACGACCCGGGCCCGTCCCTGACCCTCGACGTCAAGGCGGCGAGCGGCGGCGGCACCGGCTCCGCCCAGGGCGGCGGCTCCGGGTCCGGCTCTGACACCGGCGCCGGGCTTCCGCAGACCGGGCCCGAGGACTCGGCCATAGCCCTCGGCACCCTCGGCGGGACAGTCCTGCTCGCCGGCGCGGCGGGTGCCCTGTGGCTGACACGACGTCATCAGAGCACACGCGCCCGCCACTGAGCATGCTCCGGACGACCGCTGGAGCCGACGCCGCCCGCCCGCCCGGCGCGCCTGCCGAACCCGATGCCGCCCACCGGCGGCCCGGCCGGCTGCGGCCGTTGACGCGGGCGCGGCCGTGTGCCGCTGAGCGTGGGTCCGTGCGCCCACCCGAACGCCCGCTGGAGCCGGTTGCTCGGGCCGCCGATGGTGTGTGCCCGCCCGAACGCCCGCCGGAGCCGACGCCGTACGCCCGCCCCGGTCGTCTGGTGCAGTCGGCTGCTCGGGCTGCCGGTGCCGTGGGCCCGTCCGGGGGTCTGTTGGAGGCGACGCCGGCTGTCTGCCCCGGTCGTCTGGTGGAGCTGACGGCTCGGGTCGTGGATGCCGTGCGGATGTCCGGGCGTCTGCTGGAGCCGGTGCGCGCAGGCCCCGTACGCCCGCTGGAGCCGGTTGCTCGGGCCGCCGATGGTGTGTGCCCGCCCGAACGCCCGCCGGAGCCGACGCCGTACGCCCGCCCCGGTCGTCTGGTGCAGTCGGCTGCTCGGGCCGTCGAGGGTGTGTGTCCGTCCGGACGACCGCTGGAGCCGCCGATGTCGTGCGTCGCACGTCTTCCGTACCTGTCGCTGTCGGTTCTGCTGGTGTTTCTGCTGGTTCTGGCGGGGGCCGGGCCCGTCGGGGCGGTGGACGGGCCCCGTGTCGAGTTGTCCAGTACGCAGGCCGGGGCGGGTGGTTCGGTCACCGTCACCGGGAGCGGTTGGCGGGCGCGTGCCCTGCTGACGCTGCTGGTCTGCGGACAGGCCGAGCCGGACCGGGGCGTGACCGGCGGCACCAACTCCTGCGCCAACGCCGACGGCCGGGCCGTCACCACCGACGCCGAAGGACGCTTCCGCCGCGCACTGCCCGTCGTCGAGCCACCGGTGCCGTGCCCCTGCGTGGTGCACGTGGAGACGGTGACCGGGGCCGGTGCCGAGGCCGACGCGGCCCTCCAGGTCGCCGGGCACACGGTCGAGCCGCTGCCCGCGGAACGGTCCGGCGGGCGGCTCTCCCTGCTCGCGGACACCCGGCTGCGCGGCTCCGACGGACTGCTGACCTGGTTCGGCTCCCCGCCCGCCCGGACCCTCGAGGTCACCGTCGGCAACGTCGGCACGTCCCCCGTGAAGAACCCCGTCTTCCAGGTCGGCACCGCGCACGGCGTGTTCGCCCCGCAGTGGCAGGACCAGCGGTGGCGCGGCACGATCCGGCCCGGCGGCGAGGCCCGTATCGAGCTGCCCGTGGAGCTCGCGGCCGGGGCGCACGGCGACTACACGGTGTCCCTGAAGTACGGCGGCAAGGTCCTCGCCGAACACCCCTGGGGCGTGGGCCGCCCCTGGGGCGTGACCCTGTTCTGGGTCCTGGTCCTCCTGGTCGTACCGGCGGCCTTGTTCCGCGGCGGACTGGCCGTGGTGGACCACGTACGGCCTCGCCATCCCGGCCACGCGGCCCGCCCGGCCCGTCGTACGGGGCTGCCCGCTCTGCCGCGGATGACGAAAAGGAGGGCCGGGACGGACACAGGCCCGCACACCCCTGCCACGGCACCGGCCCCCCTGCCCTGGGTCACCCCCGACGCCGGTCCGGACGACCTGGACCGGTCCTCGGCGTCACCCGGGAAAGACCCGACGACGAAGGCCTGACGAGCGCGGACGCCCTCGCGCACGCGAAAGGGCCGCCGCACCCGCGGGGTGCGGCGGCCCTTCGTCATGGCCCGGCGGGGCGGGTCAGCGGACGTCGCCCATGAGCCCCTTGACCTTCTTGCGGAACATGTAGACCGCGAAACCGGCGACCACGGCGAGCGCCGCCTCCAGCGCCACGAAGCCCATCCGGTCGAGGTTGATCCCGCCGAGGGCCGGGTTGGACAGCAGCGCGGTGACGGAGTCGCCCGCGGTGACCGCGAGGAACCAGACGCCCATCATCTGGGAGGCGTACTTCGCCGGCGCCATCTTCGTCGTCACGGACAGACCCACCGGCGACAGCGTCAGCTCACCGACGGTCTGCGCGAAGTAGATCGCGACCAGCCACATCGCCGCGGCCTTGTGACCGCCCTCCGCGATCGACAGCGGGGCGAGGAAGACGAAGAAGGACACACCCACCAGCACCAGACCGGAGGCGAACTTCACGATGGTGCTCGGCTCCTTGCCGCGCCGGTTCAGCCACAGCCACAGCCAGGCGAAGACGGGCGCCAGAGCCATGATCATGACCGGGTTGACCGACTGGTACCAGGAGACCGGGAACTCCCAGCCGAGGATGCTGTTGTCGGCGCTCTTCTCGGCGAAGAGCGACAGGGTCGAGCCACCCTGGTCGTAGATCATCCAGAAGACGGCGGCGGCGACGAAGAACCAGATGTACGCCGACACCTTCGACCGCTCGGCGGTGTCCAGGTCCTTGTCCCGCATGATGCGGGAGATGACCAGGATCGGCACGATCAGCCCGAGGAGCGTGAGCGGGATCAGCGCCCAGTTCAGGGTGAAGTGGCCGGTGCCGCCGACGAGGCCGTAGAAGACCACGGCGATGGCCAGCCAGATCAGGCCCTTGCGCAGGGTGGACGCCTTCTCGGCGGGCGACAGCGGGGTCGGGACCTCACGGCTCCGCGCGCTCAGGTGGCGTCCGCCGAGCAGGAACTGTACGAGGCCCAGTGCCATGCCGAGTGCGGCCAGGGCGAAGCCCAGATGCCAGTCGATGTTCTCACCGACGGTGCCGATCACCAGCGGAGCGATGAAGGCACCGAGGTTGATGCCGATGTAGAAGACCGTGAAGCCACCGTCCCGGCGCGGGTCCTCCGGGCCGTCGTAGAGGTGGCCGACCATCGTGGAGATGTTGGCCTTCAGCAGACCGGAACCGATGGCGACGAGGCCCAGGCCGGCGTAGAAGCTCGCGGCGGCGGGCAGCGCGAGGCACAGGTGGCCGAGCATGATGACCAGGCCCGCGACGGCGACCGTCTTGCGGGGACCGAGCACGCGGTCGGCGAACCAGCCGCCGGGCAGGGTGAGCAGGTACACCAGCGACAGGTACACGGCGTAGATCGCCGTCGCCGTGCCCGCGGGCAGGTGCAGGCCACCCGGGGCCACCAGGTACAGCGGGAGCAGGGCCCTCATGCCGTAGTAGGAGAACCTTTCCCACATCTCGGTCATGAAGAGAGTGGCCAGCCCGCGGGGGTGGCCGAAGAAGGTCTTCTCGGAGCCGGGGGTGCTCGGGGGGGCCGAGTCCTTCGTCAGGCTGGACGCCATGGTCGTTCCTTGCTGGTCGGGACGCGCCCCGCGACAGCGGTGGTGCGCCCGGTGGGGGCTGCCGGCACCGGTGCGTACGGCCGTCCGCCCGACGCCTACGGGGGTCCGCTCCGGGGCACGGAGCGGTGGGCGGTCGCCACCGGGATCCACGCCTCTCGCGCGTCCCCGCACGAGGAGGCCCGGCCACACAAAAGAAACCTTCGAGGCAGAGCGCCTCAGAAGGTCGCCTAGGGCTACAGACGTTGATTCACCATACGGCAGGACACGGCGGCATATGGAAGGACTTGAGAGGAGGATCACAGGCTCCAGGGGAACCGTGAGCCCTGTTTCCAAGGTCCTTACCAGGATCGCACCCCATAGACAGAGGTTCGTCCGCGTTCCCCGGGAACGTAAGAAGTGGGTATGCCAACGGTAAGAATCAACGCTTCCGGTCACACCCCAGCTCACAGCCTCGCAGGTCTACCATCACCTCATGACCCGTGTACTGCTCGCCGAGGACGACGCGTCCATCTCGGAGCCGCTGGCCCGCGCTCTGCGCCGGGAGGGCTACGAGGTCGAGGTGCGTGAGGACGGCCCCACCGCTCTCGACGCAGGACTGCAGGGCAGCGTCGACCTGGTCGTGCTCGACCTGGGTCTGCCCGGCATGGACGGTCTCGAGGTGGCCCGGCGCCTGCGTGGCGAGGGCCACACCATTCCGATTCTCATCCTGACCGCGCGCGCCGACGAGGTGGACACCGTCGTCGGCCTCGACGCGGGCGCCGACGACTACGTCACCAAGCCCTTCCGGCTCGCCGAGCTGCTCGCCCGCGTCCGGGCCCTGCTGCGGCGCGGTGCCGCCGAACCGCAGCAGCCGCCCGCCACGCACGGCGTGCGCATCGACGTCGAGTCGCACCGCGCCTGGATGGGCGAGGAGGAGCTCCAGCTCACCGCCAAGGAGTTCGACCTGCTGCGGGTGCTGGTGCGCGACGCGGGCCGGGTCGTCACCCGCGACCAGCTGATGCGCGAGGTCTGGGACACGACCTGGTGGTCGTCGACCAAGACCCTCGACATGCACATCTCCTGGCTGCGCAAGAAGCTCGGCGACGACGCGGCCAACCCCCGCTACATCGCCACCGTGCGCGGTGTGGGCTTCCGTTTCGAGAAGAGCTGAGCCACGGGGCAGGCAGGCACGGGTAACAGGACATGCGCCGCCGACTGATCCAGTCCACGCTCGCCGTGGTGCTGGTCGTGATCGCCGTCTTCGGTGTCTCGCTCGTCATCGTCGAGACCCGGACGATCAGCAACAGCGCCCAGGAACGGGTGGAGTCCGAGGCGGTCCGCCTCGCCAGCATCGTCGACAGCCGGCTCTTCGGCGAGCAGCAGGTCGACGCCGAGGTGCTGCGCGAGCAGGTCACACAGAACCGTTACTACGCGGTGATCCGGCTCCCCGGGGAAGCGCCCATCGAGGTCGGCACCAAGCCGACCGGTGACGTCATCAGCGCGACCGCGCCCGGCGAGGAGGGCGAGACGGTCACCGTCGAGGAGCCGCGCTCCTCGGTGACCCGCGAGGTCGGCCGCACGCTGCTGATCATCGCGCTGGTCGCGCTGCTGGCGGTGGTGGCCGCGGTGCTGCTGGCGGTCCGCCAGGCGAACCGGCTGGCGTCGCCGCTGACCGACCTCGCGGAGACGGCCGAGCGGCTCGGCTCGGGCGATCCCCGCCCGCGGCACAAGCGGTACGGCGTGCCCGAGCTGGACCGGGTGGCGGACGTGCTGGACGGCTCCGCCGAGCGCATCGCGCGCATGCTCACCGCCGAACGCCGCCTGGCCGCGGACGCCTCCCACCAGCTGCGGACACCGCTCACGGCCCTGTCCATGCGGCTGGAGGAGATCACCCTCACCGACGACCCGGACACGGTGAAGGACGAGGCGACGATCGCGCTCACGCAGGTCGAGCGGCTGACGGACGTCGTCGAGCGGCTGCTGACCAACTCCCGCGATCCGCGCACCGGCTCCGCCGTCACCTTCGACCTCGACGAGGTCATCCAGCAGCAGCTCGCCGAGTGGCGGCCCGCGTACCGCAGCGCGGGCCGGGCGATCGTCAGCTCCGGCAAGCGGCACCTCGAGGCGGTCGGTACGCCCGGCGCGGTCGCGCAGGTGCTGGCCGCGCTGATCGAGAACTCGCTGATGCACGGGGGCGGCACGGTGGCCCTGCGTACCCGCGTCACCGGCAACCAGGCGGTCATCGAGGTCACGGACGAGGGCCCCGGCGTCCCCGCCGACCTGGGCGCACGCATCTTCGAGCGGGCGATCAGCGGCCGGAACTCCACGGGCATCGGCCTGGCCGTCGCCCGCGACCTGGCGGAAGCGGACGGCGGCCGCCTGGAAATGCTCCAGACCAAGCCCCCGGTGTTCGGCCTGTTCCTGTCCCGCACCGCCGCCCAGACGTCGACGACGGACGAGGACGAGCCGATGGTTCGCTAGGGCCTGTCCGACCCCCTTCGCAGGCTCGTGCGGCTACGGCACCCGCTGCTTGTTCCGTTCCTGCTCAACCGTCGATCCGCTGTCCGGCGCCGTCGTCCGGGCCGGGAGCGCGCGGAAGACCCAGGTGCGGTACGACCAGAAGCGGAAGAGCGTGGCGATGCCGATGCCGACGAACTTGAAGATGTTGTTCTGGACCGGGGTGTTCCAGTCGAAGCCGTAGGTCGCCGCGTACAGCACGCCGTTCTCGATGACCAGGCCCACCGCGCTGAACAGCAGGAACAGGGTCATCTCCCGCGTGCGGCGGCTCTTGTCGCGGTCGCGGTACGTGAAGTAGCGGAAGCCGACGTAGTTGAAGACGATCGCGACGACGGTCGCGATGACGCTCGCGCGCACCACCTGGAGGTCGGTGACATGCCGCACCAGGTTGAACACGAGGAGGTTGACCAGCACCCCGGCTCCGCCCACCGCGCCGAATTTGGCGACTTCGCGAACGAGTCGTCTGAGCCGCGAGGCACCATGTCCCATGGCCGTCCAGGCCCCCGTCCCTCAGTTGGCGTCAACCCAGCCATGCTAACCACCCTCCCGCGCGATCTTCCTGCGGACACCGGTGGACGGCCGGAGATGGTCCGGGCCGGGCCGGGGAGGGGCAGGAAACCGGCCACCTTGGCGCGGCCGATACCCTGAGGGAGTGACGTTTCCGGTAGTCGGCATGGTCGGCGGTGGCCAGCTCGCTCGTATGACACACGAGGCGGGCATCCCGCTGGGCATCAGGTTCAAGCTTCTCAGTGACACCCCGCAGGACTCGGCTGCGCAGGTCGTGAGCGATGTCGTCATCGGCGACTATCGCGACCTCGACACGCTGCGCGAGTTCGCCCGCGGGTGCGATGTGATCACCTTCGATCACGAACATGTACCCACCGAGCACCTCAGAGCCCTGGAGGCGGACGGCATCCCCGTGCGCCCCGGACCCGAGGCGCTCGTCCACGCCCAGGACAAGGGCGTGATGCGCGCGAAGCTCGACGCGATCGGCGTGCCCTGCCCCAGGCACAGGATCGTCTCCGATCCGCAGGACGTGGCGGCCTTCGCCGCCGAGGGCGAGGGATTCCCCGTCGTCCTCAAGACCGTCCGCGGCGGCTACGACGGCAAGGGCGTGTGGGTCGTCGACTCCGTCGAGGAGGCCGCCGACCCGTTCAAGGCCGGTGTCCCCGTGCTCGCCGAGGAGAAGGTCGACTTCCTGCGCGAGCTCGCCGCCAACGTCGTACGCTCCCCGCACGGCCAGGCCGTCGCCTACCCGGTCGTGGAGTCCCGCCAGGTGAACGGCGTCTGCGACACGGTCATCGCCCCGGCCCCCGACCTCGACGAGGGCCTCGCGGTCCGGGCCTCGGAGATGGCCCTGAACATCGCCAAGGAGCTCGACGTCGTCGGGCACCTCGCCGTCGAGCTGTTCCAGACCCGAGACGGTCGCATCCTCGTCAACGAGCTGGCGATGCGCCCGCACAACTCCGGCCACTGGTCGATGGACGGCGCGGTCACCAGCCAGTTCGCCAACCACGTCCGGGCGGTCCTGGACCTGCCCCTCGGCGACCCCCGCCCGCGCGCCGAGTGGACGGTCATGGTCAACGTCCTCGGCGGCGACTACCCGGACATGTACTCCGCGTACCTGCACTGCATGGCCCGCGACCCCCAGCTGAAGATCCACATGTACGGCAAGGACGTGAAGCCCGGCCGCAAGGTCGGACACGTCAACACCTACGGCGACGACCTGGACGACGTGCTGGAGCGCGCCCGTCACGCAGCCGGCTACCTGAGAGGCACCATCACCGAATGAGCCCTGTTGTTGGCATCGTCATGGGGTCGGACTCCGACTGGCCCGTCATGGAGGCCGCCGCGAAGGCCCTCGACGAGTTCGAGATCCCCTACGAGGTGGACGTCGTGTCGGCCCACCGCATGCCGCGCGAGATGGTCGCGTACGGCGAGCAGGCCGACGGCCGCGGGCTCAAGGTGATCATCGCCGGGGCCGGCGGCGCCGCCCATCTGCCCGGCATGCTCGCCTCGGTCACCCCGCTGCCGGTCATCGGCGTGCCCGTGCCGCTGAAGTACCTCGACGGCATGGACAGCCTGCTGTCGATCGTGCAGATGCCGGCCGGTGTCCCGGTCGCGACGGTCTCCGTCGCCGGTGCCCGCAACGCCGGTCTGCTGGCCGCCCGCATCCTCGCCGCGCACGACGAGGAACTGCGCGGCCGGATGCGCGACTTCCAGCAGGAGCTGAACGACCAGGCCACCGAGAAGGGCAAGCGCCTGCGCTCCAAGGTCGAGGGCTCGGGCGGGTTCGGCTTCGGCGCGGGGAAGTGACGGCGATGACCTCCCTGGAGTCAGCCCGGGAGCTCCTGCGCGAGTTCCCGGTCGCCGACGGCCACAACGACCTGCCCTGGGCGCTGCGCGAACAGGTCCGCTACGACCTCGACACCCGCGATGTCGCCGCCGACCAGAGCGCCCACCTGCACACCGACATCCCGCGGCTGCGCCAGGGCGGGGTCGGTGCGCAGTACTGGTCGGTGTACGTCCGCACGGACTCGCCGGACCCGGTCGCGGCCACCCTCGAACAGATCGACTGCGTACGGCAGTTGCTGGCCCGGCACCCGGAAGACCTCCGGCCCGCGCTGACGGCCGCCGACATGGAGGCCGCGCGCGGGGAGGGCCGTATCGCCTCCCTCATGGGGGCGGAGGGCGGCCACTCCATCGCCAACTCCCTGGGCACCCTGCGCGGTCTGTACGGCCTCGGCGTGCGGTACCTGACCCTCACCCACAACGACAACGTGGACTGGGCGGACTCCGCGACCGACGCACCGCGGGCCGGCGGCCTCACCGCGTTCGGCCGGGAGGTCGTGCGGGAGATGAACCGCGTCGGCATGCTCGTCGACCTCTCCCACGTGGCGGCGACGACCATGCGGGACGCGCTCGACACGAGCACCGCCCCGGTGGTCTTCTCGCACTCCTCCGCGCGGGCCGTCTGCGACCACCCGCGCAACATCCCGGACGACGTCCTGGAGCGGCTGCCCGCCAACGGCGGTGTCGCGATGGTGACGTTCGTGCCGAAGTTCGTGCTCCAGGCGGCCGTGGACTGGACGGCCGCGGCCGACGAGAACATGCGCGCCCACGGCTTCCACCACCTCGACACCACCGCGGAGGCCATGAAGGTCCACCGCGCCTTCGAGGAGCGCCGGCCGCGCCCGGTCGCGACGGTGGCGACGGTCGCCGACCACCTGGACCACATGCGCGAGGTCGCCGGCATCGACCACCTCGGCATCGGCGGCGACTACGACGGCACGGCCTTCACCCCCGACGGCCTGGACGACGTCTCCGGCTACCCGAACCTCCTCGCGGAACTGCTCGACCGGGGTTGGTCGAAGGCCGACCTGGCCAAGCTGACCTGGAAGAACGCGGTACGGGTGCTGGGCGCGGCCGAGGACGTGGCCCGTGGCCTTCAGGCGACCCGGCCGGCGTCCAACGCCACGATCGAGTCGCTCGACGGCTGAGCGTCGAGGGCGGGGTAGTCGGTGTAGCCGGCCGCCCCGCCCACGTACATGAAGTAGCGGTCGCGCACCTCGTTCAGGGACGCCCCGAGCCGCAGCCGTGTCACCAGGTCGGGATTGGCGAGGAAGGGCCGGCCGAGGGCGATCAGGTCCGCCCCGGCCGCCAGCAGCGCCTCCGACGCCCGGCGGACACCCTCGGTGGTGATCTCCTTCAGCACCGGGTTGGCGATGATCACCCCGGGCCATGCGGCGCGCACCTTCCGGTACACCGGGGTCTCGGGGTCGGCGTACCCGAGGTGCAGATAGGCGAGCCCCAGTCCGCCGAGCCGCTCGGCGAGCGCCGGGTAGAGCTGCTCGGTCTCGCCCTCCGCGATGCCGTTGACGGTGTTGCCGGGGGAGACCCTGAGTCCCACGCGCCCGGCGCCGATCTCGGCGGCCACGGCCTCGGTCACCTCGGCCGTGAACCGGATCCGGGCGGTGACCGGTCCGCCGTAGCCGTCGGTGCGCAGGTTGGTGTTCGCGGCCAGGAACTGGTGCAGGAGGTGGCCGTTGGCGGAGTGCACCTCCACCCCCTCGAACCCGGCGTCGATCGCGTTCCGGGCGGCCTTCGCGAAGTCGGCGACGGTGGTGCGGATGTCCTCGGCGGTCATCTCCCTGGGCACCACGGCCGGCCGGTGGCCCTCCGGCGTGAAGATCGTCTCGGGGAGCGCGACGGGCGAGGGCGCGACGGGCGTCAGCCCGCTGGTCGCCGGGTGGCCGACCCGGCCGCCGTGCTGGAGCTGCAGGAACATCCGCCCGCCCGCGTCCCGTACGGCGTCCGTGACCTGCCGCCAGCCGGCCACGTGCGCCGGGCTGTGGACGGCGGTGATGTTCGGATACGTCTGCCCGACCGGGTTCGGTGTCGAGGCCTCGGCGATGATCAGCCCGGCCGAGGCACGCTGGGCGTAGTACGTGGCCATGAGCGGGGTCGGGGTGCCGTCGGCCTTGGCCCTGTTGCGGGTCAGGGGCGCCATCACCAGACGGTTGGGCAGGTCCAGCCCGGGGAGACGAGCCGGTTCGAAGAGTGCTGTCGTGTGCTGCGTCATGCCCTTACGCTAGAACCTGACACTCATGTCAGAATCAAGTGCGGGAGTGGACGTGCGGATCGGTGAACTGGCCCGGCGTACCAACGTCAGCGAGCGGTCGCTGCGCTACTACGAGAAGCAGGGCATGCTCGCCGCCGAGCGGACGCCCGGGGGACACCGGGAATACCCGGAGGCGGCCGTGGACCGGGTCATCCGGATCCAGGAGCTGTTCGCGGCGGGACTGTGCAGCGAGAAGATCGTCCAGCTGCTGCCGTGCATGCGGGACGCGGATGGCGGCCCCTCGGCCCGCGCCACCCCCAGCCTGGTCGCCAACCTCACCGCCGAGCGCGCCCGCATCGACCGGATGATCGCCGACCTGGCCCGCTCCCGGGACACCCTGGACGAGGTGATCGACGCGGCCCGGCTGCCCTGAGAGCCCGCCCGTCCGAGGCCGCGGCCGTACTCCGAACGCCCCGCTCACCAGGAACGGCCCCTCGCTCCGTGCGACGGTGACCGTACGTCACGAGCACCGTACGGAGCCGCCATGGCAGATCTCCAGCACGACCTGCGCCCGGCCGCCGCAGCCGGAGAGTTCGACGACCTGACCGAGCAGTACCCCGACGAGGGTGTCGTCGCGGCGGAGCCCTACGAGCCCGTCTCCGATCCGGACGACGCGCCCCTGACCCGGGCCCATGCCGTCCTCGCCGCCCACCCCGTCGCCGACGGGTACAACGGACTGCCCTGGGCGCTCAAGCGCCTGTCCTACTACGACCTCGAGGACGGCGAGAGCACCGTCGGCACGGACGTGCCCCGGCTGCGCCGCGGCCATGTGGGGGCGCTGTTCTGGTCGCTGCATCTGCCCGAGGGCCTCGACGGTGACCGGGCCGTCGGCGCCACCCTGGAGCAGCTCGACCTGGCGAAGAGCATCGTCCGCACCTGCGACGAGGGCCTGCGGCCCGCCTGTACCGCCGGGCAGGTCGCCGACGCCCGCAACTGCGGCCGCGTCGCCGTACTCCTCGGCCCCGCCGGCGCCTCGGCCGTGGGCGACTCGCTGGGCACCCTGCGCCAGCTGCATCTCCTCGGCCTGCGGGCCCTGACGCTGACCGGTGTGTCCTGGGCGAGCGACGCGGGGCTGACCCGGTTCGGCGAGGAGGTCGTGCGCGAGATGAACCGGCTCGGTGTCATCGCGGACCTCTCCGGCGCCCCCGAGCAGACCGTCCGCCGCGTGCTGAGCCTCTCCCGGGCACCCGTGCTGTTCAGCCGCTCCGCGGCCCGCGCGGTCCGCCCCCACCCGGTCAACCTCCCCGACGACCTGCTGGCGGAGCTGGGCGCCGCCAAGGGGCTGTGCCTGGTGCCGCTGACGGCCGAGCAGACCGGCCCGACCGTCCGTGACGTCGCCGACCACCTCGACCACATCCGTGCCGTGGCCGGAGCGCAGTGCGTCGGACTGTCCGGCACCTACGACTCCGGCTCGGCCCATCCGCAGGAACTCGGCGACGTCTCCTGCTATCCGCGGCTGATCGCGGAGCTGCTGCGGCGCGGCTGGGAGGAGAGCGATGTGGCCCTCCTGACCTGGGGCAACGTCCAGCGCGTCCTGCGCGGGGCCGACTTCACCGCACGCGCCGCCCAGCAGCGTCGCGCACCGTCGACGGCGACGATCTCGGAGCTGGACGCATAACCGTCCGGCCCTCCCGCCCCCGCTGTTCTGCCGTTCTGCCGCCCCGGCCGGATCAGTCGTGCGCGATCCGGCAGAGGCAGAACGGGTGCCCCACCGGGTCCGCGTAGACCCGGAAGTCCTTCTTCTCGTAGTCCTCCTTGTCGAGCACCCGCGCTCCCAGCGCCAGCACCCGCTCCTCGGCCGCGTCGATCTCCTCCCAGGTCGCACCACCGTCGAAGTCCAGATGCAACTGCTGGGCGTTGCGGTCGGACCGGGGCCACTCCGGCGGGGTGTACCCGGGCGAGCGCTGGAAGGCGAGCCGGGGCCCGCCGGGGAGGCGCAGCACCACCCAGTCGGGGTCGTCGTCCTCGGGGGTGCCGCCGCCGACCCGCGCGTAGAAGCGGGCCAGCTCGCGCGGGTCGGGGCAGTCGACGACCACGGAACGGAAATGTGCCACAGCGGACATGAGGCCTCCCGGCGTCAGCAGGCGCAGAGGCAGAACGGGTGCCCGGCCGGGTCGGCGTAAACCCGGAAGGTCCGCGTCCGGTCCTCGGTGTCCAGGGGCTTCGCGCCGAGTGCCAGCACGCCCTTCTCGGCCGCGTCCAGGTCCTCCACGTCCAGGTCGAGGTGGAACTGCTGCGAGCCGTCGGGCGACGGCCACTTCGGGGGTACGAACCCGGGGGCGGCCTGGAAGGCCAGCGGTGTGCCGCCCGGCACCTTCAGGTCGACCCACTCGTCCTCCCCGTCGGTCGCGACCTCCGGCGTGCCGCCGAGCACCTCGGCGTAGAAGGCGGCGAGTGCGTGCGGGTCGGGACAGTCCAGGACGACGACACCCAGCTTGGCGAGAGCCATGACTTCCTCCTCGAAGTCGCTGTTACCTTCAGAGTCAGGTAACCGGTAACCGTTACTGCATGCTCCCCCATTGACGGTAACCTCGCAAGGGAAAAGCGAGAGGTACGGTCCAGCCATGACGGAGAGATCGCCCGCGCCCGGCGGCCTGGCCCTGGTCGAGGCCCTGGTGAACACGCTGGACATCGAGTCGGGTGCCGACTCGCTGGACACGGCGGAGGGCCGGGCCCGCTTGGGGATCACGCCGGACGAGGTCGCGGACGCCCGCGCGCTGCGTGAGTCCCTGCGCGCGGTCCTGCTCGCCCACGCGGGCCACGCGCCGCACCGCGAGGTGACCCCGCTGGGCGAACTGCTGGCCGGGGCGCCGCTGCTGGTGGCGGTCGACCGGCGGGACGGCTCGGCGACCCTCGCCCCGGCAGACGAGGGTCCCCTGCTCTCCCGTATCGCCGCCGCCGTCGCCGAGGCCCTGGTCGCCGGCACCTGGACCCGGCTCAAGGCCTGCGAGGCCGCCGACTGCCTCTGGGCGTACTACGACCGCAGCCCGGCCGGCCGGGGCCGCTGGTGCTCGATGCAGGTGTGCGGGGCGCGGGCGAAGATGCGCCGATACCGGGCGAAGGGCTGACCTGCGCGAACGGCGAACCTACGCCTCCTCCCGGGGTGTCCTGGGTGCCTGGGGAGCGGACGCCCGGGAGCCGACCAGGAGCAGGCACAGCACCGCGACACCGGCGACGATGCCGGTCAGCACGAGCAGGGGGTCGAGGGGGCGGGTGGCAGAGGCGGTCGTCTGGGTCTGCTGCTGCGCGACCTGTGCGGCCGGGGACGACGGGGACGCCTGCGGTGACTGGCCCGCGGCCGCCGGGGAGGCGGTGGACACGGCGGCGGACGGTGACGAGGACGGCATGCGCGTCGCCGGCGGCCCGCTGCTCGGCGTGGTGCGGCTCGGCGCGGGCGCCCGGTGTCCCGAGGAGGAGCCGGTGTGGTGCTCGTGCGCAGTCGGTGCCGCCGTCGTCGCCGGTGCCGCCGCGCGGACCGTGATCCCGGCCGTCATGTTCGGGTGGACGGTGCAGACGTAGCCGTACGACCCGGCCGTGGTGAACGTGAAGCTCCAGCTCTGCCCCTTGTCGAGCATCGGGGAGTGGATCGAGACCGGGCCCGAGGTGGTCTTCACGTCGTGCGGTGCCGTGTCCTGGTTGGTCCACGTCACCGTGGACCCAGCCGGGACGCTCAGGCTCGCGGGTGAGAAGGCGTACCCCTTCATCGTCACGCTGTACGAGGCCGCCGACGCCTGCCCGGCCGGCAGCAACGGCAGGGCGAGGAGCGTCAGGACGGCGGACACGGCGGCGCACCGGGCCGTCCGCCGGGCCGCCCTCACGCGAACTCCGCCGCGACCAGCAGCCGCAACCGGGTGGCCGGCCGGTGCCACGGCAGCCGGAACCCGGTGGCGCGGCGCAGCAGCCGGTACGGCAGCCGGGCGTGCCCCACGACCAGCAGCCGGTCGTCGGCCCGCTCGACCACCCGCAGCCGCAGCAGAACGGGGAAGGCCAAGCCGTTCAGGTCGAGGTCGCCGGTGAGCTGGAGACGGCCGCCGTGGACCTCGTCGAGCTGCTCCGAGGTGAGCACGGCGGAGAACCGGCGGTCGTCGAATTCGTAGCGCAACGAAGGGCGTTCGGCGTCCTCCGGCACGGTGAGGGCCGCCTCCCCGAGCGTGACGCGACGGCGCAGGACCGGCAGCGGTCCGTACCAGGCGGTGAGTTCGGTGAGTGAGCGGCCGGGGGCCACGGTGTACCGGCCGGGCAGTGGCAGCCGGCGGCCGGCGCCGTCGCGCGACTGGGGCGGGGAAGGGACGGTGGGCAGGGTGACGGTCGTCATCCCGGTCTCCTTGGAAAGCGGTTCCCGAAGCATGGCGATGGTGTGGAGAATGGAGCGGGCGCCGCTCCGGCCGGCTGAGCCCCGGCCGGAGCGGCGTCCACCTCTGTCCCGTCAGCAGTTGTTCGTGAGGAAGTCCGTGGTGGGCGTGAGCATCTGCCCGGCCCAGACGGTGTGCATCTTCACGTAGCTGTCGGGGTTGAGCAGGTCCGTGACCTGCTGTCCGAGCGATTCCTCCAGATGTGCCTTGTTGACGTGGTTCAGCAGCGCGCTGAGGGTGTCGTCGAGCACCGTGCCGCCGCCTTCGACGGCGGGCTTGAGGATGCTCTCGACCCACACCGTGTGCATCTTGATGTACGAGTCGAGCGCGAGTGCGTCCTGCACTTGCTCGCCCGGGGACCGCTCCAGGTGTGCCACGTAGAGGTGCTGGAGGATCGGCAGCAGCACGTTCTGGACGCTGGTGCACTGCTCGTCGTCACCGGAGCCGCCACCGCCGGTACCGCCCGTGGGAGTCGGCGTGGGGGCCGGTGACGAGGGGGGAGTGGGCGTGGGGCCGGTCGTCGGCGGGGCCGTAGGAGTGGGCGTGGATGTGGGCGTGGGGGCGGGCGTCGATCCGCCGCCACCGCCGCCGGAGGCCTCGACGACCTTCACCGATGCCACCATGTCCGGGTGCACCGCGCAGTAGTACTCGTACGTCCCCGCCTTGGTGAAGGTGTACGACCAGGAGTCACCCTGCTCCAGCGTCCCCGAGTCGAACTTCACCGGGGCCTTGGTGGTGGTGACCGTGTGCGGCACGCTGTCGTGGTTGGTCCACTGGACGGTCTGGCCGACCTCGACGACGAGCTGCTTCCCGTCGCCGAACTTGTTGCCCATGATGTCGACCTGGTGGTCGGCCTTGGCGGCAGCGGCGGGCTGTGCCTCGGCGGCGGCCACGGGCGCCTGAGCCGCGCCCGTGGCCTGCTCCGAGCCGGCCGGCGTGGAACCGGAGACCGCGCTCAACAGCCCGAGGCTGAGTACGGCCGCCAGCGCCGCACCGAGCCCGGCGACCAGCAGACCCCGGTTCCCGGCGGGCGGCCTGCGCCGCCCCTGTCCGGTCTCGTCGCTCTCGTTGTTTCGTTTCACCGGATCTCCTTCGAGGATGCCCGGGCTTTCAGGCCGGGGAGGAATCGACCCCCTGCGGAGCAGGGCAGAGGGCGGGGGTTCGCCTCAAGGGCGAAAGACCGACTACGCGATCGGGTAAGCTGCATACCGTGCGTAGCGAGAACCAAGCACGCACGACGCGCTGAGGGAGAACCAAGCCGGCGCACACCAACGCTTTCGGGCAACCGGGCAGGTTCCGTCCCGGCTGGTGCTGAGGGAGTAAGACCTTTCTGGTCGCTGACCGGTGGGGCTTCCTGAGCCAGGAATCCCCCTGCTTTGGCTGGGGGAGGGTTCAATTCTGCTCCTTGCGCTTGGGGGAGTTCAGCGGCCGGGGTCGGCCGTGACCAGCAGACTCGTCACGGCGAGCACGACGAGGACGAGCCCCGTCTCGACCGCGACCGAGTAACCGAAGGGCCGCACGGTGGCGGCGTCGCCGCGCAGCAGCACGGCGAGATCGAGGCGGGTGCGCACCCACTGGCGGCTCGCGAACGCGGCGAGCAGGACGGCCCCGAGCACGCCCGTCTTCAGCAGGAGCAGCTGCCCGTACGAGGTGTGCAGGAGGGCGTCGTACGACCCCACCACCTGCCAGGCGAGCACCAGTCCGGCGCCGACGATCCCGGTGACGCTCACCGCCGCGAGCCGTGAGTAACCCGGCACCACCACCGCCAGCTCCCGGGCCCGCCGACGCGGCAGCACGGCCAGCGCGAGCACGGCCAGCCCGCCGATCCACAGCGAGGCGCCGAGCAGATGGACGAAGTCGGCGACGGCACCCCAGGTGGGCTCGGCGCCCTCGGAGCTGTGGCCCGTCATGCCGGTCGTCCGCAGCAGCCCGAACGTCACCGCGAGGGCGCCCACCCGCCAGCCCGGGGAGCGGGAGGTGCGGGCCCCGCCCTGGAGCAAGGAGCCGAGCACCACGGCCGCCAGCAACCACACCAGAGCGCGGGCGGCGAGCACGACCCCGGGCTCGGTGGCCAGCAGGTCGGCGTACGTCACAGGGCGCAGCGCGTCCCGCGGTCCGCCGAGCGTGCTGTAGGCGCCCTGGAGGCCGATGCTCGCGACGGTGGCCAGCAGCCCGGCAGTCCAGGCGAAGACGAGCAGCGCCCGGGACCGCGGTTCGTCCGCGCCGCGCGGCCACAGCAGCACGACGAAGGCGAGACCGCCGACGAACAGGGCCAGCGCGAGATAGCCGGCCCAGCGGGCGGCGACGAGGCCCTTGCGCACCGAGGGGGAGGGCCCGGGAGCGGAGGCGGCCGCCTCGTCGCCGCCGGTCCCCGCGGCCGGTGCGCCGATGGTGAGGGCGACCCGGCCGGAAGAAGCGTGCCCGTCCTCCGCGTCGACGACGGACCACATGACGGCGAACTCACCGTGCTTCGGGGCGGCGAGCGCGACCCGCACGGCGCCGGCCTCGCCACCCGGCGTACGGGAGAGCGGCAGCCGGTCGCCGCCCATCGTCAGCACACGGACGTCGGCGAGGTCGACGGCCTCGTCGAAGGTGAGGGTGAGGTGGCCGGGGGCCTTCTCCAGCTCCGCCCCGTCCTTCGGGGAGGAGGAGACCAGCTCGGTGTGGGCGGAGGCGGCCTGGGGCGCTCCGGCCAGGACGTAGAGGAGGGGGGTGAGCAGGAGGAGGAGCAGGGCGCGGCGGACGGTCGGGGTCATGGTGTCGCCTCCGGCAGGGGGGACGCGATGCCGCCGAGGAGGTTGCCGACCGGGGCCAGGCCGACACAGGGGGAGGGCTGCGGCGTGGGCGTCTCGCCGGCGCCGTCGAGCAGCCCGAACACGGGCTCGGTGAGCCCGCCGAGGAGCGGTTGTACGAGGGTGACCTCGCCGTCCTCGCAGGTGTCGCCGTCAGCGGGGGCGGACCCCGACGGGGTGGGCGTGGAGGAGGGGGCTGGGGAGCCGGTGCCGGTGGGCGGGGAGGTCGTGTGGCCGGTGTGGCCGGACCCGTCCGCGCCGCCGGTGCCGTACCCGGTGCCCGGGCCGATTCCGCCGTACTCGGGCAACTGGACGTTGCCGATGGGTACTTGGCCCGCCCCGGTACCCGGATCGGATACGCCGGGGGCGCCCGGCGCGGCCGGTGTGGGGCTCGCCGGCGCGGTGGCCGCGGGCGGTGATGTCGGGGGAGCGGCGGTCTGCGTACCGCCGGAGGCGGAGGGGGCACCGATGCCCGACGCGTAACCCAGCACGATGACCACGGCGCCGACGAGCGCGCCGGCCACCAACTCGTCGCGGTGATCCCGCGGCCACTCCGCCCGGGAGAACAAGGGCATGGGGCACTCCTGGCATGGTCGGGTCAAGCCAATGGAAGGTGTGGCTAATGACGACCAGTGGAGTGGAAGGGGGATTCCGTGCAACTACGCGTCGGTTAATCGATTGTTGCCGGACCCTCTCTCCCGGTGAGCAGGCCGGTAAAAACGGTCGATTCCGCGTACTGCTCGAATAAAATTCGAACTCATGTTGATGATTTCGAGAGTGAGGGCGTATGCCGAGGCCGCAGGGGACTGCCGCCCTTCGGGGGCCTGCCCGAGCGCGGCCTCGGCGCCCGGGTGCGACAGCGAAAGGCGCACAGAAAATCCGCGCGGATCCGCTCGGTCCTTCACCGATCCCGCGAGAATTCCCGAATCTCCCGCAAAGCCATCAGGAATTCATGGAACCCGGACCGAATTCTGGTGACCGACCGAGCTCAGATCGACCGCACTCAGGCCATGGGCCCGCTCAGGCGGTCGGCCCTTTCAGGCAGTCGCTCGAACTCAGGCGGTCGGCCGCCCCATCGCCCGGTACGTCCAGCCGGCCTTGCGCCACCGGTCCGGGTCGAGGGCGTTGCGGCCGTCCAGGACGAGACGGGTCGCCGCGACCTCGCCGAGGGCCTCCGCGTCCAGCTCCCGGAACTCCCGCCACTCCGTCAGATGCAGCACTATGTCGGCGCCCCGGACGGCCTCCAGCGCCGAGTCCGCGTAGCCGAGGGTGGGGAAGACCCTGCGCGCGTTGTCCATGCCCTTCGGGTCGTAGACCGTCACCTGGCCGCCCTGGAGATGGATCTGCCCGGCGACGTTCAGCGCGGGGGAGTCCCGGACGTCGTCCGAGTCCGGCTTGAAGGTCGCGCCCAGCACCGCCACCCGCTTGCCGAGGAACGGCCCGCCGCCCAGTGCCTGCCGCGCCAGCTCCACCATCTGCCCGCGCTGGCGCATGTTGATGGAGTCGATCTCCCGCAGGAAGGTCAGCGCCTGGTCCGCGCCGAGCTCACCGGCCCGCGCCATGAACGCCCGGATGTCCTTCGGCAGACAGCCGCCGCCGAAGCCGATCCCGGCCCGCAGGAACTTCTTCCCGATCCGGTCGTCGTAACCGATGGCCTCCGCCAGCTTGGCGACATCACCGCCCGCGGCCTCGCACACCTCCGCCATGGCGTTGATGAACGAGATCTTCGTGGCGAGGAAGGAGTTCGCGGAGGTCTTCACCAACTCGGACGTCGGGAAGTCGGTCACCACGAACGGCGAGCCCTCGGCGATCGGCGTGGCGTACACCTCCCGCAGCAGCTTCTCGGCCCGCTCGCTGCGCACGCCCACCACGAGCCGGTCGGGATGCAGCGTGTCGTCGACCGCGAAGCCCTCGCGCAGGAACTCCGGATTCCAGGCCAGTTCGGCGTCCTCGCCGGCGGGCGCGTGCGCGGCCAGGTAGGCGGCGAGGCGGTCCGCGGAACCCACGGGCACGGTCGACTTGCCCACGACCAGGGCCGGCCCGTGCAGATGCGGGGCGAGCGAGGCGATCGCGGAGTCGACGTACGACATGTCACAGGCGTACTCGCCGTGCCGCTGCGGTGTGTTCACGCAGACGAAGTGCACATCCCCGAAGGCACCGACCTCGGCCCAGTCCTGGGTGAAGCGCAGCCGCCCGCTGGAGCCCTCGATACCGGCGACGTGCCGGCGCAGCAGCTCCTCGAGACCCGGCTCGTACATCGGGGCCTCGGCGCGCTCCAGCTTCTCGATCTTCTCGGGAACCACGTCGAGGGCGAGCACCTCGAAGCCCAGCTCGGCCATGGCCGCCGCGTGTGTCGCGCCGAGATAACCGGTGCCGATCACGGTGATCTTCAGGGCCATGGGGTGCTCCAGGGGTCTACGGCATGCGGTGCGCGCCCGAGCATAGCCGGGGCATGGGAACGCGCTTCACTGGGCAACTTCTCCGCTGTCGTCTAGCTCACGTATCACTCCCGGGGGCGACCCCATAAACTTTTGATTACTTAACGGTAGTTAGCGTCAGCATCGCAGCGTTTTGGAGCGTGAGAGACCTTGGCCGGATCGGCTGACTTCGACCTGTACCGCCCGTCCGAGGAGCACGACATGCTCCGTGACGCCGTCCGCTCCCTGGCCGAGGCGAAGATCGCGCCGTACGCCGCCGCGGTGGACGAGGAAGCCCGCTTCCCGCAGGAGGCGCTCGAGGCGCTGACCGGCAACGACCTGCACGCCGTGCACGTACCCGAGGAGTACGGCGGGTCGGGCGCGGACGCGCTGGCCACCGTCATAGTGATCGAGGAGGTGGCGCGTGTCTGCGCCTCGTCCTCCCTCATCCCCGCGGTGAACAAGCTGGGCTCGCTCCCGGTGATCCTCTCCGGCTCCGAGGACCTGAAGAAGCGGTACATGACCCCGCTCGCCAAGGGTGACGGCATGTTCTCGTACTGCCTGTCCGAGCCGGACGCCGGCTCCGACGCCGCCGGCATGAAGACGAAGGCCGTCCGCGACGGCGACCACTACGTCCTCAACGGCGTGAAGCGCTGGATCACCAACGCGGGCGAGTCCGAGTACTACACGGTGATGGCCGTCACGGACCCGGCCAAGCGCTCCAAGGGCATCTCGGCCTTCGTCGTCGAGAAGTCGGACGAGGGTGTCTCCTTCGGCGCCCCCGAGAAGAAGCTCGGCATCAAGGGCTCCCCGACCCGCGAGGTCTACCTCGACAACGTCCGCATCCCCGCCGACCGCATGATCGGCGAGGAGGGCACCGGCTTCGCCACGGCGATGAAGACCCTCGACCACACCCGCATCACCATCGCCGCGCAGGCCCTCGGCATCGCGCAGGGGGCGCTGGACTACGCCAAGGGCTACGTCCAGGAGCGCAAGCAGTTCGGCAAGGCGATCGCCGACTTCCAGGGCATCCAGTTCATGCTCGCCGACATGGCCATGAAGATCTCGGCCGCCCGCGCCCTGACCTACCAGGCCGCCGCCGCCTCCGAGCGCGGCGACGCCGACCTCACCTACCAGGGCGCGGCCGCCAAGTGCTTCGCCTCGGACGTGGCGATGGAGGTCACGACGGACGCGGTCCAGCTCCTCGGCGGCTACGGCTACACGCGCGACTACCCGGTGGAGCGCATGATGCGCGACGCCAAAATCACACAAATATACGAAGGGACGAACCAGGTGCAGCGGATCGTCATTGCCCGCAACCTGCCGTAAGGCACTCAAGGCCGCACCTGCCGTAAGGCCTTCAAGACCGCCGCTCCGCTTCACCGGTCGCCCTCCGCCCGTTCCGCCGGGCCGGAGGGCGACCGCCGTTCCGGGAAGCCCTGCGCACGCATGGCGGATTCCTTCCCTCCGCCCCATGGCGGGCAGCGCCGCGCAGGCGTAGGACGGAAGGCACGGGGGCCGACCCCCGGCCCTCACCGCCCCCCGGAGGAAGTCATGACCCAGCAGCCCGCCACCGCGACCCCGCTGAGCAAGGAGATGCAGGACTGTGTCCAGGCGTGCATGGCCTGCCACAGCGTGTGCGAGGAGACCATGAGCTCCTGCCTGCAGATGGGCGGCCAGGCCCAGATGCAGATCATGCGCGCCGTCATGGACTGCGCCGAGATGACGCGCATGTGCGCCGACATGATGATGCGCCGCTCGCCGCTGTCGGCCGAGATGTGCGCGATGTGCGCCAAGGCCTGTGACATGTGCGCCGAGGCGTGTATGTCCATGCCGGACGACACACAGATGATGCGCTGTGCCGAGGCGTGTCGCCGCTGTGCCGAGATGTGCCGCTCGATGTCGGCCGCCACGATGTGAGAACCGCCTCACAACGGTCGGGGGCACCCCCATGGGGTGCCCCCGACCGCGCGTCGGTGCTCAGTTGCTGGAGACGGTGACCGGCTCGTCGTTCTTCAGCTGGTTCACCAGCGTCTTCATCTTGGCGGTGTCCCACTGTAGGTTGCCGTTCGCGGAGTTGCCCGCGATCGGCATGTTCATCGACTTGCCCTCGCCACCGCTGACGCCCTTCATCGCCCAGAACATGGACGCCAGGTCGAACAGACCCATGTCCTTGTCGACCACGAGGGAGTCCAGGCCCGCGCCCATGGTCGGGTACAGCTTGAACGGGTTGAGGACCGTGCTCGGCGTGGCGACCTGGTTGGCCAGGGCCGACAGGAACTTCTGCTGGTTCTTCGTACGGTCCAGGTCGGAGCCCGCGAGCGCGTAGCGGGTGCGGACGAAGGCCAGGGCCTGCTCGCCGCTCAGCGTCTGCTTGCCCTTCTTGAGGTCCGCGCCGGACTTGGTGTCCTTGATGTCCTGCGGAATGTCCATCTCCACGCCGCCGACCGCGTCCACGATGCTCGCGAAGCCGCCGAAGCCGATCTCCACGTAGTGGTCGATGTGCAGGTCGGTGTTGGCCTCGACGGTACGGACCAGCAGCTCCGGGCCGTCCTCCGCGTACGCCGCGTTCAGCTTCGTCTGGCGGCCGGTGCCCGGGTAGACCTTCCCGGAGTCGGATCCCTTGAAGGAGGGGATCGTGACGTTCGAGTCACGCGGCAGGGAGATCAGCGTCGGGCCGTTGCTGCCGGTGTGCAGGATCATCATCGAGTCCGTGCGCTTGCCCTCGGCGGAACCGGTGCGCAGTCTCTTCTTCTCCTCGGCCGACATGCCCGCGCGGCTGTCGGAACCGACGATCAGGTAGTTGGTGCCCTCGCCCGCCTCCGGCCGGTCGATGACCTGGGAGAGGTCGACGTCGCGGTTGAGCTTGGAGTCGGCCCAGAAGTACGTGGCGACGCTGGTCACCACCAGCACCGTCACCAGCGTGATCGTCGTCACCTTGATACGGCGGCGCCAGTTCGGCGCGGGGCGCGGCTCGTACATGCCATCGCCCGGGCCGCCGGGGCCTCTGCCACCGGGGGAGCCGTAGACCTGGCCTGTGTTGTAGCCGCTGTCGTAGCCGCCGTCGACGTACGACGGCTGCTGCGGTACTCCGCCTCCGTACGGCGGGGCACCGCCGTACCCGGCCTGCCCGGGCGACGGCGCCGGGCCACGGCGGACCTGCCGCATGACGCGGGCGCTCTCGGGCTGTGCGCTCGAGCTTCCGTGTCCGTAGCGGTTGCCGCGGTTGTCGTCGTACCGCCCCTCGGGCCAAGTGTTCATGCGGACCAGTGTGCAGGTCCCCGTAGGGCGCCATACAAGAGTCGTCGGAAAATCAGAGCACGGCTGTGGCGAAGCTGACACAAATCCCCCGCATGTCGCCCCGGCATAGGGTGGGGGCCATGACAGACCAGGCCCCAGCTGCGGATTCCGGCAGTCCGGATATCCCGGGCAAGCCGACTTCGGCGTCCCGCACCACCCTCAGCCACATCATGACCCACAACGACACGAACCTGCTGGGGACGGTGCACGGCGGGGTGATCATGAAGCTGGTCGACGACGCGGCGGGGGCCGTGGCCGGGCGGCACTCCGGCGGGCCGGCGGTCACCGCGTCCATGGACGAGATGGCGTTCCTGGAGCCGGTCCGAGTCGGTGACCTTGTTCACGTCAAGGCCCAGGTCAACTGGACCGGCCGGACGTCCATGGAGGTCGGCGTCCGGGTCCTGGCCGAACGCTGGAACGAGTCCGCCCCGCCCACCCAGGTCGGCTCCGCCTACCTCGTCTTCGCCGGGGTAGACGCTGATGGCAAGCCCCGCCGGGTCCCACCGGTCCTCCCGGAAACCGAACGCGACAAGCGCCGCTACCAGGAGGCCCAGATCCGCCGCACCCACCGCCTGGCCCGCCGCCGCGCGATCATGGAGCTGCGGAAGAAGCGGGCGGCGGAGGGGTTCGAGGACTGACGGAGGACACCCCTCCTACTCCTACGAGAACGCCCCCCTCCTGCCCTCCTACGAGCACGCCGCCTCGTCCCCCCGCACCACCACCCCGGACTCGCCCTGCCCCGGATCCTCCGCCCGCACCTTGCGTACGCGTTCGAAGTCCGTGCCCGCGATGACCTTCAGGGTCGCGCCCAGACCCGGGACGGCTCGCAGCTCACTGCCCGGCAGGGCCGCCGCGAGGGACTTGGCGGAGCGGTCCCAGCGGGGGTCGTAGACGACGACCGTTCGCTTCACGTCGGGGGTGGCGGCGTTCACCGGGGCCCCGGTCGTACGGAAGCCCGTCGACACCAGCGCCGCGTCGACCCGGCGGCCGAGGCCGGGCGTGGGGGTGCCGTTCTCCACCTGGACGCTGATCTGCTGCGGGGCGACCGGGACGACCCGGGCCTCGCCGCGTGGCCGCCGCACGGACAGGGGCTGGTCCGCGCGCAGGGCGTGGAAGATCCGCTCCGCCTTCACGGGGTCCCACTTCAGCGTCGAGCCGACGCCCTCCACGGCGTATCCCAGCTGCCCGATCGGGACGGTCGTGAACTCGGAGGAGGAGGGGGAGAAGTTCCGCATGGCACGGCCCAGGGCCAGCATCTCGGCCGTGCCGAAGCCCTTGTCGGCCCGCACCGAGCCGAGCACCGCCCGCGTCACGTCCCGGAACTTCATCGGGTTCAGCAGGATCCCGGAGGACATGACCCGCTCCACTAGCGCCGCCATGAACCGCTGCTGCCGTTTCATACGGCCCAGATCCGACGCCCCGTCGACATGGCGCGCCCGCACATACTGAAGCGCCTGCCCGCCCTCGAGGGTGTGGCGCCCGGCCGGCAGGTTCAGTCCCGTGTAGCTGTCACTCAGGGGGGCGGTCGTGCAGATCTGCACGCCCCCGACCACGTCCACCGTCTTCATGAAGCTCGTGAAGTCGACCTCCAGATAGTGGTCGATCTTCACCCGGGTCATGTTCTCGACCGTGCGCACGGTCAGCGGCGCCCCGCCCTCGGCGTACGCCGCGTTCAGCTTGATCGGGTGACCCTCGTGCCGTCTGCCCGTCGTACGGTCGACATGCGCCGGCGTCACGGCGTACGAGTCGCGCGGCAGGCTCACCACACTCGCCCGCTCCCGGTCCTCCGAGATGTGCACGATCATCATCGTGTCGGTGCAGTGGCAGGGCGCGCCGCCGAGCCGGTACTTCCGCCGCTCGTCCGGGCTGATCTTCTCGCGACCGTCGGTGCCGACCAGCAGGACGTTCATGCCGTGGCCCGCCTGGGGCCGGTTCTTCATGTCCTTGAAGGCGTCGACCCGGGCGATGTCCGCGTCCAGGCTCGTGACCACCGCGTGCCCGATACCGGCGGACGCGAGGACCACCACGGACAGCGTGGTGAGCGCCCGCATGCCCCAGCGCGGCTTCCGGCGCCGCACCGGCGGCGGCCTGCGCGGGTGCCGGCGGGAGGAGGGCTGCTGCGGGCGGCGCTGCGGGGCGGCGGTGGTCCGGGGGGACCGCGGCGGCGTGGGCAAGAGGACACCTCCGGACGACGGCCGTACGTGGGATCCGTGACACCGTAGGCCGATACGATCTGCAGCCCGCGGTACCGCCCCGGCGGCGCGCAACGGTGTCCCTCGTTCGCGGTAACGTGAGCCCTCTATGAACGCCAATCCCGACGTGCGCCACCCCGCCGTTTCCGTGATCATGCCCGTCCTCAACGAGGAACGGCATCTGCGGGGAGCAGTCCAAGCGATCCTCGCGCAGGAGTACGCCGGCGAGATGGAGGTCGTGATCGCCCTGGGTCCGTCCACGGACCGCACGGACGAGATCGCGGCTCAGCTCGTCGCGGACGACCCGCGTGTGCACACCGTCCCGAACCCGACCGGCCGCACGCCGGCCGCCCTGAACGCGGCGATCAACGCCTCCCGCCACCCGATCGTCGTGCGCGTCGACGGGCACGGCATGCTCTCGCCGAACTACATCGCCACCGCCGTACGGCACCTGGAGGAGACCGGCGCGCAGAACGTCGGCGGCATCATGCACGCCGAGGGCGAGAACGACTGGGAGCACGCCGTCGCCGCCGCGATGACCTCGAAGATAGGGGTCGGCAACGCCGCCTTCCACACCGGTGGCCAGGCCCAGCAGGCCGACACCGTCTACCTCGGCGTCTTCCGGCGCGAGGCGCTGGAGCAGCAGGGCGGCTACAACGTGGAGTTCATCCGCGCCCAGGACTGGGAGCTGAACTTCCGCATCCGTGAGGCCGGCGGGCTGATCTGGTTCTCGCCCGAGCTGCGGGTGTCGTACCGGCCGCGGCCGAGCGTGAAGGCCCTCGCCAAGCAGTACAAGGACTACGGCCGCTGGCGTCATGTCGTCGCCCGCTACCACGAGGGCTCCATCAACCTGCGCTACCTCGCCCCGCCGACCGCCGTGTGCGCGATCGCGGCGGGGATCGTGGTGGGCGCGCTGCTGACCCCGTGGGGCTTCGTGGTGCCCGGCGGCTATCTCGCGGCGATCCTCGCGGGTTCGGTCCCGGCGGGCAAGGGACTGCCGCTGAAGGCACGGCTCCAGATCCCCGTGGCGCTGGCCACCATGCACATGTCGTGGGGCTGGGGCTTTCTGACCAGCCCGCGGGCGCTGGCCCGCAAGGTGATCGCGAGCCGGCGGCCGGCGGTCCGTGCGGACGCCTCCGCGAGCTGAATCACCGATCACCGGCGTAGCGATGCGGGCCCTTCCCCCGGCCGGGGGAAGGGCCCGCCGCCGTTCAGTCCCAGGTGAACGCAGGGCTCACGTGCATACAGGCCTGGTCGTCGGCGCCGTTGAGCGCCTCGGCAGACTTCGGGGTCTTGTCGTTCTTCTCGGGCGCCTTGTAGGCCGTGCCCTCCCGCCAGTCGGCGCCCACCATGAGAGTGATGCCGGAGACGTCGGTGGACCGCTTCACCGAACTCGACGGGATGCCCAGGGCCTTGGCGAGACGCTGGGCGTCGCCCTCCAGGTCGGCGCTCGGGTAGCGGACGACGGTCCTGTCCTCGCTCCATGAGCCGGTGGTGTCGGCGACGGCCTGGGTGAAGCCCTCCTCCTTCAGCAGGCCGGTCACCGTGGAGGCGCGTCCGCGGGCAGCGGCCAGGGTGTCGGTGCGGGTGCCGTTGCGGACCTGGACGGGGATCTCGTCGTCGGGCGCGGCCGGGTCGGCGGAGGCCTGCTCCGCGGCCGGCTTCTTCGCCTTGTCCTTGCCGTCCAGGGCGATGTCCTCCCGCACCAGCCGGAACAGCTGCTCGGCGTCCTCCGTGGGTTCGACGCGGGCGCCGACGTAGCGGTTGGGCATCGTGGTCATGGTGATGCGCTTCGGCTCCACCTTGCGCAGCTCGTCGCTGAGGTCGTAGAGCTTCTTGACGGTGTCGAGGCCCGGGTCGACCGTCATGGCCCGGGTGGCCTCCTCGGCCAGTCTGCGGAGCTTGTTCGGGCTGCTCAGGGTCATGTTGTCGCGCAGCTGGCGGACCATCGCGTTCATGTACATGTGCTGGGCCTTGGAGCGGGCGAGGTCGCTGCCGTCCTCGAAGCCGTAGCGGGTGCGCAGCCACTGCAGGGCCTGCTCGCCCTGGATGTACGAGGTGCCCTTCTCCAGTCTCAGGCCCGAGCCCTTGCCGTCGGAGGTGCGGGAGTGGATGTTGGCGTCGACGCACACGGGGACGCCGCCGACGGCGTCGGCCATCGACACCACGCCCGCGAAGTCGACCATGATGAAGTGGTCGATGTGGATGCCGGTGAGTTCCTGCCAGGTGGCCACGGCGCAGCCCGGACCCCCGTGTCCGAGGCTCTGGTTGGTCATCGTCCGCCCCTGCGTCGCCCGGTACACCTTCCCGTCGTCCGGGTCGGTGCACTTCGGGATCTTCACGAGGGTGTCGCGGGGCATGCTGATGACCGACATGTTGGTGCGGTCGGCGGACAGGTGCAGCAGCATCTGGACGTCCGCGAGGGGCGTGGCGCCGAACGTCTCGCGGGCGCCGCCGAGTTTCTGGTTCTCCTTGCTGTCCCGCGCGTCGGAGCCGATGAGCAGGATGTTCAGCGGGGTCTGCCCGGCGGCGTTGGGCGTCGGAGCGGCGACCTTGCTGTCGCCGAGGTTCAGGGCGTCCTTCTTGATGTTGCCGTTGAGCTGCCGGTAGTAGAGGTAGCCGGCGCCGGCCGTCCCGAGTATCAGCACGGCCAGCACGACAGCGGACCACTTCAACACCCGCCGCCTGCGCGGCGCCCGGCCCCCGCGCCGCCGACCGCTTTCCCCACCGTCGCCGCCGGCCGCACCGTCGCGGGCGGGTGTGTCGTCGTGCCCCGCCGGCGTGCTGTCGTCGTCGGGCGTCTTCGCGTCTCCTGCCGGCGTGCTGTCGGCGTCGGGCGGGCTCGCGCTTCCCGCCGACTGGCCCTCGTCGTCGGGCGTCTCCGCGTCCCATGCCGGCGTGCCGTCGCCGTCGGGCGACTGACTTCCCGTCGTCCGCTCCTTCTCGCCCGGGTCCGATTCGTGGCGGACGCTCTGCCGCTTACCGTCCTCCCGCACACCGCTCTGCGTCACTTCCCCGGTCCTCTCCGCCCCCCGGCGCATGCAGCAGGCCCGCCCTGCCTCCTGTTAGACGCACGACGGGCCTGTCAGTTGCCCTCAACGGGTCAACTCGCGCACTTCACCTTGTCCGCGGTGGACTTCTCCACGTCCGCCGCCTCGACCGGGGCGTTGAGCTTCACGCCGGCGCCCTTGAAGTCCTTGCCGAGGGTCAGGGTCATCGCGGGCAGGCCCTGGGAGTTGTTCACGCTCTCGCCGGGCTTCAGCGCGGACCCGGACAGCCCCATGATGTCGGCGAGGCGGCGGGCCTGGTCGGCCTGGTCGGGGGCGTACTCGAGGGTCGTCCTCGCCAGCTCGGCGGGCGCGTTGCCGGCGTTCTCCGACTTGGTCACGCCCTCCTCGACCTGGAGGTACTGGAGGGTCTTCTGGGCGCTGCCGACGACGGCACCGCCGTTCACGATCCGCACCCGCACCTCGGAGGCCGCGGCCTTGGTGCCCTTCAGCCGCGCGGCCTGTGCGTCCTTCTCCTTCTTCTCCTGCTGCTTGACCTCGGTGAACGAGACGTCGTTCTCGATCATGTCGAACACCTGCGGGGCCTTGGAGTCGTCGAGGACGACCGTCGCCTTCACCGTCTCCGCCGGGTTGTCCACCACCGGCACCGTCGTGAAGCTGATGTTCTTCGTCGGCACCTTCTTCAGCTCGAGGGCGACGTCCTTGAGCGTGCTGACCCTGCCGATCGCCTGGTCCACGGTCAGCGCCTTGGTGGCGGCCTCGGCCAGCTTCAGCAGCTTCGAGGGGCTGGTGAGGGTGTCGCTGGAGGACATCTTGCGCATGAGCGAGCCCAGGAACTGCTGCTGCACCTTGATCCGGTCCAGGTCACCGCTGTTGCCGAAGCTCTTGCGCGTACGGACGAACGCGAGGGCCTGCTCGCCCTCGACCTTCGACTCGCCCGCCGGCAGGACGAGTTTGGACTCCTTGTCGTTGACCGGCTTCTCCACGCACACGTCGACCCCGTCCACCGCCGTGGTCAGTGTCTTCACCGCGTTGAAGTCGGCCATCATGAAGTGGTCGACGGTGATCCCGGTGTTCTCCTTCACCGTGCGCATCGTGCAGCCCGGGTCCCGGCCGCTCTCCCCGAGACTCCGGTTGAAGCGGGCGTTCTGAAGCCCCGGGACGATCTTCTCCGAGCCGTCCTCCTGCTTCGTCGGGCAGTCGGGGATGTTCACGATCAGGTCGCGAGGGATGCTGAGCGCGGTCGCGTTGGTGCGGTCCTTCGCGACGTGCAGCAGGATCGTGGTGTCGGCGTGCCCGGAGCTGCCCTTGTCGCCGTAGCCCTCGTTGCCCTCGCCGGTGCGCTTGTCCGTGCCGATGATGAGGACGCTGAAGGCCTCGTCCTTGCTGAAGTTGCTGGCACCCGCGCTGCCGACGTCGGTCGTCGAGACGTTGCCCTCCAGGTGCTGGAGGTAGAAGTAGCCGACCGCACTGACCCCGACCAGCACGAACGCCATCGTGCCGCCGGTCCACAGCAGCACCTTCTTCGCCTTGTTCGGCTTCGGCTGCACCGGCCGGCGCCGACCGCGGCGCCCCGGCGGCGGCTCCTCGGGAGCACCGCGCCGCCTGCGCTGCGGCGGAACCTCGGTGCGGGTCGCGCCCCCACGAGGAGCGCCCCCACGGGGACCGCCCTCACGGGGAGCGGCCGAACGTGCGGTGGCCGAACGTGCGGTGGCTGCACGAGGAGCCGTCCGCGGCTGCGCTGCGGATGGGTTCAGTCGCAGTTCGTATTCGCCGGTGTTCGGATTGAGTACCCACTGGTCTGCGGGGTCCATCTGTTCCCCCCGCCCACGGTGTTGCGCGTCCACGGTTGTCCGATTCCTCCGTCGGGGCACGCGGCGCCTTCTCCCCCCGGAAGGCGCGCGGGTACTTGGTCATCACAGAAGCACTGGATCGCTCACACTATCCGCCCAGTTGAACGTCGGTGTGCGCTGAATGACAAATTCAGCGTCCCTACATTTGGGCAATCCAGCCCAATTCCATTCCGGGAATCTCTACCAGCGGTAGGGCGCGTACACGTTCATGCACTTACCGGCGTCCGAGCCGTTGAGCGCGTCCGCGTCACCGGGCAGGTCTCCGGCCTTCGGCGCCGGCTGCTTCGGATACGCCGTACCCGTACGCCAGTCGGCGCCCACGACGACCGTGACGCCGGATACGTCGGTGGACCGCCGCACCGAACTTCGCGGAATGCCCAGCGACTCGGCGACGCGCTGGGCGTCGCCCGCCAACTCGGCGCTCGGGTAGCGCACGACGGTCCGCTCCTCGGCCAGCGCGCCCGAGGTGTCCGCGGCGGCCTTCGTGAAGCCCTTCCCCACGAGCGACTGGGCGATGGCGCCCGCGCGTCCGCTCACCGGGCCGAGGGTGCCGGCCCGCGTGGCGTTCTGCACCAGGACGCCGATCTCGCCGTCCGCCGCGGCCGGGTCCCGGGACGCCTTCTCGGCCTTCTCCGTCTTCTTCGCGCCCGGCTTCCCGCCCTTGCCGTCGAACGGCACGTCGTCGCGGATCATCTCCCACACCCGGTCGGCGTCGGTGCCGGCCGGGATCAAGTGGTTGGCGTCCTCCGGGTCCGCGGCCGTGGGCAGCGTCGTCATGGTGATGCGGTCCGTCGGCACCGTCTTCAGCTGCGCCCCCAGGTCGTACAGCTTCTTCACCGTGCCGATCTCCTCGGACACGTGCAGCGACTTGGTGGCCGCCTCGGCCAGGTCCGTCAGCCGGCCGGTGTCGGTGAAGACGTTCTGCGACTTGAGCGTGCGGATCATCGAGTTCATGTACATGTGCTGCGCCCTGGCCCGCAGCGGGTCGCTGCCCCAGGCGTGGCGGGTGCGCAGCCACTGGAGGGCCTGCTCGCCCTGGACCTTAGTCCGGCCGGACTTCAGCTTCAGTCCGGAGCCGCCGGGCACGCCGGGCAGCGGGCGGTCCCACACGTTCTGCTCCACGCACACCTCGACCCCGCCGATGGCGTCCGCCATCTTCACCACGCCCGCGAAGTCGATCGTCATCCAGTGGTCGATGTAGACCCCGGTGAGGTTCTCCCAGGTCGCCAGCGTGCAGCCCGCTCCGCCCCGGGCCAGCGAGGCGTTGATGATCGTGTTGACCGGCGGGTACGTCCGGCCGGACTTCGGGTCGGTGCACTTGGGTATGTCGACCCGGGTGTCGCGCGGAATGCTCACCACGGAGGCGCTCTCGCGGTCCGCGGCCAGGTGGATGAGCATCTGCACATCGCCCCGCGGCGGAGTGCCGCGGTCCTTCCTGGCGCCGCCCAGCTCCACGTTCTCGTCGGAGTTACGGCTGTCGGAGCCGATCAGCAGGATGTTCAGGGGCGTCTGCCCGGCCGCGTTCGGAGCGGCCCGCCTCGCCTTGGAGTCGCCGCTGCTGCGCTGGCCCTTCTCGATGTTGCCGTTCAGGTGCTCGTAGTAGAGGTACCCGGCGCCCGCGGTCGCGAGGACCACCATGGAGAGCGTCGTCGCCGACCAGCGCAGGACGCGACGCCCGCGGCGGGCCCGACGGCCTCTGCGGCCGCCCCCGCCGCCCGGCCCGGTGGGTCTGCCCGGGGCCGGCTCACGCGGGACGGCACCCGGTTTTGTCCCCTCCCCATACACACCGCTGCTCCGCGCCATCTGCTTTCCCCCACCCCCGTGTCACCGGACAAGGCCTGCCGTACGCCCTGTGAGACGTACGACAGGCCCCTCAGGTCACTCGGCGCACTCGACCTTGTCCGCCGTGGACTTGTCCACGTCCGCCGGCGCCTTGGCCGGGGTGGTCTGGGAAGCGCCCGCACCCTTGAAGTCCTTGCCGAGGGTCAGGGTCATCGCGGGGACGCCCTGGGCGTTCTCCACGCTCTCGCCCGGCTTCATCGCGGACCCGGGCAGGCCCATGATGTCGGCGAGGCGGCGGGCCTGGTCGGCCTGGTCCGGGGCGTACTCGAGGGTCGTCTTCGCCAGCTCGGCGGGCGCGTTGCCGGCGTTCTCCGACTTGGTCACGCCCTCCTCGACCTGCAGCCAGCTGAGCGTCTCCTGGGCGCTGCCGGCGACGGCACCGCCGTTCATGATCCGCACCCGCACCTCGGAGGCCGCGGCCTTGGTGCCCTTGAGCCGGGCGGCCACCGCGGCGGCTTCCTTCTTCTTCTTTTCCTTGACCGCGGTGAAGGAGACGTCGTTCTTGATCATGTCGAAGACCTGCGGGGCCGACGACTCGTTGAGGACGACCGTGGTCGGGACCTTCTCCGCCGGGTTGTCGATCACCGGGGTCGTGGCGAAGGTGAGGTTCTTGGTGTTGAGCTTGCCCAGCTCGAGACCGAGGTCCTTCAGCTTGCCGATGCTGGACAGCTGCGAGTCGACGGTCAGCGCCTTCGTGCCCGCCTCGGCCAGGTCGAGCATCTTCGAGGGGCTGGTGAGCGTGTCGTTGTCCTTCAGCTTGCGCATCAGCGCGCTCAGGAACTGCTGCTGGAGCCCGATCCGGCTCAGGTCCCCGCCGAAGCCGACCGAGTGCCGGGTGCGCACGAAGGCCAGCGCCTGCTCGCCCTCGATCGTGTGGTTGCCCTTCGACAGCTTGAGGTGCGAGTCCGGGTCGTCGATGTCCTTGCCCAGACAGACCTCGACCCCGCCGACCGCGCTGGTCAGCGTCTTGACCGCGTTGAAGTCGGCGACCATGAAGTTGTCCGGCTTGACCCCGGTCAGCTCCGTCACGGTCCGCATGGTGCAGCTCGGGGTTCGGTCGTCCTGGCCGAGACTGGTGTTGAAGCGGGTCTGCGGCGTGCCCGGGATGACCTTCTGCGACCCGTCCTCCTGCGTGGTCGGGCAGTCCGGGATGTCGACGATCAGGTCACGGGGGATGCTCAGCGCCGTAGCGTTCGAACGGTCCTTGGAGACATGCAGCAGGATCGTGGTGTCGGCGTGCCCGACACTGCCCGCGTCGCCGTACTTCTCGTTGCCCGCGCCGGTGCGCTTGTCGGTGCCGATCAGCAGGATGTTGATGGCCTTGTCCTTCTCGAAGCCACCGGTGCTCGCGCCGTCGTCGGAGACCGACGCGATGTTGTTGTTCAGGTGCTCGATGTAGAAGTACGCGGCGCCCGCCCCAGCGACCAGCACGAACGCCATCGCGCCGCCGGTCCACAGCAGGACCTTCTTGCCCTTCGCGGCCTTCTTGGCGGGCCGCCGCCCACGCCGCCCCGGCAGCGGCTCCTCCGGAGCCGGAGCCCCGCGGCGCCTGCGCGGCGGCGGCACCGCACCGGGCGTCTCGGGCCGCGGGCGGCCGGGCGCCGCGGAACGGCCGAGCGGCTGCGTGGCGCCGAGCACCGACGGGTCCGTATCGGAGGCCGGTGGTTTGCGGGGCCCGGGGACACCCGACTGCGGTGCGGAAGGGGGCAGTCGCATTTCGTATTCGCCGGTGTTCGGATTGAGCACCCACTGGTCTGCGGGATCGATGTCGTCCGCCCGCCCACGGCTTTGCGCGTCCACGGTTGTCTGATTCCTCCGTCGGGGCACGCGGCGCCTTCCCCTCCAAGGCGCTCGGTCTCGGTCACACAGTGCGCGTTCTCAGGACCGTCCTCAGAGCCGGGCGCACCGGGATCGCTCACACTAACCGCCCAGTTCAGCGTCGAGCGACGACGGTGACGAAGTCCACGTCCCTACACCTGGGCAATTCGCCCATTTCCCGGTGAAGAGCGCGTCACCTTGAGGCCACCTTGGTGTCCGCTTTACTCGCAGGTGTCCTCGGCTGCCGTGTTTCCACGGAACGTGGGTGGAGGAGAAACGGTGACGACGGATTTCGTGAACGGACCCGGATGCGGATCCCCGTACGACCCGTCACGCGATTCGGTAGGCCTCATCGGGGCAGAACCGTGCGGAACGTCCCCCGCGACGACCACCGGCGAGTCCATACGCAGCCGCTCGAACAGCTTCTCCGCCTCGGGCTCCACGAGTTGGTCGCGATTGGCGTCGTACGCATACGACTCCCGGGGGACGGTCAGAAATTGCACTTGTTCCATGGGGATGTCGCGCAGGCCGCGCACGAGTTCGTACAAACCGCGCAGGCTGGCAAGATCCGGGTCCGTTGTGAGAGAGGACGTGGCGGCGTCCAGCACGGGATACAGCTTCACCGGATTCAGCAGGACGTCATTGCTGCGTACCTTGTTGACGAGTGCGCCGAGGAATCGTTGCTGCCGTTCCATCCGCTCCGTGTCACTGCCGTCGCCGAGGGTTTTGCGGGCGCGGACGTAGCCGAGGGCCTGCTCTCCGTTGAGCGTCACGTGTCCCGCGGGCAGCCTCAGCTTGGCGGCCCGGTCGTCGACCGGCTCTCGCAGGCACACCTCGACACCGTCGACCGCGTCGACCATCTCCTTGAAGCCGTGGAAGTCGACGACGACATGGTTGTCGACGCGGACGTCGGTGAGTTTCTCTACTGTCCGGATGGTGCAGGCCGAACCGCCCAGCTGGAAGGCCTGGTTGAACATCGCGAACCGCGGCGCGCTGCGGGACCCGTCCGGGCGCCGGCAGCCCGGCAGCTCCACCATCAGGTCCCGGGGCAGGGAGACGGCGGTGGCGCTGCTCCGTCCCGCGGACAGGTGCAGCAGGATCGTGGTGTCCGACCGTTCGGTCCCGGAGTCCCGGCCGTAGCGGGCGTTGTCGTCACCCTCGCGCGAGTCCGAGCCGATCAGCAGGATGTTCCGCGCGTCCCTGACCAGCGAGGTGGGCCGCTCCTTCTCGTACCGCGCGAGCTCGGCGGCGGCGGCCTCGTCGGGCGTGATGTTCCCGCTGAGCTTCGCGTACACGGCCCATCCGGCCCCGGCGGCCGCCACGACGAGGCCGGTGATCCCGAACGCCGTGCACCGCACCCACCGCCGCCGGCGCCGCCGTGCCAGCCCCCGCCCACTGGCCGAGGCCCTCGCACCCGGCCCGAGCCTCGGCAAGGACCCACCACCGGTGTCGGCCACGACAGGGACCACCCCTCACGACGTACGAACGTGCGCGCGCACTGCTCCTACGACTGTGGCGTGGATGAGAGGCGGGGGAGGGGTGGGGATGGGCCGAACGGGGGGGGGGGAGGCACCCCGCTACGCCGGGTTGCGCCACGCCCCGCCCTCAGCACCAACGCAGAGCACTCGCTCACGGCCTACCGGGCAAGCGCCGTAACCCGCTCACTCTCCACCCGCTTGTCCAGCACCTCGCCCCCCGCCAACTCCAGATGCCGGCACAACACCACGGAACCCCCCGTGGCCAACGGCCCGTACAACCCCGCGTGCAGCCCCTCCCACGTGTCGTACGGCAACCCCGACAGGATCCGCGACCCGGGCCCGGTCAGCCCCAACCCCGTCGCCTCCGCCCGAGCCCGCTCGACCACCTCGGCCCCGCTGAACTCCCGCCCCGCCACGATCAGCGCGGGCTCCTCCGGATCCACGGGCGCGTACGGCACGAACCGGTCCCCCTGCCCCGGCACCTCCACCGCGTAGTCGACGAACCCCTCGGGAGCCTGCGGGAACCGTCCCCCGAGCGGCCGCAGTGCCATCGCGACCCGCGCCCCGGAACACGCCCGGGCCGCTTCCAGCCCGTCCGGCCCGCTCACCACGACATCGGCGGCCCGCGCGTCTCCGGACACGTCCGCGACCACACCGACCGACGCGCACGCGAGCAACCACACCGCCGTCTGCCAGTGCGCGGGCAGCAGCAGCGCGACCCGGTCCCCGGGCTCGACGGACAGCTCGTCCTGGAGCAGGTTCGCGGTCTTGGCCACCCAATTGGCGAAGGTGGCCACGGACAGTTCGACACGTTCGCCCGTGGCGTCGTCGTAGAAGGTCACCAGGGGGCGTCCCGGATCCGCGGCGAGCGCGGAACCCAGCAGGTCGGCGGGGGTGCGATCGGTGGCGTTCACCCGCGCAAGGGTACGCGGCACGCCGGCCTCCCCCCAACGGCCCGGCCACCGCCCCGCCGCGCATTCACCACCGTTTCGGCCGAATTGGGCCGACAGTCTGTCAACTCTCAAATGGACAGACTTATAGGACTATGTCCAAGATCAGGGGCATGCGTGGATTCCTTGCTTCCTCGATCGGTGTCACCTGTGCGGCCGCTCTGGCCCTTCCCCTCACTCCGCCCGCCCTCGCGGCGACGGCGAGACCGGTGCCGACCACCGAGGTCGCCACGGCCGCGAGACCCGCGCCCCACGCGGGGACGCCGGACACGACCAAGACCGACCGGCGCGCGGCCGAACCGTCCGCTGCCGGCAGCACCCAGTCCCTCCCTCTCGAACCCCTCACCCGCAACCGCGCCACCCCCTCCGCCTCCGCCTCGGCTTCCGCCTCCGCCGAACAGGGGCTGTCCCGCCGTGCCGTACGCCGCTTCTCCCTCGTCGGCGTCATCTGGGACGACCCCCATGCCGAACTGCACGGCCGCGTCCATGTCCGCACCCGCGCCGCCGGCACCGGCACCTGGTCGGGCTGGCAGGACGTGGAGACGCACAACGCCGACCACGCGGCCGACCTGGACACCCCCGAGAGCACCTCGGGCCGCGTACGCGGCGCCACGGCACCGCTGTGGGTGGGCGACTCCGACGGCGTGGAACTCCGGGTCCGTTCGGAACTGCAAGGCACAGGTGGCCGCAGCATCGCGGTCGCCGCACCCTCGCTCCCCTCCGGTCTCCGTCTCGAACTCGTCGACCCCGGCGAGGGTGACGAGGCACTCCCCGGCGGCCCCGTGGACAGCCCCCGCACCGGCGGTCTGAACACCGAGACCTCCGCCGCCACCGACGCCTCCGCCGCCAACGCGGACCTGGCCCCCCTCGGCGCCACCGAGATCACGGCACTGAGCCGCGCGGCGACCGAGCGCGAGTTCTACACCCTCCGTGCCGGCGAGCCGGTGGAGGGACAGCGGGCGAAGCCGTACGTCGGCCCGCGCCCGCGTATCGTCACGCGTCGCGGCTGGGGGGCGAACGAGGGGCTGCGGGAGCGGAAATTCGTCTACACGAAGAAGGTCAAGGCCGCCTTCGTGCACCACACGGCCAGCGGCAACAAGTACCGCTGCTCGCAGTCCCCGTCACTCATCCGCAGTATCTACCGCTACCACGTCAAGAGCATGGGCTGGCGGGATGTCGGCTACAACTTCCTCATCGACAAGTGCGGAAAGATCTACGAGGGCCGCGCGGGGGGCGTGGCGAGGCCGGTCCTCGGTGCGCACACCCTTGGTTTCAACAGCAACAGCATGGGCATCGCCGTCCTCGGATCGTACGGAGCCAAGAAGCCGTCGTCCGCCGCCGTCAAGGCCATCGCCCGGGTCACGGCGTGGAAGCTGGGCCTGTACCGGATGAATCCGCGGGGAAAGACCTACCTGAAGTCGGCTGGCAGCAATCTCTACCGCAAAGGCAAGAAGGTACGACTGAACGTGATCTCCGGTCACCGGGACGGCTTCAAGACGTCCTGCCCGGGACGGAAGCTCTACGGCAAGCTCGGCTCGGCCCGCACCAAGGCGGCCCGCTACCAGGGCCGCTGAGCACACGTTCACCGCCGTCGGGGGACAGAGGGCGGGGGCAGGGGGCGGAATGCCGCACGGCCAGCGAAGGCGCCACGGAACGGTCTGCATACACTGACCGGCCGAAAGACAGTTCGGCCGGTCCCGGCAGGAAGCAGAGACGACACGTGACAGAAGCGATCCTCCTGGTCGGCGGCAAGGGCACCCGGCTGCGCCCGCTCACGGTGCACACGCCCAAGCCCATGGTCCCGGCGGCCGGGGTGCCCTTCCTCACGCACCAGCTGGCGAGAGCGAGAGCGGCGGGCGTCGAGCACATCGTCCTGGCCACCTCCTATCTGGCGGAGGTCTTCGAGCCGTACTTCGGCGACGGATCCGCGCTGGGCCTGCACCTGGAGTACGTGACGGAGGAGGAGCCCCTCGGCACGGGCGGCGCCATCCGCAACGTGGCCTCGCGACTGCGCTCCGGCCCCGACGACCCGGTCCTGATCTTCAACGGCGACATCCTGACCGGCCTCGACATCCGGGCCCTGGTGGACACCCACGAGTCGACGGGCGCGGACGTCTCCCTGCACCTCACGAAGGTCACGGACCCGCGTGCCTACGGCCTGGTCCCCACGGACGACACGGGCAGGGTCCTGGCGTTCCTGGAGAAACCGCAGACGCCGGAGGAGATCGTCACCGACCAGATCAACGCGGGGGCGTACGTCTTCCGCCGCTCGGTCATCGACACGATCCCACTGGGCCGGCCGGTGTCGGTGGAACGGGAGACCTTCCCCGGCCTCCTCTCCGCCGGAGCCCACCTCCAGGGCATGGTCGACTCGACGTACTGGCTGGACCTCGGCACCCCGGCGGCGTTCGTCCGGGGCTCGGCGGACCTGGTTCTCGGCCGGGCCCCGTCGCCCGCCGTCCCCGGCCGCTGCGGCGACCGCCTGGTGCTGCCGACGGCGACGGTCGCGGCCGACGCGAAGCTGTCGGGCGGCACGGTGGTGGGGGAGGGCGCCTTCGTCGCCGAGGGCGCGCGGGTCTTCGGCAGCACGATCATGCCGGGCGCCGTGATCGAGCCCGGCGCGGTCATCACCGACTCCCTCATAGGCGCCCGAGCCCGAGTCGGCGAACGCTCCGTCCTCACCGGCACGGTCATAGGCGACGGCGCGACCATCGGCTCCGACAACGAACTCCTGGAGGGCACCCGCATCTGGTGCGACGCCCAGATCCCAGCAGGAGCGGTCCGCTTCTCATCGGACCAGTAACTCAGCTGCGGGCCCCCCTAGCTGCGGGCATGCGTGCCGCTAGGGGCGGCACGGGTGGGCGGTGGGGGTCCCCCCGCTCGAGCGAAGCCGAGAGTGGGGGAGGCACCCCGCACCGCCGGGCTGCGCACCCACCCGGCCCCAGCACCAACGCCGAGCACCAGAAACCGGACCGCACATCACAACCCCCCGATATCCCACCGAGGCATCTTCGGCGCCCGACGCCCCGGCACCCTCCCACTCAGCAAAATCAACCGAGCCGCCCGATGCCGCTGCCCCGCATACGGCTCCAACAACTCCAGCATCACGGAGTCATCCGCATCCCGATCCCCGGCGAGCGCCCACCCCACGATCCGCGGCAGATGCAGATCCCCCGTCGTCACCTCATCCGCCGCCCCATGACTCCGCTGCACCGTCTCCGCCGACGTCCACGGCCCCACCCCCGGCACCAACTCCAGCCGCGCCCGAGCCGCCCCCGGCTCCATCCCGGCCGCCTCCTCCAACCGCCCGGCCACCCGAACCGCACGCAGGATCGTCGACGCCCGCTTGTTGTCGACCCCGGCCCGATGCCACTCCCACGACGGAATCAACGCCCACGTCCGAGGCCCCGGCATCACATGCATCGGCCCGGGCACGGGCCCCGGCGCCGGCTCCCCGAACTTCCGCACCAGCAACCGCCACGCCCGATACGCCTCATCGGTCGTGACCTTCTGCTCGAGAATCGACGGAATCAGCGACTCCAGCACCAGCCCGCTCCGCGTCAGCCGCAGCCCCGGCCGCCGATGCCGGGTCAACGCCACCAGCCGGTGCCGCGGCACGAACGCGGACGGATCATCGGCGGCCCCGAGCAGCTCAGGCAACCGCTCCAGCAGCCACTCGGCCCCGGGCCCCCAGGCCTCCCCGCGCACCCCGGCGCCGGACGCGCGCACCCGTAGCGTCCCGGGCCCGCCGGGGGTGAGAGCGGTCCGCCACACCGACCCGTCCGGCGTCGCCCGGAACGTCGGATCACCCGGCCCGCGCCGCAGCGGCCCGAGCACCAGACCGAGATCCAGCGGCCCGTCCGGCACCCAGTCGCGCACCCGCCCCGGCCCCGCCGCCTGCCGGGGCACGCCCCCGCCCACGGCGACGTGCCCGCCGCGCACGGTGGTCGTGCGGGTGGGCCGAGGAGCGAACCGTCCTGCCATGAATGAAGTCCCTGGGATACGAGAGGAGCAGCCCTACGAGCGTAGACGCCGCCCCGCGCCGCTCACCGCACCTCGATGAACGCCCCCGCGTCCCGCTCCGGCCGCGGTCGCGGATCCTCCGCCGGATGCCCGACCGCCACCGCGCCCATCGGATCCCAGTCCGCCGGCAGCCCCAGCACCTCGCGCACCACGTCCCGGCAGAACATCGTCGAGGACACCCACGCCGACCCCAGCCGCTCCCCGGCCAGCGCGACCAGGAAGTTCTGCACGCCGGCGCCCGTGGCGACCACGAACATCTCCCGCTCGGCGCCGTCCCGCCGCGGATCGCCGTAGCTGTGCGAGCCGTCCATGACCAGGCAGGGGACGACGAGGTACGGAGCGTTCCGCAGGACGTCCCCGCGCCGTACCCGCTTGGCGATGGACTCCTCCGTCTTGCCGTCCCGGCGCAGGTCGGCGATCCAGGCGTCCCGCATGGCGTCGAGCAGCCGCGTCCGCGACTCCTCGGACTCCAGCAGCACGAACCGCCACGGTGTGGTGTGGTGCGGCGCGGGAGCCGTCACGGCAGCGGCCACCGCCCGCCGTACGGCACCGGGGTCGACGGGCTCGTCCGTGAAGGCCCGGACCGTACGCCGCTGGGTCACCGCCAGCCGTACCGCCTCCGACGTGCCGAGCCGGAACATGTCGTCGCGCGCGCCGCGCACCATGGCCCGCGCCCCCTCTTCGTCCCCGTCCCCCGCGACCAGGTCCGGGAGCCCGCGTACGACGGCTACCGGCAGCCCGGCGGCCTTGCCCTTGACCAGGTCGCCCGCGGAGGCGAGTTCGTCGGCCGTGGCGACGACGGTGGCGCTGAGCGGATTGCCGTACGCGTCCGTGCCCCCGCGCAGGTCGTCGAGTACGCGCACTCCGGCGGCGCCGATCGCGACATCCGTGAGCCCCGCGCGCCAGGGCCGCCCGAACGTGTCGGTGACGACGACACCGACCTCGACGCCAAGGGCGACCCGCAGTCCGTCACGGATCGCGCGGGCGGACGCGTCCGGATCCTCGGGCAGCAACAGCACGGTCCCGGAGGGGGTGTTGGAGGCATCGACCCCGGCCGCGGCCATGACCAGGCCCTGCCGGTTCTCGACGATCCGGAGGGCGCCGCGCCGGGCCACCACCCGTACCGTCTCCGCGTCGATGGCCGCCTCCCGGTCGTCCGCCTGGACGATCCGGCCCTCCGCCTTGGACACGATCTTCGACGTGACGAGCAGCACGTCCCCGTCGGCCAGACCGGGCTCGGCGGACGCGATCAGCTTGGCCAGATCGTCCCCGGCCGCGACCTCGGGCAGCCCGGCCACGGCCCACACCCGGTACCCGTCGCCGCCCCGCTGCCGGTCCGAGACCTCCTCGCTCAAGCTCCCCGCACCTCCTCCGCCAGCGCCAGCGCCTCGCGGGCCATCCGCGCGGTCGCGTCGGCGTCGGTCATCATCAGCGGCACGGCCCGGCAGCGGACCCCGGCCGACTCGACCTGCTCCACCACGCCCGCGTCCACCGTGTCCACGAGCCAGCCGTCCAGCAGACCCGAGCCGTAGTGCTCGGCCACCGCCGCCGCCGTCGACTCGACGCCCACGGCGGCCAGCACCTTGTCGGCCATGCCCCGCACGGGCGCGTCACCGACGATGGGGGACAGGCCGACCACCGGGACTCCGGCGTCGGCGATCGCCTCCCGGACGCCGGGCACGGCGAGGATCGTGCCGATCGACACCACCGGGTTGGACGGCGGGAAGAGGATCACGTCCGCCTCGGCGATGGCCTCCAGGACGCCCGGAGCGGGCTTCGCCTGGTCGGCGCCCACCGGAACGATCGCCTCGGCGGGCACCGAGGCGCGCAGCCGCACCCAGTACTCCTGGAAGTGGATCGCCTTGCGCTCACCGTCGATCTCGACCGCCACGTGGGTCTCCACGCGGTCGTCGGACATCGGGATCAGCCGCACGCCCGGCTTCCAGCGCTCGCACAGCGCCTCCGTCACCGCGCTCAGCGGGTACCCGGCGCCGATCATCTGCGTCCGCACGATATGCGTGGCGAAGTCCCGGTCGCCCAGGCCGAACCACTCGGGCCCGACGCCGTACGCCGCGAGCTCCTCCTTGAGACGGAAGGTCTCGTCGGCACGACCCCAGCCCTGCTCCTCGTTGATGCCGCCGCCGAGCGTGTACATCACCGTGTCGAGGTCCGGGCAGACCTTCAGCCCGAAGAGGTGGATGTCGTCCCCGGTGTTGCCGATGACCGTGATGTCCGCGTCCGGGACGGCCCGCTTCAGACCACGCAGGAACCGGGCACCACCGATGCCGCCTGCCAGAACCACAATGCGCATTGAAACAGTGTGTCAGCCGTCAGGCTGACTCGTTGAGGGGTGGTGGTCGGGCGACGGGTGGGACAGTCTTGCAGGCGGCTACGACAACCGGTCGGCGGCTACGACAACCGGTCAGGCAGTGAGGGCGCCCGGCTCGGTACGGGCCGCCTCGCAGTGCGGGGCAGTGTGCATCGGCATCGCCGTCAGCCCCGGGTAGTACACGTGCAGACTCACCGCCGACTCGAGTGCGTCATTCACTACCTCGTGTACATACCCCGGCGCGAACACGCGCTGCGCGCCTGCCCGCAAGGCGCGCGTGCCCCGCTCCGTGCGCTCCGTCAGCGTGCCGTCCAGCACGGTCAGCACACCGGAGGAGCGGCCGTGGTCGTGCAGCCCGCTGCCCTGCCCGGGCACCCAGGACAGCAGCCACACCTCGTAGCCCGGGCCGGTGCGCAGCCGGTGGTACCAGCGGCTGGCCGCGTCGTAGCGGACGAGGTGCTCCCACTGGGAGCGGTCGGCGGCGATGGAGCGGGCGAGTCCGACGAACTCGGCGACGGTGGCCGGGTGCGCGCGCTCCACCTGGAGCAGGTGCGGGACTTCGAGGATGTCGCCGGCGATTTGGAGGTCGCTGTCGCTGTTCATGGGGTGCGTGGTTCCTCAGTGAAAGTAGGTCAGAGGGAACGGGAGCCGAGGGACTGGTGGCTCGGCCTTCAGCTGGAGCGGGTGTGGCTCAACAGCTGGAACAGCAACAGCTACAGCGAGCGCGGGCAGCACCGTGGGACCCGGCGGGGCGGGTCGAGGTGAGTGCCAAGTTCGCGAGCATGCCCACTAGGACACCGGGTCACACCTCCACTGTCAACTCGGCACCCGGTATGTGGGACGAGGTTCACCTCATCCGGTCGTTCGCTCAGATGAAAGGTTTGTTCATGTCCCGGCCGGGACACATGGCGTCCATCCGGGCACACAAACCTCGTTGCGTACTCGTGATCAGACTGTGATCAGATTCGCTTTGACGTGGGTACCGGAACGAGATCGAACTCCTGGGCGTCCTCCCCCGTACAGGTCCGTACGGGGCCCGGGTGACGGTGGGGCCCCTCGTGGGCTCCGTCTGCGTGTCAAGGTTTATGCCGATTTGAACACTTTCCGCATGGCCTTGGTTCCGCAGAGTGAATAAGGGGCTCAATAGCAGATCTCGGCTTGACTCGCCCGGAGCAGCACACTTGTAATTTCACTCGTGTCGTTCAGCCGTAATCGGTAACGGCTACATCACGGGGACGCGGAAAAGAACAGACGAGGGGCGCACATGACCGAGCTGGTGCAGCAACTGCTGGTCGACGACGCGGACGAGGAACTCGGCTGGCAGGAGCGCGCGCTGTGCGCCCAGACCGACCCCGAGTCCTTCTTCCCCGAGAAGGGCGGCTCGACCCGGGAGGCCAAGAAGGTCTGTCTCTCCTGCGAGGTCCGCTCCGAATGCCTCGAGTACGCCCTCGCCAACGACGAGCGCTTCGGTATCTGGGGCGGCCTGTCCGAGCGGGAGCGCCGCCGGCTGAAGAAGGCCGCGGTCTGACCGGACCCCTGGTTCGTGAACGGCCCGTCGCAGGTGGGTTATCCACAGGCGGCGGGCCACAATGCTGTCAGCCGATAGTGTGGGCGCTCGTCCGAGACGCCCCGCGGCCCCCGCCGGCCGCAGGCGTCCACCGCAGTCCACCGAACCGGGGCCCGTACCTCGATGTCCGTGCACAGCCACTCGGCAGCTCATCACGACACCGCTGCCACAGCCGTGTTTGACCCGGCCCGCCCGCCCGAGTTCCCGCGTCACGTGGTGACCGCGGTCCTCGTCTCCCACGACGGCGCCCGCTGGCTGCCCGACGCGCTCGCCGGGCTGCTCGGCCAGGAGCGCCCCGTCCAGTACGCGATGGGGGCCGACACCGGCAGCGCGGACGCCTCCGCCCAGCTGGTCACCGACGCGCTCGGTGCCGACCGGGTGCTGCACCTCGCCCGCCGCACCGGCTTCGGCCAGGCTGTCGAGGAGTGCGACCGCAGCGCCCCGGTCCTCACCCCGGAGCAGCTGCCGTACCTGAAGCGGCCCAGCGGCTGGGACCCGGTCACGCGCACGTGGCGCGACGACGCCTACGACATGCCCGAGCTCCCGCACGGCGAGCCGGTGCAGTGGCTGTGGCTGCTGCACGACGACTGCGCCCCGGAGCCCGACGCCCTGGCCCAGCTGCTGCGCGTCGTGGACAACGAGTACGAGCTGGGCCGCGAGGACGTGGCCGTCGTGGGCCCCAAGCTCCGCGGCTGGTACGACCGGCGGCAGCTGCTGGAGGTCGGCGTCTCCATCGCCAACTCCGGCCGCCGCTGGACCGGCCTGGACCGCAGGGAGCAGGACCAGGGCCAGCACGACCACGTCCGGACCGTGCTGTCGGTTTCCACCGCCGGCATGCTCGTCCGCCGCGACATCTTCGAACAGCTCGGCGGCTTCGACCGGCACCTGCCCCTCATGCGCGACGACCTCGACCTGTGCTGGCGCGCGCACGCCGCGGGCCACCGCGTGCTGATCGCCCCGGAAGCCGTCGTCCGGCACGCCGAGGCGGCCTCCCGGGAGCGCCGCACCGTCGACTGCGTGGGCCGCACCTCCGCCTCCCCGCACAAGGTCGACAAGGCCGGCGCCGTCTACAGCCTGCTCGTCAACACGCGTACGGCCGTGCTCCCCTGGGTGCTGCTGCGCGTCGTGCTCGGCACCCTGCTGCGGACCGTCGCGTACCTCGTCGGAAAGGTCCCCGGACAGGCCGTCGACGAGATCCGCGGCCTCATGGGCACCCTGCTGCGACCCGAGCGGATCCTCGCCGGGCGGCGCGGCAGAGGCACCCCCCAGGTCGACAAGGCCGAGCTGCGGCCGCTGTTCCCGCCGCCCGGCGCGACCGTCCGCATGACCTTCGAGCAGGTCGCGGGCAACCTCGTCGGCAGCTTCGACCCCGAGGTCGCCGCCGGTGCCGGACGGCACGGCGGTGCCGTCGAGTCGGGCCCCGGCGGCGACGACACGGACTTCCTGCAGATCGAGCAGTTCGCCCGGCTCAAGCGCATCGCGCGCAAGCCCGGCCCGGTGCTGTTCCTCGTCCTGCTGCTCGTCTCCCTGCTCGCCTGCCGTGAACTCCTCGGCGGCGGCGCGCTCGCGGGCGGCTCCCTGCTGCCCGCCCCGGCCGACTCCTCCGCACTGTGGGCGCGCTACCTGGACGCGTGGCACCCGGTCGGCGCCGGCGGCACCTCCTCGGCGCCGCCGTACGTCGCGTTCGTGGCGATGCTGGCGTCCCTGCTGTTCGGCTCGACCGGCCTCGCGGTCACCGTCCTGCTCGTCTGCTCGGTGCCGCTGGCCGGTGTCGCCGCCTACTTCGCCTCCCGCCCGCTGGTCGAGTCCCGGCTGCTGCGCGCGTGGGCGGCCGTCGTCTACGCCTTCCTGCCCGCCGCCACCGGCGCCCTCGCCGGCGGCCGCCTCGGCACCGCCGTCCTGGCCGTGCTGCTGCCGCTCATCGCACGCGCGGGCATCGCGGCCAGCGGCCTGGCGAACCCGGCGGGCACGCGGGGCAGTTGGCGCGCCACCTGGGCGTACGCACTGCTGCTGACCGTCACCACCGCGTTCACCCCGATCGTGTGGCCCGTCGCGCTGATCCTCGGGGTGGGGCTGCTGGCCGTGCGCCGGACGGACATCACGGCGTACGGGCCGCGGTTCCTCGCCCAGCTCGGCACGCCCCTGCTGGTCCTCGCGCCCTGGTCGCTGACGCTGCTCCCGTTCGGCTTCTTCCACCAGGCCGGCCTGGAGTACGGAGCCGCCTCCGCCTCCGCCCTCGACCTGCTCGGCGCCAGCCCGGGCGGCCCCGGCACCGTCAGCGGCCTCATGCTCATCGGTATCGTGCTGGCCGCGCTCGCCGCCCTGCTGCGCTCGGAACGCCAGACGGGCATCCGGACGGCCTGGGCGGCCGCCCTGGTGGGCTTCGTCTTCGCGGCCCTGTCCAACAGCTCCACCTGGGCCGGCCCCGCGACCCTCGTCTACGGCATCGCCCTCCTGGCGGCCGCCGCGCTCGGCGCCGACGGAGCACGCGCGCGGGTGGCCGAGCAGAGCTTCGGCTGGCGCCAGCCGGTCGCCGTGCTGATCGCCTTCGCCTCGGCCGCGGGCCCGCTGCTAGTCGCCGCCGGCTGGATGATCCGCGGCGCCGACGGCCCCCTGGAGCGTAGCGACCCCACCCAGGTCCCCGCGTTCGTCGCCGAGGAGAGCGGCAGCAGCGAACAGGCCCGCACCCTCGTCCTCGACAGCGACTCCGCCTCTCATGTGGGATACATGCTCGTCCGCGGCTCCGGCGCCCGCCTCGGCGACGGCGAGGTCGCCGCGGCCGACGGCGAGAACAGCAGGCTCGACAAGGTCGTCGCCAACCTCGTCGCCGGCTCCGGCGCCGACCAGGCCGACCAGCTCGGCGGCTTCGCCGTGCGCTACGTCCTCGTCCACCAGGGCGCGCCCCGCGATGTCACCCGCGTCCTGGACGCCACGCCCGGCCTGACCCGGCTCAGCCAGCAGAACGGCGGCGCGCTGTGGCAGATCGACCAGGAGGTCGCGCGCGCCACCATCGTCCCCGCCTCCGGCTCCGGCACTCCCCAGCCCGTCGCGGCCGGGCCCGTCGACATCCACACCAGGATCCCGACCGGCGCCGACGGGCGGGTGCTGCGCCTCGCCGACACCGCCTCCGACGGCTGGACCGCCACGCTGGACGGCAAGCCGCTGACCCGCACCACGGTCGACGGCTGGGCCCAGGGCTTCGAACTCCCCGCCACCGGCGGCACGCTGGACGTCACCTACGACGATCCGGTCGGCCACACCGTGTGGCTGTGGACGCAGGGCCTGCTCGCCGTCGTCCTCGTGGTGCTCGCCCTGCCCGGCCGGCGCCGCGACGTCGACGACGACATGCCCGAGGAGCCGGTCGTCCCGGCCCAGGCGGTCGCCGGTGAGGGCCGCCGCGCCCGCCGCCTGCGCGCCCAGGCCGAGGCCGAGACCGAAGGAGCGCCCGGGCCCGGGGAGTTCCCGCCCCCACAGCCCGAGCAGCCGCCGACGGCAGTACCGCAGCAACAGAACCACGGACAGTGGGACGCGGCGGGCTACCCGGGCGGCGAGTACGCGGGCTACGGCGACCAGTACCAGGCCACCCCGTACCCGGCGGACGCGTACGGCGGGCAGTACCAGGCGGATCCGTACCAGGGCGGCCAGTACGACCCGTACGCGTACGGCGGCTCGCCCCAGGCGCCGTCGTACGACCAAGCCGGCTACGACCAGGCGGGCTACGACCAGGCCCACACCCAGAACTACGGCACGCCGTACGACCCGGCGCAAGAGCAGCACCACCCCCACGGCACGGGCAGTGAGCGTCCCGACGGGAGCCAGCAGTGAACCGCACCACCCTGTCCCTGATCGCCGGCGTGACCGCGCTCGCCGCCGTCACCGGATTCGCCGCGCTGTCCGCCCCGGACGCCCCGGGCGCGGACGCCACCGCCAAGGCGGCCGCCCAACTGCCCGTGGAGCGCACGAGCCTGCTGTGCCCGGCGCCCAGCACGTCCGACCTCGCCGAGACGTCCTACACGTCCTTCACGCCCGTCACGAGGGGCACGGAAAGCGGCGGCAAGGCCGAACTCCAGGCAGCGGCCGAGGCGTCGGCGGACGGCTCGGAGCCGGGCGGCGACAAGGGCAAGGACGACGGGAAGTCCGGCGAGGACAAGACCGGGAAGCCCGTGCTCACTCCCAAGGAGCCCGGCAAGCCGGTCACCGGGGACAGCTCGGGTTCCGACGCGCCCGCGCTCGTCGGGACCGCCGACGGCAGGTTCGCGCCCGGCTGGACCGTCCAGCAGACCACGGAGGTCGCCGCGGGCACCGGACGCGGCCTTCAGGGCGTCAACTGCGCGGCTCCGGACACGAGTTTCTGGTTCCCGGGCGCCAGCACGGCGGCCGACCGCACCGACTACGTCCACCTGACGAACCCCGACGACTCGGCCGCCGTGGTCGACGTCGAGCTCTACGGCAAGGACGGCTCCCTCCAGTCCCCGGTGGGGGAGGGCATCACCCTCCAGCCGCACTCCAGCGAGCCGGTCCTGCTGTCCACGCTCACGGACGAGGAGCAGACCAACCTCACCGTGCACGTCAACGTCCGCAGCGGACGCGTCGGCGCTTCCGTGCAGGCCCTGGACGACAAGCTCGGCGGCGACTGGCTGGCCGCGTCCACGGACCCCTCGGGCAGCCTGGTCCTGCCCGGCATCCCCAAGGACGCCACCTCCGTGCGCCTGGTCGCCTTCACCCCCGGCGACGCCGACGCGGACCTGAAGGTGCGCCTCGCCTCCCCCTCCGGGCTGATCACCCCGGCCGGACACGAGACCGTGCACGTCAAGGGCGGCATGACGACCGCCGTCGACCTCGGCGACGTCACACGCGGCGAGGCCGGCTCCCTGGTGCTGACGCCGACGGACCAGTCCGTGCCGGTCGTGGCGGCCCTGCGGGTCGCACGGGGCAAGGGCGACAAGCAGGAGACGGCGTTCATCCCGGCCACCCGCCCCGTCGGCACGCGCGCGACGTCCGCGGACAACAGCGCCAAGGGCAGCACCCTGTCCCTGACCGCCCCCGGCCGTGCCGCCACGGTCAAGGTCACCGCCTCGGCGGGCAGCGAGGGCGGCACCCCGGTGTCGAAGACGTACACGATCAAGGCCGGCACGACCCAGGACATCGAGTCCCCGGCCCCCGGCGGCCTGAAGGGCACGTACGCGCTCACGGTCGAGCCGGTCTCCGGCGGCCCGGTCTACGGCGCCCGCACCCTGTCGGCGAACGAGAGCGGTGTCCCCGCCTTCACCGTGCAGACCCTCCCCGACGACCGGGGGACGGTGGCGGTACCGGAGGCGGACGAGGACCTGTCGGTCCTGCAGAAGTAAACAGGCGCACTTCCCAGCCCGTCCGGCGTTTGAGGGACGAGGCCGTTCAGGCCGACGGGGGGCTGGGGCGCAGCCCCAGGGACATCAGCCCCCACCGCCCACGGGTGAACGGCCTGACCGCCGGAGGCTTGCGTGCGTCGTCTCAGCCCTGCTCCTCGCCGTACCGCGGATCCACCGTCTCCGGTGTCAGCCCCAGCAGCTCGGCGACCTGCTCGACGACGACCTCGTGCACCAGCGCCGCCCGCTCATCGCGCCCCTTGGTACGGATCTCGACCGGCCGCCGGTAGACCACCACGCGCGCGGGGCGACCCTCGCGCGCGCTGATCGTGCCGCCGAGCGGAACCGCCTCGTCGTTCCAGGCCTCGCCGGGCCCGTCGAGCCGGGGTACCTCCAGGACCAGGAAATCGATGTCGGCGAGCTGCGGCCACCGCCGCTCCAGACGCTCCACGGAGTCCTGCACCAGATCCGCGAACGCCTCCGCGCGGCTCGCGGCGAGCGGCACCTGCGGTGGTGCGATCGGGCCGCGCATGCCCCGGCCGTGGCGATCACGACGGCGGGGCCCGGGGGCGGCGGCACGGGGCGTTACGGGCTTGTCCATCACTGCTGAAGGGTAGTCCCCGCCAGGCGCGTGTGCCCGGCACCGCGCGGCGCCACGGACGGCTTCCGGCCGACCCGCGCGGCATGTCGTTACATGACCATTCCAGCCAAGGTTGGGCTTGATTCCGTATCCCGCCGAGACCGGTGACGTCACGGCAATTGAGGATTTTGTGACGACTCTTGACCGCTTGCAGGCTCGTCCGACACCGCGGCCGACGGTGTCCGGGCAGGTCAGCCGGGTGTGCCGGCAGGGGCGTGTGTGGCGTTTCACAACGCGACACGGTGGAGTGACCTGATGGAGAGTCGTCGCGGCCCGCTCAAGAGTGCGGTACCGTCCAACATCGTGAGCCCTGTACGTCGCTGTTCGCGCACCGCCTGCGGCCGTCCCGCCGTCGCGACGCTGACGTACGTCTACGCCGACTCGACCGCGGTCCTCGGCCCGCTCGCCACCTACGCCGAACCCCACTGCTACGACCTGTGCGCCGAGCACTCCGAGCGCCTCACCGCCCCGCGTGGCTGGGAGGTCGTCCGGCTCCTCGACGGCTCGGCCCCGGCCCGCCCCAGCGGCGACGACCTGGAAGCCCTTGCCAACGCCGTGCGAGAGGCGGCCCGCCCCCAGGAGCGGGCGGCCGGGGCCGGTGGCGGAGGGCGTACGGCCGACCCGATGGAGGTCGCGCGGCGGGGTCATCTGCGGGTCCTGCGATCCCCCGACAACTGAGCGCCCCGTCCGGCTGCTGTCTCGCGCACACCCATTGACGCGAGCTTGGCGCGGACATGACCATTCCGTTTGAGGACGCGAGAAATCGCTTTCGCATGACGGAAACCGGGGAGGCGCCCGTTGTACGTCCAGGAACTGGAACCCGTCGCCGGCTCACTGGGCGTGTCCGCCCTCGTGGCCGCCCTGCCCCTCGTGATCGTCCTGGTCCTGCTCGGCGGCGTCCGCCTGAAGGCGCACCTGGCAGGCCTGACCGGCCTCCTCGCCGCCGTGCTCGTCGCCTGGCTCGCATACGGCATGCCCCTCGGCCAGACCCTCTCCAGCGCCGCCCAGGGAGCCGTCTTCGGCCTCTTCCCCATCCTGTGGATCGTCGTCAACGCCCTGTGGGTGTACCGGATGACCGTCCGCACCCGGCACTTCGACATCCTGCGCCGGTCCTTCGGGCGGCTGTCCGACGACCCGCGCATCCAGGCGCTCGTCATCGCCTTCTGCTTCGGGGCGCTGCTGGAGGCACTCGCCGGCTTCGGGGCGCCCGTCGCGATCAGCGCGGTCATGCTGGTCGCCCTCGGCTTCGAACCGGTGCGCGCCGCCGTCGTCGCCCTGGTCGCCAACACCGCGCCCGTGGCCTTCGGCGCGATGGGCACCCCGGTCGTCACCCTCGCCCAGGTCACCGGACTGCCGCTGGACTCCGTGGCGTCCGTGGTGGGCCGTCAGACGCCATTGCTGGCCCTCGTGGTGCCCCTGGTGCTGGTCTGGCTCGTGGACGGCCGGCGCGGGCTGCGCGAGACCTGGGTGCCCGCCCTGGCATGCGGAGTCGCCTTCGCCGTCGCCCAGTTCGCCGCCTCCAACTACGTCTCCGCCCAACTCGCCGACATCGGCGCCGCCCTGGCCGGCGCGGGCGCCCTGGTCGCCGTACCGCACGCGCGCGTGCCCGCCGCCGAGTCCGTACGCGCCTCCGTGCTGACCGGCGCCCGCAGCGAGGAACTCGACGAGGAGGACCCGCCCCGCGAGATCCTGCGCGCCTACGCCCCCTATGCGCTGATCGTCGTGATCTTCTCCGTCGCGCAGATCCCGGCCCTCAAGGACTGGCTGGCCAGGACCACCCAGACCTACGACTGGCCCCTCCTGAACGTGGCGGGGCCGGACGGCGACCCGGTCAGCGGCAATGTCTTCACCTGGCCGATCGTGTCGACCGGCGGCACGCTGGTGCTCCTCGCCGGCGTCTGCACGGCCGCCGTCATCGGGGTGCACGCGCGCGTGGCGGTCAGGGAATGGCTCGCGACCGTCCACGAGCTGCGCTTCGCGATCCTTACGGTGACCTCCGTACTGGCGCTCGCCTATGTCATGAACCTCTCCGGCCAGGCGGCGACGATCGGCCACTTCGTCGCGGCGGCCGGAGCCGGACTGGCCTTCCTCTCACCCGTCCTCGGCTGGTTCGGAGTCGCCGTGACCGGATCCGACACCTCGGCCAACGCCCTCTTCGGCGCCCTCCAGGTCACCGCCGCCCGCGAGTCGGGACTCTCCCCCGACCTGCTGGCCGCCGCCAACAGCTCCGGCGGTGTCCTCGGCAAGATGATCTCCCCCCAGAACCTCACCATCGCCTGCGCGGCCGTCGGACTCGCGGGCCGGGAGGGCGACTTGCTGCGCAAGGTACTGCCGTGGAGCCTGGGCCTGCTGCTGGTCATGTGCCTGATCGTGGTCGGCCAGAGCACACCGGTCCTGGGCTGGATGCTGCCTTGACCTGAGAGGACGCCCGGGCGCCCGTTCGGCGTCCGCCCAGCGCGCTGTCAGCGGGCGGGGGTAGTTTGTGCCGACCGACGGTACTTTTTTCAGGAAGGTTGGCCGTGGCTGCTGATCTGTCGCAGGTCGTGAAGGCGTACGACGTACGCGGGGTCGTCCCGGACCAGTGGGACGAGTCCCTGGCCGAGCTCTTCGGGGCGGCCTTCGTCCGGGTCACCGGTGCGAGCGCCATCGCGACCGGGCACGACATGCGGCCCTCCTCGCCGGGCCTGTCGCGTGCCTTCGCGCGCGGGGGCGCCGCGCAGGGCGCCGACGTGACGGAGATCGGCCTGTGCTCGACGGACCAGCTGTACTACGCCTCGGGCGCGCTGAACCTGCCGGGCGCCATGTTCACCGCCTCCCACAACCCGGCGCAGTACAACGGCATCAAGATGTGCCGCGCGGGCGCCGCCCCGGTCGGCCAGGACACCGGCCTCGCGGAGATCCGCGAACTCGTCGAGGGCTGGAGCGAGTCGGGCGCCCCGGAGCCGGCCGCGAAGACGGGAACGATCACCGGCCGCGACACGTTGTCGGACTACGCGGCGCACCTGCTCTCGCTGGTGGACCTGGCCTCCGTCCGCCCCCTGAAGGCCGTCGTCGACGCGGGCAACGGCATGGGCGGCCACACGGTCCCCGAGGTCTTCGCCGGCCTGCCGGTGACCCTTGTCCCGATGTACTTCGAGCTCGACGGCACCTTCCCCAACCACGAGGCCAACCCCCTCGACCCGGCCAACCTCGTCGACCTGCAGAAGCGCGTCCGTGAGGAGGGCGCGGACCTGGGCCTCGCCTTCGACGGCGACGCCGACCGCTGCTTCGTCGTCGACGAGCGCGGCGAGCCGGTCTCCCCCTCCGCGATCACCGCGCTGGTCGCCTCCCGCGAACTGGCCAGGCACGGCGGCAAGGGCACGATCATCCACAACCTGATCACGTCCTGGTCGGTCCCCGAGGTCGTCGAGGAGAACGGCGGCACTCCGGTCCGCACCCGTGTGGGCCATTCCTTCATCAAGGCGGAGATGGCCCGGTCGGGCGCGATCTTCGGCGGCGAGCACTCCGCGCACTACTACTTCCGCGACTTCTGGAACGCCGACACGGGCATGCTGGCCGCCCTCCACGTCCTGGCAGCCCTGGGCGGCCAGGCAGGGCCCCTCTCCGCACTCGTGTCCCAGTACGACCGCTACGCCGGCTCCGGCGAGATCAACTCCACGGTCACCGACCAGGCGGCCCGCCTCGCCGCGATCCGCTCCGCGTACGAGACCCGCGAGGGCATCGAACTGGACGAGCTCGACGGCCTCACGGTCTCCTCCGCCGACTGGTGGTTCAACGTCCGCCCCTCCAACACGGAGCCGCTGCTGCGCCTGAACGCGGAGGCGAGGGACCCGGAGACGATGGCCAGGGTGAGGGACGAGGCTCTGGCGATCATCAGGGGCTGACAGGACCGCCGGATCAGCTTCCTGTCCCTCCGCCCCACCTTCACCGGCGGTACCCTGACCAGGCACATCCGCACCACCCCGACCCCTGGAAGAGAAGCCATATGCCGCTCGAATCCGGCCTCCTGGACATCCTCGCCTGCCCGGCCTGTCACGCCCCGCTCAAGGAGCAGGACACCGAACTGATCTGCACCGACCAGAGCTGCGCCCTGGCCTACCCCGTCCGCGACGGCATCCCCGTCCTCCTGGTCGACGAGGCCCGCCGCCCCGCCTAGGACACGCGGGCGGACACACCCGCGTGAGCCCCGGTGCACATAGCTCCCGGTACAGCGGGCACCGAGGCAGGACGACACCCCTATAACGGGCCCCGGTATAACGGACCCCGGCGATCGGAGGCTGCCACCCCATGCTCGACGAATCGCTGCTCGACTCCCCTGAGCGCCTCGCGGAGGCCGACCACCGCAACCTGCTCCGCGGCGCCGCGGAAGCCGGCGCGCGCCTCCGCACGGCCGCCCGCCACGCCGCCGAGGCAGGCGTCAACGACCTCAAGCCCGACGGCCGCCCCCGCGCCGTCCTCATCGCCGGCCCGGGCGCCGCCGCCACCCACGCAGCCGACTTCCTCGGCACACTCGCCGGCGCCGGCAGCCCGGTCACCCGCCTGGCCCCCACCGGCGTCGCCCCCGCCGCGGGCGCCCTGCGCTGGGAACTGCCCGGCTGGGTCGGCTCCGTGGACCTCCTCCTGATCACCACCCCGGACGGGACCGAACCCGGCCTGTCCCTCCTCGCCGAGCAGGCCTACCGCCGTGGCTGCACCGTCGTCGCCGTAGCCCCCGGCAGGTCCCCGCTCGCCGACGCCGTAAACGGCTCGCACGGCCTGTTCGTCCCCATGGCGACCGCCCCGTACGACCAGGACGAGCCCTTCGCCGCGTCCGCCCCCGGCGTCCTGTGGGCCCTGCTCACCCCGCTCCTCGCGCTCCTGGACCGTGCCGGAGTGCTCACCGCCCCGCCGGACGCCCTCGGCAAGGTCGCCGACCGCCTCGACCGCATCGCGGAACGCTGCGGCCCCGCCATCGCGACCTACAGCAACGCCGCCAAGACCCTGGCCGCCGAACTCGCCGACGCGCTTCCCGTCGTCTGGACCGAGGGCATCTCGGCCGGACCGGCGGGCCGCCGTTTCGCCGCCGCCCTCGCCGAGCTGTCCGGCACCCCCGCGGTCGTCGCCGAACTCCCCGAGGCCCTCGCCGCACACAGCGCCCTGCTCGCGGGCCCGCTGGCCGCCAGCGCCGACCCCGACGACTTCTTCCGCGACCGCGTCGAGGAAGCCCCCGCCCTCCACGCGCGCGTGGTGCTGCTCCGCGACCGCCCCATCGGCGGCCTCACCGCCGCCCCCGGCGCCCGCGACCTGGCCCTCAGCCACGACACCCCGATCAGCGAACTGGAACCGGAGGCGGGCGACGAGCTGGAGACCCTCGCGGAACTGATCGCCATCACGGATTTCGCCGCCGTTTACCTGGCGCTCGCTTCGAGGGCCTGATCATGCCCGGGACACCCTGACGCCCACGCGGCAGCCGCCCGGGAGCAGCAGGCGTACGTACGCACTCACAGGACACGCGGAGAGATCCCCATGGACCGCCTCGACAACACCATCCGCCCCTACGCCTGGGGTTCCCCGACCGCCATCCCGAACCTGCTCGGCGTCGAACCGACCAACGAGCCGCAGGCGGAGATGTGGATGGGGGCCCACCCGGGCGCACCCTCGCGCACCGACAGGGGCACGCTCGTCGAGGTCGTCGACGCCGACCCCGAGAAGGAACTCGGACCGGCCGCCGTCGCCAGGTTCGGCCCCCGCCTGCCCTTCCTCCTCAAGATCCTCGCCGCCGGAGCCCCGCTCTCCCTCCAGGTCCACCCCGACCTGACGCAGGCGGAGGAGGGCTACGCGGACGAGGAACGCCGCGGTATCCCCGTGGACGCCCCGCACCGCAACTACAAGGACGCCAACCACAAGCCCGAACTGATCTGCGCACTCACCGAGTTCGACGGCCTGTGCGGCTTCCGCGACCCGCTCGAGGCCGCCGGCCTGCTCGACGACCTCGGCGTCGACTCCCTCAAGCCGTACGTCGACCTGCTGCACGCCCACCCCGAGGACGCGGCCCTGCGCGAGGTCCTCACTGCGATCCTCACGGCGGACCCCGAGGAGATGGCCCGGACCGTCGCGGAAGCGGCCGCCGCCTGCGACCGGCTCGGCGGGGCCTACGCCCCCTACGCCGACATCGCCCACCACTACCCGGGCGACCCCGGCGTCATCGCCGCGATGCTGCTCAACCACGTGCGGCTCCAGCCCGGCGAGGCCCTCTACCTCGGCGCCGGCGTCCCGCACGCCTACCTCCAGGGCCTCGGCGTGGAGATCATGGCCAACTCCGACAACGTCCTGCGCTGCGGCCTCACCCCCAAGCATGTCGACGTCCCCGAACTCCTGCGTATCGTCCACTTCCGCGCCGGCGATCCCGGCGTCCTGCGCCCCGAGGCCTCCCCGGACGGCGAGGAGGTCTACGAGACCCCGATCGACGAGTTCCGCCTCTCCCGCTACGTCCTGCCCGAGGCCGGCACCACCCACGACCTCACCCGCCCGGCCCCGCAGATCCTGCTCTGCACGGCGGGCTCCGTCCGGGCGGGCGAGCACGACCTAACCCCGGGCCGGTCCGTCTTCGTCCCGGCCGGCGAAAAGGCCGAAGTGTCCGGAACCGGCACGCTCTTCCGGGCCACGGTCATCGCCTGATCTCCTCACGACGGTGACCTGGCGCGCTCCTGCCGGAGCGGGCTGCAACAATGGCCCACCGTCAAGCACGGGCAAAGTCGCGGGCGGCGCAGCAAGGCGAGCGTCCGGGCCCTGGAACGGCGTACGAAGGGACAACGCGAACATATGAGCGCGTCAGGCGGCACCAAGGCGATCGTGGCGGCACTGGCCGCCAACCTCGCGATCGCGGTAGCGAAGTTCGTGGCGTTCCTCTTCAGCGGCTCGTCCTCGATGCTCGCCGAGTCCGTGCACTCGCTCGCCGACTCCGGCAACCAGGCACTTCTCCTCCTCGGCGGCAAGAAGGCGAAGCGCGAGGCCACCCCGCAGCACCCCTTCGGCTACGGCCGCGAGCGCTACATCTACGCCTTCCTCGTCTCGATCGTCCTCTTCTCGGTCGGCGGCATGTTCGCCCTCTACGAGGGCTACGAGAAGATCAAGCACCCGCACGAGCTGACGAACTGGTACTGGCCGGTCGGCGTCCTGGTCTTCGCGATCATCGCCGAGACCTTCTCCTTCCGCACGGCCATCAAGGAGTCCAACGTCCTGCGGGGCAAGCGTTCCTGGAAGGAGTTCGTCCGCCACGCCAAGGCCCCCGAGCTGCCGGTCGTCCTCCTGGAGGACCTCGGCGCCCTCGTCGGCCTGATCCTCGCGCTCGGCGGCGTCGGTCTCGCCCTGCTCACCGGCGACAGCGTCTGGGACGGCATCGGCACCCTCTGCATCGGCATCCTGCTCATCCTGATCGCCCTGGTCCTCGCCGCCGAGACCAAGTCGCTGCTGCTCGGCGAGTCCGCCGGCGTCGAGGAGACCCAGAAGATCGAGACCGCCCTCGTCGACGGCGACACGGTCACCCGCATCATCCACATGCGCACGCTCCACCTCGGCCCCGAGGAACTCCTCGTCGCCGCCAAGATCGCCGTCCGCCACGAGGAGACGGCCACCGAGATCGCCGCCGCGATCAACGCCGCCGAGTCCCGCATCCGCGAGGCCGTCCCGATCGCCCGCGTGATCTACCTCGAGCCGGACATCTACAGCGAGACCGAAGCCGCCAAGGGCCCCGACCCCGAGGCGACGCCCGGGGGACCGACGCTGGGCGACGCCGGACACTGACGTCCCGCAGGAGCACTGCCCGAACGCCATGGGGCCCGCCGAACCACTCGGCGGGCCCCATGCGCTTCCTCTGCGGACACGTCCTCAGACGCGAACCGCCCCCGTCCTACCCGACCTCGCGCAGCACCCCGAGGAGGGCCGATTCGTCCGAGGCGGCCAGCAGCCGCTCCCGGAACCCGGCGTCCATCAGCTTCCGCGACAACAGCGCCAGAATCCTCAGATGCTCGTCACCCGCTGCCGCCTCCGGTACGGCGATCATGAACACCAGCCGCGCCTTCGTACCGTCCAGCGAGCCCCACTCGACGCCCTGCCCGGACCGGGCGAAACCGACGACCGGCTCCGTCACCGCATCCGTCTTGGCGTGCGGAATCGCGATCTCCTCACCGAGCCCGGTCGTGCCCTGCGCCTCCCGCCGCAGCGCACACGCCACGAGCTCGTCCACGTCCGCGACCCTGCCGGTACGGGCCAGCAGCTCACTCATCTCCCGGATCGCGGACTCCTTGCCGTCCGCACCGAGTTCGACCTTCACGGTCTGCTGGGTGAGGTAGCCGGAGAGAACCTCGCCCACGCCGTTCTCCGCCGCCGGAGTGCCGTCCGCGGTCTCCGCGGACCCCTCGAGTGCCGCCGCCTTCTCGGGAGCCGCGGGCTCCGGGGGCGCGGCCGCGGGGGACGCACTCGCGCCGACCGCCTCTGCCTCGCGCACGCCCCGCTGCGCTACGACACCGCCGGTGCCCGGCGCTTTGGCACCCACCCCGACCAGCACTGGCTCGGGCCCGGCCGTGCCGGCGCCGCCGACCGGCTCCCCGCGCCGACGGCGCTCACCCAGGTCGACCAGGGCGACCGTGGCGAGCGCGGTGACGGCCGAGCCGATCACCACGGCCACGAAGAACATCGGCACGCCGCTCACCGCACCCAGCACGGCCACGATCGGCCCACCGTGCGGCACCGCGTCCTCGACCCCGGCGACCCCGGCGATCGCGCCGGCGACCGCGCCACCCAGCATGTTGGCGGGGATGACCTGCGCGGGGCGCGCGGCCGCGAACGGGATCGCACCCTCCGAGATGCCGAAGCAGCCCATGAACAGCGAGGCGAGCCCCGTCTCCCGCTCCTGCTCGGTGTACAGCCGCCTCCGTATCAGCGTGGCCAGGCCCTGCCCCAGTGGCATGACCGGGATCGCGGCCGCGCACATGCCCATGACCGTCTGGTTGCCGGTCGCGATGAGGCCGGTCCCGAACAGGAACGCCGTCTTGTTGACCGGCCCGCCCATGTCGAACGCGATCATGAGCCCCAGAATCGCGCCGAGCAGGATCGCGCTGGTACCGGTCATCCCGCTGAGCCAGTCGGTCAGGTGCTCGAACACCCAGGAGATCGGCTTGCCGATGACGTAGATGAAGAACAGCCCCAGAGCCGTGGTCGCCACGATCGGGATCACGATGATCGGCATGATCGGCTGGGCGAACTTCGGAACCTTGACCTTCTTGATCCACAACACCAGATACCCGGCGAGGAACCCGGTCACGATCGCCCCGATGAACCCAGCGCCCGCCTTGGAGTCGTACAGCTCCCCGGTGTTGGCGATCCAGCCACCGATCATGCCCGGCACCAGCGCGGGCCGGTCCCCGATGGCATACGCGATGTAACCGGACAGGATCGGCACCATCAGCGTGAAGCCGATGACGCCGATGTTGTTCACGTCCATCCAGAAGGAGTCCTTCGGGATGACCAGACCGCCCGACGGGTCGGCGTGCCCGCCGAGCGAGAGCGAGATCGCGATCAGCAGCCCGCCGACCACGACGAACGGGATCATGTAACTGACCCCGTTCATCAGCGCCTTGTACCCGAGGCTCCGCTCCTTGCCGCCACCGGCCGGGGGAGCTGTGGGGGCGCCCCCTTCTGCGTGCACGGGCGCCGACAGCACTCGCTCGATCAGCTGGTCCGGGTGACGAATGCCCTCTGCCACCCCGACGGTCAGGACCCGCTTCCCCGCGAAACGGCTCAGGTCCACGTCCTTGTCCGCGGCGACGATGATGCCGTCGGCATGCTTGACATCGTTGTCGTCGAGGACGTTCTCAGCCCCGATGGATCCCTGCGTCTCCACCTTCATCTCGATGCCGCGACTCTCGGCGGCCTGCGCGAGCTTCTCGGCCGCCATGTACGTGTGGGCGATGCCGGTCGGGCATGCGGTCACCGCGAGCAGCTTCAACCGCTGCCGCTCGCCATCGCCGCTGCCCGTGGGGGGAGGGCCGGCCGGACTGGTCACGTCGATCTCCTAACGCCTTTGTCATGCGGAATCGCCGTCCCGGACGCCCCGCAAGATCGATCAGTTGTTCAGATGTCCCGGGCATCCTGCACCACGCCGCCGCAGACTCAAAGGCCAAAAGATCCCTGAAGGTTCCGCTTTGTCGCCTCCTGGCGACCGTTCGTTGGTGTCCTGTTATCGCGCCCGCTCATCGCCCGCACACCCCTACGTGCCAATGCCTGAAACACGCCCCTGAGTCCCGTGACCTGCCGCCACCGCCTGCGGAACCGGCGCCTTCCGGGCCGTCTCTCTTGCTCGTCCCACCTCGATGGCGCGATCTCTTCGGATGCGGGCTGGGGACGGCCCGGCCTCCCGGTGTAGCTTGGGACGGAGCCAGACGTCGCTGCTGATGGCGGTCGGGCGGTCCCACCGCGGACCGGCCGAGGGAGAGAGGGCCTCCGACGGACTGCGCTGCGTGCACGCGGGCATGACAGTGTCTTTCTTCGGGCACCCCTGTGTCCGCCGCCGCGCAGACCAGCCGTACCCACCTCGACCCAAACCCCGAGGAGCAGCTCGCAATGACGACTGTCGACAACCGGCAGGACTTCAAGGTCGCCGACCTCTCCCTGGCCGATTTCGGCCGCAAGGAGATCACCCTCGCCGAGCACGAGATGCCGGGCCTGATGGCGATCCGCAAGGAATACGCCGAGGCGCAGCCCCTCGCCGGCGCCCGCGTCACCGGCTCTCTGCACATGACCGTGCAGACCGCCGTGCTCATCGAGACCCTGGTCGCCCTGGGCGCGCAGGTCCGCTGGGCCTCCTGCAACATCTTCTCCACCCAGGACCACGCCGCGGCCGCCATCGCCGTCGGCCCGAACGGCACGCCCGACAACCCGCAGGGCGTCCCGGTCTTCGCCTGGAAGGGTGAGACCCTGGAGGAGTACTGGTGGTGCACGGAGCAGGCGCTGACCTGGCCGGACGCCCCCACCGGCGGCCCGAACATGATCCTCGACGACGGCGGTGACGCCACCCTCCTCGTCCACAAGGGCGTCGAGTACGAGAAGGACGGCAAGGTCCCTGCCGTCGACACCGCCGAGAACGACGAGCACCGCGTCATCCTCGAACTCCTCAACCGCACCATCACCGACGGCTCCCAGAAGTGGACCCAGCTCGCCTCGGAGATCCGCGGTGTCACCGAGGAGACCACGACCGGCGTCCACCGCCTGTACGAGATGCAGCGCGACGGCGTCCTCCTGTTCCCGGCGATCAACGTCAACGACGCCGTCACCAAGTCGAAGTTCGACAACAAGTACGGCTGCCGCCACTCGCTCATCGACGGCATCAACCGCGCCACCGACGTCCTCATCGGCGGCAAGACCGCGGTCGTCTTCGGCTACGGCGACGTGGGCAAGGGCTGCGCGGAGTCCCTGCGCGGTCAGGGCGCCCGCGTGATCATCACCGAGATCGACCCGATCTGCGCGCTCCAGGCGGCGATGGACGGCTACCAGGTCACGACCCTCGACGAGGTCGTCGACAAGGCCGACATCTTCGTCACCACGACCGGCAACAAGGACATCATCATGGCCTCGGACATGGCCAAGATGAAGCACCAGGCGATCGTCGGCAACATCGGCCACTTCGACAACGAGATCGACATGGCCGGTCTCGCCAAGATCCCCGGCATCGTCAAGGACGAGGTCAAGCCGCAGGTCCACACCTGGACGTTCCCCGACGGCAAGGTGCTCATCGTCCTCTCCGAGGGCCGCCTGCTGAACCTGGGCAACGCCACCGGCCACCCGTCGTTCGTGATGTCCAACTCCTTCGCGGACCAGACCCTGGCCCAGATCGAGCTGTTCACCAAGCCCGACGAGTACCCGACCGGCGTCTACGTGCTGCCCAAGCACCTCGACGAGAAGGTCGCCCGCCTCCACCTCGACGCGCTCGGCGTGAAGCTGACCACGCTCCGCCCCGAGCAGGCCGAGTACATCGGCGTCCAGGTCGAGGGCCCGTTCAAGCCGGACCACTACCGCTACTGAGCCGTACTCCCCGGCAGCTGGTTCTCCGAGGCAGGCCCCCGCACCCCCGTGCCGGGGGCCTGCCCCGTTTCCCGGACCAACGCCCGGACCGGCCCGTCAAGCTCCAGGACGACCCTCATGCCCCGCGGCCGTTATTCGCTCCACGATCCGCACGATCACACCCCCCTCGCAGAAGAGCACTTCCACTGCGCCGTCGGCCCCTCCGGCTGGCGCTACGTCTCCCAGCTGACCACCCCCTCGGGCGATCACCACGGCTCCGTCGACCTCACCCTCGACGAACTCGGCCGCCCCATCCGCCTCGAACTCCACGCCGCCGCCTGGCAAGTCCGCGGCGCGGCCCTCGACGGCGTCACCTGGGTCCGCACCGACCCCACCGGGACCGAGGCCACCGAAGGCAATGTGCGCGCCCACGCCTTCACCGGCACCTCCCCGGCGTTCCTCGTCGCCACCGCCCGTCTCCTGCGCCTCACCCCCTCCGCGTCGGCCACCCGCGTACGCCTCGTCGCCCTCACGGACCCGGTCCTCGCCCCGCGCACCGTGGACCAGTCGTGGTCCTTGCTGAAGAGAGAAGCACACGCCACTGACAACGGCCCTCTGACGGTGGACGAATACCAGGTCACAGACCTGGACACGGGCGAGCAGCACGCCGTGCACATCGCGGGCGACGTGGTGCTCGCGGCCCCCGGCATCGAACTCGAGGACCTCGAATCACCGCCGTCCGCATTCACCTGACCAGGCAGCCGCAGCTGAGCGGGCAGCCCCGCGCTCACTAAGCCGGCGGCACGAACCCGGTGCCGGGCCGATCACCCTCCGGCACCTCCTGCATCTCCGGCACCTCCACAGGCCGGCGTCCGCCAGACGACTCGGACGCCGCACCAGGCGCCACAACGGGCGGTACGTCAGCAGCCGGAGCTCCGTACGCGGCCGGAGCTCCGTACACGCCCGGAGGCCCCTCCCCGGCCGGATCGGGAGACGAGGCCGAACCGCTCCCGAAAGCCCGCCGGGACTCCCGCGCCTGCCGCTCCTGCACGACCGCCGCCAGATACGCCGCCGGCGGAACACCCTGCGGCACCGGAGCCCCCGTACGCTCCGCGAGATCCGACGCCAGCCGCTCCGCCATCGACCAGCCCACCTGCGGATCCAACTGCCGCATGCGCGTCAGGTACTGGCGGACGGCGAGCCACAACCCGTCGGGCACCGCGGACAGATCGAGCCCCGAGAACCGTCCCGCAAGCCAGGGCGGAGGAGGCGGCACAAAGCCGGTCCGCGCGACCGGAATCCGCTCCCGCACGACGAGGGTCCCCGCGAACACATCTCCCAGCCGCCGCCCACGCGCCGAGACGAACGAGGCGATACAGGCGACGACCCCGAAGGTCATGAGGATCTCGATCACCCCGATCAAGCCCCTCACCAGCGCATGACGGAACCGGATCGGACCTCCGTCGTCCCGCACCACACGCAGCCCGCACGCCATCTTCCCGAGCGACCGCCCATGACTGAGCGTCTCCACCGCGACCGGCGCACCCACCAGCACGAGAACGAACGTCGCGATCGACAACGCCGTCTGCGCCGCCTCGTCCAGCGAGGCCGTGGAAGTCACCAGCACGATGGTCACCGCGACATAGACGGCCATGGCCGCCACCAGATCGAGCAGCACGGCCAGCGCCCTGCTGGGCAGCCTCGCGGGGCGCAGCTCCAACGCCACCGCCTCGCCCGTCACCAGCTCACTCACGCCCGCCGTCCTTCCCCTGCCCTGCCCCAGACAGAGCCAGTCTGCCAAGCTGAGGGCACATTGCGCCGCAGTACGACAAGCTGATCCACGACGAGTCGCCGACGAACAGCCGAGGAGCAGGCACACCGATGGACCTCGACGTCTTCGTCTCCGCCCACCGAGCGGAGTGGGACCGCCTCGAAGCCCTGCTGCGTCGCCAGCGCCGCCTCAACGGCGCCGAAGCCGACGAACTCGTCACCCTCTACCAGCGCACCGCCACGCACCTCTCCCTGATCCAGTCCAGCGCCCCCGACCCCCAGCTGACGGGCCGGCTCAGTCAACTGGTGGCACGCGCGCGTAGTGCCGTGACAGGCACCCGACGCGCCTCTTGGCGAGATGTCACCCGCTTCCTCACCTACGGCTTCCCCGCCGCTGTCTACAAGTCACGCCACTGGTGGGTGCCCACCGCGCTCCTGTCCACAGCCGTGGCCGCGCTCCTGGGCTGGTGGATCGGCACCCACCCCGAAGTACAGGCCTCCATCGCGGCCCCCAGCGAACTACGCGAGCTCACTCGCCCGGGCGGCCAGTACGAGACCTACTACTCCAGCCACCCGGCCGCCAGTTTCGCCGCCCAGGTCTGGACGAACAACGCCTGGGCCGCCGCCCTGTGCCTGATCCTCGGGGTCTTCCTGGGCCTCCCGGTCATCTGGATCCTCTTCCAGAACATGCTCAATCTCGGCATCGGCTTCGGCCTGATGTCCTCGGCCGGCCGACTCGACACCTTCCTCGGTCTGGTCCTGCCACACGGCCTGCTCGAACTGACCGCCGTCTTCGTGGCCGCGGGCACCGGCCTGCGCCTCGGCTGGACCCTCATCGATCCGGGCCCCCGCACGCGACGCACGGCTCTGGCCGAAGAGGGCCGCGCCGCCATCGGCATGGCCATCGGCCTCGCCCTGGTCCTCTTCGTCTCCGGCGCCATCGAAGGCTTCGTCACTCCGTCCGGCCTCCCCACCTGGGCACGCATCACCATCGGTGTCGCCGCCGAACTGGCCTTCTTCGCTTACGTCTACGTCTTGGGCGGTCGTGCCGCCCGCGCCGGAGACACCGGCGACGTCGAGGCGGCAGAGCGCAGCGCCACCGTCCCGACAGCTGCCTGAACGTCCCCACGGCCGCCGGATGTGCGACCACCTCCGTTCAGCTGCTAGTCTCCTCTTCGCCCCACAGGAGCCGTTGACACGGCAAGTGCGGGGAGGTAGATTTGAACAGTTGCCTAGAGATGGGTTGCACCCCAGAAGGCGACAGTGAACATCTGTCGGCTCCTAGAAACACTGATTTCATTGAGCCACTCCCGATGAATCGGAAATGTGCGGCCGGTAAGCACGGCCCGAAACCTCTGATAAAGTCGGAACCGCCGGAAAGGGAAACGCGGAAGCGGGAACCTGGAAAGCACCGAGGAAATCGGATCGGAAAGATCTGATAGAGTCGGAAACGCAAGACCGAAGGGAAGCGCCCGGAGGAAAGCCCGAGAGGGTGAGTACAAAGGAAGCGACCGTTCCTTGAGAACTCAACAGCGTGCCAAAAGTCAACGCCAGATATGTTGATACCCCGTCTCCGGCCATCAGGCTGGGACGAGGTTCCTTTGAAAAAACACAGCGAGGACGCTGTGAACGGTCGGGCCTATTCCGCCTGACTGTTCCGCTCTCGTGGTGTCGACCGGATTACCGGTACACATTCACGGAGAGTTTGATCCTGGCTCAGGACGAACGCTGGCGGCGTGCTTAACACATGCAAGTCGAACGATGAACCACTTCGGTGGGGATTAGTGGCGAACGGGTGAGTAACACGTGGGCAATCTGCCCTGCACTCTGGGACAAGCCCTGGAAACGGGGTCTAATACCGGATATTGACCACCGCAGGCATCTGTGGTGGTGGAAAGCTCCGGCGGTGCAGGATGAGCCCGCGGCCTATCAGCTAGTTGGTGAGGTAATGGCTCACCAAGGCGACGACGGGTAGCCGGCCTGAGAGGGCGACCGGCCACACTGGGACTGAGACACGGCCCAGACTCCTACGGGAGGCAGCAGTGGGGAATATTGCACAATGGGCGAAAGCCTGATGCAGCGACGCCGCGTGAGGGATGACGGCCTTCGGGTTGTAAACCTCTTTCAGCAGGGAAGAAGCGAAAGTGACGGTACCTGCAGAAGAAGCGCCGGCTAACTACGTGCCAGCAGCCGCGGTAATACGTAGGGCGCGAGCGTTGTCCGGAATTATTGGGCGTAAAGAGCTCGTAGGCGGCTTGTCACGTCGGTTGTGAAAGCCCGGGGCTTAACCCCGGGTCTGCAGTCGATACGGGCAGGCTAGAGTTCGGTAGGGGAGATCGGAATTCCTGGTGTAGCGGTGAAATGCGCAGATATCAGGAGGAACACCGGTGGCGAAGGCGGATCTCTGGGCCGATACTGACGCTGAGGAGCGAAAGCGTGGGGAGCGAACAGGATTAGATACCCTGGTAGTCCACGCCGTAAACGGTGGGCACTAGGTGTGGGCAACATTCCACGTTGTCCGTGCCGCAGCTAACGCATTAAGTGCCCCGCCTGGGGAGTACGGCCGCAAGGCTAAAACTCAAAGGAATTGACGGGGGCCCGCACAAGCGGCGGAGCATGTGGCTTAATTCGACGCAACGCGAAGAACCTTACCAAGGCTTGACATACACCGGAAACGTCTGGAGACAGGCGCCCCCTTGTGGTCGGTGTACAGGTGGTGCATGGCTGTCGTCAGCTCGTGTCGTGAGATGTTGGGTTAAGTCCCGCAACGAGCGCAACCCTTGTCCCGTGTTGCCAGCAGGCCCTTGTGGTGCTGGGGACTCACGGGAGACCGCCGGGGTCAACTCGGAGGAAGGTGGGGACGACGTCAAGTCATCATGCCCCTTATGTCTTGGGCTGCACACGTGCTACAATGGCCGGTACAATGAGCTGCGATACCGCGAGGTGGAGCGAATCTCAAAAAGCCGGTCTCAGTTCGGATTGGGGTCTGCAACTCGACCCCATGAAGTCGGAGTCGCTAGTAATCGCAGATCAGCATTGCTGCGGTGAATACGTTCCCGGGCCTTGTACACACCGCCCGTCACGTCACGAAAGTCGGTAACACCCGAAGCCGGTGGCCCAACCCCTTGTGGGAGGGAGCTGTCGAAGGTGGGACTGGCGATTGGGACGAAGTCGTAACAAGGTAGCCGTACCGGAAGGTGCGGCTGGATCACCTCCTTTCTAAGGAGCACTTCTTACCGATCCCTTCGGGGTGAGGTCAGAGGCCAGTACATCAGCGAATGTCTGATGCTGGTTGCTCATGGGTGGAACGTTGACTATTCGGCCAGACCTCGGGTCGGAGGCTGCTAGTACTGCTCGTAAGAGCGTGGAACGCATGATCTCCGGGCGGGATGTGGCCGGGCACGCTGTTGGGTGTCTGAGGGAACGAAATTTCCTCAGTCGCCGGCCCCAGTAAACTCGCTGGTTTTCCAGTGGGGTGATGGGTGGCTGGTCGTTGTTTGAGAACTGCACAGTGGACGCGAGCATCTGTGGCCAAGTTTTTAAGGGCGCACGGTGGATGCCTTGGCACCAGGAACCGATGAAGGACGTGGGAGGCCACGATAGTCCCCGGGGAGTCGTCAACCAGGCTTTGATCCGGGGGTTTCCGAATGGGGAAACCCGGCAGTCGTCATGGGCTGTCACCCTTGCCTGAACACATAGGGCAAGTGGAGGGAACGCGGGGAAGTGAAACATCTCAGTACCCGCAGGAAGAGAAAACAACCGTGATTCCGGGAGTAGTGGCGAGCGAAACCGGATGAGGCCAAACCGTATGCGTGTGAGACCCGGCAGGGGTTGCGTATACGGGGTTGTGGGATCTCTCTTTTACGGTCTGCCGGCCGTGAGACGAGTCAGAAACCGTTGATGTAGGCGAAGGACATGCGAAAGGTCCGGCGTAGAGGGTAAGACCCCCGTAGTCGAAACATCAGCGGCTCGTTTGAGAGACACCCAAGTAGCACGGGGCCCGAGAAATCCCGTGTGAATCTGGCGGGACCACCCGCTAAGCCTAAATATTCCCTGGTGACCGATAGCGGATAGTACCGTGAGGGAATGGTGAAAAGTACCGCGGGAGCGGAGTGAAATAGTACCTGAAACCGTGTGCCTACAAGCCGTGGGAGCGTCGCGCATTGAGTTTACTCAATGCGTCGTGACTGCGTGCCTTTTGAAGAATGAGCCTGCGAGTTTGCGGTGTGTTGCGAGGTTAACCCGAGTGGGGAAGCCGTAGCGAAAGCGAGTCCGAATAGGGCGATGGAGTAGCACGCTCAAGACCCGAAGCGGAGTGATCTAGCCATGGGCAGGTTGAAGCGGAGGTAAGACTTCGTGGAGGACCGAACCCACCAGGGTTGAAAACCTGGGGGATGACCTGTGGTTAGGGGTGAAAGGCCAATCAAACTCCGTGATAGCTGGTTCTCCCCGAAATGCATTTAGGTGCAGCGTCGTGTGTTTCTTGCCGGAGGTAGAGCACTGGATAGGCGATGGGCCCTACCGGGTTACTGACCTTAGCCAAACTCCGAATGCCGGTAAGTGAGAGCGCGGCAGTGAGACTGTGGGGGATAAGCTCCATGGTCGAGAGGGAAACAGCCCAGAGCATCGACTAAGGCCCCTAAGCGTACGCTAAGTGGGAAAGGATGTGGAGTCGCAGAGACAACCAGGAGGTTGGCTTAGAAGCAGCCACCCTTGAAAGAGTGCGTAATAGCTCACTGGTCTAGTGATTCCGCGCCGACAATGTAGCGGGGCTCAAGCGTACCGCCGAAGTCGTGTCATTGCAGCATAAGGGCCAACGCCTGCTGTGATGGGTAGGGGAGCGTCGTGTGCCGGGTGAAGCAGCCGCGGAAGCGAGTTGTGGACGGTTCACGAGTGAGAATGCAGGCATGAGTAGCGATACAAACGTGAGAAACGTTTGCGCCGATTGACTAAGGGTTCCTGGGTCAAGCTGATCTGCCCAGGGTAAGTCGGGACCTAAGGCGAGGCCGACAGGCGTAGTCGATGGATAACCGGTTGATATTCCGGTACCCGCTGTGAAGCGTCAAACATCGAGCATCGTGATGCTAAGGCCGTGAAGCCGTTCCGGACCCTTCGGGGAAAGGAAAGTGGTGGAGCCGCCGAACCAAGCGGTTAGTAGGTGAGTGATGGGGTGACGCAGGAAGGTAGTCCATCCCGGGCGGTGGTTGTCCCGGGGTAAGGGTGTAGCCCGTCATCTAGGTAAATCCGGATGACATGAGGGTGAGACCTGATGCCGAGCCGATTGTGGTGAAGTGGATGATCCTATGCTGTCGAGAAAAGCCTCTAGCGAGTTTCATGGCGGCCCGTACCCTAAACCGACTCAGGTGGTCAGGTAGAGAATACCGAGGCGTTCGGGTGAACTATGGTTAAGGAACTCGGCAAAATGCCCCCGTAACTTCGGGAGAAGGGGGGCCACACCTGGTGAGAACACTTGCTGTTCGAGCTGGGGGTGGCCGCAGAGACCAGCGAGAAGCGACTGTTTACTAAAAACACAGGTCCGTGCGAAGCCGTAAGGCGATGTATACGGACTGACGCCTGCCCGGTGCTGGAACGTTAAGGGGACCGGTTAGTCACTCTTCGGGGTGGCGAAGCTGAGAACTTAAGCGCCAGTAAACGGCGGTGGTAACTATAACCATCCTAAGGTAGCGAAATTCCTTGTCGGGTAAGTTCCGACCTGCACGAATGGCGTAACGACTTCTCGACTGTCTCAACCATAGGCCCGGTGAAATTGCACTACGAGTAAAGATGCTCGTTTCGCGCAGCAGGACGGAAAGACCCCGGGACCTTTACTACAGTTTGATATTGGTGTTCGGTTCGGCTTGTGTAGGATAGCTGGGAGACTTTGAAACTCGCACGCCAGTGTGGGTGGAGTCGTCGTTGAAATACCAGTCTGGTCGTGCTGGATGTCTAACCTGGGTCCGTGATCCGGATCAGGGACAGTGTCTGATGGGTAGTTTAACTGGGGCGGTTGCCTCCTAAAGAGTAACGGAGGCGCCCAAAGGTTCCCTCAGCCTGGTTGGCAATCAGGTGTTGAGTGTAAGTGCACAAGGGAGCTTGACTGTGAGACCGACGGGTCGAGCAGGGACGAAAGTCGGGACTAGTGATCCGGCGGTGGCTTGTGGAAGCGCCGTCGCTCAACGGATAAAAGGTACCCCGGGGATAACAGGCTGATCTTCCCCAAGAGTCCATATCGACGGGATGGTTTGGCACCTCGATGTCGGCTCGTCGCATCCTGGGGCTGGAGTCGGTCCCAAGGGTTGGGCTGTTCGCCCATTAAAGCGGTACGCGAGCTGGGTTTAGAACGTCGTGAGACAGTTCGGTCCCTATCCGCTGTGCGCGTAGGAATATTGAGAAGGGCTGTCCCTAGTACGAGAGGACCGGGACGGACGAACCTCTGGTGTGCCAGTTGTTCTGCCAAGGGCATGGCTGGTTGGCTACGTTCGGGAGGGATAACCGCTGAAAGCATCTAAGCGGGAAGCCTGCTTCGAGATGAGTATTCCCACCTCCTTGAGAGGGTAAGGCTCCCAGTAGACGACTGGGTTGATAGGCCGGATATGGAAGCACGGTAACGTGTGGAGTTGACCGGTACTAATAGGCCGAGGGCTTGTCCTCAGTTGCTCGCGTCCACTGTGTTGGTTCTGAAACCACGAACAGCCCCATGCCAGGTCACGGTATGGTGCGGCAGTTTACAGTTTCATAGTGTTTCGGTGGTTATAGCGTTAGGGAAACGCCCGGTTACATTCCGAACCCGGAAGCTAAGCCTTACAGCGCCGATGGTACTGCAGGGGGGACCCTGTGGGAGAGTAGGACGCCGCCGAACAATCATTCAAAGGAAACCCCGCATCTTCGGATGCGGGGTTTTCTGCGTTTCAGGGCCCCGCGGGGCCCTGAATGTCATAGGCGTCCGGCTGCCTTCAATGCCAAGTACGCATCCGCCAGTGCCGGCGCCAGGTCGTCCGGTGTCGCGTCCACGACTGTGACGCCGTGACGGCGGAGTTGTTCTGCCGTGCGGTGGCGTTCGGACTGGGCCTGGGCTGCTGCGGCGGCCTCGTAGACGGCGTCGGTGCTTCCGCGTGCTTTGGCCATTTCGGTGATGTGCGGGTCTGCCACCGATGCCAGTAGGACCGTGTGGCGCTGAGTGAGCTGTGAGAGAACCGGGAGCAGGCCGTCTTCGATGGGGGCCGTGTCCAGCGTAGTCAGCAGCACGATCAGGGAGCGTCGGGGTGACGTACGGAGGGCGGTGGCGGTGAGGCCCCGGGCATCCGTTTCGACGAGCTCCGGCTCGAGTGTGGCCATCGCGTTGACCAGAGAGGGAAGGACGTCGCCTGCCGTGCGGCCCTGGACGAGGGCGCGGACCTTCCGGTCGTAGGCGAGGAGGTCGACGCGGTCGCCGGCGCGGGAGGCGAGGGCTGCGAGGAGGAGGGCCGCGTCCATGGAGGCGTCGAGGCGGGGTGCGTCGCCCACGCGGCCCGCCGAGGTACGGCCGGTGTCGAGGACCAGGAGGATGTGCCGGTCGCGTTCGGGGCGCCAGGTGCGTACGGCGACCGTGGACTGGCGGGCTGTGGCACGCCAGTCGATGGAACGGGTGTCGTCGCCGGGGACGTACTCGCGGAGGCTGTCGAACTCGGTGCCCTCGCCGCGGGTGAGCACACTGGTGCGGCCGTCCAGTTCGCGGAGGCGGGCCAGTTTTGAGGGCAGGTGCTTGCGGCTGGTGAAGGGGGGCAGGACGCGAACCGTCCAGGGAGCCCTGTGGGTGCCCTGGCGGGAGAAGAGGCCGAGGGGGCCGTAGGAACGGATGGTGACCCGGTCGGCTTGGCGGTCGCCTCGGCGGCTGGGGCGGAGGCGGGTCGTCACGCGTCGGCGTTCGCCTGCGGGGACGGTGAGGCGGTGGCGGGAGGCCGTCGTTTCCGTGCCTGGCTGCCAGCTGCTGGGGGGCCAGGCGTCGCGCAGGTGGGCGCGGAGGGGGCGGCGGGACGGGTTGGTGATGGTCAGGGTCACGTCCGCCGTGTCGCCGAGGCGTACCGAGGTGTCGCCGGAGCGGGTCAGGCCCAGACGTCGTACAGGCGCGGCCAGCGCGAAGTCGCAGGCGCAGGCCACGGCCAGGGGTGCGTTGACCGCCAGGATGCCCGTCCAGCCGGGTTCCCAGATGCCGACGGGGAGGGAGCCCAGGGCCGCGAGGAGGGCGGCGCGTCCGGTGAGTGCCATCAGCGGGGGACGGGGACGTGGGTGAGGATCGCGTTGATGACGGAGTCGGCTGTCACGCCTTCCATTTCGGCCTCCGGGCGGAGCTGTACGCGGTGGCGGAGAGTGGGGAGGGCCAGGGCCTTCACGTCGTCCGGGGTGACGTAGTCGCGGCCGGTCAGCCAGGCCCAGGCGCGGGCGGTGGCCAGGAGGGCCGTGGCGCCTCGGGGGGAGACGCCGAGGGTGAGGGACGGCGACTCGCGGGTGGCGCGGCAGATGTCGACGACGTAGCCGGTGATCTCCGGGGAGATGGTCGTCTTGGCGACCGCCGCGCGGGCTGCCTCCAGGTCGGCCGGGCCCGCTACGGGGCGTACGCCGGCGGCGTGGAGGTCGCGTGGGTTGAAGCCCTCGGCGTGGCGGGTGAGGACGTCGATCTCGTCCTGGCGGGAGGGGAGGGGGATGGTGAGTTTGAGGAGGAAGCGGTCCAGCTGGGCTTCCGGGAGGGGGTAGGTGCCCTCGTACTCCACCGGGTTCTGGGTCGCTGCGACCAGGAACGGGTCGGGGAGGGGGCGGGGGGTGCCGTCGACCGTGACCTGGCGTTCCTCCATGGCTTCCAGGAGGGACGACTGGGTCTTGGGGGGCGTGCGGTTGATCTCGTCGGCGAGGAGGAGGTTGGTGAAGACCGGGCCGGGCTGGAAGGAGAACTCGGCGCTGCGGGTGTCGTAGACCAGGGAGCCGGTCACGTCGCTCGGCATCAGGTCGGGGGTGAACTGGACGCGCTTGGTGTCGAGTTCGAGGGCCGAGGCGAGGGCGCGGACCAGGAGGGTCTTGGCGACGCCGGGGACGCCTTCGAGGAGGACGTGGCCGCGGCAGAGCAGGGCGACGACGAGGCCGGTCACGGCGGGGTCCTGGCCGACCACGGCCTTGGCGATCTCGGCGCGCAGGGCCTCCAGGGCGGCTCGGGCGGTGCCCGGGTCCCCGGTCTGCCCGGCGTTGTCAGTGGTCGGGTCCATCATGGACGGCGTACCTCTCTTTCGAGGGCGTCGAGTCGGTCGGCGAGTGCGATGAGTGCTGCGTCGTCGCTGGGCGGTGGTCCGAAGAGGAGAGCGTGCAGGTCCTGGCCGTCGCCGTGGAGGTGGGCGGACAGGGCGGGGAGCAGGGCCTCGGGCGTGTGCGCCTGGGTGACGGGGACGCCTGTGAGGGGGGCGAGGCGGGTGCGGGTCGTGGAGCGAAGAGCGTTTGCCGCGCGGTCGCGGGCGTCGGCCTTGCGATAGAGGCGGGCGCGGCCTTCGGCGGTTTCGGAGGCGCGGATCGCCACGGGGAGTTTTTCGTGCACGAGGGGGCCGAGTCGGCGTGCCCGCCAGAGGGCGGCCAGGGCTGCGGCGATGAAGAGCTGCAGGGTGCCCCAGAGCCAGCCTGAGGGGAGCAGGTCGAAGAAGCCGCGTTCGTCGTCGGTGCCGGTGGCCGACGTGTCGGAGAGTGAGGGGAGGTACCAGACCAGATGGGGTCGGGAGCCGAGGAGCTGGAGGGCGAGCGAGGCGTTGCCCTGCTGGTCGAGGCGGTCGTTGACGAGGATGTCGGGTGCGCCGAGGGCGACGGTGTCGCCGTTCCCGGTCGTGTCCGGGATGCGCAGCAGGGTGGCCAGGCGCTCGCTGGGGTAGCACTGGTCGGCGTCGAGGTGGGTGGTGGTGTAGCGGACGCCGCCCGTGTCGGCGGTGCCCGCGCGCTGGGCGGCGGGCAGGTCGCAGTCGGGGGCAAGCGTCGAGTCGAGGCTGGTGGCGGGGTCGGCGGTGACGCCGGGGGCGAGCCGTTCGACGGAGGCGCTGCCGGAGGCGACCAGGACGGTACGGCCGCCGGAGTCCGCGAACGAGTTGTGCAGGCGGGACTGCTGACCTCGGGTCAGCAGGTCGGGGGTGGCGACCAGGAGGGTCGTGTCCGGGCCGGATGCCGCGGCAGCCTCGTCCAGGGTGGTCACCACACGGGTGTCCACGCCACGGTCGGCGAGGAGTTCGGCGACGGCGCGGCTGCCGTTGGGGTCGACGGAGCGCGGGTCGAGTTCGCCGTGGCGTGCGTCGGAGCGGATCACGGCGATGGCGATGGCTCCCGCGACAAGGAGTACGAGGGCGAGCGCGATACCGCGCGTGCGGGTCCACACCTGGCGGGCGGTGGGCGAGGCCGAGGTGGACGGGAGCGTGGCCTCGGTGGTCATTCGGCGGCTCCCTGGCGAGTGTGGGGGGCCGTGCTGGCGCTGCTGGTCGCGAGCTGGGGCTTGGTGCGTTCCAGGTCGCGGTCGAGTTCGGCGATGCGGTGGTACGACTGCTCGGTCGCCGAGCGGCCGCCGTACGTCACGTCGTCGAAGTCCCGGGAGGCGGCGCGCAGTCGGTCGGTGTGGGCGGGCAGGGCCCGGCCGGCTTCGGCGGCGGCCTCGTCGGCGGTGCGGCCGGGGCGGACGTCGAGGAGTGCGCGTTCCTCCAGGGCGCGGACGAGGGCCCGCATGCGTTCCTGGACGGCCTGGTTCCAGTGGCCCTGGGCGGCGTGTGCCTCGGCGGCGGCGCGGTGGTCGGAGGCGCTGCGGGGGCGGTCGTCGAACAGGGCGGCGGACGAGGTGGGTTGGCGGCGCGGGGTGCCCAGGCGCCACCACAGGGCACCCAGGACCGCGACGACGGCCAGGATGATGACGACCAGGCCGAGTGTTCCGCCGGGTGTTGCGGACGAGGCGGCGTTGAACAGTTTGCCGAGCCATTCCCAGAAGGCGTCGAGGGCGCGCTGGAACAGGCTGGGGTCGTTCTCGTGGTACATCCGCTTGGACAGCTCGCGTCGGGCCGCCTCGCGCGCCGGGTCGCGTGGGGTGGTGAGGGGCGGCTCGTCGGTGGAGCGCGCCGACGACAGTACGGAAATGTCGCCGGCGTGCAGCAGCGCCCGTATGGCGGTGCGTGGCAGTGCCGTTGTGAGAGGTTCCCCCGCCCAGCTCACCGCATCAGCTCCCCGGGGTGGCGCCGGGAGCGTGGGAGCCGTAGTCCTGGACGCCTGCGGCGCGGGCCAGTTCGAGGTCGAGGGCCTCGCGGCGGATGCGCTGGTCGATGTAGAGGAGCACGGTGACGCCTGCCGTGATCGGGAAGGTGATCATGGAGCCGATCACCGCGCCGATGCCGCTGACGATGAGGAACGTCCAGCCGAGGTCGGCGCCGCCGCTGTTGAGCCAGCCGGTGACGCCGTCGCCGCTGAGGGCCGCGGCGAGGAAGGTGAACGGGATGACGATGATCGAGGCGACGACGTTCGCGATGATCGTGGCGAGCAACTGGATGCCGAAGATCCGCCACCAAGTGCCCTGGACCAGTTTCGCGGAGCGGCTCATGGCCTTCTTGATGCCCTGCTTCTCCAGCATCAGGGCGGGCGAGGCCAGGGAGAAGCGGATCATCAGCCAGAGGGCGACGATGCCCGCGCCGATGACGCCCAGGACGGTGAGGGCGACGCCTGCCCCGGTGCTCCCGGAGATGGTGACGAGGATGCCGGGCAGGGTGCCCACGGTGACGATGCCGGCGGTGATGAGCAGCAACAGGCAGATGAGGCCGAACAGTTTGACGACCTGAGGGCGGGCGTCCCGCCAGGCCTCGCCGATGGTCACCGACTTGCCGAGTACGGCGCGGCTGGTGACGGTGGTGAGCAGTGCGGTCGCGATGACGGTCCCGACCAGGGAGATCACGAAGACGACGGTGGAGTTGAGCAGGGCGTCGCTCATGGCGCGGCTCAGCTCGCTGAAGGTGGCGCTCGGGTCGTTGAGGGCGCCGGTGCTGGAGTCGTCGAGGACGAGGCCCTGGAACAGGACGACGATGATCTCGGTGAGCACCGCGACGGTCAGGGAGATGCCCAGAACCGTGCGCCAGTAGGTGCGCATGGTGGAGACGGCGCCGTCGAGGATCTCGCCCACGCCGAGCGGGCGGAGCGGGATGATGCCGGGCTTGACGGCGGGCGGGGGGCCGCCCCAGCCGCTTCCCCAGCCGCCGGGGGTTCCGTATCCGCCGTATCCGCCGGGGGCTCCGGGGCCCCCAGGACCGTATCCGGCCGGGCCGTGGCCGCCGGGGGGCTGGGCGCCCCAGCCCGGGCCGGGGGGCGGGGGCGGAGGAGCCTGGCCGGGGACGGTCGGGCCGCTGGGGGCGGACCACTGGGCAGGTGGCGGCTGGTCCTTGGACCACTGCGGGCCGGGGCCCTGCGGGGCCTGACCCGGCTGGGACGCTTGGCCGGGCTGGTCCGCGGGTTGTGCGGGGCCGGGGCGGTCGGTGGGCTCGGCAGTGCCGGACTGGTCCGGCTTCTGTCCGTCGGACGGGGCGGATCCGGGCGAGGCCCAGCCCGGAGTGTCGTTCATCGTCGCTCCTTCACGGTGCCCGTCCGCGGTCGCGGCGGCAGGTTGGCAGCCATCGTGCCATGGGGTGGTCTTGGAATGACCGGCCGCGGTATGGGCTGCGTACCTTCAATTGTCCGCTCGATAGGGGGCAGACTGACCGCATGGCTGATCAGTACGCGTACAGCGGCGATGACAAGCGGCCGACCGAGATCCCCGCGATCCGTTGGGAGGAGCCACCGGAAGGACCCGTTCTGGTCCTGCTCGACCAGACGAGGCTGCCGGCCGAGGAGGTCGAGCTGGTCTGTACGGACGCGTCCACGCTCGTGGAGGCGATCCGCTCGCTCGCCGTGCGCGGGGCGCCGCTGCTCGGTATCGCGGGGGCGTACGGTGTCGCGCTCGCCGCCGTGCGGGGCTTCGACGTGGACGAGGCCGCGACCGCGCTGGCGACCGCCCGGCCGACCGCGGTGAACCTGGCCCTCGGTGTGCGCCGGGCGCACTCGGCCCATGAGGCGGCGCTCGCCAAGGGCGGTGATGTCAGGCAGGCGGCCTCGGCGGCGCTGGCCGCGGCGCGCCAGTTGCACCGGGAGGATGCCGAGGCCAGTGCGCGGATGGCCGAGCACGGGGTGAGGCTGCTGGACGAGCTGCTGCCCGGCGGTGGGCACCGGATCCTCACCCACTGCAATACCGGTTCGCTGGTGTCGGGCGGGGAGGGGACGGCGTTCGCGGTGGCGCTCGCGGCGCACCGGGCGGGGCGGCTCCGGCGGCTGTGGGTGGACGAGACGCGTCCGTTGCTGCAGGGCGCTCGCCTGACGGCGTACGAGGCGGCGCGCAGCGGGATGGCGTACACGCTGCTCACTGACAACGCGGCGGGGTCGCTGTTCGCCGCCGGGGAGGTGGACGCGGTGCTGATCGGGGCGGACCGCATCACGGCGGACGGTTCGGTGGCGAACAAGGTGGGGAGCTATCCGCTGGCGGTGCTCGCGCGGTACCACCATGTGCCGTTCATCGTGGTGGCGCCGGTGACGACGGTGGATCCGGACACCCCGGACGGGGCGTCCATCGAGGTCGAGCAGCGTCCCGGTCACGAGGTGACCGAGGTGGTGGCGCCGCAGGTGCCGGTGGCCGGTGCGGCGGAGGCGGGTGGCGGCATTCCCGTGGCGCCACTGGGGACACAGGCGTACAACCCGGCGTTCGATGTGACCCCGCCCGAGCTGGTGACGGCGATCGTCACGGAGGAAGGTGTGGTTTCGCCGGTGACGGCTGAGGCGCTCGCTGAGGTGTGTGCGCCCTCGCGCAGGGTGACGACGGGCTGAGTCGGACGGCTGCCGGAGCGTGTGCGGGCGGGTGCGCTCCGGCGGTCGTGTCCCTCGCCCCGTGTGCCGGGCGCCCGGGCCGACGGGCGTCGTCGAGATCAACTGTGGGCGGGCGAAGGCAGACAGTTGCGCTTGCTGCGACTATGGTCACTGGCCGGTGACCTACCTCACCACTGCCTTCGCCACTGTTATGAGAATGGGATGATGTCGTTTATGAAGGGACGAGTCCTTGTCGTCGACGACGACACCGCACTGGCCGAGATGCTCGGCATCGTGCTGCGTGGTGAGGGTTTTGAGCCGTCTTTCGTGGCCGACGGTGACAAGGCGCTGGCCGCTTTCCGTGAGGCCAAGCCCGATCTGGTGCTGCTGGACCTGATGCTGCCCGGTCGGGACGGCATCGAGGTGTGCCGTCTGATCAGGGCGGAGTCCGGGGTGCCCATCGTGATGCTCACGGCGAAGAGCGACACGGTCGACGTCGTGGTGGGCCTGGAGTCGGGTGCCGACGACTACATCGTGAAGCCGTTCAAGCCGAAGGAGCTGGTCGCCCGGATCCGGGCGCGGCTGCGGAGGTCGGAGGAGCCAGCTCCGGAGCAGCTCGCCATCGGTGACCTGGTCATCGATGTGGCCGGACACTCCGTGAAGCGGGACGGGCAGTCGATCGCGCTGACGCCGCTGGAGTTCGACCTGCTGGTCGCGCTCGCGCGCAAGCCGTGGCAGGTGTTCACGCGCGAGGTGCTGCTGGAGCAGGTGTGGGGCTACCGGCACGCGGCGGACACGCGGCTGGTCAACGTGCATGTGCAGCGGCTGCGCTCCAAGGTCGAGAAGGACCCGGAGAAGCCGGAGATCGTGGTGACCGTCCGTGGTGTCGGGTACAAGGCAGGACCGAGCTGACATGTCCGGCGACAGTGCCGCTTCGGCGCCCGGACGGTCCGGGGCCCGCCCGGGGCGGCCTGTCGGGCGGAAGAAGGCGGGTTCCCGCTGGGGACGGTTCCTGGAGAGCGGTCTGCTGCTCCAGGGCGGGGTTCAGGGCAGCCCGGTCATCCGCCTGTTCATGCGGTGGGTGCGCCGGCCATTGCTGCCCGTCATGCGGTTGTGGCGGCGCAACATCCAGCTCAAGGTCGTCGTCACGACGCTGCTGATGTCGCTGGGTGTGGTCCTGCTGCTGGGCTTCGTCGTCATCGGGCAGGTGCGCAACGGCCTGCTGGACGCCAAGGTGAAGGCCTCCCAGAGCCAGGCCACCGGCGGGTTCGCGGTGGCCAAGCAGCGGGCCGACGAGGCGGCGAGCGGCACTGGCGACGGCGTCGCCACGGCGGACGGGCGTCCCGCGCGGAACGTCTCCGAGTGGATGAGCGCCCTCGTCTCCTCGCTGTCCAGCGGCGGTCAGGGCGCCTTCGACGTGGTGACGCTCCCGGCCTCCGACGAGGACGGCGCGGGCGGCCGGGGGCAGCGTGCCTCCGGCGAGGTGGACTGGAGCAAGAGCGTGCCCGCGGCCCTGCGGGAGCGGATCGGCAGCAGTACGACGGCCGCGCAGAGCTACACCCGCATCACCTACAACAACGCGACCAAGGACTCCCAGCCGGGCCTGGTCGTCGGCAAGCAGGTCAACGACCCCAACGGCGACCCGTACCAGCTCTACTACCTCTTCCCGCTCACCCAGGAGGAGAAGTCGCTGAGTCTGGTCAAGGGGACTCTGGCGACGGCCGGGCTGTTTGTCGTGGTGCTGCTCGGGGCCATCGCCTGGCTGGTGGTGCGCCAGGTCGTCACGCCGGTGCGGATGGCGGCGGGGATCGCCGAGCGGCTGTCGGCCGGGCGGCTTCAGGAACGTATGAAGGTCACCGGCGAGGACGACATCGCGCGGCTCGGCGAGGCCTTCAACAAGATGGCCCAGAACCTTCAGCTGAAGATCAGCCAGCTGGAGGACCTGTCGCGCATGCAGCGCCGGTTCGTCTCGGACGTGTCGCACGAGCTGCGTACGCCACTGACGACCGTACGGATGGCGGCGGACGTCATCCATGAGGCGCGGGAGGACTTCGACCCGATCACCGCGCGGTCGGCGGAGCTGCTGGCCGACCAGCTGGACCGGTTCGAGTCGCTGCTCGCGGACCTGCTGGAGATCAGCCGTTTCGACGCGGGTGCCGCGGCGCTGGAGGCGGAGCCGATCGACCTCAGGGAGGTCGTGCGGCGGGTGGTCAGCGGGGCTGAGCCGCTCGCGGACCGCAAGGGCACGCAGATCCGGGTGTTCGGCGACCAGCAGCCCGTCGTCGCCGAGGCCGACGCCCGGCGCGTGGAGCGTGTGCTGCGCAACCTCGTCGTGAACGCCGTCGAGCACGGTGAGGGCAGGGACGTCGTCGTCAAGCTCGCCGCGGCCGGCGGCGCGGTCGCCGTCGCGGTGCGGGACTACGGGGTCGGGCTGAAGCCGGGCGAGGCGACCCGGGTGTTCAGCCGCTTCTGGCGGGCCGATCCGGCACGCGCGCGTACCACGGGTGGTACGGGGCTGGGGCTGTCCATCGCCCTGGAGGACGCGCGGCTGCACGGCGGCTGGCTGCAGGCGTGGGGCGAGCCGGGCGGCGGCTCGCAGTTCCGGCTGACGCTGCCCAGGACCGCGGACGAGCCGCTGCGGGGCTCCCCGATACCGCTGGAGCCCAAGGACTCACGGCGCAACCGGGGGCTCGACGACGCGGGTCTGCCGTGCGGCGGCGGGGACGGCGAGAAGCGGGCCACCGTGCCGGCGCAGCCGGCGGGCGGTCCGGTGCCGCCGGGGCCGGCGCGGAACCCGATACCCCCGCGGGCGTCCACCGCGGCCCCCACGGCCGATCCGACGGCGCTGCCCGGCAACGGCGCGCGCGTGGTGCCGCGGCCCGCCTCGGGCACGCGGCGGCAGGACGAACCGACGGCAGCGGAGCAGTCGGTTCGCGGCGGGGGCGCGCAGGGCCCGGCGGGCACGCCCGGTGCCGGCGGTGCGAGTGGTACGGCGGGGACGGCTCGTGACGAGGGTGCGGGTGAACCGGCCGGAACGGCTCGTGACGGGGCCGGCAGTGGCCCTGTGGGGACGCCCCGGAAACCGGTCGGGAGCGGGCCGTGGGACAAGGACAACGGCTCCGCGGGCTCGGGCAGGGAAGCCGAGCCGGGAGACGCGGACAGGCAAGGGGAGGCATCTCGTGGGCGCTGACCGCGAGGGGCGCGGTCGGCGTACGCCCGCGCGCGTGATGGCGTACGCCGCTGGTGGCGTGCTGGTGCTGGCGGGGTGTGCCTCGATGCCGGACAGCGGGGATCTGCGGGGTGTGGAGTCCACACCGCGCCAGGACACCCAGGTGCGGGTGTTCGCCGTGCCGCCGGGGGAGGACGCGCCGCCCTCGGAGATCGTGCAGGGCTTCCTGGAGGCGCTGACCAGCGACGATCCGCACTACAAGACCGCGCGCCAGTACCTGACCGGCGAGGCCGCGAAGGCCTGGCGGCCGGAGCTGTCCACCACGGTGCTCACGGACGGGCCGGGTGCCAAGGCCGAGGGTGCCGGCGGCCGGGAGGACACCGGCGAGATCTCGTACACGCTGACCGGCACCAAGGTGGCCACCGTGGACGCGCAGCAGTCGTACGCGCCGGCGACCGGGGCCTACGGCAGGACCGTGCACCTGACGCAGGACGAGAAGAGCGGGCAGTGGCGCATCGACGCGCTGCCCCAGGGCGTTCTCATGGGCCAGTCGGACTTCCAGCGCAACTACATGTCCGTCAGCAAGTACTACTTCGCCTCCAACACCATGGCGGCCGGGGCGAACACGCAGCCCACGGCGGTCGCCGACCCCGTCTACGTCCGCCGCCGCGTGGAACCCATGACGCAGATGGTGCGCTCCCTGCTCAACGGGCCCACGCGGTGGCTCGGGCCCGTGGTCAGGTCGAGCGTCCCCACCGGTACGGCTCTGGCGAAGGATGCCGGAGCGCTGACGCCCGATGAGCGGAACAAGCTGACGGTCCCGCTCAACGACAAGGCCGCGGGCATCGGCACCAACAGATGCCAGGAGATGGCGGCCCAGACGCTCTTCACGCTGCGGAACCTCAGCCCCGCGGTGGACGAGGTCGAGCTGCGGGCCGACGGGGCCGAGCTGTGCTCGCTCACGCAGGAAGCGGCCGATGCGGCGGCCTTCCGGACCTCGGCGCGCCACCCCGACTACCTGTACTTCGTCGACGCCAAGGACCGGCTCGTACGGATCCCGGCGGACAGCAGCGACACCAAGCCGGACACGGCGCCGGGGGCGCTGGGCGAGGGCGACACGGCGCTGCGGTCGGTGGCGGTGTCGCGCGACGAGCACACCGCGGCCGGTGTCGGCCTCGACGGCAGGTCGCTGTACGTGGGGTCGCTGGTCTCGGGCGGTTCGCTGGGCGAGCCGGTGCTGCGCAGCCAGGGCCCGGCCGAGGAGGACCGGCTGACGACACCCAGCTGGGACGCGGACGACGGCCTGTGGGTGGCCGACCGTGACCCGGACAACCCCCGGCTGCTGCTGCTCGAGGAGGGCAAGGGCGATCCGCTTGAGGTGCGCACGCCGCACCTGGACGGGCGGATCCAGTCCGTGCGGGTGGCCGCCGACGGGGTGCGGATCGCGCTCGTCGTGGAGAAGGGCGGCAAGAAGACCCTGCTCATCGGGCTGATCGAGCGGGAGGAGAAGCAGGGCGAGAAGCCGGCCGTCAGGGTGGTCGAACTTCGCTCCGCGACGCCTGAGTTGGAGGAGGTCACGGCCATGTCCTGGGCCGGGGACAGCCGGCTCGTGGTGGTCGGGCGGGAGCACGGGGGCGTGGAGCAGATGCGGTACGTCCAGGTCGACGGCTCCACGCCGGACGTGCCGGCGCCAGCGGCTCTGACGGGCGTCAAGGAGGTCACCGCCGCCGAGGACGACCGGCTGCCTCTGGTGGCGTTCTCGGTGGACGGGATCGTCCGGCTGCCGTCGGGGGCGCAGTGGCAGAAGGTGACCGAGGGGACGGCGCCGGTCTATCCGGGGTGAGGTGTCCCGGTGGGGATGTGAGGGTTCCTGGCGAGGGCCGGTGAAGGCCAGGCAGTCGGCCCGGGCCGGTGCGTTTTCCACAGGGGGTTCTCCGAGTTTTCCACAGGGGTGGCAGGGGGCCGTCGCTGTTGGCACAGTGGTGGCCATGCGGGGGTGGTGGCGGGACCTCACCGACCTGGTGCTGCCGGGCGAGTGCGGGGGCTGCGGGGCGCCTCGTACGGTGCTGTGCGCGAAGTGCCGTGAGGTGCTGAGCGGAGCCGTGGCGCATCGGGTGCGGCCGGTGCCGGAGCCATCGGGGCTGCCTGTGGTGCACGCGGCGGCACGGTACGCGGACGAGGTACGGGCGACGCTGCTGGCCCACAAGGAACGGGGTGCTCTGGCGCTGGCCGGTCCGCTCGGGGTGGCTCTGGCGGGAGCGGTACGGGCGGGGCTTCCAGGAGAGCGGAGTGGGTCCTGGCACGGGGCAGGAGGGGCGTGGTCGCGGGGCTTCGGGGCGCCTGTGCTGCTCGTGCCCGTTCCGTCCGGGCGGCGTGCCGTGCGGGCCCGGGGGCATGACCCGGCGCGGCGGATCGCGCTCGCGGCGGCGGGCGAGCTGCGGCGGAGCGGGGTGCCGGCCAGGGCGCTGGGCGTGCTGCGGCAGGGGCGGGCCGTGGCCGACCAGTCGGGGCTCAACTCCCGGCAGCGGCTGCACAATCTCGCGGGCGCGCTGGCGGTGGTGCCCGGTGGTGTCCGGCTGCTCTCCGACGGCCTGGTCGTCCTCGTCGACGACGTGATGACCACGGGGGCGTCCCTGGCGGAAGCCGCGCGTGCCGTGCGGTCGGCGGCGGGGCTGGTTTCGAACGCTGCGGGGGCTGGGGCCGTGTACAGGGGAGAGACGTGGGAAAGCAGAGAAGAACAGAACGTCGGATCAACGCGAGAGAGGACGGGCCGATGGCCCGCCCGGCAGGGAATCACGGGCGCGGGCGGCGTCGGCGGAGTCGTTGACGTGGTGTGCGCGGCTGTGGTCGCGGCCTCGCCGGACTCTTTCGAAATAAACCGGAACTGACTGAGAACTTGCGTCGTTGCAGGTAACGAGAGGGCCTATTCACCTGAACGGAGGTACGCCGCAGTAGAGGGTGACGACATCCGTCCGGGCGAGATATGTTCGGTTGAGAGGGAAAGCCGCAGGCCACACCTCGCAAATCCGAATGCCGTGCTGCGGGTTTTTCTTCATCACTCGCGACGGTGGAGTGGAGATCTCACTCACGGGGGAGGAGGTGGAAGTCACCGAGTGTCCGAGGTTCCGGGCCTCACCGGAACCTGGTGCAAAAGGGAGATGCTCCGCACCGAAGCGGAGTGATCCGGGAACGGAGTTCTGCGTGGACATCGTCGTCAAGGGCCGCAAGACCGAGGTGCCCGAGCGGTTCCGGAAGCACGTGGCCGAGAAGCTGAAGCTGGAGAAGATCCAGAAGCTCGATGGCAAGGTGATCAGCCTCGACGTCGAGGTGTCCAAGGAGCCCAACCCCCGGCAGGCCGACCGCTGTGACCGAGTGGAGATCACGCTCCGCTCCCGCGGTCCGGTGATCCGGGCGGAGGCAGCGGCGAGCGATCCGTACGCGGCGCTCGACCTGGCGGCGGAAAAGCTGGAAGCCCGGCTGCGCAGGCAACACGACAAGCGGTTCTCGCGCCGTGGCTCGCGCCGGATCCCGGCCGCCGAGGTCGCCGATCACGTCCCGGGCGTGGCGACGCTCAATGGCAACGGCTTGGTGCCGACTCCGGACGAAGAGCCCGAAGCCGTGCCCACGAAGAAGATCGGCTCACTGGAAGTACAGGGTGACGGCCCCATCGTCGTCCGCGAGAAGACCCACGTCGCAGCCCCCATGACCCTCGACCAGGCTCTCTACGAGATGGAGCTGGTCGGGCACGACTTTTACCTGTTCGTCGACTCCGAGACCAAGGAACCGAGTGTCGTCTACCGGCGGCACGCCTACGACTACGGCGTGATCCACCTCAGCACGGACACGATGGTCACACAGGTGCACGCCCCCGATGCGGGCGGTGCGCTCGGCGGCTGACCGTGCCGGATGACAGCGGAGCAGGTGCCCCTGGAGCGCGTGTGCGCCCCCAGGGGCACCCCTGTGCGACCACTGCGCGCCCCGCTCGGTCGTCCCGGTGCCGTCCGGGCATGAAATCATGGTGGCCACGATCCAACCGGTGGGTCGTTGCTCTGGGTTGGCGATGGCTCAGGACCACAGGCCGCAGCCTTCAGGGGGAGGAACGATGGCGGACAGCTTCGGACCGATGCGTGACGAGGATGCCGACGACGGCGTCGTCGGCATGGGCCCGGACACGGACACGGACACTCCACGCAAGGAACCGATCAGAGTCCTAGTGGTGGACGACCACGCCCTGTTCCGCCGTGGCCTGGAGATCGTGCTCGCGGCCGAGGAGGACATCCAGGTCATCGGGGAGGCAGGCGACGGCGCCGAGGCCGTCGAGAAGGCCGCCGACCTGCTGCCCGACATCGTTCTGATGGACGTGCGGATGCCCAAACGGGGAGGGATCGAGGCGTGCACCTCCATCAAGGAAGTCGCACCCAGTGCCAAGATCATCATGCTGACGATCAGCGACGAGGAAGCCGATCTCTACGAGGCCATCAAGGCGGGCGCGACCGGCTATCTCCTCAAGGAGATCTCGACGGACGAGGTGGCCACCGCCATTCGCGCGGTGGCCGACGGGCAGTCGCAGATCAGCCCGTCCATGGCGTCGAAGCTGCTCACCGAGTTCAAGTCGATGATCCAGCGCACGGACGAGCGCCGGCTGGTGCCCGCGCCGAGGCTGACGGACCGCGAACTCGAAGTCCTCAAACTCGTCGCGACGGGGATGAACAACCGTGATATCGCCAAGGAGTTGTTCATCTCCGAGAACACCGTGAAGAACCATGTGCGCAACATCCTGGAGAAGCTGCAGCTGCACTCCAGGATGGAGGCGGTGGTGTACGCGATGCGGGAGAAGATTCTCGAGATTCGGTGAATCGGTAGAGCTCAGCCGAGGATGCGGGCGATCTCCTTCGCGAGGGGCTCGCGCAGAGCCGGTGTGCCGACCCGCTCCACGCGTACGTCCGTGCAGTCCACCCAGGTCGCGGCCTCGGCCAGGGCCTGGGCGACGGCCGGGACCGCCTTCGGGCCGTCGAGGGTGACCTGCCTGGCCACCAGCGTGCCGCCCTCGCGGGCCGGGTCCACGCGGCCGACGAGCCGGCCGCCGGCCAGGACCGGCATCGCGAAGTAGCCGTACACCCGCTTCTGCTTGGGGACGTAGGCCTCCAGGCGGTGGGTGAAGCCGAAGATCCGCTCCGTGCGCGCCCGCTCCCAGATCAGGGAGTCGAAGGGCGACAGGAGGGTGGTGCGATGGCGGCCGCGCGGAGGTGTCTCCAGGGCCGCGGGGTCGGCCCAGGCCGGCTTGGACCAGCCCTCGACGGTGACCGGGACCAGGCCCGAGTCGGCGATCACCGCGTCGACCTGTTCGCCCTTGAGTCGGTGGTAGTCGGCGATGTCCGCGCGGGTGCCGACGCCGAGGGACTGGCCCGCCAGGCGGACCAGGCGGCGCAGGCACTCGGTGTCGTCGAGTTCGTCGTGCAACAGGGAGGCCGGGACGGCGCGCTCGGCGAGGTCGTAGAGACGCTTCCAGCCGCGGCGCTCCACGCAGACCACCTCGCCGTACATCAGGGCGCGTTCGACGGCGACCTTCGTGCCGGACCAGTCCCACCAGTCGCTCGTCTTCTTCGCGCCGCCCAACTCCGTGGCGGTGAGGGGGCCTTCGGAGCGGATCTGCTTGATGACCTGGTCGTAGACACCGTCCGGGAGTTCGTGGTTCCAGTGCGGGCGGTTGCGGTAGGCGCGGCGGCGGAAGGCGAAGTGGGGCCACTCCTCGATGGGGAGGATGCAGGCCGCGTGGGACCAGTACTCGAAGGCGTGAGTGTCTTTCCAGTAGGCGTTCTCGACTGTTTTCCGGCCTACCGCGCCCAGGCGGGCGTACGGGACGAGCTCGTGGGAGCGGGCCAGGACCGAGATGGTGTCGAGCTGTATCGCGCCCAGGTGACGGAGGATGCCGCGGACGCCGGAGCGGCGGTCTGGGGCGCCTAGGAAGCCTTGGGCGCGGAGGGCCAATCGGCGGGCCTCGTCCGCGGAGAGCTCTGCTGTGGGGCGCGGGGTGGTCATGGGTCCGCACGATAGGGGGTGGGACTGACAGTGGTGGGTGAGCAGGGGTTTGTTCGTGGGTGCTGGGCGTTGGTGCTGGGAGCGGGTGGGTCCGCAGCCTGGCGTAGCGGGGTGCCTCCTCCATTCTCGGCTTCGCTCGAGCGGGGGGACCCCCACCGCCCACCCGTGCCGCCCTGGGGGTACCTCCCAGGCCCTTAAGGCACTGGGGGAGGCACGCATGCCCGCAGCTAGGCGGGGGCAGGCAAGTACGGGGCCGTTGACGGGAGGCTCAGGTCTGAGGGGAGCAGGGAGCCTACCCAGGAGTCTCGGCGTACTCCCTTGTTGTTGACGGCGGCGCGCAGGGTGCCTTCGATGGTGAAGCCGGAGCGTTCCGCTACGGCGCGGGAGGCGCGGTTGCCCACCTCGGCGCGCCATTCGACACGGTCGAGCGCGGCGTTGACGAAGGCCCAGCGGCAGGTGGTGAGGACGGCCTCCGTGATGTAGCCGTTGGCGCGGTGCTGCTTGGTGGCCCAGAAGCCGATCTCGCCGACGCCCAGGGCGCGCATGGTGATGCCGAGCATGCCCGCCAGTTCTCCGGAGTGGAGGAAGACGCCGAGAGTGAACATGGACCCGTCCGCCCAGCCGTCCGGGACCATCTGTTCCGTGAAGTCCTGGGCGTGCTCGCGGAGGTACGGCGAGGGGATCGTGGTCCAGCGCTGGATGTCGGGGTCCTGACAGGCGTCGTACACCGCGTCGGTGTCCTGAGGGCCGACCGTGCGCAGCAGAAGGCGGTCCGTGGTGAGGGTGACGGGGTCCATCGGCCGATTCTGGTGGGAGGTCACCGAAGGTGCCATCTGTTTGCGGTGGGTGAGCGCCTTATCACGCTTCGCTTAATTCGGTCGGGGGATGCGGCACTATCCGCGGCGCCCGGACGTTGTCCCCTTTGAAGCAGACGTGAATCAGAATTGAAGCGACGAACGGTCGCCGTGGCAGGCCCTCCCGGCGCGGCGGGGTCCTCGCATACGATGGCCGTTGCTCAGTAAGTCAAGTGGTAACCGACCGTCCCAGGCCCGACCGGCAAGGAGACCAACCCCCGTGTCCGTCCTCTCGAAGATCATGCGTGCAGGCGAAGGCAAGATCCTGCGCAAGCTGCACCGCATCGCGGACCAGGTCAACTCCATCGAAGAGGACTTCGTCGACCTCTCCGACGCCGAGCTGCGCGCCCTCACCGATGAGTACAAGCAGCGCTACGCCGACGGCGAGACCCTGGACGACCTGCTGCCCGAGGCGTTCGCCACCGTCCGTGAGGCCGCCAAGCGCGTCCTCGGCCAGCGTCACTACGACGTGCAGATGATGGGCGGCGCCGCCCTGCACATGGGCTACGTGGCAGAGATGAAGACCGGTGAGGGCAAGACCCTCGTCGGAACGCTGCCGGCGTATCTGAACGCCCTGTCCGGCAAGGGCGTCCACATCATCACGGTCAACGACTATCTGGCCGAGCGCGACTCCGAGATGATGGGCCGCGTCCACCGGTTCCTGGGCCTGGAGGTCGGCTGCATCCTGGCCAACATGACGCCGGCTCAGCGCCGCGAGCAGTACGCCTGCGACATCACGTACGGCACGAACAACGAGTTCGGTTTCGACTACCTGCGCGACAACATGGCGTGGTCCCAGGACGAGCTCGTCCAGCGCGGCCACAACTTCGCCATCGTCGACGAGGTCGACTCCATCCTCATCGACGAGGCCCGTACGCCGCTGATCATCTCCGGCCCGGCCGACCAGGCCACCAAGTGGTACGGCGACTTCGCCAAGCTGGTCAAGCGCCTCAAGCGCGGCGAGGCCGGCCAGCCGCTCAAGGGCATCGAGGAGACCGGCGACTACGACGTCGACGAGAAGAAGCGCACGGTCGCCATCCACGAGTCCGGCGTCAGCAAGGTCGAGGACTGGCTGGGCATCGACAACCTCTACGAGTCGGTGAACACGCCGCTGGTGGGCTACCTGAACAACGCCATCAAGGCGAAGGAGCTCTTCAAGAAGGACAAGGACTACGTCATCATCGACGACGAGGTCATGATCGTCGATGAGCACACCGGACGTATCCTCGCCGGCCGCCGGTACAACGAGGGCATGCACCAGGCGATCGAGGCGAAGGAAGGGGTGCCGATCAAGGACGAAAACCAGACGCTCGCCACGATCACCCTCCAGAACTTCTTCCGCCTCTACAAGCGCCACGACCACAGCGGCAAGGAGCAGCCCGGTCTGTGCGGCATGACCGGTACGGCCATGACCGAGGCCGCCGAGTTCCACCAGATCTACAAGCTCGGTGTCGTGCCGATCCCGACCAACCGGCCGATGGTCCGCGCGGACCAGTCGGATCTGATCTACCGGACCGAGGTCGCCAAGTTCGAGGCGGTCGTCGACGACATCGAGGAGAAGCACCGCAAGGGTCAGCCGATCCTCGTCGGCACCACCTCCGTCGAGAAGTCCGAGTACCTCTCGCAGCAGCTCAGCAAGCGCGGCATCCAGCACGAGGTGCTGAACGCCAAGCAGCACGACCGGGAGGCGACGATCGTCGCCCAGGCCGGCCGCAAGGGCGCCGTCACGGTGGCCACCAACATGGCCGGCCGTGGTACGGACATCAAGCTCGGCGGCAGCCCGGAGGACCTCGCCGAGGCGGAGCTGCGCCAGCGCGGCCTCGACCCCGAGGAGCACATCGAGGAGTGGGCACACGCTCTGCCCGAGGCGCTCCAGCGGGCCGAGAAGGCCGTCCAGGCCGAGAAGGACGAGGTCGAGAGGCTCGGCGGGCTCTACGTGCTGGGCACCGAGCGGCACGAGTCGCGGCGCATCGACAACCAGTTGCGCGGTCGTTCCGGCCGTCAGGGCGACCCGGGCGAGTCCCGCTTCTACCTCTCGCTCGGTGACGACCTGATGCGCCTGTTCAAGGCCCAGATGGTCGAGCGCGTGATGTCGATGGCGAACGTCCCGGATGACGTGCCGATCGAGAACAAGATGGTCACGCGCGCGATCGCCTCCGCCCAGTCGCAGGTCGAGCAGCAGAACTTCGAGACCCGTAAGAACGTCCTGAAGTACGACGAGGTCCTCAACCGCCAGCGTGAGGTCATCTACGGCGAGCGGCGCCGCGTCCTGGAGGGCGAGGACCTGCACGAGCAGGTGCAGCACTTCATGGACGACACCATCGACGCCTACGTCCAGGCGGAGACGGCCGAGGGCTTCCCCGAGGACTGGGACCTCGACCGGCTGTGGGGTGCCTTCAAGCAGCTGTACCCGTCCAAGATCACGATCGAGGAGCTGGAGGAGGCGGCCGGCGACCGGGCCGGGCTGACCGCCGAGTTCATCGGCGACTCCATCAAGGACGACATCCACGATCAGTACCAGGCGCGTGAGGATCAGCTCGGCTCCGAGATCATGCGTGAGCTGGAGCGCCGGGTCGTGCTGTCGGTCCTGGACCGCAAGTGGCGCGAGCACCTCTACGAGATGGACTACCTCCAGGAGGGCATCGGCCTGCGCGCCATGGCGCAGAAGGACCCGCTGGTCGAGTACCAGCGCGAGGGCTTCGACATGTTCACCGCGATGATGGAGGGCATCAAGGAGGAGTCCGTCGGCTACCTGTTCAACCTGGAGGTCCAGGTCGAGCAGCAGGTCGAGGAGGTCCCGGTCGAGGACACCAAGCCGGTGGCGGACCTGGAGAAGCAGGACGCGGTGCCGGCGCAGGCGGGCTCCCGGCCGGAGATCCGTGCCAAGGGGCTCGACGTCCCGCAGCGGCGCAACCTCCACTTCTCCGCGCCGACGGTCGACGGTGAGGGCGGCACCATCGAGGGCGACTTCACCGAGGACGGTGAGCCGGTGCGTTCCGAGTCCGACGGCCTCACGCGCGCGGAGCGCCGCAAGCAGGCGCGGGGCCGGGGGCGCCGTAAGAAGTGACGGTGGCCGAGGCACCGTAGCGGCTTGAAGGGCCGGACACCGAGGGTGTCCGGCCCTTCAGCTTGGGGTGACTCTCGGCCCGGCCTCCGCGGCCTCGGCCGGCGTGTACCTCAGTCGGCCTCCGCGTGGGGTGGGCGGGGGCCGCCCAGTTCTACCGCCGTGCAGCGCCAGCGGAGGTCCTGGCCGAGTTCCAGGCGGAAGGCCATGGCGCGGAGCCGGTCGCCGGCGCCGATGCGGGCGAAGGCCTCGATGGCACCGGCGCGGGGTTCGAACCAGCCGATGTCCCGGACGACGGGGCGGGCGCCGCGGGTGCGCAGGGGGCCGCGCTCGGCGAGCCAGGCCAGTTCGTCATAGGCGCGGCCCCGGGTGTGACGGAGCATCGAGTGGACGGGGCGGCGGCCGCTGAGGACGGCGAGCAGGAGGTCGGCGAAGAGGTCGGTGGGGAGAAGCGGCTGGGGGATCGGCCGACGGGGGCTCTGGGCCGGGACGCGGGGCGTGGTGTCCGTGGCGGTGCCGGGTGCCGGCCGGGTTGCTGTGCGGGTGCCGGAGGGGGTCGGCGGGCGGGTGTCCGCGGGCCGGGTGTGGGCGGTCCCGTCGCGGCCGGCGGCTGGGGGACGGTCTCCGGCGGCCGCGGTGCGGGCGGGGCCCCCGCCGGGGGCGCGCGGAGGGGCGGTGCTGCCGGGGGTGCGTGGGGCTGCGCCGGAAGGGGCGCGTGAGGCGGTGCCGCCGGGACGGCGGGTGTCGCGTCGGGCCGGAGGGCGGCTCGCCGGGCGGTGCTGTGCCCTGGTCATGACCTTGTTCATGGGGGTCCCCGTTTCATGGGCCGGTGGATACCGGTGAGTAACTTCGGTTGGTGATCTTGTACGGGGTGAACGGGGGCAGGAGCAAGGAAGCGGACCTCGGGTCGCGGGCGCCGGAATGTTCACCTATCCGGGTGACCTGGAGGGCCGGGAAGCCCGTCACTGCCGGGGTGTGCCGGGTGAATCCAGGGCCCGGGGTGGACGCGTCCGGCGTCACGGGCCGGAACTCGAAAGGGGACCCCCGCACGTATCCTGGAGGCCCTCCGGGACCCTCCTGAGTCCTCCGACCATGAACCGACCACGAAAGCGGCCAGCCATGCGTGTCTACGTGCCCCTGACCCTCCCCGGTCTCGCCGAGGCGTACAAAACGGGTGAGCTGGGAGCCGGGCCGTTCGTGGCGTACGCCGTGACGCCCGCGCTGCGGGAGTGGTACGTCTCCGACGACATCGAGGAACTGGAGTACGCGGCGCTGAACCGGGCAGCGCTGGCCTCGTTGCGGCTGCTGGCGATCGAGCCGGGGGTGCCGCGGCGCCGGGTCGTGGTGGCCGTGGACGTGCCCGACCGGGCCGCGAGTGCCGACCCCGACCGGGGGCTCGATCCGACGGCGCTGGGGGAGGTACGGGTCTCGGGGGCCGTGGCGCTGGCCAGGGCGGCTTCGGTGCATGTCGACGCGGATGACGCGCAGGCGGATGTGACGGCGGCTGCCGCGGCGCTGGGGGCGGCGGATGCCGGGGACGACGACGCGCAGTTCGTCGTGGACGGGGCCGAGGATCACGAGCTGCTGTGGTTCGCCACGCAGGAGATCCCGAACCTGGTGGGGCACGGGGACTGAGCGGTCCGCGCCGGGGGCGCGTTGAGGCGCTGTTCTCTTGATTGTCAGTGGGGCCGGGTACGTTTTCAGGCATGGGGATGAAGACGGGCGCGCACATTGTCTGGGACTGGAACGGGACGCTGTTCCATGACATCGACGCGATCATCGGGGCGACGAACGCGGCATTCGCCGAGCTGGGGCTGGAGTCGCTGACGCTGGAGAAGTACCGGGAGCTGTACTGCGTGCCGGTGCCGAAGTTCTACGAGCGGCTGATGGGGCGGCTGCCGACCGAGGCCGAGTGGGAGGCCATGGATGAGATCTTCCACCGGTACTACGCCGAGCATCGGGTGACGTGCGGACTGACGGTGGGGGCCGTGGAGCTGCTGTCGGGGTGGCGGTCGGCGGGGCGCAGTCAGTCGATTCTGAGCATGTATGTGCATGAGGAGCTGGTGCCGTTGGTGCGGGGGTTCGGGATCGAGCCGCACTTCATACGGGTGGACGGGCGGACCGGGCCGTCGGGGGGCAGCAAGGCCGAGCACATGGTGCGGCATCTCGCGTCGCTGACGGGGGTGGAGCCGGGGCGGACCGTGGTGATCGGGGATGCCGCGGATGATGCGATGGCTGCGCTGCATGTGGGGGCTCGTGCTGTGCTGTATACCGGCGGGTCGCACAGTCGGGCGAGTCTGGAGGCGGTGGGCGTTCCGGTGGTGGACACGCTGGAGGATGCCGTTGCGGAGGCGGAGCGGCTCGCGGCCTGACCGGAAAATGGTGGGTTCCGGGTGCTCGGCGTCGGTGCTCGGGCCGGGTGGTCCGCAGCCCAGCGATGCGGGGTGCCTCCCCCACTCTCGGCTTCGCTCGAGCGGGGGGGACCCCCACCGCCCACCCGTGCCGCCCCTAGGGCCTGTCGTTTGGATCACGCCGCAGACGCGGGGTCTGGCACGCACATCTGCCGCGTTGTCGTCACTCGCCGACGCTCCGCGTCGACTCCCTCCTCCGCCTTGCAGCTGCACGCACCAGACCCCGCTCACCGGCGCTGACAAGGTGCCGCCGATTCCCTGCGCCCTGATCCAAACGACAGGCCCTAGCGGCACGCATGCCCGCAGCGGGGAGGTCCGCACTGTGCAGAACGTCAAACTTCCAGGCCTGGTTTTGTACACATACGGCTCATGACGGGGCCCCTGCAAGGAGCGATAGCCTTGGTGGCGTGATCAGCGCGATAGTTCGCGGGGACGTCGTCGTCCCTGCCCTGCGCCCGGAGAGCACGGACCACATCCGTGACCGGGCGGCAGTCGCTGGTCTTCGCGGGCGGTACGGGGCATCGATGACTCCCGGGACGCCGAGCACCACCGGGACCGAGGCGTCGCAGAGAGCAGCGTCACACCCGTGGGGCAGCTCAAGAATGGCTCAGACACCCCCGCTCCTCTCGTCTGGCGGCATAGCGTCGGAACAGACCGGATACCCCGTGTCACGGCGTGACGTCGTCAGCGCAGAGACCGTACTTCCTTCTACGTCACGCAACGGCGCGCGACAGGAGCCAGAGGACAATGCAGACCAAGCTGGACGAAGCCAAGGCCGAGTTGCTCGAGAGGGCCGCCCGGGTTGCTGAGAACAGCCCGGTCGGGGGGCACCTACCGACCGGGTCGACGGGCGAGGAGACCCCAGACGCCCAGGAAGCCCCGGACCGCGAGTCCCTGATCTCGTTCCTCCAGCGTTACTACCTGCACACGGCCCCGGAGGACCTTGCCGACCGCGACCCGGTCGATGTCTTCGGAGCCGCCGTATCCCACTACCGGCTGGCCGAGAACCGCCCCCAGGGCACGGCCAACGTGCGGGTTCACACCCCCACCGTGGAAGAGAACGGGTGGACGTGCAGCCACTCCGTCGTCGAGGTCGTCACCGACGACATGCCCTTCCTCGTCGACTCCGTCACCAATGAGCTGACGCGGCAGGGGCGCGGGATCCACGTCGTCATCCACCCGCAGTTCGTGGTGCGGCGCGATGTGACCGGCAAGCTCATCGAGGTGCTGCCCACGCCGGCGACCGGCGCCGGTGACCTCCCGCACGACGCGCACGTCGAGTCCTGGATCCACGTGGAGACCGACCGCGAGACGGACCGGTCCGACCTGAAGCAGATCACCGCCGACCTGCTGCGCGTGCTGTCCGACGCCCGTGAGGCCGTCGAGGACTGGAACAAGATGCGGGAGGCGGCGATCCGGCTGGCGGAGGGGCTGCCGGACGAGTCCATCCCCGGTGATCTGCCCGGACCGCAGGTCGAGGAGGCCCGCGAGCTGCTGCGCTGGCTCGCCGACGACCACTTCACGTTCCTCGGCTACCGCGAGTACCAGCTGCGCGAGGACGACTCCCTGGCCGCCGTCCCCGGCACCGGGCTCGGCATACTGCGCGCGGACCCGCACCACGACGCCGAGGAGAGCCACCCGGTCAGCCCGTCGTTCGAGCGGCTGCCCGCCGACGCCCGGGCCAAGGCGCGCGAGCACAAGCTGCTCGTCCTGACCAAGGCGAACAGCAGGGCGACCGTGCACCGGCCGTCGTACCTGGACTACATCGGGGTGAAGAAGTTCGACGCCGACGGCAATGTCGTCGGCGAGCGGCGGTTCCTCGGGCTGTTCTCCTCCGCCGCCTACACCGAGTCCGTGCGCCGCGTCCCCGTCATCCGGCGCAAGGTCGAGGACGTCCTGGAGCGCGCCGGGTTCTCACCCAACAGCCACGACGGACGCGACCTGCTCCAGATCCTGGAGACGTACCCGCGCGACGAGCTCTTCCAGACCCCCGTCGACGAGCTGCGGTCCATCGTCACCTCCGTCCTCTACCTCCAGGAGCGCAGGCGGCTCCGGCTCTACCTGCGCCAGGACGAGTACGGGCGCTACTACTCCGCCCTCGTCTACCTCCCGCGCGACCGCTACACCACGGCCGTACGCCTCAGGATCATCGAGATCCTGAAGGAGGAACTGGGCGGCATCAGCGTCGACTTCACCGCATGGAACACCGAGTCGATCCTCTCCCGGCTGCACTTCGTGGTCCGGGTCCCGCAGGGCACCGAGCTGCCGGAGCTGTCCGACTCCGACAAGGACCGCATCGAGGCCCGGCTGGTGGAGGCGGCCCGCTCCTGGGAGGACGCCTTCGCCGAGGCGCTCAACGCCGAGCTCGGCGAGGAGCGCGCGGCCGAACTGCTGCGCCGGTACGCGCACGCCTTCCCCGAGGGCTACAAGGCCGACCACAACCCGCGCGCCGCGGTCGCCGACCTCGTCCACCTCGAACAGCTGAACGCCGAGGAGGGCAAGGACTTCGCGCTCAGCCTGTACGAGCCGGTGGGCGCCGCCCCCGAGGAGCGCCGCTTCAAGATCTACCGCACGGGCGACGCCATCTCCCTCTCGGCCGTGCTGCCGGTCCTCAACCGGCTCGGCGTCGAGGTCGTGGACGAGCGGCCGTACGACCTGCGCTGCCCGGACCGCAGCGTGGCCTGGATCTACGACTTCGGCCTGCGCATGCCCCACTCGCAGAACGGCAGCGGGGACTACCTCGCCGACGACGCCCGCGAGCGCTTCCAGGACGCCTTCGCCGCCACCTGGACCGGCAAGGCGGAGAACGACGGCTTCAACTCCCTCGTGCTGAGCGCGGGGCTCACCTGGCGCCAGGCGATGGTGCTGCGGGCGTACGCGAAGTACCTGCGCCAGGCGGCTTCGACGTTCAGCCAGGACTACATGGAGGACACCCTCCGCAACAACGTCCACACCACCCGCCTGCTCGTCTCCCTGTTCGAGGCGCGGATGTCGCCGGACCGGCAGCGCGCGGGGCACGAGATCGTGGACGCGCTGCTGGAGGAGGTCGACGCGGCACTCGACCAGGTGGCCTCGCTCGACGAGGACCGGATCCTCAGGTCGTTCCTCACGGTCATCAAGGCGACGCTGCGGACGAACTTCTTCCAGGAGGCGGCGGGCGGCAAGCCGCACGACTACGTCTCCATGAAGTTCGACCCGCAGGCCATCCCCGACCTCCCGGCACCGCGTCCGGCGTTCGAGATCTGGGTGTACTCGCCGCGGGTCGAGGGCGTGCACCTCAGGTTCGGCAAGGTCGCGCGCGGTGGTCTGCGCTGGTCCGACCGGCGTGAGGACTTCCGCACCGAGATCCTCGGCCTGGTCAAGGCGCAGATGGTGAAGAACACCGTCATCGTGCCGGTGGGCGCCAAGGGCGGCTTCGTCGCCAAGCAGCTGCCCGACCCGAGTGTCGACCGGGACGCGTGGCTGGCCGAGGGCGTCGCGAGCTACAAGACGTTCATCTCCGCGCTGCTCGACATCACCGACAACATGGTGGCCGGCGAGGTCGTGCCCCCGGCGGACGTCGTCCGGCACGACGAGGACGACACCTACCTCGTCGTCGCCGCCGACAAGGGCACGGCGACCTTCTCCGACATCGCCAACGGGGTCGCCGAGAAGTACAACTTCTGGCTCGGCGACGCCTTCGCCTCCGGCGGCTCCGCCGGTTACGACCACAAGGGCATGGGCATCACGGCCCGCGGCGCCTGGGAGTCCGTCAAGCGGCACTTCCGGGAGCTGGGCGTGGACACCCAGACCGAGGACTTCACGGTCGTCGGCATCGGAGACATGTCCGGTGACGTGTTCGGCAACGGCATGCTGCTCTCCGAGCACATCCGGCTGGTGGCCGCCTTCGACCACCGGCACATCTTCATCGACCCGAACCCGGACGCCGCCACCTCCTACGCCGAGCGCCGCCGCCTGTTCGAGCTGCCCCGCTCCAGCTGGGAGGACTACAACAAGGAGCTGCTGTCGGCCGGCGGCGGCATCTTCCCGCGTACGGCCAAGGCGATCCCGGTCAACGCGCACATCCGCCAGGCCCTCGGCATCGAGGCCAAGGTCACCAAGCTGACCCCGGCCGACCTGATGAAGGCGATTTTCCAGGCGCCGGTGGACCTGCTGTGGAACGGCGGCATCGGTACGTACGTCAAGTCCTCGGCCGAGTCGAACGCGGACGTCGGCGACAAGGCCAACGACGCCATCCGCGTCGACGGCAAGGACCTGCGCGTCAAGGTCGTCGGCGAGGGCGGCAACCTGGGCCTGACCCAGCTCGGCCGGATCGAGTTCGCGCTGCACGGCGGCCGGATCAACACCGACGCCATCGACAACAGCGCGGGCGTGGACACCTCCGACCACGAGGTGAACATCAAGATCCTGCTCAACGGCCTGGTCGCGGACGGCGACATGACCGTCAAGCAGCGCAACAAGCTGCTCGCCGAGATGACCGACGAGGTCGGCCGCCTGGTGCTGCGCAACAACTACGCGCAGAACACGGCGATCGCCAACGCCCTCGCCCAGTCCGGCTCCATGCTCCACGCGCAGCAGCGCTTCATGAAGCACCTGGTCAGGGAGGGCCACCTCAACCGGGCGCTGGAGTTCCTGCCCGCCGACCGGCAGATCCGTGAGCGGCTCGCCCAGGGCCAGGGTCTGACCGGCCCGGAGACGGCCGTGCTCATGGCGTACACGAAGATCACGGTCGCCGAGGAGCTGCTGCACACCTCGCTGCCGGACGACCCGTACCTGAGCACCCTGCTGCACGCGTACTTCCCGACCGAGTTGCGCGAGCAGTTCCCGGAGCACCTCGTCAGCCACCCGCTGCGCCGCGAGATCACCACGACCGTCCTGGTCAACGACACGGTCAACACGGGCGGTACGACGTATCTGCACCGTCTGCGCGAGGAGACCGGGGCGTCGCTGGAGGAGATCGTGCGGGCGCAGACCGCGGCCCGGGCGATCTTCCGCCAGTCCCCGGTGTGGGACAGGGTGGAGGCGCTCGACAACAGGGTCGAGGCCGACGTCCAGACCCGCATCCGCCTGCACTCGCGCCGTCTGGTGGAGCGCGGCACGCGCTGGCTGCTCAACAACCGGCCGCAGCCGCTGGAGCTCGCCGAGACGGTCGACTTCTTCGCCGACCGGGTCGAGCAGGTCTGGGGGCAGCTGCCGAATCTGCTGCGCGGCGCCGACCTGGAGTGGTACCAGAAGATCTTCGACGAGCTGACGGGCGTCGGCGTCCCGGAGGAACTCGCCACCCGGGTGGCCGGCTTCTCCTCCGCGTTCCCGACGCTCGACATCGTCTCGGTCGCGGACCGCATGGACCGGGAGCCGCTGGACGTCGCCGAGGTCTACTACGACCTCGCCGACCGGCTGCGCATCACCCAGCTCATGGACCGCATCATCGATCTGCCCCGCGCCGACCGCTGGCAGTCCATGGCCCGCGCGGCGATCCGCGAGGACCTCTACGCGGCGCACTCGGCGCTGACCGCAGACGTCCTGGCGGTGGGCAACGGCACCTCGACACCCGAGCAGCGCTACAAGGCGTGGGAGCAGAAGAACGCGGCGATCCTCGGCCGGGCCCGCACCACACTGGAGGAGATCCAGGGCTCCGACGCGTTCGACCTCGCCAACCTGTCGGTGGCGATGCGCACGATGAGGACGCTGCTGCGGACGCATTCGTAGGTCGCATGGCCTCTTGGGCGCCCCGGGCCGCTGTCGGCCCGGGGCGCTTTCCTCTTGGCGAGCCTCAGGCGCTGGGGCGTGGGTCCGCAGCCCGGCGTAGCGGGGTGCCTCCCCCACTCTCGGCTTCGCTCGAGCGGGGGGGGGGGGACCCCCACCGCCCACCCGTGCCGCCCTGGGGGCGCCGCCCAGGCCCTTAAGGCACTGGGGGAGGCACGCATGCCCGCAGCTAGGGCGGTGCGGTGGGCCGCGGCTCAGCTCAGCGGGCTGCTTACTTCAGTGCGCTTGCCACCAAGCGGGCTGCTCTTTTCACCCGGGGGCGGGCCAGGCGGCGGACTGTTGGGCGGATCAGGGTTGCTGTGGCTCCCGTGGGTTCCCAGCGGGCCTGGAGGCGGCCGGGGGCGTGGCCTTCGGGTTCCACGGTCAGGTGATGGTGGGGGACCTGGGTGGTGAAGGGCGGGAAGGTCAGGGGGGCCAGGAGGAGGCCCGTGTGGGAGACGCCCTCGTGTCGCAGGCGGAGCAAGGGGTGGCGGACTCCGGAGAAGCCGTAGAAGGGGAGCAGGGCCGCCCCGAGGTCGAGGTGGGCGTGGCCCTCGAAGACACCGGGGCTGACGGGGGAGAGGCGGAAGTGGACGTGGACGCGGTGTCCGCCGGGGGCGATGAGGAGGGTGGCGCGCCGGGGACCGACGGGGAGGCGCAGGGCCGGGTCGTAGGTGCGGATCGCGAGGTCGACGGAGGCGCCCGGGCCTCGGGTGATCTCCGTGATCTCGTGGCGGAACTGGGCGCTCGGGAAGGGGCGGGTCTCCAGATCCTGGTCTGAGATGTCCAGTTCGCGGCGGGACCATTCGGAGACCGGGATCCGGTCGCCCCAGTACGTGCGGCCCTCCCCGTCCGTAGTGATCTGCCTGGGCCCCACACCGTGACCCAGGCCGCGGGCCGCCAGCCGGGCCTCCGGCAGACGGCGGTCGCGGATCAGCTGGAGGACGACGCGTTCGGCGCGCGGGAGACGGGCGAACGCGCCGGGGGAGAGCGTGTCGAGGTACGGCGTGACCAGGTCCGCGAAGGACGACAGCCACGCCTCGTCCCGGTAGGGCAGGTCACCGGCGTACATCCGGAAGTCGTGCTTGAGGAACTTGTAATCCTTGTCCTCGCGCAGCGACTCGTGCCCGCTCTCGGCCAGGAACGCGTCGATGAGGTGCTGGACGTGGATACGGTCCCGGACGTTGGCGAGCTTGTGCCGCTGGTTCGATATCGACGCCGCCTCGGAGGCGGCGTAGGGGGCCACGTACCAGCGGTAGACCGGCTCCGGGACGATCGTGAAGCTCTTGGCCAGGCAGTACGCCTGCGCCGAGAACAGCTGGTCCTCGTAGTGGATGCCCTCGGGGAAGCGCAGGCCGTACCGGTCGAGGAAGGCGCGGGCGTACATCTTGCTCGTCGACAGGTGCTCGAAGAGCAGACGCGGGTCGGCCTCGATGCCGTCGAGAGTGCGGCGCTCGGCGACCAGGTGCGGCATCCAGGTCGAGCGGCGGCCGTTGTCCACCCGGACCCGCTGCACCGCGCCCATCGCGAAGTCGATCTCGCGTTCGCGGTGCGCGGCGAGCAGCAGTGCGACGGCGTCGTCGGGGAGTTCGTCGTCGCTGTCGAGGAACATCACATACGGCGCCCGGGCGATGTCCAGGGCGCGGTTGCGCGGGACGCCGCAGCCGCCGCTGTTCCGCTCCAGGCGGAGGTGGCGGACGCGGGGGTCCTGGGCCGCGAGACGTCGTGCCACCTCCGGGGTGCCGTCCGTGGAGTGGTCGTCGCTGATGATGATCTCGATGTTCGCGTGGGTCTGCCGGCGGACCGAGTCGACCGCGCGGGTGAGGCGTTCGGCGTCGTTGTAGACGATGGCCGCCACGGTGACGTCGGGGGTGCTCATGCGGTCGCCTCCTGCGGGGTCGGGGCCGGGGTGCGTTCCTCGATCGGCAGTACCGGCGGCAGGGAGCGTTCGTCCTGGCCGAGGAAGACCCGGCGTACGACGCGCTCGGCGGCGCGTCCGTCGTCGTACTCGCAGAACCTGCGCCGGAAGGTGGCCCTGGTCTTCGCCGCGCCCTCGTCGCACCAGGCCTCGGTGGTGAGGATCTCCGTCAGTTCCTGCTGGGTGCGGGCGACCGGGCCCGGGGCCTGAGCCATCAGGTCGAAGTAGACGCCGCGGGTGGTGCGGTACGTCTCCCAGTCGTCGGCGTGGATCACGATCGGCCGGTCGAGGTTGGCGTAGTCGAACATGATCGAGGAGTAGTCCGTGACCAGGGCGTCCGCCGCCAGGCACAGATCCTCGACCGGGTCGTAGGAGGAGACGTCGATGATCCGGCCCGTGCGGCGCAGGTTGGTGAGCGGGGAGGCCGCGCCGCCGTAGAAGTAGTGGCCGCGCACGAGCAGGACCGTGTCCTCGCCGAGGCGGTCGGCGAGGGCGGCGAGGTCCAGGCGGGGGGTCCAGCCGGCCTCGTAGTCGCGGTGGGTCGGCGCGTAGAGGACGGCCCGGCGGCCCGGGTCGATGCCGAGGCGGTCGCGGACGGCGCGGATGTCGTCGGCCGTGGCCGTGTAGTAGACGTCGTTGCGCGGATAGCCGTGGTCGAGCGAGACGTAGTGCGAGGGGTAGGCGCGCTCCCACATGCGGGTGGTGTGGCTGTTGGCGGAGACGCTGTAGTCCCACTTGTCGATGCGCTCCAGCAGCGCCTTGAAGTCCAGGCCCTGCGCGGCGGCCGGGTACGCCATCTGGTCCAGGCCCATGCGCTTCAGCGGCGTGCCGTGGTGGGTCTGGACGTGGATCGCGTCCGGGCGTTTGACCACCGCGTTGGGGAAGTTGACGTTGTTGACGAGGTACTTGGCGGTCGCCAGCACCTCCCAGTAGCGGCGGCTGCCGGGCACGACATGGTCGGTGCCGGGCGGGAGGAGGGCCTCGTTCTCCTGGGTGACCACCCACACCGGGTGGATCTGCGGGGCGAGTTCGGAGAGCTCGGCGGCGATGGCGGCGGGGTTGCAGGCGACGCCGCGGTTCCAGTACGCCGCGAACACCGCCAGGTGGGGGTTGACGGGGCGGGCGAGTGCCCGGCGGTACTGGTGGTCGCGGAGTTTGGCGCCGGCCTGGCGCTTGCGGGCCCGTACGGCCGACTTGGCGGTGCGGCGGGTGCGGTTGACGGCCTGGAAGGCCCGGTACCTGGCGTAGGCGCCCTCTTCGAGCAGGGAGCGGCGGACGCCTTCGAGACCGGCGGGTCGGCTGTAACCCTCGGGGCGGCGGCGCAGGGCGGCCAGGGAGGCCCGGCGGAAGAACTCCCGCGCGACCTCCTCCTCCATGCCGCCGCGCGCGAAGACGCGCAGGCAGTCGCGCACCATGACGTCGTAGAGCACGGCGTGGGCGGCGGGGCGGCCCCGGGTGAGGTCGAGGAGGGACTCGTAGCGCTCGACGAGGCCGTAGCGCTGTTCGGGAGTGACCGGCGGCAGGCTCGCGGGACGCAGGGTGCGGTCCTCGTAGGCCACGTGCGGCAGACAGGCGACGCGGTCGGCGAGCAGCAGTGCGGCCAGTGCGGCGTGCGGCTCGTCGTCGGTGGTGAGCTGCTGCTCGTGCGCCCGCCAGAACTCCGCGCGCAGGACGCGGGTGCCGAGCAGCGGGGTGAGGCGCAGCAGGGGCGCGCAGACGTCGAGGGCGACGTCGGCACGGCCGGCCCGGGCCAGCAGGGAGCCGTTCGGGGAGGGCATGCCGGAGGTGTGCCAGGTGCTGCGGACGTGGTCGAGCAGCAGGACGTCCACCTCGGCGGGCAGCTCGGCCACCCGCTCGGCGATCGTGCGCGGGGCGCCGGCGGGCAGGCCGTCCTTGGCGTGGACGAAGTGCAGCCAGCGGCCCGAGGCCCGTGCCGCGCCCGCCGCCCGGGCCGCGGCGTCGCCCATGCCGTCCGGCACGGGCAGCACCTGGACGTCCGGGGTGTGCCGCTCGGCCGTCTCCCGCGCCCAGTCGCCGACCGCGGCCACGATCACCTCGGCGTCCGGGAGGGGATGCGCGGCGAGGGAGTCGAGGAGTTCCGTCAGATGGTCCTGAACGTTCGCCCCGTGGACGATGAGGCTGAGCTCGGCCATCGCGAGGGCTCCTTCTCACTGATGCGTCGTGTTCGGTCATGGTTTCATCAATAGGACAAAACGGCCGACCGGAGTACGCCTCACGAGCGAACAGGAACCTTCGGCTTGGGCTTCGCGGACTTGTCCCCGGTGAACGCCTCGTACTCCTTGAGGACGTCCTCCGTCGGCCCGTCCATGAGCAGCTCGCCGCGCTCCAGCCACAGCACCCGGTCGCAGGTGTCGCGGATCGACTTGTTGTTGTGGCTGACCAGGAACACCGTGCCCGCGTGCTTGCGCAGCTCGCGGATGCGCTGCTCGGAGCGCTTCTGAAAGGAGCGGTCGCCGGTGGCCAGCGCCTCGTCGATCAGCAGGACGTCGTGGTCCTTGGCGGCGGCGATGGAGAACCGCAGCCGCGCGGCCATGCCGGAGGAGTACGTCCGCATCGGCAGCGTGATGAAGTCGCCCTTCTCGTTGATGCCGGAGAAGTCGACGATCTCCTCGTAACGCTCCCTGATCTGCTCGCGGGACATGCCCATGGCCAGGCCGCCGAGGTGCACGTTGCGTTCCCCGGTCAGGTCGTTCATCAGGGCCGCGTTGACGCCGAGCAGGGAGGGCTGGCCATGGGTGTAGATGCGGCCGTTCTCCACGGGGAGGAGTCCGGCGACGGCCTTCAGCAGGGTCGACTTGCCGGAGCCGTTGGTGCCGATCAGGCCGATCGCCTCGCCCTTGTACGCGACGAAGGACACGTTCCGTACGGCGTGCACCCGGCGCACACCGGCCGCCTTCTCGGTCTTCCTGCGGCGCACGATGCGGTTGAGGGCGGCGGTCGCGGAGCCGCGTCCGGCGCCGGTGCCGTTGACGCGATAGACGATGTCGACGCCGTCGGCGACGACGGTGGGGACCTTGTCGTTGGTGTTGTCAGCCACGGCCGTACGTCTCCTCAGCCTTCCAGAAGTAGATGAAGCCGCCGACACCGGCGACCAGCGCCCATCCGACGGCGAGCGCCCACACGTGGGCCGGGAGCTGGCTCGCGTGGAAGCTGTCGATCAGGGCGAAGCGCATCAGGTCGATGTAGATCGCGGCCGGGTTGGTCTCCAGCAGGATCGTCACGGCGCGCGGCAGGCTGTCCTTGTCCGCCAGCTTGTCGATGCTCCACATGACACCCGAGACATACATCCAGGTGCGCAGCACGAACGGCATCAGCTGGGCGATGTCCGGGGTCTTGGCGCCCATCCGGGCCATGACCATGGAGACGCCCGCGTTGAACGTGAACTGCAGGAACAGCGTCGGCAGGGCCAGCAGCCAGGACACGCCGACCGGCACCCCGAAGCAGAGCAGGATGACGACCAGGGCGCCCATCGAGAACAGCAGCTGCTGGAGCTGCTGGAGGCAGAACGACAGGGGCAGGGCGGCGCGCGGGAAGTGCAGGGCGCGGACGAGTCCGAGGTTGCCGGAGATGGCCCGGGTGCCCGCCATGATCGAGCTCTGCGTGAACGTCCAGATGAACACGCCCGTGACCAGGAACGGGATGTAGTCCGGCACGCCGTGCTTGGTGCCGAGCAGGACGCCGAAGATGAAGTAGTAGACCGCCGCGTTCAGCAGCGGGGTCATCACCTGCCAGACCTGGCCCAGCTTCGCCTGGCTGTACTGGGCGGTGAGCTTGGCGGTGGCGAACGCGGTGATGAAGTGGCGGCGGGCCCACAGCCGGCGGACGTACGCGGGCAGGGAGGGCCGGGCTCCGCTGACCGAGAGGCCGTGGCGGGCGGCGAGGGCCGCGAGGTCGTCGTCGGCGGGGGCCGGAGCCGGTGGCTGGGGCGGTGTGTCGAGGACCTGGCTCACATCCGCTGCTTTCGTTCGGGGGAGGGGTGTGGGACCTGGGGTCGTGACGAGCGGAAAAAGGGGCTGTTTACCGGACTCTTCACGAATTCTTACGTCGGGACGGGACCGTATCGTCGCAACGTGAGCGTAGGCCTTTCGAGCGTCGGAACGCAACCGTTTCGTCGTGACGCCCCTATGCTGTCGCCATGACGACGAACGCGAACGCCGAGGAGCCGCCGCAGCCGCGTCCGCGCCGCCGGGCGCCCGCGGGGGCGGCCGTACTGCGTGAGGACGTGACGGACGCGATCCGGGCGGCCGTGTTCGAGGAGCTCGCGTCCGTCGGCTACGCGCGGATGTCCATCGAGGGGATCGCGCGCCGGGCGGGGGTCGGGAAGACGGCGGTGTACCGCCGCTGGCGCTCGAAGCTGCACCTCGTCCTCGACATCGTCTCGGCGCTCGCCGTGCAGGGCCTGCCCGCGCCGGACACCGGCTCCCTGGAGGGCGACCTGCGGCTGCTGTACGAGGTGACGTCCCGCGCCCTGCGCCACCCCGTCGCCTCGCAGATCATCCCCGACCTCCAGGCCGAGGCGGCCCGCAACGCCGACATCGCCGAGGCCCTCCAGAAGGCCCTGCGCGAGGGCCAGGACGGCGTCGCGACCGGCATCGTCACGGCGGCGGAACGCCGCGGCGAACTCCGCGAGGGCCTCGACCACGACCTGGCCCTCGACCTGATCTCGGGCCCCCTGTACTGGCGCTCGGTGGTGATCCGCAGCCCGAAGCTGCCGCAGGGGTACCTGGGGTCACTGGCCCGGGCCACGGCGGGGGCGTTGCGGGCGTTGTGAGAGGGGCTTCTCGTCAGCCGGGGCGGATCAGCCCCGCCGCGCCTCCGGGTGCTGCCGTACCCAGCCCTCCCACGCCGACGTGATCATGTCCTGGACATCGTGTCCGGCCTTCCAGCCCAGCTCCGTGGCGGAACGGTCGGCCGAGGCGACGACGCGGGCCGGGTCGCCGGGGCGGCGGGGGGAGACCGTGGGCGGCCGGTCGTAGCCCGTGATCGCGTTGATGCGGTCGATCATCTCGCGGACGGAGACGCCCTCGCCCCGGCCGATGTTGAGCGTGAGGGCGCGGCCGGGGGAGGAACGCAGCGCCCGGGCCGCCGCGACATGCGCCTCGGCCAGGTCGACGACATGGATGTAGTCGCGTACGCAGGTGCCGTCCGGGGTCGCGTAGTCGTCGCCGAAGATGCGCGGCGGCGCGCCCTCCGTGAGCTTCTCGAAGACCATGGGCACGAGGTTGAAGACCCCGACGTCCGCGAGCTCCGGGCTCGCCGCGCCCGCCACGTTGAAGTAGCGCAGGCACGCGGTCGACAGGCCGCTCGCCCGGCCCGTTGCGCGCACCAGCCACTCACCGGCCAGCTTCGTCTCGCCGTAGGGCGACATCGGCACGCAGGGCGTCTCCTCCGTGACCAGGTCCACGTCCGGCATGCCGTACACCGCCGCCGAGGAGGAGAACACCAAGGACGGCACCTTGGCCGCCGTCACCGCGTCCAGCAGGACCCGCAGGCCCTCGACGTTCTCCCGGTAGTAGCGCAGCGGCTGCTCGACCGACTCTCCCACCTGCTTCTTCGCAGCGAGATGGACGACGCCGGTGACCGAGTGGTCCGCGAGGGTACGCGCGAGCCGCTCGCCGTCCAGCGTCGAGCCCACCACCAGCGGCACCCCCTCCGGCACGCGCCCGGCGATACCGGTGGACAGGTCGTCGTAGACCACCGCCCGTTCCCCTGCCGCGGTCATCGCCCGTACGACGTGCGCGCCGATGTAGCCGGCGCCGCCGGTGATCAACCAGGTCATGTGCGGCAGTCCCCTCGTCAGTTGGCCCGTCGTGTTCTCAGTGAAGCAGGCGGATTCTCAGTGAAGCAGGCGGCGCACTCGCGCGCGTACGACGGACAGCACACCGTGTACGCCGGGCGCCACCCGCAGGGCCAGCGCGCCGGAGTGGGTGGCGTACGGCTGCACGAGCACCACGCCGTGCCGGGCGCTCGGGACGGCACTGCGGCGCAGCAGACCGGCGCCCGCGAGCGCGTGCGCCGTGACCTCGCGGCTCACGCCGTCACGGAAGCGGACCCGAAGGCGCAGGTCCCAGGTGCCCGTACCGAGCGCGGCCAGCGCGGGGAGATCGACGTCCGCCTCCGCCGACCAGCCACCGGCGGAGGCCGCGAACCCAGTCGTGGCGCGGACGCCGGCTACCCCGTCGTCCCGGTGCCGCCACTCCATCTCCACCGCCTCCGGGCCCGCCCGCGCCACCCGGCCGTACAGCTCGTGCAGGCGCAGCCGCAGCCGGGCGCCACGCGCGCGTGGCCGCAGCTCCGCGTCCACGGCGAGGGGCAGCGCGCGCACCGGCCGGGTCAGCAGGGGCTCCAGTGAGACCTGCGGGAGGTCGTCCGACCAGACGGGCGCGCCGTCCGCGGCACGGGCGTACGGCGGACGCAGCCGGGCCGGGCGGGCCGCCAGCTCCCGCAGCCGCGGCAGGTCGCGCGGCTCCGGGGAGGCCAGGACGACCCGCCCGGCAAGCCGGCCCGGAGCGGCGGGGTCGCGCGCCCAGTCGTCGGCGTCGTACTCCGCGAGATGCGCCCGCGTCAGCTCCCACCACGCGCGCCGGTAGGCGGCGTCACGCAACCCCAGCTCGCGCAGGTACATCCGCAGTTCGTGGTCGAGGAACTTGGCGCGTGCGGCCCGCGCGAGTTCCTTCTGCCCGGCGCCCAGCAGGATCTCGTACGCCTGCCGGCACGCCTCCGTCCGGGCCCGCCAGTTGTCGACGCCGGCCCGGTCCAGGGAGATCGACAGCCGCTCGGCGGACCGGCGCACGTGCCAGACGTAGACCCGGTCGGGGACCAGGGCGATGCGCGGGGCCGCGGCCAGCACGCGTGCGGAGAAGACGACGTCCTCGTACGGGAAGCGGCCCTCGGGGAAGCGGATGCGGTGCTCGCGCAGGAAGTCGGTGCGGTAGAGCTTGTTGACGCAGAGCGTGTCGTGGACCAGGCGCGGTCGCTGCGCGGGCCGCGGTACCGCGGCGTGGAGCGCGTAGAGACGCGCCTGCCAGGGCACTTCACGCCCCGACGGCAGCTCCCGACGTACGCACAGACCGCCCGCGACCTCCGCGTGCGCGCCCGTCGCGGCCCCGAGCAGCGCGTCGACCGCGCCGGGCGGCAGGACGTCGTCGCTGTCCAGGAACATCACGTACGGCGATGTCACCGCGTCGAGTCCGGTGTTGCGCGGGGTGCCGCAGCCGCCGCTGTTGACCCGGCGGCGGATCACCGTCAGGCGGGGTTCCGACGCGGCGAGCCGGTCGAGGAGGCCGGCGCTGCCGTCCGCCGAGCAGTCGTCGACGGCCACGACCTCGCGCACGGCCGGGCCCTGCGCGAGCGCCGAGCGCACGGCGTCCGTCACATGGGCGGCGTCGTCGTAGCCGATGACCACGACGGCGACCTGGGGGCGAGGCCTGTCGGCATCCACAGCGGCATTCATTACGAGGATCGTAAGTCGGGTGAATCGTGCGAAAGCAACAAAACGCCCGACGTCGCTCCGGTCGTCCGGCTTCGCTCCGACCGCGCGGCCCCGCTGTGGCCGCGGGGCCTCGCTACGTCCGCCCGTCTCCCGGTGACTCCGAGAGCGCGGCCGCGTCCAGCGCGGAGGTGAGCTCGTCGAGGCGGGCGCGCAGGGCGCGGACCTCGGCGGTGTCGAAGCCGGTCGCGCCGGCGATCCGGCGCGGCACCTGGAGCGCCCGCGTCCGCAGCGCGGTGCCCTCCTCGGTCAGCCGCACCTCCACCGACCGTTCGTCGCGGGCGCTGCGCTCCCGGCGCACGAGACCGGCCGCCTCCAGCCGCTTGAGCAGCGGCGACAGGGTGCCGGAGTCGAGACGCAGGTGCTCCCCGAGCTTCTTCACGGGCAGCTCGCCCTGCTCCCAGAGCACCAGCATCACCAGGTACTGCGGGTAGGTGAGGCCGAGGTCCTTGAGGATCACGCGGTAGACGCCGTTGAAGGCGCGGGAGGCCGCGTGCAGGGAGAAGCAGATCTGCTGGTCCAGGCGGAGCCAGTCGTCGTCCGGCGTGTTCATGCCTCCAGGGTAGCTCGCACCCACCATTTAATTGCACACAACTTAATTGTGTGCTCTAATCTTAGGTGTCAGGCGGCCCGGAAGCGGGCCGCCGGAACGTGACGTGAGAGGGAAGGATTTCCATGGACGCGCTCTACACCGCTGTCGCCACCGCCACCCACGGCCGCGAGGGCCGCACCGTCAGCTCCGACGGCACGCTCGACCTCGCGCTGGGCATGCCGGAGGCGCTGGGCGGCAACGGCCAGGGCACCAACCCGGAGCAGCTCTTCGCCGCCGGTTACGCCGCCTGCTTCGGCAGCGCCCTCGGCCTCGTCGGCCGCCAGGCCAAGGTCGACGTCAGCGACGCCGCCGTGACCGCCGAGGTCTCCATAGGCAAGCAGGGCGAGGGCTTCGGTCTCGCCGTCACGCTCCGCGTCGAGCTGCCCGACAGCGTGGACGAGGCGACCGGCCGCAAGCTGGTCGAGCAGGCCCACCAGGTCTGCCCGTACTCCAACGCCACCCGCGGCAACATCGAGGTCGACCTCGTCATCGAGTAACCGCCGGCACGTCACCCCCCGACCCGCGCCAGCACCTCCCCCGTCTCCTTGCTCCACGCCACCACCACGGCCTCCTCGGGCACCGGGTGCCAGCGCGTCAGCAGCAGCCAGCGCACGTGGTAGCGGCGGACGACGGCGGCACGCCCGGCGCGGGTCGAACCGGGGGACAGATAGGCGTGAACGTCGGCCGCCCGGCGCTCCCGCTCCCGCTCGTCCAGGGCCGGGTCGGGCCGGACGGGCGCCGCGAGGCTCGGCCCGTACCCGGCGAGGGAGTGGCCGGCCGGGTACCCGTCGGTGATCACCACCTCGCCCGGCCCGATGTGCCGTGCCGCCCAGTCGTACGCCGGCCAGCGCGCGGGCTGTGCGAACCCCACCGGGTCGGCCGAGCGCGGCACGACCGCCCCGGCGTGCACGGTGACGAACCCGGCGCACGCCCCGGCCGCCGCCGCCCCGCCCAGCACCTTCCGGGCCCGCCGCCAGGGCCGGGGCGCCGCCAGCTCCACCGCCAGCGCGCACTGCGGCGGCACCAGGACGGCCCACAGGGCCATGGCATACGTGTGGTGCCCGCTCACCCAGCCGTACGCCACCAGCGGGCACTCCAGCAGGAACATCAGCACCAGCGGGTCCCTCACCGACCTCCGGGCCCGCACCCACAGCGCGGGCACGCCGAGCAGCGCCAGCCAGGAGTCGCCGAACATCTCCTCATAGAGGTGCCGGTGCATGGCGTCCATACCGGAGTCGCCCACCAGCGCCAGGACGTCGTAGTACGGCCACGACACCGCGACCGCCCCGCAGACGGCCCCGGCGAGCGCCCAGCGCGCCACCACGGGCCGGCGCCACCCGCGCTGCCGGGACGCCACGATCGCCATCGCGCCGATGAGCGCCGAGGCCGCCGTGACGGAGTGCGTGAGCAGGATCAGCCCGTACAGGGCGCCCAGCCCCGCGTACCCCGACCAGCCGCCGAGCCCGCTCGGACCGACGAACCGCACGGCGGGAGCGTCCTCACGCGCACGCCTGGCCGTCCAGGCCCACGCCCAGAGCGTCAGCCCGATCGCGAGCGCGGACGGATAGCCCAGGTTCGTCGTCATCGGCATCAGCCCGAGGTGGCCGCTCCACAGGATCCGCGCGGTGCCCCACAGCAGCGTCACGAACAGCAGGGCCAGTACCGGCGCCCAGGGACGCGGGGCCAGGGTCCGGACGAAACGGCCGAGCCCCGTCAGCAGCACCAGCAGATGCACCGGCCCCGCGAGCTTCACGACTCCCCAGCCGGACAGCCCCGTCAGCCGCGCCAGAACGCCCTGCGCGACGGCGTACGGGCCGTAGTACGGGCTGCCGTCGCCCGGCAGGTCCGCCATGGCATGGGCCGGATGGAGCAGATCGGCCCTGAGCCGCTCCACGACCGCCGCGTGCTGACCGGCGTCGCAGCACAGCGGAACCCGCCAGTACGCCAGCGTCATCACCAGCCAGAACAGGGCGCCGAAGAACTGGTACGGGGTGAGACGCCCCATCCGGCCGCCGCGCAGCGCCGTCGCACCGCGCACGGTCCGCCGGACGAGGACCGAGGCGCTCACAGGAGTGGGGGAAGGGTCTCGGGCATGCGCCAGATGTTCCCGCCCCACGCATGCTCTGACCCCGGGTCACCTCATCGGGTCAGTCGCAGAGCGCCCTCTCCGCCGTCGCGGGCCAGCGCGCGAACCGGAACCGCGTCCGCTCGTAGGACCCCGTGAGGTTCCGCCAGAACCGCTCGGCGGTGAGCGGCGCGCGCACCGACTCCCTCAGTTCGGCCAGTTCGCCGCAGCCCAGCGCGGCCCGGGCCGCCACGACCGTCTCCAGAGAGGCCCCGGCCCGCAGCAGATCGCGCTCCGGCGGGTGCTGCGCCGCCCACTCCGCGAAGACCCAGTGGTTGCGCAGGAACTTCTCGTGCCCGGGCCAGCTCCACCGCTCCAGCGCGAGATGCGCGCCGACGGGACTGGCCAGCCCCCAGGCGTCGTTGACGTAGGCGTCGAGCGGCGCCGCGGCTCCCGTGACTCCGAGATGACGGCCCACGATCACCACGTGGTACCGGGAACCCGGCCGCATCGGCGTGGCATGCAGCCGCCGTCCGGCGTCGAAGTACAGCAGCGTCGGCCCGGGCGCGCGCACGGCCTCCGCCAGCATGCCGCGCCCCTCCGGCAGGGCGGGCCAGTTGGCCACCCAGGTGGCGGTGCGCACCGGGTTGTGGTCGCCGAGGGCCTCCACGTCGGAGCTGCGCACATTGAAGGAACCGGGCGTGCCGCGCACGTCGAACGGGGTCCGCAGCGGGCTGACCGCCGCGCACAGCCACACCAGCAGCAGCGCGCTCGCGACGCCGGTGAACCGGGTCGCCGGCACGACCAGCACCGGCAGGAGCAGCAGCAGAAGGGCGGGCAGGATCATGCGCGCGTGCATGTAGTCACCGCCGACGCGGATGACGTACCCGGACAGCAGCAGGCCCGCGACCAGCGGCGCCAGCAGCACCGCGAGCGAGGCCCGCGCCGGGGCGCGGTCCCGCCGTTCCCGGCGGGTGCGCCGCACCAGCAGGACGGCCAGCGCGCCGAGCACGGAGACGGCCGGCCACAGCCAGTAGGGCCCGAGCGTCTCCTGCACATAGCCGGCGCCCCGGCCCCAGTCGCTGGCGCTCGCCTCCTTGGCGATGGCGGGCAGCGGCACCAGGATCCCGTAGTACCCCGCCCGGAAGACCTCGTACGACAGCGGCAGCGCTCCCGCCGAGGCCAGCATCGCGACGGTGCCCCGCCGGGAGGGACGCAGCACCCACCACTGCGCCACCAGGAAACACGCCGTGACCACCGCGAGATCGGGCCGGACCAGCGGACCCAGCCCGAACACGAAGGCAGCCGCGTACACCGGCCGGGCCGCCTGCCCGCGCCGGGTGCGCGTCAGCAGCCACCACGACAGGCCGGTCCAGAAGGCACCCAGGCCGCTCTCCAGGCCCGAGGTCATGTACGACCAGAACGGCGGCACGGCCAGCAGCACGCACACACCCGCCGGGAGCAGCAGCCGGGCGCCCCGGTGCAGCCGGCACGTGGCGTACAGGGCGAGCCCGAACCCGGCGGCGCTCAGCAGCAGCCCGAGCCCCACCGCGAGGAACGCGGGATCCTCGCCGGTGACCCAGGTGGCGAGCGCGAGCAGCCACTGCCACAGGGTGCCGGTCGAACTCTCCGCCCGCTCTCCCACGTTGAACACGGGCCCGTTGCCCGCCAGGATCTGCCGGACCGGACGCAGATAGATCAGCCCGTCGTCGCAGATCCAGCGCCGCCGGTAGCCCAGCAGGAACAGGGCCGCGGTGGGCACGGCGACCAGCGCCGCGTGCCACCAGTGCACGGGCAGCAGCCGCTCGGCGGCCGCCGCCGGCCGGGCCGAGGGGGCCCGCTGGCCGGGCAGGGAGGGGACGGCCTCGGGGGTGGCGGGTGTTCTCATCGCTCGACCAGCGTCTCGGACCTCGCACCGGAAACCGCGGTCCGGCGGGCCGCGGGCAGCAGCGCACCGCCACGTTCGCCCAGCATCAGCAGGCGTACGACCCGCTCGGCGGCCCGCCCGTCCTCGAACTCGCAGTACCGCTCCCTAAAGCCCGCCCGCAGCCGCTCCGCCTCCCTGTCCTGCCAGGTGCCGGACGCGAACAGCCAGGCCAGCTCCCGGTAGGAGCGCGAGACATGCCCCGGCGCGTCGGCGGTGATGTCGAAGTAGGCGCCCCGGCTGGCCGCGAACGCGCCCCAGTCGTCGGCGTGGACCACGATCGGCCGGTCGAGGAGGGCGTAGTCGAACATCAGGGCCGAGTAGTCGGTGACCAGCGCGTCGGAGGCGAGCAGCACGTCCTCGACGTGCGGCTCGTCGGTCGCGTCCACGACGACACCCCGCCGGTGCAGATCTGCCAGCCCCAGGCCGCGCGCCACGCCCCCGGCCAGCGAGGGGTGCAGCCGGACGACGAGGGTGTGGCCGGGGCCCAGGTCCTCGGCGAACCGGGCCAGGTCGAACCGGTCGACATGGCCGCCCTTCCGGTAGTCGCGCCGGGTCGGCGCGTACAGCACGACCGTGTGACCGGCGGGGATGCCGAGCCGCTCGCGCACCTCCGGGCCCCGCTCCGGGCCCGCGCCGACCAGGACGTCGTTGCGCGGACTGCCGGTCCGCAGCGAGGTGAAGTGGCACGGGTAGGCCCGCTCCCAGGCCCGTTCCGCGTGCCGGCCGGCGACCAGGCTGTAGTCCCAGCGGTCGGCCCGGCGCAGCATCTGCGGCACGTCGAAGCCGTGCCGGGCGCCCGGCTTGGTCAGCAGGTCGGCGCCCATGTACTTGAGCGGGGTGCCCTGGTGGGTGTGGATGTGGACGCTGCCGGGCCGCTTGGCCAGGGTGCCGGGCCAGTTGACGTTGTTCACCCAGTACGTGGCCCGTGCCATCACCTCGTGGTAGCGCCGCGAGCCCGGAATCACATGGTCGATGCCGGGTGGCAGCGCGTCCACCGCGTCCTCCCGGACCACCCACACGCCCCGGATGTGCGGGGCGATCTCGCGTGCCTTGGCGTGGATCGCGGCCGGGTCGCCGGACACGCCCCGGTGGTGGGTCGCCGAGTAGACGGCGAGCTGCGGATCGAGCGGGCGCTTCGACTGGGCCGCGTACCAGGTGCGCAGAGCGGCCCCCGACGCCTTCCGCGCCACCCGCCGCTTCCTGCCCAGGGCACTCGCGCGCAGGTCCCGCAGACCGCGCACCGCCGCGTACGACGCGTAGGGCGCCGAGGCCAGCAGCCGCATCTCGACCCCGCGCCAGCCGTCCGGCTCCGGGAAGCCGCCCTCGGGGAGGTGACGGTGGTGGAAGGAGCGGATCTCGCGGTAGAAGTCGCCCCGGTCCGCCGGCCGCACCCGGTCCTCGCGGGCCAGCACGAACAGCATGTGGTCCAGCGCCCGCTCCAGCAGCAGGGGACGAGCCCAGTCGAGGTCGGAGCGCTGCTCCAGGAACGCGAACAGGCCCTCGTACTGCGGGAAGATCTCGAAGTGCCGGCGCCCCGGGGTCTTGGTGATCGCGCCCTGCCGGCGCTGCCGGTACTCGACCCCGATCCGGTCCAGACAGGCGATGCGGTCCGCCAGCACCATCGACCGGTAGGTGACCGGCGCGTCCTCGTACAGCCCCGGCGCGTACTCCAGGCCGTGCTCCTGGAGGAAGGCGCGCCGGTACGCCTTGTTCCAGGCGACCAGGAACAGGTTCAGGTACTGCGGGCTCTCCCGGATGCCGAACGTCTGTGTGCCCGCCGCGGCCAGCAGGTCCGCCCCCTCACTGCGCCCGCCCCGGCCCCACCAGTAGGTGCGCACGTGGTCGAAGACCAGGATGTCCGGGTCGCCGGTCGCCTCGAGACGCGCGGCGAGGGCGGCCAGCAGGCCCGGCGTGTAGCGGTCGTCGCTGTCGAGGAACAGGACGTAGTCGCCGGCCGCCTGCTCCCCTCCGGCGTTGCGGGCCCGGCCCAGGCCGACGTTCTCGGGCAGGTGCAGCACCCGCACCCGGGCGTCGCGGGCGGCGTACTCGTCGAGGATCGCACCGCTGCCGTCGGGGGAGCGGTCGTCCACGGCGACCACCTCGAAGTCGCCGTACGACTGGGAGAGCACCGAGTCGAGACACTCGCGCAGGAAGCCCTGCACCTTGTAGACGGGGACGATGATGCTGAAGCGGGGCACTTCTTCGGTCAGCTCCTCACGAGGGTGGCGGCGGGGGCCGGGACGCGCTCCGCGAGCGGGATCACGGGCGGGATCGACTCGGGCGGCTCCCCCAGCAGCACCCGGCGTACGACGCGCTCGGCGGCCCGCCCGTCGTCGAACTGGCAGAAGCGCTCCCGGAACGCGGCACGCAGGGCCGTCGCCGACTCGTCCGCGTAACCGCCGTCGCGGAAGGCCGCCGCCAGCTCCTCGGGCGTACGGGCGACCCGGCCGGGCGGGATCTCCATCAGGTCGAAGTAGACGCCCCGCGTCTCCCGGTAGACGTCCCAGTCGTCGGCGTACACGACGATCGGCCGGTCCAGGTTGGCGTAGTCGAACATGATCGACGAGTAGTCGGTGATCAGCGCGTCGGCGGCCAGGCACACGTCCTCCGACGAGCGGTGCCCCGTGACGTCGATGATCCGGCCGCCGCCCCGGCGGGGCCCTTGGTCGTAGAAGTAGTGCGCGCGCAGCAGCACCACGTAGTCGTCGCCGATCGCCTCGCAGAACTCGGCCAGGTCCAGGCCGGACGCGAAGCCGGTGGCGTAGTCGCGGTGCGTGGGGGCGTAGAGGACCGCCTTCTTGTCCTCGGGGACCCCGAGTTCCTTGCGGACGCGGGCGACGTCCTCGGCGGACGCCGTGTAGTAGACGTCGTTGCGCGGATAGCCGTACTCGAGGGTCTCGTGCGCTCCGGGGAACGCCTTCTCCCACATCTCGGTGGAGTGCCGGTTGGAGGTGAGGTTGTAGTCCCAGCGGTCCACCCGGGCCAGCAGCCTGGCGAAGCTCCCCGTCGCCGCGGCCACCACGGGATACGTCGCCTGGTCGGCGCCCATCGTCTTCAGCGGGGTCCCGTGCTGGGTCTGGAGGTGCGTGCTGCCGGGGCGTTTGACCACGGCGTCCGCGAAGTTGGCGTTGTTGACCAGGTACCGGGCGCGGGCCAGCGCCTCCCAGTACTTCCGGCTGCCGATCACCGCGTACTCCACGTCCTTGGGCATGCCGTCCACCGCGTCCGGCTCCACCAGGAACACCGAGCGCAGGTGCGGGGCGAGTTCGCGGGCCTTGGCGTGGATCGCGGCCGGGTTGCAGGCGTAGCCGCGGCCCCAGTACGCGCAGTACACGGCGAGGTTCCTGTCGAGGGGGAGGCGCAGGCTCGCCGCGTAGCGCAGGCGGGTGCGCAGCCCCCGGGGGCGCGGGAGCAGCGCGGCGGCCCGCAGCGCCCTCCGGTTGGCGGCGCGCAGGGTGCGGAACGCCGCGTACGAACCGGCCGCCAGCAGCCGGTGCTGGACGCCGAGGCTGCCGCCGGGTGCCTGGTAGCCGGGGGGCCGGTGCCGCCGGTAGAGCGCGCTCGCCCGGCGGAAGAAGGCACGGCGTCCGGCCGGGAGCCGCCGGGGGTGGGCGGCCGTCTTCAGTACGGCGGCGAAGAGCTGGGTGAACAGCGGCTTCAGCCGGTCCGCCGACAGCCCCTGCTCCGCGGCCCGCGTCAGCACCAGTTCGGTCTGGTCGAGCAGCTCGGCGTGGTGCTCGCCCGGAAGGTTCAGCCGGTTGCCCTGCCGGCGCAGCAGATGCCGGACGACGACCGTGCGCAGGGCCGCCATCCGCTCCGCCCGCAGGGCGACCAGACCGCCGAACCCGACGTCGGTGAAGTGGTTGCCGGGGAAGGCGATGTCCCGCTCGGTGAGGAAGGCCCGGCGGTAGACAGCGCTCCACGCCGGGAGCGTCACGCCCGTCAGCTCCGGGGCCCGGTCGGGGGAGAAGTCCCCGTCCGGTGTCCTGGCCAGCAGGGGCGCGGCCGGGTTGGCCGGCTCGCCCTCCCACCAGGGGGTGCGCTCGTGCTCGACGTACAGCACGTCGACGTCGCCCACCGCGCTCAGCCGGGCGTCCAGGGCAGCCAGCGCCCCCGGGACCAGGACGTCGTCGCCGTCGAGGAACAGCACATGGCCGCCGACCGCCGCCCGCAGCCCGGTGTTGCGCGCCCCGGCCAGACCTGCCGAGGGCGGGGAGTGCACCGGCGTCACCCGGGAGTCCCGCTCGGCGTACCCGGCGACGACGTCGGCCGCCGGTGCGTCGGGTCCGTCGCACACAGGGATCAGCTCGAAGTCGCCGAACGACTGGGCGAGGATCGAGTCCAGCGCCAGGGACAGCCGGCCCGCGACCCCATGGGACGGGACGACGATGCTGAAGCGGGGCATTCTGCTCTTTCTGTCGAGGGTCTTGGAGGTCTTCGGGGCGCTTCGGTCTTCGGGGGTCTTCGAGGCTTTTCAGGAGCGGGGCCGCCCGGACGGACGCCAGGACGGCGGCCGGCTGGGGGTCGGCCGCGACGGGCTGGAGGGCATGCGGACTCCCCGGAGTGAGAACCGTGGTCAGAGGTGGTCGGTGATGTTCGGGGGGCCGGCCGGCCGCGGCACCGTGGCGAGCGGCTCACGCACCAGCGAGGCCGCCGCCGACGGCACCGGACGGCGCTCGTCGAGCGGGACGACCGGCGGCAGCTCCGATTCCCCGAGAACGACGTGGCGGACGACCCGCTCGGCGGCCCGTCCGTCGTCGTAGGTGCAGAACCGCTCGCGGAACGCCGCGCGCCGCTGGGTCGAGCGGGAGCCCCGCCAGTGGCCGGTGGCGAAGATGTCGATCAGCTCGTCCTCGCCGCGCGCCAGGGCGCCCGGCGGGGAGGCGCGCAGGTCGAAGTAGGCGCCGCGGGCCGCCTCGTACGCCTCCCAGTCGTCGGCGTGGATCACGATCGGCCGGTCCAGGTTGGCGTAGTCGAACATCAGCGACGAGTAGTCCGTGACCAGGGCGTCCGAGGCCAGGCAGAGCGACTCCACGCTCGGGTGGTCGCTGACGTCGACGACCCGGCCGCGGGTGGTGGTCAGCGGGGCGCCGTAGGCGTGGTGGGCGCGGGCCAGGACGACGAAGCGTGGGCCCAGGCGGCGCACGATCCGCTGGAGGTCGAGGGTGCGGTGCTGGGAGCGGCGGTAGTCGCGGTGGGTCGGCGCGTAGAGGATCGCCACCGTGCCCTCCGGGATGCCCAGCGAGGCGCGCAGCCGGGCCACGTCCGCCGCGGTCGCCGTCCGGAACACGTCGTTGCGGGGGTAGCCGTACTCCAGCGTGGTGTAGCGGCCGGGGTGGACGCGCTCCTGGGTCAGGGTGGTGTGGCGGTTGGCGGACAGTACGTAGTCCCACTGGTCGACGCCCTTGAGCAGCCGGGCGAAGTCCCGGCCGCGGGCGGCCGCCGGGCGTTCCTGGAGGTCCAGGCCGATGTGCCCCAGCGGGGTGCCCTGCCCGGTCTGGATCAGGATCTGGCCCCGGCGCTTGACCAGGCGGTGGTCGAAGTGGGTGTTGCTGACCAGGTACCGGGAACGGGCGAGCGCCGTCCAGTAGGCGGCCGTGCCGGGGACGAGGCAGCGCGGGCCCGGCGGGCTGGCGTGGTGGTGTTCCGGGCGGGCGATCCATGCCGTACGGATGTGCGGCGCGAGGCCGCGGATCGAGGACTCCAGCGCGCCCGGGTTGCAGCTGTGGCCGCGGCCGTCGTAGGCGGCGAAGACGGCACGGTCGGAGCGTACGGGGAGGCAGCGCTGGACGCCGTAGTGGCCCCTGAGCGCGGCGGCCCGCAGACCGTGCAGCAGCCTGCCGGTGGTCCTGGTGGCGGCGCGGTGCAGGGCCGACGCCAGCTGCAGCGTGCGGTAGGTGCGGTGCAGGCCGAAGCGGATCAGGGTGTGGTGCGCCCGGGCGCGCAGGTGGGCGGGCGCGCCCGGGACGCGGTAGCGGCGGTAGTGGGTGCGGGCCCGGCGCAGGAAGTCCGCCCGTGAGCCGCGCGGCAGCCGGTCCGGCCGGGAGTACACGATCGCCAGGTGGTGGACCATCCGGCGGAACAACGCAGGCCGCCACCGGTCCAGTTCGGGGCGCTCCTCGAGATACGCGAACACCCGGTCGTACTGGTCGAAGACGTCGAAGTGCCGCTCGCTGGTGGTGCGCAGGATGTTGCCCAGCCGCCGCTGCCGGTAGTGCACGCAGACGCGGTCGAGGGTCGCCATCGACTCGGCCGTCATCAGCACCGGGTACGTCCACGGCGCGTCCTCGTAGTAGCCGGGCGGAAAGACGAACCCCTTCTCCTCGACGAACTCCCGCCGGTAGGCCTTGTTCCAGGCGACCATCAGCAGCTTCAGCAGACCCGGCCGGTCCTCCAGGCGGAACGGGGCCGGGCCCTCCTCGGTGAGCTGCAGGGCCTCCTGGTTGCGGACCGCCTCACCGGTCCAGTACGTGCGCGCGTAGTCGAAGACCAGGACGTCCGGCTCGCCGGTCTCCTTCAGCCGGTCGGCGATGGAGCGCAGCGCGTCCGGCGTGAGGGTGTCGTCGCTGTCGAGGAACAGCAGGTAGTCGCCGCTCGCGTGCGCCACGCCGGCGTTGCGGGCGGGGCCCAGGCCGACGTTCTCGGGCAGATGGACGGGCTGTACACGCGCGTCGCGGGCGGCGAACTCGTCGATGATCGCGCCGCACGCGTCCGGCGAGCAGTCGTCGACGACGATCAGTTCCAGATCGGGACAGGACTGGGAGAGCACCGACTCCAGGCACTCGTGCAGGTACGCCTGAACCTGGTACGCGGGGACAATGACACTGAACCTGGGCAAGAGGCCATCCATCGGTCGGCGCGGGCGTTCGGCCCGGGAACGGCGCGGAAGGCCACTTGGTTACGGCGGCTACGTCATCCGGGGGAATGTGGAAGGGGCGGACCGACACCGGCCCGCCCCTCCAACTCCCTTGTGCTGACGGCTACTTGACCGCTCCAGCCATCACGCCGGACACGAACTGCCGCTGGAACGCGAAGAAGACGGCCAGCGGGACCACCATCGAGATGAACGCGCCGGGTGCCAGCACGTCGATGTTGTTGCCGAACTGCCGTACCTGCGTCTGGAGCGCCACCGTGATCGGCTGGCTCCCGGAGTCCGAGAAGATCAGCGCGACCAGCAGGTCGTTCCACACCCACAGGAACTGGAAGATGCCGAGGGCGGCGATCGCCGGCGCGCCGAGCGGCATCACGACACGGAAGAACAGGCGCAGTTCACCCGCCCCGTCCAGCCGTGCCGCCTCCAGCAGCTCTCTCGGGATCTCCGCGAAGAAGTTCCGCAGCAGGAACACCGCGAACGGCAGACCGAAGCCGACGTGGAAGAACACCACGCCGAGCACCGAGCCGAAGATGCCGATGTTGCCGAAGAGTTCGGCGATCGGGATCAGCGCGACCTGCACCGGCACCACCAGCAGGCCGACCACGCCCAGGAACCACCAGTCCCGGCCCGGGAACTCCATCCAGGCGAAGGCATAGCCCGCCAGCGAGCCGATGATCACCACCAGCAGGGTCGCCGGGACGGTGATCCACACCGTGTTCAGCAGGGAACCGGTGATGTCCTCGTTCTCCAGCAGCTTCGCGTAGCTGTCGAAGGTGATCTGCGACGGCTCCGTGAACACCTTCCACCAGCCGCTCGCCGCGATGTCCTCCGGCGAGCGGAGACTGGACAGCAGCAGACCGATCGTCGGCACCAGCCAGAACAGGCCGACCACGATGAGGAACACCCTCACCAGCCCACCGCTGACGCCCTCGGCGAGCCGGGACCCCAGCGACTGCTTCGCCTTCATCGCCGCACCTCCCGCCTCAGCCTGCGTACGTTGAACCACATCACCGGGATCACGAGCAGCAGCAGGAACACCGAGATGGCGCTGGCGACGCCGGGCTGGTCCTCGGAGAAGCCCTTGCGGTACAGCTCCAGGGCCAGGACGTTCGCGTCGTCCTGGGAGGAGCCGGGGGCGATGATGAAGACCAGGTCGAAGACCTTCAGCACGTTGATCATCAGGGTGACCATGACAACCGCGAGGACCGGCGCCAGCAGCGGCACCGTGACCCGTCTGAAGACCTGCCACTCACTCGCGCCGTCGACCCGGGCGGCCTCCAGCAGCTCCCGGGGCACGCTCGCGAGCCCGGCCGCGATCAGCACCATCGCGAAGCCCGCCCACATCCAGATGTACGAGCCGATGATGGACGGGGTGACCAGGGACGGGCCGAGCCAGTCCAGGCCGTTGTACGGCTCCTTGAAGTTGCTTGCGGGGAGCCGCAGTTGGGCACCGTCGGCCGAGGCCGGCAGCGTGAAGGTGCCGTCGTCGGCCGCCGTCGCCGAGGCCACCACCCTGCCGTCCTTCACCGCCTCGACCTTCATTCCGGGGTAACCCAGCTCGGCCGCGTCGACCCCGTTGAGCGTGCCCACGCCCTTGCCCCGTGTGAAGTCCTGCCAGGTGGTACCGGTGATCTTGTCCGGCTCGGGCTTCGGCGCCACGGCGGCCTTCGCGCTGTCGGGCATCAGGTCGAGCGCCACACCGACCAGGGGCAGCGAGACGGTCTCGCCCGCGCGGACGGGCGACTTGGTGATGAACGCGCCTCCGCCGGCGGACTCCAGCGGCGACTCCCGGCCCGGGTGGGCCTTCGGGAACGCCGACGCCTGGGAGAACGTGTCGTGCACGCCCACCCACACCGCGTTCGCCACGCCCTTGTCCGGATCCTGGTCGTACACCAGGCGGAAGATGATGCCCGCCGCCAGCATCGAGATCGCCATCGGCATGAAGACGACGAGCTTGAACGCCGTACCCCAGCGCACCCGTTCGGTCAGCACCGCGAATATCAGGCCGAGCGCCGTCGCGACCGTCGGCGCGAACACCACCCAGATCACGTTGTTCTTCAGCGCGGTGCGGATGCCCTCGTCGGTGAAGAGGGCCGTGTAGTTGTCCATTCCGGCGAAGCCGTCACCGGACTGGTCGTAGAAGCTGCGTACGACCGAGTACCCGATCGGGTACACCACGAGCGCGCCGAGCAGGACGAGCGCGGGCAGCAGGAACAGCGCCGCGACGGTCCTGCGGGTGCCGGTCACACTCTTGCGCGACTTGGGAGCGGCAGGGGGCCTGTTGCCCCCTGCCGCCGTGGCCGACGTCATGCCGTCAGTCTCCGTAGGCCGCGGCCGCTTCGGCCTCCAGCTTCGCTTGCGTACCCGCGATGTCCTTCGGGTTCTTCAGGAAGTCCTGGAGGATCTTCCACTCACCCTTGCCGGGCGTACCGCCGAAGGCCTGCGGGGCCTGGTCGGACATGTCGAAGCGGAAGTCGTCGCCGGCGTCGATGAGCGCCTTGGCGATCTTCTGCTGCACCGCGTTCGGGTACGCGGAGTTCGGCACGTTCTTGTTCGGCGAGAGGTAGCCGCCCAGCTTGGCCTGGATCTGTGCCGCGTCGGGCGAGGCGAGCCAGGTGGCCAGGGCCTGCGCCCCCTTCGAGTCCTCCAGGATCACGGCCGCGTCGCCGCCCGAGACCACCGGCCCGTTGTCACCGACCGCCGGGAACGGGAACACCTTCGCGTCCGTGCCGATCTTCATGGTCGAGGGGATGTTGACCTGCGCGAAGTCGCCCGCGGCGACCATGGCGGCCTTGGGCTGGTCCCCGCCGGTGAAGACCTGCGTGACGGAGGCCGGGAAGTCGACCTGCAACGCCCCGTTCGCCCCGCCCGCGATGTAGTCCGGCTTGCCCCAGACCTGCGCGAGCGTGGTCAGCGCGTCCTTCACGGACGGGTCCGTCCACTTGATCTCGTGCTGGGCCAGCTGGTCGTACTTCTCCGGACCCGCCTGGGAGAGGTAGACGTTCTCGAACCAGTCGGTCAGCGTCCAGCCCTCGGCGCCGCCGACGGAGAACGGGGTGACGCCGGAGTCGTAAACCGTCTGCGCGGTGTTGAGCAGATCCGGCCAGGTCTCGGGCTCACTGGCCCCGGCGTTCTCGAAGACCTGGTTGTTGTACCAGATCAGGGACTTGTTGGCGGCCTTGTAGTAGACGCCGTACTCCTTGCCGCCCACCTTGCCGATGTCCTGCCAGCCCTGCGAGTAGTTCTCGCCCAGCTCCTTGAGGGCGTCGGCGCCCAGTGGCTTGGCCCAGCCCCGGTCGACGGCCTGCTTGATGGCCCCCGGCTGCGGCAGCATCGCGATGTCCGGCGGCTGCCCGCCGGCCACCTTCGAGCCGATGAAGTTGATGATCGGGTCCTGGGCGGGCACGAACGTGACCTTGGCGCCCGTGCGCTTCTCGAACTCCGCCAGGACCTTCTTGAAGTTGGCCTGTTCGGTGCCGCTCCACACGGCGGCGATCTCCAGGCTCGTCCCGTCCAGCTTCGGCAGGGTGACGTTGTTGGCGGTCTCCTCGCTGTTGCCCTGGCTTCCACTGCTGTCGTTGCCGTCGCCTCCGCAGGCGGTGAGCGAGAGCGCGAGCGCTCCCGCGGCGACGGTGGCCGCGGCCTTGGCGGCTCTGCGGTGCTGGGGGGTCGCCTTGTCCCGCTTCGGCGACCAGCGTGTCCGGATGGTGCTGCTCGTCATGCGCATGACTGCCCCGTTCTTCGTTCCTCGTCGAACGTCGAGCGCGCTCCCGTGCGATCTGGTCTACGCCCGGGTGTGCGGGGGCGGCAAGATGGCGTCGGCTGTCAAGCGGGGGATCGTGACCCCCTCGTGACCAGGGGCTGAACCTCTGATCGCCGGGCGGGGTCGTCTTCCGGCCAGTGCCATGTACGCGTGCTGACGAGTGCTACAGAAGTGACGGCACCTCTACCGCCGAGACCTCTCTCGCCGCCCTTTCCAGCGCGCTGGCCAACAGTGCCAGGTCGGTCGGTCCGTTTCCGAGTTCCCGCACCGGACGCCGGGCCGGAGGGTCACCCATGCGGTGCCATTCCAGCGGTACGACCGTGGGGCGCAGGGTCGCCGTCCGGGGGATACGGCCGGTGACCCGCCCGCCCTGGAGCGGCGTCACCCGCCCGTCCGCGCAGGTCAGACTGCCCCGGCCGGGCGCGGGCTCGTCCGGACCGGGTGCCGGGGCGTCGAGCCTGACGCGCAGGGTGGCCCGGCGGGCCGGTTCCGTCTCCGCCGTACGGGGGCACGGACCGGAGGCCGTCACCAGGTGGACACCCAGCCGCTCGCCCTCCCGGGCCACGGCCTCCAGCGCGCGCATCACCGAGCCGGCCGCGGGCCGCCCGGTCGAGCCCAGCGCCGGGGAGACCAGGGCGTCCAGGTCGTCGACGACCACGACGAGCCGGGGCAGCGGCGGCGCCGCCGCCTCCGTCTGCCGCCGGGCCGCTCCGGGCCGCAGCCGCATGGTCGAACTGGACGGGGAGTCGAGATCCCCGGCACCGTGCCCGGCGGCCTCGGCCTGGACGCCGCCCCGGGCCGAGGCCGTGCGCTGGGCGACCATACGGCCCGACAGCTCGCGACCGCTGTGCCACTCGGCGAAGTCGGACCGGCCCAGCAGCTCGGCGCGCCGCTTGAGCTCGGCGCTCAGGGACTGCGCGAACTCCCGCATCCGGACCGGGTCGTGGGCGGAGAGATGCGTGGTGACATGCGGTACGTCCGTACACACCCGCAGTCCCTCGCCGTGCCCGCCGCCCGCGCCGGAGCCGCCCCGGCCGTCGACCAGCACGATGCCCAGGCGGTCCGGCCGCTCGGCGGCGGCCAGCGACGCGACGACCGCCCGCAGCAGCTCGGTGCGGCCGCTGCCCGGCGGGCCCTCGATCAGCAGATGCGGTCCCTGGGCCGCGAGGTCCGCGCCGACCGGGCCGCGCGGCCCGGCGCCCAGTATCGCGCGCACCCGACCGCCCAGCGCGTCCGCGTCGTCGGCCGCGTCCGCCCAGCGAGCCATCAGCGACGCCGGGGTGGCCCGGGCCAGGCCCAGCTCGTCCAGCAGCCGGGCCGCCTGGGGCAGCGGCGCGGAGACGCGCGGCTGCCGCTCACTCGTCGCGGCGTCCGTCCGCAGGGGCGCCAGCGCCCGCGCGAAGCGCTCGGCCCAGGCGGGGGAGACGGCGTCGACGGTGGCGACCGTGCCGTGACCGGCCGGTGCGGAGCCGGCGCCGGCCCGGGCCACGCGCATCAGCCGCAGCGCCGTCGCCACGTCCCCGCTGAGCAGCGCGACCGCACCGCACTGCCGGAACGTCGGCGACACCGCGCAGGCCGCCTCGTACGTCTCCGTCACCGGCGAGGCCGGGGAGGCGGCGGCCGTCTCGGCCAGACACACCACGTGGATACCGGCCCGCGGGCCCTCCGCGGCCAGCCGCGCCACGGCCTCGCGCAGATCGGCCCCGCCGGGGTCGCCGTCCACGACGAGCACGGTGAACGGGCCGGGGAAGGGGACGGAAGCGTCGGTACCAGGGGAGTCGTCCGGGACCAGGTGGCCTCGGGAGGGCTCGCCGGTGGGAGCCAGGGGGGTGCTGGTGAGGGGAGCGGTGCTCCCCGCCCCCGCCCCCGCCTCCGCCAGCTGGTCCTCCAGGCGGCGGAGGAGTTCGTCGGTGCGGGCCGCGGCCTGTTCCCGGTCGTGGGCGAGGAGCAGCCGGCAGTCCTGGCCGTGCCCGGGCCGGACATGCGGAAGCCAGCCCAGCCAGGACCACTCGGCGGTGCGCTCCTCCAGAGGGCGGGAGCGGTCCGCGGCGATCAGGACGATCTCCAGCATGTCGGGGGAGTGCAACGCGGTGAGCTGGGCCAGCAGGGCACGGGCCAGCCCGCCGAGCCGCGCCCGCGGCCCGGCGAGACCCAGAGCGCCGACCTCGCGCAGCCCGGCGGTCACCGGCACCGCCGGTAGCAGGCCCGAGCCGTCCGGCACCGCCCGGTCGGCCGTGCCGAGGCGCACCGCGAGCGCCTCCGGGTGGCCCGGACCGCGCTCCCACAGCCGGGGCCCCGGACCCAGTGCCGTCAGCAGCAGTGTGGCCGGATCCGGCCAGGTCTCCGGCACCGCCGGCACGACGGCCGAGCGCTCCGCCGTCCCGTCGGCCGGCTCGTCCCCGTACGCCTCGCGTGCGTCCGGCCCCTGCTCGCCGCGCCCTCCGGCCAGCCGCCGGGCCCACGCCCCGAGCCCGCCCCGCCTGCGGGCCCCCTGCGGTATGTCCGTCCCCCGGAGGGGAGTGCCCTTGCGCCCGCGCCCGGAAGGCTCGTCCTGGGAGCCTGCCGGGGCGCCGGGGCCCGGGCCGCCACCGGCGCGAGCGTCCCCGCCCGGCCCGGCGGGCGCGGAAGCCGGCCCGCCGACGGCTCCGGCACGAGGACCGACGCCGGCTGCCCCACCGCCGCCGTCCGCCCCGCCACCGGTGGGCGTCCCACCGTCGGCGTGTGTCCCACGGTCGGCGTACGCCCCGCCACCGGTGGGCGTCCCACCGTCGGCGTGTGTCCCACGGTCGGCGTACGCCCCGCCACCGGTGGGCGTCCCACCGTCGGCGTGTGTCCCACGGTCGGCGTACGCCCCGCCACCGGTGGGCGTCCCACCGTCGGCGTGCACCCCACCGCCGGCGTACGCCCCGCCATCGGCGGGCATCCCACCGTCGGTCTGTGCCCCACGGTCGGCGTATGTCCCGCCACCGGCGAACGCCCCGCCCGGCGCCCCCGTTCCGAAGCGCCCCGCATGGGTGTCCCCCTCGCGGAGCCCCGCCTGCGACGCGTCGCGCTGCCAGGAAGCGTGGGCCGGGCCGTCCGGAGGGGCCAGGGGCGACGAGCCCTCGGTGGCGCCGCGCTGCCGGGGCGCCCGGGCCACGCCGTCCGGTGAGGGCGGGCGGGTCCCTTCACGGGCGGCAGCGCGCGTGGAGTCGTCGGGGAAACCGGCGGAAGCCCGGTCTCCCGGAGGCCGTGAGACACGCCGCCCACGCCCACCGGCGCCCGGCCTGCCCTCCTCGGTCCCTGGGTATGTCCCACGCACGGCGGACCCCGGACCCTCCGCGGCCGCCCCCGCACCTCGGCTCTCGACCCGGGGCGCCCCGCCCTGCCCCGGCACCACCGCCGAGTCGCCGGAGCCCTGCCCGGCAGGGCCCGGCGTGCTCCAGGCCGCCGAGCCGTAGGCATGGCGCGTAGGGCCGGAAGGCCCGGCCGGCGCCGGGTTCGTCGCGCGCGGGTGGGCCGTCGTGCCGTCCCCGGCGGGGCCCGGCACGCGCACGTGCCCCTCCCCGTCCGGAGTCGTGCCGACCCGGGCGCCCGGTCCTCCGGCGGGAGCCAGCCGCAGGGCCGACTCCCCGATCCGCAGCAGCGCCCCGGGCGCGAACCGCACGGCGCGGCCGCTCACCGGCCGGCCGTCCAGCGTCGTGCCGTTCGTGGAGTCCAGGTCGGCGACCGCGACGCGGCCGTCGGCGCCCACGGTCACCGCGCAGTGCAGCCGGGAGACGTCCGGGTCGTCCAGGGGCACGTCGGCGTCGGCGGAGCGGCCGACGCGGATCTCGCCGCCGTGCAGCAGGTGGACGCCGCCGGCGTCGGGGCCGGCGACCACCTGGAGCTGGGCCGGGGCGTTGTCCAGCTCGGGGTGCGGCTCCGGCTCGCCCGGCGCGCCCACGGACAGCACCGCGCCGTCGGTCAGCGGGGGCTCGCCGAGCGTGCAGCGCTGGGCGTCGAGCCGCTGCTCCCCGGCGTACAGCACCACGGTGCCCGAGCCGTCACCGCCGGAGACCACCTGGGCGAGCGCCGAGGCCACCGCCGCGAGCGCCGTACCGGCGGGCGCCGTGACCAGCACGTCGCTGCGCGGGGCGCGGCCCTGCGCCGGCGCCGACGGGCCCAGCGGATCTACGACGGTCAGCCGGATCTGCATCGCCGTCAGCGGTCCCTTCTGCCCGGGCGCGGAGTCCCCCACCCCGCCCCGGCACGTCGGCCAATACTGCAGGCATCCTCGCACCTGCCACTGACACCGCGCCCCTCGCTCGGGGAAAGGTGATCTTGATTGGTCGGCTCTGCCCGCAAAAGTGCCTGAGAGATGACCCACAGGCGACGCCTTGAGATCGGTCACGTTCATTCCCGGCAACCACAAGACCGAGGTAAGCGTCTTTGCTTCGAACGGATGTGAGAACGGCTACGTAAGACCCACAGAAAGCCGACACCCCGGTCCCCGGCATCGCGGCACTACAGTGGGTCGGACACAGGCCAGCAGGCAAGGCAAGCAGCAGGGAGCGCATGACGTGCGGCCGGTAGGCAGCAAGTACCTGCTCGAGGAGCCGCTCGGACGCGGCGCCACGGGCACCGTCTGGCGAGCCCGCCAGCGCGAGACCGCGGGCGCCGAGGCGGCCGTGCCGGGACAGCCCGGCGAGACCGTCGCCATCAAGGTCCTCAAGGAGGAGCTGGCCAACGACGCGGACGTCGTGATGCGCTTCCTCCGGGAGCGCTCCGTCCTGCTCCGGCTGACCCACCCGAACATCGTCCGGGTCCGTGACCTGGTGGTGGAGGGCGATCTGCTGGCCCTGGTCATGGACCTCGTCGAGGGCCCCGACCTGCACCACTACCTGCGCGAGAACGGCCCCTTCAGCCCCGTCGCCGCGGCCCTGCTCACCGCCCAGATCGCCGACGCGCTCGCCGCGAGCCACGCCGACGGCGTCGTCCACCGCGACCTCAAGCCGGCGAACGTTCTGCTCCAGCAGTACGACGGCCGGATGCACCCGCTGCTGACCGACTTCGGCATCGCCCGCCTCGCCGACTCCCCGGGGCTCACCCGCACCCAGGAGTTCGTCGGTACCCCCGCGTACGTCGCGCCCGAGGGCGCCGAGGGCCGTCCGCAGACCTCCGCCGTCGACATCTACGGTGCCGGCATCCTGCTGTACGAGCTGGTCACCGGCCGTCCGCCGTTCGGCGGCGGCTCCGCCCTCGAGGTGCTGCACCAGCACCTGAGCGCCGAGCCGCGCCGCCCCTCCACGGTCCCGGACCCGCTGTGGACGGTCATCGAGCGCTGTCTGCGCAAGAACCCGGACGAGCGGCCCAGCGCCGAGAACCTCGCCCGCGGCCTGCGCGTCGTCGCCGAGGGCATCGGCGTGCACGCGAACTCCGCGCAGATCGCCGCCGCCGAGGGCGTCGGCATGCTCCTGGTGCCCGACCCGGCGCCCGCGCCCGTCCCGGACATGTCCGGCGGGGCCGACCCGACCCAGGTCCTCCCGCAGGGCGCGGGCTCGTACGACCCGAACGCGGCGACCAGCGTCATGCCGCACACCGGCGGCCCGGCCGGCGCCGCCGACCCCACCTCGGTCCTGCCTCACCGGGGCGCGGCCGACCCGACCGCCGTCATGCCGCCGGTCCCGCCGGGATCGCCCGGCCACCCCGGCCAGCAGGGCCAGGGCGGCGGGCCCGAGGACCCGCACCCCTGGCAGAACCAGCTGCGGGCCGCCCGCGACCGCAACGAGCAGACGCAGGTCCAGAACTACCTCGACCCGGGGCAGGACCCGCTGCGCCGCCGCCCCCAGCGCCAGGTGGCCCGGCCGCAGCAGCCTCCGCAGCGGGGCCGGCAGCCCCAGCCCGGACCCGGCTACGGCCATCCGCAGCAGCAGCCTCAGCAGTACGCCCCGCAGCATCAGGCCCAGCAGCCGCAGCGCTACGCCCCGCCCCCGCCGCCTCCTCAGCCGCAGCAGCCCCAGCAGCCACAGCGCGAGCCCCGGCAGCCGCGGCAGCGCAGCGCGAACCCGATGCGGATCCCCGGGCTCGGCTGTCTGAAGGGCTGCCTCTTCACGATCGTCATCCTGTTCGTCGCGGGCTGGCTGATCTGGGAACTGAGCCCGCTCCAGGAGTGGATCGGCACCGGCAAGGGCTACTGGGACCAGCTCACCGACTGGTTCAGCACGGTGACCGGCTGGATCGAGAAGCTGGGCGGCGGTTCGGGCACGAACTGACCCGAACCGGCATGCGGGGTTGGTGATTTGTCGACACCTGGCGGGTGATTTCCGCCTGGGCGGTGAAGGTTGGCTCCTCCTGCGCGTAGTTTTAGCGACAACACGCGTCGGTAGGAGCAGCCTTGGCACGGAAGATCGGCAGCCGGTACACCGCCCACCAGATCCTGGGGCGGGGCAGCGCCGGCACGGTGTGGCTGGGCGAGGGTCCCGAGGGCCCGGTCGCCATCAAGCTGCTGCGCGAGGACCTCGCGTCCGACCAGGAACTCGTCGGACGCTTCGTGCAGGAGCGGACGGCGCTGCTCGGCCTGGAGCACCCGCACGTCGTGTCGGTGCGGGACCTGGTGGTGGACGGCAACGACCTGGCGCTGGTCATGGACCTCGTCCGCGGTACGGATCTGCGGACCCGGCTGGAGCGGGAACGCCGGCTGCCGCCCGAGGCGGCCGTGGCGATCGCCGCAGACATCGCCGACGGACTGGCGGCCGCGCACGCCGCGGGCGTCGTGCACCGGGACGTGAAGCCGGAGAACGTGCTCCTGGACATGCAGGGCCCGCTCGGCCCCGGCGGCTCCCACCGCGCGCTGCTGACCGACTTCGGCGTGGCCAAACTCATCGACACCCCGCGCCGGACCAAGGCCACGAAGATCATCGGCACCCCGGACTACCTCGCCCCGGAGATCGTCGAGGGCCTGCCCCCGCGCGCGTCCGTCGACATCTACGCGCTCGCCACGGTGCTGTACGAGCTGCTCGCGGGCTTCACCCCGTTCGGCGGCGGCCATCCGGGCGCGGTCCTGCGCCGGCACGTCACGGAGACGGTCGTCCCGCTGCCCGGCATCCCCGACGAGCTGTGGCAGCTGCTCGTGCAGTGCCTGGCCAAGGCGCCGGCCTCGCGGCTGCGGGCCTCGGAGCTCGGGGCGCGGCTGCGGGAGCTGCTGCCGATGCTGGCGGGCATGCCGCCGCTGGAGGTGGACGAGCCGGACCCGGAGTCCGCGGAGGAGGCCGAGCGGGAGGAGCAGCCGGCCCGACCGGCCCCGGCCGGGGAGCGGGTCCGGCGGCGCGGCGCGGTCCCCCTGGTGCCGGGCGCGAAACCGGCCGACTCCAACCGGGACACCCACACCTCGATGCGCGTCCCCGCGCCCGACGAACTGGCCGGCGGCGCCCACGGCACGGCCCGTGCCCCACGCACGGCGGGCACGCCACGACCGGGCTCGGCCCGCAACCGCGCCGCCGCCCGACGCCGCCGCGTGGCACTGGGAGCGGCCGCGATCGCCCTGGTGGCCGCGATCGGTGTCGGGGCGTGGCTGTCCACGTCGGACGACGACACGAGCACCCCTCCCCAGGACACGAAGAACTCGGCCCCGCAGTCGCCCTGACCCGACCCGGGGCGCGGGGGCGGCCCGTCCGTGGTCTCCCCGGCCTGTCGGCTCCACCCGCCCGGCGATGGCCGCCGGGCGGAGCCGTTACGCTGGAGGCGTGGCAGTCGTCGATGTATCCGAAGAGCTCAAGTCCCTCTCCTCGACCATGGAGTCGATCGAGGCCGTTCTGGACCTCGACAAGCTGAGGGCAGACATCGCCGTGCTCGAGGAGCAGGCGGCCGCGCCGTCCCTGTGGGACAACCCCGATGAGGCGCAGAAGATCACCAGCAAGCTGTCCCACCTCCAGGCCGAGGTGCGCAAGGCCGAGGCCCTGCGCGGTCGCCTCGACGACCTGGGCGTCCTCTTCGAGATGGCCGAGGAGGAGGACGACCCGGACACCCGCGCCGAGGCCGAGTCCGAGCTCGCCGCCGTGAAGAAGGCGCTGGACGAGATGGAGGTCCGTACCCTCCTCTCCGGCGAGTACGACTCCCGTGAGGCCCTGGTGAACATCCGCGCCGAGGCCGGCGGCGTCGACGCCGCCGACTTCGCCGAGAAGCTCCAGCGCATGTACCTGCGCTGGGCCGAGCAGCGCGGCTACAAGACCGAGATCTACGAGACGTCGTACGCGGAGGAGGCCGGCATCAAGTCGACCACCTTCGCCGTCCAGGCGCCCTACGCGTACGGCACGCTCTCCGTGGAGCAGGGCACGCACCGGCTCGTGCGCATCTCGCCCTTCGACAACCAGGGGCGCCGCCAGACCTCCTTCGCGGGCGTCGAGGTCCTGCCCGTGGTCGAGCAGACCGACCACATCGAGATCGACGAGTCCGAACTGCGGGTCGACGTGTACCGCTCGTCCGGCCCCGGCGGCCAGGGCGTCAACACCACCGACTCCGCGGTGCGCCTCACCCACATCCCCACCGGCATCGTCGTCTCCTGCCAGAACGAGCGGTCGCAGATCCAGAACAAGGCGACGGCCATGAACGTGCTCCAGGCCAAGCTGCTGGAGCGGCGCCGCCAGGAGGAGCAGGCCAAGATGGACGCCCTCAAGGGCGACGGCGGCAACTCCTGGGGCAACCAGATGCGTTCGTACGTGCTGCACCCGTACCAGATGGTCAAGGACCTGCGCACCGAATGCGAGGTCGGCAACCCCGAGGCCGTGTTCAACGGCGAGATCGACGGGTTCCTCGAGGCCGGAATTCGCTGGCGCAAGCAGCAGGAGAAGTAAGTTTGTCGACAAGGCAACTGCCGACGTGAGTGCGGCAGTTGCCTTTTCTGTACCCGCATGTCTGGGTTTTACATCACACTCACAGAGTTCGACTCTCCGCATAGCCCCCAGAGTTGGACATGGCGCCCGCAAACGCCCTTGACGTGTTCTTGAAAAATGGGAAGGGTAAAGCGCGGCATGCGTGTCTCTGGGGCGCATGTGAACCGGGGGCCTTTTCACTGCAGCCGCCCTGTCGATCGCAGCCCCGAGCCCTGCCTCACTGACGAGCTACTGGGGGTAGCAACCACATGACGAAGAAGACGCGGATCCGTGTCGCACGGATAGCGGCCGGCGCCGTGATCGCGGCCGGTGCCTCGCTGACCGCCGCCGGTGCCGCATCCGCCGCGGAGGCCGAGGACTGCCTGCTCGGCATCCTGTGCGCCAACGAATCGCCCACTCCGACCCCGCCGCCGACGGGCGAGCCGACCGGCATCCCCACCGACGTGCCGACGGACCTCCCGACCGACCCGCCGTCGACCGAGGAGCCCACGGACGAGCCGACCGAGCCCACGGACGAGCCCACCGAGCCGACCGAGGACCCGACGGACCAGCCGACCGACGCGCCGACCGACCCGGGTAACGGCGGCGGCAACGGTGGGAACAACGGCGGTGGAAACGCCGCCGACCCCGACGGCGGCACCTCCCCGCAGGAGGAGGGCTCCTCCTCCATCACGGACACCGGCTCGGACTCCACCCCGGCCGCCCCGCAGGGTCAGGCCCAGGCCCAGGGCAACGGCGCGGAGCTCGCCGAGACGGGTGCCGCGCAGACCACCTTCCTGGTGATCGGCGCCGCCACGATGATCGCCGGCGGTGTCGGCTTCCGCCTCCTGCCGCGCCTCGTGGGCGGCCGCGGCGGGGCTGCCGCCTGACGGTAGCCGCGTCCGTACGGACCGTAGGCACAGCGCGAAGCCGAGGGCCCGGAGTAAACGCTCCGGGCCCTCGGCCGTGTCTGTGGTGCGCGGTGTTACGCGGTCTGGTGCGCCAGCAGCGCCACCGCGGCGATCAGCACCGTCAGCAGTGCGATCAGCGTCATCGGGTTCAGATTCGCGAGGAAGTTCTCCTGCTGCAGCCGCTCACGGTTCGCGCGGCAGACGGGGCACCGGCCCTCGCTCACGGGGGCCGCGCAGTTCGCGCACACCAGCCGGTCGTACGTCATGCGCTCGCCCTCCTTGCGCCGGTTCCTTGTGTGTAACGCTCGTGGGGGTGCGAACGTTCCCTCTCCACTGTGCCAGGTTCCTCCGGAGGGCGCGCGGGTCGCTCCGAAGGGGGTGGTTGCCATGGTCTCGCGGCTGCGGGCCGTATGTGGCTTGTCGCGCCCACGCGGCGGAGCCGCATATCGATACAGCCCCGCGCCCCTGAGGGGCGCGCCCTCACCGGCAGAAAAGGCACAAGTGCTACACAAGCGCCACCGGTGACTGCGGTCTGCTGCCCGGTTCGCGTATGGTCACGCTCATCTACCCCCGGCGACCCGTGGTGCATCCGTGATCCGATTCGACAACGTCTCCAAGGTCTACCCCAAGCAGACCCGCCCCGCCCTCAGGGATGTCTCCCTGGAGGTCGAGAAGGGCGAGTTCGTCTTCCTCGTGGGGTCCTCCGGCTCCGGAAAGTCCACCTTCCTGCGGCTGGTCCTCCGCGAGGAGCGGTGCAGCCACGGGCAGGTGCACGTCCTGGGCAAGGACCTCGCACGCCTCTCCAACTGGAAGGTGCCCCAGATGCGGCGCCAGCTGGGGACGGTCTTCCAGGACTTCCGCCTGCTGCCGAACAAGACGGTCGGCGAGAACGTCGCCTTCGCGCAGGAGGTCATCGGCAAGTCCCGCGGCGAGATCCGCAAGTCCGTACCGCAGGTGCTCGACCTCGTCGGGCTCGGCGGCAAGGACGACCGGATGCCCGGTGAGCTGTCCGGTGGTGAGCAGCAGCGCGTGGCCATCGCGCGGGCCTTCGTCAACCGGCCCAAGCTGCTCATCGCCGACGAGCCCACCGGCAACCTCGACCCGCAGACCTCCGTCGGCATCATGAAACTGCTCGACCGCATCAACCGGACGGGCACGACCGTGGTGATGGCCACGCACGACCAGAACATCGTCGACCAGATGCGCAAGCGCGTCATCGAACTGGAGAAGGGCCGCCTCGTCCGCGACCAGGCCCGCGGTGTCTACGGCTACCAGCACTGAGACCGCACCCTAGATCACGGAAAGGCATAACCAGTCGCCATGCGCGCCCAGTTCGTCCTGTCGGAGATCGGCGTCGGTCTCCGCCGCAACCTGACGATGACCTTCGCCGTCATCGTCTCCGTCGCCCTGTCGCTCGCCCTGTTCGGCGGGTCGCTCCTGATGAGTGACCAGGTCAACACCATGAAGGGCTACTGGTACGACAAGGTCAACGTCTCGGTCTTCCTCTGCAACAAGAGCGATGCCGAGTCCGACCCCAACTGCGCCAAGGGCGCGGTGACCGACGACCAGAAGAAGCAGATCAAGACCGACCTCGACAAGATGGGCGTGGTCGAGAAGGTCGCGTACGAGTCGCAGGACGCGGCGTACAAGCACTACAAGGAGCAGTTCGGCGACTCCCCGCTGGCCAGCTCCCTCACGCCGGACCAGATGCAGGAGTCGTACCGCATCAAGCTGAAGGACCCGCAGAAGTACCAGGTCATCGCGACCGCCTTCGACGGGCGGGACGGCGTGCAGTCCGTTCAGGACCAAAAGGGCATTCTGGACAATCTTTTTGGGTTGCTCAACGGCATGAACTGGGCGGCGCGGGCGGTGATGGCGCTGATGCTCGTCGTCGCGCTGATGCTGATCGTCAACACCGTGCGCGTCTCGGCGTTCAGCCGGCGGCGCGAGACCGGCATCATGCGCCTGGTGGGCGCCTCGGGCTTCTACATCCAGGCACCGTTCATCATGGAGGCCGCGGTCGCCGGACTCATCGGCGGCACCCTCGCGTGCGGCTTCCTGCTGGTCGCCAGATACTTCATCATCGACCACGGTCTGGCGCTGTCCGAGAAGCTGAATCTGATCAACTTCATCGGCTGGGACGCGGTCCTGACCAAGCTGCCGCTCATCCTCGCGACGAGTCTGCTGATGCCCGCGTTGGCCGCGTTCTTCGCGCTGCGCAAGTACTTGAAGGTGTGACACATGCCAACTGGGGCCGTGCGGTCAACCGACCGTACGGCCCTTCCCCTTGTCCTAGACTCACCGGCATGTCAGGTCGTGACCCGTTCTGTCAGCCCCGTCGCATCCGCCGCGGGGCAGCCCTGACCTTGCTCTTCGCGAGCGTGCTCGTCGCCGGTGCGGCCACCGGGGCGCTCCCGCAGGCCGACCGGAAGTCCGCTCCGGACGAGGCCCGTTCGGCATCCCTGGCCGGGGACCATGCCGATGTCGCCAGGGCCGCGGAGGAGGCCATGGCCGACGGCAAGTCCCCGATGGAGGCCGCGAAGCGCGCGGTCAGCCGCAGCGGGGACCGCTGGGGCGCCGTCTACTCCCAGGGCGAGTACGAGGAGTTCGAGGAGTCCCTCGACGGCCAGTACACCGGCGTCGGCCTGTGGGCCCGCAGCGAAGGGGACGGCCGTATCGAGGTGACGAAGGTGCGCTCCGGCTCGCCCGCGGCCACCGCCGGGATCCGTCCCGGAGACCTGCTGCGCAGCGTCGACGGTGAGAAGACCGACGGGCGGCCCGTCACCGAGGTCGTCTCGTTACTGCGCGGGGACGCCGCCGAAGCCGGCGCCGGCACCACCGTCCGCCTCGGCCTGGAGCGCGGCACGCGCGCGTGGACCGAGACCCTGCGCCGGGCCCAGCTGTCCACGGACTCGGTCACCGTCCGGGAAGTCGCCGATTCGGTCACCGTCATCAGGGTCGACACCTTCACCAAGGGCTCCGGCGACCAGATCCGCGCGGCCGTCCGGCAGGCTCCGCGTGACGCCGGCATCGTCCTCGACCTGCGCGCCAACTCCGGCGGCCTGGTCACCGAGGCCGTCACCGCCGCCTCCGCCTTCCTCGACGGCGGCCTGGTCGCCACGTACGACGTCGACGGCGAGCAGCGCGCCCTGCACGCCGACCCCGGCGGCGACACGACGAGACCCCTGGTCGCGCTCGTCGACGGCGGGACGATGAGCGCGGCCGAGCTTCTCACCGGTGCTGTTCAGGACCGCGGACGGGCCCTCGTCGTGGGCTCCCGCACCTTCGGCAAGGGCTCGGTCCAGATGCCGAGCCGGCTGCCCGACGGCTCCGTCGCGGAGCTGACCGTCGGCCACTACCGCACCCCCTCCGGCCGGGGGGTCGACGGCCGGGGCATCACGCCCGACCTGGAAACCGACGACGGAGCCCTCCAGCGGGCCGAGACCCTGCTGCGCGGTCTCGCCGGCCCGTCGTAATCGACTTTCCCGGGGCCCCCTCCGTAGTGCGAAAATGGACGGCACTATGGCTAAGGAAAAAGGGCGCAAGATGATCGCGCAGAACAAGAAGGCGCGGCACGACTACCTCATCATCGACACCTACGAGGCCGGTCTGGTCCTCACCGGGACCGAGGTGAAGTCGCTGCGCCAGGGACGAGCGTCGCTGGCCGACGGCTTCGTGCAGATGGACGGGAACGAGGCGTGGCTGCACAACGTGCATGTGCCGGAGTACAGCCAGGGCACCTGGACCAACCACAGCGCCCGGCGCAAGCGGAAGCTGCTGCTGCACCGCCTCGAGATCGAGAAGCTGGAGTCCAAGTCCCAGGAGACGGGGCACACCATCGTGCCCCTCGCGCTGTACTTCAAGGACGGCCGCGCCAAGGTCGAGATCGCGCTGGCGAAGGGCAAGAAGGAGTACGACAAGCGTCAGACGCTCCGCGAGAAGCAGGACCGGCGCGAGACCGAGCGTGCGGTCTCCGCGGTGCGCAGGAGGCAGGGGGCGTAGGTCCCCCCGCACGTCACCTGGGGGTCTCCGGCGGGTGGGGGAATACGCTGGCACCGACCCGCGTTGGTCACGTACGATGGCACCTGCACCCCACGCAGGGCGCACGGTTTGAAAAATCAACATGGGGATGATCGGTTTCGACAGCGGCTGTCGAAGCAGGGGAAGCGTGTCGAGGAAGCGGCCATGATCTCGTAAACCACAGGCCGAAAAAAATAATCGCCAATTCCAAGCGATCTGTCTCCCAGGGCGAGCTCGCCCTCGCTGCCTGATTTTCAGGTAGCGAGCAGCGGCTCCCCTACTTAAGGGAGTGTCAGCCCGGGGGTGTTCCCGACCCGGATCCTGGCATCATTTAGGGAACTAAACCTTGATCCCGGTCACGGGGTGAAGAGGGAAACCAAACAGTGACTGGGCCCGTCGGAGACTTGTCGGCGTGATCTCCGGGGCCGAGAAAAGCACAGCCGACTGCACACGGAGAAGCCCTCCTTCCGCACCGTTGGACGCGGGTTCGATTCCCGCCATCTCCACTCATCCCATGTGGGCACAGGCCCCGTCGCTTCCGAGCGGCGGGGCCTTTGTCATGGCCGGACATCGTGGGCGTCAGGGTGCCTCCAGCCGCAGAGAGCCGGTTCCCGTCGATGCCAGGGCCTCGCGGCCGGCGGTGGCGAGAGCCCAGGGGGCCGCCGGGGCGCCGCACGACGCCCGCAGGGTGTCCCCGTGCGTGAGCGTCAGGCCGATGACATCAGGCATGGGTGCGTGGGCGCGGAGTGTCAGGACGGGGCCCGTCAGCAGGTCGCCGCGGGAGCGGATGGGCCGGGTCGGCGCGTGGATCTCCAGCGCGTTGTCCGATTCGGTGACGTCGAGGACCTCGGCCGGACAGGCCGCGGTGACGCCCTCGCGCAGAAGCCAGTAGCCGTCGGTGAACTTCATGTGGGGCCCCTAACTTCCCGGCGCATGGTGTCGAAGCGCTTCGACAACCCGAACGTATGCGGGGTGTGTGAGGGCGTCAATGGGCGGTAAGGGGATTGGTGAAGCGATTCGACGCTCCGAAGAGGGACAACGCCAAGGCCAGGGCTGCCGCCGTCACCGGGATTCCGTAACCGGCCGTCGCCGACGCATGCTCCACCGTCCAGCCGCCGAGCGCGCCGCCACCGGCGATGCCGCCCAGCAGGCCGGTCACCGCGAGGGTCATGCCCTCGTTCAGCCGGCCCTCGGGGGTGCGCTGCTGGACCAGCGTCATGGTGGTGACCATCGTCGGGGCCGTCGCCATCCCGGCGACCAGCAGCGCGCCCGCGAGGAACAGGAGGGAGCCGGTGAGGACGGCCGCCAGCAGCGGCAGGGTCAGCAGCGCGGTCATCGCCGCCACGCACCACGGCAGACGTGCCGCGGCCGGCCCGGCGGGTTTGACGGCGCCGTACAGCAGACCCGCCGCACAGGAACCGGCCGCCTGGAGCGCGAGTACGAGACCGGCCGCCGACTGCTGCCCCCGGGTGTCCGCGAACGCCAGCGTGACGACCTCCGTCGAGCCGAAGATCCCGCCCATCGCCAGACAGACCGCGAGCAGCGGGGGCATGCCGGGGGCGCGCAGGGGTGCCTTCGCGGGTATGCGCTCTCGGACCGGCGGCTCCGTCGCACGCCGGGTCGTGAACAGGAGCATGCCCGTCAGCAGCAGCACCGCGCCGACGAGCGTGCCCGCCTCCGGGAAGAACGTCCCGCACAGGAAGGCCGCGAGCACCGGGCCCAGCATGAAGCACAGCTCGTCCGCGGCCTGCTCGAAGGAGTTCGCGGTGTGCAGGCCCTTCGGGTCACCGGCCAGCAGATGTGCCCAGCGGGCCCGGGACATGCCGCCGGTGTTGGGGGTGGTGGCGGTGGCGGCGTAGGAGGCGAACAGGGTCCAGTCCGGGGCGTCGTGGCGCACGCACAGCAGCAGCGCGAGGGAGCCGAGGACGGCGATCACGGTGGCGGGCAGGGCCACCCGGGCCTGGCCGTGCCGGTCGACGAGCCGCGCGGTCCACGGCGCGGCCACCGCGGTCGCCGCGAGCCCTGTCGCCGTGACCGCACCGGCGAGGGCGTACGAGCCCCGCGTCCCGGCGATCATGACGACCGCGCTGACGCTGAACATGCCCATCGGCAGCCGGGCGATCAGGTTCCCGGCGGTGAACGCGCGGGCCCCCGGCAGGCGGAAGAGGCGGCGGTACGGGGTGAGGTGCGGCATGCCCCCACCGTCGCCCGGCGGTGATCAAGCGGTCCAACACCTGTTCCGTACGGACTCACGCACCTGGGTTGTAGGACCGCTTTGTGTTTCTTCATACAGAGATATGGAGAGTACTCATGCTTCTATTGGCGCATGGAAAAGATGCTCAACGGGGAAATCCTTCACTCGTTTGCCGCGCATCCGCCGAAGTGGGCCGACGGTTAGTCGGTACATGACCGAGGCGACCAGGAAAGACGGCTGGGCGGTAACGCTCGGCCCGTACACCTACATTCCCGCTCCGGCGCACTCGTCGGCCACTGTCAACGGCACGCTCACCAACGGCGGTTGCCCGGTCACGCTGCAGGTGACCGAGCCGGTTCTGCGCGATTTCATCGACACCATGAGCGTGCTCGAAAAGGATCTCGCACGACGGTGGATCAGTGCGACGGAATGGCCCGCATTCGCGCTTGCAGAATAGTCGGGTCGCGCTATGTATGACAATAAAATCGAAGGCAGCGGCCGGCACCGGGCTCCGACCCGGGAATTCTTCACTCCCCTGACACCACCGGACCCGACCTGGGATCCGGCCGAGGAACTGGCGTTCATCCTCGAGGAGGCCCTCGGGCAACAGGCGGCGAGGGTTCCCGCCCCTCGTGACGAGGAGACGGACCCGGACCCGGATCCGGACCCGGAGCCTGTCGCGGCCCCGGCACCGGCCGCTTCCGGCGCCCATATGCGGCGGCTCCAGGACATCACCGAGGAACTGCCGCCCGTGCGGGACGTCCACCGGCGTCACCGCAAGATCCGCACCCGCAAGAGACCCGGCCTGCTCCGCACCACCAGCTTCTTCGTCGCCGCCCTGGCGGCGGTCATCGCCTCCGCGGTGAGCCTCCTGAGCGGCCTGGTCGCCTACGACCCCCTGCGCCTGGTCGGCGTGTCCCCCGAGGGCAAGAGTCTCGGCAGATGGTGGCCCCTGCTGGTGTACGGGCCCTGGCTGGTGGCCTCCCTGTCCGTGCTGCGGGCCGCGCTCCACCAGCGCCGTGCCGTGCACTCCTGGTGCGTGGTCCTGGTCTTCTCCTGTGTCGCCGTACTGCTCTGTGTCGTCCAGGCGCCGAGGACCGTACTCGGCACCGCGGCGGCCGCCCTGCCCGGCGTGGCGGCCCTGGCCTGCTTCCAGCAGGTCGTCCGCCAGATCACCCTGACCCGCCCGCCCCTGCGCTCGATGCCCCGGCACCGCCTGGGCCAGGCCGGGCCGCGGGACGTGCCCGACGCCGGCGAGGGGGCGGTGCCGGGCGAGGCTCCCGGGCGGGGCGCCGGCTCCTGAGCCCCGCGCTGCCGGGGAGCGGCGTCGCCCCGCCGCTCCTCGCTGTAGGTTCACCGCATGCCCGCCCATCTCGACCCCCGTCTGCTGCGTGGCTTCGTCACCGTCGCCGAGGAACTGCACTTCACCCGTGCCGCGGTGCGTCTTCACGTGGCGCAGCAGGCACTCAGCCGGGATGTGCGGCGGCTGGAGCGGGAGCTGGGCGCCGAGCTGTTCGTGCGGACCACCCGGCAGGTGACGCTCACGCCCGAGGGAGAACGGCTGCTGCCGTACGCCCGGCGCGTCCTGCGGGCGCAGGACGAGCTGCTCGCCGCCTTCGACCAGGCCCGGCCCCTGCTGGTGGACCTCAACTCCCCGGGCCTGGCCACACCCCGCCGCGTGCTGCACCGGGCGCGCGAGCTCGCCCCCGGCCACGAGCTGATGGCCCGCTACGAGAGCGGCCTGACCGGAGCCGCCGGGGAGTTGCTCACCGGGCGGCTGGACGCCTCGTTCGGACGGTTCGCCGGACTGGACCCGGCGCTGCGGGCCGGGCTCGACCACCAGCCCGTGCGGTACGAGCCGATGGCGGTCGTGCTGCCCGAGGACCACCGGCTGGCCGCGCTGGAGGCGGTGCCGCTCGCCGAGCTGGCCGGCGAGACCGTCTACGCGGGGGCCGGCAATCCGCGCACCCCGGAGTGGACCGGCCTCGCGCGGCAGCTCTTCGAGGGGCGGGGCATCGAGATCGCGCCACCCGCACCGCTGGCCGTGGGCGAGGAGGAGTTCCAGCGGATCATGGCCAGAACACGCAACCCGGTCCTGGCCGTCGTGGGGTTTCCGGCCCTGCCGTCGATGGTGTCCCGGCCCCTGGTCGATCCCGTTCCGCTGTCTCCCGTGTCGCTGGTCTGGCGCAAGGGCCTGACCCACCCCGCGTTCGACGCGCTGCGACGGGCGGCGGCCCGGCTCGCGGCGGAGGAAGGGTGGCTGGACAAGCCCGCCGGAGGATGGGTTCCGGCCGGGGACGATGTCCGCATGGCGTCTCGCGAGTGCCACGATTCGGTACGCGGTCCACACGGAACCTCCGCGTGCGCTACATTCAACGTCTGAGCACGGTGTGGTAATGGGGGGCGCTCGGACGGGTGGGGGGCCCGGTCCGACGACGGGTGCTCAGGTCGTCAGCGCACCTGAACCATCCCGTGGGGGGAAGTGCGTGCGCGTGGAAAATTGGCGAGAAGACGCCCAACCCGAGTGGCCCGAGGCCGCATCGGTGACCGGTGATCTCCCCTCGGACGGCAGAGTCCGTGACCGGAGAGCGACGCAGGTCTTCGCCGGGAGCGACCTCCAGGGGACCGGCCACCGGCTGCCCGCCGGGACGGAGATACTGCGCGGCATCCCCCGGCAGAGCGAGGGCGAGGCCGACTCGTTCGTCCCGGACCCCGGATCCCGGACCGCCGTCCGCGACCCCTGGCAGGAGCCCGAGGGAGCCGTCGCGTCCAAGCACGGCCGCGACTTTGCCGGGGACATCGACGACCCGGCCGGGCACAGCCACGACCCGCACGAGGTCACCGTCCAACTCGACGCCGTCCAGCTCGGGGACGGGTTCGTCCGGCAGGTCAAGGAAGGCCCCGGCGCGGGCTCCGCGGCCGCCGCCGACTCGCCTGTCTTCGTCGACGAGTCCGGCCGCCGCAGCCGCCGCTTCCGCCGGATCGGCATGGCCGTCGCGCTGGCCTGCGGGATCTACGCCGTCGTCATCGTCGCCACGCTGATGTCGGGCAACTCCCAGGCGCCCTGGCTGCCGGTACCGGGCCAGAAGGACGCCCCGCCGGCCGGGCAGGTCGACACCCCGCCGCTGCCCGAGCGGTCGGCACCGGCCGACGGCACCGGCGCCACCGCCCCGGGCAGCACGCCGGCGACCGTGGAGGGCACGGCACCCGCGCCCGACGCGAGCGCCGGCGAACCCGTGGCCCCCACGGCTCCCGGCCGTTCCGGCACGACCGCCAAGCCCTCGCCGACCCCGTCCCGGACCGCACCGGCCGCGGGCGGCGGCGTCACCGACCCGACCCCGAGCAAGCCGGCGGACCCGCCGAGCACGCCGGTGACCGACCCGACGCCGCCCGGCGAACCCACGCCCGAGCCGACCGAGACCACCGGCACCGGGGACGACGGCGGCACCGGCACGGTCGCCGACGGCCCGGCCGCGACCCAGCCGGTCGCGCAGTCGCCCGTGGCCGAGCCGCCTGTGGCCGAGCCGCCCGCGGCCTAAGCGCTCCGCTGAAGGTGCCGCGATGTGCCGTAGTTCGTCTGCGGCACCGCCGTGGCCGGTCGCACAGTTCCCCGCGCCCCTACAGGGCCGTGGCCCCTCGCGCAGTTCCCCGCGCCCCTGCAGGGCGCTGCCGAACCGCCGGGTCCGCCGCACCCGTCCCGTACCACCCGCTCCCCGCACCACCCGGAGTACCACCACCCATGGCATCCCGTACCCGCCGTTCCGGGCGCCCGTCCCGAGCCCGTGACGGCTCCAGGCGCCGCCGCCTGCCCATGCGCCTGCTGCTGCCCCTGCTCCTCCTCGTCGCCCTGATGGCGATGCTCATGCTGCGCGGATACGTGCACAGCGAGATCCTCGCCGACCACCGCGTCGGGCCGCCCGCGTCCAGCGACCAGGTCCCGAAGAAGATCCTCGAGGGCGGGCCCGTCATCGACACCCGGGAAGGACAGCAGAACAGTCTGGAACTCCCGGACCGCGAGCTGGTGCTGACCTTCGACGACGGGCCGGACCCCCAGTGGACGCCCAAGGTCCTCGACGTGCTGAAGAAGCACGACGCCCGCGCCGTCTTCTTCATCACCGGCACCATGGCCTCCCGCTACCCCGACCTCGTCCAGCGCATGGTCGACGAGGGGCACGAGATCGGGCTGCACACCTTCAACCACCCGGATCTGACGCTGCAGAGCAAGAGCCGCGTCGACTGGGAGCTGTCCCAGAACCAGCTCGCGCTGGCCGGGGCGGCCGGCATCCGCACCTCGCTGTTCCGCCCGCCCTACTCGTCGTTCTCCCAGAACATGGACAACAGGTCCTGGCCGGTCACCGAGTACATCGGCAGCAAGGGCTACATCACCGTCGTCAACAACACCGACAGCGAGGACTGGCGCCGGCCCGGAGTCGCCCAGATCATCCGCAACGCCACGCCGAAGAACGGCAAGGGCGCCATCGTGCTGATGCACGACTCCGGCGGCGACCGCTCCCAGACCGTGGCCGCGCTCGACCGGTACGTCACCGGGCTGCAGGACCAGGGCTACCGCTTCGACACCCTCACCGCCGCCTTGGACGCGCCCAGTGCGCACACGCCGGTCGGTGGTCTCGACGCGGTGAAGGGCGACGCCTGGGTCTTCCTGGTGCAGGCCTCCGAGAAGACGACCGGGGTCCTCGTCGCCGGTCTCGCCGTCGTCGGCGTGCTGGTCTTCGCGCGTCTCGGTCTGATGCTGATCCTCTCCGTCGCGCATGCCCGCCGCGTCCGCCGCCGCGGTTTCCGCTGGGGCGAGACCATCACGGAACCGGTGTCCGTCCTCGTGCCCGCCTACAACGAGGCCAAGTGCATCGAGCAGACGGTCCGTTCCCTGGTCGCGAGCGACCACCCCATCGAGGTGCTGGTCATCGACGACGGGTCGAGCGACGGCACCGCGCGCATCGTCGAGAACCTCGGCCTGCCCGGCGTACGCGTCGTCCGCCAGCTCAACGCGGGCAAGCCCGCCGCCCTCAACCGGGGCATCGCCAACGCCAAGTACGACCTGATCGTGATGATGGACGGCGACACCGTCTTCGAACCGACCACAGTCCGTGAACTCGTGCAGCCCTTCGGCGACCCGCGCGTCGGTGCCGTCGCGGGCAACGCCAAGGTCGGCAACCGGGACTCGCTGATCGGCGCGTGGCAGCACATCGAGTACGTGATGGGCTTCAACCTCGACCGCCGGATGTACGACGTGCTGCGCTGCATGCCGACCATCCCCGGCGCGGTGGGCGCGTTCCGGCGCAGCGCCCTGGAACGCGTCGGCGGCATGAGCGACGACACGCTAGCCGAGGACACCGACATCACCATGGCCATGCACCGCGACGGCTGGCACGTCGTGTACGCGGAGAAGGCCGTCGCCTGGACGGAGGCCCCGGAGTCCGTCCAGCAGCTGTGGTCCCAGCGCTACCGCTGGTCGTACGGCACGATGCAGGCGATCTGGAAGCACCGCCGGTCCCTCGTCGAGCGGGGACCCTCGGGCCGCTTCGGCCGGGTGGGCATGCCGCTGGTGTCGATGTTCATGGTCGTGGCGCCGCTGCTGGCCCCGCTGATCGACGTGTTCCTGCTGTACGGGCTGGTGTTCGGCCCGACGGAGAAGACCATCGGCGCCTGGCTGGGCGTCCTGGCGGTGCAGGGGGTGTGCGCGGCCTACGCGTTCCACCTCGACAAGGAGCGCATGACCCATCTGATCTCGCTCCCGCTCCAGCAGCTCCTGTACCGCCAGCTCATGTACGTCGTGCTGCTCCAGTCCTGGATCACCGCCCTCACCGGCGGCCGGCTGCGCTGGCAGAAGCTGCGGCGCACGGGCGCGGTGGGCCTGCCCGGGGCCGGATCGGCCACGCCCCAGCGGCAGATGGACGGGAGGCCGGTCGCGTGACCACGCATCCCGATGTCGTCGTCGCGGCCTTGGAGAAGGAGCGGACCGCCGCCGGCGGCCCCGTCCGCGACCGGTACTTCGACCTGCTGCGCGCCCTCGCCCTGTTCCGTGTCGTGCTGTACCACCTGACGGGCTGGGCCTGGCTGCCGCTGGTGTTCCCGTCGATGGGCGTGATGTTCGCCCTCGCCGGCAACCTCATGGCCCGCTCGCTCAAGCGGCCGCCGACGCAGGTGATCCGCGGCCGGCTGCGGCGGCTGCTGCCTCCGCTGTGGCTGCTGGGCGTCGTCGGCGTCACCGGCATGGTCCTCCAGGGCTGGGGGCCCGACGCCGACGGCCATCCCGGCTGGTGGTGGCTCCACCTCACCTTCTGGATCGTTCCGCTCAGCGACCCGCCGTACGCCGAGGGGCTGCCCGGCGTCCACGGCTTCATCGGCGAGGACTGGGCCGCCGAACTCGCCGGCCCGCTCTGGTACATCCGCGCCTACCTCTGGTTCGTCCTGCTGTCCCCGCTGCTCCTGAAGGCCCTGCGCGCCCTGCCGGTGGTCACGCTCCTGGCGCCGATCGCCCTGGCGGTCGCCTTCGAGCACAGCTACCTCGCGCTGCCCGGCGAGCGGTTCCCCTCGGCGCTCACCGACTTCTCCACCTTCGGCGCCTGCTGGATCCTCGGCATGGCCCACCAGGAGGGCATCCTCAAGCGGCTGCCGCGCTACATCGTCCCGTCCGTGGCACCCGTCATCGCCCTGGCCGGCCTCTGGTACGCCCTGCACCACGACTTCGGCACCGGCAACGACCTGGACAGCATGCCCCTGGCCCAGGCCCTGTGGTCCTTCGGCACGGTGTTCCTGCTGCTGCACATCAGCCCGTCCTGGTCCGAGTGGCCGCCCAGGCTGCGCCGCTGGGCCGGGCCGATCACCCTGCTCAACTCCCGTGCCGTGACGATCTATCTGTGGCACAACACCTGCATCCTGATCGCCGCGACCCAGTGGGACCGGCTGTGGAGTGTCACCGTGCTGGAGCAGAACGTCCCGGGCCTGCTGGAGAGCCCCTGGCCGGTGCTGGTCCTGGTCTGGGTGCTGCTCGGCGGCTGTGTCCTGGCGTTCGGCTGGGTGGAGGACCTGGCGGCGAAGCAGAAGCCCCGGTTGTGGCCCAGGAGTGAGCCCCGGGTGAGGGTTCGGGGGAGCAGGAGGCGAGCGGTACGCGGCGGCTGATCCCCGTCCTCCCGGGGTTCCCCCCGGTGTGGAAAACTGCCCGGGTTGCGCAGGTGGACGGCTGCGATCAGTGAGTGACCGGGGGAGCGGTGGGATGAGTAAGCGGCAGACACAGAAGATGCTGCGGCTGATGGCGAGCGGAGAGCCGGTCGAGCTCACCAGCCCGATGGCGTCCGTGAAGAAGCTCGCCCGGCTGGCCTTCGTCGCCCAGCAGTTCGGCTACGAGTACGCGGACGTCCGGCAGAGCAGCGGCCGCAACGGCGCGCTCACGATGCTGATCCTGCCCGACCCCAGCCCGCACGCCCGGGGCCGGGCCGCGCAGAACTGGGCGCAGTACCCGGGCGCCGCCGACGGCGTCTCCCTCCCGCCGCTCGTGCCTGACGCCTTCGAGCTCCTCAAGGCCCGCATCAACTTCGACCTCACCGGCAAGAGCGCCGAGAAGCGCATGGGCTACGCGGCCCTCGGCCTCACCGTCGGCTGCGTGATCCTCGCCCTCCGCACCGGCGGGGAGCCCTTCGACTTCGTCGCGGCGGGCGTGGTCTGGCTGCTCTTCATGGCGATCTTCGGCATCGGCCTCCTGGTCACCCGCAAGCGCAACGTGAAGTTCGCCGCCCGGCTGCAGGCGGCCGGCTTCATGCCGGTGACGGACGAGAACGGCCGGACGCGATACCTCCCGCCCGGGGCACAGCTGCCCGGGCACGGCAACCCCTTCGGCGGAGGGCCGTACGGCGGTGGGCCGGGAGCCGGGGCGCCGGGCGCTGGGACGCCGGGGTATGCGGGTGCGCCGGGGCAGCCGCCCGGGATGCCCGGTCCGGCCGTGGGGACTCCCGCGGGTTACGGACATCAGCAGCCTGGGCCGGCACCGGCACCAGGCCCGTACGCCCAGCCCGCCCCGGGCCCGTACGCTCAGCCCGCGCCAGGCCCGTACGCCCAGCCCGCCCCGGGCCCGTACCCGTCTCAGCCCGCGCCCGGTCCGTACGGAGCGCAGCCCCCTGCCACGCCGTATCCTCCGCAGCAGCACCCCGGCCCCTACGCGCCGCAGCAGCCGCCGCACCCGGATCAGAACCCCCACTGGCAGCACACGCAACGCTGACACATGGCACCGAACCTCTCATCACGCCCAGGCCCGGGGTGAGAGCAAAGTTCCCTCTCGGTCACTCGATGGCACAGTCACGAAACGCGCCGTCCCTACCTTCGGGATCAGCCCCTCGTAGTACGACCGAGTCCCGGAGCAAGTGGAGGCGTCATGACAGGCCCTGGCACGGCACCCGCACCCCCGAGCAAGGGCGGACGCTGGATCCAGCACTGGGATCCCGAGAACGAGACCTTCTGGAACGAGACCGGAGAGAAGGTCGCCCGCCGGAACCTCTTCTTCTCCGTACTGTCCGAGCACATCGGCTTCTCGATCTGGACCCTGTGGTCCGTGCTGGTGCTCTTCATGGGCCCGGAGTACGGGCTGACACCGGCCGACAAGTTCATGCTGACCTCGATGGTCACGCTGGTCGGCGCCGTCGTCCGCGTCCCCTACACCTTCGCCGTCGCGATCTTCGGCGGCCGGAACTGGACGATCATCTCCGCCGGCCTCCTGCTGGTCCCGACCGTCGCCGCGTTCACCGTGATGGAGCCGGGCACCTCCTTCTCCACCTTCCTGCTCGTCGGCCTGCTGGCCGGCATCGGCGGCGGCAACTTCGCCTCCTCCATGACCAACATCAACGCCTTCTTCCCGTTGCGTAAGAAGGGCTGGGCCCTCGGCCTCAACGCGGGCGGCGGCAACATCGGCGTGCCGGTGATCCAGCTGGCCGCGCTCGCGATCATCGGCGCCGGCGGCGGGCCGCGCGTGCTGCTCGGGATCTACATTCCGCTGATCCTCGTAGCCGCCGTGATGGCCGCGCTCTTCATGGACAACCTGGAGAACGTCAAGAACGACACCGGCGCCGCCAAGGACGCCGCGCGGGACGCCCACACGTGGATCATGTCCTTCCTCTACATCGGCACGTTCGGGTCGTTCATCGGATACAGCTTCGCCTTCGGGCAGGTCCTGCAGAACCAGTTCGGACGCACCCCGCTGGAGGCGGCGTACGTCACCTTCATCGGTCCGCTCCTCGGCTCGCTGATCCGGCCCCTGGGCGGCTGGATGGCCGACAAGTACGGCGGCGCGAAGATCAGCCTGTGGAACTACGTCGGCATGGGCGTCGCGACGGCGGTCCTGATCGGTGCCTCCATGGAGAAGTCGCTGGCGCTGTTCACCGGGTCGTTCGTGGTGCTGTTCGTGCTCAGCGGACTCGGCAACGGCTCCACGTTCAAGATGATCCCGGGCATCTTCCAGAACAAGGCGCTGGCCAAGGGACTGCAGGGCGAGGAGGCCGCGGCCTACGGGCGCAGGCTCTCCGGCGCCTCCATGGGACTCATCGGCGCGGTGGGCGCGCTCGGCGGCGTCGGCATCAACCTCGCCTTCCGCCAGTCCTTCCTCTCCTACGGTTCCGGCACCGGCGCGTTCGTCGCCTTCCTCGCCTTCTACGCGGTCTGCTTCGTGGTCACTTGGGCCGTATACCTTCGGCGTACGACTCCCCGGGTACCCGTCACGACGGCGACCTCGGAGGCGAAGCCGCAGCTCAGCTACGCCAAGGTGTGACGTAACACCGCCGACATCATGCCGATCCGAGCCTGTCACGAGCCGTTGACAGGCTCGATCGGCATACACGTACGCCGAACCCATGGAGTACGACGACTCGAATGCGGGACGAGAGCATGCACGAGGAACAACAGCGACCGGAACACGGCCCACTGGCGGGATTCACCGTGGGCGTCACGGCCGCGCGCCGGGCCGAGGAGCTGGGCGCGCTGCTCCAGCGGCGCGGCGCCACCGTCTTGCATGCCCCCGCCCTGCGGATCGTGCCGCTCGCCGACGACAGCGAGCTGCTGGCCGCGACCAAGGAGATCATCCACCAGGTGCCGGACATCGTCGTGGCGACGACCGCGATCGGTTTCCGGGGCTGGGTCGAGGCCGCGGACGGCTGGGGTCTGGGCGAGGATCTGCTGGCGCGGCTGGGCGGCGTACGGATCATGGCGCGCGGGCCCAAGGTCAAGGGCGCGGTCCGGGCCGCCGGGCTGACGGAGCAGTGGTCGCCGTCGTCGGAGTCCATGGCCGAGGTGCTCGACCGGCTGCTTGAGGAGGGCGTCGACGGTCTGCGGATCGCGATCCAGCTGCACGGCGAGCCGCTGCCCGGGTTCGTGGAGTCGCTGCGCGCGGCCGGTGCCGAGGTCGTCGGCGTGCCCGTCTACCGGTGGATGCCGCCGGAGGACATCGGGCCGGTCGACCGTCTCCTGGACGCGATGGTGTCCCGCGGCGTCGACGCGCTGACCTTCACCAGCGCCCCCGCCGCGGCCTCCCTCCTCTCCCGGGCGGAGGAACGCGGACTGCTCCCCGAGGTGCTGGCGGCACTCGGCCACGACGTCCTGCCGGCCTGTGTCGGCCCGGTCACCGCGCTGCCGCTGCAGGGCCACGGCATCGACACGGTCCAGCCCGAACGCTTCCGGCTCGGCCCGCTCGTCCAGCTCCTCTGCCAGGAGCTGCCCGGGCGGGCGCGCTCGCTGCCGATCGCCGGGCACCGGGTGGAGATCCGCGGCCACGCCGTCCTGGTCGACGGCGACCTCAAGCCCGTGCCGCCCGCCGGTATGGCCCTCCTGCGCGCCCTTTCCCGCCGCCCCGGCTGGGTCGTCGCCCGCGCCGAGCTGCTGCGCGCCCTGCCGGGAGCCGGCCGCGACGAGCACGCCGTCGAGACGGCGATGGCCCGCCTCCGCACGGCCCTCGGCGCCCCGAAACTGATCCAGACGGTGGTCAAGCGGGGCTACCGCCTGGCCTTGGATCCGGCTGCGGAGACGAAGTACGCGGACGCGTGAGGCCGCGCGGGGGTTGAGCGGATTACCGCCATTGGCGCACGCGGCGTGCTCCGGCCGGCGTGTGCCGCGGCGCGGGCTGCGCCCGCGAGCCCGGCGGGATGGTCTCGGCGAGGCCGTCGGCGGTCCCTCCAGGGTGCCGTCGGCGGCGATGGCGACCCCGTCTCTGTCCGGCCGGTTGGGCAGCCTGGCCTTGGATCCGGCGGCGGAGACGCAGTACGCGGACGCGTGAGGCCGCGCGAAGGGTTGAGCGGATTACCGCCATTGGCGCACGCGGCGTGCTCCGGCCGGCGTGTGCCGCGGCGCGGGCCGCGCCCGCGAGCCCGGCGGGATGGTCTCGGCGACGCCGTCGGCGGTCCCCCCCCCACGGTGCCGTCGGCGGCGCTGGCGACCCCGCCTCGGTCCGGCCGGGCGCGCGGCCGCCGGTGTGTCGGCAGTGCTGCGGGCACCGGCGGGTGAGGCCGTGTCGCGGCCGGGCTCGGACACCGGCTGATGAGGCCGCTCCGCGGGCCGCCCCGGAGATACCGGCGTGCGAAGCCGGACACAGGCCGCGGGCCGGAAGACATGCCCCGGCGGGCCGGCCGATGGCGTCAGGCCCGTGCGAAGGGGTTTCCGGCGGGGGAGTGGGCAGGCACTGTAAGAGGGAACGGTTTCCCAGCCCTCTCACTGGCATCTCACCGGCCCTCTCGCGACCGGGGTGAACCCCTAGGCGGTGACAGGCACATGGCATTGGGTACGGCCACGGCCCCGTACGAGCTGCGGTTCGATGCCGGGCGGATCTGCCTGGATCTGCTCTCCACCACGCATCCGGAGGAGCGGCTCGACTCCGTGGCCGTGCTGCGCGCCTGGATCACCGGCTCCGGTCTCGTCCCGGCGGACACCGTCCTGGCCCACGCCGACGCCGCCTGGCCGGCCGCCTTCCGCGAACTGCGCGACCAGCTCGGGAGGTTGGTGCGCGGCTGGTCGGCGCCCCGGGCCCGGGCGTACGACTTCGCGCTCGCGCGCGTCAACGACCTGGCCACCCCCGCGCCCCCCGCCCCGCGCGCCGTCCGCGACGAAGACGGCGAGCTCATACGGCGGTTGGACGGCCCGCCCGACTGCGCCGCCCTGCTCGCGGCCATCGCCCGGGACGCGGTGGACCTGCTCACCGACCCCGTCGCCCGCGCGGCGCTGCGCCAGTGCGAGGGGGACAACTGCCCGATCGTGTACCTCGACACCTCCCGGGGGCGCAGGAGGCGCTGGTGCTCAAGTGAGGTCTGCGGGAACCGCGAACGCGTCGCCCGGCATCGCCGCCGCGCGGCACTCGCACGGGCTTAAATCCCTTTTGCCCACCACGACACGGCAGTTGGGTGGTAGCTGCACTCAATTTCCTTGTCCTAAATGACACTTCTGCGAACGCACTGTCGAAGTGATTTCGATTACATACCGTTTACCTACGCCACCGTAGGGAAAGCCTGGCTTGATCTTGCTGGTGTGGCGGAAATGTGAAGATCGCGGGGTGGGAATGTGACCCCATGTCCAGCTCGTCACGTCATCTCGAAGAAATCTGTCACCTCTCCTTGAACGCCCAACCGCTCACTTCCGTACGGCATGTGGAGCGACCGACTGGGGGAACCCCCGGACACCGGAGGTGGGCGTGCGCAAGGATTCCGTCGTGGCCAATGAACGTGCACCGAGGGCCCGACATCGCATGTCCCAGCCCTCGGAACCCGACGAGGAGCTGATGCGTGCTCTGTACAGAGAACACGCCGGTCCCCTGCTGGCATACGTCCTGCGACTGGTCGCCGGAGACCGGCAGCGCGCCGAGGACGTCGTGCAGGAGACCCTCATCCGTGCCTGGAAGAACGCCGGTCAGCTCAATCGGGCGACCGGATCGGTACGCCCCTGGCTGGTGACGGTCGCCCGGCGCATCGTCATCGACGGCCACCGCAGCCGGCAGGCCCGGCCGCAGGAGGTCGACCCGTCGCCGCTGGAGGTCATCCCCGCGGAGGACGAGATCGACAAGGCGCTGTGGCTGATGACTCTGTCGGACGCACTCGACGACCTGACCCCCGCCCACCGGGAGGTGCTCGTCGAGACGTACTTCAAGGGGCGTACCGTCAATGAGGCGGCCGAGACTCTGGGCATACCCAGCGGAACCGTCCGCTCGAGGGTGTTCTACGCCCTGCGTTCGATGAAGCTCGCACTGGAGGAGCGGGGGGTGACGGCGTGATGAGTGTTTACGGGGGTAACCAAGGGTTCGGTACGGGAGGCATGGGTATGTCAGGACCCATGCAGGAGTCTCCGGTGCCGAACGAACACGAGACCGTCGGCGCCTACGCCCTCGGCATCCTCGACGACGCCGAAGCAACCGTTTTCGAAGCCCACCTCGCGGGCTGTGAATGGTGCGCCCAGCAGCTTGACGAGCTGGCCGGCATGGAGCCGATGCTCGCCGCCCTCGCCGACCTGCCCGGCTCCGGCACGCCCGCGATCGGCGAGTCGCTGTCCGCGAAGCCCCGGCCGCGCCTGGTGGAGAAGCTCGTCGACGAGGTCTCCGAGCGCCGCGCCCAGAAGCGCCGCCGCAGCTTCTACATGGTGGCCGCGTCCGCCGCGCTGATCGTCGGCGGTCCCTTCGTCGCGGTCGCGACGAACGGCGGCGGCGACGGCGGGGGCGCGGAGAACCGCCCGCTCGCCGCGAGCCCGGCCAAGGAAGCCTTCAACGGCATCTCCGACAAGATCACGGCCACCGACCCGACCACCAAGGTCACCGCGACGGTCGCCCTCCAGAAGAAGGACTGGGGCACCGGCATGGTCCTGGAGGCGAAGAACCTCAAGGGCCCGCTGAAGTGCGCCCTCGTCGCGGTCGGCAAGAACGGCGAGCGCGAGACCCTCTCCTCCTGGTCCGTCCCGAACTGGGGCTACGGCATCCCGGACGCCACGACCGAGAAGGCCAAGGAGCCGCTGTACGTCCAGGGGGGCGCCGCCTTCCAGCCCAACGAGATCGACCACTTCGAGATCGTGACCTTCGACGGCAAGCGCCTGGTCGAGGTCGACGCGTAGCCTTTCGGGGTCCCCTTCGCGTACGGTAGACGGCTGCCATGCACGTCAGAAGGGGGCCCGGTGGCCGCTCAGGCTCAACAGGAAACCGCGCTCGAAGACTCTCTGAGAGACCGAGAGATCAGCGTCGAGCAGGAACACCTGGATCGGGTGTACCGCCGCCTCGAGGAGAAGATCCACGAGGCCGAGTTCCTCATGAACGACGCGGCCCAGCGCGGCCAGGTCGGCACGCCCGGCGCACTCGCCGAGCGGGACGCGCAGGTCTTCCGGGCGGGCGTTCACCTCAATCGGCTCAACAACGAGTTCGAGGATTTCCTCTTCGGCCGCATCGACCTGCTGACCGGCAAGGACGGCAAGAAGGGCCCCGACGGCGCGTACACCGCGGTGGAGCCCGCCGAAGGCGCGGTCCGTCAGGACGACACCGCCGACATCGCCGAGACCCTGCACATCGGCCGCATCGGCGTCCTCGACCAGGACTACGCCCCGCTGGTCATCGACTGGCGGGCCCCGGCCGCCGCCCCCTTCTACCGCTCCACCCCCGTCGACCCCGGCCGCGTCGTCCGCCGCCGCGTCATCCGCTCCAAGGGCCGCAAGGTGCTCGGCGTCGAGGACGACCTGATGCGCCCCGAGCTGACGGCCTACCTCGACGGCCAGGAGCTGCCCGTCATCGGCGACGGCGCCCTGATGGCCGCGCTCGGCCAGGCCCGCAGCCACACCATGCGCGACATCGTCGCCTCCATCCAGGCCGAGCAGGACCTGGTCATCCGCGCCCCCGCCGCCTCCGTGACCTATGTCGAGGGCGGTCCGGGCACCGGCAAGACCGCCGTGGCCCTGCACCGCGCCGCCTACCTCCTCTACCAGGACCGGCGCCGGTACGCGGGCGGCATCCTGATCGTCTCGCCGACCCCGCTGCTCGTCGCCTACACCGAGGGCGTGCTGCCCTCCCTCGGCGAGGAGGGCCAGGTCGCCATCCGCGCCATCGGCTCACTCGTCGAGGGCAACGAGGCCGCGCTCTACGACGCCCCGTCCGTGGCCCGCGCCAAGGGCTCGTACCGCATGCTCAAGGTGCTGCGGAAGGCCGCCCGCGGCGCATTGGAGCTGAACGACGCGCCGAACCGGCTGCGCGTGGTCGCCTTCGGCCGCCGCCTGGAGCTGGAGGCCCAGGAGCTGGAGGGCATCCGCCGCGCCGCCCTCGGGGGTACCGCCCCCGTGAACCTGCTGCGTCCGCGCGCCCGCAAGCTGCTCCTGGACGCCCTGTGGGAGCAGTCCGGCTCGGCCAACCGCCACACCGATCCGGAGCTGGCCGCCGAGCTGCGCTCCTCCTTCGACGAGGACATCACCTCCGAGGACGCCTTCATCGCGTTCCTCGACGCATGGTGGCCGGAGCTGACCCCGGCGGCCGTCCTGGACGCCATGACCGACGAGCGGCGCCTCGGCCGCTGGGCCCGGCGGATCCTCAACCCCGGCGAGATCCGCAAGGTCGCCCGCTCCCTCAAGCGCGACGGCCGCTCCGTGCACGACATCGCCCTGCTCGACGAGCTCCAGGCCATCCTCGGCGCCCCCGCCCGCCCCCGGAAGAAGCGCGAGCTCGACCCGCTCGACCAGCTCACCGGCCTGGAGGAGCTGATGCCGGTGCGCGAGGAGTCCCAGCGCGAGCGGGCCGAGCGACTCGCCCAGGAGCGCACCGAGTACGCGCACGTCATCGTCGACGAGGCGCAGGACCTCACCCCGATGCAGTGGCGCATGGTCGGCCGCCGCGGCCGGCACGCCACCTGGACGGTCGTCGGCGACCCGGCCCAGTCCTCCTGGTCCGACCCGGACGAGGCGGCCCAGGCCCGCGACGAGGCCCTCGGCACCCGCCCGCGCCGCCGCTTCCAGCTCACGGTGAACTACCGCAACCCGGCCGAGATCGCCGAGCTGGCCTCGAAGGTCCTGGCCCTGGCCATGCCCGGCTCCGAGTCCCCGAAGGCGGTTCGCTCCACCGGCGTCGAACCCCGCTTCACGGTCGTCGAGGACACCCTCGCCGAAACCGTCCGCGACGAGGCGGCCCGGCTGCTTGAGCGCGTCGACGGCACGGTCGGCGTGGTCGTCGCCATGCAGCGCCGCGCGGAAGCCCGGCGCTGGCTCGCCGGGCTCGGCGACCGCGTGGTGGCACTCGGCAGCCTGGAGGCGAAGGGCCTGGAGTACGACGCGACGGTCGTGGTCTCCCCGGCGGAGATCGCCGACGAGTCCCCGGCCGGACTGCGTGTGCTCTATGTCGCACTGACCCGGGCGACCCAGCAGCTCACGGTCGTCTCGGCGGAGCGGGACGAGCCCGACGCGGCGGGAGTCCCGGACCTGCTGAGGGACTGATCCGGGCCTTCCGGCGGACCGCGCCCGGATACCCACTTGCCGGCGAAATGAACTCCCGGTACAGGAATGGCCTTACGGGATCTGTTTGTTAGCCTGGATGTGGCACCGGCTCGATCCAAGCCCCCGGGCCCAACCTTCGTCGCTACGAGCGACCACTTGCCGCGAGGCGAGCATGGCGGGCCGGTGCCACCTACTCCTACAGGGGACTTGCGCAGAGACCCACGTCCGACGTGACGTGGGTCTCTTTTTGCTGGCCTGTTCCGCGAACAAAAAGTTCGCAATCGGAGGCGGCTACCAGCTACCCAGCGGTAGGTGCGACGATCGGACCGCACAACTCAGCGTCAGGTGAAAGCAGAGGAAGTCGGCCATGGCAACGGCGCCCAGCGTCTCCTACTCGATGACGGTCCGGCTGGAGGTGCCCGCGAGCGGAACCGCCGTGTCGCAGCTCACCACCGCCGTGGAGTCCTCCGGAGGCTCGGTGACCGGCCTCGACGTCACCGCATCCGGTCACGAGAAGCTCCGTATCGACGTCACCATCGCGGCCTCGTCGACCGCTCACGCGGACGAGATCGTCGAGGAACTCCGCGGCATCGAGGGCGTCACGCTGGGCAAGGTCTCGGACCGGACCTTCCTCATGCACCTCGGCGGCAAGATCGAGATGGCGTCGAAGCACCCCATCCGCAACCGTGACGACCTGTCCATGGTCTACACGCCGGGCGTGGCCCGCGTCTGCATGGCGATCGCCGAGAACCCCGAGGACGCCCGCCGCCTCACCATCAAGCGCAACTCCGTTGCGGTCGTGACGGACGGTTCCGCCGTGCTGGGCCTGGGCAACATCGGCCCCAAGGCCGCGCTGCCCGTCATGGAGGGCAAGGCGGCCCTCTTCAAGCGATTCGCCGGTATCGACGCCTGGCCGATCTGCCTGGACACCCAGGACACCGACGCGATCGTCGAGATCGTCAAAGCCATCGCCCCGGGCTTCGCCGGCATCAACCTCGAGGACATCTCCGCCCCCCGCTGCTTCGAGATCGAGGCCCGGCTGCGCGAGGCCCTCGACATCCCCGTCTTCCACGACGACCAGCACGGCACCGCGATCGTCGTCCTCGCCGCGCTGACCAACGCGCTTCGCGTCACGGGCAAGGCGATCGAGAACATCCGCGTCGTCATGTCCGGCGCGGGCGCGGCCGGTACGGCCATCCTGAAGCTGCTGCTCGCCGCGGGCGTCAAGAACGCCGTCGTCGCCGACATCCACGGAGTCGTGCACGCGGGCCGCGAGGACCTGGTGGACGCCGCTCCGGACTCCGCGCTGCGCTGGATCGCCGACAACACCAACCCCGAAGGCCTCACCGGCACGCTCAAGGAGGCCGTGCGCGGCGCCGACGTCTTCATCGGCGTCTCGGCCCCGAACGTCCTCGACGGCGACGACGTGGCCGCCATGGCCGACGGTGCCATCGTGTTCGCGCTTGCGAACCCGGACCCCGAGGTCGACCCGGCGATCGCCCGCGAGACCGCGGCCGTTGTCGCGACCGGCCGCTCCGACTTCCCGAACCAGATCAACAACGTGCTGGTCTTCCCGGGTGTCTTCCGTGGTCTGCTGGACGCCCAGTCCCGCACGGTGAACACCGAGATGATGCTGGCCGCCGCGACCGCCCTCGCGGACGTGGTGACCGAGGACGAGCTGAACCCGAACTACATCATCCCGAGCGTCTTCAACGACAAGGTCGCGGGCGCGGTCGCCGGGGCCGTGCGGGAGGCGGCCAAGGCGGTGGGGGCGTCGGTCCTCTGACTGTGAGTATCCCCACGGCCGCCCGGGGAACGGCGCGTCGCAGGACCTCTGTGAGCAGCGGAGCCCTATCGTGGCGGCCAGGCTCAGGCCCTTTTTTCGTGTGACTCCCGAAGGGTGTACTCACGACACGTGCGGGTGCCGGATTGGCTTTCCCGCCGCAGGTAGGGGCAGGATGCGTCTCTGGGCGCGAGGGTCTGACGACGGACCCGGTCCGGGGACTCACGGAGGACCCTGGCAGCATCGGCTTCGATCTGACGCCTCAACGGCAAGATGAACACGGGAGTAACAACATGAACCGCAGTGAGCTGGTGGCCGCGCTGGCCGACCGCGCCGAGGTGACCCGCAAGGACGCCGACGCCGTGCTGGCCGCGTTCGCCGAGGTCGTCGGCGACATCGTCTCCAAGGGCGACGAGAAGGTCACGATCCCCGGCTTCCTGACCTTCGAGCGCACCCACCGTGCCGCTCGCACCGCCCGCAACCCGCAGACCGGCGAGCCGATCCAGATCCCGGCCGGCTACAGCGTGAAGGTCTCCGCGGGCTCGAAGCTCAAGGAAGCCGCCAAGGGTAAGTAATCCCTGTTTTTCGTACGCCCCGGACGGCGTACGAGGCACAGTGACACCAAAGGGGCGGCCACCCGAACCGGGTGGCCGCCCCTTTGGCATCACTGCGCGTGCTATCCGAGCGCCTTGCCGGGCAGCTCGACCTTCGCGCCCAGCTCCATCAGCTTCTCCATGAAGTTCTCGTAGCCGCGGTTGATGAGGCCGATGCCGTGGACCCGGGAAGTGCCCTGGGCCGCCAGGGCCGCGATGAGGTACGAGAAGCCGCCGCGGAGGTCGGGGATGACCAGGTCCGCGCCCTGGAGCTTGGTCGGGCCCGAGACGACGGCCGAGTGGAGGAAGTTGCGCTGGCCGAAGCGGCAGTCGGAGCCGCCCAGGCACTCGCGGTAGAGCTGGATGTGCGCGCCCATCTGGTTCAGGGCCGAGGTGAAGCCGAGGCGGGACTCGTAGACCGTCTCGTGGACGATGGACAGGCCCGTGGCCTGGGTCAGGGCCACCACCAGCGGCTGCTGCCAGTCGGTCTGGAAGCCGGGGTGGACGTCCGTCTCCAGCGCGATGGACTTGAGCTGGCCGCCGGGGTGCCAGAAGCGGATGCCCTCGTCGTCGATCTCGAAGGCCCCGCCCACCTTCCGGAAGGTGTTCAGGAACGTCATCATCGAGCGCTGCTGCGCGCCGCGGACGTAGACGTTGCCCTCGGTCGCCAGCGCCGCCGACGCCCAGGACGCGGCCTCCAGCCGGTCCGACAGGGCGTGGTGGGTGTAGCCGCCGAGTTTGTCCACACCGGTGATGCGGATCGTCCGGTCGGTGTCCATCGCGATGATCGCGCCCATTTTCTGCAGAACGCAGATCAGGTCCTCGATCTCGGGCTCGACGGCCGCGTTGGACAGCTCCGTGACGCCCTCCGCGAGGACCGCCGTCAGCAGCACCTGCTCGGTCGCGCCGACGGACGGGTACGGCAGCCGGATCTTCGTACCGCGCAGCCGCTGCGGCGCCTCCAGGTACTGCCCGTCGTCCCGCTTCTCGATGCGCGCGCCGAACTGCCGCAGCACGTCGAAGTGGAAGTCGATGGGCCGGCCGCCGATGTCGCAGCCGCCGAGGCCGGGAATGAAGGCGTGGCCCAGACGGTGCAGGAGCGGCCCGCAGAACAGGATCGGGATACGGCTCGAACCGGCGTGGGCATCGATGTCAGCGACGTTCGCACTCTCCACGCGCGTCGGGTCCATCACCAGTTCGCCGGGCTCGTCCCCCGGACGGACCGTCACACCGTGCAGCTGCAGCAGACCCCGTACGACCCGTACGTCGCGGATGTCCGGAACATTGCGCAGCCGACTCGGAGCGCTGCCCAGCAGCGCTGCGACCATAGCCTTTGGTACGAGGTTCTTCGCACCGCGGACACGGATCTCGCCCTCCAGCGGGGTTCCGCCGTGGACAAGCAGGACATCGTCGTTGACGGTCATGAATCTCGCGTTCCGTGGAGTCGGGCAGGGGCCAGAAGGGAAAGGGTAATCGCCCTCCACCCCCCTTCTGTAAGCCTGAGTCAGACCCAGACACGTCATAGCTCTGTCACAACACGAACCGTTCCGTGCCGGGCACATGGGGTCACGGTCGCATTCGTGCGCGTGGAACGCACCGGTGCGCCCTGAGCTGCGTACCCTCGCGTCCCCCCATTGCCTCCCCACGCGGAGGGAAGATGCGGGATCATGTCTGCCATGACCGAGGTGTCCTCGCTCACAGGGCGGTTGCTCGTGGCCACCCCCGCCCTGGCGGACCCGAACTTCGACCGCGCGGTGGTGCTGCTCCTCGACCACGACGAGGAGGGCTCCCTCGGCGTCGTCCTCAACCGCCCCACCCCGGTGGATGTGAACGACATCCTGGAGGGCTGGGGGGATCTCGCCGGCGAGCCCGGCGTCGTCTTCCAGGGCGGTCCGGTCTCGCTGGACTCGGCCCTCGGGGTCGCGGTCGTCCCCGGCGGCGCGTCCGGGGAGGGCGGCCCGCTGGGCTGGCGCCGGGTGCACGGCGCGATCGGTCTGGTCGATCTGGAGGCCCCGCCGCAGCTGCTGGCCTCCGCCCTCGGCTCCCTGCGGATCTTCGCCGGATACGCCGGCTGGGGCCCGGGCCAGCTGGAGGACGAGCTGGTGGACGGCGCGTGGTACGTCGTGGAGTCGGAGCCCGGTGATGTCTCGTCCCCGTGCCCCGAGCGGCTCTGGCGTGAGGTCCTGCGCCGCCAGCGGGGCGAGCTTGCGATGGTGGCGACGTATCCGGACGACCCTTCGCTCAACTGATGCGTGTGAGCTTCAGTACCCTTGGGCCTATGAGCACTCTCGAGCCCGAGCGCGGGACTGGTACGGGGACCCTCGTAGAGCCGACGCCGCAGACCTCGCACGGTGACGGTGACCACGAGCGCTTCGCCCATTACGTCCAGAAGGACAAGATCATGGCGAGCGCCCTCGACGGCACCCCCGTCGTGGCGCTGTGCGGCAAGGTGTGGGTGCCGGGCCGCGACCCGAAGAAGTACCCCGTGTGTCCCATGTGCAAGGAGATCTACGAGTCCATGGGCTCCGGCGACGACGACAAGGGCAAGGGCGACAAGTAGCGCCCGGCCTGTACGGCCTAAAGCCTCCAGGGTGCGTTTTGCGTACCCTGGAGGCTTTTGTGCTGTCCGGGCGTTGCGCGGGATGCGTCAGCCGGTCACAGAGTGGTTGAGACCTCTTGTGGTCGTGTTCATGCAGTCCCTAGCCTCCGATGTGTTGTGCACAGCGAAACCTTCATTGCGCATGTTGCAACACTCCCTCGGAGGAGCACTTCATGAAGCTGTCCGTCCGTTTTGCCGGGCTCACGGCGCTCGCCGCCCTGCTGGCCACCGCCTGCGCGCCCCAGACCTCCAGTAACTCCTCCTCCGACAAGGACGAGAAGACCGGCGCGCTGCGGGTCTGGCTCTTCCAGGAGGTCGGCAACACCCCCAAGGAGAAGGTCGTCGACTCGGTCGTCGCCGACTTCGAGAAGGCCCACAAGGGCACCAAGGTCAACGTCGAGTACATCCCGATCGACACCCGCGCCCAGCGCGTCAAGGCCGCCTTCAACGACCCCGCCTCCGCTCCCGACGTCATGGAGTACGGCAACACCGACACGGCCGGCTATGTGAAGGACGGCGGACTCCTCGACGTCACTGAGGACTTCGGCGACTGGAGCGAGGCGAAGGACACCGACCCGACCGCGAAGCAGTCGGTGACGGTGGACGGCAAGATGTACGGCGCCCCGTTCTACGTCGGAGTCCGCGCCCTGTACTACCGCACGGACGTCTTCGAGGAGCTGGGTCTGAAGGCCCCGAAGACGATGGACGAACTGGCCTCCACCGCCCGCGCGATCCGCGCCGCGAAGCCCGACCTCTACGGGCTCGTCGTCGGCGGCGCCTACACCTACGGCGCGATGCCGTTCGTCTGGGCCAACGGCGGCGAACTCGCCAACGGCAAGGGCGGCTCGTACGCCTCCGGCATCGACAGCCCTCAGGCCCAGAAGGGCATCAAGGCGTACACCTCCCTCTTCGGCGACGACAACTGTCCGGCCGCCAAGTGCGCGGGCATGGGCGGCAACGACACGATCTCCGCCTTCGCCGCCGGGAAGGCCGGGATGGCGATCGGCGGCGACTTCAGCCACACCGCCGTCGAGGCCGGGAAGGTCAAGGGCAAGTACGCCGTCGTCCCGCTGCCGGGTGTGAAGTCCGGCTCGATCGCGCCCGCCTTCGCCGGTGGCAACAACATCGGCGTCCTGAAGAGCACCTCGCACCGCACGCTCGCCGTCGAGCTGATGGAACAGCTCGCCTCGAAGAAGACACAGACCGAACTCTTCGGCGCGATGGGCTTCCTGCCGACCTTCACGGACGTACGGCAGCGGGTCGCGACCGAGGAACCGTTCGTGAAGCCCTTCGTGCAGACGCTCTCGGCCGGCACCAAGTTCGTCCCCGCCTCACCCGCCTGGGCCCAGATCGACTCCTCGCTCGTCCTGCCGACGATGTTCCAGGAGGTCATCGCGGGCAAGAAGGACGTGCCCGCCGCCTCCGAGGACGCCGCGAAGAAGATGAACAGCGCGTTCGGCTCCGCCGGGTGAGCCGGATGAACGACCGCACCGCAGCGGGCGGGGCCGACGTGGCCGGGCCGGTCTCGGTGGCCGACTCGGCAGTGGGCCGTCCTGCTGTCGGGCCCAAGTCCGGTGGCGCGCGGGTCGGCCGTGCCCGGCGGCCGGCCGCGCGTCGGCCCGCCCCGGGCGGGTCCGCGCTCCGCTCGGGCGGCTGGACGCCCTGGCTGTATCTCGCGCCCGCGCTCGTCGTGCTCGGCGGGCTGCTCGTCTACCCCATCTATCAACTCGGCCTGATCTCGTTCTTCGAGTACACCCAGGCCCAGGTCAGCGGCGGCGCACCGACCACGTTCCAGGGGTTCGCGAACTACGCGGTGCTGTTCGGGGACCCGCAGTTCTGGCAGGTACTGCTCGCGACCGTGCTGTTCGCGGCGGCCTGCGTGGTCTCCACGCTCGCGGTCGGTTGCGCCCTCGCCGTACTCCTCACGCGTGTGCGGGCCGTACCGCGGCTCGCGCTGATGCTGGCCGCGCTGGGCGCGTGGGCGACCCCGGCCGTCACCGGCTCCACGGTCTGGCTGTTCCTCTTCGACCCGGACTTCGGCCCGGTGAACCGGATGCTGGGCCTCGGCGACCACTCGTGGACGTACGGGCGTATCAGCGCCTTCTTCCTCGTCCTGCTCGAAGTGGTCTGGTGCTCCTTCCCGTTCGTGATGGTGACCGTGTACGCCGGGATCCGCGCCGTGCCCGCCGAGGTACTGGAGGCCGCCGCCCTGGACGGCGCCTCGCAGTGGCGCATCTGGCGCTCCGTACTCGCCCCGATGCTCCGGCCGATCCTGGTCGTCGTCACCATCCAGTCGGTCATCTGGGACTTCAAGGTCTTCACCCAGATCTACGTCATGACGAACGGCGGCGGCATCGCGGGCCAGAACATGGTCCTGAACGTCTACGCCTACCAGCAGGCGTTCGCGTCCTCGCAGTACAGCCTCGGCTCGGCGATCGGCGTCGTGATGCTGCTGATCCTGCTCGCCGTCACGCTGGTGTACCTGCGGCTGCTGCGCCGGCAGGGGGAGGAACTTTGACTGCTCCCCTCCCTGAAGGGAGGGGATTCCTGGCTCAGGCCGCCTCCGGGAGCGGCGCTCCCGGAGGACTTGCGCCCTCGGCACCAGCCGGGGCCAGACCAGCCCGGACGAGCATCACGTGGGCGGAGTTCTTGTCCCTGGGGGATGAGACTGCGCACGCGGTGCAGGTGTAGGTACGTTCCGAAAGAGGAAGTGCGTGCTTGGTTCTCGCTCCGCACGACGCGCAGTCCATGGTGGTGTGCGCGGGATGCACGAGGCGGATGTTCCGCCCGTGCTTGCGGCCCATCTCGATCAGGGCCGCTTTGGTGGCCCCGATCGCCGCGTCAGCGGCCTTGCGGGCCATGGTGGTCTTCGCGAGGAACTTCGGGCGGAAGTCCTCGACGGCGATGGCGTCATGGTCGCGCACGACACGCTTGGCCCATTTGCGGCTCGTGTCCCGGCGCTGCCGAGCGATCTTCGCGTAGGTCTTCGCGCGCCACTTCTTCGCCTCGCGGTGGCCCTTGGACGACGTCTGTCCCTTCTTCGGCTTGCGTCGGGCCATCATTCGGTCGTACCGAGTCAGCTTCGCCTGGGCCTTGCGGCCGTGCTGCGAGTGGGGGAGGTCGTGGGCGTCGGACGTGGTGGTGGCGGTTTCCCTGACGCCCCAGTCCACGCCGAGGGCAGCACCCGTCAGGGGGAAGGGCTGTACCTCGGTGGCGACGACGAACGACGCGTACCAGTGCCCCACCGCATCCCGGTACACCCGTACCGAGGAAGGTGTGGCAGGGAGTTCGCGGGACCACACCACCGTCAGCACGATCCCGCCCGCGAGGTGGAGGCGGCCGTCCTTCAGCCGAAAGCCCCGCACGGTGTAGTTCAGCGTCGGGTCGGCTTCGCGCTTCTTCTTGTGCCGGGGCATGCCCGCCCGCTGTCGCATGGGCAGGCGTTTGTCGATGTCCTTCAGGGCCTTGGAACGGGACTTCGCGAAATCCCGGATGATCTGCTGCTGCGGCACCGCCGCGCCGTCACGGAGCCATGGCGTGCGGGCGCGGGCCTCGGTCAGCATCTTGTCGAGCTGGGCCGGGCCGCACGTCCGCTTGTCGTCGGGGTGCGCGCCGTTGTGGGCGTGCACGACGCGGGACTTGCCGACGCATTCGTTCCACGCCCACCGGCAGCGGTCCCACTCGGCGAGCAGGAGCGTGCGGGCGGTCGACGACATGCGAAGGCGGTAGGTGTACCGGGCGAGCCCGGTGTCCCGCCCTGCCTTTTGCGGTGTCGCCATGGTGTCATTATGCCACTCAAATGCCTTCGCAAATCCACTACTCTAAGGTCATGGATGAAGAGAAGCGCATCACCCTCCGTCTGCCCGTCGACCTGCACGAGTGGCTGGCCGCTCAGGCCAGATCCGCTCGCAGGTCCCTCAACTCCGAGATCGTCTACCGCCTTGAGGTCGAGCGAGCCGCCGTCGAGGCGGACGCCGAATCGCCCTGACGGTGATTCGTCCGGCATCCTCGGAGGAACCCGGTGAATCTTCTACGCGCCCGTGTGCGCCGCCCGGGGCGGCTGGCCGCCGAGGCCTCGGCCCTGCTGATCGCGGTCGTCGTCGCCTTCCCCCTCTACTGGATGGTGCTCAGCGCCTTCAAACCGGCCGGGGAGATCGAGTCCAGCGAGCCCCGGCCGTGGACTCTCGCGCCCTCCCTGGATTCCTTCCGGCGCGTCTTCGGGCAGCAGGAATTCGGCCGTTACTTCCTCAACAGCCTCGTCGTCGCGAGCTGTGTCGTGATCGCCTCCGCGCTGATCGCGTTTCTCGCCGCGACCGCCGTGACACGATTCCGCTTCCGCCTCCGGACCACCCTGCTGATCATGTTTCTGGTGGCCCAGATGGTGCCCGTGGAAGCCCTCACGATCCCCCTCTTCTTCCTCATGCGGGACTTCGGCCAGCTGAACACGCTGGGCTCGCTGATCCTGCCCCACATCGCCTTCTCGCTGCCCTTCGCGATCTGGATGCTGCGGGGGTTCGTGAAAGGCGTTCCGGAGGCGCTGGAGGAGGCCGCCTACATCGACGGGGCGAGCCGGGCGCGATTCCTCTGGCAGATCCTTTTCCCCCTCGTCCTGCCCGGCCTCGTGGCCACCAGCGTGTTTTCCTTCATCTCCGCCTGGAACGACTTCCTCTTCGCCAAGTCGTTCATCATCAGTGACACTTCCCAGTCGACGCTGCCGATGGCGCTGCTGGTCTTCTACAAGCCCGACGACCCGGACTGGGGCGGCGTCATGGCCGCCTCCACGGTGATGACGATCCCGGTCCTGGTCTTCTTCGTACTCGTACAGCGGCGCCTGGTCTCCGGACTGGGCGGAGCGGTGAAGGACTGACGTGACCGATCTGATTCCGGCACCCCGCGACATCGCCACCGCCACCGTCACCGCCACCGGCTCCGGCGAGGTGCGGCTGACGGCGCGCTCCGGCCTCTCCGCCGGCACCGGGACGGAGGGCACCGGCCACTGGCTGCGCACCGCCCTCCGGCAGGCCACCGGCCTGCCGCTCCACGAGGGGCGGGAACTCGACGACGCCGGCGGCGACGGCATCGGGCTACGGCTCGACCCCGAACTCGGTCCCGAGGAGTACCGCCTCGTCAGCGACTTCAGCGGCATCCTCATCGAGGGCGGCGGCCCGGCCGGTGTCTTCTGGGGCGCGCAGACGCTGCGGCAGCTCCTCGGCCCCGACGCGTACCGCAGGGCCCCGCTCAGCCGCGACCGCGTCTGGGCCGTGCCGCACCTCACGATCGAGGACGCGCCCCGATTCCGCTGGCGCGGCCTGATGCTCGACGTCGCCCGGCACTTCATGCCCAAGGAAGGCGTCCTGCGTTACCTCGATCTGATGGCGGCGCACAAACTCAACGTCTTCCACTTCCATCTGACGGACGACCAGGGCTGGCGCATCGAGATCGAGCGGCATCCCCGGCTGACGGAGATCGGCTCCTGGCGGGCCCGTACGAAAACCGGCCACCGCGCCTCGCCGCTGTGGGAGGAGAAGCCGCACGGCGGCTACTACACCCGGGACGACATCCGGGAGATCGTCGCCTACGCCGCCGAGCGGCATATCACCGTCGTCCCCGAAATCGACGTACCCGGCCACTCGCAGGCCGCCATCGCCGCGTACCCGGAACTCGGCAACATCGACGTCATCGCCACCAACAGCCTCTCCGTCTGGGACACCTGGGGAATCAACCCGAACGTACTCGCCCCCACTGACAACACCCTGCGCTTCTACGAGGGCGTCTTCGAGGAAGTCCTCGAGCTGTTCCCGTCGGAGTTCGTCCACATCGGCGGCGACGAATGCCCCAAGGACCAGTGGCGGCGGTCGGCGACCGCCCAGGCACGCATCAGGGCACTTGGGCTCGCGGACGAGGACGAGCTCCAGTCCTGGTTCATCGGGCACTTCGACGCGTGGCTCTCCGCGCGCGGGCGCCGACTGATCGGCTGGGACGAGATCCTGGAGGGCGGGCTCGCCGAGGGCGCCGCCGTCTCCTCCTGGCGCGGCTACGCCGGAGGCATCGCCGCCGCCCGGGCCGGCCACGACGTCGTCATGTGCCCCGAGCAGCAGGTGTACCTGGACCACCGTCAGGCCCCGGACCCCGAGGAGCCGGTACCGATCGGGTGGGTGCGCACCCTGGAGGACGTCTACCGGTTCGAGCCCGTTCCACCGGAGTTGACTCCCGAGGAGGCCGGGCACGTGCTGGGCACCCAGGCCAACCTGTGGACCGAGGTGATGGAGGACCAGGCGCGCGTGGACTATCAGGCCTTCCCCCGCCTCGCGGCCTTCGCCGAGGTCGCCTGGAGCGCCCTGCCTGCCCCGGAGAAACGGGACTTCGCAGGCTTCGAGCACCGGATGACGGCCCACTACCGGCGACTCGACGCCCTGGGTGTCGCCTACCGGCCCCCCGCCGGACCACTGCCCTGGCAGCAGCGCCCCGGAGTGCTGGGGCGCCCGATCGACGGTCCGCCGCCCCACCGGTAGTACCTGCTCGCGGCTACCGAACAGCTCGAACAGGCCACGGAAAATGCGCACAAGGGTCACCGAAAGTGCCAATCGGCATGCACTGGTGAACCCGTGCGAAAACGGACCATCTCCCCGATGAGGTGGGCGAATGCCTCCTAGCGGACCCGTGTCTTCGGCTCTCGCCAAGATGTGCCAGAGTTGCCACGTCCGCCCTGTCAGCACGTACCGTACGGCAGCACAGGTGGGACCAGGTGGGGCAGCGGGAAGGGGCAGCCGGTTTGACCACGCACGCACCGCAGGCGGCGCAGGCCGTCACGCTGCCCACGACGCTGGACGAGGCCGTCGCGGCACTCACCGCCGTGCCCGCCGCCGTGCCCGTCGCGGGCGGCACCGACCTGATGGCCTCCGTCAACTCCGGGCAGCTCAGGCCCGCCGCGCTGGTGGGACTCGGCCGGATCAGCGAGATCCGCGGCTGGCAGTACCAGGACGGTCACGCGCTGCTCGGCGCGGGCCTCACCCACGCGCGCATGGGACGCCCCGACTTCGCGGCCCTGATCCCGGCGCTCGCCGCCGCCGCACGCGCCGCGGGCCCGCCGCACATCCGCAACGCGGGCACCCTGGGCGGCAACATCGCCTCGGCCGCCCCCACCGGTGACGCGCTGCCTGTCCTGGCCGCCCTGGAGGCGACACTGATCATCGCGGGCCCGGGCGGAGCCCGCCGGGAGATCCCCGTGTCGCACCTGCTGGCCGGGATGGACATGCTGCGCGCCGGCGAACTCATCGGCTACGTGCGCGTGCCGCTGCTGCACGCCCCGCAGGTCTTCCTGAAGGCGACCGGCCGTACCGGCCCCGGACGCGCGGTGGCGTCCGTGGCCCTGGTCCTGGACCCCGCGCGCCGGGGTGTGCGCTGCGCGGTGGGCGCCATAGCGCCGATGGCGCTACGGCCCCTGCAGGCCGAGGAGTGGGTCGGGCGGCTCATCGACTGGGACAACAACCGCGCGATCGTGCCGGAGGCGCTGAACGCCTTCGGGGAGTACGTCGCCGCGGCCTGCATCCCCGACGCGGCGCCGGCCGAGGACGGCTCCGTACCGCAGCTTCCGCCCGCCGTACTGCACCTGCGGCGCACCGTCGCCGCGCTGGCCCGACGAGCACTGGGGAGGGCGCTGTCGTGACCGACGACCAGCACGGACAGGGCACGCCCCGGGGCGGCAGCCGCTGGGACCCGCTGCCCCAGGGCGAGTACGACGACGGCGCGACCGCCTTCGTCGAACTCCCCGAGGGGGGCGTCGACGCCCTGCTGGCCGCCGACAGCCCCCTCGCCGCGCCCGGCCACGGCTACGTACCGCCGCAGATAACGGTCGACCCCGCCGCGACCGCCGGCACCGACCCCGCTGCCACGGGCGCGTGGCCGGCGCCCGGCGCGCCCGTCGACGGCGCCCAGTGGCACGACCCGCACGACCCGTACGCGGCGCACCAGCAGCAGGGCCACGAGGTCGGTGAGCAGCCGTACGGCTCCGACGCGCCCTACGGCTCCGGCACGCCGTACGGATCCGACTCCGGGGCGGGGCAGCGCGGCGGGGACGACCGGTTCACGTACAACCCGGGAGCCACCGGGCAGTGGAACTTCGAGGAGGCCGCGGCGGCTGAGCCCGCGCCCGGCCATGACGTGACCGGACAGTGGTCCATCCCCGTCGCCGGGGGCGACCTTCCGGACGAGTCGGGCGAGTTCACCACGTCCTCCTTGGTCGAGCAGTGGGGCGGCAACGCGCCGGCCACGCTCCCGGGCGGCGCGCCCGCGCCGTGGGCGACACAGGCGGCGGGCGAACCGTGGGGGCGGCAGGCCCCACAGGACGCGCCGGGGCAGGAACAGGCCGGGCCGGGCTACCCGCAGGAACACGAGCAGAGTCACGGGCACGGGCAGCAGAGGCTCGCCGGACCGCCCTCCGCATACGCACCGGACCAGAGCGCACACGCCCCGGAGCAGGCGCCTGCCGGACCCCTGCCGCAGGAGACGGACCCGACGCACCAGACGCCGGGCAGCGGCCACGCACCTCAGCCCGGAGGGCTCGGTCATGCGCCGGAGCCGTCCGGCTTCGACGACCACGGATCGGAGCCCTCCGGCTTCGCCGATCATCGAGGCGATCACGGAGTCGAGCACGACGCCGATCACGGAGTCGAGCACGGCGCCGATCACGCAGCGGAGCCGTCGGGCGCACCCGGCCACGCACCGGAACCGTCCGACCCCGCCGGGCACCCGGACGAGTACCCCGCGCCCTCCGCGCCCGCCCAGCCGTACGAGGCACACGCCGAACCCGCCGAGTCCCCTGAGTCCGTGCAGGAGGCCTTCCAGGAGGCATCACAGGCCACTCCTGGGGCCGGTGAGGCCGACGGGCCCGCCGAGGACGCCCCGGACGCCGCAGAGGGCGCTGACAGCCCCGCCGAGCCCGTCGCCGCGCCTCTCCCCGCCATGGCGGACGCGGACACGGACGCCGGACCGGAGGCCGCCGACAGCGAGTCCCCGGACGACCCGGCACCGCAGGACCCCTCCGGCACACCGGACGACGCGGCCTCCGTACCCCAGGACGCACCCACCCTCCCGCAGGAGGAACACCCCCTCGCTTCCTTCGTCCTGCGCGTCAACGGCGCCGACCGCCCCGTCACCGACGCGTGGATCGGCGAGTCCCTGCTGTACGTGCTGCGCGAGCGGCTCGGGCTGGCCGGAGCCAAGGACGGCTGCTCGCAGGGCGAGTGCGGGGCGTGCAACGTCCAGGTCGACGGGCGGCTCGTCGCGTCCTGCCTGGTCCCGGCCGTGACCGCCGCCGGCAGCGAGGTCCGCACCGTCGAGGGCCTGGCCGAGGACGGACAGCCCTCGGACGTACAGCGGGCGCTCGCGCGCTGCGGCGCCGTGCAGTGCGGCTTCTGCGTACCGGGCATGGCGATGACCTTGCACGACCTCCTGGAAGGCAACCCGGCGCCAACCGAGCTGGAGACCCGCCAGGCGCTCTGCGGCAACCTGTGCCGCTGCTCCGGTTACCGGGGCGTGGTCGACGCCGTGAAGGACGTCGTCGCCGAACGCGAGACACACGCCGCGCCCGCCGCGGGCGACACCGACGAGGCCCGTATCCCGCGCCAGGCGGGCCCGGGCGCCGGCGGCGTCCACCCGTCGGCCTTCGGATCGCCCCCGGACGCGCACGCCCAGGACGCGCATTCCCCGGGCCCCCATTCCCCGGGCCCGCATTCCCCGGACCCGCATTCCCCGGACCCGCACGACCAGCCCTACGGCCAGGACGGAGGCCCCGCGTGACCAACGAAGCAGCCACCGCGCAGGCCGCGGAGGCCGCCCCCGCCCCCGAACCGCTGCCGCACGGCCTGGGCGTCTCCCTCCCGGCCGCGGACGCCCGTGCCAAGACGGAAGGCACCTTCCCGTACGCCGCCGACCTGTGGGCCGAGGGACTGCTGTGGGCGGCCGTGCTGCGCTCACCGCACCCGCACGCGCGCATCGTGTCGATCGACACCTCCCACGCCCGCGAGATGCCCGGCGTACGCGCCGTCGTCACCCACGAGGACATCCCCGGCAGCCCGTTCCACGGCCGCGGCACGGCCGACCGCCCGGTCTTCGCCTCCGAGGTCGTACGCCACCACGGCGAGCCCATCGCCGCCGTCGCCGCCGACCACCCGGACACCGCGCGCATGGCCGCCGCCGCCGTCATCGTCGAGTACGAGGCGCTCGACCCGGTGACCGACCCGGAGCAGGCCTTCGAGGCCGAGCCCCTGCACCCCGACGGCAACCTGATCCGGCACATTCCGCTGCACCACGGCGACCCGGACGCGGCCGGGGAGATCGTCGTCGAGGGCCTGTACCGCATCGGCCGCCAGGACCCCGCGCCCATCGGCGCCGAGGCGGGCCTGGCAGTACCGCGCCCGGACGGCGGCGTGGAGCTGTACCTCGCCTCCACCGACCCGCACGCCGACCGCGACGCGGCCGCCGCCGCCTTCGGCCTGGAGCCGGAGCGCGTCAAGGTCGTCGTCACCGGCGTCCCCGGCGCCACGGCCGACCGCGAGGACCAGGGCTTCCAGCTCCCGCTCGGCCTGCTGGCGCTGCGGACCGGCTGCCCGGTGAAGCTCACGGCCACGCGCGAGGAGTCGTTCCTCGGCCACGCCCACCGGCATCCCACCCTCCTGCGCTACCGCCACCACGCGGACGCCGAGGGCGCACTCGTGAAGGTCGAGGCGCAGATCCTGCTCGACGCGGGCGCCTACGCCGACAGCTCCGCCGAGGCCCTCGCCGCCGCCGTGGGCTTCGCCTGCGGCCCGTACGTCGTCCCGAACGCGTTCATCGAGGGCTGGGCCGTACGCACCAACAACCCTCCGTCGGGCCACGTACGCGGCGAAGGGGCCATGCAGGTCTGCGCCGCCTACGAGGCGCAGATGGACAAGATCGCCAAGAAGCTCGGCATCGACCCGGCCGAGGTGCGGCTGCGCAACGCCATGGCCACCGGCGATGTACTCCCGACCGGCCAGACGGTGACGTGCCCGGCCCCGGTCGCCGAACTGCTCCAGGCCGTACGGGACTTCCCGCTGCCGCCGCTGCCCAAGGACACGCCCGAGGACGAGTGGCTGCTGCCCGGCGGCCCCGAGGGCGCGGGCGAACCTGGCGCGGTGCGCCGGGGCGTGGGCTACGGCGTGGGCATGGTGCACATGCTCGGCGCGGAGGGCGCGGACGAGGTCTCCACGGCGACCGTGAAGGTCCACGACGGTGTGGCGACGGTCCTGTGCGCGGCCGTCGAGACCGGCCAGGGCTTCACGACCCTGGCCCGGCAGATCGTCCAGGAGACACTCGGCGTCGACGAGGTGCACGTGGCGCCGGTCGACACCGACCAGCCCACGGCGGGCGCGGCCTGCCACGGCCGGCACACCTGGGTGTCGGGCGGCGCGGTAGAGCGCGCGGCCAAAATGGTCCGTACGCAGCTCCTCCAGCCGCTCGCCCACAAGTTCGGCATGTCCACGGAGCTGCTCCAGATCAACGACGGCAAGATCACGTCGTACGACGGAGTCCTCTCGACGACCGTCACCGAGGCGCTGGACGGCAAGGAACTGTGGGCCACCGCCCAGTGCCGCCCGCACCCGACCGAGCCGCTGAACGAGGCCGGCCAGGGCGACGCCTTCGTGGGCATGTCCTTCTGCGCGATCCGCGCGGTGGTGGACGTCGACATCGAGATCGGTTCCGTACGGGTCGTGGAACTGGCCGTCGCCCAGGACGTGGGGCGGGTCCTGAACCCGGCCCAGCTGGCCGCCCGCATCGAGGCGGGTGTGACCCAGGGCGTGGGCATCGCGCTGACCGAGAACCTGCGCACCCCGCGCGGCCTGATCCGCCACCCGGACCTGACCGGTTACGCCCTCCCGACGGCCCTCGACGCGCCGGACATCCGCATCGTCCGGCTGGTCGAGGAACGGGACGTGGTCGCGCCCTTCGGCGCGAAGGCGGTCAGCGCGGTGCCGGTGGTGACGTCCCCGGCGGCCGTCGCGTCCGCCGTACGGGCCGCCACGGGCCGCCCCGTGAACCGGCTGCCGATCCGTCCACAGGCCGCGGTGGTCACGGAACGGTCCTGACTCGCGCTTCCTGCAGTGGTCAGTGGAGGCGATTCCGGCGGGAAGGGAACGCGCGAGGGTCGTCTGAGCGTCTGGTGAGGTGGAGGCGTAGCCGCTGGACGTGAGTCGACGGGCGCGTCGCTGTTCCGGGGCGTTGTCAGTGGTGGGGCGTACTGTTCTGGGCAGTGGGGGACGGCTGCCGGGCCTGGCCGGGCGGTCTGCCGTGCTCCGCCATGGGGACGGTGAGCAAGCACATGCGGGGGAGCCCATGAGTATGACCGACGCCGGTTCCGCGGTGATCACCCTGACCGAGTCCGAGCTGGACCCGTGGGTGACGCACGCGTCGACGCGGCACTGGCTGACCGGCCCCGGACTGCCCTTCGAGAACGGCGTGCTGAGCTTCGCGGAGCTGCGCCGGGAGGGCTTGCGCACGGTGGCGGACTCGACGGGCGATCCGGCGGACCGGCTGTCGGCTGAGCTGCGCGAGCAGTTGGTGATAGGCGGACTGCTGGGCCCCGGAGGCCTTGAGACGGAGTCGGTCCTGCTGGACGGCGCGACGGGCGAGATCTCGACGACGTCCTTCCTGCACGACCGCCCCGACCTGATGGACCGCCGCCCCCTGGCCCCCTCGCTGCGGACCCTGGTGCGGTTCGCGGAGGCGACGGACGAACTGGCGGGCCTGCGCGGTCAGTTCGCCTCCTACGCTGGCCGCTACGGCCCGAAGGCGGTGGCACAGGCGTCCCAGCACCTCCTGGCGGTGTTCCGGGACGGCACGGACGGCGAGCCTGCCCCCTTCTGGAAGATGGCGGCCCTCATCCGCCCGCTCTCCCTCGTGGCGGGGCGCGGCGGCGCATCCGGCCTCTCCCTGGACCTCCCGCACCGCCTGCTGGACCAGGAGTTCGGCCCCGGCAAGGTGGCCCGCTTCGAGGACGTCGACTTCCCCGCGACACTCACCCACGAGCCGACCCGCCGTTTCCTCCGCGAGGTGGGCCTGCCCGAGGACGCCCATGTCTTCTCCCTGGACACGGACGTACCGCTGGCGACGCTGGCCGAGTACTACGCCGACGCGGACCGCCCGACGCGACTCCCCTCCCGTGCCGACCACTTGATACGGATCGGCTGCCTGGTCGACGACAACAGCCTGGTCGTCGACGGCGAGACGGGCGCGGTCCTGAACTGGAGCGAGCCCGAGGCGACGCTGTACCCGCTGAACACGGACGTCTCGACCCTCGCCTTCACCCTCTGGCTCCTGCACCGCGAGCGCGCCATCGACTCCCAGTCGGACCATGAGCTGACGACCGACACATACGACCAGCTGGCCATGACGATGCTCCAGGTGCTCTCGGCGGTCGACCCTACGGGGGTCATGGCGGGGAGGTCGGGGCGGCATTACTGGACGGATGTGTTTCGGGACGAGGCGGGTGGGGTGCTGTAGGGGGCGGGTTCACGCGCTGGAGTGTGGTCCAGCCGGCCCAGCCCCGCTGCTTCAGCAGCTCTATGAGCCGACGGGCGGACGGCACTGTGTCGAAGACGAACGCGTCCATCAACTCGGCGAGCGCCGGCTCGATGCCGCCCGGGTCGCCGATGTATCCCTCGCCCCGCTCCTCGGCCAGCCTCGTGACGTAGGCGGCCACCCGGTCGGCCAGTTCGACCAGCCGCGGATCGTTGTCGCTCCACCCGAGAGCCGCGCTCAAGTCCAAGTAGAAGTCGACGAACTCCTGATCGGCGATCTGCTCCCGCTTGCGTGCGATCCACTCCCGCACCCGCTCGGGTGAGCGCGCGACCAGCGGGATCCAGCCGTCGCGCTCGGCTTGGACGATCCGCTCGTCCACGCCGAGCGCCCGCAGCCGGTCGAGAAACCCGACCACCTCAGGAGGCAGCGCCAGACTGTCTCCTGAGGCGAGGCGGGCGATCCGCGCGCGGTGCCGCTGCCGCTCCCTGATCTCCGTTTCCAGCCGCCCGTCGATGTCCGCGACGGCCGAGGCGAACTCCTCCTCGCCGGCCTGGAGCAACTCCCGCACGCGCGCCAGCGGAACCCCGGCCTCGGCGAGAGTCCGGATCCTGATCAGCTCCACCACGGCCTCGGCGTCGTACCGCCGATAGCCGGAGTGATCCCGCTCGGGCTCCGGCAGCAGTCCCTTGGCGTGATAGTGCCGCACGGCGCGCACGGTCACTCCGGCGTAGGCCGCGAGCTCGCCGATGGTCAGCATGGGCCCAGTCTGGCTCAGGAGGCCGGCCGGCTGCCCGGCTGGTGCGCGCTCCGGATGATCTCGGCGATGTCCGGTGCGTGGGTGAAGACCAGCCGGTGGTCGGCGTCGAGCCAGGAGACGGAGACGTCCGCCCGCTGTCGGACGAGCCGTTCGACGCCGTCCCGCCAGAGCCGGTTGTGCCGTGGCGCACGCCCCGCGCCGCCGCGGCCGGCGATCGCGCTGGACATGATCATGTGCACAGCTCCATCAACCTTCCGGTACCGCTCGAGAATCCCGGCCCGAACCACATCCATCTCAAGACCAAGCTCGAAGACCTCCTCGGCGCTGAGCAACACCTGACGGGCACGGTCACTGCCCTCGCTCCGCTCGACTGTGTGCCGCGCCATCTCCCGGAACTCCACGAGGTCGATGTCGGTGACGAACGGCTCGGGCAGCGGATTCGCCCCGTCGATGAGCACAAGCCCGGCGACGCCGTCATGACACTCGGCCGCGTAGTGCACCGCCAGATCCGCGCCCAGGGAGTACCCCACGAGCAGGGGCGCCGACGGCAGGTCGAGTTCCGTCATCACGGCACGGAGATCGCCCAGAAACGCGTCGAATGAGTACCGCTCGGCAGCGGAAGAGAGGCCGTGCCCCCGGAGATCGAAGGCCACGACATCATGATCGCGCCGCAGCAGGTCGATCAGCTCGTGCAGGTCGGCCTGTGTGCAGTTCAGCCCCGGGCACAGAATCAGGGGTCTTCCCCGGCCGCCACGGGACACCTGGATGGTGACGCCGTCGTGCCGAACGGTGAGGTGCCGCGTGGTGCTGTCGCCTGTCGCAGTCATGCGGATCAGGGTCGGGGGTTGCCCGTGCGTCAGGGTCAACCGCAGGGCGGCGAAGCGGGCGATGACCTGAGCCTTGCCCCACCCGACTGCTCCCGTTGCGCCCTGATTGCGCCCTACCCCGGTCCTGAACACCCCCTGATGCTCGCTTCATGGGGGATACAGCCGAGCCGAGCACCATCCCGTTACCCGACCCCGACGGACACCGGCAGGCGCCACCGGGCGTGCCGCAGCCATGGGAGAAGACCGACCGGGCCCAAGCCGCGATGGAAGGCGCCACGGGGCCCGAGCCGCCCGCGCCACCCGTCTGCCCCAACTGCGGGCTCGTCGGTGATCGGCGCATCACCTACTACGGCCGGCATGTCCTCCTCGAACCGGACATGCCGGTCCCCGCACACATGGTGCCCGCCTGGCACCGCTGGTACATGGACTCCAACGGAACGGCCTGGAACAGCCGGGCAGACGAGCCCACGCCCGGAGCCGTGTGCCGTGTACCGCACCGGATCGCCTGTCCCGGTCTGGGACTCGAGGAGATCGGCCTCTGGCGGTGGCTGGACGCCGTACGCGCGGAGAACGCCCGCCGGGCATGGCGAAAGGCCGACGAGGAAGCCGCCCGGGAGCCGCTTCCGGACGCCGGTTGACGCTGTGGAGGCCGTGGCGGGATTCGAACCCACGTAACTCGCTTTGCAGGCGAGCCCCTGAACCACTCGGGCACACGGCCGTGTTCCCACTCGATGTCCTGACAGTAGGTCGGCGGGGAAGCGGTGCTCAAGGGCATCGGGTGTGCCGCAACGGGACTGCCATACGGCGTTCACAGAGCGGGTGTCGGGCCAGGGTCGTACGACCAAGGTCGGGGTGGTTGGCCGTCTCGCGACAGGGGTCAACGGGACCTGTGGACCTTACGCTGGCGGGCATGACCGTCCCCAAGCCGAGTGACCCAGAGGTCGTAGACGCCACCGCCGCCCCCTCGGTCGCCGAGGCCGAGGAGACCGTGCTGGGGCGGTCCTATCGGGCGTTGAGCGTCGGGATCGTTTCCGTCGTGCTGCTGATCGCCTTCGAGGCGACGGCCGTGGGGACGGCGATGCCCGTCGCGGCGCGGGAGCTGGACGGGGTGTCGCTCTACGCGTTCGCGTTCTCCGGGTACTTCACGACGAGTCTGTTCGGGATGGTGCTCGCCGGGCAGTGGTCCGACCGGCGTGGACCCCTCGGACCGTTGGCCGTCGGTATCTCCTCCTTCGGGGCCGGGCTGCTGCTGTCGGGGACGGCCGGGGTGATGTGGCTGTTCATCCTGGGGCGGGCCGTCCAGGGGCTCGGCGGTGGGCTGGTGATCGTCGCGCTGTACGTCGTCGTCGGACGGGCCTATCCGGAGCGGCTGCGGCCGGCGATCATGGCGGCCTTCGCGGCGAGCTGGGTCGTACCGTCGATCGTCGGCCCGCTCGCCGCCGGCACGGTGACGGAACAGCTGGGCTGGCGATGGGTGTTCGTCGGAATACCGGCGCTCGTCGTCCTCCCGCTGGCGCTCGCGCTGCCGCAGATACGGCGCCGGGCCGCCGGTCCGGTCGGTGAGTCGGCCTCGAAGTCCTTCGACCGTCGGCGTATTCGTCTTGCCCTGGCCATCTCCCTCGGCGCGGGGCTGCTCCAGTACGCCGCCCAGGACCTGCGTCCCCTCTCCCTCCTGCCCGGCGCCGTGGGCGTGGCCCTGCTGGTGCCTGCCGTGCTCGGGCTGTTGCCGAAGGGCACGTACCGGGCTGCCCGCGGGCTGCCGTCCGTCGTGTTGCTGCGCGGTGTCGCAGCCGGGTCCTTCATCGCCGCCGAGTCGTTCGTGCCGCTGATGCTGGTGACCCAGCGCGGGCTCAGTCCGACACTGGCCGGGTTCTCTCTGGCCGCGGGCGGCGGGACGTGGGCGCTGGGCTCGTGGGTGCAGTCGCGGTCGCGGTTCGAGGCGTACCGGGCGCGGTTGACGACCGTCGGGATGCTGCTGGTGGCCGCGGCCATCGCCACGGCGCCGAGTGTGCTGATCGACTCCGTGCCCGTCTGGACCCTGGCCGTCGCCTGGGCCTTCGGCTGCCTGGGCATGGGGCTCGTCATCTCCTCCACGAGCGTGCTCCTGCTCCAGCTCTCCGCCCCGGCGGAAGCCGGCTCCAACTCCGCTGCCCTGCAGATCTCCGACGGCCTCTCCAACGTCGTTCTGCTCTCCGCCGGCGGCGCCGCGTTCGCCGCCCTCGGGGGCGGCACGGTGAGCCACACGGCTGCGCACGCTTCCGGTTCGCATCCGGCCGCCTTCGCCGCGGTGTTCCTGCCGATGGCGGGAGTGGCGTTGGTGGGGGCCTGGGTGACGACCCGCTTGCGGGAGCTGTGACGTCGATCCCACCCATGGCTGACCCGGCTGGGTCCGCGCGTTGACGACCGTGGGGCGCCGGTAGGGTGGCCCGGTTGTCATACGTAGCCGAGCCGTCAGGCTCTCTCGACCGAGCCGCCCGACCCCCAGCGGAGACCGTGACTACCACCGCCAGCTCAAGTTCCGCCGCGCATTCCCACCACCTGTCCCCGGCGTTCCCCGGCCGCGCCCCCTGGGGTACCGCCAGCAAGCTGCGCGCCTGGCAGGAGGGCGCGATGGAGAAGTACATCCAGGAGCAGCCGCGGGACTTCCTGGCGGTCGCCACCCCCGGCGCAGGCAAGACGACCTTCGCGCTGACGCTGGCGTCCTGGATGCTGCACCATCACGTCGTCCAGCAGGTCACCGTCGTCGCGCCCACCGAGCACCTGAAGAAGCAGTGGGCGGAGGCGGCCGCGCGGATCGGCATCAAGCTGGATCCCGAGTACAGCGCGGGGCCGCTCGGCAGGGAATACCACGGGGTCGCCGTGACGTACGCCGGTGTCGGTGTGCGGCCCATGCTCCACCGGAACCGGGTCGAGCAGCGCAAAACGCTCGTCATCCTCGACGAGATCCACCACGCCGGTGACAGCAAGTCCTGGGGCGAGGCCTGTCTGGAGGCCTTCGAGCCTGCCACCCGCCGGCTCGCCCTGACGGGTACGCCCTTCCGGTCCGACACCAACCCCATCCCCTTCGTGACGTACGAGGAGGGCAACGACGGGATCAGGCGGTCCGCCGCCGACTACACCTACGGCTACGGCAACGCGCTCGCCGACAACGTCGTGCGGCCCGTCATCTTCCTCTCGTACAGCGGCAACATGCGCTGGCGTACCAAGGCCGGTGACGAGATCGCGGCGCGGCTGGGCGAGCCGATGACCAAGGACGCCATCAGCCAGGCCTGGCGTACCGCCCTCGATCCGCGCGGCGAGTGGATGCCCTCCGTGCTGCGCGCCGCCGACCAGCGGCTGACCGAGGTGCGGAAGGCCATCCCGGACGCGGGTGCGCTCGTCATCGCCGCGGACCAGGACTCTGCCCGCGCCTACGCCAAGCTGATCCGCGAGATCACCGGCAGCAAGGCCACAGTCGTGCTCTCCGACGACACCGGTGCCTCGAAGAACATCGACGACTTCAGTGCGAGCACCGATCGGTGGATGGTCGCCGTCCGCATGGTGTCCGAGGGCGTCGACGTCCCGCGGCTCGCGGTCGGGGTGTACGCCACCACCATCTCGACCCCCCTCTTCTTCGCTCAGGCCGTCGGGCGTTTCGTGCGGTCCCGGCGGCGCGGCGAGACGGCCTCCGTGTTCCTGCCGACCGTGCCCGACCTGCTCTCCTTCGCCAACGAGATGGAGCGCGAGCGCGACCACGTCCTCGACAAGCCCAAGAAGCAGGGTGAGGAGGACCCCTACGCCGAGTCCGAGAAGGAGATGGACGAGGCGAACAGGGAGCAGGACGAGGACACCGGCGAGCAGGAGCAGTTCTCCTTCGAGGCGCTGGAGTCCGAGGCCGTCTTCGACCGGGTCATGTACAACGGTGCCGAATTCGGCATGCAGGCCCACCCGGGCAGCGAGGAGGAGCAGGACTACCTCGGGATCCCGGGTCTCCTGGAGCCCGACCAGGTTCAGCTGCTGCTCCAGAAGCGGCAGGCCCGGCAGATCGCGCACAGCCGCAAGAAGCCGGACGAGGAGGCCGACCTGCTCGAAATGCCCGCCGAGCGGCGGCCGGTGGTCTCCCACAAGGAGATGATGGAGCTGCGGCGGCAGCTCAACGGGCTGGTCGGCGCGTACGTCCACCAGAGCGGCAAGCCGCACGGGGTGATCCACACCGAGCTGCGGCGTGTGTGCGGGGGGCCTCCGGCGGCGGAGGCGACGGCGGGGCAGCTGCGGCAGCGGATCGCCAAGGTGCAGGAGTGGGCGACCCGGATGAAGTGACGCCCCTCGTCGGTCTTGCCACGCCAGGTTCCGGATGGGTGGGTGTCGTGCGTGCTCCGTGGGGCGCCAGGAGGCTCCCGATGCGCGTATGAGGGCAAAGGGGGTCAGTTGCCCCTGGGCTGTGCCCGGATTCTGGACGGAGCCTTCCGCTCAGCGAACCTGCTTCGCTACTGTCCGGCTACGCACACGCCCCGTGGCAGCGCCGCCGCGGAGCGCAGCCGTGAAGCGACGCGGTCCGGACTGGCCGGGCCGCCGGCCGATCGGCGGCCTCTGAAGCGCGTTGCCGACGGGACTCGGTGACGCACCAGCCGCCAGAGGGCCGCCGACCTCACCACTAAGGAGTGGGCGTCGTGACCGCGGAGACCTCTCAGACGCTCGACCGGGGACTGCGGGTCCTCAAACTGCTCGCCGACACGGACCACGGACTGACCGTGACCGAGCTGTCCGTCCGGCTGGGCGTTAACCGGACTGTCGTGTACCGGTTGCTCGCCACGCTGGAACAGCACGCGCTCATACGCCGTGACCTGGGCGGACGTGCCCGCGTCGGGCTCGGCGTGCTGGGTCTGGGGCGGCAGGTCCATCCGCTGGTCCGGGAGGCCGCGATGCCGGCGTTGCGGTCGCTGGCCGAGGACATCGGCGCCACGGCCCACCTGACCCTGGTCGACGGGGCGGACGCGCTCGCCGTGGCCGTGGTGGAGCCGACCTGGACCGACTATCACGTCGCCTACCGCGCCGGGTTCCGGCATCCCCTGGACCGGGGCGCCGCCGGCAAGGCGATACTCGCGGCCCGGCAGCACCCGATGGCGGACCCGGGCTACATCCTCACGCACGGGGAGCTGGAGGCGGGCGCGTGCGGGGCGGCGGCGCCGATGCTGGGTGTGACGGGCGTCGAGGGCAGTGTGGGTGTGGTCATGCTGGCGGACGTGGTGCCGGAGCGGGTGGGGGAGCGGGTCGTCGAGGCGGCGCGGGAGGTCGCCGAGGCGTTGCGCTGACCTCTGCCGTGTCCCCGGGCAGGGTCCGGACGACCTGATCCGGGCCGGATCCCACCCCCGAGTTAGATTGATCCCGTGTTCTCTCGTCTTTCTCGCCCCCGGGCCATCGCCGTCTGTGCCCTGCCCGTCGCCGCCCTGCTCGCCACGGCGGTGTTCGCGCCGCTGCCGTTCTCGGTGGCGCAGCCGGGGATGACGGCGAACGTGCTCGGAGAGAACAAGGGCGCCGAGGTGATCACCATCTCGGGCGCACCGGCCCGGGACACCCGCGGGCAACTGCGCATGACGACCATCGAGGCGACCTCCCCGGACACCCGCGTCTCGCTCCCCGACGTCATCGACAGCTGGTTCCGCACCGACCAGGCGGTCATGCCGCGCGACGCCGTCTATCCGAACGGGGACAGCGTCAAGGAGATCGAGCGGCACAACGAGGAGCAGATGAAGGAGTCCCAGAACGCGGCGACGCAGGCCGCGCTGGGCTACCTCGGCCTGAACGCCAAGGACGTCAAGGTGAGCCTGAAGCTCGCCGACGTGGGCGGGCCCAGCGCCGGGCTGCTGTTCTCCCTGGGGATCATCGACAAGCTCGACGGCGACGGCAGTGACGGGGATCTCACGGGGGGCCGTGTCATCGCCGGTACGGGCACGATCGCCGCGGACGGCACGGTCGGTGCGGTGGGGGGTGTCGCCCTCAAGACGCAGGCCGCGCGGCGTGACGGCGCGAGCGTGTTCCTGGTCCCGAAGGCGGAGTGCGGGGATGCGCGGGCCGAGCTGCCGAAGGGGCTTCGGCTGATTCCGGTGACCACGCTGAAGAGCACGGTGAGTTCCCTGGTGGCCCTGGAGACGGGCAAGGGGTCCGTGCCGAGCTGCTAGTGGGCGGCGGCTGCTGTCCCCGGACGGGTGGCGAGTCTTAACCCGACCTCTATGAGGGTCCAGCCGAGGCGGGTACGGAGGTTGTGAGCGCGTCCGGCCCTGACGGGGCCCGGGGCTCCGGTCTCGGCACGGAGTTCGGTGGCGCGGGCGTGGTGCAGGGTGAGGTGGATGTCGGGGTGCATCTCAGTCCGTCCTGATCGGGAAAGCGTGGGTGTGGAAGCGGACCTGCTCGGCCTCGGGGGCGTCCTCGGTGGTCGCGCGGTCGCGGTAGGACTCGACCAGCGCGTGCATCTTCTCGACGAGCTCCCGCGTCAGTTCGGGCGTCAGCCGCAGTGTGTCGCTGCTCATGTCCCAGGCGCGGCTCCACTCCTCGGGCCATGAGTCGCGGTTGCCCAGCCACGTCGACAGCTCCCGGGTCTGCGTGGTGGCGATCTCGTGGAGGTACATGTCCGCCGCGCCGCGTACGGCCGGGTCCGAGTCGTTGAGCAGGGCGTCGTCGAAGCGGAGGCCCAGGTGGACTGCCTGCCACCACCGCTCGCGGCCCTTGCCCCGCTCGGGGGCGTCCTCGACGAAGCCGTACTCCGCGAGTTGGCGCAGGTGGTAGCTGGTGGCGCCGCTGGACTCGCCCAGCTTCTCGGCCAACTGCGAGGCGGTGGCCGGGCCGCCGAAGCGCAGGGCGTCCAGCAGCTGCATCCGCAGGGGGTGGGCGAGTCCGCGCAGGGATCGGGCGTCGAGTTGCCGTACTCGGGGGTTCTGGGCTTCGGTCACGATGCAAAGGTATCCTTGCAAAGGAATCCTTGCAAGGGTTTCTTTGTAACTCCGTCGACTACCCCTCTTCGACGAACCCCTCCCCCACTATCCAGTCCAACGCCACCTGATGCGGATCCTCCCCGTCCACATCCACCTTCGCGTTCAGCTTCCGCGCCACCGCGTTGTCCAGCTTCGCCGTCACCGGGTCGAGGACATCGGCGATCGCCGGCCACTCCTTCAACGTCTTCGTGTTGATCATCGGGGCGGCGTTGTAGTTGGGGAAGAACTTCTTGTCGTCGTCCATCACGGCGAGGTTCATCGAGTTGATGCGCCCGTCGGTCGTGTACACCTCCCCGTAGGTGCAACTCCCCTTCGCCGCCTGGGTGTAGATGATCCCGGTGTCCATCTGCGTGATGTCCCGGGCCGGTACGTTCATGCCGTACGCCCTCTGCATGCCCGGCAGCCCGTCCGCCCGGTTGGCGAACTCGACCTCCACGCACAGCGACGCCGCGCCGGGGTCGGACTTCGCCAGTTTCGCCACGTCCGACAGGGTCTTGGTGCCGTACTTCTTCGCGTTCTCCTGGTTCATCGCCAGCGCGTACGTGTTGTTGAGTTCCGCCGGCTGCAGCCAGGTCACCCCGTTGCGGGCGTCGTCCTTGCGCACCGCCTCCCACTGCTCGCGCGGGTCGGGGATGGGCTTGCTGTTGCCCAGGTACGTGATCCAGGCCGTGCCCGTGTACTCGTACCCGGCGTCCGCGTCGCCCTTCCGGACGGCCTCGCGGCTGCCGATGGAGCCCTGGATGCCGGTGCGGTCGATCACCTCGGCGCCGGCCGCCTCGAACGCGATGCCCATGATCGAGCCGAGGATCAGCTGCTCGGTGAACGACTTCGACGTCACCGTCAGATGTGCGCCCTTCAGCGGCTCACCCCGGCCGATCGAGCCCGGCTTCACGTCATCGGTCATGGGGGAGCCGCTGGTCAGGCCGCAGCCGGACACCGCCGTCAGCAGCCCCGCCGCCCCCAGCCACCCACGCCCCCTCACGACTGCAACCCCCGCGGCCGCAGCAGCAACTCCGCGATCGACGCCAGCCAGTCCACCAGCAGTGCCAGCACGACGGTGAGGATCGAGCCCAGCACCAGCACGGGCATCCGCTGGTTGGTGATGCCGGTCGTGATCAGTACGCCGAGGCCGCCGCCCCCGCCGAAGACCGCCAGGGTCGCCGTGCCGACGTTCAGGACCAGGGCCGTACGGACACCCGCGAGGATCAGCGGGACGGCCAGTGGCAGTTCGATCCGGCGCAGCACGCCCAGCGGGGACATGCCGATGCCGCGCGCCGCCTCCAGCAGGGTCGGGTCGTTCGCCTTCAGGCCGGTGATCGTGTTCGACAGCACGGGCAGGATGGCGTAGATGATCATGCCGATCAGGGCGGCCCTGCGGCCGATGCCCAGCCAGATGACGAGGAGCGCCAGCAGGCCGATCGCCGGGGTCGCCTGGCCCATGTTGGCGAACGCCATCGCCACCGGGGTGGCCCTGCTGAACGCCCCACGGGTCAGCAGGATGCCCAGCGGGATCGCGATGATCAGCACGAAGAACGTGGAGATCACGGTCAGCTGGATGTGCTGCCACAGGGCCTTCGAGACCTGGCCGCCCGACAGGGCGTTCCGGGAGAGCGCGTCCAGGTCGGCCTGCAGGAACCAGAGCCAGGTGGCGAGCAGCACGGCCACCAGGGCGAGGGGCAGGACGGTCAGTTTCTGCCAGGTGATGCGTGCGGGCCGGGGAGCCGGGGGCGTCCGGGGCGCCTCGGCCTTCTCCTCGGCCGCCGGCTCGGACGGAACGTCCTGCACCTCGGGCGCGGTCACGCCTTCCGCTCCCCGCCGAGGCCGACCACGCCCGCGACGTCGCCGCCCTCCTGCTCCGCGTGCGTCTGCGAGGCCCGCAGCGACTCCAGCTCGTGCTGGTGCTCCATCGCGTCGAGCCGGTCGGCCTCCAGCATCTCGTGCACGGAGTTGATGAGGGTCTCCATGTCGACGACGCCCGTGTACTCGCCGCGCCGCCCGGTCACCGCCACCCGCCCCGCGTTGTCGGTGAGCACCGCCTCCAGCGCGTCCCGCAGGGTCGCGTCCCGGGTGACCGTGTCGTGCACCAGTGTCCCGGCCCGGGCCAGCGAGCCCCGGGCCCGCATCAGGTCGCCGCGCCTCAGCCACTTGTAAGGGCGGCCGCGCCGGTCGAGCAGCAGGACCTCGTTGGTGCCGCCGGTCCGCAGCCGGTTGAAGATCTGCTGCAGCGGGTCGTCGATCGTGACGGTCGGATAGTCGGTGATCTCCACGTCCCGTACGCGGGTCAGGTTCAGCCGCTTCAGCGCCGCCCCGGCGCCGACGAACCCGGACACGAAGTCGTCCGCCGGGTTGGTGAGGATGGCCTCCGGGGTGTCGAACTGCGCGATGTGGGACCGCTCGCGCAGGACGGCGATCCGGTCGCCGATCTTGATCGCCTCGTCGAAGTCGTGGGTGACGAAGACGATCGTCTTGTGCAGCTCGTGCTGCAGCCGGATCAGCTCGTCCTGGAGATGGTCCCGGGTGATCGGGTCCACCGCCCCGAAGGGCTCGTCCATCAGCAGCACCGGGGGGTCGGCGGCGAGGGCCCGCGCCACGCCCACGCGCTGCTGCTGACCGCCCGAGAGCTGGCGCGGATAGCGGCCGTGGAACTCGCCGGGGTCGAGGCCGACGAGGTCGAGGAGTTCCTCGGTCCGCTCCTTGATCCGGGTTTTCGGCCAGCCGATCATCTTCGGCACGAGGGCGATGTTCTGCGCGACCGTCATGTGCGGGAAGAGGCCGGCCGACTGGATCGCGTAGCCGACCTTGCGGCGCAGCTTGACCGGGTCCATGTCGGTGACGTCCTCACCGTTGATGCGGATCCGGCCGCCGGTCGGCTCGATCAACCTGTTGATCATCTTGAGCGTGGTCGACTTACCGCAGCCCGAGGGGCCGACGAAGACGACGACCTCGCCCGCCTTGATCTGCATGCTCACGTTGTCCACGGCGGGCTGCGCGCCGCCGGGAAACCGCTTGGTCAGGCTCTCCAGCTCGATGGAGGCACCGTGGTCGCCGGACTCAGGCACGGATCCCCCTGGGAATGGTCAGCCGTCCGATCAGGACGTACGCGGCGTCGAACAGCAGCGCCAGGACGATGATGCCGAGCGTGCCCGCGAGGACCTGGTTGAGCGCGTTCGCGCTGCCCAGCGAGGCGAGGCCGCGGAAGATGACGTTGCCGAGGCCGGGGCCGGAGGCGTAGGCGGCGATGGCCGCGATGCCCATCAGCATCTGGGTGGAGACCCGGATCCCGGTCAGGATCGGCGGCCAGGCCAGCGGCAGCTCGATCCGCAGCAGCCGGGCCGACCGGGACATCCCGATGCCCGTGGCCGCGTCCACCAGTGACGGGTCGACCCCGCGCAGGCCGACGATCGCGTTGCGGACGACCGGCAGCAGCCCGTACAGCGTCAGGGCGATCACCGTGGGCGGTACGCCGAGACCCACGATCGGGATGAGCAGACCGATCAGGGCCAGCGCCGGGACGGTCAGGATGGTGGCGGTGGTCGTGGTCGCGAGGTTCCCGGACCACTCGCCGCTGTAGGTGACGACGGCGATCAGCACCCCGATCACGGTCGCCACGACCATGCACTGGAAGACGACGCTCGCGTGCTGGTAGGCGTCCGTGAGCAGCTGCTGGTGCCGGTTGCCCAGATACTCCCAGAAGTTCACGCGCTCACCCCACGACTCAGGTCTCCTCCGCGGCCTGCTCCACCAGCGGGATGATCCGCGGCGGAACGGGGTTCTCCATGACGATCGCCGTGGAGGCCCGGACGATGCCATCAAAACCGACGACCCGGTCGATCACACGCTGGAGATCGGCGTTCGAGCGGGCCACCAGCCGGCACAGCATGTCCCCGCTGCCGGTGGTGGTGTGCAGCTCCAGCACCTCCGGCACGGTCGCCAAGTGGGCCCGTACGTCGGCTCCTTGGCCCTGCCGGATCTGGAGCGTCGCGAACGCCGTGACCGGGTAGCCGAGCGCCGCCGGATCCACCTCCGGACCGAAGCCGCGAATGACTCCGTTCGACTGAAGCCGGTCCAGCCGGGCCTGCGCCGTGCCCCGGGCCACCCCCAGCCGCCGGGACATCTCCAGCACCCCGATCCGCGGCTCCCGGGCCAGCAGCAGGATGATCCGGCCGTCCAGATGATCGATCGCCACAGCAGCCTCCCGAAGTAGTCATCCTGTACAGATAGGCCGGTGCTACGGCCGTATTGCTGAACAGATTGCCCAGCAGAAACGCAAACTATTGCGCACCTTGCCGAGCGGGGAGACCCTGCGGCTATGACGCAGACCACACACCACACTCCCGACACCGCCCGGCAGGCCGACCCCTTCCCGGTCAAGGGAATGGACGCGGTCGTCTTCGCCGTGGGCAACGCCAAGCAGGCGGCGCACTACTACTCCACCGCCTTCGGCATGAAGCTGGTCGCCTACTCCGGACCGGAGAACGGCAGCCGCGAGACCGCTGCGTACGTCCTGGAGAACGGCTCCGCCCGCTTCGTCCTCACCTCGGTCATCAAGCCGTCCAGCGACTGGGGCCACTTCCTCGCCCGGCACGTGGCCGAGCACGGCGACGGCGTCGTCGACCTGGCCATCGAGGTCCCGGACGCGCGCGCCGCGTACGCCTACGCCCTCGAGCACGGCGCCCGCTCGGTCACCGAGCCGTACGAGCGCAAGGACGAGCACGGCACCGTCGTCCTGGCCGCCATCGCCACCTACGGCGAGACCCGCCACACCCTCGTCGAGCGCTCCGGCTACGACGGCCCCTACCTGCCCGGCTATGTGGCGGTCGAGCCGATGGTCGAACCGCCCGCCCAGCGCACCTTCCAGGCGGTCGACCACTGCGTCGGCAACGTCGAGCTCGGCCGGATGAACGAGTGGGTCGGCTTCTACAACAAGGTCATGGGCTTCACGAACATGAAGGAGTTCGTGGGCGACGACATCGCCACCGAGTACAGCGCGCTGATGTCGAAGGTCGTCGCCGACGGCACGCTCAAGGTCAAGTTCCCGATCAACGAGCCGGCCATCGCCAAGAAGAAGTCCCAGATCGACGAGTACCTGGAGTTCTACGGCGGCGCGGGCGTGCAGCACATCGCGCTCAACACCAACGACATCGTCCAGACGGTCCGCACCATGCGCGCGGCCGGCGTCGAGTTCCTGAACACACCCGACTCCTACTACGACACGCTGGGGGAGTGGGTCGGCGAGACCCGCGTCCCGATCGACACCCTGCGCGAGCTGAAGATCCTCGCCGACCGTGACGAGGACGGCTACCTGCTGCAGATCTTCACCAAGCCGGTCCAGGACCGTCCGACCGTCTTCTTCGAGATCATCGAGCGCCACGGCTCGATGGGCTTCGGCAAGGGCAACTTCAAGGCCCTGTTCGAGGCGATCGAGCGGGAGCAGGAACGCCGCGGCAACCTGTGAGCCCGATCGCCCCCTGAGACGGTGCGGGTGTCACGGGGCACCCGCGCCCGCTCATTCCCCTTCCGTCTGAGGGCCCATCACCGGCACCTCCGTGTCCGGCGGCTCGCCCAGTGCCTCCCTCGCCGTCCGCGCCGCAGGCCCCCGCAGGGGCGAGAAGTGCGGGTTGATCCGCAGCGCCTCCGCGAGGTGCCGCCGCGCCGGGCCGTATCGCTCCAGCTCCCGTTCGATCATGCCGCGGTGATACATGTACGGCGCGCTGCGCACCCCGCCCGAGTGCTCCTCCTCCGTCGCCCGCACCGCGAACGTCAGCGCCTCCTCGTGCTCCCCGGCCCGGTGCAGTGCCCACCCCAGCGCGTCGGCGACCGCCGTCCCCGGCTGCCGTCGCCACTCCGCCCGCAGCCGTCGTACCGCGGCCTTCGGATCGCCGTGGTCCGCCTCGAACTGCCCCAGCACCAGCTCCTCGTCGGCCCCGGCCGCGGTCGCCCCGCGCACCCCCTCGCGCAGCAGGTCGTACTGCACCCGGGCCGCCTCCGGCATCCCCAGCGCCTCGTACAACTCGCCCAGCTCCAGGGCGTACTGCGGACACGGCTGCTTGGCGAGCGCCGCCCGGTAGGCGTTCAGGGCCTCCGTCGTCCGGCCCAGGGCCGCCAGCGCCCGGCCCTGCCCGGCCTGCGCGGCCCGCTGGTCCGGGTCGAGACGCACCGCCTCCTGGAAGTGCCGCAGCGCGTCCTCGAGGTCCCCGCGCTCCCAGGCGAGCTGCCCGGCCCGCTCCAGATAGGCCGCCCGCTCGGCCGGGGCCCGCGCGCCCGCCGCCGCGTCCGCCAGCGAGGCCGCCGCGTCCTCCCGCCGGCCGCGGTCCCGGTAGACGGCGGCGGCCCGCGCCAGCACGGCGGGCCCGGAGCGCAGCTCCGTCAGCCGGTCCAGCGCCCGCTCGGCCGCCTGGTGCTCGCCCAGCCCGGTGTAGGCGTCGATGAGCAGCGGATACGTCGTCCAGCGCCGCGGCTGGAGCTTCAGCGCCGCCTCACCCCACTGGCGTGCGGCGGGAAAGTCCCGGCGGGCGTTGGCCAGCGCGGCGAGACCGGCCAGGGCACGGGTGTTCCGCTTCGGCCGCACCCGCAGCGACGTACGCAGCGCCTTCTCGGCTCGCGGGTAGTACGCCGGGTCCGCCAGCCGCCGCCCCTGCTCCACATAGGCGCCACCGAGCACCGCCCAGGACCGGGCGTCCCTCGGGTGCGTCCGCAGCCGCTTCTCCCGCGCGTCGATCAGCTCCGCCAGGCCGGGCAGCGCGGCCGGCACCCCGCCGGCGACCGCCGCCATGGCCTGCGCCCCCGGCGAGGGCGGAGCCGGCGGGGCGGGCCGGTCCCACGGCAGCAGCACCAGCACCCCGCCGAGCACGGCACATCCCGCGACGGAGGCGACCAGCACGCGCCGACTCGGCACCCGCCGGCTGCGAAAGGGGCGTTTCGAACCGCTGCTCTCCTGTCGCTCCGGGCCCTCCTGATGGTTCTCCATGGCGCTCACTGTGCGTCAGTACGACGACCACACCCGGGCAGGCGAAGGGTGCCGCAGACGGGGTTCACACCGATGGCCCCCGGGTGCGAACCTGTGATCATGAGTCGTATCGAAGCGCACAGCTCCGAGGTCACCGGAACGACCGGCGACCTGGTCGACCTCCTGCTCGGCGGCCTCCCCGCCGAGGCGGTCCTCACCGACTCCGACGTCACGGCCTCCTACGCCAACGACATGGCGAGCTTCTGCCCGGCCGGCACCCCGGCCGTGGTCGTGCTGCCCCGTACGGCCGAACAGGTCCAGCACGTGATGCGCACCGCCACCGCCCTGCGCGTCCCGGTCGTCCCGCAGGGCGCCCGCACCGGACTGTCCGGCGCCGCGAACGCCTCCGACGGCTGCATCGTGCTCTCCCTGACGAAGATGGACCGGATCCTGGAGATCAACCCGGTCGACCGCATCGCCGTCGTCGAGCCCGGCGTGATCAACGCCGCCCTGTCCCGGGCCGTCGGCGAACACGGCCTGTACTACCCGCCGGACCCCTCCAGCTGGGAGATGTGCACCATCGGCGGCAACATCGGCACGGCCTCGGGCGGCCTGTGCTGCGTGAAGTACGGCGTGACCGCCGAGTACGTCCTCGGCCTCGACGTGGTGCTGGCCGACGGGCGGCTCATGTCCACCGGCCGCCGCACCGCCAAGGGCGTCGCCGGATACGACCTCACCCGCCTGTTCGTCGGCTCCGAGGGCTCGCTCGGCATCGTCGTACGGGCCGTCCTCGGGCTGCGCCCCAAGCCGCCCGAGCAACTGGTGCTGGCCGCCGAGTTCTCCTCAGCGGCCGCCGCCTGCGACGCGGTGTGCCGCGTCATGGAGGGCGGCCACGTCCCGTCACTCCTCGAACTCATGGACCGTACGACGGTCAAGGCCGTCAACGACCTGGCGCAGATGGGCCTGCCCGAGAGCACGGAAGCGCTGCTCCTGGCCGCGTTCGACACCACCGCCCCGGCCGCCGACCTCGCCGCCGTCGGCGCGCTGTGCGAGGCCGCCGGCGCCACCCAGGTCGTACCGGCCGACGACGTGGCCGAGTCCGAACTGCTGCTCCAGGCGCGGCGGCTGTCGCTCACCGCGCTGGAGGCCGTCAAGGGCGTGACGATGATCGACGACGTGTGCGTGCCCCGCTCCCGGCTCGCCGAGATGTTCGAAGGGGTCGACCGGATCGCCGAGAAGTACCAGCTCACCATCGGCGTCGTCGCCCATGCGGGCGACGGCAACACACACCCGACGGTCTGTTTCGACGCGGCGGACCCCGACGAGTCCCGGCGCGCCCGCGAGTCCTTCGACGAGATCATGGCCCTCGGCCTGGAACTCGGCGGCACCATCACCGGCGAGCACGGCGTCGGCGTCCTGAAGAAGGAGTGGCTGGCGCGTGAGATCGGCCCCGTCGGGCTGGAGATGCAGCGGGCCGTCAAGCAGGCCTTCGACCCGCTGGGCATCCTCAACCCGGGCAAGCTGTTCTGACCCGCCCCTCTCACTGGGCGAGCAGCTGGTCCAGCTCGTCGTCGAGACCGAGCTGTTCACCCTCCGCCCCCGGCGGGACCACCCGCAGCGTGCGCTCCAGCCAGGCCGACACCTGGGCCGCCGGGGCCTCGAGCAGGGCGTCCCCGTCGGGTGAACTCAGTCCGATCAGCACGACGCCGCGCCCCTCGGACTTCGTCGGCCACACCCGCACGTCCCCCTGCCCGCACGGCCGGAACACGCCCTCCACGAGCAGCTCGCGGGCGAACGTCCAGTGCACCGGGTGCTGGGTGTCGATGTGGAAGGTGATGTGGACGGCGTACGGATCGTCGGTGAGATACCCGAGCCGGGCCGGCACCGGGATCGTGCGCTCCGGCGACAGGATGAGTCTCAGCTCCAGTTCCCGCTCCACAACGGTGTGCATAGCGGTGTTCCCTTCTCCTGACAGCTGCCCGTGAGGGCCGGTCAGGGAGGGAGAGCGGGCGGGGGCGGCAGCATTACGCGCCTTGCCGGAAGTTTTTTCGCCGCGTAGCACATCGGTGCTCGAATGGGGTGGGTCCGGTGGGAGCGGCCGTGGCGCTTGCGCTCGTCTGATAGATGTGGAGGCCCCCAGTTGACCCCCGAGCAGATACGGGACCGACGGACATGAGCGCCCCAACCCCGGCCCCCGGTGACGACAGGCCCCGCGAAGGGTATTACCCGGACCCGTCCATTCCTGGATATGTCCGGTACTGGAACGGTGCCTCCTGGGTGCCGGGCACCAGCCGTCCGGCGCCCAAGGACGGCGAGACGCTCGCGCCGCCGCCCGGTGCGGGGTCCGGCTCCGCCGCCTCGGTCGAGGAGACCGGCCCGCACTTCTTCGACGAGGACCCCGAGGACGCCGCCCGGGAGCCGTCGGCCGCCGACGCCCAGCACGGCAGCCGTCCCGAACCCGCGACCGCCTGGGGCGCCGACCGCTCCCGCCAGTCCGGCTTCGGCGGCGACCAGGACCGCCGCGTCTCGTGGGGCGCCCCGCCCCAGGGGGCACAGGGGGCGGCGGCCCAGCAAGGGGCCGACCCGAGGGTGCCGCACGCCGACCGCGGGCCGGACGGCGAGTCCGCCGGGCAGGAGGCGGACGCCGCGTCCGCCGGCAGCACGTTCGTCTTCCGCCGCCCGACGGGGAAGTCCGGGGGAGGGGCGGCGGCACCCGCCGACGTTCCCGACGAGGGCACGATGACGTTCCGCGCGGTCTCGCCGCGCCCGGGCACGGGGAGCCCGGCGTCCGGTTCCGGCGCGCAGGGCGGTCCTGCGGCCTCCGACGGCAGCGCGGGGGCCGGGGGCTTCGGGCCGGCCGGCAGTGGTGCGGCGGGGCCCGCCTTCGGCGGTCAGGCCGGCTCCGGTGCCAACCCGGCCGGACCCGCCTTCGGCGCGCAGCCCGGCGTGGCCGGTTCCGGGGCCAACGCGGGGTCGCCCGGCTTCGGTGCCGGCAAGGCGGCCGCCGCCCGGGCCGCCGCCGCGCAGGCGGGCGCCCAGTCCTCCGCGGCCGCCCCGACGGCCCTGTCCGGGCCCCAGGCGGCCCCCACCGTTCCCCCGCAGTCCGGCGCACCCCAGCCGGGGGCCGCCCCCCTCAGCGCGGGCCCCGGCGGCGGTCAGTCGTCCTGGGCGCAGCAGGTGCACCGGCTCGCCGGAACCGGCGACGAGCAGCCCGTCGCGCCCTGGAAGCCGCCGACCGAGGACGTGTTCCAGGCGGCCGCCCGGCGCCAGGCGGCGGCCCGCCCCGCCGGGCTCGGCAAGCGCCTGGCCGCCCGGCTGCTGGACACGGTCGTCCTCCTGGGCGTCACCGCCGCGGCCGCCGTGCCGCTCGGCACCAAGGCGATCGACCACGTCAACGAGAAGATCGACGCGGCCAAGCTCTCCGGCGAGACCGTCACGGTCTGGCTGCTCGACGGCACCACATCGGTCTACCTCGGCATCATCGTGGCCGTCCTGCTGCTCGTCGGCGTCGTCTCCGAGGTGCTGCCCACCGCCAAGTGGGGCCGCACCCTCGGCAAGAAGCTGATGGGGCTCGACGTCCGGGACATCGAGGGCCACGAGGCCCCGGACTTCGGCTCCGCCCTGCGCCGCTGGCTGGTCTACAGCGTGCCGGGGCTGCTCGTCGTGGGGATCGTCGGCGTCGCCTGGTGCCTCTTCGACAAGCCGTGGCGCCAGTGCTGGCACGACAAGGCCGCACACACGTTCGTGGCGGGCTAGGCCGTGTCCGCGACCCCGTACCTCGTACGGCCTTCTGCCGGATGCGGAGGCGGGGGGTTCGCGGTCGACTCGGGCCATGAGCAGTGAACCGCCCCCCGGCTCCGGGCAGCAGCCCCCGGAAGACGACCCGTTCAGGAAGCAGCCCCCGAACGAGCCGCCCGGTGAGGGCGCGGGCTCGCCCTACGGCAGCGAACCCCCGCCGTACCAGGGCGGCGGCGGGCCGTCCGGTGGCCCCGGCGGCGGTCCCTACGGCGGGGACCCCTACGGCGGCGGCTCCTACCCCACCGACCCCCTCGCCGGCATGCCCCCGCTCGCCGACAGCGGCAAGCGCACGCTCGCCCGCGTCATCGACATGATCCTGGTGGGTGTCGTCGTCTGGCTGATCACCTGGGGCTTCGACGTCAACGAGTACGACGTGGACAGCGACCGCATCGAGGTCGGCAAGTCCTTCTGGCAGTCAGGGGTCGCCGCCGTCCTCTACATCGCCTACGACACCGTCCTGACTGCCAGGACCGGCCAGACCCTCGGCAAGAAGCTGCTGCACCTGCGCGTGGCCAACCTCGACAACGGCGACACGCCCTCCGCGCAGAACTCGCTGATGCGTGCCGCGGTGCTGTGGATCCCGTTCGCCTTCTGCTGCGCCTGTGTCTGGACTGCGGTCTGCGGCGGCTGGAGCTTCTTCGACCGGCCCTACAAGCAGGGCCTGCACGACAAGGCGGCCAAGACGGTCGTGGTCAGCACCGGTTGAGGTGGAGAGGGATCAGCCGGCGGTCAGGAGGCCGCCCGCTCGCGCACCGGCTCCGGGGCCGGTGCGGGGACCGAGGCCCGTAGGGGTTCCGCGGGGGCGGGCCGTTCCACCGCGGTCTGGCGTTTGCCGGGCAGCGGCACCGTCATGGCGACCAGCAGTCCGAGGGCGAGCGCCGCGAGGGCGATGATCGCGACCCCCACACCCGAACTCGTCTGTGACAGCAGCAGCATGGCGAGGGTCGAGAAGATCACGGTGCACGAACCGTAGGCGAGCTGTGCGGCAGTCGGACGGGGCATGGCCATCATGTCCTCGAAAGTGGGGGTCCACGGGGGTGTCAGCCTGGCTTTCCGCCGCCTTCCGAGCGTTCCGCCAAACGACATTCTCACGGGCAGGGTGCCCGAGCGGAACGCGCGGTAAGCGTGACCTAATCAACAGGTCCGGAGCATAGGGGGCGCACGGGGTCATGGCGTCCACCTAGTGGACATATGCGCGCGCCTGCTGCCAGATGGGCATGCGGGTTGGTTGTCCGCAAAACGAACGTGGACTCCGCATAGTGCACTTGACTTGTCCAAGTCAAGGTCTGTCTTTTCTGCTTAACCTCTAGTCAAATGTCGTCACTTGACTACACGCGTTGATCACGCGCGCGCGGACCTTCACTCGACGAGGCCCCCTTCCTTCCGCGCGCCCGGACGCGGGGGAGGAACTCAAGTGACCAGTAGACCCTGGACGTTCAGAGCGGCCGCCATCGGTGTGGCGCTCGCGGCGGCCACCGCCACCGTCTCCGCCTTTGCGGTGGCCCAGGCCGACGACGCCTCGGCTCCCCGGTCCGCCACCGTGGACCGGCACGACCCGGCGGAGCACGAGCACGACGAGCACAACCTCGAAGGCCCGCTGAGCAAGACCCAGGAGGCTCAGCGCCAGGAGGCCCTGAACCAGGTCATATCCGGCAAGTCCACGGTCAAGAACCGTGAGGGCTCGAAGGTCGTCCAGCTCAAGAGCAAGAAGGGCGACAGCAAGTACGTCGAGCTCGGCCGCGAGAAGACCGACAAGATCTTCACGATCCTGGTCGAGTTCGGCGACCAGATCGACAGCAAGTACGGCGGCACCCCGGGCCCGCTGCACAACCAGATAGCCAAGCCGGACCGCAAGAAGGACAACTCCACGGCCTGGCGGGCGGACTACAACCAGAAGTACTTCGAGGACCTCTACTTCGGCACCGGCAAGAACACCGAGTCGGTCAAGAAGTACTACGAGAAGCAGTCCTCCGGCCGCTACTCGGTCGAGGGCGAGGTCTCCGACTGGGTCAAGGTCCCCTACAACGAGGCCCGTTACGGGAACAACGCCTGCGGTGACACCAACTGCCCGAGCGTGTGGAACGTCGTCAGCGACGGTCTGAACGCGTGGGTCTCCCAGCAGAAGGCGGCTGGGAAGACCGACGCCGAGATCAAGGCGGACGTCAAGAAGTACGACCAGTGGGACCGCTACGACTTCGACGGCGACGGCGACTTCAACGAGTCGGACGGCTACATCGACCACTTCCAGGTCGTGCACGCCGGTGAGGACGAGTCGGCGGGCGGCGGCGCGCAGGGCGAGGACGCGATCTGGGCCCACCGCTGGTACGCCTTCGGCACCGACGCCGGCGCCACCGGCCCCGCGGACAACAAGCTCGGCGGCGCGAAGATCGGCGACACCGGCATCTGGGTCGGCGACTACACCGTCCAGCCGGAGAACGGCGGGCTCGGCGTCTACGCCCACGAGTACGGCCACGACCTCGGCCTGCCGGACCACTACGACACGACCGGCGGCGGCGACAACTCCACCGGCTTCTGGACCCTGATGTCCTCCGGCTCCTGGCTGGGCACCGGCAAGAACGAGATCGGCGACCTGCCCGGCGACATGACCGCCTGGGACAAGCTCCAGCTGGGCTGGCTCAAGTACGACACCGCGAAGGCCGCGACGAACTCGTGGCACAAGCTGGGTGTCGCCGAGTACAACACGAAGCACAAGCAGGCCCTCGTGGTGGAGCTGCCCAAGAAGGCCGTCACCACCGAGATCGTGGAGCCCGCGCAGGGTGCCACCCAGTGGTGGAGCGGCAGCGGCGACAACCTCAAGAACTCGCTGACCCGTTCCGTCGACCTCACCGGCAAGGAGTCGGCGTCGCTGACCTTCGACGGCTGGTACGACATCGAGTCCAACTACGACTACCTCTACGCCGAGGCGTCGACCGACGGCGGTGCCAACTGGACCGCGCTCGACGGCACGGTGGACGGCCAGCCGATCCCGCGTGACGGCAGCGACAAGCCGGCGCTGACCGGCACGCTCGACGCGTACAAGAAGCTGGCGTTCCCGCTGGACGCCTACGCGGGCAAGAAGTTCGACCTGCGCTTCCGCTACCAGACCGACGGCGGCGTGGCCCAGAAGGGCTTCACGGCCGACTCCATCACCGTCACCGCCGACGGCGCCGTGGTCTTCTCCGACGACGCCGAGTCCGCGGACGCGGCCTGGAAGGCCAACGGCTTCGCCCGCATGGGCGCTTCCTTCACCAAGGACTACGCGCAGTACTACCTCGCGGAGAACCGCCAGTACGTGTCGTACGACAAGACCCTCAAGGTCGGCCCGTACAACTTCGGCTTCACCAACAGCCGTCCGGACTGGGTGGAGCACTACGCGTACCAGAACGGCCTGTTGATCTGGAAGTGGGACACCTCCCAGGCGGACAACAACACCAGCGTCCACCCGGGCACGGGTCTGCTGCTGCCGGTCGACTCGCACCCGAAGGCGCTGAAGTGGACCGACGGCACGCTGATGCGCAACCGGATCCAGGCCTACGACTCGCCCTTCAGCCTGTACCGCACGGACGGCATCAAGCTGCACAACGCGGACGTCGCGACCCGGATCCCGTCGTCGAAGGGCGTGCCGGTCTTCAACGACCGCACGAACACCTACTACGACGAGACGAACAAGACCGGCGGCGTCAAGATCACTGACACCAACACCAAGATCAAGATCATCAAGGAGGCCAAGGACGGCTCGACGATCGAGCTCGAAGTAGGCCCCGCGGCGAAGTAAAACGCGTTCTCCCAGCTCAGAGCATGATCGGCGGTGACCCCCTGGCGGGTCACCGCCGATCCGTGTTTAGGTGCGTCCTGTGGTTCTCTTATTGACACCGACCGGCACACCGACCGACACGGGGGTATGACCGCATGGCCGCAGGAGGCTTCTGCAAGTTGCCGAACGGCACGGTGGTGGTGGCACTGAACCTGCCCAGCCCCGCCGCCGACGGCCCCGGCGCCGTCCGTGTTCTCGTCCACTCCGTGAACCGCGCCCGAGCCCTGACCAGGCTCCGCAACCTGGGCCTGCGCTCGGTCTACCTGCGCGGCAACGCCGCCCCGCCGAGCCCCGACGAGATCACGGCGGTCCTCCACCACCCCGACGGCCTCATATGGCGCACGGCCCCTGACAACGGTGTCCTGACCCCGGATCTCACCACGGAACTGTGGCGCCCGATCAGATCCCTCCTGAGACGCCCGACGGCCCAGACCTGACGCCGGGAGCCTTCCACCGCCTCACGGACTGGGAGCGGGCCCACACGCGCCCGGCCGCCTGCCGACCGGGCGTGACCGGGCCGCCGCCAGGGCCCGCGACCGGCACCGCGAGCGCTGCGGTCGGCCTGCGGTGGGCCATTGGCCACCCGGGCCCACAGGCCGCCCGGCGGCTCGCTGACCCCAGCTGGATGGCCCCTGGCCCGGTGGCACGTGGTCGTCCCGCGACTGCCCAGTGACCCGTGGTCGTCCCGCGACTGCCCAGTGACCCGTGGTCGTCCCGCGACTGCCCAGTGACCCGTGGTCTCCGGCGACAGGCCGGGGCCGGATGCCCTCCGGCTCGCTAACCCCAGCTGGATGGCCCCTGGCCCGGTGGCCCGTGGTCTCCCGCGAAAGACCCGGGCCGTGATGCCGTCGCTGCGACCTGGACCACAGCCGGATGCGCCCCTGCCCGGTCCCGCCGGGCGTCTGTGGGCCGCCTGGCCGGGGCGTGGTCCCAGCGCCGGGGCCATGGCCGGGGCGCGCCGGCAGCGGCTCGGTATGCAGGGGGCCTGCCGGCGGTCTCGGCTGAGTGTGATTGTCCCGCTGGCCCAGTCGGATGCGTTCCTGTCCGGGCCCGCCGGGCATTTGTCGGTCGCCAGGCCGGGGCGTGGTTCCAGCGCCGGGCCATGGCCGGGGCACGCCGGCATTGGCTCGGCGCGCAGGGGGCAGGCCCACCCGAGGCCTGCCGGCGGTTTCGGCCGAGTGTGGTCGTCCCGTCGGCCCAGCCGGATGTGCCCCTGCCCGGGCCCGTCGGCATCTGTCGGTCGCCCGGCCCCGGGGCGGGGTCCCACCGCGAGGGCCCACGGGCGGAGTGGTTCCAGCGCGAGGGCCCACGGCCGGACCGACCCGGGGCGGGCGCACCCGCTCCCTACAACTGCACGACCGGCTTCCCGGACAGCTCCACGCCCGCCTCGCGCAGTTCCTCCAGGGCGCGCTCGGTGGTCTCCTGGGAGACCCCCGCCGTCAGGTCCAGGAGGACCTGCGTGCGGAAGCCCTCCCGGGCCGCGTCCAGGGCCGTGGCGCGGACGCAGTGGTCCGTGGCGATGCCGACCACGTCCACCTCGGTCACCTCGCGGGAGCGGAGCCAGGCGGCCAGGTTCGTGCCGTTCTCGTCCGCTCCCTCGAAGCCGCTGTACGCCGCCGAGTACGCCCCCTTGTCGAACACGGCATCGATCGAACCGGAAGCGACCGCGGGGGCGAAGTTGGGGTGGAAGCCGACGCCCTCCGTGCCCGCGACGCAGTGCGCGGGCCAGGAGCGGGCGTAGTCCGGGTTCGTGGAGAAGTGGCCGCCGGGAGCGATGTGGTGGTCGCGGGTGGCCACGACGTGCTGGTAGCCGGACCCGGCCGCCTGCCCGATCAGCTCCGTGACGGCGGCAGCCACATCGGCACCACCGGCCACGGCGAGGCTGCCCCCCTCGCAGAAGTCGTTCTGCACGTCTACGACGATCAAGGCGCGGCGCATGGTCGGTGTCCTTCGGCTATGAGGTCGGCAAGCCCGGACGGTGCAGTGCCGAGCCTATTGACAAGGGGGAGACGGCGGGAGGGGTCACGGGTCGGCGCATCGCGGCACACCCCCTAGCTACCCGAGGCCCCGTGCACGTACTCCGTCGGAAGGACAGGCTCCCCGCGCGAGAGCTGCGTCGCCGACATCGGAAGCCCCGCGCGAGCGGCCGCGTGCCGGTCCCGGACGGCGTCCAGCGGCTCACGGGCCACGACCTCACCGCCCTTGACCAGCTCCACCAGCAGCTGCCGGTCCGCGAGCCCGGCCGGCACCGGCCCCGTGCCGATCACCTCGGCCTCGGCGACCCCGTACGCGTCCAGCCGCCGCGCGGCCCACTTGCGCCCGCCCACCGACGTTTTGCCACCGGTCGACTTCTTGGCCACCGGCACCAGCGGTGCCTTCCGGTCGGTGGACTCGGCCCGCGCGACCAGCTTGTAGACCATCGAGGACGTCGGATGCCCGGAGCCGGTCACCAGCTGCGTACCGACGCCGTACGCGTCCACCGGCGCCGCCGCCAGCGAGGCGATCGCGTACTCGTCCAGGTCCGAGGTCACGACGATCTTGGTGCCGGTCGCCCCCAGCTCGTCCAGTTGCTGCCGCACCCGGTGCGCCACCAGCAGCAGATCGCCGGAGTCGATCCGCACGGCCCCCAGGTCGGTGCCGGCGACCTCCACGGCCGTGCGGACGGCCTCGGCGACGTCGTACGTGTCGACGAGCAGGGTGGTGCCCCGGCCCAGCGTGTTCACCTGGGCCTGGAAGGCGTCCCGCTCGCTGTCGTGCAGCAGGGTGAAGGCGTGCGCGGAGGTGCCGACGGTCGGGATGCCGTAGCGGAACCCGGCGGCCAGGTCCGAGGTGGTCGCGAAGCCGCCGACGTACGCGGCCCGGGAGGCCGCCACCGCCGCCAGCTCGTGCGTGCGCCGGGCGCCCATCTCGATCAGCGGCCGGTCACCCGCCGCCGACGACATGCGCGAGGCCGCCGCGGCGATCGCCGAGTCGTGGTTGAGGATCGACAGGATCACCGTCTCCAGCAGCACGCACTCGGCGAAGGTGCCCTCGACCCGCATGATCGGCGAGCCCGGGAAGTACACCTCACCCTCGGGGTAGCCCCAGATGTCCCCGCTGAAGCGGTAGCCGGCGAGCCACTCGAGCGTCTCCTCGTCGACGATCTCCCGCTCGCGCAGGAAGCCGAGGACGCCCGGGTCGAAGCGGAAGTTCTCCACCGCGTCCAGCACTCGCCCGGTGCCGGCCACGACGCCGTAGCGGCGCCCGTTCGGCAGGCGCCGGGTGAAGACCTCGAACACGCTCCGCCGCTCGGCCGTGCCCGCCGCGAGCGCGGCCCGCAGCATCGTCAGCTCGTACTGGTCCGTGAAGAGCGCCGTCGAGGGAACGCCCACCCGTCGCCCGCCACCGCCCTTCCGCGGAAGCGCTTCGCGCCCTTCTTCTTCCGGCAGCCCAAGGTCCGCTGTGTTCATTCGAGGATCGTACCCCCATCTCGTCAATCTGACGATTGCGCCTTCCGGCGACGCGATCGCCTTGCTTCCAGGCCCGTTTGTGCGACTACCCCCCTCGGGTGGCAGCATGGGCATGTGACGTCACCCGCACCCCTGGAGATCGAACGCACCGAGTCGGCGGAGGAGGTCTTCGCCGTCCCCGAGCCGGACCTCCCCTGGGTCACCATCGTCCACAACGACCCGGTCAACCTCATGAGCTACGTGACGTACGTCTTCCAGACGTATTTCGGCTACTCCAAGGACAAGGCCACCAAGCTCATGATGGACGTCCACCACAAGGGCCGGGCGGTCGTCTCCAGCGGCAGCCGCGAGGAGATGGAGCGCGACGTGCAGGCCATGCACGGCTACGGCCTGTGGGCCACTCTCCAGCAGGACCGCAAGTAGCCAGCAGCCCGCCCAGCAGCGAAAAGGCGTTCATGCCCGGAACCTTCGAACCGCTTCCCGGCGGCGGCGCGGCCGTCGCCCTCGACGACGTCGAGATCTCCATCATCCGGTCGCTGGCCGTCCAGCTCCTGGAGCTCATCGGCCCCGGCCCCGCCGAGGACGCCCCGGACGACCCGCTCGCCGAGCTGTTCACGGACGGCCCGAGCGAGCCGCCGACCGACCCGGTGCTCAAGCGGCTCTTCCCGGACGCCTACAGCGACCCCGAGCAGCCCGCCTCGCCCCGGGACGCCGAGGAGCAGCGGGCGTACTCCTCCGAGTTCCGCCGCTACACCGAGAACGACCTGCGGGCCGGCAAGCGGGACAGCGCCCTCACGGTGATCCGCTCCCTGGACGCGCTCTCCTCGGCCTCGGCCGGTGAGGGCGGGGCCGTGCTGAAGCTGTCGCCGGAGGAGTCCCAGCAGTGGCTGGGCGCTCTGAACGACCTGCGGCTCGCGATCGGCTCGCGGCTGGAAATCACCGACGAGGAGGACAGCGACCTCCTCTACAGCCTCCCGGACGAGGACCCGCGCAAGCCGATGGTGATGGCCTATCTGTGGCTGGGTGGACTCCAGGAGACGCTGGTCGGAACGCTTATGCCCTGATCAGTGCAGGTCTTGTGACCGGCGGGTGACCGATCGGTGTTCGCTCAGAGGACACTCAAATCCGAATAACGATCGCGTCACCGCACCCGCCTTCTATGCCGTCTTCGGCTGCGCTTTGTCCGGTTCTCCCTGTGTGGTGCGTCACAAATCAGCCATGTGATCAATGTTGCGGCCGTGATAAATCTTCACGACCGCCCGGCCGACACCACCCGAATGTCCAGGCCGGGTGCGCCACCGAGCCGACAACCGTCGGCCAGGCACGAGCGGCCCTCCGGGGCCCGCTCAGCTCCATCATTCCGGGGGGATCGAGACCCGATCCGAGGCCGACGCGAGGCCCGGATCGGCATGGAGAAAGGCGCACCACACATGACCTCTGCGCAGGTCGACACGGAAAACGTCCCTGAAGAGGGGTACGAGCGCGGACTCGGCAGTCGCCAGGTCCAGATGATCGCCATCGGCGGCGCCATCGGCGTCGGCCTGTTCATGGGTGCCGGAGCGAACATCGCCAAGGCCGGCCCCAGCATCATCCTCATGTACGCCCTCGCCGGCGTCGTCATCTTCTTCATCATGCGGGCCCTGGGCGAACTGCTCCTCTACCGGCCCGTCTCCGGCTCCTTCGCCGAGTACGCCCGCGAATTCCTCGGCCCGTTCTTCGGGTTCGTCACGGGCTGGACGTACTGGCTCATGTGGGTGGTCACCGGCATGGCCGAACTCACGGCCGCCGCGATCTACATCCACTTCTGGTTCCCCGAGATCCCGCAATGGGTCAGCGCCCTGGTCTTCCTGGTGGTGCTCTTCGGCGTCAACCTGATCTCCGTCAAGATCTTCGGCGAGGTCGAGTTCTGGTTCTCGATGATCAAGGTCACGGCCATCATCGGCATGATCGTCATCGGCCTCGGCGTGCTCACCCTCGGCTTCTCCGACGCCGGTGACACCGCCACCGTCTCCAACCTCTGGTCGCACGACGGCTTCTTCCCGAACGGCATCGGCTCCAGCCTGATGACGCTCCAGGGCGTCATGTTCGCCTACCTCGCCGTCGAGCTCGTCGGCGTCACCGCGGGCGAGTCCGAGAACCCCGAGAAGACCCTGCCCAAGGCCATCAACACCCTGCCCTGGCGCATCATCGTCTTCTACGTCGGCGCGCTGCTGGTGATCCTCTCCGTCGTCAAGTGGACCGAGTTCTCCGAGGGCGAGAGCCCGTTCGTCCACGCGTTCGGCGAGATCGGCATCCCGCTCGCCGCGGGCATCGTCAACTTCGTGGTGCTCACCGCGGCCCTGTCGTCCTGCAACTCGGGCATGTACTCCACCGGCCGCATGCTGCGCGACCTCGCCTCCAACAGCGAGGCCCCGCAGGCCTTCGGCAAGCTCAACGCCCGCAAGACGCCCGCCGTCGGCATCAGCGTCTCCGTCGCGCTCATGGGCATCGGCGTCGTCCTGAACTACGTCGTCCCGGAGAAGGCGTTCCTCTACGTCACCTCCGTCGCCACCGCGGCAGGCATCTGGACCTGGATGATGATCCTCGTCAGCCACATCCGCTACCGCGCCGCGGTCGACGCGGGCCGGCTGCGCGCCTCGTCCTTCCCCGCCCCCGGCGGCGCGCTCTTCAGCTGGGTCGCGCTCCTCTTCCTCATCGGCGTGACCTTCATGATCGCGTACGACAAGGACGCGCGGATCTGCCTGTACGTCGCGGCCGGCTGGGCCGTCGCCCTCGGCATCGGCTGGGCGATCCTCAAGAGCCGCAACCCGCAGATCGCCGAGCGCCGCGACACCGAGTTCGAGAAGGTCGGCTGACCAGCCCGCTCGAACCGAACCCGCCAGGACGCCCAGCGGCAGGGAGTACTCGTGGCACTCCCTGCCGCTGCCGCTCAGGGCGTCCGGCATATGGGCCGTTCCGTACCAACCTTCGGTACGGAACGGCCCTTCTGCTTATCCTGACGAGCATGCTGACCATCACCCAGGCCCTCGTCGACCAGATCGTCGCCCACGCGCGCAAGGACCACCCCGACGAGGCGTGCGGCGTGATCGCGGGCCCGGCGGGCTCGGACCGCCCCGAGCGCTTCATCCCGATGCTGAACGCGGCCATGTCGCCCACGTTCTACGAGTTCGACTCCGGCGATCTGCTCAAGCTCTACCGCGAGATGGACGACCGCGACGAGGAGCCGGTGGTCATCTACCACTCCCACACGGCGACCGAGGCCTACCCCTCCCGCACCGACATCTCCTACGCGAACGAGCCGGGCGCCCACTACGTCCTCGTCTCCACCGCCGACACCGACGGGGCCGGCGAGTTCCAGTTCCGCTCGTTCCGTATCGTCGAGGGCGAGGTCACGGAGGAAGAGGTCCAGGTCGTCGAGGCCTACTGAGCAGCCCTGAGCAGCGCGGTCTCACTCTCCGGCCCGGAACCGTCCGCGATGTGGGATCACATTCCAGTACCCGGACCGGGAATCGATACGATGACCCCATGGTTTTCCACGACGTGAGCGACAAGACGCCGGGCGAGCTGCTCGTGGCGCGGCTGCACGTCGACCTGTGCAGGCTCGCCAGCGCCATCTGTTGACGCAGGTCCCTGCCGCCGTACGGCCGTGAGCCGCGGCGCTGCACACACGCACCACCCCGCTGTTCCTGCGCTGCCGCGCGCCCCGACTGACTACTCCCGACAGGAGCCCTGAAGCCATGGCCATCGAGGTCCGCATCCCGACCATCCTCCGCACGTACACCGACGGTCAGAAGGCGGTGGAGGCCAGCGGTGACACCCTCGCCGAGCTGTTCACCGACCTCGAGACCCGGCACGCCGGCATCCAGGCCCGCATCGTGGACGGCGACCAGCTGCGCCGCTTCGTCAACGTGTACCTGAACGACGAGGACGTGCGCTTCCTCGACGGCATCAACACCAAGCTGTCGGACGGCGACAACGTCACGATCCTGCCGGCTGTGGCCGGCGGCATGGTCTGATCACCGATGCGCTACGACTCACCCCTGGCCGCGGTAGGCAACACCCCCCTGGTGCGCCTGCCGCGGCTGTCGCCGTCCGCCGACGTCCGTATCTGGGCGAAGCTGGAGGACCGCAACCCGACCGGCTCGGTCAAGGACCGCCCGGCCCTGCACATGATCGAACAGGCGGAGAAGGACGGCCGCCTGACCCCGGGCTGCACGATCCTGGAGCCCACGTCGGGCAACACCGGCATCTCCCTGGCCATGGCGGCCAAGCTCAAGGGCTACCGCATCGTGTGCGTGATGCCGGAGAACACCTCCCGGGAACGCCGGGACCTGCTGGCCATGTGGGGCGCCGAGATCATCTCCTCTCCGGCCGCGGGCGGCTCCAACACCGCCGTGCGCGTCGCCAAGGAACTCTCGGCCGAGCACCCGGACTGGGTGATGCTGTACCAGTACGGCAACCCGGACAACGCGGGCGCCCACTACGCGACGACGGGCCCGGAGATCCTCGCCGACCTGCCCTCCGTCACCCACTTCGTGGCCGGCCTCGGCACCACGGGCACGCTCATGGGCGTGGGCCGCTACCTGCGCGAGCACAAGCCGGACGTCCAGATCGTCGCGGCCGAACCGCGCTACGACGACCTGGTCTACGGCCTGCGCAACCTCGACGAGGGCTTCGTTCCCGAGCTGTACGACGCGTCGGTCCTCACCAGCCGCTTCTCGGTCGGCTCGGCCGACGCGGTCACCCGTACCCGGGAGTTGCTCCAGCAGGAGGGCATCTTCGCCGGCGTCTCGACGGGCGCCGCGCTGCACGCCGCGCTCGGCGTGGGCCGCAAGGCCGTGAAGGCCGGTGAGCAGGCCGACATCGTCTTCGTCGTCGCGGACGGCGGCTGGAAGTACCTGTCGACGGGCGTCTACACGGCGGCCACGACAGAGGCGGCCATCGAGACGCTCCAGGGACAGCTCTGGGCGTGAGCCGACGGCGGATCACACGAGAGGGCCGGAGTTCTCACTCCGGCCCTTCTGGTTCTCCTCCGGTCCTCCGGGAAGGGGCGGGCTGCGGGAAGGGCGGGCGGTCTCACCCCGCCAGGTACCGCACCCGGTCCCACAGCGCCGGGTCCACCACACCGACCCGTCGCCTAAAGCCCCACACCGGGACCTCCCGCAACTCGTCCGTCTCCAGGAAGCTCGCACGGCCCCTGGCATCGCCGACCGAGCCCGGCGGCAGCGGGATGACGCCGTTGCGCTCGTCCCGGAACCGAGTGGTGATCTTCGCGACGGTCGCCCGCTCCCCGCGCACCGCCAGCACCAGACACGGCCGGTCCTTGGCCCGCCCGTCTCCCACCACCGCCCTACCCGACGCGCTTCGCGCGGCCCCCGCTGATTCCGTCTCGTCCTCGTAGGGCACGTCCGCCCACCAGATCTCCGCCGGCTGCGGGAGGCCCGCCACCGCGGTGGCCGGTGCGGCCGGCCGGACCCGCCGCGCCGACGACCGCCGCCCCCAGCCGTCGACGAGCGTCGCGATGAGTGCGAGCAGTACCACCGCGGCGAGCGCCAGCCACCAGGACGTGTCCATACTGAGACGTTACCGGCGCCATCCCTCCCATGCGCCCTCCCTGACAAGGATCACGCCCGGTCCTGCCGCCCGAACCGGTGACACCACAGGTGAGTTCGCCCACAACAGCCCTTGGCGGAGGAGCTACCGGAGGTTTTGCGCCTTACGCTCGACAAACCGCACGACCCCCGACGCCCCTTACACAGACTTTCCCGCCAGCGGAGGTTTCTGCTTCATGAAGCTCACCGTCGTCGGCTGCTCGGGGTCGTTCCCGTCCGCGGAATCGGCCTGCTCGAGCTACCTCGTCGAGGCCGACGGCTTCCGGCTGCTTCTCGACATGGGCAACGGTGCCCTGGGCGAGTTGCAGCGCCACTGCGGTCTCTACGACCTCGACGCGATCTTCCTCAGCCATCTGCACGCCGACCACTGCATCGACATGTGCGCGTACTTCGTCGCGCGCTACTACCGCCACGAAGGCGGCCGCTGCGATCCGCTCCCGGTCTACGGACCCGAGGGCACGGAACACCGGCTGACCACCGCCTACGCGGACACCCCCTCCGCCTCCTCCATGAGCGAGGTCTTCGACTTCCACACGGTCAAGCCGTCCACCTTCGAGATCGGCCCGTTCACGGTGCACACCGAGCGGGTGGCCCACCCCGTGGAGGCGTACGGCATCCGCATCGAACACGGCGGCAAGGTGCTGACGTACTCCGGCGACACGGGCATCAGCCCGGCCCTGGACGAACTCGCCCGGGACGCCGACCTGTTCCTGTGCGAGGCGGCGTTCACGCACGGCAAGGAGAACATCCCCGACCTGCACCTCAACGGCCGCGAAGCGGGCGAGACAGCCGCCCGGGCAGGAGCCCGGCACCTGGTCCTCACCCACATCCCGCCGTGGACGGACCCCCAGGTCAACGTCGTCGACGCCCGCGCGGTGTACGACGGGCCGGTGGATCTCGCGGCACCGAGGCAGACGTACGAGGTATGAGGCCGACGCAAAAGGTATGAGGTCTACGCGCGCAAAGGCCCCGGAACCAGGTGGTCCCGGGGCCTTCGTCGTGCCGCGTGCTACTTCGCCTCCGCCTTCTGCAGCTCGGCGAGTTCCTCGTCGGACTCGCGGCCCGGGGTCGGCAGGTTGAACTTGGTGATCGCGAAGCGGAAGACCACGTAGTAGACCGCCGCGAAGCACAGGCCCACCAGGGCCAGGCCCCACGGGTTGGACGCGATGCCCAGGTTCAGGAAGAAGTCCACCGCGCCGGCCGAGAAGCCGAAGCCGTCCTTCATCCCCAGCGCCCAGGTCAGCGCCATCGAGACACCCGTGAGCACGGCGTGGATCGCGTACAGCACCGGGGCGATGAACATGAAGGTGAACTCGATCGGCTCGGTGACACCGGTGACGAAGGAGGTCAGCGCGAGCGAGAACATCATGCCGCCCACGACCTTGCGGCGCTCCGGCCGGGCGCAGTGCACGATGGCGAGGCAGGCGGCCGGCAGGGCGAACATCATGATCGGGAAGAAGCCGGTCATGAACTGCCCGGCGCTCGGGTCGCCCGCCAGGAACCGGGCGATGTCACCGCTCTTGCCCTCGTACGTGCCGGCCTGGAACCAGGGGAAGGAGTTCAGCAGGTGGTGCATGCCGATCGGGATCAGTGCACGGTTGGCGACACCGAAGATGCCCGCGCCGACGGCTCCGGAGCCGACCAGCCACTCGCCGAAGTTGTGCAGCGCCGTGCCGAGGACCGGCCAGATGTACCCGAAGACGATGCCGATGACCAGGCCCGCGAAGGCGGACAGGATCGGAACCATGCGGCGACCGCCGAAGAAGCCCGCCCAGTCCGGCAGCTTGGTGCGGTAGAAGCGCTGGTAGAGCAGGGCGACCACGAGGCCCATCACCACACCGCCGAGCACCTTGGCGTCCACCGGCGCGTCCACCATGACGACCTTGCCGTCGACGGCCGTCGCCACCTGCGGAAGGTTCGGGTCGGTGAAGGTGGCGAGCACGTTCTTGAAGACGAGGTAGCCGACCACGGCCGCCAGGGCGGTGGAGCCGTCCGACTTCTTGGCGAAGCCGATCGCGATGCCCACGGCGAACAGCAGCGCCATGTTGTCGAGGATCGCGTTGCCGCCCGCGGCCATGAAGCCCGCGATCTTGGTGATGAAGGCGGGGAACGACTCCCGCCCCAGCATGTCGGTATTGCCGAGGCGGACCAGGAGGGCGGCGGCCGGCAGCACGGCGACGGGCAGCATGAGGCTGCGGCCGATGCGCTGCAGGACCGCCATCACCGCAGTCCCCTTCTTCGGGCTCGCGGGCGCGGCAGTGTCTGTGGACATGAACTTCCTCCATGGGGCACGGCGCCGCCCAGGAAGAGTTCGACGGGGGACGGCGGCGTCTCAAAAGGGGAGCGCGGTCTCCACCGCGCGACCTCCACCAGTGAGTGGTGTAGACCAGTTGTAGCACGGTAGGCCGAACGAGTGGAACCCGCGAAAAACAGGGCCGCCCCGACGATCACACCCCGGTCCTTTGTCGAGAGGCGGACTCGTGGTGTAGACCAGTCGCGGGACGGTCGCGTTGACGTGACGCCATCATTCGGCAGGCACGATACGGCCGCTCGCAAAGATGGGCCAATTATGGGTTACTGCGACAAAGCGGTTCGGATCAGGGAGAACGAAGATGGCCAGCAAGGCTGAGAAGATCGTTGCCGGGCTCGGCGGCATCGACAACATCGAAGAGGTCGAAGGCTGCATCACCCGCCTGCGCACCGAGGTCATCGACCCCGCCAAGGTCGACGAGGCCGCCCTGAAAGCCGCCGGAGCCCACGGTGTCGTCAAGATGGGCACCGCCATCCAGGTCGTCATCGGCACCGACGCCGACCCCATCGCGGCGGAAATCGAAGACCTCATGTGAAGAGCCGGCATCGTCCCCGGCTTCACACCCTGAACGGGCCCTTCCCCACCGCGGGAGGGGCCCCTTCCGCAGGTGCCGCTAGGCTCAGCGGCATGTCTCGAATCGACGGCCGCACCCCCCAGCAGCTCCGCCCGATCACCATCGAACGTGGCTGGAGCAAGCACGCCGAAGGCTCCGTCCTCGTCTCCTTCGGCGACACCAAGGTCTTCTGCACCGCCTCCGTCACCGAAGGCGTCCCGCGCTGGCGCAAGGGCAGCGGCGAAGGCTGGGTCACCGCCGAATACTCCATGCTGCCCCGCTCCACCAACACCCGCGGCGACCGCGAGTCCGTCAGGGGCCGCATCGGCGGCCGCACCCACGAGATCTCCCGCCTCATCGGCCGCTCGCTCCGCGCCGTCATCGACTACAAGGCACTCGGCGAGAACACGATCGTCCTCGACTGCGACGTCCTCCAGGCCGACGGCGGCACGCGTACGGCGGCCATCACCGGCGCCTACGTGGCACTGGCCGACGCCGTCGCCTGGGCCCAGCGCAAGAAGCTCATCAAGGCCGGCCGCCAGCCCCTCACCGGCACGGTCTCCGCCGTCTCCGTCGGCATCGTCGGCGGCGTCCCGCTCCTCGACCTCTGCTACGAGGAAGACGTCAAGGCCGACACCGACATGAACGTCGTCTGCACCGGCGACGGCCGCTTCGTCGAGGTCCAGGGCACCGCCGAGGCCGAACCCTTCGCCCGCGACGAACTCAACGCCCTCCTCGACCTCGCCGTCGCCGGCTGCACGGAACTCACCGCCCACCAGCGCACCGCGCTTGATACCGTCCTCGAAAAGTAAAGGGCGCACCAAGGCAGATGCTCGGCGCGGGCAACCGCGCCGAGCATGCTCGCGTCTGAAGAGGTACGGGCGCACGGCTCATCCCTGTGCGCTCGGCCAGCCACACGGGCCGACCGGCCCGACCGACGAGAGGGACCGTTCCATGGCCGCGAGCCGCCGACGCCGCACCGCAGCCGTCGCCGCCACCCTGGCGGCCGTCGCGCTGACCGCCGGACTCATCACCGGCTGCGCCGCCGTCGACAAGGCGCTGGACTGCGTCCAGACCGCCGACGCCATCGCCGACAGCGTCACGGAACTCCAGCAGGCCGTGGACAACGCGGCCAACGACCCGACGCAGCTCGACAAGTCCCTCGACTCGATCGACAAGAACCTCGGCGAGATCGGCGACAAGACCGACAACACGGACGTCAACAAGGCCGTCGACGACCTCAACAAGGCCGTCGACAACGTCCGCACGTCGGTCAAGAACGGCGACGAGACGCCCGACATCAGCCCGGTCACGGACGCGGCGGGCGAACTGACGAAGGTCTGCACGCCGTAACGCTGCGCTGGCTGGGCCCGGCTTTCTCGTCTGCCGGGTACCGCTTGTAGTAGGCCGCGGGTTCGTGGGGGCTGGTCGCGCAGTTCCCCGCGCCCCTGACGGGGCGATACTGGGGGCCATGACCCGCTTGATCCTCGCCACGCGCAACGCCGGAAAGATCACCGAGCTGAGGGCGATCCTCGCCGAAGCCGGACTGCCCCATGAGCTCGTCGGGGCCGACGCCTACCCGGACATTCCCGACGTCAAGGAAACCGGCGTCACCTTCGCCGAGAACGCGCTGCTGAAGGCCCACGCCCTCGCCCAGGCGACTGGCCTTCCGGCCGTCGCCGACGACTCGGGCCTGTGCGTAGACGTCCTGAACGGCGCCCCGGGCATCTTCTCCGCCCGCTGGTCCGGCCGGCACGGCGACGACAAGGCCAACCTGGACCTGCTCCTCGCCCAGCTCTCGGACATCGCCGACGACCACCGCGCCGCCCACTTCGCCTGCGCGGCGGCCCTCGCCCTGCCCGACGGCACGGAACGCGTGGTCGAGGGCCAACTCCGGGGCACCCTCCGCCACGAGCCGACGGGTTCCGGCGGCTTCGGCTACGACCCGATCCTCCAGCCCGACGGCGAGACCCGCACCTGCGCGGAACTGACTCCCCAGGAGAAGAACGCGATCAGCCACCGGGGGAAGGCGTTTCGGGCGTTGGTGCCGGTGGTGCGGGAGCTGTTGGGTTGAGGGCTGTGCGCCACGTACGCCGAAGGGCGCGGCACCACGCTGGTGCTGCGCCCCTGTTGGCAGTGGGCCCGGTGGGACTCGAACCCACGACACACCGGACCTAAACCGGCGCCCTCTCGGCCAGCTGGGGTACGGACCCATCGCGGTTACTGTACTGGGCCGAGAGAGGTGAGGGCGCGGCGAGGTCGAGAGTGGGTCTTCGTCTGGCTGTGACAGGAGGGGCAGAGGTATCGCAGGTTCTCGATCCGGTTGTCCAGCCGATCGCCGTTGATGTGGTCGAGTTCCAGAACGAGTCTTCTGCCCTGCCAGTTCTCCCCTGTGCCGCACTCGTTGCACACATGGGTCACGCCGAGGTCGTCGAGTGCTCGTCTGAGTAAGGCCGTCTGAGTGCGTGGAGAACCAGGAGCAAGTCTCACCAGGATCTGGGCCGCGGACCTGCGACGTGGGGAGGGAGTACCACGGAAATGGCCTTGCCCTGTGAAGTGGGAGGTCGACAGACCGTAGGCCTCGATGCTGTGTTTGACCTTCGCTCGCCCCGAACCACCGAGAGGAGAGAGGCCGAGCATTCGCATCACTCCGGCCAAGCTATGAGATTCGGCGACGGCTCGTGTGATGTCTTCGCGCGGAAGGAGAGCCCTCGGGCGGTTGCCCCGTCTTCCGGCAAAGTGCGAGGTGTCGATTCCGAATTTGTCCAGCTTCTTTCTGATGTAGCCGTACGGGCTGTCGCGTGCAGGAAGCCCCATGTACTCCAGCATCTCCCTGATGCTGTTCGAACGAGCGGCGGCCTCCCTGAGGAGTTCTTCCGGATAGCTGCGCCGTTCGCGTTCCGGCAGAGACTCCTCGCGGAAGTGCGAGGTATCGATGCCGTAGTGCTGCAGCCGCCTACTGAGGTAATGGCGAGGGCCGCTCCCCATCGGAGCTTCCAGCGTGCGCATCAGGTCGACCATGCTGGTGGCTTTGGCGGCAGCACGAGTCAGCAGGTCTCGTGTGTACCTCGGCTTGCTCACGAAACTGCCCTCCGCCGACGGCCCCGGTATGTGTCCGTGGCCGCATGGCAGTTGGGGCAAAGCAGTTGAAGGTTCTGGGAACGGTTGTCCCACCAGTCGCCGTTGATGTGGTCCACCTCCAGCCGGAGGGGTTTGTCGTTCCATCTGGGGCCAGTGCCACACATCGCGCAGCTTTCCGGGACTCCGATGCGGAGCAAATGCCGAAGTAGTCGACTTCCCGGGATTCTGCCGGCCTTTGGCGTCCCGAGGCTCAGTAGATCGCGCCGCGAGCTTCTTGGCCCTGGTGGTTGTGCCACGAAGTGGGATGTGTCGATGCCCAGCGTCGAGATGCGGCGGCTGATATGCGTGTGGTTGCCACCGACCGGGTTGATGCCTAGGCGGCGAAGCACCTCCTTGACGTTGGTCGACACCGCCACGACCTCTCGAAGTGTCTCCTCGGTGTGGCGTGCCCACCGCGCGGGGAAGTGTGAGACATCTACGCTCGCCTCGGCCATCTTCTGACGCAGATAGCGTCTGCTGCCGGGTGTTGGTGTACCTCCGCACCACCGCACGGCGTCGTCCCAGTTCGATGTCACCCGCGCCACTTCTTCGAGCAACTCGCGCGTGTACCTAACTCCCATCGTTCCCCTCCGATCTCGACCACCCGTTCGTGGCCTCGCACGGAGTAACGAACCGCTTATCGGACAGTCACGCACGAAATGTGGAACGGCTCGTACCGGGCAACCCCGGTACGAGCCGTTCCACAGTGGAGAAGCGGGCCCTCAGATCCCCAGATCCTTGATGATCTTGGCCACGTGCCCCGTCGCCCGGACGTTGTACAGCGCGTGCTCGACCTTGCCCTCCTCGTCCACGACGATCGTGGAGCGGATGACGCCCATGTAGGTCTTGCCGTAGTTCTTCTTCTCGCCGAAGGCGGCGTAGGACTCCAGGACCTGCTTGTCCGGGTCGGCCAGCAGCGTGACCTTCAGGGACTCCTTGTCGCGGAACTTGGCCAGCTTCTCGGGCTGGTCGGGGGAGATGCCGATGACGTCGTAGCCCGCGCCCGTCAGCAAATCCAGGTTGTCCGTGAAGTCGCAGGCCTGCTTGGTGCAGCCGGGGGTGAGGGCGGCCGGGTAGAAGTACACGATGACCTTGCGGCCCTTGTGATCCGCCAGGGACACCTCGGTGCCGTCGGCGTCGGACAGGGTGAAGGCGGGGGCCACGTCCCCCGGCTGGAGTCGCTCGCTCATCGGGCCAGCCTAACCGGGGGTCCTGACAGTGCGATGAGCCGTGGAGCTGACAGACTGTGCGGCACAGGCTTCACACCGACTTCGGAGGCGACACGGTGGCGGACACGGCGGACACCAGGACCCCGGCGCAGATCGAGGCGGACATCAGGCGCCGCCGCGAGTCCCTGGCCGAGACCCTTGACGAGATCGGGGTGCGGGTGCACCCGAAGACGATCGTCGGGGACGCCAAGGCCAGGGTCGCGTCCAATATCGATCACACCCTCGGGCGGGCGTACGTGGAGGTCAACCGGGCCGTCACCGATGTGCGGGCCCGGTTCGTGGGAGAGGACGGGGCGCCGCGCCTGGAGCGGGTCGTGCCGGTCGCCCTCGTGGTGGTCGGTGTGGTCGGGCTGCTCGCCCTGGGCACGCGGCGGCGCAAGGGCTGACCCGACTGCGTACGTTCGCGGCGAAGACAGGTAGGTTCAGGGCGTGAGCGCCAACAGAAACGAGCACAGCACCCACCCGGACAAGCTGCCCATCCGGATGCTGCACGACCGCGTACTCGTGCGGCAGGACACCAGCGAGGGCGAGCGGCGTTCCGGCGGCGGCATCCTGATTCCCGCCACGGCGGCGGTCGGCCGGCGCCTCGCCTGGGCCGAGGTCGTCGCGGTGGGGCAGAACGTGCGGACCGTGGAGCCTGGCGACCGGGTTCTGTTCGACCCGGAGGACCGTGCCGAGGTCGAGGTGCGGGGTATCGCGTACGTGCTCATGCGCGAGCGTGATCTGCACGCCGTGGCCGCGGACCGGTTCGAGGGCTCGGAGGACTCGACGGGCCTCTACCTGTAGTTCCCACAGCAGAAGAAACAGCAGAAGAAACAGCAGAAGGGGCCGGTGACCGTTGTCACCGGCCCTTCGTCGTGGTCTTTGCTACGTTGGAGGGACCCGACGAGACGCGCCGTACCGGGACGAAGGCAAAGACGACGCACCTGGACCGTCAGCCTGTCTCCCGGAGGTGCCCGTCATGGCGTGGGTTCTGCTCGTCGTCGCCGGTCTGCTCGAAGTCGGGTGGTCGATCGGTATGAAGTACACCGACGGCTTCACCCGCCCGCTCCCCAGTGTTCTCACCGGTGCCGGAATCGTCGTCAGCATGTTGCTGCTGTCCCAGGCCGCCAAGACCCTGCCCATCGGTACCGCCTACGGCGTGTGGGTGGGTATCGGGGCGGCCGGGGCGGCGGTGGTCGGCATGGCCGTGCTGGGGGAGCCGGCCACCGCCGCCCGGATCTTCTTCGTCTGCCTGCTGCTGGTCGCCGTGGTGGGGCTGAAGGCGACCAGCGGTCACTGACCTACTCGCGGCGCATGGTCTGCGGGGCCACGCCCCAGCCGGGGCCTGTCGGAGCGCCGGTGCTGCCGCCGTCGGCGGTGCCGCCTTCCGTGGTGCCGCCGTCGGCCGTGCCGCCGCCCTCCGTCGTACCTCCGTCGCCGGTTCCGCCGTCCGCGGTGCCGCCGCCGGTTGGGGATTCGCCTCCCGTGCCGCCGTCGGTGGTGCCGCCGTCGGTCTGGCCCTGGGTCTGGCCCTCGGGCGCGCTCGGGGTCTCGCCGGGCGACTCGGTGCCGGTCTCCTGGCCGCCGGTGGACGTGCTGTCCTCGTCGGTGCCGCCCGTGGTCGGGTCGACGGGGACCTCGGGGCTGGGGGCCTGCGAGACGTCGGAGCCCGGCTGGAGCCTGAGGTCGAATTCGGTGACCGGCTTGCCCTTGAGGGCGTCCTGGGTGAACTGCGTCCAGATCTCGGCGGGCGGCCCGCCGCCGTTGACGCGGTCAAGGCCCATCGCCCCGTACAGCGACTTGTGGGCGGCGGTGACCGGGTCCTGTCCCATGACGGAGACGACCGTGGCGAGCTCGGGGGTGTAGCCGGCGAACCAGGCCGCGGTGTCCTCTTCGGCGGTGCCGGTCTTGCCGGCGACGGGGCGGCCCGCTGCCTGCGCGGCGGAGGCCGTGCCGTTCTGGACGACGCTCTGCAGCATCGAGGTGGTGGTGTCGGCGGCCTCGCGGCTCACGGCCTGCCGGGTGCGCCGCTCGGGCAGCTCGATGGGCGTGCCCTCCTTCATGACCTTGTCGACCATCGTGTAGGTGCCGTGCCGGCCGTGGTTGGCGAGCGTGGCGTACGACTCCGCCATCTCGAGGACGCTGGCGGTGGCCGTGCCGAGCGCGATGGCGGGGCCGTCGGCGAGGTCCGGCGTGGTCTCGGGGACGCCGAGGTCGATCGCGGTCTGCTTGACCTTCTGGGGGCCGACGTCGGCGGCCATCTGCGCGTACACCGAGTTCACGGAGCTGTCGGTGGCCTCGGTGACGGTGATGGGGCCGTAGGAGTGCTGGTCCTCGTTCTCGGGGGCGTACGGGTCGCCGGTCCAGCCCTGGACCGTTCGCTTGTTGGTGCCGTCGTAGATCGTGTTCGGGGTGATCACGCGGCCGTCCTGGGTCCGCGAGCCGTTCCCGACGGCCGAGGTGAACACGAAGGGCTTGAAGGTGGAGCCGACCTGGAAGTCCCTGCGGGTGGCGTTGGGGGTGTACTGCTTGACGTAGTCGACGCCGTTGTACATCGCCACGACCTTGCCGGTCTTGGGGTCGACGGCGGCTCCGCCGGCGCGGACGTACGAGTCGACCTTGTTGTTCTTCTTGTCCAGCTTGGACATCAGTTTGTCGTTGACGGCCTTCACGAAGGCGTCCTGCTTGGGCTTCTGCAGGGTCGTGGTGATGCGGTAGCCGCCGGCGTCGAGCTTGTCCTCGTCGATGATGTTGTTCTGGGTGAGGTAGTCCTTGACGATCCGGACGATGTAGCCGCGCTGCCCGGACATGCCGGTGGAGAGGGTGGACTCCTTCGGCATGGGGAACTTCATGCCGGCCCGCTTCGACTCGCTGAGCCAGCCCTTCTTGACCATGCCGTCCAGGACGTAGTTCCAGCGGGACTCGGCGGCCTTGCGGTTCTCCGGGTGGGCGACGACGTCGTACTGGCTGGGCGCGTTGACGAGCGCGGCGAGGTAGGCGGCGCGGGCCGGGTCGAGTTCGGTCGCGTCCATGCCGTAGTAGGCCTGGGCGGCGGCCTGGATGCCGTAGGCGTTGCGGCCGAAGTAGCTGGTGTTGAGGTAGCCCTCGAGGATGTGGTCCTTGCTCTGCTCGCGGTCCAGCTTGATGGAGATGAAGAACTCCTTGGCCTTGCGCGTGACGGTCTGTTCCTGGCGCAGGTAGTAGTTCTTCACGTACTGCTGGGTGATCGTGGAGCCGGACTGCTTGCCCTTGCCGAGGGCGGTGTTCCAGGCGGCGCGGACCATGGCCTTGGGGTCGACGGCGGACTCGGTGTAGAAGTCGCGGTCCTCGGCGGCCAGGATCGCGTGCTGGGCGTCCTTGGAGATCTGCGCGAGGGTGACGTTCTCCCGGTTGATCTCGCCGTCGCGGGCGATCACGGAGCCGTCCGCGTAGAGGTAGACGTTGGCCTGCTTGGTGGCGAGCGCGTTGGCCGGCGGGATCTGGACCAGCGAGTAGCCCAGGAAGAAGCCGCCGATCAGCAGCATGACGACGATGATGAAGCCGCCGAGCGTCATGCGCCAGGTCGGGAACATCCGGCGCCAGCCGGTCCGCTTCGGCTTCCCGCCGGGCTTGGCCCGCGGTTCGTCCGGGTCGCTGATCGCCCGCATCTGTGCCGTGCCCGGGCCGTCGCCGGCTGGAGCCTGCGGCGTGCCCGGGGCGCCGCCGGTCTGGGCCTGCGGCGTGCCCGGGGCGCCGCCGGCCGGGGGTCGTGCCGCGCCGGCGGATCCGACGGCCCGGATCTGTACCGTGCCCGGGTCGTTGTCGGCCTGGGGTCGTGGCGTGCTCGGGTCGCCGTCTGTCTTGGCTCGGGGCGTGTCCGGGGCGCCGCCGGTTTGGGGTCGTGCCGCGCCGGCGGATCCGACGGCCCGGATCTGCACGGTGCCCGGGTCGTTGTCGGCCTGGGGTCGTGGCGTGCTCGGGTCGCCGTCTGTCTTGGCTCGGGGCGTGTCCGGGGCGCCGCCGGCCGGGGGTCGTGCCGCGCCGGCGGATCCGACGGCCCGGATCTGCACGGTGCCCGGGTCGTTGTCGGCCTGGGGTCGTGGCGTGCTCGGGTCGCCGTCTGTCTTGGCTCGGGGCGTGTCCGGGGCGCCGCCGGCCGGGGGTCGTGCCGTACCCGGGGACCCGACGGCCCGGATCTGCACGGTGCCCGGGTCGTCCGTCTCGGCTCGGGGCGTGCCGGGGTCGTCCGTCTTGGACGGTGGCATGCTCGGGTCGCCGTCCGTCTCGGCCCGTGGCGTGGCCGGGGAGCCGTCCTTCTGGGGTCGTGCCGTGCCCGGGTCGTCGCCAGCCTGGGCCCGTGGCGTGCCCGGGTCGCCGTCCGGCTGCGGCTCTCTCGGTTCCCGCCCCGGGTTCGGCTGCTGCGGCTGAGGCTCGTCACTCATGTCGTGCACGGACTCCTGTTTCGCGTCGTACGTCGTTCCCGTACGTCTCTGCTCGCTCTTGCGCCCCTGTGATGAAGACTGTCCCATCCGGCGATCAGTTCCCTGATCGGGGGCCGTGTCGCGAGCCGTGTGGTGAGGCGGGCGGCGTGCGGGCGAACGCACAGGTGGGAGCAGGGTGAACTGAGCCATCCTGCACGCCTGCTCGACTCGCGATCTTGCTTGTGCGAGATTCGCCTGAAGGGGGACACGACCGAAGATGCGACCGCTCGCACGCTCCGCCCTGGCCGGCACCGCCGTCACGCTGCTCGCCCTGGCCACGGGCGCCTCTGCCCACGCGGACGGAACGGATCGTACCGTCTGGGCCGGTGCCGACTGGAACGTCACGCAGACCGACGCGTGATCGAACTCCCCATGGTTTCCGGGGCGGGAAAACCCATGGCACGCGTGATCCTCGGCCCACTAGGCTCCTGCGCTTCGGTGTCGGGCGGCGAAGAGGGCGGCGAGGAGGGCTGTGGATGTGGGCTCGGGACGGTTGTACGCGGCCGTCGCGGCGGGGGGCTTCAGGCGGTACGCGACGTATCGGGCGGCCACGGTGGCCGGGGTGTTCACCAACACGGTCTTCGGCGTCATCCTCGTCTACACCTATCTGGCGCTGTGGGACGAGAGGCCGCATCTCGGAGGGTACGACCAGACGCAGGCCGTGACGTATGTGTGGCTGGGGCAGTGTCTCTACGCGACGCTGGCCATCCAGGGCGGCGGTGCCGAGAAGGACCTGATGGAGCGCATCCGCACCGGTGAGATCGCCGTCGACCTGTACCGGCCGGCGGATCTGCAGATGTGGTGGCTGGCGAGCGACGTGGGGCGGGCGCTGTTCCAGATGCTGGGGCGGGGCGTGATCCCGTTCGCGTTCGGCGCGGTCTTCTTCCCCATGGCGCTGCCCACGTCGGTCACCCCCTGGGCGGCCTTCGTGGTCACGCTCCTGCTGGCGACGGTGGTCAGCTTCGCGATCCGCTATCTGGCGGCCCTGAGCGTGTTCTGGCTGATGGACGGCATGGGCGTCAACCAGGTCCTGACGGTCACGGGGATCTTCTTCTCGGGCATGGTGCTGCCGCTGAACGCCTTCCCCGGAGCGCTCGGCGAGGTCGTGCGGGTGCTGCCGTGGGCGGCGCAGATCCAGATGCCGGCGGATGTGCTGATGGGGGAGACCGACCCGCTGCGGGCGTTCGCCTTCCAGGCGGCGTGGGCGGTGGCGCTGCTGGCGGCGGGACGGCTGCTGCAGTCGGCCGCGACGCGGCGGGTGGTGGTGCAGGGTGGCTGAGCGGAGTGCCCTGGCCGAGGGGCTGCGGGCCTATCGGCTGATCGCCGGGATGTGGATGCGGTCCAGCATGACCTACCGCACCTCCTTCGTCGTCACGGTGTTCGGCAACCTGACGGTGACCGGCCTGGACTTCGTGGGGATCCTGCTGATGTTCTCGCAGGTCGACTCGCTGGGCGGCTGGTCACTGCCCGAGGTCGCCTTTCTCTACGGGCTGTCGGTGACGGCGTTCGGGATCGCCGACCTGCTGCTCGGCTCGATGGACGTCCTGGGCGCCCGGATGCGCGACGGCTCGTTCGACACGCTGCTGGTGCGGCCCGCGCCGGTGCTCGCCCAGGTCGGCGCCGACCGCTTCGCGCTGCGCCGGCTGGGCCGGATCACCCAGGGCGCCGTGGTGCTGTGCTGGGCGCTGGTCTCGGTGGACGTCGACTGGAGTGCGGCGAAGGTGCTGCTGGTGCCGGTGATGGTGGTCAGCGGCGCGGCGATCTTCTCGGCGGTGTTCGTGGCGGGCGCGGCCTTCCAGATCTTCGCGCAGGACGCCGCCGAGGTGCAGAACGCCTTCACGTACGGCGGGACCACGCTGCTGCAGTATCCGCCGAGCGTGTTCGGGAAGGACCTGGTGCGGGGCGTGACCTTCATGGTGCCGCTCGCCTTCGTCAACTGGGTCCCGGCCGCCTATGTGCTGGGGCGGCCGTATCCCATCGGCCTGCCGTCCTGGGCGGCGTTCGCCTCGCCCCTGGTGGCGGTGGCCTGCTGCGCGCTGGCGGGGGCGGCGTGGCGGACGGGGCTTCGTTCCTACCGGAGTACAGGGAGTTGAGGTGACCGAGGTGGACAGCGCCTTCATCGAAGTCGACGGTGTCGAGAAGGTCTTCGACGTACGCAAGAAGACCGGCTTCATGAAGCGGGAACGGCGGCAGGTATGGGCCGTCGACTCGATCTCCTTCCGTGTGGAACGCGGCGAGATGGTCGGCTACATCGGCCCGAACGGTGCCGGCAAGTCGACCACGATCAAGATGCTGACCGGCATCCTCACCCCGAGCGCCGGCCGGCTGCGGGTCGCGGGCATCGACCCCTCGCGCGAACGCACGCGGCTCGCACACCGCATCGGTGTGGTGTTCGGGCAGCGTACGACGCTGTGGTGGGATCTGCCGCTGGTCGACTCGTACCGGCTGATGCACCGTATGTACCGGATCCCGGACGCCCGTTACCGCGAGAACCTCGGCCGCCTGGTCGAACTCCTCGACCTGGGCGACCTGCTGGACGTGCCGGTTCGGCAACTCTCCCTGGGGCAGCGGATGCGCGGGGACATCGTGGCGGCGCTGCTGCACGACCCGGAGGTGCTGTACCTCGACGAGCCGACCATCGGTCTTGACGTGGTCTCCAAGTCCAAGGTGCGGGAGTTCCTGCGGGAGATGAACGCCGAGCGCGGTACGACGGTGCTGCTGACCACTCACGACCTGCAGGACATCGAGCAGTTGTGCAAGCGGGTGATGGTCATCGACCACGGGCGCATGATGTACGACGGTCCGCTCGCCGGGCTGCACGAGGCGGGGGAGAGCGAGCGGACGCTGGTCGTGGACTTCGAGCGGGAACTGCCCCCGATCGACGCCCCGGCACCCGCCCGGGTCGTCCGGGTGGACGGGCCGCGGCAGTGGCTGGCGTTCCCGGCGGCGGAGTCGGCGGCGCCGCTGGTGGCGCGGATCGCAGCGGAGTACCCGCTGGTGGACCTGTCGGTGCGGGAGCCGGACATCGAGGCGGTGATCGCGAAGATGCTGCACACGTTGGGGGACACCCCCAAACCCCCGCCGGAGCGTGCGACCGCATAGTGCCAGGGACCGGTAACTCGTAGGCTGCTGTACATGACCGACGACGCAGCCCCGGACCTCCGTGCCTCCGACGCCGACCGTGAACGGGTCGCCGGCATCCTGCGGGACGCCGTCGCCGAGGGACGTCTCGACATGGCGGAGTTCGAGGAGCGGCTGGACGCGACGTACCAGGCGCGGACGTACGGGGAACTGGTGCCGATCACCCGGGACCTGCCGGTCGCGGGCGTCGTGGTGCCCGCCGTGTCGCTGAGCAAGGACCCCGCCACGGGGTCCGACTGGCCCGGGCGGGTCGTCGGCGGCGAGGGGACCTCGACGTGGGCCGTCGCCGTGATGTCCGGCTTCCAGCGCAAGGGGCACTGGACGATGCCCCGGCGGTTCACCTGCCTGGCCCTCTGGGGCGGCGGGGAGATCGACCTGCGCGAGGCGAACTTCGCGGAGCGCGAGGTCGAGATCAACGCGATCGCGATCATGGGCGGGGTGGATGTCATCGTGCCGCCCGGCGTCGAGGTCGTGGTGCGCGGCATCGGGATCATGGGCGGTTTCGACCACCGCGAGGAGGGTGTGCCGGGGGAGCCCGGGGCGCCGCGCGTGATCGTGACCGGGTTCGCCCTCTGGGGCGGCGTCGGGGTCCAGCGGAAGCTGACGCGGGCGGAGAAGCAGCGGCTCAAGGAGGAGCGGCGGCGGGAGAAGCTGGAGCGGCGGAACCACGGCGAGTACTGAGCGTCGTCGGTCAGTACTCGGCGTCGTCCTGCTACAGCTCGGCCGGCGCCGACCCCTTCAGGCTCTCCAGGTCGAACTCCTCGGCCATCCGCGCGTACCCCTTGTCGCTGGGGTGCAGATGGTCGCCCGAGTCGTAGTCGGCGCGCAGCCGGCGCGGGTCGTAGGGGTCACGCAGCGCCTTGTCGAAGTCGGCCACCGCGTCGAAGACCCGGCCCGCCCTGATCTCGGCGTTGATCTGCTGCCGGACCGACTCCCGCGGGTCCGTGTAGCCGCGGTGCCCGTAGAACGGCATCAGGGTCGCGCCGACGACCTTCAGGCCGCGTGCGTGGGCCTGGCCCACCATGGTGCGCAGGCCGTCGAGTATCGCGTTCGGGTCGGCGAGCCGCGGGTTGCGCAGGATGTCGTTGACGCCGAGGTCGATGACGACGACCTTGGCGTTCGTCCGCTCCAGCACGTCCCGTCCGAAGCGGTTGAGCCCGCTGGGGTTGTCTGCCGGGCGGCCCAGCCCGTCCGTGAGGACCCGGTTGCCGCTGATGCCCTGGTTGACGACGCTGTAGCGGGGCAGGTCCCGCCCGGCGGCGATCTCCGCGCGTAGCCGCTCGGACAGGACGTCGGTCCACCGGTTGTTGGCGCCCGCGGTGGAGGTGATGCCGTCGGTGAGGGAGTCGCCGAGGACGACGACCGTGCCGTCGGACTCGTTGCTCAGCACGTCCAGCGCCGTCAGATAGCGCCAGTACGTGCTTTGCTCGGTGTACGGCGTGCCCGTCGTGTCCTGGGCCTGGTTGCCCTGGGCGACGTAGGAGGTCTGCCGGGCGTGCGGGTGGTACGTCACCGGGCCGGAGCTGGTCGGTGTGTACGTGGTGATCAGGATGTCGGCGTCGTGCGGGATGACGACGCGGACCACGTCGCTCATCACCTGCCGGCCGGGCGGGATGACCACCGTGGGGCCGCCGTTGAAGGTCAGCTGGCGCAGGGTGTCCGAGAGCGCGGCGGGCGTACCGCTGCCCGCGGCGACCGCGATCGAGGCCTGCGTGATGCTGAGTGGCGACTGGCCGTAGAGATTGGACAGCGTCACGCGGGCACTCGTACCTCCGACGGTGGTGTGGACGACGTTGCGTACCGAACGGTCCGCCATGCCGGTCGTCTCGGTGCCCGGCTCGGCGCCGGCCGGTGAGGTGGACCAGGTGCCGACCCAGGTGCCGGTGGAGGCGGGGGCGGCGGAGTTGTTCGGAAGACGGCCGTCTGCCCGGGTGTTCCGGGTCTGCGTGCCGTCGTCGGTCGCCACTCCGACATATATGGCGGCGGAAAGGGCCACAACCGCTGCGACGATCGCCGCGAGCAGGGCGTAACCACGACCCCGGGTCATGCTGTGCAGTTCTCCTCAGGCGATGGGAGCCCAAGGCTCCGATCTGATGTGCCCATGATGCGTCATGGGCAGGGGGGAAGCTGACAGGACCCCCGGCATTACCCCCTTCCGACAGACGCCGGGAACTCCTGTTCCGTTCCAGTAGTCGGTCAGGAAGGGACAATGTGTGCGGGATCACCAAGCGGGTGGAGCGGATGGAACGGATGAAAGTGGAAGAAAAGGTCGGCGTCGAGGGGCAGCATGCCCGCCCAGGCGTCGCCGTGAACCGTGCGATGACGAGCTTCAGCCCAGCGGACGAGGAGAAACAGCGCGGCGTGCGCCGTATGAAACTCACCGCCACCGGGCTCCTGCTGTTCGTGGCCGTGGTCTACATCCTCGCCAAGTGGGCCCAGAACTCCGGCGCCGGCCCCTGGGCGGGCTATGTCGCCGCCGCCTCCGAGGCCGGCATGGTCGGCGCGCTCGCCGACTGGTTCGCCGTCACCGCCCTCTTCCGCCACCCCCTCGGCATCCCCATCCCGCACACCGCGATCATCCCCACCAAGAAGGACCAGCTCGGCGTCTCCCTCGGCGAGTTCGTCGGCGAGAACTTCCTCTCCGAGGACGTCGTACGGCAGCGGCTGCGCGCCGTCGGCATCGGCAGCCGCCTCGGCGCCTGGCTCGCCGTCCCCGAGCACGCCGACCGGGTCACGGCGGAGCTCTCAACCGCCCTGCGGGGCGCCCTGACGGTCCTGCGCGACTCCGACGTCCAGGCCGTCGTCGGCGAGGCCATCACCCGGCGCGCCAACGCCCAGGAGATCGGCCCCGGCATCGGCAAGATGCTGGAGAAGGTCGTCGCCGACGGCGGCCACAAACGGGTCGTCGACCTCGTCGTCAACCGTGCGCACGACTGGCTGGTGCTGCACCGCGACGAGGTGATGGACGCCGTGGAGGGCGGCGCCCCCGGCTGGACGCCGAAGTTCGTCGACCGGAAGGTCGGCGAGCGGGTCTACCGGGAGCTGCTGCGCTTCGCCACCGAGATGCGCGACATGCCCGCCCACCCCGCGCGCGGCGCCCTCGACCGCTTCCTCACCGACTTCGCCTCCGACCTCCAGTCCGACACCGAGACCCGCGCCCGGGTCGAGCGGCTCAAGGGCGAGGTGCTGGGCCGCGGCGAGGTCCAGGACCTCATCGCCAGCGCCTGGACGGCCGTACGGTCCATGATCGTCGCCGCGGCGGAGGACGAGCGCAGCGAACTGCGGCTGCGCGTACGGTCCTCGCTGCTGTCGCTGGGTTCCCGGATGGCGGCCGAGCGCAAGGTGCAGGACAAGGTCGACCAGTGGGTGGAGGACGCGGCCGTGTACGTCGTCACGACCTACCGCAAGGAGATCACCTCCCTGATCACGGACACGGTGGCGAGCTGGGACGCCGAGCACACCACGAGGAAGATCGAGGCGAACATCGGCCGCGACCTCCAGTTCATCCGGATCAACGGCACGGTGGTCGGCTCGCTCGCGGGCCTGCTGATCTACACCGTGTCGCACGCGCTGGGGGCATGACTCCTGGCGTAAGAGAAGCCGGTCAGGGCACTCGCCCCGGGTTTCCGCTCGATGGGGAGGGAGCCCATGACCACTGCGCAGGCCGGGACCGGCCGAACCGTGACCACCGACATTCCCGCCCGCCTCGACCGCCTCCCGTGGTCGCGCTGGCACTGGACGATCGTCCTCGGCCTCGGCACCGTGTGGATCCTCGACGGCCTCGAAGTCACCGTCGTCGGCAACATCGCCAGCCGTCTGTCGGAGCCCGGCAGCGGACTGCCCATCACCTCCGGCCAGGTCACCGGCATGGCGGCGGCCCTGTATGTGGCCGGAGCCTGCACAGGAGCCCTGTTCTGGGGCCGCCTGACCGACAAGTGGGGCCGCAAGAAGCTCTTCATGATCACCCTGGCGGTGTATCTGGCGGCGACGGCGCTGACCTCCATCGCCTTCGACACCTGGTGGTTCTTCACCTTCCGCTTCCTCACCGGCTTCGGCATCGGCGGCGAGTACGCGGCCATCAACTCCGCGATCGACGAGCTGATCCCCAAGGAGTACCGCGGCCGCACCGACCTGATGATCAACGGCAGCTTCTGGCTGGGCGCGGTCGGCGGCTCCCTGCTGGCGATCGTCGCGCTGGACACCGACGTCTTCGCGGCGAACGTCGGATGGCGCCTGACCTTCGCGCTCGGCGCGGTCCTGGCCCTGGTGATCCTGCTGGTCCGCCGGCACGTCCCGGAGAGCCCCCGCTGGCTGCTGATCCACGGCCGCGACGACGAGGCGGAACGCATCGTCTCCTCCATCGAACGCAAGATCGAGGAGGAGCGGGGCGAGCCGCTGCCGCGCCCGGAGGGCGAGATCACCATCCACCAGCGCCGCAGCGTCTCCTTCCTGGAGATCGGCCGCACGGTCTTCTCCGACTACCGCCGCCGCGCGATCCTCGGCTTCTCCCTCTTCATCGGCCAGGCCTTCCTCTACAACGCCATCACCTTCGGCTTCGGCGCGATCCTGACGACGTTCTTCGACGTCCCGAGCGGCAACACCGGCTACTACTTCGCGGTCATCGCACTGGGCAACTTCTTCGGCCCGCTGCTCCTGGGCAAGCTCTTCGACACGGTGGGCCGCCGGATCATGATCTCCGGCACCTATCTGCTCTCCGGCCTGCTCCTCTTCGGCACGGCCTGGCTCTTCGACCAGGGCTCGCTGAGCGCGGACACGATGACGGCGTGCTGGTGCGCGGTCCTCTTCTTCGCCTCGGCGGGCGCGTCCAGCGCCTACCTGACGGTCTCCGAGGTCTTCCCGATGGAGACCCGCGCCATGTCCATCGCCTTCTTCTACGCCATCGGCACCGCCGCCGGCGGCATCAGCGGCCCGCTCCTCTTCGCCAAGCTCACGGAATCCGGTGTCGTCGGCGACACGGTCCTCGCCTTCCAGATCGGCGCGACCCTGATGTGCCTTGCCGGACTGGCGGCGGCGATCCTCGCGGTGAAGGCGGAACGCCGCTCCCTGGAGGACATCGCCAAGCCGCTGACAGCGGCGGCGGAGAAGGCGACGCCCACGGGCAGCGGTGGGGAAGGCGGCGGCCCCCAGGGCCCGGGCCCGGACGGGTCGAAGCAGGCGACGGCATAGCGGGCCACCGGCAGGCATCGGGGGCGTGGCTCCGGCCCGACCGGAACCACGCCCCCACGCTCACGTCCGCGCGGGACCGGGCCGCGTCACCCGGCTCGCCCGTACGTCCCCGTGCCCAGCAGCTCGGGCAGCGGGTTGACGAGGCCGCCGGACGGCGACTGCCGCTGGACCGAGGGCCCGGCCGGCCAGACCGCCGGGCAGTGGGTGCCCTTGCGCGGAGTCTTCAGGGTCACGAGGTAGGTGTCGATGGCGTCACGCGCGCACGGGCTCAGCCAGTAGTCACCGTGACCGACACCGTCGTACGTGAGGAACACGGCCTCGCGCCCGATCTGCTTCGCCGCGTTGGCGCCCCAGGAGTGCGGTGTGGCCGGGTCATACCGGCTGTTGGTCATCAGGATCGGCGGAGTGCCGTCGACATCGAGCCGCCGCTGCGGGTTGCTTACCTTGGACGGCCAGTCCTGGCAGCCGGTCTGGACGGTCCAGCCGAGCGTACTGAACCGGGTCACGGGAGCGAGCCGGCCGAGTTCGCGCTGGAAGCGGGCGAGGGTGCGGTACGAGGACACGCCGAAGTCGTAGTCCTGGCACATCACCGAGTTGAACGGATACTCCATCGGCTCCCCGTACTTCCGCACGGACCGTGCCGCCGCGGGGGCGCCGGCGTCCAGGTCGGCGAGAGCCTGAGCGAACCCGAACCAGCCGGCCGGGTCGTACATGTTGCCCAAGGCGGCGGACTGGAGGTCTTCAGGCGTGACCCTCTGGGGCGGGTCGCCCGGCTCGACCAGTTCACCGGCCTCGGCACGCTTGTAGAGCGTGTCGAACACGGCGCGGGCGTCCCGGTCGTGCAGCGCGCACGAAGGAGTGCGGGCGCACCAGTCGGCGAACTGGCCGTACGACTCCTCCACCCCGATGGTCTCGGTCTTCTGGAAGCCCCACGGGCCCAGGCTGTGGTCCATGTTGGAGTCGAGCGTCATCGCGCGGACGCGGTGCGGGTAGCGCTCGGCGTACTGCTGGCCGATCGCGGTGCCGTAGGAGACGCCGTAGTAGGTGATCCGCCGTTCGCCGAGACCGGCGCGGATCGCGTCCATGTCGCGGACGACGCTCCCGGTGTCCATGTGGTCGGCGAGCGGGCCCGTGAGGTCGCGGCAGTTCTCGCCGAGCGCGCGGTTGGCCTTGCGCAGGGCGGCGAAGGAGGAGGCGCTGTCCGGGTAGAGCAGCGCGTTCTGGGCGTTGATCCGGTCCTCGTCGCAGACCACCGGGTTGCTGCGGCCGACGCCACGCGGGTCGAAGCCCACGATGTCGAACCGCTCCAGCAGCTCGGGGGAGAAGCTGTCCGGCGCCATGAACGTGAAGTTCACCCCGGACCCCCCGGGCCCACCGGGGTTGACGAGCAGCGAACCGATTCTGCGGGCCGGGTCGGTGGCCCGGTGACGGGCGAGGGCCAGATCGAAGCGGGCACCGTTCGGCCGCTTCCAGTCCACGGGCACCTCGACGGTGGCGCACTCGAAGGAGCCCTCGCCCGAGGGCGACTCACAGGGCGCCCAGGCTATTCGACCGGGTAAGCCGGCTAAGGGCGTCTCGGCCTTGACCTCGGCCGCGGGCGCGGCGACCGCGGTCCCGGTCATCAACTGGCCGAACAGCGCGGTGACCAGCGCTCCGACGGCCAGTCTCCCGCGCCTCTTCACGCGCGGGACGGGTGGGGTGTTGGACGGCAAGGGTGTTCCTCCATGGATCAGGCGTTCACAGACTGATCACAGCCTTGCCTCAACTCCCGTGCCACACAAGGGACATGACGGCCACCCTGCGCCCCCCCCGGGCCGCTACCCGGCCCGCCCCCGCCGTCGCAGCATCAGCAGTCCCCCCGCCACGGCCGTGATCCCCGCCCCCGCGGCCAAGCCGACGACGTCCCCGGACCCCGTGGCGGCAAGGTCGTCACCCGCGACCGGGGACGCCGAGGCCTGCGGACGAACACCCCCGGCCCCATCGGACGCGACCGGACCCGGACTCGGCGCCGCGGACACGTCGGCCGCCCGCTCGCGAGTGAACGCCAGTGTCCCGAAACCCAGTTGGTCGAACCCGCCACTGTTGGGCCCGTAATCCCCACCCCCACCCTCGGGCGCGGCCTTGGCAGCCGCCCGCGTGAGGTACGACGCCGGCAACCCCCGTCGCTTGGTGTAGTGGTTGGCGATCATCGCCCAGATGGGCCGGGTCATCCCCGGATCCACAGCCGCCGCGCCGGAAGCCGTCTCACTCCCCGACCACCCGCCGATCGCCCCCTTGCTCCGCGTGTTGGCCGTGTACGGCACATCGCCCCCCAGGCTCCACTTGGCCACGTACTGCGCGCCCTTGAGGAACCGGCTGTCGTCGTACCCGTACAGATCGATGCCCTGGCTCCACGCCATCTCGCACACCGTGCCCATCAGCCCGACCCCGAGCAGCGCATGCCCCTGATCGCGCCCGGCCTCGACCCACTCGGCGAGCCCGTCGTCATGCACGACGGGAATGGCGTGCCGGACCGAGCCCATCCCCTCCCCGTGCTTGAAGTACTCCACGGCCCGCTCGACCTTGCCCCGGTCCTCGCAGAAGATCCCGGTGGCGAGCACACAGGCGACGGCCGTCAGATCCCAGTTGGGCCAGTAGTTGGTGACGACGGCGTTGTTGTGATGGCTCAGGAAGCTGTCACTGAGCGGCAGGAAGACCTCCGACAGCAGCTCCTGCGCCCGCCCGAGATCGAAGTCACCATGGTCACGTACGAGTTCCGCGGCGTTGGCGAACTGATAGCCGTACAGCCCCGCGGCCAGGAACCGGTCGGCCGAGCCCTGGATCGAGGTCAGCTTCCCCGACCAGGCGTTCAGGATCGCCACGGCGGTGTCGGCGTGCGCGTCCTCACCGCTGACGTGATACCGCAGGGCGTTCTGGTAGGCGGCGTGGATGTCGTTGTAGAGGGCCGCGTAGTTCTGGGGCGACCCCGACCCCCGGTACAACGTCGCCTGCGGATTCGCCTGCCAGCCGCTCTGCGCGTGCCGGTTGGCGGTGAGCTCGGCGAACCCGGCCGTGTAGGGCTTTGCGCCCGTCTTCACCTTGGCCGCCATACGGTCCAGGTCGGTCCGGGTGTGCAGCAGCCCCGGGTGGGCGAAGGGGGCGTCGGCGGCGGAGGCCGGGGGAGCGAGCGTGGCCGTACCCATACCGGCGGCGCCCGCCGCGCCCGCTGCTTTCAACATGCTCCGGCGGCTGATCTGTCGTGTCACGTCGTCGTACCTCAGCGTCGTAAGTCGCGTGTCTGTGGGGGACGACGAGGAGACGGCCCGCGGTGACGGCGATAACAAAAACTGCGGTACAGTTGATCTGCATCCGGTCGCCGGAACTCCGGCTGAGGGATCGTGCGTTGGTGGTCCAAGGAAAGACGCCCCGCTTCCTGCGGGGAAATGCAGGTGCAAGGCCTGCCCGGCGCTCCACACAAGAACCCGGCCCTGGGATTCAGGGCCGGGTTCTTTGCTGTACCTGCTGGTGGGCGCGTCAGTCGCGCCGGTCGGCCACGACCCAGGACGCCACGGCCACGGCTCCCGCCACGCCGAACACGGCGGGCCAGGCGCCCACCTTCCTGGCCAGCGGATGAGACCCGGCGAAGGCGGCGACATACGCGGCCGACAACGCCCCCGCGGCCACCCCGCCTGCCTGCTCCCGCCACTGCCGCGCCGCCGCCGCACCCGCGACCGCGAGCACGACCCCGCCGAGCGGCCGCTGCCTGGTCCAACGGGCCACGCCGTACCCGCCGACGAGCCCGCTCGCGGCGACCACCGCGCTGGGAACCTTCGCCATGTTCCTGCCTCCTGCTCTCACGAGAACCCGAGGCTAACTCCCCGCACGAGCGGTGCACGCGCCGGGGCGCGAGAACGGCGCGAAACCGAACATGAGTCGAGGCTTGTCAAGTTTCCTCGTCCGAGCTATATAAGAAGAAGCAACACATGTGGCATCGCGACACAGCGCCTGATGAGAGGAGAGACAGTGATGCTCATGCGCACGGACCCCTTCCGTGACCTCGACCGACTCACGCAGCAGGTCCTCGGCTCCGCCGCCCGCCCGTCGGCGATGGCGATGGACGCCTACCGCTCCGGGGACGACTTCCTCGTCCACCTGGACCTCCCCGGCATCGACCCCGAGACGATCGAGCTGGACATCGAACGCAACGTCCTGAGCGTGCGAGCCGAGCGCAGGTCCCCCGCCCCCGAGGGTGCGGAGCTGCTGGTCGCCGAACGTCCCACCGGCGTTTTCACCCGCCGGCTCTTCCTCGGCGACACGCTGGACACGGAGCGCATCGACGCGTCGTACGAGGCCGGCGTCCTGACCCTGCGCATCCCCGTGGCGGAGCAGGCCAAGCCGCGCCGTATCCAGATCGCGGGTGGCGACAGCCGCAAGCAGCTCAGCGGCTGACCCCACCCGAGCACCCACACAACCGAGGCAGCGTCCCGCGGGCGTCCCACCCGCGGGACGGTCACCCATGCACACCCCCCAGAGGAAAAGCCGCACATGACCGCCATGACGGTGCCCACCGATACGCTCACCACGAACCGACTGCTGGACGCGGTACAGGAGTCGGGCCAGTACCCCACCAGGGCCGAGGCGGAGCGTGTGACCCGTGTCGTCCTGTCCGCGCTCGGAGCCCATGTCACCGGCGACGAACGGGTCGACCTCGCCCGCGCCCTGCCCGAAGAGGCCGCCAGGCTGATCGCCTCCCAGATCCCGGTCACACAGCGGCTGACGGCCGCGGAGTTCGTCGACTCGATCGCCGCCCGTGCCGAGGGAGCCACCCCCGCCACGGCCCGCTGGGACGTCAGCTCGGTCCTCGGCGTGCTGCCGCCCCTGATCGGCGACGACCTGGTGACCCGCATCCTGGCCCAGCTACCGCCGGGCTACGCCCTGCTGTTCGGCCGAGCGGACCTGGGTCCGATGGCGTAGGACGGCGGTCGGCGTACGGCCGTGAGCCGGTGGTCCGCGTACGGCCCCGTACGCCGGTGGTCCGCTTACCGCTGTAAGCCGCTTGCGGCCGTAACTCCGCGGTCCGCTCACAGCCGCACCCCCGCAGCCCGCGCACGGCGGCCACCGCCAGGCCACGCAAAACGGCTGGCGGTGGCCGTCGGGGACGGGGAGGCTTGCCGGCCCGAGCTGTCACCGGAGGGAAGGCCAGTTGAAGACTCCCCACCCGAAAACCGTCCGCACCACGTCCGCGACCCTCACCACCCCCGACGGCACCCGCATCGCCCACCACGACCACCGCCCCGAGCGGGAATCCGCCACCCCCTTCCTCCTCCTGCACGGCCTGGCCGGCCACCAGGGCGAGTGGGACGCGGTCGCCGCCCGGCTCCTCTCCGACGGTCACCGCGTGGTGACGTACGACGCCCGAGGCCACGGCGCCAGCACCCGCACACCAGCGACCACCACCCGCGCGGCCCACGTCCAGGACGCCGTGACCCTGATCGAGGAACTGGCCCTGGCCCCCGTCACCCTGCTGGGCCAGTCCCTCGGCGGCCACACGGCGATGCTGCTGGCCGCCTCCCACCCCCACCTGGTCACATCCCTGATCCTGGTCGAAGCGGGACCGGCGGGCCCGAACCCGGAACTCCCCGCACAGATCGCGACCTGGCTGGACGGCTGGCCGACGCCGTTCGAGTCGTTGGAGGCCGCGGAGACCTTCCTGGGCCACGAGGCCTGGACGAGAACCCTGGAGCGGCGAGAAGACGGCTGGCACCCCACCTTCGACCGCGCCACGCTCATCTCGTCGGTCGCCGAACTGGCCACCACCGCCTACTGGCCCCAGTGGACACAGATCACCTGCCCGACCCTCCTCATCCAGGGCGAACACGGCACCATGCGCCCCGACGAGCCCACCACCATGCTCACCCGCCGCCCGGCCACCCACCTCACCCGCATCCCGGACGCGGCCCACGACGTCCACCTGGACCAGCCGGACCGCCTCCACGAGGCGATCAGAACCTTCCTCCTTGACCTCAAGTTTGGTTGAGGTCCTACGTTGATCGCGTCCAGACGACCAACGGAGGGCGAAGCACGCATGAGCACACGGACCGAGGACCTCAAGGAGTACTCCCGGGAGGAACTGGCCGCCCAGCCGATCGGCGCATGGACCGGCATGGCCTACCGCAGGGTGGTGGGAGCCATTCGCGCCCAACTGGCGGTCGAGGACCTCACCCAGCCCCACTGGTGGACCCTCAACCACGCGGCCGGCGCCCCCGGCACGTGGACCCGCACGACCCTGACCGCACGCCTGCTCCCGTACGACGACCTCGACACCGACTTCGACGCGGTCTACGACGACCTGGTCACCCGCGGCTGGCTCACCGAGGACGCCACCACCAGAACCATGACCCTGACCGAGCCGGGCGAGGCGGCCCGCCTCCGAGCCAGGGACCGCAACCTGCGCGTCCACCACCAGACCCACGAGAACATCGACCCGGCCGACTTCGTCACCACGATCAACGTCCTGCGCCGGATCGTCGCCAACCTCGGCGGCGACGGCAACCTCCCCGACAACGGGAAATAGTTCGACAGCCCCCGCCGCCCCAGCCATCCTGCGGAGCAGGATCACAGGGCGAACACACCCACGGGGGAGAACCGTTGCACCCGACCATCCGCCACATCACCTTCGACTGCACGGGAGAGCCGTACGAACTCGCCCGCTTCTGGAGCGAGCTGCTCGGCCACCCGATCTCCGCCATCGACGAACCCGGCGACTCGGAGGTACTCATCGAGGACCCGAACGGCCCGGGCCTGCTCTTCGTCCGGGTGGAGGAGGGCAAGGCGACCAAGAACCGTGTCCACTTCGACCTCAAACCCACGGGCCGCGCCCGCGCCGCCGAGGTCGAACGCGCCCTCACCCTGGGCGCCCGCCAACTGGCGGACCACACCCGCCCCGACGGCAAGGGCTGGGTCGTCATGGCGGACCCGGAGGGCAACGAGTTCTGCATCGAACGAGGCGAACTGGGCTAGCGGGCAGCCGGGGCAGCCGGGGCGGGCCACCCCGCTCACTCACTTGTGATCGCGCAGGAAAGCGGGGATCCCGTCGCGGGTCGGGTAGTCCGGCAGGGGTGCGGGCTTGTCCTGGAGGAATGCGGTGATGACGGCGGCGGCTCGGTCGTTGTTGTCGTCAAGGCCGTTCCACATGTGGTGTCCGACGCCAGGCATGTACTGCGTGCGCTGGATGGCGGGATCATGGGCGAGAACGGCGGTCGCCCATTGACGCACCTGGGACGAGCACTCGGCGATCATCAGCATCGCGGGGGTCTTGGAGCGCCTCAGCTGCGGGGCCAGGGCGGGTGAGTCCTTGATCGTCTGCTGGACGCGCAGGCTGGCGGCGGCGCTGAAGGAGAAGTTCCGCGCGGTGTCCTCGGTCGGGATGCGGTGCGCGTCGCGCGCGCAGTAGGCGGATGCGGTGTCGCTGCCGAGGTCGGCGGCGGTGAAGGCGTTGTCCCCCTCGGCCTGTCCGATCAGCCCGGTGTCGGGGGAGAGGAGCCCGAGCCGCATGAGGCCGAACGCGACGGCATACCGCGGGACATGCGTCGACCGCGGTCCGGTCATCGCCGGCGCGAGGTGGCGTGCGGTTGACCGGCCCTTGTGCCCGGCGATCCGCGCGGTCGGGCCGTCCATCGGGCCGGGATCGGCGATGATCGCCCGGTGCAGGCGTGCGGCGACACGAGGGTCCGCCAGGGCCCGGGTGAGCACGACCCCGCCCGAGGAGAATCCGAGGATGTCGACCTTGCCCTTGTCCAGGCGGTCGACGAAAGCGGCGAGGTCGCGGACCGACCTGGAGATCGCGTACTGGTCCATGGGGAGCAGGTCGCTTCGCCCGCCGCCAGCCTGTTCGTAGGCGTAAACGTCGTAGCCCTGTCGCGCCAGGAGCTGCAGGAACCGGTGGTCCTGAACCGAGATGCCGCGAACCGGCCCGCCGTTGATGTACACGAACGGAACGGGGTGCCTGGTAGCGGTTTTCGCGGGCGGGTAGTGATACACCGCGACCCGGCTGCCTGTGGCAAGGCTCCAGTGCTGTGTGGCCACGAACGGCAGGGCGGGCGGGTACCGCCGTGCCGTGGGCGCGGTCGGGACGCAGACCGACGCCGTCAACACTGCCGCGAGAACCACCGGCAGGAACGGCGCGAGCCGCGCTGCCCGGGTGCGACGTCGGCCCCGCCACAGCGCGGCGACACTCCCGATTCCAAGAGCCGTCAGCCATGCGGCGAGCCCCGAGCCCGCCCCGTCCGTGAGGACGATGGCGGCGAGAAAGACGACGACCAGCGTCGCGACGGCGGCCAGGGCCAGCAGTAATCGTCCGGTGACGCGGGCAAGACGTATGGCGAATGTGGGCATGACGGACCTCCGAAGTTTCCGAACCTTGTTTCAGAACGCTGTTTCAAAACGACGTTATCAAAGAAGGTAGGCTCTTCGTCATGGGTAGGCCGAGGACGAACGACGCGACCGTCAAAGCGCGACTCGTGGAGTGCGCGACCGAGCTGCTCGCCACCCGTCCGCAGGAGTCGGTCACCGTCCGCGCCGTGGCCGCGGCCGCCGAGACGTCAACGGCGGCGGTGTACTCCCTGTTCGGCGACAAGAAAGGCCTGATCGGAGCGGTACGCGACGAAGCCGTCGCCAGCCTGTTCCAGGCCGTGACAGCGGTGCCGACCTCCGAGGATCCCCTCGCCGACATCTACGCACTGGCCACCGCCTACCGACGATGGGGACGCGAACACAGTCACCTGTACTCGGTGTTGTTCGGCGGAGTGCAGTCCTTCACGCCGTCAGGGACGGTCGGTACCGGTGACCCCGTCCGGCCGCTCATCGCGGCGATTGACCGGGCCCTGACAGAGTCCGTCCTCGACGGCGATGCGACGTCGATCGCCGTCTCCCTCTGGGTGACTCTCCATGGGCTGGTGACACTCGAACTCGCCGGCGCCTTCGACGCCCCCACAGCAGAGGCCGCGTTCAGCTCGACGGTCCTCGCCACACTGCGTGGCTGGACGACACCCGCGGTCTTCCGCAGCCTTCGGCACGACGAACCCGCCCCCTGACCCACCCTCAGGGATGCGTTCGCACCCGGAGACGGAGCACTGCCACGCTCCCCTCATGGACCGAACCACAGGGCGACTTCACGGTTGCCAAGGTGGGTCGGTCGGCTGCTCCGTCGGGGCATCCAGGAGACCCGGTCCGGTTTGCCGCCGCGGAAGCGTCAAACCGGACCCGGGCCAGCCCCCCCCCGTGTATTTCGGCGTCAGCGGCGAGCAACGGCCAAGCTGACGACGTAGCGCTCCTCGACCGTCCCGTTCGGGAAGACGCCAGTCAGGAGATCCCGCTCCGCAGTCAAGAACGCCTTGGTGGCCTTCTCTCCGAGGACCAGGAAGTCGGAGTAGCTGGCAAGGTTCGCAAGGTGTGTATCGAGCGGGACGCTACGGGCCCAGGACACCTGGCGGGTAGTGAAGCCGAGTTCGGGTGGCAGGCCGCGGAATCGGGCCATCGGATCGGGTTCGCTGTCGTCGGCATCGAAGAGGCGGCGAAGGCGGGCGTCCTGGTCAGCTATCCAGGCGACCGTGCTGTCTGAGTCGTTCCACCAGAGAGCGAGCGCACCACCGGGGCGAAGTACTCGCAGTGCTTCCGGGACGGATTTGCGCTGGTCGGTCCAGTGCCAGGCTTGGGCATAGGTGAGGATGTCCACGGACTCGGAGGCAAGCGGCAGGTTGTTGCCGTCCCCGAGCACGAGAGGGACCTCGGGCAGTCGGAGGCGGAACTGGGAAGCCATTCCGGGACCGGGTTCCACTGCGATGACCTGTGCACCATGGGCATGGAGGAGAGCGGTCGCCAAACCGGTGCCAGCACCGATGTCCGCGATGCGGGCGCCATCTAAGGGCCGGTTGGCGAGTTCTTCGAGTGCGCTGAGCAGAGCCGGCGGATAGGACGGGCGGTTTGCGGCGTAGCTGGCGGCGGCCTTGTCGAAGGAACGGGCCTGAGAGGTAATGGTCATGCAATCATCCTCGTTGGCCGAAGGTGCCTGACACAGTGCTTTACTGCCGTTTTCCCGGCACCGACGCCTGCGGGGCGGCGGACCGCTGGTGTGGGATGTTGGGGGGCCTTTGCAGACCGCGAAGCGACGAAACGCCGCTCCCCACTCCTGCCCATGTGCGCGGAGGGCGCATTCCTGGCCGACTCCGACAGTCTCGGCGCAAGACTCCACACCGAGTCCAGACAACGCCTGGCCGCCGGCCGCCTCCCCTCTCCACGGAGGAGCTGGACTACCACCGCTACGCACTCACCGACATGCTGGACGACCTACGAGGCTGCCCGGCCTCCCTGGACGGGTGTACCTGATCACCCGCCTCCTGCAACGCGCCGCCGAACTGGCCCTGTTGACGGACGGCCACCGGCTCGGCGGCGGCAAATGGCTCTCCCGCCGACTGGCAGCCCCGCACCCCGGCCTGCACACCCGCCTGACGGAGGCCGCGTCGGCCGCACTCTCCAACCCGACGACCGAACCGGTCGCCTTCACGGCTGCGGTCGAGGAAATCCTGGACCGGGCCGGTGGCCCCCTCTGGACCGGCTACAGCCGCCGCTGACCACGACGGCCAACGGCCTCCCCCCCTCACCGCGGACCAGCAACCCGGCCACGGCCCTGCACCACTCCCCACCGTTCCCCGCCGCCCCACCCCTGGGCCGCCCGGCCGGGAAAAACCCCGCGGTGGAGGGGCGAGAGTCAAGAGTGAAGCGAAGCGCAATCGGCGGCAGCCGACGCCCGAAGGGCGCTCTTGACACTCGCCCCGGAGGCGCCAACCTCGGGAGAACCGGGCGGCCGTGAGTACACCCTGGCCAACCAGCAGTCCGAGGCGCTACGAAGAGACAAGATCTAGTTGGTGGTGACCAACCCGCCGCCAACACCTCCAACGGTGCCGATCGCTGCGCCGATGACAGCTGCCACTCCTGCGTCCATGGCACGGCATTAGATCGCGGGGCGAAGCAGGGAGTCCAGATGATCCCGCAATCGCCCGCATCCACGAGATAGGCCCTGGTCCCGGGGAGGGATCAGCGCAGTGGGCGACGAAAGGTGATCCCCAACGCGGACTCGGCGGTCACATCACGCCAGCTACGGCACTTACAAAGCAGCGCCACGCCTCGGTCCCGACGGAGACGACAGGCCCCCTTGCGGTCTTGGAATCGCGTATGAGCGTGACGTTGGTGATGTGGGCACACTCCACACACTCGGTGGTGTTGCCGCCGCTGTAAGACGACTTGAACCACCTGAGGCCGGAGGCTATCTGGGGGCCAGCGGACATTCAGAGCTCCTTGCGGGCGCGATGGATCAGGGCGGAGGAAGCCTCCATGTCCAACGCTTGTGCGCGGAGGTACTCGAACGCAAGTCTGTATCGCTCCAGTTCCGCTTCCTTCTCCAGGAACAGCGAGCCCGTGTGGAAGTCGACGTACACGACGTCGAGGGCCGGTTCAGGACCGCCGATGATGACAAAGCTCCCTAGCGCTGCGGCGTGGGCTCCCTTGGAGAACGGCAGCACCTGGAGCGTGATGTGCGGGGACGCGTTGGCTTCGAGCAGCCGGTCGAGCTGCTCCCTCATGACCGCCGGCGACCCGACAACGCGGCGGACCACCGATTCATCAAGGATCGCCCACAGGTGCAACGGTTTCGAACGGGACAGCAACTCCTGTCGCTTCATGCGGATGTCGACCAACCGCTCGATCTCTGCTGACTCCAAGGGCACTTCATTGGCTTCCTGGAGTGCCGTGCTGTAGGCACGCGTCTGCAGAAGCCCGGGGACGTAGACGCAGCAGAAGTGGTTCTCACGAACGGCTTCGTCCTCAAGGGTGAGCAGCAGGTTCATGCTCTCCGGGATGGAGTCGGCGAAGGAGCTCCACCAGCCCTGCTCCTTGGCGTTCTTAGCGAGGTTGACGACTGCTCGCCGCTCGGAGTCAGTTGCTCCATACTCACGGCAGAGCGCGTCGACGACGATCCACTTGACCGGTCCGGCCGTGGTCTCGTACCTGCTGACGGTCGCCTTCGAGACGCCGACCAGGCTCCCTGCTTCCTCAAGCGTCATTCCCGTGCGGGAGCGCAACTTGCGCATGGTGGCGCCGAGCTGGCGGCGTCGTGTCGTGCTCCGTTCGGGCATGTGGCTCCTTCGCCATGTGCCGGGCCTCAGCCCGGAGGACGCCCATCAGGCTAGGTAGTGGTGAACCGGGCTCACTACCGGATTCACCCGATAGATTCTCATGAGAAGTTACACAGAGAGATTTCTCTGTGCCATGCTCTCCTCAGTCGCTACGCAGCGCAGTCGTACAGATACGGCAAGTTCTAAGCGCCGCGTGGCCAGGGAGGGAGAAGTGGTCATGCCCGGCTACGAAGCCACGCAGCCTCAAGCGCGCTGTGTTCTGCCCTTTGAAGCAGCGCCGGCGGAAGTGCGCCTGCTGAGAAGAGCAGCCGCCCAGCAGCTCAAGCGCTGGGGCATGGTCATCGCCGCTGATGACGCTGAACTTCTCGTTACGGAGCTGGCCACCAATGTCGTGAAGCATGTTGGTGAAGGAGTGTCGGCAGCCCTGATCCTTGAGAGGAAGGGCGAGCGACTACGCCTCGAAGTGCACGACCAGAGCCCGGTCGTGCCTGTTGACAGGACCGCAGGATGCGGTGATGAGTCTGGTCGTGGCCTGCGTCTGCTCGCGGCCATGGCTGTGGACTGGGGCACAGTGCTGACTGCGGCGGGCAAGGCGGTCTGGTGCGAGATTCCGCTTACCGACGGGCGCAGGTGCCGAAGGGTCGAGCGCGCTGTGGAGGTGCTCGAGAACTATGAGAAGGTCGCGTGCCTGCTTAGCCAACCCGGACGAGGGCGAGAGGTGAGTCTCGTCGAGTCGGCGGTGGAGCTGATCGCTGATCTGCTCCACTGGACTACTGCTCGTGGCCACGATCCGGACGACATTCTCGACCGCGCTCAGATGCACTATGAGGCTGTGTCGGAAGCTGCCTGACAGGGCGGAGGTCTTCGAGCACCGGCAGGAGCCCACTTCAGCGACCTCGGAGCCCGACCTTCAGCGAGTTCGTGAACCTCGATCATCGGAGGCTGCGGCGTCGAGAACGGCGATGATCCGGGCTGCGGCCTTGTCTGGGTCCTCGTGCTCCCACACGCGGATGACAGACCAGCCTGCCGCCGTAAGGGCTGCGTCAGCGGCCCTGTCCCGGGCCACATTGCGCTCCAGCTTCGGCCCCCAGTAGCCACCATTTACACCAGGCTGTCGGCCATGCTCGGGGCAGCAGTGCCAGAAACAGCCGTCGACGAACACAGCCACTCGCGCACGTGTAAAAGCAATGTCCGGCCGTGGGCGCGCGCCCTCCAACTGCAGACGGTAATCAACGCGGTACCGCTTCCCCGCAGCGTGGAGCAGTGACCGGATGATCCGCTCGGGCTTGGTGTCCCGCCGCTTGATCGCAGCCATGTTGCGTGAGCGGCCAGGCGTCGGCGGCGTCGGCGTTGCGGGATCAGGGCTAGAGCTCATCGCGTCCACCGTAGCCCTAGTGTCAGACCCACAGTGTTTGATGGGTCAGGATGGTAGACCTGTGCAAGACAGACATGGAGGTATGAGCGTGGCTGATCTGTCCGCCGTGGAGATCTGCGCGGGCGCTGGGGGCCAGTCGCTCGGCCTTGAGCTGGCAGGTTTCGATCACGCCGTCGCCGTCGAGCTCGACGAGAACGCCGTCAACACCCTTCGCGCGAACCGCGACTGGAAGGTGGTGCACGGTGACGTTGCCGACGAGGACCTCTGGAAACCAGGCAAATACGTCGATATTGACCTCCTTGCGGGTGGGGTGCCATGCCCTCCGTTTTCGATTGCCGGTAAGCAGCTCGGTGCAACCGATGAGCGTGACCTCTTCGCATGGGCCGTTGAACTGGCTGGCAAGATGAAGCCCCGGGCGCTCCTTCTTGAAAACGTACGCGGCCTCTCAATGCCTCGCTTCTCTGCCTACCGTCAGCATGTGAAAGATCGCCTGAGAGACCTCGGCTACTGGTCCGACTGGAAACTCTTTCATGCAAATAACTTCGGCGTCCCTCAGTTGCGGCCGCGTTTCGTCCTCGTCGCCATGCGTCATGAAGATGCCCAATGGTTCAACTGGCCTGAAGAAAAGCCCACAACGGAAACCGTTGGAACGGCGCTGCAGGACATGATGGCTGCTAAAGGCTGGTTGGGTGCCGAAGCTTGGGTGAAAAAGGCGAACGACATCGCCCCCACCATTGTTGGCGGCTCAAAAAAGCATGGTGGCGCGGACCTTGGGCCAACTCGCGCTAAAGCGGCTTGGCGTAACCTCGGCGTAGACGCAATGGGAGTTGCCGACGCACCGCCGGATAGGTCGGCCCCAGTGGATTTTCTGCCGAAGCTCACCACGGAGATGGTGGCTCGCATCCAAGGCTGGGGTAAGGAGCGTGACTATGAGTGGGAGTTCACGGGACGCAAGACGACCAGGTATCGCCAAATCGGCAACGCATTCCCGCCACCCGTGGCACGTGCGATTGGCGCTTCCATCGCCAATGCGTTGAACCGCAAGGGCGAGCCAAAGCAACTGGCCGAAGTCGAGAACGAAGTTATGCATGACGGGCTCTACTTGGCCTTGAAGAACGCGTCAACTGCGTTGACGGAGAAAGAGCTGGTGCGGCTCGCTGGTGAGAAGATGGACTCTCTTGCCTTCGAGCGTCGGATGGCCCTGCTGGCGCGGGACTTCGTGATCGACGAGGATGATCAGCTCGGAGGTCGTGCGTACCGGCTCGCGGGCTTCAAGGGATTCACAGGCCAGGAAGACCACGACAGGCACGCACGTTTCGCTGAGTTGCGATCCCGAATCAGCTAGCCGCGCCATGTCGGCAAGTGGGACCTGCTGCTAGATCGCCAGATCGAGCGGCAGGTCACTGATGTCGCGCAGGCGTTTACCGGTAACGAGGGTGTTGAGCATGCTGACTGCCTCGTCGTTATCCGTTTCGTGGACCGCTTTGATTAGCTCCGGCAGGGCGAAGTGATACACGGTGTCGATATCACCTGTGCCAAGCGCTAGCGATGCCAGCCGAGAGGGTGAGGGTTCTCCGGTGACAACGGCGATGTGGGGAGTGCGTCCCTTCCGGTTTCGGATTACGTTAAGGGCCTCCGAGCGCGCATTCTGAGCGCGGTCACTGCGAAGCGTCCACTTGCAGGAAACTATGGCGTGGACAATGGGGCGGTCCTGATTGGCCATCCTGATGACGGCGTATCGGCCAGACTCCGAGTCCAGCAGATCGGAATCGCGATTGATATTCTCGTCTGATTCAGGCTTTCGGAGTATCAGAATGTCCGGGCTGATCTCGTAGGAATTCCCCAGTACCGAGGCGAGATTCCTGTCGTTCTCAATTGCGTTCGCGAGGTCAGCTAGGTGCGTGTAGGGCTCGTACCTGGAAATCTGGTATTCGGCTCGGGAGCCGCCGACATTCTCGATGCTCCAGTCACCCGGGCGGAGAGACTGAAATAGGGGAAAAGTGTCTGATAGGAACCCCTCGACGGCCTCTTCGAACTGCTTTCCAACTCGCTGCCCGGTGAGTTTCTTGGGAATAGTCCCTGCGGAGAGATCCTTTGCGATGCTTAGCCCGATGCTCACGCTAGTCTTTTGACCGCTGTCAGCATTTGAGGCCACGCCGTCAGGGGACAGGGAAAGGGTGTACTTCTCGATAAGGTCATCGTGGAAGTTCTTCCTGGCTGCCGTAAGTGCCGCTGTCACGTGAGGAGGACTCCTAACTCAAGCTGCCGGAGCTGGTCTGCAAGTAGGCGATGAGATCCTCCTGCTCCTTGTGCGTGAGGACCCGAGCTAGATCGTAGACACGGTCAAGCTCTGAACGAGTGCGTTCCGCTCGCTGCAGCCAACTGAGTAGCGTTTGCTTATTTCCTCGGCTCAGGCGCCGGACCTGTGCTAGTACCTCGTCGTACTGCCAGGGATCGGGAACCTCGTCTCGAACTGGCTCGTTGCACCGTGCACACTCGGTACGCCAGTTGTCGATGTCGTCGGCCGCTCTGCGCGCCCTCAGACGTTCCTGCGGCACTCGATGCCCGATGGTGAGCCGGGCCTTACTGTCGGGCTCACCTGGGTAGGACTCCCCGGCCGCGGCTCCGCAGACAACACAGCGTCCGCCGTCGCGGCCTATGACATCGCGCCGTACGCGAGCTGATGGCGCGAATCGTTTGTGAGCTAGACGATCCTCGTCGAGCCAGTACCGAGCCCCCTTTGCCTGAAGCCGATACTCGTCTGTTCCCAGCGAGCCGTCATCCTTGTACGAAGGGATGACCCATCCCACTGAGCGCAGGGTGCGGAGACGGCGATTGAGGTGCTCGGACTTGCCGACGATGTCAGAGCCCAGAGCATCGCGGAGCTCGTTCATCGTGAATATTTCGCCAATTTCCTTGTTGAACCAGAGCCAGGCTGCTAGGCGCCGTTCTTGACCAAACGGACTGTTCCGGGTGCCTGGCTGGACTGTGAGCTCCCACCAAGGTGTTCCATCTGGGGCTATCGGCCCGTCGTTTGCGCTGGCGTCCATGCTGCGGAGTATGGCCGGCCTGTTGGATCATTACCCAAGGGTTCAGGCTGGCGGGTTTGGCCCGATTGCGGCGGCCACTTCAGCGAGAAGCGACTTGACCTCCGCCCCCCAGCGCGAGCTCACCACCGGCTCCCGTGCGGGGGCGCCCCATAGCAGGTGGCCGCCGCCGTTCCTCCGGGCGCAATGCCCGGTGGACGCGATTCCATGATCCGCTCGCGCAGTATCTCGGGCAGGGTCGGCGGAGCACGACCGTGAGCGCGAGGCGGTCAGTTCACTCGGACGTCGTTGTAGGCCCAGCCCGGCCCGGGCGGTCCGCCGGCTGACTCCGTTCCCTAATTCAGGACGAACTCGCTGGAATTGTTGCCTCAGAGGCGTATCTCGAGTTCTTGGCGCGGAAGCGCACCAGGCGCCGGTCGGCGCTCACGGCTGAGGCGGGCGGGATCAAGGTGAAGGCCATTACGATCTTCGATGGGTCAGCCGAACCGTTCCGCACGACCGCCTGCACGTCGCTGTGGCTGTCCCCCTCCACGACGGGGTACAGAAGTGCCACCCCTGTCCTAGACCCGATGCTCTCACTTGGGCGCGCCTCAGCCGGCGAGCGCGCAGCATCGATCAGGCGTTGTGCCGCAGTGCGGTGTTCGACACTGGCGATGCGACCGAAGGACTTCTTGCCGGCCTGTCGGCTTCGGCGGGCGAGGGACAGCGGCAGCGAACCGAGCACGCGGGCCTCAATGCGCGTGTTCGCGGCCAGACGAGGGGAGATGAGGAGCCAATCGTCCACCTTCGCAAGCGTGCCGTCGAGCTGGCTGAGGTACGTCAGGTGCGGGTCGAAGTGTCCTGGACGTTCCCATTCGAGCTGAGACAGCACGCTGACGAGGTCACTGTGAGAGACGGTTCCCGTCAGCGCATCGAAGGTTCGCGTGAGCGAGCTGGAATTGTCCGGCGGATTTGTGAACGTAGCTGGCGCTGAGTTGAGCGAGTCCAGCAAGGGACGCCAGCGCTCAGCGTTCCGCTTGAGGACCGCGTTGTTCTCTGGGTACGCCGCAGGCTCAATGGGGCGGCCAGGTGACCGGATCTCCACCAACTCCGCGTTGAACATCTTGTTGCGGGCCGAAGGCCTGATCCACGGCAGGTGCTGTGCCACAAGGGGAGGCACTTGCATGGGTGTTATCTGAGGCTGTCCATCGACCACTACGGCGTATTGGGCCAGCTGCTCCCGGAATGTCTCCTCGTCGCGGCAGATCGCTTCGTAAGCCTCGTGCAGATCGGCGTACCTATTGCGGCCGAAGGGCTCCTCCCGTCCGATGTAGAGCCGGACCAAGTCCCGGTAACCGGGCCGGAAGCCGAACCAGCGCCCCATTTGCATCAGGGTGTCCGCCTGCTGGGTGGTGCGCCGGTAGTAGGTGATGGTCAAGCCTTCCACGGTGAAACCGCGAGAGAGCTTTGTTCCGCCTACCAAGATTTTCCATACGTTTGGTGTCCGGTCGAAGTCGAGGTTCAACTGGTCGAAGTAGCGGTCGGAGTCCCCATTCACGACGATGACTGGCTGACCTCCTGAGCCGATGCGCTGGCGTGCGGCATTGACGTAAGGACGCAGTTCCGCATAGGAGGCAGGAGCGGGGAGGTCTGACGCGCGTGCCTCACTGACTGGAGCGAAGTCCGAAGCCCAGAGCGCGGAAAGGCGTTCGTGGCCTGCGGCCGAACTGTAACCCGCCTGATGCCACATGGAATTGATGCACAACGCGAGGTCCGCGTGATCGTCCTTCCGTACCGACTGATGAGCGAGCATCGTGTGGTGCCGGAACGGGCCGTCATCCACGCCGTGGTCCGCCCGGTACAGCTTCAGAGCGCCAGACAGGACGAAGGCGTCCATGGCCTCTTGGAGACGGTCACCCGTTGACTCGCAGATGTCCCGGATGTGCGCCCTCTCCTGGGAGTTGGCGTACGTGCGCTCATCCCGAGGCATCGCCGAGTCCAAGTCGTGGAAGTCCTGGGCGCCCATGTAACCGGTGGGGCGAGGAAGCGAGACTAGGAAATCGCTGGGGAAGATGTCCTCGTCGTCACCGGGGTCAACGAAGACGTTGGCGAAAGGTGTAGCCGTGTAGCCAACGTACTGCGCTCGAGGAAGCAGCTTCAGGAGCTGGGAGAGCAGCCCGTTGATGGCCGTGCGTTCCGTGCTGCCTTGCTCCCACTTCTTGGGGTCCAGGGTGTTCACGGACGCCTGGTCGGACTCGTCATCGATGATCAGGGCGGGCAGCTCACCGAGCAGCCCGTGAATCTGCTTGAGGTCCTTGACGAGCTTGGTCAGAACAGACTTGTTCTTCTTCACCACGAGCACGCGGGCCGCTGCGTGGTGGAGGTTCGCCGGATCGTGCAGTGGGCGGGTCGGTTCGCGCTTCTCAAACTCAAGAGCCCTGATGCCTTGCGCAAGGCTCTTGTAGTCATTGTCGCGAGTAGTCAGACGCTCGATGTCGAACGCACCGAGCACAGATGGGCGTGCGCCGTGCTGGACGAACTGGTCCCAGTCCGCGTCGTCGTCGCCTACATAGTCCACGCCTACGAGGGAGTCAAGGTCCGTGATATCCGCCCCTCGCAGGATGTTCTCCTGCCCGATCAGCTCCATGTCGAGGCGGCGCTGGGTCTGAGCACGCAGCATGTTGAGCGTCCCGCCCAGCACGATGACGAGGCGGTAGCCAGCGTCGATCGCCTTAGCGGTGACGCCAGTGAAGTTGGCTGTTTTGCCTGACTGCACGTATCCGACGACCAGGCCCTTCGCCTGCCGAGCCGTCGGCTGCTCTGGATCGGTGAGGCGTTCAACAACTGCCCGGCTTGCCTCATCGAGGCTTGCGATCGCCGCGTCGGACCACCCCTTGGCGCGGAGCTTCTGCTCGTACGACGTCCAATAGAAGGAACGGGCGGAACTGCGCTCAGGGGTGTACCAGGGGATGAATTCACGTGTGATCACGGTGGGGCCCGCGATCTTCGCTACGGGTACGGCGTCATCTAGCGCCTTCCGCAAGTCATTGCCAAACCGCAGCCGGTCATAGACGGCTGTACGGCGCTCATCGGTGCGGGCAGGTATTGCTAGCGCCCACTGAGGATCTTCGGCGAAGTCCCAGGCGGTGAGGTGACGGCTCCACAGAGCTCTGAGGGCCTCGTCGCCGTTGACGAGGTAGGTGCGAAACACTTCCTCGCTCAGGTCGGCGTCCGGATAGTCCTCGTCGGCGGCGACTGCGGCCCAACGCGAGAAGTGCCGGGGGACGTTCAGCATGCCGGCCAGCGCGTGGGTGTGAATGTCGAGGAGCACGTTGGCTGGGATGTCACTCATGTGGAGAAGTCCTCAGTCCGCATCAGGGTGAAACAGGAATGACTGCGCGTTGGTGTCAGGAGAGTTGTTGCGCACGCCGCGTGCGCTGGGCATCCACGGAAGCCAGAAGGATGGTGTTCCAGTAGTCCAGACGGTCTTGACGACTACGTTCCCAGCGCCCCAGGCCGAAGCAGTCCTCAAGAAGCAGGTACAGCAAGGTCTTCGTGACGGGGGCGTCGTTCGCGCCGCCGCGCCTGCCGTCGTTGAAGTCCTCCCGGTATGCCTTGTTGACGATGACCGCATTGTTTTCGCGGTCAAGGTCGAAGAACTGGTTGGGGGGAAGCGCACCCCAGGTGAAGGTGATCGGTTCCTCGCCCGGTTTCTCAGGCAGCTCTTCCTTGATGACTCGCTTGACTTTGGGATCCAGGCCCTTGCCCGGGGGAGTGACAGACTTGCGGATGATCTCGTTTCGCCTCGAACCGTCCCTGTAGGCAGTCTCGGCGTCGAGCAGGTAACTCCGGAATGTGTGCCCCTTAGAGTCCACCGCCTTATCGAGGCCGTCCGTGAAGGCAGGAGTGACTGTGACGCTCTCCTTCTTCACATCGAGGCTCAGAACGTTGTTCTCGCGGGACGGAAGGTCGACAGCGACCCGGGCGAGAACATGGTGCCCTTCAGGGTTCCGCCAGCCGTTCCATCCTCCAGCCTGTACGAGGCGGTCGTTCCGGTAGAAGTAGAAGCCTTGTCGTTCCGTGAGTGAACCGATCTGGCGGAACCCCGCCTGCTTGGACTTGGCAGGCCAGATGTGGCCGGTGAGGCGCAGGTCCCCCAGGCCTTCCACTGGGGCCATGAACTCCCGGGGGTAGCCCGGCTTGCCCGGCACCTTGTACCCGAACGGGTCCAGGGCTTCTACGGCGATGTGGTCCACCTCCTCGCCGAGGCCGCGCTCCCCGCAGTTCACGTCCCACACTGCTATGTCGAGTTTCAGACCGCGCTGCAGATACCGGTGCAGGTAGAGGCCAAGGTGGGTCTCAAGGCGGGAGATCGCCTTGGACAGGAACTGGTCGCTCTGGCCGCGCGCGACTGTCTCAAAGGCCCGCACGCCATCCCAGCGCACGATGCTTCCCTGCCACTCGATGACCCCGTCGTAACGGTCTACGAGATTCTGCGCGTACCGCGGGTCGACGGTGTCGCAGCGGAAACTGTCCTCGATGCCCTCTGCGGTAAGGCGCCGCCCGGCAGCTCGGCTGCGCCTGGTGCGGCTGACCACGGTGAGTGATGAAGCATGGGAGAGCGAAGCGGCCTTGAGGCCTGTGCCGTACATCCCGAGGGCGCCTTCGCCGTAGTCACGGCGGTGCCCCACCGTCATCGCGGCATCCAGTCCCTCTTCGTCCATGCCAATGCCGTTGTCGATGATCAACAGCGTCAGGATCCGGTCGGCATCACGCAGGAAGTGCACGACGACCTTGTCGGCGCCGGCGTCGATGGAGTTGTCGATGAGGTCAGCGACGGCGACCTCGAAGCCGTAGCCCTGGTTGGTCAGAGCCCTGCCGTAGCCCGCATCTGGTGGCAAGTGCGCGCTGCCGGTCGTGGGGACGTCGTACTGCCAATCGCTACCAGGCTCGTAGGGCATGCTTCCTCAAAATGCACAGGTCGGGACCTGCTCACGAAGTAGCAGCCCCTTACATCCAACGGAGAGTGTGACGGTACTGCAAAGGTTGGACATAGGGGGAGGTGAGAGCTGAACAGGGGCGATAAATCCCTTATCTTTCAACAGCTTTGGCCATGGATATTCCTTGAATATCCTGCTTTTTACCCAACTGCGTTCTGAGGCGGGCTGTGCGGAGTCCGGGCCGCGTGCGGGAAGTTGGCGGTGGTGCCAGGGCCAGGTGCAGGTTGGGGCCGCCCGCTTCCTGGCCAGTGTCGTGCTTCCACGGCCCGCCTCAAGGGCGCTCCAGCACGGGAGAGAAGCGAGCGGGCGGCCCAGGAGGGCCGGGGGCATCGGGTCGTCGTCCAGCGGCGAGTTGTCCAGGCACTCTCGGGGTGCAGGGCGCATCAGCGGTTCAGGGCACGCCAGGTCGGCTTAGCGGCGTTCGGCCGGTGGTCGAGGTGCCAGGGTGAGGCCAGCGCGCCGGTCGGCCGCGTCGGGAGGCCGACCGTGCGCGTCATGAGAGCTGCGCTGTGGCGAGGATGTCCGCGATGCGGGCCCTGGTCTCGTCGTGTGGTTCCGCGCGACCTGTGATCCAGGCTGAGACGGTGGCGCGGGTCGTGCCGACCTGGTCAGCCAGATGCGCCTGCGACATACCCGCTCGACGCAGTTGGTGCCCCAGCCATGGGCCGAAGGCCTCGCTGTCCTCGGTGGGAGGAAGTGAGGTGTGCATCTTCTGCGGGGCTCGGCTATGCGTCCGAGCCGTGGCACTGGCCGTAGGGCTGGCCCGAGCCGCACCAACAAGCCGCCCCCTGCTGCGGCGGCCAAGCCACAGCCCGCCCCCGGGCCGCCAGTGTCGTGGCGTACTGGGGGAGCAGCGTCGCGTCCGACGGGGAGGAGAGCTCCGATGCTGCGAACGCCTCGTACGACGGGACCGTGCCTGTGACGATGCCGAGGTTGGGGGTGCCGGAGGAAGCCAGTTCTCGGAGGGCGGACTCTATGGTCGCGAGGTGGGTCTCGTGGGTCGGGTACTCCGTGGAGAGTGACGGGTACGTCTCCAGGAGTTCCGTGAGTTCCGTGGCCGGCCAGTGCAGGATCGCTACCGGGAACGGGCGCGACAAGGCCTCTCTGTAGGCGCCGAGTTCTGCTCGGAGGCGGAGGATCTCGGCCTCGAGTTCTGCCGGGTTCTCCGAGCCCAGGGACCAGACGCGCTTGGGGTCGTGGAGTTCGTCCAGGGTGATCGGGAGGGAGTGGACCGTGTCCGCCAGGGCGTCCCATTCGTCGTGGGACTCGCCCAGCATGCGCCGTACGCGGTGGCGGCCGAAGAGGAGGGGGTGGGTGGCGTAGGGGGGCTCCGGGACGTCCGTCAGGAGGCGGTGCACGGCCTCCGTGTAGGTCTCGTGGGCCGCTTCCAGTTCGTCGTGGGACTCGAGGGCTTCCGCCACGATGACCCAGGGGGCCGGGTCCTGGGGGGACGCCGAGCGGACGCCCTCGATGATCGCCCTGGCCTCGGCCTCGTGGCCGTACTCCCAGAGGTTCGAGGCCTTGAGCGCCCGTACCAGGTGGGGGTTGTCCAGGTCGGCCGTGGAGGACAGCAGACGGTCGTAGAGCGTGGACGCGGTGGGGCGGTCGCCGGAGAGTTCCAGGTGGGCCGCGGCCCGTAGGAGCAGGGCCTCGGCGTCCTCGGGATACAGGCCGGCGGTCCGCTCCAGGCGTGCCGCTTCGGCGGTGTGGTCGACGTTTTCGGCAGGCGTGTCGGGGCGCATGGGGGACACCGTACTGCCGGGAGGTGACGAGCGTGAGAGATGTGCAGGCCAGACCGCTGGCCTGCGCGGATTCCCCATGCCTGTCATCCGGGCTTTACAGATCGCCCCGAACCGCCGCCGTGCCGTTCGCCGGCCGTCGGCCTACAGCGTCACGCCGTCCACTTGGAGCGTTTGGACCGACTTCGCCGCGAAGGGGACGCTTACGGATTTTCCGTTCAGGCGAATGTCCGAGCGGGGGGTGTAGAGGTCGCCGCCGCCTGTCGTGACCGTGTTCCAGCGGGGGACCAGGCCGCCCGAGCCGCCCGTCACCGTCGAGAAGCGGGAGAGGTCGAAGGTGAGGGTCTGGGCCGAGGTGGAGGTGTTGACCGCTACCAGGACCAGGCGGCGGGAGGTCGCGTCGTATGCCGCCACCGCGTAGCTGACGCCCGTGTCCAGGATGGTCATGCCGGGGCGGATGTGGCGGCTGAACTGGGCCAGTACGTAGTGCTTGGTCTGGACCGTGGTCGGCTGGAGGGTGTTCGCGTCGTAGGCGATCATCGCCCAGCCCGCCGACGGGTCCATGACCTGCCAGTAGCACCACGCCGTGGGGTGCAGCCAGCGGAAGTCGTAGCAGAGGTTCGAGGCCAGGGTCAGGCCCGTGCCGTCGCTGTCGCCCGTCTCGGAGTTCCACAGCTTCTTGCGGGACGTCGTCACCACGTCCGTGTAGAGGAGGTCGCGGCGGCCGCCCGAGCCCTGGTAGCCGTGCACGTTGACCTGGGAGACCAGGGCTTTGGTGGAGGAGTTGAAGGACGCCCACGTCGAGCGGGCCGTGTCGTAGTTCGTCTCGTCCGAGGCGGCGATGCGGAGGCTCGTGAGGCCGCGTTTGTCCAACTCGCTGCGCATGTACGGGAGTACGGCCGCCTGGACCGCGGGGTCCATGTGGCAGCCCTCCTGGGTGCCGGTCGCGGTCCACCAGGTGGAGGCCGGCTCGTTGAAGGGGTCGACCGTCGCGAAGTTCACGCCCCAGTTGTTCTTCGCGTAGAGGGCCGTCGCCGCCAGGTGGGAGGCGTGCTGGCGGTAGTTCCAGGTCTGGAGGTTGTTGCCGCCGCCCGCCGCTCCCGAGGGGTTGTGGTTGGCGCACATCCACCACATCGGGGAGTTGGCGAACAGCTCGGTGATCGCGCCCCGCTGTGTCGCCTTCACCAGCATCGCGCGCTGGTTGGCGTCCGCCGACCACTTCCAGGCCGAGGAGGTGGGGTCCTCGTTGTTCCAGTCCTGCCAGAAGCCCTCGATCTGCTTGAAGGCGGGGATGTTGGGGGACTTGGCCATCGTCTCGCCGCCGACGCTGTTCCAGCTGCACGCGCCGAGGTTGTAGCGGGCGATGTTGAGGCCCAGGCCGGGCAGGGAGCGGCCGTTGTACGTCACCGACTTGGTGGTGAAGAAGAGGTCCGCGAAGTCGTCCCGGGCGCCGAAGACGTTGGCCCACCAGGCGAGGGAGGTGCCCCAGCCCTCCCAGGTGCCGTAGGTGGTCGAGGGGGTGACGGCGATGGTGGCGTCCGCGTGCGCGGTGCCGGTCGCCAGGGCGCTGCCGAGGAACGTACCGCCTGCTGCGGACAGCAGGGTTCTGCGTCGTATCACGGCTCCTCCGTAGGGGAGTTCAGGGGATCGTGGGGGCAGGCGCCGGTGCCCCCGGCCCAGGCGTCGCGGGACGGCCCGTCCATGGCATCGAGAAGCATCGGGTGTGACGGATGGGTTGTCGAGAGTTGTGACGAACCTTTCTCAAACCCGTGTACGAAGTCTCGGACGCGGTCGAGGAGGTGATCCTGTATAACGAACAGCAGGACATACGCACGTACGGGAGGAGGGGCCGTCGATGATCCGCAGTTGGGCGAAATCGCGTCCCGTTCTCGTGCTGCTCTGTCTGGTCCTGGGCGTGGCGCTGCTGGACACCGGCAGCCTCACCGCCACCGTCGCCCTCGCGGCGACCGCCGCGGCCGGAGCCGCGCTCGCGGTCTGCGCCCTCGTCGCCTCGCGCTGCGCGCCCGCCGTGCCCCGCACTCGTGTGCGTACGGCCATCCGCGACCGTGACCTGCGTACGGCCTTCCTGCCGCAAAGCGACCCGGACGCCAAGGGGCGCCCCCGGCCCCGGGCACCCGGACACGCCCTCCGGACGACCTTCGCGTAGGGGCACCATCACGTAGCTGACCCCGCGTGGGTCGTCATGCCGCCATGACCGCATTCCGGCACGACGAGACCCCCGGAGGGCTCACGCATGTCCGTCTTCGCCAACCTGGTCGAGCACCTCGCCGACCTGCTCCAGCCGTTGTTCGGCGCCTCCGCGGCCGCCGCCGCGATCGTCCTGTTCACTGCGCTCGTACGACTTCTCGTCCACCCCCTGTCCCGGGCCGCCGCACGCGGCCAGAAGGCCCGGACCGCGCTCCAGCCGAAGATCGCCGAGCTGCGGAAGAAGCACGGGAAGAACCCCGAGAAGCTGCAGAAGGCCGTACTGGAACTGCACGCCGAGGAGAAGGTGTCGCCGCTGGCCGGCTGCCTGCCCGGGCTGCTCCAGGTGCCCGCGTTCTTCCTGCTCTACCACCTGTTCTCCAGCGACACGATCGGCGGGCGGGCCAACGAGCTGCTCGGCCATGAGCTGTTCGCCGCGCCGCTGGGTGAGCGGTGGACGGACGCGCTCAGCGGGGGCGGGGCGCTGAGTGGCGCGGGGCTCGTCTACGCCGGGCTGTTCGTCGTCGTCGGGTGCGTCGCCGTGTTCGGTTACCGGCTGAGCAAGCGCATGATGGCCGCCAATCCGGCCGTGCAGGTCAGTGGCGGGGAGCAGGTGCCGGGCGTGGGAGCGGTGACCAAGGTGATGCCGTTCATGTCCTTCTTCACGCTCGTCACCGTGGCGGTGGTGCCGCTGGCCGCCGCGCTGTACGTGGTGACCAGTACGACGTGGAGTGTGGTCGAGCGGGCTGTCCTCTACAGGTAGTCCCCCTATGGGTGTGGTCCCCCGATGACGGCCCCCGATGACGGTCCACTACGTGAACTGGGTATTGCGGAGTGGACTCCCAGCTTGGAGGATCGACCAGTCCTCCGATGGCTGCCCCCCGCCGCATCCGGGTCGCACGCATCGGTCGGGCGCCCGCGATCGAGGGAGACGTGATCATGAAGCTGCTGCGAGTCGGTACGGCGGGGGCGGAGCGGCCCGCGCTGCTCGACGCCGAGGGGACCCTGCGGGACCTGTCGGGCGTCGTCGCGGACGTCGACGGCGCGCTGCTCGCCGACGAGGCCGCGCTCGGCCGGGTCAGGGCCGCCGCGGACGCCGGTGAGCTGCCCGCCCTGGACGCCACCGGGCTGCGGATCGGACCGCCACTGGGCCGGATCGGCAAGATCGTCTGCATCGGGCTGAACTACCACGACCACGCGCGCGAGACGGGCGCCGAGCCGCCCGCCGAGCCGGTCGTCTTCATGAAGGCTCCGGACACCGTCGTAGGGCCGCACGACACGGTGCTCGTGCCGCGCGGGTCCGTGAAGACCGACTGGGAGGTCGAGCTGGCCGTCGTCATCGGGCGTACGGCCAGGTATCTGGGGTCCGCGGAGGAAGGGCTCGCGCATGTCGCCGGGTACGCGGTGGCGCATGACGTGTCCGAGCGGGAGTTCCAGATCGAGCGGGGCGGGACCTGGGACAAGGGGAAGAACTGCGAGACGTTCAATCCGCTCGGGCCGTGGCTGGTGACGGCGGACGAGGTGCCGGATCCGCAGAACCTGTCCCTGAAGCTGTGGGTCAACGGGGAGTTGAAGCAGGACGGGACGACCGCGGAGCAGATCTTCTCGGTGGGGGAGGTCGTGCGGTATCTCAGTCAGGTCATGACGCTGTATCCCGGGGATGTGATCAATACCGGGACGCCGGCGGGGGTGGCGCTGGGGGAGCCTGAGCCGAAGCCGTTTCTGCGGGCCGGGGATGTGGTCGAGCTGGAGATCGAGGGGCTCGGGCGGCAGCGGCAGGAGTTGAAAGACGCCTGAGGGTGCTGCGGTTGCTTCGAGGCCTGGCGGTTGTCAAGGGTTGCTCGTGTCCACGCGGCGGAACCCCTCACTGACACGGTCCTGCGCCCTCGAGGCGACCGCCCACCTACACCGACTCACCAGGCACATGGATGTCGGAATTGCCGACGCCGTCCAATCCGAGGGCATTATGCTGCACGCGACTCAACTGATGACGTGCGAGGTGCCCTTGAGCAGGCTACTGGATGTTTTCGAGACTCTGGTTTCTCCAAGTTATCGCATCTTTGGGCTGGTTGACACGAGTGTCGATACGTATGCACCACATGCGGATCGCACGAATTGGATTCTTACCGCCCCTGGCTTGATTTATCTGCAGGTGCCGCCCCAAGTAATTCGGGCGTCCGTGCGGTTGGAGAGTTGGTCAACCGCCCCTCCGGCAAGCGATGCCCAGTGGTCCGGCGCGGAGGACGTGGAAGTGGAGCTCCCCAGCGGCGACCTTGCGCTGGAAACCATCGACGGAGGGCAGAAAGAAGTCCCCCTGATCCTCCCTTCGTCCGGCTTGTACCGGATGCGATGGCAGTGGACATTCAATCGTGCAGGCGGACCTTTCACCTCCCCGTTGGCTGGACGCCGGGAACCCTTGCCCATGCCGCCGGGGCACGAAGAGAAACTGAATGGAGCAGAGCAATACTGCCTGGTCCAGATCTGGCGCACAGCCGCCAGTGAAGAGACTGAGTGAAAGAAGCGCGGGGCCGGTCTGGTGGACCGGCCCCGCATGATGACCATCTCGGACCAGATGTCCCGGTCAGCCGCCGATGACGACTATGAACGGGTCATGGCTAAGGATCCGGTCATTGTCGTACCAGGCGCCGAGACGCCGGCCGGCTTCTTGGTTCTCGTCCGAGTCGATGTAGCGGACGGAGAAGTCGTTGCGGTACGGATCACCCTCGTACTGGTAGCGCGCAGCCCCCTGGTAACTGGAGGCGAAGGGGAATTCGTCGCAGTCGCGCTGCTCGCCTGCCGTGGGTCGACCCGGGACGGCGGCGTTGTTGCACGTGGAGGAGACGACGGAGCGGTTGGCGTCGTAGCGTGCCTGCTCGCTCGGCCCGAAACCCGGGACGAGGCGGTGCATCGGGTTCAAGGCACTCCCGCCGGGCAGCTTTTTGTCGCTCTTCGTCGGGTAAGTGCTGCCCGGGTTGTCAAGAGCGTCGCCGATGTGGTCCGCGACCGCGGCTACTCCGATGTAGGGCTCCACGGGAGCTGTGGCATCGGACTTGTCGCTCCGGTCGTAGCGCAGGGCGGGGGTGACATCGGGGAAAACAGAACCCGCCTTTGCTCGTACGTTGTAGGCGGCGCTGTCGAAGCGAATTTCACCCTGCTCGCCCTCGGAGGGTATGACCTGGGAGTAGCCAGGGATCGTAAACTTGAGGACCGGAGTGAACAGACCCGTGGCGATCTGATCGCCGTTGGCGACGTCGGGCAGCTTGGGAGCCAGCGACCACAGGTCGAACTTTGTGTCGCCGTTGTACTTCCACTGGCTGGGTGGATCACTGCGGCCGGTATTGAGTCCCGGCTGGCAGGCTTCCTCTGCCGTGGGGTTGCCCGGAACTCCGATGTCCCAGTCTCCCTCGCACTCCAGCTTCGCTTCCAACTTGGCGCCGACCTTGTTGAAATCGCCGCTGGATATGAAGACATCCACATTGAAGTCGAATTCGGCAAAGCGGGTCAGCGTGCTGCCGTTCAAGCCGCCTATCTGTCCACGGCCGATCAGGGTGTTGGTCGAGATGAAGGTGCCTTGCAGATAGCAGCCGGGGGGCCACAACCCACATTTGATCGCCGGCATGACCGTCAAGGTCTCCTGGCAGTACGAGAACCGGTTCTTGATCCACCCGGCCGCGTTGTCCGAGTCATCGGCGTCGTGGCATTCGTCGACGTCAGCGATGTATTCGTACGGATCCTGGCCGTTGTTCTCGGGCTTGCGGCCGCGGTTGAATCGCTGGCTGGGAACGGTGTACGTGCGCTCCCAGGCAGCCCTTGTCCCGGCAGTCGGCGTCTTTGTCGTGCCAGGCGCCACCTTGGATGGGTCAGACGCAGTCTTGGCCGCGGCAGACTGCTCAGCGGAGCGGCCGGTGCGCGGTTTGATGCCGATCGCTTCCAGATTGCCGTCCCTGTTCAGGACTTGCTCAACCTGGGCCGGGTTGGCGATCAGTGCGGGATCGTTGATCGTGTAGGTGTCGCCGGGCTGAAGATTGGTGGGAACACCGGCGGCGGCGGTCTCCACGACGAAGGTCCGCCATGGGGACCAGCCCAGGTTGTAGTGGGTGCCGTCGTAGGCGTTGGTGCGGAACTTGTACATCTTGCCGTCGACGAGCTGCCCGTTCGGGATCTGCGCGGTCACCCACTCGCCGGGCGTGACGAAGTCGGAGACGAGCACGCCGTCTCCGGCCGGCGTGGTGATCGGCTTGTTGTTTTCCGCGTCGTAGACCTGGAAGCTACCGCTGACCTTGTCGCCGTCCGCGTCCGCGAACTTGTCCCTGAGCGTAGGCGTGAGGGTGTTGACACCCCACACATCGTTGTAGGTCTTGAAGGGCGGACCAGCCTGCTGCGCCGTGCCGTCGGATGGACGGTAGTTATAGGTCACGGTCAGCTTCGGCTGATTCGTGGTGGCGTTGCCGGAGTTGACGCGTTTCCAGGCGCGGGTGTCGTCGGTGGCCGCGCGCAGGCCCATGTAGCCCCGGGTCGCCTTCGCCGAGGCCCAGGTCTGCACGAGGGTGTCGACGTCGGCGTTGATCCACCCGTCGGGCTGTGTGCCGGCGCAGTCCGGGTTGCCGCGAGTCTGGGTCGAGGAGTGGTACTGCTGGTTCCAGGTGGGCTGGTTGGTCCACCGAGACGAGGTGGATGCCGCGGTGGTGTCCCAGACGGTCCACGACTCGGCGGTGCACTCGGTGTTGCCGGAGTGGAAGTTCCACAGCGCCAGGTTCGTGTCGATAATCAATGCGTCCTGGATGGGCGTGGTGTTCCAGTGGATGAAAGACCGGGCCACGCGGGTGGTGCCGTCCGGGTTGGTGGTGCCGGGGTTGCCAAAGTCGAGTTCGGTGTCGGCAGACCAGTCGACCGTTTCGCCGCGCTGCACGTAGGTGTCGAAGGTGGAGGCCAGAGCGGAGGTCGAAGGGTCGACCATGACCGGGTACTGGGTCTTGGGGTCGGCGAGGAAGTCCGCGCTGGGCGTGACGACCAGGTCGATGCGCCCTGTGCCCTTGTTCACGACCTTCATCGCGACGCGGGCCCGGCGGGTGTGCTCGCCGGACCTCTTGTCCACCGTGGCGTCCCACATGACCGGGGCGGGCATCGTCGCGCGCCGTTCACCGGTCTCGGTGTCGGTGAACGTCACCGACCCGTCCTTGTTCGCCTTGGCTTGCAGCCCCTTGGCCTTGACCGGCAGTGTGTAGGAGTAGTCGCCGGAGGGCTTCTTGCTGATCTCCACATATTGCTCGAAGCCGGTCCGCGTGGCCTCGACGAGGACGTCGGCGCCGGGTACGGCCTCCCGGTAGCGGGCGGTGGTGCCGTTCAGCTCCGGCGCGGGAAGACCGCCCTTCCACTGCAGCGTCACAGCCTGGTCGCCGGTGCCGAGGGTGACGAGATCGCGCGGGGCGGCGTCCTTGGCGGCGGCCAGCGAGCGCGGCGCGGTTCCGTTCCTGCCTGCCAGGCGCAGCCCGTTGGGGTGCTCCTTGGCCTTCACAGTTCCGTCGCCGGCCCTGGTCAGGGTGGCGTCGACCTTGCGCCACTTGCCCGCCCGCCAGACCCGCTCGGGCCCGGAGGTCAGCTCGGTGGTCAGGGTGCCGTCGGGGTTGGCCATGGTGTAGGTGGTGGCCGTCGTCTCGTCGTAGGCGACGACCTTCTTGCCGGTCTTGTTCGCCTCGGCGAGCGCCCACGCCTTCGAGCCTTTGGCGTGCCGGGCCGTCCCTTGCGCGCCGGCCTTGTGGATCTCCGATGTGGACGGCTGGGAGGCCTTGGCCGGCTCGCCGGCCCTCTCCGGGGCGGGAGCCGCAGCGGCCTGGCCGGCCGCGGCGATGCCGAGCTCGGCGATCAGCAGCAGCGCGGCGGCTGCCGCGAGCCTGTTACGTCTTCTGCGTCTTTGCGTGGTGGGTTGGGTGGATGGATCCACGAGGTGCCGTGTCCTTCCCGCTAGGTCAGACTCAAACGCCTGTACGAAAGCCGCACGGACGGCAGAACTCTAGACAGGGAGATCAACACTCATGAAGCTGATTTCAGGACGCGCTGAATCCTTTCAACTCGCCTGTCGGAGTGCGCACTTGGCGGCTTTGGTGTCGACAGGGGGTGCAGCCCCTGTGGCCGCTGTGGCTGAAGGTTGACCTTGACGAGAAGCTGCCGGGTTCTGATTTCCGAGACCGGGTGAGATGCGGCTTCTCAGGCCCTGGTCGGGACATGGCAGAGCGACTCGAAGGACAGTGCCATCGGCCTCACGTATCGCTTCCGGGCCGAGGGCGGCTACGCGTTCGTCAGCATCCGTGTTCGCCGCGCTCGTTGCTGCGGCTGTGATGGCCGGTGTACTTGCGGCGTCGTTCGGCCTCATGCCTGCGCAGGCCGGCCGGGGCCGGACCGCCGTCTCGTTGTCAGGGATCTGCAGGGCGAACCAGAAGCGCCCGGCCTGAGCCGGGCGGCATTCCAAAGCGATGGGACGGTGCTCAGCTCCCGCCCATTTCAGGATGTGATTCCTCCCGGGCGTGAACGCCCGGGGTTCCTGGCAAGAACAGGCTGAACTACGGGACCCGCGGTGATCACGTCGTGCGCCCCGCGATGGTCAGCGGCCCGGCCGAGGGAGGCGGCCCTCAGCGCGTTCCTCACGCCAACAGAGAAGCCAGTCGGCGCCATTCCTTCCGCGGGAGGGCGTCTCGGGGCTCGTCGTTGATGAGCTGGAGGGCGATGTGGTCCGCGCCTGCCTCGAAGTACGTGTCGATCTTGGCGCGGATCGCCGTGTCGTCGCCCCACGCGAACAGTGCGTCGACCAGGCGGTCGCTGCCGCCGTCCGTCAGGTCGTCCTCCGTGAAGCCGTGCCGGAGGAAGTTGTTGGTGTAGTTCTGCAGCGGGAGGTAGATGCCGAGGAACTCGCGGGCCAGGGCGCGGGCGCGGGCCGGGTCCGTCTCCGGGACGACGCCCAGCTCCGGGGCCAGCAGCGGGGCCTCGCCCAGGATCTCGCGGGCGTGCGCCGTGTGCTCCGGGGTGACCAGGTACGGGATCGAGCCCGCCGCCCGGTCGCGGGCCAGCCGGAGTGACTTCGGGCCCAGGGCGGCGAGGAGGCGCCGGTCCGCCGGCACACCGGCGGCGTCCAGGCCGTCGAGATGCTCGACCAGGGCCGAGTAGGGGCGGGCGTACTGCTCCACCCGCTTGGCGTGGCTCACCCCGAGGCCCAGCAGGAACCGCCCGGGGTGGGCCGACTCCAGCTCCGCGAAGGCCGTGGCGGCGGCGTCCGGCTCGTGCTGCCAGATACTCTGGATGCTGGTGCCGACGGTGAGCCGGGAGGTTGCCTCGATCAGCGGGGCGGCGTTGGCGGCGGAGCTGTTGCCGCCCAGCCAGACGGCGCCGTAGCCGAGTTCCTCCAGTTCGGCGGCGGCCTCGGTGAGTTCGGCGCGCCGGTCCGGGTCCTCCGAGCGCAGGCCTACGCTCCAGATGCCGTACCGGCCGACGGTTTCCTTCAGGGCGGTGGTCATCGGTTGCTGTCCCTCCGGGTGGGCGCCGTGTTTCGATCATGCATACGGCGGTGCCAACCAGAGGGACGTCTCGCTCATTCCGGCTCGTTCATTCCCGCTCGCTAGCGGTCCTTGCTCAGGAACTCCTCCAGCGCCTCCACCACGAACCGGTGGTCCTGGAGCTGCGGCAGCCCGGACACCGTCACCGCGCCGATCACGCCCACACCCTCGACGGTGATCGGGAAGGAGCCGCCGTGCGCCGCGTAGGTGTCGGGGTCGAGGCGCGATGACTCCTCGAACGTCGTGCCCTTGGCGCGGAAGCGGGCGCCCACCAGGTAGGAGGCGGAGCCGTAGCGCTCGACGACCCGGCGCTTGCGGGCGATCCAGGCGTCGTTGTCGGGGGTGGAGCCGGGCAGTGCCGCGTGGAAGAGCTGCTGGCCGGCGCGGTGGATGTCGATGGCGAGCGGGGCCTGCCGCTCCCGGGCCAGTTCGACGAGGAGCGAGCCGAGCGCCCAGGCGTCGTCGTGGCTGAACTGCCGGAAGACCAGGCGGCGTTCCTGCGTCTCCAGTTCCTCCAGGCTCGGGGCCAGCTCCGGCTGGAACTTGGGGCCGAGTTCCTGGTGGTGCGAGGGGTTGTGCGAGCTCTTGTGTGTCACAGGGTCACCGTCACCTTCTCGCCGGCCGAGCGGCGGGCGGCTTCCAGTACGTCCAGGGCGGCGGCCGCCTCCAGCGCGGTCACCGGGTTGGGGCCGCCCTCCAGCAGGGCCTTCGCCACGGCCGCATAGTAAGCGGGGTAGTCCCCGGGGAGGGTCGGTACGAGACGGCCGCCTCCCGTTACGGGGGACTCACCGGAGCCCACGCGGCCCCACTGCGACTCGGGCTCGACGCCCCAGCCGGGGCCGGGGCGCAGGCCGTCCCGGAGTGCCGCCTCCTGCGGGTCGAGGCCGTACTTGACGTAACCGGCGGTGGAGCCCAGGACGCGGAAGCGGGGGCCGAGTTGGGGGGTCGTCGCGGAGACGTAGAGGTGGGAGCGGACGCCGTTCGTGTGCGTGATCGCGATGAACGTGTCGTCGTCCGTCTCGGCGCCCGGGCGGCGGATGTCCGACTCCGCGTAGACGGAGGCCGCCGGGCCGAAGAAGGCCAGGGCCTGGTCGACGACGTGGCTGCCGAGGTCGTAGAGCAGACCTCCGATCTCTGCGGGGTCGCCGGACTCCCGCCAGCCGCCCTTCAGTTGCGGGCGCCAGCGCTCGAAGCGGGACTCGAAGCGCCGGACGTCGCCCAGCTCGCCCTCGCTCAGCAGCTTGCGCAGGGTGAGGAAGTCGTTGTCCCAGCGGCGGTTCTGGAAGACGGAGAGGAGCAGGCCGCGCTCCTCGGCGAGGGCGGCCAGCTCACGGGCCTCGGCCGCCGTGCCCGCGACGGGCTTGTCGACCACGACCGGCAGTCCGGCCTTGAGGGCGGCGGTCGCGAGCGGCACATGCGTCTTGTTCGGGGACGCGATGACGATCAGGTCCAGCTCGGCGGCCCGGTCGAACAGCTCGTCCGGGGTGGCGGCGAAGCGTACGTCCGGGAACTCGGCACGGGCCTGCTGCCGCCGTTCGGGGTTCGAGGTGACCACCGTGTCGAGGGTGAGGCCCTCGGTGGCGGCGATCAGCGGGGCGTGGAAGACGGAGCCGGCGAGGCCGTAGCCGACGAGGCCGACGCGGAGAGGCGAGCCGGGGGCTGTGCCGAGGGGTGTGCCAGTCATGGCCCCCACTTTCGCAACGCTGTTGCCAAAGTGCAAGCGCCGGGGACAATGGGGGACGTGAACAGGGCGGACGACCGTACGGGCGGGATGAGCGGCATGCGCGGGACGGGAGGGGCGGGAGCGGGAGGCACCCGGGGTGGCGGGGGCGGCGGGGCGAATCTGCTCGCCCTGCGCAGTCACAACGCCGCGCTGGTGCTCGACCTGCTGCGGACGGCCGGAGCCGACGGCATCAGCCGGCTCGAACTCGCCGAGGGGACCGGGCTGACCCCGCAGGCGGTCAGCAAGATCACGGCCCGGCTGCGGGAGGACGGCCTCGCGGCGGAGGCCGGACGACGGGCGTCTACGGGCGGCAAGCCGCGGACCGTGCTGCGGCTGGTGCCCGAGGCCGGGCATGCGGTGGGCGTCCATCTGGACCGGGACGAGGTGCGGGCCGTGCTGGTGGATCTGCGGGGAAACGTGGTGGGGGAGCGGCGGGCCCCGCTGGACCTCGGGGCCGGGGCGCGTGCCGTGCTGGCGGCGGTGACGGAAGCGGTGCGGGAGACGGTGGCCGGGGTGCTGCCCGCCGGGACGCTCACCCGGGCCGGTTCCCTGCTCGGGGCGGGGGTCGCGCTGCCCGGGCCGCTCGACCACGCCCGCGGGGTGCTGCACCGGGTGACCGGGTTCCCCGAGTGGGACGGCTTCCCGCTGCGGGAGGCGTTGGCGGAGCGGCTCGGGGTGCCGGTGGTGGTCGACAAGGACACCAACGCGGCGGCGCTGGGCCTGGCCGCCGGGGGTGCGGCCGGCTCCTTCGCCTATCTGCACCTCGGCACGGGGCTGGGGGCCGGCCTGGTGATCGGCGGGAGCGTGCACCGGGGTGCCAGGACCGGGGCCGGGGAGTTCGGCCACCAGGTGATCCAGCTCGACGGCCCGCCCTGCACCTGCGGCGACCGCGGCTGCGTCGAGGCGCTCTGCCTCGGTGCGGTGGCGCGCGGCGACACGGCGGAGGCGGCCCGCGTCCTGGGTGCCGGGGCGGCGAACCTGGTGAGCCTGCTCGACATCGACGTCGTCCTGCTGGGCGGCCGCACGGTGGCCACGGCTCCGGGGGTGTTCGTGCGGGGGGTCGGCACGGTGCTGGAGGCCTGGGCCCGGCGGACGGGCCAGGAGGCCGTGCCGGTGCGGGTCGCCGCCGGGGGAGGGCGAGTGGTGGCGGTGGGAGCGGCTCAGCTGGTGTTGGGGCCGGTGTTCGGGCGTGGGGGTGGGTGAGGTGTCCCCCCGGACCCGGAGCGTGCCCGCAGGTGTGCGCGTACGGGCATGTTCTTCTCGCGGCGGCTTCGGTACACGTAGTCGGTCGATCGGCTGTCCGGTTCCGGGGAGAGGAAGAAGACATGCGGGCCTTCCACCAAGGGCATGGCGGTGCGGTCGACCGGGCAGCGGGCGGATCCTCCGCCAGGCCACCGGCGTCACCGCTGAGCGCGGCCTGGATCCGGCATGTGCAGCGCGTGGCCGCGGCGGGCCACGACACCCGTGACGTGACACCCGAGGCCGAGCACGCCCAGGTGCAGCGGGCCGCCCTCGACCGGGCCCTCGGTTCCCCGGCCAGGCCCATGGAGCCGGGCCTGCGCTCCGAGATGGAGCAGCGCTTCGGCGGGACGGACTTCAGCGGTGTCCTCGTGCACGACGGGCCCGAGGCACGCGAGTCGGCGGCGGTCCTGGAGGCCAAGGCGTTCACCAGCGGTCGTCATGTCGTCAACGGCGGCCAGATGACCAAGAAGGACTGGGCGCACGAACTGGCCCACTTCGAGGACCAGCAGACGGGACCCGTACCCGGCACGGACAACGGCGCGGGCGTCAGCATGTCCACCCCGGGCGACGCGGGCGAACGCCACGCGGAGACGAAGGCGGACCGGGTCATGAGCGGGCCGGCGCCCGTGCAGCGCACCGCCACCGCCCAGAAGTCCGGAGCCGCCGGCTGCGCGGGCGGGGACGGCTGCGGCGACGACGCCACGGCGGTCCAGCGCCTCCACGTCATCAGGGCCGGCTCCACGGAGTACCCCAAGAAGCAGCCCGACTCCGACGACTTCTTCGTGGGCCAGGACACGAACGACCAGGGCAGCTGGTACGACGAGCGCTCCCGCTACGCGCCGCCCAAGCCGCACCTGGTCTACGCGGGCGAGGTGGACCTCGCCGTGTCGGACGCGTTCGACCTGGCCGTGGAGCACGCCGGCGACGGGAAGGAACCGAAGAACTTCTTCGCCACCGACAAACAGCTCGGCGCGTCCATCAAGAACCTCCCCGGCGCGGGCAAGAAACGCGGGCTCTCGCTGTCCAAGACCGGCAGGACCCTGACCATCGAGGGATCGGGCCGCAAGGTCGTCCTCTACGAGGTCGAGCCCAAGTACCGCAAGGAGAAGGGCGGCGAGAAGACCAAGGGCCTGGACGTTCTCACGCCGCAGCGCTGCAACGACATGATCGGATTCGTGACCGGGAAGCCGTCCATGTACCGCGAGGCCGACAACCGCTACTGGGAGACGATCGAGAAGTTCCTCGTGCGCATGGAGCCCGAGGGCGGCTGGCGAGGGAAGTTCCAGGAAGCCATCGACGGGGGCGACCCGGCCGGATACGACCGGATCACCTTCGGCATGAGCGGTCGATTCCAGCACCTGGTCCGGCAGTCCCCCGAGAACGCCGAACGGGTGCTTCAGGACCTGGAGGCCAACCAGCACGCCGCCATCCCCCGGGTCGGCGACGGCATGGTGACCATGGCACGGCCCGACGCCCAGCAGCACGAGACGCGTGCGCAGGCCCGGCGCGAAGGCGCCGACAACCACATGGACTACCACTACGGCGGCGTGGTCGCCGTGAGCGGCAGCGACTACATCACCATGGAGAACTACGCGCGCGAACAGCACGCCGACAGCATGAGCACCCTCGACCGCAACGATCCCCTCTGGTACTTCCGGATGTACGGCAAGGAGACCGGCCGGACCTGGCACGAGGGCTGGACCGGCTCCGCCGACAACGGGTTCCTGGGCGCGACGCTCACGCTGACCCTGCGGCGCTGAGCGGGAACGCGGGTGCCGCCGGCGCAGAGACCTCCCGACCCCAAGGTCGTGGAGCATCTCCGGCACGCCCAGCGGTGCGCCGGCAACGCGGCCGTCGTGCGCATGCTCCGTGCCGGAGGGAGGAGCACAACGGCCTGAGGGCGACTGTCCGCCGACCGGGCGGATTCGCGCCGCCGTCCGGGGGCCTTTGCGGGCCGCGTCGCTCGCGACCGCCCACATCCGGCAATGTCACATCTCCATGCGACTCTGCACGCCCGCTCACCTCTGCCTGGCGGCGGCAGCCGCCGTCCTGCTCCCTGGTGCTCACCCGGCGTACGCGGACGATCCGGCGCCCGCCTGCACCGCGCCCGACGACCACACCTTCCCGCTCACCACCCGCATCCACGGCGGGCCGGACTCCTACGCGGCCGGGGGCGGGTACGGGACCTGGTACCTCGACCTGACCAACACGACTGACCGCACCTGCACCGGGATCCATCCCGTCGTCGTCCTCGTGGACGACAAGCGGGCCCTGGAGCCGTCCCAGCCCCGGCTGGAGTTCTTCGAGGGGGCGCGGTCCCACCCCGTGCGGTTCGAGAAGACCGGTGAGGACGAGCTCGTCGGGGCGCTGGCCGACGACGAGGACCGGTTCGCCGGGTTCACCGTCGGGCCGGGAAAGACCGTCACCGTGAAGGTGCGGCTCGCGGTCACCGCGGACGCCGTGCCCAACGACGTCACCGCCAACGCCGCCGTCGTACAGCGGCACGACGACGACGGAGACTGGGTCGGGCAGTCCAACGACTACCGGTTCGGCATCGCGGGTGATGCCCCGGTCGACGGTGGTGACGGGGAGGTCGACGGCGGCACCGACTCCCATCCGGAGACCGAGCCGGAGCCCGAGGCCTCTCTCCCGCCCCGCGAGGACCGCTTCCCGTTCGCCGAGGAACTCGCCCGCACCGGAATCGGCGTCCGGGTCGCCGCGGCCGCCGCGGCGCTGCTGCTCACCGGGGGCGGGCTGCTGCTCCTGGCGCGTCGGCGCCGCTGAGGCGGCCGTCCCGCCTGTCGGGACGCCGTGACCGGCCCATTCCACATGATCCGGCCACTGTTTAGGCTGGGTCGCAGGCTGGACCGCGTACGGCAGGAGATCCCGCACATGGCAGACCGCAAGCCCATCGAGTCGTGGCTCACCGACATGGACGGTGTGCTCATCCACGAGGGCGTGCCGATCCCCGGCGCCGACGCCTTCCTGAAGAAGCTGCGTGAGTCCGGGAAGCCCTTCCTGGTCCTCACCAACAACTCGATGTACACCCCGCGTGACCTGCACGCCCGGCTGCGCCGCATGGGCCTGGACGTGCCGATCGAGAGCATCTGGACCTCGGCCCTGGCCACCGCCCAGTTCCTGGACGACCAGCGGCCGGGCGGGTCGGCGTACGTCATCGGCGAGGCGGGGCTGACCACCGCGCTGCACGACATCGGCTACATCCTGACCGACCACGAGCCGGACTACGTCGTCCTCGGCGAGACCCGCACGTACTCCTTCGAGGCCATGACGAAGGCGGTGCGGCTCATCCTGGGCGGCGCCCGCTTCATCTGCACCAACCCCGACGAGACCGGCCCCTCCACCGAGGGCCCGCTGCCCGCGACCGGCGCGGTGGCGGCGCTGATCACCCAGGCGACCGGCAAGAAGCCGTACTTCGCGGGCAAGCCGAACCCCCTGATGATGCGGACCGGCCTCAACGCCATCGGGGCGCACTCCGAGTCCAGCGCCATGATCGGCGACCGTATGGACACCGACGTGCTGGCCGGCATGGAGGCCGGGATGCAGACGTTCCTGGTGCTCACCGGCCTGACCCGGCCCGACCAGGTCGAGGACTTCCCGTACCGGCCCTCACAGGTCCTGGACTCGATCGCGGACCTCGTCGACCGGGTCTGACGAGGCGGCGCACCCGCGCCCAAACCCGTCGCCACCCGTTCGGAGCAGTCTCCGCATCCCTGAGGATGCGGTGACCCACCGTGCGGGGGAGGCTCCAGGCATCTGGAGGTTCACGATGGGTTCCCTGAGAGTCACTCTCTGCACGAGCGTCCTGGTCGCGGCCGCCCTCACCCCGGCGGCGTTCGCGGCGGACGTGGGGGGCGTCTCGGTGACCCCGGCGACCCCCGCACCCGGCAGTGACGTCGCGCTCCGCGTGACCGGCTGCGCGGCGAGGACGGCCGTCGCCGCCTCGGCGGCGTTCGTCGCGGACGCCCCGCTCACCGTCACCGACGGTGAACTCATCGGCGAGAGCCGCGTCCCCTCCACGCTCAAGGCGGGGACGTACACCGTGAAGATCACCTGCGGGGACGCCGAACGGACCGGCACGTTCACCGTCCGGGAGAGCCGGGAGAGCCGGGAGAGCCGGGAGAGCCGGGAGAGCCGGGAGAGCCGGGAGAGCCGGGAGAGCCGGGATAGCGGGGAGAGTGACGGCCCGCCCGCGCCCAGGGGCGCGACCGGGGCCGCCGGGCAGCCACCAGCGCCCGTGACGGGCGGACGGCAGCCCCTGCCCGAGGGCGGTGGGCCATCGCCCCAGCCCGAGCCTGAGTCCGAGCCTGAGTCCGAGCCCGAGTCCAAGCCCGAGCCCGAGTCCAAGCCCGAGTCCGAGCCCGGGCTCGAAGACGAAGGGCAGTCGTCCGCCTCCCGGCGACCGGGCGCGCACGCCTCGCCCGTCGCTCCCGTCGAGGCGGGCGGTGGCGGTGCCGCCCACCTCGTCGCCGTCGAAGACCGCGGTGCCGGGCCCGGCACCGCGCAGGGCGTGACCGGCCTGGTCCTCGCAGGAGTGGCCGCGGTGGCCGTCGCACTGGGCAGTGTCCGCCGGAAGCGCGGAACGGACTGACTGACCATGTCCGATCTCGACCTGGACCGAGGGCGCACACGGCCTTCGGGTACCGGCCGTCTACTGGCCGGCGTGGCCTGGGTGGTGCTGCTGCTCGGGCTCTGGCTCTGGGGCCGCGAGGTGACCGACGTACGGCACGGCATCTCCGCGCCCACCACGGGCGACATGGCCGCGGCCGGACGCCCCCCGGACGTGAAACTGCCCCCCGCGCACCGCCCGCTGGGCGACGCGCTGCCGCAGCGCGTCGACATCCCCGGGATCGACGTCCAGGCACCGGTGGTGGCGCGCGGCCTGGACCGGCGCGGGGCGCTCGATCCGCCGCCGTACGACCAGCCGGGCGTGGTCGGCTGGTACGCGGGCGGGGTGGCACCCGGGGCGCCGGGGACCGCGCTGCTGGTCGGTCATGTCGACAGCGACACCCGGCCCGCCGTCTTCTACAAGGTCAGTGCCCTGCGGCCGGGTCAGACGATCCGGGTGATCCGGGCTGACGCCAAGGTCGCCGAGTTCACCGTGGAGTCAGTCCAAGTCCTCACCCGCGACCGCTTCGACGCCCACCAGGCCTACGGTCCCCGCCGGTCGGGCCGGGCCGAACTGCGGCTGGTCACCTGCGGCGGCAGCTTCGACCGTACGACCGGCAGCTATACGGCGAACGTGGTGGTGTCGGCGTACCTCACGGGTACTGGACTGTGATGAGAACGCCCGCCTGCCCCGGCCGACGACCCGCTCCCTCCGAAGTCGTGTCGCGGGACGTATGTCAGGATTGAGACTTGGAACGGTGCACCCAAGGGGGAGTTGGATGTACGGCAGCAGGGGGGCCGGGACGACCGCCGGGAGGCGGATGTCCGCAGTGGTGCTGGGGGCGGCACTGCTGATCACGGGGTGTTCATCCTCCGATGGAGGAGACGGATCGGACGGCGGTGGCGACGCGGGCGCCGGGATCACCCAACAGCCCAAGGAAAAGGCCCCCTTCTGGGTCAACCCGGACGGTACCGCGGCACAGCAGGTCGCCGCGCTGGAGAAGTCCGGCAAGAAGCAGGACGCCGAGCAGATCCGCAAGATCGCCGAGCAGCCGGTCGCCGAGTGGATCGGCCCGGACAATCCGCGTGAGCAGACCCAGGGCTTCACCGAGGCCGCCGACAAGGCCGGCCGTACGGCCCTGCTCGTGCTCTACAACGTCCCGCACCGCGACTGCGGCCAGTACTCACAGGGCGGCGCCGCCGACGGCAACGCCTACCGCGACTGGCTCGACGGCGTGGCGGCGGGCATCGGCGACCGGTCGGCAGCGGTCATCCTGGAACCGGACGCGCTGCTGCACCTCGTCGACGGCTGCACACCGGAGCAGTTCCACGAGGAGCGCTACGACCTCCTCAAGGGTGCCGTCGCCAAGCTGAAGTCGCTGAAGAACACGAAGGTGTACCTGGACGCGGGCAACGCCGGCTGGCAGAACCCCGACCAGATCTTCGAGCCCCTCAAACGGGCCGGCATCGATCAGGCCGACGGCTTCTCCGTCAACGTCTCCAACTTCTACGCCACCGACGAGTCCATCGCCTACGGCAAGACGCTCTCCGCCAAGGTCGGGGGCAAGCACTTCGTCATCGACACCAGCCGCAACGGCAAGGGCCCCTACACCCAGGGCAACCCGGACGAGCGCTGGTGCAACCCGCCGGGCCGCGCGCTGGGCGAGACGCCCACGACGAAGACGGCCGACCCGCTGGTCGACGCCTACCTGTGGGTCAAGCGCCCCGGCGAGTCGGACGGCGAGTGCAAGGGCGGCCCGAAGGCGGGCCAGTGGTGGTCGGACTACGCACTGAAACTGACCAAGGCCAGCTCCTAGAAGTCCGGGCAGACGTCGTCGACCTGGGCGGGGTCAACGCCCTGGCGGCAGACATGCGAAAGGGGCGCCCTCCACACAGGAGGGCGCCCCGATCAGCCGGGAACTCCCGATCAGCCGGGAACTACGGCACCTTGACCCACTGGGCCTTGCTCGGCGTCCCCTTGTCGTCCGTCACGAACAGCATGTACCAGCCCGCCTGGACCAGGTTCCGGTTCTCCGGCACGGTCACCGTCAGTTTGTCGCCGGAGGCCTTGAAGTCCAGGGCGATCGACCGCTGGTCGACGTCGGTGACGTGGGTGGCGGCGCTCGGCCTGATCAGCCGGACCTTCTTGACCTTGGCCGCGCTCGACGAGGTGAACGTCCCCGTCCCGCCGCGCTCGATGGTCTGCGGCCCGCCGGACAGCGAGGGCCGTTCCCCGTCGCCGTAGAGGTAGGGCGGCGTGTAGATCTCGATGCGCTGCTCGAACTTGCCCGGCTTGGTGTTGGCCTTGTCGCCGTACAGCGAGTCCGAGCCGAAGAACATCAGGCGGCCGTCGGGCAGCAGGATCGACCCGGAGTGGTAGTTGCGGCCCACCAGCGGGTCGGCGACCCGCTTGAGCTCGTTCTTCGCCGTGTCGTAGAGGTGCGCCTGGAAGATGTTGGAGTCGCCGCGACCCCGGTAGTCCTCCGAGCCGCCGGAGATCAGCACGTTGTCGTCGGGCAGGATCGAGGCGTTCGGGTAGCGGGTGCCCTTCTCCAGGGACGGGCCGTCCTCGAAGCTCGGGTCGGCGTCCTTCAGGTCGACGATCCGGGTCTTCTCGCTGGACTCCTTGGACTCGCCGACGCCACCGCCGCCGACCACCATGTACTTCTCGTCCTGCGCGGGCGGCAGCAGCACCGTGCCGGACGTCTCCATGAGCTTGGGGTCGCTGAGCCCCGGGATCTTCGCGAACCTGTTGGTGTCCACGTCCCAGACGCCCGGCTCACGGCCCACGTCGTCCGGTCCGTAGCCCGCGTTCGAACCCGAGTAGAAGATCTTGCCGTTCTGCATGAGGAACAGCGCCGGGTAGGTCGGGAACTGCCGGACCTTGCCGGTGTAGGTCCACTTCTTGGTCTTCGGGTCGAAGACCTCGTTCTTGCCCGGCACGAGCTGCCCGATGTCGTCGAGGCCGGAGACGCTGAGGATCTTCCCGTCGCTCAGGGTGGTGAGCGTCGGGTACCAGCGGGCCTCCTTCATCGGGTCGACCTTGATGTACTTCTCGGCTACGGGGTCGAACTCGAAGGCGTCCCGGATGCCCTGGAAGTCCTTCTTGTCGAGGGCGAGCTTCTGGGCGATGCCGTAGGTGTTCTTGGCGTCGGCGCCGTTCAGGCCGTGCACCTTGTAGTTGTCCTGCGTGCCCGTCTCGTACTTCTGCCCGCGCTTCTGCGCCTCGACGTAGATCCGGCCGAGGCCGGGGTCGTTGCGCAGGAACTTGCCGGTCGCCTTGTCGAAGACCTTCTTCGCGCGCGGCACGAGCACCGGGTCCTTCGAGACGAAGGTCTTGCCGTTCTCCTTGCCCGTGAACTTCGTGCCCGCGGGCAGGGTGATCGGCTCGTCCGGGTTCTCGTTGTGGACGATCATCAGGCCGCCGGCCTTGGTGACGTCACCCTCGAGCTTCTCGTACCGCTTCGTGCCGCCCGCGATCAGCAGATTGCCGTTGGCGAGCTGGGTGTGGCCGGTGCAGAACAGGTCGGCGGGCGTGGGGACCTTCTTGATGGTGCCCTTGACCGGGTCCCAGATCCGGGTGTCGAACTTCTTCGCGTCGAAGTTGTCCTGGTTGTTGCCCGACCCCGCGACGAGCAGCACCTTGCCGGTGCGCAGCAGCGCCGCGTGGATCGTGTTCTGCCGGTATTTTTCGGGGAAATCGATGATCTCCCACTTGCCGTTCGCGGCCTTGTACTCCGGCTTGTTGATTGTGTACTGGTGGTATTTCTCGGTTCCGAAGCGGTAGAGCCACGGCCCGTTCATCCCGGCCAGCGCGAGTACCACCGCCGTGCCGATCGCGAGTCGACGGGCCCGGCGGCGGCCTGCACGGTCGTTCATTCCTTACGTCCCCCAAGTCCACCAAGGGCGATCTGCATGGTCTGGTCGGATCCCCCGACCTCCCCGTTTCCGCCAGGGGTGGCGGCCCAACTGGGCTTGTGCTGCGGGGCGTGCGCCGCCGACGGCTGCTGCGGGATGGGCAGCGGCTGCGTCCGGTGCGGCCCTGCAGGGTCCTGCGGCTGCTCCCCGGCGGGGGCGGCGGGCTTCTTCGCGTCCTGCCGCAGCTGCCAGCGCCAGGCGAAGACCGGCGAGGCGGTGATCAGCAGCGCGAACGTCGCCCAGATGATCATCGCGGGGTGGGAGTGGCCGAAGACGAAGCCGGCGGTGATCGAGGCGGCGAAGATCAGGATGAAGTACCAGTGGTAGCGGAACGTGCCGAACCAGCGGTCCGGGCTCGCCGAGTCGCCCTTGGGCGTGACCACGAACTTGCTCTTGCGCCGCAGCACGGAGTCGATCAGCGCCTTCGCGTACAGCGGCGCCGACAGCGCGGACATCACCATGCCGGCCACACCGCCGGAGCCCTCCGGCTCGTGCGGCGAGACGTTGTGCCGGCGGTTCCAGACGTACAGACCGATCTGCAGGGCGGAGGCGTTGCCGTAGAGCATCAGCCAGACCGCCGGGTCGATGTTCACACCCGAGGCGCCCAGGCCCAGGAACAGGCAGCAGCTCAGCGCCGCCAGGATCCAGTTGAGGGCCGACATCGGGTAGAAGATGATCATCATCGTGTAGTTGAAGAGCTTGCTCGGCGGCAGCGAGTACCAGCCCTTCCAGTACTGCCCGATGATCGTCTCGTACGTCCCTCGCGACCAGCGCATCTGCTGGGTGAAGAAGTCCGTCCAGGCGCTGGGGCCCTCACCGACGGCGAGCACGTCCGGGGTGTACACCGAGCGCCACTTCTTCCCCGTCGCCGGGTTCTTGTGGCGGTGCATCTCGAAGCCGGTCGCCATGTCCTCGGTGATCGAGTCGTACAGCCCGCCGATCTGCTTGAGCGCCTTGATGCGCACGGCGTTGGAGGTGCCGACGAACATCGGGGAGCCGTAGCGGTTGCCCGCGCGCTGGATCAGCGCGTGGAAGAGGAACTGCTGCGACTCGGCGGCCTTGGTGATGGGGTTGTCGTAGTTGCCGTAGACCTGCGGGCCGATGACGAAGCCGACGTCCGGGTCGCGGAAGAAGCCGAGCATCCGCTCCAGGTAGTTGGGCAGCGGCACGTGGTCGGTGTCGACCGAGGCGAAGAAGTCGTAGTTGTCGCCGTGCGCTTCCAGCCAGGCGTTGTAGTTGCCGTGCTTGGTCTTGGCGCGGTGCGGGCCCTTGGCCTGGTTCCACTTCGCGACGCCCTTGCGGGAGAAGTGGTGCACGCCGAGGCGCTCGCAGACCGCCTTCACCTCGGGGTCGTCGCCCTCGTCGAGCAGCCACACGTGCATCAGGCCCCGGTGGCGGATCCTGACGGCCGCCTCCAGGGTCTTCGTCACCATCTCCAGCGGCTCCTTGCCGGGCACGAAGGAGGTGAGGAAGGCCACTCTGGTGCCGGTCTCGGGCACCACCGGGATCGGGTCGCGGGCCACCAGCGTGGCGTGCGCGTTCGACAGCACGTTCATGCAGCGGAAGAACTCGATCAGGCCGATCGAGACGAGCATGACCATGTCGAGCGCGGGCAGCCAGTCGAAGGCCGGGTAGTCGCGCTCGGTCCAGTGCTCGGGCTGGAGCAGCCAGAACAGCAGCACCAGGGACAGCACCGGGGCCGCGGCCAGCATCAGGGCGACCCGGATGCGGTGCGGCTCCTGTGAGATGAGCGAGCGGTACTGCACCTTGTACGGCTTGTTCGGATCGGGCTGGGTGAGGGGACCCGCGAGCCGGCTGTAATGCTCGTAGTCGTATCTCGGCAGATTCTTCTTGATCCGCCGGAATGTCCCCGTCGTGCTCATCCGGTGCCCCGGCACCCTGAGCTGAGTGGTCTGGGACGGGTCGTGGTCCTGCCGGGCACCCGTGGGCCTCGACGTCATGAGTCATCCCCCCACACGCGGAAAGCCGCGTGTTTCGTCGCTTCTTACCGTCTGCGCCAGGTCCCCCTCGACCTTCACAGACGTATCAGTGGTGGATCGCGGTCACCACGTCATCCACACCCTATAGACACGGCAACGCGACCTTCCGGTTGCATGATGCCCCCCTCGGCATCGCTCCATGAACGGGGCCCCTACTCCCGCCCTGTCGGCAACCGGTTCTTCTGCCCCCCAACTGCCGCGAATCCGCAGCATCTTGAAAAACCAGATAACCAGGGTTCTACGGCGTTCATCATGATCGCAAGATGCGAAACGCGGTGTTACCGGTCATACGCGTTCATTGTGGCGGGTGTGGGGACTTCGTGGATCCGTTGTGGACAGACGGGCGCGGATGTTGCCGAAGTGCTCTCTTATGGCCTCCTCCGCCCGCATCGAGTCTCCGGACCGGACCGCGTCGAGGATCTCCCGGTGCTGCCGGCAGGTGACCTTCGGGTCCTGCGGCTCGCCCCCGAGGTCCGTGCGGACCCGGTGGAAGGCGTCCCAGAACGCCTCCAGGACCTCGCTGAGCAGCACGTTGTCCAGCCCCCGATAGAGGGTGGCGTGGAAGGCGCGGTCGGTCTCGGCGAGGCCGGCTCCGCGCGCGGCCTCCTCATCCATACGGTCGACGAGCGCGTCCAGTTCAACGAGGTCCGCATCCGGTATCCGCCCCGCGAGCCGGGAGACGAGCCCCGTCTCCACGGCCTCCCGCAGTTCGAGCAGCTGGAGCAGGGAGTCCTCGCCCCGGTAGTGCCCGGCGACCGTGCGGAAGGCGAGGCCCTCGATCATCGGGGCCAGGGACATCGGGCCGACGTAGGTGCCGAAGCCGTGCCGGATCTCCACGATGCCCATCGCCTGGAGCGCCTTCAGCGCCTCACGCACCGAGTTCCGGCTCGCGCCGAGGTACTCCATCAGCTCGGGCTCGGTCGGCAGCGGGGCCCCGGAGGCCAGCCGGCGGTCGATGATGAGCTTCTTGATCCGCTCTTGTAGGTCACGCGCTGCCATGGCGAGAGGGTATCCGGCCAATCGCGCGGTGCACCGGGTTCCGGCCATGGCGGGAGGGGCCTCAAGGAGAGCGGGCTCCAGGAGATACAGCCAGGAGAAACGAGAAGGAGATGCAAGAACGAGATGCAAGAAGGCCCCCCGCTTCCGCGAGGGGCTTTCCGGTCGGTGCGACTGTGCCCCGCCCGGCTTCTTTTCCCCGGCTCGCTGCGATGCCGAGGGAAGGGGGTGTGGGTGGCGGAGCCCCCACGGCGCGCGGCGAAGCCGCGCAGAAAAGACGGTGGCGGCTTGTGTTCGCGCTTTCTGCGAACACAAGCCGCCACCGGCATCGTGCGCCGCCAGGGACTCGAACCCCGGACCCGCTGATTAAGAGTCAGCTGCTCTAACCAACTGAGCTAGCGGCGCGCGCTGACGTCGTAACTCTACAGGACGCATGGAGGTGCTCCGGACCACCGAGCCGGGGCCCGGGACGGCCCCCGCAAGGACGCCGGGTACATCATTCGGACCGTCAGCATGCGAGTCCGGAAGACAGTTGCGAAACTGACGGCGCGCGCCCGGGCCTGCACAGGCGCCGCCATTTTTCCGACGGAACTGTGAGGGGAATCGCATGAAGTCGCCGGTATTCGAGGAATTCGACCCCGGGGGCGACTGCGACTGCCCCGGCTGCGTCCACTGGCGCCGCGTCCTGCCGCGTTCCCCGGTCGGCCGCACCACCACCCATCCGGCCGCGCACCGGGCTCTCGCCCTGGCCGCCGTGGCCGCCGCCACCCTCGGAGCGGGCCACGCCGTACCGGCCGCCGCCGCCCCGCACGCACCCCACCGATCGGGTGTTTTCGCAGATGACGACCCCGGAACCCCCCAGGGGGACACGGCCCCGCTGCACGGCGCCGACGGCCGTGAGGGCAAGCCCTCCGACGCCCTCGAGCCCGCCGCCATCACCCGTACGCAGATCATGGACCGGGCCAAGACCTGGGTCGCCGCGAAAGTCCCGTACAACATGAACGCGTACTGGTCCGACGGTTACCGGCAGGACTGCTCGGGCTATGTATCGATGGCCTGGCAGCTGCCCGGAAACGAATGGACGGGCAGCCTCGCCCAATTCGGTGAACGGATTTCCAAGGAGGAACTCCAGCCGGGCGACATTCTGCTGTTCCACAATCCGGCCAACCCGGAGAGCGGCTCGCACGTCGTCATTTTCGGCGGCTGGACGAACACCAAGCACACCTCCTACATGGCCTACGAGCAGGCCCGCCCGCACACCCGACGGCAGTCCACCCCGTACGCCTACTCGAGCGACTCCGACCGGTACGTCCCCTACCGCTACAAGGGCGTCGCCGCGCAGGAGGAGCCGGTCCCGGGAAAGGGCAGGGGGATGCCGGGCGCACCGGCCGCCACGCCGTACCCGGGAGCGACGTATTTCGGCCCCGGCGCGAACAACAAGTACGTCACACAGCTCGGCCGGATGCTCGTCGCGCGCGGGGCCGGCGCCTCGTACCCCTCGGAGCCGGGACCGCGCTGGACGGACGCCCACCGGCGGGCGACCCGGGCCTTCCAGCGGGCCCAGGGCTGGAAGGGCCCGGACGCCGACGGGCTGCCCGGCCCGCGCACCTGGGAGCTGCTGGTCACCGGGAAGGGCAAGGACGTCACAGCGGAGGAGGCCGGGCCGCCGCCCTCCTCCCACGGTGTCCCCGGCTACCCGGGCCGGGCGATGTTCCGGCCCGGTGCGAGCAACCCGTATGTCACCCGGCTGGGGAGGCAACTGGTGCGGAAGGGGTTCGGCAGGTTCTACCCGGACCGGCCGGGCCCGCGCTGGGGCGAGTCGGACCGGCGAGCCGTCGAGGCCTTCCAGCGTTCCCAGGGCTGGCGGGGCGGAGCGGCGGACGGCTTCCCGGGGCCGGAGACGTGGCGGCGGCTCTTCTCCTAGCACCCCGGCACGGGGCCCACCCGTTGTGACGCATCTGGCGCGGAGGCTGGAGGCACGCATGACCACGACCACTTCCCACACGTCCGAGCCCGACGGACCGGCCGAGGGGCCGGCCAGGCCCGCCCGGCTCATCCAGAACGAGTCGACCACCGAGATCCCCGTCCATCTGCTGTTCCGCGACGACCCGGACCCGGCGCCGCTGAAGCCGGCGGTCGTCGGCCGCCGGCAGGGCACGGGGGAGCAGCCGCGCCTCAGGCGCCCGGCCGCCCTGACGCCGCGCCCCGTGCCGCAGGTCGACCCCGACCTGGTGGAGCGGCCCGCGCGGGTGCTGCCTGGTGGGGCGGGCGTGCTGGCCGGAGCGTGCGGGGTGGCCGGGTGCGTGGCCACCTCCTGGTGGGCCGGGGTGCTGCCGCCGCTCGCCGTGGAGGCGCTGCGGCTGCCCGCCCACGCCGGGGCCGGGCTCGGCATGGCGCAGTGGGCGGCGTACGCGGGAGCCGGGGCGCTCGCGCTGTTCGGGTTCGGCGGGCTGGCCCGGGGCCGGACCGGGCGGGCCTCGGTGCTGGATCTGTTCGGCCGCTACCGGGGGACCGTCCGGCGCTCCGGCCTGCTGTGGGTCAACCCACTGCTGCTGCGCCGCCGGGTGGACGTACGGCTGCGGCACTGGCGCAGCGAGCCGGTGCCCGCGACCGACGCGCACGGGGTCGCGCTGCGGGTGGTCGTCCTGGTGGTGTGGCGGGTGCTGGACACCGCGCGGGCCACGCTGGGCGTCGAGGACCACGAGTCGTACTTGCGCGAGTGCGTCGAGGCGGCGCTGGCCCGGGTGCCGGTGGTGCTGCCGGGCGGCCCGAGGGGAGCCGGGGACGCGGCGGCCGAGGCGCTGACCCGGCTGGTGACGGCTGAGGCGGCCCCGGTCGGCCTGGAGGTGTTCTCGGTGCAGCCGCTCCGGGCGGAGTACGACCCCGAGGTCGCCGCCGCGCTGCACCGCCGCCGGATCGCCGCGCTGGACGCCCAGCACCGGGCGAGCGTGCTCACCTCGGTCGTGGACTCGGTGGAGGACACGGTGACCCGGCTGACCATGCGGGGGCTGGTCGAACTCGACGACTACGAGCGGAAGGTGCTGGTGAAGGACCTGACGGTGGCGTTCTGCGCGGGGCGCGGAGAAACGGGCCCGTGATTGGTATGGACATGTTCAACTAACCCTCCTACATTCAGACTTGGTCTAGACCTACCTGCACGGCTCACTGAACATCCCCCACGTTCTCCAGGAGCGGCAGCATGCGCACAAGGACCAAGTTGTCCGCAGCCGCGGTGGGACTGGCCACGACCGGAGCCCTCGTACTCTCCTCCGGCGGCGCCAGCGGCCACGGCTACACCGACCTCCCCATCAGCCGGCAGAAGCTCTGCCAGAACGGCACCGTGACCAACTGCGGATCCATCCAGTGGGAGCCGCAGAGCGTCGAGGGCCCGAAGGGCTTCCCGGCGTCCGGTCCGGCCGACGGGCAGATATGCAACGCCGGTCTCGGCCACTTCGGCCAGCTCAGCGCACCGCGGACACCGTCCGGCGGCGCCTGGCCCGCCACGAAGGTGACGGGCGGCCAGAACTACACGTTCCGCTGGCAGTTCACGGCCATGCACGCCACGACCGACTTCCGGTACTACGTCACCAAGCCGGGCTGGAACCAGAACCACAACCTGGCCCGGTCCGACCTCAACCTCACGCCGTTCTTCACGGTCCCGTACAACGGCCAGCGGCCACCGTCGACGCTGTCCCACAGCGGCAGGCTGCCGTCCGGGCTGAGCGGCCGTCACGTCATCGTCGCCGTATGGACGATCGCCGACACGGCCAACGCGTTCTACGCCTGCTCGGACGTCACGTTCTGAACCTTCAGAGGTTCTCTTGAGTCACCGGTGCGGCCGGTGTGGGTAGGTTCCTCCCACGCCGGCCGATCGAAGGCCGCGCGGGGCCTTCGGGGGAGCTCATGGAAGTCCTGTTCTACATCGTGCCCACGCTCATGATCGCGGTGGTTTCCTGCGTCGCGGTCGTTGTGATCCGCCGCTCCGTGCGGGTCAGCCGCGCCTGGAACAGCGGCCTGACCGCAGAGGCGCGCTGTCTGCGGACGTACACCACGACGAGTGGTGGCGGCGACAGTTCGGTGCGCACGACTCTGCACCACGTCTACGAGTTCACCACGCGCGACGGTCGCGGCGTCCGGTTCGAGGAGCCGGGCGGGCCGGGGACGACCCTCGAGGGCGACATCGTCACCGTGCACTACCCGGCCGACCGCCCGGAGCACGCCACGGCCAGGCCCCCGGCGCGGGGGAGGCTGGCGGCGGGCACGGGATGCCTGCTCGCCTTCCTCGGCACGTTCATCCTCTTCGCCCTCGGCTTCATGGCCGTGACGTACGCGATGTTCTCCGCCATGGGCGAGTCGCCGCTGCCGTAGCGCTCCACATCTGACGGTACGTCAACTATGGTGCGCCTTCATGGGAGCCACTACGGGGCGCACGGTCGCGGAGCTCGTGGCGGCGCGGTGGGATGACCACCGGCCGGGGCTGTGGTTCGAGGGCGGGGTGCTCACGCAGCACGAGGTGGCGGCCGGGTCCGCCGTCCGGGCGGCGCTCCTCGCCGACCTGCTGCCACCCGGCGCCGAACCGCACATCGGTGTGCTGCTCGACAACACCCCCGAGTACCCGATGTGGCTGAGCGCGGCCGCGCTCGCGGGAGCCGCCGTCGCCGGGATCAACCCCACCCGCCGGGGGCCCGAACTCGCCCGGGACATCCTGCACACCGAGTGCCGGGTGCTGGTCACCGAACGGGCCCGTCTGCACCTGCTCGACGGTCTCGAACTGCCCGGCGTACGCCTGCTGCTGACCGGCTCGGAGGAGTACGACGCCCTGCTCGCCCCGTACGCCGGCGCCCGACCCGACCCCTCCCGCGCCGCCCCGCACGACCGGCTCCTGCTCTACTTCACCTCCGGCTCGACCGGCGCGCCCAAGGCCGCACTCTGCTCCCAGGGCCGCCTGGCGGCCGCCGGCCGCTCCCTGGCCGGCCAGTTCTCCCTGGGCCCGGACGACGTCCACTACATCTGCATGCCGATGTTCCACGGCAACGCCGTGATCGCCGACTGGGCACCCGCGCTGGTCACCGGGGCGGCCGTCGCTCTGCGCCGCCGCTTCTCGGCGTCCCGCTTCCTGCCGGACGTACGCCGCTACGGGGCGACCTACTTCACCTACGTCGGCCGGGCGATCCAGTACGTCCTGGCCACCGAGCCGCACCCCGGGGACCGGGACAACCCTCTCCGCCTGGGCTTCGGCACGGAGGCGGGCGCGGTGGACGCGGCGGCCTTCGAGCGCCGGTTCGGGGTGCGGCTGGTCGAGGGGTACGGCTCGTCGGAGGGCGGGGCGGCCGTGCAGTGGTCGCCGGGCACGCCGGCGGGAGCGGTCGGGCGGGCGGCACCCGGGCTGGTGGTCCTGAACCCGGAGACGGGCCGGGAGTGCCCACCGGCCCGCTTCGACGCGGCGGGCCGGCTGCTCAACGGGGACGAGGCGATCGGCGAACTGGTCAACCAGGGACCCAGCCCCTTCGAGGGCTACTGGCGCAACCCGGCGGCGGAGGCGGAGCGCCGCAAGTGGGGATCCGCCGGCTCGAGCGAAGCCGAGAGCGGGGGAGGCTGGTACTGGACGGGCGACCTCTTCTGCCGCGACGCCGACGGCTACCTCTACTTCGCCGGCCGCACCGACGACCGCCTCCGCGTCGACGGCGAGAACCTGGCCGCCGCGATGATCGAGAACATCCTCGCGCGCTACGAGGGGGCGGCGGCGGTCTGCGTGTACGCGGTGCCGGACCCGGTGACCGGCGACCAGGTGATGGTGACGATCGCCGGCACCTTCGACCCGCTGTCCTTCGCGGAGTTCCTGCTCGCCCAGCCCGACCTGGGGACGAAGATGGCCCCTCGGTTCGTCCGGGTGACGGACCGCATGCCGGTCACGGCCACGAACAAGATCCACCGGGCGGCGTTGCGCGGGGAGGGCTTCCACTGCACCGATCCGGTGTGGTGGCGGCCGCCGGGGAAGGGCACCTACCGCAGGCTGACCGGGGAGGACCTCGAACACGCCGAAGGGCCTCTCGCTCCCACGAGAGGCCCTTCACCGGTGCGCCGCCAGGGACTCGAACCCCGGACCCGCTGATTAAGAGTCAGCTGCTCTAACCAACTGAGCTAGCGGCGCATGACTCGCGCCGACCGGCGGAACCACGTTCCGCGGTGGGCGACGGGAAAATAATACCCGGTCTCCAAGGGTGCTCCGGACCACCCGGCGTCGTGCTAGATCGCCATGGACAGCAGGACCGGTGCCGCGTTGCGGTTGAGGGCGTCCGCGGCCTGGCGGAGGCGGTGGGCGTGCTCGACCGGGAGGGACAGGGCCAGGCAGCCGACGGAGGAGCCGGCGGTGATGGGGACGGCCGCGCAGACCGTGCCGACCGCGTACTCCTGGAGGTCCAGGACGGGCACGGTGGCCGGCTGGGCCTCCAGCCGGGAGAGCAGCAGGCGGTCGCTGGTGATGGTGCGCGAGGTGAGGCGGGCCATCTTGTGCCGGGCTAGGTGGTCGCGGCGGCCGGCGTGGTCGAGCTGGGTGAGCAGGCTCTTGCCGATGGCGGTGGCGTGGGCCGAGGAGCGGAAGTCGACCCACTCGTTGACCTTGGGCGTGGCCGGGCTGTCGGCGTACTGGGTGATGCTGATCTCGCCGTCGACGTAGCGGCTCATGTAGACGGCGGCGCCGACCGAGTCGCGCAGCCGGTCGAGGGTGTGCTGGAGCTTGTCGCGCAGGGCCTGCTCGCGATGGCGGGTGGAGCCGAGGCGGGCCAGGGCCTCGCCCGTGACGTACGCGCCGTCGGCGATCTGCTCGACGTAGCCCTCGCGGCGCAGCATGCGCAGCAGCGCGGTGAGCCGCTCCGGTCCGATGCCGGTACGCCGGGCGAGCTCGGTGTCGGTGACGCCGGAACTGTTTCGCGCCACCGTCTCCAGGACGCGCAGGGCTTCCTGGGCCGAGTGGTACGGGGTGGTCGGCTCGTTCCTCAGCGCCACGGTGGTCTCCCCCTGCGCTTGCTGTTGGGCCGTAATCCGGACAGCGAATCATCTCCACGATAACCGGCAAAGGGGTTGTGGAGAGCGGGGGTTGACAAGATTTCGGGCCCTCGGGCTGGGGCATTGACCCTCTGGCATATGTCAGGAGCATGCCCCAATCCGAGGGCCCGACGTCGGCCTGCCTCACGGGCCGTAATTACAGCACCGCGCTGAGGAACTCCCTCGTCCGGTCCAGCTCCGGGTCGCTGAAGATCTTCTCCGGCGGGCCCGACTCGATGACCCGGCCCGAGTCGAACATCAGAACCTGGTCGGAGATGTCCCGGGCGAAATTCATCTCGTGGGTCACGCAGAGCATGGTGATGTCCGTGCTGCGGGCGATGTCCCGCAGCAGGTCCAGCACGCCCGCGACCAGCTCCGGGTCGAGCGCGGAGGTCACCTCGTCCAGCAGCAGCACCTTGGGCTGCATCGCCAGGGCCCGGGCGATCGCCACACGCTGCTGCTGACCGCCGGAGAGCTGGGCGGGGTGGGCGTCGCACCGGTCGGCCAGGCCCACCATGTCCAGCAGGCCCTTGGCCCGCTCCACCGCCTCGTCCTTCGACATGCCGAGGACGGTGACCGGCGCCTCGGTGAGGTTGCGCAGCACGGTCATGTTCGGGAACAGGTTGAACTGCTGGAACACCATCCCGATCTTCTTGCGGACCTCGCGGACCTCCTTGTCGGAGGCGGGGAACAGCTTCTGCCCGTCGACCGTGATCGTGCCCTCGTCGGGCTTGAGCAGGGTCATCAGCAGCCGCAGGATCGTGGTCTTGCCGGAGCCGGACGGCCCGATCAGGGTGACGTGCTTGCCGGCGTCGACCGAGAAGTCCAGGTGGTCCAGAACGGTGTTCTGGCCGAACCGCTTGGTGACCTGTTCCAGCCGGATCAGCTCGCCGGTGCTCTTGGCGGGGTTCTTCTCGGGATTGGGGAGAGTGTCAGTGGGCAAGGCGTCGCTCCAGGGCTCGCAGGGCAAGGGAGGCCAGGTAGGAAATGACGATGAAGGCCACGCCGATCACCGTGAGGGGCTCGGTGAACTGGAAGTGCTCCTGAGAGAACAGGCGCGCGTGGCCGAGCATCTCCAGGACGGTGATCGCCATGAGCATCGGCGTGTCCTTGAGCATCGCGATGACGTAGTTGCCGAGTGCGGGGACCACCCGGCGCACCGCCTGCGGCAGGATCACCGCGGTCCACGTCTTCCGCAGCGGCAGGTTCAGCGCCGTCGCCGCCTCCCACTGGCCGACCGGCACGGCCTCGATGCCGGCCCGGTAGACCTGCATCGTGTACGTCGAGTAGTGCAGCCCGATCGCGACGACACCGGTGGTCAGCGCCGAGAAGGTCAGGCCCCACTCGGGCAGCACGTAGAAGAGGAAGAACAGCTGCACCAGCAGCGGGGTGTTGCGGACGAACTCCGTTACCGCCCCGACCGGCCAGGTCACCCACCGCGACGGCACCCGCATGAGCAGCGCCCACACCAGGCCCAGCGCGAACGAGATCAGCGAGCCGAAGAGCAGGATCTGGAGAGTGACCAGCAGGCCCTCCCAGAAGTCCGGCATGAAGTCGGAGACCGCGCTCCAGTCCCAGTTCACGCGACAGCACCTCCACCCACACCGGTCGTCTCAGGCCGGCTCAGTTCCTGGTCGGCGGTCGACCCGACGGGCTTGCCCGTGCCGGCCTTGAGTTTCTTCTCCAGCCCGCGCATGACCCGGGTGAGCAGGAAGGCGATCACGAAGTAGATGAGCAGGATGTACGTGTAGATCTCCGCGCTCTCCTGAAGCGCGAGGCGCACCAGGTTGCCGCTGAACGCCAGGTCGCCCATGCCCATGATCGACACCAGTGCGGTGCCCTTGAGCAGCTCGATGAGCAGGTTGGAGAACGGCGGGATCATCTCCGGCACCGCCTGCGGCAGCAGGATCAGCCGCATCCGCTGCCAGGGCGTGAAGCTGAGGGCGATCCCGCCCTCCTTCTGTGCCGGGTCGACCGCGCTCAGCGCGCCGCGCACGATCTCCGAGCCGTACGCCCCGTAGGTCAGGCCGAGCGCGAGTGTGCCCGCCCACAGCGGCACCAGTTGCCAGCCGAAGGCCGGGGGCAGCACGAAGAACACCCAGAAGATCATCACCAGGGCCGAGGTCCCGCGGAACACCTCGGTGTAGAAGCCCGCCAGGAAGCGGACGATCCACAGCCGGTGGGTGCGCGCGACGCCGACCACGAAGGACACCGCGGCGGCCAGCAGGGTGCTGCAGACGAGCAGCTGGATCGTGACCCAGATGCCCTTGAGTACGAGTTCCCAGAGTCCCGAGGTCATCCGCCGCACAGCTCCTTCGCGGTCAGATCCGTCATCTCGGCCTTGGTGAAACCGAAGGGCTCGAGGATGCGGAACAGCTCGCCGCTCTTCTTGAGCTTGCGCAGCTCGACGTTGAAGGCGTCCCGCAGCTTCGTCTCGGTGGGCCGGAACGCGAAGGCGCCTCCGTCGACGTGCGGCTTGCCTCCCACGAGCGGCGCGAACGGCTTGGTCGCCTCCGCCTTGGCGGACTTCTTCACCACCTCACGGGCCGTGAGCGCGGTACCGGCGAACACGTCCACGCGTCCGGCCTCGACGGCGTTCAGGCCCGCGACCTGGTCCGGGACGATGAGGATGTCGCTCTCCTTGTACCCCGCTTCCACGGCGTACTGGATCTCGGCGTAGCCGGTCCCGGTGGCGAACTTCGCCTTCTTCGCGACGACGTCCTTGTAGCTGTGCAGCCCCTTCGGGTTGCCCTTGCGCACGATGAACGCGTCGAGCATCTGGTAGTCGGGGTCGGAGAAGATGACCTGCTCGCAGCGCTCGGGATTGACGTACATCCCGGCCGCGACGACATCGAACTGCTGGGAGTTCAGGCCCGGGATGAGCGAGCCGAACTCGGTCGGCACGGGCTGCACCCGGTCGACGCCGAGACGCTTGAAGATCACCTTGGCCAGCTCCGGTGCCTCGCCGGTGAGCTCGCCGTTCTTGTCGATGAACCCGAACGGGATCTCGCCTGCGATGCCGAGGCGGACGACGCCCGCGGCCCGGAGCCGGTCGAGCAGGTCACCGCCCTTGACGTCCGACGCGGTGGCGACCCGGCTGCATCCCGCGGCGCCCAGCGCGCCGAGCGCCGCGACCCCCGCGAGCAGCGACCGGCGTGTGGGCCCGGATACGGACCGGGCTATGGGTTCGTAACCTCTGAGTGGGCTTCTCTGTGGTGGAGCCATGGGCGCGCGGCTACCCGACCGCACCTGAGTTATGCCGATCTTTTCAAGCCCCGCACTCTGCCGATGCGCCCTTGACCGCGGAGCCGAGGGGCACTCCCATGGAGGGCATGGCTGATCGCTACATCGAACTCTCGCTGGTCAAGCGCGACGTGACCTGCACGGCCAAGCTGCTGGACGACCGCGCGCCGATCACCTGCGCGGCCGTCTGGGACTCTCTTCCGCTGGCCGGTGACGTCTACCACGCAAAGTACGCACGCAACGAGATCTACGCCCTTTTCCCGCCTTTCGCTCAAGCCGAGCCACCTCTGGAGAATCCGACTGTTACTCCCATTCCGGGTGACCTGTGTTATTTCACCTTCGCGGGTGCGGAGTTGGGGACCAAGTCCTACGGCTACGACCGCGAGGTCCGCGCCGGGACCACGCTCGTCGACCTGGCCCTGTTCTACGAGCGCAACAACCTGCTGCTGAACGGCGATGTCGGCTGGGTACCCGGCATCGTCTGGGGCCAGGTCGTCGACGGCCTGCAGAACATGGCCGAGGCGTGCAACGACCTGTGGAGGTCGGGAGCGGCGGGGGAGACGCTCAGCTTCCGGAGGGCCTGACCCCGCCGGCGGACGCCACCCCGGCCTCGTACAGCGCGTGGGCCGCCCGTAGCACCAGATCGTCCCGGTGCCGGGCGGCCACGAGCTGCAGACCGATCGGCAGACCGTCCCCGTCCGCGCCGACCGGCACGCTCGCCGCGGGCTGCTGCGTCATGTTGAACGGGTACGTGAACGGCGTCCAGCCCGTCCAGCGCCGGTGGCCTGATCCCTTCGGTACCTCGGCGCCCGCCTCGAACGCCGTGATCGGCAGGGTCGGGGTGACGAGCAGGTCGTAGGTGTCGTGGAAGTCGCCCATCCGGCGGCCCAGGTCCATCCGGACGTCCACCGCGGCCAGATAGTCCAGCGCGGAGTAGCGGGCGCCCTGTGTGCAGATCTCGCGCAGGCCCGGGTCCAGCAACTCGCGCTGGTGCGGGCCCAGGTGCTCGGTCACCCGGGCCGCCCCGCTGAACCACAGGGTGTGGAAGGCCTCCACCGGGTCGGTGAGGTCCGGGTCGGCCTCCGTGACGTACGCGCCGAGCTCCGCCAGCCGCATGACCGCCCGCCGCACCGCCGCCGCCACCTCCGGACGCACCGCCACCTGCCCGCCCAGCGACGGCGAGTACGCCACGCGCAGCCCGCGCACCCCGCCCGCCAGGCCGTCCGTGTACGAGCCGGGCGGCGCGGTGAGCGCCGACCAGTCGCGCGAGTCCGGGTGGCCGATCACATCCATCAGCAGCGCCGAATCCGCCGCGTCCCGGGTCATCGGCCCGACGTGCGCCAGCGTGCCGAACGCGCTCGCCGGGTAGAGCGGCACCCGCCCGTACGTCGGCTTCAGCGCGAAGATCCCGCAGAACGACGCCGGGATACGGACACTGCCGCCGCCGTCCGTGCCCAGCGACAGCGGCCCCGCGCCGAGCGCCACGGCTGCCGCGCTGCCGCCGCTCGACCCGCCCGCGGTGCGCGAGGGGTCGTGCGGGTTGCGGGTCACGCCGCTGAGCGGCGAGTCCGTCACGCCCTTCCAGCCGTACTCGGGGGTCGTCGTCTTGCCGATGAAGACCGCCCCGTGCTCTCGCAGCCGGGCCACGGACGGGGCGTCCTCGTCCCAGCGCCCCGCCGGATCCACGGCCTTCGACCCGCGCAGGGTCGGAGCGCCGCGCTGCAGCAGGATGTCCTTCACCGTGACGGGCACCCCGTCCAGCAGCCCCTGCGGCTCACCGCGCCGCCATCGCTCCTCCGACTCCCGGGCCCGGGCCAGCGCGTCCTCGGCGGTCAGCCGGACGAAGGCGTTCACCTCCGGCTGGATCGCCTCGGCCCGCTCCAGCGCCGCCCGGGTCGCCTCCACGGGACTCCACTCGCCCTTGCGGTACCCGTCGAGGAGCCGTACGGCGGTCAGGTCGGTGAGCTCGATCATCCACCCTCCAAGGAACGTCAGTGACCAGGTACGTACCCACGCTGCTTGTCGACCACGTTCCTCAGTGGCTCCCCGTTCGCCCAGAGTTCGTACAGGTCCACGAACTGGGCGCCGAGTTCGTCCCGCCAGCCGACGATGTCGCCGCTCATGTGCGGGGACACGATCAGGCCCGGGAGCTGCCACAACGGGCTGTCGGGGGTGAGGGGTTCGGCCTCGAAGACGTCCAGCGCGGCGCCCGCGATCCAGTGCTTGGCCAGGGCGTCGGCGAGGGCGTCCTCGACGACGAGCTGGCCCCGGCCGATGTTGACGAACCGGGCGGACGGCTGCATCACGCCGAAGCGGCGGGCGTCGAACATGCCGTGCGTCTGCTCGGTGAGCGGCGCCGCCGCGATCACCCAGTCGGCGCGCGCCAGCAGCCGGTCCAGGTCCTCCGGGCCGTGCACGCCGGTGCGCGGGGCGCGGCCCACGAGCGCGGTCGTGATGTCCAGCGCCCCGAGCGTGCGGGCGATCGCCCGGCCGATCGGCCCGGAGCCCACCACGACGGCCCGGCCGCCGGCGACCTTGTGCGACTCGCGGTGCCGCCAGGTCCGCTCCCGCTGCAACTCCAGCGTGCGCGGCAGATCCTTGGCCATCGCCAGCACGAGCGCGGCGACGTACTCGGCGATCGGCTGGTCGAAGATGCCACGCGCGTTCGTCACCACCGTGTCGGAAGCGGCGAGTTCCGGACACATCAGATGGTCCACACCGGCGCTCGCCGTATGCACCCAGCGTGGCCGCGGACCCTCGCCCGGCCACGCGTCCCGCACAGCGCGCGAGGTGAAGTCCCACACGAGCAAAGCGTCCGCACGCGGCAGGCGCTCGGCGAGACCCTCCGCGTCGGTGTGCTCGATATGGGCGCGGCCGGTGAGGCGGCCGAGGCGGGGGAGGGGTTCGGCGTCCAGGACGAGGAGGGTGGGAGTGGGCATGAGCAGCCGTTTCTCCAGCCGTGCGGCGGGGCGGGCCGATCTTCGGGCGTCGGCCGGTGACGACGAGTTAACCGGGTGTTGACCAAGGAGTGATCCGGGCGGATTGACCACGCTCGCACCCGAACCTACCGTCGTCAACACGGGCGTTCCCACGATCCGTTGCACACTAGTTGCCCAGCGTGAGGCCGGTGCCTGCCATGGACGTCTCTTTTCTCGGCGGGCCCAGCCCGCAGCGCGGGGTCGGCGTTGTCGCACCCTTCGACTTCGCACTCGACCGCGAGCTGTGGCGCTGGGTGCCGGACGAGGTCTCCCTGCACATGACACGAACACCGTTCGTGCCGGTCGAGGTGAGCCTCGATCTCGCCCGCCTGGTCAGCGAGCACGAGACGCTGAGCGAGGCGGTCCGCACGATCAACGCGGTCGCCCCCGAGGTCATCGCCTACGCCTGTACGTCGGGCAGCTTCGTCGGCGGCGTCATGGGCGAGCGGGCGATGTGCGAGGCGATGAGCCGGGCGGGTGCCGTACCGGCGATCACCACCTCGGGCGGGCTGCTGGAGGCCCTGGTGGAGCTGGACGTACGGCGGGTGGCGCTGGTGACGCCGTACACGGTGTCGGTGACCCAGTCGCTGGAGGCGTACGTCGCCCAGGCCGGCGTCACGATCTCCGGATGCGCCTTCATGGGCCTGACCCGGCACATCTGGAAGGTCCCCTACCGGGAGGTGGTGGACATGGCGCGGGAGGCCGTACGCGGCGACGCCGACGCCCTGTTCATCAGCTGCACCAACCTGCCCACCTACGACGTCATCCCCCAGCTGGAGGCCGAGCTGCGGATCCCGGTGATCTCGGCCAACCAAGTGACGATGTGGGCTGCGCTGCGCCGACTGGGTACCCGTGCGGTGGGACCGTATCAAGCGCTGATCAATCCGGAGGCGCGTTCCGGTCTGGTATCGCCGGGGGCCGACCCCGGCCCTGTAGTGCCGGAAGAAGAGCAGCAGCAGGAAGGCTGGACATGACAGCACTGGGATTTCTCTACCCGGGCCACTCCGCAGAGGACGACTATCCGCGCATCGAGCAGTTGCTGGGCAGCGACATCCGGGTGGACCTGGTGCACACCGATATCGGTGAGGACGCGCACCGGGTGGACGCGCTGCTGGAGATGGGCTCCGCCGGGCGGTTGGCGGCGGGCGTCCAGGAGCTGCGGCACGCGGGCGCGGAGGCCGTCGTGTGGGCCTGCACGAGCGGCAGCTTCGTCTACGGCTGGGACGGCGCCCAGGAGCAGGTCCGCTCCCTGGCGCAGACGGCTGGCATGCCCGCCTCCTCGACGTCCTTCGCCTTCGCGCACGCGGTGAAGGAGCTGGGAGCACAGCGGGTCGCGATCGGTGCGACGTACCCGGACGACGTGGCGCGGCTCTTCGCCGAGTTCCTGCGGTCGGACGGCGTGGAGGTCGTGTCGGTCAACAGCTCAGGCATCATCACGGCCGCCGAGGTCGGCACCTGGGGCGAGGCGGAACTCCTGGCCCTGGCCCGGAACTCCGACCACCCCGACGCCCAGGCCCTCCTCCTCCCGGACACGGCCCTGCACACGGCCGCGCACATCCCGGCCCTGGAGAAGGAACTCGGCAAGCCGATCCTCACCGCCAACCAGGTCACGGTCTGGGAGTGCCTGCGCCTGGCGGACCGCCGGGTGAACGCGCCGGAGCTGGGGGCGCTGTTCACGAGGGAGCCGATCGTCCAGGCGTGAGCGCGCCGCCCTCGCCGCCTGCACGGCTTCACGCTCTCCGTTCAGGCGGCGGGGGCGGGGGATACGGCGGCGGGGGCGCGGAAGGCGGTTCCCGGCGGCGGCGACGGGACAGGGCGTACGGGAACACAAACCCCGCGGCTCCTCCCGCAGCAGCGCCGACCAGCATGGCCAGCGGAAAGTCCCAGCTGATACCGGAGTCGAACAGCTCCTGCGGCCCTGCGACCACGCACCCGAAAAGACCCGCCGCGAACGCGCCGTGCCAACGGTCGTGCAGACCCGGCCCCTTCCTGCTCATGACGGCGCCCGTCCGGTCCTCGCGCGACGCCACCGAAGCACGCGCAGCACCACATAGGAGACAAGGGCGACCGAGAAGATCACGCTGACTGTCGCTCGAGCCACCAGCCAGGCGATTCCCCCCGGGTCCCAGACGGCCTCGACCAGATTCATGCCGACGGCCACCGCGAACGCCGCTTTGAGCCGGGTGGCTGCGGCCGCCACCCGGTACGCCGGGGGCGCGCCCTGCGCGGTCGGCTTGGTCTCGGGATTGTTCGCCATGGATTCCTACCTCGGGTGAGCGAACTCGACCGCCTGCCCCCTCTGCCGTGCCCTCGAACACGCCTTCCATGTGGGCCGGAATCGGTCCCACCTCTTCTTCGGTACGGATCGGGGCATACATGCTCCAATGGCCCACCCAAAGCTGAGGAATACTCAACTCCGCCACCTCAAGCGGCACTTGGGTTGTCCGAAAGCGCGTTCCCCTTCAGTTGTCCATCCCGTGCACACTGGCCACGTCCGCAGCCAGTCGTGCCGTGAAGGACTCCCCGATGGCCGGAACGGGCCCGTTCAGATCTTCTGTAAGCGCTGTCCAACTGTCCGGGCGCCTGCTGTGCTGGAGCCTGGCGGCGGCGATGATCAGCGCCGGCGTCGATGCCGTCCTCGATCCGCGGGCGGACTGGTGGGGTGCCGTGTGGTCCCTGCCCTGGTGGCTCGCCTGTGGAGCCGCCCTCGCGTGGATCGCCCTGCGGGCCCGCGAGAAGGCCAGGCGGCGACCGCCGCGAGGCGGAGCGCGAAGCGACTGGGCGCAGGCCGCCTGACGCCCCGGGGAATAACCGGAGACAGTCCCCTGTTAGAGCCGGAACGACAGCACACGGCCCACAGCAGGAGGCACCCCACCGTGGCGGCAGACGAGATACGCGGCGACGAGATACGCGGCGCGGCACAGGGCAGCGCCCCCGTCCCCCTCTCCGTACTGGACCTGGTCACCGTGGGGGCCGGCCGCACCGCCTCCGACGCGCTGCGCACCAGCGTCGACCTGGCCCGCCTCGCGGAGGCCCGCGGCTTCCACCGCTACTGGGTCGCCGAGCACCACTCCATGCCGGGCGTGGCCTCGTCGTCCCCCGCCGTGATCCTGGCCCATCTCGCCGCCCACACCGACCGCATCCGGCTCGGCTCGGGCGGCGTGATGCTGCCCAACCACGCCCCGCTCGTGATCGCCGAGCAGTTCGGCACGCTGGAGGCGATGGCCCCGGGGCGTGTGGACCTCGGCCTCGGCCGCGCCCCCGGCACGGACGGCGCCACGGCCGCCGCCCTGCGCCGCACCGACCGGCTGAACGAGGGCGCCGACGACTTCCCCGAGCAGCTCGCCGAGCTGATCCGCTTCCTCGACGACGACTTCCCCGACGGGCATCGGTACCGCCGTATCCACGCCGTACCGGGTCCGGTCCAGGCCACGTCCCCGGGCGGCGTCCAGTCCCCGCACCGGCCGCCGGTCTGGCTGCTCGGCTCCTCCGGCTTCAGCGCCCGCCTCGCCGGTGTCCTCGGGCTGCCCTTCGCCTTCGCGCACCACTTCTCGGCGCAGAACACCGTCCCCGCCCTTGACCTGTACCGGGAGTCCTTCCAGCCGTCCGCCGTGCTCGACCGGCCGTACGCCCTCATCGGCGTCTCCGCCCTCGCCGCCGACGAGGAGAAGGAGGCCCGCCGGCAGGTGCTGGCCGCGGCCCTCAGCATGGTCCGGCTGCGCACCGGCCGCCCGGGTCTCGTGCCCAGCCCCGAGGAGGCGGCGGCCTACGAGTTCAGCCCCATGGAGCGCGACTTCGTCGACTCCTGGAACGCCAACGTCATCCACGGCACCCCGGACGAGGTCCGCTCCGGCCTGGACGACCTCGCCAAGCGCACCGGCGCCGACGAGCTGATGATCACGGCCAACGCGCACGGCGGTGACGTGCGCGTCCGAAGCTACGAACTCATCGCCGACGCCTACGGGTTGCCGACGCCCGCCTGAACATCCGGCGTGCCCAGCAGCTCGGAGATACGGTCCGGCGACACCGGACGGGAGTACAGCCAGCCCTGTCCGGTGTCGCAGCCGATGCGCCGCAGCCGGACCGCCTGGGCCGAGGTTTCCACGCACTCGGCCGTCACGGTCAGCCCGAGCCGGTGGGCGAGCTGGATCATCGCCTCGACCACGACCTCGTCGGCGGGGTTCGGGCGCGCTGCCGCGTCCCGGTCGTCGTACTGGAAGCCCCGCACGAAGGAACCGTCCAGCTTCAGCACCGACACCGGCAGCCGGCTCAGGTACGCGAGGTTCGAGTAGCCCGTGCCGAAGTCGTCGATGGCGATGCGCACGCCCATGTCGCTGAGGGCCTTCAGTGCCTGCAGCGGCCGGCCGCCCGACCCCATCACCGCCGACTCGGTGAGCTCCAGCTGGAGCAGGTGCGGCGCGAGGCCCGTCTCGGCCAGGGTCTCGGCCACGTCGGCGACCAGGTCCGAGTCCCAGACCTGGCGGACCGCCACGTTGACGCTGACGAAGATCGGCGGCTCGTCCGGGTGCTCCCGCTGCCAGCGGCGGGCCTGCCGGCAGGCCGTACGAAGCACCCAGCGGCCCAGCGGGACGATCGAACCGTCCTCTTCGGCGAGTCCGATGAACCGATTCGGCGTCAGTACGCCGAACTGGGGATGATTCCAGCGGATGAGCGCCTCGACCCCGTGCAGCCGGTCGTCCTCCATGCCGACCAGCGGCTGGTACTCCAGCCGGAACTCGCCCCGGTCGATGGCCGGCCGGAGCGTGGAGGCGAGGGCCTGGCGGGTCATGCGGTGGGCGTTGCGCTCCGGGTCGAACAGCGTCCAGCGGGCCTTGCCGTCGGCCTTCGCCCAGTACAGCGTCGTGTCCGCCGCCTGCACCAGGGCGGTGGGGGTGGTGCCGGCCGCGTGCCGCTCCACGACACCGATCGACGCCGACACCGACAGCCGCTGGCCGGAGATGTCGAAGGGGGCCTGGATCGCCCGCAGCACGGCTTCGGCCAGCTCGGCCAGTTGTTCGGTGCCCGTGGAGTCCTCGACGAGCAGCGCGAACTCGTCGCCGCCGAGCCGGGCCACCAGAGGGGTGCTGGTGCGGGCGAAACCCGTCTCGTCCGCGCAGCGCCTCAGACGCTCGGCGACGGCGGCCAGCAGCCGGTCGCCGACGCGGTGGCCGAGGGTGTCGTTGATGGCCTTGAAGCCGTCCAGGTCCAGGTAGCACAGCCCGATCCGGCCCGTGCCGCTCTGCTCGTACGACTCCGCCTCCAGCGCGGCCGACAGGCGTTCGAAGAACAGCGTGCGGTTGGGCAGCCGGGTCACCGCGTCGTGCATCTGCAAGTGCCGCAGCCGGGCCTGGAGTTCCCGGCGGGAGCTGATGTCCGCGACGGACATGAGCACGCCCCGGTCGTCGGCGGGCAGCGGGGCGACCGTCACCTGCACCCACAGCGAGTGCCCGTCGGGATGTTTGAGACGGCGTGTGCAGCGCAGCCGGGACTGCCGGCCGCGCAGCACCTCGCGGTAGGCGTGCCAGGTGCGGGCGTCGGAGGTGAGGTCGACCAGATCGGCGGCGACGGCCCCGGCGAGTTCGTCCGGGGCGGTGCCGAGCAGCGCGGCGAGTGAGTCGTTGGCGCTGACGACCGTGCCCTCGCGGTCCACGACGGCCATGGCGAGTGGGGCGGCCGTGAAGACGGATCGATAGGGCGGCTGCGACACGTGCTCGGTACGGGGGGACGTATCGATCTCACTCTCTGTGACGACCGGCCGGTCGAGGTCTGCCGCGGGCGCCGGCCCTTCGGAGGTTCCGCTCACCGCTCGCTCCCGCATGTATTCGATCTCTGTCCGTGCAGGAAAGGTCAGGAAAGTGTGCCGATCATAGAGGCTGGCCCCAGGGCCTTCCAGCCGGTGTCCAGTGTTCCCGACCAACCGGCCCTTCTGCCAGATCGTTTCTGCTCGCACCTGGACGGCTTCTTCAGGCCCCCGACCAGTTGTGACATTCCGTGAGTGCTTCTGGGGTGTCGGCTTCCGCGATTTTTCGGCTCCTTCACCCAACTGGTGCAGGCAAACAGGGCGCAGTACTACAAATCACCACAGGCTGGGTGCGGTGTCCCGCGAACCGTACCCGGAGGTATCCGTGCCGCGTCAGTTCTCGCGCGCCCGACTGCGCAGTACCGCGGCCGTGTTCACCACCATGTCGGCCCTCGCCGCCACCTCCCTCGGCACCGGCCACTCGGCCGCCGGACCCGACTCGGCCGAGCCCTGCGCCCTGACCCGCACCGACGCCCACCACTCGGAGGGCCTGGACACCTGGAACGCCGCCTATCCGCGCCCGGCCCGCTCCCTGGACGCGGTCATGGTCTTCCTGTCCTTCCCGGACGCCCGTCCGCTGACCACACCGCAGGAACTGACCGCCGACCACTTCCCGGACACCACCCGGTTCTTCGAACGGGCTTCCTACGGCCGTTTCACCCTGCGTCCGCACCCGCTCGGGCACTGGATCCAGATGCCGCGGCCCTCCACGGCGTACGCCATACAGCGCGACTGGAGCGCCGAGCACCGGGCCGCGTACCTGCGGGACGCGCTCTCCGCGGCCGACCCGCAGGTCGACTTCTCGCGCTACGACGTCGTGTACTTCGTCGCCGACCCGGACGCGCCCGGCGTGGACTCCGACGCGACCAAGGTCGTCAACCTCACCAGTCCGATGCGGGCCGACGGCACCGACCTGCGCCGGGTCGTCACGGTGTTCGAGCAGCATCCGCCGGACCGGCTCGTCCTCGCCCACGAGACCGGGCACGTCTTCGATCTGCCCGACCTCTACCACCGGCCCGCCGACGGCAAGGGCGACTGGGACACGCACGTCGGCGACTGGGACCTGATGGGCAGCCAGTTCGGACTCGCCCCCGACCTGTTCGGCTGGCACAAGTGGAAGCTGGGCTGGCTGAATCCGCGGCAGGTGCGGTGTGTGCAGGACGCCGGGCCCGCCAGACTGACCCTGGAGCCGCTGGCGGCGGCGCCCGGAATGCCGGTCTCGGGTGCCGCCGGCGCGCCGGTCCTCGGTCTCGGGCGGGGCACCAAGCTCGCGGTGGTGCGCACGGGCCCCGACAGTGTGCTCGCCTTCGAGGCGCGGGGGCCGGTGGGCAACGACACGGCCGCGTGCCGGCAGGGGGTGCTCGTGTACCGGGTGCGGGGCGAGGCGCAGTCCGGGGGCGGTCCCATCGAGGTGATCGACGCCCATCCGCGGACCGAGGCGTGCTGGGAGGACTCGGTGTACCCGCCCCTCGCGGACGCGCCGATCGCCCTCGGGGAGAGCTTCACGGTGCCGGGGGAGGGGGTGCGGGTGGAGGTGGAGGGGCGTACGGCTTCGGGGGCGTGGACGGTGAAGATCATGGTCCGCTGAGGATGGTGCGGACATGCGGACATGCGAAAGACCCCCTCGCTCTCGCGAGGGGGTCTTTCACCGTCTGTGCGCCGCCAGGGACTCGAACCCCGGACCCGCTGATTAAGAGTCAGCTGCTCTAACCAACTGAGCTAGCGGCGCCTGCTGACGTCGTAGACCTTAGCACCCTGGTCGGCGGGAGGAAAAATCGAAATCCGCACCGCCGAACGGGCCGCCCGCACGGCCGCCCACAGCAGCACTTCCGGGCCCGGAAGCCAGGGCTGCCGGGTGTCGGGGGCGACGAGCCAGCGGCAGCCGGAGCGGGCGGGGGAGGTGGACTCCGTCGGCGCGGGGATGGTCACGGCGTCGCCCGTGCCGTGGCACAGCAGGGGCGGTACGGCGCCCGTGCGGCCGGTCTCCCCGCCGTCCCGGCCGTGTGCGCCCCACTCCTCCCACTCCAGCAGCGCCGGCAGCCGCTGGGCCGTGCCCGGTGCGGCGAACAGCAGCATGCGGCCGCGGAACTCCGCGACCGGGCCCGAGCCGGGTCCGTCGTCCCAGAGCCGGTCGAGCATCCGCCGCCCGAACATCGAGGGCGCGCTGACCACGTCGAAGACCGCCCCGCAGGGCAGCACGATCGGCGCGTCCGGCCGCTCCTCCCAGAGGGCGAGCGTGCTTCGCGGATAGGTTCCTGCCGAAGCGAGCCAGGCGGCTCCGTCCGGCGTGACATGGGAGGCGTTCCATCCGCTGCTCATGACATCTACATCTACCGGCCGTGAGCGTGCGGTTCCCGAGGGTTGCGGGAAACCGGGACAGGAGGGGGTGGGAGGGAGTATCTTGCCCGCCTGGCATATGCCACGTAGATCACACCGGGTCGACAGGCCCCCGGCCCTCGACGCCGCCCCGCAGCAGGTCCCGGCCGAACTCGACCATCTTCTTGGCGTAGTCCTCGGTCCACTCGGCCCGCTCGGCGATGTCCGCGGTCGTCAGCCGGTCGAACCGCCGTGGATCGGCCAGCTGCGCCGCCGCGATCGCCTGGAACTCCACGGCCCGGTCCGCCGCGGCCCGGAACGCCAGTGTCAGCTCCGTCGACCGGGCCAGCAGCGCCCGCGGATCGTCGATCGACTCGAGGTCGAAGAAGTGCTCAGGGTCGGAGGCTGCCTCCGCGGGCTCGAAGAGCAGGGGCGCGGGGCGTAGCCGCGGTTCGTTCCGACGCGGCGTGGGCTCCGCCATGTCTTCTCCTCCTCGTACGTCGCGCACGGCCCTCCCGGTGGAGTGGGCCACCGTCCATTGTCTCGCGGGCGCGCAAGTGGGCATCGCAGGAGTGGGTACGGCTGCCACACCACCCGGCGTTCGTCAGGCCCGCCAGGACACACGATGTTCGGCCAAATGTGCCAGCGGGTGTCTCTGCCTGTGCAGGCTACGGGCGCCACACCACTCGGTGCTCCGCCAGGTGCGACAGCACCGCGTGATTCGCCTCCCACCCGTCCGGGCTGCATCCATTGGCCGCCTCCGGCGGCGTGCCGGCCTCCGGACGGCGGAGGGGTGGGTGGAGATGGGTGTGTGGATCACGGCCGATACATGACCCTGTGCTCCGCCAGGTGTGCCAGCACCGCGTGATTCGCCTCCCACCCGTCCGGAAACTTCACCAGCGTCCCCAGCTGCACCGGCTCCGTCGACGGATAGTCGTCCAGCAGGTCGCTCACTCCCGCCCGGCACACCACGATGCACGCGTGCCGGTGCCGGGAGGCCAGGACGCAGAGGCGGCCCGTCTCCAGGTGGAAGGCCGTGGCGTCGGGGCGGCCGGAGAGGGGGTGCAGGACCACCGTGACGTCGTACTCACGGCCCTGCAGCCGGTTCGCCGTGTCCACGACCACGTCGGTGACGCCGAGGTCGGCCAGGGCGGCACGTACAGCCGCCGCCTGGTCCCGGTGTGCCGTGCCGACGGCGATGCGATCGGCGGTCAGGGGCGAGGGGTCCGGTGCGCGTTCCGACGTCGCCGCGCCGCCCCGGTCCAGCAGGCGCCGTACGACCGCCGCCACCGCCCGTACCGCCTCCGGGTCCGTGCGCGGGGTGTGCCGCGCGGGCAGTTCCAGCAGGCCCCAGCCCGACACGGCCGCCTCGTCGATCACCCGGTCCGGGCCCGAGCCGTCGGAGGGGACGGCGAAGGACAGGGCGCGGTCGCCCGGGCCGGTACCGCTGCGGAACGGCGTGTACGGGTAGAACGCGTCCGAGACCAGGGGAGCGGCGGAGGCCGGGAGCCGCCAGGAGACCGGCAGGCGGTGCTGGGGCAGGTCCGGGTTGTGCGCGAGCAGGGTCGTCACCGCCGAGGCCGACGGATCGTACGCGAGGCCCGCCCACTGCTCGCTGCCCACGATCGCGAACGGGTCCAGCTGCCCGGGGTCGCCCACGAACAGCGCCCGCTCGAACAGCCCGGCCACCGCGAGCAGAGCGTCCGAGCGCATCTGGTACGCCTCGTCGACGATCGCGTGCCGCCACGGTTCGTCGACCTTCACATGCGCCCACTTCGCCGCTGTCGAGAGCACCACGGCCAGCCCCGCGAGGTCGCCCGCCTTCGCCGACTTGCGGACGTTCGGCAGGTCGTCGAGCGCCTTGTCGTAGGGGTCGGCGTCGCTGCTGTGCAGTCGGCCCACGGGCAGCTCGGGGTTCTTCTCGGCGAGCCTCAGGACGAGGTCGTCGACCTGGGCGTTGGTCTGCGCGACGACCATCAGCGGGTGGCCGGCCTCGGCGAGTTCCAGGGCCGCGCGGACGACGAGCGTGGACTTGCCGGCGCCGGGCGGGGAGTCCACGACCACACCGCGCGCGGTGCCGTGCAGCGTGTCGTGGAGGATCGCGTCGGTGGCCTGTGTCGCGGCGGCGGAAGGGTCGAAGACCGTCGTCACAGAACGTCCTCCTCGGTCACCGGGTCGGCGGTCTCCAGGGTCAGCTCGCCGGGCGGCCCGCCGTGCGTCCACGGCGTCTCCTCCGGGTCGGGCAGCTTCGCGCCGCCCCGCTGCTCGTGCTCGAAGAGCGTGAAGCAGATCCGGTCGCCCTTCTCCGGCACCGACCCCCGCTCGGGCTCCTTGCCGCGGCCCATCTTGTCGAGGACCCGCAGCACGACGTACGCGCCGTCCTCCTCGTCCCCGACGAACTCCGCCGACTGCGGCTTCCCGCCCAGCGACCTGTACACCTTCGTCCGCTCCCCGAGATGCGGCCGGTCGTCCGTGCGGACCGTGACCAGGGGACGCGGGCTGGGCCGCTTGCTCTCGCTGTACGCCATCACGACGTCGGTGACCTCGCCCGCGAACGCCTCCCCGGACAGCCGCCGTCCGGCCATCACCAGCGGATCGTCCAGGGCCTCCTGCGCCTCAAGCCGGGCCTGTTCGCGCTCGCGCGTGGCCAGCTTGTTCGCCGCGGTGACCGCGTCGTCGCGGCGCGGCTGCGGGGGTTCGCCGGCCAGGACCCGGTCGCGGTGGCCGGTGAAGGACCAGCGGTCGCGCGTCCACCGCTCCTCGGTATGCGCCCCGGCGGGCAGCTCCCGCAGCAGGTCCAGGCCGCGCCAGATCGCGTCCCAGGTGGGGCGGGTGCGGCTGAGCACCAGGTCGCGGATCTCCCGCTCCGCGGCGGTCAGCGAGCCGAGCCGGTCGTCCGCCTCCAGACCGTCCTCGGCGACGGCGTGGGCGGTGCGGGCCCGGTCGTAGCGCTCGATGGCCGGGGCGAGCAGCTTGTTGTCGAACGCCGGGTCGGTGGCCGGACCGGCCGGGGGACACGTCAGCTGGCCCCGGTCGTCCCGCTCCAGCTCTGCCCGCAGCGCCGCCTCGGCGCCGGACAGGCCCTCAGGCGGGTCGATCCAGGCGAGCAGCGCCCCCAGGTGCTGGTCCTCCAGGGTGGACTGCCCGGTCGCCCAGTGCCGGCCCAGGACGTCGGTCATCGCCAGCAGCAGTGAGGAGCCGGGCACCCGGGCCCGCTCCCCGAAGTGCGTCAGCCACCGCCCGAGCAACGGCACCCGGGGCGGCGCCGGATACGGGGCTTCCGGATCCTGTTCCGCCGTACGCCTGAAGCGCGTGGAGCGCCCGAGCAGCCGCACCAGGTCGATGCCCGCACGGCTCGGCACGATCAGCTGCGGGGCGTCCGCGCACAGCTCGACCTCGACCTTGACGCGCTTGCCGCTCTCCGGGTCGGTCTCGGTGCGCTCGGCGGCCTCCACGACCTCGGCGTACGCGTCGACGTACGGCAGCACCACGTCGGCCAGTTCGGCCAGGAACGCGAACCTGAGGTCGCGGTCGCGGGGCTGCGGGACGGCCAGCAGCCGCGGCGCGTCCCGGTCGGTGCCGACCAGAGCGCCGAGCGGGGCGCCGGCCTCACCGGCGGTGATGAGCGGCACGAACACCAGCGGACGGTCGCCGAGATGCCGGTGCCGGACGGTGGCCGCGGGTTGGGCGCGCCCGGTGCTGACGGCCTCGAGCCGGGCCAGGGTGGAGATCAGCGACACGCCGCCTCCAGTGCCTCGGCGCGCAGGGCCGCCGCCCGCCGCAGCGCCGCCACCGCCGGGTCGCCGGGATCCCCGGCCTCCCCGCGGGCCGCCGCGAGGACGTCCTCGACGGTCGCGAGGCCGCCCAGTTCCGCCCGCGCCGGGCGGCCGAGCGTCGTCACCGCGCCCGCCTCCCGCGACCGGCCCCGGCAGTGGAAGGCCAGCTCGCACGCGGACAGGCACTCGGGCGCGTACGTCGCCGGAACGGACTCCACGGCGGCCGTCAGCTCGTCGGCGGGCAGCTCGGGGGAGAAGCACGTGCCCTCGGGGAGCTCATCGGCGATGTCCTCGATGCGGGTCAGCCGGGCCAGCTGGCGGGCCGTCACCGCGCGCTGCTTGCGGATGTCGACGGCGGACGCGGCCGGCAGGTTGGAGAAGTCCCGGGGGCAGACGAGCAGGATCCGGTGCCGCACGCGCGGGGAGGGATCCAGACGGGCCGCGACCTCCTCCAGCGCCAGCACGTACACCGCCGCCTGCCGGGCCGCCGCCCCGACCTTCGCCGGGTCCGCCGAACCGTCCAGCAGCGGGAAGGACTTGATCTCGACCACGGTCCAGCTGCCGTCGGGATGGACCACGACCGCATCCGGCTCCAGGAACGCCGGGGAGCCCGCGACGTCCAGCGCGAGCATCGGGTGGTCGAGCAGCGTCCACGCGCCGGGGTGCGCGGTGGCCTCGCGCAGCTCCAGCGCCGTACGGGCGGTACGCCCCTGGGGGCCGGTCGCGGTCAGGTCGGGCACGCGCGCCTCGGCGGGCGGCTCGGCGGCCCGGTCCAGCCTCTCGTGCACCAGCCGCAGCAGCTCCGCGCCGCCGTCGGCCTTGACCCGCGCCTCGAACGCGTTGCCCCGCGTGAGCGCGAACTGGGACTGTCCGAAGGCCGACGGCGCACCCAGCGCGCTCGCCAGCGCCGCCTTGTTCACCCCGGCACCGTCGAGGATCGCGCGCCGCGCACAACCGGGGTTGGCGGCCAGCGCCGCCAGAGCGCGCGCGTCCAGTGCCTTCGCGGGGACGTCGGGGCCGCGCAGCTCAGCGAGCCGGTGCCGGAGCGCCGTCCCCCGCGTCCTTGGGAGAGGCACTCGGGTCGGCTCCCGCTGGGAACCGCGCATCGCGCTGCCGTGGAATTCGCTCACCCGCGGAAGTCTGGCATCCGGCACTGACATTCGAGGAACCCACGGCGGAAGTGTCCGCCGCGACCGGCGCGACAGGCGGCACGAACCGTGCCCTGACCCGGTCCGCCGTGCGCATCACCAACGGCGCCAGCAGCAGTCCGACGCCCATGACGGCCGCGCCCGCGAGCGCGTCGAGGAAGTAGTGGTTGGCGGTGCCCATGACCACGATCGTGGTGATCAGCGGGTAGGCGACAGCGGCCGCCTTCGCCGTGCGCGTACCGCCGTAGCGCCACAGCATCACTCCGCACCACAGGGCCCAGCCCACGTGCAGACTCGGCATGGCCGCGTACTGGTTGGTCATACCCCCCAGGCCCCGTGGGGCGCTGGCCTCGCCGCCCCACCAGCCGTACGAGCTGTACTGGGCCATCGTGTCCACGAAGCCGTGGCTCGCTTCGAGCAGCCGGGGCGGGCAGGTCGGCAGCAGGGTGAAGCCGATCAGGCCGACGAACGTCGACGTCCACAGCCAGGTGCGCGCGGCCCGGTAGCGCACGGTCCGGTAGCGGAAGAGCCATATGAGGATCGCCGGCGTGACGAGGTAGTGCAGCGACGCGTACCAGAAGTCCGCCGGTATGCCTATCCATGCCTCGCGCGTGAAGAGGCGGTTGAGCGGGTGCTCGGCGTTGAGGAACAGCGCCTTCTCGATCCGCAGGATCGCCAGACCGTTGTCGACCGCCCCGGAGACGTCGCCCCGCACGAGGAGCCGGCCCGCCGAGTAGCACGCGTACACCAGCAGGATGAGCGGCAGCTCCGTCCACCAGCGCAGCCGGGGCACAGGGGCCGCCTCGGTGCCTGGTGTCTCGGTGTGCGGCATCCGATCGCCCTCCCCCTTCGTCGTCACGGCTCCCCGCCGGCCGGTCGTGCCACCTTACGGCGCATGTGGGCGCCCTGGGGGCGCCCTCCGGACCTCAAAGACGCAGAGATCGCCCCCCGGGTTGCCCCTCACCAGCGTGCGCGATGATGGAGGAGTTCCGCTCGCGTTTTTCTCCCGGAAAGGTCCCCCATGGCTCCGCGCATCCTGCTGGCCCGGCACGGACAGACCGAGTGGTCCCTGTCCGGCAAGCACACCGGCAGGACCGACGTCCCTCTCCTGGAGGAGGGCCGGCGCGGCGCCAAGCTGCTCGGCGAGCGCCTGCACCGGGCCCCGTACGACGGCCTGCCCGGAGTCGAGGTGCGCACCAGCCCGCTGGCACGCGCGCGTGAAACATGTGAACTGGCCGGTTTCGGCGACCGCGCGCGTGCTTGGGACGCGTTGCTGGAGGTCGACTACGGGGCCTACGAGGGCATGACCCCGGCGGACATCCGGGCCGTCCGGCCCGGCTGGCTGATCTGGCGCGACGGCGTCCCCGAGGGCGAGACCCTCGCCGAGGTGACGGCCCGGGCGGACGAGGTGGTCTCCTGGGCCCGCTCCGAGGACCGTGACGTCCTGGTCTTCGCCCATGGGCACATCCTGCGCACCCTCGGGGCGCGATGGCTGGGCCTGCCGATCGACTTCGCGGCGCGGATACGGCTGAATCCGACGTCCCTGTCGGTACTGGGGTGGGCGTACGGGGAGCCGGCGATCGAGAGCTGGAACGACCTCGGGCACCTCGGGTAGCTAGTTCCCCGACAGGCAACGTCCGCTCCTTGACGGGCCAACGTTGCCTGCCGGGGCACTAGGTGACCCTCGGCACCGACGCGTGCCTCTCCAGGAACGACGACACCCCCGAAGCCCGGCGATGCGGCAGCAGCACGCGTGCCGTGGCCGCCAGCATCGTCTGGATCCGGGACGACTGGACCTCCTCCAGCAGATCCAGCACCCGCATCCCCGCCGTCGCCGCCTCGTCGGGCCGTCCGCCCCGAGCGAGGTCGTCCGCCAGCTCCGCCGTGTACAGCGCGATGTTCCGAGTGAAGTGCGGATCCTGGAGGTCCGCCGCCCGCCGCGCGTGCCGTGCCGCCCGGGGCCAGTCGCCGAGCGCGGACCAGCACTGCGCCTCCAGGCCCTCCAGTTCGGCCTCTCCGTAGAAACTCATCCACTCGGGGTCGGCCTCCGAGGTGCCGCGTTCGAAGAGGGCCTGCGCCCGGGCCAGCGCCTGCTCGCAGCCGACGCGGTCGGCGAGTCCCGCCCAGCCGCCCGCCTCGCGCAGCGCGAGCAGCGACATCAGCCGGGCCGAGCCCACCGGCCGGGCCACGCGCTGCGCGGCCTGGGCCGCCCGGACCGCCTCGCGCGGCCGGCCCGCGTCGCGCGCGAGGAACGCCGTGTTGCAGAAGGCGTGCGCCTCCAGGCCCGGGTCGCCGGTCATCCGGGCGGTCGCCAGCGCCTCCGCGTAGTGGGAGCGGGCATCGTCGAAGCGTCCCGAGTCGTGGGCCAGCCAGCCCACGGAGATGGCCAGTTCACCGGCTCCGGAGTAGAGCCGGTCCGCTGTGGTCTGCCGGGTCGCGCCGGCGTCCAGCAGGGCGTAGGCGGTACGCAGCGGAGCGGCCGCCCGGCGGTAGAGGCCGTCGGCTCCGTGCCGGTCGTCGAGCAGCCGGATGCGGCGGACGGCTTCTTCCAGGGCACCCGCGTCACTCGCCCCGGCGCGGCGCACGGGGCGCTGTGCCGCCGAGGCGTCGAGGGCGAGGCCGACGGGTCCCAGCGAGGCGGCGGCCACGGTGGCGCCCCCGCTGGTCATGAATGCGCGACGTAGCACGTCGCTCTCCTCGTAGGTGTCGTGCGGGTGGTACGGGTCGTACGGGTTCTGTGTTTCATACGGCTCGCACGCCCCGCTGGTCTCACTCGTGGCGTTCGCCGGGTTCGTGGTGCACGTCAGGGGCGCGTCCTCGGTGTCGCGCGCCCGGCGTCCGCGTACCGACGAGCGGGGCGCGAATCCCAGGTCGGTGAGCGTGCGGCCTGGGAACATATGCAGGAACACCCGTTCGTACGCGTAGTTGGGGCAGCGGATCTCGCCCGCCTCGACCCGGCCGATGTACCGGGCGTCACAGCTGACCTGCTCGCCGATCTCGAGGGCGGCCCGGCGGATCACCGCGGCGAACTCGGCCGGCGAGCGCTGTCCGCGCAGCTGCCGGAAGGCGAGGTTCGGCCGTGGCGGCCGATCGGGTCGGGACGAGGTCACTGTTGACGACGCCATGGCCGGGTCCTCTCGTGCGAACCGTCGAACCATGCCGGAAATGGAGAGACTTGTGCGTATTGCCCGTAAGGCCTCGCCTTGCGTCCGGCGAGCAAGAACGTACCTGCTGTGCCGGAGTCGTCACGCTGGGTTTGGCTACAAACCGGATATCTCATACGTGATCTGCCATGAACTGCCATCCTTTGCGGCTGACTTCCTCCGTAGCCGTTGACAGGCAGCCGCGTTGAACCCCACGGACCGGGAGGCCCCCGACTTCCGACCACTCGTCCAAGCAGGGGTTCCGTGGTGGAGGCCGGGATGGAGATCAGCCGGATCGACCGGATCAACGATCCTTGTACGCCGCCGAGTACGCAGGCGGCCTGCTGCGATGTCGTGACGGTGCCGGCCCGGCAAGGGCTGGAGGCGGTCGACATCCTGCGGCGCGGCACCGCGGAAGCCGTCGGGCCCGTCCTGCATGACGACGGGGGCGGCACCCTGGGCTTCCTCGTGCCGCCGGGGACGGCCGCGGCGTGGGACGTGCCGGGGAGCACCTGCACCGGGACCGACGGGCGCGGTATGACCCTGGCCCCCGAGCCGCCGGTGGAGGGTTCGGACTGGCTGCTGCCGCCCGGGGAGGCGGAGCTCGCGACGGACCCCGCGGTACTGCGCCAGGCCCTGGGGGAGGCGGCCCGGATGATCAAGGCGGCGGACAGCTGCCGCTGAGGAGCCGGAGCGGCTGCCCCGGAGCGTACGCCCCGCATACCGACCCGACCCCGATAATGAACCCATGGGAAAGTCGAGGAGCGGCCGGCGCAGGCAGGCCGACGCGGAGGCCGTCGTCGAGAGCGTCGACGGCGGACTCGCCGAGCTGATCCCCGACCGTGAGCGGGCTCGCGCCTGGAGCCTGGTGATCGACGGAGCCCCGCAGTCGCACGTCGACCTGGACGACCCGGCGTACCTGTCCTTCGAGTACCAGCGCCGGCTCGGGCACGTCATCGACCTCGTCGCCCCGCCGGGCCGGCCCGTGCACGCGGTGCACCTCGGCGGCGGCGCGCTCACCCTCGCCCGCTACGTCGCCGCCACCCGGCCCCGCTCCACCCAGCAGGCCGTCGAACGGGACGCTGCCCTCGTGCAACTGGTCCGCCGAGAGCTGCCGCTGGACCCGAACGCGCGGATCAGGGTGCGCTCCGTCGACGCCCGCGAAGGGCTCGCCAAGGTGCCGGACGGCTGGGCGGACCTGGTCATCACCGATGTGTTCAGCGGTGCCCGGACACCGGCCCACCTGACCTCGACCGAGTTCCTCGACGACGTCCGCAGGGCCATCAAGCCCGGCGGTGTCTACGCCGCCAACCTCGCCGACGGGCCGCCGCTGACCCACCTGCGCGGCCAGATCGCCACCGCCGCCGCCCGTTTCGAGCAGCTCGCGCTGATCGCCGACCCTGCGGTGCTGCGCGGCAAGCGCTTCGGGAACGCCGTCCTGGTCGCCTCCGACCACCCGCTGCCCGTCGCCGAACTGACCCGCCGCGCCGCCTCCGACCCGCATCCCGGCCGGGTCGAGCACGGCAGGACGCTCACCGACTTCACCGGCGGGGCCGTGCCCGTGACGGACCTCGCGGCGGTGGCGTCACCGGCGCCGCCCGCCTCGGTGTTCCGGTGACCCCGTACGGCACTCCGTACTTCTCTCAGTAGTTCCCGATCTCCACGCGCGGTGGTCCGTCGTGCCAGGTGCAGAACACCGACACCCGGTCCGCGCCCGAGGAGAACTCCACGCGGATCCATGACTCCGTCTTCCACACCTGCATCGACCAGCCCGCCCCGGGGGTCGCCGAGACCAGGGAGGCGGAGGTCCGCCCGAGGTCGAAGACGACCCGGCCGCCGTCGGTGTCGTAGCTCCTGACCTCTCCGGAGGCGGAGGCGCGGGCGGGGGCGGGGGCCGTGCGGGAGGGCCCGGGCGGCTTCGTGGGGGTGGGGCTCGGCTTCCTGGCGGCGGGCGGTGCGCTCGGGGTGCGCTGCGGCGGACTCGGCCGCTGCGTCGGCGTGACCGACGGCTTCGGCTTCTGGCCGGGCGCGTCGGCGGCCTTGACGGGCAGGGCGCGCGGCGGGTCGTAGGCCGTGCCCGCCATCACCGTGTGGACACCCCACCACGACAGCGTGACCGCCGCGCCCGTGGCGAGCAGCCAGGCCAGCACGTGTACGAGTCCTCTGCGCATCGAGGGCCATACTGCCGCACAGGTCCCACGAGTTGTCCACCTTGCTTTCGGGCAGGTGCCCGGTCCTTCAGGGCCGGGGTGAATGCCCGTTCCCGCGGAGCGAGGCAGGGGAAGCCGAATCGCCGGCAGGGCGATTCGGCGTCGTCGTCCATGATGCTGAGGCCGGCCGCGGACAGGTGGTGGCGACGGGTTGGGAGGTTCTGGGGTTGGTGGCCGGTGGCCGTTCGGGCGTGGTCACTCGCATGGGTGACGGTGATCGATGGTGTGCGCGGTCGGGGAATGTGCGGTCTAGGTTCGCGGTGTGGCACGGTTTCGGATGTACCCGACGAGTGAGCAGGAGCAGCAGATGCTGCTGCACTGCGCGCATGCCCGGTACGTGTGGAATCTCGCCGTCGAGCAGCACGCACACTGGCGCAGGGACAAGGCGCATCACCGGCCCGATGGCAAGCGCACCGGGGCCCCCTCGTTCGCCGAGCAGTGCCGTCAGCTCACCGAGGCCCGCGCTGCCAGCGCATGGCTGGGTGCCGGGAACCAGACCGTCCAGGCGCAGGCGCTCAAGGACTTCGCCAAGGCCAAGGCCGCGCGTTTCACGTCCGGGTTCGGTGAACCTACCTGGCGCAAGAAGTTCGTGCACGAGGGCTTCCGCGTCATCGGTGACGATCGTGTACCCGAGTACGAGCCGGACGGCCGACCGCGCATCAACCCCAAGACCAAAAGGCAGGTCATGGGCCGCGCTGTCATAGTGGACCAACTCAACCGCCGTTGGGCCCAGGTGAAGGTGCCCGGCTGCGGATGGGTCCGCTTCCGCCTCAGCGTCAAGGGCAAGGGCGCCCGGCTCCCCGCGGCCAAGACGTTCCGTGTCACCCTCAAGGACGGCCAGTGGCATGCCGCGTTCGCCGTCATCCCCGACCCGATCGACAAGCCGGGCACGGGCGAGGCCATCGGCATCGACCGTGGCGTGACCATCACCGCCGCGCTCTCGGATGGCCGCACCCTCAACTGCCCCCAGCTCACCACCCGTGAGCGCGCCCAGATCCGTAAGCACCAGCGCCGCGCCGCTCGCGCCAAGAAGGGCAGCGAGCGGAAGACGGCCGAATACGCGAAGGTGGCCAAGCTCAAGGCCAAGGAGGCGAACCGGCGTAAGGACTGGTGTGAGAAGACCTCGACCATGCTCGCCCGTACCTATGACCTGGTGCGGTTCGAGAAGCTGAACATCAAGACGATGACCGCCAAGGCCAAGGCGAAGCCCGATCCCGACCAGCCCGGCCAGTACCTCAGCAACGGCCGGGCGGCCAAGGCCGGGCTGAACCGGGGCATCCTCGCCCAGGGGTGGGGCCTGCTGCGGCAGCGCACCGGGCACAAAGCCCCCGGCCGGGTCGAAGACGTACCCGCCCCCTACACGTCGCTGCGGTGCAGTGCCTGCGGATGGATCGACAAGAACTCGCGCAAGAGCCAAGCCGAGTTCGTCTGTTCCTCCTGCGGCTTCATCTGCAACGCGGACACCAACGCCAGTATCAACGTCGCGGCAGGACAGGGCGGGATTCCCCGCCCCCGGCGATCAGCCGGTGCCGGAGGGGCGACAACGGCCACCAGCCGTTCGAGCGCCCGTGAACCTCAACCCAACTGGGTTGGAATCCCCCTCTTTTAAAAGGGGGAGGATGTCAAAAGCGAGAGTTGTCCACAGGCCCGCACCGGGCTGTTCGAGATGGCGTACGGTGCGGCGCATGGCACGTGTACTCGTGGTCGAGGACGACCAGTTCGTACGCTCGGCGCTCATCCGGCACCTGACCGACGCCTCGCACACCGTGCGCAGCGTGGGGACGGCGCTGGAGGCGCTGCGCGAGGTCGCCCACGTCCGCTTCGACGTGGTGATCCTGGACCTCGGACTGCCCGATCTCGACGGGTCCGAGGCCCTGAAGATGCTGCGCGGCATCACGGACGTGCCGGTGATCGTCGCCACGGCCCGGGACGACGAGACGGAGATCGTCCGGCTGCTGAACGCGGGAGCGGACGACTACCTGACCAAGCCCTTCTCGGTCGAGCACCTGTCGGCCCGTATGGCGGCCGTGCTGCGCCGCGCCCGCTCCGGAGCGGGCGAGGGGGAGCCGTCCCCGGCGATCCGGGTCGGCGGTCTGACCGTCGACCCGCTGCGGCGCCAGGCCGAGCTGGACGGCGCGCGGCTCGACCTCACCCGCCGCGAGTTCGACCTGCTCGCCTTCCTGGCCCGCCGGCCCGGTGTCGTCGTCCCCCGCAAGGAGCTGCTCGCCGAGGTGTGGCAGCAGTCGTACGGCGACGACCAGACCATCGACGTCCATCTGTCCTGGCTGCGCAGGAAGTTGGGTGAGACGGCCGCGAACCCGCGCTATCTGCACACCCTGAGGGGCGTCGGGGTGAAGCTCGAACCGCCGGCGGAGGCGCCGCGATGAGGTGGGCCCTGGTCAAGGTGTCGCTGGCGGTGACCACCATGGTCGTGCTCGCCTTCGCGGTGCCGCTCGGACTCGTCATCCGCGAGCTGGCCCGGGACCGCGCTTTCTCGGGCGCCGAGCGGGAGGCGGCGGCCGTCGCCCCCGCCCTGTCCATCACCACCGACCGCGATCAGCTCGAACGGGTCGTCGCCTCCGCCGGCTCCGACGCGGGGATGGCCGTGCACATACCGGCGGGCGACGGTCAGGACGCCATCGAGCTCGGGCGGCAGCGCGCCGCCGACCAGGACATCGCGGCCGTGCGGAAGCTGGGCCGTGCCTCCACCACCGGCGTCACCGGCGGCTCGACGCTGCTCCAGCCGGTCGCGCTGAGCACCGGCGAGATCGCGGTCGTCGAGGTGTATGTGCCGGAGTCCGAGGTCACCAACGGCGTGGGCACGGCCTGGGCGGTGCTCGCCGCGGTCGGAGCCGCACTGATCCTCGGCTCGGTCGCGGTCGCCGACCGGCTGGGCGTGCGAATGGTCCGGCCCGCGAAGCGCCTGGTCGAGGGGGCGCGTGAACTGGGGGAGGGCAAGCTCGGCTCCCGTGTGCCCGAGGAGGGCCCGACCGAACTGCGGCTCGCGGCGGTGGCGTTCAACTCGATGGCCGACCAGGTCGTCCAACTGCTGGCGAACGAGCGCGAGCTGGCGGCCGACCTGTCCCACCGGCTGCGTACGCCCCTGACCGTGCTGCGGCTGAACACCGCCTCGCTCGGTGAGGGACCGGCCGCCGACCAGACCCGGACCGCGGTCGAGCAGCTGGAGCGCGAGGTCGACACCATCATCCGTACGGCCCGGGAGGCCAAGCCGCAGACGGCCGCGGCCGGTCCGGGCGCCGGGTGCGACGCGGCCGAGGTGGTCAGGGAGCGGATGGCGTTCTGGTCCGCGCTGGCGGAGGACGAGGGTCGCAAGTGGCGGGTGGCCGGGGCCGAGCGGCCGGTGCGCATACCCGTGGCCCGCGCCGACCTGGCCGCCGCGCTCGACGCGCTGCTCGGCAACGTCTTCCGGCACACCCCGGATGGCACCGCCTTCGCGGTCGACCTGCACAACGGCGAGGACGCGGTGATCGTCCTCGTGTCCGACGCGGGCCCCGGCATACCCGATCCGGAGGCCGCGATGGCACGGGGCCGCGGCTCCGGGAGCGACGGCTCGACCGGCCTCGGCCTGGACATCGTGCGCCGGCTCGCGGAGTCGACCGGAGGGGACGTACGGATCGGCTCCTCGGTGCTGGGCGGGACCGAGGTGCGGATCTGGATCCAGCTGGACAGGAGGGCACCTGTCGGCAGGGGACACCGCGGGGCGGTGCGACGCCGGCGGCCCGGCAGGCTGGCGGCCGCCTTCAAGCAGACCTGACCCTTCGCTCTCACAGGTCGGTCACGTTTCGACAAATGGGGTCAACGGCTCTTGACGCATGACCGGACATACGGCTGTCATAGCGCCACCGTGTTCGGTCAAGTTGATTTCTGGTCGATTACGACCGGGTTTCACGCCACACCCTCGTGGCCGAACCCTGCCCTCAGGAGCCGTTCATGCACGACCTCTCTCCCTCGGGACTCGCCCTCCCCGCTCCCGGCCGCCGGACCCTGCTGCGCGGCATAGGCGGCGCGGCCCTCCTCGGCGCCGGCATACCCCTGCTGAGTGCCTGCGGCGGCGGTGGCGCGGCCGCCGATCCGAAGACGGTCAGTCTCGGGTCGAACTCCTCGGACGCGGTGCCGAAGAAGGCGTTCGCCGAGATCTACGCCGCCTTCACCAAGAAGTCCGGCATCAAGGTCGACGTGAACACCAAGGACCACAACACGTTCCAGGAGCAGATCAACTCCTATCTGCAGGGCGCGCCGGACGACGTGTTCACCTGGTTCGCGGGGTACCGGATGCAGTTCTTCGCGTCGAAGAAGCTCGCCACCCCGATCGACGACGTGTGGCAGAAGATCGGCGGGGACTTCCCCGAGGCGATGAAGAAGCTCAGCAAGGGTGCGGACGGCAAGTACTACTTCGTGCCGCTGTACACCTACCCCTGGGCGGTCTTCTACCGAAAGAGCGTCTTCGCGCAGCACGGCTACGAGGTCCCCACCACCTGGGACGACTTCGTCGCCCTGTGCAAGCGGATGCAGCAGGACGGGCTGGTCCCGATCGCCTTCGGCGACAAGGACGCCTGGCCCGCGATGGGCACCTTCGACCAGATCAACTTCCGTACCAACGGCTACGACTTCCATGTCGAGCTGATGGCGGGCAAGGCCTCCTGGACCGATGCGAAGGTGCGCAAGGTCTTCGATCACTGGACGGAGATCCTGCCCTTCCACCAGGAGGGCGCGGTGGGCCGCACCTGGCAGGACGCGGCGCAGACGCTGGTGGCCAAGAAGGCGGGCATGTATCTGCTGGGTACCTTCGTCGGCCAGCAGTTCACCGACAAGGCCGACCTGGACGACCTGGACTTCTTCGCCTTCCCGGAGATCGACCCGGCCTTCGGGCAGGACACGGTCGAGGCGCCGACCGACGGCTTCATGCTCTCCAAGGCGCCGAAGAACAAGGCGGGCGCGGTCAAGCTGCTGGAGTACCTCGGCACGCCCGAGGCCGAGCAGATCTACCTCAAGGCCGACTCCAGCGTGGTGGCCGCCTCGGCGAAGGCCGACACCTCCTCCTACACCGCGCTGCAGAAGAAGTCCTTCGAGATGATCTCCGGCGCGAAGAGTCTGACGCAGTTCATGGACCGCGACTCCCGCCCGGACTTCACCTCCACGGTGATGCAGCCGGCGCTGCAGAACTTCGTCCGCAACCCCAAGAACGTCGACAGCATCCTCTCGTCCATCGAGCGCCAGAAGAAGACGATCTTCGCCTCCGCATGAGCACCGACACCACCACCGAGAACCCGGAGGCGGCCGCCGAGCCGTCTCCGGGAGCCGCTCCCCGCAAGAGCCCGACGGGCCACCGTCGCCTCCTCACCCGCCGCGACCGGATCACCCTCGGTCTGATGGCGGGCCTTCCCACGATCCTGCACGTCGCCCTGGTGTGGCTGACGGCGCTCGCCTCCATCGCGCTGGCCTTCACCAGCTGGAACGGCATCGGCTTCGACTCCATCCAGTGGGTCGGCCTGCAGAACTTCAGGGAACTGTTCACCAACAACCCGCAGTTCTGGCCGGCCGTCGAGCACAACGTCGTCTGGTTCGTGGTGCTCATCCTGCTGCCCACGCCCTTCGGGCTGTTCCTCGCCGTGCAGCTGGACAAGAGGATCCGCTTCAGCCGCGTCTACCAGACCGCCTTCTTCCTGCCGGTCGTGATGTCGCTGGCGGTCATCGGGTTCGTCTGGCAGCTCGTCTACAACCCCGACACGGGCCTGATCAACAGCGTCATCGGCGCCAACAAACCCGGCCACTACATCGACTGGATCGGCGACCCGGACCTCAACCTGTGGGCCGTACTGATCGCTGCCTCCTGGCGGCACGCCGGCTACATGATGATCCTGTACCTGGCCGGCCTGAAGGGCGTCGACCCCGCCCTGCGCGAGGCCTCGTCGCTGGACGGGGCCAACGAGTGGCAGACGTTCAAGAACGTCGTCTTCCCGACGCTGCGCCCGACCAACACTGTCGTCCTGGTCGTCACCATCATCGAGGCGCTGCGCGCCTTCGACCTGGTCTTCGTCTTCAACAAGGGCGCCCAGGGCACCGAACTGCTGTCGATCCTGGTGACCAACAACATCATCGGCGAGTCCAGCCGCGTCGGATACGGCTCGGCCATCGCCGTGGTCCTGCTGGTGATCTCGCTCGCGGTGATCATTCCCTATCTGATCGCCACCTTCCGGAAGGAGCGGCGCGCATGAGCACCGTCGCAGGCGCTCCCAGGCAGCGCACCCCGATCCGCCCCGCCCGGATCCTGCTGCACACCTTCCTGATCGTCACGGCGCTGGCCTGGCTGGCGCCCCTGCTGTGGGCGCTGCTCGCGGCGATGCGGCCGTACGCGGAGACCAGCGAGAAGGGCTATGTCTCCTGGCCCGACAAGCTGACCTTCGACAACTTCACCAACGCCTTCCAGCAGTCCGACATGCTGCACTACTTCGGCAACACGCTGCTCATCGCGGTGCCGGCGGTGCTGCTGACGCTGTTCCTGTCGTCGATGGTCGCCTTCTACGTCAGCCGCTTCGACTTCCGGGTCAACCTCTCCCTGCTGCTGGTCTTCACGGCGGGCAACCTGCTGCCCCAGCAGGTCATCATCACCCCGCTGTACCGCCTGTACCTGCTGATCGACCTGCCCGGCATCACGATGAGCGGCAAGCTCTACGACTCCGCGCTCGGCCTGGTGCTGATCCATGTGGCGTTCCAGTCCGGCTTCTGCGCGTTCGTGCTCAGCAACTACATGCGCTCGCTGCCGCACGAGCTGACCGAGGCCGCGCTGGTCGACGGCGCCTCCGTCTGGCGGCTGTACTGGCAGATCGTGCTGCCCCTGTGCAAACCCGCGATGGCCGCCCTCGCGACCCTGCTCTCCATCTGGATCTACAACGACTTCTTCTGGGCCATCGTGCTCATCTCCACCGGCGAGAACATGCCGATCACCTCGGCGCTGAACAACCTCTCCGGCCAGTACTTCACGGACCCCAACCTGGTCGCCGCCGGCGCCCTGCTCACCGCGATCCCGACGCTGATCGTGTACTTCGTGCTCCAGCGCCAGTTCGTCAGCGGCCTGACCCTGGGGGCCAACAAGGGCTGACCCTGTTACGCGAGCGAGTGCGGGATCTCAACGCCTGGAAAACACCGGCGTCCAGCGGCCGCTGTAATGGAGGTCGGCCTTCCGGAAGCCGGACAGCGGCGTAAGGCTCTTTCCGTCCAGGCTCACCAGGACCAGCTGGTTGCGGAACTCGCCCTTGCCGGGGTCGCACCGCTCGGGGTCGCATCTCCATGCGATGAGCGCGTCGTCGTCGGCCCAGGCGAGCAGTTGCTGACCGGGAACGAGCGCGACGCGTTCGCCGTTGCTCGCATCCAGCACCTCGGAAACGATCTGGCCGTCATCGCCGGCGAACTTACCCGTGACGAGCTTCTTGTCGGGGGAGAGGAGCGCCCCGGGAGAGCCCAGTTTCGCCTCCCGTTCCGGAACGGGCACCTCCTTGCCGTCCACGTCGTAGAAGACCTTGCCCGCCTTGTTCGCCCAGGGCTCCCACAGCAATGTGCTGTCTCGGCTCCACATGAAATCCTGGCGTCCGCCGCGGGTGTGCGAACCGCGGTCGTCCTTCCTGGGCGGGCGCTCGGTGAAGTCCGCCCGTCCGGAGGCGACGTCGGCGACGTAGAAGCCGGTCCGGCTCGGCTTGGGCCCCGGCACCGTCTTGTCGTTCAGCTGGTACGACGCGTCCTTGAACAGACCATCCGGGTTGAGGTCGTAGGCGGTCGCCACAAGGCGCTTGCCGTCGGGGGAGAACCGCACCCCGCCCACACCCCGGTCCACCTTGATCCAGCGCTCCACCTTGCCCGTGGCCAGATTCAGCAGTCCGATGCGATCGACCGGCAGATCGCGCTCCAGCACCGCGGCGGTTTTCATCCCGGGAGCCACATCGAGCCAGGCCCAGTCGGTCTTCCGGTAGCGGTCGGTGGTCGTGTCGAGCAGGCTCCACTCGTACGCGACGACGCCGTCACCCTGTGGCCGCTGCACGGTTCGCGCGGTGAAGTACGCCGAGACGGCGACCCTCCCGGCGGCGATGCGCTCCCGTGGTGGCGACTGATCCGGATGTGCCATGACGTCCGGGGCCGGAAGCCCGCCCGCGGACCGCTCCGGCGAACGGTCATCGCCGGCCGTGGCCAGCGACACCGCCACGCCGCATGCGACGACCGCCGCGACAGCGGCGGTCACCACGATGCCTCGTACCGTCTTCATTCCGGTTTACTCGTTGAACCACTCGGACTTCACTTCGTAGCCGTCGCCGTTCCACGAGAGCTGCATCTGGTACGAGCCGAATTGACCGACGTCGTAGCCACCCTTGCCGCAGCCGGAGTCGCCGCCGTCGGTGATATAGAGCTTTTCGTTGTGGTTGTTGTCGATCAGGCGACCCGAGACACCATGGCCGTCCGCCCTCGTGTCGCAGACCTTGAACACGTCTCCATCGTCGATGAAGGTCATCGTGCCCCGGCCGCCCGGAAGCGAGATTTTCTTGTCGCTGTCGAGAGTGGAGAAATCGGAGGCCTGAGCCGTCGACGTGGTGCCGGCGAAGACCGTGGCCACAGCAGCACCGGCCACGGCTATCCGGGTGAACGATCTGAACACTGAGTTTCCCTTTCACCGCAGGACTGCGGAGCAGCCCCACGGCCCCCCGCCCTGATCGACATCGACCTTAGACGCATGATGATCAGACGGGAAGCGAATTTAGGACACCGCGAATTACCGGAATGCAGAATTCCAAAGTTCCGAGTGTATGAATTATTCGTGGGTGATCTGCCTCACAATTGAAAACAGCGGGGCGCGGCACCCCCGTCGGGTACCGCGCCCCTTTCCCCGCTCCCCCAGGGGCGGCCTAAGCGGCCGGCTCCAGTGGCGGCAGCGCCCCGGTGCGCGCCGCCTTCCCGTACCAGAGAGCGCTGGACTTCGGCGTCCGCTGGAGCGTCGCGTAGTCCACGTACACCGCGCCGAAGCGCTTGCCGTACCCGTACGCCCACTCGAAGTTGTCCAGCAGGGACCACAGGAAGTAGCCGCGCACATCGGCGCCGTCGGTGATCGCGCGGCGGACCGCGGACAGATGACCGTGGAGGTAGGAGACACGCTCCGGGTCGTGCACCCGGCCGTCCGAGTCGATCTTGTCGTCGTAGGCCGCGCCGTTCTCGGTGATGTACAGCGGCAGGCCCGGCGCCTCCCGGGTGTAACGCATGATCAGCTCGTGCAGACCGGTCGGGTCGATCGTCCAGCCCATCTCCGTGCGGTCACCGGGCGTCTGGTGGAAGGCGACGTCGCCCGCGGCCGGCCACGGCGAGTGGTCGCTCGCCCCGTGACCGTCGGCACGCGGCGCCCGCGCCGCCGCGTCCGCCGCCGAGACCAGCGCGGGCGTGTAGTAGTTGAGGCCCAGCGCGTCCAGCGGCTGGTTGATCAGCGTCAGGTCGCCGTCCAGGACGTAGTCCCAGTCGGTGAGGTCCGCCGTCGCCACGTACAGCGACTCGGGGTAGGCGCCGTGCAGGATCGGTCCGTGGAAGACCCCGTTGGCCAGGTCGTCGATCTTCCGGGCCGCCGCCAGGTCCGCCGGGCTCTGCGAAAGCGGCCGCACGGTCGCGGAGTTGAGGGCGATCGCTACCTGGTTGCGGGCCGGCATCACCGACCGCAGCGCCGACGCGCCCAGCCCGTGCGCCAGGTTCAGATGGTGCGCGGCACGCAGCGAGGCCGCCGGATCCGTACGGCCGGGAGCGTGCACACCGGACGCGTAGCCGAGGAACGCGCTGCACCACGGCTCGTTGAGCGTCATCCACTGCTCCGCGCGGTCACCCAGCGCCTCGCCGACGATCTGCGCGTACTCCGCGAAGCGGTACGCCGTGTCGCGCTCCGGCCAGCCGCCCGCGTCCTCCAGCTCCTGCGGCAGATCCCAGTGGTAGAGCGTGACGGCCGGCCTGATGCCCTTGGACAGCAGCTCGTCGACCAGCCGGCGGTAGAAGTCCAGGCCCTTCTGGACCGCCGGGCCCCGGCCGGTCGGCTGCACCCGCGACCACGAGACGGAGAAGCGGTAGGCGCCCAGGCCCAGGTCCGCCATCATCGCCACGTCCTCGCGGTAGCGGTGGTAGTGGTCGACAGCGATGTCACCGTGGTCGCCGCCGACGGTCTTGCCAGGCGTATGGCTGAAGGTGTCCCAGATCGACGGCGTCCGGCCGTCCTCCCGCACCGCGCCCTCGATCTGGTACGCGGAGGTGGCCGCGCCCCAGACGAAAGCGGGAGGGAAGGTCACCGGAGTGGCCGGGTTCTCGGAGTCAGGCATGGAAGCGCTCCCATTGGGGGTCGTGGAGACCGACAGGTGAAGGGGGAAGGGGGAGGGGCGGGACGAACAGGGGCCGGAGCGGCACTGGCCCGGCCCCCTGGGACAAACGAACGAGGGCGTCAGCCCTTCACGGCGCCCTGCATGATGCCGCCCACGATCTGCTTGCCGAAGATCGCGAAGACCAGCAACAGCGGCAGCGTGCCCAGCAGCGCGCCCGCCATGATCAGGGACTGGTCGGGGGTGTACCCGCGGCCGAGACCCGCGACCGCCACCTGCACGGTCGGATTGCCCATCTGGGTCAGCACCAGGAACGGCCACATGAAGTCGTTCCAGGTCTGCACGAACGTCAGCATCCCGAGCACGGCCATCGCCGGCCGCGCCGCCGGGAACACCACGTGCCACACCACGCGCCAGCTGCTCGCCCCGTCGACCCGGGCGGCCTCTATGATCTCGTCCGGCAGCGCCTGGATCAGGTACTGCCGCATGAAGAACACGCCGAACGCGCTCACCAGGGACGGCAGGATCACCGCCTGCAACTGGTCCGTCCAGTCGAGCTTGGCGACCATCATGTAGAGCGGGATCACACTCAGCTGCGGCGGCACCATCATCGTGCCGATCACGAGCAGCATCAGCGCGCCACGGCCCCTGAACCGCAGCTTGGCGAAGGCGAAACCGGCGATCGTCGACAGGAAGACGATGGTCAGCGCCGACGTACCCGCCACGATCGTGGTGTTGAAGAACGCCTCACCCAGATTGGCGTCCTTCCAGGCGATCTCCAGCTTGTCGAACAGGCCCGAGCCGAACCAGAACGGCGGCGGTGTCTGCGCGAGACGCTGGTTGTCACGCGAGGCGGCGATCGCCGTCCACACCAGCGGGAACAGCGAAACGATCGTGAACACGATGAGGATCGCGTACGCGATCGGACCTCCGTGCAGCTGCCCTCCGGCCCGTGCGGCCTTCGGCACACGCGGGCGTTTGGACTCCTTCACGGGCGCACCGGGCGGCGGCGCGTCGGGGGGCGTCACAGTCGTCGTCACGGCCGGACCTCCTTAGCTACTGGCGCGCAGCCGGCGCGAGATGACGTAGTTGACGATGCCGATGACGATCAGGATGAAGAACATCGTCCAGGCGATGGCCGAGGCACGGCCCAGGTGCTGAGCGACCCAGCCCTGCTCGTACAGATACAGGCCGAGCGTCTGGAACTGGTGCTCCGCGCCACCGGAGGTGCCCTTGTTGGAGTCGAACAGCAGCGGCTCGCCGAACACCTGGCTCGCCCCGATCGTCGACACCACGCAGGTGAACAGAATCGTCGGGCGCAGCGCGGGCAGCGTCACATGGATGAACTGCTGCCAGCGGTTGGCCCCGTCCAGGGCCGCCGACTCGTACAGGTCCTGCGGGATCGCCTGCATCGCGGCCAGGTAGATCAGCGTGTTGTAGCCGGTCCAGCGCCAGATGATGATCGTCGAGACGGCGATCTGCGAGGCCCACGTGTCGTTCTGCCAGTCGACCGGGTCGATGCCGACCATGTCGAGCGCCCAGTTGATCATGCCGTAGTCACGGCCGAAGAGCAGCACGAACACCAGCGAAGCCGCGGCGATCGACGTCGCGTACGGCGCGAGCATCGCGACCCGGAAGAACGTCGAGGCCCGCAGCTTGTAGTTGAGGATGTGGGCGATGCCCATCGCCATCAGCAGCTGCGGAACGGTGGAGATGATGCCGATGGTCAGGGTGTTCTGCGCCGCGTTCCAGAAGAACTCGTCGTCGAAGATCCGGGTGTAGTTGCGCAGCCCGACCCAGTTCATGTCGGTCGGCGCGGTCAGCTCGACCTGGTGCAGCGAGGCCCAGCCCGTGTAGATCAGCGGGAACAGGCCGAACGCGATGAACAGCAGGAAGAACGGAGACACGAAGGCGTACGGGCTCCAGCGGATGTCCCGCTGCCAGCGGCGGGACAGCCTGTCCCGGCGTCGCTGCTCCTTCTCCAGGGACCCGGGGTCCGCGGGCGGGCGGCCCGGGGCCGCGCCCCCCTCGGCGGGGGACGCGGCGGTGTCGTGGCGGGTTGCCATACGGGTCACTGGTCCAGCTTGTTGTCGATGGTCTTGACCGCGGAGTCCCAGGCCTCCTTGGCGGACTTGCCCTTCGTGGCGAGGATGACGCCGTTGTCCGTCAGGCCCTGCATGATGATCTGGTCCTTCGGGCCGATCACCTGGACCGGGGCGGCCTTGGCGGCCTCCGCGAAGATCGGGCCGATCTTCTGGTCACCGGTCATCTCGTTCGTCGCGCCGGTCACTTCGGGCATCGCGTACGTGGACGGGGCGCTCGGGAAGCTGGCCTGCACCTTGAACAGCTTCGCCTGCTGCTCCGGAGCGGTCAGCCAGGTCACGAACTTCTGGGCCTCCTTCACGTTCTTGCCGCTCTTCGGCACGGTGAGGAAGGTGCCGCCCCAGTTGCCGCCCTTGGGCGCCTCGGCCACGGCCCACTTGCCGGCAGCGTCGGGCTTGGCGTTGCCCTTGATCGTGCCCAGCATCCACGGCGGGCAGGCGATGGTGGCGAACTTGTTGTTCGCGATCGTGGAGTTCCAGCCCGGCTGGAACTGCGTCTGCGACTGGACCAGACCCTTCTTGGCGGCCTCGGAGGTCAGGTCGAAGGCGGCCTTCACAGCCGGGTTCGTCTTGTAGATGACCTCGCCGGAGGAGTCGTAGAACTTCTCCTTCTCGCTGCCCAGGATCGCCTGGATCAGACCGCCGGGGGAGTCCATGAAGAAAGTGCCCTCGGGCGCCTTCGACTTGTACCGCTCGCCGACCTCGACGAGCTTGGCCCAGTCACCGGCCCACAGCTTGCCGACCTCGGCCGGGTCGGTGGGCAGACCGGCCTGCTTGAAGAGGTCCGTGCGGTAACAGATCGCCATCGGGCCGACGTCGGTGCCGAGGCCGATGGTCTTGCCGTCCTTGGTCGTGGCCTGCTGCCACTTCCAGGGCAGCCACTTGCTCTTGTCCACGCCCGAGACCTTGGACATGTCCTCGAGCTTGTCGGCCTGGGTGGCCGCGACCTCGGCGATATTGGCGACTTCGACCGCCTGGACGTCGAGCAGGCCGCTGCTGGTGGTGAGGTGGTTCAGCAGCGCCGGGTAGTAGTTCTCGTTCCGCTCGACGACGTTCTGGGCGATCTTGATCTTCGGGTTGAGCTTCTCGTACTCGTCGTAGAGGCCGGCCTCCTTGAAGCCCATGGTGCCGAAGAGCCCCACCGAGATCGTCGTCTTGCCGCTGCTGTCGCCAGACGAGGAGCCGGAACTGTCGTCGCCGCCGTCGTCGGCACAGCCGGCCAGCAGCCCGGCGCCCAGCGACGCGACGGCCGCCACGACCATCGCCTTGCGGGCGGTTCGGATGCGTGCTCGCATGTCGTCCTCCTGTTGCCCTGACGTGCCGACCCCCCGGCCAACTGCATTGTTGGACCCGTTTTTGCTCGCTTCGGCTCGGGCGGGGAACGTGCGGGTTGTGTATGTGTCAGGTACCGTGGGAGCGCTCCCACCAGTGATGTGTTGAAGGTTCGCCGGTCGGGGCGGGGGTGTCAAGGGACCGGACAGGGAGAGATGCGTTCAGTTATCGGGCTGTTAACTGGACCCGGGCCGGGGTCGGTTGCGGCCCGGGCCGGCGGTATCGAGCCATCCGAACCGGCTTGTGCGGCCCAAGCGGAAGGCCGGGGGCGGCAAGCCCTCGGTGGCCGTCACTACAGCTGACGAGCCTGTTAAATTCCAGGCCAGCCGCAGAGTGCGGGTGTGGACGGGAAGGCGGAGCCCATGGCAAGCCACGGAGCGCGGGGCCGAAGCGGTGGCCGGCCCACCCTCGAAGAGGTGGCGGCGCGCGCCGGTGTCGGCCGCGGCACCGTCTCCCGGGTGATCAACGGCTCGCCCCGGGTCAGCGACGCGACCCGCGCGGCCGTCGAGGCGGCGGTCGCGGAGCTCGGATACGTCCCCAACACCGCCGCGCGCGCCCTGGCGGCGAACCGTACGGACGCGATCGCGCTGGTCGTGCCCGAGTCGGAGAGCCGGTTCTTCGCGGAGCCGTACTTCTCGGACATGCTGAAGGGCGTCGGGGCGGCGCTCTCCGACACGGAGATGCAGCTGCTGCTGATCTTCGCGGGCAGCGACCGCGAACGCCGCCGCCTCGCCCAGTACTTGGCGGCCCACCGGGTGGACGGCGTCCTGCTGGTCTCCGTGCACGCGGACGACCCGCTGCCCGACCTGCTGGCCCAGCTGGAGATACCGGCGGTGATCAGCGGCCCGCGCTCGGCGGCGGAGACCCTCGCGTCGGTCGACTCCGACAACTACGGCGGCGCCCGCCAGGCCGTCGAGCACCTGTTGTCCGGTGGCCGCCGCCGGATAGCCCACATCACCGGCCGTCTCGACGTCTACGGTGCCCAGCGCCGTATCGACGGCTACCGCGACGCCCTGAGCGACGCGGGCCACGAGGCGGACGAGGCGCTGATCGAGGCGGGCGACTTCACGGAGGAGGGCGGCCGCCGCGCCATGGCGGCCCTGCTGGAGCGTCGGCCCACCCTGGACGCGGTCTTCGCCGCCTCCGACGTCACCGCGGCCGGTGCCCGCCAGGCCCTGCGCGAGGCGGGCCGCCGCATCCCCGACGACGTGGCGCTCGTCGGCTACGACGACTCCGCCATCGCCCGCCACATGGACCCGCCCCTCACCAGCGTCCGCCAGCCCATCGAGGAGATGGGCCACCACATGATCGACCTCCTGCTCACGGAGATCGCCGACCGCCGACCCGCGGCGTCCCGGGGCCTGGAACGACGCCAGATGGTCCTGGCCACGGAGCTGGTGTCCCGGTCGTCGTCTTAGGGCCTGTCGTTTGGATCACGTCCTGGCCGGTGCCGGCCGCCGGAGCAGGTAGGCGGCCGCCGTCGAGACCAGGACCGCCATGCACGCGATGAACACCAGGCCCGCGCCCTCCAGGCCGATGGGGCCCGCCAGCAGGCCGACGCCGATCACCGGGACCGAGATGCCCGCGTAGGCCACCACGAACAGGGTCGAGATCACCGCGGCGCGCTGGTGCTCGGGCGAGGCCTCGGCCACCTCGGACAGCGCGCCGCGGAACGCCAGTCCCTGCCCGGCCCCGCCGATGAGCGCGCTCAGCACCACCAGCGCCATCAGGTCCCACCGCAGCGCGCCCGCGAGCAGTGCGAGACCGGCGAGGAGCCCGGCGCAGCCCAGGGGGAGGGAGCGCCGTACACCGACCCGGCCGACCGCGAGTTGGCCGGCGGTCGAGGCGAAGAAGGCCAGCGCGACGATCAGCCCGCTCACGGCGTGGTCGGTCACGCCCAGGGACTCGGCGAGAAACTCCGGGCTGACCGACGTGAACACCCCGAACAGCGCGAAGCCCACGAACGAGGCGGTCGCCGCGGGTCCGAACACCGCCCGCACCTGCGGGGGCAGAGCGGGCCGCCGCGGCCGTACGGTGCGCAGCGGCCGCCGCTCCCGGACGGTCTCCGCGAGCCGCAGCAGGACGGCGGTCGAACCGGCCACCAGGACGAGGTGCGTGACGAACGGCAGGTACAGCGGCCAGGGGGCGTACTGCGCGAGCACCCCGGACAGCAGTGGACCGCAGCCCAGTCCGCCCATGTTGGCGGCCGTCGCCACGAACGTGGCCCGCAAGGCGCCGCCCTCGGGCGCCAGCTCCATCACGTACGCGGTAGCCGCGCCGGTGAACAGACCGGCGGACAGTCCCGACAGCAGCCGCCCCGCGTACAGCCAGCCGAGCCCGGTGGCGCACAGGAAGCAGACGGCGCTCGCCGCGGCGAGGCCCAGGCCGCACAGCAGCACCGGGCGTCTGCCCACGGCGTCCGAGGCGTTGCCGGCCAGCAGCAGCACGCCGATGACCGCGAAGGCGTAGAGGGCGTAGACCACGGTCACCGTCAGCTCGGAGAACCCGAACTTGCCCTGATAGAGGGGGTAGAGAGGGGTCGGCAGCGTGGTGCCGGCCATGCACACGGCGAACACCGCCCCGCTGAGCACACACGCGCGCCACGCTCGGCGTCCACCGTCCATGCCGCGACCGTAGCCCCGCCTGCCGCGCCGTCCCGGAGAGGCGCGCAAAAAGCTTCAGCCGGTGGCTTCATCGAAGCCACCGGCTGATTACTCAGGGTGAGTGACGGGACTTGAACCCGCGGCATCCTGGACCACAACCAGGTGCTCTACCAGCTGAGCTACACCCACCATGACCGGCTTGGAGGTCAGTGACTTCCCTGACCGGCCGAGAAAAAGTGTACAGGGTCCGAAGGGGTGCTCGCGCCCGGCTTTCGCGGCGCCCCTCGACGGGCACCCGGGCGTCCTTACTGAGCAGGCAGAACGTGCTTCGCGGCGATCTTCTTCGCGGTGTCCGAGTCGGGCCCGGGCTGCGGGACGAAGACGGCCTCGCGGTAGTAGCGCAGCTCCGCGATGGACTCGCGGATGTCGGCGAGCGCGCGGTGGTTGCCGTTCTTCTTCGGGCTGTTGAAGTACGCGCGCGGATACCAGCGGCGGGCCAGCTCCTTGACCGACGAGACATCGACGATCCGGTAGTGGAGGTAGCCCTCCAGCGTCGGCATGTCGCGCAGCAGGAAGCCGCGGTCCGTGCCGACGGAGTTGCCGCACAGCGGGGCCTTGCCCGGCTCCTTGACGAACTCCCTCACGTACGCCACGACCTGCTCCTCGGCGTCCTTCAGCGTCGTGCCGTCCGGCAGCTCGGCGAGCAGCCCGGACGCGGTGTGCATCTGACGCACCACATCCGGCATCGTCTCCAGCGCCCGGTCCGGCGGACGGATGACGATGTCCACGCCCTCGCCGAGCACGTTCAGCTCGGAGTCGGTCACGAGGGCGGCCACCTCGATGAGCGCGTCGTCCGACAGCGAGAGGCCGGTCATCTCGCAGTCGATCCACACCATGCGATCGTTCATGTGTCTAACCTTACGGCCCACCGCCCCGGGCTCGTCCCGACCGTGCGGTGACCTCGTGGCCGAAGTCCGCCCGCTCCGGAAACGGCGCCGGGCCCGCGGGGAGGCTTCCCTCCCCGCGGGCCCGGTCACCGGCTCACGTCGCGCTGCGTTGTCCCGGCAGACTCGCCCGGGCCGATATGTAGGACTCCCGCCCGTTGTCGGACGCGGCCGACGCCGACAGGGCCGGGGACGACCCCACCGCGCTCGCGGCCGCCGTACGGCGGGACTGGAGCGGGACCGGGTGCTCCGGGTGGAGCGCGGCGGGCGCCTGGCCGGGATGCCCCGTGTGGCCCGGCATGCCGCCCCCGGGACCGCCTGGTCCGCCGTCGACGTCCTGGGGCCGCTCGGCCTGCGGACGCCGGGCGCGGTACGCCGCCCGGTACGCGGCCGGGGACGAGCCCAGCTGGCGGCGGAAGTGCCCGCGCAGGGCGACCGGCGACCGGAAGCCGCAGCGTCCCGCCACCTCGTCGACCGAGTAGTCCGACGTCTCCAGCAGGCGCTGCGCCTGGAGCACCCGCTGCGTGATCAGCCATTGCAGCGGGGCACTCCCGGTCAGCGAGCGGAAGCGGCGGTCGAACGTACGACGGCTCATGTACGCGCGTGCCGCCAGCGTCTCCACGTCGAACTGTTCGTGGAGGTGCTCCAGCGCCCAGGCGACGACCTCCGCGAGCGGGTCGGCGCCGATCTCCTCTGGTAAAGACCTGTCGAGGTAGCGCTCCTGGCCGCCCGACCGGCGCGGCGGGACCACCAGGCGGCGGGCCAGCGCGCCGGCTGCCTCGTTGCCGTGGTCCGTCCGCACGATGTGGAGACAGAGATCGATTCCGGCCGCGGTGCCCGCCGACGTCAGCACGTCCCCGTCGTCGACGAACAGCTCGCGCGGATCGACGTGCACCGACGGGTAGCGCTTGGCCAGCGTCGGCGCGTACATCCAGTGTGTCGTCGCGGGCCGGCCGTCCAGCAGGCCCGCCGCGGCCAGGACGAAGGCGCCGGTGCACAGCCCGACGATGCGGGCGCCCTCCTCGTGGGCGCGGCGCAGCGCGTCGAGCGCCTCGTCCGGTGGCGGAGAAGTGATCGAACGCCAGGCCGGTACGACGACCGTGCCCGCGCGTGAGATCGCTTCCAGGCCATGTGGCGCGCTGAGTTCGAGGCCCCCTGTGGTCCGCAGCGGGCCGTCCTCACCGCCGCACACCAGCAGTCGGTAGCGCGGAACGCCGGCGTCCTGGCGGTCGATCCCGAACACCGACAGTGGTATGGAACTCTCGAAGATGGGGCCGCCGCTGAACAGCAGCACCGCGACGATCTCCTTGCGGCGTCGCCCGGAAAGTTTCCGGACGCCGGCTTCCGGCGCGGCAGTGGAGTCGTGGCTCATACTGCTAAGCCCCCCTCGGTGGTCGCGGCTCCTCGGTTGTGTCGCTCCTGCACGTTTCCCCTCGGTCCTGCACGAGTCCCCCGCCGTAGACAGTCAAGATCGAATCTACTGTGTCCCGCCGCGCCGAGATGGCCGGTTCGGCACTCGGCACATTGTCGACTTGGCAACTTGGCGTGAAGCATTCGATCACGAAGCGTTGCACTCGTGGGGCGTGCAGGGAAGTGCGCCTTGTCGCAGTGGCCAATCCGCGTAGGGTGCGCAGGTCCCCCGAGGCCCTTTCCGTGCAGGTCGAACGGGGGTTGGGGGGTGCTTCGGCGGGGTGATGCACGGGTGCGAGAAGTTGGCTGAAAACCAACGTGCACGTGCACTGAAACCGGTCAGCCGACCGGTGTATCTCCTCCGGTGTGCCGCCCGCCTCGGTGCGACCCCGTTCCGGTGCGGTGGTGCCGGCCCCGGTGGGGTGCCCGGTCCTCGGCCGCCAGCCGGGCCGCGCCGCGCTCGGACTGGCGCAGCAGCACCCGGCAGGCGCCCGTGACGGCGGCGAGCCCGAGGGCCGTGCCGGCGGCACCGGCCAGGGAGCTGCCGTAGCCGAGGAGCACGACCGGGACGAGCAGGCAGCTGAAGGCCGCCCAGCGAACCACATCCGTCGCGGTGTCCCGCGGCGGCGGGGCCGCGCGGTCCGCCTCGGAGGCGGGGCGTGGTCCGGACATGGGCGCTCCCTGTGGCGTGACTCACGGGGTTCAACGCGTGGCGGGGACGTCGGTCACTGGGTGAACGGATCACCGCCACGGGTAAGTGAATCCTGTGCAAACCGCCTGTACAACGCAGCAACCATTGCGTTACGGGCGTCGCCTCGTGCATGCTCCCTGGAACCCGCACGCACAGTGAGCGGGATCTGGGCTAAGGAGGCGTGCCGCCGTACCCTTGGGGGTATGGGGTTGGGAAGACCATTCCCGGACACAGCTCCGCCGCACACTGTTGTCCCCCATGTAAGGATCACAACGCCGAGACAGCCATGGCCGGTCACGAATTCTTCGAACCAGCGGACCGCAAGCGGCCCGTCGCCGATCCCACGGCGGCCGAGCCCCTGGCGGCACAAGAGCCACGCCATTCCTGCGATCCCGCCTTCAAGCACGGCGTCGTCGTCGGATTCGACGGCTCCACGTCCAGTGAGCGCGCCCTGGCCTACGCGATCGGGATGGCCCATCGCTCCGGGTCGGGCCTGATCATCGTCCATGTCGCCAACCGGCTGCCCACCACGGTGTGGGCCGGCTGCGAGCCGCCCGTCTTCGTGGACGTGCCGGACCACCGGACCGAGGTGCTCGGACTGGAGCTGGCCTGTGCGGAGTACCTCGCCGAGGTGCCCTGGATCCTCGTCGAGCGGGGCGGGGACATCTGCCACGAACTCGAAGAGGTCGGCCGGGAGTACGAGGCCGACGCGATCGTCGTCGGGTCGAGTCACGGCATCGTGGGGCGCATCTTCGGCTCGGTCGCGGGGCGGCTCGCCAAGCGGGCGCAGCGGCCGGTCATGGTCATTCCCTGACTCTCTGACTTCCTGAGCGTTCCCGGCGTACGGGCTTCCCCTGTGCAGTGCGTAAAACTACTTGCGCGTAGAGGTGTTTGTGCCCTTGTGAAGGGCATATAAGGGGCACCGCACAACTGCACATGCACGAAGGGAGCCCGCCGTGGACAAAGACGTCTCCGCGGGAAGCGGCATCACGACCGTGGTCGGTCGACTCGCCCTCGGAATCACCCTGTTGGCCTTCGGGTTGGGGCATACCGCTGTGATCGACGGTGTGTCAGCCACTGACGCTGTGTCAATCGCCCAATACGTGGGCGGAATCGCCCTCTTCGTCGCCGGGCTGATGGCCCTCCGGGAAGGGGACTCCGCCGGTGGTACGGCGTTCTCGGTGCTCGGGGCGCTGTGGTTCACGTGGGCCGTGGCGGGGGAGGCGTCCGCCAACGCGGCAGGGTTGTTCCTGCTGTTGTTCGCGCTTGTGGCGCTGTCTCTGACGCTCGCCGGTGGTGACCAGCTCGGTCAGGGGATGTACGGGCTGTTCTTCGTCGCCCTGTTGCTCATGGCGATCGCGAGTTTCGCCGGCAACGACGGACTCGTGAAGGTGGGTGGCTGGTTCGCCGTCGCTGCGGGGGCGGTGGCTTGGTACGCGGCGACCGCGGCCCTGGCGCACTGGCCTACGGCGCTTCCGCGACGCGCCGCCGGCCGGGGCGTGACGGCCACCGGTTAGCTGCGCGGGCCGGGGAGTTGGGCGGCTTCCCGGCGATGAAAACGGACCCCCTGTGCGTGGTGGCAGCACATGGGGTCCGTCCCTTCGTTTGGCCTGTGCGGGTGCGTGGGGGTTGTTCGCGCAGTTCCCCGCGCCCCTAAAGAGCCAATTACTCCACTGTCACTGACTTGGCCAGGTTGCGGGGCTTGTCGATGTCCCTGCCCAGAACCAAGGCCGTGTGGTACGCCAGGAGTTGGAGGGGGATGCCCATCAGGATCGGGTCGAGTTCGTCCTCGTTCTTCGGGACGACGATCGTCTCGTCGGCCTTCTCCTGGTGCTGGTGGGCGACCGCGAGGATCTTGCCGCTGCGGGCCTTGATCTCCTCCAGGGCCGCGCGGTTCTTCTCCAGCAGGTCGTCGTCGGGGACGATCGCGACCGTGGGAAGGGCCGGCTCGATCAGGGCCAGCGGGCCGTGCTTGAGTTCGGAGGCGGGGTAGGCCTCGGCGTGGATGTAGGAGATCTCCTTGAGCTTCAGGGAGGCCTCGCGAGCCACCGGATAGCCCCGCACCCGGCCGATGAAGAGCATCGAGCGGGCCTCGGCGAACTGCTGGGCCAGCTTCTTGACGTCCTCCTCGTGCTCCATGATCTCGGCGATCTGGGCGGGCAGCTTCCGCAGGCCCGCGATGATCCGCTTGCCGTCGCGGACCGAGAGGTCGCGGGTGCGGCCCAGGTGGAGGGCGAGCAGGGCGAAGGCGACCGTGGTGTTGGTGAAGCACTTGGTGGAGACCACGCAGACCTCCGGCCCGGCGTGGACGTAGATGCCGCCGTCGGCCTCGCGGGCGATCGCCGAGCCGACCACGTTCACGACGCCCAGGACCCGTGCGCCCTTGCGCTTGAGCTCCTGCACGGCGGCGAGGACGTCGTAGGTCTCGCCGGACTGGGAGACCGCGACGTAGAGGGTGTCGGGGTCGACGACCGCGTTGCGGTAGCGGAACTCGGAGGCAGGCTCGGCGTCCGCGGGGATGCGGGCCAGGCCCTCGATCATCTGGGCGCCGATCATGCCCGCGTGGTACGAGGTGCCGCAGCCGAGGATCTTCACGCGGCGGATCCGGCGGGCCTCGCGGGCGTCCAGGTTGAGGCCGCCCAGGTGCACGGTGGAGAAGCGGTCGTCGATGCGGCCGCGCAGCACGCGGTCCACGGCGTCGGCCTGCTCGTGGATCTCCTTGTGCATGTAGGTGTCGTGGCCGCCCATGTCGTAGGAGGCGGCCTCCCACTCCACGGTGGTGGGCTCGGCCGTGGTGCGGGTGCCCTCCGTGGTGTAGGTGCGGAAGTCGTCGGCCTTGAGGGTGGCCATCTCGCCGTCGTCCAGGGTGACGATCTGGCGGGTGTGGGCGACCAGCGCGGCGATGTCCGAGGCGACGAACATCTCCTTCTCGCCGATGCCGAGGACGACCGGGGAGCCGTTGCGGGCGACGACGATCCGGTCGGGGAAGTCGGCGTGCATGACGGCGATGCCGTACGTGCCCTCGATGAGCCGGAGGGTCTCGCGGACCTTGTCCTCCAGCTTGGTGGCCTGCGAGCGGGCGATGAGGTGGGTCAGCACCTCGGTGTCGGTCTCGGAGAGGAATTCGACGCCGTCCGCCTCCAGCTTGCGGCGCAGGTCGGAGGCGTTGTCGATGATGCCGTTGTGGACGACGGCGACCTTGCCCTCGGCGTCCAGGTGCGGGTGGGCGTTGACGTCGGAGGGGGCGCCGTGGGTGGCCCAGCGGGTGTGGGCTATGCCGGTCGTGCCCTTGAAGCGGGCCGGGACCTTGGCCTCCAGGTCGCGCACGCGGCCCTTGGCCTTCACCAACTTCAGGCCGGAGGTCTTCGGGGACGTGACGACGATGCCCGCGGAGTCGTAGCCGCGGTACTCCAGGCGCTGCAGGCCCTCCAGGAGCAGGGGAGCGACGTCACGCTTCCCGATGTAACCGACGATGCCGCACATATATACGCATTCCTAGCCGTAGACGATGCGCCGCAGCTGCCTGAGCGAGAGCTCGGGCGGTGCCACCGCGCGATATTTGAGATCCGCCTCGATCCGTTCGAAGATCGCCGTGTTCACCAGGCCCTGGGCCTGGAGCTCACGGTGGCGGCGACGGACGTACTCCTCGGTCGTCTCGTCGAAGTACGCGAGCACGTCCTGGATCACGCGCAGCGCCTCGCCCCGGCTGAGGGGGCTGGACCGCGTCAGATGATCAACGAGTTCGTCGTGCACTCGCTAGATCCTGAGGCACCGGCGGCACTTTCGCAAGAATTCTGCCCGGTATCGGGCAGATGAGTGTTGGAACACTTATGGGGCGCCCATGGGAGTCTGATGGGCGGTTGTTCCCCGGGCGGATGTGTAAGGCGAGCAGCTTGTGACGCCATGGACATTCCTCGTATGGGCGTACCCGAGCGGCTTGCCGAGCGCATGAGCATGGCCGAGCAGCACGAGTACCTGCGCGCCGGATTCTCCCGGCGCACGATGATCAGAGGCGGCGCCGTCACACTCGGCGCCGTCGCGGGTGGCGCCTTCGTTCCGGGGGCCACCGCCCAGGCGGCCGTACCGACCGCCCGCACCGCTTCCGCGGCCGAGACCGTCGACGGCGCCTTCGTCGCCCCCTTCGGCCGCCACCTCGCCTACGGCGCCGACCCGCGCACGGAGATGACCGTCTCCTGGCAGGTCCCGGTCGCCGTCAAGAAGCCGTTCATCCGGATCGGCGCCCACCCCACGGACCTCTCCCGCAAGATCGACGTGGAGGTCCGCACCCTCTTCACCCCCGCCGGTGTCGGCGCGAGCGGCGACCACACCCAGTACTACGTGCACGCCGAGCTGACCCGTCTGCGCCCGGGCCGGACGTACTACTACGGCGTCGGCCACCAGGGCTTCGACCCGGCCGCACCGCATCTGCTGGGCACCCTCGGCACCTTCACCACCGCCCCAGCACACAAGACGCCGTTCACCTTCACGGCCTTCGGCGACGAGGGCGTCAGCTACCACGGCCTCGCCAACAACAGCCTGCTGCTCGGCCAGAACCCGGCCTTCCATCTGCACGCCGGCGACATCGCCTACGCGGACCCGTCCGGCTCCGGCCAGACCTCCGACACCGGCTTCGACTCGCGCATCTGGGACCAGTTCCTCGCCCAGACCGAGTCCGTCGCCAAGTCCGTCCCGTGGATGCCCGCCTACGGCAACCACGACATGGAGGCCTGGTACTCGCCGGGCGGCTACGGCGGCGAGGAGGCCCGCTGGAACCTCCCGGGCAACGGCCCCGACAAGAAGAACCTGCCGGGCGTCTACACCTTCGTCCACGGCAACACGGCGGTCATCTCGCTCGACGCCAACGACATCTCCTTCGAGATCCCGGCCAACCTCGGCATCTCCGGCGGCACCCAGACCAAGTGGCTCGAGGCCCAGCTCAAGAAGTACCGGGCCGCGTGCGACATCGACTTCGTCGTCGTGTTCTTCCACCACTGCGCCTACTGCACCTCCACCTCCCACGCCTCCGAGGGCGGGGTCCGGCAGGAGTGGGTGCCGCTGTTCGAGAAGTACACGGTGGACCTGGTCATCAACGGCCACAACCACCAGTACGAGCGCACGGACGTCATCAAGGGGAACAAGGTCACCAAGAAGCTCCCGATCGGCGGCACGGCGTACCCCGAGACCGACGGCGTCGTGTATGTGACGGCCGGTGCGGCGGGCCGCAGCCTCTACGCGTTCAGCGCCCCGCTGTCGTACGAGGGCAACGAGCAGGACGTGGACTCCGTGGCCTCGTTCGTCAACGTCAAGGGAGGCAAGCAGAACGAGACCGTCGCCTGGTCCCGGGTGCGCTACCTCGACTACTCCTTCCTGCGCGTGGACGTCACCCCTGCGCCGACGGGACGGACGGCCACGCTGAAGGTGCGCGGTATCGCCGAGAGCGGTGAGCAGGTGGACCACTTCACGGTGGCGCGCCGGGCGAAGTAGCGCCCCCGGCTTTTCCGGGGGGTCACATCCGCTTGAGGATCGCCTGTTTCGCCAGCGCGAACTCGTCGTCCGTCAGCACGCCCGTGCGGTGCAGCTCGCCGAGCTCGCGCAGGCGGCGCAGCAGGGCGTCGTGGTCGTCCTCCGCGGGCGCGACCGGGAGGGAAGGCATTTCCGGTCGCGTGGCCGGCACGTCGGGGGCGGTCCCGGCCGGGTGCGGAAGCCTGGCCTGGACCGCCGCCGCGACCAGTGCCATCAGCGGGTCCTTCTTGAAACCCCACAGCTCCACGGCGTTGGGGTCGTACTTGGGCGGGGCCTTGGTGGGCGCGTTGCGCACGGTGAAGCGGACATAGCCGTTCTCCAGGCCGGCCGCCGGCTGCCACTCCACGCCCGTGATGTCGGTGAGCGCCAGCGTGCGGGCGCCGGCGGCGGCCTTGGCGTCCTCCGTCTTCCAGTTCCACTCCAGGCGTATGCGCTCGCCGTCGAAACTCGCGGTGCCGTCCCCGGCGGAGACCGAGAGCGGCACGGCGGGCCCCGGCAGCAGGTACGCGGTCACCGGGTCGGCCGGTATCTGGTCCAGGAGCAGCGCGCTCCGTACCTCTTCCGTGACGTACTCGGCGACCCCGTAGCGGTCGGACTCGACGAGCAGCTGGTACGGGTCATGGGGCTCGGTGAGCCGCCCGCCGGTCGCGTGCAGCAGCGGATCGGCACCGTCGCGCAGGCGCAGCCGCAGCCGACCGTTCTTCTTGCCCTGCTCGAACGAGATTCCCGCCAACGCTCCCAGCGGGACGACCAGTTCACCCAGCTCCCTGCGCAGCAGACTGACGTTCTTGTCCCGCCCGGGGGTCAGCCGCAGGGCGTCGCCGTCGAAAATCCACGAGCCGTCCTTCTGGATGATTTCCGCCATGGGGTGGATTGTTTCATCAGTCTCACGAGAGAGTGGTCCAGACCTCTTGGGGCTCACTGGCTCGTTGAAGGGACGCTTTTGTGAGACAGCACCACAGAACGTTTCGCCTTCTCGGATCCCTGCTGCTCGTCGCGGTGGGCGTCTGTGTCACCAAGGCCGCCCCGGCACAGGCGGCGGCCCCCACCCCGCTCGACCGGGTCGTACCGGCACCCGCCTCGGTCACCCCCGGCGGCACCCCGTACCGCATCACACGCGGCACATCCATCCGTGCCGACGGCTCGCGGGAGGTGCGGCGCGTCGCCGAGTACCTCGCGGACATCCTGCGGCCCTCGACCGGTTACCGCCTCCCGGTCACCGCCCACGGGGCCGGAGGCATCCAGCTGCGGCTCGCCAAGGGCCCGTTCGGCGCCGAGGGCTACCGCCTCGACAGCGGCCGCAAGGGCGTCACGATCACCGCGGCGGAGCCCGCCGGTCTCTTCCACGGCTTGCAGACCCTGCGCCAGCTGCTCCCGGCGGCCGTCGAGAAGGACTCCGTCCAGCCCGGGCCCTGGCTGGTCGCGGGCGGCACCGTCACGGACACCCCTCGCTACGGCTGGCGCGGCGCCATGCTCGACGTCTCCCGGCACTTCCTCACCGTCGACCAGGTCAAGCGCTACATCGACCAGTTGGCCCTCTACAAGATCAACAAGCTGCATCTGCACCTCAGTGACGACCAGGGCTGGCGGATCGCCATCGACTCCTGGCCGCGCCTGGCGACGTACGGCGGCTCCACTCAGGTCGGCGGCGGCCCCGGCGGCTTCTACACCAAGGCCGACTACAAGGAGATCGTCCGGTACGCGTCCTCCCGCTATCTGGAGGTCGTCCCCGAGATAGACCTGCCCGGCCACACCAACGCGGCCCTCGCCTCCTACGCCGAGCTCAACTGCGACGGCGTGGCACCCCCGCTGTACACCGGGACCGAGGTCGGCTTCAGCTCACTGTGCGTCGGCAAGGAGATCACGTACGACTTCGTGGACGACGTGATCCGAGAGCTCGCCGCGCTCACGCCGGGCAGGTACCTCCACATCGGGGGCGACGAGGCGCACTCCACCAGCCATGAGGACTACGTCGCGTTCATGGACCGGGTGCAGCCGGTCGTCGCGAAGTACGGCAAGACGGTCGTCGGCTGGCACCAGTTGACCGGCGCGACCCCCGCGAAGGGCGCTCTCGCGCAGTACTGGGGGCTCGACAGCACCAGTGCCGAGGAGAAGGCGCGGGTCGCGAAGGCCGCGCAGAGCGGGACGGGGCTGATTCTGTCGCCGGCCGACCGGGTCTATCTCGACATGAAGTACACCAAGGACACGCCGCTGGGGCTGTCCTGGGCGGGGTATGTCGAGGTGCGGCGGTCCTACGACTGGGACCCCGGGGCGTATCTGCCGGGGGTGCCGGCGGCTGCGGTGAAGGGTGTGGAGGCGCCGTTGTGGACGGAGACGATCGAGAACTCCGGGCACGTCGAGTACATGGCGTTTCCGCGGCTGCCGGGTGTTGCCGAGCTGGGGTGGTCGGCGGCGGGTTCGCATGACTGGGAGCGGTACAAGGTGCGGCTTGCTGCGCAGGCTGAGCGGTGGGAGGCCCTGGGTATTGAGTGGTACAGGTCGCCGCAGGTTCCGTGGGGTTCCGCCTTGTGATGTGTCCGCGGGCCGGTGGGGGCTGGTCGCGCAGTTCCCCGCGCCCCTGAAAGGTGCGCACCGCGCCCCCCGAAAAGATGCGCAGTTCCCCGCGCCCCTGGAAAGGGACGGGCACCCCGGAGGACCGTACTCCGGGGTGCCCGTCTGCTTGGGGTCAGAACTCGGCGATCGGGTTCTGCAGGGTGCCGATCAGTTGGAGGGCGCCGGAGGGGTCCGACAGGTCGACCATCTGTTCGTTGTTGCGCAGTTGGAGGCGGTTGAGGCAGGAGAGGGAGAACTCGGGCGCGAACATGTCGTACTGCTTGAACTTGTCGGCGAGTTCGGGCCTCGACTCCTGGTAGGCGCGGGTGACCTCGGCGACCGTGCGCCAGAAGTCGTCCTCCTCCAGGATTCCCTCGGTGGCGAGGTTCGCCGCGAGGAAGCGGAAGAAGCAGTCGAAGACGTCCGTGAAGATCGACAGGAGCTTCTTGTCCTCCGGGACCTCGACGCGCAGCCGCTCGACCGTCGGCGGCAGCACCGCGTCCGGGTCCATGACGGCGATCTCCTCGGCGATGTCCTTGTAGATCGCGCGCTGCACGACCCCGTCCTTCAGTACGAGGATGACGTTCTCGCCGTGCGGCATGAAGACCAGGTCGTAGGCGTAGAAGCTGTGGAGGAGGGGCGTGAAGTAGGCCTGGAGGTAATGGCGCAGCCACTCCGTGGGGGCGAGGCCCGACTGCTCGATCAGCGCGCCCGCGACGGACGCCCCCTGCTGGTCGACATGGACCAGGGACGCCATCGTGGCCAGCGACTCGCCCTCCTGGAGCGAGGGCACCGGGCTCTCCCGCCACAGCGCGGCGAGCATCTTGCGGTACGGCGAGTAGCGGTCGGTCGCCTTCTCGTACTCCAGGTGCCGGTAGCCGACCGCCGCGCGCTCCTTGATGATCGACAGGCCCGTGGACTTCAGCACCGGGTCGCCCTCGATGAGCTGGGCCAGCCAGTCGTTGATCGCCGGGGTGGCCTCCATGTAGGCGGCGGACAGGCCGCGCATGAAGCCCATGTTGATGACCGACAGCGCGGTTTTGACGTAGTGCTTCTCGGGGCTCGTCTTGTTGAAGAAGGTCCGGATGGACTGCTGGGCCAGGTACTCGTCGCCGCCCTCGCCCAGGCAGACCAGGTGCCCGCGGGCGACCTCGGCGGCGAAGGTGACGGTGAGCTTGTTCCACCACTGCCAGGGGTGGACCGGGATGAACAGGAAGTCCTCGGGGTCCTTGCCCTGGTCGCGCAGGACGCCGCGGAAGCGCTCGACGGTCTCCTCGCCCAGCTCCTCGCGCAGGAACGACTCGTACTCGATGCCGACACCGGCGGTGAACGCCGCCCGCGAGCGGTGCGCGGCCAGCCACACCAGACGGACCGGGCTCGCCGTCTCCGGCGCGTACGACAGGTACTCGTGGATGCCGAAGCCGAGCCGCCCATTGTTGGCCACGAAGCACGGGTGGCCCTCGGTCATGCCGGTCTCGATGGCCTGGAAGTCGCCGCGCGCCAGCTCGGCGGCCGTGGTCTTCGGCTTGGTGAGCTTGTAACAGGTGCCGGAGAGGGTGGAGGAGATCTCCTCCAGGTAGACCGGCAGGATCTGCTCGCTGAGCCCCAGGGTGTCCTTCAGTTCGATGAAGAAGTCCAGGGCCGCGAGCGGAAGCTCGGCGCCGTCCCGGTGCCGGGTGATCGAGCCGGCGTCCACCTGCCAGTGGTCCAGGGCCCGGCGGGCGGCGGAGAAGGCGTACTGGGTGAGGCCGTCGTCGCTGCGGACGACAAAGCGCTCCCCGTCCTTCACGGGGGTGATCAGCCGCTCGTGCGCGAACTCGGCGAGCGCTTTGCGGATCAGCAGGCGGTTGGCCTGGTCCCAGCGCTCGGGGGACAGGTGCGCCACGGCGTCGGACAGGGTCATATCGCCACTCCTCGGGCAGCCAGGTACTGGTCACGCGTGCAGAAGCTGAGCAACGCGCGCTTCTCCGGCTTGTCGATCTCGCGCTCGGCCACGAAGCCGACGGCCTCGTTGAGCGCGTGGACTGCCTTGTTGCTCACGTCGGGCTCCACCACGACCCGGCGGGTGCGCGGGTCGGCGAACAGCTCGTCCATCACGGCGGTGATGACGGCCCTGGTGAAGCCGTGGATCGGCCGGTCGGTCGGCGCGACCAGGAAGTGCATGCCGACGTCGCCGGGCTCCGGGTCGTACAGGCCTTCCAGCTCGACGTACCGGGGGTCGTACGACTCCATCAGGAACGCCGGGCGGCCCTCGTGCAGGCCGAGGTACGCGTGGTGGTACTCGTGCGCCGCGATGCGCATGTACTCGCGCTCGACGTCCTGCAGTTTCGCGTCCTGCATCATCCAGTAGGACGCCTTGGGGTGGGTGACCCAGGAGTGCAGCAGCTCGGCGTCCTTCAGGGGGTCGAGCGCGCGGACGGTCAGGGTGCCGATGCCGGTCGTGGCGCTCATACCGCGAACTCCTGGAAGGCGATGGTCTTCTCGACCGGGTAGTACTCGCTGCCCAGCAGCTCCCGGATGATGTACGCGTTCCGGTACGGGCCCATGCCCAGGTCGGGGCTGGTGATGCTGTGGGTGTGGACGCCGGCGTTCTGGAGGAAGATGCCCCGGCCGGTGACGTCGACGGCGTAGTTGCGGGCGACGTCGAAGTTGCCCTGGGAGTCGTAGACCAGGCGGTCCTTGACGGGGGCGAGGAACTCCGGCTCGGCGTACTTGTAGCCGGTGGCCAGCACCAGGCCCTCGGAGTCCAGCTCGAAGTCCTTGCCCTGCTCCTCCTGGCGGAAGCCCAGCGTGTACGTGCCGTTCTCGTACGTCGCGCTGCTCAGCGAGGCGTTGGTGAGCAGCCGCGTGGGCACCGGGCCGCCGAGGTTCTTCTGGTAGAGCAGGTCGAAGATCTGGTTGATCAGGTCGCCGTCGATGCCCTTGAACAGGCCCTTCTGCTCGGCCGTGAGGCGGTAGCGGGTCGCCTCCGGCAGCTCGCGGAAGTAGTCGACGTACTCCGGGGACGTCATCTCCAGCGTGAGCTTGGTGTACTCCAGCGGGAAGAAGCGCGGGGAGCGGGTGACCCAGTTCAGCCGGTAGCCGTGGACGTCGATCTCGCTGAGCAGGTCGTAGTAGATCTCGGCAGCCGACTGGCCCGAGCCGACCAGCGTGATCGAGTCCTTCTTCTGCAGCTCCGCCTTGTGGCTCAGGTAACGGGAGTTGTGCAGGAAGTCGCCGCCCAGGTCCTGGCAGGCCTCGGGGATGTAGGGCGGGGTGCCCGTGCCGAGGACGAGCCGGCGGGCGCGGTAGACGTCTCCGGCCTCGGTGTGCACGACGTAGAGGTCGTCCTCGTACCGGACCTCGGTCACCGTGGTGCCGAAGCGGATGCTGCTCAGCTTGTTCGCGGCCCAGCGGCAGTAGTCGTCGTACTCGACGCGCAGCGGGTAGAAGTTCTCGCGGATGTAGAACGAGTACAGCCGGCCCTTCTCCTTCAGGTAGTTCAGGAAGGAGTACGGGGACGTCGGGTCGGCGAGGGTGACCAGGTCCGACATGAACGGGGTCTGGAGGTGGGCGCCGTCGAGGAACATTCCCGCGTGCCACTCGAAGTCGGGCTTCGACTCCAGGAAGACGCCGTCGAGTGCGTCGATGGGTTCGGTGAGGCAGGCCAGTCCGAGGTTGAAGGGGCCGAGCCCGATGCCCACGAAGTCATGGGTTCTGGTGGGGTTTTCAGGACGCGCGGTCAAGGGATTCTCCCAGGTACTGCTCGGCATGGCCGGCGATCAGATCGAGGACGGCGGCGATGTCGGACGCCTGCGTCTCGGGGTTGAGCAGGGTGAACTTCAGGTAGTGACGGCCGCCGACCTTGGTGCCCGCGACGATGGCGTCACCGGAGGCGAACAGGGCCTTGCGGGCGTAGAGGTTGGCGCGGTCGATCTCGGCGGGGTCGGTCACGGCCGCCGGGATGTAGCGGAAGACGAGGGTGGACAGGCTCGGCTCCACGACGACGTCGTAGCGCGGGTCCGCGGCGAGCAGCCGCCAGCCCTCCTGGGCCAGCTCGCACACCTCGTCGAAGAGCTGCCCGATGCCGTCGGCGCCCATGGTCCTGAGGGTCATCCACAGCTTGAGCGCGTCGAAGCGGCGGGTGGTCTGCAGGGACTTGTCCACCTGGTTGGGGATACGTTCCTGCACCATGCGGCGCGGGTTGAGGTAGTCCGCGTGGTAGGTGGCGTGGCGCAGCGTCGCGGCGTCCTTGACGAGCACGGCCGAGGAGCTCACCGGCTGGAAGAAGGACTTGTGGTAGTCCACGGTGACCGAGTCGGCGCGCTCGATGCCGTCGATGCGGTCCCGGTGCTTCAGGGAGGCGAGCAGGCCGCAGCCGTAGGCGGCGTCGACGTGCATCCAGGTGCCGAACTGCTCGCACAGCTCGGCGATCTCGGGCAGCGGGTCGATGGAGCCGAAGTCGGTGGTGCCGGCGGTGGCGACGACGGCCATGGGGACGAGGCCGTCCTGCGCGCAGCGCTCCAGCTCGCGGGCGAGGGCGACGGTCTGCATGCGCTTGTCGTGGTCGACGGGTATGGAGACCACGGCGTCCTGGCCGAGCCCGAGCAGCTTCGCGGACTTCTTCACGCTGAAGTGGCTGACCTCGGAGGCGAAGATACGCAGTTCGGCGAGAGAGTCCGTCTTGCTCTCCTCTCGCGCGAGGAGCAGCGCCTGGAGGTTGGACTGGGAGCCGCCGGAGGTGAACACGCCGTCGGCAGCGGGGCCGAGGCCGATGCGCTCGTTCGTCCAGTCGATCAGTTTGCGCTCGATGAGCGTGCCGCCGGCCGACTGGTCCCAGGTGTCGAGGGAGGAGTTCACGGCGGAGAGGACTGCCTCACCGAGCACGGCCGGGATGACTACCGGGCAGTTGAGGTGGGCGAGGTAGCGGGGGTGGTGGAAGTAGATCGCGTCCCGGAGGTAGACGTCCTCCAGTTCGTCGAGCACCGCGGCGGTGTCGTGCAGCGGCTCGTCGAGGTCGATCTCGTCGATGCGGGGGGAGAGGGCGTCGACGCTGACGCCGGTGAAGGGCCGGTCGGTGGCGGCGAGTTTGGCGGCCACCCGCTCGACTCCGTCGGTCACGGAGCGGCGGTACTGCTCCGCGGTGGTGTCGTTGAGCAGGTGCGAGCGCATGTGGGGGTCCTCCGGTGGGGACAGTCCGGTTGCGGGACAGAGGTGGGCTGAGCCAGCGGGGTGTAACTTAGGTAAGCCTAACCTAAGTTACATGAGGGGAGGGCTGGCTCTGCCGTGACTGTGGTCACGCGTGGGGCATGGACGGATGTCGGTCATCCTTCTGCGCGTAGCTGCTCCTCGCTCACGCCGCTGCGCCAGTAGCCGACGAACGTCACCCGGCGGCGGTCGATCCCGCGCTCCCGTACGAAGTGCCGGCGCAGTTGCTTCACGCAGCCGGACTCGCCGGCGATCCAGACGTACGGCCGCTCGGCGGTCGGGAGTTGGGCGTTGCGGAGGGTGTCGAGGACCATGGGGGAGCCCTCGGCGGTCTTGGGGGTCCGGGGAGTCTCGGGGGTTTCGGGGGTCTCGTTCTTGACGAGCCAGGTGATCTCGGCGTCGGCCTCGGTCACCAGGTCCTGGATGTCCCCGGCGTGCGGGACCTCCAGCCAGACCCGGGCACGGGTGCCGGCCGGCAGTGCCTCGACGATGGCCGAGACGGCCGGTACGGCGGTCTCGTCACCCCAGACGACCACGAGGTCGGTGTCCTCGGGCGGCCGGAAGCGGATCGCCCGGTTGTCGGCGACGGCCGGGCCGAGCAGCAGGACCCGGTCCCCGGCGGCGGCCCGGTCGGCCCAGCGGGAGGCGGGACCGGCCTGGACCGAGGCGCCCGGCTCGATGCCGTGCAGGGCGAAGTCGATGTCGATCTCGTCCGGGTCGCGTCGCAGTGCGCGCAGGGTGTACGAGCGCATCACGGCGCGTACGTCGTCCGGGAGTTCGCGCCAGCCCTGCCACCAGCCGTCCCCGAGTTCGAGCGGTACGACCGGCTCGGGCTGCCCGGGGTGCGGCAGGAACAGCGACAGCGACTGGTCACGCCCGTCGGAATGGAAGGCGTGCAGATCGGGCCCACCGAAGGTGACACGGACCAGAGACGGACCGAGCCGCCTCGTCCGCACGACCTGAAGGGAAAAGAAACGGAACGGGGCGGCCACGGCGGTGGTCATGAAGACTCCTGAGTCATCGTCAGGGGGTGGGGCGATGCCGCTCAAAGGCGCGGGGAACTGCGCGACAAGCCACATACGGCCCGCGGCCGCAGTCGTTGAGCAGCCCCACGGCGGCTGAGCGCCTAGCTGACCTTCTTCGCGCTCTCGATGGCCGTCGCCAGGTTCTCCACCAACGGCACACACTTGTCGTACGACAGAATCGGCTCGGCCGAACGCGAGAGGACCTGCCCGGCCTTGACCGCCGGCAGCTTCTTCCACGTCGCCTCGGTGATGTTCGCGGGCTGGATCGCCGAGGAGCGGTCGTCCATCATGATGACGTCGGCCGCGTACTTGTCGACGTTCTCCCAGCTCAGGCTCTCGAACCAGCCGCCACCCTGGGCCTTGGCCTTCGCCGGCGGTTCGACGAAGTTCACGCCGAGGGCCTTGAAGTACTCCAGGTCGACGGAGAGGTTCGTGCCGGAGACGTAGAAGAGCTCCTGGCTCGCGGAAGCGGCCATCACCTTGATGTCGGGGTGCGCCTTGGCGGCCTTGCGCAGCCGCTCGGAGGCCTTCTCGAAACGCTTCTTGGCGTCGGTGGCCTCGGCGGACTTCATGTCGCCGCCGAGGGATTCGGCCAGCTCCCACATGCGCTGCAGCGGCTGGGTGAGCTGGCGGTCGTAGACGGATATGCCGACGCTCGGGGCAAGCTTGGCGATCTTGTCCTTCGAGGCCTCCGGGACGTACCAGAGGGTGCCGGCGTCGTCGAACATCGTGCTGATCAGCACGTCGGGGGCGAGGGCGGCGTACTTCTCGACGCTGAACTGGTCCCAGGTGTTGCCGAGGATGGTCACCTTGCTGATGTCCATGTCGCCGGCCTGGACGTCGGGCTTGCCGTCCTGTGTCTTGGTCGGGCCGAAGACGCCCTTGACGGAGACGCCGTAGTCGTGGAGGGCCGCGGCGACGCCGGTGAAGGCGACGATGTTCGCGGGGGTCTGCTTGAGCTGGACGGTCTTGCCGCGGTCGTCCTTGAAGGACCACGGGCCGGACTTGCCGCCCGCCGCCGCGTTCGAGTCGCCGTCCTTGGAGTCTCCACTGCCGCAGGCGGTCACGAGGGCGCCGAGTCCGAGGGCGCCCCCGGCGGCGAGGATGCCGCGTCGGGAGAAGCGGGCGGTTCTGGCGTTCGACATGGCTGAGTCTGCTTTCGCGCGTTTGGAGCCACTGCGGGCACGGCCGACAGCCGCTTGGCTGGAATCAAGCTTAGGCTAGCCTAACCTTACACAGTGTCCAGGGGCCCCTGGGGTCAGTGCCCGGGCCCGAGGGTGGGAATGCGAAAGGGCGCAGTGATCCGGATCACTGCGCCCGTATGCGGGCCTCGGCCGCTCGCTCAGCCTGCCAGCCCCAACTCCCGGGCGATCAGCATGCGTTGCACCTCGCTCGTGCCCTCGCCGATTTCGAGGATCTTGGAGTCGCGCCACATGCGGGCCACCGGGTACTCGTTCATGAAGCCGTAGCCGCCGTGGATCTGGGTGGCCTCGCGGGCGTTGTCGACGGCCACCGTGGAGGAGTAGAGCTTGGCCAGGGCCGCTTCCTTCTTGAAGGGGTCGCCCGCGACCAGGCGGGCCGCCGCGTCGCGCCAGGCGAGGCGGGACGTGTGGGCCTTCATCTCCATGTCCGCGATCTTGAACTGGATGGCCTGGTTGGCGGCGATCGGCTTGCCGAAGGCGTGGCGTTCCTGGGCGTACTTGACCGACTCGTCGACGCAGCCCTGCGCCAGGCCCGTCCCCAGGGCCGCGATCGCGATGCGGCCCTCGTCGAGGATGCGGAGGAACTGGGCGTAGCCGCGGCCCTCCTCGCCCAGAAGGTTCGCGGCCGGGACTCGGACGTCCGAGAAGGACAACTCGCGGGTGTCCGAGGCGTTCCAGCCGACCTTCGAGTACGGGGCCGCGACCGCGAAGCCGGGGGTGCCGGACGGGACGATGATCGAGGAGATGTGGGGCTTGCCATCCGGGGTGCGGCCGGTGACCGCCGTGACCGTCACCAACCCGGTGATGTCCGTGCCCGAGTTGGTGATGAAGCACTTCGTGCCGTTGATGACCCACTCGTTCGCCGACTCGTCCAGACGCGCCGTCGTGCGGGTCGCGCCCGCGTCGCTGCCGCCGTCCGGTTCCGTCAGGCCGAACGCGCCCAGGAGTTCTCCCGAGCAGAGGCGGGGGAGCCACTCGCGCTTCTGGGCCTCCGTGCCGTAGCGGTAGATCGGCATCGCGCCCAGTGAGACCCCGGCTTCGAGCGTGATGGCTACCGAGGAGTCGACCCTCGCCAGCTCCTCCAGGGCCACGCCCAGCGCCAGATAGTCGCCGCCCATGCCGCCGTACTCCTCGGGGAACGGCAGGCCGAACAGGCCCATACGGCCCATCTCGCGGACGATCTCGTACGGGAACTCGTGCCGCTCGTAGAAGTCGCCGATCTTCGGTGCCACCACCTCGTGCGCGAACTCCTCGACCGTGCGGCGGAGTTCCTCCAGTTCGGGGGAGAGTCGGTAGTCCATCGTGATCAGTGCTCCTCGGTGTCCTCGTGGGACAGGGCTCGGACGGTGCGGGACGGGCTGGGTCGGCCCAGGTGGGTGGCCATCCACGCGCTCGTGGCGACGAGGCGGCCGAGGTCGATTCCGGTGTCGATGCCGAGGCCCCGCAGCATCCACACGAGGTCTTCGGTGGCCAGGTTGCCGGTCGCCGACTTCGCGTACGGGCAGCCGCCCAGGCCGCCCGCGGAGGCGTCGACCGTCGTCACGCCCTGCTGGAGCGCCGCGAGCGTGTTGGCGAGGGCCTGGCCGTAGGTGTCGTGGAAGTGGACGGCGAGGGTGGTGGGCGGGATGCCCGCCTCGTCCAGCGCCGCGAGGAGCGCGACCACGTGGCCCGGGGTCGCGACGCCGATGGTGTCGCCCAGGCTCAGCTCGTCGCAGCCCATGTCCACCAGGGCCCTGCAGACCTTCACCACCTGGGGGATCGGGACCTCGCCCTCCCAGGGGTCGCCGAAGCACATGGAGAGGTAGCCGCGGACATGGGCCCCCTCCGCCTTGGCACGGGTGACGACCGGGTCGAACATCGCCAGTGCCTCGTCCACCGTGCGGTTGAGGTTGGCCTTGGCGAAGGACTCCGTGGCGCTGGCGAAGACCGCGACCCGCCGGGCGCCCAGTGCCAGGGCGCGGTCCAGGCCGCGTTCGTTCGGGACCAGGACCGGGAGGGCGGCGTGGAGGTCGCCGACCATCGGGAACAGCTGCTCCGCGTCCGCCAGTTGGGGGACCCACTTGGGGTGGACGAAGCTCGTCGCCTCGATGGTCGACAGGCCCGCGGCGGCCAGGCGGTGGATGAACTCCGCCTTGATCTCCGTGGGGACCGTCGCCTTCTCGTTCTGCAGGCCGTCGCGGGCGCCGACCTCGTGGATGCGGACGCGGGAGGGGAGGTCCTCGGCCGGGACCGTCATCGGGAGACCGTGGGCTGTCACTGCTCCGCCTCCTCGTGGGGTGCGATGACCGCGAGGACCTGGTCCATGGCGACCGTCGAGCCCGGCGCCACGTCCAGCTCCGTGACCTTGCCGGCGTGCGGGGCGGAGATGACGTGCTCCATCTTCATCGCCTCCACGACCAGCAGGCTCTGGCCCGCGGTCACCTCGTCGCCGACGGCGACCTTCACCACCGTCACCGTGCCGGGCATGGGCGCGGTGAGGGAGTCGGCGCCCGCGTGGGCCGCGCGGCTGAGCGACGCCGCCACCGGGTCGTGGTCGCGTACGTGCCAGGCGTCGCCGTCGCGGCCGAGCCAGTCGGCGGCGCGGTGGAAGGTGTGGCGGACGCCGTCCAGCGTGACCGCGACCCGGTCGCCGGTGACCGCGGCGGTGCCACGGGGGGTGTACTCCAGTGGGTCCTGGACGCGGAGCGGGAAGGCGGGGGGTTTCCGGGCCCCGCCGAGTCGCCAGCCGGTGGGGAGGGAGAAGGGGTCCGTCCAGCCGCCTGGTTCGGGCGTCAGGGCGTCCAGGCGTACGGCCGCCGCCGCCTCGTAGACCTCCTCCGGCACGTCCGTGGGGATCAGCCCCTCGACCTCGCGCTCGACCAGGCCGGTGTCCAGGTCGCCCGCGATCACCGCCGGGTGGGCGAGCAGGCGGCGCAGGAACCCGGCGTTCGTCTGCACGCCGAGCGTGACCGTCTCCGCCAGGGCCGAGCGGAGTTTGCGCAGGGCGGTCGCGCGGTCGGGGCCGTACGCGATGACCTTGGAGAGCATCGGGTCGTAGAGGCTGCCGACCTCCGTGCCCTCGGTGAGGCCCGAGTCGGTGCGGATGCCGTCGCCTTGCGGTTCGCGCAGTCGCAGGACCGTGCCGCCGGAGGGGAGGAAGCCGCGGGCCGGGTCCTCGGCGCAGATGCGGGCCTCCACCGCGTGGCCCGTCAGGCGTACGTCCTGCTGGGCGAAGCCCAAGGGCTCGCCGGCCGCCACCCGCAGTTGCCACTCGACCAGGTCCAGGCCGGTGATCAGCTCTGTGACCGGGTGTTCCACCTGGAGGCGGGTGTTCATCTCCATGAAGTAGTACGAGGACGGATCACTGCCGTTGACGATGAACTCCACCGTGCCCGCGCCCCGGTAGCCGCAGGAACGGGCCGCCTGGACCGCCGCCTCGCCCATCGCGGCACGCGTCTCCTCGTCGAGAAGGACGCTCGGCGCCTCCTCGATGATCTTCTGGTGGCGGCGCTGGAGGGAGCACTCGCGCTCCCCGAGGTGCACGACATGGCCGTGGGCGTCGGCCAGGACCTGGATCTCGATGTGGCGGGGCCGGTCGATCCAGCGCTCCACGAGGAGCGTGTCGTCGCCGAAGGAGGCACGGGCCTCACGGCGGGCCGACGCGATCTCCTCCTCGAGCCGGGTCAGATCCCGCACCAGCCGCATGCCCTTGCCGCCGCCGCCCGCGCTCGGCTTCAGCAGCACGGGCGCGCCCAGCTCGCGGGCCGCCTCGGCCAGGTCCGGGTCGCGTCCGCCGGGGACCACGGGGACTCCGGCCGCCTGGACCGTCTCCTTGGCGCGGATCTTGTCGCCCATGAGCGAGATCGCGTCCGCCGGAGGGCCGATGAAGACCAGGCCGGCCTCCGCACACGCGTGCGCGAAGGCGGCGTTCTCGGCGAGGAAGCCGTAGCCGGGATGGACGGCCTGGGCGCCCGTGCGGGCGGCGGCCTCCAGGAGGCGCTCCGCCGACAGGTAGCTCTCGGACGCCGGGGCCGGTCCGATCCGGACCGCCGTGTCCGCCTCGCGGACGTGCCGGGCGTCGGCGTCCGAGTCGGAGAAGACGGCCACCGAGCGCACGCCCATCGACCGCAGCGTCCGGATGACGCGTACGGCGATCTCGCCCCGGTTGGCCACAAGCACTGTCTCGAACATCGTCGTCCGTCCCCTCACATCCGGAAGACGCCGAACTGGGGGTCACCCAGGGGCGCGTTGGCGCACGCGGTCAGGGCCAGGCCCAGGACCTGACGGGTGTCCAGCGGGTCGATCACGCCGTCGTCCCAGAGGCGGGCCGTCGCGTAGTAGGCGCTGCCCTGACGCTCGTACTGGGCGCGGATCGGGGCCTTGAAGGCGTCCTCGTCCGCCGCCGGCCAGGACTCGCCGCGCGCCTCCAGCTGGTCCCGCTTGACGGTCGCGAGGACCGAGGCGGCCTGTTCGCCGCCCATGACGGAGATCTTGGCGTTCGGCCACATCCACAGGAAGCGGGGGGAGTACGCCCTGCCGCACATCGAGTAGTTCCCCGCGCCGTAGGAGCCGCCCACGACGACCGTCAGCTTCGGTACGCGGGTGCAGGCCACCGCCGTGACCATCTTGGCGCCGTGCTTGGCGATGCCGCCCGCCTCGTAGTCCTTGCCGACCATGAAGCCGGAGATGTTCTGGAGGAAGACGAGGGGGATGCCGCGCTGGTCGCACAGCTCGATGAAGTGGGCGCCCTTCTGGGCGGACTCGGAGAACAGGATGCCGTTGTTGGCGACGATGCCCACCGGGTGACCGTGGATCCGGGCGAAGCCGGTGACCAGGGTCTGGCCGAACTCGGACTTGAACTCGGCGAAACGGGAGCCGTCGACGACCCGGGCGATGATCTCGCGTACGTCGTAGGGGGTGCGGGAGTCGACCGGGACCGCGCCGTAGAGGCTGTGCGGGTCGACCTTGGGTTCCGTCGCCTCCGTGACCTCCCAGGGGAGCGTCCCGCGCGCGGGGAGGGTGGAGACGATGGTGCGGACGATGCGCAGGGCGTGCGCGTCGTTCTCGGCGAGGTGGTCGGTGACGCCCGAGACGCGGGAGTGGACCTCGCCGCCGCCCAGCTCCTCCGCCGTGACGACCTCGCCGGTGGCCGCCTTCACCAAAGGCGGGCCGCCCAGGAAGATCGTGCCCTGGTCGCGGACGATCACCGCCTCGTCGCTCATCGCCGGGACGTACGCCCCGCCGGCCGTGCAGGAGCCGAGGACGGCGGCGATCTGGGGGATGCCGGCGCCGGACATGCGGGCCTGGTTGTAGAAGATCCGGCCGAAGTGGTCGCGGTCCGGGAAGACCTCGTCCTGCATCGGGAGGAAGGCGCCGCCGGAGTCCACGAGGTAGACACAGGGGAGGCGGTTGTCGAGGGCCACCTCCTGGGCGCGGAGGTGCTTCTTGACCGTCATCGGGTAGTACGTGCCGCCCTTGACCGTGGCGTCGTTGGCGATGATCACGGTTTCGCGGCCGCTGACCCGGCCGATGCCGGCGATGACGCCTGCGGCCGGGGCCTGGTCCTCGTACATCCCGTCGGCCGCGAGCGGGGCCAGCTCCAGGAACGGTGAGCCCGGGTCGAGGAGGGTGTCGACGCGGTCGCGGGGGAGCAGCTTGCCGCGCGCGGTGTGGCGGGCGCGGGACTTCTCGCCGCCGCCCTGGGCGGCTGTGGCCAGCTTGGCGCGCAGCTCGTCGGCGAGGGTGCGGTGTGCCTCCTCGTTGGCCCGAAAGGGCTCCGACGCGGGGTCCGCCGCGGTCGTGAGCTCCGGTGCCTCGTGCATCCTGCGGGTCCCCTCACCTTGTTAATGAGCGTTAACGCATTTCCTTCAGGTTAACGACCGCTAACCTCCCTGTCTAGAATTGTTTTCATGGCAACCAGGACCGACGCACCCACCCGCCGTGAGCAGATCCTCAAGGAGGCCGCCCGGCTGTTCGCCGAGCGGGGCTTCCATGGGGTCGGAGTCGACGAGATAGGTGCCGCGGTGGGGATCAGCGGGCCCGGCCTGTACCGGCACTTCGCGGGCAAGGACGCGATGCTCGCGGAGCTGCTGGTGGGGATCAGCGGGCAGTTGCTGACCGGGGCGAAGCGGCGGTTGTCGGAGGCTGAGGCGGACGGGGGTGTGGGGGCGGGGGTGGTCCTCGACTCGCTGATCGAGGGGCATATCGACTTCGCGCTCGACGACCGTCCACTGATCACCCTGCATGACCGGGAGCTGGATCGCCTCCGGGACAGTGACCGGAAGATGGTGCGGCAGCTCCAGCGGCAGTATGTGGAGCTGTGGGTGGGGGTGGTGCGGGAGGTGTATCCCGGGCTGGGGGAGCCCGCCGCACGGTCGGCCGTGCATTCGGTGTTCGGGTTGCTGAACTCGACGCCGCATCTGGGGAGGGCCGGGGCGTTGGCCGGGCGGGGGGCTGTGGCGGAGCTGCTGCATCGGATGGCGCGGGGGGCGTTCGCGGCGGCGGGGGAGTAGCGCCCTGCGCCCCCAAGGCGCTCCCGTCCGTCAGCGTGACGAGCGTTACCCCGTCCCCACCCTGGACGCTTGTTGATACTCGCCGGTATCTTTGAGTGAGCAAGCGCTTAGACATACCGAGGTCCGTGGAGGTGGCGGCGTGCGCCGTACGGTGTTCAACGAGGATCACGAGGCGTTCCGGGAGACCATCCGCGCCTTCATCGAGGCCGAGGTCGTACCCGTGTACGACGAGTGGTTCGCTGCCGGCCAGGCGCCGCGCGACTTCTACCACAAGCTCGGTGAGCTGGGGATCTTCGGCATCAACGTGCCGGAGGAGTTCGGCGGTGCGGGCCTGGAGAGCCACAAGTTCGAGGCCGTCCTCTACGAGGAGACCTCTCGCGCGGGCGTCCAGTTCGGCGGCTCCGGCGTGCACGTGCTGCTCGCCCTGCCCTACATCAAGATGCTCGCCACCGACGAGCAGAAGAAGCGGTTCCTGCCCAAGTTCGTCTCCGGCGAGGAGATGTGGGCCATCGCGATGACCGAGCCGGGCACCGGCTCCGACCTCGCGGGCATGAAGAGCACCGCCAAGCTGAGCGAGGACGGCACCCACTACGTCCTCAACGGCGCCAAGACCTTCATCACCGGCGGCGTGCACGCCGACCGGGTGATCGTCTGCGCCCGCACCTCCGCCCCGACCGCCGACGACCGCCGCCACGGCATCTCCCTCTTCGCCGTGGACACCAAGTCCGAGGGCTACTCCGTCGGCCGCAAGCTCGACAAGCTCGGCCTCAAGACCTCCGACACCGCCGAGCTGGCGTTCGTCGACGTCAAGGTGCCCGTCGAGGACCTCCTCGGCGAGGAGAACAAGGGCTTCTACTACCTCGGCCACAATCTCGCGTCCGAGCGCTGGGGCATCGCCTTCGGCGCCTACGCCCAGGCCAAGGCCGCCGTGCGGTTCGCCAAGCAGTACGTCCAGGACCGCACCGTCTTCGGCAAGCCGGTCGCCCACTTCCAGAACACCAAGTTCGAGCTGGCCGCCTGCCAGGCCGAGGTGGACGCGGCCGAGGCCGTCGCCGACCGTGCGACCGAGGCGCTGGACGCCGGTGAGCTGACGCCCGCCGAGGCCGCCTCCGCGAAGCTGTTCTGCACCGAGGTCGCCCACCGCGTCATCGACCGCTGCCTCCAGCTGCACGGCGGCTACGGCTACATGAACGAGTACCCGATCGCCCGCCTGTACGCGGACAACCGCGTCAACCGCATCTACGGCGGCACCAGCGAGATCATGAAGTCGATCATCGCGAAGGACATGGGCCTGTAAACCGACTGTCGTCATCGGCCGGTACAACAGTTCTCATGAGCCAGGCACTTCAGGATCTCCTCGATCTGCTCGATCTCGAGCAGATCGAGGAGAACATTTTCCGCGGCCGGTCCCGGTCCGCCGTCGTCCCGCGGGTCTTCGGCGGGCAGGTCGCCGCGCAGGCGCTCGTCGCCGCCGGGCGGACGGTCCCCGAGGACCGGCCCGCTCACTCACTGCACGCGTACTTCCTGCGCCCCGGGGATCCCGGCGCGCCCATCGTCTACACCGTCGACCGGATCCGCGACGGCCGCTCCTTCACCACCCGCCGGGTGGTCGCCGTCCAGCACGGCAAGCCGATCTTCCATCTCTCGGCGTCGTTCCAGGTGTACGAGGACGGGCTGGACCATCAGGAGCCGATGCCGGCCTCGCCCGATCCCGCCACGCTGCCCACCGGGGAGGAACGGCTGCGCGGATACGGCCATATCGACCCGGCGGTGGTGGAGAAGTTCGCGGAGGCACGGGCCGCCGTCGATCTGCGGTACGTCGAGGAGCCGCCGTACGGGAAGTTCGGCGAGCCGCGTGAGCCGCACTCGCAGGTGTGGTTCCGGACCAACGGCAAGCTGGGCGGCGCGGTCGACCAACCGCTGCTGCACATCGTCCTCGCCACCTACGTCTCCGACATGACACTGCTCGACTCCGTGCTGCTCGCGCACGGGCGCGGCGGCTGGGCCGTCGGTGACGTGGTGGGGGCCTCGCTGGACCACGCGATGTGGTTCCACCGGCCGTTCCGGGCCGACGAGTGGCTGCTGTACGACCAGGAGTCCCCGTCCGCGTACGGCGGCCGGGGACTGGGACAGGCGCGTATCTACACGCAGGACGGGCGCCTCGCCATCTCCGTGATCCAGGAGGGCGTGGTCCGCGTCCCGCGCGATCAGGGCGCTCAGGCCCCGTCGTCTAGCTGAGGCCCGCCTCCGCCAGCAGGTAAGCCGTCATCGGGTCGTAGTGGCGCGGGCTGACCACGTGGTCGTCGAGGGGCACCGTCACCTGCACGGTGCCCTCGGCCTCGGCGATGAAGAGGGCCGGGTCGTTGCAGTCGGCGTAGCCGACGGAGTCGACGCCGTGCTGTCCCGCGTATCCCGCCCAGCCGTGGTCGGCGACGACCAGGTCGGGCAGGGGGCGGCCCTCCCGCTCCATGGCCGTCAGGATCGCCTTCATCGGCTCGCCCGAGTGGGTGTGCCAGAGGGTGGCGCCGTGCTCCAGCACCGCCACGTCCGCGAACTGCATGACGTAGCCCTCCTCCGTCGTCAGCCCTTCCGGGATGACGACGATCTCGCAGCCCGCCGCGCGCAGGGCGGAAGCGGTCGCGTGGTGCACGTCGAGCAGGCCGCCGGGGTGGCCGGTGGCGAACAGCACCCGCTGCTGCCCGTCCGCCGCCTTGCGCAGCCGCCCGGCCATGCGCTCGAGCCCGGCGACGGTCAGCTCCGGGTCGATGGTGTCCTGGCCGTACCGGTGCTCGGGATCGTCGTTCACGCCCACCCGTTCCGCCATCACCGCGAGGACGTCCTGCTCGTCGGTCCAGCGGGCGCCGAGTTCCAGGCCGAGCCAGTAGTGGCGGTCGTTGTTCGCCAGCTTGCGGTAATGGGAGAGGTTGTTCTCGCGGGGGGTGGCGACTTCGCCCGCGATGCGCGTCCTGACGAGGTGGTCGACGAGTTCGGCGCGGCTGGGTGTCCCGGGTATCGGCATGACAACCATTGTGGAGCAGCCGCCTGTGGGCGTCCCTGGCGTATCGAACGCTGGGATGTGCGTCACGTACTCAGGAGGGCCCCGCTCACATACTCAGATGTGCCGTAGCGCGAACCAGAGTTCCATGCGTACGTCCGGGTCCTCGAGGTCCGTCCCCAGCAGCGTCGCGCACCGCGTGATGCGCTGCCGCACGGTGTTGCGGTGCACGGACAGGGCGACGGCCGTGCGGTCCCAACTGCCGTGCAGGGACAGCCAGGTGCGCAGGGTCTCGGTGAGCGCGGGGTGTGCCGTGACGGGGGCGAGGAGGGTGCGGGCATGGGCCGCCGCCTCGCCGGGCGGGACCAGGTCGGCGAGGGCCGGGCGCGGGCCGTGCCGGAGCAGCGGGGTGCGGGTGGCGCGGGCCCGGGCCAGGGCGCGGGCCGCCTGGGTGTCGGCGGCGGGCCAGTCGTGCGGGGCGACGGCGGCGCTGACGCCCAGGGTCCAGCCGGGCAGCGGGTCCGGTGCCCGGTCGGCCGGGACTAGGACCCGTACGACGTCGCCCGCCGGGTCGACCAGGGCGGAGCCGAGCGCGGCGCCCAGCGCGGAGGCCGCGACGGCGTCCGGAGCGCCCGCACCGTCCGGCCGGGCCCGCACGACGACCCACCGCTCACCGCCGAGCAGCGGCGCGACCTCCTCGGGCGGCGCGCCCAGCAGCAGCCGCACCAGCGCCGAGGAACGGGCGGCACCGGTGCCGCTCTGCTGCTCGCCGGTGAGGAGGGAGAGGAGCACGGCGGCGACGGAGACGACGGTGTGGTCCCCCGGCGCGCGCTGCGGGGTCGCGACCCCGAGCACGAAGCCGTGCCCGGCGCCGAGGGCGTAGGCGGCGAGGTGGAGGCCGGCGGTGGTGTCGGTGGCGGAGGTGGGGGCGGGGCGGCTGCCGGGAGAAGACACGGGGAGCTGGGGTGCGGGCGAGTGCCCGGCGCCGATCCGGCGGCTGCCCGGCGGCTGAGGCCGGCGGCCCGCCTCCGGGGCAGCGCCACGCGGCCGCGCCCCTCCGGCTTCGGCGACCCTGCCCGGGCGTCCGGGTTCGGCGGGGCTGTTCGGGCGTTCGCCTTCGGGGGCGCTCTCTGCGGGCCCGCCCGGCTGCGCCGCCCCGCCCGCCCGCGAAGTCTCGGCCGGAGTTCGCGCGCTCGCCGTGGGCGCAGATCCCCCTTGCCCCCCGGAGCCACTCGCCGGCCGCACCACCCTCGCCAAGGCCGCCAGCGCCGACGCCACCTCCTCCCCGGGCCTCCGCCCCGCCCCCGCGATCTCCGCCCCCTCCGGCCCGTACAGCACCGCCCACCCGCCCAGCCGCTGCGCGAGCTGGCGGAGGACCGACGGGACCGGGTCGGGGCGGGAGGCGGCGGAGGCGAGGCTCTGCTGGGCCTCCGTGACGCGGCGGAGTTCGGCCAGGCGGGCCTGGGCCATCAGCTGCCAGACCGCGCGGGCCACGCCCGAGAAGGTGGTCTGGGGCGGCACCTCCAGCAGCGGCAGGCCGTGTGTCTCGCAGGCCGCGACCAGCGCCCTCGGCACCGTGTCGTGCACCGGCGCAACCCCGAAGCCGAGGGCCGCGCCGCCCGCCGCCACGATCCGGGACACGTAGTCGTCGAAGTAGGTCCCTGAGCCCGCCGCCTCCGGGATGTGCACGCCCGCCGTGAGCAGCAGCTCCCCGCCGAGCAGATACGGATACGGGTCCGCCATCTCCGAGGTGTGCACCCAGTGGACGACGGCGTCGGCGTCCACCGGACCGGCGATCCGGCGCAGGGAGAGGTCCTCTCGGGCCAGGAGGGACGTGAGGAGGACGGGAGGTGTCGGGGGGACCGCCGGGTCCGGCATGGTGTGCGTTCCCTCCAGCCAAGGCCGCTCGAATAGATGAAACGTACACTTCGCAGTCGCTTTCCGGCCACCTAGTGTCAGTGCTCGTCAACCTCGTCCCCCGCGACCGAGCCCTGCGCCCTGTGCGTGCGCGAAGGAGGCCCCATGGCCGTCGACTACCTCGTGATCGTCGTCTACCTGGCCGGAATGCTGGCCATGGGCTGGTGGGGCATGCGCCGCGCCCGGTCCAAGAGCGAGTTCCTGGTGGCGGGCCGCCGGCTCGGCCCGGCCATGTACTCCGGCACCATGGCGGCGATCGTCCTCGGCGGCGCCTCCACCATCGGCGGTGTGGGGCTCGGCTACCAGTACGGCCTGTCCGGCGCCTGGATGGTCTTCACCATCGGCCTCGGCCTGCTCGCCCTGTCGGTCTTCTTCTCCGCCCGCATCGCCCGGCTGAAGGTCTACACCGTCTCCGAGATGCTCGACCTGCGCTACGGCGGCCGGGCCGGAGTGATCTCCGGTGTCGTCATGTGGGCGTACACCCTCATGCTCGCGGTGACCTCGACCATCGCGTACGCCACGATCTTCGACGTCCTGTTCGACATGAACCGCACGCTCGCGATCGTCCTCGGCGGCTCGATCGTCGTCGCGTACTCCACCCTGGGCGGGATGTGGTCGATCACCCTGACGGACATGGTGCAGTTCGTCGTGAAGACCATCGGCGTGCTGCTCCTGCTGCTGCCGATCGCCGTGGTGAAGGCCGGCGGGTTCAGCGAGATGAAGGACCGACTGCCCACCGAGTACTTCGACCCCCTCGGCATCGGCGGCGAGACGATCTTCACCTACGTGCTGATCTACACCTTCGGCATGCTCATCGGGCAGGACATCTGGCAACGTGTCTTCACCGCCCGCAGCGACACGACCGCCAAGTGGGGCGGGACCGTCGCCGGTACCTACTGCCTCGCGTACGCCCTCGCCGGAGCCGTCATCGGTACCGCGGCCAAGGTGCTGTACCCGAAGCTCGGCAGCCCGGACGACGCCTTCGCGACCATCGTGAAGGAGGAACTGCCCGTCGGAGTGCGGGGATTGGTGCTGGCCGCCGCCCTCGCCGCCGTGATGTCGACGTCCTCTGGCGCGCTGATCGCCTGCGCCACCGTCGCCAACAACGACATCTGGTCCCGGCTGCGGGGCATCGTCAAGGCACCGGCCGAAGACTCGGCGGATCATGACGAGGTGAAGGGCAACCGCGTCTTCATCCTGATCATGGGCATCGCGGTCATCTGCACGGCCATCGCGATCGACAACGTGGTGGAGGCGCTGACCGTCGCGTACAACCTCCTCGTCGGCGGTCTGCTCGTGCCGATCCTCGGCGGGCTGGTGTGGAAGCGGGGCACGGTCCACGGCGCTCTCGCCTCGGTCGTGGTCGGCGGACTCGCGGTCGTCGTCCTGATGGCGACGTACGGCATCCTCGCCAACGAGCCCGTCTACTACGGGCTGCTGGCCTCGCTCGCCGCCTATCTGGTCGTCTCCTTCGCCACCCCGGCCACCGACGCCGCCGTCCTCGCCGCCTGGCGCGAGCGGCTCGCGGGACGGTCTCCCGAACTCGCGTCCGAACCGGTCGCGGCTCCCCGGTAAGGTCATAAGGCAAGCAGTACATACGCGATGAAGCGTAGGAAAGAAGGCATTTCTTCATGAGCAGCAACGAGACTCCCCGCGGGCCCGTCGACTCCTCCCGTGTGCCGCGGTACGCGGGCCCCGCGACCTTCGCCCGGCTTCCCCGGCTGGACGAGGTCGGCGGACGGGCCGATGTCGCGGTGGTGGGCGTGCCGTTCGACTCGGGTGTCTCGTACCGGCCGGGCGCCCGCTTCGGCGGCAACGCGATCCGGGAGGCGTCCCGGCTGCTGCGCCCGTACAACCCGGCGCAGGACGCCTCGCCCTTCGCCCTCGCGCAGGTGGCGGACGGCGGCGACATCGCCGTCAACCCGTTCAACATCAACGAGGCCGTCGAGACCGTCGAGGCGGCCGCCGACGACCTGCTCGGCTCGGGCTCCCGTCTGATGACCCTCGGCGGTGACCACACCATCGCGCTGCCCCTGCTGCGGTCGGTGGCGAAGAAGCACGGCCCGGTCGCGCTGCTGCACTTCGACGCCCACCTCGACACCTGGGACACCTACTTCGGCGCCGAGTACACGCACGGCACGCCGTTCCGCCGTGCGGTCGAGGAGGGCATCCTGGACACCTCCGCCCTGTCCCACGTCGGCACCCGCGGCCCGCTCTACGGCAAGCAGGACCTGACCGACGACGAGAAGATGGGCTTCGGCATCGTCACCTCGGCGGACGTCTACCGGCGCGGTGCCGACGAGGTCGCCGACCAGCTGCGCCAGCGCATCGGCGACCGGCCGCTGTACATATCCATCGACATCGACTGCCTCGACCCGGCCCACGCGCCCGGCACGGGCACGCCCGAGGCCGGCGGCATGACCTCGCGCGAACTGCTGGAGATCCTGCGCGGCCTGGCATCCTGCAACCTGGTGTCGGCGGACGTCGTCGAGGTGGCCCCCGCGTACGACCACGCGGAGATCACGTCGGTGGCGGCCTCCCACACGGCGTACGAACTGACCACGATCATGTCCCGCCAGATCGCCGCGGCCCGGAAGGACTCGGAAGCCAAGTGACCCACGACCACGACCTGGTGCTCCGCCCGACGCCCGCCCAGACGGAGGCCGCCCTCAACCCTCCACCCGGCCGCAACGGCGGAGACCTGGTCGTGGAGACGCTGGCCGGTCTTGGCGCGACGACCGTCTTCGGTCTGCCCGGCCAGCACGCGCTCGGCATGTTCGACGCCCTGCGCCGCTCGGACCTCCGGTACATCGGCCTGCGGGTGGAGAACAACGCCGGGTTCGCCGCGGACGCCTACGGCCGGATCACGGGCGAGGCCGCGCCCCTGCTGCTGTCGACGGGGCCGGGTGCCCTGACCTCACTCGCCGCGCTCCAGGAGGCGGCAGCCGCCTCCGCGCCCGTGCTGGCGATCAGCAGCCAGATCCCCAGGGCGGGTCTGGGCGGCGGCCGGCACGGCTACCTGCACGAACTGCCCGACCAGGCCGCCTCGTTCCGGGGCGTGGTCAAGTCGGTCCACACCGTCCGCACCCAGTCCCAGATCCCCTCGGCGATGGCCGCCGCCTGGGAGTCCGCGCTGACGGCCCCGCACGGCCCGGTGTGGGTGGAGATCCCGCAGGACGTGCTGCTCGCGCAGACGGTGATCCCGGTGGTGACCGGCGGCGACGCCTTCCCCGAGGAGCTGCCGCCGCGCCCCGAACTGACCGCCGTGGCCGCCGACCTGCTGTCGAAGGCGGCCCGTCCGGCGATCATCGCGGGCGGGGGAGTGGTACGGGCGGACGCGTCGAAGAAGCTGCGTCAGCTGGCCGAGACGCTTCAGGCACCGGTCGTCACGACCCCCGGCGGCAAGGGCGCGTTCCCCTGGAAGCACCCGCTGTCGCTCCAGTCCTGGATCGAGGACCGCCACACCACGGACTTCCTGGAGGACGCGGACGTACTCCTCGTCGTCGGCTCGGGACTCGGTGAACTCTCGTCGAACTACCACACGTTCAAGCCGCGCGGCCGGGTCGTCCAGATCGAGGCCGACCTCGGCAAGCTGGAGTCCAACCACCCGGCACTGGGCATCCACGCGGACGCCCGCCTCGCGTTGCAGGCGCTGCTGGAGACGGTGTCCGAACGCCGGGACCCGGACGCTCCGGAGCGCGTACGCGAGGTGCTCGGGAAGGTCTCCGAGCGCATCGCCTCCCAGGAACTCACCCTGGAACAGGACGTGCTGGCGTCGGTCCGCAGGGCCCTGCCCGCCGACTCCCCGTCCTTCTGGGACATGACGATCCTCGCGTACTGGGCCTGGTCGGCCTTCGACGCCAAGGGCCCCAACCACATGCACTCCGCCCAGGGCGCCGGCGGCCTCGGCTACGCCTTCCCGGCGGCACTCGGCGCCGCGGCGGCCGACCCCACCCGGCCGGTCCTCGCGGTCTCCGGCGACGGCGGCGCCCTGTACTCGATCGCCGAGCTGGCGACGGCCCGCCAGTACAGCCTGAACGTCACCTGGCTGATCGTCGACGACGGCGGCTACGGCATCCTGCGCGAGTACATGAACGACGCGTTCGGCGAGGCGACCGCGACGGAGCTGACCCGGCCGGACTACGTGGCACTGGCGGAGTCCTTCGGCGTCCCCGGGGTCCGTACGACCCCGGAGACCCTGGAGCGGGACCTGGCGAAGGCACTCGGGTCGCCCGGGCCCTCGGTGGTCCTGCTCCCGGCCGTGCTGCGGATGTTCGCGCCGACGCATCTGGACTGAGCGCCGGCCGGTCCGGCCAGGCCATTTCCTCGCTCCTCACATGGGCGGGACAGAGCGGGGCACCCGTGTATCCGTCCACCAGCGAAGGGGAGCTGATCATGGTAGTCGCCGCCGTCATCGTCGGGTGTGTGGTCCTGGCCGTCCTGGCCTTCCTCGTCCCCCGTCTCTCCCGCCATCCCGAACGCGGCACACAACGTACGCTCGGTGCCGGGGCCCGGGCCGGTGGCAAGGCGCCCGGCATTCTGGGCCGGCTCTTCAGCAAGCCCTTCCACAGCAGCTCGCGCGCGGTGAGCCGCAGCGGTTCCGCAGGTCGCCGCACCCGCGGCCGCATGCCCTTCTGACCGACGGCGGGGGCCGAGCGGGGAGCATGGTCATGAACGCCGAAGACGCCGAAGACGCGGACAGGCTGCTGGACGGGCTGACCGTGGATGCCAGTCGGCGAGAGCAGCCGATCGTGCTGGACGAAGACGGACGTCCCGTCCGGACCTGGCGGGAGAACCATCCGTACGATCAAAAGGTGGGCCGCAAGGAGTACGAGCGGACCAAGCGCATCCTGCAGATCGAGCTGCTCAAGCTCCAGCGGTGGGTCAAGGACACCGGCGCCCGCCTGGTCGTGGTGTGCGAGGGGCGTGACGCGGCGGGCAAGGGCGGCACGATCCAGCGGCTCACCGAGCGGCTCAACCCCCGCGGCGCACGCGTGGTCGCCCTGGACAAACCCACCGAACGCGAGATGGGCCAGTGGTACTTCCAGCGGTACATCGCGCATCTGCCGACGGCCGGGGAGATCGTCTTCTTCGACCGCTCCTGGTACAACCGGGCCGGCGTCGAGCGCGTGATGGGGTACTGCTCCAAGGACGAGTACGAGCTGTTCCTCGACCAGTGCCCGGCCTTCGAGCGGATGCTGGTCGACGACGGCGTCCTGCTGGTGAAGTTCTGGTTCTCCGTCTCCCGCTCCGAGCAGCGCACGCGCTTCGCGATCCGGCAGGTCGACCCGGTGCGCCAGTGGAAACTCTCCCCCACCGACCTGGCCTCGCTGGACCTCTGGGACGACTACACCGAGGCGAAGATCGACATGTTCCGCGCCACGGACACCGCACACGCCCCCTGGACGGTCGTCAAGAGCAACGACAAGCGGCGCGCCCGGCTGGAGACCATGCGCAGTCTGCTGTCGCGCATCGACTACGCCAGCAAGGACCGCGAGGCCGTCGGCACACCCGACCCCCTCATCGTCGGCGCCGCCGACACCCTCCTGGAGCCCGGCGAGGAGGACACCACACTGTCACCCACGCCGCTGTCCCCCGGCGCCGACGGGCCAGGCAAGCACCCCGGGACCGACTGACACTCATTCACAGGTGCCGGTATCGGTGCCGGCACCGGCGGGACAGAAGCACGCCGTCACCGTCTTGCCGTGCCGCTGGCACCTCGTCCCCCACTCATCGGCGAGCTTCCGCACGATGGCCACGCCACGGCCGGAGACATCCCCGGGCTCTGCTTCGCGTCGGCGCGGCAGTGTCGGGTCCTCGTCGTGGACGCTCACATGGAGGCAGTCACCGTCCCACGTGAGGACCAGGTGCGCGTCGCTGTGCGCGTGGATGTGCGCATTGGTGATCAGCTCGGACACGGCCAGCACGATGGCGTCCACCGTGTCCGGCTCGGCAGCGGCCCAGGGCAGGGACTCGAGACGTTCACGTGTCCACTGCCGCCCGGCGCGCACTCCCTCGGACATGGGGAACGAGTGCGCCCACCCCATCGCTTTCACCGCCACTGCCCCGGCCTCCCGTCCCTCGTCCACACCTCGGCTCGTGCCTGAACCGGGTACCCGGCACCCTCGGCGACAGACCTGGGATGCCGGGCTCGAACGGGTCTAGAGACCGTCGCGGACCATCGCGGCGACGATGTGGACGTGCCGGTCGGCCGCCGTGGTCGACCACTCGTTGTCGTAGTTCAGGCCGTAGGGCCAGAAGTGACCGCCGCCGGTGGAGATCTTGGCGCCGGAACCGTCGTACTGCTTGACGAGGGCGGTGGCCTGTCCGCCGGTCCAGGTGCCGCTGCCGCCGAGGCGGGACCAGCCCGAGCTGGTGCCCACGCCGATGGTGTGGGCGATCTCGTGCAGGGCCGTCCGCTCGTTCATGTAGCTGCGGTTGCTGCCGAAGCGGATGGTCCCGTTGATGTTGCCGTCGGCGGTGGGGACGCCCGGCTCGTAGCGGACGGTGATGGTCTTGCCCAGGTCACTGAGGTTGTTGTAGCGGGCCACCGCCGCGTTCATGGCCCGGGTGATGGCGTCGTAGGCGGTGCGCTGGTCCTCGGTGGGGTTGCTCGCGCGGACGAGGGACCAGGTGATGGTGGCCGCCGCGGCGCGGTCGCGGACCGGGGCGGGTGCGGGAGTCGTCTGCTGGGTGGCGGCCTGGGCGACGCCGGGGCCGGCCAGCAGTGCGGCGGCCAGGGCGGCTATGACCGCCTTGCGGGACACCGTTCGTGGGCTCATTGCGGATCCTCCAGTGGGGGTGGCCGTGCCGAGTGGGCGATACCTCGTACGGCGTTCGGGATCTCGGACGTGCGGGACCGCTGTCGTCATCAGATCGAATACAACGAAGTCTCTTCACTGAAGCGGCAGTTGGCGCGCTGTCGACCGCAAGTATCCCGGTGGGAAAGGCGGCGTCAAGAGTTCCCGCAGACGTCAGTGGAACCAGAAGAGGATCGTGTCCGGGTTCGTCCCGAGCTTCCGCGAACTCTCCCACTCCTCCGCCTCGAACCGCATGAGTTCGGCGAACCGGCGGGCCGCGTCACGGAATATGGGCTCCAGGCGGCCGAGCACGGACTCGTAGGCGTCGGCGAGCGCCGCGGCCCGCTGGGCCGGCAGGGTCCCGATGGCGGGCACCGCGTCGCCCGGGTGCGGAAGGCGCAGCGGCGGGCCACTGAACAGGAACGTGCCGGGGAGCAGGTCGGACGGGACGCCGTGCCGGGTCAGTTCGTCGTCCATGGCGTAGAACCAGGTCGGCCGCCGCCAGTCGCCGAGGTCGGTCGGGTCGGAGAAGTGGGCCGCGACGACCTGGTAGAAGGCGTAGCTGTACGAGGGGCAGAGGTCGGTGCTCGAGGTGCCCTCGATCAGCTCGTCCAGGGCCTGGGCGATGGAGACGTCGAGGTCGATGCCCTGCTCCTGGAACCGGGCGTCGGTCCGCTCGCACTCCGTACGCACCCGGGCGAGTGTGCGCTCCTGCCGCTCGGTCCGCTCCACCGCGGTGAGCAGCCGCACCACTGTCCGCATGTCGCCGGTGCTCATCTCCAGGCAGTAGCCCACGCCTGCGTTTCCCTTCACCCGTTCGCCGGACATCGGTGTCCATGATCGGGGACGGGGGAACGGCCCCTGACCGAGGGGTCGGGGGCCGGTCCTGTGTGCGGGGTGAAGTGGGATCAGCTGACGTCGGACGGGTCCAGGCGGTAGATCGACGACTGGTTGGACTGCGACGAGGAGGTGGTGGTGGAGGTGGAGGTGGAGTTCGCGGTCTTGCTGTACTCGCTCTCCTTCACCGCCGTGCCGTGCTTCCGCACCCACGCCGTCACCTCGGAGCTGACACCGTTGCCGCCGCCGGGGCCGCCGCCCTCCCCCACGCTCGAATTCGCTCGCGCGGGGGCACCCCCATCGCCGCCGAGCTGGATGTAGTGCAGTTCGCCCTTCTTCACCAGCTCCTTGAGCCTGGCCAGGGTCATCGCCTTGTCGGAGCCGGACCAGCCCCACATGGAGATGACGGGCTCCCCGCTGCTCACGATGAGCTGGGCGGCGCCCTGTGAACTGGACACGGCCAGCAGCCACTCGGCGCCGTCCTGGTGCTTCTTCAGGTACGAGACGAGCTCGCTGCTCGCGCCGCCGCCCATGCCGCCGCCGGGGCCGCCGCCCATGCCGCCGGGGGCCTGCTCGCTCTGAGCGTTCTGCCCGTCCGGCCCGCGGGACGGCACCCCACCACCGGGGAAGCCGCCACCGGCCTGGGCGTTCCCGCCACCGGCCTGGGCGTTGCGGTCACCCGTCTGGGCATCCCCGCCCTGCCGGCCCCCGCCACCCGGCATCCCGTCACCGGAACCGCCCGGGAACCCCCGGCCGCCACCGCCCCCGGGCCGGCCGAAGCCGCTGCCCGTCGACGGCCCGGCCGTCGGGTTCGTACCGCCCATGCCACCGCCGCCGCCCGACCCGGACGGCACCGACCAGGCGTACGCCGCCGGACCCGCCACCGCCGCGACGACCGCGGCCGTCACCGACACGGCCAGCAGCCGCAGCCGAAGGCCGGAGACGCCGGAGCGGAAGACGAACAGCCCCGCGATCGCCAGCACCATGACGACCAGGACCGACGGCCACAGCCAGGTGTTCCAGCCGGAGGCCCGCCGCAGCAGCACCGCGGCCCAGACGACCGTGACACCCAGCCCGAGCGGCAGCACCCAGGCCCACCGCCGGTCGGCCCGGAAGGCGCGCAGCAGCAGCACGCCGCCGCCTCCGCACAGCGCCGCGACGCCCGGGGCGAGCGCGGTCGTGTAGTACGGGTGCATGGTGCCCTCGGCGAGGGCGAAGGTCAGGTAGTGCAGGAGGGTCCAGCCGCCCCACAGCACGAGCGCGGCCCGGGTGAGATCCGTACGCGGGGCGCGGCCGCACAGCACCAGGCCGCCGACGAGCGCGAGGCCCGCGAAGGGGAGCAGCCAGGAGATCTGGCCGCCGAGGATGTCGTTGAACATCCGGCCGAGGCCCGCGGTGCCGGAGAAGCCTCCGCCCCCGCCACCACCGCCGTTGCCCTCGCCGCCGAGGATCCGGCCGAGGCCGTTGTACCCCATGATCAGGTTCCAGGCGGTGCCGTCCGTGGAACCGCCGATGTACGGCCGCTCGGAGGCGGGCACCAGCGACACGGCCGCCGCCCACCAGAGGCTGGAAACGGCCAGCACCACAGCGGCGGCCACCAGATTCACCAAGCGCTTCACCAACGCGGGCTTGGCCGCGTACAGATACACCGCGAACACGGCGGGCAGCGCGATGTACCCCTGGAGCATCTTCGTGTTGAAGGCGAGCCCGAAGCAGGCCGCGGAACCCAGCAGCGGCAGCAGCCGCCCGCCCCGCACGGCCCGCAGGCCGAGGGCGGCGCCCGCCACCATGAGGAACACCAGCAGCGTGTCGGGGTTGTTGTCCCGGTTGATGGCGACCGTGATCGGGGTGAGGGCCAGGACGAGGGCGGCCACGGCGGCCGCCGCGTGCCCGAACACCCGCTTCACGGAGGAGTGCAGGATCCAGATCGTGGCCAGCGCCGCCACGACCAACGGCGCCATCATCTGCCAGGTGCCGTACCCGAAGACGCGGCAGGACAGGCCCATGACCATCAGCGCGAGCGGCGGCTTGTCGACGGTGAGGAAGTTCCCGGCGTCCAGCGAGCCGAAGAACCACGCCTTCCAGCTCTGCGTGCCGCTCAGCACGGCCGCGCTGTAGAAGCTGTTGAGGCTGGAGCCGGACAGGTTCCAGGAGTAGAGCACCGCGGCCAGGGCGAGGATCGCGAGCAGCACGGGCAGCGACCAGCGCGGGGCGGCCCTGTCACCCGGCGCGGGTGAGGGAGGCACGGCTGCGGTGCGGAGCTGGGGTTCGGTGGCAGATGTCACCCGAGCATGGTGGACAGCCCTGGTTGGTGGTGGCTGTGCCGAAGCTGGCCGCCGCCTGTGAAACGCACAGCGCCCGGTAACGACTCGTAAAAGCCTTCACCAACGCCTACAACCTTTGTCCCACATCCGTGAGTCAAGGGTGCATGACTTCTGGGATATCACGCCGCGCGCGAGTGCTGGCGGCGGCCGTGGGTACGGGTGTGCTCGTGCCGCTCGTCGCCGCCGCCACGCCCGCCGCCGCTGCCACGCCGACCGTGACCTGCACCTCGGCCAACGCCGGCCTCGCCGCCAAGCTGAAGAAGGACATCACCGCCGCGCTCGCCACCCGCAAGGGCACCGTCGCCGTCGGCCTCTACGACCGCAGCACCAACACCACCTGCACGCTGCGCGCGAGTTCCGCCTACGACTCGGCCAGCGTCGTCAAGGTGACCGTTCTCGCCACCCTGCTGTGGGACGCGAAGAAGACGAACCGGTATCTCACCGACCGCGAGAACACCCTCGCCAAGGCCATGATCACCAAGTCGGACAACGCGGCGACCTCCACCCTGTGGAAGCAGCTCGGCATGACGAAGATCAAGGGCTTCCTCAGCGCCGCCGGCATGACCCAGACCAAGCCCGGCGCGAACGGCTACTGGGGCCTGACCCAGATCACCGTCACCGACGAGCAGAAGCTGCTGAAGCTCCTCACCGCCAAGAACGCGGTCCTGAGCGACAACTCCCGTGCCTACATCCTGAAGTTGATGGGCCAGGTCGTCTCGTCCCAGCGCTGGGGCACGCCGTACGGGGTGCCCTCGGGCGTCACCGTGGCCGTCAAGAACGGCTGGCTGCAACGCTCCACGAACGGCTGGCGGGTGCACAGCGTCGGCGCGTTCAAGGGCGGCGGCCACGACTACGTCATGACCGTGCTCACCCACGGCAACAGCACCATGAACTACGGCATCACCACCATCCAGGCCGTGGCCAAGGTCATCCACAAGGACCTGGCCGCGAGCTGACCCTTCACCGCGAGCCGACCCTTCACCGCGCGGCCTACCCGGCGTCACCGGCCCGTCCTACGGTGACGCCCATGCCCCTGAGAACCCGCCTCGCCCTTCTCACCGCAGGCCTGACGGCGGCCACCTGCCTGACCGCCGCCGCCCCCGCCCAGGCACAGCCATCGACCGCCTCGCACGTCTGCTCGCCGTCCGTCTCCATCGACCGCTTCTCCGACGTGCTGGACAAGACGACGTACCAGGACACCTTCGTCGGCAACTTCTCCGCGCTCGCCGTGGACAGCGACGGCTCACTCGCCGCCCTGTCCGACCGCTCGTCGCTCTTCCGCCTGGACGCGAGGACGCTGAAGCCCCGCTCCGTCGTCCCGCTCACCGACGAGACCGGGACCGCGCTCGACTCCGAGGGCCTGGTCATCGACCGGGACGGCTCCCGCCTGGTCACCTCCGAGACCGAGCCGTCCGTACGCCGCTACTCCCGCACCGGCAAGATCCTCGGCCGTCTCCCGGTCCCGGACGACCTGCGCGTGAGCCCCGCGGGCCGCGCCCAGCCCAACGGCACCTTCGAGGGCCTCACCCTGCTGCCCGGCGGTCGCACTCTGGTCGCCTCCATGGAGTACGCCCTCGCCGGCGACGACGCCGGCACGGTCCGCTTCCAGACCTGGCAGCGCCACCGGGGCTCCTTCCGGCTCGGGCCCCAGTACACGTACCGCACGGACCCCGGCCTCGGCGTCCCCGAGATCCGGTCCGCCCCCGACGGCCGCCTCCTGGTCCTGGAACGCGGCTTCACGTCCGGCGTGGGCAACACGGTCCGCCTCTACCTGGCCGATCCCCGCCACGCGATGAAGAAGACCCTGCTCACCGACCTCGCCACCTGCCCGACCCTGGGCGCGACGGCCAAGCAGCCCCAGCCGAACCCGCTCCTCGACAACATCGAGGCCGTGACGATCACAGGCCGGACGAAGCACACCCTCCAGGTCCTCCTGGCCAGCGACGACAACCAGAACCCGACCCAGACGACCCGCTTCTACTACTTGCGGGTAAGGACAACGCCTCTCTTCTAGGGGCGCGGGGCAGTATCGACATGCGGCTCCGCCGCGTGGGCGCGATCAACCCCCACCCCGCCGCACCCGAAGAACAACCGATCCCCCCACGGCGGGATGAAATCAGCTCCCAACCGCGTTGGTGTCTTCCGGCAGCTCAGGACGACTGGAAGGCACCGGTGTGACACCGAAACGGGGATGGGCACGACGACTGTGGGCCTACGCATGGCGCCACCCGAAGGACGTCGTACTCGCCCTCGGCTCCTCCCTGGCGGGCATGGCCGTGATGGCCCTCGTCCCCCTGATCACCAAGGTGATCATCGACGACGTCATCAGCGAGCACACCAGGGACATGACCACCTGGGCCGGCCTCCTCATCGCCGCCGCCCTGGTCGTCTACGTCCTCACCTACATCCGCCGCTACTACGGCGGGCGCCTCGCCCTCGACGTCCAGCACGACCTGCGGACGGAGATGTACGGCACGATCACCCGGCTCGACGGCCGCCGCCAGGACGAGCTGTCCACCGGCCAGGTCGTCGGCCGGGCCACCAGCGACCTCCAGCTGATCCAGGGCCTGCTGTTCATGCTCCCGATGACCATCGGGAACATCCTGCTCTTCGTGATCTCCCTGGTGATCATGGCCTGGCTGTCGTGGCCGCTCACCCTCGTCGCCCTGGCCGTGGCCCCCGCACTCGCCTACATCGCGAAGCGCAGCCGCACCCGGCTGCACCCCTCCACCTGGTACGCCCAGGCCCAGGCCGCCGCCGTCGCTGGCGTGGTCGACGGCGCCGTCAGCGGCGTACGCGTGGTGAAGGGCTTCGGGCAGGAGGAGCAGGAGACCGGCAAGCTGAGGGAGGTCGGCCGCAGGCTCTTCGCGGGGCGCCTGCGCACCGTCCGCCTGAACTCGGTCTACACCCCGGCCCTCCAGGCCGTACCCGCCCTCGGCCAGGTCGCGATGCTGGCGCTCGGCGGCTGGCTGGCGGTGCGCGGGCACATCACGCTCGGCACGTTCGTCGCCTTCTCGACGTACCTCGCCCAGCTGGTCGGCCCGGTCCGCATGCTCGCCATGGTCCTCACCGTCGGCCAGCAGGCCCGCGCAGGCACCGAGCGCGTCCTGGAGCTGATCGACACCGAGCCCTCGCTCCAGGACGGCTCCAAGGAACTCCCCGCCGACGCCCCCGCGACGGTCGAGTTCGACGACGTCTCCTTCGGCTACGACACCGCCTCCGGCAAGACGAGGCCCGTCCTCGACGGACTCTCCTTCGAGATCCGCCCCGGCGAGACCCTAGCCGTCGTCGGCTCCTCCGGCTCCGGCAAGTCCACCGTCTCCCTGCTGCTGCCGCGCTTCTACGACGTCACGCGCGGTGCCGTCCTCGTCGGCGGCCACGATGTGCGCGAGCTGACCCTGGAATCGCTGCGGTCCGCGATCGGGCTGGTCCCGGAGGACTCGTTCCTCTTCTCCGACACGGTCCGCAACAACATCGCCTACGGCCGCCCGGACGCCACCCAGGAGGAGATCGAGAAGGCCGCCCGAGCCGCCCAGGCGGACCGTTTCATCGCCGAGCTGCCCGACGGCTACGACACCACCGTCGGCGAGCACGGCCTCACCCTCTCCGGCGGCCAGCGCCAGCGCGTCGCCCTAGCCCGCGCGATCCTCAGCGACCCGCGCCTGCTGGTCCTGGACGACGCCACCTCCGCCGTGGACGCCCGGGTCGAGCACGAGATCCACGAGGCGCTGAAGGGGGTCATGCGGGGCCGCACGACCCTGCTGATCGCCCACCGCCGCTCCACCCTGAACCTCGCCGACCGCATCGCCGTCCTGGACGACGGCCGGCTCGCCGACCTCGGCACCCACGAGGAACTCCAGCGGCGCTCCGCCCTCTACCGGCGGCTGCTCACCGACCCCGACGAGCTGGGCGCGGTCTCCCCGGGCCACAGTCAGCCCGCCTGTCCCCAGGAGGACACCTCCGTCCGGGACGAGCTGGACGCGGAGTTCGACGCCGAGCGCGGGGTCACCCCACGGCTGTGGACCGGCGACCGCGAGCGCAAGGACCTGGCCCTCGCCGAGAGCCCCGCCACCCCCGAGCTCCTCGCCCAGGTCGAGGCGCTGCCCCCGGCTACCGACGTCCCCGACATCGACGAGTCGCGTGCCGTCCAGCCGGAGGAGACCTACGGCCTGCGCCGGCTGCTGAGCGGCTTCGGGCTGCCGCTGCTGGTCAGCCTCGCCCTGGTCGCCACCGACGCCGGCATGGGTCTGCTGCTGCCCGTGCTGATCCGGCACGGCATCGACTCGGGCGTCACACAGGCCGCGCTCGGCGCCGTCTGGGCGGCCGCCCTGCTCGGGCTGCTCACGGTGGTCGTGCAGTGGGCGGCGCAGATCGGCGAGATCCGGATGACCGGGCGGACGGGGGAGAGGGTCCTGTACTCGCTCCGTCTGAAGATCTTCGCCCAGCTCCAGCGCCTCGGGCTCGACTACTACGAGCGGGAGCTGACCGGCCGGATCATGACCCGGATGACGACCGACGTCGACGCGCTGTCGACGTTCCTCCAGACGGGCCTGGTCACGGCCTTCGTCTCGGTCGTCACCTTCTTCGGCATCATGATCGCTCTGCTGGTGATCGACGTGGAGCTCGCGCTGGTCGTCTTCGCCACGCTGCCGCCGCTGATCATCGCCACGTTCTTCTTCCGCCGGGCGAGTGTGAAGGCGTACGAACTGGCCCGTGAGCGGGTGTCGGCGGTCAACGCCGACCTGCAGGAGTCGGTGTCCGGGCTGCGGATCGTGCAGGCGTTCCGCCGCGAGCGGGACGGCGGGCGGCGGTTCGCCGGGCGCAGCGACAGCTACCGCCAGGCGCGCATCCGGGGCCAGTGGCTGATCTCGATCTACTTCCCCTTCGTGCAGTTCCTGTCGTCGGTGGCGGCGGCGGCCGTGCTGATCGTGGGCGGCGCCCGGGTCGACAACGGCACGCTGGCGATCGGCTCGCTGGTGGCGTACCTGCTCTACATCGACCTGTTCTTCGCGCCCGTGCAGCAGCTGTCCCAGGTCTTCGACGGCTACCAGCAGGCGACCGTCTCGCTGGGCCGTATCCAGGAGCTGCTCCAGGAGCCGACGTCGACGAAGTCCGCCGACGAACCCCTCGAAGTCCTCTCCCTGCGCGGCGAGATCGCCTTCGAGGACGTGCGCTTCGCCTATGGGGACGACGAAGAGGCCCTGGGCGGAGTCGACCTGCGCATCCCCGCCGGGCAGACCGTCGCCTTCGTCGGCGAGACCGGCGCCGGGAAGTCGACCCTGGTCAAGCTCGTGGCCCGCTTCTACGACCCCACCGGCGGCCGGGTCACCGTCGACGGCACCGATCTGCGGTCCCTGGACCTCACCTCGTACCGGCACCGTCTGGGGGTCGTCCCGCAGGAGGCGTACCTCTTCCAGGGCACCGTCCGCGACGCCATCGCCTACGGCCGTCCGGACGCCACCGACGCCGAGGTCGAGGCGGCGGCCCGCGCGGTCGGCGCGCACGACATGATCGCCACGCTGGACGGCGGCTATCTCCACGAGGTCGCCGAGCGCGGCCGCAACCTGTCCGCCGGGCAGCGCCAGCTGATCGCCCTGGCCCGTGCCGAGCTGGTCGACCCGGACGTCCTGCTGCTCGACGAGGCCACGGCCGCGCTGGACCTGGCCACGGAAGCCCAGGTCAACCAGGCCACCGACCGCCTCGCAGGCCGTCGTACGACCCTCGTCGTGGCCCACCGCCTCACCACCGCCGCCCGGGCCGACCGGGTCGTCGTCATGGACCACGGCGGAGTCGCCGAGGACGGCACGCACGACGAGCTGCTCGCGCGGGGCGGCCGGTACGCCGACCTGTGGCGGACGTTCATCGGCACCGCCGAGCCGGAGGAGCCGGTCGGCGCGTCCCGCTGACGGGGGCGGCGCGGTGTGTCCGTGACGGTCGTGCAACCGTCCGACATACGTCATGCGTCCGTACAGCCATACGCCGATGGTCGCGCACGACGCGGTACGGGAGGACAACAGTGGACAGTGGAGCGATACGCCGGCGGCTCGCGCTCGGCCTGGCCGTGCTGACCGCCTCCGGCTTGCTCGCCGTGGCGGCGCCGGGCGAGGCGCAGGCCGCCACCACCGCGTCCTGTCCCGGCCGCAAGGTCCGCACCCTGCCGTTCTCCACCGGAACCGTGTACGTCTACAAGCGCGGCGGCTACGTCTGCGCCGTGACCGTGACCAAGAAGCCCGGCGTGAGGAAGAAGATGTCGGTGAGCGTGCAGGCGCGCGGCAACCGGCCGGTCGTCGACGAGGGACGGTACGCCTACCTCGCCGGCCCGGTCACCGTGCACGCCGGGCGCCGCTGCGTCTGGCTCAAGGGCAGGGTCGGCCCCAAGTCCGTCAGCACCGGCTGGATTCTGTGCTGATTCCCCGCCCCGCGCACAGGGTTTTCCCTATGTCCCCTGGTGCTCCGGTGAGTTGGTCCGCTAGCTTCCGGCGCACATCTGTCTCACAGGGGAGTGCGCATGCGCAAGGCGCTCAGATGGCTGCTGGCGCTCACGGTGCTCATAGGCACACTGGGCACGGCGTCAGCGGCCACCGCCGCCGAGCCGGAGGCCACCGGCACCGACAGCACCACTGACATCAAGGAGAGGCTGCTCTCCGTACCGGGCATGAGCCTGGTCGAGGAGAAGCCGTACACCGGCTACCGCTTCTTCGTCCTGAACTACACCCAGCCGGTCGACCACCGGAAGCCGTCCAAGGGCACGTTCCAGCAGCGCATCACCGTGCTGCACAAGGACGTCTCCCGCCCGACGGTCTTCTTCACCAGCGGCTACAACGTCTCCACGACGCCCCGCCGCAGCGAGCCCACCCAGATCGTGGACGGCAACCAGGTCTCCCTGGAGTACCGCTTCTTCACCCCGTCCCGCCCCGACCCGGCCAACTGGTCCAAGCTGGACATCTGGCAGGCGGCCAGCGACCAGCACCGCGTCTTCAAGGCCCTGAAGAGCGTCTACGCCAAGAAGTGGCTCTCCACGGGCGGTTCGAAGGGCGGCATGACCGCCACCTACTACGAGCGCTTCTACCCCCGCGACATGGACGGCGTCGTCGCCTATGTCGCCCCCAACGACGTCGTGAACAAGGAGGACTCGGCCTACGACCGCTTCTTCGCGCGCGTCGGCACCAAGGAGTGCCGCGACCGGCTGAACGCCGTACAGCGCGAGGCACTGGTCCGCCGCGAGCCGCTGGAGAAGAAGTACGCGGCCTACGCGAAGGAGAACGGCCTCACCTTCGAGACCATCGGCAGCCTGGACAAGGCCTACGAGGCGACCGTCCTCGACTACGTGTGGGGCTACTGGCAGTACAGCCTCCTGAAGGACTGCGACCAGATCCCGGCCGACGCCAAGAACGCCACCGACGACGACATCTGGACCTCCGTCGACACGATCGCCGGCTTCTCCGCCTACGCCGACCAGGGCCTGGCGACCTACACGCCGTACTACTACCAGGCCGGGACGCAGCTCGGCGCGCCGACGATCCAGTTCCCGCACATCGAGAAGCAGTACGTCCGCTACGGCTACCAGCCGCCGCGCAACTTCGTCCCGCGTGACATCCCCATGAAGTTCCAGCCGGGGGCGATGCGGGACGTCGACACCTGGGTCCGGCACAACGCCCGCCGGATGCTCTTCGTCAACGGCCAGAACGACCCGTGGAGCGCCGAGCCGTTCCGCCTCGGCAAGGGCGCGAAGGACTCCTACGTCATGACCGCCCCCGGCATGAACCACGGGGCCAACGTCGCGGGCCTCGTGCCCGAGCAGAAGGCCCTCGCCACCGCCCGCATCCTCGACTGGGCCGGCGTCGCCTCCGGTGCGGTGCAGGCCGACCCGCAGGCGGCGAAGCCGCTGGCGAGGTTCGACGCCAAGCTCGACAAGCGGGACGTGCAGCGCGAGATGACGCTGCGTCCGTAACGCGGGAGGTGTGCCCGGCCGTCGCTCACAGCGGCCGGGCACACCCCACCGGCCGATCGCCGCCGAGCCGGACGTACAGGGCGGTCGAGCCGGGGCAGTCGGCCCGCCCGGCGACCGCCCGGGTCACCCGGTACTCCGGCTTCCGCTCGCCCTTCCCGTCGCACGCGGTCTCGCGGACCTGCCCGTCGCCGGAGCTGTAGACGCAGTCGCCGACGACAGTGCGCGGCCCGCCCCCGCCGCCCGGGTCGCCGGGGTGCGGCGGCTGGAGGTTGCGCATACAGGCGTAGCCCCGCGGCACCGCCCCGTCGCCGTCCTCGTCGGACGCGGGCCGCTGCTCGCTGATGTGCAGTACGAAGTCCGTGGTCGCCGGACAGCGCGGGCCGTCACGCACCGCGCCGTCGTGCCGCGCCACGACCCGCGCCGCCGCCCGCTCACCGGCGCACGGCACCTCGGTGAAGCTCGTCGTACCGAACGAACTGCACTCGTCGACCGCGAGGAACACCGCCCCGTACCCGGACGGCCGGGTCGCCGACGGTGAGACCGCGGCGCTCGTCCCCGTCGCCGGCTCGCCCAGCCGGCCGTCCTCCGCCACGCCCGCCGACGGGCTCTGACACCCGGTCAGCAGCGCGCCGACCAGCATCAGCAGCCCGCACACCACCCCCACCGAACTTCTGTCGCGCATTGCCGTCCCCCCGAGTGTGCTCGCCCAGCGTGGCCCGCCGCGGCAGGCCCACGCCATACACATGGGACGGTTTGCGCACGTTGGGGGTGGTGCGCCCGGTCCGTGGCGTACGTCTAGTACGACAGCCCGTACCCGACCGGGTACAGCACCTGCTCCGGATCATCCGCCCGCTGCACGGCGACCGGCAGCTTCCCGCGCGGCTTCACACGGCCCGCGATCACCCGCGCGGCGGCCCGCAGTTCGACGTCCGTCCAGGAGTAGGCGGCCAGGCAGGCCGGGACGGACGGCAGTTGGGCCACGTCGTACGGATTGCGGATCGCGACCGCCACGACCGGCCTCCCGGTCCCCACGAGCTGCTCGACCAGCGCCTTCTGGCTGCTGCCCGCCGTGACGTTGTACGTGGCGGCCACCACCGCGTCCACGTCCCGCGCGGCCGCGACCGCCTTCGCGATGGTCGCCGCGGAAGGGGCGGTACCGGTCGACAGGGCGGTGGTGGTGAAGCCCAGTTCCGACAGTGCGCCCGCGAGCACTCCCGTGGGCGGGCCGGTCGTCCCCGACGGCGAGGCCGGATCGGCTCCGACCACGAGCACCTTGGGGTGGCGGCGCCGGGACAGCGGCAGCAGCCCGCCCTCGTTGACGAGCAGTGTGGTCGTCCGCTCGGCCATCCGGTCGGCCGCTTTGAGGTGCGTGCGGATGCCTACGGTCCGGTCGACTCCGCCCTGACTGACGTACGGCGAACGGAACAGCCCGAGCTTCGCCTTCAGCCGCAGGACGCGCAGGATCGACTGGTCGAGCCGCGCCTCGGTCAGCTCACCCTCACGCACCGCTGTCAGCACGGCGTTCCAGGCCAGGTCCAGATCCGGCGGGTTGAGCAGCTGGTCCACGCCCGCCTTCAGCGCGAGCACCGGCACCCGGTCGTCGCCGTACTTGGTCCGTACGCCCTCCATGCCGAGCGAGTCGGTGACCACGACCCCGTCGTAGCCGAGCCGCTCGCGCAGGATGCCGGTGAGGATGGGGCGGGAGAGGGTCGCCGGGTCGCCGGAGTCGTCGAGGGCCGGGACCATCAGATGGGCGGTCATGATCGAGTCGATGCCCGCGGCGATCGCCGCCCGGAACGGCGGTGCGTCCAGCTTCTCCCACAGCTCCCGGCTGTGCGTGATGGTGGGGAAGCCGGTGTGGCTGTCGACGTTGGTGTCCCCGTGCCCGGGGAAGTGCTTGGCGGTCGCTGCGACCCCGGAGCCCTGGTACCCGGCGACCTCGGCGGCCACCAGCGCGGCCACGGCCCGCGGGTCGGCACCGAAGGACCGTACGCCGATGACCGGGTTGGCCGGGTTGACGTTCACGTCGGCCACGGGGGAGTAGTCCTGCCGGATCCCCATCGCCCGCAACTCGGCGCCCGCGATCCGCCCGAGCGCCCGGGCATCGGAGCGCGACCCGCCCGCCCCGACGGCCATGGCCCCCGGGAACAGCGTCGCGGGCTTCCCCACCCGCGCCACGATCCCGTGCTCCTGGTCGGTGGAGATGAGCACGGGCAGCCCGCGGGGCAGCCCCAGGGAGGCCCGCTGGATGCCGTTGGACAGTTCGGCGATCTGGTGCGGCTCGCGGGTGTTGTGCGCCCAGGCGAAGTAGATGATGCCGCCGACCCGGTACTTCGCCACCAGCTCGGCGGCCGTACGGACCCCGATTTCCTTGAGGTTGGCGTCGATGTCGGCCTGGTCGGGGGCGGTGGCGGAGTGGCCGTAGACCCGCATCACGAAGAGCTGGCCGACCTTCTCCTCCAGCGTCATCCGCGAGACGTGAGCGCGCAGTCGCGCGTCGTCCGGTGCGCCGGCGGCGTACGAGGGCCCTGCGGCCGCGAGGGCGGCCGTGACGCCGGCCGTGGCGGCGAGGACGGTACGTCTGGAGGGCTGTGCGGTGTTTCCCGTGCTTCCCGTGCCGGTGTCGTGCACGTGCGCTCCTTCCGGAGGTGATCCACTCGGATCCGCTGAAGGAAACTTCCAAGAGGTCAGCAATAACCGGGAAGTTTCTGCCAGTCAAGGGAATGCACAGTAACCGCGCGGGGGCCGCCACCGGCGCGGTTGGAGGGGGACGCGCCGATGGCGGCGGTGCCGCCGGCCGCGGTACGGCGGAGAGGGTGGTCAGCGATCGCAGCCAGCAGCGAGGGCCGACACCGCACCGTGGTGACTCTCCGGTGGCCTGCGATTGGACGACGGGAGTCCGGGCCGGGTTCCCGGCTCGGGCCGGATTTCCACAAGTCGGTACGCGAGGTGACACAGGGGCGGGCAAGGCCGGTGAGCCGACAAGGCGGAGCCGGACGGCCGCTGCCCCGCCCGGATCTGCGGGGCGGGGCAGCGAGCGTGGTTCAGGGGCGGATCACCGGGTGTGCTCGACGAACCTCGCCGCCGTCTCGGCCAGTACCGCGCGGCCGTCGCGTGCCCACAAGCCGTCGTTGAACAGCTCCACTTCGATGGCGCCGGTGTACCCGGCCGCCTCCACGTACCGCTGCCACTCCCGCATGTCGATCGCGCCGTCGCCGATCTGGCCGCGGCCGGTCAGCACGCCCTCCGGGAGGGGAGTCGTCCAGTCGGCGAGCTGGAAGGTGTGGATACGGCCGGACGCGCCCGCGCGGGCGATCTGCGCGGGAGCCGTGTCGTCCCACCAGATGTGGTACGTGTCGACGGTGACCCCGACCTGCTGGGCCGGGAAGCGTTCGGCCAGGTCCAGGGCCTGGGCCAGCGTCGAGACCACGCAGCGGTCGGAGGCGTACATCGGGTGGAGCGGCTCGATGGCCAGGCGGACGCCGTGCTCCTCGGCGTACGGCCCCAGTTCCGCCAACGCGTCCGCGATCCGCTCCCGCGCCCCGTGCAGATCCTTCGAGCCGGCCGGGAGGCCGCCCGAGACCAGGACCAGCGTGTCGGTGCCCAGCGTCGCCGCCTCGTCGATCGCGCGGCGGTTGTCGGCCAGGGCCTCGGCCCGCTCCCGCGGGTCGATCGCCGTGAAGAAGCCGCCCCGGCACAACGTTGTCACCGTCAGGCCTGCGTCACGGACCAGCTTGGCCGTGGCCTCCAGGCCGTACGACTCGACCGGCTCGCGCCACAGGCCGACGTTGCGGATGCCCAACTGGCCGCACGCGTCGACCAGTTCAGGCATCGACAGCTGCTTCACCGTCATCTGGTTGATGGAGAAGCGTGCCAGCTCCGCGGCGCTCACTGGTTCACCCCGTACACGCTCAGCAGTGTCTTCATCCGCTCCTCGGCCAGCTTCGGGTCGGGGAACAGCCCGAGGCCGTCGGCGAGTTCGTAGGCCTTCGCGAAGTGCGGGAGCGAGCGGGCCGACTGCAGGCCGCCGACCATCGTGAAGTGGGACTGGTGGCCCGCCAGCCAGGCCAGGAACACCACGCCCGTCTTGTAGAAGCGGGTCGGGGTCTGGAAGAGGTGGCGGGAGAGGTCGACCGTCGGGTCGAGGAGAGCGCGGAATCCCGCGACGTCCCCGGTGTCGAGCACCCGGACCGCCTCCGCCGCCAGCGGGCCCAGCGGGTCGAAGATGCCGAGCAGGGCGTGGCTGAAGCCCTGCTCGTCGCCCGCGATCAGCTCGGGGTAGTTGAAGTCGTCGCCGGTGTAGCAGCGGACCCCGTCGGGGAGCCGGCGGCGCAGGTCGACCTCGCGCTGGGCGTCCAGCAGGGAGACCTTGATGCCGTCGACCTTGTCGGAGTGGGCCGAGATGACCTCGAGGAAGGTGCCGGTGGCCGTGTCCAGGTCGGACGACCCCCAGTAGCCCTCCAGCGCCGGGTCGAACATCGGGCCCAGCCAGTGCAGGACGACCGGCTCGGCGGACTGGCGGAGCAGATGGCCGTAGACCTCCAGGTAGTCCTCGGGGCCGGAGGCGGCCGCCGCGAGCGCCCGGGACGCCATCAGGATGGCCTGGGCGCCGGACTGCTCCACGACCGCGAGCTGCTCCTCGTAGGCCGCGCGGACCTCGGCCAGGGACGCCGGGCCGGTGAGCTGGTCGGTGCCCACGCCGCAGGCGATACGACCGCCCACCGACGTGGCCTCGGCCGCCGACCGGCGGATCAGTTCCGCCGCGCCCGCCCAGTCCAGGCCCATGCCGCGCTGCGCGGTGTCCATGGCCTCGGCGACACCCAGTCCGTGTGACCACAGATGGCGGCGGAAGGCGAGGGTGGCGTCCCAGTCGACGGCGGCGGGCGAGTCGGGGGACACGTCCGCGAACGGGTCGGCGACGACGTGCGCCGCCGAGAAGACCGTGCGGGAGGTGAACGGGGAACCGGTGGTGAGGGCGAGCGGTTCCTGGCGGGGCTCGTACGCCCGCAAGGCCCCGCTCGCGTCCGGGAGCTGGATGGTCACAGGGAGATCTCCGGTACGTCGATACGACGGCCCTCGGCCGAGGACGCGAGACCCAGCTCGGCGAGCTGGACACCGCGGGCACCGGCCAGCAGGTCCCAGTGGTAGGGGGCGTCGGCGTAGACGTGCCGCAGGAACAGCTCCCACTGGGCCTTGAAGCCGTTGTCGAACTCGGCGTTGTCCGGGACCTCCTGCCACTGGTCGCGGAAGACCTCGGTGGCGGGGATGTCCGGGTTCCAGACCGGCTTGGGGGTGGCCGAGCGGTGCTGGACGCGGCAGTTGCGCAGACCGGCCACCGCCGAGCCCTCCGTGCCGTCCACCTGGAACTCCACCAGCTCGTCGCGGTTGACGCGGACGGCCCAGGAGGAGTTGATCTGGGCGATCGCGCCGCCCTCCAGCTCGAAGACGCCGTAGGCGGCGTCGTCGGCGGTGGCGTCGTACGGCTTGCCGTTCTCGTCCCAGCGCTGCGGGATGTGGGTGGCGGTGAGGGCCTGGACGGACTTCACGCGGCCGAACAGCTCGTGCAGCACGTACTCCCAGTGCGGGAACATGTCGACGACGATGCCGCCGCCGTCCTCGGCGCGGTAGTTCCATGACGGGCGCTGGGCGTCCTGCCAGTCGCCCTCGAAGACCCAGTAGCCGAACTCGCCGCGCACGGACAGGATCCGGCCGAAGAAGCCGCCGTCGATGAGGCGCTTCAGCTTCAGCAGGCCGGGGAGGAAGAGCTTGTCCTGGACGACGCCGTGCTTGATGCCGGCCTCGTCCGCCAGCCGGGCCAGGTCCAGGGCGCCGGCGAGGCCGGTTGCGGTCGGCTTCTCGGTGTAGATGTGCTTGCCGGCCGCGATGGCCTTCTTCAGAGCCTCCTCGCGCGCGGAGGTGACCTGGGAGTCGAAGTAGATGTCCACGGTCTCGTCGGCGAGGACCGCGTCCAGGTCGGTCGAGACGTGCTCCAGTCCGTGCCGCTCGGCCATCGCCCTCAGCGCGTGCTCACGGCGGCCGACCAGGATCGGCTCGGGCCACAGCACGGTGCCGTCGCCGAGGTCGAGGCCGCCCTGCTCGCGCAGGGCCAGGATGGAGCGGACCAGGTGCTGGCGATAGCCCATGCGCCCGGTCACGCCGTTCATGGCGATACGCACCGTCTTGCGTGTCACGTCGTTCCCTTCGTACGCGGTCGTCGCGCCGCGTACGCCCACTGGTGAGCGTTGCAGCAAGCGCTTTCTACATACGGAGAAGCTAGCCTCTGAACCGTGGTCCGGACAAGACCGTGACCAGGACGAGTTGTTCGAGGGGGCGAACAACCGGGGGTCGGGGGCTTAAGGTCTGGTCGGAACCTTGGCCATGGATTCGGTGAGGCCGGGGCTGTTGGCCTGCTCGGAACCGTTGTCATGGGTCCGGGTGTGTACGAGGGCGACGACTAGATGCGCGACCGGAGGACGACGAGATGACGGTGACCCTGGCGGACGTGGCGGCCCGCGCGCAGGTCTCGCCCGCGACGGTGTCGCGCGTGCTGAACGGGAACTATCCCGTTGCCGCCTCAACCCGCGAGCGGGTGCTGAAGGCCGTGGACGAGCTGGACTATGTGCTCAACGGGCCCGCGAGCGCCCTGGCCGCCGCCACCTCCGACCTGGTCGGGATCCTGGTGAACGACATCGCCGACCCGTTCTTCGGGATCATGGCGAGCGCGATCCAGGCCGAGATCGGCGGGCCGGGCGGCCGTGCGGGCGGGGAGAGACTCGCGGTGGTCTGCAACACGGGCGGTTCCCCGGAGCGGGAGCTGACGTATCTCACGCTGTTGCAGCGGCAGCGTGCGGCGGCCGTGGTGCTGACCGGTGGGGCGATCGAGGACGCGGCGCACCAGGCGGCGATGGACACGAAGGTGCGCAAGCTCACGGACGCCGGGACGCGGGTGGTGCTGTGCGGGCGGCCGCCGGCGCCGGAGACCGGGGCGATCGCGCTGACCTTCGACAACCGCGGGGGCGGGCAGGAACTGACCGAGCACCTGATCGGCCTCGGCCACCGGCGGCTCGGCTACATCGCGGGCCCCGAGGAGCGAACCACGACCCGGCACCGGCTGGAGGGCCACCGGGCCGCGCTGGCGGCGCACGGCATCGAGGAGGACCCTCGGTGGACGGTGCACGGTCGCTACGACCGCAGGTCCGGCTACGAGGCGACGCTGGAACTGCTGCGGCGCGACCCGTCGCTGACGGCGGTCGTCGCCGCGAACGACTCCGTCGCCCTGGGGGCGTGCGCGGCGCTGCGCGACTCCGGGCTGCGGATCCCGGAGGACGTGTCGGTGGCCGGCTTCGACGATCTGCCGTTCAGCATCGACGCGGTGCCCTCCCTCACGACGGTGCGGCTGCCGTTGGGGGAGGCCGGGGCGCGCGCCGGGCGGATCGCGATGGGGCGGGAGGAGGCGCCGCCCGGGGGGATCGCGTCGGTGCGGGGGGAGTTGATGGTGCGGGGGTCTTCCGGGGTGCCGCGGGCTTGACGTGACCTTGCCTCCCTCGCACCCTGCTCGGGTGCCTCGTGCCATCGTTGCCCGGTCAGGAAGGTGATGCGATCCAGCGAGCCATGGCGTCGAAGGCGTCCAAGGCTCGGCGATCGTTGGGGCCGAAGTAGCGCTTGCAGTCCTCGCCGAGGCTCTCAAAACGGTCGGCCGCACCACGGGAGTCACCAGACTGCCCTGTCAGGTCTGCCAATTCGAAGCGCGCTTCGACTACTGCCGGATGGCTCTCCTGGTGCTGCGTCCGGAGTTTTCGGACACGTCGCTCCAACTCCTGGATTCGTTCGACGTAGTCCGTGTTCACGTGGAACGCGTCCGCGGGCACGAGTTGCCCGGAGGCGGGGATGTCGGAGTCGGGGGTGTGCTCGACCTGCCGAATGCTGCGGATCACGGCGCGTGCGTGCTGTGGCCGCTGCTCGGGCTTCTTGGCCAGCAGGTGCATGACGAGCTCACTCAGCTTCTCCGGAATGCCCCGGCGAACCCTGAGGGGCGGCACGGGGGGGTGGCGCAGGTGCATAGCGCTGACGGACATGATGTCGCCGTCACGGCTGAAGAACGGCGGGTTCCCAGTCAGCATTTCGTACATCACGCAGCCGAGCGAATAGAGGTCGCTGGAGTGGTCGCCGGGTTGGCCGTCCCACCGTTCAGGCGCCGCGTACTGCCATGTGGCACCGGCGCCGCGGGTCTCGGACATGTCGAGGAGACGCGCCAGTCCGAAGTCTACGATCTTGGCATGGCCGCGTTCGTTGATCATGATGTTCGCCGGCTTGATGTCCCTGTGCACGACTTCGACCTCGGTTGCGTCCGCGAGCCCCTCGCAGACCTGCACGGACCAGCGCACCGTTTGTTCCAGAGTCAGGGAGGACCCTTGCCCCATGTACATGTCCAATGATTTTCCGTCGACGTAGTCCATCACCAGATAGACCTGCCCGTCCTCCTCTCCACGGTCTCGGAGGGCGACGACGTAGGGACTCTCGATCCGCGCCATCGACTGCCACTCCTTCTCGAACCGCGCGCGCATGTCTTCGGTGAGCGCCGGCCTGCGGTTGCGCTCCCGTATGCGGTCCATGTCGAGCAACTTGATCGCGACGGGTTTTTCGAGCTTCCGGTCGAGGGCCAGCCATACGTGGCCCATACCGCCCATGCCGAGACGCCGATCCAGGCTGTATCGGCCGTCGCCGAGGATGCGTCCGCCCGTCACGCCCCCACCTCCTTTCCCTTCCCCGGATGCCACTCGTGAAGAATGTCCGACGACCGCAGCCCGTGCCGCCAGTCGGCCAGCAGGTTCTCCAGTTCTCCGGCCGCTTGCGTGAGCACATGCGCCGCATACGCCCGCTGACGCCTTCCTGCCTCACGCAGGCTGTGCTTGCGTAGCGGCGCCTGCGCCACACCAGCCAGCGCCAACACGCCGAACACCACTGCCAGAGCGGTGAGTACGCCATAGAGAGGCCCGCTGACGTACCACGTGTTGGCGGCCACGCAGGCCATGGCGAGGGCAACGGCTGTCGCGGCCATGGTCCAGGCCGGCACGATCGACTCGACCTGCTTGAGAGTCCGCGATTCCAGATGCCGGGCCAGACGGGCCGCCGCTTCGGCCACGTCGAAGGACGAGGACGGATGCGTGGAGTAGGCACACGACCAGCCCTCGACCGAGAGAGTGATCGCAGGGGGGATCAACGAGTGGGATGTCCGTGCCATCGAGGCCGCCGACGCGCGCACGCTCTCCCAAACGCAATTCAAGGCGAATCGTCGGGCCGGCGCGCCCAAATGGAGAGCATCGGGCTCGAAGACGGCGCGCGCCAGGAGGGTGGCGAAGTCAAGACGCTCGTCCTCCGGTGCGGACTCTTCGGCCGTTGCCTCTGCGGCATCGACGTCGCCGGCGTGTTTGATCAGCGCACGCAGTCGAGCCATCCGTTCTTGGAGCTCCGCCTCGTCCGGTTCGAGCTGGTCGATCAAGTGGTCCAGGGCGCTTTCCGCGTAGCGGCCCTTGCGCACGGGTAGGTCGGCGACGTCCGGAAAGGACTTCAGATACTCCAGGGCGCCGTCTAGGGCCGTGGCGGTCCGCCAGCCGTTCTCCAGCGCGGGCCACTCCAGACCCGTCAGCTTTCGCAGGGCCGCGAAGCGGTCGTCGGACGGTTCTTCGCCGAATTCCATCAGGCGGCTGGCCCAGGGAGCGAGGTGAGGGCTTTGCGCCTGCCCTGGCACGGCTCGTAACACGGCCTTGTCCTCACGGAACCAGCGTGCCATCGCCTCACCGGCGTAGGTGTAGGCGTCGTAGCCGAGCTCGGCGTTTGCAATGGCCTCGAGCACCACGCCGAACTCCGGGCCGAGGTCGTCGCGGTTGAGTGAATTGAGGTAGCGGTCCATCCAGCCCGCGGCCTCGCTCTGTCGGCCCAGACTCGAACACGTCAGGGCGAAGAAGAGTTTGGCCTTCGCCGAGTCGAGCCACACCGCGTGTGCTGTCGCTCTGGAGGCACGTGTCGAGTCCCCCGTGTGCCGGGCCGCCACCGCCATGATCGCCGGAGCCAACCAGTACGTCGGCTCGACGAGGAACTGCTCCCTGACACAGGCTTCGACGGTGTCCTTGTCGACCAGCCCTCCGTCCACGGCCTGAACAGTCATGCTGTGTGTCAGGCCTCGGGCCAGGCTCCGGACCCGCTCGCGATGGGCGAAGTCCGCCTTCCATACGACGGTCAGCTGCGTCAGCTCCGCCTGAGCATTGGCAACGACTTGGTCTTTGCCGTACCGCTCCACGAAGTCGTTCAGCAGGTCCTGGCTCGCCGCCACCGTCTGGCTCACCGTCGACAGCGCCTGTGCCACCTGGTCGTGTTTGGCCCGCAGGGCCGTCAATTCGATGTGCAGCGCCGTCATGTCGGTCCGCGAAGCGGACACGTCGGCGCGCAAAGAAGACAGGTTGCTACTCACTGTGGTCAGGTCGCTGCACAGCGGCGCCAGTAATTCCTCGATGTCCCGCTGGTCGTCCATGACGCCCCCCGATGCCATACGGCTCACACGGAGCCGTTCTCAAGACAGTTCACCACCAACCCCCCTACCATTCCGGGCAAGTTGGTAATCCATACATTGCCAAGGGGGAGGGCGTCATGCTGCAGCACACGACTCCGGTGAGCCGTCTGTTCTTCGGCCGGGACGACGCCGAGCACGACATGGCGGACGGTCTCCTGGGTGGAGCCTTCCTGGACACTTACGCCTATCGAGAGGCTCTCTCCGGGCGTAAGTCACTGATCATCGGCCGCAAGGGGGCGGGCAAGAGCGCGATCTGCCGGCAGTTGGGGACCACGGGCGGATATTCCGGCACCGCGGTTCTTATCACTCCCGACGACGCCGCAGGCGATGAGATCCGACGGTTCGAGCTTCAGGGAGTCTCCGGTGACACCGCCAAGTCTCTGATCTGGCGTTACGTCTTCGCCGTGCACGCGGCACGGTACCTCTGCGAGCACGCGCGTGTGGCGCACGGCTGGCGCGCACGCTCTGCCGTACGGGCCCTGCGCGACTTTCTGGAGGCGAACGACGAGTCGGGCGAAGAGCGCCTCTACGACAGACTCCGCCGCGGGGCCCGGGGCCTCCAGTCGGCGAACCTCGCGCTCAAGGCGTTCGGTATCGAGGCGGGACTCGAGTTGAACGGGGCCTCTGAGGGTGCGCGTGCCAGCCGGCAGCTGGAGGTCCTGGAAAGCGGCGTGGCAGCGGCCTTCGACGACCTGGGGTGCGCCGCGGCACATCCGCCGCTGCTCTTCCTGGTGGACCAGCTCGAACAGGTCTGGACGATGGATCCGGACAGCCATGCCCTGGTCACCGGGCTGCTGTTGGCCGGCAAGCAGGTCACGGGACGCTACGGCAGCGCCGTGCGCTGCACACTCTTCATCCGGGCGGACATCTACGACACCCTCAATTTCGGAGACGCCGACAAGTTCCACAGCGACGAGTTGCGCATCTCCTGGACTGCGGGCGAGCTGGCGAATCTTGCCTTGACCAGGGCGGCGGCTTCACTCAAGGCGGCGGAACTGACTGCGGAGCAGCTGTGGGGGGACGTGTTCCCTACGGCGGTGCACGGCGAGCCGACCGTTGAGTACCTGTGCCGACGGGCACTTCCGCGTCCCAGAGACATGATCCAATTCCTGAACGCCTGCCGGGATGCCGCCGACCAGCGTGGCAGCCAGCGGATCACCGAGGAGGACGTGAGCTTCGCCACCGATCAGTTCTCCCGCTGGAAGCTCACGGACCTGGCGAGGGAGTACGCGGTAACCCATCCGTTCCTCAGTCAGCTCTTCCTGCTGTTCGACAACCACGGCTACGTGGTGATGCTGCCGGCCCTCGAAACGCGGTTCGAGCCCCACCGAGAGCGACTGCACCAGGAATTCGCCGATTACGCCGACGGCCTCACCGTCCGAGGGGTGATCGATGTCCTGTTCAGCATCGGATTCCTCGGCGTCAAGCGAGGCCACAAGGTCGTGTACGCCGATGGCGCGCAGACGCCCCCGCAACTCGACGAGGAAGAGTTCCATGTGCATCCGTGCTTCAGGCCGGCGCTGGGCGGCCTGGGGCCGATGGAGCTGACCGCTTACAGCCCTCGGGGGAATTTCGCCATCAGTGGCGGCAGCCATCAACTCCAGATCCAGGCGGGCCGGGACATCTCACTGGGCGTGAGCCGCGACTCACGTCTCCTGGACGACGTCACCCGGGCCTGTGAACGGCTGCTCCGCCAGTTGATGCGGGCGGGCCTGCAGGACGACATCCGGAACGAGGTAGAAGCACAGATCGGCCGTGTCCTGGACGACACCCGTCGCGCCCGAGAGGATCTGCGCGGCGGGACTGTGGTCGACGTGACGCGCCACGTCCTCAGCGCCTCGGGCTACTTCGGTCGTCTGGCCGTACAACTCGGTGACCACGGCATCAGGGACGAGCCGATCACCCGTCGCCTGGAGGACGAGGCCCGCGTCCTGATCCGGTCGGCCGGTGGCGCCGTCGGCGGTGGTGGCGGGTCCGACTCCTCTCCCTGAGATCGCTCTGTCCGGGATCGGTGTTCGTTGTCCACTCCACCCTGCGCCTCAGCACGTTCCATGGGGGGACCTCGAGAGTCTCGCTGGTTCGTCCCGAGCTCCGTAACGTCTGGGCATGCCGAGACCCTGCGCGGGCTGCGTGACTGTTGGACGATTACCAAGAACCGATGAGTTCTGCACCGCCTCGTGGTCTGCATTCCCGTAATGCACGCCAGACGACGTACTGGAGAAGACCTCATGCGCATCGTGATCACCGAGTTCATCAGCCTGGACGGCGTCGTACAGGCGCCCGGCGGGCCGCAGGAGGACACCGACGGGGGCTTCGCGCACGGCGGCTGGTCGCACCCGTACTTCGACGAGGAGGTGCTGGGCGGCGCCTTCGACGCGGGTCTCGGCAGTGCCGAGGCGTTGCTGTTCGGGCGGCGTACGTGGCAGACGATGGCGGGGGCCTGGCCCGAGCGGGCCGGGGACCCGTTCGCCGACCGGATGAACTCCCTCAAGAAGTACGTCGTCTCCAGCACCCTCGGCGAGGCCGACCTCACCTGGAACAACACCTCGCTCATCCCCGGCGGCCAGGCCGTCGCGCGCATCCGGGAGCTGCACGAGGCCGAGGGCGGCGACCTCGCGATGATGGGCAGCCCGACGCTCGTGCGCACGCTCCTGTCCGAGGGCCTGGTCGATGAGCTCCAGCTCATCGTCATGCCGGTGCTTCTGGGCGGCGGCAAGACGATCTTTCCCGCCGACGGTGGCAAGCGCCCGATGGAGCTGGTCTCGACGACCACCGCCAAGACCGGCGCGCAGGTGTGCGTCTACCGGCCGGCCACCGCGGTCTAGCCCCGGCTGTCCTGGACGTCTAGGCTCGACCCCACGGAATCTCTGACTGAGTCAACCATTCGGGGGTCGTGGCCATGACCGTCCAGGACATCCGCTCCTTCAACCGCTTCTACACGAACGTCATCGGCGCGCTCGACTACGGCCGGCACCTCTACGCCCCCTACACCCTCACCGAGTCCCGCGTGCTCTACGAGCTCGCCCACGCGCCGCGCACGGACGCCGCCGACCTGCGGGCCCAGCTGCACCTGGACGCCGGGTACCTGAGCCGCATCCTGAACAAGTTCGAGGAGGACGGGCTGGTCGAGCGCGGCCCCTCCGAGACAGATCCGCGGCGCCGCCGCATCACGCTCACCTCGCCCGGCCGCGAGGCCGCCGCGCTGCTCGACGAGCGGGCGCGGGAGACGGTCGGAGCGCTGCTTGACACAGTGCGGGCGGAGGACCGGCCCCGGCTGGCGGAGGCACTGCGCACCGTCCGGGCGCTTCTCGGCGACGGCCGGGCCCCACGCCCCGAAGACGTCGTCCTGCGCGAGCCCGCCCCCGGCGACCTCGGCTGGATCGTGCAGCGCAACGCCGCGCTGTACGCCGCCGAGTACGGATTCAACGCCGACTACGAGGGCCTGGTCGCCCGGATCGTCGCGGACTACGGCGAGGACCACGACCCGCATCTGGAGCGCACCTGGATCGCCGAGCTGGACGGGCGGCCGGTGGGGTGCGTGATGTGCGTCCGGGACGAGCAGCAGCCCGAGGCCGCCCGGCTCCGGCTGCTGCTCGTCGAGCCGGACGCACGCGGCCTGGGCATCGGCGACCGGCTGGTGGGAGCCCTCGTCGACTTCGCCCGCGAGGTCGGCTACCGCGAGGTGGTCCTGTGGACCAACGACATCCTCGGCGCCGCCCGCCGTATCTACCAGCGCCACGGCTTCGTGCTGGTCGCGGAGAAGCCGCACCGCTCCTTCGGCCAGGACCTGACCGGCCAGGACTGGCGACTGGATCTTCACGCAACACCGGAGCGACGAAGGGGAGTCGCGGGCGGGGGCGCCGGGTAGGGTCCGTCACCATGAAGCTGGCGTTCTCCACCCTCGGTGTCCCAGGCATGCCCCTGCCCGACGTCCTGCGGCTCGCGACCGCGCACGGCTACCACGGTGTGGAGCTGCGCACCCACCCCGAGGAACCGGTCCACCCCGGCCTCGGCTCCGCCGAACGGGCCGAGGTCGCGGCCGAGTTCAAGGGGTCGGGCGTAGAGATCCTGGGCCTGGCGGGATACGCGCGCGTCGCCGCGCCGGGCGACGACGAACCCGTCCTGGCCGAGATCCGTACCCTCCTCGACCTGGCCCGCGACCTCGGCGCCCCGTACATCCGGGTCTTCCCCGGCGGCGACCTGGACGTCCAGACCCCCGAGGAGGCCGACGCCACGGCCGCCCGGCGGCTGGGCACGGCCGCCGAGTACGCGAACGACCTGGGCGTACGCATCCTCCTGGAAACCCACGACTCGCACCGCACCGCCGCCGACGCGATGCGCGTCCTCGGGCTCGTCGGCCACCGCCAGGTGGGCGCGCTCTGGGACGTCATGCACACCTGGCTGGGCGGCGAACAGCCCTCGGAGACCTACGCGGCGCTCTCCCCCCACCTCGGCTACGTCCAGGTCAAGGACATCGCCTCCGCCGACGACACGACCCCCCTGCCCCTCGGCGCGGGCGTCCTGCCCCTGGCCGAGTGCGTCGAGATCCTCTCCCGCCACGGCTGGGACGGCTGGCTGTGCTGGGAGTACGAGAAGCGCTGGTACGAGACGGCGCAGCCACTGCCGGAACTGCTGGGGGCCGGGAGCGAGCATCTGAGCAGGTTGCTGAACGAGTCGGCGTGACGGGGCGGTTCCGCGGAAACCGCGTTGCCGCCCCGCCCTCACCTCGCTAGCGTCCCCGCCCATGCCCCCGACACTGCGCACCCCCCGCCTCCTCCTGGACCCCTACACGCCGGAGGACGAGGAGAGCTTCGTCGCCCTGTTCCAGGACACGCGGGTGTCCCGGTGGATGGGGGACGGTCCTTCTCCCGAGGCGGACGACCGGGCCCTGTTCGGGCGGATCTTCACCAAGGTCTACGCCCAGGACCTGTTCGACGTGTGGGCGGTCCGGCGCGACGGGCGGCTGGTCGGGCACGCGGAGATCAAGCGGACGGACGAGGCCGAGGGGCACGAGATCGTCTACGCCCTGGCTCCCGAGGCATGGGGAAGCGGGCTGGGGACGGAACTGGCCGAGGCGCTCGTGGCGTACGGGTTCCGGACGCTCGGGCTCAGCGAGGTGCACGCCACCGTGGACGCGCGGAACACGGCCTCGCTGCACCTCCTCCGCAGGATCGGATTCGCGCACGTCAGGGACATCGAGGAGGACGACGGGGGCCTCACCCGGGTACTGACCCGACCGGCGCGGTGATCTTCTCAAGAATCCGGCAAGAAATTCTTACCCGATCGTGCAACCTTTTCTGCCCTCCGTGGGTCGTACATGGCGTCAGGACTTCTGGGGGGGAGATCTGGGGGGATCGCGGGGTTCCTGACGGGAGGGGAAAGGCCGAGGGGGCCCGGTCGACGGACCGGGCCCCCTCGAAACCGTTCGGGGCCGTTCACGGCCTCAGAAGAATCCGCCTCAGAAGAATCCGCCTCAGAAGGAGACTCCTCAGAAGAGCACTCCTCAGAAGAAGACGCCGCACCTCAGCAGCACGTTCGCGTACGGCCGTGCCTCGCCCGTGCGGACGACCAGCCGCGCACCCGCCGACAGCTCCTTGAGCCGCTCGTGCGATACGAGGGTGAGCGACGGGAAGTGGCTGTCCAGGAGCTGCGAAGCCGCCGTGTTCGCTTCCCGTACCTCCGTCGCCGCCGTCGCGCCTTCGACCACCAGCTCGGCCAGCAGCCCTTCCAGCACCTCGGCGAACGCCGGCACCCCGGCCCGGAAGGCCAGATCCACCACCCGGGGGCCGTCGGGGATGGGCATGCCCGCGTCGCACACCAGCATCCCGTCCCCGTGGCCCAGTTCGGCCAGCGCACCGGCGAGGTGACGGTTCAGTATTCCGGCCTTCTTCACTTGGACCCACCTTGCGAACCCGATGCGCGGGTGCTGCCCGCCCGTCGGCCGGGGGTCCGGGGGTTGTCCCCCGGGTCAGCACAGCACTGCTGAGCGACCTCCGCCGCCGTCGGGAAGGACGCCTGCGCGCCCTCCTTCGTCACGGTCGCCGCGCCGACCCGCGCCGCGTACGCCGCCGCCTCCGCCAGGGACGCGCCCGCCCCCAGCCGGAAGGCCAGCGCGGCGGTGAACGCGTCTCCCGCGCCGGTCGTGTCCACGGCGCTCACCTTCACGGACGGGACCCGGGAGACCCCCTCCGACGACGCCACCAGCGCACCCTCCGCGCCCAGCGTCACCACCACCGACCGCGGGCCCTTCGCGAGCAGTATCCGGGCCCAGTCCTCCGGGCTGTCCCCCACCGCGGCCGAACCCAGGATCACCTTCGCCTCGTGCTCGTTGACGATCAGCGGGTCGCAGGCCGCCAGCACCTCCGAAGGGAGCGGGCGCGGCGGCGACGGGTTCAGTACGAAACGGCTGTCCGGAGCCAGGTTCCGTACGACCGCCGCCACCGTCTCCAGCGGAATCTCCAGCTGCGCCGACACCACCCGGGAGCCCTGGAAGAGGCACCCGGCGGCGCTCACGTCCTCCGGGGCCAGCCGGCCGTTGGCGCCCGGCGAGACGACGATGCTGTTGTCCCCGGACGGGTCGACCGTGATCAGAGCGACCCCGGTCGGCGCGCCGCCCACCAGGACACCCACCGTGTCGACACCGGCCTCCCGCTGCGACTCCAGCAGCAGACGGCCGTGCGCGTCGTCGCCGACCCGGGCCAGCAGAGCCGTGCGGGCCCCCAGCCGGGCGGCCGCGACCGCCTGGTTCGCGCCCTTGCCGCCCGGGTGGACGGCCAGATCGGAGCCGAGCACGGTCTCGCCGGCACCGGGCCGGCGCTCGACACCGATCACCAGGTCGGCGTTGGCCGACCCCACGACCAGGAGGTCGTAGTCGTACATGAGTTGTCTCCCCACGTGAGTGACAGTGCCGGGCGGCCCCATGAGCTGGGCGCCGCCCGGCCGTTCCCCGATGTCAGCCGCTGAAGCCGGCCACGTTCTCCTTCGTGACCACCTTCACCGGCACCTTCACCGTCTCCTCGACCTTCTTGCCCTGGAGCGCCTTCAGGGCGTTGTCCACGGCGATCTTCCCGAGCTGTGAGGGCTGCTGCGCCACGGACGCGTACAGGGTGCCGCCCTCGACCGCCTTCAGTCCGTCAGGCGTGCCGTCGAAGCCGACCACGGAGACCGACTTGCCGGCCTTGGAGCCGAGGGCCTTGATCGCGCCGAGCGCCATCTCGTCGTTGGCGGCGATGACGCCCTGGACGTCCGGGTGGGCCTGGAGCAGGTTCGACATCACGTCGAGGCCCTTGGTGCGGTCGAAGTCGGCGGGCTGCTGGGCGACGACCTGGATGCCCGGGTAGGCCTTGAGGCCGTTCGCGAAGCCCTGCGCGCGCTCGCGGGCGGCGGAGGTGCCCGCCTGCCCCTGGAGGATCACGATCTTGCCCTTGCCGCCGAGCTTCTCACCGATCGACTTGGCGGCGAGCTCACCGCCGGCGACGTTGTCGGAGGCGACCAGTGTGTCCAACGTGGCGTTGTTGACGACGCGGTCGACGGCGATGACCGGGATCTTCGCCTTGTCGGCGGCCTTCACCGAGTTGCTCGCCGCGTCCGAGTCCACCGGGTTGACGATGATCGCGCCGAGTCCCGAGCTGGTGAAGTTCTGCAGCTGGTTGGCCTGCTGGGAGGCGTCGTTCTGCGCGTCCGTGACGGTCAGGTCCACGCCCAGCTTCTTCGCCTCGGCCTGGGCGCCCGCCCGGATCTGCACGAAGAAGGGGTTGTTGAGGGTGGACAGCGACAGGCCCATCTTCGGGGCGCTCGTGGCGGAGGAGCCGTTGTGCAGGAAGGACGTGGCGCCGACGATCGCGACGGTGACGACGGCCGCGAGCCCGTACGTCGCCGCCTGCTTGCCCTTGCCTCCTTGAGAAGTACCGGCGGCCGCCGGAGTGGCCCCCGCCTTGCGCCGCAGCGTGTCGAACAGCACCGCCAGCGCGATGACGACGCCGATGACGACCTGCTGCCAGAACGCCGACACGTTCAGCAAGTTCAGCCCGTTGCGCAGCACGGCCAGGATCAGTGCGCCGATCAGCGTGCCGGACGCCTTGCCCGTGCCGCCGGCCAGGGACGCGCCGCCGATGACGACCGCCGCGATGGCGTCCAGCTCGTAGCCGTCGGCTGCCTGCGGCTGTGCGGAGGACAGCCGGGCGGCGAGGACGACGCCCGCGACGGCGGCGAAGACGCCGGAGAAGGCGTAGATGGCGAGCTTCTGCTTCTTCACGCGCAGGCCGGACAGCCGCGCGGCCTCCTCGTTGCCACCGATCGCGTACATCGAGCGGCCGATGTAGGTACGGCCGAGCACGAACGCCGCGATCAGCCCCATCACGATCATGACGAGCACCGGCACCGGCAGCCAGCCGCCGAGCGTGTCCCCGAGGTGGGAGACCGAGCCGGGCAGCGCGATCGGCGAGCCCTCGGAGATGACGAGGGACAGACCGCGGGCCACCGACAGCATGGCCAGCGTCGCGATGAACGGCGGCAGCTTGCCGTAGGAGATCAGGATGCCGTTGACCAGGCCGCAGGCGATACCGGTGGCTATGGCCAGCAGGACGGCGACGAAGACGGGGACGCCCGCCGAGGTCGCGGTCCACGCGAGCACCGTGGCCGACAGCGCGGCGACGGAGCCGACCGACAGGTCGATGCCCGCCGAGACGATCACGAAGGTCACGCCGAAGGCGAGGATGGCGGTGACGGCCGCCTGGACGCCGACGTTCAGGAGGTTGTCCGTCGTCAGGAAGTCGCCGGACAGCGCCGACATCGCGATGACGAGGACGATGAGCGCGGTGAGCGCGCCGTTGTCGAGCAGCAGGCGGCGCAGGCCTCCCGAGGCGGCTCCCGCGTCCGTCGTGCTCTTGAGCGTGTCAGTGGCCACGGGAGGCCTCCTTGTCAGTGCTGGGGTTGCTTACGGCGAGCGCCATCACGGCGTCCTGGGTGGCCTCGTCGGAGGAGAGTTCGCCCGCGATCCGGCCCTGGGCCATCACCAGCACCCGGTCGCTCATGCCGAGCACCTCGGGCAGATCGCTGGAGATCATGAGTACGGCGGCACCGGCCGCCGTCAGTTCGTTGACGAGCTGGTAGATCTCGACCTTGGCGCCGACGTCGATACCGCGCGTCGGCTCGTCGAGGATCAGCACCTTGGTGTCGGCGAGCAGCCACTTGCCGATCACGACCTTCTGCTGGTTGCCGCCGGACAGCGTGCGCACGTGCTGGCCGAGTCCGGCCATCCGTACGCCGAGCTGCCCGGCGATCCGGGCGGCGGCCTCCCGCTGCCCCTTGAGGTCGACGAGCCCCGCGCGGGTGGCCGACCGCAGCGTCACCAGGCCGAGGTTCTCCTCGACCGAGGCGTCCAGCACCAGGCCCTGGCCCTTGCGGTCCTCGGGGATGAGGCCGATGCCGGCGGTCATGGCGGCGTTGACGTCGTGACCCTTCAGGGCGGCCCCGGAGACCTTCACGGCTCCCTTGTCGTACGGATCGGCCCCGAAGACCGCCCGCACGACCTCGGTACGACCGGCGCCCACGAGCCCGGCGATACCGACGACCTCCCCGGCGTGCACCGCGAAGCTGACGTCGTGGAAGACCCCGTTCCGGGTGAGTCCCTCGACGGACAGCAACGCGGAACCGCGATCGGCCCGCTCACGCGGGTACTGCTGCTCGATCGACCGCCCCACCATGAGCCGTACGAGCTCGTCCTCGGGCGTGGTGGCGGGCACCTGCCCGACGCTCTTCCCGTCCCGGATGACCGTGACCCGGTCGCCCAGGGCGGCGATCTCCTCCAGGTGGTGCGTGATGAAGACGATCCCGACACCGTCCTCGCGCAGCTTGCGCACGATCGCGAAGAGCTTCTCGACCTCCTCGGAGGTGAGCACGGCGGTCGGCTCGTCCATGATCAGCACGCGCGCGTCCAGGCTCAGCGCCTTGGCGATCTCGACCATCTGAAGGCGCGCGATACCGAGGTCCCGCACCCGCGCGCGGGGCGACACGTTCACGCCCACGCGCGCGAGGAGGACCTCGGCGTCTGCCTCCATCCGCTTGCGGTCGATCATCCCGAACCGGCGCGGCTGGCGCCCCAGGAAGATGTTCTCGGCGACCGTCAGATCGGGTACGAGGTTGAACTCCTGGTAGATGGTGGCGATCCCGAGCCGCTCGGAGTCCTGCGCACCCTGGATGCGCCTCTCCTCGCCGCCGACCAGGATGCGCCCGGCGTCGGGCGTGTAGGCGCCGGAGAGCATCTTGATGAGGGTGCTCTTGCCCGCGCCGTTCTCACCGAGCAGCACATGCACCTCGCCCCGGCGCAGGTCGAAGTCCACGCCGTCCAGCGCGACCACACCCGGGAAGGTCTTCCGTATGCCCTCGATGCGCAGCAACTCGTCCGCGTTGCTCACGTGTGGCTCCTGTTCTTGGCGGGGTGCTGCACAGCGGGGGCCTGTGCAGGGTCCGGCTCCGGGGAGGCCGGGTACGGCTCGCCGCACGAGCGGCGTACGACGAGCCGGGCGGGAAGGGTGACGGACTCCCCGGGCCGGCCCTCGATCCGGGCGACCAGCGCGCGCACGGCGGCACGCCCCAGCTCACCGGTCGGCTGGGCGATCGCGGTGACCGGCGGATCGGTGTGCACGAACCACGGGATGTCGTCGAAGGCGGCCAGCGCGATGTCGTCCGGTACGCGCACGCCACGCGCGCGTACGGCGTCCAGCGCGCCGAGCGCCATCAGGTTGTCGGCCGCGAACACGACCTCGGGCGGCTCGGCCAGGTCGAGGAATCCCTCGGTGACCCGGCGCCCGCTCTCGGCCTGGAAGTCGCCCTGCCCTATGTAGGCGTCGGGGAGTTCGAGGCCGTACGCGCCGAGCGCCTCCCGGAACGCCTCCACGCGCTCCCGGCCGGTCGTGGTCGCCGCCGGTCCCGCGATGATCGCGAGCCGCCGGTGCCCGAGCCCGTGCAGATGCGCCACGAGATCCCGTACGGCGGTCCGGCCGTCCGCCCGCACCACCGGCACGTCCACGCCCGGGATCCACCGGTCCACGAACACCATGGGTGTCCCGGCCCGCGCGGCGTCCAGCATCAGCGGCGAGCCTCCGTCTGTGGGGGAGACGAGCAGCCCGTCGATGCGCCGGTCCAGCAGGTTCCGTACGTGGTGGTCCTGGAGGTCGGGCCGCTCGTCGGCGTTGCCGATGATGACGCTGTAGCCGAGCGCGCGGGCCTCCTCCTCGACGGAGCGGGCCAGTTCGGTGAAGTACGGGTTCATCACGTCGCTGATGACCAGGCCGAGGGTGTGGGTCTGGTCGGTGCGCAGGGAGCGGGCGACGGCGTTCGGGCGGTAGCCCAGGGCCCCGACGGCGGACAGCACGCGTGCGCGTGCGTCGGCGCTGACCGACGGGTGGTCGTTCAGGACGCGCGAGACCGTGGCGACGGAGACGCCGGCCTCGGCAGCGACGTCCTTGATGCTGGCCACCGCCGCTCCACCTCCTTGTGGAAACGGAACCCGCCATGGGTTCGTGGAATCGATTACATCGACGGGTGGATGGAATCGATTACACGGCGGTAAATCAAGACCCCGGCGGCGGGTCGCAACCGGATCGTGATGTCGCGGGGAGCTCGCGTGCGGTTCACGCTGGAAGCACGGAGTCGTTCTCTTGAGGCCCATGCGGCCGGAGCGGAGGAGTCATGACGGCGGCGACCCGGAACGACGTACCCGTCGCCCTCGAAGGCGATGGAGTGGAGCTGCGCAGCTTGCCGATCGGGGGCGGCATGTCGGTGGGCTACATCAGCCTGCCCCAGGGCACGGACATGGGCCCGGCCCTCAAGGGCCTGCCCGACGACGCGTGCCAGTGCCCCCACTGGGGCTACCTGCTGAAGGGCCGGATCAGGATGCGTACGGCATCCGGCGAGGAGGAGTACGAGGCGGGACAGGCGTACTACTGGCCGCCCGGGCATGTCCCGCTGGCCCTGGAGGACAGCGAGCTGGTGGAGTTCTCCCCGACCGACGACTTCAAGCAGGTGATCGAGCACGTGGTGGCACAGTCCGGGTGAAACGAGAAGGGGAATCCCCGAGGACCGATGAGTTCCGCCGGCCGCGGCGGTCCACCCCTCATCGACCACAGGAGGAGCCTCGTGCCTCAGCTGCTGCGCGTGCAGAACTTCAACGTCTCGAGCGACGGATTCGGCGCCGGTGAGAACCAGAGCCTTGAACGGCCGTTCGGCCACGCCGACCCCGGGACCATGTTCGCGTGGGCCGGTGCCACGGCGAGCTGGCCGAACCGCACCGACCCCGGCGGCAGCCGCGGTCTCGACGACTACCTCACGCGCGACTTCGCACACAACATCGGCGCCGAGATCATGGGCCGCAACAAGTTCGGTCCCCAGCGCGGCCCCTGGCAGGACCACGAGTGGCAGGGCTGGTGGGGCGAGGAACCCCCGTTCCACACGCCGGTGTTCGTGATGACCCATCACCCGCGACCCTCGTTCACGCTCTCCGACACCACGTTCCACTTCGTCGGTGGCGACCCTGCCGACGTCCTCGCGCAGGCGCGGGAGGCGGCGCGGGGCAAGGACGTCCGACTCGGCGGCGGTGCCAAGGTCATCCGGGAGTTCCTCGAAGCCGACCTGGTCGACACGCTGCACGTGGCGGTCTCGCCGGGGGTGAAACTCGGATCCGGCTCACGGCTCTGGGAGTCGCCCGAGGAACTCCTCGACCGCTTCCACTGCGATGTGGTGCCGAGCCCCAGCGGGGTGACGCATCACCTGTTCTGGAGGAAGTGAGGCGTTTCCCCAGCCGCTGAGCCGCCGGCGCAACCACACCTAGGGGGTGGTTTTAAAAGTCCCGCACAGCGCCCAGGGGTGTTGACGGCCGCCTGCCCGAGCACGGCCCGGGACCGGCCGGCACCGACCGCACACCCCTCGTCGCCCACCGAAGCCGACCGTCACGAGTTCTGCGTTTGACGACAGCCCGGCACGGGGCTGCACTGGATTCATGGACGCTGCGGCGGCCCCGTCCTAGGGAGAGCAGCGATGACAACCATGGAGAGTTTCGACCTTCTGCAGCCGTACAAGATCGCCGAGGAGACGTTCGTCATCCCGTGGGCCCTTGAGGCCCCGCCGGTCGGCCACTTCCCGATGAACTCGATGGTGATCCGGGGAACCGAACCGGTCCTCGTGGACACCGGGGCGCCCGCGGTGCGCTCCCAGTGGCTGGAGGCGGCCTGGTCCATCGTGGATCCCCTGGACGTACGGTGGATCTTCCTCACCCACGACGACCGCGACCACGCCGGCAACCTCCTGGCGGTCCTCGCGGAATGCCCGAACGCGACCCTGCTGACGACATGGTTCTCCCTCGGCCGCATGGCCGAGGAGTGGGAGACTCCCATCAACCGGTGCCGCTTCATGACCGACGGCGACACGATCGACGCGGGCGATCGCACCCTGGTCGCCAAGCGACCGCCCCTGTACGACAACCCCACGACCCGAGCCCTCTTCGACTCGAAGGCCGGCGTCCTGTGGGCCGTAGACACCTTCGCCACGAACGTGCCGACCCCTATGCCCGAAATCGCGGCGCTGTCGCCTGACGAATTCCGCGACGGCCAGTTCTTCGGCGGAAGCCTGGTCTCCCCCTGGGTCGCCCTGCTGGACGCCCAGAAGTTCGGGACGGTCGTCACCGACTTCCAACACCTGAACGCCGAGGTCATCGCCGGCTGCCACTGCCCGGTCCTCCGCGGAGCCCAGATCCCCGAGGCCTACGACTTCCTCCGCCAGCTCCCCGGAATCCCACCGTGGGCAGAGTTCACCCAGACCGACCTGGACCAGTGGATGGCGGTTGCCGAGAGCTCGGTTCCGCCGGAGCAGCCGCGGCCGTCGGGGACGTGAGCGGCGCTGCCGCGCGGCGTCCCCGCCAAGGTGGCCGCCGGCGCCGAGGCGCTCCTGCCGCACGTCACGACGGTCACGCTGCCGGACGTGTCCCACCACGCCTTGCCTCATGCCGCTCCGGCGGAATCGGGCCGTCTCATCACCGGCTTCCTGGCGGGGGCCGGTGGTTGAGCCTCGGGTTCTGTGTGAGCCGTGTCCCCCTGCTCTCCGCGATCCGCCTGACGTCCCGCAGGCACTCGGTGAGCCGCAGGGCCAGGTAGTGCACTTCCACACTCGTCACCCGCCGCTCCGCGAGGAGTTCCTCGGCGTGCCCGAGCAGGTCGTCCGCCATGCCGAGCTGCACGTCCTCGATCTCGTCGGCGAGGCGTGAGACGTAACCGGTTCCGTCGCCCACGAGATAGCACGGCCTCCCGTCGGCACCGGTCCACGGCAACAGGCGCCCTACCGAAGCGTGTTCGCGCGTTCCATCGGTCATGCGCTTGCCTCCGCCGTCAGATAGGGGCGGACCAGCCGGTTGTCCTCACCACGCAGTGGTCGCTCCGCGGGGCGGCGGGCGGTCGTGACCCTGACGCCGTCGTGGCAGTACGGGCACGGGGCCGGTGCCGGCGATCGCCGTCGCCGCCCGCGAGGGGGGAACAGGATGCGGAGGAGCGGCTCGAGGAGCCGGGCGATGAGGTCTGTCATGTCTGTCGGCCTTCCCACCTGCGGTGACTGCGTTCTGTGGTGAATCACTCACAGAGTGGGGTCGGCCCTCGCTACGCTGCCAGGGGTCGGAGCTTGACATCGCGCTTGTCAAGAAGAGGAGGTGGCCGCATGGACGAACGCCGCGCCCTTCGAACGCCGCGTCAGAAGTACGGAGAGGAACTGCGGCTGCGGCGGGCAGCCGTCGGCCTTACCCAGGAGGAACTGGGTGACCAGGTCGTGTGCTCGCCCACGCTGATCAGCCACTTCGAGGCCGGGAGGCGCCTTCCGAAGCCGGATGACGCGCTGCGGATCGACCGGGCGCTGGGGACGGACGGGTTCTTTGCGAGGTGGCTGGAGGATCTGGAGTCGAAATACACCGATCACTTCGCCGCCGTGGCCGAGCTTGAGCAACTGGCCCTGCTGATCCAGCAGTTCGCGCTCTCGCTGGTCCCAGGAGTGCTACAGACCGACGACTACGCGCGCGCTCTCTTCCGTGCGTACCGACCGAATCACACGCCCGAGGAACTTGACGAGCTCGTTGTCATCCGAACAAAGCGTCGCCGAATCCTTGACGGGCCGGCGCAGCCCGTGGTCTGGACACTGCTTGACGAGGCGGTTCTTCGACGTTGTGTGGGCGGGCCGCAGGTCATGGCCGAGCAGTTGCACAAGATTGCGGACATGGCCGAGTCAGGGCGACTGCGCTTGCACGTCCATCCCTACGGCGTGGGGGCGCACGCGCTCATGCAGAGTCTGCTCACGCTCATGACATTCGAGGACTCGGCCCCGGTGGCCTATGTCGAGGGCTTCCAGACCGGGAACTTGATGGACGATCCCGCCCTGGTGAGCGCCTGTCAGACCGCTTACGCTCTGGCCCTGAGCGACGCGTTGTCGCAGCAGGAGTCACTGTCCCTAGTCAGGGCGGCAGCGGAGGAACACGCGCATGGTCACCAATGAGCGCACCATCACCAAGTGGTACAAGTCCAGCTACAGCGGCGGCGACCAAGGTGAATGCCTGGAAGTAGCCCACGGCCACCCCGACATCCCCGTCCGAGACAGCAAAACCATCCCCGGCCCCACCTTGACCTTCTCCACCAGCGGCTGGGCCGCCTTCGTGACCGCCCTCAAGGACGGGCACCTCAACGCCGCAAGCTGTAACTGACCAGCGACGCCCCCACCACCGACCCGAACGCCGGTACCAGGAACTGTGTGAACGCTGTCCAGCCCCACACGATCCCGGCGAGCGCCGCCGTCGTGTTGACGGCCAGGGCCAGGATCCACAGGGCGACGCTCTGGGCCTGAGGTGACATCGTTCCTCAATTCACTGCGAATCAAGCCTGAATTCTCCCACGGGAATGGCAGCCGAAAAGGACAGCCACGATGCTTGAACTGTAAAGCTTCGGGCTGTTGTTGTGAATTCACCGTGAAAGAAGACCGGCTGCCCGCATACTGATCGGTCGCTTTATTCAAGGGCGTTGTCCTACCCGGGCGGTACGGTCCCCTCATGACCGATCAGGGCGAGCGGCGACTGGCCACGCTGGAAGGCGTACTCGAGCGCATCACCTACGCCAACGAGGAGAACGGCTACACGGTCGCCCGGGTCGACACCGGCAGAGGCGGCGGCGACCTGCTCACGGTCGTGGGCGCGCTGCTCGGTGCCCAGGTCGGCGAGTCCCTGCGCATGGAGGGCCGTTGGGGGTCGCATCAGCAGTACGGCAAGCAGTTCCACGTGGAGAACTACACGACCGTCCTGCCGGCCACCGTCCAGGGCATCCGCCGCTACCTCGGCTCAGGTCTGGTCAAGGGCATCGGCCCGGTCTTCGCCGACCGGATCACTCAGCACTTCGGGCTGGACACCCTCCAGATCATCGAGGAGGAGCCCAAGCGGCTGATCGAGGTCCCGGGCCTCGGACCCAAGCGGACGAAGAAGATCGCCGACGCCTGGGAGGAACAGAAGGCCATCAAGGAGGTCATGCTCTTCCTCCAGACCGTCGAGGTGTCCACGTCCATCGCCGTGCGCATCTACAAGAAGTACGGCGACGCCTCCATCTCCGTCGTGAAGAACCAGCCCTACCGGCTCGCGTCCGACGTCTGGGGCATCGGCTTCCTCACCGCCGACAAGATCGCCCAGTCCGTCGGCATCCCGCACGACAGCCCGGAGCGCGTCAAGGCGGGCCTGCAGTACGCGCTGTCGCAGTCCACCGACCAGGGCCACTGCTTCCTCCCCGAGGAACAGCTGATCAAGGACGCGGTCAAGCTCCTCCAGGTCGACACGGGCCTGGTCATCGAGTGCCTGGCCGAGCTGGCCGAGCCGGGGGAGGGCGGCGAGGAGCCCGGCGTCGTACGGGAGAAGGTTCCGGGGCCGGACGGAGGGGAGCCGGTCACCGCCATCTACCTCGTGCCCTTCCACCGCGCCGAACTCTCCCTCTCCGCCCAGCTGCTGCGCCTGCTGCGCACCGAGGAGGACCGGATGCCGGGCTTCCGTGCGGTGGCCTGGGACAAGGCCCTCACCTGGCTCAAGGCGCGCACGGGTGCCGACCTCGCCCCGGAGCAGGAGGCCGCCGTCAAGCTGGCCCTGACCGAGAAGGTCGCCGTCCTCACCGGCGGCCCCGGCTGCGGCAAGTCCTTCACGGTCCGCTCGATCGTGGAGCTGGCCCGCGCCAGGAAGGCGAAGGTCGTGCTCGCCGCCCCGACCGGCCGGGCCGCCAAGCGCCTGTCCGAGCTCACCGGCGCCGAGGCCTCCACGGTCCACCGCCTGCTGGAGCTGAAACCCGGCGGCGACGCGGCCTACGACCGGGACCGTCCGCTGGACGCCGACCTGGTGGTGGTCGACGAGGCGTCCATGCTGGACCTGCTCCTCGCCAACAAGCTCGTGAAAGCTGTGCCCCCGGGCGCGCATCTGCTGTTCGTCGGCGACGTGGACCAGTTGCCGAGCGTGGGTGCGGGGGAGGTGCTGCGGGACCTGCTCGCCGAAGGGGGACCGATCCCCGCCGTCCGCCTGACCCGGGTCTTCCGGCAGGCGCAGCAGTCGGGCGTGGTGACGAACGCCCACCGGATCAACGCCGGCCAACACCCGGTCACCGACGGCATGAAGGACTTCTTCCTCTTCGTCGAGGACGACACGGAGGCCGCCGGGCGGCTCACCGTGGACGTGGCGGCGCGTCGTATCCCCGCCAAGTTCGGGCTGGACCCGCGCCGAGACGTCCAAGTGCTCGCCCCCATGCACCGGGGCCCGGCGGGCGCGGGCACCCTGAACGGTCTGCTCCAGCAGGCCATCACCCCCGGCCGCCCCGACGTGAACGAGAAGCGGTTCGGCGGCCGGGTCTTCCGGGTCGGGGACAAAGTCACCCAGATTCGCAACAATTACGAGAAGGGCGAGAACGGCGTCTTCAACGGCACCGTGGGCGTGGTGACCTCGCTCGACCCGGTCGACCAGCGGCTGACCGTGCTGACGGACGAGGACGAGGAGGTTCCGTACGACTTCGACGAGCTCGACGAGCTGGCGCACGCGTACGCCGTGACGATCCACCGCTCCCAGGGCAGCGAGTATCCGGCGGTCGTCATCCCGGTCACCACGGGCGCCTGGATGATGCTCCAGCGGAACCTGCTGTACACCGCGGTCACCCGGGCCAAGCGGCTGGTCGTCCTCGTCGGTTCGCGCAAGGCGATCGGCCAGGCGGTGCGCACGGTGTCGGCGGGCCGGCGGTGCACGGCACTCGATTTCCGGCTCGGATCGCACGGATCGCGAAAAGATGATCGATCAAATGAGTCGTGAAGGTCACAGAGGCTTCCGGATGGGGAACACAGGGGGCAGGATGAGCAAGTTGGCGGCACTCAGTGCCGTCAATAGGCCCGATGGTCGACCCCGAGTGCACTCTCCTGAGCCAAGTGGGGGATGGTAGAGACAGTCAGGGCAACCTCGAAGATGAGGCACAACGTCGGTGAGGGAAGACGTGAGCGACAACTCTGTAGTACTGCGGTACGGCGACGGCGAGTACACCTACCCGGTGATCGACAGCACCGTCGGGGACAAGGGCTTCGACATCGGGAAGCTCCGTGCCCAGACCGGTCTGGTGACACTGGACAGCGGTTACGGCAACACCGCCGCGTACAAATCCGCCATTACCTACCTGGACGGCGAAGCGGGCATCCTGCGGTACCGCGGCTACCCGATCGAGCAGCTGGCCGAGCGCTCCACCTTCCTGGAGGTCGCCTACCTGCTGATCAACGGCGAGCTGCCGACCGTCGACGAGCTCTCGACGTTCCAGAACGACATCACGCAGCACACCCTGCTGCACGAGGACGTCAAGAACTTCTACAAGGGCTTCCCGCGTGACGCCCACCCGATGGCCATGCTGTCCTCGGTCGTCTCGGCGCTGTCCACGTTCTACCAGGACAGCCACAACCCGTTCGACGAGCGCCAGCGGAACCTCTCCACGACCCGCCTGCTCGCCAAGCTCCCGACGATCGCGGCGTACGCGTACAAGAAGTCGATCGGTCACCCGTTCGTCTACCCGCGCAACGACCTCGGTTACGTCGAGAACTTCCTCCGCATGACCTTCTCGGTCCCCGCGCAGGAGTACGACCTGGACCCGACCGTGGTCTCCGCGCTCGACAAGCTGCTGATCCTGCACGCGGACCACGAGCAGAACTGTTCGACGTCCACGGTCCGCCTCGTCGGCTCCTCGCAGGCGAACATGTTCGCCTCGATCTCCGCCGGCATCAACGCCCTGTGGGGCCCGCTGCACGGCGGCGCCAACCAGTCGGTGCTGGAGATGCTGGAGGGCATCCGCGACTCCGGCGGCGACGTCGACACCTTCATCCGCAAGGTGAAGAACAAGGAGGACGGCGTCCGCCTGATGGGCTTCGGCCACCGGGTCTACAAGAACTTCGACCCGCGCGCCAAGATCATCAAGGCCGCCGCGCACGACGTGCTGTCCGCGCTCGGCAAGTCCGACGAGCTGCTGGACATCGCGCTGAAGCTGGAGGAGCACGCGCTCTCCGACGACTACTTCGTCTCGCGCAGCCTCTACCCGAACGTCGACTTCTACACCGGTCTGATCTACCGGGCCATGGGCTTCCCGACCGAGATGTTCACGGTCCTGTTCGCCCTCGGCCGGCTGCCGGGCTGGATCGCCCAGTGGCACGAGATGATCAAGGAGCCGGGCTCCCGCATCGGCCGCCCGCGCCAGATCTACACGGGCGTGGTCGAGCGCGACTTCGTTCCCGTCGAGGCCCGCTGAGCGTAGTACCGCACGAGCCCCCGCATCCGACATCCGGATGCGGGGGCTCTCGTGTGATCCCTCGTGTGGTCTCCCGCGTGTTCTTCGCGTGAGGCTGCGGGGAGGAGATCTCTTACGTGATCTCTTACGTGATTTCTTACGCAATGAAGAAGGCGCCCCGGAACGTCAGTCCCCCCACGGGCCGACGGCCAGGGCGCCTTCCCAGTCCCGGTGCGGATTCCCCCCACGGGATCCGGCCGGGCGTCTGTGAGGACAGCGCCTGAATCGCTGCGAGCACAACGAGCAAAACTCGTCATGCCTCTGTCGTGTGCGATCTGCCGGGACAGCGCACGTCCGGGAGGGCCGCTCAAAGCTTCCCGGTGTGCGTGTCCCGGCAACGCATCTCTGGAGAAGTCCCCCAAGACATCTCCAGATGTCAGGTCACGCCCCCCAAGACGCTCCCTGACATCGTCAACTTAGACCTTCGAACCCCTTCGATGGTTACGTTCACATCACTGTGATCTGCGTCTCTTGCATATGTCCGTTAGCTGCGCAAGAGCCCGGAAATGCCGTCCGGGACTCAAGCGTAAGGATGATGCGCGAGCCTTGTGAAGAGCTTATGTGAGCCGGGCCCGGGACTCCAGAGGGGCTCATATCAGGTTCGCCGCGAACTTAGGGCGAATTCAGGGGACTTCACCGGAATGTCCGGAGCCGCAGACTGTTCGTGACGACGAAGACCGATGAGAAGGCCATCGCGGCCCCCGCGATCATCGGGTTCAGCAGCCCCGCGGCGGCCAGCGGCAGCGCGGCCACGTTGTAGCCGAAGGCCCACACGAGATTGCCGTTGATCGTGGCCAGCGTCCGGCGCGACAGCCGGATCGCGTCCGCGGCCACCCGCAGGTCGCCGCGCACCAGCGTCAGATCGCCCGCCTCGATCGCCGCGTCCGTGCCGGTGCCCATGGCCAGGCCCAGATCGGCGGTGGCGAGCGCGGCCGCGTCGTTGACGCCGTCGCCCACCATGGCGACGACCCGCCCCTCGGCCCGCAGCCGCCGTACGGCGTCGACCTTGTCCTCGGGCAGGACCTCCGCGACCACCTGGTCGATCCCGACGGCCTTCGCCACCGCCTCGGCCACCGCCCGGTTGTCCCCGGTCAGCAGCACCGGCGTGAGCCCCAGCGCGCGCAGCTCGCGCACCGCCTCGGCGCTGCTCTCCTTGACCGCGTCCGCCACGGCCAGCACGGCCCGCGCCGTTCCGTCCCAGCCGGCCACGACGGCCGTACGCCCGGCCCGCTCGGCCTCGTCCCGCGCGCGGGCCAGCTCCGGCGGTACGTCGTCGAAGAGCCGCCCCACGGCGACCTCACGGCCCGCCACACGCCCGCGTACGCCCCGCCCGGGGACGCTCCGGAACCCCTCGACGTCCGGGAGCTGTCCGGCCCGCTCCCCGGCGCCCAGCGCGATCGCCCGCGCGACGGGGTGCTCGGAGGCGTGCTCGACGGCGCCCGCGAGCCGCAGCACCTCCTTCGCGTCGGCACCCTCGGCGACGTACACCTCCTGGAGGGTCATCCGGCCCGTGGTGACCGTGCCGGTCTTGTCCAGGACGACCGTGTCGATCCGGCGCGTGGACTCCAGGACCTCCGGGCCCTTGATGAGGATGCCGAGCTGGGCGCCGCGGCCCGTGCCGACCATCAGCGCGGTCGGGGTGGCCAGGCCCAGCGCGCACGGGCAGGCGATGATCAGGACCGCCACGGCCGCGGTGAAGGCGGCGACACCGTCGCCGGTCAGCCCGAGCCACACCCCGGCCGTTGCGACGGCGATCAGCAGCACCACCGGCACGAAGATCCCGGAGATCCGGTCGGCGAGCCGCTGCACCTCGGCCTTGCCGTTCTGCGCGTCCTCCACGAGCTTCGCCATCCGCGCGAGCTGGGTGTCGGCGCCGACCCGGGTGGCCTCGACGACGAGCCGGCCACCGGCGTTGACCGTCGCGCCGGTGACCGTGTCCCCGGCCGCCACGTCCACCGGCACCGACTCACCGGTCAGCATCGAGGCGTCCACCGCGGAGGCTCCCTCGACCACCGTGCCGTCGGTGGCGATCTTCTCGCCGGGCCGTACGACGAACCGGTCGCCGACCGCCAGCCGCTGCGCCGGGATCCGCACCTCGCGCCCGTCCCGCAGGACGGCCACGTCCTTGGTGCCCAGCTCCAGCAGCGCCCGGAGCGCGGCCCCGGCGCGGCGCTTGGAGCGGGCCTCCAGATAGCGGCCCAGCAGGATGAAGGCGGTGACGCCGGAGGCGACCTCCAGGTAGATCTGCGAGGCGCCGTCGCCGCGCGAGACCGTGAGTTCGAAGGGGTGCCGCATGCCGGGCATGCCCGCGTCGCCGAGGAACAGCGCCCAGAGGGACCAGCCGAACGCGGCGAGCGTGCCGAGGGCGACCAGCGTGTCCATGGTGGCGGCGCCGTGCCGGGCGTTCGTCCAGGCGGCCCGGTGGAAGGGCAGTCCGCCCCAGACGACGACCGGCGCGGCGAGGGTGAGCGAGAGCCACTGCCAGTTGTCGAACTGGAGGGCCGGGATCATCGCCAGCAGGACGACGGGCACCGCGAGGGCGGCGGAGACGGCCAGGCGCCGGCGCAGGGTCGAGAGCTCGGGGTCCTCGTCCGCTGCGGCTTCCTCCTCGGGCGCGGGTGCGGGCTCCTCGGCGGTGTACCCGGTCTTCACCACGGTGGCGATCAGATCGGCGACCTCGGTGCCCGCGGGGTAGCTGACCCTGGCCTTCTCCGTCGCGTAGTTCACCGTGGCCGTGACGCCGTCCATACGGTTGAGCTTCTTCTCGACGCGGGCCGCGCAGGAGGCGCAGGTCATCCCGCCGATGAGCAGCTCGACCTCGGCGACCGCCGGCTCGCGGTCCGGCGGCGCCTGGGCGGTGGTGCTGGTCATGTCCTTCACTCCAGGAGGTGGCGGGGTGCCCGGGAAGCGGAACGGGCCGTACGGGCCGGGGCGGCGGCAGTACGGCCCGTACGTGGTACGAGTGCCAGGTCTGGAGCGTCTCAGGCCTGGCGTCCCGGGCTCCGGGGCCCGGCACTCGGTGACGGGGTCAGGCCCTGCCGGCCAGCTCGAAGCCGGCCTCGTCGACGGCGGCGCGTACGGCCTCGTCCTCGAGCGGGGCCGCGGAGACGACGGTGACCTCGCCGGTCGAGGCGACGGCCGTCACCGAGCTGACGCCGGAGATCCCGGAGATCTCGCCGGAGACCGCGCCCTCGCAGTGTCCGCAGCTCATGCCGCTCACCTTGTAGACGGTGGTGACGGGGCCCGTGGTGTCGGTCTGGGCGGTCATGTCGTTACTCCTCGTCGAGGCATGTGGGGCTGTGGCGGCCTGTGGGGGGTCCGCACCCATCCCACTGTACCCCTAGGGGGTATCACTTCACGACGTCCCCGACCAGCGGTCGCAGGTAGCGAAGGAGGACGTCCTTCAACTCCTGGACGTACGCCTCCCGCTCGGCGCCTTCGTGGGCCAGGATCAGCTCCAGGCCGGCCATGTAGATGCCGACGCACATCCGGGCGGTGCGGGTGACGGCGGGGGCGGGCGCGTCGGGCACGAACGGGGCGAGGAACGTCTCGACCCGGGTGACCAGCGTGGTGTGCAGCGCGTCGTGCTCCTCGGCGATGCGCCCCGGGATGTCGGGGCCGTGCATCAGCGCGAAGAAGGCCGGGTGGCGGCAGTTGAACTCGATGAAGCGGTCGACCGTCCCGGCGATCACCTCCTCGACCGGCGTCACCGCGGGGTCGATCGGGGCGAGGACCTCGTCGTACGACTGCCGCATCTCGTGCATGAGCCGACTGCCCAGCTCGATCGCGATCGCTTCCTTGTTCGGGAAGAACTGGTACAGCGTCCCCGGTGAGACGCCCGCCTCGCGGGCGATGGCGTTGGTGCTGGCGGCCGTGTAACCGGTGTTGGAGAAGACCGTCGCGGCAGCCTCGAGCAGCTGGGTGATCCGGCGCTCGCCGCGGGCCTGGCGACGGCGCGGCCGGTCCTCGGTCACCGCGGTCCCCTCTGTTCCGGGCTTCTCGGTCTTCTCGGTCTTCTCGGGCACGCGCTATCCCCAGGTCTCATCACACGATTGACAAACGCGAGCGGTCGCTCGCATTCTTAGGACAGAAATGCGAGCGATCTCTCGTGTTTGCCAGTCTATGGCAGCTCCGTGCTGTCAGGCTGCGCCTGGACACGGGTCACGGTGAAGGGGACACCGCACGATGACCGAAGTCAACACACCACCACGCGTCGGACGGTGGACCCGCTTCGTAACGGCGAGGCCCAGACTGTCGCTGCTGGTGGCACTGGTGCTCACCGCGCTCGCTGTGCTGGCCGGCAGCGGCGTCGCCGACCGGCTCGGCGCCGGCGGCTGGGAGGATCCGGCCGCCGAGTCCACCCGTGCGACCAAGGCCCTGGAGCGCGAGTTCCCCGGCTCCCAGCCCAACTTGCTGCTCCTGGTCGACGCGGGCGACGCCTCGGTTGACGACCCGGCCGTCGCCGCCCATGCCAAGCGTCTCGCCGAGCGGCTGGCGAGCGAGCGGGGCGTCACCGGCATCGGCTCCTACTGGCAGTCCGGCACCCCGGCCCTGCGCGCCGAGGACGGTCACGAGGCGCTGATAGCCGCCCGCATCACGGGCGACGAGAAGACCGCCGCCGAGACCCTGGAGCGCATCGCACCCCAGTACCGCGGCGTGCACGGCCCGGTGGAGGTCACCGTCGGCGGCCCGGTCGCCGTGCGGCACGAGATGCAGACGATCATTCAGGAGGACCTGACCCGGGCCGAGCTCATCGCCCTGCCGGTGACGCTCGTGCTGCTGGTGATGGTCTTCGGCAGCGCGGTCGCGGCCCTGCTGCCGCTCGGCATCGGCATCGTCGCCATCCTCGGGACCAACGCGATCCTGCGCGGCCTCACCGAACTCACCGACGTGTCCGTGTTCGCGATCAACCTCACCACGGCCCTCGGCCTCGGCCTCGCCGTCGACTACGCGCTGTTCATCGTCCGCCGCTACCGCGAGGAACTGTCCACGGGCGCCGAGCCCTTGACAGCGATCGGCACCACTCTGCGCACCGCGGGCCGCACGGTGCTGTTCTCCGCCCTCACGGTCGCCGTGTCCCTGGCCGCGATGCTGGTCTTCCCGCAGTACTTCCTGCGGTCCTTCGCCTACGCCGGGATCGCCGTGGTGCTGCTGGCCGCGGCGGCCGCGCTGATCCTGCTCCCGGCGGCGCTGACGCTGCTCGGGCACCGGGTCAACGCCCTGGACCTGCGCCGCGTGCTCCGGCGCGGACACCGGCCGAAGCCCGCCGGGGAAGAGGGCAGAACCTGGGCGCGTACGGCAACGCTCGTCATGCGCCGCGCCCCGTTCTTCGCCCTGGGCACCACGGCCGCCCTCGTCCTGCTCGGACTGCCCTTCCTGGGCGTGAAGTTCGGCACCGCCGACGACCGTCAGCTGCCCTCGGCCTCCGAGTCCCACGTCGTGCAGCAGCACATCCGGGAGGGCTTCCCCGGCAGCCCCGACGGCGGCCTCGAAGTGCTCGCCGAGGGCCGCGCGACCGAGGCGCAGTACGACGCCTACAAGGAGCGGATCGCCGGACTGCCTGATGTGCAGCGGGTCGACGGGCCACTGGTGAAGGGCGACTCCGCCTACTTCACGGTGCTGCCGAAGGGCGAGGCGGTCGACGATCCGGCCCAGCGCCTGGTCGGTGAACTGCGCGAGGTCCGCGCCCCCTTCGACACCGAGGTGACCGGCGCGGCGGCCGTCCTGGTCGACTCCAAGGACGCCATAGGGGAGCGCCTGCCGCTCGCGGCGGTCTTCATCACCATCGTCACCCTGCTCCTGGTCTTCCTCCTCACGGGCAGCGTGCTGATACCGATCCAGGCGGTCGTGCTCAACGCGCTCAGTCTGACGGCCATGTTCGGCGCGGTCGTCTGGATCTTCCAGGACGGCCACCTGTCCGGCCTGCTCGGCTTCACCAGTCCCGGTTCCATAGAGACGACCCTGCCGGTCCTGATGTTCTGTGTGGCCTTCGGCCTGTCCATGGACTACGGGGTGTTCCTGCTCTCCCGAATCAAGGAGGAGTACGACCACACCGGCGACCACGAGCAGGCCGTCCGGCACGGCCTGCAGCGCACGGGCGGGCTGATCACCGCGGCGGCGGTCATCCTGGCCGTGGTCATGGTCGCGATCGGCACCTCCCGGGTGACCAACACCAAAATGCTCGGCCTGGGGATCGCGCTGGCGGTCCTGATGGACGCGATGATCGTCCGCAGCCTCCTGGTCCCCGCGGTCATGCGCCTCACGGGCCGCGCCACCTGGTGGGCCCCGGGCCCGCTGCGCCGCTTCCACGAGCGTTTCGGCCTGAGCGAGGGCGAACCAGGACCGGCCAAGGAGACGGAAGAGGCCAGAGACAAGGTCGGAGCGTCGCATGCTTGATCGCCCGGGAAGGTAGGAGCACTCCGGGATCCCGGACATGCGCGAACCGGACATGAACGAGAAGGCGGTGGGCCATGCGGGCCGTGGTGTTCGAGCGGTACGGGGAGACGGCCGAGGTGCGGGAGGTCGCGGATCCGCAGCCCGCGGAGCACGGGGTCGTCGTGCGGGTCGAGGCCACCGGCCTGTGCCGCAGCGACTGGCACGGCTGGCAGGGCCACGACCCGGACATCGCACTGCCGCATGTGCCGGGGCACGAACTCGCCGGTGTCGTCGAGGCGGTGGGCGCCCGGGTGACCGGATGGCGGCCCGGCGACCGGGTCACCGTGCCGTTCGTCTGCGCCTGCGGCTCCTGCCCGTCCTGTGCGGCGGGCGACCATCAGGTGTGCGAGCGCCAGACCCAGCCCGGCTTCACCCACTGGGGCTCCTTCGCTCAGTACGTGGCGCTGGACCACGCCGACGTGAACCTCGTGGCACTCCCCGGGGAAATGTCCTTCGCGACGGCGGCCTCCCTCGGCTGCCGGTTCGCCACGGCGTACCGGGCGGTGGTGCGGCAGGGCCGGGTCGCGGCGGGGGAGTGGGTCGCGGTGCACGGCTGCGGCGGGGTCGGGCTCTCGGCGGTGATGATCGCGGCGGCGTCGGGAGCGCGGGTCGTGGCCGTCGACGTATCGGCCCAAGCGCTGGACCTGGCGCGGAGGTTCGGGGCCGCGCAGTGCCTGGACGCGACAGCGGTGCCGGACACCGCGGTGGCGGTCCGCGACCTGACCGGCGGCGGCGCCCACCTCTCCCTCGACGCCCTCGGCTCACCCGCCACCTGCGCCGCCTCCGTGAACGGCCTGCGCCGCCGCGGCCGGCACGTCCAGGTCGGCCTGCTGCCCTCTCCGACCGGCACGACCCCCGTCCCGATGGCCCGCGCCATCGCCCTGGAGCTTGAACTCCTCGGCAGCCACGGCATGGCCGCACACGGCTACCCGCCGATGCTGGAGCTGGTCCGCAGTGGTGTGCTGCGCCCCGACCTGCTGGTGACGTCCACGATCACACTGGACGAGGTCCCGGCCGCGCTTGCGGGGATGGGGACGGCGCCAGGAGCGGGGGCGACGGTCATCGAGCCGTGGCGCTGACGCCCCCGCAGACCGACGCGAGAGGTCAGTCGTCTCTTCGTGCGCGGTTGCCGGGCCTGGAGGCGACCCAGGCCCGGACCGTGTCGGCGTACCAGTAGGGCTTGCCGCTCTCGACATGGTCGGGCGGCGGCAGCAGACCGTGCTTGCGGTAGGACCGCACGGTGTCCGGCTGCACCCGGATGTGTGCCGCGATCTCCTTGTAGGACCAGAGCTTTCGTTCGGTCATGACATGCACCTCCCCGCGCGCACCACGGCGGCAGCCGTGGACGGCCGTCCGGGGGAGCCGGGCGCTGCGCTGGCGATCAACAAGCCTGTGCCGGGTCAACGACGCTCGGTGACACGAGGCAGGGCCTGTGTGCCGGGTGTGACGGAAAACCTGTGCACGCGCGACATGTGTGACAGGAAGGGGGCGTTTGTGACACAGCCGGGGCAAAGCCGCGCGCCGGACCGTCGGCGGGGCGCCTTGACGCGGCACCCCGATCTGTTCGAGCCGGACGGCGACGCTGCCGTGGTGCAGGTGGTGCAGGTGGTGCAGGTGGTGCAGGTGGTGCAGGTGGTGCAGGTCGGCCGCTCGGCGCCGAGCGGCGCGCAACCGGGTCGGACCGACACCGAGGCCTGACCCTGCGGAACGGTGAGACCCGGACCAGGGCATACGGAAAGCGCTGTCGTGATCTGGTCCGAATGTCCGGACAAAACATTGACAGGGCTTCGTGAAGGGAGCTACAAAACCGGGGAGAGCCGACACCGAGGGGTATCCGATGGCGTACGACCTGATCACCATGGGGCGGATCGGAGTGGATCTGTATCCGCTCCAGACGGGCGTCCCGCTGCCGCAGGTCACCTCCTTCGGCAAGTTCCTCGGCGGCTCGGCGACGAACGTCGCGGTCGCCGCGGCCCGCCTGGGACGCCGGACCGCGGTGATCACGCGCACCGGCGACGACCCCTTCGGCACCTACCTGCACGAGGCCCTGAAGGACTTCGGCGTGGACGACCGCTGGGTCACCCCGGTCCCCGGCCTGCCCACCCCGGTCACCTTCTGCGAGGTCTTCCCGCCGGACGACTTCCCGCTGTACTTCTACCGCCTGCCCAAGGCCCCCGACCTGGAGATCGACGCCCACGAGCTCGACCTCGACGCCATCCGCGACGCCCGGGTCTTCTGGGTCACGGGCACGGGCCTGAGCGAGGAACCGAGCCGCACGGCGACCATCGCGGCCCTCGCCCACCGCGCCAAGTCCGGCACGACGGTCTTCGACCTCGACTGGCGCCCGATGTTCTGGAACGACCCCGACGCGGCCCGCCCCTTCTACGAGGAGGCCCTGCGCCACACCACCGTCGCGGTCGGCAACCTCGACGAGGTGGAGGTCGCCACGGGCGTGCGCGAACCCCACGCCGCCGCCCGCGCCCTCCTCGACGCGGGCGTCGAACTGGCCGTCGTCAAGCAGGGACCCAAGGGCGTCCTGGCCGTCAACCGCGAGGGCGCGAGCGCCGAGGTCCCGCCGCTGCCCGTGAACGTCCTCAACGGCCTGGGCGCCGGCGACGCCTTCGGCGGCTCCCTGGTCCACAGCCTCCTGGCCGGCTGGGACCTGGAGAAGACCATGCGGCACGCCAACGCCGCCGGCGCCATCGTCGCCTCCCGCCTGGAGTGCTCCTCCGCGATGCCCGCCCCGGGCGAGATCGAGGCGGCCGTCACCGCGGGGGCCGTCAAGTGACCGTCGACGTCTCCGAACTCGTCCGCCTGCGCAGCCACCGCCCGGAGGCGATCGCCGAGGCCGCCGCCCGCCGCTCCCGCCGGCCCCTGCTGAACGACAACGGCCGGCTGATGATCGTCGCCGCCGACCACCCGGCCCGCGGCGCCCTCGGCGTCGGCGGCCGCAGCATGGCCATGGCCAACCGCGCCGACCTCCTCGAACGCCTTTGCCTGGCCCTGTCCCGCCCGGGCGTGGACGGCGTCCTCGCCACCGCCGACATCCTCGACGACCTGCTGCTGCTCGGCGCACTCGACGGCAAGGTCGTCCTGGGCTCGATGAACCGCGGTGGCCTCCAGGGCGCGAGCTTCGAACTCGACGACCGCTTCACCGGCCACCGCCCCGAGGACATCGAGCGCCTCGGCTTCGACGCGGGCAAGCTGCTCCTGCGCATCGACTACGACGACCCGGGCTCCCTCACCACCCTGGAATCCACCGCCCGGGCCGTCGACGCCATGGCCGCCCGCCGGCTGCCCGTCTTCGTCGAGCCCTTCATCTCCCGCCGCGACGAGACGGGCCGGCTGCGCAACGACCTCTCCGCCGAGGCCGTCACCAAGTCGATCGCCATCGCCTCGGGCCTGGGCGGCAGTTCGGCCTACACCTGGCTCAAGGTCCCGGTCACCGAGAACCCCGACGACATGGCCGAGGTCATGGCGGCCTCCACGCTGCCCGCCGTACTGCTCGGCGGGGAGGTGGGCGGCTCCGCTGAGGAACAGGACGGGGCGTACGAGAAGTGGCGCGGCGCCCTCCAGCTGCCCACCGTGCGCGGGCTGGTGGTCGGCCGTTCGTTGCTGTACCCGGCGGACGGCGATGTGGCCGCCGCCGTGGACACCGCCGTAGGACTGCTGTGAGGGCCGCTTCATGACCAGTGAGCCGTACGTCCTCAAGGAGAACTCCCCCCTCCCGGGCGGGGAGAGCGTGTGCGCGTCGGCCGCCGCCGGCTTCGCGTACGAGCCCCGTGACGCCCGGGCCCAGATCGCCTCCGGCGCGGGAGGCCGCTTTGCTTTGGCAGGAGCGAAGTGCGAGCGACAACTCCCCGCCCGCTACGGCCCCGCGCCGGAGGTCCCCCACACCAAGCGGGAGGGACACCGATGACGACCAGGCTGACGGTCGCTCAGGCGCTCGTACGCTTCCTGTCCGCCCAGTACACCGAACGCGACGGCGTACGGCAGCGGCTCATCGGCGCCACCTGGGGCATCTTCGGCCACGGCAACGTCGCCGGCATCGGCCAGGCGCTGCTGGAGCACCCCGACGCGATGCCGTACCACCAGGGCCGCAACGAACAGGCCATGGTGCACGCCGCGGTCGGCTACGCCCGGCAGTCCAACCGGCTGTCCACCCACGCGGTCACCACCTCCATCGGCCCGGGCGCCACCAACCTGGTCACCGGCGCCGCCCTCGCGACGATCAACCACGTGCCGGTGCTGCTCCTGCCCGGCGACGTGTTCGCGACCCGCCCCGCCGACCCGGTCCTGCAGCAGCTCGAAGTGCCGTACGCGGGCGACGTGTCGGTCAACGACTGCCTGCGCCCGGTGTCGAAGTACTTCGACCGGATCACCCGGCCGGAGGCCCTGATCCCCTCCGCCCTGAACGCGATGCGCGTCCTCACCGACCCCGTCGAGACCGGCGCCGTCACCCTCGCACTGCCCCAGGACGTGCAGGCCGAGGCCTACGACTGGCCCGAGGAGTTCTTCGCCGAGCGCGTCTGGACCGTACGGCGTCCCGGCGCCGACCCGACGGAACTCGCCGAGGCGGTACGAATCATCCGCGCCGCGGCACGGCCCCTGGTCGTCGCGGGCGGCGGCGTCCACCACAGCCGCGCCGAGGAGGCACTCGCCGAGTTCGCCGAGACCACCGGCATCCCGGTCGCCTCCACCCAGGCCGGCAAGGGCTCCCTGCGTCACGACCACGCCCAGGACGTCGGCGGCGTCGGCCACACCGGTACGGCGACGGCCGACGAACTCGCCCGCACCGCCGACCTGGTGATCGGCGTCGGCACCAGGTACACCGACTTCACCACCGCCTCCGGCACGCTCTTCTCGAACCCGGATGTCCGGTTCCTCAACCTCAACATCGCCTCCTTCGACGGCCACAAGCTCGCCGGGCACCCCCTCATCGCCGACGCCCGCAGCGGCCTGACGGAACTCACCGACGCCCTCCGCCTGCACGCGTACCGGGTCGCCGGCTCCTACGCCACCGAGTACACCGAGGACAAGGAACGCTGGGAGCAGCGCGTCGACGCCTGCTACGAGGTGGACGAACCGGACACCCGCCCCAGCCAGCCGCAGGTCCTCGGCGCCCTGGACGAGCTCGCCGACGAGTCGGACATCCTGATCAACGCCGCCGGTTCCCTCCCCGGCGACCTGCACAAACTGTGGCGGACGCGCTCGTACGACCAGTACCACCTGGAATACGGCTACTCCTGCATGGGCTACGAGATCCCGGCCGCGATCGGCGTGAGGATGGCCGCTCCCGACCGGCCCGTATGGGCGCTGGTCGGCGACGGCACGTATCTGATGATGCCGACCGAGATCGTCACAGCCGTGCAGGAGGGCATCGCGATCAAGGTCCTGATCATCCAGAACCACGGCTACGCGTCCATCGGCGGTCTGTCCGAGTCGGTGGGCGGCGAGCGGTTCGGCACCGCCTACCGCTTCCCGTCCGAGGACGGCGCGTACACGGGGCCGCCACTGCCGGTGGACCTCGCCGCCAACGCGGCCAGCCTCGGCATGCGCGTGCTGCGCGCGAAGACCGTACGGGACCTCAGGGAGGCCCTCGCTCAGGCCCGGGCCGCCGACACTCCCACATGTGTCTACGTCGAGACCCAAACGGCAGACACAGTGTCGGGCGCGCCTCCCGCGCAGGCCTGGTGGGATGTACCTGTGGCCGAGACCGCGACACGGCCGTCCGCGGTCAAGGCACGTGAGCTGTACGAACGGCACGTCTCCACCCGACGCCGCCATCTGTGAAGGAGTTCCCGGCCATGACGAAGATCGTCAACCACTGGATCGGCGGCAAGACCGTCGAAGGCGCCTCGGGCACGCACGGGCCGGTGACCAACCCGGCGACCGGCGCGGTGACGACGAAGGTCGCGTTCGCCTCGGTGGACGAGGTGGACGCGGCGGTCGCCGCCGCCAAGGAGGCCTACGCCACCTGGGGCCAGTCCTCGCTGGCCCAGCGAACCTCGATCCTCTTCAAGTTCCGGGCGCTGCTGGACGCCAACCGGGACGCCATCGCCGAGCTGATCACCGCCGAGCACGGCAAGGTGCACAGTGACGCGCTCGGCGAGGTGGCCCGCGGCCTGGAGATCGTCGACCTGGCCTGTGGCATCAGCGTCCAGCTCAAGGGCGAGCTGTCGACGCAGGTGGCGAGCCGCGTGGACGTCTCGTCCATCCGCCAGCCGCTCGGGGTCGTCGCGGGCATCACGCCGTTCAACTTCCCGGCGATGGTGCCGATGTGGATGTTCCCCATCGCCATCGCGTGCGGCAACACGTTCGTGCTGAAGCCGTCCGAGAAGGACCCGTCGGCGTCCCTCAAGATCGCCGAGCTGCTGGCGGAAGCCGGGCTGCCGGACGGCGTGTTCAACGTCGTGCACGGCGACAAGGTGGCCGTCGACCGCCTCCTGGAGCACCCGGACGTCAAGGCCGTCTCCTTCGTGGGCTCGACCCCGATCGCCCGCTACATCCACACCACGGCCTCCGCGAACGGCAAGCGTGTCCAGGCCCTGGGCGGCGCCAAGAACCACATGCTGGTCCTCCCCGACGCCGACCTCGACGCGGCCGCCGACGCCGCCGTGTCGGCCGCCTACGGCTCCGCCGGCGAGCGCTGCATGGCCATCTCCGCCGTCGTCGCGGTCGGTTCGATCGGCGACGAACTGGTGGAGAAGATCCGCGAGCGCGCCGAGAAGATCAAGATCGGCCCCGGCGACGACCCGGCCTCCGAGATGGGCCCGCTGATCACCAAGGTCCACCGCGACAAGGTCGCCTCCTACGTCGAGGGCGCGGCGGCCGAGGGCTGCGAGGTCGTCCTGGACGGTTCGGCGTACACCTATGAAGGGGCCGGCTTCGAGGACGGCCACTGGATCGGCATCTCGCTGCTCGACAAGGTGCCCACGTCGGCGAAGGCCTACCAGGACGAGATCTTCGGCCCGGTGCTGACCGTGCTGCGCACCGAGACCTACGAGGAGGCCCTGGAGCTCATCAACGCCTCGCCGTTCGGCAACGGCACCGCGATCTTCACCCGGGACGGCGGCGCGGCCCGCCGCTTCCAGCTCGAGGTCGAGGCCGGCATGGTCGGCGTGAACGTCCCGATCCCGGTCCCCGTCGGCTACCACTCCTTCGGCGGCTGGAAGGACTCGCTCTTCGGCGACCACCACATCTACGGCAACGACGGCACGCACTTCTACACCCGCGGCAAGGTCGTCACCACCCGCTGGCCGGACCCGGCCGACGCCCCGGCGGGCGTGGACCTGGGCTTCCCGCGCAACCACTGAGCCGAGCGCCCTAAAGGGGCGCGGGGAACTGCGCGACAAGCCACAACGCACCCGCACCCGGCACACAAGAGACCCCACCGAGCCGGAGGCCGTACACCACCCGCGGTATGCCGAAGGCCCCCCGTACGCCTCTGGGAGTGGTGCCACTTCAGCCTCCGGTCGACAACTGTTCGACAGGTTGACCCCGTACCGTTGACGCATGGATCTTCGACTGCCCGGACTCCACGGGCTGCTTCGGAGGCCCCGGAGGCTCCTCGCCGCCGGGGCCGCCGTCGTCGTCCTCGTGGGAGCCGGCACGTGGACGGCCGTCGCGAACGACGAGACGCCCCCGGTCCACCGCTCCGACCGGGTCCAGGACATGGGGAACGGAGTGCGCATCGACACGTCGTACTTCACCTCCGGCGGCGACGGCCGCCGCCCCGCCGTGCTGCTCGGCCACGGCTTCGGCGGCAGCAAGAAGGACGTACGGCAGCAGGCCGAGGGCCTCGCCAGAGACGGCTACGCGGTCCTGACCTGGTCGGCGCGCAGTTTCGGCAAGTCGACCGGGAAGATCGGGCTGAACGACCCCGAGGGCGAGGTCGCCGACGCCTCGAAGCTCATCGACTGGCTGGCGAAGCAGCCCCAGGTCGAGCTCGACAGGGCCGGAGATCCGCGCGTGGGCATGGCGGGCGGCTCCTACGGCGGCGCCATCGCGCTGCTGACGGCGGGGCACGACGACCGGGTCGACGCCATCGCCCCGGCGATCACGTACTGGAACCTCGCCGACGCGCTGTTCCCGAACGGCGTGTTCAAGAAGCTGTGGGCCGGCATCTTCGTCAACTCCGGCGGTGGCTGCGAGAAGTTCGAGCCCGCGCTGTGCCGGATGTACGAGCGGGTCGCCGAGTCGGGCACGCCGGACGCCGAGGCGCGCAAGCTGCTCGAGGCGCGCTCACCGTCCGCCGTGGGGAAGGACATCGACGTGCCGACCCTGCTGATGCAGGGCCAGTCGGACTCCCTCTTCCCGCTCGGCCAGGCCGACCAGGCCGCGAAGGCCATCCGCGCCAACGGCGCCCCCGTCGACGTCGACTGGATCGCGGGCGGCCACGACGGCGGCGACATGGAGAGCGGCCGCGTCCAAAACCGGGTCACGACCTGGTTCGACCGCTACCTGAAGCAGGACAAGGCCGCCGACACCGGCCCCGCCTTCCGCGTCACCCGCACCCTCGGCATGGGCTCCGGCGACGGCGAACCCCGCCTGACCGGCGTGACCTCGGACCGCTACCCCGGCCTGGAGGCCGAGCGGCGCTCCATCGCCCTGGCCGGCCGTGAGCAGAGCTTCGACAGCCCGCCCGGCGCCAGCCCGCCCGGCGTCTCCGCCCTGCCCGGCCTCGGCGGCGTCGGCGGCCTCAGCCAGCTCTCCACCCTCGGCATCGGCATCTCGCTCGACTTCCCCGGCCAGTTCGCCGCGTTCGAGTCGGCCCCCTTCACCGAGGACGTCCAGATCACCGGCTCGCCCACCGCCACCGTCCACGTGAAGTCCACCAGCGACGACGCCGTGCTCTTCGCCAAGGTCTACGACGTCGGCCCGGGCGGCGGCTCCCAGCCGGTCCTGCCCTCCCAGCTCGTCACGCCCCTGAGGGTCGAGGGCGCCAAGGCCGGCAAGGACGTCACGATCACCCTCCCGGCGATCGACCACGAGATCGACGACGGCCACCGGCTGCGCCTGGTCCTCGCCTCGACGGACCTCGGCTACGCCTCCCCGGTCTCCCCGGCGACGTACACCGTCTCCCTCAAGGGCGATCTGAAGGTCCCCTCGGCCCTCGGCCAGCGTGACACCCAGGGCGGGCTGCCCGCCTGGGTGTGGTGGATGCCGATCGCCGGCGCCGTGATCGCCCTGGCCCTGATCATCACGGGCCGTCGCCGCACGGCGGCCCCCGCCCCGCCCGACCCCGGGATGGCCGAAGTCCCGCTCCAGATCACGGACCTGACCAAGCGCTACGCCAAGTCCTCCGACCGGTACGCCGTCAAGGACCTGTCCTTCCGCGTGGAGAAGGGCCAGGTGCTGGGCCTCCTCGGCCCCAACGGAGCGGGCAAGACGACCACCCTGCGCATGCTGATGGGCCTGATCAAGCCGGACGGCGGCGAGATCCGTGTCTTCGGCCACGCCATCAGCCCGGGCGCCCCGGTCCTCTCCCGGGTCGGCGCCTTCGTCGAGGGCGCGGGTTTCCTGCCGCACCTGTCCGGCCGCGAGAACCTGGAGCTGTACTGGCGCGCCACCGGCCGCCCCGCCGAGGACGCGCACATGGAGGAGGCCCTGGAGATCGCGGGCCTGGGCGACGCGCTCGCCCGCGCGGTGCGCACCTACTCCCAGGGCATGCGCCAGCGCCTCGCCATCGCCCAGGCCATGCTCGGCATGCCGGACCTGCTCATCCTCGACGAACCGACCAACGGCCTGGACCCGCCCCAGATCCGCGAGATGCGCGAGGTGATGATCCGCTACGCCGCCGCGGGGCGCACGGTCATCGTCTCCAGCCACCTCCTCGCGGAGGTCGAGCAGACCTGCACCCACCTGGTCGTGATGGACCACGGACAGCTCGTCCAGGCGGGCCCGGTCGAGGACATCGTCGGCTCGGGCGACACCCTCCTGGTGGGCACGGCCACGCCGGTGGACGAGCCCGTCGTGGAGAAGGTCGCCGCCCTGCCGGGCGTCGCCTCCGCCGTGCCCGTCGACGAGGGCCTCCTGGTCCAGCTCGACGCCGACGGCACCCCGCAGCGCCTGGTCGCCGAGCTCGTACGGCTGGACGTGCCGGTGCGCTCGGTCGGCCCGCACCGCCGCCTGGAGGACGCCTTCCTCACCCTGATCGGAGCCGAAGCATGAGCAAGCTCGCCGAGCCGCCCGTCGAGGTCGCCGACGGCTACCGCGCGGGCCGCACCCTGCCCTTCCGCGTCGAGCTGGTCCGGCAGCTGAAGCGGCGCCGCACGATGGTCATGGGCGGCGTCCTGTTCGCCCTGCCGATCATCCTGCTGATCGCCTTCCAGGTCGGCGGCGACCCGGGCGGCAACAACAACCGGGTGAACCTCATGGACACGGCGACGGCGTCCGGGGCGAACTTCGCCGCCGTCAACCTCTTCTCCGCCGCCGGCTTCCTGCTCGTCATCCCCGTCGCCCTGTTCTGCGGCGACACGGTCGCCTCGGAGGCGAGCTGGTCCTCCCTGCGCTACCTGCTCGCCGCGCCCGTGCCCCGGGCCCGGCTGCTGTGGTCCAAGCTCGCCGTCGGACTCAGCCTGAGCCTGGCCGCGCTCGTCCTGCTCCCGATCGTCGCCCTGATCGTCGGCACGGCCGCCTACGGCTGGGGCCCGCTCCAGCTGCCCACCGGCGGCACCCTGCCCACCAGCACCGCCGCCGTGCGCATACTGATCGTCGTCGCGTACATCATGGTGTCCCAACTGGTCACCGCGGCCCTCGCGTTCTACCTGTCGACCCGGACGGACGCACCGCTCGGCGCGGTCGGCGGCGCGGTGTTCCTGACCATCATCGGCAGCGTCCTCGACGAGGTGACGGCCCTCGGCGACTGGCGCCACTTCCTGCCCGCGCACTGGCAGTACGCCTGGCTCGACGCGGTCCGGCCGCAGCTGGAGTGGTCGGACATGATCCAGGGCACGTCGATTTCCGTAACGTACGCGCTCGTGCTGTTCGCGCTGGCCTTCCGCGGTTTCGCCCGCAAGGACGTCGTCTCCTAGGTCAACGGAGGGTGTCCTACCGGTCTCGACGGCCCGTCTCCGTGGCCGCTTCGAGACGCTTCCGCAACACCCCGTACCGCACGTTCTCACCCCCTGCGCCGTCACAGTCGCAAGAAGCCGACACCAACGGACCCAGGGGGCACGGACGATGGAGCGGTACCGGATACGAAACCTGTTGCTCGCCGTCACGGCGGCGAGCGGGCTCCTGCTCACCGCGTGCAGCGGAGGCGCCGGCACCAGCGAGGACAGCAAGACGGCCGACCGCGACGGCCACAGCTCGGGCCTGACCGCACCCACGCACCGAGACGAACCCCACGAACAGGAGGACGACCGCCGGGAGAACCCCCGCCACCTCTCCACCTTCGCCCTCGACGTCGACACCGCCTCCTACGACTACGCCCGCCGCGCCCTCGCCGACGGCCGGTTCCCCGACCCCTCGACGGTCCGCCCCGAGGAGTTCGTCAACAGCTTCCGCCAGGACTACGAACGCCCGGACGGCGACGGCTTCTCGGTCACCGTCGACGGCGCCCGCACCGACGACGAGGACTGGTCCCTGGTCCGCGTCGGCCTCGCCACCCGCTCCACGGAAGGCATCGGCGAACGCCCGCCCGCCGCCCTCACCTTCGTCATCGACGTCTCCGGCTCGATGGCCGAACCGGGCCGCCTGGACCTCGCCCAGGAGTCCCTCGCCGTGATGACGGACCGGCTGCGCGACGACGACTCGGTCGCGCTCGTCACCTTCAGCGACGAGGCCGAGACCGTCCTGCCCATGACCCGCCTCGACGGCAACCGCGACGAGATCCACGACGCCATCGCCGAGCTGGAGATCCAGAACTCCACCAACCTCGGAGCGGGCGTCGAGACCGGCTACGAACAGGCCGTCGAGGGCCTTCGCGAGGGCGCCACCAACCGGGTCGTCCTCGTCTCCGACGCCCTCGCCAACACCGGCGACACCGACGCGGATGCCATCCTGGAGCGGATCTCCGGCGAACGCCGCGAGCACGGCATCACCCTCTTCGGCGTCGGCGTGGGCAGCGACTACGGCGACGCCCTCATGGAGAACCTGGCTGACAAGGGCGACGGCCACACCGTCTACGTGTCCGACCCCGGCGAGGCCCGCAAGGTCTTCTGCGAGCAACTCCCGCGCCACATCGACCTCACCGCCCGCGACGCCAAGGCCCAGGTCGCCTTCGACCCTGAGACCGTCGAGGAGTTCCGCCTGGTCGGCTACGACAACCGTCGCGTCGCCAACGAGGACTTCCGCGACGACCGTGTCGACGGCGGCGAGGTCGGCCCCGGCCACACCGTCACCGCCCTGTACGCCGTCCGCACCGAGCCGGGCGCCGAAGGCCACCTCGCCACCGCCACCGTCCGCTGGCTCGACCCGGACACCCGCGACCCCCACGAGGAGTCCGGCGACCTAGAGACCGACGCCCTCCACGACTCCCCGCGTGCCGCCCCCAGCCGCTTCCAGGTCACCGCGGTGGCGGCCTACTTCGCCGACGCCCTCCGCTCGGGAGACGACCGCATCCCGGGAGCCCCGGCCGGCTTCGGGGAACTCGCCGACCGCGCCCGGGCGTTGGCCGACCGCACCGGGGACAGGGCCGTGGACGAACTCGCCGAGGCCATCGAACAGGCGGCCCGCGGGCGGGACTGAGAAGCGCTCGGACTCAGGGGACCCCTTCGCCCGCACGGCGGGCCAACCGGGTGAACCTGCGGAACCAATCCTCCCGTTCCGGGTTGATGAGGCAGTAGAGCATGCGGCGCTGCGATCTTTCACCGCTGCCCCATTCTTCAAGCAGGAGGACAACTACATTGCGACAGACCCTGAGCAAGGGAGCGTTCGCGGCGGCTGCCGCCACCGGGATTCTGTCCCTGTACGGCAGCCCCGCCCTGGCTGACGCCGATGCGTCAGGAGTGGCGAAGGACTCCCCTGGTGTGCTCTCCGGGAACAGCGTGCAGGCGCCGGTCCACGTGCCGGTGAACCTGTGCGGCAACACGGTCAACGGACTCGCGGCGCTCAACAAGGCGATCGGCAACTCCTGCAAGAACACCTCGCACAAGTCGAAGCACCACGACGCGGGCGCGGACGCGTCGGCGGTCGTGAAGGGTTCTCCCGGTGTGGGCTCCGGGAACAACGTGCAGCTGCCGGTCGACGTGCCCGTGAACGTGTGCGGCAACTCCGTCGACGGCGGCGCGCTGTTCAACACGGCGTACGGCAACGACTGCGAGAACGAGTCGTCCGGCGGTGGCGGCTACGGCCACGACCACGGCCACGACACCCCCTCGACGGACGAGGAGAAGACGCCTCCGGTCAAGGAGGTCCCCTCCAGGCCGGACCACGAGACCCCGGACTCCACGACTCCGGACACCGAGACCTCGTCCACCTCCCAGGAAGAGGAAGTGGAGGAGGGCCCGCTGCCCCAGCTGGCCGAGACCGGCAGTGAGGCCCTGGCGGCCGCGTCGGCCGCCAGCGCCGCCCTGATCGTCGGCGGAGTGATGATGTACCGCCGCGGGCGCACCACCTCGTCCCGGTAGCCGTTCCCGGGTGCCGGACGCGATCCGTCCGGCACCGCACCCCACCCGCACCCCCCGTCGATCACGATCCGGGGGGTGTCGGCTGTCCCCTCACCCCCCATGCCCGGCCGCGCGTCCCGGCACCGGAAAAAGGGCCGCTGACGGCTCCGTAGCCGTCAGCGGCCCCTGGGCCATCGTGCGATGTACCGTCAGCGGCGGACCGGCGAGGGCGACTCGCTCCGGTTGCCGTCCACGGGTGCGGGGACGGTGCCACCCGCCGGCATCGCCCCGAGCCGGCGGCGTACTCCCGCGACGAGCGTCGACGCCGTGAAGGCCGCGCCCTGGACGAAGCGCATGGCCGGGCCGAAGCCCGAGGCCGTCACCAGGCCCGCGAGGAACAGGCCCGGGTGGGAGGACTCGAAGCTGTGCCCGACCTCCGGGGAGCCGTCGGGCAGTGCCGCCAGCGTGCCGCGCAGCTCGGGGGCGAGCAGTCCGAGCCGGTCGCAGCGCGCCCGGAACCCCGTGGCGGCGATGACGTGTTCGGTCTCCAGGCTGCGCGGGGCGCCCGTACGGCTCACCGTGTCCAGCCGTACCCCGCCCGGCACCGCGGAGGCCGCGGCGACCTCATGGCCCGGCAGCAGTTCCACCACGCCTTCCACCCGGTCCCGCACCCACCAGGCGCCCGCCGGCCCCAGCGCCGTGGTCGCGATGCGTGCCCGGGTCGGCTCCGGCAGCCGCCGGAAGAGGCCGGGACGCTCCGCGTAGAACCAGTTCCGCCAGCCGGGGCCGAGGCCGCTGTGCGGGGAGCGGGCCGACTGCCACCAGGGGCGCTCCCAGGCCGGCGGCACATCGTTCCACATCAGCTGTTCCGCCCGGGCCAGCACACGCACCCGCGTGCCCTGTTCGGCGAGCAGTGCCGCCGTCTCCAGGGCCGCCTGGCCGCCGCCGATCACCGTGACGTCCTTGCCGCGGAAACGCTCGAGGTCGCTGTGGTGGCTGCTGTGCGTCACCAGCGCGGGGTGCAGTCCACGCAGGGCCTGCGGTACCTCGACGAACGGCATCACACCGACTGCCAGGGCCACCGCCCGCGCGTGCACCTCCTCCCCGTCCTCGGCGATCGCCGTGAAGCCGCCGGGTCCGGCCGCCACACGGGTCACCGTGCGCTCGTCCACCCCCGGCACGGCGTTGCGCGCGAACCACAGGCCGTACTGCGCGAACGCCTCGACCGGAATCGGCTTCGCATGCCGTGCCGTCAGCCCCTGCTCCGCGCAGAAGACGTCCAGCCGCCACCGCCCGGCCGGGTCGGAGAGGTTGGACGCCCACGGCTCCGACTTCAGGAACATGCCGCGGGGCATGTTGTCCCGCCAGGACGCCATGGGCCGGCCGAACACGCGCAGGTTCAGCCCGGCGGCCGCCGCGTGGGACGCGATCGACAGGCCGTAAGGGCCTGCGCCCACCACCAGAAGGTCGTACACCATCAACTGCTCGCTTTCTCGTTGTCGGTCAGGGAGGGCGAGGCTGCCCGGGGGATCAGCCGTGGCGCCGGCTCCGCCACCGCCGGCGTCGTCGTGCCCAGCCGTTCACGCAGCCGGCGGGACACATGTCGGCACCACAGGGCCCACATGACCCGCCCGGGTGAGCGGTCGTCCGCGGCGTACCAGGCCAGTTCGCGTCCGCCCGGCGCCGCGCTCAGGGCGGCCAGCGGCGCGTAGTTCTCCACCACGAAGGTCCGCCCGGCTAGCGGGGACCCCTCCGGCAGCGGACGGCCCGTCATGTCCAGGTGCAGGGCCCGGACGACGTCGAGACCCGCGCTGTCCGCGAAGAGCCGGAACTGGGCGCCGGTGCGCGGGTTGAAGTCGAGCAGGTGGTAGCGGCCCGTCGTGCCGCAGCGGCGGAAGTCGAGGTCGAAGATGCCCCGGTAGCCCAGCTCGTCGATGAGCCGCTCGGCCGACGCCCGCACCTGTGTGTTGGGCGTCCAGCAGCCCACCGCGGTCAGCCCCGCCCCTCGCGGCCAGGCCAGCTGCTTGCGGCCGGGACCGCCCGCGCGCACGGTCCCCGCGTGGTCGGCGTAGCCGTGGAAGAACCAGTCCCGGTCCGGCCCCGGTGCCAGATACGCCTGGAGCAGCAGCGGGCTGCCCGCTTCGCCGGTGCGCAGGAACAGCTCCCGGGCCTGCTGCACGGACCGCACCAGCACCGTGCTGCGCAGCCCGCTGCCGGCGGGCAGCAGCCAGGGCCGGCTCCACTTCGCCACCACCGGCAGCCCGAGCCGCCGCATGGCGTCGGCGACCTCCGCCGGGCTGTCCGGGACCAGCGTCTCCGGGTACGGGACGTCGATGGCCGCGCACACGGCGGCCAGTTCCGCCTTGTCGGCGACGCGCTCGGCCAGGGTGCCCGGCATCGCCGGCAGCAGGTAGGAGGGCGCGAGTTCGTCCCGCATCCGGCTCACGGCGATCGCGCTCGCGTCGTCCATCGGCACCAGGACGGCGGGCCGCCCGATGTGGTCGGCCACGCGGCGCAGCACGGCGAGGATGTCGTCCGGGGAGGCTCCCGGAAGCGGCGGGGAATGCATATGGCGTACGTATCGTGACGCGCCGACGGGACTTCCCGCGGAATCCGCGACGACGTGTACGTCCACGCCCGCCCTGCCGAGTGAACGCGCGGCCCCCAGCGTTCCGTGGTGAAAAGGGTTCCGGTCGATCCGCAGTACTACAGCGGGGACGCGGGTGTCGAGCAGCGACACGAATTCTCTCTTTCTTTTTCGATCGGCTCACCCGCACGGGCGAGCCCGGCACTCGAAAGCCGCAACGGCAGTGGCGTCATTGGCCTTTCTATGGCTGACTTCATATGACTGCCCGTCAATAACAAAAACTGAGGCAGTAGTCCGGACGAGCGCGAAAAAAGGAGCAGGCATGGCCCCACAGCACAAGCGGGCCGGGGTCCGCCGGCTGGCCCTGGGGGCGGCGGCGGTCGCCGCCTCGGCCGCCCTGGCGTCCGGCCCGGTGGCCGGAGTGGGGGTGGCGCGAGCCGCCGAACCCCGGGCCCCGGCGCCGAGCCCGCCGCCGCCCGTGGCCACGCCCTCGGCCCTCACACCGCCGGCCGTCCCCCAGCCGTCGGCGCCGGCCCCGTCCGCCACCACCCCGGCGGCGGGCGAGGAGGCCCCGGCCCTCGGTGTCTTCCTCAAGTCCGACGCCCGTGGCGTGGCCCGGATGCCGCTGTTCAGCCACTGGCTGGGCGGTACGGAGCTGCGCGCCGGCCACACCTATCTGCCGGGCCACCGCTGGCGCGACATCGAGGGTGCTCCCGGGTTCCTGGACGTGTGGGCGCACTGGCGCAACAAGAAGGCCGACCGGATGCTCGTCCTCAACGTCCCCATGCAGGAGCGCAACGAGGAGGGCGTCTCCGACAGCGAGGTCCGGCGGCTGCTGCAACGGGGCGCGGCCGGGGAGTTCGATCACCACTTCCGTGTCCTCGCCGAGCGACTGGTGGAGTTGAAGGTGCCGGACACGGTCCTCGTGCTCGGCTGGGAAATGAACGGCACCACGTACACCCATCGCTGTGGGCCGGACCCGGAGGCCTGGAAGAAGTACTGGAACAGGATCGTCACCACCATGCGTTCCGTGCCGGGCCAGGATTTTCGGTTCGATTTCACGCCGAGCCGTGGCCGCGACGCCGTTCCCTGGACGAAATGCTATCCGGGGGACGACACCGTCGACATCATTGGCATGGACTCCTATGACCAGCCGGCCGGGATGCCGTTCGAACAACAGGTGAAAGAGCCCTACGGGTTGCAGGACCACGTGGATTTCGCCAAGGCTCACGGCAAGCCCATTTCCTATCCGGAATGGGGTCTCTTCCGCAACGGTGACAATCCCGATTACATGCGGGACATGCTCGCCTGGATGGAGGAGCACAAGCCGCTCTACAACACGCTGACCGACTACTGCCCGCACGGTGTGTGGCAGTGCGGGGCCAACCCGAAGTCGTCCCAGCTCTACCGGTCCGTCCTGTTCGGCCGTACCGACCAGGCGACCCCGCCCCTCGTGCCCACGGCGAAGCCGACGCCGCCCGGCACACCGCCGCCACCGGCGGACTGTACGCCGCTGGACCTGGGCAGCTGGGTGGAGGAGTGGATCGGCGGGAAGCTCTGCCTGCGCTTCGACTGGTGGTAGTCCGGCTGATCCGCTCAGGCCCGCCGTCGTCACCGTTGTCCGCGGACATCGGCGGCGGCGGCCGGGCTGGGCACCGAGGGGGCCGGGGCGGGATCGTCCTCCTGGCCGTTTCTCCTCGGCCGCGCCAGCAGGGCCAGGCCGCCCAGCAGACCGCCCGCGCTCGCGCCGACCAGACCGGTCACCGTCGTTGACGCGGAGGTCGGCTCGCTCGGCTCCACCGCCCGCGAGAACTGCACGAGCCGCACGTGCGTGTTGCCCCGGGTGTCGTCCGCGTGCCGGGTCAGCGAGCGGGTGACCGCGTTGGCCATGTCGACGGCGAGGCCGGGGCGCGAGGAGGTGGCCGAGACGGCGACCATCGGCGCGTCCGGCGACGTCGCCGTGCGCACACTGCGCTGCAGGGTGCGCACCGGCACGCCCGCGTACACCTGCGCGTCCCCGAGCACCGCGAGCTGCGTGGCGACCCGGCCGTACGCCTGGGCGAACCCGAGGGCGGCGTCCGGCGAGGACTTGCCCGCAGGCACGGCGATGACGTAGCTGGTGGCCGTGTACGTCGAGGGTGTGAGCAGGCCGTACGAACCGCCGAGCAGGCCCCCGACGAGGGTGCCGGCCGCGACCACGGACCACAGGGGAAGTCCCCGGAGACGAGCCAGGGACAGGCGGCGCTGACGGATCGGAGTGTCGGTCATGAGGAGTTGGCTCCCGGAGAAGAGGGGGACGTCGAACTGGAGACCGCTGCCGCGTACACGTCGGTGAGACGGGACGCGCAGTGGGTGATGCTGTAGTGGTGCGCGACCTCCGAGGCCGTGCGCGGCCGGGCACCGGCCGCCCGTACCTCGGCGATCGCGCGGGCGTATGCCTCGGGGCCGCCGCTCACCCGCCGGACGCCGGCGGAGGCAGGGGGCCGCACATCCTCGATGGCCGGGCAGGAGGCGTAGAGCACGGGCAGGCCGGCCGCCAGTGCCTCCACGGCCGCCAGGCCGAAGGCCTCCTCGGTGGACGGGGAGGCGAGCAGGTCCATCGCCGAGGTGAGCGAGGGCAGGTCGGGACCGGGCGAACCGTCGGGCACGTAGGGACGTTCGCCGGTGAACACGACGCGGCCGGCCACACCGGCCTCCTGGGCCGTGCGGCGCAGCACGGGCTCCTCGGGGCCGCCGCCCACCAGCAGCAGCCAGTGGTCCTTCGGGAGTAGCGTGAGCGCGCGGACGAGGACGTCGAACCGCTTCCCCCGGCTGAGCCGGCCGACGCCGCCGGTGACCCACGCGCCCTCCGGCAGGCCGAGGTGCCGGCGGGTGCGCTCGCGCCGCTCCGCGTCGAAGCGGAACCGGTCCAGGTCGATGCCGTTCGGGACGACCTCGATGCGGGGTGCGGGCACGCCCCAGCTCTCCAGGCGACCGGCCACCGTCGGGGAGACGGCGACCGTCGCCGAACCGAGCCGCTCGCTGGCGAGGTACAGCCCGCGCACCCCCGCCGTCAGCCTGCGGCCCTCCATCTGCGAGTCGCCCAGGGAGTGCTCGGTGGCGACGACCGCCCGGACCCCGGCGAGGCGTGCGGCGAACCGCCCGTAGACGCAGGCCCGGTACAGGTGCGTGTGCACCAGGTCGTAGCCGCCGGCGCGGATCAGCCGGACCAGCCGCGGCAGCGCGCCCAGGTCGCGGTTGCCGCCCATGCCGAGATGCGTGACGCGGACCCCGTCGGCGGTGAGGCCCTCGGCGACCGCCCCGGGGTTGGTGAGCGTCACGACGTCGCAGTCGACGGGCAGATGACGCAGCAGCAGCCGCAACTGCTGCTCGGCGCCGCCGACGCCGAGGCCGGTGATGATGTGCAGAGCCTTCATCTCACAGGCCCTCCACCGGGCGCCGGCGCAGCCGGTGCAGCCGGTGCTTGAGGTGCAGGCGCACGGCCGTGTCGTTCTGGCCCACGTGCACTCGCGGCAGGGCGTGCGGACCGGTCAGCGGGCCCGGGTCGATGGCGCAGGCGTAGGTGTATCCCGCTTCCCTTACGGCCTCGACGGCGCGGGCGTCGACCGTGCCGTACGGATAGCAGAAGCCGTCGACCCAGGCGCCGGTCAGCTCCGTGAGCAGCGCCCGGCTCTCGCCGACCTCGGCCCTGAGGGTGAGGTTGTCCGCCCGGGTGAGGTCGACGTGCGTCAGTCCGTGCGAGCCGATCTCCACGCCCTCGGCGGCCGCGTGCCGGATGCCGTCCGCGGTCAGCAGCGGCTTGCGCGGGCCGAGCGGGTCCCAGGCGTTGTCGCCGCCGAGCCGCCCGGGCAGCACGAAGAGGGTCGCGCGGCAGTCGTAGCGGCGCAGCAGCGGCAGGGCCTCAGTGACGAAGTCGGCGTACCCGTCGTCGAAGGTGAGCCCGACCAGGCCCCGTGCCTCGCCCCGGGCGCGGGCGGCGAGCAACTCGGCCACGGACACGCCCCGCAGCCCCCGGCGGCGCAGCCACGCCAGTTGCCGGTCGAGCCGCTCGGGCGTGACCGTGATGCGGTACGGGTCGTCCGAGCAGTCGCCCACCGAGTGGTACATCGCCACCCACGGGACGGGGCCCCGGTGCGGGGCCGAGGGTCTGCCGGTGTCGAGGGAATCAACGGAAGCGGCCATGTGTGAGCCTTCGTGTGACGGCGCGTAGGAAGCGCAGAGCGGACGCGGGGCCCTGGGCACCGAGGGCCCAGGTGAGCGGGACGAAGACGAAGGTCACGGTGAGAAAGCCGGCCGCGAGGCCCGCCGCCGGGGAGTCCGGCCGGCTCGCGGCGAACGCACCCGCGACCGTGGCGACGACGGCCGCGCCCACCAGCCTGCTCAGTTCGGCCAGGACCTGCGGGACCCGGACCGAGACGCTGTGCGGGTTGTCGCGACGGCCCGTGCGCAGCCCGGCGAGCAGCAGTGCGGCCGTGACGGTGATGCCGAGGGCGTTGGCGGCGGCGATCCCCGCCACACCCCAGGAGTGCACGGTCGCGGCGCCGATCCAGGACGTCACGGCGATGCCCGCCGTCATCGCGCCCAGGGGATACCAGCTGGCCCGGCCGGCCGAGAAGTAGGTACGCACCAGGGCGCCCACCAGGGTCTGGCTCAGCAGTCCGAGGGCGTAGACGCGCATGACGTCCGCCGTCGCCGCGGTGTCGCTCGCGGTGAACGCACCCCGCTGGAAGAGCAGTTCGATCATCTGCGGGGCGCAGGCGATGACCGCGCACATGCCCAGCAGCACCAGACAGGCGGCGAGCGCCAGATCCCGCTCCACGCGGCTGCGGGCCCGTGCGATGTCGCCGTCCGCGAGCGCCCGCGCCACCACCGGGAAGGTGACGGTGCACACCATCAGCGACAGCGTCATCGGGATCTGGGCGACCTTCTGCGCGTAGTTCAGGTGCGAGATGGCGCCGGCGGGCAGACCGGAGGCGAGGAAGCGTTCGGCGAGCACCTGCGACTGGCGGCACAGCGCGAAGAGGAGGACGGCGGCGACCAGGGCGACCTGCATCGGCCGCTCCTCGACGACGGCCCCGGACTTGGCGAAAGACGGCGTACGCGACGTCAGTCGCCGCCACAGCGACGGCACCTGCACCGCCACCATCAGACAGCCGCCCGCCGCCACCCCGACCGCGGCGGAGCGCACGCCCCAGCCCTCGCCGAGGAGGAACATCGCGGCGATGATGCCGGTGTTGTAGGCGACGTAGATCGCCGCGGGCGCGAGGAAACAGCGGTGTGCCCGCAGGGCGGCACTGCAGTACCCGGCGAGCCCGAAGGCCAGCAGGCAGGTCGCCGTGATCCGGGTGCAGTCGACGGCGAGCCGCGGGTCGGGCAGGCCGGGTGCCAGAGCCTGGACCAGATAGGGAGCGGTGCCGGCGACCAGCGCGGCCACCGCGGTGAGGGCGAGGCACAGCCGGGGCAGGGTGGCACCGACCAGGGCGCGGACCGGGTCGCCCGGGGCGCCCCGGGCGCGGCGGGCCAGCGCCATGCTGAACGCCGGGATCAGCGCGATCGCCAGCCCGTCCTCGATGAGCAGCGTGGCGGCGAACTCCGGCACGGTCCAGGCGACCAGGAAGGCGTCCGTGTCGCTCCCGGCGCCGAACAGCCGCGCCAGCGACTGGTCGCGCACCAGGCCGAGCAGCGAGCCGGCGATGGACAGCGACGCCGTCACCAGCGCGGCCCTGGCCAGGAAGCTGCCGGAGGCCGCCGAGGCGGCCGGGTCGGCAGCACCGTCCCCGGCCTTGACGGCGGCCCGCGCCGGGGGCACGGTCGCCGCACCGTCCGTCTCGGGACCGGGGGTCTGCGAAGGCACCACCGTCATCGCGCCATGGCCTCCTCAGCGCGCTCGCGCACCCCGCCCCGGGGCAGGGCCGCACGCGCGTCGCCGGCCAGCGCCCACCACGCCACGAGCCCCATGCCGACGGCGATCAGCACGGTCGAGGGACCGCCGATGTCTCCGTACATGAAGTCGGTCAGCAGCCAGACCAGCAGTCCGCAGGCGACGAGCCCGCAGTCGAGTCCCGGCCCGCGGACGCGGACCCGCAGCAGCCGCCGCACCCCGCACACCAGCAGCGCCAGCCAGCTCCCGGCGAGCGCGAGCAGCCCGATCAGGCCCTGCTCGCTCAGCACCAGCAGGTACATGTTGTGCGGCGACAGCAGCGGCTGCCGCTGGTACGCCACCCCCGCCCCGTCGGTCTCGCTGCCCGACGACAGCGCCAGTGTGGCGTGCCCGTCCCGGTACTCGGGAAAGCCCTTCAGCCCGACGCCGGTCAGCGGGTGCCCGCGCCAGATGTCCGTGGCGGACGCCCACAGGGTGTACCGGTCGACGACGGACTGGTCGGGGGTGTCGGCGACTTGGGCGATGCTGTCGATCCGCTGCTGCAGGAGCGCCGAGCCCACGCCGAACCCGCCCACCAGGATCACGCCCGAGGCGACCGCGGCCGCGACCACCTTGAGCGCGCGCCGCCAGCCGGCCAGTACCAGCTGCATGGTGCAGGTCAGGACGGTCGCGATCCAGGCTCCCCGGCTGAAGGAGAGCGCGAGCGGCAGCAGCAGCACCAGGGCGCACCCGGAGGCGATGACCCGCTGCCGTGCGGACACCCGGCCCAGCGCGATCCCGACCGCGCACACCAGGCCGAGCGAGACCGCCGTCGCCATGCCCATCACGTCCTGCGGCCCGAAGGTGCCCACCGCCCGGATGTTCGCGCCCTGGTAGGAGGCGCCGGTCCGGGTGACGAACTGGTGGACGCCGACGGCCCCCTGACACAGACCGAGCCCCACGAAGGACCAGGCCACCATCCGGAAGCCGGCCCGGTCGCGGAGCAGGAGCAGCACGGCCGCCGGGACGAGGACGAAGGTCTGCAGATAACGTCCGAGGCCGGTCAGCCCGGCCTGGGACGAGAACGCCCCCATGGCGGCGATCGCGAGCCCCACGACGGGCAGGCCCAGCACCACCGCCGCGGCGGGCGACAGCGGGCGCCGCCGCTCACGCAGGAGACGGATCACGCAGTAGACCACCAGGAGCCCGGAGAGCGCGTCGGCGGGCCCGGCGCCGTCCGGTGTCCGCGGCAGGGCCAGCAGGGCGGGTACGGCCACCACGGGCAGGGCCGGCGCCAGCGCGACGACACGGGGCGGGAGCGGTGTCAGTGCGAGGCTCACCTCTCAGCTCCCCGTCGGACGTACCACCGTGGCCGCGGTGCGCAGCAGGATGCACACGTCCTGCCACAGGGACCAGTCGTCGATGTAGGCGTTGTCGAACCGGCAGCGGTCCTCGATCGAGGTGTCGCCGCGCAGCCCGTGGATCTGGGCGAGGCCGGTGATACCGGTCCGCATGCGGTGGCGGACCGAGTAGCCGGGGTAGGTCTGGCCGAACTGCGCGACGAAGTAGGGGCGTTCGGGCCGCGGTCCGACCAGGCTCATGTCGCCCCGGAGCACGTTCCACAACTGGAGCAGTTCGTCGAGCGAGGTGCGCCGCAGCATCCGGCAGAACCAGCGCATCTCGTTCTCGTTCGCCACGCTCCACCGGGTCGCCGACTCGTGCTCGTCGACCGGACGGTGGGTACGGAACTTCAGCAGCGTGAACGGCTCCCCGTTCCTGCCGATGCGCTCCTGCCGGAACACCACGCCGGGCCCGTCGCTGAGCCGCAGCGCCGCGGCGAAGATCAGCAGCAGCGGGCCGACCAGAAGCAGCAGGGCCCCCGACACCAGGATGTCGAGGGCCCGCTTGCCCGCGCTGCCGTACCGGGCGGGGGACATGTCCAGACGCCGGCAGGCGAACCCGGCCAGCCGCTCCCGCGTCGCGTACGACGGGGAGTCGGCGTCGACTTCCCAGACCACGCAGCCCGACTCGGCCAGCGCCCGCAGCAGCGGCTCCTGTTCGGCGCGTACCGAGGGGTGCACGGCCAGCACCGCCCGCACCCCGTTCTGGATGACCGCCCGCTCGACCTCCTCGGCGGTCGTCAGCACCGGCAGGGTCTCGGTGCCGTCCGGCTGCCCGGCGACGATCCCCACCGGCCTCACGCCGCACCGCGGTTGACGCAGGACGGCGGCGGCCACGCGCTGCGCGGTGGCGACCGGGCCGAGGACGAGTGCGGTCTGCGGGTGGCGCAGCAGCGCGGCGCGCCGCCGCGCGTGCACGGCTCCGCGCAGCACACAGCCGGCCGTCGCCTGCAGCGCGAGCCCCGTCAGCACGGTACGGAGGGACAGCGCGTTCTCCGGCCGGTACGCCGCGAGGAGCGCCGCGAGTGCCAGCCAGGCCACCGCGACGCGCCCGCACACGGCGGGCAGTTCCTCCAGCAGCCCCGGTACCGGCGGCCGCCCGTCGCGCCGGCGCAGCAGCAGCGAGAGGACGATCAGCAGGGTGACGAGCAGTGGCTGGCGCGGGGCCTCGGCGAGCACCGGCGCGCCTGCCAGGGCGGCCACGCCGTCCGCTGCGAGCAGCGGGACGGGCGAGGCGGGCCGGGCCGGGCGCCGCGGGGCGGGCAGCCGGAATCCGGTGGCGGTGCCGCGCGGCGGCATGACCGAGACTGGTGAGGATCCGTGCTCCCGTGGCGGTACGCCGGGGGAGGGCACGGTACGTTCGGCGGTCACGAGTGGATGGACTCCCTGTACTCGGTGGGCTCGACGCGCTGCGTTGTCCGGTTCGGCTCGGCGCCACGTCCGGTGTCGAGCCGCTGACCGTGCTCAGCGCTGGGGGTGGCGGCGGTCCATGGGCCGAGCAGATCGCGATAGACGTCCGAAACGGCCTCGGCGGTGTGCCGCACGTCGTGGGTCGACAGCACGTGCCGGCGGCCCTGGTGGCCGAGCGACTCGCGCAGCGGCGGGTCGATCAGCAGCTCGGTGACGGCTCCGGCCAGCGCCGCCGGGTCCTCCGGCGGGACCAGGCACCGGGCGGAGAAGGAGGGCGGCAGGCTCTCGCGGGCACCGTCCACGTCCGTGACCACCACGGGCCGCCCGCAGGCCATCGCCTCCAGCGGCGCCAGGGCCATGCCCTCCCAGCGGGACGGCAGGACGACGAGGTCGGCGACCTGGTACCAGGGGGAGGCGTCGGTGACGGCTCCCGCGAACACCACGGATTCCGGGGCGCCTTCGCGAAGCCGGTCGTGGTCCGGCCCGTCGCCGACCAGGACGAGGCGGGCGTCGGGCACCCTGCGCACGACGTCGTCCCACGCCCGCAGCAGGACGTCCTGCCCCTTCTGCCGGCACAGCCGCCCCACGCACACCACGAGCGGTGCCGCCGGGTGGAGGCCGGCCAGCGGCGCGAGCCCGGAGCGCACGAGGCCGGCGGCGGCCGGGTGGAAGCGCTCCGGATCGATGCCGTTGGGGACGACGGTCCACCGGCCGGTGATCCTGGCGTCCATGCCGGTCGCCCGCTCCGCCTCACTCACACACACCGTCCGTGAGGCCCAACGCGCTCCCCAGCGCTCCCACATGAGCGCCAGGGCCGCGGTGCCCCCGCCGACCGCCTCGAACGACCAGGCGTGCGGCTGGAAGACCGTCGGGATCCGCCCGCGTACCGCGAGGCGTCCGGCGAGTCCGGCCTTCGCGCTGTGCGCGTGCACCAGATCGGGACGCACCTCGTCGATCACCCGTGCCAGATGCCGTACCTCCCGGACGAGCGACGCACCCGGCGACCGCGTCGCGTGCCAGTGCCGTACGCGCGCGCCGAGCGTCCGCAGTCTCGCGGTGAGCACGCTGTCGGGGCAGGCCACGGTGACGTCCAGGCCGTCCGACAGCTGTGCCGCGACCAGGTCCGTCACGACGCGCGCCACGCCCCCGTCCACCGGTTGGGTCAGGTGCAGGACTCTGGGGTGGGGGGCGGTGGATGACAGATGCATGTGCGCGGATTCCTCGCTCGCGAAGGCGTTCGGGGCGGACGGCGACGGGCTCACCGCCGTGCGTCGACGGCGACGAAGAGCACGCCGGCCCACGCCGCGTCGTGCTGGGACTGGATCCGGAAGGTCGCCTGGTCGCCGCCCTGCTGCAGACCGTTTCCGAGGTCGAACACATCGGAGTCGTAGCCGAGGGTGTTGGCGTGGGCGGGCACACGCGACGCGTCCGCCCCGGGCTCGCTGATGGTGGAGTTGAGGACGTCGTCGCGGGGGTTGGCGGCGTTGGTGAGAGCGGTCCCGGACTGGCCGGTCGCCACGGTGAGGGAGTCGCCGCCGGTGCCGCGGTCGCCGTTGTACGTCACCAGGCCCGCACGGCCCCACGCGCCCGCGGCGAAACCCAGGCCGGTCACACGGACCTCCTGGGCACCGGACCTGAGCGGGGTGAAACCGTCCCAGACGGCGAGGTTCCGCAGCGGCTCCGCCGGGTTCTCGTAGGCCACCACGAGCGTCCAGCCGCCCCATGCCCCGGCCGCCGACCTGCCCATGGCGATATTGATCTGCGCCACGGTGTACAGGCCCGGTCCGCCCTCCCGCACCAGCCCCGTCACGTCCGCCGAGGCCTGGAAGGCGTCCATGCCGTCCAGCACGCGGTGGCCGACGATCGTGTCGGCGATCAACTGCTTGTACTCCCCGCCGGGTTCGGCGATCAGCACACGCCCGTTGTCCTCCGGCGGCTTCTGCTCGCCCACCCGCAGGTTGCCGCCCCAGTAGAGGCGCGCGTAGGTCACCCGGGAGCCGCTGGGCAGGCGGACCTCGGAGCGGGAGGAGTTGTAGGTGTTGGGGTCACGGTCGACATCGACGTAGAACATGTCGAAGTCGCCGTTCGCGGCGACACCGCCCGCCTGCGCGTCCGGGCAGGAAGGCCGCTGGGCCGCGCGGCAGGTGATCGACGCGTTGGCGGCGCGTACGATGCCGCCGTGCTGGAGCGCGCGGTACCGCTCGGCGAAGGCGAGACTCTCGGCCTCCGGCGAGGGCGCCGCAGCCGGCGCGGCGGCCGGGGAACTGCTGGCTGCCCACACGGCGGCAAGGGCGAGGGCGCCCACGGTCGCGCGGCGAAACAGCGGGCCCAGGGAATGGCGCATGACCGGTCGTTGCCCTTTCGGAACAGGTGGCCGTGGCGGCAGCGCCACGAGTGCGATGTGTCCGCGCTGAGGAGTGCGTCGGGCGGTTCGCAACTCTAGTCATCAATCGGACATAGTCGATGAAATTCGGTGAAGTCTGACAAGTGTGTCGGAATCGTGAAATCGCAAGTGTTTGCTGGTTCCGGCCGTCGCCCCCGGCGCCGGGCCGCGCCTCCGCCCGGCGAGGGCCGGGCCGTTACTCCGTCAGAGGCCGAGCCGCTGCGACCTGACAAAGCGTCTGATCAGGCCGGACGCGGCGAAAGAGGGAATTATGTATTCCCGAAAAGCCTATGAATGGTTGCGGAAAGCCCTGGGTTCTTTCACGGTGGGCTCAAGATCCATCGCCGTCGAAAGGAATACCCATGCGTGCTCTGCCCGCACGGCGCCTCGCGTCCAGCGCACTGTGCGCCGCCCTTCTGGTCGGGATCACCGGCCCCGTCGCCATGGCGGCCGACTCGGCCCGCGGGCATGGCCAGGTGGCCTCCGATGCCCGGCTTCCCGGCGCGGACGTGCGCCTCGTGCAGATCGGGAAAATCAACTGGGGCACGCTCACCCCCGTCGCCGACCTGCTGAACGCCGTACTCCGGGACAACAACGGCCGACTGTCCGCGGCCGAGGCGACGAAGCTGGGTGACGCCGCGAAGGCCGCCCTGGTCGAGGCGGCCGCCGAGGACGCGCACACCCCGGCACCCGTGGCGCCCCTGACCCCGGCGCCGGTCGTGCTGCCGGCTCCCGTCGTGCCCGCTCCCGCCCTGGTGCCCGACCGGCGCGCCGCCGACCCCGTGACCGACCTCCTGGACCTCGTGCTGGGGGCTGTCGACGGCCTCCTGCAAGGGATCACCGGTGGTGCCGGAGGCCTCCTTCCCCTGGTCGACGACCTGCTGGGAGGTGCCGATGAACTCCTCGCCGAACTGACCTCGGGCGAACCGGCGCTCCAGGACGAGGAAGCCGTTACGACGGTGACGTCCAGCACGTCGACAACCTCGGCGGCGGAGCCCGAAGCCTTCTTCTCGCCCCGGATCTCGGTGCTGACGCCGCTGCTGCCGCCGGCCCCTTGAGCCCGTCCAGTCGTGGTGCCGGCCTCAGGGAGCGGCGCCACGACTGTTGTTCTTTTACAGCCGGAGGTCCGGTCTTTTAATAGATCTCGTATGAGGTATTGGCAATCTTCGGCAGTTCCGGTTTCCGCCCAGGCCAGGGCTCGTTAGGCACGGCGACAGAAACCACTCCGGCGACGTGCGTTGCCGAAGAAAGGAACACGATGAAGTCTCTGAAGGCTGCCGCCGTCTTTGCCGGGTCCTTGATCGCCGCTGGTTCCGCCACCCCGGCGTTCGCCCAGGACGCCATGGTCGCCCCGAGCGCCCCCGCCGCTCAGAGCGTTCCGGATGTGCAGAGCGCTCCGGTGGCCCAGAGTGCTCCTGCCGCCCCGGTCGCCCAGGCCGCCCCGGTCGCCCAGGCCGCCCCGGTTGCTCAGTCCGCTCCGGCGCAGAGCGCTCCCGTCGCTCAGAGCGCTCCGGCCGTTCAGAGTGCTCCGGTCGCCCAGGCCGCTCCGCAGCCCGCTCCGGTCGCTCAGCCTGCTCCGGCTCCCCAGCCTGCCCCGGCTGTTCAGAGTGCTCCGGTCGCTCCGCCTGCTCCGCAGCCCGCTCCGGCCGCTCAGCCCGTCCCCGCCCCCGAGCCCGCTCCGGCCGCTCAGAACTCTCGCGACCTTGCGTCCACCGACCTCACCGGCGGCGTGAGCACCAAGGTCCCCCTGGACGTGACCGCCGAAGGCAAGGAGTCGCTGGTCCACACGGCGAAGAACGCCGCTTCCACGGTCAACGACGCCAAGCCGGTGCACGGCAACCTGTGGTTCTAGGGCTGGAACCACGCCCCGCGGAGGGCCGGTCCTCGGAAAGTCCGAGGACCGGCCCTCCGCTTGTGTCCGGCACCTGACGCGGGCCCCTCCCCGCCGGGACGGCCCTCGGTGATCACTTGTCTGGCCGCGTGGCGGTGACCGCGCGGGACGTCCGGCGGTTACGGCTACGACACCGGAACCGGACGAGGAGTGGGCCATGGCCGTCAGCATCGGCGGAGGACCGGCGGGGGACGGGGCGCCGGCCCCGGCGGGCCCCCTGCCGGCGGGCAGCACACGGCAGGAGGTGACCCGGCGGGAGGCGACACGCGGCCTGCGCGTCTGCGCTTTCGCCGCGGCCCTGGCGGCCCCGGTGGCCACGGTGGCCGCGGCCTTCTGGCCGCAACGCCTCGGCCCCGAAGGCGTTCGGAAGGACAGCGCCTTCGCCGAGACCTACCGCGGCCGCCGCATCGGCGTGGCGTGGACCCCGCCGAACGGCCCGGCCGGGCAGGGCCGGTGGCACGTCACCGTGGACGGCTGCCCGCTGCATCTGATGCGCCGGGCCGACGGCACCTGGCTGAGCATGGTCGACCACTACTGCTCCTACCGGACACCGCTCGAGGCCGCCCGCGCCGCCGTCGACGCACTCGGCCCCGGTCAGCGGCTGCGCGAGCCGGCTCCGGGACTGGAAGGCCCGGGGCACATCCACACGGAGGACCGGCGTGGCGTACGTACGTAGGGACGCCGCCACGCTCACCAGGGCCGAGCAGCGCCGGTTCGTCAAGGCGCTGCTGGAGGTCAAACGGCGGGGCGAGTACGACGAGTTCGTCCGGATGCACATCGAGTACTTCTCCGCCGACGGCGAGCACGGGATGCGCGCCGCGCACATGGCGCCCTCCTTCCTGCCCTGGCACCGCCGCTTCCTGCTCGACCTGGAGCGCGCGCTGCGCCGGGTGGACTCCTCGGTGACGGTGCCGTACTGGGACTGGACGCGCGACCGCACGACCACCTCCGCGCCCTGGACGGACCGTCTCCTCGGGGGCGACGGGCGCCGTTCCGACCACCAGGTGATGACCGGTCCGTTCGCCTACCGGCACGGCAACTGGACCATCAAGGTGAACGTGGCCGACAGGGACTTCCTCACCCGGGAGCTCGGGCGCCCCCGCAGATCGATGGACCTGCCCACGAAGAGCGAGCTGGCCTGGGCACTGAAGGACCCCGTCTACGACGTGGCGCCCTGGGACTCGACGGTCACGCGGGGCTTCCGCAACAAGCTGGAGGGCTGGGGCACCGGCCGGGGCAACACGCCCTGGCGCAACCACAACCGGGTGCACGGCTGGGTCGGCGGGGACATGCTCGGAGGCGCCTCCGTCAACGACCCCGTGTTCTGGTTGCACCACGCCTTCATCGACCTGCAGTGGTATCGCTGGCAACGTCGGCACCGCGGGGCCCGCTACCTCCCGGCCACGCCGCCGGGCCAGGGTGACCGGCAGCACGGCCGGATCGTGGCACGGCGCCAGAGCCTGCCGCCGTGGGACGTGACGCCGCAGGAACTGGAGGATGTCGGCCGGATCTATCGCTACGCGTGAGGGGACACGGGGTCGGTACGGGTTCGTGTTCCGTACGGCCTCGTGTTCCGTACTCGTGTTCCGTACGCGTACAAGGTTCGGGGGGCATGGGGAGAGCCCCGGCATTCGGGGGGCCGGGGCTCTCGGGTCATGACAGCAGAAGTCAGTGGCGGTGGCCGTGCTTCTTGCCACTCTTCTTGTCGTGGTTCTTGTGGTCGCCGTTCTTGCACTCGTTGCCGACGGCCGGGTTGAGCAGGCCGACGATGTTCACGGTGTTGCCGCACACGTTGACCGGAACGTGGACCGGCACCTGAACCACGTTGCCGGACAGGACGCCGGGCGAGCCGATGGCCGCGCCCTTGGCGCCGGCGTCCGCCGCGGCGAGACCGGCCCCACTGAGCACCACGGCGCTCGTGCCGAGAGCAACAGCGCCAACCTTCGCGATGCGAGACATCACGTTCTCCCTTACTGACTAGGTAAGTGCGGCAGCAGTACGCGCTGCCGCACTGCCCGTTCAACGCCGTGGCCCCCGACCGGTCACGAGAAATCTTCTCCGGATCACCCATCTTGAACAGAGGCTCCGCCAAATGGGTGCTGATGGGCGGCCGTCTGCGTATTCCCCCGCCCGTGACCTGTCTACTGGCCGCGACCGTCGTCCCCGCGTGTGCGGCGGGGGCGGGTCCCGCTCGTCGTGAGCGGCGGCTGCCCGAACGGGAGTTGGTTCGGCGTGGCGGCCGTGGCGGCCGTGGCGGCCCCTGAATGGACCACCAGGTGGAACCGCCGCAGCGCTGCGACCTGCACTTTCACAAGAAGCTCACGCCACGAGGCGTTTCGTGTGGCAAAAGTCGCAAACGCCGCTTATCTTAGCGACTGTCAGTGACCGGACTATTACGGTCTGTGTCGATTCGAGAAATCGGAGAAGTAATGCGCAAGTACCAGAAGGCCGCGGTCGTCGTGGCCATGCTCGGCAGCGTCAGCTTCCTCGGCGCCGGCGTGGGTCACGCTGCGGGCGGGGACGGGAAGTTCAAGCTCGACAACGAGCAGGCCCAGTCCTGCGAGCAGAACGACAGCACCCAGGGTCTGGTCAACGTCGACGACGTCAACGTCAACGTCGCCGCCATCCTGGGTCTCGCCAACCAGGACAACAGCGAGCGCGAGTCGCAGAACTGCTCGCAGTCCTTCTCGCTGCGTGGCGGCCACTGATCAGGTTGATCCAGGCAGGCCCCGGGGCTCGATTCGAGCCCCGGGGCCTGCCGCCTGACTAAAGGGAAAAGGTAGATGTTCAATTCGAAGAAGATCGCGGCGGCAGCGGGAATCCTGGGGGGCTTCGCCCTGATCGGCCTCGGTGCCGTCCAGGCCTCCGCGCAGGGTGGTCCCGGCACGTGTGTCCAGGACAGCAAGGGCAACGTCCGCTGTGTGCAGATGAGTGAGTATCAGGTCATCACGGACAAGGCCGGCAGCGTCACCGTCGTCAACGACTCGACGCAGACCTGCCCGTCCTCTCACGGTCAGGTCAGCTGCGTCGACAGTGTCACGGTCCCCGTCAAGAGGGGCTGACGATCCCGTCGGTCGGCGCTGTCGTACAACAGGTTTTATCCAGAAAATTACGTGATTGGGCGTTTCGCCCGAGCAAGAGGTGCACACGCCGCCTAAGGTTGGAAACTGTCGGTGACCAGCCCATCACGGTCTGTGTCAACTCGAGAAAACGGAGAAGTAATGCGCAAGTACCAGAAGGCCGCGGTCGTTGTGGCCATGCTCGGCAGCGTCAGCTTCCTCGGCGCTGGCGTGGGTCACGCTGCGGACGGCGACGAGCAGTTCAAGCTCGACAACAAGCAGGCCCAGTCGTGCGAGCAGAACGACTCGCGTGAGGGACTCATCAACATCGACGACGTGAACATCAACCTCGCCATCCTGGGTCTCGCCAACCAGGACAACAGCGAGCGCGAGTCTGTGACCTGCTCGCAGACCTTCTCCCTGGGCAAGTAATCACCGACCAGGTGATACAGGCAGGCCCCGGGGCTCGAACCAGGTGTCCGAGCCGCGGGGCCTGCCTCTTGGCTTCTCAGCCGGTATATGCGTCCGGAACGACTCCTCGTCAAGCGGCGGGCAGTCGACCGCAAAGGAAAAGGTAAATGCTCAATTCGAAGATGATCGCGGCGGCAGCGGGAATTCTGGGGAGCTTCGCTCTGATCGGTGTCGGCGCCGCCCAGGCCTCCGCACTCGGTGACCCCGGCAAGTGCGTCGACGACGGCAACGGTCAGGTTCGCTGCGTGGAACTGAGCCAGTACACGTACACCACCGACAAGGGCGGCAAGGTCACCGTCACCAACAACTCGTCGCAGCAGTGCCCGACGTCGCACAGCCAGGTCTCCTGCGTCAGCAGCGCCGTCGTCCCCGGCAAGAGGGCCTGACTCCCGCCGAGCCCGAGGCGCCTCGTCCACGGCGGCGCCCCTCGCGTGAGTCCACCCGCGCAGCGGAGGATGGCCGGGACCCGAATACCGGGTCCCGGCCATTGTTGTGTCTCCAGCCGTCGTGTCAGGGCAGCCGTCGTAGGGGCGCGCCCGCGAGAAACGCGCGGATGTCCTCCACCGCTTGGCCGTAGTACGTCGTGTAGTTGGCGTCGGAGACGTAGCCCAGGTGCGGGGTGGCGAGGAGACGGGGGGCGGTGCGCATCGGGTGGCCGGCGGGCAGGGGCTCGATGTCGAAGACGTCGATGCCGGCGCCGGCGATCCGGCCCTCGTGCAGGGCGGCGAGGAGGGCCTCCTGGTCGACGATGGCCGCGCGCGAGGTGTTGATCAGATACGCGGTCGGCTTGAGGAGCGCGAGTTCGGCGGGCCCGAGCAGTCCGCGGGTGCGGTCGCTCAGCGCGAGGTGGACCGAGACGAAGTCGCTGCTCGCGAGGAGGTCCTCCCGGGAGGCAGCGAGTTCGACGCCGATCTCGTCGGCACGCTCCTTGGTGAGGTTCTGACTCCACGCGCTGACGTGCATGCCGAAGGCCAGGCCGACCCGGGCCACGCGGCTGCCGATCTTCCCAAGGCCGAGGAGCCCGAGGCGGCGGCCGTGCAGGTCGGCGCCGACGGTGGACTGCCAGGGGCCGCCGGAGCGCAGGGCGTTGCTCTCCTCGACGAGGCCGCGGGCGAGGCCGAGCAGCAGGGCCCAGGTCAGCTCCACGGGCGGGGTGGAGGAACTGGCCGTGCCGCACACGGTGACGCCGTGCTCCTCGGCGGCCGCGTAGTCGATGACCGAGTTGCGCATGCCGGAGGCGACGATCAGTTTCAGCCGGGGCAGGCGGGCGATCAGCGACCCGGGGAACGACACGCGCTCGCGCAGGGTCACCACGATGTCGAACTCGGCCAGCGCCGCGGCCAGGGCGTCCTCACCGTCCACATGCGTGTCGAAGGAAACGACCTCCACCTCGCCCGCGATCGGCGACCAGTCGACGACCTCGGTCGCCACCCTCTGAAAGTCGTCCAGCACAGCACAGCGCAGCCTCACATCGCGCCCCTTCCTCGGACCAGGTCCGGTTCCAGGACCATGATCGCGCCTGGGGACGGGCAGCGGGAAGCCCCCTCCCGGAACCGCCACGGCTTCCAGGACGGGACGGGGACATGGTCTGGCTGCGGAGTACTCCGGAGGGCTGCGGAGTGCTGGGGAGTGCTAGGGAGCGGGGGGCGTGCTGTTCTGTTCGCCGAGGCGGATGGCGAGGGCGGTCAGGAGACCGCCCTCGCCAGGCCCCCTGGCGTGGCCGCGGCGCTCCGCATGGCCAGGCGGCCGGCGACCGTGACCGTGGCGACGGCGGCCACGGCCGCGCCGAAGGCCAGCGCGGCCAACGGCCCACCGGCCAGGGCCGGGACCGTGGAACCGGTGATTGCGATGCTCAGCGGTACCAGCACAGACGCACAGACCACTGTGGCCAGCAACAGCGCGACCACGCCGGTGAGCACGGCCTCCCAGGCCAGCATGCGCAGGACCTGCGCGGACTGTGCGCCGGCCAGTCGCAGCAGGGCGAACTCCCGTCGGCGGCCCGCCGTCGCCATGCTCAGGGTGTTGACGACGGCGATGGCCGTGAACACATCTGGCACCGCCACGAGCCGCTGCCACCCAGAGCTTGACCCAGAACCTCCAGCTGTAGATCGTGATCTGGCTCGTTTGAGGCCGGTGCGCGGTGCTGCTCTACGCTGCCCGGCATGATCGCCAAGCTGCAGTGTGTGGTGTTGGACTGTGCCGATGTCGTTGAGCTGTCCCGGTTCTACCAGTCGCTTCTCGGTGGCGTGGTGAACCAGCCGGATCCGCGGTGGTCGCTCGGCGACGGCTGGGCGACGCTCCACACCGGCGGTGGGTTCGTGCTGGCTTTCCAGCGGGTGGAAGACCATCAGCCACCGCGTTGGCAGGATCCCGTTCGGCCCCAGCAGTTCCACGTCGACCTGGAGGTCAAGGACCTGGACCAAGCTCAGGAAGACGTTCTCAATCTGGGCGCCACACTGCTCGATGAGGGTGACGAAAAGCGGAGTTGGCGCATCTTCGCGGACCCGGCAGGACACCCGTTCTGTCTCGTCCGGCACTGACGGGCGACACTGCAGGGTTGCGGCCACCATTGATCATCGTGAGTCGTGTGGACTGACGAAGAGACGATGGCCGCAAGTCACAGCACAGATCCCGCCCGTTGGCGGGAGGCGTTCAAGGTGGCCACGGGCCGGATAGCGGGACGCTTTGCGGGGTCGAACCCCGGCTGCGGACCGGGCGGTTGGTGTGGGCTGCCGTCGGACCTGCCGCGTAAGAACTCCCTGCTGCCGCGTCACGCAGTACGGCCTCGTCGGTGCTTTCACCGTGACTTCCCGCCGTTCCCCGTCCGATCTGGTGCGCTTGTGGTGCGTGCGTCGTCGTCGAGTGCTCGGCGGGCTATCGCTTCTGTGCTCTGTACGAGCGTCCTCAGTCGGGGCGTAGCCCAGCGGTGCGACTGTTCGACTGGCTGTTTCTGCGAGGCACCATCGACGGCTGTCAGGCTCCCGTGCTGGACCCATAACTGCGGGACGAACTGAACATCCGGAGCTGTTGATGTCACCCGTGGATGTCGGCGACCTTCTGATCCGTAGCTCAAGCCAGGCCGGTCGACTGCGGTCATTCGGGGCAGAGTTGAGGGGCAGTCGCCCATGTGCGAGCGGTGAGGGTCACTGGGGTTGCTGTACTTCGTTGCTGTACCGCAAAGCACGCCCCGGGGGCGGCCTGGCTGCTCCTCTACTTCAACTTAATGGCTGCTGGTTCAACTTCAGGGCTGCTGACTCCGGAGCTCGATTTGCGAAGTGCGCATACATGGGCAACGGTATTAGTACGACAGTGTTTCGAGTGAACTGTCGCGAGACACTGTCGCCTCAGCCCCGCAGCCTGGGAGGCAAAGTCATGGCTGTTTTCGACATTGGTTCAGCCACGGTATCGGCGAACGGGTCCTTGGATTGGTTCATCCACGGGTTCACCAATAAGCAGGCGGTGGCATTTAGTATCGTGGTATTCCCCGGCACCGGACCGGGAGTCCCGTTTCCGAAAGCACACGCAACACTCAGGCAAGGCGAGTCGTTCCAACACGTGGACGGCACAAAGGCATACAAGGTCTACATACAGAACCATGCCCCCTTCAACACCTGCAACCTCCGCCTCCTGGCGCAAGTCGAGTCACTGCCGTGATGCTCAGCTGAAGGGATGAAGTGGAAATGGCGAAAGTAAAGGTTTCGGTCGTTCACGACACCGCAACTGGTCGCATCATTTCTGTATCGCGGCCATCAGAAGAGGCGAACGTGATAGTTCTAGGCGGGAATGGCGAATCTGTGCTCGAAACGGAAGTGGAAGAAGACGGTATTACCGAACTGGCCAGTGGCAAGCACGTAGTAGACGTGACAAACAAGTCGATCGTGGCCAGCTGACGCTGTCTCAGGCAGAGCGGCGCTCTTGAAAGCCGTCGTGGCAGCGATGTCACGGTGGGTTCAAATCCCACCGCCTCCGCTCAGCTAGCAGTGAGAACGGAGAACGGCCCCCTGATCAGGTGCATCGGTCAGGGGGCGTCACGCTGTGCGCTGTCCGGAAGTGACTGCTGTTCCCCGGTGTTTACCGCCCGATCGGGCACGGTTGGGCCACGCGTTGAGACCCCCTTCGCGGCGGGATAGGAGCTCAGCTTGACGAAATCGGCTCCGAGCTCCATCAGCTTCTCTGCTTGCATCGGGTGCTGATCAATGCCGCCGTCTCGACGATTGTTCGTCCAGACCTCGCTGTTCTCGGTGTTGATGACTCGGATGCCGTGGACCTACTTGTTCCGCTCCCTGAACGCGACGCGGCACTTGCCGGACATATCAGCCATCTCTCGCACGGCTTCCTCCGAGACTGCTCCAACGGCCATGATCCTCTTGATGGCGTCGAGCAGGCCGGAACCCTGTATGCCAGCAGTCATGAGCGTCGCGTACCGTCCCCCGACCAATCGTCGAACGGTCTGGTGCAGGAAAAACTCCAGCGTCGCGGCCTGGTGGGCCATGAAGCCAAGCGCGAGGTCAAGCTCCTTCTGCTCTGGATTCACTTCCTGACAAGGCTTTTTCAGAGGGTGTGCTGGTCAGCAGTTGAAGGGCGGAGGGACGGGTCGCCTGTAGGCCGTTCGGGGGTATCAAGGTGCGGTGCCGCATTTGCGCGGTGAGTATGGGCAACGGCGCCTGATCCGCGTCTGCCCACCGCGCGCTCGGCCTCGGCCGATCCGCCGGTCGAGGGCAGGTCGCAGGGTAGGCCACTCATCGCCTCTCAACGGCTCCCCACCCAGCCGCACCCTCCGCGAGCCGCCGTGGACGAAACGCCGCTCGCGTGCGCTGGAGTCCGTCCCACATCGAGGAGAACCATGCGTGTCCTCATCCAGATGAAGCCCGAACGCGACGTCGTCGAAGCCGTCGCCAACCCGCAGCTCACCGCGACCACTCAGGATGTCGCCGGGGCGATGCCCGGCGTCGAGCTGGACCAGTCGTTCACACCAGTGGCGCTGCCCAGGCCCGTGCCGTCCACGGCCGAGGGGGACCCGCTGTCCCTGACCCAGCCGCTCCGGTTCTCCATGCGGCCGGAAGACGCCACCGTCCTGGTCCGTGGCGAGATCCACGACTACGACGCCGCCAGCCGGCTCTCCATGCTGGCCCTCAGCCGCCCGCAGATCGTCGGCATCTCCGCCGACCCGGTCATCCAGACGTCGCCCACGTGTCCCGGGGACGGACCGGTCGGCAACTGGCAGGACGTGAAGAACCTCCTCGCCGAGCTCGGCGCGGACGACCTGGACGGCAGCGGTATCGCGCTGGCGATCACCGACACCGGCATCAACACCCAGCACCTGAGCAACGAACTGGACCGTCCTGTCACGGTCGACGCGGCACGGAGCTGGAATCCGCCCGGAGTGACCGGCAAGCCGGGCAAGTTCCCGGTCGACCACGGCACCATGTGCGCCTTCGACGCCCTCATCGCCGCACCGAAGGCGACGCTGATCGACATCCCGGTCCTGCTCTCGCAACAGCAGGGCCCGACGGTCATGAGCGGGCTGCTCTCGGACGCCGTGGCGGCCTACTCCCACCTGTGGAGCGTGCTGGAGACGATGCCCGACGACAAGCGGGCCCTGGTCGTCAGCAACAGCTGGGGTTCCTTCTCGCCCCGGTGGGACTTCCCGCCCAGCCACCCCGGGAACTACTCGGACAACCCCGGCCACCCCTTCAACCTGATGGTGACCGCGCTGGAGAGCGCGGGCGCCGACGTCCTGTTCGCGGCGGGCAACTGCGGCCTGGACTGCCCTGACGGCCGCTGCGAGTTCCCCGACCGGCCCATCGTCGGCGCCAACTCGCACCCGCGTGCGCTGTCCATCGGTGGTGTCGACACGCGGGGCAACCGGGTCGGCTACTCCTCGCAGGGCCCCGGCCGGCTCGATTCCAACAAGCCGGACATCTGCGCGTACACCCACTTCGAGGGCTCACACGCCTTCGGGGCGGGCGAACCGGACTCCGGGACCTCGGCCGCCTGTCCGGTGGCCGCGGGCGTGGTCGCCGCCGTACGCACGCAGTGGTCGACCAACGTCATCAAGCCGGCCGAGCTGCGCACCCTGCTGCAGCGGACGGCCGACGACCGCGGCGCCGCCGGCTTCGACCACGACTACGGCTTCGGCATCATCAACGTACCGGCGATCATGGATGCGCTTCGCCGCCGCAGCAAGAACGGGCACGGCACCCGCAGGTAGCCGCTTCACATCGGAGGAGAGACCGATGGCTCCCGACAAGCCAACCAGCCTCATCACGGTCACGCTCCCGTCGGGAGCCACGCTCGAGGACGCCCTGCGACAGCTCGGCATCGGCCGCGACGCGGTCGACACCGACTACGGACTCGTCGACCTGCACAACGGCACCTACGCCCTGCTCGTCACCGAGGCGGTCGCCGAGCGCGTCCACGGCACGCCCGGTGCCCAGGGGCCGTACGCGAACCCGAAGATCGAACCCTTCGGCCCGCCCCATCCCCGCCCCGACGAGGACTGAACCCCCACGACACAGGGGCCGACCCGCCACAACGGCGGGTTAGAGCTCGTTCCAGAGTCGGGGCTGGACGCGAGCGAGCGCGTCACGGCGATGCCGCTCATGTTCCAAGGCGAGTCCGGCGGCATCCTCGCCGGTTCCGTCATCCGCCGGACATGGCGCAACGCCCGTAAGGCGGTACTGCCCCCGCACGCCTTCGAGTCACCCACCGGACGACGCGTCTACGACAAGGGCCAGCTGCCCGACCTGAAGAGGCGGCTCGAAGCTGCCGGAGATCTCCCCGAGCGGCCGTACGCTGACTGACCTCACGGCCCGCAAAGATTTCGGCAGGTCTTCGACACGGCCACCCGCGAAAACCCGATGACAGCCGGGCAGCGCCGGAGCCCCCCTTGATTATCAAGGGGGGGTCCGGGGCTTCGTCGTGTCGGCTGGCGTGCACCCTGACCAGCAAAAAGCCCTCCCCAAAGGGAGGGCGGAGACTTGCGCCCCCGGCAGGACTCGAACCTGCGGCCAAGCGCTTAGAAGGCGCCTGCTCTATCCACTGAGCTACGGGGGCCGGGTGTGGTGGCCTCTGTCGTGGTGCCCTGGTGTGGGCGGATCCGTGACGTTGCCGGGGACAAGGATAGGGCTCCCGCGTCCTTGTCCCTGTTGCTTCGCCTCCGTGGCTCGATGTGGAGGTTCGGTGAAGCGGTCCTGATAATCGCAGGCAGGTACGAATCGTGCACCGCTTTTGGCGTCAGAGGCATCGGGTGTTGTGCACTCGTTATGCCTGGAGTGTGCCTGTGCCCCAGTCGTCCCTTCCATCCCTTGTGTCCTGTCGGCGCGCAGACATGCTCATATGCTTCAGAATTCCCCTAAAATTGGGCATTCTTCACATGTGGTGACCTTGGACGTAAGGCCTCAGCTGCTCGACGCACTCTCCGCCCTGCGCGACCGTGTCGCCGCCGCACGCTTCCCGCTGCCCCTGGCGGGGGCCCCACGCGCGCGTGCCAACCGCGACGAACTGCTCGCGCAGCTCGACGACTACTTGGTGCCCCGGTTGCGGGAGCCCGAAGCGCCGCTTCTGGCCGTCGTGGGGGGATCGACCGGAGCCGGGAAGTCGACGCTGGTCAACTCCCTCGTAGGGCGGCGGGTCAGCGAGGCGGGCGTGCTCCGGCCGACGACACGGACCCCCGTGCTGGTCTGCCATCCGGAGGACCATCACTGGTTCGGCGGGATGAGGGTGCTGCCCGATCTCACCCGTGTCTGGGCGCCCCAGCACGATCACACGGACGACCTGCTGCTCCCCGGCGAGGACCCCGCGCGCGTGCTGCGCGTCGAGAGCGCCGACACGCTGCCGCCCGGCCTCGCCCTGCTCGACGCGCCCGACATCGACTCCCTGGTCTCCGACAACCGCGTCCTGGCCGCCGAGCTCATCTGCGCGGCCGACATCTGGGTCATGGTCACCACCGCCGCCCGCTACGCCGACGCCGTGCCCTGGCACATGCTGCGCACCGCCAAGGAGTACGACGTCACCCTCGTCACCGTGCTCGACCGGGTGCCCCACCAGGTGGTCGCCGAGGTGTCGCGGCAGTACGGGGCCCTGCTCACGAAGGCCGGTCTCGGACACGTGCCGCGGTTCACCGTGCCCGAACTGCCCGAGTCGGCCTTCGGCGGCGGCCTCCTGCCGCTCACCGCCGTCGCCCAGCTGCGCACCTGGCTGATCCACCAGGCCCAGGAGCCCGCGGCCCGGCAGCAGGTTCTGGCCCGTACGGCGTACGGCGTCCTCGACTCGCTCAAGTCCCGGATGCCCGAGCTGGCCGGTGCCGCCGCCGCGCAGTATTCGGCCGCCCTGCGGCTCACCAGCGCCGTCGAGGGGGCGTACGACAGCGAGCACAAGCGCGTGCGGGGCCGGTTGCAGGCAGGGGCCGTCCTCGCCGGGGACGCTCTCAAGCGGTGGCGCGCCTTCCCCCTGGACTGCACCGCCGGTGAACTCCTCGACGCGCTCGTGGAGAGCCTCAGCGCGCTGCTGCTGTGCGCCGTCACCGCCGCCGACGAGCGCGTCGACGACGCCTGGCGGCGCGAACCGGCGGCGGCCGCCCCCGAGCTCGCGCCGCGCGATTCCGCGGCGGAGAGCGCCGAGCACCGGATCGGGCTGGCCGTACGGCGGTGGCGGCGGGAGCTCGAGGAGTACGCCGAGGACGAGGTGAGCGAGCTCGACCGGAACGCCGCGCCCGACCCCGAGCTGGTCGCCGCCCTGGTCGCCACCGGCCTGCTGGGCGGCCGCCGGGGCCGGATGGCGGGGGAGGGGCTCGCCGAGCGGATCGGCGCCCACGGCGCGCTGCGGCTGCGCGACCGGGCCGGACGGCTGCTCACCCAGCACGTCGACCGGGTCCTGTACGCCGAACGCGAGCGCCGGCTCGCCCCGCTCGACGCACTCGACGTCCACCCCGAGCACCAGGCCGAACTCATCGCCGCGCTGTCCGTACTGCAGAAGGAGAGGTGACCGGTGACCGCCGTCACTGACCAGGACCACACCGAGCACGCCGATCAGCCGGGCGACGGGGACAAGGCAGGATCCGCCGGCGGTTCCGCCGGAGGTTCCTCCGGACAGCCCCCTCAGGCGGCCCAGAACGGCTCCCACGCGCGCGTGCAGGATGCCCGTACGGACTCCACCGGCGCCTGGGACGACGGGCTCATCGCGCGCCGCGTCAACGAGACGACGGACGGAAGTCAGTTCGCCGCCATGGACAGCCGGTCCGCCGCCCCGCCCGCGGTGAGACCACTGGTGTACGACGGGGCGTTGCGCTCCCGCCTCGAGGCGCTGCGCGAACTGGTGGGGCTCTCCCGTACCCGGCTCGACAGCAGGACGCTGGCGGAGGCGGGCCGGGTGCTCGACGAGGCGTCCGCGCGGCGCAGGCTCTCCGGGCAGCACACCGTCGTCGCCATCGCGGGCGCCACCGGCAGCGGCAAGTCACAGCTGTTCAACGCGCTCGCCGGCGTGGCCATCTCGGAGACCGGAGTGCGCAGGCCCACCACCGCGGCGCCCATCGCGTGCAGTTGGAGCGACGGAGCGGCGAGCCTCATCGAACGGCTCGGCATCCCGCCCCGGCTGCGTCGCCGGCCGCTGCCGACCGGGGACGCGGAGTCCCGGCTGCACGGGCTGGTCCTGATCGACCTGCCCGACCACGACTCGGCGGCCGTACAGCACCGCGAGCACGTGGACCGCATCCTGGCGCTCGTCGACGCGGTCATCTGGGTCGTCGACCCGGAGAAGTACGCCGACGCCGTCCTCCACGAGCGCTACCTGCGGCCGATGGCGGCCCACGCGGAGGTCATGTTCGTGGTCCTCAACCAGGTCGACCGGCTGCCCGGGGAGGCCGCCGATCAGGTCCTCGACGATCTGCGGCGACTCCTGGACGAGGACGGCATCGCCCTCGGGGAGTACGGCGAACCGGGTACGACCGTGCTCCCGGTGTCCGCGCTCACCGGGGAGGGCATCGGAGACCTGCGCGAAGCGCTCGGCCAGTTCGTAGGGGAGCGCGGGGCGCCCGCCCGCCGCGTCTCGGCCGATGTGGACATCGCGGCGGCGCGGCTGTGGCCCGTCTACGCCACCCGTCGGCGGACGGGGCTCAGCGAACAGGCCCGGGAGGAGTTCGCGGACCGGCTCGCCGACGCGGTGGGCGCCACGGCGGCCGGGGAGGCGGCCGAAAGGGCGTGGCTGCGCAACGCCAACCGCGCGTGCGGTACGCCCTGGCTGCGGTTGTGGCGCTGGTACCAGGACCACGGCGAGCCCACCACGGGCCGGCTGCCCTCGCGCGCGCAGGCCGACGAGGAGGCCACCGCCAGGCAGCGGGTGGAGCAGGCGGTCCGTACCGTGGCCGACCGGGCCTCGGCCGGGCTGCCCGTGCCCTGGGCGCAGGCGGTGCGCGAGGCGGCCGTCCGCGGCTCCCAGGGGCTGCCCGAGGCGCTGGACGAGCTGACCGTGCGCGCGGGAGTGCCGACGGGGCGGCCGCCGCGGCCGGGGTGGTGGCCGGTGGCCGTGCTGTCCCAGGCCTCCATGACGATCCTTCAGTTCCTGGGCGGGCTGTGGCTGCTGGGGCAGATCTTCCAGATCATGTCGCCGAACCTGGGCGTGCCGGTGCTGCTGATGGTGATCGGCATCGTGGGCGGTCCGCTGGTCGAGTGGAGCTGCCGGATGGCGGCCCGTGGCCCGGCCCGCCGTTACGGCCTGGAGGCAGAACGCCGACTACGGAAGGCGGCGGCCGGGTGCGGAAGGGCCCGGGTGCTGGATCCGGTGGCAGCGGAGCTGCTGCGGTACCTGGAGGTGCGGGAGCAGTACGGGAGGGTGGTGGGGGCCGGGCGATGACCGCGGGGGCGTGATGACCGCGGGGGTGTGATGACCGAGGGGGCGTGGCGGCTGTGACGGGCCGCATGCGCGGGTACGGCGAGGGCGGCGTCCGGTCGGGCGTCGCCCTCGCCGCGTCCGTGTGTGGTTCGGCGTCACCCGTCGTGACGTCCCCTTCCGTGAGCTGGCGGGTGCGGGTGCGGGTGCGTCGCGTGGCTCGGCGTCACCCGTCGGGGTGACGGCGTTGTCCACAGGCGGACGGTGATCCACAGCGCTCAGCGGGCTCGGCCCGGTCGCGGCAGTCTGGCGGACACAGCCGTACGGGACGGGCCCGTACGGGGCCCGGCCCGGTGTCGGAGTCCGGGCGAGGGAGGGGTTCACGATGAACGAGACGATGGTCTGCGCGGTCGGCAGGGTGGCGACGCAGCCGGTGTACCGGGAGATGGCGTCCGGCCCGTCGGCGAGGTTCCGGCTGGCGGTGACCGCGCGCTACTTGGACCGCGAGAAGAACACGTGGACGGACGGGCACACCAACTTCTTCACGGTGTGGGCCAACCGCCAGCTCGCCACGAACACGGCGGCGTCGCTGACGGTGGGCGAGCCCGTGATCGTGCAGGGCAGGCTGAAGGTGCGGACCGATGTGCGCGAGGGGCAGAGCTGGACCTCGGCGGACCTCGACGCGATCGCGATCGGTCACGATCTCGCCTGGGGCACCTCGGCCTTCCGGCGCGGAGGCAAGCCGGAGACGGCGGCCGCGCCGGCATCACCGGAGCCCAACTGGGAGACACCGCCGAACGATTCGGCGGAGTCCTCGGATGCAGTCGCTCAACAGCAAACGGAGCCAGCTGTGCTGACGTGACGTCAGTCACCCCGACTCTGTCCGGACTGCGGCTTATCAACGAGTGTGCGCTGTACGGCCAGGGGTGGATTTGTCGATAAGCCCTGCCCGCAAGGGATCTTGGCGATAACGATTCCGAGTCGGATCACTCATCCGACCGTCTGACCGGCGGGCGAGGTCCGACGCCTCCCTAGGATGCCGGACATGGCTCTCGGGGCTCTCGATGCCCGTGAGGCTTCTGATTTCTGCTGGTGGGACCGTACCCCCCACGTCAACGGGTCCTGCTCGAAAGGAAATTTGGTGTTTGCTTCGTTCTCGGCGGTGTTCGTACGCAGGCGAGGGGCGGCGGCCCGCCTCGGCGCCGCGACGCTGATGTCCGGGCTCGTCGCCGCGGGCGTGCTGGCCGGTGCCGGCCAGGCGGCCGCCGACGAGACGACTCAGGGTGAGGGCGGGGCGACCGCCACCATAGCCGGGCTCAAGACGTACGGCACCGCGGTGATACACGGCGGCACCGGGGACCAGCAGGTCTCGGCGGGCCTGTTCGAGATGTCCGTCGAGGGCGGCGGCATGCTGCAGACGTACTGCGTCGACCTCCACAACCCCACGCAGCGGGACGCCAAGTACCACGAGACACCCTGGGGCGGCACGTCTCTGGGCGCCAACAAGGACGCCGGCCGGATCCGCTGGATCCTGCAGAACTCCTACCCGCAGGTGAACGACCTCGCGGCGCTCGCGCGGAAGGCGGGTGTGCGCGGTGCGCTGACCGAGCAGGACGCGGCGTCCGGCACGCAGGTGGCGATCTGGCGTTACTCGGACGACGTGGCCGTCGACGCCCTCGACCCGCAGGCCGAACAGCTCGCGGACTTCCTGGAGAAGAACGCGCGGAATCTGCCCGAGCCCCGGGCCTCGCTCACCCTCGACCCGCCCGCGGTCTCCGGCCGGCCGGGCGAGCGGCTCGGCCCGGTCACGGTGCACACCAACTCGGGCGGCGTGACGGTGGCCCCGCCCGCGGACGCCGCCACGAGCGGGGTGCGGATCGTCGACAGGCAGGGCAGGGCCATCACGTCCGCGGCCGACGGCGGGCAGGTGTTCTTCGACGTTCCCGAGGACGCGGCGGCCGGCACGGCCGAACTGACCGTGCAGGCCTCGACCAGCGTGCCGGTCGGCCGGGCCTTCGCCTCCGAGAGCCGGAGCCAGACGCAGATCCTGGCCGGCTCCAGCGAGTCGACGGTGTCCGCGGCGGCCGGGGCGACCTGGGCGAAGCAGGGTGCGATACCGGCACTGTCGGCGGCGAAGAACTGCGCCAAGGGCGGTGTGGACATCATCGCGGCCAACAAGGGCGACGAGCCGTTCACCTTCGAACTGGCCGGACTTGAGCACACCATCGCCGCGGGCGAGACCCGCACGGTGACGGTCCCGCTCCAGGAGGACCAGGCGTACGACTTCACGATCCACGGCCCCGGCGGCTTCACCCAGCGCTTCACCGGCATGCTGGACTGCCAGACCCGGAGCAGCGAGACGGGCACGGCCACGCAGACCCTCAGCGAACCGAGCCCGGCCACGGTGGGCGGCACGGCCTCCGACACCAACCTCGCCGAGACCGGCTCCACCGGCGTCACCCCGCTCATCGCGGGCATAGCCATCACCCTGGTCGTCATCGGCGGTGCGACCCTGGTCGTCCTCCGACGCAAGGCGACACCGACGAACGACTGACTGGGCGGGACGGGCCTATGGCGGCCGGACAGGGACGCCGGTTCTCGGTGAGTCGCGCTCGCCCTAGGCTCGGCCCATGAAGATCACGGTGCGATCAGCGGCCGAAGCGGACCTGGCGGCGCTGTTGGCCCTCTACCGGGAACTGAACCCGGACGATGCGCCGTTGCCCGAGGCGGCTGCGGATGCCATCTGGGCGGCCATATCCGGGCAGCAGGGGCGGACCGTTCTGGTGGCGGATGCCGACGGCACCGTGGCCGGGACAGCCGACTGCGTCGTCATGCCGAATCTCACCCGCGGCGGCCGGGCCATCCTGTTCGTGGAGAACGTCGTGGTCGTCGGCGGCTTCCAGCGGCGTGGCGTCGGGCGTCAACTGATGGAGGCAGCCGTGCGGCTGGGGGAGTCCGCCGGCTGTTACAAGGTGCAACTGCTGGCGGCGGACGACGCGTACGTCCACAGCTTCTACGAAGCGTGCGGCTTCAAAGCCCTGGCACAAGGGTTTCGCCGCTACGTCGAGTAGCCGCGCGCATCCGTGCGGGAACCGAACCGATCGCCCTGACGTGTTCCTGTGCAGGGGTGGTGGTTCACGCTGCGATCCGATCAAGATCGAGGCAAGGCCGGTGCGGATGTCAGTGCCGGCAGCGATACTTGCGGTGACGGATGACCATGGGGGAGGTCACAGTGACACACCTGCCGAAGAGCAGCCCACCACCACCGGGCCCGAGCCTGCCCATTCTCCCGGCCGTTCCGGCGCAGCCGACACCACCGGCCCCGCCTCCCGGCAGCAGCCCCGCCGCATCCCCACCCCCGGCGCCCCGCCGCACCGCCTTCGCGGAGGGCCTCGACCAACTCCGCGCCGCCGCCACCACCGAGCCCGGCCGCCTGCGCATCATCGGCGCCCTCCTGGCCCTCCTCGTCGTCGCCTTCGGCACCGTCACCGCCTGGCAGATGACCGACCGCGCGGCCGCCGCCGACGACGTCCTCACCAGCAGTCAGCCCCTCAGCTCGGACGCGGCCGACATCTACCGCTCCCTCGCGGACGCCAACACCGCCGCCTCCAGCGGCTTCCTTGCCGGCGGCCAGGAAACGGCCGCGTCCCGAGACCGCTACGAGAAGGACATCCGCACGGCCGCCGACAAACTCGTCAACGCAGCCGCCAACGCCGACCCGGACTCCCCGTCCACCGCGACGATCGCCAAGCTCAACAAGCTCCTCCCGGAGTACAAGGGCCTGGTCGAACGCGCCCGTACCTACAACCGCCAGGGCTTCCCGGTCGGCGGCGCCTACCTCCGCTACGCCAACGAGAAGATGCAACAGCAGATGCTCCCGGCAGCGGAGGACCTGTACAAGAAGGAGAACCAGCGCCTGCGCGCGGACTACGCGGACGCCACGCCCTATCCCTGGGCGGCCATCGCCCTGGGCCTCGCCGCCCTGGCCGCCCTCGCCTGGGCCCAGCACCGCAACTACCGGCGTACGAACCGCGTGCTGAACCACGGCCTGGTCGCCGCCACAGCCACCGCGACGGTGGTCCTGCTCTGGCTGGTCGTCGGCCACAGCGTCGCCCGCGCGGGCCTGAACGACTCCTACGACCACGGCGTCCGCTCCCTGAACGTGCTGCACGACGCCCGCATCGCCTCCCTCAAGGCGCGGGGCAACGAGAACCTGACCCTGGTGGCCCGCGGCGCCGAGACGAAGAAGGTCGGCGCGCAGACCTACGACGCCTACGACTACGACTTCCGCACGGACATGGCCGACCTCGGCAAGTACCTGGCGGACGCCGCGAACCTCGCCGACGACACATCGGGCGAACAGCCCGTCACCGCCGCCGTCGGCAACATGACGGAGTGGAAGAAGCGCCACACCGCGGCCCGCGAGCAGGACGCGAACGGCAACTACCAGCAGGCGCTTGACAAGGTCATCGGCACCAAGGACGCGACCGGCGAATGCTTCGACAGCGTCGACGCGAACCTGCGCACGGCACTCGCTCACGAGGAGACCGAGTTCAAGCGTGCGGCCGGCGACGGCCGGGACGCCCTGACGGGCCTGTCGGCGGGCGCGGCCGTCCTCGCGGTCCTGGGCGCCGCGGGCGCGGTGCTGGGCATCGGCCGCAGGCTGTCGGAGTACCGATGAACGGGGCACGGGGTACAAGGGGAGACGTGAAAGGGGGCGTGAGCATGCGAGCACGACGTCTGCGGGCCAGCCTGAAGGGCTGGGGCGGGGTGGCCACGATGGCGGTCGTCTGCGCCCTGGTGGCGGTCTTCGCGCTGTGCGTCCCGCTGTCCGGACCGGGCATCGGCGACGGCCGGGCCGTCACACAAGCCTCCCAGGCCACGATCGAAAAGGCCGAGGAGGACTGCGAGGCCCCCGAGAAGCAGACGCTGTCCCCCTCCTCCGCCGACGGCGACACCATCCGGGCGATCAAGGACCGCGAGGGCGAGAAGCGCAAGCTGATCGTCGGCGTCGACCAGAACAGCTACCGCTGGGGCTACCGCAACCCCAACAGTGGCAAGACCGCGGAGCTCGAGGGCTTCGACATCGACCTGGTCCACCGCATCGCCGAGGACATACTCGGCGACCCGGACGCCGTCCAGTTCAAGGCGATCCCGACCGACCAGCGCATCCCGGCGATCCAGGACGGCCGCGTGGACATGGTCGTCCGCACGATGACGATCAACTGCGCGCGCATCGCGGACGTCGCCTTCTCCGCGCCCTACTTCAAGACGGGACAGCAGGTCCTGGCCCCGAAGTCCTCGCCCGTCAAGGGCTACGACGACACGCTCGCGAACCGCAGGATCTGCACGGCGGCCGGCTCAACGGCGTACTCCACGCTGGAGGCCGACCAGAAGGACGGCAAACTCCCCGCCACCACCGACATCTCCACGACCGTCCCCAACCAACTCGACTGCCTGGTAAGGCTCCAGCTCGGCGAGGTCGACGCCGTGGTCACCGACGGCGCCCTCGCGGCGAGCCAGGCGGCACAGGATCCGACGGTCCAGCTCAAGGGCGACGCCTTCACTGCCGAGTACTACGGCGTGGCGATGAAGAAGGACGCCGACGATCTGGTACGCCGGGTCAACCAGATCCTGGTGGACTACCGCAAGGACACCGCGAACGGCTGGCAGGCGTCATACGACAAATGGCTGTCGGCGACACTGGGCAAGGATGCGAAGAAGTCGGAACCACCGGCTCCGCAGTATCTCCGCAGTACCTGACCGCTCGACCGGCAACCCGACCGAAACCCAACCGCCCATCCACCCGCCAATCCAACCGCCAACCCAACCGGCACTACCGCAGCGAGAGGTGATCGATGGGCGTCACGGGATCCACCGGGCCGGTGATGGACCGGGACGAGGTGGACCGTGCGCTGGCGCGGCTCGGCGCGGAGCACGAGGCGATCGAGACCTCGCTCCTCGCCCTGCAGGACCACGCGGGCCGCAGACTTCTGGAGGGCGCCGGGCTCACCGGTGTCACCCAGGAACGCTGGACGTCCACGGAGGCGTCGATCACGCTGCTGTGGACGTACTTCGACGCGTACACGGACGCCCTGCGTACCGCTCGCGACATCCGCTCCCGCCGCCGCTGGTCCAGTCGCGAGGATCTGGTGGAGCTGACGGAACTGCTGACCGGCGAGTCCGTCACCGTCGCGGGCAGCGCCACCGCGACGGCCAACGCCCCCACCCTGCACGGCGCTGCGAACAAACTCAGCGAGCGCTTCTCGCTCACCACCCTCGTCGACCGGATGAACGAGCTGTACGCGACGAGCCTGGACATGGTCGTCGCCGCCGACGCGGTCTGGTCGGCGCTGCCCGCCCGGATCGACCTGCTGGCGGCCGAGCTCCAGCGCACCCGCCGGCTCGCGCACTCGGTGGGCGTGCGCCCCGGCGAGCACCCGGCGGGCGACGACCTGGAGCGCATCACGCGCACACTGACGAAGCTGCGCGAGCAGGTGGTCTCGGACCCGCTGGAGTTCTGGCTGGCCGCGGAGGGCAGTTCGGCTCCGGGCGGCGGCCGGCCGGACACGACGGTGTACGACCGTGAGGCGCGCGCCCTGGAGGACGTACGCCGGGAGATCGACGCGGTCTTGACGGTCCGGCAGGATGCCGAGAAGCGGATCGTCCGGCTGCGGGACATCCTCAGCCGCGCGGACCGCACGCTGGCCGAGGCGCGCACCGCCCGCGGCGAGGTCCTCGCGAAGATCGCGGCGACGGAGGTGCCGGTCGTCAGCGGACCGCCGACGGTGTTGCAGGAGCAGGTGGCGGCGGCCGCGGATTACCGCAGGCAGGGGCAGTGGCACCGGCTGTCCCCGCTGCTGGAGTCGCTGGAGCAGAAGGCGGAGGACGAACTGCTGCGCGCCCGCGAGTCGTTGACCGCGGTCACCGCGCCCCTGGCGGTCCGGGCCGAGCTGCGCGGCCGGCTCGACGCGTACAAGGCGAAGGTGGCGCGACACGGCTTCGCTGAGGACGCGCTGCTGGTGGAGCGGTACGAGAAGGCGCGCCGCATGCTGTGGAGCGCCCCTTGCGATCTGCGCGCCGCCGAAGGGGCCGTGCTGCGCTACCAGCACGCGGCCGCGGAGCTGATCGGCGGCCCGCGGGTGCCGGACCAGGGCGTACGCGAGGACGACCGGAGGGGGCCGGGCGCATGAGCGACAAGGGGGAGTCCATGACCGAGGCACGCACATGTCAACGCCCCACCTGCACCGGCACCTACGAGGACGTGGGTGGCGGCGAACTGTACTGCGACACCTGCGGCCTCGCCCCGGTCGTCGGAGCGAACGGCATGGTCGCTTCGCCCCCCACTGGCATCACCGCCGGCGGTAAAGGGGGCTCGCGCGGTTCTGGTACCAGCGGCAGCTCCCGCTCCAGCGGCCGCAGTTCCCGTACGTCGTCCCAGTCGTCGAAGTCCCGCCGCTCGGTGTCGGGACGCCTCTCGCGCTCCCTGTCGGGCAAGTCGACGAGCCGCTCGGTTTCGGTGCGCAGCTCCGGCTCCGGCGCCGGTTCCTCGTCCCGGGGCCGGCTGGGCGCCGGGCTGGTGCAGGTGCCGCCGATCCCGCGGCCCGACCCGCGCGAGATGGTCCTCGACAACCCCGAGGTGCCCGAGCGGAAGCGGTTCTGCTCGCGCTCCGACTGTGGCGCTCAGGTGGGCCGGGCGCGCGGTGACCGGCCGGGGCGCACGGAGGGCTTCTGCACCAAGTGCGGCCACCCGTACTCCTTCGTGCCGAAGCTCAAGGCCGGTGACGTCGTGCACGGCCAGTACGAGGTGGTCGGCTGCCTCGCGCACGGCGGCCTGGGCTGGATCTACCTCGCCGTCGACCGGGCGGTCTCGGACCGCTGGGTGGTCCTCAAGGGCCTGCTGGACACCGGCGACCAGGACGCGATGGCCGCGGCGATCTCCGAGCGGCGCTTCCTCGCGGAGATCGAGCACGCCAACATCGTGCGGATCTACAACTTCGTGGAGCACCTGGACCAGCGCACGGGCTCCCTCGACGGCTACATCGTCATGGAGTACGTCGGCGGCAAATCGCTGAAGGAGATCGCCAACGGCCGCCGCACAGCGCAGGGCAGGCGTGATCCGCTGCCGGTGGAGCAGGCCTGCGCGTACGGCATCGAGGCGCTGGAGGCGCTCGGCCATCTGCACAGCCGCAACCTGCTGTACTGCGACTTCAAGGTCGACAACGCGATCCAGACCGAGGACCAGCTCAAGCTGATCGACATGGGCGCGGTGCGCAGGATGGACGACGAGGAGTCGGCCATCTACGGCACGGTGGGCTATCAGGCGCCGGAGGTAGCCGAGGCCGGTCCGTCGGTGGCGAGCGACCTCTTCACCGTCGCCCGCACGCTCGCCGTCCTGACCTTCGACTTCCAGGGCTACACGAACGTCTACGCGGACTCCCTGCCCGACCCGGACCACATCGAGGTCTTCCGGCAGTACGAGTCGTTCTACCGCCTGCTGGTCCGCGCCACCGACCCGGACCCGGCCCGGCGGTTCGCCTCCGCGCAGGAGATGACCGAGCAACTGACCGGCGTCCTGCGGGAGGTCGTCTCCCTCCAGACGGGCCGCGCCAGGCCCGCCCTGTCCACCCTGTTCGGGCCCGAACTGCGGGTCACGGACACGGAGCTGTTCCCGCGGCTGGACGGTGAGGTGTCCCGGCTGGGGGCGCGAGTGGTGCGGACACGGCGCGGTTCCCCGACCGCTGCCGCGCTGCCCGCCGCCGCTTCCGGCCCGGCCGTCGCCCAGCTCCCCGCTGGCGGGGAGCAGCCCCACGCTCCGCTGCCCGCCGGCCTCGTCAGAGCCGTCGACGCGCCCGCCGCCGCCCTCGCCCTGCCCGTTCCGCGGGTCGACCCGTCCGACCCCAACGCCGGTTTCCTGGCGGGCCTGATGACCTCCGCGCCGGCCGAGCTGCTCGGGGCCCTCGCGGCAGCCCCCGCCCCGTCGACCGAGACGCGGCTGCGGCAGATCCGGGCCTGGCTGGAGACCGGCGACCCGGCCGCCGCACTGGAGGCCCTGGTCGTGCTGGAGGGCGAGCGGCCCGACGACTGGCGGGTGGTCTGGTACCGGGGCGTGACCGCACTGGTCACCGGCGACGACGAGGGCGCCGCGCTCGCCTTCGACGCGATCTACGACGCCTTCCCCGGCGAGATCGCGCCCAAGCTCGCGCTGGGCCTGTGCGCGGAGGTGCTGGGCCAGCTCGACAACGCCGCCGAGTACTACCGGCTGGTGTGGTCGACCGACCCGAGCTACGTGAGCGCCGCGTTCGGGCTGGCCCGCGTACAACTGGCCACCGGGGACCGGCGCAGCGCCGTACGGACGCTGGAGTCGGTCCCGGAGTCCTCCATCCACTACACGGCCGCGCGCGTGGCGGCCGTTCGGGCGCGGCTGCGGCAGCGCACGGCGGCCGCCTCCGACGTACCGTTCCTGGAGGACCTCACGGCCGCCGCGGCACAGGTCGAGGCGCTGGAGGCGTACGGTCTGGACCCCGCGCGGCGGGAGCAGTTGTCGGCCGAAGTCCTCGGCAGCGCGCTGGACTGGGTACTCTCCGGGGGCCAGGGTTCCGCCCCTCCCGCCGCCGGGGGACGGACGCTGCTCGGCAGCGGCCTGGACGAGCGGGGCCTGCGTTTCGGCCTGGAACGCTCGTACCGCACGCTGGCCCGGCTGGCGCGGGGCGGCGAGGAGAGGATCGACCTGGTGGAACGTGCCAATCGTTACCGCCCCCGGACGTGGGTGTAGTTGATGTCGCAGATGCCCCAGTTGTCCGCCTGCCCGAGTTGCGAGGAACCCCTCGAATCGGGTGACCGCTTCTGCGGCGCGTGCGGATATGACCTGTCCGCCGTGCCGGAACGGCCGCAGGACAACCCGACCATCACCATGAACGGCTCGGTGCCCGCCCAGGGCACTGCGGCCGGTGAGTATCCCGAGCGCCCATCGGCGCCACCCGCCGGCGCGCCCTGGCCGGCCCCAGGGCCGCCGAACCCCCAGGCCACGGCCGCGGGTGGCCCCATGCCACCGGAGGCGCCCCCGGCCGCCGGCGTGCGGTTCGACCGGCGGCCCGACGGACATGCCGCCCCGCCGGAGACGTATCAGACCCAGCCCGATCAGATGCAGCCCGACGAGTACCTCCTCCAGGCACCGGACCCACGGGTGTCCGCCGAGCCCGCGGCCCCGGCCGCCGGCGCCGGCGGCAAGGTCTGCGTGGCCTGCCGTGCCGGCCGCGTGGACGACGACGGCTACTGCGAGAACTGCGGCCACGCCCAGCCGCGCGAACGGGACCACATGGAGCAGGAGTCCGGCCCGATCGCCGCGGTCAGCGACCGCGGCCTGCGCCACCACCGCAACGAGGACGCGTTCGCCATCGGCACCACCGCGCTGCCCGACGGCACTCCCGCCTCCGTGGCGATCGTCTGCGACGGCGTCTCCTCGGCGACCCGCCCCGACGACGCCTCCCAGGCCGCTTCGCGGGCCGCGAGCGAGGCGGTGCTGGCCGCCCTGCCGCGCGGCGCGCACCCGCAGCAGGCGATGCACGACGCGATCGTCGCCGCCTCACGCGCCGTCAACTCGCTCGCCGACGAGCCCGCCACGGCCCGCGAGCAGGCCCCGCACCAGAACGCCCCCGCGTGCACCATCGTCGGCGCCGTGGTGACGTCGGGCCTCCTGATCGTGGGCTGGGTCGGCGACAGCCGCGCCTACTGGGTCCCGGTCGACCGGAGCGCTCCCCCCGCCCGGCTCACCGAGGACGACTCGTGGGCCGCGCAGATGGTCGCCGCGGGCCTGATGAACGAGGCCGAGGCCTACGCCGACGAGCGCGCCCACGCGATCACCGGCTGGCTCGGCGCGGACGCATACGAGCTGGAGCCGCACACCGCCGCGTTCAAGCCGGACCGGCCGGGCGTGGTGGTGGTCTGCACCGACGGCCTGTGGAACTACGCGGAGGCGGCCGAGGAGATGGCCCGGGTCCTCCCGCTCGACGCCGCCGCGCATCCCCTGCACAGCGCCCGGGTGCTCGTCGGCCACGCCCTGGACGGCGGGGGCCACGACAACGTAACAGTGGCCCTCGTGCCGTTCCCCGCCGTGCCCCAGGGGGCAGGATCGGCCTGAGGCCACGTACGGGGACGCCTCGGCGGACCGGAGGGGACCGGTCCGCCTACCGTCATCACCCCGCTCCGGTGGGGGCTTTCGAGGGGGATCGAAGCAGGCATGGCCAATTTCTCGAAGTCGAACGTGCCCCAGTTCTCGGTGGACGTGTACCAGAACGAGTACCTGCCGGAGGGCGCCGGCGAGGTCAACGCCATCGTCACGGTGACGGCCACCGGCGGCGGCACGATCGGCACCGCGGTCTCGGCGCCCCATCTCTTCTCGCCCGGCCGGGGCCCGTCCGCGGCCGTGGCGGTCATGGTCGACTGCTCGGGGTCGATGGACTACCCGCCGACCAAGATGCGCAACGCCCGGGACGCCACGGCCGCCGCGATCGACACTCTGCGCGACGGCGTGCACTTCGCCGTGATCGGCGGGACACACGTGGCCAAGGAGGTCTACCCGGGCGGCGGTCGCGTCGCGGTCGCCGACGCCACTACCCGCGAGCAGGCCAAGCAGGCGCTGCGCTCGCTCAGCGCGGGTGGCGGCACGGCCATCGGCACCTGGCTGAAACTCGCCGACCGCCTGCTGTCCTCCGCGGACGTCGCCATCCGGCACGGCATCCTGCTCACCGACGGCCGCAACGAGCACGAATCGCCCGAGGATCTGAAGGCCGCGCTCGACGCGTGCGCCGGGCGCTTCACCTGTGACGCGCGCGGCGTGGGCACCGACTGGGAAGTGAAAGAAGTCACAGGGATCGCCTCCGCCCTGCTCGGCACCGCCGACATCGTCGCCGATCCGGCCGGGCTCGCCGCCGACTTCACACAGATGATGGAGACGGCGATGGGCAAGGAGGTCGCGGACGTCTCCCTGCGGCTGTGGACCCCGGTCGACACCACCGTGAAGTTCGTCAAGCAGGTCGCGCCGACGGTCGAGGAACTGACCGGCAGGCGCACGGAGGCGGGTCCCCGCGCGGGCGACTACCCCCTTGGTTCCTGGGGAGACGAGTCCCGTGACTACCACGTCTGTGTCGAGGTCCCGGCCGCGCACATCGGGCAGGAGATGCTGGCGGCCCGGATCTCGCTGGTCATTCCGCAGCCCGACGGCAGCGCCCAGAACCTCGGCGCGCAGGGCCTGGTGAAGGCCGTGTGGACCGACGACATGGTCGCCTCGACGTCGATCAACCCCCAGGTCGCCCACTACACCGGGCAGGCCGAACTGGCACAGGTCATCCAGCATGGACTGGATCTTCGCAAAGCGGGGGATATGGACGGAGCAACGGCCAAACTGGGCCGGGCCGTTCAGCTCGCGAGTGCCTCCGGGAACGCCGATACTGCGAAACTGCTTGCGAAGGTGGTGGACGTGGTCGATGCCGCGACCGGTACTGTGCGACTGAAGGCGAAGGTTCAGGAGGCCGACGAGATGACGCTCGAGACCCGGTCCACCAAGACCGTTCGTGTAAAGAAGTGACCTAGAAGAGATCGAAGGAGGGACGGGCCGACATGCCGACCTGCCCGAACGGACACCAGTCGGGTTCCGACGACTGGTGCGAGGTCTGCGGTCACCGCATGGCGGGTGCCGTGCCTCCGCCCCCTCCGCCACCCCCGCCCGGCGGCTACGGCTTCCCGCCGCCTGGGGGCCCGGGCGGCCCCGGTGGCCCGCCCGGCGGTCCCGGTGGGCGGCCTCCGCACCTGTCCGCCGTACCGAACGCCGAGCCGGAGCTCTGCCCGCAGTGCCGTACGCCGCGTGAGGGCGGCGCGCCGTTCTGCGAGGAGTGCCGGTGGAACTTCCTGACGAACACGGCGACTTCGTACACCCCCGCGGCCCCGCCCCCGCAGGCGCCCGGCCCGGGCGTGCGTTTCCAGCCTCCGGGCCAGCCCGGTCCCGGCCCGTCGGGTCCGTCCTACGGCGGCGGTGACTCGTACGAGTACGAGGGCTCCCGCCCGTCGCAGATGAACCGCCCGGCCGAGCCGATCCCGCCGTTCGGCAGCGATCCCTCGGGCCCTCCGCCTCCTCCCGGCGGCGGTTTCCCCGGACCGGGCGGACCCGGTGGCCCCGGCGGTTACCCCGGCCCCGGCGGCCCTCCCGGACCTGGTGGGCCTCCTGGCCCTGGCGGTCCTGGTGGCCCCTCCGGTCCTGGCGGTCCTTCCGGTCCTGGCGGTCCTTCCGGTTTCGGTGGCCCCTCCGGTCCTGGTGGGCCTTCCGGCCCTGGTGGCCCCTCCGGTCCTGGTGGCCCCTCCGGTCCTGGTGGTCCCCCCGGCCCGCCCGGATTCGGTGCCGACCCCTCGCGGCCGTTCCCGCCGCCGCCCGGCCCCGGCGGACCTGGTGGTCCCGGCAGCCCCGGCGGCTCCGGTGCGCCCGGCGCTCCGCAGGCCTTCCAGCAGTCCGGCCCGCCGGCCCCACCCGGCTTCCCGCAGGAGACCCAGCGGCCGCCGCAGCAGGGCGGCCCGTTCGGCGGCGGTGAGGACGACTGGGTGATCTCCCCGCCGACCACCGGCCCGGGCGGCCCTGGTGGTCCGGGTGGCCCCGGCGGCCCCGGTCCCGGTCAGGGCGGTGGCTACGGCTTCCCCCAGCCCGGTGCGACGCAGGCTCCTCCCGGTCCTGGTCAGGGCGGCTACGGCTACCCGCAGCCCGGTGCGACGCAGGCTCCTCCCGGTCCTGGTCAGGGCGGCTACGGCTACCCGCAGCCCGGTGCGACGCAGGCCCCTCCCGGCCCCGGCCAGGGCGGCTTCCCGCAGCAGCCCCAGGCGCCGCAGGGACCGGCGACCTGGACCGCGACCATCGGCCCGGACCGCGATTACTTCATGGCGATGATGCAGCGCTCCGGCCCCGAGGCCGCGGGCCTGAACCTGCCCGCGTACTCGCCCGAGCAGCAGCGCACGCTCACCGGCAACCAGATCACGATCGGCCGCCGCCGGCACTCCACCGGCGACACCCCCGACGTCGATCTGGCGGTGCCGCCGGAGGACCCGGGCGTCTCGCACCAGCACGCGGTGCTGGTCCAGCAGCCGGACGGCACCTGGGCGGTCGTCGACCAGAACTCGACGAACGGCACGACGGTCAACGGCTCGGACGAACCGATCCAGCCGTTCGTCCCCGTCCCGCTGCAGGACGGCGACCGGGTGCACGTGGGCGCCTGGACGACGATCACGATCCGCCGGGGCTGAGCCCTTCCGGGCTCAGGACGGGAGGGGCCAGGCGTACGGCCCCTCCGGGTCGTCCAGCCAGGCCCACTCCCGGTCGCCGCTGATCGTGACGCCGTAGCGCTCCCGCTGCGGCATGCCCTCCTGCTCCCACAGCGCGTGCGCCTCCTGCGGGTCGAGGCTGCCGCGGGTCAGCGTCAGCAGGAAGCGGAACAGGTCGTCCTCCCTGGCCCGGCGCGGTACCCCGCCCAACTGGGCGGGTTCACCCCAGGGCCGGCTCCCGCCGCGCAGCGGCACGAAGTAGGCGGGCGTGTGCAGGAAGCGGCCTTCGGCATGCCCCGCGTCGCTCACCGTGAGCACGATCAGGCCGGTGCCGAGCGGCATGAGGATCCGGCCGCCGGGACGGCTCTGCGCGAGCCAGGCGCGCGGCACGGTGCTCAGGGCGCAGGTGGCGATGATCCGGTCGAACGGCGCACGTTCCGGCACGCCCCGGGCGCCGTCGCCGGTGACGACGACCGGCTGGTATCCGGCCACGGCCAGGTGCCGGCGGGCCGACTCGGTGATCTCCGGGTCGAGGTCGATGGTGGTGACCTTGTCGTCACCCAGCCGGTGGGCGAGCAGCGCGGCGTTGTAGCCGGTGCCGGCGCCGATCTCCAGGACCGTGTCCCCGTCCGTCACGCACAGCGCGGCCAGCATGTCCGCCATCAGGGAGGGCTGGCTGCTGGAGGAGAGCAGTTCGCCGTCGCGCAGCCGGGTCGCCAGCGGGGTGTCCTCGTAGGCACCGCGCACCCACCGCTCACGCGCCCGAGGGTCGGGGCTCTCGCCCCAGCGTCGTTCGTAGCCGCCGGCGACGCCGACGTAGTAGTACGGCACGAAGAGATGGCGCGGGACCGCCGCGAACGCCTCGCGCCACACCGGGTCGGCGGCCCAGGCCCCGCTCGCGTCGATCCGGCGCACCAGCGCCGCCCGCGCGGAGGCGGCGAGGCCGCCCGGTTCCGGTTCCCTGTCGGGAGCATGCCCGCCCATACCCCCACAGTAAGGGCCGCGGGGGGCGGTCCTAGGCCTTGAGTCCTATGTCCCCGCGTCTGAGAGCATGGAGGGCGTGAATGAGATTCGGCGCGGCACGCTTCAGGAGCAGACCTTCTACGAGCAGGTCGGCGGGGAGGAGACCTTCCGCCGGCTCGTTCACCGTTTCTACGAGGGAGTTGCCGAGGACCCGCTGCTGCGGCCCATGTACCCCGAGGAGGACCTGGGCCCGGCCGAGGAGCGCCTGGTGCTGTTCCTCATCCAGTACTGGGGCGGCCCGACGACGTACAGCGACAACCGCGGCCATCCCCGCCTGCGGATGCGGCACGCGCCGTTCACGGTCGACCGTGCGGCGCACGATGCCTGGCTGAAGCACATGCGGGTCGCCGTCGACGAACTCGGGTTGTCCGAGGAGCACGAGCACACGCTGTGGAACTACCTGACGTACGCGGCGGCCTCGATGGTGAACGCGCCGGGCTGACCGGCGGGAGGGGGCGGTGGTCAGCGAACGCTGACGTCCAGCGCCCCGAGCCCGGCCCGCCGTACGGCGATCGACCCGTACGGCGTGCGCAGCCTCAGCCACGCGCCCGACGAGAACAGCCCCAGCGGCACCTCGGGCCGCAGGAAGCCGAGGGACTGCGCCGCGTGCACGGCCCGGACCGGGAGGCGGGTGTCTGCGACCGTACGGGACCAGATGTCCCGCCCGATCCGGTCCAGCTCGGCCCTGGTGCGCTGCTCGGACGGCAACTCCTGCGTACGGGACCGGAACTCGGCGACCACGGCGGCGACCAGGGACCGCAGGGCGTCCGGTGCCGGCAGCCCCGGCTCGGGCCGCCAGCCGCCGCGCGGCGGCAGCACACCGGCCCACGGAGGCCCGGTCACGGCACCCGGCACGACAGCGGTGGCCGCCTGCTCGTCCACCGACTCCAGCAGCTCACCGGCGGAGACGGTCACGTCGAGCGTGGCGTCCAGCCCGTTCTCGTACGGCTTGGCCAGCCGCACCGCGCGCACGGCCAGCACCTCGAAGGACGGCGGCCGTCCGAAGACGGCCAGTGCGGTGCCCGCCGCCTGCAGGCGCACCGCGGCTCCACGGTCGTAGTGGAGCAGCCGGGAGAGGAAGGCCGCGAGATCCGCCGCCTCCCCCTCGTCGGCGAGGTGCAGGACCGTCATGCGGCGACGGCCTCCTCCTCGGCGTCATCCGTGTACCCCTGGAGGAACTCCCGTTCCTCCGAGGTGATCCGGCGCGGGCGCTGTGCCTCGAAGTCGAACGGCACGACCACCGTCGAGGCTCGCACGTAGACCACGTCGTCGTCCTTCACCTCGTAGGTGATGGTGAACGACGCGGCCCTGATCTCGGTGATCCACAGCTCGATGTCCACCGGGTGGTGCCGGTGGACGAGCTGCCGCTTGTAGTCGATCTCATGGCGTGCCACCACGGACCCCTGCTGGAAATCCTTCTCCGGCCGGAAGAGGAAGTCGATACGGGCTTCCTCCAGGTAGCGCACGAAGACCGCGTTGTTGACATGGCCGTACGCGTCCATGTCCGACCAACGCAGCGGGCAGCGGTAGATGTGCCGCAAGATCGATCAGCCCCGGGTCAGCTTCTTGTAGGTGGCGCGGTGCGGACGGGTGGCGTCCGGGCCGAGCCGCTCGATCTTGTGCTTCTCGTACGACTCGAAGTTGCCCTCGAACCAGAACCACTTGGACTCGCCCTCGTAGGCGAGGATGTGCGTGGCGACGCGGTCCAGGAACCACCGGTCGTGGGAGACGACCACGGCGCAGCCGGGGAACTCGAGCAGCGCGTTCTCCAGGCTGCTCAGGGTCTCGACGTCCAGGTCGTTGGTCGGCTCGTCGAGGAGCAGCAGGTTGCCGCCCTGCTTGAGGGTGAGCGCGAGGTTCAGCCGATTGCGCTCACCGCCGGAGAGCACCCCGGCCGGCTTCTGCTGGTCCGGGCCCTTGAAGCCGAAGGCGGAGACGTAGGCCCGGCTCGGCATCTCGACCTGGCCGACATTGATGTAGTCGAGCTCGTCGGAGACCACGGCCCACAGGGTCTTCTTCGGGTCGATCTTCTCGCGGCTCTGGTCGACGTAGGAGATCTTGACGGTGTCGCCGACCTTGATGGAACCGGAGTCCGGCTCCTCCAGGCCCTGGATCATCTTGAACAGGGTCGTCTTACCGGCACCGTTCGGACCGATGATCCCGACGATGCCGTTCCGCGGGAGAGTGAAGCTGAGGTCGTCGATGAGGACCTTCTCGCCGAAGGCCTTGCTGAGGTTGTTGATCTCGACGACGACACTGCCCAGACGCGGGCCCGGCGGGATCTGGATCTCCTCGAAGTCCAGCTTCCGCATCTTCTCGGCCTCGGCGGCCATCTCCTCGTAGCGGGCCAGACGCGCCTTGGACTTGACCTGACGTCCCTTGGCGTTGGACCGCACCCACTCGAGCTCTTCCTTGAGACGCTTCTGCCGCTTGGCGTCCTTCTGGCCCTCGACCTTGAGGCGGGCGGCCTTGGTCTCCAGGTACTTGGAGTAGTTGCCCTCGTAGGGGTAGAGGCGGCCGCGGTCGATCTCGCAGATCCACTGGGCGACGTTGTCGAGGAAGTAGCGATCGTGAGTGACCGCTACGACGGTGCCCGGGTACTTGGCCAGGTGCTGCTCCAGCCAGTTCACCGACTCGGCGTCGAGGTGGTTGGTGGGCTCGTCGAGCAGCAGCAGGTCGGGCTGCTCCAGCAGCAGCTTGCACAGCGCGACGCGGCGGCGCTCACCACCGGAGAGGTTGGTGACGGGCCAGTCGCCGGGCGGGCAGCCCAGCGCGTCCATGGCCTGCTCAAGCTGCGCCTCGAGGTCCCACGCGTTGGCGTGGTCGAGCTCCTCCTGGAGCTTGCCCATCTCGTCCATGAGCGCGTCGGTGTAGTCGGTCGCCATCTGCTCGGCGATCTCGTTGAACCGGTCGAGCTTGCCCTTGACCTCGGAGACACCCTCCTGGACGTTCTCCAGGACGGTCTTGTCCTCGGTCAGCGGCGGCTCCTGCAGCAGGATGCCGACGGTGTAGCCGGGGGTGAGGAAGGCGTCACCGTTGGACGGCTGCTCCAGACCGGCCATGATCTTCAGGATCGTCGACTTGCCGGCGCCGTTCGGGCCGACGACGCCGATCTTCGCTCCCGGGTAGAAGCTCGTCGTCACGTCGTCGAGGATCACCTTGTCGCCGTGCGCTTTGCGCGCCTTGCGCATGGTGTAAATGAACTCAGCCAAGAGAAACCGTCCGGCAGCTTGAAACTGGCAGTGGGCAGATACACCCCATCTTGCCGCAACGCCACGTCTGGGTGGTAACTCGTTTGGGCGGGGGGCTGTGACCTGGGGGTTCGTGGGTGGGTGGCTGAGATCGACTGGTGGTGTCGGTTGGTGTCGGCCGGCCGGGGCCGCCCTCGCACGGCCCCGGCCGAGGGTTCCTCGCACCGCGCCGGGCCATCGGGCCGCGGCGTTGCGCTGCGATCTCGTGTGGGCCGGGGAACGTCGGACCAACCGCTCAACACATCAAAGAGACACGCTCTGGCCCGCGCCTCTTTGGCATTTCTGCACGAATGCGGCGTTGTACGCTCGGGCGCCCGGAATTGACTGCCTCGAGCCGGCGGCAAGGAGTGTGGCATGAGTGGGGTGCAGAACCTTGGCAGGGATCCCGCACCTGACCCGACATCCGAAATGATCCAGGCCGGCATCGGAAAGCGCTTGGAAGACGTTGCCAGAATCCTCGCCGGCGCCCTCGTCGCCGTCACGGGAGTCATGACCGCACTCGGGCTCCGCAGTGAGTTTGTTTTCGTGGCTCTCAACAACGAGTCGTGGCCGATCTATGTGGCCTCGCTCTGCGCCATCGTCGCCATCGTGTGCAGCATCGTGGCTCTGCTCATTCACCCCACACGGCGGGGAAATCTGTGGGAGACCGCCGTGCTTATTCTCGGGGTGGTCTTCTACATGGTGGCGCTGAGCGTGGCGGTCATCGGCGCGGCCAAGGCCGCCGGGGGCAACGGGCGGCCGAGCATCACGGATGTCAGGGTCGACGGTTCTCGGTCTTCGTTGCGGCTGAGCTTCGACATTCGCGCCGACGGTGTCGAAACGTGGTCGAGTATCGGCGTCTACGTAGCCGCCGAGACGGCTGACGGCGAGCCGGTCGACGAAAGCGTCGACCTCTACTCAAGCTCCCTCAGGCCGAACGACAAGGGCGTGGTCGAGCAGCGGGTCAGTGTTCCCCTCTCGCCCCCGCCACAGGCAGGGGCCATCCACATCATCGCCCTCAACGCTGGTGACGGGACCGAGGACGAGTGTGAAACTCGTACACAGCAGGGGCCGGCCTGTACGACCTACTTGCTCCCATAGCGGACCGGGTCTCCGACCTGGGGCGTGACTGTCGGCCCGCGCGAAATGCCGCCGCCACGTCAAGCCGCTGGGCGCAGTCCGGCAGGAAGTTCTCGCCCAGCGACTTCGGGGGCCGTTCGCCTGTTTATGTGAGGCAGGTCACTGCCCGTCCTCGGACACGGAGGGCTCGTCCTCTCCGAAGTCCGGGGCCTGGAAGGGGTTCCTGGCCGGCGGGGGCGATGCTGTGGCAGGGCAGTGGGGCGGTCCGTCCGGAGCGGAGAACGGCGAGGTCAGGTCGATGAGAGGTCTCCCTATGAATCCAAGCCCCCCGTTGGGACCTGGCGTGCGGTGAGCGGGTGCTGCGGTCCTAGAGCTTGGTCATCTTCGCGTACGGGCTCAGGATCCGCTGTTCCACCGAGCCGCCGAAATTCACGAGCGCCGCGATTCCCTCCTCGATGCCGATCACCCGGCCGAGACCGTAGATGTCGTGGTTGACCTGGTCTCCGACGGCGAAGTGCTTGGGAGCCGGCACGACCGGGGGTTTGAAGGGGCTGGTGGGCAGGTGACGCTTCGCGGAAGGCTTTGTCATTGCCTCAGTATGCGCCCGCGGGTACCCCAGTCACAGCGCCCGTCCACGGAGGCTGTTCGAGCGCCCGCCCGCCCGGCCCCGTCTCACACCCCGAAATGCGCCCGCAACCGCCCCTGCGCCCCCTCGCTCGCCCCCACTCCGTCGAGCCCGAGCAGGGCCGCGCCGAGGACGGGGCTGGCCGTGACCACCTGCGGGATCGCCTTGGGGGCCCGGTCGGCCAGCAAGTTATGGATCATGGTGTCCAGTTGGGGGTGCTCGGCCGCCAGGACGCCGCCGCCCAGGAGGACCGGCGTCGGTTCGTCCACGAGGTCGAGGCGGGTGAGGGCCACCACGGCCATGGAGACCACCTCCTCGGCCTGACGGTCGACGATCATGCGGGCGATGGTGTCGCCGTCCGCCGCCGTCGCGAAGAGGACCGGCGTCAGTTCGTGGCGGCGGGATTGCGCTACCTGGCCCAGGTGCAGCGCCTCGATGAGCGCGTACATGGAGGGGAGACCGAAGTGGGCGGGGAGGGTCCGGGACAGGGCTGTGGCAGGCCCGCGGCCGTCCTCCGCACGTGACGCATTCCACATCGCCTCCTCCGAGAGGCCCCAGCCGCCGCCCCAGTCGCCCGAGACCCTGCCGAGGGCCGGGAAACGGGCCGTGCGGCCGTCGGGGTGCATGCCCACACAGTTGATGCCGGCGCCGCAGACGACGGCGACGCCCCGGGGTTCCGTCACCCCCGCGCGCAGGATCGCGAACGTGTCGTTGCGGACCGTCACGGTGGTGCCCCAGGCGCGTGCGTGCAGCGCCGTCGCCAACTGGTCCTCCTCGACGGGGAAGTCGGCGTTGGCGAGGCATGCCGAGACGTGTGTGACGGAGGTGAGGCCTGCGGTGGTGAGGGCCTGGGTGACCGTGTCGGCGAGGGTGTTCATGGCAGTGTCCAGGCCTACTGCGGGTGGGCGGAAGCCGGCCCCGCGTGCCGTGGCCAGGACTTCTCCGTCCGCCGTCACGATCGCCACGTCCGTCTTGCTGTTGCCGGCGTCGATGGCGAGGACGGATGCGGTCAGGCCCACGCGAGGTGCTCCCGGTTGTGTGCGATCAGCCGGTCCGTGAGCGCCTCGGCGTACTCGTACTGGCCGATGAGGGGGTGGGAGAGGAGGGCCTGGAAGACGCGCGTGCGGCCGCCGTGCAGGGCCGCCTCCAGGGCCAGGTGCTCGTACGCCGTCACATTCGCCATCAGGCCCGCGTAGAGGGGGTCCACCGGGGCGACGGGGAGGGGGGACGCGCCCTTGGCGCCCACCGCGGCCTGCACCTCGATCACTGCGTCGTCGGGGAGGAAGGGAAGCGTGCCCCGGTTGTACGTGTTCACCACCTGGTACGGCGTGCCGCCACCGCCCAGCAGGGCCGCCGCCAGGTCCACCGCCGCCTCCGAGTAGTAGGCACCGCCCCGCTTGGCGAGCAGCTCCGGCTTCTCGTCCAGGGCCGGGTCCGCGTACATCGTCAGCAGCTCCCGTTCCATCGCCGCCACTTCGGCCGCTCGCGACGGTTTCGTCCGCAGTTCTCGTACGACCTCGTCGTGCGCGTAGTAGTAGCGCAGGTAGTACGACGGGATCACGCCCAGATTGTTCAGCAGAGCGCGTGGGAGGCGCAGGTCGCTCGCGATCGTGTCGCCGTGGTCCGTCAGGAGTCCGGGCAGGACGTCTTCGGCTTCGGGGCCGCCGACGCGTACTCCCGTCTCCCAGGTGAGGTGGTTGAGGCCCACGTGGTCCAGGTGGACCTCCGGGGGCTCCACGCCCAGCAGGGCCGCGAACTTGCGCTGGAGGCCGATCGCCACGTTGCACAGGCCGACCGCCTTGTGGCCCGCCTCGAGCAGGGCGCGGGTCACGATGCCGACCGGGTTCGTGAAGTCGATGATCCAGGCGTCCGGGTTCGTGCGGCGTACCCGGTCCGCGATGTCGAGGACGACCGGGACCGTGCGCAGGGCCTTGGCAAGGCCGCCGGCGCCGGTGGTCTCCTGGCCCACGCAGCCGCAGTCGAGGGGCCAGGTCTCGTCCTGTTCGCGGGCCGCCTGGCCGCCCACGCGGAGCTGGAGGAGGACCGCGTCCGCGCCGTCCACCGCCCGGTCGAGGTCGGTCGTGGTGGTGATGCGGCCGGAGTGGTCCTGGCGGGCGAAGATGCGGCGGGACAGCCCGCCGACCAGGGCCAGGCGGTCTTCCGCCGGGTCCATCAGGACCAGTTCCTCGATGGGCAGGGTGTCCCTGAGGCGGGCGAAGCCGTCCACGAGTTCGGGGGTGTAGGTCGAGCCTCCGCCGACCACGGTGAGTTTCATGTGCGTCTAACCCTTTACTCCGGTGAGCGTGACACCCTCTACAAACGCCTTCTGGGCGAAGAAGAACACGAGGATCACGGGGGCCATGACCAGCACGGTGGCGGCCATGGTGAGGTTCCAGTCGGTGTGGTGGGCGCCCTTGAACGACTCCAGGCCGTAGGAGAGCGTCCAGGCGCCCGGGCTCTCCGAGGCGTAGATCTGGGGGCCGAAGTAGTCGTTCCACGCGTAGAAGAACTGGAAGAGGGCCACAGCGGCTATGCCCGGTTTCGCCATCGGGAGAACGACCTTGAGCAGGGTGCGCAGCTCGCCGCAGCCGTCGACCCTCGCCGCGTCCAGGTACTCGTCGGGGATCGTGGTGAGGAACTGGCGCAGCAGGAAGATCGAGAACGCGTCGCCGAACGCCATGGGGATGATCAGCGGCCAGAGCGTGCCGGACAGGTCCAGCTGCTTCGCCCAGAACAGGTACATCGGGATGATGACGACCTGCGGCGGCAGCATCATCATCGAGATGACCAGCATCAACGCCAGATTGCGGCCCCGGAAGCGGAACTTGGCCAGGGCGTAGGCCACCGGGATCGAGGAGATCACCGTGAGGGCCGTGCCCAGGAACGCGTAGAAGAGGGTGTTCCGCCACCAGGTGAGGAAGCCCGGGGTGTCGAAGACCCTTCGGTAGTTGTCCCACTCCCAGGTGTGCGGGATCAGGTCGCGGCTGAGCGCCTGGGAGTCGCTCATGAGCGAGGTGAGGAAGACGAAGACGAAGGGGAGGGTGAAGAAGAGGGCGGCGGCGATGCCCAGGGAGTGGATCGCGATCCATTCCAGCAACGCCCTCCGGTGGGCCGTGCGTTCCGCGGGGGAAGGCGGCGCCTTCAGATCCAGGGGTCTGTCGAGCAGTTGCGTCATCGGTCACCTGCGGTGATCAGGCCGCCCCTGCGGCGCATCAGGAGTGCGGTGAAGGCCATGGAGAGGGCGAAGAGGACCAGGGCCACCACACAGGCGGAGCCGTAGTCGAAGCGCTGGAAGCCCAGGTTGTAGACGAGTTGGGGGAGGGTGAGGGTGGACTTGTCCGGGTAGCCGGGCTCGAACTGCGTTCCCGCGCCCTGGATCACGCCCGAGGCGACCTTTCCGGCGATCAGCGGCTGTGTGTAGTACTGCATCGTCTGGATCACGCCGGTGACCACCGCGAACATGACGATCGGCGAGATGTTCGGGAGCGTGACATAGCGGAAGCGCTGCCAGGGCGTCGCGCCGTCCAGTTCGGCCGCCTCGTACTGCTCCCTCGGTACGTCGAGCAGTGCGGCCATGAAGATGACCATCAGGTCGCCGATGCCCCACAGGGCCAGCAGGGTGAGGGCCGGCTTCGACCACGTGGGGTCGTTGAACCAGCCGGGGGTGGGGAGCCCGGCCTTCTCCAGGAGGGAGTTGACCGGGCCGGTGCCGGGGTTGAGGAGGAACGCGAAGGCCATGGTGGCCGCCACGGGCGGGGCCAGGTAGGGGAGGTAGAAGAGGGTGCGGAAAACGCCTGTCCCTGTCCTGATCTTGGTGATCAGCAGGCCCACGCCCAGGCCGAAGGCGACCCGGAGCGTGACCATGATGACGACCAGCCACAGGGTGTTGCGCAGGGCGGGCCAGAAGAAGGGATAGTGCTCGAAGACGTACGTCCAGTTCTTCGTGCCCGTCCAGGCCGGCGGCTTGAAGCCGTCGTAGTGCATGAAGGAGAAGTAGACGGTGGAGAGCAGGGGGTAGGCGAAGAAGACCGTGAAGCCGATCAGCCAGGGGGCGAGGAAGGCGAGGGTGCGTAGCGTCGAGCGGCGGTGTTTCGCCCGCAACGTATAGGTGCTCATGGCTACTTCGCCTGCGCGATGTCCGTGTCGATCTGCGCGGCCGTCTTCTTCAGGCCGGCCTTGAGGTCGGTCGCCTTGCCGCTTTCGTAGTCGTAGCCGAACTCCTGGACCGTGGCGAGGTAGACACCGCCGTTGACGGAGGCGGGGGCCGTGGTGGAGTTCGGGTTGGCGGCGATCTCCAGGAACGTCTTGAAGCGCGGGTCGTACTTCAGCTTCGGGGACTTCAGCGCCGCGAGCGTCGACGGGACGTTGTGGATGGCGTTGGAGAAGCTCACCACCGCGTCCGTGTTCGTGGTCATGTACTTCACCAGCTCCCAGGCCGCGTTCTGCTTCTCGCTGGTCGCCGCGATACCGGCGATGGTGCCGGTGATGTAGCCCTTGCCGTACTGGTCGGCCTGGTCGTCGGGGACGGGCAGCGGGGCCACGCCGATGTCGAACTTCGGCTTGGTGTCCAGGGCCATGCCCAGGCGCCACTCGCCGTCGAGCTGCATGGCGACCTGGCCGGTGTGGAAGGGGTGCTTGGGGCCCCACTCGTCGCCGAGCTTGGAGCGGTAGGTCTCCAGCTTGCGGTAGCCGCCGAGTTCGTCGACCAGCTTCTTCTGGACCGTGAACGCGGCCTCGAAAGCCGGGTCCTTGGCGACGTTCGACTTGCCGTCCTTGTCGAAGTACGTGGGGGAGAACTGGCCGAGGTAGTGCTCGGTGGTGGTCTCCCAGCCGTGGTAGTTCGGCATGAAGCCGAGCTGCTCGTAGGTGTCGCCCTGGGTGATCGTCAGCTTCTTGGCGACCCGCTCGAACTCGGACCAGGTCTTCGGCGGGCTGGTGATACCGGCCTTCTTGAACGCCGTCTTGTTGTAGTAGAGGCCGTACGCGTCGCCGAGGAGGGGGACCGCGCAGCGGTTTCCGTCGAACTGGGTGTACTCGTTCATCGCCTTCGGGAAGGTCCTCTCCGGGTCGACGCCGGACTTCTCGAAGAACGGGTTGAGGTCCACCAGGGCGCCGGAGGAACAGAACTTTCCGACGCTGTTCGTCGTGAAGGACGAGATCACGTCCGGGGCCTTGGCACCGCCGGTGCGCAGGGCCTGGTTCATCTTGTCGTCGGTCATGTTGCCGACGACGTTGACGTGGATGTTGGGGTGCGCCTTCTCGAAGCCGGTGACCAGGTCCTTGACGGCCTTCACCTCGGCGGGCGCGCTCCAGGCGTGCCAGAAGTTGATGGTCGTGTCCTTCGAGGCGTCGTCGCTCGCGGCGGAGTCCGACTGTCCCGTGCACGCGGTGGCGAGGAGGGCGAGGGAGGCGGAGGCGGCGAGAGCGAAGGTCGTTTTTCTGTGCATTCCGGGCATGGCAGAGCTCCCTGAGGTACGGGGGAAGGAGGGGAAGGAAGGGGAAATACCGGGAGGGGGGTGGAGTCAGCGGGAGGTGTCGAAGACCTCGTCGCGCGTCGTCGCGAGCGCGCTCTCCAGCGCGCCGCGCAGCACGGGGTGTTCACGGACGTCGCCCACGACCAGGCGGGGGCGTGACGCGGCCAGTTCCTCCAGCTCGGCCTGGACGAGGGCGCGCAGAGTCTCGCCGCCCGAGGTGAGGGACGTGCCGCTCAGCACGACGAGTTCGGGGTCGAGGACCGAGACGAGGGAGGCCAGGCCGGTGGCCAGCCGGGTCGCGTAGGTCTGGAGGAGGTGGCGATGGGGTGCGTCGTCGGTCTCCGCTGCCCGGGCCACCAGGTGTGCGGCGGCCTCGGCGTACGAGGCCGGGGGGATGTCCTCGATGCCGAGTTCGCGGGCCAGCCGGGGAACGGCCTGGGAGCCGGCCAGCTCCTGGTAGCCGCCGCTGTTGGCCTTGGTGACCTGGCGGACCAGGGGGGTGCCCGGCACCGGCAGGAAGCCGACCTCGCCGGCGCCGCCGCTCCAGCCGCGGTGCAGTCGGCCGCCGAGGACCAGGGCGGCGCCCAGGCCCTCCTGGTTCCACAGCAGCACGAAGTCCGCGTGGCCCCGGGCCGCGCCGAGCCGCTGCTCGGCGAGCGCGACCAGGTTGACGTCGTTCTCGTACTCGAACGGCATCGGCAGGGCGGCGGCGAGCTCGTCCAGCAGCGTGGGGGAGTGCCAGCCGGGGAGGTGGGAGGCGTAGCGCAGGCGGCCGGTGGTGGGGTCGAAGGCGCCGGGGGTGCCGATCACGAGGCGGTGGATGTCGTCCCGGGCGAGGCCCGCCGCCTTCACCGCGCCGTCCAGGGCGTCGGTGACCTGCTGGACGACCGGGGTGCCGGTGCGCCTGCCGGGGGTGGGCAGTTCGTGCCGGCCGACCGTGCGGCCGGTGATGTCGGCGACCGCGGCGAGGATCCGCTGGGGGGTGACGTCGAGCCCGGCGGCGTGACCGGCGGCCGGGTTGACCTCGTAGAGCTGGGCGTTCGGGCCCGGCCGGCCTTCGGTGGTGCCGGTGGCCAGGACGAGGCCCGCCGCCTCCAGGCGGGCCAGGAGCTGGGAGGCGGTCGGCTTGGACAGGCCGGTGAGCTTGCCGATCCGTGTACGGGACAGCTGTCCGTGCTCCAGCAGCAGGTCGAGGGCGGCCCGGTCGTTCATGGCGCGCAGGACGCGTGGGGTGCCCGGCGTGCCGGCGGTTCCTGCCATGCGTGTCCACACCTGCCCTTCGGCTGCTCAGCTTCTCAGTGATCAGGCGGGGAAGTCCATCGGACGATCGGCGTCGGCGGGACCCTCGGATCACTGTTAGGAAAGTTTCCTATCGGTGGGGAGGAAGGTAAGCCCGGTGCCGCGCGGGCGTCAATAGGGGACGCCCTGCCGTTATCCGGACATGCGAAAGGGCGGCACCCGGCCGATCCGGATGCCGCCCTGCCGGGAGGCCGCTGCTTCCGCTACTTCGGGTACTTCGTGGTCCTCGTCTTCCGCTACTTCGTGGTGCTCGTCGGCGCCGCGGGAGCGAGCGGGGACGCCGCCGCCGACTGCGGAGACGTGGCGTTCGCGTACACCGACGGAGCCGCCATTCCCGCCGTCGGATCGGCGAGCTGCTCCTCCGTCGGGGCCGTGGCGCCGCCGACGATCCGGATGCCCGCCGCGTCGAAGGCCCGCTTGATGCGCCAGCGCAGCTCGCGCTCCACGGTCAGGGACTTGCCGGGCATCGTCTTGGCCGAGACACGCACGACCATGGAGTCCAGCAGGACGCTGTCCAGGCCGAGGACCTCGATCGGGCCCCACAGCAGCTCGTTCCAGGGCTCCTCGGCGCCCATCTTCTCGGCGACCTCGTCGAGCGTGGCCTTGACCCTGTCCAGGTCCTCACCGGAGTGGACCGTGACGTCGACGTTGGCGGTGGCCCAGCCCTGGGAGAGGTTGCCGATGCGCTTGACCTCGCCGTTGCGGACGTACCAGATCTCGCCGCCGTCGCCGCGCAGCTTGGTCACGCGCAGGCCCACCTCGATCACCTCGCCGGAGGCGACGCCCGCGTCGATCGTGTCGCCGACGCCGTACTGGTCCTCCAGGATCATGAAGACACCGGACAGGAAGTCCGTGACCAGGTTGCGGGCGCCGAAGCCGATCGCCACACCGGCGACACCGGCCGAGGCCAGCAGCGGGGCGAGGTTGATCTGGAAGGTGCCCAGGATCATCAGCGCGGCCGTGCCGACGATCAGGAACGACGCCACCGAGCGCAGCACCGAGCCGATGGCCTGCGAACGCTGGCGCCGGCGTTCGACGTTGACCAGCAGTCCGCCGATCGCGCCGCCGTCCAAGGACGGGACGTTCCGGTTCATGCGGTCAATCAGCTTGGTGATCGCCCGTCGTACGACGACCCTCAGCACCACCGCTATCACCACGATGAGCAGCACCCGCAGGCCGATCGCCAGCCACGTCGACCAGTTCTGCTCGATCCAGCCGGCGGCGTTCGTCGCCTTCTCCTGGGCGTCCTCGAGCGAGGGCACTCTCGGGCTCTGTGAATCCGAGGGGGTCGGCGACGGCGTGGGGCCGGCGGCCATCAGAACGGCGTCCGCAGGGGACATGGACACGGCGGGTACCTCCAGGTGCAGCGGTCTGCCCCGGTGGGTGGTTCGGGGGTCAAGGTCACGACTGGGTCACCAATGGGGCAGAACCACCACACTAACGGGGCATTGTGTGTGCTCCCTCGGAATGTGTGAAGGAGAGACCGTGCTCACCTGGGCTTGAACAGGCCATGATCTGGGGGATGAATCAGATGTGGTCGAAAACACTCCCAGCCCGTTACCGGGACATGGTGGCGCTTCCACCAGGCATGAGGAGAGACTGACTACGAATCGTCCCGGCGCGAGCCACGCGCCGCCGGCGTCCAAGGAGGCATCCGTGCCGCATGTCCTGGTCCTCAACGCGTCGTACGAGCCGCTAGGTGTCGTACCGCTCCGCCGCGCGCTCGTCCTCGTCCTCGAGAACAAGGCCGTATGCCTCGAGGAGTCCGGCGCCTTTCTGCACAGCGCGACCGTCACAGTCCCCGCACCCAGCGTGGTCCGGCTCAAGCGATTCGTCCGGGTTCCCTATCGGGGGCCCGTTCCACTGACCCGCCGGGCACTGTTCGCCCGTGACGGGGGCCGGTGCATGTACTGCGGTGGCGTCGCAACCAGCGTCGACCACGTCATCCCGCGCAGCCGCGGGGGCAAACACGTCTGGGACAACGTGGTGGCGTCCTGCCGCCGCTGCAACCACGTGAAGGCCGACCGACATCTCTTCGAGATCGGCTGGCGGCTGCGCCACAAACCCGCCCCGCCCTCCGGCCTGGCCTGGCGCATCATCGGGACCGGCCACAGGGACCCGCGCTGGTTGCCGTACTTGCAGCCGTACGGCGCGGAGGACGCCATGGCCCGGATCGACGGCATTCCTGCCTGACGACGATCCGGGCTTTCGTATTGCCGCGTGCGGCCGGCTGACCGGCCCGGGGAACCCCCCGTTCCCACGGGCCGGCCTGTCATGAGGAGGCGCCTGCGCGTACCGAACTCGGTGCGGCGCAGCTCGGTCAGTCGCTTCTCGGGCAGTTCCTCCAGACGCCGTCCGTCGTACGTCACCGAGCCCTCGTCCGGGCGGACGATCCCGGCGAGGCAGTGCAGCGGCGTCGACTTCCCGCTGCCGCTCGTGCCGGTCACGGCGAGGATCTCGCCGGGGCGCAGTTCGACCGAGGCACCGCGCAGGGCGGGTGTCCTGCCGTGCGCCTTGGTGAGGCCACGGGCCGTGATCGAGAGGCTGAGGCTCCCCCGGGATCACTCCGTGATGGCGTACGCCTCCGCCGACCACAGCGAATACCCGAACCGCGTGGCCCGCTTCTCGCCCTGGACGCGTACGAAACGCACGTCCCGCTCGTCCATGCGGACGCTCTCCCGGCCGCCCCGGCTGTCCCGTACCGTCGCCGCCGTGCGCCAGCGGCGGCCGTCCGCCGACACCTGGACGCGGTACGCCGAGGGGTGGGCGTCCTGCCAGCGCAGCGCGACCTGGCCGAGCCGCGCCGGGCGGGGGAGCTCGACCTGCCACCAGGCGCCGTCGTCGACCGGGGACGACCAGCGCGTGTCCGGGTCGCCGTCGTTCGCCGCCGACGCCGGGAAGTCGGGCGTCTCGTCGCCCGAGGAGCGCGCCGTGCCGGTGCGGGCCAGGTCGGGGCCGCCGGTGGGCGGGAAGGCGCGGACGGTGAGCGTGCGGGTCGCTCCCGCGAAGCCCAGCCGGATGTCGTACGACCGGATCGGCGTGCCGCGCGCGACGGTCACCTCGACCGGGACCTCCACGGTCGAGCCGCGCCGCACGGTGAGCTCGCCCTTCGGCGCCCGGACCCGCACGCCCTCGGGCGCCTCGACGGTGAGCCTGCCGCGGGCGTCGGCGGGTCGCAGCGAGCCCAGCCCGGCCGTCAGCCGCAGGACCCGGCCGGTCTCCGCGTCCACCTCGTCGCGCTCCAGCTCCAGGGAGGTGGCGGGGGAGTCCGTGAACCAGGGAACGAGGTGGCGCACACGGGCCGGAGCGGGTCCGACGACCCGCACGGCGTCCATCGGCGTGCCGGCCCGCGCCCCTCTCGCGCCCGAGCCGGCGGTGCGGTCGGTGTCCTGCCGGTTCTGTCCCGGCACGGGCCCGTCCGTGCCGCCTGGACCGGGGGCTCGGTCGGCGTGCCGCTCTTTCTGCCCCGGCGCCGGCCCGTCCGTCCCGCCTGGACCGGCGGCCCGGCCGGCGTCCCGCTCTTTCTGCCCCGGCATCGGCCCGTCCGTCCCACTCGAGCCGGCGGTGCGGTCGGTGTCCTGCCGGTTTCGCCCCGGCACGGGCCCGTCCGTGCCGCCTGGGCCGGGGGCTCGGTCGGCGTGCCGCTCTTTCTGTCCCGGCGCCGGCCCGTCCGTGCCGCCTGGGCCGGGGGGCCGGCCGGCGTCCCGCTCGTTCTGTCCCGGCGTCCGCGCCTCGCCCGGGCCTGAACCGGCGGTCCCATCGGCGTCCTGGCCGCCGGCGGTCCCGTCGGCGTCCTGGCCCTGCACCCGCACCTCGGTCGCGCCCGACCCCGAGAGCCGGCCGATCGGGCGCCAGCCCTCGCCCGGGACGTGGGCCTCGACCGTGCCCTCGGTGCCCGGGTCGGTGAGGACCGTCACGGCTGTCAGCGGGCGGGGGCGGGGGAAGTGCAGGGTGCGGCCGTCCGACGGGTCGCCGGGGTTGGGGGGCGGCTCGTGGTCGATGCCGGCCCAGGACGCGTACGCCTTCTGTGCCCGCCGCAGGAAGGGGTCCAGGACGTCCGTGCCGACCTCGACCCGCGCCGACTCCAGCCCGGCCCGCAGGGCGCCCAGCCTGCGGTACGCCGTCCAGGCCGCCGCCGTGTCCCCGGCGCGCTGCGCGTCCAGCATGTCGAGCGCGGCCGTACCCGCCTCGCCGTAGCCGGCCAGCTGCTCGGACCAGGGGGCGACCTCGGAGGCGAGGGCGGTGTCCGAGAGCCGCCGGGGCAGCTCGCGCAGGACGGTGAAGGCCTCGCGCAGCCGCCGCGCGGCGTCGCCGCCCGCCGCACGGTCCCGCCAGTACGCCTCGGTCAGCGGGCGCAGATACGCCGACTCCTCGTCGTCCAGCACCGACGACGCGTCGTTCCCCGCGAGCGCCGCCAGGGCCTGCTCGCGCCGCCGGTCCCCGCCCGCCAGGTCGGCGATCGCCGCGCGCCAGGACTCCCTGGGGCTGTATGCACGCGGGTTCCACGCGTAGTCGGCGGCGGTGAACAGCGGGATGCGGGACGCCTCCGGCTGCTGCATCGCGTTGGCGAGCAGGGCGGCGGAGCCGGTCGCGACGGCCGGCTCACGGCCCTGATAGGGGCCGAGGAAGATACGGCCGGGGTCGTAGTCGTTGACCGGGTAGTTGTCCATCGTGACCAGCGGGTGCCCGAGCGCCTCCCGCGCGTCGGCCAGTTCCCCGCCCGTGATGGTGCGGGGCACCACCCCGACGCCCGTCCACGCCACCTCGACACCCCTGTCCAGCTCGCTCGCCAGCGCCCGCCGGTAGTCGGTCGTGCCGTCCTCGTAGTACTCGGTCGGCATCAGGGACAGACCGGCGGCGCCGGGGTGCCGCTCCGCCAGGTGCCGGGCCACCGCGTTCGCCACCCGGGACTGGGCACGCGCCGCCGCCCGTGGGCCGGAGCCGAACCGGTCGGCGTCCGCGCCGCAGTGCCACTCGCTGTAGCTGACGTCCTGGAACTGGAGCTGGAAGGCCCGGAAGCCCAGTGCCCACATCGCGTCGAGCTTGCGCGTCAGCGCCCGCACGTCGGCGTCCGAGGAGAAGCACATCGCCTGCCCCGGGGCCACCGCCCAGCCGAGCTGCACGTGGTTGCCGCGGGCCCGCTCGGCCAGCTCCCGGAACTGGGCCCGCTGCTTCGCCGGGTACGGCTCACGCCAGCGGGCCTGCCGGTAGAGGTCGTCGCCGGGGGCGTACAGGTAACGGTTCTGCTTGGTGCGCCCCATGAAGCCGACCTGCGCCATCCGCTGCCGGTGCGTCCACGCGGTGCCGTAGAAACCCTCGGTGATGCCGCGTACGGCGGTGCCGGGCCAGTCGCGTACGACGGCCGCCGTGATCGTCCCGTCGGGGCGCAGCAGCTGCCGCAGTGTCTGCACGGCGTGGAACAGTCCGTCCTCGCCGGTTCCGGTGAGGGAGACGCCGCCCCGGCCGACGGCCAGCTCGTACCCCCCTGAGGGGAGGGCGTGGCGGTCGTTCCGGCGGGCGGGCTCCGTCCCGGCCCGCACGACCAGGGCACCGGGCCCGGCGGAGTCCGTGACGCGGCGGGCCCCGGCCTGTCGCAGCAGCGCGCGCAGGGCCTCGACGGCGTGGGGATCCGCCGACGGGTCCGTGAGCAGCGCGACCTCGTCGGTGACCGCGACCGGGTCGCCGTTCGCGCGCAGCGACTGCGGGCGCGGCCAGACGGAGAGGTCGGCTCCGGCCGTGCCGGGAGTCGGTGTCGCGGTCGTGCCGGGGGCGGGCGGAGCCGCCACCACGGCGGGCGGGGCGCCGAGGCTTCCGGCGACGACGGCGACCGCGAGGGCGACCGCCCGCTTCCCACGCCGCAGTCCCACAGGCCCCCTCCAGGTGTGTCCGACCGGAACGACGAGCCCACCACCCGCCCCGTGAAGGTGTCAACGAGAGTGGCCGTTGTGACCGATTTACCGGAATCCTGACAGAGTAGAGGGGAGTGGAATGTGAGCAGCAGCACGATGTTCGGCCTGGGACGTCTGTCATCGCGTCGACTGGGTAGGGCTGCGATAACCATCGAAAGTTGAACCGACAAGCCCGTAACAAGGAGGCCCCCGTGGCTGCGATGACTTTCCTTCCGCTCCCGGCCCCGTCCAAACCCGTGGCGGACACGTCCGCCGACCTCGACCCCCACTATGACGATCCGCGTTACGAAGACCCCCACTACTGCGTCTTCAGCTCCGAGAACACCTGCGCCGAGCCCCCGCTCACCAGCGAGCCGCCGCTCCCCGACGCCGAGCCCCTCACCAGCGAGCCGCCGCTCGCCGAATCCGCCCCGCTGACCAGCGAGCCCTCCGCCTTCATCCCGGACTTCCCAGGCATCTAGGGGCCCAGATGACCGCACCGCGGCCGGCCGAACCGCCCTCCGAGGACCTGTCCCGCCTCGCCGAGCTGCACGGCGTCGCGACCTCTTACAGCCCGTCCCCGGACCGTACGGTCGCGGCCTCGGCCACCGCGGTCACCCTGACCCTGGCCGCTCTCGGCGTGGACGCGAGCACGCCCGGCGCCGTCCGCGCCGCGCTCGCCGCCCGGGAGCGGGAACAGGGCGCACGACTGCTGCCGCCCACGGTGGTCGGCTGGGGCACCAGCCCCCCGGCCGCCCTGGTGGCGCTCCCCGAGGGAACCCTGCTGCGCATCGAGACCGAGCAGGGCGAGACACGCGCCTCGGCCGAGCAGCTCCCGCCCGGCGTCCACCGGCTGACCGCCACTGCCCCCGACGGCCGCACCGCGGACGCCCACCTGATCATCGCCCCGGCCCGCCTGCCCACGCCCCCGGGACGCTCGTACGGACTGCTCGTCCAGCTCTACTCCCTCCTCTCCCGCCGCTCCTGGGGCATGGGCGACCTCGGCGACCTCGGCGAACTGGCCGGCTGGGCCGGGCGGTCGCTCGGCGCCGGGTTCGTCCAGGTCAACCCGCTGCACGCGGCCGTGCCCGGCGCCCCCACCGACCCCTCCCCGTACCGGCCCTCCTCGCGCCGCTTCCCCGACCCCGTGCACCTGCGGATCGAGGACGTCCCCGAGTCCGCGTACGTCGAGGACCCCGAGCGGCTGCGCGCGCTGCTGGAGAGATCCGGCAGGCTGCGCGAAGCGGTGCTGGAGAAGGGCGCGCTGATCGACCGGGACGCCGTGTGGGAGCTCAAGCGAGAGGCGCTCGAGCTGCTGTGCGAGGTGCCGCTCGGTCCCGGCAGACGCGCCGCCTACTGCGACTTCCTCGCCGAGCAGGGCCAGGCCCTGGAGGACCACGCCACCTGGTGCGCGCTCGCCGAGGTGCACGGCCCGGACTGGCACCGCTGGCCGACCGGCCTGCGCGACCCGCGCTCGCCCGACACCGTCCGCGCCCGCAACGGCCTGCTGGAGCGGGTGGACTTCTGGTCCCGGCTCGCCTGGCTCACCGACACCCAGCTGACCGCCGCGCAGCGCGCCGGCCTCGAGGCCGGGATGCCGGTCGGGATCGTGCACGACCTCGCGGTCGGCGTCCACCCCGGCGGCGCCGACGCCTGGGCACAGCAGGAGTACTTCGCCGCCGGCATGTCGGTGGGCGCGCCCCCGGACGCCTTCAACGCGCGCGGCCAGGACTGGGGCCTGCCGCCCTGGCGCCCCGACCGCCTCGCCGACTCGGGCTACGCCCCGTTCCGCGAGCTGCTGCGGGCCCTGTTCCGCTACGCCGGAGCGCTGCGCATCGACCACGTCATGGGCCTGTTCCGGCTGTGGTGGGTACCGCAGGGCCGGCCGCCGACGGAGGGCACCTACGTCCGCTACGACGCCGAGGCCATGCTCGCCGTCCTCGTCCTGGAGGCCTCGCGGGCCGGGGCGCCGGTGATCGGCGAGGACCTGGGCACCGTGGAACCCGGCGTCCGCGAGGCGCTGCGCGAGCGCGGGGTGCTCGGCACGTCCGTGCTGTGGTTCGAACGCGACTGGGAGGGCGACGGCCGTCCCCTGCCCCCCGACCGCTGGCGCGCCGACTGCCTGGCCACCGCCACGACCCACGACCTGCCCTCCACGGCCGCCCGCCTCACCGGCGAACACGTCGAACTCCGCGACAGCCTCGGCCTGCTCGCCCGCCCGCTCGAGGAGGAGCGCGCCGAGGCCGCCGCCGACACCGGCGAGTGGCTGTCCCTGCTCGCCCGCCTCGGCCTGCTGCAGGGCACCGGCGGCGGCACCGACACCTCCTCGGAGGAGGCCGAGATCCAGGCCGTCCACCGCTTCCTGATGCGCACCCCGGCCCGCATGGCCGGCGTCTGGCTCCCGGACGGAGTCGGCGACCGCCGCCCGCAGAACCTCCCGGGCACGTGGGACCAGTACCCGAACTGGAGGCTCCCGATCGCGGACGCGGGGGGCCGCCCCGTGACGCTGGAGGAACTGGCGGCGTCGCCCCGACTGCATGCCCTCGTCGAGGTGTTGCGGGAACCGGCCGGCCCGTCCGGCGGCTGAGGGTGACTCTTACGGCACCCCGGGCGCGCGGCCCGAAGCGGCGTTGGATACTTTTGACACCGTGGACAAGAAGAACGCCCTGCGCGCCGGCGCCCTGGCAGCCGGTACGACGCTCATGATGCTGCTCATGTCGTCCCCCGCCTCCGCGCTCAGCCGCGACGACGGTGACGACCCCGGTCCGGGCCTGAGCGTCATCGAGACGCTGGGCCTCTTCGTCGTGGCCCCCATCGTGCTGTACCTGGTCATCCACGGTCTGGTGATGATCGGCGACAAGACGCACAAGCAGAAGGACACGACCAGCTCCAACATCAACACCAAGGCCAAGGCCGAGGCCGAGGCCGGCTCCAAGGCCTGATCAGGGGCGTTGTGGAGGGGGAGTCACCGCCCGGCTGCCCCCTCCGTCCCCGCCAGCAGTTCCCGCAGCAGGCCGGCCAGTTGGCCGGCCTGTTTCTCGTCGAGGCCGGACAGGGCCTCCGTCTGGACGGTCAGCCCCGCGACGGCCGCCTCGTCGATGAGGCGCAGCCCCTCCTCGGTGAGCGTCACCTGTAGGCCCCGCCGGTCGTGCGGATCGGGGGAGCGGCGCAGGAGCCCGGCCCGCTCCAGCTTGTCCAGGCGGCCGGTCATCCCGCCCGTGGTGAGCATCAGCGTCTCCGACAGCCGGCGCGGTGAGAGCGTGTAGGGCTCGCCGGAGCGGCGCAGGGTCGCCAGGACGTCGAACTCGCCGCGCGAGATCCCGAACCGCCCGTAGGCGTGCTCCAGGCGGTCTCCCATCGCGCGTGCGAGCCGGGAGACCCGGCCGAAGACCTCCATCGCCCGGGTGTCGAGCTCGGGCCGGACCGTCCCCCACTGGTCGATGATCGCGTCGACAGGGTCCCTGCGCTGCGGGTCCTTGCGCTGCTCGGGGCGTTCGTTCATGGCACGAGTATCGGCCGCCTATCGGTCACCCGCAAGAAAGTAGCTTGACGGAAAGTTGCTTAGAGCTAAGCTACTTTCTACCGACCTACTTCGAAGGGTGCCTCCCATGGCCTCCTCCCGCCCCGCCCTCATCGCCCTCATCGCCCTCACCGCCCTCGCTCCCGTCTCCTGGGGCACGACCTACGCGGTCACCACCGAGTTCCTCCCGGCCGACCGCCCCCTGTTCACCGGACTGATGCGCGCCCTGCCCGCCGGTCTGCTGCTGCTCGCCCTCGCCCGGGTGCTGCCGCGCGGTGCCTGGTGGGGGAAGGCGGCGGTGCTCGGCGCGCTGAACATCGGTGCGTTCTTCCCGCTGCTGTTCCTCTCCGCGTACCGGCTGCCCGGTGGCATGGCGGCGGTCGTCGGCTCCGCCGGGCCGCTGTTCGTGGCGGGCCTCTCGGCACTGCTGCTCGCGCAGCGGCCGACGGGGCGCACGCTGCTGACCGGGGCCGTGGCCGCCTTCGGCGTCAGCCTCGTCGTCCTGCGGGCGGCCGGGGCGCTGGACGGGCTCGGCCTGCTGGCGGCCCTCGCCGCCACCGTCTCCATGTCCGCCGGGACCGTCCTCACCCAGCGATGGGGGCGCCCCGCCGGCGTCTGCCCGCTCGCCCTCACCGGCTGGCAGCTGACCGCGGGAGGCCTGCTCATCGCGCCGCTCGCCTTCCTGGTCGAGGGCGCGCCGCCGGCGCTGGACGGCCGGGCGGCAGGCGGCTACCTCTACCTCGCCGTCGCGAACACGGCGGTCGCGTACTGGCTGTGGTTCCGCGGCATCGGCCGCCTCACCGCCACCCAGGTCACCTTCCTCGGCCCGCTCTCCCCGCTGACCGCGGCCGTCGTCGGCTGGGCGGCGCTGGGGCAGGCGCTGACGCCGGTGCAACTGGTGGGCATGGGGCTGGCGTTCGGGGCGACGGTGGCGGGGCAGTTCGGGGCTCGGAGCAAGGCGGCCCCGCGCACGTTCAGTTTCTCTGAGACGAACGGTCGGAAAGAGTCGATGGACGTGACGGACGGGGCGTTGCGACGGTAGACCACCGCGCTCACCGACCGGCGACAGAGAAAAGCGGAGGGGCGCCCGGCAGACCACCGGGCGCCCCCTGAGACAGTCGGCGACGGCTACTGCGCCGCCGCGTCCGCCTGCTGAGCCCGAAGCGCGCGCTCAACGCCCGCACGCGACTCCGAGACCAGACGCCGCAGGGACGCGTTCGGCGCCGCGGCGGTCAGCCAGGCGTCCGTCTTGTCCAGGGTCTGCTGGGAGACCTGGACGGTCGGGTAGAGGCCGACGGCGATCTGCTGGGCCATCTCGTGGGAGCGGGACTCCCAGATGTCCTTGACCACCTCGAAGTACCGGTCCGCGTACGGGGCGAGCACCTCACGCTGGTCGGTCTGGACGAAACCGCCGATGACCGCTTCCTGCACGGCGTTGGGCAGCTTGTCGGAGTCGACGACCGACGCCCACGCCTCCGCCTTGGCCTCCTCGGTCGGGCGGGACGCCCGGGCGGTGGCGGCGTGCCGTTCACCGGCGGCCGTACGGTCCCGGTCGTACTCGCCCGCGATCTCCGCCTCGTCGAACCGGCCGACCGCCGCGAGCCGCTGCACGAACGACCACCGCAGCTCCGTGTCGACGACCAGGCCCTCGACGGTCTGCGAGCCGTCCAGCAGCGCGTCCAGCACGTCCAGCTGCTCGGGCGTGCGGGCCGTCGCGGCGAACGCGCGCGCCCACGCCAGCTGGTGGTCGCTGCCCGGCGCCGCCGCCCGCAGATGGGCCAGCGTCGCGTCGGTCCAGCGGGCCAGCAGTGCCTCGCGGGCGGCAGGGTCGGCGTACAGGTCGATGGCCAGCTTCACCTGGCGCTGCAGCGACTGCACCACGCCGATGTCGGACTCCTTGCCGATGCCGGACAGCACCAGGGCGAGGTAGTCGCGGGTCGCGAGCTCGGCGTCGCGGGTCATGTCCCAGGCCGAAGCCCAGCAAAGGGCGCGCGGGAGGGAGGACTCGAAGTCGCCGAGGTGCTCCGTGACGACGGCCAGGGACTGCTCGTCCAGGCGGACCTTCGCGTACGACAGGTCGTCGTCGTTGAGCAGGATCACGGCCGGACGGCGCTTGCCCACCAGCTGCGGTACGGCGGTCAGCTCGCCGTCCACGTCCAGCTCGATGCGCTCCTCGCGCACCAGCTTGCCGCTGTCGTCGTCCAGTTCGTACAGGCCGACGGCGATCCGGTGCGGCCGCAGGGTGGGCTCGCCCTTCGCGCCCGCGGGCAGGGCCGGGGCCTCCTGGCGGATGGCGAAGGACGTGACGACGCCGTTCGCGTCCGTCTCGATCCGCGGGCGCAGGACGTTGATGCCGGCCGTCTCCAGCCACGCCTTCGACCACGCCTTCAGGTCACGCCCCGAGGTCTCCTCCAGGGCGCCCAGCAGGTCGGACAGGCGCGTGTTGCCGAACGCGTGCGCCTTGAAGTACGTCTGCACGCCCCGGAAGAACTCGTCCTCGCCGACGTACGCGACCAGCTGCTTCAGCACGCTCGCGCCCTTGGCGTACGTGATGCCGTCGAAGTTGACGAGCACGTCGTCCAGGTCGTTGATCTCGGCCATGATCGGGTGCGTCGACGGCAGCTGGTCCTGGCGGTACGCCCACGTCTTCATGGAGTTGGCGAAGGTGGTCCAGGAGCGCGGCCAGCGGGACTCGGGGTGGGCCGACTGGCAGGCGATCGACGTGTACGTGGCGAACGACTCGTTCAGCCACAGGTCGTTCCACCACTCCATCGTCACGAGGTCGCCGAACCACATGTGGGCCAGCTCGTGCAGGATGGTCTCCGCACGCACCTCGTACGCCGCGTCCGTCACCTTCGACCGGAACACGTACTGGTCCCGGATGGTCACCGCGCCCGCGTTCTCCATCGCGCCCGCGTTGAACTCCGGCACGAACAGCTGGTCGTACTTCTTGAACGGGTACGTGTAGTCGAACTTCTCCTGGAACCACTCGAAGCCCTGCCGGGTCACCTCGAAGATGGCGTCCGAGTCGAGGTACTCGGCGAGCGAGGGACGGCAGTAGATGCCGAGAGGGACGGACTGGCCGTCCTTCTCGTACACGCTGTGCACGGAGTGGTACGGGCCGACGATCAGCGCCGTGATGTACGACGAGATGCGCGGCGTCGGCTCGAACACCCAGACGTTGTCCTGGGGCTCCGGGGTGGGCGAGTTGGAGATGACGGTCCAGCCCTCCGGCGCCCTCACGGTGAACTGGAAGGTCGCCTTCAGGTCCGGCTGCTCGAAGCTCGCGAACACCCTGCGGGCGTCCGGGACCTCGAACTGGGTGTAGAGGTAGGCCTGGTCGTCGACCGGGTCGACGAACCGGTGCAGGCCCTCGCCGGTGTTGGTGTACGCGCAGTCGGCGACCACCCGGAGGATGTTGCGGCCCTGGAGCAGGCCGGGCAGGGCGATCCGGGAGTCCGCGAAGACCTCGGCCGGGTCGAGGGAGTCCCCGTTCAGGGTCACCTCGTGCACCGCCGGGGCGACGAGGTCGATGAACGACTCGGCACCGTTCTCGGCGGTCACATCGAAGCGCACCGTGGTCACGGACCGGTAGGTGCCGCCCTCCTGCGCGCCGGAGAGATCGAGTTCGATCTCGTACGAGTCAACGGCGAGCAGCTGCGCCCGCTGCTGCGCCTCTTCGCGGGTCAGGTTTGTGCCAGGCACGCGGTCATCTCCTCGTTATGGGTGGGTTGCGCCATCTTTCCACGGCAGCTTCGCATCGGGCGACGACCTGGGCGTCTCTAGGGATACCCCTCGGGCGGCGAGGGTGTGGGCGAACTCCCGTACCGCCGCCGTCTCCCCGTCCCGGTGCCGCACCAAACCGGCGGCCGTACCGGCGGTCGTAAGGGCCGGGCACCCCGGGGGAGGGCGACGTCCGGAATCCGCCAGCGCTCCGGGCCCGCGCGAGCGAGCCTGAGGAGTATGAAGACGACCTACAGCGCACTGCCCATCGCCCCGCAGGCCCTGAAGGACCTCCGCACGACGGACGACGCGGGCCGCCCCACCACCCCGTTCACCGACGCCGAGGGCGGAGTACCGCTCCGCTGCTGTCTGCGCCGCGGCGAACCGGGCGAACGCATCGCCCTGGTCTCCTACGCTCCGCTGCGCCGCTGGGCGTCGGAGCGGGACGTCGACCCGGGCGCCTATGACGAACAGGGCCCGGTCTTCATCCACGCCGAGGAGTGCGCGGGGCCGGACACCGACGCCCTGCCCTTCACCAACAGCCACCGCACGGTCCGCCGCTACTCCGCCGAGGGGCACATCCTGGGCGGCCGGCACGTCGAGGACCCCGCCGACTTCGACGAGGCCTTCACGGAAGCATTCGACGACCCGGCCGTGGCGCTCGTCCACGTCCGGGCCGTCGAGTACGGCTGCTTCCTCTACGAGGTGCGCAGGGACTAGCCCTTCAGCTCCGCCGCCACCAGCTCCGCGATCTGGATCGCGTTCAGGGCCGCGCCCTTGCGGAGGTTGTCGTTGGAGAGGAAGAGGGCCAGGCCGTTGTCCACCGTCTCGTCACGGCGGATGCGGCCGACGTAGGAGGGGTCCTGGCCGGCGGCCTGGAGGGGGGTGGGGATGTCGGTGACGACGACGCCCGGGGCGTCCGCCAGCAGCTCCGTCGCCCGCTCGGGGGAGATCGGGCGGGCGAAGCGGGCGTTGACCTGGAGGGAGTGGCCGGAGAAGACCGGGACGCGCACGCAGGTGCCGGAGACCTTCAGCTCGGGGATCTCCAGGATCTTGCGGGACTCGTTGCGGAGCTTCTGCTCCTCGTCGGTCTCGTTCAGGCCGTCGTCGACGATGTTGCCCGCGAGCGGCAGCACGTTGAAGGCGATGGGGCGCTTGTAGACGTCCGGCTCGGGGAAGTCGACCGCCTCACCGTCGTGGGTGAGCTTGTCGGCGTCGGCGACGACCTTCTGCGTCTGTCCGTGCAGCTCGGCCACGCCCGCGAGACCGGAGCCGGAGACCGCCTGGTACGTGGCGACGACCAGGGCTTCCAGACCCGCCTCGTCGTGCAGCGGACGCAGGACCGGCATCGCGGCCATCGTCGTGCAGTTCGGGTTGGCGATGATGCCCTTGGGGCGGTCCTTGATCGCGTGCGGGTTCACCTCGGAGACGACCAGGGGCACCTCGGGGTGCTTGCGCCACGCGGAGGAGTTGTCGATCACGACCGCGCCCTGGGAGGCGACCTTTTCGGCCAGCGCCTTGGACGTGGCACCGCCCGCGGAGAACAGGACGATGTCGAGGCCGGTGTAGTCGGCGGTCGCCGCGTCCTCCACCGTCACGCCGTCCAGCTCCGAGCCCGCCGAGCGGGCCGAGGCGAACAGGCGCAGCTCGGTGACCGGGAAGTTCCGCTCCTTGAGGATCCTGCGCATGACCGTGCCCACCTGTCCGGTGGCTCCGACGATTCCGACCCTCACGGTGACTCCCTCTCCTGCGTTCTCTTCACATGCTCGTTGCTTGGCCGAGGCTTTTCCATCATGCGGCCGACCACGGCCCACCTGTCCACTTCTTTCCCCGGACTGTCCGGAGAGTGGGACGACGCGTCCCACTCTTTGGTTGCGGGCCTGCGGTATCAACCGCTCTGAGCTGGAGAAATTTCGTTCGACAGGGGTCGTGCGCCGCAAGCTCACCTGCCCCTCCCTTCCTCCGCCACACGGGAGTGTGACGTATACCTCGATAGCCCTGACCGAAAAAAGAGCCGAACGTTCCGGGCCGAACCGGCGTCGTAGGAGAAACACCGCGAGGGAGGGGGTGGCTTGTGCTGCTGCGCGGAAGGGCCCGGCGGGGCCGGGAGACGCCGCAGGACGGTGCCGGCGACGATCCGCTGAGCGCGGCTGATCCTCTGGACGCGGCACAGGAACGCCGGGTGCGGGCGGTGCTCGCGCTGGGCGGGGTGCCGCAGGCGGACCTGCCGGACGGGGTGCAGCAGGTCCGCCTGCGGCTGCTGGAGCGGGCCGCGACCGGGCGGGAGGCGCCGCGGGACGTTTCGGCGTGGGCGGCGGTCGTAGCCTCCAACCTGGCCATGGACTGGCACCGGGCCAAGCGCCGCCAGGAGCGGCTCGGGGAGCGGCTGGCCGCCCTGCGCCAGCCGGCGCATCCCTCCGGCGAGGACAGCAGCGTGCTGTCCGTGGCCGTCGCGCAGGGCCTGGACGAGCTGCCCGACGCCCAGCGTCAGGTCGTCGTTCTGCGCTTCTACGCCGATCTGCCGGTGCGGTCCATCGCCGAGCAGCTCGGCGTCCCGGAGGGCACGGTCAAGAGCAGGTTGCACACGGCGGTACGGGCTCTGCGCGCCCGCCTGCACGAGGACGAGGTGGTGTGACGTGACCGCCCGGAACGAGAACAACGAGAACGCTGACGCCCGGCGTGACGGTAGTGGCGGTTGTGGCGGTGGCGAGTACGACGGCATGGACGCGCTGATGGCGGCGCTCGTCGGCGGCCCCGTACCGGAGGGCGCCCGGCAGGACGCCGGCTACATGGCGGCCCACCGCGCGGCCGTGACCGACGTCGCGCTGCTGCGGGAGCAGCTCACGCTGATGGGGGACACGCTGGCGCGCGGCGACGGGGCCCAGCTGGAGGCCGGCGTCGGCGCCGGGACCGAGGCCGGGGCGCAGGCTCGGGCGGATGCGGGGGATCCGGCGGAAGCCGGGGACCCGGGGGAAGCGGGAGAACCGGCGGGGCGAACCCCGGCGGCAGGGCCGTCAGCGGGCCCGGGGGCTGCCGCGCACGCCGCCGGGCCGGGGGCGGCCGCCGACCCGTCGGTGAGGGTGCTGCCGGTGAGGCCGCGGGGGGCCGCGCCGCGGCGCAACCGTCCCCGGCCCCTGTCCCTCGCCCTGCGTGGCTTCGTCGCCGCCGCGGCCGCCACTGTCGTCGTGGGCATGGGCTGGCTCGTCGTGCAGGGCGGTGCCGGTTCCGGGGACGACTCGGCGGGGAGCTCGGCCGCCGATTCCGCGGCGAGGCCGCAGCACGGCAGTGAGGACGCCAAGCTCGGTCACGCCGGCTACCTGGCCTGCGCCCGGCTCGTCGTCGAGGGCACCGTCGCCGGGGTCGAACCGGTCCCCGGCACCGGACAGGACCGCGTCACCCTCGACGTGGAGCGCTCCTACAAGCCCGCCAAGGGCCAGGAGCGGGTGGTCTTCCCGATGAGCGAGGACGTCGACCCCAGGCTGCGGCCGGGCGACCACGTCCTCGTCGGGATCACGGGCGCGCAGGCCCAACCGGACCTGTGGAGCGTCGGGGAGAAGGAGATCGCCCGCGAACGGGCCTGGATCACCGCCGCCCTGCCCGAGTCGCGCACGATCCCCTGCCCGTAGACGCTCATGAAGAAGGGCGGGCGCCCGCACGGACGCCCGCCCACCTGGACCGTCAACTGTCGTTACGGCACAACCTTCTCGATCTTCACACTGCCCAGGCCCGCGACCGTGCCGCGCGCGTTGACCAGCTGGACCTGCCCGAAGAACTCACGCCCCTCGGGAGCGGCCGCCGCGGCGGTGACGCTGCCCGAGACCGTGGCCGACGCGCCCGTGCCGAGCTTCACCGGCGCCGAACCGTCGACGCCGACGCTGCCGAGGGTCGGGGAGAAGAACACGTCCTGGTAGTCGTACGCGGTCGTGCCGGCCGGCACCGAGTAGCCGACGACCTCGACGGTGTACTTCCCGGCGGCAGGCGAGGGCACGGAGACCGACTCCTCCGAGTCGCCGTCGGCGGAGCTGCCGACCTGCGTGCCGGCGGCGTCGTAGACCGCGAGGTCCAGGTCCGCGGCCGCGTCCGAGACACCGCCGATGGCGACGTCCAGGGACTTCGCGCCGGCGGGCACCTCGACGGTCGTGGTCTGCGTCTCGCCCTGCTTGATCGACGGACGGGTCGTCTTCGCGGAGCCGAGCGGGCCGCCCACCAGCTTGCCTTCGAGCGCGGCGAAGCCGTTCGTCACCTTCCAGGAGGCGGCGGCCGGGGTGCCGACCTTCGCCTCGGGCACGGTCACGGTCTCCGGGTCGAAGGCCGCGCCGAGCACGGCGACATCCAGCTTGTACGGGTTGTCGAGCAGCGGCGACGTACGGCGCGACTCGACCTCGATCTCCCACACGCCCGGCTGCGGGTTCGCGTACGAACGCAGGTCGGGGCGGCAGGTGTTGGCCGGGTTGGCGTAGTTCGGGTAGCAGTTGATCGTCGACGTCGGGTCGGACGGGACGCCGTAGGGGTGGATGGAGATGAACCGGGTCTGGCTCTTGTCCTTCAGCCCGCTCATCGCGACCTCGAGCGTCTTCGCGCCCTCGGGCACGGTGACGTAGTAGTGCCGCGAGCTGTTGCGCTGCACCGAACCGGAGGCGGAGAAGGTGTACTTCAGCGGGGCCGAGACGACGACCGTGCTCAGCACCTGCTTGTCGATGCCCTCGGTCTTCGGGTCGTCGACCTCGAGGATCGCGCTCTTGATGCCGGCGGACTTCGGCGCGGCCTGGACCTTGACGGTCACCGGCTTGTTCAGCGGCAGCTTCACCTCGTCGGAGCCGACGACGCGGAACGTGCCGCCCGCGTTGTTCTCGAAGTGCAGCTCGTGCCGGATCGCCTTGTCGGCGCCGGACGTACGGGTGACGGTGACCTCGTAGGTCTTCTTCTGACCGGCCTTCAGGCCGCCCTCACGGTCGTAGAGACCCGTGCCGGAGCCCGGGGTCTTCAGGAACTGGTCGATCGCGGTGTCGACCGGCGCCTTGACCGTGTAGGAGTGCGAGGTGGCGTCGTCGCGGATCGAGTCCCAGGCGTCCTCGATGTTCATGAGGCCCGCGCCCTCCTCGTACGCCTGCACACCCTTGATGTGGTCGGCGGTCGAGGTGAGGGCCGTGCGCAGGGTCGCCGGCGTGAGGTCGATCTTCTTCTGCTTGGCGGCGGACAGCAGCAGCGCGGCGGCGCCGGCGGCCTGCGGGGAGGCCATCGAGGTGCCCTGGAGCATGCCGTAGCCGGCCGGCAGGGTGTAGCCCGCCTCGGCGACCGGCTGGCCCGGCATCCAGGTCTGGATGGTGTTGATCGCCGCGCCCGGGGCGACCAGGGTCGGCGTGAAGCCGCCGTCCTCACGCGGGCCGCGCGAGGAGAACGGCATCAGCGCGTACTTCTTCTCCACGGCCGAGCCGTAGTTGGCGGCCCAGGTCTCCTTGGAGACGGACGCGCCGACCGAGATGACCTTGTCGGCCAGGGACGGGTCGCCGATGGTGTTGGTGCCGGGGCCGGAGTTGCCCGCGGAGATCACCAGCTGGACGCCGTACTCGTCGATCAGGCGCGTGTACAGCTCGGAGCGCGCGTTGTTGCCGTCGTTCAGCGCCGGCAGGCCGCCGATGGACATGTTGACGATGTCGACGCCGCGCTTGGTGACGAGGTCGATCATGCCCTCGGTGAGCGCGACGTTGGTGCATCCGCCGGACCAGGTGCAGGCGCGCGAGGAGACCAGCTTGGCGCCCGGAGCCGCGCCGTCCATCTTGCCGCCGAACAGGCCGTTCGCCGCGGTGATGCCGGCGACGTGCGTGCCGTGCTCGGACTCGATGACGCCGATGTTGACGAAGTCGGCCTTCGCGCCCGACGCGTTGACGACGACGTCCTTGCGGATCTCGACGACGAACGGCTGCCGCTCGGCGATGTCGGTGGCCGGGTCGTCGGTGCCGAAGTACCCGATCTGGAAGCCGTCCTTGTACGGCTTCATCGCGGCGTCGTCACCGAAGTCGTTGTTGTTGTTCAGGTCGACGCGGACCGTTCCGGACGCCGCGTCGTACAGCACGCCCCAGGAGTCGGTGGTGTCGCCGTCCCGGTTGGCGTCGCCCGCCGCGTCGCCGCCGGTGGTGTACGACTCCAGGAAGGTGCTGACCCGGTAGGAGCCCGCCGGGGCCGTCCAGGTCTTCCCGCCGTAGGTGAAGGTGGGCCCGGCGACGGAGGTGGTCATCGGGCGCCAGGTGCGGTCGTTGTCGACGACCGGGTCCGTCGCCGTCACCCAGTCGACGATCTTCCGCTCGCCGGTGGTGGTCTTCTGCAGCGCCGGGTGGCCGAGGTCCACGCCGGAGTCCAGGATGCCGATGGTGATGCCGCGGCCGTCCGCCTTCGGGTGGTCCTCGACGAAGTCGACCGCGCCCGTCTCGAAGGACGGGTTGTACGGGTTCTCGGCCGGGGTCTTCTTCCCGGGCGCCGGGTAGGTGCCGGTGGCCTTGGCGCCCTTGGCCGCGTCCGCGCTCGGCGTCGGGTCGTCCAGCGGGATCTCCTCGCGCAGGTCGATGCCGTGTACGGAGGAGAGCTTGGCGGCGGCGGCGATGGCCGAGTCCGCCCGGGAGGTCGGGACGGTGGCGCGGACGTAGCCCAGCTTGTCGTCGGCCCGGCCCACCGAGCCGCCCTTGACCGCGTCCAGCTGCCCGGCGACCTGCTCGGTCTTCCCAGGCGCGGTGGCGATCATCATCGTGACGGTCTTGTCGCCGTCGGCCTTGGCCTCCGCGAGGAGGTCCGCGTCGTCCGAACCGAGCTTTTCGGGCGCGGACTTGACGTCCGGGTCGGCGGGGGCGGAGGCGCCCGGACCGTCGGCGGCGAAGGCCAGGGGGATCGGCCCGGCCGCGGAGAGCGCGGCGACGAGACCGGCGGCCACGGCTATGCGCGCCACGCGTCTCGGGCCCGATATCGGGTCGCGCTGGGGGGTGAGGGTCATCGGCATCCCTTGTAGGTAAAGGAACGAGCGGGAACGACCAGGACCGATCGACCCTGGTCGCAACGGTCCGAACGCGAGCCCGGACGATCGCACAGCTTTGCGTAAGGCCACGCTCTTTGGGGACTGTTGACCGAAACGAGATGGATGTATGGGGAAAACCCGCGATGCGTTTTGCGGGCATGAGTCCTGAAGACGGCGAAATCGGTTAACGTCCCGGAGTGCGAGAGAAGTTGAGGGTGGCGGCCTACGCCGTATGCGTCCGTGACGGACAGATCCTGCTCGCCCGCTCACCCGCCCAGGACGGCACCCCCGAGTGGGTCATGCCGGGCGGCGGCATGGAGCACGGCGAGGATCCCTACGACACCGTGCGACGGGAGGTGGAGGAGGAGACCGGGTACCGGATAGAAGTGACCGGGCTGCTCGGCGTGGACTCCTCCCACCGCGTTTTCCGCGACGGCTTCGGACGCCCCGTGGACCATCACGGCGTCCGGTTCGTCTACGAGGGCCGTATCACCGGCGGCGAACTGCGCCACGAGGTGGGCGGCTCCACCGACCTCGCCGCCTGGCAGCACCTGGACGCGGTGCCCGGACTGGTCCGCATCGGGCTGGTCGACACGGCACTGCGACTGTGGCGGGAACGCCCGGCCGGCGGACGGCTCAACGGCGTCCCGGAATAGGTCAGGAACGGGTCCGGAATAGGTGCAGTACCCCAGAAGATGAACACCGAGTGACCGACTCCGGGCCGTTCCCGGAGCGGTCGTCGACGCGCGGGGTAGTCCAAGATCCACGTACGGTGATCGGCGCTGCCCGTTGCCACCGCGTTTACGCGCAGGTCATTCCCGATGCCAACGATTCAGTGTGAGCGGGGTGTTCGTATGACGAACGCCCCGCGACCACTGCCGACGCGTTCGCACTCGGGGAGAGAAGCGCATGTCGCGCACACGCTCAGTCGCAGGCTCCGGCCAGGGCCTCCACCGTCGTTCCGTCCTCGCCGCCGGCGGCGCGGTCGCCCTCTCCGCGGGCGTCGGCTACGCCCTGCGGCCCAGCGACAGCCAGGCCGCGACGGCCAAGGAGGCGACCGAGGCCGTGGCCGCCTCCTCGCGTCAGGCACCGGCCGCGCCGCTGGCCCCCTACACCAAGGGCACCACCCTCGCCTCCGTCGCCGCCCCGCGCGGCAGCTCCGGCTACCGGCGCCTGGGCGACGGACCCGGCTGGCAGCGGGTCGTGCGCTCCGACCTGGCCGCGCCCAAGTCCGGCCGCACCGGGCGGCGTACCGCGCTCGCGGCGTTCGTGCAGCTCACCGACCTGCACATCATCGACGCCCAGCACCCGCTGCGTCTGGAGTATCTCCGCTCGGCCGACATCCACGCCTGGCGGCCGCACGAGGCGCTGACCGTGCAGGGCGCCATCGCGCTGGTGGAGCGGATCAACGCGCTGCGCGGCGCCCCCGTCACCGGCGCCCCGCTGCACTTCGCCATGACCACCGGCGACAACACGGACAACAACGCCAAGTCCGAGCTGGACTGGTTCCTGAAGATCATGAGCGGTGGGCGCATCACGCCCAACACCGGGGACCCGCGCCAGTACGAGGGCGTCCAGAACAGCGGCCTCAAGCAGTACTGGCAGCCGGACGCCGCGGCCCGCGACAGCGACAAGCAGGTCGGCTTCCCGCAGCTCGACGGCTTCCTGAAGGCCGCCGTCCGGGAGGTTCGCAGCCCCGGCCTCAACCTGCCCTGGTACTCCACGGTCGGCAACCACGACTCCCTGCCGATGGGCTGCTACGCCTCGCACGACGACTCCTACCTCACCGAACTCGCCGTCGGCGGCAAGAAGCTGATGGACGTGTCCGCAGCCGAGGCACAGCAGCTGCTGACCCTCATCAAGAAGGCCCGGGACCCCGAGGGCGTCCGCTACCACGACTTCCTCAAGTCCCATGCCCGCTCCATGCGCTCGGTCACCCCGGACGAGAGCCGCGCCCCCTTCACTCAGGCCGAATACCTCCAGGCCCACCTGGACCCGGCCTACCGCGGTGTCGGCCCGGCCGGCCACGGCTACTCCTCCGCCAACCTGGACTCGGGCACTCAGTACTACGCCTTCCGCATCTCCGACGACGTCATCGGCATCAGCCTGGACACCACCGACGCGGGCGGCCACTACGAAGGCTCCCTCGGCACGACCCAGATGAAGTGGCTCGAGAGGACCCTGCGGGAGAACAAGGACTCCCACGCGGTGATCTTCAGCCATCACACCAGCAAGACGATGACGAACCTCCGCAGCGACCCGGCCCGGCCCGAGGAGCGCCGGCACGACGGCCAGGAGGTCCTCGCCCTCCTCGGCGGCCACCGCAACGTGCTCGCCTGGGTGAACGGCCACATCCACAAGAACGTCATCACCCCGCACTCGACGTCCGGCGGCGGCTCCTTCTGGGAGATCTCCACCGCCTCCCACGTCGACTTCCCCCAGCTCGCCCGGGTCATCGAGCTGACCGACAACAAGGACGGCACCATCTCGCTGTTCACCACGCTGGTGGAGTCCTCGGCCCCGCACCGCACGGACTTCTCCGACCTCTCCCAGACCGGCCTGGCGGCCCTCTACCGCGAGCTGTCCCTCAACGCCCCCGGCGCGAACGCGAACCTCGGCGGCGACCCGGAGGACCGCAACACCGAGCTGGTGCTGAAGAAGGGCTGATTCCCGCTCAACCGTCCGGACCCGGTCAACCCGGGCCGCACGGTCGAGGTCCCACCCCCTGACACAGCTCGATGTGACAGAGCTCGATGTGACAGGGGGAAACGGGGACATGAGGAAACACCTGCGTACGACCCTGACGGCGGCGACGGCCGTGGCCCTGACGGCGGCCCTGGCCGCCCCGGCACTGGCGGCCACCCCGGCCAAGGGGACCGGCGACCATGACGCGACCCGGCAGGCGGTACGGGCCGCGGTCGCCGACGGCGTCCCGGGCGTGACCGTGACCGTGCGGCGGGGGCACGGCACGTGGGCGGCCACGGCCGACGTCGGCGACCTCGACACGGGCAAGCCGCGTTCGACGGCGGACCACTACCGAGTCGCCAGCATCACGAAGACGTTCGTCGCGACCGTCGTCCTGCAACTGGAGGCCGAGGGGAAGCTCTCGCTCGACGACACGGTGGAGAAGTGGCTGCCGGGCGTGGTCCGGGGCAACGGCCACGACGGCCGGCGGATCACGCTGCGCCAGCTCCTCAACCACTCCAGCGGCATCTTCGACTATCTGCGCGACTCCGGTTTCCAGCAGAAGTACATGACCCCGGACGGCTTCATGAAGCACCGCTTCGACCAGGCGTCCCCCGAGGACGCGATCGCCATCGCCATGGCGAACAAGCCGCACTTCAAGAAGCCGGGCACGTCGTTCGCGTACTCCAACACCAACTACGTCCTGGCCGCGCGGGTGATCGAGAAGGCCACGGGCAGCGACGACTACGCCGATGAGATCGAACGGCGGATCATCGCCCCGCTGAAGCTGTCCTCCACATCGGTCCCCACCCGGGTCACCCTGCCCCGGCCCAGCAGCCGTGCCTACTCCAAGCTGGCCAAGACGGCCACGGGCCCGACGTACGACGTTACGGAGCTGAACCCGCGCCTGGCCTACGGCTCCGGCCAGATGGTCTCCAGCTCGGCCGACCTGACCCGCTTCTACTCGGCCCTGCTCCGGGGCAAGCTGCTCCGGCCCGAGCAGCTGAAGGAGATGAAGACCACGATCCCCTCCAGCCGTGACACCAGCCGCTACGGTCTGGGGCTCGTCGACCGCAAGCTCGAGTGCGGTGTCCACGTCTGGGGCCACGACGGCGGCATCTTCGGCTCGAACTCGGACGTGGTGACGACCGAGGACGGCCGGCACTCCCTGGCCGTCAACTTCAACGGGGACTGGTCGGGAAGCACCGACGCGATCATCGAGGCGGAGTTCTGCGGCGACGGCTGAGCCACTCCAGGCCGACGTGACAACTCAACATGACTGGCCCTCCACCGCGATCGCCGGCCGGGGCGCGATGCCGGTGCCGCAGTCGGCGGCACCGGTGTGGGTGCCCCAACGACCGCATCGGCTTCGGAAACGGCCCGAGCATGCCCCGCTGATCAGGCTGCTGCACCGGGAGACTTCAAGGTCCACGACAGTGGCAAGATCAGTCCAGAGTCGGCCTCCATCGCAGCGCGGCTCTGTTCGTGGATCGCCAACCCCAAGCACACAGTGCGACGGCACATACTCCGGCTCCGACCCCGAGAAGGACGTACGTACCCCCTGGAACCGGAGCCCCGCCTTCGACGGTTATGGGCGTAGTCAGCCACATCGAAATGATGCTCCCTAGCGCAGCGGCCAGTAGCGCGGGGAACAGAAGAGACCACGCGACGACGGAGCCGTTGATTCTGGTGTCCGCTGCCAGGACTGACAGGGGGGCCATTTCCCGGCTGAACCGCAGGAGTTCGGCCAGCGCGCTGATGCCGATTGCCAGCATGGTCAGGCAGGCGCCGATTAGACCCAGGAGTCGTACCCACGCAGCCGAGGAGGCAAGGTCGTTGGAGCCGAGCAACCAGCTGTGACCCAGTGGCTCGGCACTGGCATCCGCAGCCAGGTGTGCTCGTGCCAGCTCCCGAAGGAGGGGCAGAGACAGCGCCTCTCCCGGCTTGGAGACGGCGACGAGCGAGAGGGACTCCTCTCCTTGTGCCGTCGCTCCATGCACTGGCCCCCGGGAAACGGTCACCAAGCCATCACCCCCGGCCAGGCTCCATCGGGCGAGTTCCCGGACTCTGGGGTCGAGGCCACTGCGAGCGGGGTGGAACTGGGAAGTCTTGCAGGGCAGTTCTAGGGCGTGAAGGGCGCCGCAAGCCCCACTGAGAGCGATTTTTCCAGGTGACTCTTCAGTCGGTGGAGTCTGTCGCACGAGTAGCAGCTCGGTGTCGGCCGGCATCGCTGCAGCGAAATCTTGTACTCGTTCGGCGGCAACGTAGGGAGAGACGGAAAACAGAGTTGACCCGATCCGGTCCTGCGTCTGCTTCGCAAGCATTGCGTTCTGACCCAGCAACCCAGTCCACAAGTGCACTTGAGCGACCAGCCCAATCATGACAATCAACGCGGTCACGAAACGGGCCGTACCACGAGGTTTGGCAGACATCCTCCGGCCTGCAATCAGCAGACCTGGGATCCCCAACTGTCGGCCGGCAACGGCAAGCCGAACACCGATCCATGCGCAGAGCGCACCGATGACGGCAGGCAGCGTCACCAGTACGGCTGCCACACCGAGGGCGTAGACCGGAAGCCGCACATCATCACCGGCAAATTCCGGCCCTCGTACAGCGAAGAGGAACACGAAAGGAAACATCCAAGGCCACCATGTAGGCAGGCGCTGAGATCCGACTGTTGGCCTGACGGCCCTGGCCGTCTTCCGTCCTCTGGAGTGGAGCAGCACTGCAACAGTCCATACTACAAGGACCGCGGCAACTCCGGCCGCCAAGAGCCGAGCTACGCAACGTCGCGCGTCTTCCGCGCTGAGGGTGAAGTCGACTAGCGGGAACGGAATGTCGAGCACGAATGCAGGGAGTAGAACACAAGCTGCGAAAACTGCCCCTAGGGTGGTTGGAATTGCTACTTCCCCAAGGGTGTAAATTCCCCTCGCACCTCGGCTCGCGCCCAGCGCTTCGAAGAGTGCCAGCCTGCGCTCGCGAGCCGTTGAGCCTACGCGGGCACTGACCAAGACGAGGGCACCGGCCGGCAGCAGAACGAATCCAGCGATTCCGGCCGCGAAAACCGAAAAGTCCGGAATCGACATGCTTTCTCCAACGCCGGTGGCCGATGCTGCGGGCACACCAAAACCCCTCAGGGGGTACATGCCTTGCCGGTCGAGCAAGTTCGCTCGAGGCCGTACATAGGCAAAGCGTTCTTCTGGAGCCTGCAATCCCACCTTTCCGATTGTGCCCGCAAACTTCCCGTACCGAGACTTGATCCCCTCATGTGCCCCGGCCTCGACGAGAGCGGATGAAAGTATGGCTTCACCCGGCTCGGGCCACTTGCTCAAGCCGGGCGGCAACGGAGCATTTTGAACAAGCGGTTCGACGTATGTAACAGAGTGCTGGCGTCCTGCGACGTCATCCCTGCCCCAAGCCCACAGCGCCACAGCTCGGTCGGCCGAGCCCGGTCGAAGAATTTGCGGAGTGCGGGAGGCCCCTCGGATATCCCGACCCTCGTACGTGGCGTGCGCCAAGACGAGTCCGCTCAGTCCGAGCATCATCAAGCCGCCGGCCAGGAAGATTCCCCAGAATCGGATACGTCCACCTTCGGTGGACAAAGCTGTTGTGCGCCCTGCGCCCAGCAGCTGAAGGGCAAGAGCCCGGCGCTTCATGCGTGAACTCCCGCAGCCGGGACTGCGCTGGCAGTGAGCGCTCCGTCCTGAAGAAACAGTTGGCGCTGCGCTCGAGCGGCAACGGAGCTGTCGTGCGTGACTAGGACGAGGCCGCACTGCCGACGTTCCGGCAGGCTGTACAGCAGCTCAGCAACAATCTGCCGATTGGCTGAGTCCAGAGCACCGGTCGGCTCATCCGCGAGCAGCAAGGCGGGGCGGTTGATCAGTGCGCGAGCCACCGCAACACGCTGCCTTTCGCCGCCGGACAGCGACTCCGTCTCTGCAAAGGTGCCCCCGACGTTCAGTTCGTCCAGGAGTTCCGCTGCTCGTGAGAATGCTTCCACCCGTGGTAGACCAGCGAGCATCCCTGCGATTGCCACGTTCTCCATAGGGGAGAGTTCTGGCAGCAGCTCGCCCGCCTGGAATACCATGCCCACCGATTCGCGACGGTGCCGGAGCATTTTACGACCAGATAGCTGCTCCAGCTGCTTGCCGCACAGCACCACGGATCCCTTGTTCGGTCTGATCAGCCCCATAACGCACATGAGAAGGGTCGATTTACCGCTGCCGCTTGGGCCTGAGATAGCGACAGACTCTCCCGGCTTGACGCTTAATTCAATGCCGTGAAGTAGCACTCGGTCTCCTGCATTGTACTGAAGGCCAGAGATCTCCAGTACCTGTCCTTTCGTGTCCACTATCTCCACTTTCGGGGCATGCTTGCATATCGAGAAAGTCGCGCGAAGAGATTGTTGACCTCCACTTCGCGCGACTTATGTAAAGTTTACTCGGGTCAGTCACTATCCCAAGCGCTGCAATCATCCGGCCACTGGTTGATGTACTCGCAGGCCTTTATTCGCCAGATTTGGTCTCTCTTGTATGCGCTCTTATTCGCGTGTCCCTTACCTCGCTTCTCCCACAAATTGTAGACGTCATCGGCAAAGTATGGGTAGCTATACTGAGCCTTTACAGGGTGACCATCGGCCTTTATGTCGGCGATGTTCGCATAGTGCTTTTGGCCTGTAGTGTAGGCGTCCGCCCCATCAGTGGCCGAGTCGATCTCCCCGGCAAAGGCTGGCGTGGACGCGGTGAGCGCCGCCACCACGATCAGGCTGGCCGCCGCTTTCTTGATTTTCATTGAGACCCTGTCCCTGTACTTGATTCCCTGAGGGCGTCACTCAAGCCCTACGAGATACGGAAACGCCTGATTATGTCAGTCGCCGTCCCAGGCGCTGCAGTCATCTGGCCATTGGTTGATGTACTCGCAGGCCCGGATCTGCCAAATCTTCGCGCCGTACCCGCTCTTCGCGGTATTTCCGTACCCTGACTTCTCCCACAGGGTCGATACATCATCCTTCGGGAAGTTTCGTGAATACTGAGCCTTGACCGGGTGACCATCCTTCGCCGTATCCTTGATGTTGGCGTAGTGGTCGGAGCCAGACGTGTAGGCGTACGCCCCATCGGTCGATGCGTTGATTGCAAACGCCGGCGCGGACGCTGTTAGTGCGGCTGCCGCGAGAGCAAGGGCAATGCCTTGCTTAACATTCACCATTCTTCTCCCCTTTTTTGCTGCGGTGGGCAACCTAATTGGAGATCTCGGCATCGGATCAGCAAGGTAGCCGCACGAATGTGCGCGCAGGCCATTGAAGCCAGGTGTAAGGCTATTTGCCGTCCAGTAAAGCCGTCATGGCCTGTGGAATCCGTGTCAGGTCTCGCAGGCTTTGATTGCCGTCCAGTCGAATGTAACTGCCGGGCTGGTGATCATCGGCAAGGATTTCCAGTGCGGATATCGCTACGCCTCCAGCTTGCCTCTTGCTGATCGATTTCGCTTGCAAGCTGGCAGAGGCGCTTGCCCTGGGCCAATGTGATCACCGGCGCCCTGGCCTGGCTCGAAGCTCTCGCGAACCTGGCTGGCCAGTACGCTCAACTCTGTAAGCAGTGCTCGCTGAAACAGCAAGGAAGATCTTGGAAGGCTCAAGCTTCGCTGTAAAGATGTCGCGACGATAATGGCTGAAAATACGCATGCTCTTTTTGTCGCGTTCGATGGCATTGCGTGAGTTTCTTCGGTGTTGCCGCTCCAGGGTGAGGGCAGGTTTGTCGATTGACGGCATGCGGGTTTGACTGCAGCGGGATCTGTGGAAGATCCGCCAGGCTTTCAGCGCCCCGATCTCCGCTCTCGAACGCCGCCACCGGCAGCCGGCCCGGGTCGAGGGCCGCATTCCCGGCGCCCGCTCCACCGTCTGCGCAGCCTGTCCCTCCGTGACGCCGCGAAGAACCGGATCTGGCTGGAGATCGCCCAGATCGCACTCGACCTCCTGGGGTGTGGATGCCGAAGCTCCCTGACGGCACCGCCCGATTTGCGAGATTCTCCCCGCCTGTCGGCGTAGACGTCGACCGCATCAATGTCGTGAGTGGCCGAATTGAGTCATGACGGGACCGTGGGTGCGGGATACAGCCGGCGTGGGTGCCTGCCGAACTCCCGGGTCCGGTGGAGGAGTTACTCAAGTTGGTGCGATCTGTGCGGTGCATGTCAATCAGCCAATCTCGCAGCCACCCCTTGCTGAGTGATCTGCGGGGCGTACATGATCTTGCACTTGTGTGCGAGGCGTGTCGTTTTGTGTGTTTACCGTGATGGGGGTGGGGGAGTGCTGACGCTTTCGTCTGCACGTGTGCGGTCGTTGATCGTGCTCCTGGTGCTGTCCGTTGTGGCGGGTGGCGGCTGGTTGATCAAGGTGACCACCGACAGCACCGTAGGCGACGGTGCCAGTAGCGCGGCCCAGTACCGAGGCCCGCAGCCCGCCGCGCACCACAGGGCGGTCACGCCGCAGGAACGGCGGGCGCAGACCAAGGACCGGGCCAAGGCGGGGAAGTCTCGGGCACTGCCGACGACACAGAGCAAGCCGGCCACGGCAGCGCAGATCAAGCTGCTGAAGCAGAATCAGCGGCAGTTGCGAAACTCCGGGCTCAAGTCCTCGGATGCCCCTGCCCCTTCCCGCACTCCTGGCAGCAGCGTCAAGCAGGCCTCATTCACCACCAGTGGCGACGCGGCTTCGTACTCCAGCGGGGCCCTCTACCAGGTGTCATCCGATCCCTTCGGCAACGCCGCAGCTCAGCAGGGCGGTTGGCTGATGGCGCTCGGCAACCACATCGGCGCGGCCGTGCCGGGCGAGCCCTTGCAGGTCTCCGCGGCGATCTGGCAGTCGGGAGGCGCGGACACCGAGGTGCATCCGGTGAAGGTGCGCTGGAAGGTGGACTACTACGGCTGTCGCCTGAGCAACGACGACGTTCAGTTCGTCGACTTCGGGCAGACGGCCCAGGCGCCGACCTTGAACACGGACAAGGTGTTCCCGGTGGTGAACGCGTCGTTCACGGTGCCGGCGACGGAGTGCACGCAGGAGTTCCCGAGCCTGGTGATCTGGGCTTGCACGACGGTGACGGACGATCCCACCGACACCGAGTCCTGCGGCTCGTACAACATGTTCTACATCGTGCCGTCCCTGCCCGAGGGCGCTGCATGTGCTGCGGTTTGCGGTGACGCGAGCGGTGCGGCCGGTACGACGGTGATGCGCGCCGATCCGGTGAACACGGCGACTGGCGCGTTCACGGAGGCGTTCACCGACGCTCAGGTTCCGGCTCCCGGCGTGCCGTTGCAGGTTGGACGGGTCTACTCGTCCGACAACACCGATGTCGGAGCGCTCGGCAAGGGCTGGCAGCTGCCGTGGGAGACGCGGCTGAAGATCGAGGCCGACGGTGATGCCGTGCTGGTCGGGGAGGGCGGCACCCGGCACACGTACACCAAGAAGTCCGGGGGGACATTCACGGCTCCCGGCCAGGCGCGTTCAAAGCTGGTCACCGACGGCAGCGGCTACAAGCTGACGACCGCCGATCAGTCTGCGTACGCCTTCAACGCCTCTGGCCAGCTGACCGCGGTCAAGGACCGCACCGGCCGGGGCCTGTCCCTGGCGTACACGGGTGGCAAGCCCACGACCATCACGGACGCGGTCGGACGCGCCGCGAAACTTGCCTATGCCGGTGACCGGCTGGACACGGTGACGCTGTCGGACGGCCGGGTGGTCGACTACAGCTACACCGGCGACCGGCTGACCGGCGCGACAGCCCTGGACGGGAAGACGGAGACCTACGGCTACGACGCCGCTGGCCGCGTCAACAAGGTGACCGACGCCCGGAACAAGCAAGTCACGTTCAACATCTACGACACCCAGGGCCGGGTGACGTCCCAGGCGGACGCGCTGGGGCACGAGACGAAGTTCGCCTATTCCAAGAACGGGGTCTTCGACCAGGTCGACGTCACGGCTCCGGACGGCGGCGTGTGGACGGACGTCTACTACAAGAACGTCCTGTTCACCCAGATCGACCCACTGAACAACAAGAGCTACTACCGCTACGACAAGTTCTTCAACCGCACGAGCGCGATCGACGCGGAGGTCCGCGAGTCCGAGTGGGAGTACGACAACCAGGGTCGCCTGAAGCGCCGGTCCAATGCCTCCTCGGACGAGGAGTGGGCCTACGACGCCAAGGGCAACGTGGCCACGTACACGGACGGCGAGTACAACGACTACACCTTCGGCTACAACACGGCCAACCAGGTCACCTCGGTCAAGGACCCGTCGGGCAAGACGACGTCGTACGGCTACAACGCCACTACCGGGCTACTGGAGACTGTCACAACCCCGCGTGGCAAGGTCACGAAGTACGGCTACGACGCCGACGGCAACCTGACCTCGGCCATCAGCCCGAAGGGCAACAAGGCCACCTACACCTACTTCGCCTCCGGGCAGGTGAAGACGGTCGTCGATCCGCGCGGCAACGTCAGCGGCGCGGACCCGGCGAAGTACACGACCTCGTACACCTACGACGCTGCCGATCGTGTCAAGACGGTCACCGACGCGCGCGGCAACACCACGTCCTACGACTACGACGAGGTCGGCAACCTCCGCACGGTCACCGACGCCGCCAACCGCGTCACGGCCTACGCCTACAACGACGCGAGCCGACTGAAGACCATCACGGACCCGGCACTGAAGCAGACGGTCCTGGACTACGACCCGGCCGGCCGGCTGAGCAAGGAGACCAACCGCCGGGGCGCGACCGTCACGTACACGTACGACAAGGCCGGCAACCAGGTCCAGGTGGTGACCGCCCGCGGCAACGCCACCGGCGCCGACGCGAAGCAGTACACCTGGAGGATCGGCTACGACAAGGTCGGCAACCGCAAGACCGTCACCGACCCCCTCGGCAAGACCACCGCTTTCACCTGGGACGCCGACAATCGGCCGCTGTCGGTCACCGATCCGCTCAGCCACACCCGCAGCGTCAAGTACGACGACAACGGCAGCGTCGTGAAGACCACCGACGGCCTTGGCCACGGCATGACGCTGGACTACGACGAGAACAACCGGCTGAAGTCGTCGAAGACCTGGGCCGGCTACCTCACCACCTACGAGTACGACGACGACAGCCACCTTTCGGTCGAAGTCTCCCCGGAAGCCGAGCGCACCACCTACACCTACGACGACGACGGCAACCTCGCCACCGCCGTCGACCCGCGCGGCAACGCCACCGGCGCGGACCCGGCGAAGTACACCTGGAGCTACGGCTACGACGCGGCGGGCAATCCCACCTCCCTCACCGACCCGCTCGGCCACCAGCGCAAGACGGGCTACGACGCCGTCGGCAACGTCGCCTCCGTCACCGATGGCCGCAACAAGCAGACGTTCTACGAGTACGACGAGCTCAACCGGCCGAAGAAGGTCACCGCTCCGGACACCGGAGCGACCGCCTTCACCTACAACAAGGCCGGCTTCCTCGAGACCAGCACCGACGCCAACACGCACACCAGCACCTACGGCTACAACGATGAAGGCCAGCTGACTTCGGCCAAGAACCCGCTGGGCAAGACGGTCGCGTACGAGTACGACCTCGACGGCAACCGCACCAAGTACACCAACGCCCGCGCCCAGGCGATCACCACCACCGTCGACGCGCGCAACCTCCCGACGAAGATCACGTACTCCGACGGCACCGCGGCGCAGACGTACGGCTACGACGACGCGAGCCGGCTGAAGACCGTCACCGATGCCACCGGCACCCGCACGCTGTCGTACGACGACGACGACAAGATCAAGACGATCACGTCGCCGGGCGCGACCAAGCCGTTCACCTACGTCTGGAACACCGACGACACCCTCAAGTCGCGTGCGTACCCGGACGGTCGCACCACCAGCTACGGCTACGACAAGGTCGGCCGGACCAAGACCCGGACGACCAACGGGAAGGCCGTGGCCTACGGCTACGACAAGGCAGGCAACCTCGCCTCGGTCACCCTGCCCACCACCACGGCCCGCACCGAGGCCCGCACCTACGACGAGGCCGGTCGCCTGACGAAGCTGACCACGCCCACCGTCGACAACACCTTCACCTACGACGACAACAACCGCCTGATCGGCGACAAGCCAGGCACCGGCTACCCGACCCGCTACGCATACGACGACACGGGCCGCATGTCCCGCGTCTGCACCGACACCTCAGCCACGTCCTGCCTGACAGGCACCGCCGGCACCACGTACACCTACGACAAGGTCGGCAACCTCAAGACAGCGGCCAGCTCGGGCTCGACGACTACCTACGCCTACGACGACGGCGACCAACTGCAGTCGACGACCAACGGCACGACCACCACCAGCTACGGCTATGACGCCGACGGCAACCAGACCAAGGACGACGACGGCACCTACGCCTACGACCCGTCGGGCCGCCTCAAGTCCGCCACCATCGGCAGCGACACCTACGGGTTCACCTACGACGCCGACGGCAACCGCACAACGGTCAACAAGAACAACGCGCTCGCCGGAACGTCCCGCTGGGACATCAACAACCCGCTCCCGCAACTCGCCACCGACACCAACGCCTCCGGCGCCCTGCTCGCGGACTACCACTACGACCCCGACGGCACGGCCCGATCCATGGACCGCACCGCTGGCACCTACTACTTCACCCAGGACCGCCAGAGCTCCACCAGCGCGGTCTACGACGCAGCGGGCGCGGACAACTACCGCTACACCTACAGCGCCTGGGGCTCCCCGACCGGCAAGGCCACCATCACCGGCGGCCAGACCAGTCCCTTCGGCTACACCGGCCAGTACAAGGACCAGTACGTCCCCGACCGCCTCCAGCTCCGGGCTCGCTCCTACGACACGGCCCAGCGCCGCTTCACCACCCAGGACCCGATCCCGGCCGCCGCGGACAACCCCAACCAGTCCCCCTACAACTACACCGACAACGACCCCGCCAACCTGGCGGATCCGTCCGGCCAGTGCGCGATGTGCGTGGGCGCCCTTATCGGCGGTGTTGTCGGCGGTGGCGTCTATGCCCTCACCCACCAGGACGACTTCGACTGGGGCGATTTCGCAGCCGCCGCGGGACAAGGAGCCGTCGTCGGGGCGGTCGGCGGATTCCTCGCCCCGGCGGGTACCGCCCTAGCAACCCAGCTCGGCCTGCAGGGCGGACGGGCCCTCGCGGTCACGGTTGCCACAGACGCAGCGATAGGAATGGGACTGACCTGGGCCATCAACACTGCCCAGTGTCAGCCCACCACTCCCATCGACCTGCTTGTCGGGGCTGTCACTGGTGGACTCAATGCGCTAGTCGGACCGGCGTGGAACGCACTTAAGGGAAGGTTCTTCGGTCCAAAGTCGCCTGGCCTGGTCCTGGACCTGCCTCAACTTCCGTCGGTCCGAGGGCCGGCGGGAGCGAAGAAACCGGCCCCAGCAGTAGAGGTGTACGACGCGCCGCCAGGGTGGACGCACGAAGGTCAACTCGCCCAGTCTGAGGCCATGGTCGATGACTTTGCGCTGAAGAACCACAGCAGCCGGACAGGCACGCGGACGTACGTGGGTGGTTACAACACTAAAACGGGACAGATAGCTCTTGCGTCATCAGGCGGCAGGTACCCCGGGAACAGCTACTGCGCCGAAGGGAACGTATGCTTTGCTCTCGGTGGCGACGCATCGGACATCATCTTCACCAATGCCAAAACGGTGGAGAAGGTGAACGGTGTCAAGATCCCCAAACTGAAGCCGGTATGCCGCGACTGTCAGGATGATTACGACCCCTCCCAGTTCATCAGAGGGGCGGAGCCTGCGCCGGGCGGTCGCTGGGAAGGGCTGGGCTGACGATGCAGCGATTCGATATTCTGAGCATTGAAATCGGACTTCACGAATGGTCTGGGATGGCCTGTGGGTGCGGTCGGGGCGCCGACCATATTCCGACGGACTTCCAGAAGTCCCTACAGTCGCCCCCACCTGATCAAACGGGAGAGGGTTGGGCTGAAGGGCACGCCTATGTCCAGTCCAATCTGATGCAGCCGGCTGTGGCTACTGCATCCATGGTCATGGCTGCGCTGGCAGGCGGCGTCCCTGATGAACACCGACGCCAGCTCTTCATTGTCTTGGCCACGCTGGTCAACGGAGAGCAGGATGACATCGCGGACAGTTGCCTTGAACTCGTCAGAAGCGGGTCATGGCTCCTCTACGAAGAAATCGCATCAGGCCGTGATGTCGACTCCGCCTCGTACGCCTTTGAAATTCTGGCACTGATCGACGGCGAGTCGGCGAGGCTCGATTCCTTTCATCGGGTCGTTGCGGCCAACCTGTCCCCAGATCTTCGGTGACGTGCCTCGGATGAAGAAGCAATAGTCCCTGAGATACCCGAAAGTGCAACGTCGTCGAGCGGATATCAGCTGCCTCAAGAACCATCGGGCTGTCGCCATCCGCTACGACAAACGTGCCCGCATCTATCTCGGGACCGTCACCGGCGCGTCCTGGGTCATCTTGCTCCGCACATGATCCAGAAAACAGAGCCTATCCGTGCGTATCGACCGCCGCTGGGAGAACGGAAAGCGGCAGGTCCAGGAAACGGTCTACGCCGTCACCAGCCTCGATAATCTGCCCAGGCCAGCCTCGCTGACCTGGGCAGGTACGTGTGCGGACACTGGGAAATCGAGAATTTCCAGCCACCATGTCAGATATGTGGTGTTCGCCGAGTATGCCTCCACTGTCCCGGGCGCAGGCGGGCGCGGTCCCGATCTGGGGCATCACCGACAGCCCACTCCTGCCGGGACGTGAAAACGCTCTGAATCCTGGCCGCGCAGGTGGTCGATAAGGCTACGGGCAAAGACGACTACGGTGACGAGGTCGACCGCTGCATCATCGCCCCCTGAAGCTGGCCTCGCCGTCGACCTCAACGGGAATTGGTCACGGAGCACCGAAGGGATCGTCGAGGCGAAGTTCTGTGAAGGGTAGCGGCTACGGCTTCTCTTCCCGGCCTACATAGGTGAGGAACGCCGTCCACGCGGCCGGGGGGAGAAGCAGGGCGGGGCCGGTGGGGGTCTTGGAGTCGCGGATGGCTATGGAGGGGGTGGGGGAGGGGGAGAGGTGGGCGGCTTCCAGGCAGTTCTGGCCGGGGTCGCTGTACGACGACTTGAACCAGGACTCGTCAGGGGCGAGTTCGGTTGCGATGAGGTGAGTGGTCATGGGCCTACAGCTCTCGTTCTAGTCGGTGCAGGAAGTCGGGCGTGTCCTCGGGCGGCAGCGCCGATGCTGTCATGGCGTCGAACCTTCGGTGAAAGCGGTCGACTTCACGTGGCTTGTCCGCGGTGGACACGGAACCCCACGCGCTGTCGGTCTGCACACGTGGCGGCAGCTCGTCACCGAAGTCGAGGATGGCGAAGTCATTGGTCGAGCGATAGCTCCGGCGGAACGGCAGGACCTGAATCGTGAGGTGATCCCAGCCGGACAGCTTCTCGATCTTCGCGTACTGCTCACGCATTCCCTCTGCGCCTCCAACCGGATACCGCAGCGCGGCCTCTCCGAGGATGACGTGCAGTCTTACCGGGTTCTCGCGGGTGAGTACCTGCTGTCGTTTCATCCTCAGCTCCACACTGCTGCGGATGAACTCCGACGTGTACTCCTCGACCGGCTTGTGCAACTCGTGGGTCGCGAGGGCGTACGCCTCGGTCTGCAGCAGGCCGTAGACCACTGTCGGGTGATAGGCCTTCATGGCCCGAGCCTCCGGCTCCAGCCCAACGAACCCCGGCATGCCCGCAGGCATGAGCCCTCGGTACTGCGTGAGCCAGTCCTGCTGGTTGGACTCCTTGTTGAGGCTGATCAGCGACTCGACGACCTCCTCATCGGTGACGCCGTACTTGTCCAGCAGCTTGCGTAGATCGCCGATGTTGCGGAAGTTCAGTGAGCCCGACTCGATCCGTTGCAAAGAGGCCTCGGAGATCCGCAGTCCGACGACCGCTTGCCTGCGGGTGAACCCGCCGCCTCGGTCGCCCAGACCACAGTTCTCCCGCAACTGACGCAGTTGCAAGCCGAGTTCCAGCCGCTGCGCTGTGCGCCCGCGTTTGGCCGCCATGTGCACCGCCCTACGATCCAGCACGTTGTGCTCGTATCCGTGTGCAGAGTGTGACACTGCCTGCTGGTCCCGCGCAGCCGGTTGTGCAGAACTGGGCATAGTCCATTTTTCAGTCGCCTGATTAATCAGCTGCGTTTCGATTGAAGGCGAAAGGCGCGGCCCGTCACCGTAAAGGGGCAGCTCAAGCGAAAGGGACCCCCATGCCAAACCCCCACACGCCTGCCCTCCTCACCCACGACTGGTCCATGGGCTACCCCATGACCCTCCGCAGCGTCCGACTGGCCCGGCTGCACACACGGAGACGGCTGACGATGTGGAACTGGGCCGGGGACCTCGACGACGCCGTGCTCGTCACGTCGGAGCTCGTCGCGAACGCGGTGCTGCACGGCAGGGTCGTGGGACACGAACTGTGGTTGCGGCAAGCCGTGCTGGAGGACGGCCGGCTGTCCATCGAGGTCTCGGACCCGGTACGGGCGTTTCCGGAGGTCAAGGAGTGGGCGGGAGTAGAGACCGGCCGGGGTCTGGTGGTGGTGTCCCGCGTCGCCGAGGAACTGGACTGGTTCCTGCGCGCGGAGGTCGGCAAGACGGTGCGGGCACGCCTTGCGGCCGGTAGGTGACACAACTGTCGGGGCCGCCCGCTTCTTTGCCAGTGTCGTGCTGCGGCGAGGTGAGTAAAGGGCGCTGCGCGTCGCCTTCGGCGATCGGCCTCCGGCCGACCCTTGACTCACCTCGCCGCAGCACGGGAGAGAAGCGAGCGAACGGCCCGGAGAGGCGGGTGGCTGAGCCCCGTGCGCGGTCATCGGCCCGTTACCTTGCCGGACGGCGTGAGCGGACGCGCCCGCACCCCGCAAGCACGCCGGGTGGTCGGAGCGTGATCGGAGCGTCTGGGCGCTCTCGAAGGGCATGGGCCCTGGCAGGCCGAGTTGCTGGTGGCCGATGTGCTCCGATCGGCGGCTGGTGAGGCATCCGGCTGGTGAGATATTCGCTCACGTTTCGAGAAGAACGCCCGGACCTTCCATACCTCGGCTGCCCGGCTACGAACCCCTCAGTGAGGCAAGCACGCGACAGCTGGCAGTCGAGGGGGTCCTCTCATGACGGGACAGCAGCTCCAGGAGGCGATGAAGGGCCTCGTGGAGGAAGCCCGGCCCTGCGCGGCGCCGCCGGATCCAGCGACATCCGCTGCCGCGGAGCGGTTCGCCGCGCTGCTGGCGGAGGTCGCGCACCTGGACGAGGTGCGGGTCGACAGCGACTTCTTCGATGATCTCGGTGCCGACTCCCTGGTGATGGCGCACTTCTGCGCGCGGGTGAGGAACCGGCCGGACCTGCCGGCGGTGTCGATGCGCGATGTCTACCGGCATCCGACCGCCGGCGGGCTGGCGGTCGCACTGGTCGACAGCACCCCGCCGCCACCACCCGAACCCCAGGCACCCAGCCCCTCGGGACTGTCTGCGGCGCCGGTACCGGCACCGGCGCCGCCCACCGGCCGCCCGCACCGCGTGCTCTGCGGGGCACTCCAGCTTCTGGCCTTCCTCGGCTATGCCTTCCTCCTCGCGGCCGTCGCCGCCCGAGGCTACGAATGGATCTCCGCGCAAGGACACCTGCTCGACGCCTATCTGCGGAGCGTCGTCTTCGGCGCCGCGCTGTTCGTCGTACTGTGCGCCCTGCCCGTGATCGCCAAGTGGGTACTGATCGGCCGGTTCACGCAACGGCGGTTCCGAGTCTGGAGCCTCACCTACTTCCGGTTCTGGCTGGTCAAGACGCTGATCCGGTCGAGCCCGCTGGTCCTGTTCGCCGGATCGCCGCTCTACCCGCTCTACCTGAGGGCCCTGGGCGCCCGGATCGGCACAGGAGTGACGATCCTTTCGCGCAGCGCCCCCGTCTGCACCGATCTGCTGACCGTCGGCGACGGCGCGCTCGTGCGCAAGGACGCGCTGCTCAGCTGCTACCACGCGGTCGACGGTGTGATCGAGACAGGGCCGGTCACCCTGGGCCGGGGCGCGGTCGTCAGCGAGGTGACGGTGCTGGACATCGGGACCCGGCTCGGCGACGGATCCCGGCTCGGGCACGCGTCCTCCCTGCACACCGGCCAGGCGGTCCCCGACGGCGAGCACTGGCACGGCTCTCCTGCCCAGCCCGCGGACGGCGACTTCCCGGAGGTGGAGGCCGCCCGGTGCGGCACCGCACGGCGAGCGGTGCACGGCTCTCTGACGCTCCTCACGGCGCTGCTGGTGTATCTGCCGCTCGCCGTGGGCTGCCTGGACGTGCTGCTCTCCCGGATGCTGGAGGGATCCGCCGTACTGAAGGGCGGGGCGACGGTGCTCTACCTCGACCTGCTGGTGGTCACGGTCGTGGTCTTCTTCGGCGGGGTGCTCGCCGCTCTGGTGGTCCTGGCCACCGTCCCCCGGCTGCTGGGCCGGTTCGTCCCGTCCGGCCGGACGTACCCGCTCTTCGGCTTCCGCTACACCGTGCACCGGACGATCGTCCTGATGACGAACAGGAAGTCCCTGACCCGTCTGTTCGGCGACAGCTCCTGCATCGTGCACTACCTGCGCTGGATCGGCTATCGCCTCTCTCCCGTGGAACAGACCGGCTCGAACTTCGGCACGGCGGTCAAGCACGAGAGCCCCTATCTGAGCAGGATCGGCACCGGGACCATGGTCGCGGACGGGCTGTCCCTGATGAACGCCGAGTACTCCAGCACCTCCTTCCGGCTGTCACCGACGGCGGTCGGGGCGCACAACTTCCTCGGGAACCGCATCGCCTACCCCGCCGGCGGGCGGACCGGCGACAACTGCCTGCTCGGTACCAAGGTGGCGGTCCCCGTCAGCGGACCGCTCCGGCGCGATGTGGGCCTGCTCGGCTCCCCCTGCTTCGAGATCCCGCGATCGGTGGCGCGGGACAGCACCTTCGACGACCTCAGGAACGGGAACGGTCTCGGCCGCCGCCTCGCGGCCAAGAACCGGCACAACGCCGTCACCATGGCATGGCACCTGCTCACCACATGGCTGTTCTTCTTCTGCGTCGTCCTGCTCTTCGCGCTCGCCGCGAGCCAGTACCCGGTGTGGGGCACGGCGGTCCTGGCGCTCGCCAACGCCGTCGTGCTGCCGTTCACCCTGCTGTACTTCGTCCTCCTCGAACGGGCCGTCACGGCCGCGCACCCACCGGAGCCGCTGTTCTGCTCGATCTACGACCGCCGGTTCTGGCGTCGTGAGCGGTACTGGAAGGTCCCCTCCGAGACGTATCTGCACATCCTCGACGGCACCCCCTTCAAGGCCGTCGTGTGGCGCCTGCTGGGCGTCCGGATCGGGGCACGGGTCTTCGACGACGGCTGCCATATGACGGAGCGCCCCATGGTCGCCATCGGGGACGACTGCACCCTCAACTCGGGCAGTGTCCTGCAGTGCCACTCCCAGGAGGACGGCACGTTCAAGTCGGACCGCAGCGCGCTCGGTGCCGGCTGCACCGTCGGCGTCGGAGCGCTCGTGCACTACGGCGTGACGGTCGGTGACGGCGCCGTACTGGCGGCGGACTCCTTCCTCATGAAGGGCGAGACGGTCCCCGAGCACACCCGCTGGGCAGGGAATCCGGCCCGCCCGGCCCTCGACGAAAGGGACGAAAGGGGAGGTGTGCGGTGATGGCAGCGACAGCGACCGAGGCCCGCGTCCCCGCAAGCGGCAGCCGTGCCGAGGGCGGCTTCACGGCCGTGCCCCGATGGGCGAAGGATCCGATGCCCGGCACCGGCGAGCACATCAGCCGTGTCACCGGCGAGGTGACGGCGGCCCTGCGGGCGCGGGCCCGTGAACTCGGCGTGCCGCTCACCGCGATCCTCCTCGCGGCCCACGCGAAGGTGCTCGCCCTGCTCTCCGGCGACCCCGAGGTGCGCAGCGGCTACCTGGCCCCGGGCCGGACCGCGCCGGGGCCCTTCGAGCTGACGGCCGGGCCCGGCACCTGGCGCCGACTGGTGCTGGACGCCCGGCGGGCCGAGGCGGCGGCGCTGTCGGCCGGGACCGGCCCACCGCCCCCGGCCGGCGGCCCCGAGGCGGTGTTCGCCCCCACAGGGCACGAGATCGACGTCCCGCTGGACGGGGGCGTGCTGCTCGGCATCTCAGTGAGTGAGGATCGCGGCCGGCTCGTGCTGCGTCTGCGGCACCGGACGGACCTGCTGGACGCGGACTGTGCCGCCCGGATCGGGGGATACCACCGAGCCGCGCTGGAGGCGATCGCCGCCGACCCCGACGCCCCTCACGACCGGGGCAGCCTGCTGTCCGCGGACGAACTCCGGTTCCAGCTCGACGGGCTGGCGGCGGGGCCGCGCCGTGCGCTGCCCGACCGCCGGTTCCACGAACTGTTCGAGGAACGGGTGCGCCGGCATCCGGACGCCGTCGCCGTGGTCCACCGGGGCCGCGGCCTGACGTACGCGGACCTCGACACCCGGGCCAACCGGGTGGCCCGCGCCCTGCTGGCCGAGGGGCTCGGCCCGGAGGACACGGTCGCCGTGGTGACCGAGCGCGACCTCCACTGGGCGGCTGGCGTGCTCGGCGTTCTCAAGGCCGGCGGCGTGTACCTGCCCGTCGACCCGCATCACCCGCCCGGCCGCGTCAGCGCGATGCTCACCCGAGCCGACTGCTCGTACGTCCTCACCGCACCCGGCAGCACCACTCGGCTGGACCGGGCGCTGGCCACACTCCCCGGAACCCGGCGGCTGCTCGTCCCGGACCTCACCGGGCGGGCGGCCACCGACGGAACGGACCTCGGCCTGGACATCCCGGCGGACCGGCTCGCGTACGTCTTCTTCACCTCCGGCTCCACCGGCGAGCCGAAGGGCGCGCTGTGCGAGCACGCCGGCCTGCTCAACCACCTCTACGCCAAGATCGACGATCTGGGCATAGGCGAGGGCACCGTGGTGGCGCAGACGGCCTCGCAGTGCTTCGACATCTCGCTGTGGCAGTTGCTCGCCGGGCTGCTGACAGGCGGGCGGACCCTGCTGGTCGAGCAGGAGGCCATCCTCGACGCGGACCGGTTCCTGGACCGGATCGCCGAGGAACGCGTCAACGTCCTCCAGGTGGTGCCGTCCTATCTCGACGTCATCCTGTCCGCGCTGGAACGCGTCCCCCGGGACCTGCCGGACCTGCGGTGCGTCTCCGTCACCGGCGAGGCGCTGCGCGGTGAGCTGGTCCAGCGGTGGTTCGCCGGCGGACCCGCCGTGCGCCTGGTCAACGCCTACGGGCTGACCGAGACGTCCGACGACACCCACCACGAGGTGATGGACCGGGCACCCGCCACCGACCGGATCCCGCTCGGCCGGCCCATCGCCAACGTGCACCAGTACGTCGTCGACGAGAACGTGCTTCCGGTGCCGCTCGGCGCGCCCGGCGCCATCGTCTTCTCCGGGGTGTGCGTCGGGCGCGGCTACGTCAACGACGCCGAACGCACCTCGCTCGCCTATCTGGAAGACCCCCACCGCCCCGGCCAACGGCTCTATCGCGGAGGCGACTTCGGCCGCTGGCGGCCCGACGGAAAACTGGAGTTCCTCGGCCGCCGGGACGCCCAGGTCAAGATCCGGGGGTTCCGGGTCGAGATCGGCGAGGTGGAGAACACGCTGCTGCGGGTGCCCGGCGTCACGGACTGCGCGGTCGTGGTGACCGGAGCGGAAGGCCACGCCCGCCAGCTGGCCGCCTTCTGCACGAGCGAGGGTGCGGTGAGGGCCGAGGACCTGCGGGAGCGGCTCGCGGACCTGCTCCCCGCGTACATGGTCCCGGCGTCCTTCCACCGGTTGGACAGCCTGCCGCTCACCGCCAACGGCAAGACCGACCGCAAGGCGCTCGCGGCACTCGCCGAGGACCTCGGCCCGGCCCGGGACTCCCACGGCGCCCCGCGGACCCCGTCCGAACGGCGGCTCGCGGCTCGATGGGAGGCGGAACTCGGCCTGCCGCCCGGACGGGTCCGCCGGGACGACAACTTCTTCGATCTGGGCGGCACGTCCCTGTCGGCGGTACGGCTCGCGGTCTCGCTGGACCGGATGATCTCCCCGCGCGACCTCGCCGGCCGCCCCGTACTGGCCGACCTGGCCCACCTGATCGACACCCGGACCGGCGGAGAACCGGGCCGACCGTGACAGACACGAGCAGTACGAGAGGAGAGATCGACATGCTGTCGGCACTCTTCCGCAAGAACAGGGCCACCACGACAGAGTCCCCGGAGGGCTTTCCGGTACTCGACGCGGAAGACACCACGGACACCACGGGCACCACGGACGCGGCGGCCTGGGCGGCCGGACGGCGGGGCGAGCTGCGCGAACTCGTCGCCGAGCGGGGGGCGGTCACCGTCCGGGGCCTGGGCCTGCGCACCCCGGCCGACGTCGCGTCGGTCCTCCGCCAGGTGGCCGGGCGCCCGCTGGCCGAACACGAGGCCTTCGCCGCCCGCGACCGCCACGCGGACGGCGTCTACTCGTCGTCGGCCTGGCCGCCCAACCAGCCCATGTGCATGCACAACGAACTCAGCTACGCCCTCGAGTGTCCCGGCCTGATGCTGTTCGCGTGCCTTGAGCCGCCCGTCGAAGGCGGTGCCACCGCCCTGGCCGACGCGACCGCCGTGCTGCGGGCGCTGCCCGCCGACCTCGTCGACCGCTTCGCCCGGGAGGGCTGGCTGCTCACCAGGGCCTACAACGAGGGGATCGGCGCGACGCTCGCCCAGTCCTTCGGCACCGACGACCGAGGCGAGGTCGAGGCCTACTGCCGTGCCCACGCGATCGACTGGTCCTGGCAGCCGGACGGTTCGCTGCGGACGTGGCAGCACCGGCACGCCGTCGTGCGGCACCCGGTCTCCGGCCGGTCCTGCTGGTTCAACCAGATCGCGTTCCTGAACGAGTGGACGATGGCGTCCGAGGTCAGGGAGTTCCTGATCGACGAGTACGGCCCCGACGGTCTGCCCTTCAACACCCGTTACGGCAACGGCGATCCGGTGCCTCCGGACGTCGTCGAGCAGATCAACAAGACCTACGAGACCCACACCGTACGCCGGGCCTGGCAGCGCGGGGACCTGATGCTCGTGGACAACATCCGCACCGCGCACAGCCGGGAGGCGTACCAGGGGCCGCGGAACGTCGTGGTGGCGATGGCCGACCCGGTGCGTCCCGGCCTTCCCGGACCGCAGAGGGGGAGTGAAGCGGCATGACCACCGTGCACACCGTTCCGCAGACCGCCCGGGCCGACACCCCGGTGGTGCCGTCCTTCGCCGTCATCCCCGGAAGCCAGGTCAAGGAGGTGCTCCAGGGCCGAGAGAAGACCGTGGTGGAGGTCGTCGAGGCGACGTACCGCCAGCACGGCGCCGGCCGTACGGTCAATCCGCCGTCCTCCTTCCTGCGCTTCCCCGACCGGCCGACGGCACGGATCATCGCCCTGCCCGCTTCCCTCGGCGGCGAGGGCGGGGTGGACGGCCTGAAATGGATCTCCAGCTTCCCGGCCAACGTCGCCTCGGGCATCCCCCGGGCGTCCGCCGTCCTCATCCTCAACGACCCCGTCACGGGCTACCCCTTCGCCTGTATGGAGAGCTCGATCATCAGCGCCGCCAGGACCGCCGCGTCCGCCGCTTCGGCGGCCGACCGGCTCAGCAGGGGACGGCCGCGCCCGGTCCGGCTGGGGTTCGTCGGGGCGGGTCTGATCGCCCGTTACATCCACACCTACCTGGAGGGCACCGGCTGGTCCTTCGACGCCATCGGCGTGCACGACCTGTCCCCCGACAGCGCCGCCGGCTTCCGCACCTACCTGGAGCAGTCCGGCGCCGTCGGACGCGTCACCGTGCACCGCGGCGCCGAGGAGCTGATCCGCCTCAGTGACCTGATCGTCTTCGCCACGGTCGCCGACCGGCCGCACATCACCGAGCCGTCGTGGTTCCGGCACAACCCGGTGGTCCTGCACGTGTCGCTGCGCGACCTCGCCCCGCAGGTGCTGCTCAGCGCCACCAACGTCGTCGACGACATCGACCACTGCCTCCGGGCCGCCACCTCACCGCACCTCACCGAACGCCTCACCGGCAACCGCGACTTCCTGCTCGGCACGCTCGACGACGTGATGGCCGGCCGGGTGACGGTCCCGGCCGGCCGGCCGGTGGTCTTCTCACCGTTCGGCCTGGGCGTGCTGGACCTCGCGGTCGGCGGCTACGTCTACGACGAGGTGGCCCGATCCGGGGGACTGCAAGTCATCGACCACTTCTTTCACGAACTGAGCCGGCACGGCTGAGGGGCGCCCCCCGGTCCACCGCCGGCCCTGTACGAGGAGACCATCGTGCCAGTCATATCCGTCCCCCAGGCCTTCAACGAGGAGGACCTGTACGTCGACCTGGAGCCGATGACGGGACACCGGCTCTTCCTCAAGTGCGAGGGCTTCAACTTCGCCGGTTCGATCAAACTGAAGGCCGCGACCGAGATGGTGGAGTCCGCCGAGCGGAGCGGAACCCTCAGGCGGGACTCGATCCTGGTCGAGTCCTCCTCCGGCAATCTCGGCGTGGCACTGAGCATGATCGCGGCGAGCAAGGGCTACCGCTTCGTCTGTGTGACGGACTCCCGGTGCAACCTGGCCACCCGGCTGATGATGGAGGCCCTGGGCAGCCAGGTCCACGTCGTCTCCGACGAGCACGCCACCGGCGGTCTGCTGGGCGCGCGGCTGGCGCACCTGCGCGCCCTGTGTGCCGCGGACGACCGCTATGTGTGGCTGAGTCAGTACACCAACCCCGACAACTGGAGGGCGCACTACTTCAGGACGGCCCCGGCCATCGCCCGCTGGTTCCCGCGTCTGGACGTCCTGTTCATCGGCGTCGGCACGACCGGCACCCTGATGGGCTGCGCCCGCTGGTTCCGCTCCTGGCACCGGCCCGTGCGGATCGTCGCGGTGGACAGCGTCGGCTCCGCCATCTTCGGAGACCCGCCCGGACGGCGGATGATCCCCGGCCTCGGCATGAGCCTCCGCCCACCGCTGCTCGACGAGAGCTACGTCGACGAGGCGGTCCGCGTCGAGGAGGCCGACGCCATCCGTACCTGCCGGAACCTGGCGAGGCGGGGCTTCCTGTTCGGCGGGTCGACCGGCACGGTCGTCAGCGGGGCGACGAGCTGGCTCGCCCGGCACGGAACGCCGGGCCTCACGCCCGTCGCGATCGCCCCGGACCTCGGTGAGCGCTATCTCGACACGATCTACCAGACCAACTGGGTGCAGGCCCTCTACGGCAATGACGCCCTCGCTGACCCCCGCGCTGTGCGGGCGCCCTCCGACTGACCGAAGACGGCCGTGCCATGTGCCTCCTCCCCGCGAGACCGGCCCTGCGCCCCGACCGGCTGACACCCGCCGCCTGGACCCGGCCTCCGGAGCCGCCTCGCCCCGGTCGGCCCCGCCTGTGGCTGGCCCGGGTGGAGGACCTCCGTGGCTCTTTGACCCCGCTCGCCGGCACGCTGCTGGACAGCGGGGAACGGGCGCGGGCCGCGGCACTGCACCGGACGGCGGACAGGGACGGCTACCGGGTCGCCCATGTGTGCCTGCGCCTGCTCCTCGGCGCCTACCTCGGGGTCGAGCCGTCGGACGTCACGTTCGTACGGCGACCCTGCCCGGTGTGCCGGGGCCCGCACGGCCGTCCCGACGTGCCCGGCGTGCCCCTGTGCTTCTCCGTCTCCCGTACCGACGGCCGCTGCCTTCTCGCGTTCGCGGACACACCGGTCGGCGCGGACATCGAGCGGCTGCCCGGCTCGGACGTCGTCGCCGCCCTCACGGACACGCTGCACCCCCGGGAGGCCGCCGAGCTCGCCGCGTGTCCGCCTCAGGGGCGCCCCGCCGCCTTCGCCCGGGTGTGGACACGCAAGGAGGCGTATCTGAAAGGGCTCGGCACCGGACTCGGACGTGACCTCCGCTCCGACCACCTCGGCGCCTCCGTGCGCGGGCCCCGCCGGATGCCGGGCTGGACGGTCGACGATGTCGCGGTGGGCAGGGGGCACGCGGCCGCCGTCGCGGTGGCCGAGCGGTGACTGTCATGCGGCGGTGATCGTCATGCGGGGACGGAGATGACACCGACCGGGTGGGTGGTGGGCCGGCGGGAGCCGCCGGCCGGTTCCACCGTCAGGCAGACGGCGGTGGCCCCGCCGAGGCGCCCTTCCAGGACTTCCGCATGCCCCCCGCCCTCGGTGGACAGCAGTCCGGCCGGCCGGAACCGCCCCGGTTCGGCGTACCAGAGCTGGTAGACCCGGTCGTCGGTGAGCGGCGGCAGCCCCGACGCGAACACCGCGGACCGGTTCTCCGTCCGGGAGGCGACCACGCTCGCGGTCCCGCCGTCCGCGAGCTTCTTGGTGCTGATCGTGGCGTCGGGGGCGGTCACGACATCGGCGAGTTGCCGGTACTCGGCGTGCTCCTCGGCGGACTGCTCGCGCGCGTTATCGGCCTCGGAACTCTGCCACCAGGCGACACCTCCGAGAGCCGCGGCCGCCGCCAGGGAGGCCGCCAGCGCCAGCCGGAGCCCTCGCTGCCGGCGGCGTCGGCGCCGGGACTCCGCCGCGACGGACCGGTCCTGAGGGACGGCCGCGATCCGGTCGAGCACCCGGCGGCGCATCTCCGCCGAGGGCGCGCTCGTCTCGGCCGCCCCCATCTCGACGGCCGCCCCGGACAGCTGATCGACCTCCGCACGGCAGGGGGCGCAACCGGCCAGGTGGTTCTCGAAGGCGGCTTCCTCCTCGGCCGGCAGCGCGTGCAGCACGTACGCGCCGACATCGAGATGGGGGTCGTCGGTGAGGTTCACGAGCCGGCCTCCATACAGTCGTGCAGGCGCTGCAGCCCCTGACGCATCCGCGACTTGACGGTGCCCGCCGGCATCGAGAGCGCCTCGGCGACCTCCGCGTACGTCAACCCCTCGTAGTAGGCCAGCACCAGGGGCAGCCTCAGCTCGCTGGTCAGCTGGGCCAGGCAGCGGAAGACCACCCGCTGCTCCTCCCGCGTCTCGACCTCCTCGGCGACGGTGTCGAAGGACCGCTCCTGTTCCCGGACCGCGGCGCGCAGCTCGCGGGCGCGGCCCGCGGCGACGGACCGTACCCGGTCCACCGCGCGCCGGTGCGCGAGGGTGAGCACCCAGTTCCGGGCGGCTCCGCGCGCCGGCCGGAACCGGTCGGCGGTCCGCCACACCTCCACCATCACGTCCTGGGTCACCTCCTCCGCCTGGGCCTCGTCCCTGACCACGCGGCAGGCCAGTCCCAGCACCGGGTGAGCCAGGGCGTCGTACAGTTCGGCGAAGGCCCCTTCGTCGCCGTCGGCGGCGCGGACGAGCAACTGGTCCAGCGCGGTGTCGTCCGCGGCCCCTGCTCGTCCCCCTTGTGTGTCACCTTCCCTCTGAGCTCCGGCTCGTCGGTCCATCGCGCCTCCTCGGCTCAGCTCGACACTGGCCCTCTTCCACGGGCGGCGCATCCGGTCCGAACCCGTCCGTCTGACAGATTCACCTGTCTGCCGCAGCAGACGGCCGGCCGGTCTCACGCGCGCCGAGGTGGCGCGTTTTCCCACTGCTGGTTCGTAGCGGCAGGCCCGGCAGATCAAGATCAGTCGCCCTCGGTGCACGAGGAGGGGCCGCCGGCGACTCCGGCGGCCCCTCCTCCCCCCTCCTGGTCCCACCCCTGGTCCCGCCCCCGGGTCTTGTCCCTACCGGGGCAGCACCGCGACATACGCGGCCGGTTCGCGGTCGGCCGCCGCCATCAGGGCGGTGCGGACCACCGCCGCCTGCTGCTCCACCGAGTCGCGGAGCTTCCTGGGCGTGATGTGGACGACCGTGATGCCGAGCCGCTCCAGGTGCTCGCGCTTGCGGGCGAACTCCGACCACTGCGCCTCGTCGTTCTGCCGGGGCGCCCGGGTGTCCAGCTCCAGCGCCACCGCCTGCTCCGGCCAGTACGCGTCCAGGCCGCCGAGGTAGGGGCCGCCGGGCAGGCGCAGGTCCACGTTCCACACCGGGTCGGGCAGTCCGTACTCGCGCACCATCCGGTACAGGCGGTCCTCCGCGATCGCCCGGCCCTCGGCCAGCAGGGAATCCACCGCGTCCACCACGTGCGGGCGGCTCAGCAGCCGGGCCTGGTTCAGCTCCCGCACCACCGCGGCCGGCTCGCAGTACGCCCCGCGCACCGCCTCCGTCATCAGCCGGCGCACGACGACGGCGTCCGCGAGGCCCGCCACCGCGTCGGCCAGCGCACGGGCGACGGGGGCCACCGGCAGGCCGGTGACCTGCTCGGGGACCGGCAGCGCCACACCCCGGACGATGCGCGCACAGCCCGTCGAGCGCAGCCGGCGCATCCGCGGGACCAGGACGTCGATCACGTCCAGGGACGGCAGCGGGGGAGTGGACGAGAAGCCGTGCAGCGTCAGCGCCGCCAGTCCCGTGATCATCGCCTCGGGGTGGGCGGGGGCGCCGGAGCCGTCCGCGCCGGGCTGGGCGGGAACACCCGTGCCGCGCTCCCGTGCCGCGTACCTCAGCACCGCGTGCAGCCGCTCCTCGCTGGTCGGCGGGCCCGGGTGGAGCAGGACGACGCCGGGGAGGAGCTGCTGCCAAGGGCCGCCGGGGGTGCACTGCTCGTTCACCTGGGCCGTCGAGACACCGTGCGCGCGGAGCTGCGCGACCGTCATCACCCGGAGCCGGCCGCGGCCGGACAGGTCGTGGAGGGGGCGGGGGGAGAGCGGGGTGTTGTGCGTCATGACCGGCAATTTCCCGCACCGGGCCCGCCTTTTAACCCCTGTTACAGGCCCGTCGACACATACGGACAATCCGGCACTAAAGGACGGATGTTCGGATGCCGAAACGCCCTGGTCCGTTCGGGTGCGGACCAGGGGTTACGGCTGTGATTGCCTGTATTCCGTAACGGTGACGGAACCCGAAATCTCAGGCCAAAGGTGTCAGGTCGGGGCTACCCGGCCGCCGCGTCGCACGCCTGCCCCCGCAGGGCCCGCGCCAGATCGTCCTGGGCCTCCAGCACCAGCCGGCGCAGGGCCGGGGCCGCTTCCCGGTGGGACTCCAGCCAGGCGTCCGTGGCGTCGAGGGTCTCCTGGGACTGCTGGAGCGACGGGAACAGACCCTGCACCACGTGCATCCCGATCTGGATCGACCGCTCGGCCCACACCCGCTCGATCGCCGCGAAGTACTTCTCCGCGTACGGCGCGAGCAACTCCCGCTGCGAGCCCTGCGCGAAGCCCGAGATGGTCGCCTCGACCATGGCGTTGGACAGCGCGTCCGACTCCACGACCTGCGCCCACGCCTGCGCCTTGACCGCCTCCGACGGGCGGGCGGCCAGACAGCGCACCTGGTGACGCTTGCCGGAGGCGGTGTCGTCCCGGGCCAGCTCCTCGGCCAGCACCTTCTCGTCCACCACCCCGTGCGCGGCCAGCGGCTCCAGGAACACCCACCGCAGCTCCTGGTCCAGGTCGAGGCCCTCGACCGCCACCGCGCCCGTCAGCAGGTCCCGCAGCAGCTCGAAGTCGGTGTCGGCGGCGGCCACCCGGGCGAAGAAACGCGCCCACGCGAGCTGGTGCTCGCTGCCCGGCCCGGCCGCGTACAGCTCGCGTCGCGCGCCCTCGGAGAGCAGCCGGGCTGCCGCCTCCCGCCGGCCGGGCGCCGCGTAGTGCGTCACCGCCGACTCGGCCCACGCGTGCAGCATCTGGAGCACGCCGATCTCGGACTCGCGCCCCGCGAACCGCAGCACCAGATCCACGAAGTCCCGCGCCGGGAGCAGCGCGTCCCGCGTCATGTTCCACAGCGCCGACCAGCACAGGGCACGCGCCAGCGGATCGGTCACCGACCCCAGGTGCTCGCGCAGCGTCGCCAGCGAGGTCGAGTCGAAGCGGATCTTGCAGTACGTGAGGTCGTCGTCGTTGACCAGCACCAGATCGGGGGCGTCGGCACCGGCCAGGTCCGCCACCACCGTCCGCGCGCCGTCGACGTCGGTCTCGGCCCGCGCGTACCGCTCGAGCGAGCCGCCGTCCGTCACCCGGTACAGGCCCACCGCCACCCGGTGCGGCCGCAGTTCCGGATGCGACTCGGCGGCCTCCTGCACCACCGCCAGCTCCTCGACGCGGCCCTGCGGGCTCAACAGCACCTGCGGAGTCAGCGAGTTCACCCCGGCCGTCTGGAGCCAGGACCGCGCCCACGCGCTCATGTCCCGGCCGCTGGTCTCCTCCAGCACCGACAGCAGGTCACCCAGGCGCGTGTTGCCGTACGCGTGCCGCTTGAAGTAGCGCCGGGCGCCCTCCAGGAACGCGTCCTGCCCGACGTATGCCACGAGTTGCTTCAGCACCGACGCGCCCTTGGCGTACGTGATGCCGTCGAAGTTCAGCTTGGCGTCCTGCAGGTCGCGGATGTCCGCCGTGACCGGGTGCGTGGAGGGCAGCTGGTCGGCGCGGTAGGCCCACGCCTTGCGGCGGTTGGCGAAGGTGACCCAGCCGTTGCCGAAGCGGGTCGCGCCGACCAGCGAGAACGCGCCCATGAAGTCCGCGAAGGACTCCTTCAGCCACAGGTCGTCCCACCACTCCATGGTGACCAGGTCGCCGAACCACATGTGCGCCATCTCGTGCAGGACGACGTTGGCCCGGCCCTCGTAGGACGCCTGCGTCACCTTCCCCCGGAAGATGAGCTCCTCCCGGAACGTCACGAGACCCGGGTTCTCCATCGCGCCCAGGTTGTACTCGGGCACGAACGCCTGGTCGTACTTCCCGAACGGGTACGGGTAGTCGAAGTGGTCGTGGAAGAAGTCCAGGCCCTGCTTGGTGACCAGGAAGACGTCGTCGGAGTCGAAGTGGGGCGCGAGGCCCTTGCGGCACAGCGCGCCGAGGGGGATCTCCAGCGTCGTGCCGTCCGCGAACGTACGGGAGTAGCTGTCCGTCACGTGGTGGTAGGGGCCCGCCACCACACACGTGATGTACGTCGAGATCGGCTTGGTCTCGGCGAACCGCCAGACCCCGTCGCCGAGTTCACCGACGCCGTTGCTCCACACCGTCCAGCCCTCCGGGGCCCGCACCTCGAAGCGGAACGGGGCCTTGAGGTCGGGCTGCTCGAAGTTCGCGAAGACCCGGCGGGAGTCGGCCGGCTCGTACTGCGTGTACAGGTACACCTCGCCGTCCTCCGGGTCGACGAAGCGGTGCAGGCCCTCGCCGGTGCGGGAGTAGGCGCACTGGGCGTCGACGACCAGCTCGTTGTCGGCGGCCAGGTCCTCCAGCGTGATCCGGGAGCCGTCGAAGACCTCGCCGGGGTCCAGATCCCGGCCGTTGAGTGAGACGGCCGTCACACTCGGCGCGATCAGGTCGGCGAAGCTGCTCGCCCCGGGCTCGTTGCAGCGGAAGCGCAGGGTCGTCACCGAGCGGAAGGTGCGGGGCCCGGAGCCGTCGTCCTCGCCGACCGCGGACCGCAGGTCGAGGGACACCTCGTACCCGTCGACGCTCAGCAGGGCGGCCCGCTCCCGGGCCTCGTCGCGGGACAGATTCTCACCGGGCACGGGCGGCACTCCTCATATGTCGTGGGGCACTGCTGAACAGCATCGATCCTGCCACGTGCCCCTGACGCCAGGGGCCGGGAATGACCGGAGCGAGCACCGGCGTTCCCGGAGGAAACAGTTTCCTCATGAGGAGAGACATGTCGGACAAGACCCCCGTCGACTTCTGGTTCGACCCGCTGTGCCCCTGGGCATGGATGACCTCCCGTTGGGTGCTGGAGGTGGAGAAGGTCAGGGACATCGAGGTCCGCTGGCATGTCATGAGCCTCGCCGTCCTCAACGAGGACAAGCTCGACGACCTGCCCGAGGAGTACCGCGACATGCTCGAGACCAAGGCCTGGGGTCCCGTCCGGGTCGTCATAGCGGCACAGCAGGAGCACGGCGCCGAGGTCCTCGGCGACTTCTACACCGCACTCGGCACCCGCATCCACAACCAGGGCGGGGGCCCCGGCAAGGAGATCGTCGCCGCCGCCCTGGAGGACGCCGGCCTGCCCGCGTCCCTCATCGAGCACTGGGACTCCACCCCCTACGAGGCCGAGCTGCGCGCTTCCCACAAGGAGGGCATCGACAAGGTCGGCCAGGAGGTCGGCACCCCGGTCATCGCCGTGCCCGGCTCCGACGGCGAGCAGATCGCCTTCTTCGGCCCGGTCGTCACCCCCACCCCGCTGGGCGACGAGGCCGGCCGCCTCTGGGACGGCACCCTCGCGGTGGCCTCGGTCCCCGGCTTCTACGAGATCAAGCGCACGCGCACCAAGGGTCCTGACTTCTCCAACCTGTAGGGCTCACCCGGCGGGGGCGGCCTCCTCCTTGAATCGCTCGGGGAGGACGCCGCCGCCGTCCGTGTGCAGATACGGCTGGTACCAGAGGCAGCCCTTCACCGTGCACCGCCAGAGGTTGTCCACGTAGTGGCGCGGATCCTTCTTCTCCGCACGGACCGCCGCCCGCTCCTCCTCGTTGAGCTTCCGGAAGTCCTGCATGGTGCCGCAGGTCTTGCACGCCCTGCGAATCATCAGCTCCTCCTCGCGATCACCGCCAAGTCCGGGAAGTCGGTGACGACCGCATCGACCCCCATGCGGTAGTACAGCGCGTATTCGGCGAACGCGTCCCCGAAATCGTTCGCTCCGCTCCCGCGCCGGAACTCCGCCGGCAGGAACTGGTTCTCCGCGCGGAAGGTGTACGGCCCGATCCGCAGCCCCGTCGCGTGCGCGTCCGCGACGAGGGGGGTGGCGGCGACCGACGACTTGTCCGGCCCGATCCAGTCCGCGTACTCCGCGATCTGCGCCAGGCCCGCCGGCGTCATCATCTCCTTGTAGGTCCTCCCGGGCAGGTCGTACGGCCCGCCCGTCGTCCCCAGCGCCTGCCACAGCGGCACACCCAGGCCCGTCATGCGCTTGAGGCTCGTCGGCTCGAAGGACTGCACGACGCACTCGCGCCGGCCGAGCCGGTTGCGGCGGATCGTGGCCGCGAGCTTCGGCTCCAACGGCAGCCCGATGGACCGGAAGTACGTCGGATGCTTGGTCTCCGGGAAGACGGCGATCGTCCGGCCGTGGGTCCGCGACAGCCGCCGCGCCAGCTCCACGACCTCCTGGAAGGTCATCACCTCCTCACGGCCGTCGAAGACCGTGTTGCGGTTGCGGACCTGCGGCAGCCGCTCCACCGCCCGCAGCGTCTTCAGTTCGGCGAGGGTGAAGTCCTCCGTGAACCATCCCGTCACGGCACGGCCGTCGACCGTCTTCGTCGTACGGCGGTCCGCGAACTCGGGGTGGCGGGCCACGTCGGTCGTCTGGGAGATCTCGTTCTCGTGCCGGACGACGAGCACATGGTCCTTCGTCGGCACCAGATCCGGTTCGATCCAGTCCGCGCCCGTCTGCACGGCGTACGTGTACGAGGCGGCCGTGTGCTCGGGGCGCCAGCCGGCCGCGCCCCGGTGGCCGATGACCACCGGGCGCCCCTCGGCAGGGGCCGCGTGTGCGGGTACGGCCGCGACCGCCGGTGTGGCGGCGGCCGCGAGCAGGAGAGATCGGCGTCTCAGGTGCATCCAAGTCCCTCTCGTGGTCCGGGTGTTCAGGTCCTTGCGCGGGTCCGTGCCTCGGCGAGCCGGCCCAGGTGCTCCTCGTAGCCCCGCGTGTGGAACGCGGCCCGCCCCGGATCCGGCTCGACGACCTCCGTCGGCCGTGTCCACGCCTCCGCCTCCAGCGGCACCCCGTACCGCTCGGCAGCCGCCAGGACCGCGCCCCGCGCGCCCACCTCGCCCTCGACGACCCGCAGGGGCCGGCCGAGCACATCGGCGAGCAGCCGCATCCAGGCGGGGCTGCGAGTGCCGCCGCCGCAGACGGCCAGGTCCCCGTCGAGGCCCGCCGCCTCCAGGCAGTGCCGGGCCGCGTACCCGATGCCCTCGCAGGTCGCGCGGACCAGATCGCCCCGGGTCGACTCCAGGGAGACACCGAGGAGTTCGGCGCGCAGCCGCGGCTCCACGAAGGGGGCGCGTTCACCGGAGGGCGCGAAGTACGGCAGCACGCGCACGCCGTTCGCGCCCGGCGGGGTCTCGGCCAGCAGGCCGTCCACCTCGTCGTGCCGCACCCCCGTCGTCGACAGTACCCAGTCCAGCGCCGCCGTGCCCACCATCGCGGGCATGGCGCGCAGCCAGTGACCGGGCCGGTCCGTGGAGATGTACAGCCCCGCCGGCTCGCCGGTCAGGTCCAGCTCGGTCGTGGCGACCAGGCTGGCCAGACAGGTGCCGACGATCAGCAGACCGTCGCCGGGGGACGTCACCCCGGCGCCCAGCGCGCAGGCCGGCAGATCGTACGGCCCGTTCGCGATCCGGGTGCCGGACGGCAGGCCCTCGCCCAACGCCTCGGCCGTCGCGACGGGGTCGCTGACCGGGGCGAGCAGACCCCGCCGGTGCGTCAGCCCCAGCAGCTCGACGACCCGGTTGTCGTAGGTCCGCGTACGAGGGTCCAGGAAGGGCATCGAGGCGTCCGACACATCCGTCGTCGGACCGGCCCCCGTCAGCCGCTGGAACACCATGTCCTTGCAGTACAGGGCGGCCTTCGCGGCATCCAGCGCCTTCGGTTCGCTGCTGTCCAGCCAGGCCAGCAGCGGCCCCGGGCACCCGGGGAACATCGCGCTCCCCGTCCGCCGGAACACCGTCTCGAAGGTGCCGTCGGCCAGCCACCGGTCGACCAGTTCGTGCGCCCGGCCGTCCATCCAGGAGGCCGCCGGCCGCACGGGCCGCCCCTCGCCGTCGACCAGCCACACCCCGTCGCCCTGCCCGGTGAGCCCGGCCAGCTCCACCGGTTCCGCAACGGCGGCGGTCAGCGCGCCGAGCACCTCGACGACCGCCCCGTACACCTCCTCCATGTCCTGCTCGACGACCCCGCCGTGCAACGACAGGCCCACCGACCTGGACTCCACGGCCAGTTGGCGGCCCGCCGCGTCGAAGGCCGCCGCCTTGACCATGGACGTGCCCACATCGATACCGACGTACATGCGGCTCTCCTCCCGGTCCTCAGGTCAGGCAGTGCGCGAGCGGCTCCCCGCGCACCCAGCGGCCCACCTCTTCGGCGGCGATCCGCGCGGCCTTCTCCGCCACCGCGCGCGACGCCCCGCCCAGATGCGGGGTCAGCACGACACGGTCACCCAGCCCCAGCAGCCGGGACTCCGCGGGCAACGGCTCCCGCTCGTAGGTGTCGAGCGCCGCCGCCGACAACCGCCCGCTCTCCAGCGCGTCGCACAGCGCGCCCTCGTCCAGCAGCGGGCCCCGGGCCACGTTCACCACCACCGCGCCGGGCGGCAGCAGCCCCAGCTCCCGGGCGCCGATCAGCCCCCGGGTCTCGGGGGTGAGCCGGGCGTGCAGGGTGATCACCTGGGAGCCGCGCAGCAGGGCGTCGAGGGAGTTGACCCGCAGGCCGTGGATCTCCCCGTGCACATACGGGTCGTACACCATCACCCGCGCCCCGAACGCGCACAGCACCCGGGCGACCCGGCTGCCGACGGCCCCGTATCCGACCAGCCCGACGGGCAGGTCCTCCAGCTCCAGACCGCTCTGCTCGTACGTGTAGTACGTCGCGCCCTCCCAGCTGCCCTGCCGGACCAGCGGGTCATGGGCCTGCGGGATGCGGCGCAGGGCCGACAGCATCAGGCCGACGGTGAACTCGGCCGTGGCGGCGGCGTTGCGGCCCGGCGCGAAGCACACCCGCACATCACGGTTCCTGGCCGCGTCCAGGTTGACGTTGACCGGCCCGCCCCGGCACACCACGACCAGCCTCAGATCCGGGCAGGCGGCGAGCACACGCTCGGTGACCGGCCCCATCTGCGTGACCAGGACCTCCGCCCCGGCCAGCGCCTCGATCATCTCGTCCTCGGCGTCACTGGCCTCCTGCACCTCGGCGACCGGCCCGAACGGCTCCAGCGGCCACCCGAGTTCCAGTTCCTTGATCTGCGCCCGCTCCACCTCGTGCTCCACCGCCCGAGTGATCAGCGACGGCAGAACGAAGTGGTCACCGGCGGCCACGACTCGCACGCTGTTTCCGTCAGTCATCGCAGGGCATCTCCCGTCTCGGCGTCGAAGACATGGGTGTGCTGGGGGTCGGCGGCGACGCGGACCCGCTCGTCGTGGGCGAGCCGTACCTCGGGGTCGGTGAGGACGACCAGATGCCGTTCGACACCCTCGAGGGCGAGGGTCGCCAGGCCCGACTCCAGAAGCGGCTCGTGCGCGACGACCCGGGCGGGCAGGCCGCCTTCGGCCGTGAGCGAGACGTCCTCCGGGCGGATCCCGACCACCACCTCCCGCCCCTGCTCCACCGGCACGGGCAGCGCGATCCGCACCGAGCCGGAGAGGCGGGCCTCGCCGTCGCCGGTGGCGAGGCCGGGCAGCAGGGTGATCGCGGGCTCGCCGACGAAGTCCGCGACGAACACGTTGGCCGGGCTGTCGTAGATCTCGTACGGCGTGCCGAGCTGCTGGATCACGCCGTCCCTCATCACGGCGATCCGGTCGGCGAGCGAAAGGGCCTCCTCCTGGTCGTGGGTGACCAGGATCGTGGTGTGGCCCAAGTCCTGCTGGATGCGCTTGAGTTCACGGCGGGTGGTGTCGCGCTGGGCCGCGTCCAGATGGGACAGCGGCTCGTCGAGGAGCAGCACGTCCGGTTCGCGGATCAGGGCCCGGGCCAGGGAGACGCGTTGCTTCTGGCCGCTGGACAGGCCGGCCGGGCGGGCGCCGAGGAGGTCGGTCAGGCCCACCCGCTCGGCGATCTCCTTCACCTTGCGGTCGACGTCACCCCTGGAACCGCGCGCGGCCTTCTTGCGCGCCTTGAGCCCGAACGCCAGGTTCTCCGCGACCGACAGCGGCGGATACAGCGCGTAGTTCTCGAACGCGACCCCGATGTTCCGCTGCTGAGCGGGCCGTTCGACGACCGAGTCCCCGCCGACCAGGATGTCCCCGCCGGTGACCGGCTCAAGACCGGCGATCATGCGGAGGGTCGTCGACTTGCCGCAGCCGGACGGCCCGAGCAGCCCGAGCAGCTCCCCGGACCCGAGGTTCAGATCGATCCCGCGGACGGCGTCCACCGAAGGCCGTCCCCGCGACTGATACGTCTTACGCAGCTCACGTAGTTCCAGTCCCGTCATGGCCGCCCTTCGTCGCGCAAACCTCGTAACGGACCTTGTGCTCGTCCAGATCCCGCAGTGCCTCCGGCGACGCCCCGTCGTCCACCAGGAGCGTGTCGAAGCGGGAGAGCGGGACGACCCGGTGCAGGGCGACCCGGCCGAGCTTGGTGTGGTCGATCAGCAGGACGTTCCGTGCCGCCGCGTCGAGCATCGCCCGCTTCACGGACACGATGTGCTGCTCCTGGTGATAGGCGTACCCCCCGTGCACGGCCGACGTCGACGCGAAGCACACGTCCACGCGCAGTTGCTCGACCGCCTCCACGCAGGACACCCCCAGGAAGGAGGAGTGCAGCGGGTCGTAGTCGCCGCCGAGCGCCATCAGGTGGATGCCCCGCTGGTCGGACAGCAGGTTGATCGCCTCCAGGAAGTTGGTGACGACCGTCAGCGGCGTGACCTCACCCGTGCGCAGCCGCCTGGCTATCTCCAGGGTGGACGTGGAGTCGTCCAGCAGGATCGCCATGCCGGGCTCCACCATCCGCAGCGCGTGCTCGGCGACGGCGGCCTTCTCGGCCCGCATGGTCTTCAGCCGGTACTGCACGTTCGACTCGAAGACCCCCGACGGCTGCGCGGTCACCCCGCCCCGGGACTTCCGTACGATGCCCTGCCGTTCGAGCTCGTCGAGGTCGCGGTGGATGGTCATCAGGCTCACCCCGAAGCGCTCGGCCAGCTCCGCCGCCGTCGCCGAGCCGTCGGCCAGCACCTGCTCGGTCATGGCGGCCTGCCGCGCCGCGGGCCCCTGCTGTCCACCACTGCTACCGCTCATGATCGTGTCTCTATCCGTCGTCCCGGTCGCTCCGGCCGGTCGGCCTCGAACAGCAGCAGGTTCTCAGGCCGGACCGCGAGCCGTACGGGATCGTCCGCACGAAGGCGTGCCGCGTCCGCCCGGGGCGCCACCAGCGACACCCGCTGCTCCCCGGTCCCGAGCCGGACGGTGACCTCCACGGACCGCCCGAGCACCTCGGTGACGTACACGGTCCCGGTGAGCTCGTGCCCGTCGCCGTGCAGGGCGATGTCCCGGGGCCGCAGACCGACGAGGACGTCCGTGCCGGGCGCGGCCGATGCCCGGACCGGCAGCTCGACCCCGCCGTCCGCCCGCACCCCGCTCTCCGTCACCACCCCGGGCAGCAGATTGATCCGGGGCCGCCCGAAGGCCCGCGCCACCTCCGTGTCGTACGGCGTGTACCAGATCTCCTCCCGGGTGCCCGTCTGCACGATCCGCCCCTGACGGATGACCCCGATCCGGTCGCCGAGCGCCAGGGCCTCGACGGAGTCATGCGTGACGTACAGCGTGGTGGTGTGCTGCACGGCCCCGATGGCCTTCAGCTCGGCCCGCATCTGCTGGCGCAGCTTGGCGTCCAGGTGGGAGAGCGGCTCGTCGAGCAGGAAGGCCCGGGCGGGCCGCACCAGCACCCGCCCGAGGGCCACCCGCTGCCGCTGGCCGTTGGACAGCTGGCCCACGGGCCGGTCCAGCAGGGCGGAGATGCCGAGCAGCTCGGCGACCGCGCCGATGCGCTGCCGGGCCTCGGCGGCGGGCAGCCGGTGCCGGGGGGAGCGCAGCGGCGAGGCCACGTTGTCGTAGGCCGAGCGGTGCGGGTAGAGCGCGTAGCTCTCGAAGCACATGGCCACGCCCCGGTCGTAGGGCTCCACGCCCCGCATGTCCTCGCCGTCGAGCACGACCGTGCCGGAGTCGGGCTGTTCGAGCCCGGCGATCGTCTTGAGCGTCGTCGTCTTGCCGGCCCCGGACGGGCCCAGCAGACAGAAGAACTCGCCCTCCCTGACCTCCAGTTCGAGCTCGTCGAGCGCGACGGTCCTGCCGTACGCCTTCCGTATCCCGCTCAGCGTGATCACGATTTCACCGCCCCGAACGACAGGCCCCGCACCAGATACCGCTGGATCGTCAGCGCCAGCAGCAGCGGCGGTACGACGGAGACGAGGGCCGCGGCGGCGGTCAGGTTGTACTTGGGCCGGTCCCCGCCGAGGAAGGACAGCGCGCCCACGGTCACCGTCTGAGCCTCGTTGGAGGTGAGGATCAGGGGGAAGACGAAGTTGTTCCAGGCGAAGATGAAGGCCAGCAGCGACACGGCCGCGATGCCCGGCTTGACCAGCGGAAGGGCGACGCGGAAAAACGCCTGCTTGCGGGTGTAGCCGTCCAGCAGGGCGGCCTGCTCCAGCTCCGGTGTCAGATCGGCGAAGTAGGACCGCATGATCCACACGATCAGCGGCAGCGTGACCAGTTGCAGCACCCACACCATGCCGACGTACGTGTCGAACAGGCCGAGCTTCTGGTACAGCACGAACAGCGGGATGATCACGGTCAGTTCGGGCGCGAAGCGGAACGACAGCAGCGTGAACATCAGGTTCTCGGAGCCCTTGAACCGCCACCGCGCCGAGGCGTACGCCGCCGGCAGCCCCACCACCAGCGACAGCACGACCGCCCCCACCGACACCACCAGACTGTTGACGAAGAACCGCACGAACGGGATGCCCTCGCTGTCGCCGAGGACCGTCCGGTAGCCGTCGAGGGTGGGGGAGAAGGAGAAGTAGGTGGAGAAGAGCTGGTCGGCCGGCTTCAGCGAAAGGATCACCATCCAGGCGATCGGGAACAGCGCGAAGACGAAGTAGAGGATCAGGGCGGTGTCGCACAGCCACCCCACCAGGCGTTTCCTCATGTGGTCACCTCCGCGGCCTTCCGCTGGATCTTCCCCAGGTGCTTGACCAGCACCATCGCGGCCAGATACACCACGGCCCACAGCACGATCGTGTAGCTGATCCCGAAGGAGTACCGCTGGAAGCGGATGGCTTCGAGATACGCCCGGATCTGGAGCACCACCGTCGAGTCACCCGGCCCGCCCTCCGTCAGGGCGTAGATGATGTCGAACACCTTCAGCGAGTCCATGAACCGGAAGATCACCGCGACCAGCACATACGGCCACAGCATCGGCAGCGTCAGCCGCCGGAAGGTGTACCACCACCCCGCGCCGTCCACGGCCGCCGCCTCGAACGGGGAGGCGGGCAGCGACCGCAGACCGGCGAGGGCGAGGATCGCCACGAACGGGGTGTAGACCCACACGTCCACGGCGATCGACGACAGCAGCGCACCCGTCGGGGTGTCGGTCCACTGCACCCCGCCCAGGCCGAAGGGCCTCAGCAGGTAGTTGACCACCCCGACCGACGGCTGGAGCATCAGCTTCCAGATGATCGCCGCGATCACCGGGGCGATCATCAGCGGCAGGATCAGGATCTTCTCCAGGACCCGGCCCAGCAGGGTCGAGCGGTGCAGCAGCAGGGCGACGGCCACCCCGAGCACGGTCTCGACGAAGGCCGCCCCGACCGCGTACAGCACCGTCACCCACGCCGAGTTCCAGAAGGCCTCCTGCGTGAAGACGGTCGCGTAGTTCTCGAACCGCACCATGTCCGGCTGCGGTTTGCTCGCCGAGAAGTCGAACAGCGTGTAGTACAGCCCGAGCCCGAAGGGATAGAGAATCCCGCAGGTCAGCAGCAGTGCCGGGACGATCAGGACGTACGGGCGCAGGGTGAGCCGCCACCCCATCGGCTAGCCCACCTTGCCGGCGAGGTCGTCGGCCAGCCCGTCCAGGACCGACTTCGCGCCCTGGCCGCCGTAGATCTCCTGGAGGGCCGCGGCCCAGCTGGTCGTCGCGTCGAAGAACTGCGCCTGCGGGGTGAACTGGATCTTCGTCTGGTCGACGACCGTCTCGAAGGTCTCCAGGAACCCCGGCAGATGCCGCATCTTGTCCTTGTACGCGGCGTCGTCGGCGACGGACTTGCGCACCGGGTCGATGTGGTTGTGCGTGATCGCGCTCTTGCGCAGGTGCTCCTTGCCGGTCGCCCACTGCAGGAACAGCCAACTGGCGCTCTTCTTCTTGCTCTTGGCGTTCATGCCGAGCGACCAGATCCACATGTTGGTGGCCAGCGACCCGTCCGGCCCCTTCGGCCCCGGGTGGAAGGCGATCTTCCCGGAGGCGGGGCTGGCGCCCTTCACCGCCTGGAAGTAGGCGGCCGTGTCGGCGTCGAACAGCATCCCGGCCTTCTTCGCGCCCAGGTCACTGGAGCACTGGTACCAGGTGTACGACGTCCAGGACGGCGGCCCGCCACGCTTGACCATCCGGGCCCAGTCCTCGGTGAAGGCGACGGCCTCGGGGCTGTTCATGGCGGGTGTGAGCTTCCCGCCGTCGACCGTGAAGTCCTTCAGCCCGTTGCGGGCGTACATCGTCATGAAGCCGGGGTGGATGGTGGCCCAGCTGCGCGACCCGCGTACGGCGATCCCGTACATGCCGTCGTAACCGGCGCCCGGCGCCTTGCGCTTGATGGTCCCGGCGAGTTCGGCCAGCTCGTCGAAGGACTCGGCGGGCTTCACACCGAGCTTCTCGAACAGCTCGGTGTTGTAGGCGACGACGTTCGTCTCCCAGCCCCACGGCAGCGCGTACTGCCCGCCCTGGCCGAGCGGCGCGCCCGCCTTCAGCGACCACTGGTCGGCCTGGAGCAGGTTCGGGAAGAAGTCCCCCTGGTCCCACTCGGCGCCCGTCGCCGAGGAGTTGCGCATCCAGGGCCCGAGGTCCTCCAGCCAGTTCGGCGGCCCGTACTGCCACACCATGTACGCGCCGAGCATGAACACGTCGTAGGAGGCGCGCCCGCTGGACAGGTCCACGGTGAGCTTGTCGAAGTAGTTGTCCTCGGGGAAGACGTCGTACTCGACCTTGATGCCGGTCTTCGCGGTGAAGGACTTCAGGTCGGCTATGAGGGCGTCCGTGTACGGGTGCTTGTTGAGCAGGGCCTTGACGGTGGTGCCCTTCTCCCGCTTCCAGTCGAAGGAACCGGTGATGTCGTCCGCCGCTGACCCGTCGCTCTTGCTGTCGTTCCCTCCGAAACCGGAGCCGCAGGCCGTGAGCAGCGGGGCCGCGGCAGCCCCGGCGGCGAGGGCGAGGAAGCGCCGGCGGTCGTGCACGTGCGTGTCCATCCGTACCTCCACGTGGAGCCTGGTTAACACGTCGAGTCGACTCGTTAACAGAGGGTGGAACGGCTGAAGTTGGGCGTCAATCCCTCGCGCACGGGAAAATATCGGGGCACAGTGAGAAGTTCACAGATCCGACTGCGACGGCGTGGGAGGTTCCGGATGGTGGACGAGGGTGCGGGCGAGGGTGCGGGCTGGCTGGGCGTCGACCTGGGCACGCAGAGCGTTCGCGTGCTGCTCGTCACCGCGGACGGCACGGTCCTCGGCAGCGGCTCGGCCCCGCTGGCCGGGCGCCGCGAGGGGGTGCGGCACGAGCAGGACCCGGAGCGCTGGTGGGAGGCGCTGTGCACGGCGTCCCGGGCGGCCCTCGGCTCCGCCCCGCCGGGCCTGCCGATCGGCGGACTCGCGGTGTGCGGCACGTCCGGCACGGTGCTGCTCACGGACGGCTCGGGCCGGCCGGTGAGCCCCGCGCTGATGTACGACGACGGGCGGGCGGCCCCGGAGGCGGCGCGGGCCCGGGACACGGGGCTCGCGGTGCAGGACACGTGGGCGCTGCCGAAGGCGTTGTGGCTGGTGGGGGAGTACGGCCCCGGCCTGCGGCTCGCCCACCAGCCCGACCTGATCGTCACCCGCCTCACCGGCGAACCGCCCCCGGCCGACTCCAGCCACGCCCTCAAGACGGGCTACGACCTGCGCCGGGAGGCCTGGCCGGAGGCCGCCCTGGCCCAACTGGGCGTCCCGGACCGTCTGTTGCCCGACGTCGTACGCCCGGGCACCCGCCTCGGCGAGATCTGCGCGCAGGCCGCCGAAGCCACCGGCATCCCAGCCGGCACCCCGGTGCTCGCCGGCATGACCGACGGCTGTGCGGCCCAGATCGCCTCGGGAGCGCTGCGGCCCGGCTCCTGGAACTCGGTGCTCGGCACCACGCTCGTGCTCAAGGGAGCCGCCCGGGACCCGGTCCGGGACCCCACCGGCGTGGTCTACAACCACCGTGCCCCCGACGACACCTGGCTGCCCGGCGGAGCGTCGAGCGTGGGCGCCGGGGCGCTCGCGGCGCACTTCCCGGAGGCCGACCCGGCGGTCATGGACGAGCGGGCGGCGGCCTTCGAGCCGTCCCGTGCGGTCGCGTACCCGCTGGTGTCGCCGGGGGAGCGGTTCCCGTTCCGGGCACCCGAGGCCACCGGGTTCGTCCTCGGCGACCCCGGGGACGACGCCGAGCTGTGGGCCGCGCTGCTCCAGGGCGTGGGCTTCGCGGAACGTCTGTGCCTGGACTATCTGCACCACCTCGGCGCCCCCCTCGACGGCCCGCTCACCTTCACGGGTGGCGGCGCCCGCAGCCCGTACTGGAACCAGCTGCGCACCGACATCCTCGGCCGCCCGGCCCGCGTCCCGGAGCAGACGGAACCGGCCCTGGGGATGGCGGCGTTGGCCGCGTACGGGGTATCGGGGGCCGGAGCGCTCGCCGACGTCGCCGAGCGCATGGTCCGCGTCCGGACCGTCCTCGAACCCCGCCCCGGCCGCACGGCGGCCTTCGCCGAGCCGTACGCGCGTCTCGTCGACGCCCTGAGGGACCGCGGCTGGCTGCCCGGCCCGGTCGCCGCGCACGCGCTCGGCCGGCTGAACCGGGATACTTCCGGGTCATGAGTACGACCCTTCTGCTGGTCCGTCACGGACAGACCGTCTGGCACGCCGAGAACCGCTACGCCGGCATCAGCGACATCGACCTCACCGACACCGGCCGCGCCCAGGCCGAGGCCCTGGGCCGGTGGGCCGCCGCCCACCCCGTCGACGCGATCTGGACGTCCCCGCTGTCCCGGGCCGTCGCCACCGCCGAACCCGCTTGCCGCGCCCTCGGCCTCACCTCACAGAGCGAACCCCACCTGCGTGAATGCGACTTCGGCGTGCTCGAGGGCCGCACGCTCGCCGAGTTCGAGGCCGAGGACCCGGAGTGGGCCGCGGCCTACCGGGCCGACCCGGTGGAGCACTCCTTCCCCGGCGCCGAGGACCCGCTGGCGGCGGCGGCCCGTGGAGTGCGTGCCCTGCGGGACATCGCCACCGCCCACTCCGGCGAACGCGTCCTGGTCGTCGCCCACAACACCCTGCTGCGGCTGGTGCTGTGCACACTGCTGTCGATCCCGCCCCGGGACTACCGCAGAGTGCTCCCGCGGTTGCGGAACGCGGCGATCAGCGAACTGCGCATGAACTCCGACGGTTCCGCCGCACTCCTCTCACTCAATGTGCCCTGCGAGGCGGAAGTGCCGTAGCACTATGGGCCCATGACGCAGATCGACACCTCGGTGCCGCACTCGGCCCGGATCTGGAACTACTGGCTGGGCGGCAAGGACAACTACCCGGTGGACGAGGCGGCCGGTGACGCCTACACCGCCGTGTTCCCCGGCATCGTCACCATCGCCCGTGGCAGCCGCGCCTTCCTCGGCCGCACCATCCGCCACCTCGTCCGGGAGGCGGGCGTACGGCAGTTCCTCGACGTCGGCACCGGCCTGCCGACCGTCGACAACACCCACGAGGTGGCCCAGCGCCTCGCCCCCGAGTCGCGCGTCGTCTACGTCGACAACGACCCCCTGGTACTCGCGCACGCCCGCGCCCTGCTCACCTCCACGCCCGAGGGCGCGACGGCGTACGAGCCCATCAGCCTCTTCGAGCCGGAGCGCATCATCGAGGCGGCCGGGAAGACACTCGACCTCACCCGCCCCACCGCCCTGATCCTCAGCGGCATCCTGGGCCACGTGGCCGACTACGACCAGGCCCGCGACCTCGTCCGCCGCCTCCTGGCCGGTCTGCCCGCCGGCAGCCACCTCTCCCTCAACGAGGGCTCCCGCGGCACCGACCCGGCCTACGAACAGGCCCAGGACGCCTACAACGAGACCGGCGCGGTCCCGTACTTCCTGCGGCCGGTCGAGCAGATCGAGGCCTTCTTCGAGGGCCTGGAGCTGGTGGAACCCGGCGTGGTCTCGGTACCGCTGTGGCACCCCGAGCCGGGCGCGTCCACGGAGGCGATCGGCCAGCACGGCGGGCTCGGCCGCAAGCCCTGACCCCGCCGGACACGGGAAACCCCCGCGAGTCATGTCCTCGCGGGGGCTTCCTTCTTTCCGCCCGCCGCCGTGAAGGGTGAGAAGACGATCACGAGGCAGGACGCTTCAATCGGCCTCAGGGGGCCAGCAGCAGCACGTCCGCTCGGGACTTGGCGGCCTCGTAACGCCGGGCCACGTCCTGCCAGTTGACGACCTGCCACATCGCCTCGATGAAGTCGACCTTCTGGTTGCGGTACTGCAGGTAGAAGGCGTGCTCCCAGGCGTCGAAGACGAGGATCGGGGTGGCGCCCTGGCCGACGTTGCCCTGGTGGTCGTAGACCTGCTCCACGATCAGCCGCCCGCTCAGCGGCTCGTAAGCGAGCACGCCCCAGCCCGAACCCTGCGTGGTCGCGGAGGCCTTGGTCAGCTGGGCCTTGAAGTTCGCGTAGGAACCGAAGGACTCGGTGATCGCGTCCGCGAGCTCACCCACGCCGTCGGTGGCCAGCGGCTCCCCGCCACCGTCCTTGGGGCCGGTCATGTTCTGCCAGTAGATGCTGTGCAGGATGTGCCCGGAGAGGTGGAAGGCCAGGTTCTTCTCCAGCCCGTTGATCGACCCCCAGGTCTCCTTGTCCCGCGCCTCCGCAAGCTGCTCCAGTGTGTCGTTGGCACCTTTCACATAGGCCGCGTGGTGCTTGTCGTGGTGCAGCTCGATGATCTCGGGGCTGATCACGGGGGCGAGCGCGGAGTAGTCGTACGGGAGCTCGGGCAGCGTGTAGACGGGCATGGCGGATAACCCTCCGAACCTCTTATTGCAACAAGCTTGCAACTACAAGCTAGCAGCAGGATGGCGCCGAGGGGTGAGCAGGGCACGCAAAAGGCCCCCGCGTGTCTCGCGGGGCCTTCACCATGGGAGTCCTACTGCCTGGCGCGCGCCTTCTGCCACGCGTACCCGACGGCCGCCAGCACCAGCGTCATCCCGCCCGTCGAGTACAACTGCACCCGCGTGTCCGGCTCCCGGGCCATCAGGACGAAGACGGCGGCCATCCCGGCCAGCGCGACCCACGTCAGCCACGGGAACAACCACATCCGCACGACCAGCTTCTCGGGCGCCTCGCGCTCCAGACGGCGGCGCAGTCGCAGTTGCGAGACGGCGATGAAGATCCAGACGACCAGGATCACCGCGCCGATCATGTTCAGCAGCCAGGCGAAGACGTCGTCCGGCCGCCAGTAGCTCAGCAGCACGCACAGGAACCCGAAGACGGAGGACGCCAGTACGGCGATCCGCGGCACCCCGCCCGAGACGCGGCCCAGCACCTTCGGGCCCTGGCCGCGCTCCACCAGGGAGTAGGCGATGCGCGAGGCGCCGTAGACGTTGGCGTTCATGGCGGACAGCAGGGCCACCAGCACGACCACGTTCATCAGCTGCCCGGCGCCGGGGATGCCCAGCTCGTCCAGGGCGGCGACGTACGGTCCCTTCTCGACGACCTCCTTGGAGTCCCAGGGCACCAGGGTGACGATGACGGCCATCGAGCCGACGTAGAACAGCGCGATGCGCCACATCGCCGTACGGACCGCGCTCGCCACGCCCTTGACGGGGTTCTCCGACTCGGCCGCCGCGATGGTGACCGTCTCCAGGCCGCCGTAGGCGAAGACCGAGGCGAGCAGGCCGATGACGAGGCCCTCGCCGCCGTTCGGCATGAAGTCGGTGAGATGGCTCGCGCCCGGCGAGTCCGTGCCGGGCAGGACACCGGCGATCGCCAGGACGCCGAGCACCAGGAACAGGGTGATCGCGCCGACCTTCAGGGCCGCGAACCAGAACTCGAACTCGCCGAAGTTCTTCACGGCCGCGAGGTTCGTCCCGCAGAAGACGACCATGAACAGCGCCACCCACGCCCACTCCGGGGTGCCCGGCAGCCAGCCGCTGACGATCTCCGCGGCCCCGATGCCCTCCAGGCCCACGGCCGTACAGAGGAGCACCCAGAACGCCCACCCGGCGGTGAACCCGGCCCAGGGGCCGATCGCCCGCTCCGCGTGCGCCGAGAACGAACCCGACGAGGGATACGCGGCCGACATCTCGCCGAGCATCCGCATCACCAGCATCACGAGGAGACCGGAGAGGGCGTAGGCGACCACGATCGACGGACCTGCCGCGGCGATGCCGGCGCCGGAGCCGACGAACAGACCGGCACCGATCACGCCGCCGAGGGCGATCATCGAGAGGTGGCGCTGCTTCAGGCCATGGGAGAGGGAGACGTCGTCCGTGCTGGGCGGCGTCCCGGTGGTGGTGCTGGGCATGGGCGCGGCTCGTCCAATGCGTGAGAGGCGAGAGAGGGCAAAAACGCCGCCAGTCTGGGTGGTCCCTTCGCCCGGAAGGGAGAGCTGTCCAGCATGCGGACATGTGGAACGCACGCCGTGAGGCCCCGGGAACGGAGGGTGGACGCCGGTCGCGGAAGTCAAGGGCACCCGTGGTGGAGGGCATTTGGCGAAACCCTACAGTCCGCTTCACCGCCGAGTCCGTGACCGAAGCCGCGCTGCCTCAGTGACCGGCATCACGTCACGCTCGGTGTAACGCCCACCTTTTGTTCGGATTCAACCAACCGCGCGTTCGCCGCTTTGTGGAGCGCTGACGGTGATCAGGGCGAGGGCGCTGGGATAGCGTCACCGTGTCCCGACCGACCCTCATCCTCGCGGAGTCCCCATGAGCACCGCTGCCGCCACGCCCGCCCGCACCGGGCAGGTCCTCGCCGACCTGCTCCCCGCTTCCCGTGTCCGGGACGCGGCCCTCGTGCTCGGCGGCGCCGCGCTCACCGGGCTCGCCGCCCAGCTCTCGGTGCCCGTGCCGGGCTCCCCGGTGCCGGTGACCGGACAGACCTTCGCCGCGCTGCTCGTCGGCACGTCCCTCGGCGCCGGCCGCGGCCTCCTCGCGCTCGCGCTGTACGCGGTGGCGGGCGTCGCGGGCGTGCCGTGGTTCGCGCAGGGCACCTCGGGTGTCCTCCCCTCCTTCGGCTACATCCTCGGCATGCTCCTCGCCGCCACCGTCGTGGGCGCCCTGGCCCGCCGCGGTGCCGACCGCTCGATGCTGCGCATGGCGGGCACGATGCTGGTGGGCGAGGCGATCATCTACGCCGTCGGCGTGCCCTACCTGGCCCTCTCCACCGGCATGTCCGCCACCGCCGCGATCGCGGCCGGCCTCACGCCGTTCCTGATCGGCGACGCGCTGAAGGCGGCGCTGGCGATGGGGGCGCTGCCGACGGCCTGGAAGCTCGCCGACAAGCGCTGACGCAGTCGCCGACGCAGCCGCTGACGCAGCGGTCGCGCAGGAGAGGCTCGCCGGGGGTGTTCCCTCAGCCCGGCGAGCCTCTCGTGCGTCATGGCACCGTTCCTGACATGTCGCGGCCGGTTCAGCCCGCCTGACGCCCTGGCACCCGCCGCCGGGACCACCACATTCCGGCCGTGCCCGCCGCGAGCAGCGAGGCCCCCGCCGCGCCCAACGGCAGCAGATCACGTGCCGGACCGGTCTCCGCCAGCTCCTTGCCGCCCGGGGACACCGGCTTGTTGTCGGTGCCGAGCAGCAGGGGCGTGGCCGGGGCGTCCGGCGACGGGTTGGCCGTGCCGAACGGCACCGGGCCCTGCTGCCAGAACGTCTTCTTCCCGTCGTCGGTCTGGACGGGCAGACAGATCTTTCCGACCTTGCTCAGGTCGTACGTCGCGTCGACGGAATAGGACTTCGACTTACCGGCCGCGAGATTGTCGACGGTACAGGCGAAACCGCTGTTCGAACCCTCCGGAAGGGCGTTATCGGGTATCGCGGAACAACCCTCGACGTTCTTGACCACGAGCCCGTCGAAACCGACGACCAGCAGCCTGATCCTCCCGCTGTCCTTGCTCCCCTCGTTCTTCACGGTGGCGGTAATCGCCGTCTTTTTCGAACCGTTGTCGACCGAGATCTTCTCGGGCAGCAGCGTGGTGAGCTTCACCCCGGCCGGTGCTTCGTCGACTACCTTTCCACCCTTGCTGCTTGCGGGTCCTCCGCCCTCCGCGCCGGCAGTGCCGGAAAGGATCAGCACCGCCGAGAATGATGCCGCGACCAGTGGCCCCACGACCACGGCCGTACGACGAGAACTCATGTTCGCCCCCCTTGCGTCCCCCTGGGCTGCGCCTGAATTCGCAGCACTGAAAGAGGTACCACAAGATTTCGCCGCACTATCCTGGTACGGCGCGAAGTGTGACCGTTGTGTTTCACTGGAGGCGGTCGCGGCGTCGTGGAGGGGGTGCAGCGAATTGCCGGTGAATGCGAATAGCGGCGGTGTTCCAGGGATATTGGTGACGGGGCGCTATCGGTTGGTCGAAAGTATCGGTCAGGGGGGAATGGGGCGGGTGTGGCGAGCCGCCGACGAAATGCTCGACAGACCGGTCGCCGTCAAGGAAATGCGGATCGACGGTCTCGACGCGGAGGACAGCAGGACGCGCCGCGAACGCACCCTGCGCGAGGCCAGGGCCACGGCCCGGATCGACCACCCCAACGTCGTACGGGTCTACGACGTGGTCGACGAGGGCGAACGTCTGTGGATCGTCATGGAGTTGGTGGCCGGCCGTTCCCTCGAACGGATCCTGGCGGAGGACGGCCCCCTGCGCCCCTGCGAAACGGCCCGGATCGGGCTCGGCCTGGTCGCGGCCTTACGGCAGGTTCATGCGCGGGGCGTTCTACACCGGGACATCAAGCCCGGGAACGTCCTGGTGGAGAACGCGGTCGGGTCGGCCGGATCAGGACGCCGTGGCGTCGCGGGTTCCGGCCGGGGCCCGGTCCCCGGCTCCCCTGAACGGCGCGTCGTCCTCACGGACTTCGGCATCGCCGCGATCCAGGACGCGAAGGCACTCACGATGGTCGGGATGCTGGTCGGCTCGCCCGACTACATGGCCCCCGAGCGCATCTCCGGCCGCCCGCAGGGCCCGCCCTCCGACAACTGGTCCCTCGGCGCGACCCTCTGCGCGGCCCTGGGCGGCCGCTCTCCCTTCGCCCGCGACACCACGCTGGCAACCCTGCACGCGGTCCTGTACGAGGAACCCGAACTCCCCGCCGCCTCCAGCCCGTTGCGCGACATCCTGACGGCCCTCCTGCAAAAGGACCCGTCGACCCGCCCGAACCTGGAGGACCTGGAAACGGCCCTGGAAGCGGTGGCGTTTCCGGTTCCCACGCCGACGGTGTCGGTGGGGCTGGGAGCGTCCGGCCTCGAGGACACCTTGGGGGGAGAGGGTCTTGAGCAGGGACGGCCGGAGCGGGAAACGGGACCGGAACCGGACCTGCACGCGGAACCGGAACGGGACCTGCACGCGGAACCGGAACCCACCACGAAACCCGCCGCGAAGGCGCAGCCGAACACGGCCCGTTCCGACCGCCGCGCGACCACCACCCACAGCCCGAGCCCCGTCTCCCTCACCCGCGCACAGGCAGCGACCGAGTGCCGTCCCCATGCCACGCCGCTACCTGCCCCGATGCCGCCGGGCGAACTCCCCGGCCCCGTGGTCCCGGCCGTGACCCGCGCCCGCGCGGGCCACCGCCGCAGGATGCTCGCCGCCGCGGCGGCCACGCTCGCGGCGGCCGGTGCCGTCGTAGGAATCATCCTGGCGACGTCGTCCGGCTCACCGGGCGACGACGACACCCGCGCGGGCCCCTCGGTCTCCGCACCCCCCACCACCGGCTCCACCCCGACACCCACACCCACATCCACCGTCGAGGGCACGGCCCGGCCGCGGAGCCTGCCGCCGGGCACGCACCGGGAGGCCGGTGGGTTCGCCTGGGCGACACCGGACGGCTGGCGGCGGGACGTGAAGACGGGCGCGGAGGTGCACTACACCTCCCCGGACGGCGCCCAGGAACTGGTCGGCAAGTCCGCCCTGGCCCGCGGCGACCTCCTGGAGACCTGGCAGACCTCGGAACGCAACGCCCACCAGGGCCAGGACTACCGCAAGATCCGCCTGGAGGAGACGACGTTCCGCGGTCACCCGGCGGTGGTCTGGGAGTACACCTTCACGCTGGAGGACGTCCGCTGGCACGCCCGTCTGCTCGGCTTCAACGTGGGCGGCAAGTCGTACCAGATCAACACCTGGTACCAGTCCGGGATACAGGAGGAGGCCCTGTCCACGTACGAGAAGGTCAAGGACAGCTTCACGGTGCTGTAGGGACAAAAACACGGTGCTGTAGGGACACAAAAAAAGGGGGGCCTGCGGCGCGCGTCCGGAAAAGAAGAACACGCACCGCAGGCCCCCCAACGAAGAGGCGAGCGCCCGCCGGTCAGCCGGCCGAGACCTCGTCCCGGGACTCGTCCGGAACCTGGACCTGCGCGGCGTCGGCGCCCCGGCGGCCGCGGCCCCGGTGCTTCACGAAGGCGATGGCGAGCACCACCGCCGCGACGAGCAGCGACAGCAGAATCGTCCTGCGCCCGTCGTGCTCGGTGTCGGTGAGCATGTAGCCGAGGATGAACACGATCAGCCCGGCCGTCGCCCAGGTCAGATACGGGTACAGCCACATCTTGACCACGAGCTTCTCCGGCGCCTCCGCCTGGATGATCTTCCGCATCCGCAGCTGGGAGAAGCAGATCACCAGCCACACGAACAGGGCGACGGCGCCACTGGAGTTCACGAGGAAGAGGAAGACGGAGTCCGGGAACTTGTAGTTGAAGAAGACGGCGACGAAGCCGAACGCGACGGAGGCGAGGATCGCCGTGCGCGGCACACCGTTGCCGGTCGTGCGGGCGAAGGACTTCGGCGCGTCACCGCGCTGGCCGAGGGAGAAGGCCATGCGGGAGGCGGTGTAGAGACCGGAGTTGAGACAGGACAGCACCGAGGTCAGCACGATGAAGTTCATGATCTGACCGGCGTGCGGAATGCCCAGGGAGTCGAGCGCGGCGACGTAGGAGCCGTCGTCGGTGATGGACTTGCTGTCCCACGGCAGCAGGGCGACCACGACGAAGATCGAACCGAGGTAGAAGACGGCGACTCGCCAGATGATGCTGTTGGTGGCCTTGGTGACGGCCTGCTGCGGGTTCTCGGACTCACCGGCGGCCAGGGTGGCGATCTCGCTGCCCATGAAGGAGAAGACGACCAGGAGCACACCGGTGAGGATGGCGCCGGCGCCATGGGGCAGGAAGCCACCGTGCTGGGTGAGGTTGCTCAGCCCGGCCTGTTCGCTGTCGACACCCGGGAGCAGCCCGAAGACCGCGAGACCGCCGATGACGATGAACGCGGCGATCGCGACCACCTTGATCCCGGCGAACCAGAACTCGAACTCGCCGTAGGACCCAACGGAGACCAGGTTGGTCGCGGTGAGGACCAGCATCACGATCAGGGCCCAGGCCCACTGCGGCACGGCCGGGATCCAGCCCTCCAGGATTACGGCACCGGCGGTCGCCTCGACCGCGAGCACCACGACCCAGAAGAACCAGTACAGCCAGCCGATGGAGAAACCGGCCCAGGGGCCGAGCGCCCGGTCGGCGTGCGCGGAGAAGGAACCCGAGGTCGGGTTGGCGGCCGACATCTCACCGAGCATCCGCATCACCAGCACCACGAGCGTGCCGACGAGGGCGTATGAAAGGAGAATGCCGGGGCCTGCGGTGGCGATACCGGAGCTGGACCCCACGAAGAGCCCGGCTCCGATGACGCCACCGATGGCGATCATCGACAGATGCCGGTTCTTGAGCCCGGCCTGCAGCCCGGAGCTGCCGCCCGGTCCGCCGGGTTCTCCGGTCCCTCCGGGGTCGTTTCCTGTCGTCTTCGGTGTCGGCTGCGAGGTCATGGAACGGATTTCCTTTGCGCCGGGGAGCTGTTCTTCCGTACGGAGCCGCACGAGCCGTACGAACGGGGTGTGTCGCGGCATGACGGTGTACGGGTCCTCGTACGGGCGGGTGTACGAGCCGGTCCAGTGAATCTGAGGCGAACAGTTTCGAGAACCTTTGAATCCAGATTGTTACTTGAGGTTTTCCTGAGGTTCCGTAATGCGGCTCACATTCGCCTCACGTTTTCATGAGCGCCACCCCGCGCGCCTTCCCCGAAACACCCGTGTCACACTCGTCCCATGCGCGTGTACCTCGGCTCGGACCATGCCGGCTACGAACTCAAGAACCACCTCGTCGACTGGCTGAAGGCGGCGGGTCACGACCCCGTCGACTGTGGCCCGCACATCTACGACGCCCAGGACGACTACCCGCCCTTCTGCCTCCGCGCCGCGGAGCGGACGGCCGCGGACCCCGACGCACTCGGCGTCGTCATCGGCGGTTCCGGCAACGGCGAGCAGATCGCGGCCAACAAGGTCAAGGGCGTCCGCGCGGCCCTCGCCTGGAGCGAGGAGACGGCGGCCCTCGGCCGCCAGCACAACAACGCCAACGTCGTCGCCGTGGGCGCGCGCATGCACTCACAGGACGAGGCGACGGCCTTCATCGAGACGTTCCTCGCCACCCCGTACTCCGGTGACGAACGTCACACCCGTCGAATCGACATGCTCAAGACGTACGAGACAACGGGCGACCTCCCCCCGATCCCGCCGCACCACCCCCAGCAGGGCCCCGACGCCTGAGCTGCTGAGACCGGCCATGTGAGCCGAGAGGCGAGCTCGCGGCATAGGGACGCGAGGCGCAACCCCCGCCCCGCGGCTCCGGACTCCGGCTCCCGTGGCAAGCCCCCCGGTTTCGCCTCGACCGCGACTCGGGCACGGCTCAAGCGCGCCGCGACCCCAGGGCCGAGCCGCCCGCAGGTCCGGGCCCCGAGCCCGCCGCGGGCCCCGCGCCGAGCCACGGCAGGTCTAGTGCGGACCCCGGCCCAAGTCCATCGAGGAAGCAGGAGCGGTCCCAGCTACGAAGCAGGCTCAAGCCCAGTGACGAAGCGGGCGCAGGATCTGTGGCGAAGCAGGCGCAGGCTCCGTGATGAAGCGGACGCGGACTCCGTGACGAAGGGGCGGGCCTCGTGGAGAATCAGGCCCAAGCTCAGCGACGAGGCGGGCGCGGGCCCTATGACGAAGCAGGCTCTAGCCCAGCAACGGAGCAGGCGCAGGCTCCGTGATGAAGCGGACGCGGACTCCGTGATGAAGCAGGGGCGGGCCTCGTGAAGTATCAGGCCCAAGCTCAGCGACAAAGCAGGCGCGGGCCCAGCGACGAAGCAGGCGCAGGCTCAGAGATGAGTCAGACCCAGGCCCAGTGACCAGTCCGACCCGGTCCGGTGACGAGTCAGACGCCGGTCCAGTGTCCGAGCCCAGCGCGGGGTCCAGGGGGCGCACCCCCTGGCGGGGTGCGGGGGCGGAGCCCCGCGAGGGGTGCGGGGGACGCAGTCCCCGCCGGGGTCCGGGGCGGAGCCCCGATGCCTTTCGGCCTCAACCCCTTGACGAACTGCTTCGGGCGGGCGGGTGGGAAAGCTCGGTCCCGGGCGGAGCCCCGAGGCAAAGGCAACAACCACAGGAGAACCCGTGCCAGAAGGCCACACCATCCACCGCCTGGCCCAGGACTACGCCGCCGCCTTCCTCGGCACAGCCCCCCGAACCACCAGCCCCCAGGGCAAGTTCACCGACGCCGCCACCCTCCTCACCGGCACGGAGCTCACCCACACCGAAGCCCACGGCAAACACCTCTTCCTCGGCTTCCGCGACACTGACTGGATCCACATCCACCTCGGCCTCTTCGGCAAGGTCACCTTCGGCCCGGCCCCCGCACCCCCGCCCACCGACACGGTCCGCCTCCGCCTCGCGAACGACACCGCGTACGTAGACCTCCGAGGCCCCACCACCTGCGCCCTGATCACACCCCCGGAGAAGCAGGCGATACACGACCGCCTCGGCCCCGACCCCCTCCGTGAGGACGCCGACCCGGACACCGCGTACCGCCGTATCGCCCGCAGCCGTACGACGATCGCCGCCCTCCTCATGGACCAGAAGGTCATCGCAGGCGTAGGAAACGTCTACCGCGCGGAGGTCCTCTTCCGGCACCGCATCGACCCGTACCGCCCCGGCAAGGACATCACCCCGCCCGAGTGGCACGCGATCTGGACCGACCTGGTCGAGCTCATGCACGAGGGTGTCCGCAACAACCGCATCGACACCGTCCGCCCGGAACACACCCCGGAGGCGATGGGCCGCCCACCCCGCGTGGACGACCACGGCGGCGAGGTGTACGTCTACCGCAGGGCCAACCAGCCCTGCCACCTCTGCGGCACCGAGATCCGCACCGCCGACCTCGCCGCCCGCAACCTCTTCTGGTGCCCGACCTGCCAACGCCCCTGAGGAACCCCCGACCTCAGAAGTTGTACGGCAACCACGGCGCCACACCGGCCCCGAACCCCAGCGAGGCCTCCGCCAAGGCCCCCTGCCGCACCTCCCGCACACGCCCCGCCGCTCCCAGCGAGGCCAGCGACACACCCCCGAGATACGCCGCCCCCAACTCCCGCACGGACAGGGCGACATCCGCCGCATCCGCCGTACGCTCACAGGACGCCCCCTTCGCGTCCCCGCTGAGCCGCCAACGCCCGGCGTTCCAGGGACAGAACGCGTCCTCCACCTCGAACACCACATCCACCGGCGCCTGATACGTCCGCGCCGCCAGCGCGGCCCCCAGCTCCACCGGCCGTACGTACAGCGAGTCCCCCAACCGCGGCCGGCACCGCCGGATGTCGGACACCCAGTGCCGCCACGCGTCGTCCACCGGCCGGCCCCGCCCCCGCACCACCAGCGACGACGTCAGGTCGATACCGAACAGGAACCGCCACAGCGCAGCGTCCGCCGCGGGGTCCAGCGCGGCCGAGTTCTCCAGAATCACCGTGCCGTTGGGCCCGCTGGCCTCCCAGCCCGGTTTGATGCGATACCGCGCGTACCCGACCGTCTCGCCGTCCCGCTCGGCGACGACGCACTGCAGCGGCGACGCCCCCTCCCGCTCGCTCTCCGGATCGAGCAGCCCGAGCCGCTCCCAGCCGGGCTGCCGGGCCAGCATCCCGGGCCGCGCCGGAACCAGCCTGGCGTACACCGCCTCGCACACGTCGAGGACATCGGCCGGAACGGCGTACCGCACGCGCACGGCATCCGTATCCGCCGGCAGCGACGTGAGCCGCACCCGGGTCGTGTCGATCTCGGCGTTCAACTGGAAGGTGGCACTCCCGTATCCGAACCGCCCGTAGATCGCCGGCTCGGAGGCCGTGAGCACGGCCAGCGGCTCACCCCACGCACGGACGTCGTCCAGCTGCCGCCGCATCATCGACGTCAGAACCCCGCGCCGGCGATGCGTGGCGGCCACGCTGACCATGGTGACGCCCGCGGCCGGCACCGCGGCGCCGCCGGGCACCGTGAGCCGGAAACTGAACGCCCCGGCCGTCCCCACGCACTCGTCCCCGTCCCAGACGCCGAGTGAACGGTCAAATTCGGTCAGCGAGTTCCACAACTCCCGTTCCTCGGCGGACTCCGGCACCCCGCCGAAGCCCCGGATCAGGGTCTCGTACCACTTGTCCCAATCATCCCGCCGCAGCACCCGCAGGTCGTACGCGGAGCCGGTCGCGTCAGTCACCATGAACCATGCCTACCAGGGCGATGCGGGACGAGCGAGCAAATTTCTCGCAGGTGGCGGCGAGGCGGCGCGCTGTGAAGTTCACTGTGATCTCGGCCCTCGGACGGGGGACAAGTGGGACCTCCCGTGCCAAGCAGCCGGTCCGATGGATAGGGTCCCGAACTAATGGCATCAGGACGAGAGCGGCGCGCGGAAGCCGACACGTTCACGGCCCGGTTGAAGAAGCAGTGGCACCGGGCCCGCGTCGGCCTGCGCCGAGCCGCCGTGGACTACTTCCGCGGTGACGGCTCGGACTGGATCGCCCTGGCCGGTCTGCTCCTGACCGTGCCGCTGATCGCGGCGGCGACACTGGCGAACTCGGTCTGGTTCTCGCCGGTCGCGCTCGTCCTGCCCGTCGTCGTGGGCGGCCTGGTGCTGCGCCCGGCGAGCCTGCTCGGCCTGTACGCGGCGGCGGCCACGGCGCTGATCGTGGAGTCGGTGCAACTGGGCCCGTACACGGAGGGGCCCTCGAGGGTCACTCCGGGCATCGTGCTGGTGGTCGCGGCCTGCGGTTTCTTCGGGCTGCTGCTGGCCCAGTTCCGCAGCCGGGTGGGTGTGCCCTGGCGACGCGGCGGCACCATGCTCTTCGACCTGCGCGAACGCATCCGGGTGCAGAGCAAGCTGCCCGACCTGCCGGGCGGCTGGCACCAGGAGATGGCGCTGCGACCGGCGGGCGGCCAGTCCTTCTCGGGCGACTTCGTGGTGGCGGCCCGCACCAACGGCGGCCGTACGCTCGAGGTCGTCCTCACCGACGTCTCCGGCAAGGGCATGGACGCGGGCTCCCGCGCCCTGCTCCTGTCCGGCGCGTTCGGCGGCCTGCTGGGCTCCCTCCCGCCGCACGCCTTCCTTCCCGCCGCGAACGGCTACCTGCTCCGCCAGGACTGGGACGAGGGCTTCGCCACCTCCATCCACCTGGTCCTCGACCTGGACTCCGGCGACTACGAGCTCTACTCCGCCGGGCACCCGCCGGGCCTGCAGCTCAGCGCGGGCACCGGACGCTGGGAGGAGAAGGCGGCCGAGGGCCCGCTCCTCGGTGTGTACGACGGCGCCCAGTTCGACCCCGTGAAGGGCTCGCTGCGCCCGGGCGACGTGCTGATGCTGTTCACGGACGGCCTGGTGGAGACCTCCGACCGCGACATCGTCGAGGGCATCGACCGCCTCACCGGCGAGGCCGACCGCTACGTCGCAGGCGGCTTCCACGGCGCCGCCTGGCACCTCATCGAAGCGGTGGCCAAGGACGTCAACGACGACCGGGCCCTGCTGCTGATCTGCCGAGACGGCATGACGGTGGCGTCCGCCCGCTGACGCACGGCACGGCCGACCCAACACTTGGTCATGGTTCCGTGCCGCTTCTGTGAGCGGCTCGGACCTAGATTGCATAGGCAACTGTTGTGTTGATAGAGACTACAGAGAGACTTGAGGCGGCTTTGAGGGCCGCCGTTGTGGCCCATACGGGGGAGGCGAGCCAGCAGGATGAAGTTCGACATGGGTGCGCAGACACTGTCGTCGTTGCAGCGTGACACGCGTGGTTCGACGGATGACCTGGGTGGTCTGGTCCGGCAGTTGGTGGCGGCGGCACAGCCGCTGGAGGGCAAGTTCAACGGTTCTGGTCGTGTGATGTTCGACCAGTTCAAGACGCGGGCGGACCGGATCGCATCGGATCTGAACTCGTCGCTGTCGGCGATTCTGGGCGGTCAGTCCGGCATGGACTCGGCGTTCTCCTCGGGCGACCAGGAGCAGGGTGACAACGCGCGTCAGCAGATGTCGGCGGCGAACTTCGACGCCGCGCGCTTCCGCTGACCCGTCTGTCCTTTCTGTGCTTGGTTCTGTCTGTTCGGTTTTTCGGGGAGTGGTGTGTGATGGCAGGCGCGGGTTCGGACCGTCGGTCGTATGACCTGGGTGCGTCGACGGATGCGCAGTCCAACATTCAGGTGGTGATCGGCCGTCTGGAGTCGTTGATCGCCCAGCGTGACAAGCAGGTGAAGGCGGCGATGGCGGACTTCACGGCGGACGGTGTGGCGGATGAGTACCACGGCAAGGAAAAGCGGTGGAACAACGCCTCGCAAGAGGTGAAGAACATCATTCATCTGCTGAAGTCGACGCTGGAGAAGAACGACGGGACGGCGCAGTCGACGATTCAGCGGGCGAAGGCGGCCGTGGACAACATCGGCTGAAGTGTCGCTGGTTGTCGTGTCCGTTTCTGTTCGGTGTAGTCGGTAGTGATGTGTGACGGGGGTTTGTGGTGCCCGGCTGGGATTTGAAGCCGCAGGGTATTTCTCATGTGCTGACGACGACGGGTGACGCGGCGTCGAAGCTGGAGAAGTATGCGACGGCGTTCGGGGAACATCTGACGTCGGCGGCGTCCAGCGCGGGCACGGTTTCCGCCGAGGGTGGCGGTGAGGGCGGAGAGAAGGCGCAGGGCGGTCTGGTGGCTCTCGCGTTGTCGCAGTTCGCGGAGCATGCGGCGAAGGATCTGAAGTTCGTCGCGGCGCGGGCGGGTAAGTCGTTGCAGGGCGCGGTGGATGCGACCACGGCATATCTGAACGGTGACGAGGAGATGGCGGCGGAGGCGCAGCGCAACACGCTGAAGGCGCCCCCGGTGGATCTGCCGGGAGCCGGTAAGAAGTGATTCAGCCGGAGAAGATCCCACAGTTCACGGGGAACTTGGAGCAGCTGGAGACGGATTACGCCGACCTGAAGAAGGACGCGGGTCACATCCGGGATACCGGTGGTGACATCCACTCCCGCTTCCAGGGGCTGTCGGCCTACTACCGGGCTCCGGAGGCGGAGCAGCTGTTCGGCACGACGAAGCCGGTGAAGGAGAAGGCGGACGCATTCGCCGACGATCTGGAGACCGTGTCGGGTGCGCTGTCGTCGTATGCCACGGAAGTCCGGCCGTTGGTGGCGAAGCTGAAGCGGTTGAAGGCGGATGCCGCAGCCTTTGTCACTTCGGTGAAGGACGACGACGAGTGGGAGTACGACGAGGACAAGGTCGACGAGCACAATCAGCTGCGGGACGACATCACCGCGACGGTGGCGGCGTTCTGGGCGGCGGAGCGGACCTGCCACAACAAGATCACCGCCCTGTGGGGCGGAACGCAGATGGTGGCCGGGGACGGTTCGAAGAAGAAGAACCAGTACGGCTTCAACGCCGGGGACATGAAGAACGCGAAGCTTCCCTGGGGTGACCCGGTGGAGGAGAAGCACAAGTGGTACGAGGTCGGCCACTGGGTGAAGTCCTTCGTGTGGGACGGCCTGATCGTCGACGGCGTGTGGGGCACGATCAAGGGCCTGGGCACGCTGGTGGGTTTCGGCGGCTGGGATGCGATGAAGCAGGCCTGGAAGGGCCTGGCGCAGCTCGCCACCGGCCTGGTCATCACCGCGATCCCCGGGGCGAACGCCCAGTTCTGGACGGCGTCGGACAAGGACATGCCGTCCTGGCTGCGTGAGTCGCGTACGGCGATGAAGGAGACGGGCAAGGCTCTGGTGGCCTGGGACGAGTGGGGCAAGAACCCCGCTCGTGCGGCGGGTGCGGTCACGTTCAACGTGCTGACCACGGTCTTCACCGGCGGTGCGGGTGCCGCCGCCGCGGGTGCGGGCAAGGCCGGCGCGGTCGCCAAGGCCCTCTCGGTGGCGGGCAAGGCAGGCCGGGTCATCGACCCGATGACCTACATCGCCAAGGGCGCCGGTGCCGGCCTGTCGAAGATCGGCGACATCACCAAGGGCCTGAAGGGCGTCGGCAACATCGACATCCCCACCCTCCCCGACGGCTCGGTCCACCTCCCGGACGGCCACCAACTGGCCCCGAACGGCAATCTCGTCGCGCCCACCGGCACCATCGACGCGACGCCGGTTCCCCACAGCACAGGCCCGACGGTCCCGCACGGGAACGCGCCGACGCTTCCGGCTCACTGGACGACACAGGGCGCCGAGACCTCCCCGTACGCGGGGGCGCACGGGGGCGCCAACGGAGCCGTGCACACGGTGGACAACGCGGCCCAAGCCGGTCACTACAACCCGCCGAACGCCGGCCCCTACAGCGTCCCCACGCCGGCCACGGCAGCGAGCCACACCCCGGGCGGTGCCTTCGACACGACGCCGGCCCCGTCCGCGTATGACCACGTGCCGCAGCCGCCGGGCACGTACGGTCAGGTGCCGTCGCCAGGTATGTACGATCACGCACCGGCTCGCTCGACGTACGACCAGACACCACCGCCGTCCTCGTACGACACGACCCCGACCACCGCGCCGCACACAGGCGGTCACGACATCCCCGGCGCTGGTGGTCACGGCTACGACGCCCCTGACGCCGGTCACGCCGACGATGCCTCGCACAGCGCCGGACACGGGGACGACGCGGTGCACACCGGCGACCATACGGACGTCGGCCACGGAGTGGCGGACGCCGCTGCACATCACGGCACCGACACGCCGGTGACTTCGGGACACCAGGGCACTGACGTACCGGGGCACAGAGGGGCCGGAGAGCCGTTCGAGTACAAGCCGATCATGTCGGCGGACGACTTCGACGACCTGGCCACCGACGCGGAGCGGCACGCGGTGGCCACGGCGGAGCTGGAGCGGGGCACCAACCCCTACCCCAGCACCAGCGACGAAGCGGGCAAGGCATACGGCGACACGTACTGGAACGACTTCCTGGACAACCTCGACTCCAAGCCCATGGGGGCGCTGGAGAGGTACAGCAGTTTCTACTACAAGAGCATCAACGGCCAGCTGCGGAACATCGACGTGCCCCTGAAGCCCCAGGTTCAGGAGCTCGTCGACGACATGGACCGTGTCATGGGCGGCCGTCCTGTCCCCGAGGACGTCATGGTCGTCCGAGGGACGGAATACGACCACGTCCTCAAAGAGGTGAACTCGCTACTGGACATGGAGGGTAGAACCTTCACGGACGATGGGTTCACCTCCACGTCGCTCGGCAAGACCGCAGCCTTCGACCACCAGCCGATGATCATGCACCTCCGGGTACCGAAGGGCACACCGGCCCTATGGATCGACCACATCTCCCTCAACAAGGGCGAGCGGGAGTTGTTGCTCGCTCGCGGTTCGCAGTACAAGGTGACGCGCGTCTTCCAGGACACGGCCGGCAAGTGGCACGTCTATGGAGAGGTCTTGCCGAGGCGGCCTTAGCGCACGCCTCCGGAGAGACTTAGTCGCGGGCCGTGCCGACACACAGGAGAATGGACTTCATGAGCAGCGAGAAACCAATCACGTCACGCTTCGAAGAAAACCTGCAGTTCAAGCAGGTGGCAGGCCCGGAGACGTACAGCGTCACCACGGATGGGCCCGTCGTCTACTTGAGCGTCGCCGACAGTACAGGCACTGTCATCGGTTACGTCTGGGCCAACGACGAGGACGATGCGGCTGGCTGGGTCGTGCCGCCGGGGCTGTCGGCCAACGCCGTAAATGCCGGCGGTAGGTGGGTGCGGGCTCTGCGCGCAGGCAAGGACCGGCAGCTCGCTCCCACTGCCCTACTCGCCGAGCTGGCGCGCGGCGTGAAGGACGGCAAGCAGAGCCACGCAGTTCCGGGCTCTCTCTCTGAGGCCCCGACGCTTGCCGTTCTCAAGGAGCAGGCCTCTGGTGGCTGAGCCCGGCCGGTAAGGACGACGCCGCTGCTCATGAACTGCGGAACCCTCTGGATCAGCCGGTCGACGAGGGAAAAAGACACACCGGCCTTCGTCGAGACGTACGGCAACCTCCAGCCAGGCCCGAGCGCCGCTGCCAGCAATTCCCTTGCGACGGGCGACCAGCTGACCCGCCCGCTTCCGGATGAGAACCCATGAGACAACAGCGTGACCAACCCCGTGCACTACATCGCCGTCACCGCCCTCGACGGAGAGGTGATCGGATATGCCTGGGCGGACGCGGACGCCGGTGACGTCGAGTGGATCAACCGCAGTGCCAGCAGCACCAGTGCCTACGAAGCGGGCATGGAGTGGTACCGCCGGATCCGCGAGGCCCGTGACCGCGGGCTCACGCCCCTCGGCGTCCTCCACCTGCTCAGCCACGAACCCGGCGTCGGACCCGTCACCGAAGCCCTCGGCGCCGAAGCCGTCGAGGAACTCGCCCGCATCGTCACCCCGGCCGACGACCAGCGTCTCCTCACTCAGCTCGACCGTGACGACCCCGAGGCGTGGCGGGAACTTGCCGACGCCTTCGACGCGCTCACGGACGAGGACCGGGACGTGCAATGGGGCGGTGGGCAGAAGTCGCCGAGCGGTGCCCTCCACGTGCCGTTCCCCAAATACAGCAAGGGGGTGGACCGGGCCGTCCACGCCCTCCATCGCGTCGGTGCCGTCACGCCCGAGCACCGGTGGATGGACAACCCCATGCCCACGCTCCCGCCGCAGGGCGGACTGCGGCCCGCCGACGCCGTGCGGGCCGCCACCGCCGTGGTGCGCGGGGAGAAATTCTGCGACGGGATCATCGACAAGGCTCTGCAGAGCGGCCTCCTGGACGCCGTCGCCCATTCGCTGCGCGCCTGGTACACGGACCCTGCCGCCGCGCAGCCCCCTTCCCGGGTCGACGCGCCGGCGCCCGACATCGGCCAGGTCCGCCGCCTGCCGCATCCGGACCTTCCGGAACCCCCGGATCCGGCCCTCCCGATGTGCAGGTTCTGCGGAGGTTCTCCCGCCGCGGACGTCGCTTTCCGCGCTCACCGAGGCCTCGTCGTCCTCATGGGCTTCCGGAAGACGGACGGCCCGATGTGCATGACGTGCGGGCTGGCCGTGTACCGGGCGCTGACCGCTCACACCCTCGCCTGGGGCTGGTGGAGTCCCCTCTCCCTCTTCGTCTTCGCGCCGTTGACGCTGCTCCGCAACGTCCTCGCAGTGCGGAAGGTGAAGAAGCTCCCCGCGCCGGGACCGGGCACGCTCGGCCCGCGCTACGACCCCGGCGTGCCGGTACGCCGACGACCCCGCGCGTACATCGCCCTGATCCCTGTGCTGTGGGTGCTCTTCATGATCGTGACGGGGCTGTCCGGAGGGGTGTGAGAACACTCGGGGGCCCGTTGCACCCCGGTTGTACTCGCGCCACGTTCATGTCCTATGTTGCGAAAGCGAAGCTAGGGGGATCGGCATGCAGCAGATGATGGGTCTCGACGAGGTCGAGGCCGTCGCTCGCGCCGCGCACGCCGGACAGACGGACAAGGCCGGACGGCCGTACGCCGAGCATCTGTCGGCCGTCGCCGAGGGCGTTCGTGCCCGGGGCGGAAGCGACGAGCTGGTCGCCGCCGCCTGGCTGCACGACGCGCTGGAGGACGGCGTCCTCAGCGAGGAGTGGCTCGACGCGGCCGCGCTCACGCAGCACACCAAGGACGTCGTACGAGCCATGACCAAGCGGCCGGGTGAGGAACCGGAGGCGTACGCCCGCCGGATCCTGGCCACACCGGGCGCCCGGCTGGTCAAGTCGGCCGACCTCGCGCACAACGCCGACCCCCACCGCCTCGCCGCACTCGACGAGCACACCGCCCGGCGGCTCACGCAGAAGTACGCCGCCATGCGGAAGCACCTCGGTCTGGCCCCGGCCGACTGACCACGCACCAACAGAGCACAGGACGACTGAATGGCACGGGACTACGACAGCCAGCTGCTGGAGTCGGTGGCGGTGCGCCGGCGCCGGATGCGCGACGCACTGCTGTTCGGTGCGCAGCGCGCACGGCGGACGGCGGACGAGCGGTTCGGCAAGATGTTCGCGGGCATCGCGATCGCCGCCGTACTGTGCGCCGGCTGTATCGGCTGGTCCTTCCTGCAAGCCACGCTGGCGAAGCAGAAGGCGGAGGAGAGGAAGCAGCAACAGCAGCAGGAGCAGCTGTACAACCCGACGCCCAGCGCCTCCGCGAGCGGTGCTGGCGGCAAGGGTGCGGAGAAGCAGTGAACGGGGTGGGTGCGGTCGGCGCGACCGGATCGGAGCGCGGCCGTGGCCGAAACGACGCGATGATAGGTTCCGGCGAGTGGTGAGTGCAGCAACGATGTCCCGGACCCAGCTGAGCCGGGTCACCCTGATCGGCGAGCGACGACGAGCCGACCTGGTACTCCCGTCCGACACGCCGATCGGCCAACTGCTTCCCGACATACTCCAGTTGCTGGACGACCGGGCCGCCGCCCGGCCGACCACCCGGCAGCTGATCACCTCCGACGGCTCGGCGCTGCCCCATGACGCGACGCTGTCCTCGGCCGAGGTGCCCGACGGCGCCGTGCTCCGCCTCGTGCGGGCCCATGCCGCGCCGCCGGCTCCGGTCGTGCACGACGTCACCGACCAGGTCGCGGACGACCTCGACCTGCGGACCTGGCGCTGGCGCCCGGCCGCCCGCCGCATCAGCGCCGGCGTGGCCACCGTGGTGTTCGCCGTGGCCGCGGCCGTCCTGGCCCGGCAGGAGTTCTCACTGGAGTCCCTCACCACGGGGCTCGCGGTCGTCACCGTGCTGTTCCTTGTCGCCGGTGCGGCCATCGCCAGGATCGGCGACGGCAACCAGGGCCTGGCCACCGCTCTGCTGCTGGCCTCCGGCGGGCTCGGCCTGCTCACCGCCTGGACCGCCGCCGACGCCTACGACTGGGGTGGAACGGCCCGGCTGGCCGGGGTCGCCGCCGCACTCGTGATCACCCTCGTGCTGCTGTCCTACTGCTCGCCGCTCGGCAAGGGCGGGCTGATCGGGGCCGGGGCGATCGTGGTCATCGCCCTGGTGTGGGAGGCGGTCGCCCTCCTCCAGGACCGGGCGGACCGGATCGGCGCCGTGATGGCTGTGGTCTCCATCATCCTGCTCGGGCTGCTGCCCCGGTTCGCACTGATGGCCTCCGGACTCACCGCGCTGGACGACAAACGCTCAACGGGGACGTCCGTGAGCCGCCACCAGGTCGCCAACGCCCTCGCCGCCACCCACCGCGGGCTCGCCCTCGCCACCATCGTCACCGCGGCGTCGGCCGCCCTCGGCGGCTGGATGCTGACCACCGCGAAGGAACCGACGGTCTGGACGGTCGGCCTCGCCTCCCTCGTGGCCGTCGTGCTGCTGTCCCGGGCCCGGGCCTTCCCTTTGGTCGCCGAGGTCGTGGCGCTTTTCGCTGCGGTGGCGGTCCTCGTCGTGCGCCTCGCGGTGCTGTGGCTGGACCATGCCGGGGGCGCCGGAGCCCTGGTGCTGCTGGGTGCCGCGGCACTGTTGCCGCTGCTGGTTCTCGGCATCGAGCCGCCCGATCACGTACGGGTCCGGCTGCGCAGGTTCGCCGACCTGATCGAGTCCCTGGGCGTGATCGGGCTCTTCCCGCTCGCCATCGGGGCGTTCGGCATCTACGGGCAGTTGCTCAACAAGTTCTGAGGCTGCGAAGACCAGACGCGCACCAGCTGTCGCTCCCGCGGAACGGCAAGGCGGGGTGTGGCAGGAGAGAAGGGCGACATGCCGAGCGGGGACAACTGGCAGAACGACGTGCTGCGCGACCTGAGGGGCGGCCCGCCTCAGCAGCGTGCCGTGCAAGAGCGCGGACAGACACCACAGGCGACCCAGGAAGCGCAGGACGGCGCGGCCGGTCAGTACCCCCAGGGGCAGGGGCAAGGACCGACACCGGCCTACGGCTACCCGCAGCAGTACCAGCAGCCCGTCCCCTCGGACCAGCAATACGCGCAACAGCCGATGTACGCCGAGCAGTACGCCGCTCAACAGCAGGGCTACCCGCAGCAGGGCCGGCAGCCGTACCCCGACCAGGCTTATGCCCACCAAGCCCATGCGCAGCAGCAGGCCTACGCCGAACAGCAGGCCTACGCCGAGCAGTACGCCGCCCAGCAGCAGGCCTCCGGCCAGACGCAGACGCAGTCCGCTCAGCAGAACCCGAACCACAACCACAACCAGCCGCAGCAGTACGCGGAGCCTGCCCCCGCCCCGCGCGCCCGCACTTCACGCTCCGCCCCCGACAGCCGCCCGGTCGTCGAGAAGAAGCTCCTCGGCGCGGACAAGGGGCCCCGGCGCGGAGAGCCGTTCGCCGCCCGCGCCCTGCGTGCCGTACGCCGTATCATCGCGTCCTCGGCGTCCCGTGAGGTCGCCGAGACCACCGCCACCGCCGAGACACTGCAGCAGCCGGTCACCACCGGGCGGCAGATCGCGGTGACCTCCATCCGCGGTGGCTCGGGCAAGACGACGGTCGCCGCGCTGCTCACAGCTACCTACGCCCACTACCGCCAGGATCCGGTCCTCGCCATCGAGGCTGATCCCGCGCTCGGCTCGCTGCCCCTGAGGCTCGGCGCGGAGAGCCTGCGCTGGACCACCGGCGATCTCGCCGATGTCGTCGAGCCCCAGATGACGCTCCTCGACATCACCGGATACTTGGTGCAACTCCCCGAGAACGCCTGGCTGTTGCCCGGCAGTCAGGGGCAGGTCGGGGCCATGCTCGACACCAAGGGGTACGAGCGGATCATGGTGGCGATGCGCCGCTACTTCGGCGTGACCGTGGCCGACTGCGAGACGCTGCCCGCCGAGGTCGCCCGCACTGCCCTGTCCGCCGCCCAGGCCCGCATCCTGACCATGCCCGCGACACTCGAGGGAATCGCGAGCACGCACGCGGTCCTGGAATGGATGCGCGGCCTGCCCCGGGACATCACCACTTCCACCGTCGTCGTGCTCACCGAGACCGTGCCGCACACCGGAATCGACCTGGAGAAGGCTGCCGAGCAGCTGAAGGCGACCGGGGCGAGCGTACGGATCCTGCCCTACGACCGGCATCTGGCCGCCGGCGGCACCATCCGCACCGAGCTGCTCGCGCGAGACACCCGGGAGGCCGCCGCCCGCCTGGCAGCGGAGGCTTTCCAGCTCTCCCACAGGCGCCGCTGAAGTCTCCCGCGCACGAAGGGAACCCGAGGACTCAGAGGACAAGGCAACAACGATGAGCACCCGACTGATCCACCGGCCGGCCCGCACCACACGGCCCCCGGCCGCCCCCGAAGCGCGCACCATCGAGGCGCCACCCAACCTGCCGGACGGCAAATCCGGCTCGATAGCGACCGCGCTGCTGCCCGTCGCGGGTGTGATGTCCTCCGTCGTGATGATGACGGTCGTGCGCAACAGCCAGTTCGCGGGGCTGGGCGCGATCATCCTCGTCGTCACCATCCTCGGCTCCCTCGTCATGGTCTTCTCCCAGCGAGGAAAGGCCCAGCGCACGCGCCGTACCCACCGCGAGGCCTACCTCTCCTACCTGGAGGACCTGCGAGAGGAGCTGTCGAAGGAGGAGCGGGAGCGGCGTGAGAACACCCAGGTGCTCAGCCCCCCGCCGGACGCGCTCTACGACATCGTGCGTGACCCGGCCCGGTTGTGGGAGCGGCGCCGAACGGACGCGGACTTCCTGCGGGTACGCGTCGGCACCGGCGAGATGCCGGTGCGCGATCTGAAGGTGGCCCCGCCGGGATCGTCCGTGCTCACCCCGCCCGACGAGTTCATGCTGAACGAGGCATCCGCCCTCGTCGCCCGCTTCGGGAACGGAACCGAACTCCCGCTCACCGTCCCGCTCGACCGCGTCGGCAGCATCACCGTCATCGGCCACCGCGAGGACACCCTCCGGGTCGCCCGCGCGCTGATCGCACAGGCCGCGGCGACCCACGCGCCCGACGACGTGGCCATGGCGCTGGCCGTACCCGGCGACCGGATCGGCGACTGGGAATGGGTCAAGTGGTTGCCGCATCTGCTCGAAAGCGAGCAATTCGACGGCCCCGTCGCCGCTCGCCGGATCGCGCCCTCCCTGCCGCAGCTGGCCCGGCAGATCGGCACCGAACTGCGCCGCCGTGCCTCGTACGCGGCCGAGGTGCGCCGTGGCCTGTCCGACAAGGACGCCCTGGCCATGACCTCCCGGCTGCTCGTCGTGGCCGACGCGCACGGCGGCGACGCCGTGGACCTGCCGCGACCCGACGACGCGGTGGGCCTGCGCGATATGAGCGTCACCGTGCTGCACCTGCTCGACCAGCGCGTGCAGGAGCCCGGCAGCGTCGGTGTCCGCATCACGGTCGACGGCGAGCGCGTCGTCATCGAGGACCTGCGCGCGAAGGAGCCCATCAGCGCGCACGGGACGGTCGACGAGATCGGCGTCCCCTTCGCCGAGGGACTGGCCCGGATGCTCGCCCCGCTCCGCCTGTCCGCGGAGTCGATGGCCGACGCACCGCTCTCCGGCCCTGTCGACTTCGCCGAACTGCTCGGTATCGACGACGTCGCCGGACTCGACCTGAGCCGCCTGTGGGCCCCGCGCGGTGAACGGGCCTTCCTGCGGGTGCCGATCGGCGTGAGCGACGCCAAGGAACCGGTGCTCCTCGACCTGAAGGAATCCTCCGAACTCGGTATGGGACCGCACGGCCTGTGCGTCGGCGCCACGGGCTCCGGCAAGTCCGAGCTGTTGCGCACGCTGGTCCTGGCCCTGGTCGCCACCCACCCGCCGGAGGACCTGGCCATGGTCCTCGTCGACTACAAGGGCGGCGCCACCTTCGCTCCGTTCGCGAACCTGCCGCACGTCTCCGGCGTCATCACCAACCTGGAGAACCAGGCCGGCTTGGTCGAACGCGTCCACGCCTCCCTCGCGGGCGAGGTCAAGCGCCGTCAGCAGGTGCTCAAGGACGCGGGCAACGTCGCCGACATCGGCCACTACGCCGCGCTGCGCGCCGAGAGGCGTCCCGACCTGGAGCCGCTGCCCCACCTCTTCGTCGTGATCGACGAGTTCGGCGAACTCCTCACCGCCAAACCGGACTTCATCGACCTGTTCCTGTCCATCGGCCGTATCGGCCGGTCCATCGGCGTGCACCTGCTGCTCTCCAGCCAGCGCATCGAGGCGGGCAAGCTGAAGGGGCTGGAGACCTACCTGTCGTACCGGCTGGGCCTGCGCACCTTCTCCCCGGACGAATCGCGCACCGTCCTGGACACCATGGACGCCTTCCACCTGCCCCCGCTGCCCGGCTTCGGCTACCTCAAGGTCGACACCAGCCACTACGAGCGGTTCAAGGCCGGCTATGTCTCCGGCGCCTACCGAGGCCCCGTCCGGCGGGAGACCGAGGACACCGGGCCACTCGTCCTGGAGTACGAGGCCTACAACACGCTCGGCCGGGAGGACAGCGCCTCCCCCGAGGAGCCGCAGATGCGGCGCCGGGAGACCGGCCCCACGGAGATGGGGGTGATGATCGACCAGCTGGAGCGCTCCGGTGCCCGCTCGGTCCGCCAGATCTGGCTTCCGCCGCTGCCCGCCGCGGTCCCGCTCGACAAGGTCGCCGGTGCCGTCGAGGTGGGTCCGCGCGGCATGCAGTTCGCCCAGCGCCGCGGCCCGCTCCAGGTGCCCCTGGGCGTCCTCGACGACCCGACCAAGCAGTGGCAGGGCCAGTGGTACCTGGACCTGACGCTCGCCGGCGGCCATGCCGCGATCATCGGCGGTCCCCAGTCCGGCAAGACCACCCTGCTGCGCACACTCGCGCTCTCCCTGGCCATGACCCACACACCTCAGGAGGTGGGCGTCTACGGCCTCGACCTGGTCGGCGGCGGCCTGCAGGCCCTGTCCGGGCTGCCGCACGTCGGCGGGATTGCGGGCCGCGCGGACCGGGAGCGCGCCGCCCGCACCATCGACTCGGTGCGCGCCATGCTCGACCAGCGCGAGGAACTGTTCCGGATGCACGGCATCGACTCGCTGGAGCAACTGCGCCCCCTGCGGGCCGCGGGCCGGCTGCCCGAACTGGCCAGCACCGAGATCGTGCTGCTCATCGACGGGTTCGGCGCGCTGCGCGACGACTTCGAGGACCTCGACGACCCGGTCGTGGACATCCTCAAGCGGGGCAGCGGCTACGGCATCCACGTCGTCGCCGGCATGCTGCGCTGGAACGACGTGCGTATCGCCACCCAGTCCCAGTTCGGCACTCGAGTGGAACTGCGCCTGAACGACCCGGGCGAGTCCAGTATCGACCGCAAGCTCGGCGAGACCCTCTCACCCGAAGAGAAGGGGCGTGTCCTCCTCGACCGCAAGCTCTTCGCCCAGGTCGCCCTGCCCCGCACCGACGGCCTCGCCGACACCGCCGACCTCGGCGCGGTCCTGGAGACCACCGCCCGCACGATCCGGGCCACCTGGACCGGCGAGGTCGCCCAGCCCGTTCGCGTGCTGCCGCACGTCCTGGAGGCGCGCCAGCTGCCCGGCCCCGCCGCCGAACCGCGCCGCGTCCCGATCGGCCTGGACCAGACGAAGCTTGCCCCCGTCCTGCTCGACCTCTTCCACCGCGACCAGCACCTGCTGATCATGGGCGACAGCGAGTGCGGCAAGACCAACCTGCTCAAGGTGATCGCCCGGAGCCTGATCGAGCGCTACGGCGACCACGAACTGGTCTTCGGCGTCTTCGACCCGCGCCGTGGCCTGCGCGGCGTCATCCCGGAGGAGTACCGGGGCGGTTACGCCTACAACACCAAGCTGTGCGCCGGCCTCGCCGCCGGCATCGCCGCCGAACTGGAGAAGCGGCTACCCGACGAATCCGCCGACGGCGCCGACCTGGAACCGGGCAGCTTCTCCGGCCCGCGGATCGTGATCCTCGTCGACGACTACGACGTCCTCACCACCGCAGGGCAGCAGCCGCTGGCGCCCTTCGTGCCGTACATTCCGTCGGCCGTCGACATCGGACTGCACTTCGTCCTCACCCGCCGGGTCGCGGGGGCCTCCCGGGGCATGTACGAGCCGTTGCTGCAGGGTCTGCACGAGTCCGGCGCCTCGGCGCTGGTGATGGCGGGGGACCGCAGCGAGGGGCAGCTCTTCTCCGGCGTGTACGCCAGTCACCAGCCGCCCGGCCGCGGCGTGCTGGTCCGCAGGGGCGAACCGAGTCGGCTCATCCAGACCGTCTACGAGGGGACGAGGTAAACGCGTGACGAAGGATGTCATCGCCCTCACGAAGAAGATGCCCGACCCGCTCAGTGTCCTCGCGGGCCTGCTCTCCGGCGGCCCCGATCTGCTGGTGGGTACCGAGGGCGAAGGGGCTGTGGTGCAGCTCTGCGACCCACAGGGCCGGCCGCTCGTCTCCGTCGAGGCGCCGCTGCTCGTGCAGGTCAGGGGAGAGGCCGAGCGGCTGCTCGGGGCGCGCGAGCCCGAGGTGCCGTACTGGTGGACCGAGGCCCGTGCCACGACCGGGGTCAAGGAGGCCGAGGAGCTCGCCGGAACGTTCGCCGCCCGCATCGCCACGCTGGTCGGTGGCACGGCCTGGCCGCCGCAGACCGCGTGGTCGCTGGCCGTGGTCAAGACGGACGGGATGACGGTGGCGCCGGCTCCGGCCGCCGCCCAGCCCGCCGTGGACGTGCTCACCGACAAGGTCGCCGTCGTCATCCAGGACCGCCCCGTGGTCGCGATGACGGCCTGGCTGTCGGATGCCTTCCGGGCTGTCGCGAACGCAGGCCTAGGCCTGCAGATCGTCACCCCGGCGGGCACCCGCCTCTCCCCGGCGGTCCGGGGCAGCCTGCCGGGCTGGCCCTCCCGCTGGGTGGTGCAGGACGAGCGGGACGGCTACTACGACGGTCTGACCGGAGCGGTCCTGCGGTGGAGCAACGGCCTGTTCGTGACGGCCGATTCGCCGGAGGCCACCCCCGAGGATCCGCGTACGCCCATCGCCGCGTCCTTCCAGCAGGGCACCGGTGACACGGGTGAGCGCCAGCTGGCGATCTCCTTCCGCGCGGTCCACCCGGCCGACGACCGGCTCGTTCTCGGCGGTGCCGTGGAAGCCGTCTGGCAGGAGGTCACCGGTGAGCCTCCGGCCGGCTGGGGCACCGAGGAGCCCGCCAACCTCCCATGGTCCCTGCGGCAGTTGACCGATGTGGCCCATGAGCGAGCACCCGAGCCGACCTGGCTGGTGGTCGTCGGTACCCCGGAACGTCCCGGTCTCGCGACGGTTCGCGTCACCCGGACGCAGGCCGGTGTCGAAGAGGACGTCACGATGGTCTTCGGTTACGGACCGGGCGAGCAGGTCCCGACGGACGCCGTGGTCGCCGCTGCGGAGGCCCTGGCCACCCGGCACGATCTGCAGTCCATGCTGGTCCAGATCCGCCGGGCGCGCCGGGACCTGTCCGTCCCACCCCGCTTCGAAGGCCCCGGCGTGCCCTACGCCTTCGTCCTGGGCGCCGAGGAGGTCCGCGAGATGCCGGGCGACCGGGCCCGCCGCACCCCCCTTGCCCTGGCCCCGCGGGAGCTGGGCCCGAAAACGCGTCCTGCTCTGTACTACGCGTTTCCGGGCAACCCGTCCGACCTGTCGGGCTGGCAGGACTTCGAGCGCTTGATGAGACACCTGAAGGGCAGCTAGCTCCTCCGCCCCGCTATGTCGGCAAGCAGACGGCCCCGCACTCTCCGATGAGTGCGGGGCCGTCCGTACGTGGACAGGTGGGGTCAGCCCACGGCCACCTTCTCGCGCTCGCGCCGCTCGGCGCCCTGGCGCTCGCGGGCCAGCTCGGCCGCGTCCCGCTTGAAGGCCCACGCCATCTTCGGCTCCATCGCGAACCGGAACATGCGCTGCACCGGCTTGGTGCACAGCACCGTCACGACGGCGGCCGCGAGGACGGTCACGGCGATCTGCCCGGCCGGCTGGTGGAACCAGCTCGCCTCGAACCAGCCCTGGTAGTCGCCGGCCTTCACGAGGAAGCCGTGCAGCAGGTAGCCGTAGAGCGTGCCCGCGCCGAGCGCGGTGAACCACATGTGGCGACGCGGCACCCAGGCGAAGAAGCAGGCGGTCAGCACCAGGGAGCAGCCGAACATCGCGAGCACCATCACCGGGCCGGCCCACCACGGCGCGCCCAGCTCCTGCGCGGCGTCACGGTGGTAGAACCACGCGGTATTCATGCGCGGCACGGCCCACCAGCTGAAGGCCAGGGCGGCGGCGAACACCGGCACCGAGGCGATCCGTACCGAACGGCGGCGCACCATGTGGAAGTGTGCGGGCTTCATCACCAGGCCCAGCACGAAGAACGGCAGGAACTGCAGGACGCGCTGGAGGTCCAGGTCGTCACCGATCTCCGGGGTGACGGTGGCCAGCATCGCGAGGCCGAGCGCGAGCGGCAGCGGCCAGCGCACCATGTTCCAGATGGGGGTGGTCAGCCGCCAGATGAACAGCGCGACCAGGAACCAGGTCAGGTACCACGGGTCGAGGAGGCTGATGTCCTGGCCCGGGTCGTCGTCGATCCACCGCTTGAAGAGCGGGTAGGCCGTCTCGAAGATGATGTACGGCACGGCCACGCCGGTGATCAGGCGCTTGAGCCGGTCGGGCCGCATGTCGAAACTGCGCGAGAAGTAGCCGGAGATGAGGATGAACGCCGGCATGTGGAACGCGTAGACGACCTGGTACGCGGCCTCGAGTATCCGGCTGTCGCCCTTGAGCGGCTCCCAGGCGTGCCCCATGGCCACCAGCACGATCGCGAGGTACTTCGCGTTGTCGAAGAACGCGTCGCGCTGCTTGCCGTTCTGCTTCTTCTGGGGGCTCTGCGGCGAGCGCGGGCTCGGCACTCCGCCGGCCGGCGACTGTGCCGGGGGAAGTGGCGCCTTGCGGTCGCCGTTCGGTCGCAGCGAGTTCGTCACAGACCCTCCCACCAGGAACTCGGGGAGACGATCCGGGACCTCGCTGCGCTTGCGGGGGACGAGGCAGCGTGGAACATCTGAGGCACCCTAGCCTTCCCTGCGGCTATTCGTAAAACGCCGGACGTGATTCCTGGCTATTCGCTGTGGGTACCCCGGATTTCAGGTAGTTGACGTCACTGTCGGCGTGATGACCAACACATCTTCGATACCGGGTTGCGTCCGTCACAGGTGCCCTGCTTGTCGGGATACTTCCGGACTAAGCAGTGCATAAGACCAGCAGGCGACTCCAGTGGAATGTCCGCTTCCAGCGCTCTTCGGGAGCCTCTCCACAGGGTTGTTGAGGAGCCTTGGGCAATAATTCGAATTAGCTGCGAACGCGTTGTGTGGAGACGGAAACGATCCGGACGAATTCCCTGTGCGGGTGGCACTTCGAATTGCCGTACGAGTCACCGCCGTCGGGTCCCCTCCCGCACGCGACGTACACGGGCCCGGACGACACCGGGGCGGTCGATGCGTCACCGGCCGCATAGCCCGGCCTCGTTGGTGGCACGATGGTTCTGGCGGGGTGCGCGCAGTGGCGCCCCCGGCCGGTAGAGCGGACCGACCGAGGGTGTGATCAGTTGTGGCCATTTCACTGTCTGTGGTGCTGCTGTTGGCGATCATCCTTGTGGTGTTGCTGAGAGGGGGATCCATCAAGGCAGGCCCCGCGATCGTGGCGATCCTCTTCGGCTTCTTCCTCGCCTCGACCGGCATGGCCCCGTCCATCCAACGCTTCCTCAACTCGATAGCGGAGACGGTCAACTCCATCAGCTTCTGAACGGCCCGGAAACGCCCCTCCTGGGCCGGTGCCACGGGCCCGAGGGGGATGCGGATACCCTCCTCCCGACGGGGCAGTGCGTGACGGGGGGAACGTACGGGGATGGCGTTGCGCGATTCTGACCCGGCGGAGGTGGGCGGCTACCGCATCGAGGACCGCCTCGGCTCCGGCGGCATGGGTGTGGTCTACCTGGCCCGCTCGGCCTCCGGCCGTCGCCTCGCCGTCAAGGTGGTGCACGGCCAGTACGCCGACGACGACGAGTTCCGCGCCCGTTTCCGCCGCGAGGTGTCCGCGGCCCGACAGGTCAGCGGTGCCTTCACGGCCCCCGTCGTGGACGCCGACGCCGACGCGTCGCGCCCCTGGATGGCCACGCTCTACATACCGGGCGCGGACCTCGGCACCCACGTCCGCGAGCACGGCCCGCTCTCCGCACCCCGCCTGCGGGAACTCGCCGCCGGCCTCGCCGAGGCGCTGCGCGACATCCACCGCGCCGGAGTCGTCCACCGCGATCTGAAGCCGGCCAACGTGATGCTCGCCGAGGACGGCCCCCGCGTCATCGACTTCGGCATCTCCCGCGCCGCCGAGTTCGCCGCCGCCGACGTCCTCACCCAGACCGGGCGTGTCATGGGCACCCCGCCCTTCATGTCCCCGGAGCAGTTCTCCTCCCCGCAGGACGTCGGCCCGGCCGCCGACGTCTTCTCCCTCGGCTCGGTCCTCGCCTACGCCGCCACCCGCCGCGGCCCCTTCGACAGCCCGAGCCCCTACGAGACGGCCGTCCGGGTCGTCGAGGGCGAACCGGCCCTCGCCGGCGTACCGGACGAACTGCTCCCCTTCGTACGCCTCTGCCTGGAGAAGCACCCCAAGTCCCGCGTGAGTGCCGACGAACTCCTGACCCTGCTGCGCGACGGGGGCCCGGCCGCCCCGCCCCCGGCCGCCGACGAGCCGAGGACCGTTCCTCCCCGGCGTGTCCCCGCGGCCACGTCACCGCGCGACACCCCGCTCGCCGACCCGCCCCCCGAGCCCACCGGGCCGCGCGGCGCACGCAGACGCCGCTACCTCCTCACCGCGGCAGCCGGGGCGGCCGTGGCCGCCGTACTGGCCGCCACCACCGTGGTCCTCACCGTCGCCCTCTCCCGCGACAGCGATCCCGGCCCCTCGGCAGCGGCCCGCAGCGACCTCCCCGACGGCTGGAAGCCCTGGGCCACCGCCGCGAAGGCCCCCAAGGGCAGCGAGCGCATCCTGGGCGGCACCGGCAGCGCTCTCGCGGGCTGCGCGGCCGTCGACACCTCTCTCGTATGCGCCGGCTCCGGCCTCATGGCGACCCGCTTCGATCTCGCCGACGGCCGCACCACCTGGGACCGGCCCGTCGACCCCACACCCGACGGCTCCTCCAGCAGCAGCGAGGGCGCGCTCATCGGCACCACCGACGCTCACGTCTACGCCTACGAGGCCGAGGAGGGGGAGACGGCGGCCGGCCCCCGGTTCAGCTACACGGTGTACGCCCTGGCCGCCGACACCGGCAAGGAGCTCTGGCGGACCCGTACGGGCACCGGCGAGTCGGCGTCCGTCCCCGACAGCACGCAGGACGCCGCCACGGCCGTCCCCGAGGGCGTCGTCACCTTCTACGGCTCCCAGGGCGACCAGTACGCCCTGCTCGACGCCGAGACCGGCGACGTCCGCTGGAAACAACCGAAGCCGCACGCCCCCGACGCCCCGGCCGACTGCCTGCTGCGCTCGGCGGCCGACCACGCCTACCTCCTCTGCGTGATCGGCCTGTCGGAACGAGGAGCCTCCCGGACCACCGTTTCCCAGATCGACGCGGCCACCGGAAAGGCCGACTGGACCGTCGAGGCCAAGGGCGCCCAGTACCTGCTCGGCCGGCACGACGGACGCCTCGTACTCGCGGACACCTTCTCCACGGACCGCGGCCTGACAATGATCGACGTCTCCTCGCGCGTGGTCACCGTGCGACGGCTCGCACAGCCCCGGCCTGAGGACGCGCAGGCGTACCTGGTCCGCGGCACGGTCTACTTCACGCGCGAAAGCGGCGGCGTCCGCGCGGTCTCGCCGCGCACCGGCCGGACGCTGTGGGAATCCAACTCCACCGTGGAGCAGCAGGGGCCGCCGACCGCCTCCGCCACCCACGTGTACGTCGCGTCCCCCAGCGGCCGTCTGGCCGCCCTGGACGCGAGCACCGGCGAGGTCGAGGCCACCCGGGACGGCCGCGACGACGGCGGCAGAACCGACAGCATGCTCGTCACCACGGGCGCACCGCTCGTCCTGGTCGGCGACGCCCTGTACGTCCCGTACGGCGTCCGCTCCGTGTACACGGTGGACGTACGCGACCTGTCAACTACCCGTCGCTAAAGCATCGCTCAAGCGACGGGTTTGCTGCTCGGGTTCACCGATGGCTTCGGTGGTCCCGGCTGCGTCCAGCTCTCACACTCGTTGGTGTCGCCGGTCAGGCGATGAGGGTGAGGGCAGGGGCCTGTGACTGGGCCCCGCGGACCCACGCGTACCAGCCGCGGTGGCTGATGTTGTGGGACGAGTTGCGGTCGGCGTGCTCAGCGAAGCCGCAGGACCGGCAGATGAATACGGCTTGGGAGGGCCGGTTGGCTTTCTCGATGTGGTGACAGCGGGAGCATTCCCGGCTGGTGTACGCCGGATCTACGTACACCACCGGGAGCCCGGCGCGTTTCGCCTTGTAGGCGATGAACGCGGCGAGCTGGTGAAACGACCAGGAGTGAAGCGTGACGCGCTGGGGCTTTCTCAGCCGTGCCCGTTCGCGGATGCCCGTCAGGTCTTCCAGGGCGATTCCGCGACCGGTGCGTTGAGCCTCCGCCCGCGCTGCTCGTGCTGCCAGGACAGCATCCGGTCGTCATAGGGCTGCGCGGCGTCCGCGCGGAAGGTGACCGGCTTGCCAGCCGCCTTCTCGTACAGCGTGGAGCCGGGCTTTCCGCAGTTTCCGTTACGGAGGTTGGCACGCAGCGTGGTGTAGGCGTCGCAGGTCTTCTTGATCGCGTGCTGGGCGGCCTGCGCACCCAGATTCCACCGGGCCTTGATCTGCTGGTAGGTGTGCTTGCGCAGGGCCAGAGGTTTAGCCGCCTTCTCCTCGAAGGCCACGTGGGCGGCCCAGGTAGCGGCCTCGTTGCAGGCATGCAGGTTCGCCTCAAGTGCCGCCGCCTGCACGGGCGTCGGCAGGAGTCTGATCCGCACCACCAGCTTCATGACCACGAACGTATACACCCGTACGAGCAGCCACTATGCGTTCCCCTCGCCTCACCCGAACGAGCTACCAGCCCCGTCCCACGGCCACAGCGCCAAGCACGGCCCGGCCCGCCCCCAAGTCACCTGGCCGCTGCGCGGCCCTGTCGCCTCCGGCCCGATTCCGAGGTGCTCCGCACCGCCACCACCAGTTGCGGTTCCTCCCGGGGGTGAACTGAAGACCCGGGGTTCCTGGATCTTCGAATTCAGTGGGGGTGCGCCCGTCGACTCCGCCGAGTGGTTGCGCAGCGTGAGCGCAGGTGTTGGTTCTCTCGGTTCCTGAAGCAAGATCCAAAGCTGAAGGGGTACGTAGGGGACACGACGGACTGAACACAGCCCCAAGAAACGATCAGGGCCAGGCGGAGGAATGATCCTCTGACCTGGCCCTGATTCGTATGGAGCGGGCGACGGGAATCGAACCCGCGTAGCTAGTTTGGAAGACTAGGGCTCTACCATTGAGCTACGCCCGCACGGTGCGCGCCGCAGGTCGGGTGACCTCGGCACGCAAGCATCGTAGCGGGTTGTGGCCCCTCGTCGCACACCGCATTCGCATCCGGACCTTCCCGGCGCCGACGCAGCGGAAATGCGGCGGCCGTACGGCCTTGCGCCATGTACCCTACGTGTCGCACCAGACGGGGTGTGGCGCAGCTTGGTAGCGCGTCCGCTTTGGGAGCGGAAGGCCGTGGGTTCAAATCCCGCCACCCCGACCAGTCATCCGGTCATCTCGAGTCACATGAGTGATCGTCTCCCGGTCACTCACGTGATCGTCTTTTGGGCGGTGTAGTCGCTGCCGTTACTATGCAAGCTGCCGTCCGTGTGTCTCAGCGTCTGCAGTCCTCCGGACGGCGAAATCCGCCGGGCCGCTCTGGCCCCGGCAGAACCCAAGAAGTCAGCCACAAGGAGACCGAACCGTGAAGAGCGCCGTGGAGACCCTGAACCCGACTCGGGTTCGGCTCACTGTCGAGGTGCCCTTCGAGGAGCTCAAGGACAGCCTCGACGCGGCGTACAAGAAGATCAACCAGCAGGTCACGGTGAAGGGCTTCCGTAAGGGCAAGGTCCCGGCCCGCGTCATCGACCAGCGGTTCGGCCGTGGTGCGGTGCTGGAGGAGGCCGTCAACGACGCGCTGCCGAAGTTCTACACCGACGCGGTCAACGAGGCCGAGCTGAACCCGCTGGGCCAGCCCGAGGTCGACATCACGGAGCTGAAGGACGGCGAGACGCTGAACTTCACCGCCGAGGTCGACATCCGCCCCTCGATCGAGATCCCGGACTACTCGGGCATCGAGGTCGAGGTCGACGCGGTCGAGGTCACCGAGGAGGACGTCGACAAGGCGGTCGAGGAGCTGCGCGAGCGCTTCGCCTCCACCGCCCCGGTCGAGCGTGCCGCCGAGGACGGCGACGTCGTGACGATCGACCTGGAGGCCAAGGTCGAGGGCGAGATCCTCGAGGACGGCGTCGCGGACGGCGTCTCCTACACCATCGGCTCCGGCGAGCTGCTGGACGGCATCGACGACGCCGTGAAGGGCGTGGAGGCCGGTGGCGAGGCCACCTTCACCTCCGAGCTCAAGGGCGGCTCGGCGGCCGGCAAGGAGGCCGAGGTCACCGTCAAGGTCACCCAGGTCGCCAAGCGTGAACTGCCCGAGCTGGACGACGAGTTCGCACAGCTCGCCTCCGAGTTCGACACCATCGAGGAGCTGCGGGCGGACAGCCGTAAGCGCCTGGAGAACATGAAGCAGTACGACCAGGCCACGCAGGCTCAGGAGCGCGTCCTGGAGAAGCTGCTCGAGCTGGTCGAGGTACCGGTCCCCGACAAGCTGCTCGAGGACGAGGTCAACACCCGCAAGCACAACCTCGAGCACCACCAGCTCGGCCAGATGGGTCTCGACCTCGAGAAGTACCTCGAGATCCAGGGCAAGACGGTCGAGGAGTTCGACGCCGAGACCAAGGAAGCCGCGGTCAAGGGCATCAAGACGCAGTTCGTGCTCGACGAGCTCGTCAAGCAGGAGAAGCTGAACGTCAGCCAGGAGGAGCTCACCGAGCACCTCATGCGGCGCGCCGCCTCCTCCGGCATGTCCCCCGACCAGTTCGCCCAGGCCGTCGTCGAGGGCGGCCAGGTTCCGCTCCTGGTCGGCGAGGTCGCCCGCGGCAAGGCCCTGGCCGTCGTGGTCGAGAAGGCCGCGGTCAAGGACACCAACGGCGAGGTCGTCGACCTGGACGACGAGGACGAGGAGACGGAGGCCGCTGAGGCCCCCGAGACCGAGGCCGCCGAGTCCGCCGAGGAGAAGACCGAGGGCTGAGCCCCCGGCACCGACTAGGTCGTAGGAAGGCCCTGGGGTACGAACCCCAGGGCCTTCTTGCCGCCCGCGGGGGCAGCCCACCTCAGGGGCGCGGGGCTGTATCGATGTGCGGCTCCGCCGCGTGGGCGCGACAAGCCCCCACGGGCCCGCGGCCGCCCACAAGAAGGTCCACCCGCGGCGAGACCGTACGGCCCCCGGCGGGGCCCGTCGCGCTACGCCCCCGGCGAACACTCCCGTCTCCGGGATTCCCCGAAGGGACCCGCGCGTTAGGGTCCATGAATACGAGGGCAGTGGAGTCTGCGAACGGCTCCAGCCCCGCAGGGAAACGTGAGACGGCCCGGCGCCGTCGTAAGACGAGCAGGTGGATACGTGACGAATCTGATGCCTTCAGCCGCCGGCGAGCCTTCCATCGGTGGTGGCCTCGGTGACCAGGTCTACAACCGGCTGCTCAACGAGCGGATCATCTTCCTCGGCCAGCCGGTCGACGACGACATCGCGAACAAGATCACCGCACAGCTGCTGCTCCTTGCCGCGGATCCCGACAAGGACATCTACCTCTACATCAACAGCCCCGGCGGTTCGATCACGGCCGGCATGGCGATCTACGACACGATGCAGTTCATCAAGAACGACGTGGTGACGATCGCCATGGGGCTCGCGGCCTCGATGGGACAGTTCCTGCTCAGCGCGGGCACCCCCGGCAAGCGCTTCGCGCTGCCGAACGCCGAGATCCTGATCCACCAGCCCTCCGCCGGCCTGGCCGGCTCGGCCTCCGACATCAAGATCCACGCCGAGCGGCTGCTGCACACCAAGAAGCGCATGGCCGAGCTCACGTCCCAGCACACGGGGCAGTCGGTCGAGCAGATCACCCGCGACTCGGACCGCGACCGCTGGTTCGACGCCTTCGAGGCCAAGGAGTACGGCCTCATCGACGACGTCATCCCCACGGCCGCAGGTATGCCGGGCGGCGGCGGCACCGGGGCCTGAGAGGTCCCCACGGGGCCTGTGGCGCCCCGTGAGGCCCCCGGAGCCCTCCCGGGCCCCAGCGACCCCAGACAGCCCCAGCCGACCGCCTCAGCCCTTTTCAGGAGACACCGTGAACCAGTTCCCCGGCAGCGGGATCTACGACCGTATGGACGCCGTGCAGGACATGAGCGGCTCGCAGGGCCGCTACACCGGCCCGCAGGCCGAGTCCCGCTACATCATTCCGCGCTTCGTCGAGCGCACTTCCCAGGGCATCCGCGAGTACGACCCGTACGCGAAGCTCTTCGAGGAGCGCGTGATCTTCCTCGGCGTCCAGATCGACGACGCCTCCGCCAACGACGTCATGGCGCAGCTGCTGTGCCTGGAGTCGATGGACCCCGACCGTGACATCTCGGTGTACATCAACAGCCCCGGCGGCTCCTTCACGGCGCTCACCGCGATCTACGACACGATGCAGTACGTGAAGCCGGACATCCAGACGGTCTGCATGGGCCAGGCCGCCTCCGCCGCCGCCGTCCTGCTGGCCGCCGGCACGCCGGGCAAGCGAATGGCCCTGCCGAACGCGCGCGTGCTGATCCACCAGCCGTACAGCGAGACCGGCCGCGGCCAGGTGTCCGACCTGGAGATCGCCGCGAACGAGATCCTCCGGATGCGGTCGCAGCTAGAGGAGATGCTGGCCAAGCACTCCACCACGCCGGTCGAGAAGATCCGCGAGGACATCGAGCGCGACAAGATCCTCACGGCCGAGGACGCGCTGAGCTACGGCTTGATCGACCAGGTCATCAGCACCCGGAAGATGGACAACTCGAGCCTGCGCTGAGGCGAGAGGCTGTATCGTCTGCCGCCCCTTGGCACGGTTTGGCACGGTCCACGTCAAAGTGAACCGCGCCAAGGGGGGCCCGGACGAGGGGCCCGGCAAGGTACCGTCGGACATAAGGCAGCACCAGGAGCCGTTGGACTCGACGTCCAGTCGTCTCCCAGGCGAAGGGGAAGCACACCGTGGCACGCATCGGTGACGGCGGCGATCTGCTCAAGTGCTCGTTCTGCGGCAAGAGCCAGAAGCAGGTCAAGAAGCTCATCGCAGGGCCCGGTGTGTACATCTGCGACGAGTGCATCGACCTCTGCAACGAGATCATCGAGGAAGAGCTGGCGGAGACCAGCGAGGTCCGCTGGGAGGAACTCCCGAAGCCCCGCGAGATCTACGAGTTCCTCGAGGGGTACGTGGTCGGCCAGGAGGCCGCCAAGAAGGCCCTGTCCGTAGCGGTGTACAACCACTACAAGCGCGTCCAGGCCGGTGAGAACGGCGGGGCGAACGGCCGTGACGACGCCATCGAGTTGGCGAAGTCCAACATCCTCCTCCTCGGCCCCACCGGCTCCGGGAAGACCCTCCTCGCGCAGACCCTCGCGCGCATGCTGAACGTCCCCTTCGCGATCGCCGACGCCACGGCGCTCACGGAGGCGGGCTACGTCGGCGAGGACGTCGAGAACATTCTCCTCAAGCTGATCCAGGCCGCCGACTACGACGTCAAGAAGGCCGAGACCGGGATCATCTACATCGATGAGATCGACAAGGTCGCGAGGAAGAGTGAAAACCCGTCGATCACGCGCGACGTGAGCGGCGAGGGCGTCCAGCAGGCCCTGCTGAAGATCCTGGAGGGCACCACGGCCTCGGTCCCGCCGCAGGGCGGCCGTAAGCACCCCCACCAGGAGTTCATCCAGATCGACACGACGAACGTGCTGTTCATCGTGGGCGGTGCCTTCGCCGGACTGGAGAAGATCATCGAGTCCCGGGCGGGTGCCAAGGGCATCGGCTTCGGCGCGCAGATCCGCTCCAAGCGCGAGATGGAGTCCAAGGACCAGTTCCAGGAGGTCATGCCGGAGGACCTGGTCAAGTTCGGCATGATCCCCGAGTTCATCGGCCGTCTGCCGGTCATCACCTCGGTCCACAACCTCGACCGCGAGGCCCTGCTGCAGATCCTCATCGAGCCGCGCAACGCACTCGTCAAGCAGTACGAGCGTCTCTTCGAACTGGACGGCGTGGAGCTGGACTTCGAGCGCGAGGCCCTCGAGGCCATCGCCGACCAGGCGATCCTCCGCCAGACCGGCGCGCGTGGCCTGCGGGCCATCATGGAGGAGGTCCTCCAGGGCGTGATGTACGAGGTCCCGTCCCGCAAGGACGTGGCCCGGGTCGTCATCACGGCGGACGTCGTCCAGTCGAACGTCAACCCGACGCTGATTCCGCGGGATGCGCGGGGGCGGGGGCCGGGGGAGCAGAAGACGGCCTAGTCATCACCGACTGCACGCGAAGGCGCCCGGCACACTTGCCGGGCGCCTTTGTCGTTGCGGGTGTCAGGCCGCGACGCGGATTTCCGGGCGGAGCTTGGTGGTGATGTCGATCGCGACGTCCTTGGAGATGCTCCCGCTGACCTCACCCGGCGACACCATGGCGACCGTGCTGTAGTCGGCCCAGGCACAGAACCAGTCGGTCTTCTCCTTCTTGGTCGCCAGGTTCCGGCCCTTGGCCGCCTGGCACTTCATGACCGCGCCGTCGAGCTCCGCCTCCTCGGGCTCGCCGATCAGCTCGGTCTTGCTGCCGCTGCTGCCGGAGGAGCCCTCTTCCGCCGACTTCTTGAAGTTGGCGAAGAACAAGTCAAGCGCCGCCTCGGGGTCGGAGACCTCGCCGTAGACGCCGAGGAACGTGACGCCCTTGGCCGTTGCCATCTGGGCGGCGGAGGACGGGTCGTCGGGGTCGTACTTGCTCAAGTCCGCCGTGGAGTAGGCGCCCACCACGGACTTGCCGTTCTTGACGCCGCTCTTCTCCAGCTCCTTGGTCGTGTCGTCGCCGACGGTCTGCCCGTCCTTCGTGGTGCGCTTGTACTCGCTGAGCACCTTCGCCGGAGTGGCCAGCTTGTGCGGCCCGTCGTCCTCCAGGCCGCCGCCGGCCCCGCCGATCACGAAGTACGCGCCCACGCCGATGGCCGCCACCACGGCCACCGCGCCGAGGATGATGCCCGTCTTCTTCTTGCCGCCGCCCGGCGCCGGGGGCTGCGGGACGCCGTAGGGGGCCTGGCCGTAGGGCGGCTGCGGCTGCTGGCCGTACGGGGGCTGCTGGCCGTAGGGGCCGGGCTGCTGGGGCGGGACGCCCTGCGGGGCCTGCTGCGGGTAGCCGTAGCCGGGCTGGGGCGGAGGGGCCTGCTGGGGGTAGCCGTAGCCGGGCTGGGGCGCCTGCGGCGGCTGGCCGTACGGACCGGGCTGGCCGTACGGTCCGGGCTGCTGGGGCTGCCCGCCGTACGGGCCCGGCTGGTTGTAGCTCATGTTCTGGGTTCCCCTCCAGATGCTTATGTGTTCCAGACATCCTGGCGCAGACCCGTCGTGTGCATGGCATCGGGGCCCCCACCGTTACAAAGCAAACGCGTTTCGGGACAGGGGAGTGACACCTCTAAACTGACCCCCGTGACCGAGAACGCTCAGCAGCAGCCACCAGCGCCCAGCACCGACCTGCCGACCCAGTACGCGCCGGCCGACGTAGAGGGGCCGCTGTACGAGCGCTGGGTAGAGCGGGGCTACTTCGAGGCGGACGAGAAGAGCGACAAGCCGCCGTACACCGTCGTCATCCCGCCGCCGAACGTCACGGGCAGCCTGCACCTCGGGCACGCCTTCGAGCACACCCTCATCGACGCGCTGACGCGTCGTAAGCGCATGCAGGGCTTCGAGACGCTCTGGCAGCCCGGCATGGACCACGCCGGTATCGCCACGCAGAACGTCGTCGAGCGCGAGCTCGCGAAGGAGGGCAAGTCCCGGCACGACCTGGGCCGTGAGGCCTTCGTCGAGCGGGTCTGGCAGTGGAAGGGCGAGTCCGGCGGCCAGATCAGCGGCCAGATGCGCCGCCTCGGCGACGCCGTCGCCTGGTCCCGTGAGCGCTTCACCATGGACGAGGGCCTGTCCCAGGCCGTCCAGACCATCTTCAAGCGGCTCTACGACGACGAACTCATCTACCGCGCCGAGCGCATCATCAACTGGTGCCCCCGGTGTCTGACGGCCATCTCGGACATCGAGGTGGAGTACCAGGACGACGACGGCGAGCTCGTCTCCATGAAGTACGGCGACGGGGACGACACCATCGTCGTCGCCACCACCCGCGCCGAGACCATGCTCGGTGACACGGCAGTCGCCGTTCACCCCGAGGACGAGCGGTACAGGCACCTGATCGGCAAGCTGGTCAAGCTGCCGCTGACGGACCGCTCCATCCCGGTCGTCGCCGACGAGCACGTCGACCCGGAGTTCGGCACGGGCGCCGTCAAGGTGACCCCGGCGCACGACCCGAACGACTTCGAGATCGGCCAGCGCCACGACCTCCCGGCCTTGACGATCATGGACGAGCACGCGGTCATCACGGCGCACGGCCCCTTCCAGGGCCTGGACCGCCTGGAGGCCCGCTCGGCCATCGTCGCCGCGCTGCGCGCCGAGGGCCGGATCGTCGCCGAGAAGCGGCCGTACGTCCACTCGGTCGGCCACTGCTCGCGCTGCAAGACCACCATCGAGCCGCGCCTGTCCATGCAGTGGTGGGTCAAGGTCGGTCCGCTCGCGAAGGCCGCCGGTGACGCCGTCCGCGACGGGCGCGTCAAGATCCATCCGCAGGAGATGGAGAAGCGCTACTTCGACTGGGTCGACAACCTCCACGACTGGTGCATCTCGCGGCAGTTGTGGTGGGGCCACCGCATCCCGGTCTGGTACGGGCCGAACGGCGAAGTCGTCTGCGTCGGCCCCGACGAGGAGCCGCCCGGGACCGAGGCCGAGGGCTGGCGTCAGGACACCGACGTCCTCGACACCTGGTTCTCCTCCGGCCTGTGGCCGTTCTCCACGCTCGGCTGGCCCGAACAGACCGAGTCGCTCGCGAAGTTCTACCCGAACTCCGTCCTGGTCACCGGCTACGACATCCTCTTCTTCTGGGTCGCCCGGATGATGATGTTCGGCCTCTACGCGATGGACGGCACCCCGCCGTTCCACACCATCGCCCTGCACGGCATGGTCCGCGACCAGTTCGGCAAGAAGATGTCGAAGTCCTTCGGCAACGCGGTCAACCCGCTGGACTGGATGGACAAGTACGGCAGCGACGCCCTGCGCTTCACCCTGGCCCGCGGTGCCAACCCCGGCGTCGACGTCCCGATCGGCGAGGACTGGGTCCAGGGCTCCCGCAACTTCGCCAACAAGATCTGGAACGCGACGCGCTTCGCGATGATGAACGGCGCGACGGTGGACGGCCCGCTGCCGGACCCGGCGAAGATGTCGTCGACCGACCGCTGGATCCTGTCCCGGCTCAACACGGTCGTCGCCGAAGTCGACGCGTTCTACGAGGACTACCAGTTCGCGAAGCTGTCCGACGCCCTGTTCCACTTCGCGTGGGACGAGGTCTTCGACTGGTACGTCGAGCTGTCCAAGACGACGTTCCAGGCGGGCGGCGAGGCGGCCGAGGTCAGCAAGCGGGTCCTCGGTGAGGTCCTCGACGTCACGCTGAAGCTGCTGCACCCGGTGGTTCCCTTCGTCACCGAGACCCTGTGGACCACCCTCACCGGCGGCGAGTCGGTCGTCATCGCCGACTGGCCGAAGGACAGCGGCTTCCGGGACAACGACGCCGAGCGCGAGATCGAGAGCCTCCAGTCGGTCATCACCGAGGTCCGCCGCTTCCGCGCCGACCAGGGTCTCCAGCCCGGCCAGCGGGTTCCGGCCCGGCTGTCCCTGGACGGCACGCCGTTCGCGACCCACGAGGCGGCCATCCGCCAGCTGCTCCGGCTCCAGCCGGAGGGCGACGCCTTCACGGCGACGGCGACCCTCCCGGTCGCCGGCGCCGAGGTCGCCCTCGACCTCTCCGGCACGATCGATGTCGCGGCGGAGCGGAAGCGGCTGGCGAAGGACCTCGCGGCGGCTGAGAAGGAGAAGGCGCAGGCGACGGGGAAGCTCGGCAACGAGGCGTTCCTGGCGAAGGCCCCCGACCACGTCGTGGAGAAGATCCGCACGCGCCTCGCCAAGGCCGAGGAGGACATCGCGCGGATCCAGGCGCAGCTGGAGCGGCTGCCGCAGGGTTAAGGGTTCGTAGGTTCGTCAAGGCCCCGGTGCTGGTCGGCGCCGGGGCCTTGACGCAGTTCAGGGGCGCGGGGAACTGCGCGAGCAACCCCCACGGACCCGCGGTCGCCCATGGGCGCAAGCCACCGCAAGCAATGTCAGTCGGTCTCCGTAGACTGGGCCCCGTGAGCGAGCTCCCTCCAGACCACAGCGACGACCAGCCCGACCCCCTCGACAACTTCGACGAGATCATCGCGGAGGAGACCACCCGCGACCCCGACCTCGCGGTCATCGAAGCCGGCAGCCGAACCCTCCGCACCCAGGGCGGCCCGCCCGAGGCCGACATCCCGACCCGGCCCGCCGACCCCGAGGTGGACAAGGCCCTGCGCGAGGTCGAGGCGGAGCTCGCCACGCGCTGGGGCGAGACCAAGCTGGAGCCCTCCGTCAGCCGGATCGCCGCGCTGATGGACGTGCTGGGGGACCCGCAGCGGTCGTACCCGTCGATCCACATCACGGGGACGAACGGCAAGACCTCCACCGCCCGCATGATCGAGGCCCTGCTCGGCGCCTTCGAGCTGCGCACCGGCCGCTACACCTCGCCGCACGTGCAGTCGATCACGGAGCGCATCAGCCTCGACGGCGCCCCCATCTCCGCCGAGCGGTTCATCGAGACGTACCAGGACATCAAGCCGTACATCGAGATGGTCGACGCGCAGCAGGAGTACCGGCTGTCCTTCTTCGAGGTGCTCACCGGCATGGCCTACGCGGCCTTCGCCGACGCGCCCGCGGACGTGGCCGTCGTCGAGGTCGGCATGGGCGGCTCCTGGGACGCCACGAACGTGATCGACGGTGACGTCGCCGTCGTCACGCCCATAGACCTCGACCACACCGACCGGCTCGGCTCCACGCATGCCGAGATCGCCACGGAGAAGGCCGGCATCGTCAAGCAGGGCGCGACCGTCATCCTGGCGCAGCAGCCGGTCGAGGCGGCGCAGGTGCTGCTGAAGAAGGCCGTCGAGGTGGACGCGACCGTGGCCCGGGAGGGTCTGGAGTTCGGCGTCGTCGACCGGCAGGTGGCCGTCGGCGGGCAGCTGGTGACGCTGCGTGGCCTCGGCGGTGAGTACCCGGAGGTGTACCTGCCGCTGCACGGCGCGCACCAGGCGCACAACGCGGCCGTCGCGCTCGCCGCCGTCGAGGCGTTCTTCGGGGTCGGCGCGCAGCGGGCCGAGGCGCTGGATCTGGACGCGGTCCGCAAGGCGTTCGCCGCCGTGGCCTCGCCGGGGCGGCTGGAGGTCGTACGGCGGTCGCCGACCGTGGTGCTCGACGCCGCCCACAACCCGGCCGGTGCCCGGGCGGCGGCCGAGGCGGTCGGGGAGGCCTTCCAGTTCAGCCGCCTCATCGGGGTCGTCGGCGCGAGCGGCGAGAAGAACGTACGGGGGCTGTTGGAGGCCTTCGAGCCGGTGTTCGCCGAGGTCGTCATCACGCAGAACTCCAGCCACCGCGCGATGGACGCCGACGAGCTGGCCGGTATCGCCGTCGAGGTGTTCGGCGACGACCGCGTGCAGGTCGAGCCGCGGCTGCCCGACGCGCTGGAGGCCGCGATCACGCTCGCCGAGGAAGAGGGCGAGTTCGCGGGCGGCGGTGTGCTCGTCACCGGTTCCGTCATCACCGTCGGCGAGGCCCGACTGCTTTTGGGGAAGGGCTGAGACTTGTGCGTACGCTCTGTTCTTCGACCCTGATCGGCGAGTTCTTCGTCATCGGCTTCGCCGGTCTGGTCGCCATGAAGGACCCCGATCTGTCCATGGCGACGGTGTGGACGGTCAGCGGTGTCGCGATGTTCCTGTGCCTGGTGCTGTGCGGACTGGTGACGCGCCCCGGCGGGGTCGTGCTCGGCTGGGCGCTGCAGCTCGCGCTCATCGCGTCGGGCTTCGTCGTGCCGACCATGTTCTTCCTGGGCGCGATCTTCGCGGCCCTGTGGTGGGCATCCGTGCACTACGGGCGGAAGGTGGACGAGGCGAAGGCGAGGTTCGCGGCCCAGGCGAGCTCCTCCACACCTGACGCTGCGTAACAGGCGCCCCGACACGCCGGGTAATCTCGTCTTTCCGTAAAACCTTGACGCATAAGGAGCCCGTCGTGACCCAGCGCACCCTCGTCCTGCTCAAGCCCGACGCCGTCCGGCGTGGCCTGACCGGCGAGATCATCGGCCGCATCGAGCGCAAGGCGGGCTGGCGGATCACCGCGCTGGAACTGCGCACCCTGGACCAGGACACGCTGGAGCAGCACTACGGCGAGCACAAGGGTAAGCCCTTCTACGAGCCGCTGGTGGAGTTCATGGCCTCCGGCCCGGTCGTGGCGCTGATCGTCGAGGGCGAGCGTGTCATCGAGGGACTGCGCGCTCTGGCCGGCCCGACCGACCCGATCGCCGCGGCCCCCGGCTCCATCCGCGGCGACTACGGCGTCATCGTCCGCGAGAACCTGATCCACGCCTCGGACTCGGAGGAGTCCGCCGAGCGTGAAGTGAAGATCTTCTTCCCGGGTCGCGCCTAAAACGCGAAGGGCGAGCAAAGTCCGGGAGCGGCGCTCCCGGACTTTCCTGGCATATACGTGCCGATCGAGGGAACGATCGCCCCCGAACGCCCGTCTCCACAAGCGAACCCGCACAGCATCTGCTGACATTGGCGGAGACCCTCCCGCAGTGTTCGCGAAGGCGCGTCTACGATGGAAGCCTTCACGTCACAGCACCCACCTTTGCCTACCTGAAAAGCCCTCAAAAGCTAGTGGGAAGGCCAGACGAATCCTGATGGGGAACTCAATGTCGTTCATCGGCCGTGACATGGCTGTCGACCTCGGGACCGCCAACACGCTGGTGTACGTCAGGGGTCGCGGGATCGTACTCAACGAACCGTCCGTCGTCGCGATCAACACCAACACCGGTGGCATCCTCGCGGTCGGGGCCGAAGCGAAGAAGATGATCGGGCGCACGCCCGGCAACATCGTTGCCGTACGTCCTTTGAAGGACGGTGTGATCGCCGACTTCGAGATCACCGAGCGGATGCTCCGCTACTTCATCCTGAAGATCCACAAGCGGAGGTATCTGGCTCGTCCGCGGGTCGTCGTCTGTGTGCCCTCGGGCATCACGGGCGTCGAGCGCCGCGCCGTCATCGAGGCGTCGTCCCAGGCCGGCGCCCGCCAGGTGCACATCATCGAGGAGCCCATGGCCGCGGCCATCGGCTCCGGCCTGCCGGTCCACGAGGCCACGGGCAACATGGTGGTCGACATCGGCGGCGGCACCACGGAAGTCGCGGTCATCTCCCTCGGCGGCATCGTCACCGCCCAGTCCATCCGCGTGGCGGGCGACGAACTGGACAACGCGATCATCCAGCACATCAAGAAGGAGTACTCCCTCCTGCTGGGTGAGCGGACGGCCGAGCAGATCAAGATCACGATCGGTTCGGCGTACGACCTCGACTCCGACGAGCACACCGAAATCCGCGGCCGGGACCTGGTGTCCGGGCTGCCGAAGACCGTCGTCATCTCCGCCGGCGAAGTCCGCAAGGCGATCGAGGAACCGGTCAACGCGATCGTCGACGCCGTCAAGACGACCCTCGACAAGTGTCCGCCGGAGCTGTCCGGCGACATCATGGACCGGGGAATCGTTCTGACCGGCGGCGGGGCGTTGCTGCGGGGCCTGGACGAGCGGCTGCGCCGGGAGACCGGCATGCCGATCCATATCGCCGAGGATCCGCTGGACAGCGTGGCTCTCGGTTCCGGTAAGTGCGTCGAGGAGTTCGAGGCGCTCCAGCAGGTGCTGGACGCCCAGCCGCGCAGATGACATAACTCTTCGATTCCGCCGTACGGGACGATCTCCTCTCGTGCGGCGGATCGTTGATATTGAGGCATAAGCTCCCACAAAGCAGCCCCTTGGGTTTCCCTGGGGCTCCCCGAATTCCTATGAGGAAGGGCACGGCCGCCGCACGTGAGGGACACACGAGAGAGTCGGCTGCTCCTGGTGCTGCTGATCGCCATCGCGTTCGCTTTGATCACGGTGGACATCCGCGGTGGAGAGGACTCGCCTGTCGACGGGGCCCGGCAGGGCGCGGCGACGGTCTTCGGCCCGATCGAGAGCGGTGTCTCGGCCGCGGTCGACCCGGTCGGCAACGCGGTCTCCGCCATCCGTGAATCCGGCGAACGGCACGACCGGCTCGCCGTGCTGGAAGAGGAGAACGCGGCCCTGAAGGCGAGACTCGGCAGCGACGATCGCAGCCGCAGCCGCCTCAAGCAGCTCGACAAGACGCTGAAGGTCGCAGGCACGGGCCAGTACGGCATCAAGGGCGCCCAGGTCATCGCCATCGGAGCCGCGCAGGGCTTCTCCTGGACCATCACCATCGACGTCGGCGCCAACGACGGCATCAAGCGCGACATGACCGTCCTGAACGGGGACGGGCTCGTCGGCCGGGTCACCACCGTCGGGCCCAACACCGCCACGGTCCTGCTCGCCAGCGACCCCGACTTCACGGTCGGTACGCGGATGGAGGCCGGCGACGAGCTCGGCTTCGCCTCCGGGCAGGGCGACCGCCCGCTGCGCGTGGAACTCCTCAACGGCAAGGCCGAGGTGAAGAAGGGCGACCGCCTGGTCACCTTCGGCTCGCAGGCCGACCGGCCGTTCGTGCCCGGCGTGCCCGTCGGCGTGGTCTCCCGTGTCGACCCCTCCGGCGGCGGCCTGACCCGCACGCTCTATGTCACGCCGTACGCGAGCTTCACCAAGCTCGACATCGTCGGTGTCGTCGTCGAGGTCCCGAAGAAGGACCCGCGCGACACGGTGCTCCCGCCCAAACCCAAGCCCACCCCCAGGCCGACGGTGACGGTGACCGTGACGCCGTCCGCCGAGGCACCCGCAGACGGCCAGAACCAGCAAGAGCAGTAGGAGCTGTCACCTCATGCGCGTCAACCGGATCCTGCTCTCCTCCGCCCTGGTCGTCGTCGCCCTGGTGATCCAGGTGAGCGTCCTCGCCCGCCTGCACCTGCCGGGCGCCGTGCCCGACCTGATGCTCCTCACCGTCCTCGGCCTCGCCCTGGTGTACGGCCATACGGGTGGCGCCCTCGTCGGCTTCGGCGCCGGCCTGCTGGCCGACCTCGCCCCGCCCGCCGACCACGCCGCCGGGCGGTACGCCCTCGTGCTGTGCGTCATCGGCTATCTCGCCGGCCTGGCGAAGCCGGAGTCGGGCCGGCTGAAGTCCGCCACCGGCCCCATGGTCGTGGTGGTCGCCGCCGCCATCGGCTCGACCCTGCTGTACGCCGGGGTCGGCGCCCTCGTCGGTGACACCGCCGCCCGCCATGTGGGCCTGGGCAGCCTGCTGTTCACCGCGGCCCTGTACGACCTGCTGCTCGCCCCGTTCGTCGTGCCGGGGATCATGGCCCTGGCCCGGCGCGCCGAGAACGATCCGCTCGCCGATTCCGGCTCCGGTGCCAAGGCCACCGACATCTCCTCCGGCTGGCTCTCCGGCGGCACGGGCCTGAAGATCGGCAGCCAGCGGAACGGGCTGCGGGTCAAGGCGGCCCGGGCGCGGATGGCGCGGGCCGGGCGCATCAAGGGGGTCAAGCGGCTGTGAACGCAGGGGACTTCATCCCGTCATCACCGACACCGTCATCACGGACGCGTACGCGTACGCGTAGGGAGAGGGGGAGGCAGCACCCGTGACCAACATTCCCGAGACCGGCCGGAACACCCGGGTCCAGATCCGGCTCGTCGTCATCCAGGTTCTCGTCCTCTCCCTCCTGCTCACCCTCGGCGGACGCCTGTGGTACCTCCAGATCCGTGAGGGCGCGGCGTACGCCAAGGAGGCGTCGGGGAACCACGTCCAGCAGGTCGTCCAGCCCGCCGTCCGCGGTTCGATCCTGGACGCGCGCGGTGTGGCCCTCGCCGACAACGAGACCCGGCTGGTCGTCTCCGCCTCCCGTACCGACCTGCTGAAGATGCCGGACGACGGCAAGGACGTCCTCGCCAGGCTCGCGAAAGTCCTGGGCATGACGCCCAAGGAGGTCCAGGCGAAGGTCCGGCTGTGCGACTCCGAGACGCCCCAGCCCTGCTGGAACGGCTCGCCGTACCAGCCCATCCCCATCACCGACGAGGCCACCCCCAAGCAGGCCCTGCAGATCCGCGAGCGCGCCGAGGACTTCCCCGGCATCACCGCCGAGCCGGAGGCCATGCGCCGCTACCCGAGCCCCGGCAAGGCCAACACCGCCCAGGTCCTCGGCTACCTCTCGCCGGTCACCGACGAGGAGATCAAGCAGGCCCAGAACACCAACTCGCCGTACCTGCGCTCCGACCAGGTCGGCCGCTCCGGGCTGGAACGCCAGTACGACAAGCAGCTGCGCGGCAAGGCCGGCGTCACGCGCTACGAGGTCGACAACCTCGGCCGCGTCATCGGCCAGGCCGAGGCCGACCCGGCCCACCCCGGCGACAACCTCGTCACCAGCATCGACTCCCGCGTCCAGCGGATCGCCGAGTACCAGCTGAACGAGGCCATGAAGGAAGCCCGCAAGCAGCACGACCGGAACACCGGCACCAACTACAAGGCCGACTCCGGTGCCGTCGTGGTGATGGAGGCCAAGACCGGCCGGGTCGTCGCCATGGCGTCCAACCCGAACTACGACCCGAACGCCTGGGTCGGCGGCATCTCCGCCAAGGACTACGCGCGGCTCACCGGCAAGAGCTCCAACTACCCGCTCCTCAACCGCGCGATCCAGGGCCAGTCGGCGCCCGGCTCGATCTTCAAGGTCATCCCGACGGCCGCCGCGATCAACGCCGGCTACTCCTTCGACGGCCCCTACCAGTGCTCCAGCTCGTTCAACCTCGGCGGCCAGGTCTTCAAGAACTTCGAGTCCAAGGGATACGGCCCGATCAGCCTCGGCCGCGCCCTTGAGGTCTCCTGCGACACCGTCTTCTACCGGCTCTCCCACGAGGAGTGGAAGCGCGACGGCGGAGCCAAGCCGAAGAAGAAGGCCAACGACTGGTTCTACAAGACCGCCCACCAGTTCGGCCTCGGCAAAGAGACCGGCATCGACCTGCCCAACGAGGTCACCGGCCGCGTCCCCGACCGCCAGTGGAAGCTGGACTACTGGAAGGCCAACAAGGACGCCTGGTGCCGCACCGGCAAGCGCAACGGCAGCTACGCCGAGAAGATCGCCTACGAGAACTGCCTCGAAGGCAACCGCATGCGCGCCGGTGACTCCGTCAACTACTCCATCGGGCAGGGCGACACCCTCGTCACCCCGATCCAGATGGCCACCATCTACGGGGCCATCTCCAACGGCGGCACCCTCTACGACCCCTCCGTCGGCAAGGCCGTCATCAGCGCCGACGGCAAGACCGTCACGCCGATCAAGCCCACGTCGCACGGCAAGCTGCCGATGTCGAAGACGACGCGCGACCGGATAGACGATGCCCTCGCGGGAGTCGCCACCCGCGGTACGGCCGCCTGGAGGTTCGGCGGCTGGCCACAGGACAAGATCCCGATGCACGCCAAGACGGGTACGGCCGAGGTCTACGGCAAGCAGACGACCTCCTGGTTCGCCACCTACACCAAGGACTACACGGTCGTCATGACGATCGCGCAGGGTGGTACGGGCTCCGGCGCCTCGGGCCCCGCCGTCCGCAACATCTACAACGCGCTGTACGGCGTCTCCGAGGACGGCGAGATCAACAAGAAGAAGGCCCTGCTGCCCACCCCGCAGCAGGCCCTGCCGAAGGTCAGGACCGACGGCACCATCTCCTCCCCAAAGGTCTCCAAGGACCCGGCCAAGGACCAGCGGGCGAAGAAGAAGGACCCGAACGCCCCGGCCGACCCGAGCCAGCCGGCGACGGCGGCCCCGCCGACGCCGGAGAACCGTGACACCCGAAGGCGGCGGCGCCGGCGGGGAAGCCGGAGGTGGGCGGCATGACCGGCGGTGTGAACAGCTTCCAGGTCTCCGGCTACGGGCCCGAGCGCTCCGGCTGGACCCGGCTCCTGGCCCGTGACTCGGTGGTGCGGCGGCTCGACTGGCCGATCCTGCTGTCGGCACTGGCCCTGTCGCTGCTCGGCACGCTCCTCGTCTACTCGGCGACCCGCAACCGCACCGAGCTCAACCAGGACGACCCGTACTACTTCCTCGTCCGGCACCTGCTGAACACCGGCATCGGCCTCGCCCTGATGGCCGGCACGATCTGGCTCGGCCACCGCGCCCTGCGCACGGCCGTGCCCGTCCTGTACGGCCTCTCGGTCCTGCTGATCCTGCTGGTGCTCACCCCGCTCGGCTCCACGATCAACGGCGCCCACTCCTGGATCAAGCTCCCCGGCGGCTTCTCGCTCCAGCCCTCGGAGTTCGTGAAGGTCACGATCATCCTGGGCATGGCGATGCTGCTGGCGGCCCGGGTCGACGCGGGCGACAAGCAGTACCCCGATCACCGCACGGTCGTACAGGCCCTGGGCCTGGCCGCCGTGCCCATGGTGATCGTGATGCTCATGCCCGACCTCGGGTCGGTCATGGTCATGGTCATCATCGTGCTCGGCGTGCTGCTCGCCTCCGGGGCGTCCAACCGGTGGGTGTTCGGCCTGCTCGGCGCGGGCACCCTCGGCGCGGTCACCGTCTGGCAGCTCGGGGTGCTCGACGACTACCAGATCGCCCGCTTCGCCGCCTTCGCCAACCCCGAACTCGACCCGGCCGGCGTCGGCTACAACACCAACCAGGCCCGCATCGCCATCGGCTCCGGCGGCCTGACCGGCTCCGGCCTCTTCCACGGCTCGCAGACCACCGGCCAGTTCGTGCCCGAGCAGCAGACCGACTTCGTCTTCACCGTGGCGGGAGAGGAGCTGGGCTTCCTCGGCGGCGGCCTGATCATCCTGCTGCTCGGCATCGTCCTGTGGCGGGCCTGCCGTATCGCCCGGGACACCAGCGACCTGTACGGCACGATCGTGGCCGCGGGCATCGTCGCCTGGTTCGGCTTCCAGACCTTCGAGAACGTCGGCATGACGCTCGGCATCATGCCGGTCACCGGCCTGCCGCTGCCCTTCGTGTCGTACGGCGGTTCGTCGATGTTCGCCGTGTGGATAGCGGTCGGGTTGTTGCAGTCGATCCGGGTCCAGCGGCCGATGTCGGCGTGAACACGGGCGGGGCGGCACCCTGCCGCCCCGCCGCCGGGCCGACTAGATTCAGTTCATGGCGGACAGCAAGCGCGAGATCGAGCGCAAATACGAGTCCGAGGACAGCGGGCTTCCCGACCTGACCGGTGTCGCCGGGGTCGCGGCCGTTGCCGACAAGGGTGTCGCCCACCTCGACGCCACCTACTACGACACCGTGGACGAACGCCTCGCCGAGTCGTCCGTCACCCTGCGCCGCCGCACCGGCGGTTCCGACGCGGGCTGGCACCTGAAGTTCCCGGTGGCCCCGGGCGTCCGCGACGAGCTGCACGCCCCGCTCTCCGACACCCTCCCCGACGACCTCGCCGGGCTCGTCCGCTCCCGCGTCCGAGGCAGTGAGCTGCTGCCCGTGGTCCGGCTGCGCACCGACCGTGACGTACGCCACCTCCTCGACGCCGACGGCGAACTGCTCGCCGAGGTCGCCGTCGACGCCGTACACGCCGAGCGGCTCACCCCCGGCGGCGGCGAGACGCAGTGGACCGAGATCGAGGTGGAACTCGCCGACGGGGGCGATCCGGCCCTGCTCGACAAGGTGGAGAAGCGGCTGCGCAAGGCGGGTGTACGGCCGTCGGCGTCGGCATCGAAGCTGGCCCGTGCCCTCGCGGAGACGGCGCCGGCCAAGAAGCGCCCGTCCGCCTCCGCCGGCAAGCCGGTGACCGCCGGGGACCATGTGCTCGCCTACGTGCGCACCCAGCGCGACGCGATCGTCGAGCTCGACCCGGCCGTCCGCCGGGACGCCGAGGACTCCGTGCACAGCATGCGCGTGGCCACCCGCCGGCTGCGCAGCACCTTCAAGTCGTTCGGCAACGTCCTCGACCGGGCCGTCACCGACAAGATCGGCGACGAGCTGAAGTGGCTGGCCGGTGAGCTGGGCCTGGACCGGGACCGCGAGGTGCTCACCGAACGCCTGACGGCGGCCCTCGACGAGGTGCCCGCCACCCTGGTCCGCGGCCCGGTGTCCGAGCGGCTGCGCTCCTGGTCGAGCGCCGAGCACGGCGGCGCCCGCGGCCGCCTCCTCGGCGTCCTGGACTCCCACCGCTATCTCGCCCTGCTCGACACCCTGGACGCGCTGATCGCCGACCCGCCCCTGCGCAAGGCGGCCGCCAAGAAGCCCCGCAAAGTGATCGCCAAGGCCGTGAAGAAGGACTTCCGCAAGGTCACCGGGCTGGTCCAGCAGGCACGGGAACTGGAGCCCGGCACCGACCGGGACGTCGCGATCCACGAGGCCCGCAAGAAGACCAAGCGCACCCGCTACGCGGCCGAGGCGGGCGGACCGGCCCTCGGCAAGCCGGCCAAGAACCTGGTCAAGTCCATGAAGGCACTGCAGAACCTGCTCGGCGAGCACCAGGACAGCGTGATGACCCGGGGGACCCTCCGCGAACTGTCGGCGGTCGCCCACGCGGCGGGGGAGAGCGCCTTCACCTACGGCCTGCTCCACGAGCGAGAGGAGCAGCGGGCCCTGCGCGTGGAGGCCGAACTGCCCGGGTTCTGGGACGGGATCAAGGACCGGGCGGCGAGCCTCTGAGCCTCGGGCGTACGGAGACGCCCCGCGGTCGCGTTAGTCTGGATGGTCACCCCTGTCAGTACAGTCCAGCTCACGAAGGTGCGCGACATGCCTGCCGAAGTCGCTGCGTCGGTCTTCCCGCAGCTCGAAGCTCTGCTCCCGCACGTGCAGAAGCCGATCCAGTACGTCGGCGGAGAACTCAACTCCACGGTCAAGGACTGGGACTCCTGTGACGTCCGCTGGGCGCTCATGTACCCGGACGCCTACGAGGTCGGTCTGCCCAACCAGGGCGTCATGATCCTCTACGAGGTCCTGAACGAGCAGCAGGGCGTCCTCGCCGAGCGCACCTACAGCGTGTGGCCGGACCTGGAGGAGCTCATGCGGGAGCACGCCGTCCCGCAGTTCACGGTGGACAGCCACCGGCCGGTCAAGGCCTTCGACGTGTTCGGCCTGTCCTTCTCCACGGAGCTCGGCTACACGAACATGCTGGCGGCCCTGGACCTGTCCGGCATCCCGCTGGAGTCCAAGGACCGCGGCCTGGACGACCCGATCGTCATGGCCGGCGGGCACGCCGCGTTCAACCCCGAGCCGATCGCGGACTTCATCGACTGCGCGGTGATCGGCGACGGCGAGCAGGCGGTCCTCGAGGTCACCGCGATCATCCGCGCCTGGAAGGCGGAGGGCCGCCCGGGCGGCCGCGAGGAGCTGCTGTTCCGCCTGGCGCGGACGGGCGGGGTGTACGTCCCCGGCTTCTACGACGTCGAGTACCTGCCGGACGGCCGGATCGCCCGTGTCGTACCGAAGCGCAGCGGTGTCCCGTGGCGGGTCTCCAAGCACACCGTCATGGACCTGGACGAGTGGCCCTACCCCAAGCAGCCCCTCGTCCCGCTCGCCGAGACGGTCCACGAGCGCATGTCGGTGGAGATCTTCCGCGGCTGCACCCGCGGCTGCCGTTTCTGCCAGGCCGGCATGATCACCCGCCCGGTCCGCGAACGCTCCATCACGGGCATCGGCGACATGGTCGACAAGGGCCTGAAGGCGACGGGCTTCGAGGAGGTGGGCCTGCTGTCCCTCTCCTCGGCGGACCACACGGAGATCGCCGACGTCGCCAAGGGCCTGGCGGACCGCTACGAGGAGGACAAGATCGGTCTGTCCCTCCCCTCCACCCGCGTGGACGCCTTCAACATCGACCTGGCCAACGAACTGACCCGCAACGGCCGCCGCTCCGGCCTCACCTTCGCCCCCGAGGGCGGCTCGGAGCGCATCCGCAAGGTCATCAACAAGATGGTCTCCGAGGACGACCTGATCCGCACGGTCTCCACCGCGTACGGCAACGGCTGGCGCCAGGTGAAGCTGTACTTCATGTGCGGCCTGCCCACGGAGACCGACGACGACGTCCTCCAGATCGCCGACATGGCGACCAAGGTCATCGCCAAGGGCCGCGAGGTCTCCCGCTCCAACGACATCCGCTGCACGGTCTCGATCGGCGGCTTCGTCCCCAAGCCCCACACCCCCTTCCAGTGGGCCCCGCAGCTCTCCGCCGAGGAGACGGACGCCCGGCTGCAGAAGCTGCGGGACAAGATCCGCGGCGACAAGAAGTACGGCCGCTCCATCGGTTTCCGCTACCACGACGGCAAGCCGGGCATCGTCGAGGGCCTGCTCTCCCGCGGCGACCGCCGCATCGGCGCGGTCATCCGCGCGGTCTACGACGACGGCGGCCGCTTCGACGGCTGGCGCGAGCACTTCTCGTACGACCGCTGGATGGCGTGCGCCGACAAGGCCCTGGAGCCGTTCGGCGTCGACGTCGACTGGTACACCACCCGCGAGCGCACCTACGAGGAGGTCCTCCCCTGGGACCACCTCGACTCCGGCCTGGACAAGGACTGGCTCTGGGAGGACTGGCAGGACTCCCTCGACGAGACGGAGGTCGAGGACTGCCGGTGGACTCCTTGCTTCGACTGTGGGGTGTGTCCGCAGATGGACACGGAGATCCAGATCGGCCCGACGGGGAAGAAGCTCCTGCCCCTGTCGGTCAAGAACGCCGGCCCGGCGCCTGCTTCGAGTGGGCACGCGCACTGAGTGTGTCCTCGGCGGCTGCCTCCGCCAGCAGGAGGTAGCCGGCGGCGGTCCAGGTGTAGGCGCGGTCGCGTAGGCCCGTGCCGGTCAGGGCGTCGAAGTTCTCGGCGAAGCCGTGGGTCTCGCACAGGGTGCGGAAGCGGGTGCTGATGTCGGCTGCCAGTCGGTGGTGGCCGGCACGGCGCAGGCCGTCTTCGATGAGGACCGTGGCGGGGGCCCAGATCGGGCCGCGCCAGTAGCCGTCGGAGAGGTAGTGCGGTGAGGCCGGCAGCTCCGTGGCCAGGCCGTGGGGGGTCAGGTGGGCCGCGATGCGGTCGGCCAGCTGTGTGCTGATCTCGGGCGGGAGGTGCTCGCCCAGCACGATGGGCATCAGGTCGAGAAGGCTGGAGCCGGCCCAGGTGTTCCCGCTGTGGACGCCTCGGGTCGTGAATCGGTCGCCGGTCCAGAGTTCGTCCAGCAGGGCCGCCTGGGTCGCCTCGGCGGTTCGTGTCCACCGTGCGGCGTCGTCGGGTCTGTCCAAGTGTGCTGCCAGGGCGGCGAGTTCGTGCAGCTGGAGGATGAGGAAGGCGGCCAGGTCCGCGGTGACGACCACGCGTTCGGGGTCGAACGTGGTGGCGTTGTCCCAGCCGCTGTCGTTGCCGTGGTGGTAGTGGGGGAGCGCCGCGCCGGGGGTGCGCCGGGCGGTGAGCCAGAAGGTCGTCCAGCGTTCCAGCCGGTCGTATGTGCTTGCCAGTTCCGTGCGGTCGGGGGGTGTGGGCAGGCGGCGGCGCAGGTGGCCCAGGGTCCAGCCGTGGATGGGCGGTTTGACGAAGTTGTGCAGGACCTCGGAGTGGGTGACCGAGTCGGGCAGGGCCCCGGTCTCGTCCTGGTGGTCGAAGGGCAGCTGGTACTGGTCCCAGGCCAGTCCGGGGCGGCCGGGGGCCAGGGCCAGGGCGTTGAAGCAGTGGTCCCAGCTCCAGACCTTGTCCATCCAGTGCTTGGACATCAGGACGGCGGGCCGGGGGACCAGCCCCGCCGGGCGTACGGTCGCGGACCACACGACGTAGGCGGCGAGTTCGGCGGCCGGGGTGGCCGAGGAGCGCCAGGGGGCCACCGCGTCGACGAAGTCCGCGAAGGCGTTCTGCGCCGCTTCGACGATCATGCCGAAGAGTGACGTCGATACGTAGGGCGGGCGGGCCGTGTCGAGTTCCTCGACCGCGATCTCCCAGGAGTCGTCCGGGTCGGCGGTGACCGTGAGGCCGCGGTCGGCGGTGCCCAGGGTCTGGTCGCCGTGGGTGTGGGTCACCGTGCCGGACAGGACGGTGACGCGGTAGTGGCGGCCGGTCTCGTACGAGGTGAAGACGTAGGCGTCGGTGGCCGCGTCGCGGAAGAAGTACGTGCCGCTGAAGGGGGTCAGGGTGCGGGCCGCCGCACAGACGCGCAGCGGCAGTGCCGTGCCGCGCAGGCGTACGGTGTCCGGCGACTCGTAGGCGAGGTCGACGCGGCCGGGACCGCTGACGCCGATCCAGCTCAGCAGGCCCGGGGTGGCCTCCACCCGGGTCCCGGCACGCTCGCCCGTCGCCCGGTCGAGCGGCGTCAGGCTCAGGACGGCGTGCATGCCGTTCTGGTGCGAGACGAGGTGGAGGTCTTCGGCGTACGTCTTCTCCGCCACCACGGGGGAGATGTCGAACCAGGACCCGTACGTGCTGAACGGGATGTCCTGGACGGAGAAGGCCGGGCCGGAGCGGTCGGCGGTCATGAAGGGGCACTCGTTTCTCGAGCAGGGATCGTGTGGAGGTCGGTCCTTGACCGCACTGGGGCAGTCCTTGGCCACACCGGGTCAGTCCTTGACCGCGCCGGCTGTCACGCCGGCGGCGACATAGCGCTGGGCCAGGACGAGGATGACCGCGGCCGGCAGCGAGGCCACGACGGCGGTCGCCATGATGGCGTTCCACTCCTGGTTGTTGTTGCCGATGTAGTGGTAGATGCCGAGGGTGATCGGCTCCCGCGCGCCGCCGTTGACCAGGGTGCTCGCGAAGACGAAGTCGGACCAGGACCACAGGAACGCGAACAGCGACACGGTGACGACGGCGTTGCGGCTCATCGGCAGGACGATCGACCGGAAGGTGCGCCAGGGTCCCGCACCGTCCGTCCGCGCCGCCTGGAGCAGTTCGTCGGGGATGCCGGACATGAACGCGGTGAAGATGAGTACCGCGAAGGGGACGGCCAGGGTGGAGTCGGCGACGATCAGGCCGGGGACGGACTGGAGCAGGCCGAGCTGGAGGTAGATGGCGTAGAAGCCCATCGCCATGATGATGCCGGGGATCATCTGGGCGGCGAGCAGGACGAAGTTGAGGATGCCGCCGCCGCGTGGGCGCAGCTTGGCCAGCGCGTAGCCGGCGGGGGCGGACAGGGCCACGGTCAGGGCGACGGTGCCCAGGCCGATGACGAGGCTCGTGCCGAGGTAGGGCAACTGCTCGGCGAGGACGGTGCGGTAGCCGGCCAGGGTGCCGTGCACGGGGAACAGGCCCGGCGGACTCTTGCGCAGGTCCTGGGGACGGGTGAGGGACACGTTCAGCATCCAGTAGACCGGGAAGAGCATGATCCCGGTCAGCAGGACGCCGAGGGCCGTCTTTCCCGCTGTGGTCGCCCCCGTGCGCTTGCCGTTCCGGCTCATGAGAGTGCCTGCTTTCTCTGCACCCGGACGTAGACCAGGCCGAACACCAGGGCGGCCACCACCAGCAGGTTGCCGACGGCCGCGCCCGGGCCGAAGGCGGGCAGCAGATTGCCGAAGCCGAGTTGGTAGGACCAGGTGGCGAAGGTCGTGGACGCTCCGGCCGGGCCGCCCTTGGTCATGATCCAGATGATGTCGAAGACCTTGAGCGTGTAGACCAGCCCGAGCAGCAGGGTGATCGCGGACACCGGCCGCAGCAGCGGGAAGGTGATGCTCCAGAACCGTCGCCAGGGGCCCGCCCCGTCGAGGGCGGCGGCCTCGTACAGGCCGGCCGGAATGGACTGCAGGCCGCTGTACAACACGACCAGGTTGAACGGGATGCCGATCCAGATGTTGGCGATGATCACGGAGGTGAGCGACCAGGACGGCGAGGTCAGCCAGTTCACCGGGTCCATGCCGACGGCGTTCAGGAAGGCGTTGACCACCCCGGAGTCGCTGTTGAGCATCCAGGACCAGGTGGAGGCCGATACGATCAGCGGCAGCAGCCAGGGCACCAGGAACAGGGCCCGCAGGGTGGCGGAGAGCCGGAAGTGCTGGTTGAAGAAGACCGCGAGTGCCAGGCCGATGACGTACTGGAAGACCAGGCACACGGCGGTGAACACCACGGTGTGGAGCAGGGCGGGGGTGAAGGCCGGGTCGTCGAAGACGGTCCGGTAGTTGTGCAGGCCGGTGAAGGGCGCGTCACCCTGGACGAAGGAGCGGACGGTGTAGTCGCGCAGGCTCAGGTCGATGTTGCGGTAGAGCGGATAGGCGTAGAAGAGGACGAGGTACAGCGTCACGGGGGTGAGGAAGGCCCAGGCGGCCCACTGTCTCGTGTGGATCGTCACAAGACTCCGGTCCATGGTCACTCGGCCGCGGACTGGGCGGTGGTGAGCGCGTCCTTCGGTGACTTGGAGCCGCTGAGGGCGGACTGCACGGCCTTCCACAACTGCTCGGAGATCTTGGGGTACTTGGTGCCGAGGTCGTCACTGGTGCGGCCCTTGGCCGACTTGACCGCGTCCACCCATGGCTTGAGTTCGGGGTCGGCCGCCACCTGCTTGTCCTGGACCTCGCTGGTGGGCGCGACGTAGGAGAGGGTGGTGTCGGTGTCGTACAGGTTCTTGGTGCTGGTCAGGCAGGTCGCGAGCTTGCGTGTGGTGGTGTAGCGGCCGGTGTCGCCCTGTACCGGGACGGTGACGAACTCGCCGCCCGTCGGGGCCGCGGCGCTGCCTCCCTTGGATGCGGGGACGGGCAGGACACCGAAGTCGAAGCCGGCCTTCTTGGCGGCCGCGAGCTGCCAGGTGCCGTTCTCCGCGAAGGCGTAGTCGCCGGTCGCGAACTCCTGCCAGCTGGTGGTCTGGGTGTTGTTGAGCACCGAGTTGGGGGCGTAGCCCTTGTCCAGCCAGTCCTTCCAGAGGGAGAGCGCGGAGACGGCCGCGGCCGAGTCGACGTCGGTCAGCTCGGCGCCGGAGCCCCAGAACCACGGCAGGAACTGGAAGCTGCCCTCCTCGGTGCCGATCGCGGAGAAGGTGATGCCCTTCTTCCCGGCCCGCTCGACCTTCGCCAGCGCGGCCGTCAGCGACGTCCAGTCCTTGACGGTGGCTATGTCCACCCCGGCTTCCTTCAGGACCTTCTTGTTGTAGTAGAGGGCGAGGGTGTTGGCGCCGATCGGGGTGCCGTAGGTCTTGCCGCCCGACTGGCCGGCCGCGAGCAGGTTGGGGTCGACGCCCGAGGTGTCGAGCTTGCTGTCGTCGGTGGTGGTGAGCACGCCCGCCTCGGCGAGGGTCGACACCACCGGGTTGTCGACGATGAGGACGTCGGGGGAGTTGCCCTGCTGGGCGGCGAGCAGCGTCTTGTTGGCCAGGTCGCTGGTGTCGAAGCCGGTCCGCTTTATCTTCACTCCGGCCTCGCTGCCGCAGGCGTCCAGCAGCTTCACCCAGGCGGAGCCCTTGGCGAACTGCGGGTACGGGTCCCAGATCGTGTACGTGCCGTCGTCCGCCGCCTTCGTCCCGGTGCCCGCCGAGCCGGATCCGCAGGCGGTGGCGCAGGTGGCGACGGCCAGGGCGGTCAGGGCCGCGGCGGTCAGGCGGCGCCGTCTGGAGAAGCTGTTCATCGCGGGGTCCTTCGTGTCGGGCATGCGGGTGCCGGTGTGGCGGGCATGCGGGTGCCGAGGCATGCGGTGCTGAGGCTGTTTCCGGCATGGGGATGCCGAGGCATGTGGTGCCGAGGCGAGGGCGTCGCCGGGGGAGCGGGCACGCCGGACGGCACCGCCGTCAGGGCGTGTGACGGGATGAGGAGAGGTGGGTGTTGATCAGGGCGTGCCCACGGTGGGCGGGACACCCGCGGGCCCGGTACTGGCCCGCAGGGAGATGGGCGGGGTGAGGAGGTGGTGCCGGGGCGGGGCGCCGGGGTGGTCGAGCCGCTCCACCAGCAGGTCGACGGCGAGCCGGCCCAGGTCGGCTGCGGGTACGTCCGCCGCCGTGAGCTGCGGGGTCATCGTCTCCGCCCAGCGGGCGGCCACGACCCCGGTGACGGAGAAGTCGCGCGGCACATGGCGGCCGGCCTGGGCCAGCCCCCGGTACAGGCCGCCCAGCGCGGCCTCGTTCAGCGTGACCAGGCCGGTGGTGGCCGGGTCGTCGTGCAGGATCCGTTCCACACAGGTCTGGCCCGAGGCGGCGTCGTCCCCGCAGCAGTAGGTGCGGACGGTCAGTCCGCGCTCGGCCGCGGCCTTGGTGAATCCGTCGAGGCCGCGGTGAGCGGACTCGTACCCGGCCCGCAGCAGCTGCTCCGGACGGTTGACGAAGGCGATCCGGCGGTGGCCGAGATCCGCCAGGTGATGGACGCACGCCTCCACGAGCGCGACGTGGTCCAGGCCCACCCACCAACTGCCCTCGGGGCGAGCGGTACGGCCGATGGCGACGGACGGGAAGTCCAGGGCGGCCAGATGGTCGGCCCGGTCGTCCTCCAGCCTGATCTCCATCAGGATGGCGCCGTCGACCCGCCGCTCACCCAGCAGCCGCTGGAAGGAACGGTCGCTGTCCACGCCGCTGGGGGACAGCAGCACGTCGTAGTCGTAGACCGCGGCGGCCTCCACCACGCTGCCGATGAAGTCCAGCTGCATCCCCGTGTAGTGGTTTCCGGCCGGCGGGAAGACCAGGCCGAGGGTGCTGGTCCGCCCGTTGGCCAGGGCGCGGGCACTGGCGCTGGGCCGGTACCCGAGTTCGTCGACGACCTGCTGGATCTTCCGGCGGGTGTCGTCCGACACGGGTCGCTTGCCGCTCAGCGCGTAGGACACGGTGCTCCGCGAGACACCGGCCCGGCGGGCGATCTCACCGATGTTCACGGCAACTCCTTGCTCGAACGTGCTCGAACCGGTTCGTCGCTGACCGGTCGTCGTCGAACCGGTTCGCATGGAGGGAACGTAGGAACTGCCCGGACGCCTGTCAACACCCGGACCGAACTTCGCAGGCCGGGCGCGGCAGCCGACAAGATCCCGGTGTCGAAGGGATTGCTGGCCCGAGGTACCGGTGCTAGCTTCCCGAACCGGTTCGACACGGCGATCCCGTTTCCTCAGGCCTGCCCTCCCTCTCCCCGAGCCCACCACCGTCACCCCCGCCGCGTCTCTACGCGCAGCCTGAATCGAACCGGTTCGACGATCCCCGACGATTGAGGACGCCATCCATGCCATCCGCTGACAGATCCACACGGCGCCGGGCCCCGGCCGCCGTGGCGCTGACCCTCGGTGCGGGCCTGCTGGCCGCACCGGTCGCCCCCGCGCACGCGGCGGAGCCGCCCCGGCCCGCCGCCCGGTACACCTTCGACCAGGACGACATGGCCTCCGGGAAGATCGCCGACAGTTCCGGCAACGGCCTGACGGCGGACCTGGTGAACGCCTCCACCGCCCGGTCCGTCGAGGGCACGGCCGGGGGCAAGGCCCTCGCCCTGCCCGGCGGTGCCGCCGACTCCAGCGGCGCGTACGTCCGCCTGCCCCGTGACGTGGTCGGCGACGCGGCCGACCTGACGGTCTCCGCGCGCGTGAAGTGGAGCGGCGGCAAGTCGCCCTGGCAGCGGATCTTCGACCTGGGCACCAACACCACCAAGTACCTCTTCAGCACCCCGTACAACGGCAGCGGGCTGCTCCAGACCTCCGTGACCACCGGCGGAGGGGGAGCGGAGGCACAGGTCCGCGGTTACGCGCCGCTCCCGGCGGAAGAGTGGCGGACGGTGACGGTCACCCTCGACACCTCCGCGGGCCGGCTCACCACCTACCTCGACGGCGCGGCGGTCTCCTCCGCCGAGACCGGCATCAAGGCCAAGGACCTGCTGGAGAGTTCGGCCACCGCCGCGGGCTACATCGGCAAGTCCCTCTACCCGGACCCGCTGCTCAAGGGCGCGATCGACGACTTCACCGTGTGGCACGCGGCACTGAGCGCCGAGCAGGTGGCCGGTACGGTCGGTGCCGTGCCGACCGTCCAGGAGCTCTCGAAGACGTCCTTCGAGGTCCGTACCACCACCGGGACCGCCCCGTCCTTCCCGGCCGCCGCCCGCGCCTCCTTCTCCGACGGCTACGACCGCGACATACCGGTCACCTGGGACGCCGTACCGTCCGAGAAGTACGCGAAGCCCGGGACGTTCACCGTCGCCGGGACCGCGGCCGGACGCGCGGTGCGGGCCACCGTCACCGTGGTCCGCGAGGGACAGCTCACCGTCGACCTCGGCTCGGACACCGGCGCGTTCCACGGCGGCGCCTCCGGCACCCTCTACGGCGTGTACGGACCGGACGTGCCCACCAACAACCTCATGGAGGGCATGGGCCTGCGCACGGTCTCCACCAAGGCACAGGACGGCCCGCAGCACCCCGGTGCCGACGCGCTGGAGGTGGTCAAGCCGCTGGCCGACTCCACCGACGGCGATGTGTACATCTACATGACCGACATCCACCGCGGCTTCCCGTACCAGTGGCCGGGCGACACGCCCGAGGAGAAGCTCAAGCTCTACCGGGAGAAGGTCGCCCAGCAGGTAGACCAGGTCCTGAAGCTGCCGAAGCAGTACCAGGACAACGTCGTCTTCGTGCCGTTCAACGAGCCCGAGGGCAACATGTTCGGCACCGGCGAGTGGAGCTACGACAAGGTCAGCTGGCTCGACGATCCCGACGACTTCTTCGCCGCCTGGGACGACTTCCACAAGCTCATCAAGGGCAAGATGCCCGAGGCCCGCATCGCCGGCCCCAACACCAGCGTCCTGTACGACCAGGTGAAGGGCTTCCTCACCCACACCCTGGCCGCCGGCACCCTCCCGGACGTCATCACCTGGCACGAGCTGAGCCACCCGGAGGCGGTGCGCGACAGCGTCGCCAAGTACCGGGCGTGGGAGAAGGAGCTGTTCAAGGGCACCGACAAGGCGGGCACCGAACTGCCCGTCAACATCAACGAGTACGCCTTCAACTACCACACCTCGGTGCCCGGCCAGATGATCCAGTGGGTGTCCGCGATCGAGGAGTCCAAGGTCGACGCCGACATCGCGTACTGGAACATCGACGGCAACCTCTCCGACTCCGCGGTGCAGTCGAACCGCGGCAACGGCCAGTGGTGGCTGCTCAACTCGTACGCCTCGATGAGCGGGCACACGGTGAAGGTGACCCCGCCGTTCCCGGGCGAGAACTACACCATGCAGGGCGTCGGCACGCTCGACGAGAAGCGGAAGCAGGCCCGGCTGCTCTTCGGCGGCTCCACCGGCAAGGGCCACATCACCTTCGCGGGCGTCCCGAAGAAGCTGTTCGGCGACCGAGTGCACGCCTGGGTGAAGGAGATCGAGTGGAGCGGGCAGGTGGGCGACCACTCCGGCCCGAAGCTGCTCGCGGAGCAGAACCTGAAGGTCGCTGACGACGGCACGGTGGTGGTCGACTTCGGCGACGGCGCGCTGCCGAAGCTCAAGGAGTCCTCGGCGTACGAGATCGTCCTCAGCCCGGCCGGGAAGGCGAAGGGCACCCAGTCCCCGCCCGTGCGCTGGCAGGGTTCGTACGAGGCGGAGGACGCCGCCCACACCGGGTCCGGCTGGTCGAAGAACGGCCCGGAGGGCTCGCCCCGCGACGTGTCGAAGTTCTACACCTCCGGCGGCTACGACGTGGGCGGTCTGCGCACCGGCTCGGACGTCACGCTGGACTTCACCGTGGACGTGCCCGAGGACGGCACCTATGACCTGAGCGTCTTCGCCAACTCCCTCAACACCTTCGACAAGGTGAAGGAACAGGGCCCGACCAATGTCTTCCTGCGCGTGGACGGCAAGGCGGACAGTGAGCGGCAGCTGCACTTGCCGCTCGGCTACAAGTGGGTCGTCTGGGACCACACCGACGCCAAGGTGAAGCTCACCAAGGGCAAGCACACCCTGACGCTCGCCGCGAAGAGCCTCGACGGCAAGCGCGCCACCCAGGGTGACGCCATCGTCGACCGCCTCACCCTGTCCCTGCCGGACGCCTCGGCCCGCACCCAGGTGTACGAGGGCGAGCTGGCCTGGCCGGCCGGCGGGGCACGGCCCGTCCACGACCTGCCGAAGCAGTCGGGTTCGGGCGCGCTCCGGCTCGCGAAGGGCCAGACGGCCACGTTCTGGGTCTACTCGCCCGCCGACCGCGAGGCCACCCTCAGGGCCGACACCCTCGGCGGCACGGGCGCCCGGCTCGCCGTCAACGGGCACGACGTCCTGCGCCTGGCCGGGAACCGGAGCAGCGTGGCCGTATCCCTCTCGGGCGGTGTCAACAAGGTGACCGTGACCGGCGGCCAGGCCACGACCCTCCTCGACCGTCTGACGGTCACACCGACCGAGGGCAAGCTGCCGACGCGTACCTACGAGGCCGGCGACGCCAGGCTCGCGGGCTCGGCCACGCTCACCCCGCTCTCCCTGGCCACCGACGGGACGGCGATCACGGGCATCGGCGGCGACCCCGGCAACGGCAACACCGCGACGTTCACGGTCACGGCCGACCGGGCCGGCCTGTACGCGCTGCGCGTCCGCTACTCCAACCCGGAGCAGTCGGAGGCCACGCACTACAACCCGGACCCGCTCGCCCGCCACGCCGACATCAGCGTCAACGGCGGCGCGCCGCGGCGCGTCGGCTTCCCGCACAGCTTCCACCAGAACAACTTCTGGGAGCTGACCGTCCCGGTGCACCTCAAGAAGGGGAAGAACACGATCGGCTTCCGCTCCGAAGAACTGCCGAACTACGACGGCACCACCTACGCCTCGGACACCTTCCCCGGGGTGCTGCTCCGCTCCCGCTACGCGCCGCTGATCGACCGGATCACCGTCGTGCCGTACGCGCGAGAAGACTGAGCGGACCGAGGGGTGAGACCGTTCCTCCGGGGGACCCGCTGAGCAGGCGGGGTCGGTGACGCTCCCCTGGGGGACCGGCCCGGCCCAGGTTCCCCCAGTTCAGCCATGTGCTGGGGGAGCCGTCAGGCGAGGCGGCCCTCATCGCAGACCCGCCGGGCCACCTCGCGGAGCTTGATGTTCTTCTCCTGGGAGAAGCGGCGCAGCACGTCGAAGGCCTCCTTCTCGGTGAGGTGGTGGCTGCCCATGAGGATGCCCATGGCCTCGCCGATGACGTGACGGGTGGCGACGGCCTGCTCCAGTTGGGCGTGACTGCGGGCGCTGGAGAAGGCGACGGCGGCGTGCGAGGCCAGCAGCCAGCCCGCCGTCTCGCTGTCCTCCGTGAAGGCCCCCGGGCGGCTGGAGTAGAGATCGAGGGCGCCGAGTTCCTCGTCCTCGGTGTACAGCAGGAAGCCCATCATGCTGCCCACGCCCAGGTCACGGGCCTGCTCGGCGTACGCGGGCCAGCGCGGCTGCTCGTCGGTGAAGTCGGTGATGCGGAAGACCCGCTCCGCCGTGCCGCTGCGGGCCGCGTCGAAGCAGGGGCCCTCCGCCAGGCGCTCCTGCAGCTGGTCGCTCTTGACGACCAGGTCGGAGGTGGGAGCGAGCGTCTCCACCCGTTTTCCGTGCAGGAGGAGGATGCCGGCCGCGTCGCATCCCGCCACGAGCTTCGTGGCCGAGTCGGTGATGTGCTCGAGGGTGGCGTCGACCGACTGCTGAGCGAGCAGGTCCCGTGCCATGGAGGCCATCTGCTGCGCGAACACGCGCCATTCCACAGTGGTTCTCCCTCGGTCGTCGCCTCGGCGTGCTCTCTGCCCACGTTGCCACGTTTCCCCGGGCAGAGCCGCTCCGTTGCGTCATCTATCGAGTTTCGATAGATTTCCATCGTAGCTCGATCGAGGGAGTGGTAATGGGGAAGCTGGCCGTGGCGACGTTGCGTGGAGTGCTCGTGGTGCTGCTCGCCGGGTCGCTGTTCGTGCAGGCGGTGATGGTGCCGCTGCTGGCCGTCGATCTGGACGGCCTGAACCCGGATCACGCGTACCTCCGCACCCCGATCCTCGTGATCACGATCCTCGGTATCGTGACGGCCCAGGTCGTTGTGGTCTGTGTGTGGCGGCTGGTGACGATGGTGCGCCGCGGGACGGTGTTCTCCACCGCCGCCTTCCGGTACGTGCACATCGTGATCGGCGCGTTCGTGGCGGCCGCCCTGCTGGTCTTCGCCCTCGCGGTCGTTCTCGCGCCCGGCGAGGCCGTCGCTCCCGGGGTGGTTCTGCTGCTGTGCGGGGTCGTCGTGGCCGTGCTGGGCGTCGCGCTGGTCGTGCTCGTGCTGCGCGTGCTGCTCGCGCAGGCCGTCGCACGGGACATCGAGGCGGCCCGGATGCGGGCCGAGTTGGAAGAGGTCATCTGATGGCGATCGCCGTCGACATCGACGTGATGCTGGCCAAACGGAAGATGTCCGTGGGCGAGCTCGCGGAACGCGTCGGCATCACCCCCGCCAACCTGGCGGTCCTCAAGAACGGCCGCGCCAAGGCGGTCCGTTTCTCGACACTCGCCGCGCTCTGCGAAGTACTGGAGTGCCAGCCGGGGGACCTGCTGCGCTGGGAGGCGGACGGGGCCGCCGACCCGACAATGTCCTGATGGAGAACATCAGCGTCCGCCCGGCCCGGTCCGGCGAACTGGCCTCCGTGGCCGCACTCCGATGGGACTGGCTCGTCGAGAACGGCGGTGAGACCGTCGGCGAACGCGAGGAATTCGTCCGGCACTTCGTCGGCTGGGCCGAGGAGAACGCCGGGTCGCACCGGTGCATGGTGCTCGTGCGTGACGACGTGGTCATCGGCATGGCCTGGCTCGTGGTGGTGCAGCGGGTGCCCACGCCGCGGGCGCCGAGGAGGGCCTCCGGTGATGTCCAGTGCGTGTACGTCGTACCCGAGGCACGGGACGGCGGGCTCGGCGGGCAGCTCATCCAGGCGGTTCTGGACCGGGCCCGGGAGCTCGGGCTGGAGCGGGTGACCGTGCACTCCAGTTCGCGGGCGATTCCCGCGTACGCCCGGCGTGGTTTCCAGGAGTCGCCCCGGCTGCTGCAGGCTCGGGTCGCGAGCGGGTGACTCGTATGATCATGGCGCCAGGTGGAGGATCTGCGGGAGAACGGGGCGGGACTGTGCGGTGCTGGATCCGGACGGGCTGCTGAGGCGTCTTCGACGGTATGGATGTGGAGAAGCCGGCCCGCGAGGGTTCCGAGGCGCGGGTCGACCTGCGCAAAAGGGCGCCCGAACCGTCGGCGCCGCCTGTACGTGAGGGCACCGCGCCCGAGGGGTGCCTCGCCGTCGCGATCCGGATTCCCGTGCGGATCGTGGTGCTCGTGCTGGTCGTCCCCGTGCGGATGGTGTGGGACGCGCTCGTCGTGGCCGGGCGCTTCCTGAACGACGTGCTGTTCCGGCCGGTGGGGCGGGCGCTGCTGTGGCTCGGGCGGGCGGTGTTCGTCTGGCCGTTCGTGGGGCTGTGGCGGTACGTCGTCGTGCCGGTGGGCAAGGCCCTCGGGTGGCTCGGGAACGTACTGGTGGTCGTGCCCCTGGTGTGGCTGTACCGGTATGTGCTGACGCCGGCCGGGCACGCGATCGCGTGGGCTGCCAAGGGGGTCGGGGCCGCGCTCGGCTGGGTGTACGCCCACCTGCTCACGCCCGTCGGGCGTGCCGTGATGTGGATGCTCAAGGGGCTCGGCGCCGTGCTCGCCGCGATCGGGATCGGCGTGTGCACGGTCCTGGCATGGCTCGCGCGGTACCTCGTCGTCGTACCCGCCCTGTGGCTGTACACCTGGGTGATCGCACCCGTCGGGCGCGCGATCGCCTGGTGCGGCAAGGGGCTGGTGTGGCTGGTGAGCGCGATCGTCACCGGCATCGGAACGGGCCTCTACTGGATCACCCGGATCCTGCTCGTCCTGCCCGCGCTCGCCCTCTGGCGCTGGGTTCTCGCCCCCGTCGGGAGGGTCCTCGCCGTCATCGGACGAGAGATCTGGGACGCCCTCGGGCACGCGTGGCGCGTCGCCGGGTACATCTCGCTCGCCGTCGGGCGGTTCCTCGGCACCCTCTTCCGGTGGATCTTCGTCGAGCCGGTGCGGTGGGTGTACCGCAGCGTGCTGACACCGGTCGGACACGTCGTGCGTGACACCGTCCTGCGGCCCGTCGCCGAAGCCGCCCGCAGCGTGGGGCGCGCCACCCGGCAGGCCCTGGCCGCCGCCCGGGAGTCCGTACGGCAGGCGCGTGCCGACTTCCGGCGAATGCTCTTCGGCGAGCCGAGGCAGCCGCGGCCGGTCGACCGCGGGGAACCTTCGGGGCGCGAGACACGTACTCTTGGTAGCAGTACGACCGCTCTCACGAAGGACTGAACGACACTGGGCAAGCGACAGCCCGAAGGCCCGCCGCCCGCACCCGCGGTGCAGCGCATCCGACTGCGCTACACCAAGCGCGGCCGCCTCCGGTTCACCAGCCACCGTGACTTCCAGCGCGCCTTCGAGCGTGCGTTGCGCCGTGCCGAGGTGCCGATGGCCTACTCGGCGGGCTTCACACCGCACCCGAAGGTGTCGTACGCCAATGCCGCACCCACCGGCACGGGCAGTGAGGCGGAGTACCTGGAGATCGCGCTCACCGCACCGCGCGATCCGGAGCAGCTCAGGGCCCTTCTCGACGCGTCGATGCCCACCGGGCTCGACATCGTCGAGGCGGTCGAGGCCCGCACCTCGGGACTCGCCGACCGGCTGACGGCTTCCGTGTGGGAGTTGCGGCTGGACGGTGTGCATCCGGAGGAGGCCCGCCGCGCGGCGGACACCTTCAAGGCGGCCGAGACCGTCGAGGTCCAGCGCCAAGCCAAGAACGGCGTCCGCACCTTCGACGCCCGCGCCGCCGTGGTGAGCCTGGAGATCCCAGACCTCACGGAAACGCACAGTTCCCAGGCTGATAGGCCGACCGACCAGCCCTGTGCGATACTGCGGCTGGTTGTTCGGCACGTGACGCCTGCCGTACGACCCGACGACGTCCTGTCCGGTCTCCGCGCCGTGGCCGACCTGGCGCCGCCGGTCCCCGCAGCGGTGACCAGGCTGGCGCAGGGGCTGTTCGATGAAGAGACCGGCACGGTGACCGACCCGCTCGCGCCCGACCGCGAGGCAGCGGAGGCCCTCTCAACGGCCGAACCGACTGCCGCCGCGACGGCGCCGGCGTAAGGAAGGTTCCGCGAAGGGACGGACGTCGTAGCGCCGCCCTCGGACTCGGGAGCCACCTGGGTCGGGCAGCGTACCGACCAGAAGACTTTCGCCAGGCCGTACGCATTCGGCGTACGGAACCGGCGAGACAGGACACAGAGAGCTCCCGTGCGGCGCCCGCGCCCCGGACGGCGGCGACGCGCACAGCGCGAGCCGCGGACGTCACCGGCATCGCCGGACCAGGCGCGGCGCCCGGGAGCCTGACGGGAGAAAAGCCCGCATGCTCGAACCGACCGAACCCATCGAGGGTTCCGAACAGAACACTCCCAGCGACACCCTGCCGCCCCGTCGGCGGCGGCGTGCCGCGTCCCGCCCGGCGGGTCCCCCCGTCGGCGGCACCTCCGACGCCCCGGTCGAGACCGTCGCGCCGGCCATACCGGCCGCCGATCCCGACGAACTCGCGGCCGAGGTCGTAGACGCCGGCGAGGAAGCCGCGGACGAGACGTCCGAGGCCGCGCAGACCGCCGAAGCCGTCGAGAGCGCCGAAGAGGCCGCGCCCGCCGCTCGCAAGCGGCGCCGCGCGGTCCGTCGCGCATCCGCACCTGCCGGGACTCCGGAGGCCACGGAGGCCGCCGAGACCGTGGTCCCGGTGACCGCCACCGCTCCGGCCGACTCCGAGGCGTCGGAGCAGGCCGAGGTCTCCGCCCCCGCCGCGTCCGCCGCGGTGTCCGAGGACGCCGCTCCCCGGCGTACCCGGCGTCGTGCGACGCGCACGGTGACCTCGCCTGCTGCGGCTCCGGCGGAGACGTCCGGGACGGCGTCGGCACCGGCCGCGTCCGGTGACGCGGAGCCGGGGGCCGCAACCGGTGGGCCCGCCGAAGAGGCCGAGGCCGCCGCATCCGCCGAGGTCTCCGAGGACGCCGCTCCGCGTCGGACCCGTCGCCGTGCCTCGAGGCGGGCGTCCGCGCCCGCCGGGGCGCCGGAAGGCAACGCCGAGGAGGCGAAGGCACCTGTGACCGAGAACCCCGCCGCCGAGCCCGCCCGCGCCACCGAGGCCCCCGCCTCCGAGGCCGCGCCCGCGCCCGAGGCCCCCGCCGAGGCCACCCCTGCCGCGGAACCCGCCGAGGCCGCCGAGGACGCCGCCCCGCGGCGTCGTCGTCGGGTCGCCCGCAGGGCCGCCGGCGGTTTCGCCGAGCCTGCCCAGACCTCCAAGTCCTCCAGGTCCTCGAAGTCCGCCGCCGCGGCCACCGACACGGCCGCGGGTGAGAGCGAGTCGGCCGCGCGCCCCGCGCGTCCGGCCGTCGCCGTGTTCCAGGCGCCCGTGTTCACCGAGCCCCAGTTCCAGACGCCGGAGCGGGCCGCTGCCGCTGCCGCCGCCGAGGCGGCCGTGACCGAGGAGCCCGAGGAGCCCGAGGAGTCAGCGTCGGCTGAGGCCCCCCGGGAGGAGCAGCCCGGCGGGTCGCGCCGCCGGCGTCGCCGGCGGGGTGCAGGCGACGAGCCCGAGGCCCCGGCCGTCGAGGCCGCTGCCGCGCAGAGCGCCGACGACGAGTCGGAGGACGCCGAGGACTCCGCCGACGGCGATGAGCAGGACGAGTCCGAGGGGAGCGGCTCGCGCCGCCGCCGTCGCCGGGGCGGTCGCCGCCGTCGGCGTGGCGACTCCGCAGACTCCGACGAGAGCACGGACGACGAGTCCGAGCAGGCCACCGGCCAGGACGCCGAGGACACGGCCGAGGAGGACGAGGAGTCCGACGAGGCCGCCGACCGTGACGAGTCGTCCGGCGGGGGCGGCTCCGCCAGCAGCCGCCGTCGCCGTCGCCGCCGTCGCCGTGCCGGTGACAGCGGCACCGAGGCCGAGCCCTCCGAGGACGACCCGGAGCGCACGGTCGTCAAGGTCCGCGAGCCCCGTCCCCCGCGGGAAAGGGGTGCGGAGCCGTCCGACGAGGTGCAGTCCATCAAGGGCTCGACCCGTCTGGAGGCCAAGAAGCAGCGCCGCCGCGAAGGCCGCGAGCAGGGCCGCCGGCGCGTCCCGATCATCACCGAGGCCGAGTTCCTGGCCCGGCGCGAGGCCGTCGAGCGCGTGATGGTCGTCCGCCAGCACGGCGACCGTACGCAGATCGGCGTCCTCGAGGACAACGTGCTCGTCGAGCACTACGTCAACAAGGAGCAGTCGACCTCGTACGTCGGCAACGTCTACCTGGGCAAGGTCCAGAACGTGCTGCCGTCGATGGAGGCCGCCTTCATCGACATCGGCAAGGGCCGCAACGCCGTGCTGTACGCCGGTGAGGTCAACTTCGAGGCGCTGGGCATGGCCAACGGGCCGCGGCGCATCGAGTCCGCCCTGAAGTCCGGCCAGTCCGTGCTCGTCCAGGTGACGAAGGACCCCATCGGACACAAGGGCGCCCGTCTGACCAGCCAGGTCTCCCTCCCGGGCCGCTACCTCGTGTACGTCCCCGAGGGCTCCATGACCGGCATCAGCCGCAAGCTGCCCGACACCGAGCGGGCCCGGCTGAAGACCATCCTCAAGAAGATCGTCCCCGAGGACGCGGGCGTCATCGTGCGCACCGCCGCCGAGGGCGCGAGCGAGGACGAGCTGCGCCGGGACGTCGAGCGGCTGCAGGGGCAGTGGGAGGACATCCAGAAGAAGGCCAAGAACGGCGGCAGCTCGAACGCACCGTCGCTGCTGTACGGCGAGCCGGACATGACCGTCCGGGTCGTGCGCGACATCTTCAACGAGGACTTCTCCAAGGTCGTCGTCAGCGGTGACGAGGCCTGGTCGACCATCCACGGGTACGTCTCGCATGTCGCCCCCGACCTGGCCGAGCGGCTGTCGAAGTGGACCTCCGAGGTCGACGTCTTCGCCACGTACCGGATCGACGAGCAGCTCGCCAAGGCCCTCGACCGCAAGGTCTGGCTGCCCAGCGGCGGCTCGCTGGTGATCGACCGGACCGAGGCGATGATCGTCGTCGACGTCAACACCGGCAAGTTCACCGGTCAGGGCGGCAACCTCGAGGAGACCGTCACCAGGAACAACCTGGAGGCGGCCGAGGAGATCGTGCGCCAGCTGCGGCTGCGCGACCTCGGCGGCATCATCGTCATCGACTTCATCGACATGGTGCTGGAGTCCAACCGGGACCTGGTGCTGCGGCGCCTGCTGGAGTGCCTGGGCCGGGACCGGACCAAGCACCAGGTGGCGGAGGTGACCTCGCTGGGGCTCGTGCAGATGACCCGCAAGCGGGTCGGGCAGGGGCTGCTGGAGTCCTTCTCCGAGAGCTGCGTCCACTGCAACGGCCGCGGTGTCATCGTGCACATGGAGCAGCCGACGGCCGTCGGTGGCGGCGGCAAGCGCAAGAAGCGCGCGCGTGCCGGTGCCGCCGAGCAGCCGCACGTGCACGAGGCGGCGGCCGTCGAGACCGCCGAGCAGGAGGCGGAGACCGAGGCGGAGGTCGGTGCCGAGATCGCCGAGCCGATCGCCCTGCCCGAGCCGTCCTTCGAGCCCGACGAGGAGCTGTTCAGCAGCGCCGCCGAGGCGGAGGCCGCGGCCTCGCGCGGGCGTACACGGCGCCGGGCCAGCCGGCGGGCATCCGCTCCGGCGGGTTCGCCGCGCGGTGAAGCGGCGGAGCCGCAGGCCAGGAAGGGCAGGAACAAGGCCGAGCAGGCCGAGGCCGAGGTGCCGACGGCTCAGGACGTGACCGTCGCCGAGGAGGTCGTACGTCCGGTGCAGCCCGAGCCGGCCGCCGAGGCGCAGGCCGAGCCGATGGCCGTCGAGGACCCGGTCGTCGAGGCCCCGGCCGCCGAGGAGGCCGCGCCCAAGGGCCGTGGCCGTCGGCGGGCGACGCGCAAGGTGTCCGCGCCGGCCGGTTCTCCGGCGGGGGCGGAGGCGACCGTGGTGACGGTCTCCGAGACCGCACCCGCCGCGCCCGAGGCCACGGAGGCGCCCGAGCAGGACGGACAGCCCGAGGCGCCCGCCGAGAGCGCCGCCCCGGCCCGCCCGCGGCGCCGTGCGGTGCGCAAGCCCGCCGCGTCCACCGCGTCCGAGGAGACGGCCGTCGTGGTCGTGTCGTCGGCCGCGGAGGAGCCGTCGGACGCCGGAGCCCCGGCAGCCGAGGCGACCGCGGAGACCGCCGAGGCCGCCGAGGAACCGGCTCCGGCCAAGAAGACGGCCCGCAAGACGGCCAAGAAGGCCACGGCGAAGAAGGCCGCCACCAAGAAGACCGCGGCGAAGAAGACCGCGGCCAAGAAGACGACGGCCAAGAAGGCGGCGACCACCAAGACCGCCGCCAAGAAGACCGCGTCGAAGAAGACCGTGGCGGCGGAGCAGTCCGTGTCCTCCGCGGCCTCCGTCTCGGCCTCCACCGACGAGGGCTGACATCCCGCCCCTGTGCGACCGGCGTGACCGGTCGCACAGGCGGCGGACCGGCCTCGGTTTGACCCCCTTGGCCGGGGCCCCGTAACCTTGACCGTCGGCGTGTCGACTGACACGTCACATCCCCGTAAACCTCATCCTCCGGGCGCCCGGCGCCCAGGAGAGGCTGCTCGCTGAGTCGGGCGGCTGGCCTGCGGGGGTGCCGTTTCCCGAGCGAGAGAGAGTTCCGCGTGTACGCCATCGTGCGCAGCGGTGGTCGCCAGCACAAGGTTGCTGTCGGCGACATCGTTGAGGTTGACAAGATTTCCACTGCCCAGGTTGGCGACACGGTCGAGCTCTCGACCCTGCTCGTTGTCGACGGCGACTCCGTGACCAGCGACCCGTGGGTGCTGGCCGGCATCAAGGTCCAGGCCGAGGTCGTGGACCACCACAAGGGCGTCAAGATCGACATCCTTCGCTACAAGAACAAGACCGGCTACCGCCGTCGTCAGGGCCACCGCCAGCAGTACACGGCGATCAAGGTCACTGAGATCCCCGCGGCTGCGAAGTAAGGGACTGAGGAGACATGGCACACAAGAAGGGCGCATCGTCCACCCGGAACGGTCGCGACTCCAATGCCCAGCGGCTCGGCGTGAAGCGCTTCGGCGGTCAGGTCGTCAACGCGGGTGAGATCCTGGTCCGCCAGCGCGGCACGCACTTCCACCCCGGTTCGGGCGTCGGCCGTGGCGGCGACGACACGCTGTTCGCGCTGAACGCCGGTGCGGTGGAGTTCGGTACCCACCGTGGCCGCAAGGTCGTGAACATCGTTCCGGTCGCCTGACCGGAACGCTTTCGCGAGGCGGACCTCACTTCCCTCACGGGAAGCGGGTCCGCCTTTCGCGTGTTGGCCAGAGAACAACCCCGTACAACCCGTACGGATACGTACGCACAATGGAGGCACACACCATGACCACCTTCGTGGACCGCGTCGAGCTGCATGTCGCCGCGGGTAACGGAGGCCACGGCTGTGCCTCCGTCCACCGCGAGAAGTTCAAGCCGCTGGGCGGACCGGACGGCGGTAACGGCGGTCGCGGCGGGGACGTGATCCTCACCGTCGACCAGTCCATCACCACGCTTCTCGACTACCACCACTCCCCGCACCGCAAGGCCACCAACGGCAAGCCCGGCGAGGGCGGCAACCGCTCCGGCAAGGACGGGCAGGACCTGGTGCTGGCGGTGCCGGACGGCACGGTGGTGCTGGACAAGGCGGGCAACGTCCTCGCCGACCTGGTCGGGCACGGCACGTCCTTCGTCGCCGCGCAGGGCGGCCGGGGCGGGCTCGGCAACGCGGCGCTGGCCTCCGCCCGGCGCAAGGCGCCCGGTTTCGCGCTGCTCGGCGAGCCGGGGGACCTGCGGGACGTCGTCCTGGAGCTGAAGACGGTCGCCGACGTGGCGCTCGTCGGGTATCCGAGCGCCGGTAAGTCGTCCCTGATCTCCGTGCTGAGCGCCGCCAGGCCGAAGATCGCCGACTACCCCTTCACCACGCTCGTGCCGAACCTCGGAGTCGTCACGGCCGGTTCGACCGTGTACACGATCGCCGACGTGCCCGGGCTGATCCCCGGGGCCAGCCAGGGCAAGGGGCTGGGCCTGGAGTTCCTGCGGCACGTGGAGCGGTGCAGTGTGCTGGTGCACGTCCTGGACACCGCCACGCTGGAGTCGGACCGCGACCCGGCCTCCGACCTCGACATCATCGAGGAGGAGCTGCGGCAGTACGGCGGGCTGGACAACCGCCCGCGGATCGTCGTCCTGAACAAGACCGACGTACCGGACGGCAAGGACCTGGCCGAAATGGTGCGGCCCGACCTGGAGGCGCGCGGGTACCGCGTGTTCGAGGTGTCGGCCGTGGCGCACCTGGGGCTGAAGGAGCTGTCGTTCGCACTCGCGGAGCTCGTGGCCAAGGGCCGGGCGGCGAAGCCGAAGGAAGAGGCCACCCGGATCGTGATCCGGCCCAAGGCCGTGGACGACACGGGCTTCACCGTGACGCGCGAGGACGACGGCCTGTTCCGGGTGCGCGGTGAGAAGCCCGAGCGGTGGGTGCGGCAGACCGACTTCAACAACGACGAGGCCGTCGGGTACCTGGCGGACCGGCTCAACCGGCTCGGTGTCGAGGAGGCGCTGGTGAAGGCGGGCGCCCGGGGCGGCGACGGCGTCGCCATCGGGCCCGAGGACAACGCGGTCGTCTTCGACTGGGAGCCGTCCCTGACGGCCGGGGCGGAGATGCTCGGCCGACGGGGTGAGGACCACCGGTTCGAGGGGGAGCGCCCGGCCGCGCAGCGCCGTAAGGACCGGCAGGCCGAGCGCGACGAGGCGCAGCAGGAGTTCGACGACTTCGAGCCGTTCTGAGTTAACAAAGAGCAAATTCGCGACCGACTTTGATGCAACCAAGTCGCTCGTCAGTGAGTCGTACAGGGCAGCGCGGATGAGGATCTTGTGCCTCGTCGCGCAGTAACTGCCCATGCGATCAACGGAGTTGACGTACGTGCCCCAGTCCACGAGCAAGCGCGGGATCGGCCGAGGCATCGGAGTCGTGGCGGCGATCGCCGTCGCTGCCGCCGTCACCGCCCCGGTGGCCGCCCAGGCCGCCGGGGCGGCCGACGCCACCCCGGCCGCCTCCTCGAAGCTCCACGACGACTTCAACGGCGACGGCTACGCCGATCTCGCCATGGCCGCCCCGACCGCGACCGCCGGCGGCAAGAAGGGCGCCGGCCATGTCGCCGTGCTCTACGGCTCGGCGAACGGGCTGAGCACGACGAAGAGGCAGGTGTTCAGCCAGAACACGGCCGGCGTGCCCGGCACTGCCGAGACGGACGACGCGTTCGGCAGCGCGCTCTCCACCGCCGACCTCGACCGCGACGGGTACGCGGACCTGGTGGTGGGCGTGGGAAGCGAGGACACGGCCGACGGCGGTGAGGAGTCCGGACTGGTCGAGGTCCTGTGGGGCGGTGCGAAGGGCCTGTCCGGCGGGGCCGTCCTGGCCACCGGGAAGGCGTACGACCGGCTCGGCGCCCAGGGGCGTCTGACGGTCGGGGACATCGACGGCGACGGCGCCGAGGACCTGGTGACCGTGGAGAACCAGTTCAATCTGCGCGTGCTGAAAGGCCCGTTCGGCAGGGACGGCTCCACGGCCAACGGCGAGCAGCTCGTGACGGACGAGTTCGACAGCCGCTACCTCGACCTGGCCACCGGTGACGTCAACGGCGACGGTGTCACAGACGTGGCAGCCACCCAGCACGACGGCGACGAGTTCGACGCCCGCCGGGTCGTGTACTGGCTGGGCACCGAGCAGGGACTCACGCCGTACACCACCGTGAAGGGCGCCGACGGCTACCGGCTCCAGGGCGGCGAGAGTCTCGACATCGGGGACGTCGACCAGGACGGGGTCGACGACATCGTGGTCGGCCGGGCCGTCACCGGGTACGACAGCGACCTCGACACCCCCGCCGCGAAGGGGGGCCGGGTCACCTGGATCCCGGGCACCTCGGACGGGCCGGACGGCACCAAGGCCACACACCTCAACCAGGACAGCCCCGGCGTGCCCGGCAGCGCCGAGGCGGGCGACGGCTTCGGGACCGATGTCCGGGTCGCCGACGTCAACGGTGACGGATACCCGGACGTGGCGACCGGGCTGCCCGGTGAAAACCTGGGCAGTGTGGCCGACGCGGGCGCGGTCGTCGTGCTGCGCGGCAGCGCGAAGGGGCTCACCGGCACCGGCGCCCAGGTGGTCACGCAGAACACGCCCAACGTGCCGGGCGCCGCCGAGAAGGGCGACGCCTTCGGCAAGGCCGTCCACCTCGCCGACGCCAACCACGACGGCCTGGCCGACCTGGCCGCCGGCGCGCCGGGGGAGAACGGCAACGCCGGGTCCGTCTGGTACTTCAGGTCCGGCCCGACGACCGTCGTGAGCCCGAACGGCACGACGGCCTTCGGCAACACGCTGCTCGGCACCACCCCCACGGACGCTCGGCTCGGTAGCGTTTTCGCCGACTGATCATCCGTCAGACCCGTCCCGGCAACGGCTTGTTCCGGTGCTGGCGGCGGGTCTCTTTTTGTCTGCTTAGTTGTCATGTACGTGAACCCCGACGTTCAGCGGGCGGACCGCCCGCGAGCGTGAAGCTTCCCAGTGTCCAAGTGGCCAGCGAGGTAAGGGAGTCAGCCGATGACAGCAGGATCGCCCGATCGACGACGCTTTCTGACCGCCGGCGCCGCGGTGCTCGGTGCCGCCGCCTCCGCCCAGCTCTGGCTTCCGGCCGCCGCCCGCGCGGCCGAGACGCCGCTGCCCGATGGTGTGTTCAGCCTCGGCGTCTCCTCAGGTGACCCGCTGCCGGACGGCGTCGTGCTGTGGACCAGGCTCGCCCCCGACCCGCTGAACGGCGGCGGCATGCCCGACCGGGTGGTGCCGGTGGAGTGGCAGGTCGCGGAGGACCACCGGTTCAGAAAGCTCGTCCGCCGGGGCACCGCCCAGGCCCGGCCCGAGTACGGGCACAGCGTTCACGTGGACGTACGCGGGCTGCGCGCGGACCGTACGTACTGGTACCGCTTTCGCACCAGCGGGCAGCTCTCGCCCGTCGGCCGCACCCGCACCGCGCCCCACCCCTACAGCCCCGGTGGCTCCCTGCGCATGGCCCTCGCCTCCTGCCAGAACTGGCAGCACGGCTATTTCACGCCATACGCAGACATGCTGGATCAGGACCCGGACGTCGTGGTGTTCGTCGGCGACTACATCTACGAGTCCACGCCGTCGGCGACGGGCGTACGGCGGCACGAGGGGGCCGGTGAGCCCTTCAGCCTCGCCCAGTACCGCAACCGGTACGCCCAGTACCGCACCGACCCGGACCTCGCGGCGATGCACGCGAACGCGCCCTTCGTGGTGAGCTTCGACGACCACGAGGTGGACAACGACTTCGCGGGCGAGATCCCGCAGGACCCGGACAAGCAGTCGCACGACGCGTTCGTGGCCAGGCTGACGGCGGCCTACCAGGCGTTCTACGAGCACATGCCGGTCCGTGCCACCGCCGTCCCGAACGGCCCGCACATCCGGATGTACCGCCGCCTGGAGTTCGGCCGGCTGGCCCGGCTCAACGTCCTGGACACCCGGCAGTACCGCAGCGACCAGGCCAAGAGCCAGGCCGGTGCCCAGGACCCGTCGCTGACCATGCTGGGCGCGGGGCAGAAGCAGTGGCTGCTGAACGGGCTGCAGGACTCGCCAGCCCGCTGGAACCTGATCGCCTCGCAGATCATGATGGCCGAGACGGACCTCCAGGTCGGTGAGGGCAAGCTCTGGTTCTACGACGCCTGGGACGGCTACCAGGCCGAACGCAACCGTTTCCTCCAGGAGTTCAAGCAGGTCCGCAACCCGGTGGTGCTCTCCGGCGACCGGCACCTGACGATGATCAGCGACCTCAGGGAGGACTACGCCGACCCGGACTCCGCGGTCGTCGGCGCCGAGTTCGTCGGCACGTCCATCTCCAGCAACGGCGACCAGGACCAGGAGGCGTTCCGCAGGGAGTGGGACCCGCGGCGCCCGGACAACCCGCACTGGAAGCTGCTCGACGCGCACCGCGGCTACCACCTCTTCGACGTCCGCCGTGACGGCATCGACGCGCAGGTGAGGGTGGTCGACACCGTACGGCAGCCGACCTCGACACCGAGCACGGTGGCCAAGCTGCGGGTGGAGGCGGGCCGGCCGGGCGTCGAGGTGGTCTGACCCCTTTCCGTACGATGCGGCCCGGGACTCGACGAGTCCCGGGCCGCATCGCGTGCGTTCCGCACCCGGCCAATCGCTCTCTTGCTCCGACCGAGACCGAAATGCTGCGCAATCTTTACCGCGAATTCCGCGGCAATGGGCGGCTGAGTGAGCGGTATTCAGGACGTGCCCGCGACGGCGCGGCGACGCTTATGAAGAACGCGTGCCGTCCCGTGCCCGGGGAGGTGAAGAGCGGCCCGCGGTCAGCGGTCCGTGACGACTGCCACGGCGATCGGGCGCCACGCGACACGACCAAGGCGCGTACCGTGCACCAGACATCGTCCCAGACATCGTCCGAGGAACTGGTGAAGGCCCCGGCCGCCGCTGTCACACGCGGCTCCGACGTCGCTGTGCTTCTGTGGAGTTACTCACAGCGCATTTCGAGGGCGTTCACGGAGTCGTCTCACCAATCACCCGCACCCCCAGGTGAATGACAGGTTGCGCGCACATATGTGGCGAAGGTCGCTCACCTTGCACTGCGGTAACCACAAGTGGGACCATTTCCAAGTTCCCTGTTGCCCCGAGGTAGGTCACCTGTGTCCCAGCACATAGCCAAGCCCCGTACCACCGCAGTGATCCTGGCTGGTGGTACCGGTCAGCGCGTGGGTCTGTCGATCCCCAAGCAGCTGCTGAAGATCGCCGGCAAGGCAGTCATCGAGCACACGCTGACCACCTTCGAGAACGCCGACTCGATCGACGACGTCATCGTGCTGATGGCGCAGGGCTACGTGCCCGACATCGAGAAGATCGTGGCGAAGGCCGGATTCAAGAAGGTCTCGAAGGTCATCGAGGGCGGCTCCACGCGGAACGAGACCACCGAGCGCGCCATCGCCGCGCTGGGCGAGGGCCTGGCCGAGGGCGAGGACGCCAACGTCCTCTTCCACGACGCCGTGCGCCCCCTGCTGTCGCAGCGCGTCATCGACGACTGCGTCGTCGCGCTGGAGCGCTTCCAGGCCGTCGACGTGGCCATCCCGTCCGCGGACACCATCATCGTCACGCGCACGCACGGCGAGGACGGCGAGTTCATCACCGAGATCCCGGACCGCTCCCGGCTGCGCCGCGGCCAGACCCCGCAGGCCTTCAAGCTGTCCACGATCAAGCGTGCCTACGAGGTCGCCTCCAACGACCCCAACTTCCAGGCCACCGATGACTGCTCCGTCGTGCTCAAGTACCTGCCGGACGTGCCGATCCACGTCGTCGCGGGTGACGAGTACAACATGAAGGTCACGCAGCCCGTCGACGTCTTCCTCGCCGACAAGCTCTTCCAGCTCGCCTCGACCGCCGCGCCGGAGCAGGTCTCCGAGGAGGCCTACCGCGAGCTCCTCACCGGCAAGACGATGGTCGTCTTCGGCGGCTCCTACGGCATCGGCAAGGACATCGGCGAGCTCGCCGAGTCCTACGGCGCCAAGGTCTACGCGCTGGGCCGCTCCACCACCGGCACCCACGTGGAGAACCCGGAGGAGGTCGACGACGCCCTGTCCAAGGCGTACGCCGAGACCGGCCGCATCGACTACGTGGTCAACACCGCCGGCGTGCTGCGCATCGGCAAGCTCGCCGAGACCGACAACGCCACCATCGAGGAGGCGCTGAAGGTCAACTACCTGGCCCCGGTGCAGATCGCCCGGTCGTCGTACAAGTACCTCTCCGAGACCAAGGGCCAGCTGCTGCTGTACACCTCCAGCAGCTACACCCGCGGTCGCGCCGAGTACAGCCTGTACTCCTCGACCAAGGCCGCGATGGTGAACCTCACCCAGGCCCTCTCCGACGAGTGGGCCGGCGACGGCGTCCGCGTCAACTGCATCAACCCCGAGCGCACCGCCACCCCCATGCGCACCAAGGCTTTCGGCCAGGAGCCCTCGGGTTCCCTGCTGTCCTCCGAGGCCGTGGCCCGCACCTCGCTCGACGTGCTGCTGTCCGAGCTGACCGGCCACGTCATCGACGTCCGCCAGCAGGACCCGACGGCCGGCGCGGCCCGGGCTTCGGGCTTCGAGCAGGCGCTCGCCACGGTTCTGGACCGGCAGGACGGCGTGTAATAATTGGCGCCAAATAGACTCCGGTAATTCAGGCCTCTGCGCTCTCCCGTTAACGAAGTTCGTCAACGGGAGTGTTCGCAGGGGCCTGAATCCATACCGTCCCGCGAAATATTCACAGACCAGCCGCAATTCCGAACCAGACCGGCACACCCCTCCCAAGAGCAGGTTTCTCCGTGATATCCACCGCTATTCGCGTCGCCCGGGTGGGCAGTGCGGCCCAGCTGGCCGCGGCGGTCCTCATGATGGCGGGCTACCCCGCCCTCATGCTGGCCGCGCTCGTCCCGAGCGTTCCCGCCTTCGCGGCAGCGGCCGCCGTGACGTACCTGGCGGACCACTATCTGCACCGCAAGGGCAGCTACCTGATCAACCGTCTCAGCAAGGTGCGGGCCGGCCTGTCGATCCGCTTCCTGATCAGGCAACTGCTCCTCGTCCTGCTGCTGGCCCGGCTGTCCCTCGCGGACAACCTGATCTACTACGGGGCGATCGCCTGCTTCATCGCCTTCTACGGTCTTCAGGCCCCGCACGGCGCGCTGGTCCAGCTGATCCGCAACCGCCGCCGCATGCCGGTCGCCACCCGCAACGTCGACCTGAAGTCGCGCATCCGCATCCCGGACGCCCCGCCGCGCAAGCTGCTGCACCGCTCCGCCGAGAAGATGCTCCACATCGACCTCTTCGCGGTCGCCGGCATCCTGCTCGCCGCGCAGGTGAAGTCCGCCCTCGTCGGCTTCGTCGGCATAGGCGTCACGGTGGCCCTCGGCACGCTGTACGTGCTGGCGCTCGTGCCGTACGTGCGCGGCCGGAAGATCCCGCCGAACGCCGAGCGGGTCCTGGCCGCCGTCGACGACTGGCTGGGCGAGTACCAGCCGGAGACGGTCCTGTACTTCTCCGGTTCGAAGGACTCCGCCTACCAGGTCAACATGTGGCTGGACACCATGGAGAAACTGGACTCCAAGCCGCTGATCATCCTGCGTGAGCGGGCCATCCTGAACAACCTGGCGCCCACCACGGTCCCGGTCATCTGCGTGCCCGGAGGGGTGCACCTGATGAACATGGACCTGTCCACGGTGCGTGTCGCGCTCTACGCGGCCAACGTCGGCAAGAACATCCACATGCTGCGCGTGCCCACGATCAAGCACGTCTTCATCGGCCACGGCGACAGCGACAAGCTCGCCAGCGTCAACCCGTACAGCAAGGTCTACGACGAGGTGTGGACGGCAGGCCGCGCGGGCCGCGACCGCTACGCCATCGCCGACGTCGGTGTCCGCGACGACGACATCGTCGAGGTCGGCCGCCCGCAGCTCGCCCCGATCCAGACCTGGCAGGGCGTGCCCGACGGCCGGATCCCGACCGTGCTCTACGCCCCCACCTGGGAGGGCTGGGACGGCAACCCGGGCAACACCTCGGTCGTGCTGGCCGGCGAGAACATCGTGGAGCAGCTCGTGCAGGCCGACCCGCCGGTCCGCGTCCTGTACAAGCCGCACCCGTTCACCGGCAACGTCAGCAAGGAGGCCGGCGCCGCCCACCAGCGCATCACCGCCCTGGTCCGCAAGGCCGCCGCCGAGCGCGCCATCGACACGCGCTTCGTCGCCGACACGGCCGTTCAGGCCGACGCCAAGACCGAGCTGGCCCGTATCGAGGCCCGGCTCGCGCAGCTGTCCGGCTCCGGCGGCGAGCGGCGCGACGAGGCCGAGGCCACCCGTGACGGCCTGGTCGACGTCGCCCGGCACGAGGAGGTCGCCCGGCTGCGCGCCGAGTGGAACGACGCCTACTGGCGTTCCTTCCCCGCCTGGGAGCACCGGGTCATCACCGGCGCCGACCCGCGGCTGTACGACTGCTTCAACGTCTCCGACGCGATGGTCTCCGACATCTCCAGCGTGGTCTCCGACTTCATCGCGAGCGGCAAGCCGTACGCGGTCACGGACTCCGCCGAGGTGGGCGTCGAGGAGTTCAAGCGGAACAACACGGCGGTGCGTGCCGCGGTGATCCTGTCCAACAGCGCGGCCGAGCTGGGCGAGTTGCTCGGCGCCGTCCGCGACCAGGCCGCCGATCCGCTGGCCGAGGACCGCAAGGAGCTCAAGCGGTACCTGCTGGGCCCGGACGAGCCGACCTCACTCGTCCAGTTCAACACCGCCGTCGCGAATCTCGCGCTCAAGGCCGAGACGCGCAACGTCGGCCAGGAGTCACGGGTGGCGGCCGCCCTGGCCGATGCCGAGGTCGACGCCGAGGCCGATGCCGAGCTGGCGAACGCCGTGCCCGGGCAGCGGGCCGCCGCGGCCGGTGACACGGACGGTGTCGGCGCGGGCTGACCCGCCCCGCCTGATTCAGGGCTCGGCCCCCGAGGAGCGCCTTCCTCGGGGGCCGAGCCCTTTCGCGTGCCCGTTTCCTATCGATTCATTGTGTGACGTGTCCCACTAACACGTGTGTGTGAGGCAACCGCTTGCCTCGATCATCCGTCTACCAAGTAGCGAATGAGGCGATACGGGGGGAATATCCCATTGACTAGGGGGAAACGTGACCGTTGCGCAGCCTGATGTGAGTGTGATCATCGGGGCGTACGAAGCGATGCCGTATCTGATCGAGTGCCTCTCGTCCGTCGAGGCACAGACCATCGGTCCAGAGCGCGTCGAGGTCATCGCGGTGGACGACGGATCGACGGACGGGACGGGGGAGTACCTGGAGGAGTTCGCCGAGCGTGCTCCCATGCACGTCCTGGTGATCCGGCAGGAGAACTCCGGCGGCCCCAGCGGCCCGCGCAATGTCGGCCTGTCCAAGGCGACCGGGCGTTACGTCTTCTTCCTCGACGCCGACGACCGGCTGGGCCCCGAGGCCCTGGAGCGGATGGTCGCCATGGCCGACCGCGCGGGCACGGACGTCGTCCTCGGCAAGGTCGAGGGCGTCAACCGCTCGGCACCGAAGTCCATGTGGGGCAAGACGGTGGAGCGGACCGACGTCTTCTCCTCCAACATCAAGTTCACGCTCAGCGCGCAGAAGCTGTTCCGCCGCGAGTTGCTGGACCGGCACGGCATGCGGTTCGACGAGTCGCTGTTCACCGGCGAGGACGCGCTGTTCACCATGGAGGCGTACCTGCGGGCGAACGGCGTCTCCGTGGTCGCCGACCACACCTGCTACTACCTGGTCGGCCGCGACGACGGCAAACACGTGACGAAGAGCGGCAGTTACGCGCTGCGGTTCGACTCGGCGCGGGCCCTGATGAACCTCATCGCCGAGCACGTCCCCGCGGGCGGCCGGCGAGACCAGCTGATGGTCCGGCCCTTAACCGTCACGCTGCTGCCGCAGTTCGGGCCCAAGTACCTCACGGACAGCGAGGAGGTACGCCGCCACAAGTTCGAGCTGGCCAAGCCCCTGCTGGACGCCCACTGGACCGAGGGCGCCGCCCAGCGCCTCAGGGTCCACGAGCGGCTGCGGCTGCACCTGGTCGCCGAGCAGCGACCCGAACTCCTCATCGAGGTCGTGAAGTTCGTCAAGGCCAAGAAGCAGGCGGCGGCTCTCCTGGAGAGGAAGGGCCGCCGCGTCTATCTGGCCTACCCGCACTTCCGCGACCGGGCCGCGGGCATCCCCGACTCGGTGTACCTCGCCGAGCCGCGCGAGGCCCGCGCCTTCCCGGGCTACCGCGAGGGCGGCACCCACACCTTCGTACGCCGGGCGGTACGCAAGGCGCGGCGGGTGCTGACGTCGCGTGAGGTGCGGTCGGCGGCGTGAACGCGGGCGCGGGGGCCGGCTTTCGCACGGCCCCCGCGTTCGTCCCCCCTGTACCGCCGCTCAGCGCGGTGCGGTCGCTCAGCGCGGTGCGGCCGGGAGCGCCGTATCCGTGCGCTGGCCGGGCAGATCCGCGGCAGGCCGCTCCGCCGTCAGCCGTTCCGCCACCCGTGCCCGGTGTTGCCGGGCCGTCTCGCACAGCTCCCGTACGGCCGTGTTGAAACGCTCCTGCGACGACGGCTCGGCCGGGCCCAGCAGACGCAGCTTCAACGCGGCGCGCGCCTCGGCCAGTTCGTCCTTCTCCGGGTGCCGTACCGCCTCCAGCAGGGCCGGCACCCCGGCGGCGTCCGGCGTCAGCACCGTCGCCGCCACCACCGTCGGGAACGCCGTACGGAACGCGTCCTCGCTCAGCCCGCTGGTGTTCGCCACCGCGTGCGGCTTCTCGCTCGCCAGGAAGTCGCTGATCACGCTCGACACATCACTGACCAGCAGGTCGGCCACATCGAAGCAGGAGTACAGCGCGGGCCGGACGTCCGTGATGATCTGGTGCTCACCCTCCGGCAGCGAGGCCCAGTACGCCTCCTCCCAGGCCGCCGTCGCCCGTGCCACCGCCTCGGCCCGGCCCGGCTCCGGCGCCGACTGCACCCGCATGCGCTCCACCGTGTCGGCCCCGGCGCGGAAGTCGGCCGTGGTGAGGCGGTCCAACTCCTTCGTGAGGCGGTCGAGTTCGGCGGCACTCGAGGGGCGCGCCCCGGTCCGCTCCCGGTTCGCCGCCCGGACCAGCTCCCGGATCCGCAGATCGGCCGCGCCCGCGCGCGGGTCCACCGACCCCGTCAGCGGATGCGGCTTGTACAGCAGCCGCACGCCCGGGTCGGCGAGCAGCGCCCGCACCAGGTTCTCGCCGGCCGCGATCACCGAGGTGTTGCCGGGGTTGCCGTCCCAGCCCTCCCAGGTCGGCGCGTACAGCACGGTCGTCCACACACCGGTCGGCGGGCCCGTGTACGGCCGTACGGCGTCCAGCTGCGGGCGGCCGGTCTCCACCACGTCCTTGTCCTCGACTCCGACCTCGGCCAGCGCGTACCGCTCGCGCGCGGCTGGCCCGGCCACCCACACCTCGTCGTAGGCCTTCGCGTACGGGTTGCACGAGGACAGCTTGTCGCTCTCGCCGTGATTGACGAAGGTGTGCTTGATCGTGGGGATGCGCAGCACCTGGGAGGTCTTGCCGGAGTTCGACGGGTGGACGAGGACCTGCAGCGTGGAGTGCTCCAGCCGCATCAGCGTCGACACCTTCGGCAGGCAGACGATCGGGATGTCCGTCGCCGCGATCTTCTGCACCATGAACCGCTCGCGCAGCACGATGACCGGCCGGCCGTCCACCCGCGCGAGCGGCTCCAGCCACATGTTCGCCTGGTAGGCCGAGGCGGCGCCACCGGAGAAGTACAGGCCGACGGTCGGCCGGTACGCGGCCAGCCACGCGTCGAACCACTCGAGCACCTCCTGCTCACCGGCCGGGCGGCGGCCAGGCAGCAGCCGGAGCAGCAGCGCGCCGAGGCCGGTCAGCGCGAGGGCGAGGGAGAGCGCGATGCCCGCCGCCGCGTACACCGGCTCGTCGCCCAACGCGGCGGCCAGCAGCCCGGCCGTGGCGGGCAGGCCGAACGCCAGCAGCCGGTGGCCGGGGCGGCGCAGCAGCACGGCCGGGGCCGGGGAAAGCCGCAGCACCGAGGCGTCGATGTTCCGGGTCACCACCGGCAGGGTGCGGGTACGGCGCACCAGTACGGAAACCGCCTGGATCGCGCAGTGCAGGACGTAGAAGGCGAGCAGCCCGGCCACCAGCGGGGCGTACACCGTCTCCCGGTCCTGCTCGCCGAGCCGCAGCAGGCCCACGACCAGCAGCAGATCGCGCAGGACGTGCCGCACGGTGATGTCCGCGTGCGACTTGGCGAACAGCGACAGCACCCCGCGCTGCCACCGGTACAGGGCGCCCTCGGTGGCCAGGGAGACGGCGGTCGCGGCGAGCAGCAGCGGTACGTGGGGCAGCAGCGCCGCGACCGCCTGAGCGGCGAACGCGGCGGCCAGGACGACGGTGACCAGCCCCTTCAGCAGGGCTGGTGGACGGGGAAGAGGTACGGGCACTGCGGTCACTCCAGGAGCGTCGGGTGTCGGCGCAGGTCGGCCGTCCGGGTTAACGCGCGGCGACCTCCTGACGACACGCGCGTGTCGTCAGGGTGTGGGGGCGGCTGCCGTCCCGTGTGCCGTCGGACCGTAGCGGAAGATCGCGTTCCTGTCTTGGGGCGGGACAGAACTGCGCACGACCGTCGTCCGTGACGCGGGCGGCACCGTCCGTAGCGTGGACCGGCGCCGTGTCGGGCCTCGCCGTCCCGTAGATTTCCTGGTGAGGGACCGAATCGACGCGAGGGGCGGACGGGACGTGGCAGGGGCAAGGCAGGCCGTGGGCGAGGCCCGCAGAATCGTCGTCAAGGTCGGTTCCTCCTCGCTGACCACCGCCTCGGGCGGCCTGGACGCGGACCGCGTGGACGCGCTGGTCGACGTGCTCGCGAAGGTCCGCAGTGGCGGGGAGCGCGAGATCGTCCTCGTCTCCTCCGGCGCCATCGCCGCCGGCCTCGCCCCGCTGGGCCTGCGCCGCCGCCCCAAGGACCTTGCCCGGCAGCAGGCCGCCGCCAGTGTCGGCCAGGGCCTGCTCGTCGCCCGCTACACCGCCTCCTTCGCCCGCTACGGCGTCCGCGTCGGCCAGGTGCTGCTGACCTCCGACGACATGAGCCGCCGCGCCCACCACCGCAACGCCTCGCGCACCCTCGACAAGCTCCTCGCGATGGGCGCCTTCCCGATCGTCAACGAGAACGACACCGTCGCCACGGACGAGATCCGCTTCGGCGACAACGACCGCCTCGCCGCCCTGGTCGCCCACCTCGTCCACGCGGACCTGCTGGTCCTGCTGTCCGACGTGGACGGCGTCTACGACGGCGACCCCGCGAGGCCCGGCACCTCCCGCATCGCCGAGGTGCGCGAGCCGTCCGACCTCGCGCACGTCGAGATCGGCAGCGCGGGCAAGGCCGGCGTCGGCACCGGCGGCATGGTCACCAAGGTCGAGGCCGCCCGGATCGCGGCCGCCGCCGGTGTCCCCGTCGTGCTCACCAGCGCCATCCACGCGGCCGACGCCCTGACCGGCCAGGACACCGGCACCCACTTCCACCCCACCGGCAAGCGCTCCGCCGACCGGCTGCTGTGGCTCCAGCACGCCTCCACCCCGCAGGGCGCGCTGACCCTGGACGACGGTGCCGTCCAGGCCGTCGTGGACCGCCGCAAGTCGCTGCTGCCGGCCGGGATCGCCGCCGTCGAGGGCGAGTTCAGCGCCGGCGACCCGGTCGAGCTGCGGGACGGCACGGGACGGGCGGTGGCCCGCGGGCTCGTCAATTTCGACGCCAAGGAGATCCCCCGGCTGATCGGCCGCTCGACCCGCGAACTGGCCCGCGAACTCGGCCCCGCGTACGAACGCGAGGTCGTACACAGGGACGACCTGGTGGTCCTCCACCCGTAATGGGCCGAAACATCCGCCCGCGGTGGTGGACGTTCCGCAAAACCGCCACGCGATCCCTTGCGGCCTGCTGAACTTTGTCTCAGGGCAATATTCCGCAGGAGCACCACTGTGCAAAGGAGGCCGTCGTGAGACGAGTGCGCCCTGGGGCCACGGCGTCCCGTGGTGGTGCCGGCTCCCGCGCGGCCGGTGACGAGCGCGCCCTGACCAGCGTGGCGGCCGGGGACCGGTTCCAGGGCGAGGAACCCGGGGACATCCCGCGCCTTTGGCACGTCACGCTCAGCGTCTCCGGCCGGGAGGCCCCGCTCACCGAGGTCCGGCGCGCCCTGGAACAGCTCGCCCACGACCACCCCTTCCTCCTGACCAGCCGCTACGCGGTCGACCACGCGGAGATCCGCTACTGGGAGGAGGCCCGCGACCTGCACGACGCGGCCGCCGTCGCCCTGCGCCTGTGGGGCGAGCACCGGCAGACCGCCGGGCTGCCGCCCTGGGAGATCGTCGGCCTGGAGGTCATCGACCGCGCGACCTACCACCAGCGCATCGCCGAGGGGTACGGACCGCCACCGGCGTCCCCGGTCGGAGTTCACCCGTTCTGACTCCGCCCGGGGAGTGTCTCGGGGGTGTGTCGGGGGTGTCTCGGGGTGTGAAACGAACGATGAACGGACCCGCCCGGCGCACTACGCTTCTTTCATGACCACGCTTTCGCCGTACGACTCGATGTCCCCGGTCACCGAGGCCGCCTACCGCGCCAAGGCCGCTGCCGCGAGCCTCGCGCCGCTGCCGCGGGCCGACAAGGACGACGCGCTGCTCGCCATCGCGGACGCGCTGGAGGTCCGTACGAGCGAGATCGTCGAGGCCAACGCCAAGGACGTCGCCAAGGCCCGTGAGGCCGGCATCAGCGAAGGCATGATCGACCGGCTGACACTCACCCCCGAGCGGGTCCGCGCCATCGCCTCCGACGTGCGCGACGTCGCCGCGCTGCCCGACCCGGTCGGCGAGGTCGTCCGCGGCTCCACGCTGCCCAACGGCATCGACCTGCGCCAGGTCCGCGTGCCGCTCGGCGTCGTCGGGATCATCTACGAGGGCCGGCCGAACGTCACCGTCGACGCCGCCGCCCTCTGCCTGAAGTCCGGCAACGCGGTCCTGCTGCGCGGCTCCTCCTCGGCCTACCAGTCGAACAGCGCCCTCGTGCGCGTCCTGCGCGACGCCGTGGGCGGGGCGGGGCTGCCCGCCGACGCCATCCAGCTGGTGCCCGGCGAGAGCCGCGACAGCGTGCGCGAGCTGATGCGTGCCCGCGGCCTGGTCGACGTGCTCATCCCGCGCGGCGGGGCCTCGCTGATCAACACGGTTGTGCAGGAGTCGACCGTCCCGGTCATCGAGACCGGCACCGGAAACTGCCACGTCTACGTCGACGCCGCCGCCGACCTCGACATGGCCGTCGAGATCCTGATCAACTCCAAGGCCCAGCGGGTCGGCGTGTGCAACGCCGCCGAGACCCTCCTGGTCCACCAGGGCATCGCCGCCGAGTTCCTGCCCCGCGCGCTGGAGGCCCTCGCCGGCGCCGGGGTGACCGTGCACGCCGACGAGCGCGTGCTGGCCTTCGCCAAGGACTCCAAGGCGACCGTCGTCGAGGCGACGGCCGAGGACTGGGAGCGGGAGTACCTGTCGTACGACATCGCCGCGGCCGTGGTGGACTCCCTGGACAAGGCAGTCGAGCACATCCGGCTGTGGACCTCCGGCCACACCGAGGCCATCGTCACGACCTCCCAGCAGGCCGCCCGCCGCTTCACCCAGCTGGTCGACTCGACCACCGTCGCCGTGAACACCTCCACCCGCTTCACCGACGGCGGCCAGTTCGGCTTCGGCGCGGAGATCGGCATCTCCACACAGAAGCTGCACGCCCGCGGCCCGATGGGCCTGCCGGAGCTGACCAGCACGAAGTACATCGTGACCGGGGACGGGCACGTGCGCCGCTGAGCGCCTGCCGCGTGAGTATGGGAAGCGGCGCATATGCGTGCGGCAGGGGCGGACCGGCCGGGCGTGCGCCGTGCGCAGCCCCGTGAACGCCGTCTCAACCAGCGGATGAATTTCCATACCGTCTGCCCAAAATGACCCCCCAGGTCTACTCTGGATCCGTGCCGGAGGACGTGGGGGGCACGCCGTTTCCGGACGGCCGGGAGCCCGACGACGACCACGACCGCGGGGTGTCGGACGAAGAGTTCGCCTCCGTGGTCTTCGACGAGGCCTTCGTGAGCGCGGCCGTGGTGCACGAGCCGACCGCCGTGGAGCGCCTCCTTGCCGCCGCACAGGCGAGAGCCGAAGCCTCCGAAGCGGAGGCGCGCCGCGCCCACCCCAGACGCGAGCGCTACGACGACGGGTACGGCCCCGAGGGGCACGGCGATTTCGGTCATGATCCGGACCTCGACGAGCTGGACGACCCCGACGTCCTCGAGGACCGGTACGGCGGCACGGGCCCGTACGGCAAGCAGATCCGCTGGCACCGCCCCGTCGCCTGGCTGCTCGCCCTCGTGATGGGCATCGGCATGGTCGCGCTGGCCTTCACGGCGGTCTACCGGGGCGCGTCCTCGAACCGCCAGGAGCCGGTGCCGACGCCCACCTCGACCGGGCTGGAACAGAGCGGCGGCCCGACCCCCTCCGCGTCCGCCGACTACACCGGGCCCGCCGTCTCGGTGATCCCGCGCACCCCCTGACCGGAACCCGCCTGTCCTGGTGAGAACCTGTCAGAACTTGTCATGGAGTGGGGCGTTTACCTGACCTTCCGGCGACCTACCCTGAAGATATGGGCGGGCCTGGCGACCCACCTGAGGGGCCCCACGAGGGCGCTTCCGGAGGTGGAGAGGACGAGTATCGATCCGTCGTCTTCGACGAATCGTTCATTCGTGCTGCCCGCCTCCAGGAATTCTCCGCCCAGGAGCGCATCGCCGACCACGCGCCCGCGGTGCGCCGCCGCCCGCCGCTGCGCCGGGGCCTGTCCCGGCAGGCACTGGTCCTGGTCCTGCTGATCGCCATCGCCTTCGGCACCGCGATCTACATGGGTGTACGGCACCCCTACCAGACCCCCGCCGCCCAGGAGCCCGCCGAGCCGCTGCGGATGACCGTCATCCCGCTCGCCCCCGAGAGCAAGGTGCCCGGCACGGCCGACACGGCCTATCTGTACGAGCACAGCCCCGCCGCACAGTTCAAGAGCGGCGCGGAGGGCGTGCCGCTGCCCGCCTCGCGGCGCACCGCGCACTTCTCGGACAGTCAGGTCGTGACCGCCCTGTCCACCGCCAAGGACTACATCGTCCGGTCCGCCCTCGACCCGGACGTGCTCACGGGCGGTGAGGTCCGCGCGGTCCGCGTCCTGCTCGACCCCGATCAGCTGGGTCAGTTCGACCAGAGCTTCTCCCGTCCCACCGCGGACGGACGCCACGCGCCCACCGGCTGGCTCGTCCGCTTCGATCCCTCCCGCGCGGAGCTGGCCGACCGCAAGGTGCGGGTGCAGGGCACGCTGCAGGCGGCCGAGGCCGACTCGTCCACGCTCGAGGTCACCGCGGACCACACGTTCGTGTACGCGCTGCGGCCGGCCGGGGCCGACGGCAAGGACGAGGTGTCCCTGTTCACCGTCCGGCGAGAGCTGCACTTCCGCTTCGACCGCGACGACCTGCGCCTGCACCAGGGCCAGCTCGTCGTCTCCTACGTCCAGGCCGGACCGCTCTCCTGCGCCGAGGACTCCACGAACCACCTCCGCCCCCTCCTGGCCGGCCAGACGGCCAAGGAAGGCGGCCCCGCCGGCACGGACCCCTATGCCACGGGCAGTGCGACGGCCCTGTGCGGGTCCTTGGCGACGAGCGCGCAGCCGAAGGTGTGAGACGGCGTCCCGGGTGCCTCAGCCGTTGTCGCGCGGCGGCTCGTCGTCACCCGTGGAGTCCGACGTGCCCGGTGTCTCCGGGCCCTGGGGCGGCTCCGGGGACGAGTTGGTGAAGCCGCCGAAGCCGCGGCGGACGCGGTCGCCCAGGTCACCGGCGCCGCCGGCGAGGTCCGTGACCAGCTTCATCAGCGGGTCCTTGGAGCTCTTCACATGGGTCGTGTAGTGGTTCGCCGAATCCCGCCAGGAGTCCCTGACCGAGGTGTCCTTGTCCTCGTCGCGCCGCGGGTAGTGGCCGTCCATGATCCGCTGGTAGTCCCGCGACTCGGCCCACTTCTTGAGCTCGGCCGCCCGCACGGTGGTGAACGGGTGGGAGCGGGGCAGCACGTTCAGGATCTTCAGCACGGAGTCCCGCAGGTCGCCCCCGGCCTCGTACTCCTCGGCCTGCGCGAGGAACGCGTCCACGTTCATCTCGTGCAGATGGTTGCCGCCCGCGATCTTCATCAGGCCCCGCATGGAGGCCGTCAGGTCCTGTCCGACCAGCAGGCCCGCCCGGTCCGCCGACAGCTCCGACTTGCGGAACCACTCCCGCAGCCCGGTCACGATCGCCATGATCGCGAGGTTGCCCAGCGGGATCCAGGCGACCCGGACGGCGAGGCTGGTCAGGAACAGCAGGATCGTCCGGTAGACCGAGTGGCCGGACAGCGCGTGGCCCACCTCGTGCCCGACGACCGCCCGCATCTCCTCCTCGTCGAGCAGCTCGACGAGCCCGGTCGTGACGACGATGATCGGCTCGTCCAGGCCGATGCACATCGCGTTCGGCTGCGGGTCCTGGTTCACGTACATCGGCGGGACCTTCTCCAGGTCCAGGATGTAGCAGGCGTCCCGCAGCATCACGTTCAGATGGGCGAACTGCTGGTCCGAGACCCGCACCGAGTCGGACAGGAACAGCAGCCGGAGACTGCGCTCGGGCAGCAGACCGCTGAGCGCCTTGAACACCGTGTCGAAACCGCTCAGCTTGCGCAGCGCCACCAGGGCGGAGCGGTCGGCGGGATGCTCGTACGTACGCGAGGAGATTCCGGGGAAGCGCCTGCGCTGCCTGCTGGGCACGTGCTCGTGCCCGCTGTGCTCGTGGCCGTCGGACATGTCTTCCCCCATGCGTCTGTGTGACCTTTGCGGCCCCTTGTGCGGCCTTTTGCTTCCCCGAGGCAGAGCCCAGCCTAGGCGGAGTTACGGTGGTCGGGCAGTACAGCGAAGGGAACCACCGTCATGGAGCACCACCCCGCGTCCACCTGGCTCGCCGAGGCCGCGAGCGCCGCCGAGCGGCAGGGACCGGGGATGCTCCGGATCGTCCTCGTCGTGATGATCCTGGGCTGTGCGCTGACCGCGTGGTTCCTGCTGCGTGGCTACAGACGGAAGGACGACTGAGGCACCGGGAAGGTTCCCCGCCGGGCCCCCGGGACCGGGTCCGGCGACGGCACGCGCCGCCTCCGCGTCACGAACATGCGGAGTCGGGGTGATCGCGCTCGGGGCGCCCGCTTACGATGAGCCGACGTCTTTTATGCCGCCCACACGCGATAGGTCCTGCCGAAGATGAGCTTCCACAGCACCGCTGCCCAGTTGGTCACCCTCGCCGCCGAGGGCGAGGAGCACGGCGGAAACCACGAGAGCCTCAGCCCCTACATCACCGGTGGCGCCGCCCTCTTCATCCTGCTGCTCCTGCTGTGGATCACCACCCGCTTCAACCGCGACCGCTGAGCCCGGCAGGGTGCCCCGCGCAGGGCATCCCGGGGATCACGGGGGCGGCCGGAGCCCTCAGGCAGGGCCGGTAGGGTCTGCACGCATGGGAGAGCAGGACATGCCTACCGGTCCGGCGAACGAGACGCCGCGCGACCCGGCACAGGACACGGCGAGCGGCACCGAGCGACACTCGGAGCCCCGCCGTGCCGCCACTGAGCCCCGCCAGGCCGCCTCGGAGCCCCGCGGCGCCGACGGCCCCGGGGACGGCCCGTCGCGGCCGGGCAAGCGCCGCCTCGGCGTCATGGGCGGCACCTTCGACCCGATCCACCACGGGCACCTGGTCGCGGCCAGCGAGGTCGCCGCGGCGTTCCACCTCGACGAGGTGGTCTTCGTCCCGACCGGCCAGCCCTGGCAGAAGAGCCACCGCAGCGTCTCCCCGGCCGAGGACCGCTATCTGATGACGGTCATCGCGACCGCCGAGAACCCGCAGTTCTCCGTGAGCCGCATCGACATCGACCGCGGCGGTGCCACCTACACCGTGGACACCCTGCGCGACCTGCGCGCGCTCAACCCGGACACGGACCTCTTCTTCATCACCGGCGCAGACGCGCTCGCCCAGATCCTCACCTGGCGGGACAGCGAGGAGCTGATCTCCCTCGCGCACTTCATCGGGGTCACCCGGCCGGGCCACCACCTGAACGACCCCGGGCTCCCGGAGGGCGGCGTCTCCCTCGTCGAGGTCCCCGCCCTCGCCATCTCCTCCACAGACTGCCGTGCGAGAGTCGCCAAGGGCGACCCGATCTGGTATCTGGTGCCGGACGGAGTCGTGCGCTACATCGACAAGCGCGAGCTGTACCGCGGCGAGTGAGCCGAGAGGGGCACCGGTGAACGACCGATACGACCCGGGGTACACGGGTGACCAGTACGAGCTCGTCGGCTACGACGAGTACGGCCGGCCTGTCTACCGCCAGGTCCCGGCACAGCAGACCCAGACCTACGACCCGTACGCCCAGCAGGGACAGCAGGGGCAGCAGGGACAGCAGCAGGGCTACGGCTACGACCCGTACGCGACGGCCGGGCAGCAGCCTCCGTCGTACGACTACGGGACCGGCCGGCAGCAGCCCGGCCCCTCCTACGGCTCCTTCGACCCGTACGCCACCGGCACCCACCAGGGCGGCCCCGCGGCCCACGATCCCTACGGCCAGAACGCGGCCGGCGCCGGCACGGCCCAGCAGCCCCGCGTCGCCGAGCAGACCGCGCACATCCCGCAGCAGGCGGGCCCGGCCGACGAGGAGGCCCCCGGCCGGCCGGAACCGGAGTACCACACCGAGCAGTTCGCCTTCGTCGAGGAGCCCGACGGCAACTCCGAAGACGTCATCGACTGGCTGAAGTTCACCGAGAACCGCACCGAGCGCCGTGAGGAGGCCCGGCGCCGCGCCCGCAGCCGGATCGTCGCCCTGGTCGTCGTCCTCGCGCTCGCCGCGGCCGGCGGCGTCGGCTACCTCGGGTACGCGGGGAAGCTGCCCAGCCTGTCCTCCGACGACTCCACGACGGGAACCGCGACGGCGGCGGGCGCCCAGAAGCGCGACGTGATCGTCGTCCACCTGCACGACACCAACGGCGGCGCCACCTCCACGGCCCTCCTCGTGGACAACACCACCACCAAGCGGGGCACCACCGTCCTCGTGCCCAACTCCCTGGCTCTGACCAGCGACGACGGCACCACGACGACACTCGCGAAGTCGGTCGAGGACGACGGCTCCGACGGCACCCGCGCCGCGCTCGACTCGGCCCTCGGCACCGACATCCAGGGCACCTGGCGCCTGGACACCCCCTATCTGCAGAACCTCGTCGACCTCGTCGGCAACGTCGACGTCGACACCGACACCGACGTCCCCGACCCCGGCGCCAAGAAGAAGGGCACGGCCCCCCTGGTCAACAAGGGCCAGGACCAGACGCTCAGCGGCAAGATGGCCGTCGCCTACGCCACCTACCGCGCCCCCGGCGAGGCCCAGAACGCCCAGCTGGAGCGCTTCGGACAGGTCATGCAGGGCGTCCTGCGCAAGGTGTCCTCCGACCCGCAGGCCGCGACGACCACGATCCAGACCCTCGCGCAGATCCTGGACCCGTCCCTGACCGACAAGGACCTCGGCTCCTTCCTCGCCGGGCTCTCCGACCTCGCCAAGGGCGGCGACTTCAAGACGGACCTGCTGCCCGTCCAGAACGACGGCACGCTCAGTGCCCAGGCGAGCGCGGGCGTGGTCAGGAGCGTCCTCGGCGGCACCGCCAAGAGCCCCGACAAGGACGCCGCAGTCAGCGTCTCCGTCCAGAACGCCACCGGTGTGAAGGACGACACGGAAAAGGCCCGCGTCGTGCTCCTCAACGGCGGCTTCACCTTCTTGGAGGGCGGCACGGCCGGCGCCGCCCAGGCCACGTCCAAGGTCGTCTACGCCGACGCCGGCGACAAGGCGAACGCCGCCGAGGTCGCCAAGACCCTGGGGCTGCCCACCAGCGCCGTCGGCAAGGGCAAGATCTCCGCGAACGCCGACGTCGCCGTGGTCCTCGGCCAGGACTACAAGCCGTAGTCAGACCAGGAGGCAGGGCTCCGCCCCCCACGTGATCCCCGTAATCACGTGGGGGGCCCACGGCGGTCCGTGAGACCCTTGGTGGCAAGTGTCCGCCGATCGAAAGCCTTGTAGTGACCGCGACCGACCGCTCTCACGAGCTCATCATCACCGCCGCCCAGGCGGCCGCCGACAAGCTGGCGCACGACATCGTCGCCTACGACGTCAGTGACGTGCTGTCCATCACGGACGCCTTCCTGCTGGCCTCGGCTCCCAACGACCGTCAGGTCAAGTCGATCGTCGACGAGATCGAGGAGCGGCTCCAGAAGGAACTCGGCGTCAAGCCGGTGCGCCGCGAGGGCGACCGCGAGGCCCGCTGGGTCCTGCTCGACTACGTCGACATCGTCGTCCACGTCCAGCACAGCGAGGAGCGCGTCTTCTACGCCCTGGAGCGGCTCTGGAAGGACTGCCCCGAGCTCGAACTGCCCGAGGACGCCAAGGCCACCCGAGGCAAGGCCGAGGAGCACGCCAAGCTGCAGGCGGACGAGGAGGCGGCGGAACTGGACGGAGACTGGCGGTGAGTTCCTTCAGTGAGGCCGGCAGGCCGGGCCGGGGCCGCCGCGTCATCCTCTGGCGGCACGGCCAGACCTCGTGGAACGTGGAGCGCCGCTTCCAGGGCACCACGGACGTCGAGCTCACCGAGACCGGCGTCGCCCAGGCCCGCCGCGCCGCCCGGCTGCTGGTCGCCCTGAAGCCGGACACGATCGTCGCCTCCGACCTGAAGCGGGCCGCGAACACGGCCGCCGAACTCGCCGCGCTCACCGGCCTCGACGTGACCCACGACGAGGCCCTGCGCGAGACCTACGCGGGCGTCTGGCAGGGCCTGACGCACGAGGAGATCATCAGCCGGTACGGCGACGAGTACGCCGCGTGGAAGCGCGGCGAGCCGGTGCGCCGCGGCGGAGGCGAACTGGAGACCGAGGTCGCCGACCGCGCCGCTCCCGTGGTGCTCCGGAACGCCGAGAAGCTCCCGGAGGACGGCACGCTCGTCGTGGTCAGCCACGGCGGCACGATCCGGACCACCATCGGCCGCCTTCTCGGCCTGGACCCCCGGGACTGGGAGAGCCTCGGCGGGCTCTCCAACTGCTGCTGGTCCGTCCTCGGCGAAGGCGCCCGCGGCTGGCGCCTGCTGGAGCACAACGCCGGCACCCTGCCGGAACCGGTGCTCGGCGACGACGACTGACCTCGGATTTCACTTTCCGGCAGGTCGCAGGCTAAAGTTCTTCTTGTTCGCCCCGCCAGCGGGGAAGGAACATGAGGGGCTATAGCTCAGTTGGTAGAGCGCCTGCATGGCATGCAGGAGGTCAGGAGTTCAATTCTCCTTAGCTCCACGTCAAGATCCCGTTCCCGTCCTGGGGGCGGGATTTTTCGTGCCCCGGGTTGAGTCACTCGAGCCTGCTGAGGCGTATACCTCTACGGCCACGACGCCTGCCGTGTCCGGACTGGTGCTGAGGCGTCGCTGACCGTATTGGTCCGGCCGTGGCAGAATCATACGGCCGGAAGGGAGCGCGGCCCGACGGGAGGAGTAGCGATGCCTGCGAGCATCCTCGAGGAGGTCGACCACCTCCTCGGAGCAGCGTTGATACGGCAGATGTCCACCCGCCTCAGCTGCCCTTCCTGCGGTTCCGGGCATGTGGCCCAGATGCTCGGCGACAACGGCGGGATCTCCTACGTGTGCACGGCCTGCGGCCACAGCTGGAGCTGATCGATGGGTGCACACAGGCGGAAGTGCGACTGGTGCGGGAGCGGGACTCCGATCGTCCGTGACATGGAACCGATCAATCCCGACTACCAGTACTGGTGCGAGGAGTGCGCGCGGGCGCTGATCATAAAGGGCGACCCGATCGAGACGTACCGCGAGCTGGAGGGCGAGCCGATCTACGGCCGGCTTCTGGAGGAGCACTGCACGCTCAAACGGTTCTATTCGTTCGTCACGGCCTGAGGCTCGCACAGTCGGTACAAAACCGGCATCGTGGGCATCTCTGTACGAGGTGAAATCGATTTGGTGTTGGGCCCTGAGGACCAGTAATGTTGGCGTCGCCGCCAGGGAAACCCGGCGGAAACGTCACACGGGGCTATAGCTCAGTTGGTAGAGCGCCTGCATGGCATGCAGGAGGTCAGGAGTTCAATTCTCCTTAGCTCCACAAGAGATGAGAAGGCGGGCCATCCGATCGGATGGCCCGCCTTCTTCGTGTATCCGTGACGTCAGCATGCCTACGGCGGGCCGCCCCTAAAGGGGAGGCCCGCCGTACGGGTTCTCAGCGGCCGAGAGCGCGCCGTCCGCGGCCCTGGGAGAGGACCGGGAGGTTGCGGGACGACGGCGCGCCCTGGGAGCGGGTGTCCTCCTCCAGACGCAGGGCCAGCGCCGGGCAGCGGCGCACCGCGCGTAGAGCCTTGGCCTCGGCGTACCGCGGTACCTGCGCCTGCGCCACGGTGGGGAAGCCGTCGGCGCCGAGCTGGAACACCTCGGGGAGGATGTCCGCGCACAGGCCGTGGCCCCGGCACAGCGTCCAGTCGACGTAGATCTTCTGGCGGCTGGGGCCGTTCTCCTCGGACTCGCCGCCGCCCGGGATGCCCGTAGGGGCCCTGCCACCCTCGAAGAGCGGCAGAACGCCCTCCACGGGCCTGCCGCAGCCGTTGCCGAGGACATGGGCGGCCAGGTCGTCCGTGAACGCCTTGATGGTCGACTCGAGGAACATCGCGGAGCCGTCCGGGTGCGAGCACGCGCCGCGCCGCTTCACGTTCTTGGCGACCTGCTTGACCGCCTCCAGGGCGGCCGGTCCGCCGCCGTTGAGGATGTCCTCCAAGCCGCGTGCGGCGGCCGGCAGGCCGAGGTAGCAGGGGCCGCACTGCCCCGCGCTCTCCTCGGCCAGCCACTGGGCGACCCGCAGCGACTCGCCCAGCGGGCAGGTGTCCTGAGTGATCGGCAGGATCGCTCCGGCGCCGAGCGCGCCGCCCACCGCGTCCAGGGAGTTGCGGGAGACGATCGCCTCGTTGACCGTCGCCGCGTCGATCCACTTGCCGTGGTAGCCGCCGGTGAGCACGCCCTGCGGCACCGGCGGTGCGCCGGCGAGCTGCAGGACGTAGCGCAGCGGCACGCCCGTCGGGACCTCGATCACCATGGGGCGGGCCACCGCCCCGGAGACCGTGAGCATGACGGTGCCCGGCTCGTCGTACAGGCCGGTGTTGCCGTAGCGCTCCGGGCCGATGCGGGCGGCGATGGCCAGCTGGGCGAAGGTCTCGGCGTTGGACAGCAGCGTGGGGGCGCCGCCGACGCCGTTCTGCGAGGCGCTGACCTTGCGGCCCGGAGGGACGGCCGGGCCGCCGTCGATCGAACGGATCAGCGACGCGGCGGCACCGGTGACCATACGGACGGGGTTGCGCTGCACACGCGCGCGTAGTGCCGACCGGCGGCCGTTGTTGAGACCGCGTTCGGCGAGCGCGGCCTCCATGGAGCGCTGTGTCGACTCACGGGTGACCCCCACCACGAGCGTGCGGGCACCCAGAGCTTCCGCGCACAGCAGCGCGCCGTCCAGGATCAGATGCGGGGCACGGTTGATCAGCACCGTGTCCTTGCGGCAGGCCGGCTCGTCCTCGCTTCCGTTCACGACGACGACCGGCCGGATGCCGCGCTTGATCGCCGACTCGGCGACCGAGCGCAGCTTTTTGTGGAAGGGGAAGCCCGCGCCGCCGCGGCCCTTCAGGTTGATGCGTTCGGCGAGTTGCGCGAGCTGCTCGCCGCCCATCGGCTCGAGCGGCCCGTGCACCTTCAGATGCATGGGCAGATCGAGCCGATCGACAAGGTCGAAGCCCGACGTGAGCTGAGGAAGTCCGACTACACGGACTTCGGGTACGTCGGGCAGAGCCTCGTTCACTTAAAGCCTCCGGAAGGCGTGTTCCAAGGTTCGCCCGATCCCGGTGCGTCGAAGTCGTAGGACGCACCGGGCAGTGTTTCAGTGGCGGGACCGCTGTTGTACGTGTCGTTCGGGTAGTACGTGTCGAAGGCGGCATTCGACTCACCCGTGTCGTACACGTCACTCGATCCATAGCCGGAGGAGCCTGGATTGCCATAGGCCGGGATGCTTTGTCCGGTGTCCTGGAGGGGGTCGTAGGGCGGGATGTTGAAGCCTGTGTCCTGGAGGGGGTCGTAGGCCGACGGCGGGGCCTCGCCGACCGGGGGCGGGGACGGGATCGGCCAGTTGCCCGAGGTGCTTGAGGGGCCGTCCACGAACGGGATGCTCTCGGTGGGCTGCATGTCCAGCGGCAGTTCCATGCGGGTGCTCGGCCCCGGCGCGAAGGCCTGCTGGCCCGATGGAGGGCCCGAGACGGCCCGGTAGGCGGCCGCGAATCCGTTGGCGGGCTCCTTTGCCGCGGGGCGTTCCGCCTTCTCGTACAGCGGCCCCGACGGGGACGCCGCGGCCCCCCGGGGCGCGTCCCGGCTCTCGTAGCCGGGCAGCGTGGCGCCGCCGGTCGCCCGGGCCCGGCTCTCCTCCAGGTCCCTGCGGGCCGCGGGCTCCCCGGGGCCTATGAGGCCGGCGAACTTGTCGGCGATCTTGCGCTTGACCGGGCGCGGAGCGGCGCGCAGGGCGAGGGCGCCGGCCACTGCGACCAGGGACAGGCAGTACAGGATGACGAAGATCGGCTTGGCCGCGCGACCCGCGTAGAGCCCGTGGACCAGGGCGGCGCACCAGGCCGGGTAGGCCAGCATGTGCATGGCCCGCCAGCGGGCGGCGACGGGGGCGGGGGAGGCGAAGCGGTTACGCAGTGCGCCGGTGACGCCCACGAAGATCATGAGCATGCTGGCCAGGGTGCCGAGGCCGATGAGGAACGCCCTGCCCGTGACGGCCTCTTCACCGGTCAGGAGCAGCCCGAAGGGGACCACTGCGGCGACCCAGGAGGTGTGGGACAGCGCCAGCTTCACCCCGATGTGCACCAGGAGGAAGACGATCGAGGCGACCGCCGTGGTCCGGTGCACGGCCTGCGCCAGGATGCGCCTGCGCGCGTCGAGGAGGACTCGGTCCTGGGCGACCAACCCCCAGATCACCGAGCAGGAGAGGCACACGAGGGACAGCACGCCGGCGCCGAAGTTGAGGAACTCGGCGAACGAGTCGTCCGCAGTGGAGTCATAGGGGTTCACGGCCTGCCTCCCCACATCCCGGCGACCGGGGGTAGCGAGGTGTTACTGCGATGAGGGTTCATGGGGGCAACTCCGAGCGGTTCGGGAAAGCGGTCCCGCTGCCGCACTCTAAGCGGAGCCATACCGATGGGTACGAGGTTTGAGTTATTGCGTTGTTATCAAAGGACAATATGGATGTTGTGATGTCCCTTAGTGACTATTACGCGAAGTAACCTTTGACCCTGGTTCAGCTTTTCGGGCACCGAGCGGCCCTCCAGAAGCGCGTCGCGGCTTGCTGGGGGCCTGCGGTACCCTAACGCCATGCGTGCCGTACGCCTTCTGCTTAGCGGGCCGCGCTGATCAGTCCCGGCCACCGGACGAGTCGAGTGGCCGGAATCGGCGCGGCGTCCCCTCCTGTGCGAGGGGATTTTTCGTTTCTCGAACCCACAGCCGCAGGCAGAGACGATCGATGGAGCTTTGAGGATCATGAGCGAGACGAACCCCGCTGCCGCCGCCGAGGTGGCGGCGCCGCACCGCTACACGGCCGCCATGGCAGCCGAGATCGAGGCACGCTGGCAGGACATCTGGGACGTCGACAACACCTACGGCGCGCCCAACCCGAAGGGTGACCTGGCGGGCGAGACGGAGACCGTCGCCAAGCCCAAGAAGTTCATCATGGACATGTTCCCGTACCCCTCCGGGGCGGGCCTGCATGTCGGTCACCCCCTGGGCTACATCGCCACGGACGTGTTCGCCCGCTTCCAGCGGATGACCGGCCACAACGTCCTGCACACCCTGGGCTTCGACGCCTTCGGCCTGCCCGCCGAGCAGTACGCGGTGCAGACCGGCACGCACCCGCGCGTGTCCACCGAGGCCAACATGGAGAACATGAAGTCCCAGCTGCGCCGGCTGGGCCTGGGCCACGACAAGCGCCGGTCGTTCGCCACGATCGACCCGGACTACTACAAGTGGACCCAGTGGATCTTCCTGCAGATCTTCAACTCCTGGTACGACCACGACGCCGGGCGGGCCCGCCCCATCGCCGAGCTGATCGAGCTGTTCGCCTCGGGTGAGCGGCCCGTTCCGGGCCACACGCGCGCGTGGAGCGAGCTGAGCGCCGCCGAGCAGGCCGACGTCCTGGGCGAGTTCCGGCTGGCCTACGCCTCCGACGCGCCGGTCAACTGGTGCCCCGGGCTGGGCACCGTGCTGGCCAACGAGGAGGTCACCTCCGAGAACCGCTCCGAGCGCGGCAACTTCCCGGTCTTCAAGGCCAAGCTGCGCCAGTGGAACATGCGCATCACCGCCTACGCCGACCGGCTGCTGGACGACCTGGACGCGCTGGACTGGCCCGAGGCCATCAAGCTGCAACAGCGCAACTGGATCGGCCGCTCCGAGGGCGCGCGCGTCGACTTCCCCATCGACGGCGAGCGCATCACCGTCTTCACCACCCGCCCGGACACCCTGTTCGGCGCCACCTACATGGTGCTGGCCCCCGAGCACCCGCTGGTCGAGAAGTTCACCCCGGCGGCCTGGCCGGAGGGCACCCACGAGGTGTGGACCGGCGGCCACGCGGCCCCCGGTGAGGCCGTCAGCGCCTACCGCGCGCAGGCCGCCTCGAAGTCCGACGTGGAGCGGCAGGCCGAGGCCAAGGACAAGACCGGCGTCTTCATCGGCGCGTACGCCACCAACCCGGTCAACGGCGAGCAGGTCCCGGTCTTCATCGCCGACTACGTGCTGATGGGCTACGGCACCGGCGCGATCATGGCTGTCCCCGCCGGCGACCAGCGCGACTTCGAGTTCGCGCGCGCCTTCGAGCTGCCGATCCACTGCGTCGTCGAGCCGACCGACGGCCGTGGCACGGACACCTCGACCTGGGAGAACGCCTTCGGGTCGCACGACGCGAAGATCATCAACTCGTCGAACGACGAGGTCAGCCTGGACGGCCTGGGCGTCGCCGAGGCCAAGGCGCGCATCACCGAGTGGCTGGAGCGGTCCGGCACCGGCGAGGGAACCGTAAACTTCCGGCTGCGCGACTGGCTGTTCAGCCGCCAGCGCTACTGGGGCGAGCCCTTCCCGATCGCCTACGACGAGGACGGCATCGCCCACGCGCTGCCCGAGTCGATGCTGCCCCTGGAGCTGCCCGAGGTCGAGGACTACTCGCCGCGCACGTTCGACCCGGACGACGCCGACACCCAGCCCGAGACGCCGCTGTCCCGCAACGAGGACTGGGTCAACGTCACGCTGGACCTGGGTGACGGCCGTGGTCCGCGCAAGTTCCGCCGCGAGACCAACACCATGCCCAACTGGGCCGGTTCCTGCTGGTACGAGCTGCGCTACCTGGACCCGCACAACAGCGAGAAGCTGGTCGACCCGGAGATCGAGCGCTACTGGATGGGCCCGCGCGAGGGCCAGCCGCACGGCGGTGTCGACCTGTACGTCGGCGGTGCCGAGCACGCCGTACTGCACCTGCTGTACGCGCGCTTCTGGTCCAAGGTGCTGTACGACCTGGGGCATGTTTCCTCGGCCGAGCCGTTCCACAAGCTGTTCAACCAGGGCATGATCCAGGCCTACGTCTACCGCGACAGCCGCGGCATCGCGGTGCCGGCCGCCGAGGTGGAGGAGCGCGACGGCGCGTACTGGTACCACGGCGAGAAGGTCTCCCGGCTGCTGGGCAAGATGGGCAAGTCCCTGAAGAACGCGGTCACTCCGGACGAGATCTGCGCCGAGTACGGAGCCGACACGCTGCGCCTGTACGAGATGGCCATGGGCCCGCTGGACGTCTCCCGGCCGTGGGACACACGCGCGGTGGTGGGCCAGTTCCGGCTGCTGCAGCGGCTGTGGCGCAACATCGTCGACGAGGCGACCGGCGAGGTGACCGTCGTCGACGCGGAGGAGGCCGACATCGACGCGGAGACGCTGCGCGCCCTGCACAAGGCGATCGACGGGGTGCGCGGTGACCTGGAGGGCATGCGGTTCAACACCGCCATCGCCAAGGTCACCGAGCTGAACAACCACCTGACCAAGGCGGGCGGTGCCGTCCCGCGTCCGGTCGCGGAGGCCCTGGTGCTGATGATCGCCCCGCTGGCCCCGCACGTCGCCGAGGAGCTGTGGCGCAGGCTGGGGCACGCCGACTCGGTGGTGCACCACGACTTCCCGGTGGCCGACCCGCAGTACGTGGTCGACGAGACCGTGACGTGCGTCGTGCAGATCAAGGGCAAGGTCAAGGCGCGGCTGGAAGTCTCGCCGGCCATCTCCGACGACGAGCTGGAGAAGATCGCGCTGGCGGACGAGAAGGTCGTCGCCGCGCTGGGCGGGGCCGGGATCCGGAAGGTGATCGTGCGGGCACCGAAGCTGGTGAACATCGTCCCGGCGTAGGCGCGGGGCCTGACAGGCCTCCATCGGGGTGCTCCCCTACGGGCAGGTTCGGGGTTCTTCCGGAACTCCGGACCTGCCTGTTGCGTTTACCGTTGAAGAGCGACGTGAGGTGTGCCGCGATGTCCTGAGGAGGAGCCGGTGGAAGCAGTGATCGCAGTATTCGCCCTGCTTTTCGTGCTCTTTCTCGGGCTCGGCGTCTACGCGACGGTGAAGGTGGTCGGTGCCGCCAAGCGCGGTGTGGACCGCGGTCTCACCCAGGCCCGCCGCACCGTCGAGGACCACACGCTGCGGGCCAAGTCCTTCGCCCAGCCCGGCGCGGCGGGTGAACTCGCCCAGCTCCGGCTGAGACTGCGCACCTCGATGCGTGCCACCCAGGACGCGCTGCAGGCGGCCGTCGCCGAGGACGCGTCCCTGAAGGAGTCCATCGGCCTCTTCGAGCGGCTCAGCGCGCACGGCCACGAGCTGGACGCCGAGCTGAAGCGCCTGGAGGCCGAGCCGGACCGCGGTGCGCTGACCGAACGGCTGCCCGGGCTGCGCGAGCGCACCGAGCGCATCACGCAGTCCGCGGACGCTCTGCGCTGGGCGGCCCGAGACCGGTCCCGCCGCTTCGCCGAAGACGACCTGGACACCCTCAGCGCCCAGATCGACGTGGAGGCCGGGGCGCTGCGGCATTGGACGACGCCGGAGGGCGAGCCCGCCTCGCAGCCGTGGCCCGAAGCGCCCGCCGCCGATGCCGCCACAGCCGGGCAGACCTGGCCGGAAACCCCGCAGCCGAGCCCCGAGCAGGAGTCGGCACGGCCCGCCATCACCCCGCCGGGACCGCGCCCCACCTACTCCTGGCAGAAGAAGGCCCGCCCCGAGAGCACCACTTGATCCGGCCACTCGCGCCACGGGGCACAGGGGCCGGGCTGCCGCACGGGCACTACGGCAGGTAACCTCCAGCTCATGTCCCGCCATGTCGCGATCGTCACCGATTCAACGGCCTACCTGCCGGCCCGGACGATGGAGCGCCACGGCATCACAGCGGTACCCCTGACGGTGGTCCTCGGTGACCGGGCGCTCGAAGAGGGCACCGAGATCTCGACCCGCGCTCTCGCCCAGGCTTTGCAGAAGCGGCGCCCGGTGACCACCTCGCGGCCGAGCCCCGCCGTCTTCGAGGAGACGTACCGCAAGGTCGCCGAGTCCGGCGCCACCGGCATCGTCTCCCTCCACCTCTCCGCCGAACTCTCCGGCACCTACGACGCGGCCGTCGTGGCCGCCCGGCAGGCGCCGGTGCCGGTGCGGGTGGTGGACACCGGCATGATCGCGATGGCGCTCGGATTCTGCGCGCTCTCCGCCGCCGAGACCGCGGAGTCGGGCGGCACGGTGGACGAGGCCGTCACGGCCGCGGAGAAGAGGGCCGCCGGCACGTCCGCCTACTTCTACGTCGACACCCTCGACTACCTGCGCCGCGGCGGCCGTATCGGCGCCGCGCAAGCCCTGCTGGGCTCGGCGCTCGCGGTGAAGCCGCTGCTGCAATTGGCCGACGGCCGCATCGAACCGCTGGAGAAAGTGCGGACCGCGTCCAAGGCGATCGCCCGCCTCGAGGAGATCGCGGCCGACCGGGCGGGCAGCGCGCAGGTCGATGTCGCCGTCCACCATCTCGCCGCCCCGGACCGGGCGTCGGCCCTCGCCGACCGGCTGCGGACGCGGTTGACCGGGCTGGCCGATCTGCATGTCAGCGAGGTCGGGGCGGTGATCGGCGCGCATACGGGGCCCGGGCTGCTGGGAGTTGTGGTTTCGCCGCGGTGAACGTTGCTGCGGGGCTTTGAGCACCGGCTCCGATCACCCGTGTGAGTGGCGCAGTTGTCCACAGCCGGGCGGTTGTCCCCGGGAATCGACCAAGATCATCGCGAGTGGGCCGAGGTGGCCGATCCTCGTCGCATGGCACTTCGATCACGTTCACGTACAGCGACTGCGACCAGCGGCCCGGGGCGTGGCCCCATGTCCGACGGCCGCATCCGGCACCGTCGCCGCCGCCCGCCTGTCGCACGCGGCCGGGCCCGGCACCGCCACGCTTCCGCGGAGGAACTGCGCCGGCGGGCGGAGGTGCTGTTCGGAGAACATGGCGAACGGGCTGAGCGGGCTGAGCGAGTCGAGCCTGCCGAACGGGCCGGGGAGCGGCGGGAGTCGGGGCAGGGGCCGCCCGGCCGACGGCGGCCTTCCTGGGCGCTCGGGGAGACGGCTGTCGGGGATCGCGTGGGGGAAGGGCCCGATCGGCACGAAGCTGTGGTGGAGCCCGGAATGGAACCCGTCGCCGTCCCCGCCGGGCCGGACAGTGGGGTCGGCCGCGTCGAGGCAGGGGCCTGGCGGGAGCGGGCCGGACTCGCGCTGCGGGAGCGCTTGCCCGTGTGGTTGCAGGCCAGGTGCGGGCTGGAGCGGCGGAGCGTACTTGCTCTGACGGTCCTGCTCGTCGTCGCCGCGGGGTTCGCCGTGCAGCACTTCTGGACCGGCCGGACCCAGTCCGTGCGGCCGCCCGAGGTGGTGCGAGCGGCGGCGCCGTTCGGGGAGCGGGACCAGGGCGGACAGGTGCAGGAGGAGCGAGAGCCGGGCGCGCCCGCCGGGGCGGCGAGAACGGCAGGCGCCACGGGAGCGCCCGAGATCGTCGTGGACGTCGGCGGCAAGGTCCGTGATCCAGGGATCCATCAGCTGCCGGCCGGCTCGCGGGTCGCGGACGCCCTGCGCGCGGCGGGCGGCGTGAAGCCCGGGACGAACACCGACGGTCTCAACCGTGCCCGCTTCCTCGTGGACGGCGAACAGGTCGTCGTCGGCGGACCGGCCCCCGTCGCGGGAAACGGGGCGGGCGGTACGGCCGCCGGAGGCACGGCCGGTGGGGCGGCGGGCGGCGCGATGCCGGCGGCTCCGGTCTCCCTCAACACGGCCACCAGCGACCAGCTCGACACCCTGCCGGGAGTGGGCCCGGTGCTGGCGCAGCACATCATCGACTACCGCACCCAGCACGGCGGTTTCCGTTCCGTGGACGAACTGCGCGAGGTGAACGGCATCGGCGACCGCCGCTTCGCCGACCTGCGGAATCTCGTACGGCCATGAGGGCGGCCCCTGACCCGCCGGTGCGGCGGGACGACGCCGTTCCCGGGGCCGGCCTCGCCGTGCCGGGCGGCGAAAGCCCGGCCGCGCGGGGAGGGGCCGGCGCGCCTGAGCCGGCCCGGTCGTCCGTACACGCCTCCTCCGGGCAGCGGCTCGGCACCGCCCGCCCACGGCAGGAAGGGCCCACGGACCTGCGGCTCGTGCCCCCCGCCCTCGCGGCCTGGGGCACGGCGGCGCTGGCGCTGGGCGCATCGCCGTGGTGGGCCGCGGGCATCGTGGCCGGCTGTCTGCTCGCCGTCGGCCTGCTGCCGCTGGCTCGGAGTTCCGGAACGGCGTCGTGGCCGCGCGCCTCGGCCGCCGCCGTGCTGCTCTGCGTCGCCGCTGCCGCCGCGTCGGCCGGGCTGCACGGGGCGGATCTGCGCCGAGGGCCCGTGCCCGGCCTGGCGCGGGAGTACGCGACGGTGACCGCCGAGGTCGAGCTCACCTCCGACCCCCGGCTGACCCGTCCCAAGGTCCGGGGCGATCACGTGGCTCCCACCGCCGTACTGGTCGATGCCGAGGTGCGGCGGGTCCACGAGGCGGGTGGCACGACAGTGGTGACGCGGGCGCCGGTGCTGATGATCGTCGACGTGAGGTCGGCCCGTGGGGGCACCGGGGGTGGGCTGCCGCGGTCGGCGGCCGGCGAGCGGGTGCGGTCGCCGTGGCTCGGGCTGCTGCCGTCGACGCGGCTGAGGGTGAGCGCGCGGCTGGCTCCCGCGATGACGGGCGGTGACCGGGTCGCGGCCGTGCTGCGCGTCCGCGATCAGGGCGTACCGGAGGTGGTGGGAGAGCCCTCGGGAGCTCAGCGGCTCGCCGGGCGGCTGCGTGCCGGGCTGCGGGAGGCGACCAGCGGGCTGCCGGCGGATGCTCGGGCCCTGTTGCCGGGGCTGGTCGTGGGGGACACCTCGCGGATCACCCCGGAGCTGGAGGAGGCCTTCAAGGAAACCGACCTCACGCACACGCTCGCTGTGTCAGGGGCCAACTTCACGATCCTCCTCGCCCTGTTGCTCGGGCCGCCGGGCCTGGCGCAGCACGTCGAGCGGCGGGGCCTCGCGCCTCGTCTCGGTATCTCCCTGCGGGGGACGGCGGTGCTCGGGGGTGCGCTCTCCCTCGGGTTCGTCGTGGTCTGCAGACCGGATCCGAGCGTGCTGCGGGCGGCGGCCTGCGGAGCCGTCGCGCTGCTCGCCCTCGCGACCGGCCGGCGGAGGTCGCTGATCCCGGCGCTGGCGACGGCGGTCCTGCTGCTGGTGCTGTACGACCCGTGGCTGGCGCGGAGTTACGGGTTCCTGCTGTCCGTCGTGGCCACCGGGGCGTTGCTCACGCTCGCGCCGCGGTGGAGCGCCGGGCTGCGGCGGCGCGGGGTGCCGCCCAGGCTCGCCGAGGCGCTGGCCGCCGCTGCCGCCGCGCAGGCGCTGTGCGCGCCCGTGGTCACCGTCCTGTCGGCGCGGGTGAGCCTGGTCGCCGTGCCGTGCAATCTGCTCGCGGAGTTCGCGATCGCGCCCGCCACCGTGCTGGGCTTCGCGGCACTGGCCACGGCACCGGTGGGGATGCCGGTGGCCAAGGCCCTGGCGTGGTGCGCGCAGTGGCCCGCCGAGTGGATCGCGGAGATCGCCCGGACCGGAGCGGCGCTGCCGGGGGCGGGGGTGGACTGGCCGGGCAGCTGGGCGGGCGCGGCGCTGCTCGCGGCCGTGACCCTGGTGGTGCTGCTCGTGGGGCGGCGGCTGCTCGGACATCCGTGGTGGTGCGGGGTCTGCGGGCTGCTGCTGGCGCTGGCGGTGGTGCAGCCGCCGCCGCTGACCCGGGTGATCACGGGCTGGCCGCCGCCGGGCTGGCGGCTGGTGATGTGTGACGTGGGGCAGGGCGACGCCATGGTACTCGCGGCGGGTGAGGGCGCCGGAGTGGTGGTGGACGCCGGGCCCGATCCGCAGCTCGTCGACCACTGCCTGCGCGCGCTCGGCATCACCAGGATCGCGCTGGTCGTGCTCACCCACTTCCACGCCGATCACGTGGCGGGGCTGCCCGGTGTGCTGCGCGGACGGGCCGTGGGCGCGATCGAGACGACGGGCTTCGAGGAGCCCGCGGACCAGGCCGCGTTCGTGCGGAGACAGGCGGAGGCCCGGCGGGTGCCCGTGACCAGCGCCGCCGCCGGGGAGCAGCGCCGCGCGGGCGGGTTGTCCTGGCAGGTGGTGTGGCCGCCACCGAGCCCGCCACCGCCGTCAGCGAGCTCTCCACCGGGCTCGCATCCGCAGGTGCTCCCGGCCCACCCGGTGCCGGAGGGGCCGAACGACGCCAGTGTGGCCATGCTGGTCCGGTCGGCGGGGTTGCGGCTGCTGCTCCTCGGGGACCTCGAACCCCCGGCCCAGCGGGCGCTGGCCAGGTCGCCGGCGGCCGAGATGCTGGAGGGCGTGGACGTGCTGAAAGTCGCTCACCACGGCTCGGCCTACCAGGACCCCGGTCTCATACGCCGGGCGGCTCCGCGGCTGGCCCTGATCAGCTGCGGGGCGAACAACACCTATGGGCATCCGGCGCCCGGCACGGTGGCGGCGCTGCGCGCCGGGGGTGCGACGGTGCTGCGGACGGACCGGGACGGCGCACTCGCGGTCGTAGGAGGGGGCGGGGAGCTGAGGGTGGCGCGAGACTGAGGCATGAACACAGCACAGGTTGATGCCTATCTCCGCCGCCTGGGGGCCGAGCCCCCGGCGTGGCCCACCGTGGACGCGCTGCGCGAGCTGCACCTGCGGCATCTGCGGACCGTGCCGTTCGAGAACCTCTCGATCCATCTCGGCGAGGAGATCGTGCTGGAGGAGAAGCGGCTGCTGGACAAGGTGGTGGGCGCCCGGCGGGGCGGGTTCTGTTACGAACTCAACGGAGCCTTCGGGGCGTTGCTCGCCGCACTGGGCTACGAGGTGGCGCTGCTCGCGGGGCGGGTCTACGGGGACGAGGAGCGGCTCGGGATCCCGTACGACCATCTCGCGCTGCGGGTGCGGACGGTGGACGGGGGCGACTGGCTGGCCGACGTCGGGTTCGGGGCGCACAGCCACCTTCCGCTGGAGTTCGGGGAGCGGGGAGAACAGGAGGACCCGGGAGGCACGTTCCGGATCGTGGAGGCGGGGCCGGACGTGGCCGGGGTGCGCGGTGGACACGACACGGTGGAGGCGGCGGACCTGCACGTGATCCGTGACGGCAGACCGCAGTACCGCCTGGAGGTGCGGCCGCGGGCGCTCGGTGACTTCGTGGCCGGGGCCTGGTGGCACAGCACGTCGTCGGTGTCGCACTTCACGCGGTCGCTGGTCTGTTCGCGGGTCACGGAGGACGGAGGAAGGATCACGCTCAGCGGACGCAAGTTCACGGTGACGGCGGCCGACGGGACGCGGGAGGAGAGGGAGCTGGGGACGGACGAGGAGGTGCTCGGGGTGTACCGGGAGCGGTTCGGGATCGAGCTCGGCGCGGTGCCGGTGGTCCGGGGCACCGGCCGGGAGAGCTGATCCGGCCCGGCCGGTAGGGCTGATCCGGACCAGAAGGGGCACATCGTCCACACATGGTTCACATGGTTCTACTGGTGCGTAGTCCCATCACATGTGCTGGATTCCCGTGATGTGGTCGCGTGTTGCCTCGAAAGCCTCATCGGTGGTCGAATGCGTCCTCGGTGAACAGTGATCAAACCGCTGACTTCGAGTCGCACGAGGGGTCCAGATGATCGGCCGCTGGCTGGGAAGCCGAACCAACCGGGTGCAACGGGCGAGCCCCCTGGCGGCGGTGCCGACGCCGCCGAGTGCGGGGGTACTGAGCTGCCGGGTGCTCGACCCGGTCAACGAGCCGGTCAGACACGCTGAGTTCGCGGTCACCGACGCCATGGGGCGTTCCGTGGTCAGCGGGGGAGCGGATCCGTTCGGGTCGTTCGTGACGACGGTGCCCGCGGGGGAGTACCGGCTCGCGGTGTCGGCGGAGGGGTATACGCCGTACCGGGCGACCACACAGGTCGCCGAGAACACACTCGCCTCGCTCGGCGACGTGACGTTGCAGGTGGCCCGGCCGCCGGAGCTGCCCGAGCCCGGCGACTGGGAGATCGAGTCGGCGCACTCATCGCTCGCCTTCACCGCACGGCACATCGGACTGGCCCGGATCCATGGGCAGTTCAAGTCGTTCGCGGGTGTCATACGGGTCACCGACCCGCTGGAGCGGTCGGCGATGCATGTGGTGATCGACGCGGCGTCCATCGACACCAATGTGAAGATGCGTGACGACCATCTGCGGTCGGCGGACTTCCTGGACGTCGCGAAGTTCCCGACGCTCGAGTTCTACAGCGACCGGTTCGTGCACAAGGGTGCGAACCGGTGGGCCGTGACGGGTGCGCTGTCGCTGCACGGCGTCACGCGGACGGTCACGCTGGACACGGAGTATCTGGGGCTGGGCAACGGCATGGAGGGCGAGGTGCGGGCGGCCTGCCGGGCCACGACCGAGCTGCACCGGGACGACTTCACCGTGAGCTGGCAGACGATGCTGGCGCGGGGCATCGCGGTGGTCGGGCCGAGCATCAAGATCGACCTCGATGTGCAGGTCGTGCGCAAGGGCTGAGCCGGCGGATCCGGCGGCTCGGGCCGCGAGGCGGTGTCGGACAATGTCCGGCGTGAGTGATGTGCGACATGTGCTGGTGCTGCCCGATCGTGATGCCGCGGAAGAGGTGGTCGAGGCGCTCGGGGAGCGGTTCGGGGTCGGCGAGGAGCCGCGGCTCGTGCGGGACGCGCTGGCCGGTGAGGACGACGCCGAGGACGCGCAGTGGCTGGTCGTCCTGAGGGACGAGGACGGGCGGCTGGACGCGGGGGAGCTGGACCGGTTCGCCGGGGAGTGGGACGGCTGGCGGGAAGAGCCGTAGGGTCCCGGGCCGCTGTCGGCGTACGCCTCCGTCCGCGCACGCACCTGCCCGTCCGAGTACGCCTCCGTCCGCGCAGGCATCTGTCTGTCCGAGCCGGCCGCCGTCCGTCCGGCCCCGTTGTCAGTGCCGCGTGGGATGCTTGTCGCGATGGCCAGGAAGAATGCGAATGACGACCCTCTCGCCCCCGTGACGCTCGCCGTGGGCCAGGAGGACCTGCTGCTCGACCGCGCCGTGCAGGAGGTGGTGGCCGCGGCGAAGGCCGCCGACGCCGACACGGACGTACGGGACCTGACCTCGGACCAGTTGCAGCCCGGCACGCTCGCCGAGCTGACGAGTCCGTCGCTCTTCGCGGAGCGCAAGGTCGTGGTCGTACGCAACGCGCAGGATCTCTCGGCCGACACGGTCAAGGACGTCAAGGCGTATCTCGGGGCGCCCGCCGAGGAGATCACCCTCGTGCTGCTGCACGCCGGAGGGGCCAAGGGCAAGGGGCTGCTCGACGCGGCGCGCAAGGCCGGGGCGCGCGAGGTGGCCTGTCCGAAGATGACGAAACCGGCGGACCGGCTGGCGTTCGTGCGGAGTGAGTTCCGGGGGACGGGACGGTCCGCCACGCCGGAGGCGTGCCAGGCGCTCGTCGACGCGATCGGGAGCGATCTGCGGGAGCTGGCGTCGGCGGTCTCGCAGCTCGTCGCGGATGTCGAGGGGACGGTCGACGAGGCGGTCGTCGGGCGGTACTACACCGGCCGGGCCGAGGCGTCGAGCTTCACGGTCGCCGACCGGGCGGTCGAGGGGCGGGCGGCGGAGGCGCTGGAGGCGTTGCGCTGGTCGCTGTCGACCGGGGTGGCGCCGGTGCTGATCACCAGCGCGCTGGCACAGGGCGTCCGGGCGATCGGCAAGCTGTCCTCGGCGCGCGGAGGCCGGCCTGCCGATCTCGCGCGCGAGCTGGGGATGCCGCCGTGGAAGATCGACCGGGTGCGGCAGCAGATGCGCGGGTGGACTCCGGACGGGGTGTCGGTGGCGCTGCGGGCGGTGGCCGAGGCGGACGCGGGCGTCAAGGGCGGCGGAGACGACCCGGGGTATGCCCTGGAGAAGGCGGTGGTCGCCATCGCCCGGGCGGCCCGGTCCAGGGGACGAGGGTAGGGGCCCTCCTCAGCGGACGGGCTCGCCGATGCCCAGCATGTTTCCCTCGCTGTCGCGGAACCAGGCGCCGCGTTCACCCCGGGCGCCCTTGCTCGGATAGTTCCCCTCGATCTCGGCGATCCCGTCCCGCGTGCGGAAGCCGGGCAGGTCGACCTCCTCGAACACCACACCGCGCCCCTTCAGCTCGGCCACGGCGGCGTCGATGTCGTCGACCTCCAGCGCCATCTGGGTGAAGGTGCCGGGTGAGGCACCCGTCGAGCGGAACAGGACGAACTCCCCGCCGCCGCACCGGTAGAGCAGCCCGCCGGGCCGTTCGTCCACGGGCTCCAGACCGAGTTTCTCGGCGTAGAAACGCCGTGCCCGGTCCAGGTCCTGGGTGGGCAGCCGGGTCGCCACGCGTGCCCGGGCCAGCACGTCTGAGTCGTCTCCGTTCATCTCTCCACCATGCCGCGATCGACGGCCGGAGGGAGAATCGGAGGTATCAGCCGTACGTCGCCAAGAGACGGAGAGGTGGCGAAGGTCATGGCTGAACACCCGCACGCAGCGCTCGTCCGCAGGGGATTCGAGGCCTTCTCGCGAGGTGACATGGACACCTTGCGCGGACTGATCGCGTCGGACGCCACACACCACGTACCCGGAGATCACCCGTTGTCGGGTGACTTCAAGGGAGTGAACGCGATCATCGAGATGTACGAGCGGCTCGGCATGGAGACCAAGGGGACGATGAACGCCGAGCTGATCGGCATCTGTGTCGACGGCCGGGGCCATGCGGTCGGGATGACCCGCTTCACGGCCGAGCGCAACGGCAAGCACCTCGACGACACCGGCTGCATCATCTTCAGGATCGTCGGCGACAAGGTCACCGACCTCGACGAATGCGTCGAGGACATCGACGTGAACAACGCGTTCTGGTCCTGAACAGGCCGAAGGCCGGATGCCCTCCCATGGGGAACAGGAGAGGCACCCGGCCTTCGGTGCAAGCTGCTGGATCCGCGCCCGCGTGGCGAACGCAGGCCGCGCGCGGATCCGAGGGGTGCCGGAAGGGAGCGGATGAGAGAGGGCCCGCTCGATTCCCCCCGGCGTCACATCAGATGTCAGCCCTTGAGCGCGGCGACCTTCTGAGCCAGCGCCGACTTCTTGTTGGCAGCCTGGTTCTTGTGGATGACGCCCTTCGAGACGGCCTTGTCGAGCTGACGCGCGGCAACGCGCTGGTACTCGTTGGCCTTCTCGACGTCACCCGCGGCCGCAGCCTCACGGGCCTTGCGGATCGCGGTCTTGAGGGAGGACTTGACGGCCTTGTTGCGCAGCCGCGCCTTCTCGTTGGTCTTGATCCGCTTGATCTGGGACTTGATGTTCGCCACGAAGAGCCTTTTCAGGTTCTGGCACGGGACCGCACGGGACCCGCACCGATGATTTCTTGAGGTTGTGCCTCCTGCTGAGAGGGCATGAGGCACAGCCCCCCACGGTACCAGCGGGCCCATCCACGGCCCAAACCCGTCCATGCTCCCCACCCGTGGGACCATGGAGGCTACGTATCGATCCGACCCGAGACCGCAGACACTGCGGACGCCTCAAGAATCAGGACCCTGCGTGCCCGCGATCCCTAGCCATGTGCCCGAACCGAGCCGTACCGACCCGGCTCTGATCCGCAACTTCTGCATCATCGCGCACATCGACCACGGCAAGTCCACGCTCGCCGACCGGATGCTTCAGCTGACCGGAGTGGTCGAGCAGCGGCAGATGCGCGCTCAGTACCTCGACCGCATGGACATCGAGCGTGAGCGCGGCATCACGATCAAGTCCCAGGCGGTGCGTCTGCCGTGGGCTCCCACCGAGGAGCCAGGCAACACGCACATCCTCAACATGATCGACACCCCGGGCCACGTCGACTTCACCTACGAGGTCTCGCGGTCGCTCGCCGCCTGCGAGGGCACCATCCTCCTGGTCGACGCGGCCCAGGGCATCGAGGCCCAGACTCTCGCCAACCTCTACCTGGCGATGGAGAACGACCTCAAGATCATCCCCGTCCTCAACAAGATCGACCTGCCGGCCGCGCAGCCCGAGAAGTTCTCCGAGGAGCTGGCCAACCTCATCGGCTGTGACCCGGACGACGTGCTCAAGGTGTCCGCCAAGACCGGCATGGGCGTCGAGGCGCTGCTCGACCGGGTCGTCAGGGAGGTCCCGGCGCCCGTCGGAGTCAAGGACGCGCCCGCGCGCGCCATGATCTTCGACTCCGTGTACGACTCCTACCGCGGTGTCGTGACGTACGTCCGTGTCATCGACGGCCAGCTCAACAAGCGCGAGCGGATCCGGATGATGTCCACCGGCGCCACGCACGAGCTGCTGGAGATCGGCACCAACTCGCCGGAGATGAAGGCGGCCGACGGTATCGGCGTCGGCGAGGTGGGCTACCTGATCACCGGCGTGAAGGACGTCCGCCAGTCCAAGGTCGGTGACACCGTCACCAGCATGCACAAGGGCGCCGAGGAGGCGCTCGGCGGCTACAAGGACCCGAGGCCCATGGTCTTCTCCGGTCTGTATCCGCTGGACGGCTCGGACTACCCCCTGCTGCGCGACGCGCTGGACAAGCTTCTGCTCAACGACGCCGCCCTGGTCTACGAGCCGGAGACCTCCGCGGCCCTCGGTTTCGGCTTCCGCGTCGGTTTCCTGGGCCTGCTGCACCTCGATGTGATCCGCGAGCGGCTGGAGCGTGAGTTCGGCCTCGACCTGATCGCCACCGCGCCCAACGTGGTATATCGCGTGATCATGGAGGACGGCGTCGAGCACACCGTCACCAACCCGAGTGAGTTCCCCGAGGGCAAGATCAACGAGGTGTACGAGCCGGTCGTGCGCGCCACGATCCTCGCGCCGACCGAGTTCATCGGCGCGATCATGGAGCTGTGCCAGACCCGGCGCGGCACCCTGCTCGGCATGGACTACCTCTCCGAGGACCGGGTGGAGATCCGCTACACCCTTCCGCTCGCGGAGATCGTCTTCGACTTCTTCGACCAGCTGAAGTCCAAGACCCGGGGGTACGCCTCGCTCGACTACGAGCCCACCGGCGAGCAGACCTCCAGCCTGGTCAAGGTCGACATCCTGCTGCACGGCGACAAGGTGGACGCCTTCTCGGCGATCACCCACAAGGACCAGGCGTACGCGTACGGCGTACGGCTCGTCGCCAAGCTGCGCGAGCTCATCCCGCGCCAGGCCTTCGAGGTGCCCATCCAGGCCGCCATTGGCTCCCGGGTGATCGCCCGCGAGACCATCCGAGCCATCCGCAAGGACGTCCTCGCCAAGTGCTACGGCGGTGACATCTCCCGTAAGCGGAAGCTGCTGGAGAAGCAGAAGGAGGGCAAGAAGCGGATGAAGATGGTGGGTTCCGTGGAAGTTCCGCAGGAGGCGTTCATCGCCGTCCTGTCGAGCGATGACAGCGCGGGGTCGGGCAAGGGCAAGAAGTAATCACGGTTACCGTGGGTCACACCGCAAACCGGGTAGAACAGGGGCCCGCCGCGCGAAAGCGCGGCGGGCCCCTGTGCATACGGGGGGTAGCTCTCGGTACGAAGTGACAGGCCGCAGACCCTTACGCAGGGGGCGGTCGCCCTTTACTCTGATCCCTGCTCGATAGTTACTCGCGAGTTAAACAACGGCTCGCCAGTAAACCCAGCCGCACCTGAGCCAGCCGCCTGACGCGGGCCCCGGAGGATGTCGTGAGCGACACACAGACCCTGATCGAGAACCGTCCGCCGTCGGTGGCGGGCCTTTTCCTGGAGCGCGTGGCGGCCACGCCGGACGCCGAGGCCTATCGGTATCCGGTCCCATCGTCCTCCGGGCAGGGGCCGGAGGAGTGGAAGTCGCTGAGCTGGGCGCAGGCAGCCGAGCGGGTCTACGCCATCGCGGCGGGACTCATCGAGCTGGGCGTGCGGTCCGAGCAGCGCGTCGCGCTCGCATCGAGCACCCGGATCGAGTGGATCCTCGCCGACCTCGGCATCATGTGCGCCGGCGCCGCGACCACCACGGTGTACCCGCAGACCAACGCCGAGGAGTCCGCCTACATCCTGTCGGACTCCGAGAGCCGGGTGCTCATCGCTGAGAACGTCGACCAGCTGGCCAAGGCGAAGGAGAAGCGCGCCGAGCTGCCCGAGCTGACCCATGTCGTGGTCGTCGACCCGGCGGGTCTGGCGAACGAGGAGAGCGCCGACTGGATCCTCACCCTCGACGAGCTGGAGAAGCGCGGCGCGGCCCGCCTGGAGAAGGACCCCGACCTGATCAAGGAGCGGGTCGGCGCGATCACGAAGGACCAGCTGGCCACCCTCATCTACACCTCCGGCACCACCGGCCGCCCCAAGGGTGTGCGCCTCCCGCACGACAACTGGTCGTACATGGCGAAGGCGATCGCCGCGACCGGCCTGGTCAGCAGTGAGGACGTGCAGTACCTGTGGCTGCCCCTCGCGCATGTCTTCGGCAAGGTGCTCACCTCCGGCCAGATCGAGGTCGGGCACGTCACCGCCGTGGACGGCCGCGTCGACAAGATCATCGAGAATCTGCCGGTCGTACAGCCCACGTACATGGCGGCCGTGCCGCGCATCTTCGAGAAGGTCTACAACGGCGTCGCCGCCAAGGCCCGTGCGGGCGGCGGGGCCAAGTACAAGATCTTCCAGTGGGCGGCCGAGGTCGCCCGCGAGTACGCCAAGGTCGCGCAGGACAACTTCCGGCGTACCGGCACGATGTCCGTGCCGTTCGGTCTCGGCGCCAAGCACAAGGTCGCCGACGCGCTGGTGTTCGCCAAGATCCGTGAGGCCTTCGGCGGCAACCTGCGCGCCTGTGTCTCCGGGTCGGCCGCCCTCGCGCCGGAGATCGGGTACTTCTTCTCCGGCGCCGGCATCCACATCCTCGAGGGCTACGGCCTGACCGAGTCCTCGGCGGCTTCGTTCGTGAACCCGGGCGAGGCCTACCGCACCGGTACGGTCGGCAAGCCGCTGCCCGGTACGGAGGTGCGGATCGCGGACGACGGGGAGATCCTGCTGCGCGGCCCCGGCATCATGGAGGGCTACCACGGGCTGCCCGAGAAGACCGCCGAGGTGCTGGAGTCGGACGGGTGGTTCCACACCGGGGACATCGGGGAGCTGTCGGCCGACGGGTATCTGCGGATCACCGACCGCAAGAAGGACCTCATCAAGACGTCGGGCGGCAAGTACATCGCGCCGGCGGAGGTCGAGGGGCAGTTCAAGGCGGTGTGCCCGTACGTGTCCAACATCCTGGTGCACGGGGCCGACCGGAACTTCTGCACGGCGCTGATCGCGCTCGATGAGCCGGCCATCGTCGAGTGGGCGAAGGAGAACGGGCTCGGGGGGAAGTCGTACGCCGAGATCGTGGCCGCGCCCCGGACCGTCGAGATGGTCGACGGGTATGTGAAGCAGCTCAACGAGGGGCTTCAGCGGTGGCAGACCATCAAGAAGTTCCGGTTGCTGCCGCGGGACCTCGATGTGGAGCACGGTGAGATCACGCCGAGTCTGAAGTTGAAGCGGCCGGTTGTGGAGCGGGAGTACAAGCATCTGATCGAGGAGATGTACGAGGGCTCTCGCGAGGCGTAGGTGTGGTCCGGGAGCGCGGGCGGCCGCGGGTTGTTCGTGGTCGCTCGCGCCCACGCGGTGGAGCCGCAGATCGACACAGCCCCGCGCCCCTAGAGGGCATCGCCCACCCGGCGTCGCAAGTTCTGGATCTCCGTGCGCAGGCGTTCCACCTCTCTGCCCTTGCGGTAGAGGTCCAGGAAGACGCTCACCTTTGCCCGCAGGACCCATGGGTCGAAGGGCTTGGTCAAATAGTCGGCGGCGCCCGTCGCGTAGCCGCGGAAGGCGTAGCCCGAGTCGTCGTCCGCTCCTGTCAGGAAGATGATCGGGACGTCGCGGGTCTGGTCGAGGCGTTTGATGTGGGCTGCTGTCTCGAAGCCGTCCATGCCGGGCATCCGGATGTCGAGCAGGACCAGGGCGATCGGCTGCCGCAGCAAGGCCTTCATCGCCTCCTCGCCCGAACGGGCGCGCACCAGCGGTTCGTTGAGGGAGGCGAGGACGGCCTCCAGGGCGGTCAGGTTGTCCTCCATGTCGTCGACCAGGAGGATTCCGGCGCGGTCGGTGCTCATGACGGTCGGGTCTCCTCCGCCGGTTCCTCTGCGTCCTCTGCGTTCTCCGGGTCCAGCAGTTCGCATACGACCGTCAGCAGCCGGTCGATGTCCACCGGCTTGGGCACGTAGTCGTTGGCGCCGCGGGCGATGGACTTCTCCCGGTCGCCCGGCATCGCCTTGGCGGTCAGCGCCACAATCGGCAGGCCGGTCCAGCGGGGTGTGCGACGGATGGCGGAGATGGTCTCGTAGCCGTCCATCTCCGGCATCATGATGTCCATCAGGACCAGTTCGACGTCCGCGCTGCGCTCCAGGGTCTCGATGCCCTCGCGGCCGTTCTCCGCGTACAGCACGGTCATGCCGACCCGGCCCAGGACATGGGTGAGGGCGAAAACGTTGCGGATGTCGTCGTCGACGATCAGCACCCGGCGCCCGGCCAGGATCCGGCCCGGCCTGCCGGACGTCCACGCCTCCAGTTTCGTCGGCGCGGGCCAGGCGTCGTCCGTGTCGTGCGCGGCCGGGTACGGTCCCACCGTCGGCTGGAGGGGCAGAGGAAGCGCCGCGCGCTCCTCCGGGCCCGGAGGCGGCGCCGTGTGGCCGGGGCTGACGACCGGTACGTACAGGGTGAACCTGGAACCCCTGCCGGGCTCGCTCTCGGCGATGATCCGGCCGCCGAGCAGGCCCGCGATCTCCCGGCTGATCGACAGGCCGAGGCCGGTGCCGCCGTACTTGCGGTTGGTGGTGCCGTCGGCCTGCTGGAACGCCTCGAAGATCACCGGGAGTTTCTCCGGCGCGATCCCGATGCCCGTGTCGGACACGGCGAACGCGACCACGTCGTCGGTGTCCCGAATATGGCGGTGCTCGGCGTCCTGCACCCGGTCGACCCGCAGCTCGACCTTGCCCGACGCGGTGAACTTGATGGCGTTGGACAGGAGGTTGCGCAGGATCTGCTGGAGCCGCTGTTCGTCCGAGTACATCTCGCGCGGTACGTCCTCGCCGACCGCGACCTCGAAGGCGAGCCCCCGGTCGATGGTGAGGGGGCGGAACGTGGCGTGGACGTAGTCGAGCAGCTTGATGAGCGGGAGCCGCTTGGGCCGTACGTCCATCCGGCCGGCCTCGATCTTCGACAGGTCGAGGATGTCGTTGATCAGCTGGAGCAGGTCCGAGCCCGAGCGGTGGATCGTCGTCGCGAACTGCACCTCCTGGTCGGAGAGACGGCCGTCCGGATTGTCGGAGAGCAGCCGGGCCAGGATCAGCAGGGAGTTCAGCGGGGTGCGCAGCTCGTGCGACATGTTCGCCAGGAACTCCGACTTGTACTGGGAGGACGTGGCCAGCAGGGCGGCCTTCTCCTCCAGTTCGGCGTTGGAGCGCTGCAGCTCGCCCTGCTGCTTCTGGAGTTCGTCCGAGCGTTCCTGGAGCTGCATGGCGAGGCGCTGGGACTCGCCGAGCAGGGACTCCGTGCGGGAGTTGGCGATGATCGTGTTGATGGCGACACCGATGGTGTTGACGAACTGGTCGAAGAACGCCAGGTGCACATCGGAGAAGCGGGAGAAAGAGGCGAGCTCGATGACACCGAGGAGCTTGTCCTCGAAGAGGATCGGGATGATGACGATCGTCGTGGGAGCCGCCTCGCCCAGGCCGCTGTTGATCTTGATGTAGTCGGGCGGGGCGCCCTCCACCAGGATCCGCTTCTTCTCGCGGGCCGCCTGAGCGACCAGGCCGTGCACGGGGAGGGCACCGGTCTCGACGGTCGCGTCCTGGGCGGCGCCGTAGCCGGCGATGAAGGCCAGGCCCTTCGTCGGCACGGCGGTGCGCAGGGCCGCGCCGTCCTCGTCCGGGTCGGCCAGGTAGAACGCGCCGTACTGGGCGTTCACCAGCGGGGTCAGCTCGCGGAGTATCAGGTCGGCGACCTCCATCAGGTCGCGGTGGCCCTGCATCAGGGAGGCGAGGCGGGCCAGGTTGGACTCCAGCCAGTCCTTCGCGCGGGTCGTCTCGCGCAGGTTGGCCACCATCAGGTTGATGTTGTCCTTCAGCTCGGCGACCTCGCCGCGCGTCTCGACCGTGATCGAGCGGGACATGTCGCCCTGGGCCACCGCGGAGGCGACCTCGGCGATCGCGCGAACCTGGGTGGTGAGGTTGAGCGCGAGTTCGTTGACGTTCGTGGTCAGGCGCTTCCAGGTGCCGTAGACGCCCTCGACCCGGGCTTGGCCGCCCAGTTGACCCTCACTGCCGACCTCGCGGGCCACACGGGTGACCTCGGAGGCGAAGGAGGACAGGGTGTCGACCATCGTGTTGATCGTGGTCTTCAGCTCCAGGATCTCGCCGCGCGCGTCCACGTCGATCTTCCGGGACAGGTCGCCCTGCGCCACGGCCGTCGCCACCTGGGCGATGTTGCGCACCTGGGAGGTGAGGTTGTCGGCCATGTAGTTGACGTTGTCCGTCAGGTCCCGCCAGACGCCGGAGACGCCCAGCACCTGGGCCCGGCCGCCGAGCCGGCCGTCGGTGCCTACCTCGCGGGCCACGCGGGTCACCTCGTCGGCGAAGGCGCGCAACTGCTCCACCATCGTGTTGACGGTGTCCTTCAGCTCGAGGATCTCGCCGCGGGCGTCGACCGTGATCTTCTTCGACAGGTCGCCGTTGGCGACGGCGGTGGTGACCTGGGCGATGTTGCGGACCTGGGAGGTCAGGTTCAGCGCCATGAAGTTGACGTTGTCGGTGAGGTCCTTCCAGACGCCGGAGACGCCCCGGACCTGGGCCTGACCGCCGAGATTGCCTTCCGTGCCGACCTCGCGGGCGACGCGGGTGACCTCGTCGGCGAAGGCGGAGAGCTGGTCGACCATCGTGTTGATCGTGGACTTGAGCTCCAGGATCTCGCCCTTGGCCTCCACCGTGATCTTCTTGCCGAGATCGCCCTGGGCGACGGCGGTGGAGACGAGCGCGATGTTCCGCACCTGGGAGGTGAGGTTGTCCGCCATGAAGTTGACGTTGTCGGTGAGGTCCTTCCAGACGCCGGAGACGCCCCGGACCTGGGCCCGGCCGCCGAGGTTGCCCTCGGTGCCGACCTCGCGGGCGACGCGGGTGACCTCGTCGGCGAAGGCGGAGAGCTGGTCGACCATCGTGTTGATGGTCGACTTGAGCTCCAGGATCTCGCCCTGCGCCGCGACCGTGATCTTCTGGGAGAGGTCGCCGTTGGCCACGGCCGTAGTCACCTGAGCGATGTTGCGGACCTGCGAGGTCAGGTTCGACGCCATGAAGTTGACGTTGTCGGTGAGGTCCTTCCAGACGCCGGAGACGCCCCGCACCTGCGCCCGGCCGCCCAACTGGCCCTCGGTACCGACCTCGCGCGCGACGCGGGTGACCTCGTCGGCGAAGGCGGAGAGCTGGTCCACCATCGTGTTCACGGTCAGCTTCAGTTCCAGCAGCTCGCCGGTCGCCTCCACCGTGACCGTGCGGGTCAGGTCGCCGCGCGCCACCGCCGTCGTCACGGCCGCGATGTCCCGCACCTGGGCCGTCAGCCGGGACGCCATGGTGTTGACGGCCTCGGTCACGTCCCGCCAACTGCCCGACAGGCCCCGCACATTGGCCCGGCCGCCGAGCCGCCCCTCGGTGCCGACCTCGCGCGCGACCCGCGTCACCTCGCCCGTGAACAAGGAGAGCTGGTCCACCATCGTGTTCACGGCCCGGCCGAGGTGACGCAGATCGCCGCGTAACTGCCGGGTCCCGTCGTGCAGATCGACCCGCTGGGTCAGATCGCCGCCGGCCACCGCGTCCAGTACCCGCGTGGCGTTCGCCGCCGGGGCGACCAGGGCGTCGAGCAACTGGTTCACGTCGTTGACGCGGGAGGTCCACAGGCCCTGGCCCGGGCTGGCCGAGAGGCGCTCGTCGAGCCGGCCGTGCCGCACCAGCTCCCGTCTGACGCGCTGCACCTCGGTGGTGAAGTGGACGCTGCGGTCCATGATCTGGTTGAAGACCGCGGTGAGTTCGGCCACCATCCCGTGGCCGGTTTCCGGCACCTTGGTGAAGTCGCCGTCGCGTGCGGCGGTCATCGCGGCGAGCAGTGGACGCAGATCGGATGTACGAATCTGACCGTCTTCGTACCGGTCTTCGACCACAGGAGTAGCACTGTTCTCACTCATGGCGGCCCACTTCGGTAACTCGGCGCTTATGGGCGTGGTCAGTCTGTCACTCTGTCGGCATCGACTGTGGCGTATTCGTACGAACTGCCCGGGGAGCCGTCCATGGGGGCCATTCCGACGCAACGGGAGACCGCCTCCCGTGCCTCGCAGGCGCCTGCACACGCTTCGGAGACGCCTGCGTCCGGTGAGGACGAGCTTGTTTCCGAGGAGCCCGCACCGACCGCCGAGACGCTCACGCCCGACGCGGGCGCCCCGGCCTGCGCGGCGCCCGCCCCCATATCCCAGGCGCCCGCACAGGAGTGCGCGCGGGCGCACGCGACCCTGTCCGGCAGCTCACTCGCGCCGGGCACCGCACGCGCCCTTGTGCGCTCGGCGCTCGCAGAGTGGACCCGGCTCGGCCTGCCCGGCACCGAGCACCTCACCGACCGCCTCGCCGACGACGCCACGCTCGTCGTCAGCGAACTCGTCACCAACGCCGTCGTGCACGCCGGCACCGACATCGAGCTGGCGTGCCGGCTGGAAGGCGCCGACGGACTCGACGGCGACGACGGCGACGGCAACGAGACGGTCGCGCTCGTCGTCGAGGTCTGCGACCACCACCCCTCACGCGCCCCGCGCGGCGGCGAGCCGGAGACACCGCACGACATGCCCGAGTACGGGCGCGGCCTGCGGCTCGTCGGCGCGCTCTCCGAGGCCTGGGGCATCACGTACCGCACGGGCCGCAAGACCGTGTGGGCGCGGTTGCCCGCCAAGGGGTGCGCGGCGGGCGAGCAGATCGAGGCGTACGCCGAGGAGCAGGCGCTGGCGCGCGGGCTGCGGGTGGCGGAGATCCTGGCGCCGGAGCCCCGCAAGGGCCGGGAGGCCGGGGAGCCTGGTGAGGCGGACGCGGGAGAGTCGAGGGAGGCCGGACGGCGCCGGCGTGACGGGCGGGATCGGCAGGACGCACAGGACTCTCGCGGCCTACGGGACCGGCAGGGCCCACAGGCCTCCCGCGCCCTGGCGGACCGGCAGGACTCCCGCGGCCTACGGGACTGGCGTGACTGGAACGACGTACGGGACTGGCGAGACCGTTACGAGGGCGGTAGCGACGGATGCGACGGTGCCTGGCTGGGCCGCGGCGCCCTCTCCTTCCTCGCGGAGGCCTCCGACCTGCTCGCCGGGCAGCTCGACGAGGACCTGGTCGCCGCCCTCGCCGGGCAGCTGATCGTGCCAAGGCTGGCCGACTGGTGCGCGGTGTGGCTGGAGGACGAGGCCACCGGCGGCGGCTGGGGCGGCGGGGCCGGAGCGGGCGGGCCGCGCCTGGCCCGGGTCTGGCACGGCAGCGAGAACCGCATCGAGGAGCTGCGCCAGGCCCTGGAGAAGGACCCGCCACACCCGTCCGACCCGCCCGGGTCCTGGCCCGTCGACTACCCCTGGCCGGGCGAGGCGCTCGGTGACGCGCCGGGCGAGCCGGGGTCGGCACTCGCGTACCGGCTGGTCGCCGGGGGACGCCCGCTGGGCACCCTGGTCATCGGCCGGTCGGGGGCCGCCGGCTTCCCCGACGAGATCACCGGCCTCGTGGAGGACCTCAGCCGCCGCGTCGCCCTCGCCATCGGAGCCGCCCGCCAGTACGCCCGCCAGGCCACCATCAGCGCCGTACTCCAGCGCGGACTGCTGCCCGGCGCCGTCGCCGAGATCCCCGGGGTGCGCAGCGCGCTCGTCTACGAGCCGTACGACAAGGGCGGGCCCAGCGGCGATTTCTACGACCTGTTCCCGGCCGGTGACGGCCGCTGGTGCTTCGCCGTCGGCGACGTCCAGGGCAAGGGCCCCGAGGCGGCCGTCGTGATCGGCCTGGCCCGGCCCTGGCTGCGGCTGCTGGCCCGCGAGGGCTACCGGGTCGCCGACGTCCTCGACCGCCTCAACCAGCTCCTGCTCGACGACGCCACGGAGGCCGCCGACGCGGCGGCCCGGGCGCTGGTGGCGGCGGGCGCCCGGCCGACCCCGCCCGGCGACGGCCCCCAGACGCGCTTCCTGTCCCTGTTGTACGGCGAACTGGTCCCCTTCGACGGCGGTGTCCGCTGCACCGTCGCCTCCGCCGGGCACCCGCTCCCCCTGCTGCTCGGGGCGGGCGGCGAGGTCCACACGACAGCGCAGCCGCAGACCCTCCTGGGCGTCGTCGAGGACGCCACGTACACCAGCGACACCTTCGAGCTGCGGCCCGGCGACACGCTGCTGTGCGTCACCGACGGCGTGACCGAGCGTCGCTCCGGCACCCGCCAGTTCGACGACGAGGACGGGCTCGCGGCGGCGCTGGCCGGGTGCGCGGGGCTGGACGCCGAGCTGATAGCCGAGCGGATCAAGCGGTTGGTGCACGAGTTCGGGGCGCGGCCCCCGGCCGACGATCTCGCGCTGCTGGTGCTCCAGGCGGAATGAGCAGGCGGAGCGAGCGCGCGGGTGCTGGACAATGGAAGGCATGCCTTCCGCACTTCCCGACGGCGAGCCCGTCCCCGACGACGGCGCGCTCCCCGCGTCCGCGCTCGCCGGGGCCACCGGCCGTCCGCTCGGGTTCTATCTGCACGTCCCGTACTGCGCGACCCGCTGCGGCTACTGCGACTTCAACACCTACACGGCGACCGAGCTGCGCGGCACGGGCGGTGTACTGGCCTCCCGCGACAACTACGCCGAGACGCTGGTCGAGGAGGTCCGCCTGGCGCGCAAGGTGCTGGGTGATGATCCGCGGCCCGTTCGTACGGTGTTCGTGGGCGGGGGGACGCCTACGCTGCTGGCCGCCGGTGATCTCGTACGGATGCTGGGCGCGATCCGTGACGAGTTCGGGCTGGCGCCGGACGCCGAGGTCACGACGGAGGCGAATCCGGAGTCGGTGGACCCGGCGTATCTGGCCGCGCTGCGGGAGGGCGGCTTCAACCGGATCTCGTTCGGCATGCAGAGCGCTCGGCAGCATGTGCTGAAGGTGCTGGACCGTACGCATACGCCCGGGCGTCCCGAGGCGTGCGTGGCGGAGGCGCGGGCGGCGGGCTTCGAGCACGTCAACCTCGACCTGATCTACGGCACGCCGGGGGAGAGCGACGACGACTGGCGGGCCACGCTGAGCGCCGCGCTGGGCGCGGGGCCGGACCACGTCAGCGCGTACGCGCTGATCGTCGAGGAGGGTACGCAGCTGGCCCGCCGTATCCGCCGGGGCGAGGTGCCGATGACGGACGACGATGTCCACGCCGACCGCTATCTGATCGCCGAGGAGGCGCTGTCCTCGGCGGGCTTCGAGTGGTACGAGGTGTCCAACTGGGCGACCTCGGAGGCGGGGCGGTGTCTGCACAACGAGCTGTACTGGCGGGGGGCCGACTGGTGGGGGGCCGGGCCTGGGGCGCACAGCCATGTGGGCGGTGTGCGGTGGTGGAACGTGAAGCACCCCGGTGCGTATGCGGGGGCGCTGGCGGTGGGGCGGACGCCCGGTGCCGGGCGTGAGGTGCTGTCGGAGGAGGACCGGCGGGTCGAGCGGATTCTGCTGGAGCTGCGGTTGCGGGAGGGGGTGCCGTTGGCGTTGTTGCGGGAGGAGGGGCTGGCTGCGTCGCGCAGGGCGCTGTCGGACGGGCTTCTGGATGCCGGGCCGTATGAGCAGGGGCGTGCTGTGTTGACGTTGCGCGGGCGGTTGCTGGCGGATGGGGTGGTTCGGGACCTCGTGGACTGAGGGGCTCGGGGTTGGTGCTGAGGCCGGGGGGTTTCGCAGCCCGGCGTAGCGGGGTGCCTCTCCCACTCTCGGCTTCGCTCGAGCGGGGGGACCCCCCACCGCCCACCCGTGCCGCCCTGGGGGGCACCTCCCAGGCCCTTAAGGCACTGGGGGAGGCACGATTGCCCGCAGCTAGGACGTGACGAAGTCGATCAGTTCCTCAACCCTGCCCAGCAGCTCCGGCTCCAGGTCCCTGTATGAGCGGACCCCCGACAGGATTCGCTGCCAGGCCGCGCCTGTGTTCTGCGGCCAGCCGAGGGAGCGGCACACGCCTGTTTTCCAGTCCTGGCCGTGGGGGATCCGGGGCCAGGACTCGATGCCCAGGGACGTCGGCTTCACCGCCTCCCAGATGTCGATGTACGGATGGCCCACCACCAGGGCGTGCTCGCTCGTGACCGACTCGGCGATGCGCCACTCCTTGCTGCCCGGGACCAGGTGGTCCACCAGGACGCCCAGGCGGGCGTCCGGGCCGGGGGCGAAGGACTCGACGATCGACGGCAGGTCGTCGACGCCCTCCAGGTACTCCACGACCACGCCCTCGATGCGCAGGTCGTCGCCCCACACCTTCTCGACCAGCTCGGCGTCGTGCCGGCCCTCGACGTAGATGCGGCCCGCGCGGGCCACACGCGCACGTGCGCCGGGGACGGCCACCGAACCTGAGGCGGTGTGCGTGGGGCGGGCGGGGCCGGACGACGGGCGGACCAGCGTCACCGCCCTGCCCTCCAGCAGGAAGCCGCGCGGCTCCATGGGGAACACACGGTGCTTGCCGAAGCGGTCCTCCAGCGTCACCGTGCCCGCCTCACACCGGATCACCGCGCCGCAGAAGCCGCTTCCGGGCTCCTCGACCACCAGGCCCGGCTCCGCCGGAACCTCGGGCACCGGCTTCGGCTTCTTCCACGGCGGAGTCAGGTCCGGAGAGTACTGGCGCATTCGAATGACGATAGGAGAAGGCGTACGGCGATCACCGCGACACGCCGAAACGCGCCGCCAGCGCGTCCCGCTGGGCCCGGACGAACGCCGCGTCCACCACCGCTCCGTGACCGGGCACGTACAGTGCGTCCTCGCCACCCAGGTCGAGCAGCCGGTCGAGGGCGGCAGGCCAGTGGGACGGCACCGCGTCCGGCCCCGCCTGGGGCTCTCCGGACTCCTCGACCAGGTCCCCGCAGAACACCACCTCCGGATCACCGGGCACCAGCACCGCCAGGTCGTGCGCGGTGTGCCCCGGGCCGACGTTCGCCAGCAGCACCTGGCGGCCGCCGCCCAGGTCGAGCGTCCACTCGCCGGAGACCAGGTGGCCGGGCGGGACCAGCCGCTCCGCCGCCTCCTCGGCCGTGGACGCCGCCAGGCCCTGGCGCACCCCGTCCTCGCGCAGTTCCTCGCGGTCCCGCACCCGTGTCAGCAGCGCGTCCACGCCCACCGCGCCGAACACCTCGGTGTCCGAGAGCGCCGCGGCGCCGAAGACATGGTCGAAGTGTGGGTGGGTCAGCGCGAGATGTGTCACACGGTGACCGGTGAGTGCCCGTGCCTGCGCGTCCAGTTTCGCGCCCTCGGCGAGGCTGGACCCCGCGTCGATCATGAGGACCGCGCCCTCGCCGGCGACGAGCCCGATCGTGCAGTCCCACACCGGCAGCCGGCACCGCCCCACACCGGCGGCCACCCGCTCCCACCCGAGCTCTTCCCAAGTCACGTTCATACGGCGACGCTAGCGGTGACACTCGTTCTGAGCACGACAGCGCACGACCAGCCTTGCCGGGGGTGCACCCCACCGCCGTACACTGGGCCGGGGAATGCTGGCACTCGCACGCGCAGAGTGCCAGGCCGGACAGACAGGGCAGCAGGCGGACGACATCTGGAGGTGTGCGCGATGCTCAGTGAACGCAGGCTTCAGGTGCTGCGCGCCATCGTCCAGGACTATGTCGGCACCGAGGAGCCCGTCGGCTCCAAGGCCCTCACCGAGCGGCACAGCCTCGGCGTCTCCCCGGCCACCGTCCGCAACGACATGGCGGCCCTCGAGGACGAGGGGTACATCGCCCAGCCGCACACCAGTGCCGGGCGCATCCCCACCGACAAGGGCTACCGGCTGTTCGTGGACAAGCTGGCCGGCGTCAAGCCGATGACCGCGCCCGAGCGGCGCGCGATCCAGAACTTCCTCGAGGGCGCCGTCGACCTCGACGACGTCGTGGCGCGTACGGTACGGCTGCTCGCGCAGCTCACGCGCCAGGTCGCCGTCGTGCAGTATCCGTCGCTGACCCGGTCGACCGTGCGGCATGTGGAGTTGCTCTCCCTCGCGCCCGCGCGGCTGATGCTCGTGCTGATCACGGACACCGGCCGGGTCGAGCAGCGTGTGGTCGACTGCCCGGCGCCCTTCGGCGAGGCCTCGCTCGCGGATCTGCGCGCCCGGCTCAACAGCCGTGTCGCGAACCGCCGTTTCGCGGATGTGCCGAGTTTGGTGGAGGATCTGGCGGAGGCGTTCGAGCACGAGGACCGGGGTACGGTTTCCATGGTGCTCTCCACGCTTCTGGAGACGCTCGTCGAGGAGAACGAGGAGCGGCTGATGATCGGCGGCACCTCCAACCTCACCCGCTTCGGGCATGACTTTCCCCTGGTGATCCGGCCGGTGCTGGAGGCGCTTGAGGAGCAGGTCGTGCTCCTCAAGCTGCTCGGCGAGGCGAAGGATCCGGGCGTGACCGTACGTATCGGTCATGAGAACGCCCACGAAGGACTCAACTCCACGTCCGTCGTGTCGGTCGGCTACGGTTCGGGCGGCGAGGCAGTCGCCAAGCTCGGCGTGGTCGGACCGACCCGCATGGACTACCCGGGAACGATGGGAGCGGTACGCGCAGTGGCACGGTACGTCGGACAGATCCTGGCGGAGTCGTAGTGGCCACGGACTACTACGCCGTACTCGGCGTGCGCCGCGACGCGTCGCAGGAAGAGATCAAGAAGGCCTTCCGGCGGCTCGCACGCGAGCTGCACCCGGACGTCAACCCCGATCCGAAGACCCAGGAGCGGTTCAAGGAGATCAACGCCGCTTACGAGGTGTTGTCGGACCCGCAGAAGAAGCAGGTCTACGACCTCGGCGGCGACCCGCTCTCGCAGGCCGCCGGCGGCGGTGCGGGCGGCTTCGGAGCCGGAGGCTTCGGGAACTTCTCCGACATCATGGACGCGTTCTTCGGCACGGCGTCGCAGCGCGGTCCGCGCTCGCGCACCCGCCGCGGCCAGGACGCGATGATCCGTATCGAGATCGAGCTCGACGAGGCCGCCTTCGGTACGACGAAGGACATCCAGGTCGACACGGCCGTCGTCTGCAACACCTGCAGCGGCGAGGGTGCCGCGCCGGGGACGAGTGCGCAGACGTGTGACATGTGCCGCGGTCGCGGTGAGGTGTCGCAGGTCACCCGGTCGTTCCTCGGCCAGGTCATGACGTCCCGGCCCTGCCCGCAGTGCCAGGGCTTCGGGACCGTGGTGCCGACGCCGTGCCCGGAGTGCGCCGGTGACGGCCGCGTGCGCTCCCGGCGGACCCTGACCGTGAAGATCCCCGCCGGTGTCGACAACGGCACGCGCATCCAGCTCGCCGGCGAAGGCGAGGTCGGGCCCGGTGGCGGTCCCGCCGGTGACCTCTACGTCGAGATCCACGAACTTCCGCACTCCACCTTCCAGCGGCGCGGCGACGACCTGCACTGCACGGTGACGATCCCCATGACGGCCGCGTGCCTCGGCACGAAGGTGCCGCTGGAGACGCTGGACGGCATGGAGGAGGTCGACATCCGCCCGGGCACCCAGTCCGGCCAGTCGATCCCGCTGCACGGCCGGGGCATCACGCACCTGCGGGGCGGCGGACGCGGCGACCTCATCGTCCACGTCGAGGTCCAGACCCCGACGAAGCTCGACCCCGAGCAGGAGCGGCTGCTGCGCGAGCTGGCCAAGCTGCGGGGCGAGGAGCGGCCTACGGGGCAGTTCCAGCCGGGGCAGCAAGGGTTGTTCTCGCGGCTCAAGGACGCGTTCAACGGGCGCTGAGGCGGGTGGTCCGGCTGCTGCTGGGAGTCCGGGGGGCGGGCCCCCGGGCAGGCACAGTCAGCCGGGGCAGCAGGGGTTGTTCTCGCGGCTGAAGGATGTGTTCAACGCGCGCCGAGGCGGGTGGTCCGGCTGCGGTTGAGGGGCCGGGGGACTGCCCCCGGATGGGCCCAGTCCTCTGGTCTATGCCACACGGCAGGCCGGTTTCGGGGTTGTTCGGAGGACGTGACAACATGCGCTCATGTCCTCCGCGCTGACCGATCTCTTCCCGCACCCGATCGTGCAGGCCCCCATGGCGGGTGGCGTTTCCGTACCGCAGCTCGCCGCCGCCGTGTGCGAGGCGGGCGGGCTCGGATTCCTCGCCGCCGGGTACAAAACCGCCGACGGGGTGTACCAGGAGATCAAGCAGCTCCGGAGCCTCACGAGCAGGCCCTTCGGCGTGAACGTCTTCATGCCGCAGCCCGAGTACGCCGACCCCGCCGCCGTCGACGTCTACGCCCACCAGCTGGCCGGCGAGGCCACCTGGTACGAGGCCGAGCTCGGCGATCCCGACAGCGGCCGTGACGACGGCTACGAGACCAAGCTCGCGGTGCTGCGCGACAACCCTGTGCCGGTGGTGTCGTTCCACTTCGGCGTGCCGAGCCGTGAGGTCATCGACTCCCTGCACCGCGTCGGCACCTTCGTCCTGGCCGCCGCGACCACCCCCGACGAGGCCCGGGCCGTCGAGCGGGCGGGTGCGGACGCGGTCATCGCGCAGGGCGTCGAGGCCGGCGGCCACCAGGGCACGCACCGGGACATCCCGGAGCTGGACGGTTCGGGCATCGGGCTGCTGTCGCTGGTCGCCCAGATCCGGGAATCCGTGAACATCCCGATCGTCGCCGCCGGCGGTATCATGCGCGGCGGCCAGATCGCCGCGGTGCTCGCGGCCGGCGCGAGCGCCGCCCAGCTTGGCACCGCGTTCCTCGCGACGCACGAGTCGGGCGCGAACGCCCTGCACAAGCAGGCGCTGACCAACCCCCTGTTCGTGCGTTCGGAGTTGACCCGGGCCTTCTCCGGGCGGCCGGCGCGCGGCCTCGTCAACCGTTTCCTGCGCGAGCACGGGCCGTACGCGCCGCCCGCCTACCCCGAGATCCACCACCTGACCTCGCCGCTGCGCAAGGCCGCCGCCAAGGCGGGGGACGCTCAGGGCATGGCACTGTGGGCCGGGCAGGGTCACCGGATGGCGCGGGAGCTGCCCGCCGGACAGCTGGTGGAGGTGCTGGCCGGTGAACTCGCCACGGCACGCGCGGTGTTGTCGGGCGGGGGCATCCAGGGCGGGGGCGGCGTTCGATGACCGCGCCGGTGTTCGTGGTCGAGCACCTCGACGCGGGCGGCGGTGGCCGGTACGTCCTCGACGGCCCGGAAGGGCGGCACGCCGTCTCCGTGAAGCGGCTGCGACCCGGCGAGGACATCGTCCTCACGGACGGGACCGGCCGCTGGGCGGACTGCGTCGTGCTCGACACCGAGGGCAAGGACCGGCTGATCGTCCAGCTGGACTCGGTGACCGAGGAACCGGTGGAGCGGCCCCGGGTCACCGTTGTCCAGGCGCTGCCCAAGGGCGACCGTGGGGAGCTGGCCGTCGAGACGATGACCGAGGTCGGTGTCGACGCGATCGTGCCGTGGGCGGCGGCGCGTTGCATCACGCAGTGGAAGGGCGAGCGCGGGCTGAAGGCGCTGGGCAAGTGGCGGGCGACGGCCAGGGAGGCCGGGAAGCAGTCACGCCGCGTGCGGTTTCCGGAGGTCGCGGATGCGGCGACGACCAAGCGGGTCGCGGCGCTGCTGGCCGGTGCCGACTTCGCCGCCGTGCTCCACGAGAGCGGGGACGAGCCGCTGGCGACCGCCGAACTGCCGTCCTCCGGTGAGATCGTGCTGGTCGTGGGGCCCGAAGGGGGCGTGGCGCCCGAGGAGTTGGCGCAGTTCGAGGAGGCGGGGGCGAAGGCGTACCGCCTCGGACGCAGTGTGCTGCGCACCTCGACCGCCGGGACGGCTGCCGCTGCTGTACTCCTGGCCCGCACCGGCCGGTGGTCCTGAGCCCGATGCGGGGGTGCGCGTCTGCGCCTGGCGCCGGGTGGTGGGTCGGGGCCGCGCCGGGGGGTGTCCGTCCTCGGAACGGCGCGATGGGGTGAGACCAATTAACAAGCGCTATCCGGACTGCCGGCCTGTCGAGGGCAAGTGATCCGAAGTCTGTCCGCGCGGCGTCGTCCCTGCATAGGGTGATCGGGTGACTCAGTCCCCATCGCCTGCATACCTCCGGTTCCCCCACGTGCGCGGTGACCTGGTCGCCTTCACCGCGGAGGACGACGTGTGGCTCGCCCCTCTCGACGGCGGCCGGGCCTGGCGGGTCAGCGCCGACAACGTGCCGGTGACCCAGCCCCGTATCTCGCTCGACGGCACCACCGTCGCCTGGACCTCCACCCGCGACGGCGCCCCCGAGGTGCACATCGCCCCGGCAGACGGGGGCCCCGCCAAGCGGCTGACGTACTGGGGAAGTTCGAAGACCCAGGTGCGCGGCTGGACCCCGGACGGCGAGGTCCTGGCGATCAGCACCCAGGGCCAGGCGAGCCTGCGCCGCAGCTGGGCGCGTGCCGTTCCGCTCGACGGCGGTCCGGCCACCACCCTGCCGTACGGGCCCGTCGGTGACATCGCCTACGGGCCGAGTGTCGTCCTGCTGTCCGCGCCGATGGGGCGCGAGGCCGCCTGGTGGAAGCGGTACCGGGGTGGTGGCGCGGGCAAGTTGTGGATCGACCGGGAGGGGGACGGGGAGTTCGTACGGCTGCATGAGGAGCTGGACGGGAACGTCGAGTATCCGCTGTGGGTCGGTGAGCGCATTGCCTTTCTGTCCGATCACGAGGGCACCGGGGCGCTCTACTCCTCCCTCGCCGACGGGTCCGATCTGCGGCGGCACACGCCGCTCGACGGCTTCTACGCCCGGCACGCCGCGACCGACGGCACCCGGGTCGTCTACTCCAGTGCCGGTGAGCTGTGGGTGCTCGATGATCTGGACGGGGCCGAGCCGCGTCGGCTGGACGTGCGGCTGGGCGGGCAGCGCGTCGATCTTCAGCCGTTCGCGCTGAACGCCGCCCGGTCGTTCGGGTCGGCGTCCCCGGACCACACCGCGCGCGGCAGTGCCGTCTCCGTACGCGGCTCCGTCCACTGGGTCACCCACCGCGCCGGCCCCGCCCGTGCCCTCGCCGCGACGCCCGGCGTGCGGGCCCGGCAGCCGCGTGCCTTCCGCGCCGACGGTGAGGAGTGGGTGGTGTGGGTGACGGACGCCGAGGGCGACGACGCCCTGGAGTTCGCGCCCGCCACCGGGCTCGCCCCGGGGGCGACGCCGCGCCGGCTCGCCGCCGGGCAGCTCGGACGGGTGCTGGACCTCGCCATGGCGCCCGACGGCAGCCGCGCTGCCGTGGCCTCCCACGACGGGCGGCTGCTGCTCGTCGAGCGGGAGACGGGCGAGGTGCGGGAGGTGGACCGGAGCGAGGACGGTGATGTGTCGGGGGTCGTCTTCTCGCCCGACTCCGCCTGGCTGGCCTGGTCCCACCCCGGACCGCGCCCCCTGTCCCAGCTGAAGCTCGCCAACACCACCGACCTGTCGGTCACCGAGGCGACCCCGCTGCGCTTCCAGGACTACGCGCCGGCGTTCACGGTGGACGGCAAGCACCTCGCGTTCCTTTCGACCCGCTCCTTCGACCCGGTCTACGACGAGCACGTCTTCGACCTGGCCTTCGTGGAGGGCGCCCGGCCGCATCTGATCACGCTCGCGGCCACCACGCCCTCCCCGTTCGGGCCGCAGCGGCACGGCCGTTCCTTCGAGACGCCCGACCGGGAGGAGACCCCCGACAGCGAGGGCACCCCCACCACCCGCATCGACCTCGAAGGCCTCGCCGACCGCATCGTGCCCTTCCCGGTCGAGGCCGCCCGCTACTCCAACCTGCGCGCCGCCAAGGACGGCGTCCTGTGGCTGCGCCACCCGGTCGCCGGTGTGCTCGGCGCCTCCCGGGCCACCCCGGACGACCCCGATCCCAAGTCCGAGCTGGAGCGTTACGACCTCGCCCAGCAGCGGGTCGAGCATCTCGCCGTCGACGCCGACCACTTCGAGGTCAGCGGCGACGGCAAGCGGGTGCTGCTGTGGACCGACGGACGGCTGAAGGTCGTCCCCAGCGACCGGCGCGCCTCGAACGACGACGACAGCGACTCCAACATCACCGTCGACCTCGGCCGCGTACGCCAGTTCATCGACCCGGCCGCCGAGTGGCGGCAGATGTTCGACGAGAACGGCCGCATCATGCGGGACCACTTCTGGCGGCCGGACATGAGCGGCGTCGACTGGTCCGGCGTCCTCGACCGCTACCGCCCGGTCGTGGAGCGCCTCGCCACCCACGACGACCTGGTCGACCTGCTGTGGGAGGTCCAGGGCGAACTCGGCACCTCGCACGCCTACGTCACCCCGCGCGGCGGCTACGGCCGCGGCGCCCGCCAGGGCCTGCTCGGCGCGGACATCTCCCGCCACGAGGACGGGAGTTGGCGCGTCGACCGCATCCTGCCCTCGGAGACCTCCGACCCGGACGCCCGCAGCCCGCTGGCCGCGCCCGGCGTCGCGGTACGCCCCGGGGACGCCGTCCTCGCGATCGCCGGCCAGCCGGTCGACCCGGTCGCCGGCCCCGGACCGCTGCTGATCGGCACGGCGGGCAAGCCGGTGGAGCTGACCATCTCCCCGTCCGGCGGCGGCGACCCGCGGCACGCCGTCGTGGTCCCGGTCGCGGACGAGGAGCCGCTGCGTTATCACGCCTGGGTCGCCGACCGGCGTGCCTACGTCCACGAGAAGTCCGGCGGCCGCCTCGGATACCTGCACGTCCCGGACATGCAGGCGCCCGGCTGGGCCCAGATCCACCGTGACCTGCGTGTCGAGGTCGCCCGCGAGGGCCTGGTCGTCGACGTCCGGGAGAACCGCGGCGGCCACACCTCCCAGCTGGTCGTCGAGAAACTCGCCCGGCGCATCGTCGGCTGGGCCGTGCCCCGTGGCATGCGCCCCTACAGCTACCCCGAGGACGCCCCCCGCGGCCCCGTCGTGGCCGTCGCCAACGAGTTCTCCGGCTCCGACGGCGACATCGTCAACGCCGCGATCAAGGCCCTGGCCCTGGGCCCGGTGGTCGGCACCCGCACCTGGGGCGGCGTCATCGGCATCGACAGCCGCTACCGCCTCGTCGACGGCACCCTCGTCACCCAGCCCAAGTACGCCTTCTGGCTGGAGGGCTACGAGTGGGGCGTCGAGAATCATGGGGTGGACCCGGATGTGGAGGTCGTGCAGCGCCCGCAGGATTACGTGGCGGGCAGGGACGCCCAACTGGATGAAGCAATCCGACTGGCACTGGAAGCGCTGGAGGCAGTGCCGGCGAAAACGCCCCCAGGCCTGCCAACTTAAGGGGCGCGGGGAACTGCGCGACCAGCCCAAACGCACCCGCACCCGACGACGATACGATGCCCGAGTCGGACCCACATTCGGCCAACCCCCGGAGGAAACATGGCAGGGGAGCCCCAGGAAGACTGCCTGTTCTGCAAGATCGTCGCCGGCACCATCCCGGCGACCATCGTCCGCCAGACAGACACCACCGTCGCGTTCCGCGACATAAACCCCCAGGCCCCCACCCACGTCCTGATCATCCCCAAGGCGCACTACGAGAACGCCGCCGCCCTGGCCACCGCCAACCCCACCCTCACCGCTGACGTGGTCCGAGAGGCCCAGGCCGTCGCCGACGAGGAAAAGCTCGACAGCTACCGCCTCGTCTTCAACACCGGCAGCGGCGCCGGCCAGACGGTCTGGCACGTGCACGGCCACGTACTCGGCGGCCGCGGCCTCGACTGGCCCCCGGGGTAGTCCGCCTTGTCCGTACGTGAACTCGTGGTCCTCGGCACCGCCAGCCAGGTGCCGACCCGGCACCGCAACCACAACGGCTATCTGCTGCGCTGGGACGGCGAGGGCATCCTGTTCGACCCCGGCGAGGGCACGCAGCGGCAGATGCTGCGGGCCGGGGTCGCCGCGCACGACCTGAACCGGATCTGCGTCACGCATTTCCACGGTGACCACGCCCTGGGCCTGCCCGGGGTCATCCAGCGGATCAACCTCGACCAGGTCCCGCACGAGATCACGGCCCACTACCCGAAGTCCGGGCAGCGCTTCTTCGAACGGCTCCAGTACGCCACGCCGTATCGCGCGACCGTCCTCATCACGGAGGGTCCGGTCGCCGGGGACGGCGTGCTCGCGCAGACGCCGTCGTACACGCTGGAGGCCCGCAGGCTGTCGCACTCGGTCGAGACGTACGGCTACCGGATCGTCGAGCCCGACGGACGCCGCATGCTGCCCGAGCGGCTCGCCGCGCACGGCATCAAGGGCCCGGACGTCGGCCGGATCCAGCGCGAGGGCTCGCTCGGCGGGGTTCCCCTCGACGCCGTCAGCGAGGTGCGGCGCGGGCAGCGGTTCGCGTTCGTCATGGACACCCGGCTGTGCGACGGGGTGTACGCGCTCGCCGAGGGCTGCGACATGCTCGTCATCGAGTCGACCTTCCTCGACGAGGACGAGCAACTCGCCGTGGAGCACGCCCATCTGACGGCGGGACAGGCCGCGCGGGTGGCCCGGGACGGTGGTGTGCGGCATCTCGTGCTGACCCACTTCAGTCAGCGTTATACCGACCCGGACGAGTTCGAGCGGCAGGCGCGGGCCGCCGGGTACGAAGGCGAGCTGACCGTGGCACACGATCTACTGAGAGTGCCGGTTCCGAAGCGTCGGTGAAACGGCCGTACGATGAATTGATGTCCCTCCCCAAAGCCGAACTGCACCTTCACATCGAAGGCACCCTGGAACCGGAACTCGCCTTCGAGCTCGCGGCGCGCAACGGCGTCACGCTGCCGTACGCCGACACGGACGAGCTGCGCGAGGCGTACCGGTTCGAGGACCTGCAGTCCTTCCTGAATCTGTACTACGAGCTCATGGCCGTCCTGCGCACCGAGCGGGACTTCGAGGACCTGGCGAACGCCTACCTCGCCCGCGCCGCCGCCCAGGGTGTGCGGCACGCGGAGATCTTCTTCGACCCGCAGGCCCACACCAGCCGCGGGCTGGAGATCGGCACGGTCGTCGAGGGGCTGTGGCGGGCGCTGGGCAGCAGCGAGGCGAACCACGGCGTCTCGACCAGGCTGATCCTGTGCTTCCTGCGCGACGAGTCCGCCGAGTCGGCCCTGGCGACCCTGGACGCGGCCAAGCCCTACCTGGACCGGATCACCGGCGTCGGCCTCGATTCGGCCGAGGTCGGGCATCCGCCGGTGAAGTTCCGCGAGGTCTACGAGGCCGCCGCCGCGCTCGGGCTGCGGCGGGTCGCGCACGCCGGTGAGGAGGGGCCGCCGGAGTACATCACCGAGGCGCTGGACATCCTCGGCGTGGAGCGGGTCGACCACGGTCTGCGCTGTGTGGAGGACCCGGCACTGGTGGAGCGGCTGGTGCGGGACCGGGTGCCGCTGACGCTGTGCCCGCTGTCGAACGTCCGGCTGCGGACCGTCGACACCCTCGCCGACCACCCCCTGCCCGCCATGCTGGACGCCGGGCTCATGTGCACGGTGAACTCGGACGACCCGGCCTACTTCGGCGGCTACGCCGGAGAGAACTTCGACGCCGTGCGCGCCACCCTGGGCCTGAGCGAGGAGCGGCTGCGGGAGCTGGCCCGCAACTCCTTCCTCGCCTCCTTCCTCGAGGACGACGAGGAGCTGCGGGCGCGGTATCTCGCCGAGGTGGAGGCCTACGAGTTCCGCTGAGGCGCACACCACCTCACAGGGCCTCGGATCCCGCCTTGTCGTAGGCGCGCTGGGCCGGGACGGCCGCGGCCTCCACGGCGATCTGCACGACCGGCTGTTCCGGGGCGCCGATCTCGGGGACCGTGCCGGTGGGTGTGCCCGTGGCGGCGACCAGGGCGGCCGGGTGGCCGCCGCGGCGGCGGATCGCGCCGGGCAGCAGCGGGCGCCCGCCGGTGTGCAGGGCGACGGCGGTCATCGGCAGGGCGATCACCAGCAGACCGGCGCCGAGGACCGCGCCCATGGCCGGGAACCCGGCCTGCGCCGACAGCACACTGCCGGTGAGCGGTCCGGCGGCCGTGCCCAGCGAGGACGCCGAGCCGACGAGCACCGCCCAGCGGCCGCGCGGGTCGAGCGAGGCGGCGAGCCCGATCAGATACGACAGCACCACCGGGTACAGCGTGTTCCAGGCGATCTCGCCGGTCGCGAAGCTCGTCAGGTCGGTCGAGGAGGCGCTGAGCGCGATACAGCCGGCGATGAGGACCGTGCCGGCGCCGATGGGGACGGCACGTCCCAGCCGCGCGCCGAGCGCGCCCGCGGCAAGGACCCCGGTCAGTCCGGCGCCCAGTCCCAGGGCGAAGACGGCACCGACGGTGGCCTCGCTCAGCTGGGCCTGGTCAAGACCGATCCGTCCGCTCACGCCCCACAGGGAGTTCTGGGCGAGCGACCAGCACAGCATGGCGGTGGCCAGCACCAGTCCCGAACGGGCGTGCGGCAACCGGGCCTTGTGGTGCCGTGTGGGGGCGGCGGGCACACCGTCGGGGAGGCGGCCGGTCAGCGGCCAGACGACCAAGGCGGTGAGGGCGATCGCGGCCAGCGGCAGGCCGTGCCCCGGGCCGAGGCGCGGGACCGTCAGATACACGGCGCCCGCGAGGGCGGAGACGGTGAGCAGTCCGGCGGTGGAGGCCCGGTGCGGATCCCGCTGTCCGGCGATGAGGGTGGCGGCGACGGTGGTGGCCGTGCCGGATCCGAACCCGCCGAGGACGGCCCCGGCGACGACGGCCGGGACAGCGGTGGTGAGCGCGGCACCGCCGTAGCCGAACAGGGCCAGGGCGAGCCCGAACCGGGCGAGGGTGCGGGTCCCGATGCGTTCGACCCGTGAGGCCAGGACGAATCCGGCGGCGGCCGAACTCAGCAGCAGCGCACTGCCGACGGCGCCGGCTTGGGTGGCGGAGAGCGGAAGGCCCGAGTCGAGTCGGCCGACGGTGGTCGGCAGCAGATACGGGGCGAGGTACCCGGCCGTGAAAAGGGCGACGAGGGGCCAGGGGGTGGTGCGGGGGGCAGACACGGGCGTTCCCAGGGCATGCGAAAGGAGCGGAGAAGAGGGGGGATTGGGCGACGACCGTCGACGGACAGGAACGCGCGGGCAATTTGTATCAAGCAAGTAGTCGAACGCGTGAACCCAGAAGGTGTGATCTGGGGCACGTTGTGTTTGAGGCAGGGAAGGTCGGGTAGAGGTGCGCTTTTTGCTCACGCCGGTAGCCCCTCACCGGCGGGTTTCGGCTAACGCCAGTGCACCGATCCGGCGCCCGTCGGAACCGTCGCCTCGGCCTTCGCCCGGATCTCCCGCATCACGGCGACGATCCGCTCCTCGTGCTCCGGAGTGAGCCGGGCGACCGGAACCGAGCAGCTGATCGCGTCCAGAGCGGGGGAGTCGTAGCGCAGCACGAACCCGAAGCCGACGATCCCGCTCACGCCCTCCTCCCGGTCCACGGAGTGGCCACGGGCCCGGACCCGTGCGAGGTCGGCCGCCAGGGACTCCCGGCTCGTGTGCGAGTTCGGGGTCAGCGCCTCGTACGGCCCCTCGGGCAGCTCCTCGTCCGGGCGTTCCGCCAGCAGTGCCTTGCCCAGGGCTCCGGCGTGCGCGGGCAGCCGGCGCCCCACCCGGCTGATCGTGCGCAGGTACTCGTGCGACTCCCGCGTCGCCAGATAGGCCACGTCCCGGCCGTCGAGGCGCCCCATGTGGATGGTCTCTCCCAGCGCCTCGGACGCCTCGTCGAGATACGGCCGCACGGCCCGGACCCGGGGGTCGGAGTCGAGGTAGCCGGTGCCGGTGAGCAGGGCGTGGATGCCGATGCCGTACAGGGAGCCGGTGACGTCGGTGCGGACCCAGCCGCGCGAGATCAGGGTCTGGAGCAGCGCGTACATCGAGCTGCGCGGCACGCCGAGTGCGTCGGCCAGCTCCTGGAGCCGGGCCGGGCGGTCGCCGCGCGCCGCGAGGAGTTCCAGCAGCTCGACCGTGCGCGCCGCGGACTTCACTTCGCGGACGCCCCCTGTGTCTGACATGAGCCGATCTTGACGTGCTCTCTGGACTGAAGTCCAGGGATTCCGGCCTGGGTCGACTGACCCTTCCGGTGGCTTCCTGCTTCACAGCGCTGTGCGGGCACGTGTGCCCGTCTTACCGGCGCTCCACAGGCGTTTAGCGTCTCCGCCCGTCCGGCGGCGACGATACGGCGTCCTTCGACGAGGACGTTACGGGCTGCGTTGTGATCGCGGTCGTGCACGGTGCCACATCCGCTGCACGTCCATTCACGGACGTGCAGCGGCTTGGGACCGTCCCGGAATCCGCAGGCCGAACAGACCTGAGAGGACGGGAAGGCCCGGTCCACCTTGGCGAAAGTACGGCCGTGCTTGACCGCCTTGTACTCCAGCATCCCGACGAACGCGGACCATCCCGCGTCGTACACGGACTTGGCGAGCCGTGTGCGGCCGAGACCGGACACCGCGAGGTCCTCCACATACACCGCTTGGTTGTCGCGAATGATCTGTGTGGAGCCTTGTGGTGGAAGTCCCGGCGCCGGTTGGCCACCTTGGCGTGCTGGCGTGTGACCTTGATGCGGGCCTTGGCCCGGTTCTTCGATCCTTTGGCCTTGCGGGACAAATCCTGTTGAAGGCGCTTGAGTTTCTTCTCCGCCCGGCGCAGGAAGCGAGGGCTGTCGATCTTCCGCCCGTCGGACAGGACCGCGAAGGCGGACAGGCTCAGGTCGATTCCGGTTTCCGCCTCCACCTCGGGGAGGATGTTCGGCTCGGTGTCCACGACGAAGCTGAGGAAGTACCGGCCGCAGCTGTCCCTGGTGACAGTGAGGGACGTGGGTGCGGCCGGAAGCCGACGAGACCACGTGACCTTGAGGTTGCCGACCTTGGCCACGTATACCGTGCCGTCGCCAGGGAGGGAGAAGGCGGTGTCGAGGTCCCGCAGGGACTGTTGCAGGACGACCGCCGATACGTCGGCGAGCCAGGCGCGTTCGGCGGCGTGTTTGGCCTGGGTGACGCGCAGCCGGGACAACTCCGCCGACTTCACATACGGCAGCCCCGCCGCGTGCGCTTCCTTGCGGTCGCGCAGGCAGTCGTTCCACACCACGCGAGCGCATCCGAACGCCCTGGCCAGCGCGCGGCGCTGCGGGGCGTCCGGGTAGGCCCGGTAGTTGTAGCGGAGCTGCATGCCGATCACCGTGGGGATGCTTCATGGCCGCTCGCGGCGAAAGATCACATCCAACCGGAAGTGCAAGCGATGTGGACAAATGCGTTCGGGTCGACACTCGCGCCTGTACAAAGGCCGCCCTGAACTGCACGTCGGAGCGGCCTTGGGCCGCATTCATCCCCGGCGTGAACGCCGATCTTTCTATAAGGGTTCCGGTAATCGGGCGGCCTCGGGCGGTTGACGTTCGCGTATCCAACCGCCATTCTCATATATAGATGACGTCTACATAAGGAGATGACCGTGAGCGCTGGCGCTGGACCGGAGGCGGTCGCGCAGCGGCTGCGGGACGGCATGGCCGGTGGCGTGCTGTCGTTCCCGCTGACGAGCTTTTGCGACGACGGCACCCTCGACCCGGACGGCTTCCGCGCCTACGTCGCGCAGCGGCTCGCCGCCTCGCCCGGCGCCGTCTTCCCCGCCTGCGGCACCGGCGAGTTCTTCTCGCTGGACGAGGACGAGTACCGGCAGGTCGTCACGATCACCGTCGAGGAGGCGGCGGGCCGCGTACCCGTCGTGGCCGGGATCGGGTACGGCTGGGCGCAGGCCGTCCGGTTCGCCCGCATCGCCGAGGACGCCGGTGCCGACGCGCTCCTCGTGCTGCCGCACTACCTCGTCGCCGCCCCGCAGGACGGCCTGGTCGCCCAGCTGGAACAGATCGCCGCCCGCACCCGGCTGCCGCTGATCGCCTACCAGCGCGGCCAGGTCGCCTTCACCGCCGAGTCGCTCAGGCACATCGCCGCCCTGCCGAACGTCATCGGCCTCAAGGACGGCCACAGCGACCTCGACCGGCTGCAGCGCCTCACGTTCGCCGCCCCGGAGGACTTCCTGTTCTTCAACGGCGCCGCCACCGCCGAGATCCAGGCCCGTGCCTACGCCACCGTCGGCGTCCCCGCCTACTCCTCCGCCGTGCACGCCTTCGCCCCCGAGATCGCCGACGCCTTCTTCACCGCCCTGCGCGACGGCGACCACGGCACGGTCGACAAGCTGCTGCGCGACTTCTACGTCCCGCTCGTCGAACTGCGCGACCGCGTCCCCGGGTACGCCGTGTCGCTGGTGAAGGCGGCGGCCCGGCTGCGCGGCCACCGGGTCGGGTCGGTGCGCGCCCCGCTCACCGACCCCTCAACGGCCGACCTGGCGACCCTCAGGACCGTACTCACCGCCGGCCTCGACCTCGTGGGAGCCGCCCTGTGAACCTCGCCATCACGGACGTACGGCTGACGCCGATCCTGGTCGCGGACCCGCCGCTGCTGAACACGCAGGGCGTGCACCAGCCGTACACGCCCCGGCTGATCGTCGAGGTCGTCACGGCCGACGGGATCACGGGCGTGGGGGAGACCTACGGCGACGCCAAGTACCTGGAGCTGGCCCGCCCCTTCGCCGAGCGGCTGAAAGGGCACCAGGTCAGCGATCTGAACGGCCTGTTCACGCTCGCGGACCAGGTCGCCGTGGATCGCTCCCGGGTCGAGAACGCCGTCGACGTCGGCGGGCTGCGGGGCGTGCAGACCGCCGACAAGCTGCGGTTGTCCGTCGTCTCCGCCTTCGAGGTCGCCTGCCTCGACGCCCTCGGCAAGGCCCTCGGACTGCCCGTGCACGCGCTGCTGGGCGGCAAGGTGCGCGACGCCGTCGAGTACAGCGCCTACCTGTTCTACAAGTGGGCCGGCCACCCGGAGGGCGTCCCGGCCGAGAAGGACGACTGGGGCGCCGCCGTCGACCCGGCGGGCGTGGTGGAACAGGCCCGGCGGTTCAAGGAGCGCTACGGCTTCACCTCCTTCAAACTCAAGGGCGGCGTCTTCCCGCCCGACGAGGAGATCGCGGCCGTCCGGGCGCTCGCCGAGGCGTTCCCCGGCCATCCGCTGCGGCTGGACCCCAACGGCGCCTGGTCCGTCGAGACGTCCGTCAAGGTCGCCGGGGAACTCCGCGACGTCCTGGAGTACCTGGAGGACCCCGCACTCGGCACCCCCGCCATGGCCGAGGTCGCCGAGCGGACCGGCGTGCCGCTCGCCACCAACATGTGCGTGACGACCTTCGCCGAGATCAAGGAGGCGTTCACCAAGGGCGCCGTTCAGGTCGTCCTCTCCGACCACCACTACTGGGGCGGACTGCGCAATACCCAGCAGCTCGCCGCCGTCTGCCGCACCTTCGGCGTCGGCGTGTCGATGCACTCCAACACCCACCTGGGCATCTCGCTCGCCGCGATGACCCACGTGGCGGCCACCGTCCCGAACCTCCACCACGCCTGCGACTCCCACTACCCCTGGCAGTCGGAGGACGTCCTCACCGAGCGGCTGACCTTCGAGGGCGGCAAGGTCGCGGTGCCGGACGCGCCCGGGCTCGGCGTGGAGCTCGATGGCGAGCGGCTCGCCGTACTGCACCGGCGGTGGCTGGACGACGACGGCGCGCTGCGGGACCGCGACGACGCGGCGGCCATGCGGATCGCCGACCCGGAGTGGGTGACGCCTTCGATGCCCCGCTGGTAGGGCATGTCGGAGGGGGCGCGCGGGGCCCGGCGCGAGCTGACGGAACGGGTGGGTCCGGCGTGATCGGCGTCACGCTGTCGGTGGTGTGGTGCAGACTGGCCTGATCCGCACCACGTCAGGGAGCGCACCGTGATCGCGTCCACCGCCCCGGCCGGAAAGGGCCCGAGAAAGGGATCGCACCGCCAGACCCAGGTCGATCCCCTCGCCCCGCTGCGCGTGCCGGACGACCCGCCCTGGGACGTCTATCTCACCGGCACCGTCTTCCTCGACATCATCTTCACCGGGCTCGACTCCGCCCCGGTGCGCGGGACCGAGTCCTGGGCACGCGGGATGGGGTCGAGCCCCGGCGGCGTCGCCAACATGGCGACCGCGCTGGCCCGCCTCGGCCTCAGGACGTCCCTCGCGGCGGCCTTCGGCGACGACCACTACGGCGACTACTGCTGGGACGCCCTGGAGCACGGTGAGGGCATCGACCTCTCCCCGTCGCGCACGGTGCCCGGCTGGCACTCCCCGGTGACCGTCTCCATGGCGTACGAGGGGGAGCGCACGATGGTCTCGCACGGCCATGAGCCGCCCCCCGAGGAGCCCGCCCCGGAATGCCCGCCGCGCGTCCGTGCCGCCGTCGCCTCCCTCGCACCGGGCATGAGCGCGCCCTGGATCGCCGAGGCCGCGAGCAAGGGCACCCGGGTCTTCGGCGACGTCGGCTGGGACGACACCGGCGCGTGGGACCTGGCGGCACTGCCCGACCTGCGGCACTGCGAGGCGTTCCTGCCGAACGCGCAGGAGGCGATGCGGTACACGGGCGCCGACTGCCCGCGGGCCGCGGCGCACGCCCTGACCGAGTACGTGCCGGTCGCGGTGGTCACGCTCGGGGCGGACGGGGCGTACGCGGTGGACCGGCGTACGGGGGAGACCGCCGAGGTGCCGGCCATCGAGGTCGAGGCGCTCGATCCGACCGGGGCGGGGGACGTGTTCGTCGCCGGGTTCGTGACCGGGACGCTGGCGGACTGGCCGCTCGCGGACCGGCTGGCCTTCGCCGGGCTGACGGCGGCGCTGTCGGTGCAGGAGTTCGGGGGGTCCTTGTCGGCGCCGGGGTGGTCGGAGATCGCGGGGTGGTGGCGGAAGGTGCAGTCGGTCCAGGGGCAGTCGCCGACGGCGTTGCGGCGGTACGGGTTCCTGGCGGGGCTGGTGCCGGAGAAGTTGGTCAGGCCCTGGCCGTTGCGGCGTGCTGTCCCCACGATCGGCTTCCGGCGCTCGGCGTGACGTCCTGGCCGACCAGGGTGCTCCGCCCCCTGGACCGGACCTGTGCTCACCCACCACCCGAACCGGTCGGTCAAGGGGAACTGTCGAACCCGTTTCCAACCCCACCCCTAAAAGCCCTACGGCGTTGTCAGTCCCCCGTCGTACCCTTGGAATCGCGAGGCCGCCCTCAGCTACGCGGCCGTGACGAGGAGGAACCGCAGGCCTTAAGCGCCGGCCCATGACTCAGACACCCACAGCTCACACCCCCGCGCAGGAGCAGGCGAGAGCGCAGTTCACCGTCCCCGCCCAGCACCCCATGGTGACCGTGCTGGGGTCCGGCGACAGCCTCCTGCGCGTGATCGAGAAGGCCTTCCCGGCGGCCGACATCCATGTCCGGGGCAACGAGATCAGCGCGGTCGGCGACCCAGCGGACGTCGCCCTCATTTCGCGCGTGTTCGACGAGATGATGCTCGTGCTCCGCACCGGGCAGCCGATGACGGAGGACGCAGTGGAACGCTCGATCGCCATGCTCAAGGCGAGCGAGAACGGGGAGAGCGACGGCCAGGAGACCCCGGCCGAGGTGCTCACGCAGAACATCCTGTCCTCGCGAGGCCGCACGATCCGCCCCAAGACGCTCAACCAGAAGCGCTATGTGGACGCGATCGACAAACACACCATCGTCTTCGGCATCGGCCCCGCCGGCACCGGCAAGACGTACCTGGCGATGGCCAAGGCGGTGCAGGCCCTGCAGTCCAAGCAGGTCAACCGCATCATCCTGACCCGCCCGGCGGTCGAGGCCGGAGAGCGGCTCGGCTTCCTCCCGGGCACGCTCTACGAGAAGATCGACCCGTATCTGCGCCCGCTCTACGACGCGCTGCACGACATGCTCGACCCGGACTCGATCCCGCGGCTGATGGCGGCGGGGACCATCGAGGTGGCGCCGCTGGCGTACATGCGTGGCCGGACCCTCAACGACGCCTTCATCATCCTGGACGAGGCCCAGAACACGAGCCCCGAACAGATGAAGATGTTCCTCACCCGCCTCGGCTTCGAATCGAAGATCGTGATCACGGGTGACGTGACGCAGGTCGACCTCCCGGACGGCACGAAGAGCGGCCTGCGGCAGGTGCAGGAGATCCTGGAGGGCCTGGACGACGTCCACTTCTCCCGGCTGTCGTCCCAGGATGTCGTCCGGCACAAGCTGGTGGGCCGTATCGTCGACGCGTACGAGCAGTACGACACCAAGCACGGCACCCAGAACGGCGGGCACAAGAGCCGCGGCAAGTCCGTGCACAAGGGGAAGTAGACAAGCACCACACCATGTCGATCGACGTCAACAACGAGTCCGGTACCGAGGTCGACGAGCAGGCGATCCTCGACATCGCCCGCTACGCGCTCGCGCGGATGCGCATCCACCCGCTCTCCGAGCTCTCGGTCATCGTCGTGGACGCCGACGCCATGGAGCAGCTCCACATCCAGTGGATGGACCTCCCCGGCCCGACGGATGTCATGTCCTTCCCGATGGACGAGCTGCGCCCGCCGTCCAAGGACGAGGAGGAGCCGCCGCAGGGGCTGCTCGGCGACATCGTGCTCTGCCCCGAGGTCGCCACCAAGCAGGGCGCCGAGGCCGACACGCAGCACTCCATGGACGAGGAGCTCCAGTTGCTCACCGTCCACGGGGTGCTGCACCTGCTGGGCTATGACCACGAGGAACCGGACGAGAAGGCCGAGATGTTCGGCCTTCAGGCGGCCATCGTGGACGGCTGGCGCTCGGAGCGGGGCCTGACCGGCCCGTCCCCGGCACCGACGGTCTCGTAGAGTCACCGCCGATGAATCCGCAACTCGCCCTGGGCGCGGTCGCCCTGGTCGTCGTGGCCTGGCTCGCCGCCTGCGCGGAGGCGGGCCTCGCCCGGGTCTCCAGCTTCCGCGCCGAGGAGGCCGTACGCGGCGGCAGGCGCGGCAGCGCCAAGCTCTCCCAGGTCGCCGCCGACCCGACCCGCTATCTGAACGTGGCGCTGCTGGTGCGCGTCGCCTGCGAGATGGCCGCCGCCGCGCTGATCACCTACGGCTGCCTGATGGAGTTCGACAACACGACCGAGGCCCTCCTGATCGCCATCGCGGTCATGGTCCTCGTGTCGTACGTCGCCGTCGGCGTGTCCCCGCGCACCATCGGCCGCCAGCACCCGCTGAACACGGCGACGCTCTCGGCGTACGTCCTGGTGCCGCTGGCCAGGATCATGGGCCCCATCCCGTCGCTGCTCATCCTCATCGGCAACGCGCTCACCCCCGGCAAGGGCTTCCGCCGCGGTCCCTTCGCCTCCGAGGCGGAGCTGCGTGCGCTCGTCGACCTCGCCGAGAAGGAGTCCCTCATCGAGGACGAGGAGCGCCGCATGGTGCACTCGGTCTTCGAGCTGGGCGACACCCTCGTGCGGGAGGTCATGGTCCCGCGCACCGACCTCGTGGTCATCGAGCGTTTCAAGACCATCCGCCAGGCCCTCACCCTCGCCTTGCGCTCCGGCTTCTCCCGGATCCCGGTGACCGGCGAGAGCGAGGACGACATCGTCGGGATCGTGTATCTGAAGGACCTGGTCCGCAAGACGCACATCAGCCGTGACGCCGAGTCCGAGCAGGTGTCCACGGCGATGCGCCCGGCGTTCTTCGTGCCCGACACCAAGAACGCCGGCGACCTGCTGCGCGAGATGCAGAAGCAGCGCAACCACGTCGCCGTCGCCGTCGACGAGTACGGCGGCACGGCCGGCATCGTCACCATCGAGGACATCCTCGAGGAGATCGTCGGCGAGATCACCGACGAGTACGACCGCGAGCTGCCGCCGGTGGAGGACCTCGGCAAGGACCGCTTCCGGGTCACCGCCCGGCTCGACATCGGCGACCTGGGCGAGCTGTACGGCCTGGAGGCGTTCGACGACGAGGACGTCGAGACGGTCGGCGGCCTGCTGGCCAAGGCCCTGGGCCGGGTCCCCATCGCGGGTGCGTCGTCCGTGGTCGGCCTGCCCGACGGCCGGGAGCTGCGCCTGACGGCGGAGGCCGCGGCCGGCCGCCGCAACAAGATCGTGACGGTGCTCGCGGAGCCGGTGGAGCCGGCGGACGCCGCTCAGGAGGAGAAGCCGGAATGACCCCGCAGGAACTGCGCGCCTTCTGCCTGTCCTTCAACGCGGCCGTGGAGGACTTCCCCTTCAGCCCGGAGATCTCGGTCTTCAAGGTGCGGGGAAAGCTCTTCGCCCTCTCGCACCTGGACGCGCGTCCCCTGAAGGTCAACCTCAAGTGCGACCCGGACGACGCGATCCGGCTGCGCGGCGAGCACGAGGGCCTCGTCGTCCCCGGCTGGCACATGAACAAGCGCCACTGGAACACGGTCACGGCCGACGGCGGACTCCCGGACCGGCTGGTCCGGGAGCTCATCGAGGACTCGTACGACCTCGTGGTCGCGGGCCTGCCGCGGGCGGACCGCCTGCGCCTCGACCGTCCGTGACGCTTACGTATGCTCGGATCATGACCGACAGCAGCGCGCTCGACCCCGAGGACCGCAAGATCGTCACCCTGGCCCGTTCCGCGCGGGCCCGCAACGGCGTGCCCGAGGGGGCGGCCGTACGGGACGAGACCGGACGTACGTATGTCGCGGGGACCGTGGCCCTCGACTCGCTGAAGCTCAGTGCCCTTCAGACGGCGGTGGCGATGGCGGTGGCCTCGGGGGCGACGTCCCTGGAGGCGGCGGCGGTCGTGACCGAGGCGGAGACCGCGTCCGCGGAGGACCGGGCGGCGGTACGGGATCTCGGTGGAGCGGGGACGCCGGTGCTGGTGGCGGGGTTCGACGGGGTTGTCCGGCTGACGGTCTCCGCGGGCTGAGGACCTGGGGGCTGCGCCCCCAGACCCCCGTCGGCCAGAACGGCCTCGCCCTCGAACCGGACGGGCTGGTTGGTGCAGACCAGCCCCGTCCGCCGTCGGCGCTGGCCGAACTTCGCTGTAACCGGCGGTAATTAGGCCAGATTTCAACCTTGCCGCCGCCTGCCCCCCACGCATCAATGGAACCGTCAGTTCCGACGGACCGTCAGGTTCGACTCTCGGCAGTGTGTCCGCATCCAGGTGCCGAGCGGTCCATCCCCCCACGGAAACGGAGCCGGAATTCCATGAGATGCAAGCGAATCGGAGCAGGTGCGGCACTGGCGGCCGGGGCCCTCGCGGTCAGCGGGCTCGCCTTCGCCCCCACCGCTCTCGCCGTCACCCCCCAGGCGGCGACGATCAGCGCGGACTGCGGCACCTTCGGCAGTGGCGAGGCCACGCTCACGGCCACGCAGAACGGCACCGCCGCCACCGTCACCGTGAAGTCCTCGGCGATCACCGCGCCGATCGCGCTCGGAGAGGACTCGATCGCGTCCACGCTCACCCTGGTGAAGGCCGGCGGCGGCACCGTCGACTTCACCGGTACGGAGAACCCGGCGATGGCCGCCGGTGCCCCCGTCGAGGTCGGCCCCCTCAGCGGCACCGTGGCCTCCGGCGACAGCCTGGAGGCCTTCGGCGGCTCGCTGAAGATGACCGTCTTCGGCATCACCATCACCTGCACGGCGGCCGGGCCGCAGTCGCCGGGGCCGTTCGTGTTCGACTGAGACCGAAGCGACGCGGCCCCGGTGTCAGAGCGCGTCGGGGCCGCGCTCGCCCGTCCGCACCCGCACCACGGTGTCGACCGGCAGCGCCCACACCTTCCCGTCGCCGATCTTGCCGGTGTGCGCGGCCCTCACGACCGCGTCGATGACGGCCTCGGCGTCAGCGTCCTCGACGACGACCTCGATACGGACCTTCGGTACCAGGTCGACCTGGTACTCGGCGCCGCGGTACACCTCGGTGTGGCCGCGCTGCCGGCCGTAGCCGCTGGCCTCGCTCACGGTCAGGCCGTGCACGCCGAGTTCCTGCAGGGCGTTCTTGACCTCGTCGAGGCGGTACGGCTTGACGATCGCGGTGATGAGCTTCATGCCTGGGGGATGACCTTCTGGGCGTGGGGGACGACGGAGGAGGAGACCGGGGCGCCGTGGCCCAGGACCCCGTGATCGTAGGCCGTCTCGGCGTGCACCGTAAGGTCCAGGCCGGTCTGCTCCTGCTCCTCGCTCGCGCGGAAGCCCATGGTGACGTCGATCAGCTTGCCGATGCCGTACGTCACGGCGAACGCGTACACCGCCACCACGACCACGGCCAGCAGCTGCCTGCCGAGCTGGGCGAGGCCGCCGCCGTAGAGGAGGCCCTCGGCGCCGCCGGTCATCGACTCGACGGCGAAGACGCCGATGAGGAGCGTGCCGATGACGCCGCCGACCAGGTGGACGCCGACGACGTCCAGGGAGTCGTCGTAGTTCAGCTTGAACTTCCAGCTCACGGCGTAGGAGCAGACGGCACCGGCGGTGAGGCCGACGACCAGGGCGCCGAGCAGGGAGACCGAGCCGCAGGACGGTGTGATCGCGACCAGGCCGGCGACCGCGCCGGACGCGGCGCCCAGGGTCGTGGGGTGGCCGTCGCGCTTCTGCTCGACGAAGAGCCAGCCGAGCAGCCCGGTGCAGCCCGCGGCGAGGGTGTTGAGGAACGCGGCGGCCGCGAGGCCGTTGGCGCCGAGGGCGGACCCGGCGTTGAAGCCGAACCAGCCGAACCAGAGCAGACCGGCGCCCAGCATCACCATGGGCAGGTTGTGCGGGCGCATGGAGTCCTTCTTGAAGCCCATGCGCGGGCCCAGGACCAGGCACAACGCGAGTCCCGAGGCGCCGGAGACGATCTCGACGGGCAGGCCGCCGGCGAAGTCGAGGGCGCCGAGCTTCTCCAGGATCCAGCCACCCGGGCCCCACACCCAGTGCGCGACCGGAACGTATACGAGCAGCGCCCACACCGGCACGAAGACCAGCCAGGCCCCGAACTTCGCCCGGTCGGCGACCGCGCCGCTGACCAGGGCGGCCGTGATGATCGCGAAGGTGAGCTGGAAGGTGGCGAAGAGGAGGGTGGGGACGGTCCCCTGGACGCTGTCCGGGCCGAGGCCGCTCATCCCGATGTGCTCGAGCCCGCCGATGAGTCCGCCCGCGGCGTCCTCGCCGAAGGTGAGGGAGAACCCGGCCGCCAGCCACACCACCGTCACCAGGGCGATCGACACGAAGCTCATCATCAGCATGTTGAGCACGCTCTTCGTGCGGACCATGCCGCCGTAGAAGAGAGCCAGGCCGGGAGTCATCAACAGGACGAGGGCGGTGGCGGCGAGCAGCCAGGCGGTGTCGCCGGTGTCGGCGCTTGCGGCGGCCAAGGACACGGTGTCTCCAACGGGGTGGGGCTCCGGGGGCTCGTCAGAGGTTCACCGGCCCCCGTTTCCGGTTGCGTACGGGTGTGTTTCCGTGACGTTTCGTTGCGTGAGGGTTTCCGGGAGCTCACGCGCCGGCCGGTGTTCGGGCGCCTGTGCGGCGGGGCTCTGTGGATCAGGGAGAATGGCGCCATGAGCGTTCGTACCCAGTCATCCGAAGAGCCGGCCGAAGCTGTCCACAGGGCTGGCTTCGCCTGCTTCGTGGGCCGTCCCAACGCGGGCAAGTCCACCCTCACGAATGCTCTGGTCGGCCAGAAGGTGGCGATCACGGCGAACCAGCCGCAGACGACGCGGCACACCGTGCGGGGCATCGTGCACCGCCCGGACGCGCAGTTGATCCTGGTCGACACCCCGGGGCTGCACAAGCCGCGCACGCTGCTGGGTGAGCGGCTGAACGACGTCGTGCGCACGACGTGGGCCGAGGTGGACGTGATCGGCTTCTGCCTGCCGGCGAACGAGAAGCTCGGCCCCGGCGACCGCTTCATCGCGAAGGAACTGGCGTCCATCAAGAAGACGCCGAAGATCGCGATCGTCACGAAGACCGACCTGGTGGACGGCAAGACGCTCGCCGAGCAGCTCATCGCGATCGACCAGCTCGGCAAGGAGCTCGGCTTCGAGTGGGCGGAGATCGTCCCGGTGTCGGCGGTCGGAGACAAGCAGGTGAGCCTGCTGGCCGACCTGATCGTCCCCCTCCTGCCGGAGGGTCCGGCGCTCTACCCCGAGGGCGACCTGACCGACGAGCCCGAGCAGGTCATGATCGCGGAGCTGATCCGGGAGGCCGCGCTGGAGGGTGTCCGCGACGAGCTGCCGCACTCCATCGCCGTGGTCGTCGAGGAGATGCTGCCCCGCGAGGACCGCCCCGCCGACAAGCCCCTCCTCGACATCCACGCCTTCGTCTATATCGAGCGCCCCAGCCAGAAGGGCATCATCATCGGCCCCAAGGGCAAGCGCCTGAAGGACGTCGGCATCAAGTCCCGCAAGCAGATCGAGGCCCTGCTGGGCACGCCGGTCTTCCTCGACCTGCACGTGAAGGTCGCGAAGGACTGGCAGCGGGATCCGAGGCAGCTGCGCAAGCTGGGGTTCTGAGGAGCGGTAGCTGTCGCGTTTGCGCGTGCAGGGGTTCGGTATCGCGCGCCGTGAGGTGGACTGCTGGGGACTCCGGCCGCGCGGCGCTAGCCGCATATCGATGCAGCCTCGACCTGCACGTGAAGGTCGCGAAGGACTGGCAGCGGGATCCGAGGCAGCTGCGCAAGCTGGGGTTCTGAGGTTCAGGAGCGCGTGGGGCGCGTTATAACGGCGTCGCCAGGCTCGCCCACACGGCGTTGCCGCCCGTGAGGGTCGAGCGGGTGATGCCCCAGCTCTCCGCTATCTCCCGGACGAGCAGCAGGCCGCGGCCGTTCTCGTCGTCGAGGCCGGGGCGGCGGTCGGGGATGCCGCGGCCCGAGAGGTCGCCGTCGTGCACCTCGAGACGGAAGCGCTCGTCCCGCATCAGCCCGACGCCGCACAGGATCCGCTCACTGAGCGTGTGCAGCACGGCGTTGGTCACCAGCTCGGACACGAGCAGGACGGCGTTCGCGCACGCCTCGTCGGGCACCTGCCACGAGTCCAGCCGCGCGCGCATGGCATGACGGGCGCTTCTGACGCTGGTCCGGTGCGCCGGCAGTTCCAGCCAGTGGGTGCGGCCCGGGCGCACCGCGTCCAGGAACCGGGGGGTGGATGTCGTGTGGGGGGACACGGCAGTCGCCTTCCGTGGGGGGTGGGAAGGGGCGAGGCGGACAACGGACCGGCCGGAAAAGGGGAGTGGGGGGTTCCGGCACCCTGGTCACACAAGTAACTATGCTCGCAGAGCAGTTCACGCTGCAACCATCTCCCTGATAATTTCAAACGGAACGCATCGCCCCGCTTGGATGTCCGGCAGAACGATCAAGTCCGTGCCGACCTCGCGCCGGTGACGACCCCTCAGGAGGTACGGCGTGAACGACGCGCGATCAGGCACCGGCGCCGGCGCACCCACCGTTCTCCGCATGATCCTCGGCCGTCGGCTCCAGGAAGCGCGGCAGAGCGCGGGCCTGTCCCTCGACGACGCGGCCAAGACCCTGCGCGTGACCCCGCTGACCATCCGCCGCCTGGAAAAGGCCGAGGTCGGCCTGAGGATCCTCTACGTCGAGAAGCTGCTGGAGACCTACGGCGCCGGTCGGCAGGAGATCGACGAGTTCGTCACCCTGGCCGAGCGGGCCAACGAGCCCGGCTGGTGGCACCCGTACCGCGATGTGATGCCGTCCTGGTTCACCGCCTACGTGAGTCTGGAGAGCGGCGCGAGAACGCTGCGCACCTATGAGCCGCAGTACGTCACCGGCCTGCTCCAGACACCCGGGTACGCGGGTGCCGTGCTGGGCGGGGGCTTCCCGAACGACAACGAGGAGGACCTCCAGCGGCGCGTGGAGCTGCGGCTGCGCCGCCAGGCCCTGCTCACCAAGGAGGACGCGCCCACGCTCTGGGTGGTGATGGAGGAGGCCGTACTGCACCGCGTGGTGGGCGGCCCCGAGGTGATGCGGGAGCAGATCGACCGGCTCCTGGAGGCGTCCGAGCTGGAGCACGTCAGCGTCGACGTCGTGCCGTTCGCCGCGGGTGCCCACGTCGGGGCGTGCGCACCCTTCACCTACTTCCGGTTCGAGGAGCGGGAGCTGCCCGACATCGTCTACAGCGAGATCCTGTCCGCCTCCGTCTACCTCGACCAGCGTGCCGACGTGGTGGCCCACCTGGAGGCGCACAACCGGCTGTCTCTGAAGACCTCGTCCGCGGACAGCAAAGCGCTGTTGAACCGCATGCGGAAGGAGTACTCATGACCATCGCCGAGGGCACCGTCTACAACGGGATGCCCGCGTCGGACCTGGGGGAGCAGGGCTGGGAACGGCCCTGGAGCGGTCCGAACGGGGGGCAGTGCGTGGAGGCCAAACAGCTCGCCGACGGCCGCGTGGCGGTCCGGCAGTCCACGGATCCGGCCGGTCCCGCGCTGATCTACACGCCCGAGGAGATCACCGCGTTCGTCGCGGGGGTCAAGCAGGGCCTCGCCGACCATCTGACGGCGCACTGAAGACCTGGTCGCATCTCGCACCACCACCCCCCACCGAGAGGCACAGCATGACCCAGTCGCAGGCCGCGCGGGATATAGACACCAGCAGGCCCCACTCCGCCCGCATGTACGACTACTACCTCGGCGGCAAGGACCACTTCGAGGTCGACAAGCAGGCCGCCGAGCGGGTCGCCGAGGCCTACCCCGCCATTTTCGTGTGCGCGCGGGAGAACCGGTCCTTCATGCACCGGGCCACCCGGGTCCTCGCGCGCGAGCACGGCATCCGCCAGTGGCTGGACATCGGGACCGGCATTCCCACCGAGCCCAACCTGCACCAGGTGGCCCAGTCCGTGGTCCCCGACGCCCGGGTGGTCTACGCCGACAACGACCCCCTCGTCCTCAAGTACGCCGAGCGCCTGATGCGCAGCTCGGCCGAGGGCCGTACGACGTACATAGAGGCGGATGTCAACGACCCCCAGACGCTGCTGAACGCGCCCGCGCTGGCCGAGGTCCTGGACCTGAGCCGCCCCGTCGCGCTGTCCCTCAACGCCCTCATGCACTTCGTCACCGACGCCCAGGACCCCTACGGCATCGTGCGCCGCCTGCTGGACGTCCTGCCCTCGGGCAGCGCCCTGGCGCTGAGCCACTGCACGCCCGACTTCGACGCCCCCACCTGGCAGAAGGTCACCGACATCTACACCACGGCCGGGACCCCGGTGCGGTTCCGCTCCCGGGAGGACGTCGCCCGCTTCTTCGACGGCCTGGACCTGCTGGAGCCGGGCGTCACCGTGGGCCACCGCTGGCGCCCGGACCCCTCCGACGGCGACGCCCCGACGGACGCCGAGGTCAGCCTGTGGACCGGCGTGGGCATCAAGCCGTAGCGTCCTGGGCCTTCAGCAGCTCCCGGTACCAGCGGTACGACGACTTCGGGGTCCGCTCCTGGGTCTCGAAGTCCACATGGACCAGGCCGAAGCGGCGTGCGTAGCCCTCCGCCCACTCGAAGTTGTCGAGCAGGGACCAGACGAAGTAGCCGCGCACGTCGACGCCCGCCTCCAGCGCCCGGTGCAGGGCCCGGACGTGGCCGTCCAGGTAGGTGACGCGCTCCTGGTCGTCGACGCCCGGGTACGAGCAGCCGTTCTCGGTGATGACGACGGGCGGGAGCCGGTCGCCGTAGCGCTCGCGGAAGCCGGTGAGCAGTTCGGTGAGGCCCTCGGGTACGACCGGCCAGCCGAAGTCCGTGACCGGGTGGCCTTCGATTTCCCGGACGGAGAAGGGCAGTTCGGCGGGCATGGAGACGCCGCCGAACTCGATCTCCGTGCCCTGCGGGGCGCCCACCCGGGTCGGCGCGTAGTAGTTGACGCCGTACCAGTCGAGGGGCTCGGCGATCACCTTCAGGTCGGCCTCGACGTCCCCGGGCATCAGCTCGCCGATGCCATCCGGGTACCGGCCCAGCAGCAGCGGGTCCGCGAAGAGGCGGTTCAGCAGCAGGTCGTAGAACTCGGCCGCCTCCACGTCCGCCGCCTCGGTCGACGCCGCCCAGGTCGGGCCGTGCGAGTTGGCGACGCCGATGTCCGTGGCACCCGAGGCGCGCAGGGCCCGTACGGCGAGGCCGTGGGCCAGCAGCTGGTGATGCGCGACCGGCAGCGCGTCGAACAGCAGCTTCCTGCCCGGTGCGTGCACGCCCAGGGCATGGCCCAGCAGGGTGTGCTCGGCGGGCTCGTTCAGGGTGATCCACTTGGTCACCCGGTCACCCAGGCGGTCGGCGACCAGCGACACGTACTCGGCGAAGCGAGCGGCCGTGTCCCTCTCCAGCCAGTCCAGGTCCGCCGGCAGGTCCCAGTGGAACAGGGTCGGCACCGGGCGGACGCCCGCCGCGCACAGGTCGTCCACCAGCCGGTCGTAGAAGTCCAGGCCCTTCTCGGAGCGCACCCGCGGCCAGGAGACCGAGAAGCGGTACGCGTTCACGCCCAGCTCCGCCAGCAGCGCCACGTCCTCGGGGTGGCGGTGGTAGTGGTCGCAGGCCACCGCCGCCGTCGAGCCGTCCTTCACCCGTCCCGGTTCGGCCGTGAAGGCGTCCCACACGGACGGCTCGCGTGCGTCCGCCGCGCCCTCGATCTGGTGCGCCGAGGTCGACACGCCCCAGAGGAAGCCGGCCGGGAAGCGGGGGATCGGGTTGCCTGCGTCAGTCGCCATGCGCTGGATCATCCGTACCGGCGGTAACTCAAGTCAACAGGCCGCCGCCCGGGACCTGTTAAGCCCCCTCCTTCAGGACCCGCGAGATCAGCTTGCGCTGCTCGTCCGTCAGCCGGGGATCCGAGCAGTAGACCGTCTTGCCGTCCACCGTGATCTGGTAGCTGAAGCCGTCCGGCACCCCGATCGGCGGAGTGCCCCGGCCGGCGGCCACGGCCTGCTCGGCCAGGGCGTGCCACTCGGCGGCATCGGGGCGGCCCGAGGTGTCCACCTCGGCATGCCGCTCGATACCGGCGAACCCGCCTGTGCGCCTCACCTGAATCCGCATGGCACCTGTCTAGTACGGAACTACAGGGTCCGCACCCCGACCTGCTCCCAGGCCTTCGACACGGCGTCCAGTTCCTCCCCGTCGCCGAAGCGCTCCCGCGCGGCCTTGACGGTGAGCGTGGCGAAGTCGGTGAACATCGCCTTCTCCTTCAGCTCGCCGCCGGTCAGCACGTCGTACCAGACCTGTCCCGCGCGCTCCCAGGCGTGACCGCCGAGGGCCGTGGCAGCCAGGTAGAAGGCGTGGTTCGGGATGCCCGAGTTGATGTGGACACCGCCGTTGTCGCGGCCGGTGCGGACGAAGTCGTCCATGGTCGCGGGCTGCGGGTCCTTGCCGAGGACGTCGTCGTCGTACGCCGTGCCCGGCTCCTTCATGGAGCGCAGCGCCACGCCCGTCACCCGCGGGGCGAGCAGGCCCGCGCCGATCAGCCAGTCGGCCTCGGCGGCGGTCTGGCCGAGCGTGTACTGCTTGATCAGCGCGCCGAAGACGTCCGACACGGACTCGTTCAGCGCGCCGGGCTGGCCGAAGTAGGTGAGGTTCGCGGTGTACTGCGTGACGCCGTGGACGAGCTCGTGGCCGATGACGTCGATCGGGATGGTGAAGTCGAGGAAGATCTCCCCGTCGCCGTCCCCGAAGACCATCTGCTCGCCGTTCCAGAAGGCGTTGTTGTAGTCGCGGTCGTAGTGCACCGTCGCGTCCAGCGGCAGGCCGTTTCCGTCGATCGAGTCGCGCTGGTACGCCGTGAGGAGCAGCTCGAAGGTGGCGCCGAGGCCGGCGTAGGCGCGGTTGACCGTGGCGTCCTTGCCGGGCTTGTCGCCCTCGCCGCGGACCTTGTGTCCGGGCAGGTCGGTGCCGTGCCGGGCGTCGTGGATCGTGCGCTGCGGCCTGCCGTCGGCGACCGAGGCGACGGCGGTCGCGCCGAGGACCGTGGTGAGGCGGCGCTGGGTGCGCTCGAAGGCGTCACGCTGGAGGGTGCGGCGGGCCGGGCCGGCCAGCGCAGGGTCCTCGGCCTGGGAGAGCTTGTCGAGGACATGGGGCGGAACGATGGTGCAGAAGACGGGCTCGAAGCCCCCGTGCGTCGTCATGACCGGCACACTTGCACTGCGTGACGAGACTGTCACTAGTCGCCACCATGATTGGTGAAATACGGGGACAAGCGCCCTCACTCTTCGTGGCGAAGTGGTATGGCGCACTTTTTGTCCCGTATGTTCGCCCGGTCCCGCATACTGATACGGACCCGCGCACCTGAAGGGCCTCGGCTAGCATGCTGCGCATCATGCGTTTCGGGCTGCTTCTCCTTAGCTGCCGCGGCGAGGGCCTGTAGTCGAGGCCGACTCCCTCCCCGCGGAGCTTGGTGCTGCGTCGTCGGCCGTCCTTCCGGACATCCTGAGGAGCCCCCGCATCATGGCGAACCGCCAGCAGCCCAGTTCCATGCCGATCCACAAGTACGGCCGCTACGAGCAGGTCGACATCCCGGACCGCACCTGGCCGGCCAACCGGATCACCACCGCCCCCCGCTGGCTCTCCACCGACCTGCGCGACGGCAACCAGGCCCTGATCGACCCCATGTCGCCGGCCCGCAAGCGCGCCATGTTCGACCTGCTGGTCACGATGGGCTACAAGGAGATCGAGGTCGGCTTCCCGGCCTCCGGCCAGACCGACTTCGACTTCGTACGCTCCATCATCGAGGAGCCCGGGGCCATCCCCGACGACGTCACCATCTCCGTACTGACCCAGGCCCGCGAGGACCTGATCGAGCGGACCGTGGAGTCCCTGAAGGGCGCCAAGCGCGCCACGGTCCACCTGTACAACGCCACGGCCCCCGTCTTCCGCCGGGTCGTCTTCCGCGGCTCCAAGGACGACATCAAGCAGATCGCGATCGACGGCACGCGGCTGGTCATGGAGTACGCGGAGAAGCTGCTGGGCCCGGAGACGGAGTTCGGCTACCAGTACTCGCCCGAGATCTTCACGGACACCGAGCTGGACTTCGCGCTGGAGGTCTGCGAGGCGGTCATGGACGTCTGGCAGCCCGGCCCGGGCCGCGAGATCATCCTCAACCTGCCGGCGACCGTCGAGCGCTCCACGCCCTCCACCCACGCCGACCGCTTCGAGTGGATGGGCCGCAACCTCTCGCGCCGCGAGCACGTCTGCCTGTCCATCCACCCGCACAACGACCGGGGTACGGCCGTCGCCGCCGCCGAGCTGGCCCTGATGGCCGGCGCCGACCGCGTCGAGGGCTGCCTGTTCGGACAGGGCGAGCGCACCGGCAACGTCGACCTGGTCACCCTGGGCATGAACCTCTTCTCCCAGGGCGTCGACCCGCAGATCGATTTCTCCGACATCGACGAGATCCGTCGTACGTGGGAGTACTGCAACCAGATGGAGGTCCACCCGCGCCACCCGTACGTGGGCGACCTGGTCTACACGTCCTTCTCCGGCTCCCACCAGGACGCCATCAAGAAGGGCTTCGACGCCATGGAGGCCGACGCCGCCGCCAAGGGCGTCACCGTCGACGACATCGAGTGGGCCGTCCCCTACCTGCCGATCGACCCCAAGGACGTCGGCCGCTCCTACGAGGCGGTCATCCGCGTCAACTCGCAGTCCGGCAAGGGCGGTATCGCCTACGTCCTGAAGAACGACCACAAGCTGGAACTGCCGCGCCGGATGCAGATCGAGTTCTCCAAGCTCATCCAGGCCAAGACGGACGCCGAGGGCGGCGAGGTCACGCCGAAGGCCATCTGGGGGGCCTTCGAGGACGAGTACCTGCCCAACCCCGAGAACCCGTGGGGCCGGATCCAGGTCAAGAACAACCAGTCGACCACCGACACCGACGGCGTGGACACGCTGAAGGTGGAGGCCACGGTCGACGGCCAGGACACCGTGCTGACCGGCTCGGGCAACGGCCCGATCTCGGCCTTCTTCGACGCCCTGCAGTCCGTCGGCATCGACGTACGCCTGCTGGACTACCAGGAGCACACGATGAGCGAGGGTGCCTCCGCGCAGGCCGCCTCCTACATCGAATGCGCCATCGACGACAAGATCCTGTGGGGGATCGGAATCGACGCGAACACAACGCGCGCCTCGCTGAAGGCGGTCGTCTCGGCCGTCAACCGCGCGACGCGCTGACCAGTCGTAACGGGGATTGTGGGGCTCTGCCCGCCGTTGTCCGGCGGGTGGAGCCCCGTCACATACCGGCCAATCCCTGTGAGGGTCACGGAAAGGTCTCCTCCGGGGTGCTGACTCCTCCTCATGGATGTGGCTAACATCACGCAAGCGCGGCGACGCTGCCGTGCGGCGTGACGGAGGTGCGACGTGCTGCCAGGACGGGGACGAAACGGCCATGCCGCCAGGTTTTCCAGCATCCTGGGCACCCGTATCGCATGGACCGCCGCCGGTGACGGGGAGTTCTTCTGCCCCGGCTGCGGCGGCGACCGCAACTACCAGCGGCTGACCGGACAGCGCCGCTTCACCCTGCTCGGCCTGCCCGTGCTGCCGCGCGGCGAGACCGGCCCGGTCGTGGAGTGCGCCGCCTGCCGCCGCCACTTCGGCACGGACGTCCTCGACCATCCGACGACCACCCGCTTCTCCGCGATGCTCCGCGACGCCGTGCACACCGTCGCCCTCGCGGTACTGGCCGCGGGCGGCGCCGGTTCCCGTACGGCACTGGAGGCCGCCGTGCTGGCCGTGCGCGCGGCCGGCTTCGACGACTGCACGGAGGAACAGCTGGCCGCCCTCGTCGAGGCGCTGGAGGCGGACACCGGCCGGATCACCGGCGAGCCCTGCGGTGCCGGGCTGGCCATAGAGCTGCACGAGGCACTGGACCCGCTCGCGCCGCACCTCGCCACCGTCGGCCGCGAATCGATCCTGCTCCAGGGCGCCCGCATCGCCCTGGCGGACGGCCCGTACACCCCGGCCGAGCGGGACGTCCTCGCGACGGTGGGGGCGGCGCTGACCATCTGCTCGGACGACGTGACCCGGCTGCTGGCGGCCGCCGCGCGGACACCGTCGTAGGACACGTCCCCGCGTTACTCCCCGGGGAGTAGTCCGCGGCCCGGGCCGCCCCGGGCAGTACCCCTCAACTCGGTCTCGCGCCCGACGAACCCGCCCCCGCGCGCCGGGAGTCTGGAGAGCGTTCCAGACACCCGACCCGGAGGGAGCCCGGCTGATGGGGGACACAAGGACACGTACGGGGCGGCGGCGGGCCGTGCCCTGGGTGGTGGTCGGACTGTGGCTGGCGGCCCTCGTCCTGCTCGGGCCGCTCGCCGGGAAGTTCTCCGGCATCCAGCAGAACCGCGCGGTCGACTACCTGCCCGACAGCGCCGACTCCACCCAGGTGGCGCGCATCCAGGACCGGTTGCCCGGCGGGGAGTCGACCGACCTGGTGCTCGTGTACCACCGGGGCGGCGGTCTGACCGACGCCGACCGGCGCACCGCCGCCGACCAGGTCGACGAGGTGAGCGGCGCCTTCGACCTGACGGGTGAGACGCGGGGCGTCCCGTCCGAGGACGGCTCCACCCTGATGTACCCGGTCTCCAGCACCCAGCCGGGCCAGGACGAGGAGGCCCGGGACGCCTTCGTCGACGGGGTGCGCGACATCGCCGAGGGCGGCGGCGGGCTGAGCGTGGAGGTCGGCGGGCCGGGGGCGCTGAACACCGACATGAACAAGGTGTTCGGGACGCTCGACGCCACTCTGCTGCTCGCCACGCTCGGCGTCGTCACCGTGCTGCTCATCCTCATCTACCGCAGCCCCTTCCTGTGGCTGGTCCCGCTCGCCGTCGCGGGCGTCGCCGCCGCCACGGCCATGGCCGCCGGATACGGACTCCACGAAGTGTTCGACGTCACCGTCACCGGCCAGAGCGGCGGCGTGATGACCGTGCTCGTCCTCGGCGCCGGCACCGACTACGCGCTGCTGCTCATCGCCCGCTACCGCGAGGAACTGCGGCGCCACGAGCGGCCGTACGACGCCATGCGCACCGCCCTGCGCGGCTGCGGGCCGGCCATCCTCGCCTCCTCGGGGACCGTCGCGGCCGGGCTGCTGTGCCTGCTCGCCGCCGACCTCAACAGCAGCAGCGGCATGGGGCCGGTCGGCACGGTCGGGGTGCTCGCGGCGCTGGTCGCCATGACGACCCTGCTGCCCGCGGTGCTGGTCCTGCTCGGGCGGCGCGTCTTCTGGCCGCTGATCCCCGCGTTCGGGAGTGAGCCGAAGACCCGGCGGTCGCTGTTCGCCGCGATGGGCACCTCGGCGACGCGGCGGCCCGCCATGGTCCTGGTCGGTGGGGGCGTGCTGCTGGGTGCCCTCGCGCTCGGCACGCTCAATCTGTCCGGCAGCATCAAGCAGGAGGACTCCTTCACCGAGCGGCCCGGGTCGATCACCGCGATGCGGACGCTGGCCCGGGAGTATCCCGAGCGCAGCAGCCGGCCCGTCACCGTCATCGCTCCTGCCGACCGTGCTCAGGCGGTGCTGGACCGGGCCCGTGCGACCGACGGTGTCGCCGACGTGGCCCCGGGGCGCAGCGGGTCGGGCTGGACCGAGATCGCCGTCTTCACCAGCGCCGCGCCGGAGACCGCGGGTGAGACCCGGGCCATCGGGGCGCTGCGTGCCGGGCTCGACCCCACGGGCGCCTACGTCGGCGGGCCCAGCGCCCAGCGGATCGACCTGGCCGACAGCGAGTCCCGGGACCGCAAGGTGGTCGTGCCGTTGGTGCTCGCCGCCGTGTTCGTCATCCTGGTCGGCCTGTTGCGCAGCCTCGTCGCGCCGTTGCTGCTGCTGGCGGCGGTGGTCGCGGTGTGGGGTGCGGCGCTGGGCATCGGCGGGCTGGTGTTCGAGCCGGTGCTCGGGTTCGGCGGTACGGATCCGGGGCTCGGGTTGCTGTCCTTCGTGTTCCTGGTCGCCCTCGGGGTCGACTACGGCATCTTCCTGATGCACCGGATGCGGGAGGAGTCCGTGCGGGGGGCCGAGCCGGAGGCGGCCGCGCTGACCGCGCTGCGGATGACGGGTGGGGTCATTGCCTCTGCGGGGGTTGTGCTCGCGGCGACGTTCGCTGTGCTGACTACGCTGCCGATGGTCGGGCTGGTGGAACTCGGGTTCGTCATCGCGGTGGGGGTGTTGCTGGATACGTTCCTGGTGCGTACGTATCTGGTCACTACGGCGAGTGTGTTGCTGCGGCGCAGGGTTTGGTGGCCGGGGCGGCTCTCGCGTGCACCGGAACTGCCTGTTGAGGCTGAGGCGGGGCGGGTGCGCAGCCCGGCGTAGCGGGGTGCCTCCCCCACTCTCGGCTGCGCTCGAGCGGGGGGACCCCCACCGCCCACCCGTGCCGCCCCTAGCGGCACGACTGCCCGCAGCTGAGCCAACGAGGCGCCCTTCCTCTCCCGGAGGGCGCCTTCTGCGCCGAGGATGTGACCGTGCAGGCACCCACCACTGGCAACCGGATCATCGCGGCGATCAATCGCGATCCCCTGACCGCCCCTCACGCCCTCCGCAACGACGCGCTGCTCGCCGTTCTGACGGCCGCGCTCGCCGTCGCCCTCGCACTGCTCGTCGACGACGGCCGCAGGCCCGACGCGCTCGGCTGGGCCCTGCTGCTCGTCTCCCACGTGCCGCTGGTGTGGCGCCGCCGCCGTCCGGTGCTCGTCCTGCTCGCCGTGGTGGCCTGCGTCTTCCCCTACCACTTCCTCGGCTACACGCACACCGCGGCCACCCAGGCCGCGTACGTCGCCCTCTACACCGTCGCCGTCACCGGCCGGGCGCTGCGCACCGTCCTGGTCGGTATCGGCGTCATCACCCTGTCGGTGGGCGTGATGCTCACCATCAGCGCCCAAGAGGCGCTGGGGCTGCTGAAGGCATCCGGCTGGGTCGTCGCCGTGCTGTTCCTCGGCGTCGACGTGCGGTTCTACCGCCACTACGTCGCCTCGATAGTGGAGCGTGCCGAACGGGCCGAACGGACCAGGGAGGAGGAGGCCCGGCGGCGGGTCGCCGAGGAGCGGCTGCGGATCGCCCGGGATCTGCACGACCTGCTCGCCCACAGCATCACCCTCATCGGCGTGCAGACCTCCGTCGCCGCCCATGTACTGTCCGCCGACCCCGAGCGGCTCGACCGGGAGACGGTCGCCAAGGCCCTCGACGACATCGCCGAGACCTGCCGCAGCGCCCGCGGCGAACTCCGTACGACGCTGGAGGTGCTGCGCGAGCACGGCCCGCCGGAGGCCCGCGGCCCGCTGCCCGGCCTCGACGGCCTGCCCGACCTGGCTCAGGTCGCGCGGCTGGCCGGTGCCCGGGTCGAGCAGGCCGTACGGATACGGCACGCACCGCCCGCCGTCGGCGCCGCCGCCTACCGCATCGTGCAGGAGGCCCTGACGAACGCGGTCCGGCACGCGGGACCCGATGTCTCGGTCCGTGTGGAGCTGGAGGAGCGGCAGGGCGCACTGCATCTGTCGGTCAGCGACGACGGCACCGGACCCGCCTCGGGCGGCACCCCGGGCTTCGGACTCGTCGGAATGCGGGAGCGGGCCCGCAGTGTGAATGGCACACTCGACGCCGGACCGCGCCCCGGGGGCGGATTCGAGGTGGCCGCGGTCCTGCCGCTGACCACGACGGGGAAGAGGACCGGATGACCATCCGAGTGCTGCTCGCGGACGACCAGACGCTGGTGCGGGAGGCGTTCGCGATGCTCGTGGAGTCGGCCCGTGACATGCGGGTCGTCGGCCAGGCCGCCACCGGCCGTCAGGCCGTGGAGCTGGCCCGCACCGGGCGCGCCGACCTGGTGGTGATGGACATCCGCATGCCCGACCTGGACGGCATCGAGGCGACCCGGCTCATCGCGGCCGACGACGACCTCGCGGGCGTCCGCGTCCTGGTCCTCACCACCTACGACACCGACGAGTACATCGTGGACGCCCTGCGCGCCGGCGCCTCCGGGTTCCTGGTCAAGGACACCAGGCCGGCCGAACTCCTCGACGCCATCCGCACGGTCGCGGCCGGTGACTCCCTGCTGTCGCCCGGGCCCACGGCACGGCTGATCGAGCGGTTCCTGCGCAGCCCCTCGGCACCGGTGACCGGCGGCCCGGAGTGTCTGTCCGAGCGCGAGCGGGAGGTGCTCGCCCTGGTCGCGCGGGGCCTCAACAACACCGAGATAGCCGAGGTGCTGGGCCTGAGCCCGCTGACCGCGAAGACCCACGTCAGCCGCATCATGGGCAAGCTGTCGGCACGGGACCGGGCGCAGTTGGTCATCGTGGCGTACGAGTCGGGTGTCGTGACACCGGGGAGCATCTGACGGACAGGCACGGTCCGACGCCACCGTTTCAGGAGCAGGATGAGACGTCTCAACCGCACCCTCCTCGTCACCACGGTCCTCCTCACCGCCCTCACCGCGACGACCACCGCCTCGGCAGCCCCCGGCTGCACGTCCTCCGTCCCGTACGTCTCGGGCGTGGGCGGCTATGACACGTACCGCATCCCGGCCGCGATCACGTCCCGCGAAGGCACCGTCCTCGCCTTCGCCGAGGGCAGACGCGGCGGCGCGGGGGACACCGGCGCCATCGATGTCGTCCTCAGGCGCTCGGCTGACGGCGGCTGCACCTGGGGGCCGCTCACCGTCGTCGCCGCCGGGAAGGGCGACACCCGGGGCAACCCGGCGCCCGTCGTAGACCCGCGCACCGGCGCGGTCGTGCTCCTCACCTCCTACAACAGCGGAAAGGTGACGGAGGCCCAGATCATGCGGGGCGAGGTCACGCCCGAGCAGAGCCGCCGGGTGTTCGTGCAGCACAGCCGGGACGACGGCCGGCACTTCACCGCACCCCGTGAGATCACCGCGCAGGTCAAGCGCCCGTCCTGGCGCTGGTACGCGACAGGCCCCGGCCACGCGATCGCACTCACCCGGGGCCCGTACGCGGGCCGGCTGGTCGTCCCCGCCAACCACTCGGCGGCCCCGCCCGCAGGCTCCCCGGACACCGGCCAGGAGCCCCGCTACTACGGCGCCCACGCGCTCCTCAGCGACGACGGCGGCAGGACCTGGCGGACGGGCTTCGTCGACGACTCCTACGACGGCGTGAACAACGCCAACGAGTCGATCGCCGCCCAACTTCCGGATGGCAGGGTGTACTTCAACGCACGCGACCAGCACGGCACGAGCACCGGCAATCGCCTCGACAGCCATTCGCGCGATGGCGGCCGGTCCCTGGACCGGCCGTACACCGTGCAGCCCACCTTGAACGACGTGCCGGTCGTCCAGGGCAGCGTCCTGCAACTCTCAGGCCGCCACGGCCCGTTGCTGTTCTCCGGTCCGTCCGTCCCCACCGCCCGCCGGGCGATGGCCCTCTGGCGCAGCACCGACGGCGGCGCCGGCTTCACCAAGGTACTGACGCTCTCCCAGCAGCCCGCGGCCTACTCCGACCTGGTGCCGCTCGGCCGGAAGACGGTGGGAATCCTCTACGAGACGGGAGTCCAGGGAACCTACGAGACGATCGAGTTCCGCCGCCTGCGGACCGGCCGGCTCTAGAGCAGCCCGGCCGCCGCCAGGTACTTCCCCACCCGCTCCACCTCGTCCGGCGACAGCGGCACCTGCGGCTCCGCCGTCGCCGGGCAGTCGATCACGCCCCGCAGGTGCAGCGCGGCCTTGAAGGCGCCGATCGCCGAGGAACCGGGGCCCATACGGGCCGGGTCGCCGACCGTCACCATGCCGAACAGGGCGCACAGCCGCTCCTGTTCGGCACGGGCCTCCTTCCAGTCCCCGGAGCGGCACAGGCGGTCCAGGCGGACGTAGCCGTGCGGGTCGACGTTGCCGAGGCCGGGCACCGTCCCGTCCGCGCCGAGCGCGAGCGCCGCGTCGACGACCAGCTCGGAGCCGGTCAGCACGCTGAATCCGGTGATGCCCTGGTGGTTCCGGGCGCCGGTCAGGACCTGGCGGAAGGCGGCCAGGTCGCCGCTGGAGTCCTTCAGCCCGGCCAGGACACCGTCGGCCGCCAGTTCCAGGACCACGTCCGCGGGCAGCTTCGTGTGGACGGCGACGGGAAGGTCGTAGGCGATGACCGGGACCGGGCTGCCGGCCGCGACCACGCGGTAGTGGCGGGCGATCTCCGCCGGGTGGGTGCGGGCGTAGAACGGGGCGGTGACGACGACCGCGTCCGCTCCGGCCGCCGTCACCGACGCGACGTGGTCCAGGACCCGGGCCGTCGTCATGTCGATCGCCCCGGCCAGCACCGGGAGCTGTCCGCTCACGTGGGCCGCGACCGACTCGACCACCAGCCTGCGCTGCCGGTCCGGCAGATACGCCGCCTCGGACGTCGAGCCGAGCACGAACAGTCCGCTCACCCCGCCGGCCAGCAGATGGTCGACCAGCCTGAGCAGCGAGGGGACGTCCACCTCGCGGTCCGGTGTCAGGGGCGTGCACACGGGCGGGATGACACCGGTCAGCGGGGTGAGGGTCATGGAGCCTCCATCGGGTCGCTCTGGCGGACGAGGTCGCGGGTCGACTCGTCCTCCTGGACAGGATGGTGGCAGCGGAAGCGGTGCGCGGGGGCCGACGCGGCCGAGAAGTCCGGCATCGCCGCAGCGCAGGTCCCGTCCGCCTTCCAGCAGCGTGTGCGGAACGGGCAGCCGCTCGGCGGGCGGGTCGCCGACGGCACCGGACCGACCAGTGGGATGGGGTCGATCGGGTCGAGCAGGCCGGGCGTGGCGGAGAACAGGGCGCGGGTGTACGGGTGCCGGGCCCGGTCGGTGACCAGGGCGGCCGGGGACTCCTCCACGATCCGGCCCAGGTACATGGTGATCACGCGGTCGCTCATCCGCCGCACCGTCTGGATGTCGTGCGAGACGAACACCAGGGCCAGGCCCAGGCGTTCCTTCAGATCCAGCAGGAGGTTGAGGATCTGCGCCCGGACCGACACGTCCAGGGCGCTCGTCGGCTCGTCCGCCACGACCAGGTCCGGGTCGAGCGCCAGCGCCCGGGCGATCGCGACGCGCTGCCGCTGCCCGCCCGACAACTGGCCCGGCAGGGCGTCGGCGAGGGCCCGGGGGAGACCGACGAGTGACATCAACTCCCGCACACGATCCTCGCGTTGGCTCCTTGTGCCCCGGTCGTGCACGTCCAGCGGGTCCCGCAGGATCTGCCGGACGGGCAGGCGGCGGTTCAGGGCCGTCGACGGGTCCTGGAAGATCATGCCGGTACTGCCGCCGACGGCCCGCCGGCGCTCGGCGGCCGGCATCGCCCACAGGTCCCGGCCCCGGAACGACACCGTCCCCCGCGTCGGCCGCTCCACTCCCACCAGCACCTTCGCCAGCGTCGACTTCCCGCAGCCCGACTCGCCGACCACGCCGACGGTCTCGCCGGGCGCGATGGCAAGGTCGGCGCCGGTCAGGGCGTACACCCGGTCCCGGGTGAACAGGCCGCCGCTGCGGGCCTTGTGCACGACATGCGCCTGTGCCAGCTCCACCAGGGCGGGACCGGGCGGCTCGACCAGTTCGCTCATGACACCGCCTCGGTCTCGGTGACCGACAGCTCTATGGCCGGGTGATGGCAGGCCGCCGTGTGCGCCTCGGGGCCGGTCAGGACCGGAGCCGTCGTACGGCAGATATCGCTCGCGCGCGGGCACCGGTCGGCGAACCGGCAGCCCGCCGGGAAGTCGGCCGGAGACGGCACGACGCCCCTGATCTGCGTCATCCGCTCCTGCGCCGACTCCAGCGACAGCACACTGCCGAGCAGGCCACGCGTGTAGTGATGGGCCGGTGCCTCCACCAGGTCGGCGGTCACGCCCGTCTCCACGATCTGCCCGCCGTACATCACCACCACCCGGTCGGTGACGTCCGCGATCAGCGCCAGGTCGTGCGAGACGAGGATCAGCGCGAAGCCCAGCTCCTCGCGCAGCCGCAGCAGCAGCTCTATGACCTGGGCCTGCACGGTGACGTCGAGGGCGGTCGTCGGCTCGTCGGCGACGATCAGCTTCGGGTCGCGGGACAGGGCCATGGCGATCAGGACGCGCTGGCGCTGCCCGCCGGACAGCTCGTGCGGGTAGCTGCGCAGGGTGCGTTCGGGGTCGAGGCCGACCATCGTCAGCAACTCGGCCGGACCGCGCCGCCCGCCGCGCCGGACGACCTGCTTGAGCTGGGCGCGGATCGTCATCGCCGGGTTCAGCGACGACAGCGCGTCCTGGTAGATCATCGCCATCTCGTGGCCCAGGAGCCTGCGGCGTACGCGCATCGGCTCGGCGATCAGATCCCGCTGCTGGAAGCGCACCTGTCCGCTGACGCGCGCTCCCTTCGGCTGGAGGCCCATGACCGCCAGCGCGGTCAGCGACTTGCCGCAGCCCGACTCGCCTACCAGGCCCAGCACCTCACCGGGATGCACCTCGAAGCTGATGCCGTCCACGATGTCCACGCCGCCGTGCCGCTGGTCGAAGCCGATGGCGAGGTTCTCCACCGCCAGCACCGGCTGCCCGTCCCGGGGCAGACGGCGCGCCCGGGCCCGCAGCCGCCGGGCCGCCTCCGCCAGGCCGGGCAGCCGCACCACCTCCCCGCTGCCGGGCTCCGGCGCCTGGAGCCGGTCGTCGCCGGGCGCTTCCACCTCCCGCGCCGACGGGGCCGCCCACGCGTCGGACACGCCCTCGGACAGGATGTTCAGCGACAGCACCGTGACCAGCATCAGCAGCCCGGGGAACACGGTCGCCCACCAGCCCCCGGTCAGCACCATGTTCTTGCCGTCCGCGATGACACTGCCCCAGGACGGGTCGGGCGGCCGTACACCGGCCCCGATGAAGGACAGCGACGCCTCGAAGACCACCGCCTCGGCGACCTGGACCGTGCAGAACACCAGCACCGGCGCGGCACAGTTGATCGCGACGTGCTTCAGCACGATGTGCGGGGTCCGGGCGCCGATCACCCGTTCCGCCGTCACATAGTCCTCGCCGTACTGGTCGAGGACGTTCGCCCGGACCACCCGTGCCACCGGCGGGGTGAACAGGAACGCGATCGCGCAGATCAGCACCGTGATGCCACCGCCGAACACCGCCACCAGCACGGCGGCCAGGGCGATGCCCGGGAACGCCATCACGACGTCCAGACAGCGCATCAGCGTCTCGTCGACCGCCTTGCGCGAGGTGGCGGCGACGGCCCCGAGCAGCGCGCCGGCCACCAGCGCCAGACCGGTGGCGCCGAGCCCGATCGCCAGCGACCAGCGCGCCCCGTACATCAGCCGGCTGAGGATGTCCCGGCCGAGGCTGTCCTGGCCCATCCAGTGCGCGGCGGACGGATGCCCGGTGCCGTCGACCGGCGGCTGCTGGTCGAGCGGATCGTGCGGGGCGAGGACCGGCGCGAGCAGCGCCATCAGGACGACGACCGCCAGGAAGCAGACGGCGACCTTCGACAGCAACGGCAGCCGGCGCAGGCCGCGCAGCCGCACGCCGGGCCGGGACAGCGCCTCGGCGAGGCTCTTGCGGGACATCATGCGGGTCATCACGTGGTCGCATCCCTCAGTCGCGGGTTGACCAGCAGGTAGAGGACGTCGATGACGAGGTTCACGACGACGAACCCGGCCGCAGTGGTCAGGACGACGCCCTGGACGACGGCCGGATCGCCGTTCTTCACGGCGTCGATCATCAGCTTGCCCATGCCGGGCAGCGAGAAGATCGTCTCGATGACGACCGCGCCGCCGAGGAGATAGCCGACGCGCAGGCCGAGCACGGTGAGGGGGTTGATCAGGGCGTTCCGAAGGACGTTTCGCCCGACCACCACCCGCGGCGGCAGCCCGCTCCCGATCGCCGTCCGTACGTAGTCCTTGTCCAGTTCCTCCACCACGGCCGTCCGCACGATCCGGGTCAGCTGCGCCGCCACCGGAAGGGAGAGCGCGAGGGCGGGGAGCGTCATGGTCTTCAGCCAGCCGGTGAAGGAGTCGGCCGGGTTGATGTAGCCGCCGGTAGGGAACCAGCCCAGCTCGACGGCCAGGTACTGGATCATCAGCAGGGCCAGCCAGAAGCCGGGCGCGGCGACGCCGGTCAGCGACACCACCCGGATGATCTGGTCGGGCAGCCGGTCCCGGTAGATCGCCGCGGTCACCCCGCCCACCAGGGACAGGACGACCGCGACGCCCAGCCCCAGGAAGGTGAGCTGGAGGGTGAGCGGCAGCGCGGTGGTGACCTGGTCGATCACCGGCGCCCGGGTCAGCGCGCTGGTGCCCATGTCGCCGTGCAGCACGTCGGCGACGAAGTCGACGTAGCGCACGGGCAGCGGGTCGAGCAGGCCGTGTTCCTCCCGGAAGTCGTGCAGCTGCTGGGGTGTCGGGTTGGCGCCCTGGAAGAACGCGGACGCCGGGTCGACGTCCGAGAACCGCATCACCAGGAACACGAACAGCACGATGCCGAGCATCAGCGGCACGAGCAGGGCGATACGGCGGAGCAGAATCCGTACGACGGCGATCACGTGGCGAAGGCCCTCCTGTCCGTCAGGCCCACTTGGCCTGGAGGAGGTTGATGCCGGGGTACGGCTGTGGCCTTATCCCGCTGAGCCGCTTGGGGTTCCAGGCCGTCATCAGCTCGTTGTGGACGACCGGGTAGAGCACGGCCTGTTCGGCGACGACGTCGATGTAGTCCTGGACCATCGTCTTCTTCTTCCCGGCGTCCGGCTCCCGGGTGGCCCGGTCCATGTCCCTGAAGAGCGCCTTGGCGACGGAGTCGCCAGCCCAGCGTGTGTACTGCATCCACAGGTTCTCGGGCCCGTAGTTGTAGTGCATGATCAGATCGGCGTCGAGACCGAACTGGTTGGGGTTGGAGGCGGCGGCGACCACTTGGTAGTCCTGCTTCTGGTCCATCTTCGTGAAGACGGCCGTGGTCTCCTGCGGCGACAGGGTCGTGCGGACCCCGATCGCGTCCCAGGAGGACTTGATGGTCGGCAGGCAGTCCACGATCCAGCTGACGTTCACCGCGAGGATCTCGATGCTCAGCCCCTTGACCCCGGCGGCCTTGAGCAGCGCCTTCGCCTTGTCCGGGTCGTAGTCGTAGACGGCCTTGGCCCGGCGGTAGGACGGGTTGCTCTCGTCGAGGAAGGAACTCGCCGGCTTCCCCCGCCCCTTGAGCGCGACCTCCACCATCTTGCCGGTGTCGATGGCGTAGTGCAGGGCCTGGCGCACCCGTACGTCGTCGAAGGGCTTGTGCTTCGTGTTGAACATCAGGAACAGGTTGTTCATCCCGGCCCCGCCGGCGACGGTCAGACCGCCGCTCTCCAACTGCCCGATGTTGGCGTACGGGATGTTGTCCGCGATCTGGGCCCCCGCGCTCGACCCCGAGATCTTCGCGACGCGGGGCGCCGCGTCCACGATGGTCAGCCAGTTCATCTTCCGGAAGGCGGGCTTGCGCGGCCCGTTGTAGTCGGCGAACGCCTCGAAGGTGGTGTTCGACTTGGGGTGGTGCGCGGTCTGGCGGTACGGCCCCGACCCGACGGCCAGCCCCTTGATGGCCTCGTCCCAGCCGCCCGGCTTGGAGAACACGTGCTTCGGCATGATCTTGGCGAGCGTCAGCCGTGCGAGCCCGTCCGGGAACGGGAACTTGAGCACGAGCTCCACGTTCCGCGCGTCGATCTTCCGGACCTCCTTCAGCCAGCTCGCGAAGAAGCCCTTGGCGAGGGTCTGGGTGTCCGGGTCGAGGATCCGCTCGAAGACGAACACCACGTCGTCGGCGGTCACGGGCTTCCCGTCGTGGAACTTCGCACCGGCCCGCAGCGCGAACTTCCAGGACGTGCTGTCCGGGTCCTTGGGCACCTCGGTCGCCAGGGCCGCGTACGGCTCTCGGGAGATCGGATCGGTGTCCAGCAGACCCTCGTAGATGTGGTTGTTGGCGGCCATGCAGAACGCGGACGCCGTCTGGGTCGGGTCCCAGCTGCCGTCGTTGCCGTAGCCGATCACCGCGGTGAGCGTCGGGTTCTCGCCGTCGCCCCCGCCGGTCTCGTTGGTGGACTCCGGCCCGGACGAACAGGCCGACAGCGACGCGGAGACGGCGGCGGCAGCGCCCAGCGCGCCGGTGTACTTCAGGAACGTCCGGCGGTGCGGCGCCGGTACGTCATGGGTCACGTCGCGCACGGGTCCTCCAGAGGGAGAGGTCTGGAAAGGTGTGAAGGAGGGAGGGAGATACGACGTCCTACGTCCGGGCGGTCAGCGCGACGATAGGAGGGGGCGTGAGGGCGGTCAAGGGGTCGCACACGAATGGCGTATCTGCCAGAGGTCGCACCAATGGCACTGTGAAATGGCGTGAGTTGACGGCCTATCAGGGCGGGCCCGGCACTGGGTACCGCCAGAGGTGGGACGTGGGACGTCTGGGGCGCGTACGATGCGGCGCATGTCCGAGGAGCCCAGGACCAGCCGGATACAGCGCCAGGTCGTCCAGCTCATCCTCGACCGCAGACTCACCGCCGGCGCGCCGCTGCCCACCGAGGCCGAGCTGATGGAGACCCTCGGTGTCAGCCGCAACTCCGTCCGCGAGGCCCTCAAGGCCCTCCAGGCCCTCGACATCGTCGAGATCAGACACGGCTACGGCACCTATGTCGGCAAGGCCTCCCTCACCCCGCTCGTCGACGGCCTGACCTTCCGCACCCTGGCCCGGCACGACGACGACACCGGCGCCCTCGCCGAGATCCTTCAGGTCCGCGCGGTGCTGGAGGAGGGCCTGATCCGCCGGGTCGCCGCGACACTCACCGAGGCGGAACTGGACAACCTGGAGGGCGTGGTGACCCGCATGGAGTCCGCGGGCGGCACGGGCCGCATGGGCAGCACCTTCCCCGACCTCGACCGAGAGTTCCACGAGGCCCTGTACGCCTCCCTCGGCAACGCCCTCGTCCCCCAGCTCCTCGGCGCCTTCTGGACCGTCTTCCGGCGGGTCTCCGGCGCCCGCGGCTGGACCGACGACCCGACCCCCGAGATCACGGTCCGCCGCCACCGCGACATCGTCACCGCCCTGCGCGCCCGCGACGTGGAGGGCGCGCAGCGGGCGATGGCGGTCCACTTCCGGGGGATCGAGGCGCGGGCGGCGGAGGAGTCGCGGGGGGTGGGGTGATTCCGCTCCGGGGTGATTCGGCTCCCTGCCGAGCGGGCGCGGAGCATGATGAGGGGCGTGACCGAGCTGTGGAACGAGAGTGACGCCGGCGTCCTGAGACTGCCTTCCGGCCGGTTGGTCCGCGGGCGAGGCCTCCGCCGCCCCCTGGAACCCGGCGCGCCCGTACCCACCCACGGCGTCTACCTGCTCGGCAGGCAGCCGCCCGAGGTCCCCTGGGAGTCGGGCTGGATCCGCTGGCCCGACTTCCGCCTCCCGTCGGACCGGGCCGCCGCCCGCGCGGTGCTGGCCGACGCCTGGGAACGGGCCGCCGGGGAGCGCGTGGAAATCGCCTGCGGCGGCGGACGCGGCCGCACGGGCACGGCCCTGGCCTGCCTCGCCGTCCTGGACGGCGTACCCGCCGAGGAGGCGGTGGCGTACGTCCGCCGGCACTACGACCGGCACGCGGTGGAAACGCCCTGGCAGCGGCGGTACGTACGCCGGTTCGGCGAGGGACGGGCCTGACGGGCCTGACGGGCCTCTCCTTCGGCGCGGCACCTCATACCTTGGTCGCGCCGCCGTAGACCGACGGCCGACAGCGGACCCGGCACCCGCGTCGGCACAGTGAACGGCATGGAAGAGACCAAGGGGAACAAGCAGACGAACGGGATCAGCCGGGCGCGGTTCCTGGCCGGGGCGGCGGCGGTGGGGGTCGCCGGAGCGGTGGGCCCGGCGGGGCAGGCCCTGGCGACGGAAGCCGGGCACGGCCGGGGGCTGCGCCGGCAAGGCGTCGTCTACACCGTCGGGGCGGGGGAGACACCGGGCACCGCGTGGAGTGCGCGCCGGATGCGGGCGGATGTGCGGGCCATCCGTGACGACCTGCACGCCGACACCATCGACGTCACGGGGGACGGCGTCGAACGGCTCACCGCCACCGCCGCCGAGGCCGCCGAACGGGGGCTGCACGTCTGGCTGCAGCCGACCCTCGGGGACGCCCCGCAGCGGGACATCCTGGAACACCTGGCCGAGACCGGCCGGTTCGCGGAGCGGCTGCGGCGGCAGGGCGCGAGTGTCGACTTCAGCGTCGGCTGCGAGTTCTGGCTGTTCGTCCCCGGCATCCTGCCGGGCGAGACGGCCCTGGACCGCATCAGGCACCTCCAGAACGGCACGGTCGACTGGCCGCGTACGCTGCGCCGCCTCGCCGAGTTCACGGCGAAGGCCGCCAAGGTCGGCCGCTCCGTCTTCAAGGGCAACCTCAGCTACGCCGCCGCCCAGAGCATCGACGACCCGGACTGGAGCCTCTTCGACATCGTCGGCATCGACTACTACTCGTACTTCGAGAAGCGGTCCGACTACGTCCGGGAGCTGAAGCAGTACCTGCGCTGGGGCAAGCCGCTCGCCATCACCGAGTTCGGCACGTGCGCGTACGTCGGTGCCCCCGAGGCGGGCGGCATGGGCTGGGACGTCGTCGACTATGACAAGGAGCCGCCGGAGATCAAGGGGGACCTGGTCCGCAGTGAGCGCGTCCAGGCGGACTACGTGGGCGAACTGCTGGACGTCTTCGCGTCGATGGGCCTGTACGCGGCGATGACCTTCGAGTTCATCAGCGCGGACGCCCCGCACCGCCCGGACGAGCCCCGTCTCGACCTCGACATGGCGGCGTACGCCATCACCAAGGCGATCAAGGACCGTCCGGACGACCCCGCCTCCGGCTGGCACTGGGAGCCGAAGGAGGCGTTCCACGCGGTGGCCCGCCGTTACGCCCGACGCGCGCGGCCCGGGACGCGGAGGGACCATGGCTGAGGAGGTGCGCCTATGGAATGGACCCTCGAGGTGGTCGCCGTACCGGTCACCGACCTGGACCGGGCCAAGGCCTTCTACGTGGACCGGTGCGGTTTCCGCGCCGAGATCGACGCCTCGTTCTTCGAGGGCGTGGGCCGCTTCGTCCAGCTCACGCCGCCCGGCTCCCGCTGCTCCATCGTGCTGGAATCCGGCATGCCGGACGCACCGGGGCAGCCGCCCATGACCCCCGGGGCGCTGCGGGGTCTCCAGCTCTGTGTCACGGACATCGAGAAGGCCAGGGCGGAGCTGGTGGGACGCGGGGTGGAGGTATCGCCGGTCCTGCACGTGAGCGCGTCCGGCTGGGCGGAGGGCCGGGGCGAGGAGGGCTGGAACTCCTTCCTCTTCTTCCAGGACCCCGACGGCAACGGCTGGGCCATCCAGGAGGCCCCGGCACCCCTCGCCCAGCGTTGAACTAGGCGCAGTAGGTGTCCCGGTCCGGGCGCTCGCCCGTCGCCAGGAAGCGGGAGACGGTCCGGTCGCCGCAGGCGTTGCCGTTGGCGAGGTAGGCGTCGTGGCCGGTGGAGTTCACGGTGACCATGACGGCCCGGCCGCCGAGGGCCTGGCGCAGCTTCCGGGCTCCCGCGAGCGGGGTGGCGACATCGCGCTCGTTCTGCACGAGCAGGATGTTGGAGGGCCCGCGGTCGGTGACGCGTACGGCCGGTTCCTTCGGCTCGTAGGGCCAGGCCGCACACACCATCGGTCCGCGCGGCATGCCCGCGGTCAGCGGGTACTTGGCCCGGCTGTCGTCGACGCCCTTCTGGTACGCGGAGGCCGACTCGGGCCAGTCGACGTCATTGCAGATGGTGCCGACGCCGACCGCGGCGACGTTCTGGAGCACCGACTCGGGCGGGGCCTCGGGCACGGGTGGCACGGTGCCCTTGCGGGCGGCCAGGATGGTCTTGGCCAGGGTCGGGTAGTCGTCGGGGTCGTAGAGGCTGGACAGCATCGTCTGGCGCAGGACATTGCCGTCCAGCCGGTCCGGGTCGGCGCCGGGCCAGGGGAGGGGATGGCGGTCCAGCCGGGCGGCGAGGCGCAGGAAGCCGGAACGCACCTCGGCGGGCGTAGCGGCGACCCGATGCGGGTTGCCGGGCCTGGAAGCCCACTTGGCGAACTCCGGGAAGTTGTCCTCGACGCCGACCTCGAACGCGGCGAGCCAGTTGCGGGTCACCCGGGTGGGGTCGGGGTTGTTGTTGCTGTCCAGCACGATGCGGTCGGTACGGTGCGGGAACAGTTGGCTGTACACGGCGCCTACGTAGGTGCCGTACGAGACGCCCCAGGCGGACAGCTTGGTCTCGCCGAGGGCGGCCCGGACGCGGTCGAGGTCGCGGGCCTCGTTGGCGGTGCTGATGTGCCGGATGAGCTCTCCGCCCTTGCGTGCGCAGGCCTCCGCCGTACGCCGGGCGGTGGCCATGTTCTCGGCGACGGATCCGTCCGGGGCCGGCCAGGGAAGGAGCTTCGTCATGCCGAGGTCGGCGGGGTCGAGCTTACAGTCGGCGGCGGTGGAAGGCGCCATGCCGCGAGGCGCGAACCCGACGAGATCGTAGGCGTCCCGCACACTCTGCGGCAGCTTCCGCCCCTTGCCGGAGGGGTCGGCGAGACTGTCCCCACCGGGGCCACCCGGGATGAGTAACAGCGCGCCTCGGTGGGCCGAGGGCTTCTCACCGGGGATACGGGAGACGGCGATCTGGATCTTCCTGCCGTCCGGATCGGAGTAGTCCATGGGCACGTCGACGGTGGCGCACTGCTGACGGGGGTCGAGGCCGGTGCCCTCGCACTTGGTCCACTTGAGGGGGCCGGCGGGAGTGGCGGAGGCGCCGCCAGGCCCGGCCAGGCCGAGCACGACACCGACGGCGGCGGCCAGCGCCGCGTACTTCGTGATCTGCTTCATGTCCAGCAGCCTGGCGGACCTGGACACACGGTCACATCCGGGTAACTCCCCGATGTTCCAGGGGGATTACCCCCAGGGGGTCGCTCGCGGACTCTTGCCGGGCCGGCGCACCATGAAGATGTCGACCGGGTCCTGGGTTTCCACCGTGAAGCCGTGGCGTTCGTAGAGGCGACGGGCCGGGCTGCCTTGGAGGACGTTCAGGCGTACGAGTTCGGCGTCGGCGTCGGTTCGGGCCAACAGGGTTCGCAGGACCGCCGAACCAAGGCCTCGGCCCTGGACGTCCGGGCTGAGGTAGAAGTGCTCCAGCCAGTGGCCGTTCTCGGAGGGGCGCAGCGCGACGCTGCCTACGAGCGTGCCGTCGGCCTCGATGACCGACGTGTGCTCCGGGCAGAAGGCATCCCGTAGACGCTGCCTGACCCGGTACTCGTCGTAGCGGCCCAGCCGTTCCAGGTCCGGGCGCATGACCACGGCCCGTATCTCCACGATCGGCTCGAGGTCTGCCGGCTCGGCCGGGCGCATGGCCCATCGCGCGTCCACGGCCGGATTATGTCAGCGGCGGTGGTGACGTATGAACTCCGCCCAGGCGCTGGCCCCGACGAGGACGACAGGGCTGTCGGCCAGCTTGCTGTCGCGGACGGGGACAGCGCCGGGGACTCCGTCGGCGATCTCGACGCAACTGCCGCCCTCGCCGTTGCTGTAGCTGCTCTTTCGCCAGCAGGCGTTGCTCAGGTCGTCCTCGTGCATCGTCTGTAGTCCTCAGCCGCGGATTCGATCAGGGCCAGGGACGCCTCTGGAGACAGTGCGGCGACCCTGAGCAGATCGTAAGCGCGCTGTGCGTTCTTCACCACGCTCGGGTCGTCCACCAACGTCCCCGAAAACGACGTCTCTGTATAGGCGACGGGCGGTGCGTCGTCGAACCGCATGAGCGTCAGCATCCCACCCATGGAGGGGTGGGCACCTGCCGAGTACGGCAGCACCGTCACCATCACTTGACGCTCCCGCATCAGGCGGGCGATGTGGTCCAGTTGGGCAGCCATCGCCTCACGACCGCCGACCGGCATCCGCAGCACGTTCTCGTGCAGGATCACCCAATACTCGGGCCTTGTAGCGTCCGCGAGGATCTGTGCCCTTTCCAGACGGGCCGTGACCTTCTCCTCGATGTAGTCGTCTGTGACGAACGGGTTCGCCGCCACGGTGACTGCCCTGGCGTACCCGGCCGTCTGTAGAAGCCCCGGCACAAGCGTCGGTGCGAACTCGCAGATCTGCGCTGCCTGCCGCTCAAGCTCCACAACCCTCGCGAAATAATCCGCATACCGCTTATCGTCAATCAGCTTCCTGCACAGCCGCTCGAAAATACCGTCGGTTTGCAGCACCCCGTCGATGCGCTGCGCCACATCCAACTGCGGCTTGCGAATGGCCTGTTCGAACTGGCCGATGTATCCGCCGGAGACAAAAACCCGCGACCCCAGCTCCACCTGGGTGATCCCCGCGTCCTCCCTCCGCCGCTTGAGCTCCGTGCCGAAGAACTCCCATGCCGCCTGCCGAGAACCGTTGGCCATTGCCGAACCCCTTTGTGCTGCCCCGCAGTTGTAGGGCACAGACCTCTCCCGAGTGTAGGCGCGGAGCGTCACCGTAGGGATGCGAAGAGTGAAACTGCAAAAGGAAGGGGAGCACCGTGGAGGCACGACACTCGGCGCACTGCGTCGAAGAAGCGGAGGACGCGGTGAAAGAATTGCGGGCAGAACTCGCCAAGGCGGGAATTACCCTGCCGTCACTGGGTCTGGACCCGGTGAGTCTTGCGCGGGAAGCACCCTGTCCGCTCGTGGAATTGGGCCGGTGTTCCGTGGAGACCGCCCGGCGGCTCGCGGCGGTGCTGCGATGAAGCCCCCGGTCGGCGCGTATGTCGTGGACACCCGTAGCGGACGCATCGGCATCGTCATGGGGCATGAGGGGCCCTACGTGCAGCTGCGGCCGTACGGGGGCGGGAAGGAATGGGACGTGGACCCCGGTGCCGTCCGGCACGCCACCCCGGCCGAGCGGCTGAGCGCGGCTACGGCGTACGCCAACGCCCGCAGCAGGGGTGAGGTCCCTTGACCCGGGCGACCCGGTGACCCTGCGAGAATGACGTCATGAGTCTGTTCCGCGACGACGGCATCGTGCTGCGCACCCAGAAGCTGGGTGAGGCGGACCGGATCATCACGCTGCTCACACGCGGTCACGGACGAGTACGGGCCGTGGCCCGGGGCGTGCGCCGGACTAAGTCGAAGTTCGGTGCGCGCCTCGAGCCCTTCTCGCACGTCGATGTGCAGTTCTTCGCGAAGGGGAGCGAGCTCGTCGGGCGGGGACTGCCGCTGTGCACGCAGAGTGAGACCATCGCGCCGTACGGCGGCGGGATCGTCAGCGACTACGCGCGGTACACCGCCGGGACCGTCATGCTGGAGACCGCCGAGCGGTTCACCGATCATGAGGGGGAGCCGGCCGTGCAGCAGTATCTGCTGCTCGTCGGCGGGCTGCGCACCCTCGCCCGGGGAGAGCACGCCCCGCATCTCGTGCTCGACGCCTTCCTGCTGCGCTCCCTCGCCGTCAACGGGTACGCCCCGAGCTTCACGGACTGCGCGAAATGCGGGATGCCCGGGCCCAACCGGTTCTTCTCGGTCGCCTCGGGCGGTTCCGTCTGCGTGGACTGCCGGGTGCCCGGCAGCGTCGTACCCTCGCCCCAGGCCCTCGAACTCCTCGGCGCGCTGCTTACGGGAGACTGGGAGACCGCGGACGCGTGCGAGGCGCGGTACGTCCGCGAGGGCAGCGGGCTGGTGTCCGCGTATCTGCACTGGCACATGGAGCGCGGGCTGCGTTCCCTGCGGTACGTGGAGAAGTAGGCGCGCCCGTACAGACGTATTGCAAGCAAGCACGAGGAGCGAGAGACACATGGCCGTACGCGGGATCCTGGGGCGCCAGCGCCGGGAGTACAGGACGCCGGAGCCGCACCCGTCCGGCGCACGGCCGCCGAAGCTCGGAGAGCTCGTACCGAAGCATGTGGCGATCGTCATGGACGGCAACGGACGATGGGCCAAGGACCGGGGGCTGCCGCGCACCGAGGGTCACAAGGTCGGCGCCGAGCGGGTGCTGGACGTGCTCCAGGGCGCCATCGAGATGGGTGTCGGCGCGATCTCCCTGTACGCCTTCTCCACCGAGAACTGGAAGCGGTCGCCTGACGAGGTGCGCTTCCTGATGAACTTCAACCGGGACTTCATCCGCAAGACCCGCGACCAGCTCGACGAGCTGGGCATCCGGGTGCGCTGGGTGGGCCGGATGCCGAAGCTGTGGCGTTCCGTGGCCAAGGAGCTGCAGATCGCCCAGGAGCAGACCAAGAACAACGACCGGCTGACCCTGTACTTCTGCATGAACTACGGCGGACGGGCCGAGATCGCCGACGCCGCGCAGGCGCTGGCCGAGGACGTGAAGAGCGGGAAGCTCGACCCCTCCAAGGTCAACGAGAAGACCTTCTCGAAGTACATGTACTACCCGGACATGCCGGACGTGGACCTGTTCCTGCGCCCGAGCGGTGAGCAGCGCACCTCCAACTACCTGATCTGGCAGAGCGCCTACGCCGAGATGGTCTTCCAGGACGTGCTGTGGCCGGACTTCGACCGGCGCGACCTGTGGCGGGCGTGCCTGGAGTTCGCCTCGCGCGACCGGCGGTTCGGCGGGGCCATCCCGAACGAGGAGCTGCTGGCCATGGAGGGCAAGCAGGACTAGGTCCCACCGGCATCCCTGGGCCCGGCAGCCCCTCCGGTGGCAGCCGGGCCGTACCGCCGCTGTGCTGGTGGCATGGGTGTGGATTCCAGCGGCGTCGTCCCCCTCGCCTCCGCCGCCCTGTCGCTGCTCGAGAGCTGCTTCAAACGAAGCTGAACGCCACTGACCTCAGGGGCGCGGGGAACTGCGCGAACGACCACAGCGCACCCGCAGCCGACGACTCACCGGTCAGAAGCTGCACATTCCGCACAGGTCCCGAAAATCTCCACCGTATGAGCCACGTTCACATACCCGTGCTCCGCGGCGACGGCCTCCGCCCACTTCTCCACGGCCGGACCCTCGACCTCGACGGCCTTGCCGCAGGTGCGACACACGAGGTGATGGTGATGGTCGTCGGTGGAGCAACGCCGGTACACGGACTCACCGTCCGCGGTGCGCAGGACATCGACCTCACCGGCGTCGGCGAGGGACTGCAGCGTGCGGTAGACCGTGGTGAGCCCGACCGAGTCGCCCTTGTGCTTGAGCATGTCGTGCAGGTCCTGCGCACTGCGGAACTCGTCGACCTCTTCAAGGGCCGCCGACACGGCGGCCCGCTGCCGGGTGGCGCGGCCCTTCACGGACGGTCCAGCGGTCGTCACCGTTGCCTCCTCACGTCTGCCTTGCCCGGGTCATTGTGCCAGCCCGGGGTGGGGGCGGTCAGACGCCGACTTCGTCGGCCGCCCCCCGAGTACCCGGAATCGCGCACTCGGCGGGGTCATGGGCGGATTGCTCGGAAGCTCGGGCGCGGGCGCGGCGCCGGGTCAGCGGAGCCGCGAGTGCCGTCAGCACGATGAACGCGCCGATGGTCAGCAACACGATCGTCGCACCGGGCGGGACGTCCTGGTAGTACGAGGTGACCGTGCCGCCGATCGTCACGCTCACGCCGATGGCCACGGCGATCGCGAACGTGGCCGCGAAGCTGCGGCTGATCTGCTGGGCCGCCGCGACGGGCACCACCATCAGCGCGCTGACCAGCAGCAGGCCCACCACGCGCATCGCCACCGTCACCGTGACGGCCGCGGTGATCGCCGTCAGCAGGTTCAGGGCGCGCACCGGCAGGCCCGTCACCCGGGCGAACTCCTCGTCCTGGCTGACCGCGAACAGCTGCCGGCGCAGGCCGAGCGTGACCAGGACGACGAAGGCGGCCAGCACGCAGATCGCCGTGACGTCCGACTCGGACACCGTCGACAGGGAGCCGAACAGGTACGACGTCAGGTTGGCGTTGGAGCCCGTCGGCGCGAGGTTGATGAACATCACACCGCCGGCCATGCCGCCGTAGAACAGCATCGCGAGGGCGATGTCGCCGCGGGTCTTGCCGTACCAGCGGATCAGCTCCATGAGGACCGCGCCGAGGACGGAGACGAGGGTCGCCATCCACACCGGGGACCAGGTCAGCAGGAAGCCGAGGCCGACGCCGGTCATCGCCACGTGGCCGATGCCGTCGCCCATCAGGGCCTGGCGGCGCTGGACCAGGTAGATGCCCACCGCGGGGGCCGTGATGCCGACCAGGACGGCGGCGAGCAGCGCCCGCTGCATGAAGGCGTAGTCGAGGATCTCCATCAGCTCAGCAGTCCCGTGCGGATCGGTTCGTGGCCCGCGGGTGCGTGCGGGTGTACGTGGTCGTGGCCGGGCAGGGCGTGCTGCCCGACCGCCTTGGGGGGCGGGCCGTCGTGCACGACGCAGCCGTCACGCAGGACGACCGCCCGGTCGATGAGGGGCTCCAGGGGGCCCAGTTCGTGCAGCACGAGCAGCACGGTGGTGCCCTGGGAGACCTGCTCGCGCAGCGTGTGCGCGAGCACCTCCTGGCTGGCCAGGTCGACACCGGCCATCGGCTCGTCCATGATCAGCAGTTCCGGCTCGGAGGCGAGCGCGCGGGCTATCAGGACGCGCTGGTGCTGGCCGCCCGAGAGGGCGTCGACCGAGTCCTTGGCCCGGTCCGCCATGCCGACGAGCTCCAGGGCCGCGCGCACGGCCGCGTGGTCCGCCTTGCGCAGCACGCCGAAGCGGGCCCGGGACAGACGGCCCGAGGAGACCACCTCGGTCACCGTGGCGGGCACGCCTCCCGCTGCCGTGGTGCGCTGCGGGACGTAGCCCACGCGGTGCCAGTCGCGGAACCGCCCGCGGTCCGTGCCGAACAGCTCGATCTCGCCGGCGCCCGTCTGCACCTGGCCGATGATGCTGCGCACGGCTGTGGACTTGCCGGAGCCGTTCGCGCCGAGCAGCGCGACGACCTCACCGTGGTGCACGGTGAGGTCGATGCCGCGCAGGACGGGGCGCGAGCCCAGGTCCGCGCGGACGCCGCGCAGGGATACGACGGGCTCGTTCATGCCGTCCTCCGATGGGTCGATCACTTGGCTCCCAGGGCCGCCTGAAGGGCCTTGAGGTTGGCTTCCATGACCTGGAAGTAGTCGTCGCCGCGGGACTTGTCGGTGATGCCCTCGAGCGGGTCGAGGACGTCCGTCTTGAGCTTCGCGTCCTTGGCGAGGGTCTTCGCGGTCTTGTCGGAGACCAGTGTCTCGTAGAAGACGGTGGTGACGCCGTCGGCCTTGGCCTCCTGCTGGAGCTCCTTGACCCGGGCGCCGCTGGGCTCGCTCTCGGGGTCGAGGCCGGAGATGGCCTCCTGGGTGAGGCCGTAGCGCTCGGCGAGGTAGCCGAAGGCGGCGTGGTTGGTGAAGAAGACCTTGGTCTTGCTGTCCTTCAGGCCGTTCTCGAACTCGCCGTTGAGGCCGTTCAGCTTCTTGACCAGGGCCGCGGTGTTCTTCTTGTAGTCGGCGGCGTGGTCCGGGTCGGCCTTCTCGAAGGCCTTGCCCACGCCCTCGGCGACCTCGGCGTACTTCACCGGGTCCAGCCAGATGTGCGGGTCGCGGGCGTGCTCCTCCTCCTCGGCGTGCCCCTCCTCGCCCTCGCCGGCGTGCTCGTGCTCGGTGCTGCCGTGGTCCTCGAGGGTGGTCAGGCCGGCCGCGTCGATCTTCGTCTTGATGCCGGTCTGCGAGACGGCCTCGTCGACGGCGGGCTGGAGCCCCTTGAGGAAGAGCGCCGCGTCGGCCTCCTCGAGCTGGGCGCGCTGCTGGGTGCTGATCTCCAGGTCGTGCGGTTCCTGGCCGGGCTCGGTCAGACTGGTGACGTTCGCGTGGTCGCCGCCTATCTGCTCGGCGAGGAACGCCATCGGGTAGAACGACGCGACGACGTCGAACTTCTCCGTGTTGCCCGTCGCCGCGCTGTCGCTGGAGCAGGCGGTCAGAGAGCCGAGGCCGAGAGAGGCGGCCGCGGCGGCGGGTATGAGGCGTCGTCGTACGTTCATGACACTCATTTTCAACAAATATGGAAACCGTTGTCAACAAACGTCCTGAACGGGGCCCGGAGACAGGGCCCACGGCCCTCTGGCGGTCGCTCAGGGGGGAGCGATTTGATTGGAGGGGCGTCCCCGCCGGTAACCTGAATCATTCGCTGGAAGCAACTCGCTTCGTCGCCCGTCGTCGTAATGAAGAGAGCACCGTGGCCGCCGACAAGATCGACACCATCGTCAGCCTGAGCAAGCGCCGTGGCTTCGTATTCCCCTGTAGTGAGATCTACGGCGGTCAGCGCGCCGCCTGGGACTACGGACCGCTGGGTGTCGAGCTCAAGGAGAACCTCAAGCGCCAGTGGTGGCGCTACATGGTGACGTCGCGCGAGGACGTGGTCGGTATCGACTCGTCCGTCATCCTGGCCCCCGAGGTCTGGGTCGCCTCCGGCCACGTCGCCACGTTCACCGACCCCCTCACCGAGTGCACCTCCTGCCACAAGCGGTTCCGCGCGGACCACCTGGAGGAGGCCTACGAGGAGAAGAAGGGCCGCGCCCCGGAGAACGGGCTCGCGGACCTCAACTGCCCCAACTGCGGAAACAAGGGCACCTTCACCGAGCCCAAGCAGTTCTCCGGCCTGCTGTCGACCCACCTGGGCCCGACGCAGGACTCCGGCTCCGTCGCCTACCTGCGGCCCGAGACCGCGCAGGGTATCTTCACCAACTTCTCCCAGGTGCAGACCACTTCGCGTCGCAAGCCGCCGTTCGGCATCGCCCAGATGGGCAAGTCCTTCCGCAACGAGATCACGCCCGGCAACTTCATCTTCCGCACCCGCGAGTTCGAGCAGATGGAGATGGAGTTCTTCGTCAAGCCGGGCGAGGACGAGAAGTGGCAGGAGTACTGGATGGAGCAGCGCTGGAACTGGTACACCGGCCTCGGCATGAGCGAAGAGAACATGCGGTGGTTCGAGCACCCGAAGGAGAAGCTCTCCCACTACTCCAAGCGCACCGCCGACATCGAGTACCGCTTCCAGTTCGGCGGCAGTGAGTGGGGCGAGCTGGAGGGTGTCGCCAACCGCACCGACTACGACCTCGGTGCCCACTCCAAGGCCTCCGGCCAGGACCTCACCTACTTCGACCAGGAAGCCGGCGAGCGCTGGACGCCGTACGTCATCGAGCCCGCGGCCGGTGTCGGCCGGGCGATGCTCGCCTTCCTGCTCGACGCCTACCTCGAGGACGAGGCGCCCAACGCCAAGGGCAAGATGGAGAAGCGCACCGTGCTGCGCCTGGACCACCGCCTCGCGCCGGTGAAGGTCGCGGTGCTCCCGCTGTCCCGGAACCCGGAGCTGTCCCCGAAGGCCAAGGGCCTCGCCCAGGCGCTTCGCCAGAACTGGAACATCGACTTCGACGACGCCGGCGCCATCGGCCGCCGCTACCGTCGCCAGGACGAGATCGGCACGCCGTTCTGCGTGACCGTCGACTTCGACACGCTCGAGGACAACGCGGTCACCGTCCGCGAGCGTGACTCGATGAAGCAGGAGCGGGTCTCCCTCGACCAGATCGAGGGGTACCTGGCGGCCCGCCTGGTCGGCTGCTGATCGCTTCTCGCGTGCACGTCGGTGCCGGGTTCCTCTTCGGAGGGGCCCGGCACTGTCGCGTTCACGGGGGTGGTGCGAGGGCGAGTGGTCCTCCAGCGCCGCAGCCGATTGGACCTGTTTCCCGGGGTGGCGCCGCGCCAGGGTGAGCGCATGACCATCGCGTTTCTGCTGACCACCCTCGTCGTCGTCGCCACGCCCGGCACCGGCGTCGTCTACACGCTCGCCGCCGCGCTCTCCCGGGGCCGCCGCGCGAGTGTCGTCGCGGCCGTCGGCTGCACCCTCGGGATCGTGCCGCATCTGCTGGCCACGGTCACCGGCGTCGCCGCCCTGCTGCACGCCAGCGCGACCGCCTTCGAGGTGCTGAAGTACGCCGGCGTCGCCTATCTGCTCTACATGGCGTGGGCGACCGTGCGGGACAAGGAGGCGCTCGTGGTGGAGGAGCGGGCGGCTCCGATGTCGGCGCGGCGGGTGATCGTGCGGGGTGTGCTGATCAACATCCTCAACCCGAAGCTGACGATCTTCTTCTTCGCGTTCCTGCCGCAGTTCGTGAGCCCGGGGGAGCCGCACGCGGTGGTGCGGATGCTGGGGCTGGGCGGGGTGTTCATGCTGGCGACCTTCGTCGTGTTCGCCGTGTACGGGGTGCTGGCCGCGTCGGTACGCAGTCACGTCATCGGGCGGCCGCGGGTGATGGCGTGGCTGCGGCGGGGGTTCGCGGGGTCGTTCGTGGCGCTGGGGGCGAAGCTGGCGTTCACGGCCCGGTAGCCGGTAGCCGGTAGCCGGTACCAGGTGGGGGTAGCCGGTGGGGGGGTGACAAGTATTGACTGACAGATATTGAAATATGTCAGCTGTCATGGCATGGTGGTTGGCATGACGATGCGAACCCGCCCCCTCGGAACCACCGGCCCCCAGGTCTCCGCCCTCGGTCTCGGCTGCATGGGCATGTCCGCCCTGTACGGCGAGGCGGACCGGGCCGAGTCCGTCGCGACCCTCCACGCGGCGCTCGAAGCGGGCGTCACCCTGCTGGACACCGGCGACTTCTACGGCATGGGCCACAACGAATTGCTGATCGGAGAGGCCCTGCGCAGCGCTCCCGCCACCCGGCGGCAACAGGCCCTGATCAGTGTGAAGTTCGGCGCCCTGCGCGACCCGGACGGCGGCTGGTCCGGCTACGACGGCCGGCCCGCCGCCGTGAAGAACTTCGCCGCGTACTCCCTCCAGCGGCTCGGCGTCGACCACATCGACGTCTACCGCATCGCCCGCCTCGACCCGGACGTGCCGATCGAGGAGACGGTCGGCGCGATCGCGGAGCTGGTCGAGAAGGGCTATGTGCGGCACATCGGCCTGAGCGAGGTCGGCGCCGAGACCATCCGCCGGGCCGCCGCCACCGCGCCGATCTCCGACCTCCAGATCGAGTACTCCCTCATATCGCGCGGCATCGAGGACGAGATCCTGCCGACCACGCGTGAGCTGGGCATCGGCGTCACGGCGTACGGGGTGCTCTCCCGGGGCCTGATATCGGGCCACTTCACCGCGGACCGGCAGCTCGGCGCGGGCGACTTCCGGGCGATGTCGCCGCGCTTCCAGGGCGAGAACCTCCGGCACAACCTGAACCTCGTGGAGGCGCTGCGGAAGATCGCCGAGCAGAAGGGCGTCAGCGTCGCGCAGACGGCCATCGCCTGGGTGCTCTCGCGCGGTGAGGACATCGTGCCGCTGATCGGCGCCCGGAGCCGCGACCGGCTCACGGAGGCGCTGGGCGCGCTGGACGTGACGCTGGACACGGCCGACCTGACCGCGATCGAGGAGGCCGTGCCGGCCGGAGCCGCCGCCGGTGACCGCTACCCGGCGGCCCAGATGGCGCACCTCGAGAGCTGACTGGGCTCCGGGTACGGTCTGGGCATGGCACCGACCAGCGAGACCCTGACCGCCGAGCGTATCCTCGAGGCCACCGAGGAGGTGCTGCGGCGCCACGGCCCGGCCAAGGCCACCGTCGTGGACGTCGCCCGGGCGCTCGGTGTCAGCCACGGCAGCGTCTACCGCCACTTCCGGACCAAGGCGGCGCTGCGCGAGGCGGTCACCAAGCGCTGGCTGGACCGCACGTCCGGGGAGCTGTCCGGCATCGTCGCCGGCGGCAGCGCCCCGGAGGCCCGGCTGCGGGACTGGCTCGCCGCGCTGTTCGCCGCGAAGCGCCGCAAGGCCGGCGACGATCCGGAGCTGTTCGCCACGTACATGGTCCTCACGGACGAGGCCGGTACGGCGGTGGGCGAGCACATCACCGACCTCACCACTCAGCTGGCCCGCATCATCGAGGCCGGCGTGGAGACCGGCAGCTTCACCGCCACCGACCCGGAGGCCTCGGCCCGCGCGGTCTTCCAGGCGACGGGGCGTTTCCACGACCCCTGTTATGCGCGGGAGTGGGAGCAGCCCGGTGTGGAGGGGGAGTTCGAGGCTGTGGTGGAGCTGGTGGTGCGGGGGTTGCGAGCGCCCTGATGCCGGACGGCACTCACCCCGTAGTGCCGGTAAAGTGCTTGCCTCGCGGACCAGGTGGCTGGCGCGATGTCACTAGGGGGCCGCATGGTTCGACCCGGTCAACACGAGCGCCTGGGAAGAGCGGCGGAAGCCAGAGCCAGGGCGAGGGACGCGCTGCGCCGACGTCGCCGCCGCCTCATCATCGCTTCCTTACTTGTATGGGTTGCATCGGGGGTGGTGTTCTGGATTGCAGAGCCATGGAAGCTGGCACAACGCCCCCCTCCGTGTTATGACGGGGCGACATGCGGCCAGCCGCCGGCGAGCGGTATGGACGACGACTTCTTCCGCGAACTGGACCGTGCGCGGAAGCAGCTTTTCCAGGCGCGCCTGGAATACACCAAGCCGGAGAAGCTCCGCCTTACTGTCGGCCAGGCGGTCTACTTTCGCGCCGCGATTTATGGTCGCTGGAGTCACGTCGACAAGGAAACGGCAGGCGTGAGCGTGATGACCGGCGGCCAAGTCGTGGTGCGTCTTCACTGCTCAGGTGCTGTGACCTGCACTCCCATCTCCTCGAAACGGCAACATGTCACCAACAAGCTGACTGACCAAGCGGTGACCTGGGTCTGGGAAGTGCAGGCGAAGAAATCCGGCAAGGCGAACCTCGCACTCACTGTGACCTCGTATTTCGAGGACACGGAAACCGTGCTCTACGAGAAGCCACCGATCATCTCCCACGCCGAGGTGAAGGAAAAGCCCCAGGAGGAAGGGGGTTTCGCGTGGCTCGCGGACGCCTATGACTGGGCCACGAAGATGATCGAAGAGCTGGCCCTCATCGCCACAGCCCTGGCGGCCATCCTGGGCCTGGTGGTCGCGTGGAGGAACCGGAATCTTCCCGCCCCGACGGTTCAGCACTCCCCCCTCGCCCTGCCGCCCGGCGCGGCACAGCAGCACCAGCCCACGCAGCCACAGCATGACTCAAGCACCCCGCCCCTGGGCGGACCACCAGGCGGAAGCAGTACGACAGGCGGAAACAGCACGACGGTCTGATCTCGCACAGACTTCTGCAGGGTCTGGTTCACGGCATGGTGACGGTCAGGCGCCCGGCAGCAGCACCGAGGAATCCGGCTCCAGTCCGGCGGCGAAGTCGCCCACGACGGTGAACCGGTCCAGATCGACGACGGCGACCCGGTTCGTGCCCAGTTGGGACACGTAGGCCAAGGGCCTGCCCGGGTGCAGTGACACGGCGGACGGGGTTCCGTCGAGCTGGAGGGAGCGGAGCGGTCGCAGGTCGGTGCTGAACACGGTGAGGGTGTTGGCGACGATGTCCGTCACCAGCAGCCGTTCGTCGTCGAGGGTGTAGACCCGCAGCGGGTCTCCGCCGATCTTCCGGCTCCGCCGTACCTTCAGGGTGCGCGCGTCCATGGCGACCAGGGAGGAGCTCTTCCGGGCCCCGACGAACAGTGTCTTCTCGTCCCGGCTCAGACAGCTGCTCTCGGGCAATTGGCCGGGAGTGGCGAGGAGCGGTGGGGCGGAGGCGTCGTGGGGGCGCACGAGGCTCACCGTGTGGGACAACAACCCGGTGACATAGGCGCGTTCGCCGTCCCGGCTGAGAGTGAACAGATGGGTCTTCACCCCGTGCGTGGGCACCGCCCTGGACGGCGCCTGGTCCGTGGCGGGGGTGTCGAAGCCGAGCAGGACCGCCTTCTCCTCGCTCAGGGCGTACAGCCGGTCGTGGTGGTCGATGCCCATGCCGTGGACACGGTTGAACGGCCGGGTGTCGATGGTCCGGGCCAGGGACCGCTCGACGAGGTCGATGACGAAGACCGCGGCGCCGCCCTCGCCGACGGTGGAGGACATGCGCACTCCGTAGTGCCCGACGTAGGCGAATCGCCGGCGTGAGTCGACGACCATCTCGTGCGGGTAGTCGGGCAGTCCGACGGTCCTCAGACGCCGCCCCGAGGAGACGTCGTAAAAACTGACGGCGTGGCTGCTCTTCTCGACCACGACCAGGACGTCAGCGGCCTCAGCCGCCCGGGCGGCACCCAGGGCGGACGCGCTCACGCCGCCCGCTAACGCCCCCGCGCCCGCCGCCTTGATCACCGAACGACGCGTCACCACAGTTCCCTCACCTCGACTCTCGAGATCACGCTGCTGTCGGGTCCACCGTTGCCTGGTGGGCCTCCGCCAGATGCTCCTCCGCCTTCAGCCAGGGCAGGAACTGGGCACCTCTTCGCCAGCCGCAGGTGCCGCATCTGATCGTGCGCTGCACGCCGGTGCGCTCCACCCGCACCACGTGTTCGCGGCCGTGCTGGTCCCAACGGCTGACCTTGCTCGTGTCGATCTGCGCCATGACGCCTCCCGCGTCCAGGAATCCGGCGGATCCGGTCTGTTCCCAGCAAGGAGTGTGCAGCATGACCAACATCAACAGGGCTTCGCCCGGCAGCGAGTTATCCGGCTGTGAGGCACCTGGAAGCATGGTGAATGATGGGGACCCTACCGTTCGGGCAGGTCCGGCCAAGGCACACCGGTCCGGGCCCGGAACAGCCACCTAGGGCGTGTAGCGAAAGTGGCTGGTTGTGACTCTGTGGCCTGTGTTTCTATGCCCGAGTGAACATCGAGAACTCCGGGGTGCCTGACGAGAGGCCGAGCCGCTGGGTCCGGCAGAGGGTTGATGGCGATGTCGAGGAGTGCGTGCGGGTGCTCGCAGAGGTCCATGCGCGCGATGGCTATCCGGTGAACTGGCCGGATCAGCCCGGCGAGTGGCTGTCACGCGGTCCCCTGCTGGGCTCCTGGGTTGCCGAACTCGAAGGCGGCCTGGTTGGGCATGTCAGTTTGTCGCAAGGCGGCGAAGGCGATCTGGCCCCGAAGTTGTGGAGCGAGCGGAACGGGGCGACGCGGGATATGACCGCCGTGGTCAGCAGGCTGTTCGTTGCCCCGCAGGCGAGGGGACATCGGATCGGTGCACTGCTGATCGGTCAAGCAGTGGAGGAAGCGCGACGTCGTGGCCTGCATCCGATGCTCGACGTCGTCACATCCGATACCGCCGCGGCAGCCCTGTATGAGCGGCTGGGCTGGGAGCTGATGGCCACAGTCGAGCAGCAGTGGAGCCCGCACCAGACAGTGGCCATCCGCTGTTACGCAGCGCCATCGTGACGTGGCCGGTCATAGCCACTCGTTGATGGCCGCGACGAGGACTGTCGCCTCGTAGCGGACCGCGAGCTTGTCGTACCGGGTGGCCACGAAGGCGATTGATGCCGCACCCGGCCGCGTGCCGCGCCTCGTAGTCCCGCGGGGCGAACTTCGGTGGCCGGCCGCCGCGGAAGCCGCGTTTCTTGCGGTTGCGGGCCTGGTCGGCCCTGTCCGGAATGGTGCAGCGGATACCCGGTGCGGACCCGGAACCGTATGCCGTCGATCAGCTGCCAGCTAGCCCACGTCGGCGGCCGTCCGGGCTTCTTGCCCTTCGGCAACAGCGGTTCGACCACTGCCCATTGCGTGTCCGTCAGATCTCCACCTGCCGCAAATCAAGATCATCCCACGTTCAAGATCCAATTTCGGTACACGCCCTAGGCCCGCTCCGCAGCCACCACCACATCCCGTACCTCCGCCGACTCCAGCCGCTCGGCTGTCCGATCGGCCGTACGTCGCGCCCACTGTCCGCTCGTGACCGCCCCCAGCGCCAGCACCGCGAAGCCACATGCCGCGATGATCCACCAGCCCGGCCGGGCGGCAGGGACGAACAGCTCGCGGTACGAGGACGCGCCCACGCCGGAGGCGAGCACCGCTCCCACCACCGCGACCCCCAGCGTCTGCCCGAGCTGCCGGCTCGTGGAGGCCACCGCCGCGGCGACACCCGCCTGCGCACGCGGCATCCCGGACACCGCCGTGTTGGTGATCGGAGCGTTGACGAACCCGAAGCCGATGCCGAAGAGGACGTACCCGGCGAAGAGCGTGACGTTCGAGGTCTCGGCCTCGAACGCCGCGAAGAGGATGCCGCTCGCCGTCATCGCGCAGCCCGCGATCAGCAGGGACAGACGCGGGCCCCGGCTGCCGACCAGGCGGCCGGAGAGCGGGGCGCACAGGAACGTCGGGGCCGCCATCGGCAGCATCCACAGTCCCGCCTCCAGGGCGGTCAGGCCGCGGACGTTCTGGAGGTACAGGGTGGACAGGAAGAGGAACCCGCCGAGCGCGGCGAACGCGCTGACCGCGATGACCGTGGCCCCGCTGAACGGCGCCGAGCGGAAGAACCGCAGGTCGATCAGGGGCTCCGCCCGACGGGGCTCGTACCAGAGCAGGCCGGCTAGAGCGGCCAGGGCCACCACGGCCAGCGGGGCTGTCGAGGCGAACGGCGTGCTCGGCGCCTCGATGATCGCGTACGTAAGAGAGCCGAAGAGGGCGACCACCAGGAGCTGGCCGACCGGGTCGGGGCGGCGGGCCTTGGCGGCGCGGGACTCGGGGACGAAACGCAGGGTGAGCAGCAGGGCGGCCAGGCCCACCGGCAGGTTGATCCAGAAGATGGAGCGCCAGCCGACGGATTCGACGAGGAGGCCGCCGACCAGCGGGCCGGCGGCCATCGATATGCCGACGACCGCGCCCCACGCGCCGATCGCGCGGGCCCGCTCACGTGGGTCGGTGAACGTGTTGGTGATGATCGACATGGCGACCGGGTTCAGCATCGAGCCGCCCACCGCCTGCACCATCCGGAAGGCGACCAGCGCCTCCAGATTCGGTGCGAGGGAGCAGAGCACCGAGCCGAGGGTGAAGACGACAAGGCCCGCCATGAAGACGCGCCTGCGGCCGATCCGGTCGGCCGTGGAGCCCGCGAGCATCAGCAGCGAGGCCAGGACCAGGGTGTAGGCGTCGATCGTCCACTGCAGACCTGAGGTGCTCGCGTGCAGGTCCTGCTGCATGGAGGGCAGGGCCACGTTCAGGACCGTGTTGTCGAGGCTCACGATCAGCAGGCTCATGCAGCAGATCGCGAGCACCAGCATGCGGCGGCGGGGGCTGAGCTCGGGCATGCGGGCCATCGTACGCCGATTTCGATAGTGTGGCTAACTAATGAATTTACCGCCTCATTGCACGGCACAATGGAGGAATGTCCACGCCCCTCCGCATCGGCCCGCACACCGTCCAGCCCCCCGTCGTCCTGGCCCCCATGGCCGGGATCACCAACGCGCCCTTCCGCACCCTGTGCAGGGAGTTCAGCGGAGGGAAGGGCCTGTTCGTCAGCGAGATGATCACCACCCGGGCGCTGGTCGAACGCAACGAGAAGACCATGCAGCTCATCCACTTCGACGAGACGGAGCGGCCCCGGTCGATCCAGCTCTACGGCGTGGACCCGGCGACCGTCGGCAAGGCCGTCCGCATGATCGCGGAAGAGGACCTCGCCGACCACATCGACCTCAACTTCGGCTGCCCGGTGCCGAAGGTCACGAGGAAGGGCGGCGGCTCCGCGCTGCCGTACAAGCGGAACCTGCTGCGGGCCATCCTGCGCGAGGCCGTCAGCGGCGCCGGCGATCTGCCCGTGACGATGAAGATGCGCAAGGGCATCGACGACGACCACATCACCTTCCTCGACGCCGGCCGGATCGCCGTCGAGGAGGGCGTCACCTCCATCGCGCTGCACGGCCGCACCGCCGCCCAGCACTACGGCGGCACCGCCGACTGGGACGCCATCGCCCGGCTGAAGGAGCACGTGCCGGAGATCCCGGTGCTCGGCAACGGCGACATCTGGTCGGCCGAGGACGCGCTGCGGATGGTGCGCGAGACCGGGTGTGACGGTGTCGTCGTGGGGCGTGGCTGCCTCGGGCGGCCGTGGCTGTTCGCCGACCTGGTGGCCGCCTTCGAGGGGCGCACCCAGGACATCGCCCGCCCGGCGCTGCGCGAGGTCGCCGACGTCATGGTCCGGCACGCCACGCTGCTCGGTGAGTGGATCGGGGACGAGGCGCGCGGGGTCATCGACTTCCGCAAGCACGTCGCCTGGTACCTGAAGGGCTTCGCGGTCGGGTCCGAGATGCGCAAGCGCCTCGCGATCACCTCCTCGCTGGAGGAACTGCGGTCCGGTCTGGACGAGCTGGACCTCGACCAGCCCTGGCCCGCCGACGCCGACGGGCCCCGGGGCCGTACGTCCGGCAACAACCGGGTGGTGCTGCCGGACGGCTGGCTGAAGGACCCGTACGACTGCGCCGGGGTCGGCGAGGACGCCGAGCTCGACACCTCCGGCGGCTGATCAGCCTCCCGAGCGGTGCGGCGTGGAGCCGTACGCCTTGAGGAAGCGGTCGCGGAACGAGCTCATCTTCCACACCGGTGCGTCGCGGCCGGGCTTGAGTCCCTCCGTCCAGTTCCAGTCGGCGACCTTGTCGAGGACCTTCGGGTCCTTCGCGACGATCGAGACCGGCACGTCGCGGCTGGCGCGGGTGCCGCTGACCCGGGCCATGGGCTGGTGGTCGCCGAGGAAGACCAGGACGGTGTCGTCGGTGCCGTAGCGCTCCAGCCACTGGGTGAGGCTGGTGACCGAGTACTGGATGGACTTGCCGTACTCCTGCCGGGACCTGGCGGTGTCGGTGATGATGTCCGACGCCTTGTTGCCGGCCTTCTCGATGGCGTCGAAGCGTGAGCCGTCGCCGAGTTCGTCCCAGCCGACCATCTTCGGGAGGGGCGCCCAGGGCTGGTGGCTGGAGGTCAGGATGACGAACGACATCAGCGGCTTGTCGCGCTTCTTGCCGTGCACCCGGCGCTGGAACGCCTCCAGCGCGTACTGGTCGGGCATCGTCGACCAGCTGAACTTCGGGCCCTTGTACCCCAGGTCGTAGGCGTCGTAGAGCTTGTCGAGGCCGTACCACTTCTCCTCCGGCCAGCCCTTCTGCACGCCGGGCATCACGCCGACCGTGTCCCAGGCGCCGCTCTTGCGGAACGCCTTGGTGAGGGTGAGATGGTCGCCCGCGGTGACCGTGCGGTAGCGGCGCTGGTTGTCGATCCACAGGCCGGACATGGTCGTGGAGTGGCCGAGCCAGCTGCTGCCTCCGTAGGTCGCCGAGGTCAGCCAGCCGCTGCGGGCGGCGAAGCCGGCCTTCGCCAGGGCCTTGCCACTGGTGTCGAGGGTGCGGTCGACGCCGGGGGCCATGATCGGGTCCTCGACGGCGCTGCGGCCGTAGCTCTCGATGAACGTGAAGATCACGTCCTTGCCGCGCAGGTCGGGCAGCAGCTGGTCGGGCGGGGTGTTCCCGAAGGTGTCCGCCTGGGCGTGCTTCGCGAAGGCCGCCTCGTCGCGCAGGGACTCCACCGTCCGCTGAGCATGCACCCGGAGGGCTCCGGCGCCACGCTCGGAGGCGATCGGCCCGCCGAAGAGCGTCAGGCCCAGGGCGGAGCAGGTGATCCAGACGACGCCGGCGATCAGCGCGCCCCGGGCCGCCCGGGGCCGGTGGCGCACGAGCAGGTCGCTGAGCCGGACCGTCGCCGCGACCATGACGGCCGCCAGCAGCAGGACCAGCACGATCGCGCCGACGGCGGCGGCGGTCGCGACGCCCCCGCCCAGCGTGTCCCCGACGTACGCCTGGGCGTCGGGCAGCAGGTCCCAGTCGAGCGCGGCGTTGAAGCCCCGGCCCAGATACTCGTTGAACCCCATGTCGAGCAGGTTCACGGCGGTCAGCGCGGTCAGGCCGAGCCCGTACAGCACCGCCGCGACCAGCCGGGGCCGACGCGGCAGCCACAGCACCACGACGGCCCCGATGACCGCCTCGGCCGGTATGCGCGTGAAGCTCTTCGGCCCCACGGCGGGGAGGGTGTTGGGCAGCAGCAGGGCACCGAGGATCAGGGCGGCGGCGAGGGTGGTGGTCGTCCAGCGGAGGGTGCGGGCGGCGCGGGGGTGACGGGTGCGCCAGGTGCGGAGGCGGGTGAGGCGGGCGAGGCGGGATCTGCCGCCCGGCTCCCTCTTCCCCTCCCTTTCCTCTTCTGCTCTCTCGTCATGCCGTGTCTCGGGTTCGGCCTCGGACAGGCCGCCGACCGGCCGCGATGACTGGCGCAAGCGTGTGAAGACAGGCACCCGGAGGTCCTTCCAGTACGAAACCCGGTGGGGTGGCGGACCCGCGTGGGGGTGGCGAACAGCTGGGCGATGCAGGGCAGTAGAGCGTGACTCGGCACGCATATGTGAGTACCTGGGTGGTGGCAGGCACTGACCCCCGGGTGGGGAACGGGAGTTCTTATATCGAATGCGTGACCTTCGCCGGTGGTGGTCGTTGGATGTCGCGAGAAGGCTTGCTGCGGTACCGGGGCGGGGGGTGACAGGGTGGGTGGGCTGCGGGAGGTGGCTGCGCTGTTCGTGGTGCCCGGTCCCTCGGGGGTGGCGATCCGTACCCGCCTCAAGCACCTGAGCGGTGCGGACGAGACGGTTCTGCGCCTGGTCGGGGGCCATCTGGGCATGCTGGCTGCCCGTGATCTGAAGACGCGGTGTGCGGCCGGACTGGAACACGACAGTGAGCAGTGGGCGCAGCGCAAGCGCATCCTGACGCCAGAGTCTTCCTCCCGTTGGGCGGGGTCGGTCACGAAGGCCAGCCATGATCAGTGGGCGCTGGCCCGGCGCGGTCAGCACGCACACATCAAGAGCCTGCAGGCCGGGATCGCCATGATCACCCACCGGCTGTCGCTGCCGGTGGGTGAGAAGAGCAGCAAGCGGGCGCCCGGCGGCTACGGCTCCCGGCGGGAGTGGCATGCCAAGTCCCGCCGCCTGCACGTGCTTCAAGACCGGCTTGAGAAGGTGCGGGCCGACTGGGAAGCCGGGCGGGTACGCGTCGTGCGTGGCGGCAAACGGCTGCTGAACACCCGCCATCACCTGGACCAGGCTGGGCTGAGCGAGCCGGAGTGGCGCAAGAGGTGGCAGGCCGCACGCCGGTTCCTCCAGGCCGACGGCGAGTCCGGCAAGAAGTTCGGCAACGAGTCTGTCCGTGTCACACCCGACGGCGAGGTCTCGATCAAGTTGCCCGCGCCCCTGGCCCGTCTGGCGAATGCCCCGCAGGGCCGCTACGTCCTGGCCGGCCGGGTGAGCTTCGCGCACCGCGGCGAGCAGTGGGCCGACCGCGTCAGCGCGAACCGGGCTGTGGCCTACCGCATCCACGAAGACGTGCAGCGTGGCCGCTGGTACCTCACCGCGTCCTGGACCGTGCCCCCGGCCCCGGCTGTCCCCCTGGCGGCGGCCCGTGTACACGGCATGCTCGGCGTGGACACCAACGCCGAACACCTGGCCGCCTGGCGCCTCGACCCACACGGCAACCCCACCGGCGCGCCCCTGCGCTTCGGATACGACCTGTCCGGCACCACCACCCACCGCGACGCCCAGATCCGCCACGCCCTGACCAGCCTGCTCCACTTCGCCAAACGCCACTGCCTCGCCATCGCGATCGAGGACCTCGACTTCGGCGCAGAGAAGACCCGTGAGAAGCACGGCCGCCGCACCCGCTTCCGCAAGCTGATCTCCGGCATGCCCACATCCAGGCTGCGGGCCCGGATCGTCAGCATGGCCGCCGAACTCGGCATCACCGTCGTCGCGGTTGACCCGGCCTACACCAGCCGCTGGGGCGCCCAGCACTGGCGCAAGCCCCTCACCACCACAACCAGGAAGGCCACCCGCCACGACGCAGCCGCCGTGGCGATCGGAAGACGCGCCCTGGGCCACACGATCCGGCGACGGACGGCACCGCCCCGACACGACCGGTGTGATCGTGCGAGGCATCGGACCGTCCAGGCCCGACCGGGCACCCCAGGGCGTGAGGGACCCCGCCCCCGCATCCCCGGACCACGGACCCGATCCGTGCCGCCGGACGCGGAGCGAAAGCGGGCGACCAGGACACCCAACACCGTTCGGGATGTCCGCAGTGACCACGAATGGGTCCAAGACTCACTCCTGCCCACTGAATAGGAACGGTTCGGGTCCGCCTCAGTTCCGTACGGGGTGTCCTCCAGGTGCGTTCAGCTCGCCGGGCCAGCGCTCGGCAAACACCCGGCAAACGCTAGGTGTGCAGCCAGTCGGGGAACGCGTCGCGTCGTTCGCTCTCCTCGTCTGCGTGGACCTCGTTGTAGGCGAGGCGAGAGTGGTCGTCGAGCCGCAGGAACCGTGTCGCAACACCAGACATACCCCGCAACAAGTACCGCGGCCCGCTGCTGGGAACCGCATTCGTCCACACCGTCGTCGACGACCACTCCCGCGTCGCCTACGCCGAGATCCGCAACGACGAGACAGCCGACACCGCTGTCGATGTCCTGCACCGCGCGGTGGCCTGGTTCGCCGCCCGCGGCGTGACCATCGAGCGGGTCCTGACCGACAACGGCTCGGCCTACCGCTCCCGGCACTGGAACCGGGCCTGCACCGAACTCGGCATCACACCGAAGAAGACCCGGCCCTACCGGCCACAGACGAACGGCAAGGTCGAGCGCTTCCACCGCACCCTGGCCGACGGCTGGGCCCTCGGACGCTTCTACTCAAGCGAATCAGCCCGCCGCAAAGCCCTGTCAGCCTGGCTCCATCACTACAATCACCACCGCCCCACACCGCAACCGGCGGCAAACCGCCCGTCACCAGGTTGACCAATGTCCCTGGGCAGTACACCTAGGCCAACCGCCCCTCAGACGCCCCCGACCGCCGTGAGCAGCGCCAACGGGGCCGAGGCCGAACGGGATTCACGTACGCACGCGTGCGGGTACGGGACCGGCTCCGGGTGGGTGTCGCGGCCGTAGCCCGCGAGGACCTCGGGGAGCCGGTTGCCGGTCGCGGTCGCCGCGTCGACCAGGCCGCGGGCGATCGCGCGGGCCTCGTCGTGCAGTCCGTAGCGGGCCAGGCCCAGCGCGATCAGCGCGTTGTCGTGCGGCCAGACCGAACCGCGGTGGTAGGAGAGCGGGTGGAAGGCCGGCTGGCCGGCGGCCAGGGTGCGCACGCCCCAGCCGGAGAAGAAGTCCGGTTCGAGGAGGCGCCGGCCGACCTGTTCGCCGTACTCCTTGTCCAGCAGGCCCGACCACAGCAGATGCCCGGCGTCGGAGGCCAGGGCGTCGACCTGGTCGCCCCGGCCGTCGAGCGCGAGCGCCGGGAAGGAGTGCTCTTCCATCCAGAAGTCCCGCTGGAAACGGTCGCGCAGGTCACCGGCCGCCTGTTCCAGCAGGTCCGCGTACGTCCCGTCCTGCCACACCGTGCGCGCGAGCCACGCCGTGCGGCGCAGCGCGTCGTAAGCGTAGCCCTGGGCGCCCGCGGCCGTCACCGGCCCGTGGGGGCGGGTCCCCTCGGCGGAGCAGATGGCGCCGGGGGAGTCCTTCCAGTTCTGGTTGGCGAGGCCGCCCTGGTCGGCGCGGTAGACGAGGTAGCCGCGCGAGGTAAGGCCGCCGTGGTCCAGCATCCAGCCGACCGCGGCGCGGGCGTGGGGCTCCAGGCGGCGGGCCAGGCCGGTGTCGCCGGTCTGCTCCGCGTAGGCGCCGAGGAGGACGAGGAACAGCGGCGTGGCGTCGACCGAGCCGTAGTAGCGGCCGTAGGGGACCTGGCCGAAGTGGGCCAGTTCGCCGTGCCGCACCTCGTGGACGATCTTTCCCGGCTGGGCGACCTGGCTCGCGCCGGTGTCCGTGGCCTGGGCCGCGGCGAGCGCGGGCAGGGTGGCGGCGGCCAGCCGGGGCCGGTAGGGCAGTGCGAACAGCGACGTGAGCAGGGCGTCCCGGCCCAGCAGCGTCAGGAACCAGGGGGCGCCGGCCGCCGGGACGCGCAGTTCCTCGCCGTCCGGTCCCTTCGCCGGGACCTGGAGCGCGGCGAGGTCGGCGAGACCCCGGGAGCAGGCCGCGGCCAGGTCCGGCCAGCCGGTCGGGAAGGCCAGGCCCTCCACGAACTCGCCCTCCCGGGCCAGCAGTCGCTCCCTCACGGCGGCCGGGGAGCGGGGTACGCGCAGGGCCCGCTTCTCGCCGTGCGGGCGTGCCATGACCCGCAGGACCAGCTCGGCGGTGCCGTGCGGGGCGAGCTCCAGGGTCCACACCAGGCGGCGGGCGCCGGTGCCGGTCTCCTCCACGGCGTCCGGCTGGGGCTCGGCCGTCACGGTCGTACACGAGCGCCACTCGCCGCGCCGGTAGGTGAACTCCACGCCGTGGCCGAGGACCTGGCGGGAGCGGACGGCACCGGCCTTGGCGTAGGTGCGGTGGTCGGAGCGCAGCTCGAACTGGTCGGTGAAGTCGGCGTCGGCGGTGACCGCGAGGCGGACCGTCGTCGGCGCCGGGCGGTTGCTGGTGATGCGCAGCGACTCCACGAAGGAGGCGTCGCCGACGGCCTGTTCGCGGAAGAGGGTGTAGGCGGGCGGCTCGTTGCGGCCGCCGCGCGGGACGAGGACGCAGCGCGCGGTGTCCGCGTCGGCCACCGGCGTCAGCGTCTCGGGCACGGCTCCGTCCACGGTGAGCTGCCACCGGCTGAGATGCCGTGCGTCCCGTACGAACATGCCGTCCGGGGCGCTGCCGCCCCGGTAGCCGCTGATGTCGCCGCGGTCGCCGACGGCGGCGAACGTCCCGCCGTGCACTAGCAGATGATGCCGGTCCGTCATCGGGTGTTCCCTTCGTGGATACCCCGGTCTTCAGCCCGGGGAGGAAACGCTGCTTCTGCGGAGCAGGGCAGGGCGTGTAACCGCCACTGGCGACACCCGCCACTCACACGGGAGCTGATAGAATGTGAGGTGTGATGCAGCAGGTCAAGCGGGCGTTCAAGTACCGCTTTTACCCCACGGACGGGCAGGCAGCTTAGCTGTCGCGCACGTTCGGCTGTGTCCGTCTCGTGTACAACAAGGCGCTGGAGGAGCGCACGAGGGCCTGGTACGGCGAGCAGCGCCGCATCTCCTACGTGCAGTCGTCCGCCGCGCTGACGGAGTGGAAGAAGACCGAGGAACTCGCCTTCCTCTCGGAGGTGTCCTCCGTCCCGCTCCAGCAGGCGCTGCGTCATCTTCAGACGGCGTTCGGGAACTTCTTCGCCAAGCGCGCCAAGTACCCGCGCTACAAGTCGCGGAAGAAGTCCCGGGGGTCGGCCGAGTACACCCGCAGCGCCTTCAAGTGGTGCGACGGGCAGCTCACGCTGGCGAAGATGAGCGAGCCCCTGGACATCCGCTGGTCGCGCCCTCTGTCTGAGGGGGCGGAGCCAACGACGGTGACAGTGTCCCGTGACAGCGCGGGCCGCTGGTTCGTCTCGATGCTCGTGGAGGACACCATCACCCCGGCCCCCGCCACCACAGCGGCGATCGGCCTGGACGCCGGGATCACCTCCCTGGTGACCCTGTCCACCGGGGAGAAGATCGCCAACCCGAAGCATGAGCGCCGCGACCGCGCCCGCCTCGCGAAGGCACAGCCGGAACTCTCCCGGAAGGCGAAGGGTTCCGCGAACCGGGAGAAGGCCCGCCGCCGCGTGGCCCGCATCCATGCCCGGATCGCCGACCGGCGCCGGGACTTCTTGCACAAACTGACCACTCGGCTCGTCCGTGAGAACCAAACGGTCGTGATCGAGGACCTCACCGTCCGCAACCTGCTGAAGAACGGCAAGTTCGCGCGCGCCATCTCCGACGCGGCCTGGACGGACCTCCGCATGATGCTGGAGTACAAGTGCGCCTGGTACAGGCGCGAACTCGTCGTGATCGACCGATGGTTCCCCAGCAGCAAGCTGTGCGGAACCTGCGGCACGGTCCGCGAGAAGCTGCCGCTCAATGTCCGGGAGTGGACGTGCGACTGCGGCACCGTGCATGACCGCGACGTGAACGCGGCGCACAACATCCTGGCCGCCGGGCTGGCGGCGTCTGCCTGTGGAGACGGTGTAAGACCTCAACGGGAGTCCTCCCGGACGGGGCGGTCGTCGGTGAAGCAGGAAACCCAGCGGGCGACCGCTGGAATCCCCCGCCTTCAGGCGGGGGAGGAAGTCAACCCCGGTCCCCTCCCTTGATCGCCGTGACGCCGTTTCCGCCCCCTGCGGGCCGGTCGTGCAGCAGGTCGAGCGTGAGCGCGGCGGTCCAGCCGAAGCCGGTGGTGCCGCAGGCCTGTGCCGTGTACGGGTCGACGTACTCCGCGAAGCCGGAGGCGTCGGCGGTGTGCAGGATGCCCTTGCGCAGGGCGTCGGCCCGGCCGCGCTCGCCGTGCAGCCGCAGGCCGCCCTCCAGGAGCCAGTTGGTGTTGATCCAGGCCGGGCCGCGCCAGTAGCGGTGCGGGTCGAAGGCCTCGCCGAGCAGGTCGTAGCTGGGCACCAGGCGGGTCGTGCCGCCGAGGCCGAAATGCGGGCCGCACATCGTGCGGACCAGGGTGGCCGCGAGGTCGCGGGGCAGGGTCGGCAGCAGCAGGGGGATCAGCCCGGAGACACCGCGCTCGGGGATCAGCTCCCCGGCGCGCACGTCCCGGCACAGGAACATCCCCGCGGCCGGCTCCCACAGCCGCTCCACCAGGGCGGCGGTGAGCCGCTCGGCGCGGGCCTGCCGGGCCGTCGAAGCCGCGCCCAGCTCGTGGGCGATCCGGGCCAGGGCGTACTCGGAGGCGATGAGCAGCGCGTTGAACGCCGGGTCCTCCACGGCGAACTCCCCTGCCCCGTCGGCGTATCCGCGGTCCCGGTAGTCGCTCGCCAGCCGCACGTACCGCCCGTAGTCCAGATCCGTCGGACGGTCCTCGGGGGAGCCGTGGTCGAGGTCGGCGCGGCGGAAGGAGCGGGCCGGGGCCGGGGTGACCCGGGAGAGCGGACGGTCCCAGCAGGGGCTGTTGTCCATACCCTGTTCCCAGGGGTGCACGACGGAGACGAGACCGCCCTCGCCCAGGTCGCGCCGGTGCAGCAGATATCGGTGCCAGGCCGCGAGGCGGGGATACATCCGGGTGAGGAAGCCGTGGGCCCGCGACAGATCCGGGTCGGCCAGGTGCACCAGCCACGCGGCCAGCGCGTGGACCGGTGGTTGCACGATCCCGGAGGTCTGTACGGTGCGCGGGGCGCCCGCGGCCCGCCCCGCGGTCGAGGAGCGCCAGAAGTCGGGGCTCGGGAAGTACGCGTCGAGGGGGACGGAGGGGTTGAAGACGATGTGGGGGATCCGCCCGTCCGCCCACTGGGCCGCCAGCAGCGTGGCCAGTTCCGTCTGGGCGCGTAACGGCGAGACGTGCCGCAGGCCGATCGCGATGAACGCCGAGTCCCACGACCACTGGTGCGGATACAGGCTGCGCGAGGGCACGGTGGACGAGCCGGTCCAGCCGGCCTCCAGCACGGCGGCGGCCCTGACGTGCAGGGGCGGCGCGGTACCGGGCGCCGTACGGGACGGATCGTATGCAACGGTGCGTCCCGCGGGGCGGGGGGCGCGTTGGGCGGTGCGGTCCACTCGGGGCTCTCCGAAAAGACGTCCGGCCGGCCGGTTCGGCTGCGGCTACCGTGGGGTTACGTCTATTTAACACGCAAAACCCACTATGTAAGGCAAGGTTGAGAAACACAAGGGGGTGTGCATGACCGGACAGCCCGGAAGAACGGGACGAGGTGCCGGCCAGGCGAGCGCCGGCGAACTGCTCGAACTGGTGCGCAGTCGCCGCGCCGTGACCCGGGGTGCCCTGCAGCAGGCGACCGGACTGTCCCGGGCCACCGTCGGGCAGCGGCTCGACCGGCTGTTCCGCGCGGGCTGGCTGCGCGAGGGCGCCGGGGGGCCGGTGGACTCCCCGCTGGGCGGACGCCCCTCCATCACCCTGGAGTTCGACGACGAGCACGCGGTCGTCCTGGCCGCCGACCTCGACACCCGGCACGCGCGGGCGGCCGTGCTGTCGCTGAGCGGCGAGATCCTCGCCGAGCACTCCGGCACCCTGGCCGTCGAGGACGGGCCGGACGCCGTGCTCGGCGAACTCGGCCGCTGGTTCGCCGAACTGCTGGAGAAGGCGGGCTGCCCGGCCGAGTCGGTGTGCGGTGTCGGGCTCGCGGTGCCCGGCCCGGTCGACACCGAGACCGGCCGCGTCGTCCAGCCGCCGATCATGCCCGGCTGGGACGGCTACGGCATAAGGGGCCGGCTGGCCCGGGCGCTCACCGAGCACACCGGCGCCGCCGCCGTGCCCGTGCTGGTGGACAACGACGCCAACCTCATGGCGTACGGCGAACAGCGCACCGGCTATCCCGACTGCTCCGCCTTCGTGCTGGTCAAGGTCTCCACCGGCATCGGCGCCGGGGTCGTGGTGGACGGTTCGGTGTTCCGGGGCATCGACGGGGGCGCCGGGGACATCGGGCACATCCGGGTGCCGGAGGGCGCCCAGGCGCTGTGCCGGTGCGGTTCGTACGGCTGTCTGGCCGCCGTCGCGAGCGGTGGGGCGGTGGCGCGGCGGCTGGCGGAGGCCGGGGTGCCGGCGGCCTCCGGCTCGGATGTGCGGGACCTGCTGGCGTCCGGGCACCCCGAGGCGGTCGGTCTCGCCCGGGAGGCCGGGCGCCGGGTCGGGGACGTACTGGCGACCGTCGTGACCCTGCTGAACCCCGGCGTGCTGATGATCGCCGGGGATCTGGCCGGAACTCCCTTCCTGACAGGTGTGCGCGAACTGCTCTACCAGCGGGCGCTGCCCCGCTCCACGGCCCACCTGGACGTGGTGACCTCACGGCTGGGTGAGCGGGCGGGGCTGGTGGGAGCGGGTGCGATGGTCGTGGAGCATCTGTACGCCCCCGAGCGGGTCGAGGAGCGGCTGCGGGCGCTCGGCGTGTGACAGGGACATTTCGACCCCGAGACGCGTCCGCATGGTGAAATCCGGCTGGCTGTGGCAGCGTGATTCTCGCCACCCCTGATAAGGGTTGCGCTCAGATGAGCGGATCATGAGCGGCTGCACTTCTCCAAAGAGTGGCACTGAGTGCCACCCTTTGATCGTTCATCGAGCGAACTCAGGCGCGCCGAACGCCGCTCAGACGAGCGCTCAGAGCGCTCAATGGAGATTCATGCGTTCAAGAAGTGAAGACATGCGGCTGTGATTGCTTGCCAAGCCTTGACTTTCGATCCGCTGGCGGACGAGTGGTTACAGGCGCATGACGCGCGCATGGACGTACCCAGAAGCCTTTGATCTGGGTATGTTCCTCGCCGTCAGGGCAGCCACCGCGTCCTCGAGGAGTCGAGACCCGTGTCGGAAAACAAAGATCCCCACGTAGCTCAGCACGGCAAGAGCGTTGAGGGCGTGAAGTTCGTTTACGACTTCACCGAGGGCAACAAGGACCTCAAGGACCTCCTCGGTGGCAAGGGCGCGAACCTCGCCGAGATGACGAACCTGGGCCTTCCGGTCCCGCCCGGTTTCACGATCACCACCGAGGCGTGCAAGGTCTACCTCGACAGCGGCGAGGAGCCGGCGGCACTGCGTGACGAGGTGAGTGCGCACCTCGACGCCCTCGAGGCCCGTATGGGCAAGAAGCTCGGCCAGGCGGACGACCCGCTGCTGGTGTCGGTGCGCTCGGGTGCCAAGTTCTCCATGCCCGGCATGATGGACACCGTCCTCAACATCGGCCTCTCCGACAAGTCGGTGCAGGGCCTCGCCAAGCAGGCCGGCGACGACCGCTTCGCCTGGGACTCCTACCGCCGCCTCATCCAGATGTTCGGCAAGACCGTCCTCGGCGTCGACGGGGAGCTCTTCGAGGACGCGCTGGAGGCGGCGAAGGCGGCCAAGAAGGTCACGGTCGACACCGAGCTGGAGGCGGCCGACCTCAAGAAGCTCGTCACCAAGTTCAAGAAGATCGTCAAGACCGAGGCCGGCCGGGACTTCCCGCAGAGCCCGCGCGAGCAGATGGACCTCGCCATCCACGCGGTCTTCGACTCCTGGAACACCGACCGGGCCAAGCTCTACCGCCGCCAGGAGCGCATCCCGCACGACCTGGGCACGGCCGTCAACGTCTGCTCCATGGTCTTCGGCAACCTCGGCCCCGACTCCGGCACCGGCGTCGCCTTCACCCGCGACCCGGCCTCCGGCCACCAGGGCGTCTACGGCGACTACCTGCAGAACGCGCAGGGCGAGGACGTGGTCGCCGGCATCCGCAACACCGTGCCGCTGGCCGATCTGGAGCGGATCGACAAGAAGTCGTACGACCAGCTGATGCAGATCATGGAGACGCTGGAGAACCACTACAAGGATCTCTGCGACATCGAGTTCACCATCGAGCGCGGTGTGCTGTGGATGCTCCAGACCCGCGTCGGCAAGCGCACCGCGGGCGCGGCCTTCCGCATCGCGACCCAGCTGGTGGACCAGGGCCTGATCGACGAGGCCGAGGCGCTCACCCGCGTCAACGGCGCCCAGCTCGCGCAGCTGATGTTCCCGCGCTTCGACGAGGACGCGAAGGTCTCGCAGGTCGGCCGGGGCATCGCGGCCTCGCCGGGCGCGGCGGTCGGCAAGGCGGTCTTCGACTCCTACACCGCGGTGAAGTGGTCCCGCTCCGGCGAGAAGGTCATCCTGATCCGCCGCGAGACCAACCCCGACGACCTGGACGGCATGATCGCCGCCGAGGGCATCCTGACCTCGCGCGGCGGCAAGACCTCCCACGCGGCCGTCGTCGCGCGCGGCATGGGCAAGACCTGTGTCTGCGGCGCCGAGGAGCTGGAGGTCGACACCAAGCGCCGCCGGATGACCGTCCCGGGCGGGCACGTCGTCGAGGAGGGCGACGTCGTCTCCATCGACGGCTCCTCGGGCAAGGTCTACCTCGGTGAGGTGCCGGTCGTGCCCTCGCCGGTCGTGGAGTACTTCGAGGGCCGGATGCACCCGGGTGCCGACGACGCCGACGAGTTGGTCGAGGCCGTCCACCGGATGATGGCCTTCGCCGACCGCAAGCGCCGGCTGCGCGTGCGCGCCAACGCGGACAACGCCGAGGACGCGCTGCGGGCCCGCCGCTTCGGCGCCCAGGGCATCGGCCTGTGCCGCACCGAGCACATGTTCCTCGGCGACCGGCGCGAGCTGGTGGAGCGGCTGATCCTGGCCGACACCCAGACCGAGCGCGAGGAGTCCCTCAAGGAGCTGCTCCCGCTCCAGAAGCAGGACTTCGTCCAGCTCTTCGAGTCGATGGACGGCCTCCCGGTCACCATCCGCCTCCTCGACCCGCCGCTGCACGAGTTCCTCCCGGACATCACCGAGCTGTCCGTCCGTGTGGCCCTCGCCGAGTCCCGCCAGGAGCCGCACGAGAACGAACTGCGCCTGCTCCAGGCCGTGCACCGGCTGCACGAGCAGAACCCGATGCTGGGTCTGCGCGGGGTCCGTCTCGGCCTGGTCATCCCCGGCCTGTTCACCATGCAGGTCCGGGCGATCGCCGAGGCCGCGGCCGAGCGCAAGGCCGCCAAGGGCGACCCGCGCGCCGAGATCATGATCCCGCTCGTCGGCACGGTCCAGGAGCTGGAGATCGTGCGCGAGGAGGCCGACAAGGTCATCGCCGAGGTGGAGGCGGCCTCGGGCGCGCGGCTCAAGCTGTCCATCGGCACGATGATCGAGCTGCCGCGGGCCGCCCTGACCGCCGGTCAGATCGCCGAAGCCGCAGAGTTCTTCTCCTTCGGCACGAACGACCTGACGCAGACGGTGTGGGGCTTCAGCCGGGACGACGTGGAGGCCTCGTTCTTCACGGCGTACCTGGAGAAGGGCATCTTCGGCGTCTCCCCGTTCGAGACGATCGACAGGGACGGTGTCGGCTCCCTGGTGAAACTCGCCGCCAAGGCCGGCCGCGAGACCCGCCCCGACCTCAAGCTCGGTGTCTGCGGCGAGCACGGCGGCGACCCGGAGTCGGTCCACTTCTTCCACGAGGTCGGACTCGACTACGTCTCCTGCTCCCCGTTCCGCATCCCGGTGGCCCGTCTGGAGGCCGGCCGGGCGGCGGTCCGGTCCGAGGGCAGCGACCACCGGTAGGCCCATGGCCGGTGGCCCGTGCGGGGCCACTCAGGACCCGGAGCCGTCGTCGGTCCCCGACCCTCACCGATCGCGGCGGCTCCGGTGCACGGAGAAGAGCGGGGGCGGCACCTTGTGCGGAGGTGCCGCCCCCGTTTCTCGCACGTATGCGGGTATGCCGCCCTATTGGGGCAGGCCTTCCCGCAGGCATACGGCCGTGCCGGTCAGCGCGGCGGTGTGCAGGGCCGTCAGGGTCGGCAACTGGTTCGTCAGTGGAGTGGACTCCAGGTCGCTCAGGGCGAACAGGCCGTCGTCGTCGTGCTCCGCGCTGCGCCTGACGGACAGCTCGGTCGGGAGACGGCCGCCGTGGAAGTAGAAGTCGATCACCGGGCCCGTGCCGTTCACGTCGGCCCGGTGGTCGTAGCCGATGAGGCGGGGATCCCGGTCGAGGAGGATGCCGGTCTCCTCGTAGAGCTCCCGGCGCGCGGCACCGAGGGGGTCCTCTCCGTGGTCGAGCATGCCGCCCGGCAGCCCCCAGAGCCCGGCAGCGGGCTGGCACCCGGCGTAGCGCAGCAGCAGGATCCGGTCCTCGGCGTCGAGGAGCAGGACGCAGGACGCGACGATGGTCTGCGGCAGCGTCTTGACCCACTCGGCGCGCGGCAGCACGGGGTGTGCGTCGGGGGCGGGCACGGTCGTGTCCACGGTGATGTTCCTTCCGTCGGCCGGGCAGCCCGTACGAGCTGCCCAACCGGAGGAACGGCCGGACGCACCGATGGTCACCGGCCGGCCGGGTCACGTGTCGCAGGCGACCCCGTCGTTGTCACGGTCCAGGTGGGAGGCGTACCCGGGTTCGCCACGACTGATGGGCGCGGCGCCTGCGGCACGGACGGCACTGCAGTTGGCGTAGTAGACGTCCGTGTCGCCGGAACCGCTGCCGCCGGAACCGCTGCCGCCGGAGCCGCTGTCGTCGGAGCCGCCGCCCGCCGCCGGCCGGGCGGTGACGGTGGTGGTGGCCCTGACGGTCTTCGTGGCGGTGACCGTGGGGGCGGGTTCCGGCTTCTTCGCGAGCGGTGTCGCGGTGGTCGTCGCCGTCGCGGTGACCGTGACGGTCGGCTGCGGCTTCGCGGCCGCGGGCTTCGCGTCGGTGGTGGTCTCCCCGCCGCCGGCGCCGATTCCGGCGCCGATGAAGAGGGCCAGGCCGAGCGCGGGCAGTACGTAGCGCTTACGGGCCCAGCGGGGCGCCGGCCGCCCGGACCCCGGCATGGGCGGCGGGGCAGGGTACGGGTTGTTGTGCGGGCCGGTGTGCGGATTGGCCATGGTCATCCCCCCAGAGGTGGTACGTGAGGGGATGACCGTAGGACCACGCGGCCCTGGATGAGGGAGAGGTGACCATTTTGTGATGGTCACGTGAAGGCGGGCGGTGTGGCTACGAGCGGAACGGGCCCGTCACCTCGTACGTGATGCCGCCCGAGGAGCTGCCGGTGGTGCCGCGCTGGCTGGAGAAGTACAGGCGCGTACCGTCCGGGGAGAACGCCGGGCCCGTGATCTCCGAGCCCGACTGGCCGTCGATGCGCAGGAACGAGGCGACCACGTCGTCCGGGGTGATGACGCAGATATCCATGGTGCCGCCGTCCTCGGCGACGAAGAGGTCACCGGAGGTGGCGCCGGTGATGTTGTCGACGCCGGTGAGGGGGGCCGTGCCGTTGACGAGGGAGTCGTCGTAGGCCAGTTCGTACGTGTTGTTCAGCAGGTTGAGCTGCCAGACGCGGTTGTCGCCCTTGGTCGTGAACCAGACGGTGTCGTTCGCGTAGTGGCAGCCCTCGCCGCCGTTGAAGGACTTCGAGCCGGAGACCTGGGAGCGGGTGGCGGTGGGGGAGCCGTCCGGGTCGGGGACGTCCCTCCAGGTGAAGGAGCCGCTCGTGGCGCTGCCCGCGACCATCACCTGGAGCTTGCCGGACGACAGGTTGCCCCAGGTCGTCGGGACGAAGCGGTAGAAGCGGCCGTTGGTCTCGTCCTCGGTCAGGTAGATCACCTTGCGCACCGGGTCCGCGGCCGCCGCCTCGTGCTTGAAGCGGCCCATCGCCGGACGCTGCACCGCCGCGCTCGTGCCCCACGGGTCGGTCTCGTAGACGTAGCCGAGGGACACCTCCTCGCAGGACAGCCAGGTGTTCCACGGCGTCTTGCCGCCCGCGCAGTTCTGGCGGGTGCCGGACAGGATGCGGTACGCGCTCGTGATCGCGCCGGTGGAGGAGAACTTCACCGCGCTCGCGCCGCCCGAGGGATTGATCTCGGAGTTGGAGACATAGATCCAGCCCGTGCCGTCGGCGTAACAGGCGCCGCCGTCCGGGGCGTTGTGCCAGGTGTACGAGGTGCTCCCGACCCGCTGGCCGGAGCGGGCGATCACGCGGCTGGTGAAGCCGCTGGGGAGTCTGATGCCGTTGGCGTCCGGGGAGCCCAGCGCCCCGTAGGGGCCGGTGCCGGGCTGGGCCGGGGCCGCGTAGGCGGCGCCGCGCCACAGGGTTCCGCCCAACGCGGCCGAAGTGCCGCCGATGACGGCCGCACGCAGCAGGCTACGACGTTCCACTCTCACTCCAAGAGGTGCCGTACCGCCCTGCCGACGGTCGCCGGCAGGGTTGTGCGTGGGGGGAGGCGGAAGGAACGCTATGGGGGCAGTGTTGACGGGGCGTGGACAACTCGTGGCCGCGGGGCGGCGTGCTGGGTGCCGCCTGTGGGCCCGCCTCGCGATGCCGTCCGTGTGTCCGGCGATGCCGCTCGCGCGTTCTCACGCGGGCAGCGCCGGTGCCTCCCGTCTCGGCCTTCTCGACCGGTCGCCGCCCGGTCCGGGCCCCTCGACCGGCGGGCGCACGGACGGGAGGCGGATCACCACGTCCAGGCCGCCCGTGGCCGCCGCGTGCAGGGTCGCCTCGCCGCCGCTGGCATGGGCCAGCCGCTGCACCAGGGCGAGGCCGAGGCCCGTGCCGCCCTTGGGAGCGCCCGGGGCGCGCCAGAAGCGGTCGAAGGCGCGGGCGCGTTGCTCCTCCGTCATGCCCGGGCCCTCGTCGGTGACGTGCAGGTCGACCCAGCGGGGGCGGCTGTCCCGCAGGGCCCGGCGGGACGGGGCGTGCAGGCGCAGCTCGATGGTGACGGTGCTGCCGGCCGGGGACGCCCGCAGAGCGTTGGAGAGCAGGTTGTCCATGATCTGCTCGACGGCTCCCGGCACCGCGAGCACCGGGCCCACGCTCCCCGCGAAGAGCACGAGGGAGACGTCGTCCCGCGCGAACAGGGGCTGCCAGGTGCGGTGCCGTTCCGTGCAGACCGCGCCCAGGTCGACGGTGGCGGGGATGGCCGCGTGCTCCTCCAGCCGGGCCATCGCCAGCAGGTGCTCGACCATCCGGGCGAGCCGGTCCGTCTCCGTGACGGCGGCCGTGAGGCTGCCCCGGGCCCGGGCGGCGATGTCCGGCTCCAGGTTCTCCAGGCGCAGCCGCAGCGCCGCCAGCGGCGTCTTCAGCTGGTGCGAGGCCTCGCCCGCGAACGCCCGCTGGGAGGCGAGCAGATGGGCGAACCGGGCCGCGGTGTGGTTGAACGCGGCGGCCAGACTGCGGACTTCCGGCGGGCCCTTCGTGATCGTCACCGGGGTGAACCGGCCGCCGCCCTCGGCCAGCTCGTGTGTGGCGTTCTCCAGTTGGCGAATGGGGCGGCCAGCCCACCGGGCGAAGGCGAAGCCGACCACGGTGACCGCCGTCAGCACGGCGAAGCCGCCCAGGGCGAGCAGCAGCCACACGTGGTGGACGCGCTCGTGCACCATGCGCGTGGGCACCGTCAGCCACACCGCGCCCACCGGCCGCGCCTCCTGGCCGACCGGCGCCGCCACCGACAGGTACTCGACGCCGCCGATGGTGGAGGTGCGGACGTCCACCGTCGAGGTGCCCCGCAGTGCCGCCGCGATGCCCGGCCGAGCGGCCAGATTGCCGGACATCGCGGGGTCCGTCGGGTGGGAGGTGGCGAGTGACGCGCCCGAGGCGTCGACGATCACCACCTTCCCGCCGATGCGCTGCGCGCAGTGCGCCACCCGCGTGGGCAGATCCCGCTCCGCCCGCCCCGCCGCGAGGGACAGCGCGGCGTACGCGGAGACCGACTCGGCCTCGTCCTTCGCCGCGTTGACCACCCGCTCCCGCTCCCCGCGCGAGTAGACGAAGCCCAGCGGGATCTCCAGGCAGAGCAGCACCAGCGCGGCGAGGCTGAGGTAGCTGAGCAGCAGCCGCCGGGTCACGGAGAGGCCACCTGCGGGGCGTTCGGCCCGGTGTGCACGGACAGCCGGAAACCGACGCCGCGAAGCGTCCGGATCCACGCCGGATGCCCCAACTTGCGGCGCAGCGCGGCCACATGGACGTCCAGCGTCTTGGTCGGGCCGTCGTAGTGCGGGTCCCAGACGCGGTCCAGGATCTGCTGGCGTGAGTAGACCGCCCCCGGATCCTCGCTGAGGAGCGCCAGCAGGTCGAACTCCTTGGGGGTGAGCGGGACGGGGACCTCGCCGACCCAGACCTGGCGGGTGCGGCGGTCCACCACGAGCGGGCCCGGGTCGTGCGGGGGGTCGGGGGCGGGGTCGTACGAGGCTGCCGCGGGAGCTTCGTAGGACATGGCCGGGGCCGGTTCGTACGGGGGCGGCGGTGCGGGGGTGGGGTCGTACGAGGGCCGTGGCTGCTGTTGCTGCGGCCGTGTATCGGGGGTGCCCGGTGTGCCCGGTGCCTCGGGAAACGCCTGGTGGGTGCGTTGCGTGCGCCGGGTCACCGCCCGGACCCGGGCCACAAGCTCCCGTACGCTGAAAGGTTTCGCCAGGTAGTCGTCGGCGCCCAGTTCCAGGCCCAGTACGCGGTCGGCCTCCTCGCCGCGTGCGCTGAGGATGACGATGGGGACGTCCGAGACCTGCCGGATGCGCCGGCAGACGTCGATGCCGTCCATGTCCGGCAGCCCCAGGTCGAGCAGGACGACGTCGTTGTACGGGCCTCTCAGTCCGTCCGTGCCCGTGGCGACATGATCGACCGTCAGTCCGAAGTGGCCGAGGCCTTCGGTGAGCGGCTCGGCGATCGTCTCGTCGTCCTCGATGAGCAGCACTCGTATGCCCATACGTCCTGTCTCTCCGTGAGCCGGCATGAATCCGGGCAGCGCGAATTCCCATTCTCTGCCCTGGAGTTCACACGCTACAAGATGACCGTTGGTAAGGGTATGCCGACAAAGAATGTTCAATTCCTGGCCGGGCTCTGGAGTTCGCTTAACCTTCCGCTGTAGGTCGGCCGTCTACGGTGTGGTGCAGAGTAAGAAACACCAGTTCAGGAGGCGGAGTTGAAGACACTGCTCGATCGGGCCCGCACGTTCAGGACGCGCGTCGATTTTGACAGCGGCGAATACCGGAAACTGGCTGAAGGGCAATATCCGGAGGTGTTGTTCATCACCTGCTCGGATTCTCGGGTCATACCCGCACTGATCACCGGTGCGCGCCCCGGTGAGATATTCGAGCTGCGCAACGCGGGCAATATCGTGCCGCCCTACGGGCGGCCCGGGGCCTCAGGCGAGGCGGCCACCATCGAGTACGCACTGGAGGTGCTCGGGGTTCAGGACATCGTGGTGTGCGGTCACTCACACTGCGGTGCGATGGGCGCGCTGAAGTCCGGCGACGACCTGTCCGGACTGCCCGGCGTGGACGCCTGGCTCCGCATCGCCCGCCCGGAGCTGACCTCCGTACTGGAGACCGCGCCGGACGACCCGTCACTGCCGGAGGTGTCCCAGGGCAACGTCGTCAACCAGCTGGCCGCACTGCGGAGTTACCCGGTCGTACGGCAACGGCTCGACTCGGGCCGGCTGCGGCTGCACGGCTGGTACTACGAGGTTGACACGGGGTTCGTCTACGAACGCGGCGACGACGGCACGTTCCAGGTGCATGCCGCATGAGCGGGGCGCATGCGCGGGGACGGGCACGGGGTGCTGCCGCACAGGGTGGCCGGGCGGCCGGCCCGGGGGGAGGGATGGCGGACCGGGGGTCGGCTGGGGTCGAGGGGGGTGTCTCGGACTGGGGGGCCAGTGGTCCGGGGCAGGACACGGGGGGCTGGCGGTCGGGCGGGTCCGCGGAGAGCGTCGCTGACTGGGGCGCGAGCGGTCCAGCGGGGGGTGTCGCGGACTGGGGGTCCGGTGATCCGGGGCAGGACACGGGGAGTTGGCGCTCGGCTGGGTCAGCGGAGGCCGCTGCGGGCTGGGGTTCGAGCAGCCCCGGGGAGGACACGGGGAGTTGGCGGTCTGCCGGCCCTGCTGAGGCCATTTCTGGCTGGAGGCCGGGCGGTTCGGCCGGGGATCCTCCGGGCTGGGGGCCCGGTAGCCCCGGGGAGGGCACGGGGAGCTGGCGGTCCGCCGGGTCTGCGGACGCCGTCGCGGACTGGGGGGCGGGCGGTCGTTCCGAGGGTGGCGGCGGCGGATGGTCGGGTGACTCCGCAGGGGGTGCTGCCGCAGATTGGCGGGCCGGTGTGCTGGGCGGGCCGCCGGGAGGCGCGGCGGGGGAGCCCGGGGGCCGTCCGGCGGGTGGGCCTCCCGGAGGTCCGGCACGGGGCGGTCCTGCCCAAGGCCCGGCAGGGCGTGGCTCTGCCGCGGGTCAGGCAGAGCGTGCCGGCGAAGGTGTGCTGGGCGGGCTCGTCCGCAAGGTGACGGGTGGCGGGCAGGGGATGGGCGGCAAGGCCGGGGGCAAGGGACATCTCGCCACCGACGTCACCGCCTCGCTCGTCGTCTTCCTCGTCGCGCTGCCGCTGTGCATCGGTGTGGCCGTCGCCTCGGGGGTTCCGGCCGAGCTCGGGATCATCTCCGGGGTGATCGGCGGCCTGGTCGTCGGCGCGGTCAAGGGCAGTACGCTCCAGGTCAGCGGGCCGGCCGCCGGGCTCGCCGCACTCGTCGCGGAGACCGTCGCCGACGTCGGCGTGGCCATGCTCGGCGTGATCGTGCTGTTCTCCGGCATCCTGCAGATCGTCCTGGGGCTGGTGAAACTGGGCCGGATGTTCCAGGCCACCTCGGTCGCCGTCGTCCAGGGCATGCTGGCCGGCATCGGCGTGCCGCTGATGTTCAGCCAGGTCTATCCGATGGCCGACGCCAAGGCCCCCGGCACGGCGATCGAGAACATGGCCGGGATCCCCGGGCTGCTGGCCGGCATCCTGACGAACCCGCAGGCGATGATCGCCACCCTGCTCGGCATCGTCACGATCGTGCTCAGCTTCGTGTGGAAGAAGGTGCCGGGGCCGGCCGGGAAGATCCCGGCCGCGCTGGTCGCCGTCGGCATCGGCATGGTGGTCGCCTCGCTGCCCGGCGTGGACGTCAAGACGCTCCAGGTGGGCAACCTGCTCGCGTCCGTGAACCTGCCGGGAGCGACGCAGTTCGCCGCGCTCACCGACGGGGCGATCATCACCGCCATCCTCACCTTCACGGTCATCGCGTCCGCCGAGAGCCTGTTCACGGCCGCCGCCGTGGACCGTATGCACAGCGGCCCGCGCACCCGCTACAACACCGAGCTGATCGCCCAGGGCGCCGGCAACACCGTCGCGGGCATCCTCGGCGCACTCCCGATCACCGCGGTCGTGGCCCGCAGTTCGGCGAACGTCCAGGCCGGGGCCAAGACCCGGCTCTCCCGCACGCTGCACGGCCTGTGGCTGCTCGCGTTCGCGCTGCTGCTGCCGCAGGTGCTCGCGCTGATCCCGATCTCGGTGCTCGCCGGTGTCCTCGTGCACAGCGGCTGGAAGCTGTTCGCGCCCGCCGAGTTCCCGAAGATGTGGCGGCAGGACCGGGGCGAGTTCGCGGTGATGACGCTGACCACGCTGGTCATCGTGGCGACCGCGCTGCTGGAGGGCGTGCTGTTCGGTGTCGCCGCGGGGATCGTGCTGGCCGCGCTGCGCATGTCGCAGACCGTGATCCGCCAGCACCTGGAGGAGGACACGGCCAAGGTCGTCATGGCCGGCAACGCCACGTTCCTGCGCCTGCCGAAGGTGATCGAGGCGCTGGAGGCGGCCGCCGCGTCCGGAAAGCCGAGGATCCGGCTGGACCTGACCGGCGTGACCCACCTGGACCACGCCTGCCGCAACCAGGTCGAGGAGTTCACCGCCCAGCAGCGCGGACTGGGGCTCCGGGTGGAACTGCTGATGCCCGGGGAGGCCAAGCAGGCCGAGCCGGCCGGTTCCCGCACCGCCGCGCCCGTCGGGGAAGCCCCGGCTACGGCGCCGCTGCCCAGGCGCCCGGTCACCGCCATGGGGGAGGAGCCGGCCGGAGCGGGGGAGGCGTCGCCCTGGCCCACCGCCGACGCCGAGTGGTTCTACCTCGACACGCGGCCCCTGCCGGAGGAGCAGTCGCGCTCACCCCTCGTGGGCTGACGCCCCGCGCAGGACACGCCGCGGTGGCGTGCACGCCCGAGCAGGCGTGCACGCCACCGCGTTCCCGCTGACCGGGTGGGTCAGCCGCAGCTGCCCGAGATCCACTTGTGGGAGCGGACCTTGTACGTACCGGCCAGGTTGCCGCCGTGCTGCTGCCGGGTGCAGCCCACACGGTCGGTGTAGTTGGCGCCCTTGTAGTAGGCGACGCCGCTGTAGTCGCCGGTGCCGGCGTTCCACACCGACTTCACGTTGGTCGTGGCGGCCCAGGAACACTTGATGGCGCCGTTCTGCCAGTCGGGGTCGGCCGCGTCCCACGCGCACTTGCTGCCCGTGAAGTTGGCGCCGGTCCAGAAGCAGATGTCCCCGGTCGCGCAGTTCACCGCGGAGGGGGCGGCCGGTGCCGCCGTGGCGGAGGTGGGAACGGTCAGGACGGTGGCGACGGCGGCGCTGACCGCGAGAGCCGCGAACAGCGGCTTGGTGCGGTGGGGACGGCGTACGGAAAGGCGCATGGGCCTGGTCTCCTCGAAAGGTCGTGGGCCGGTCGTTCGGACGGCCCGACGCTGGCAAGGCACGACGTGGCCGGGCAAGGACGGCGGGGCCGGCTGGGATGCCGGGACGGGTGGGACGCCGGTCAACTGGCCCGTTCCGGAACCGTTGGGACGGCCATGGGACGCCTTTGGTGGCACAGTGGCGGTCCGAGACGCCCGACCAGCGTCCGTGGGGGTATCCGAGGGGGGAACCCGATGTCCGTATGCCCGGAAACGGAACGGTTCGCCGCGCTGTTGCGTGCGCTGAAGAGCCGGTCCGGGATGAGTTACGAGGCACTCGCCAGGAAGTCCGGCCTCGCCGGTTCGACACTGCACCGCTACTGCCGGGGCACGTCGGTGCCGCAGGACTACGGCAATGTCCACCGGCTGGCCACGGTCTGCGGCGCGACCCCGGAGGAGCTCCGCACCCTGCACCGCTTGTGGGCCCTGGCGGACGCGGCGAGAACCGCGGCGGCCGGGGCCGAGGAAGAGGCGGCGGCAGCGGAAGCGAGGCAGGAAGCCCGACAGGAAGCGGAACAGGCGGAAGAGGCGAAAGAAGCGGAAGACGAGGAAGAAGAGAAAGCGGAACCGGGGGGAGAGGGGCAAGCGGTCCCTGACATCGCCGGGGAGCCGGACCCCGAACCGGCCCCCCGGCCCGCCCCCCGGCTCGCCGGCCGGTCGCGCCGGCGCCGCCTTCGCACCTCCGTCGTCACCGCCGCGATCCTCGCGGCCCTCAGCGTCTCCGCCTGGGCGCTCTACAGCGCCCGGACGCCGTCCGGCAGCGGCGGTGGCGGGCGCGGTTCCGGTGACGAGCGGCCGTTGTTCTCGGCAAACTGCCCACCCGTGATCGCCATGGGCGAGCACGACGAGTGCGTGAAGGAGGTGCAGCGCCTGTTGCACGCCAAGGGCGCGGACATCGGCGTCGACGGGAGCTTCGGGCCGCAGACCCTGCGCCGCGTCACCGCCTTCCAGGTGCTCGCCGGGATCCAGCCCAACGGCGTCGTCGAGGAAGCCACCAAGAAGGCGCTGTACGCCTCGAGGGTCCGGATGAGCGTGTGGTCGCAGGAGAAGGTGCGGCAGCGGGTCCGTGAGGTGTTCCCCGAGGTACCGGACAAGGCGGTGGCCATCGCCGACTGCCAGTCCTTCCTCGACCCGCTGCACATCCTCCCCAACACCAACGGGACCCGGAACTGGGGCCTGTTCCAGATCTCCGACGCCCGGCTGCGCGAACTGGGCGGTACCCCGCGTCAGGCCCTGGACCCGGAGTGGAACATCCAGGCCGCGCGCCGGCTGTGGAGCCGGGACCGCGACTTCGGCGACTGGCCGCACTGCGCACGAGCCGCCGAAGCCACACCGCTCACAGCGACACGGCGACCGCGTTGAACGTCGTCTCCGGCGTCTGCGGGCTGGTGAAGCGGGCGTTGACAAGGTAGAGCCGGTTGCCGAAGCGGGCGGCGGTGGTGGGGACGTCGAAGCGGGGGTCGGTGATCGTCCTGCGCAGGGTCGCCGTGGTGGCGTTCCGGTCGAGGTCCCAGACAGTGATCTTGTTCAGGCGGTTCTGGACGACGTACAGGGTGCGGCCGAGACGCACCAGGCCGTCGCCGTTGGTCACGTCGCTCGCGCCCACCAGCGCGACCCTGGTGGCGTGACCGGTCCGGATGCCGACGTTGTACAACCGGCCCGCGTTGACGACGATCAGGCCGCGTCCGTCGGGGGTGGCGACCAGGCCGTTGGCGCTGTTGGTCCCGGCCGGCGCCTGTACCCACTCGCCGGTGAGCGGGAGGGCGCGGACCTCGTCCTCGCGGCCGCGCGGGACGCCGTAGAGGATCGCGGCGCGGGAGTCGGTGAACCAGGCGCGGTCCCGGTGCAGGACGACGTCGTTGATGAAGGGGGCGGCGTCCTGGGTGAGCTGGTACGTGGTGAGCAGCTCGCCGCTGCGCGCGTCGACGACCTTCGCGGTCCCTCCGGCGCCGCCCGCCACGTACAGCAGGCCGTCGCCGTCCAGCTTCAGACCGATCGACGCGAGGCCGGTGGCGCCCTCGTGCAGGACACCGCCCTCGCCGGTGCGCAGGTCGGTGCGGTAGATCGCGCCGTCGGCACGCGAGCCCATGTACGCGTACGGCCTGCTCCCTGTGGTGATCCCCTCGGGGAGCCACCCGTCGGGCAGCGGGAACTCGCTCGGCCAGGCGGCGGCCCCGGGAGCGGCCTGCGCCGTGCCGGTGCCGGCGACCGCGAGCGCGGCGACGGCCCCGCCGAGCACGGTCCGCCGGGACGGCTGGAAGTGGTTCCGAGTCATGATCGCGCCTCCGTGGGAGGGAAGGTGGGGGTGTGCCTCGATGAAACGCGAAGTACCCCGTGAACCGAACCCGGTTGGCGAACTCGACAGGAACCCGACAGAAGAAGCAGAGGAAACAGAAGAGACACCCCTCCGGAAGAGGGGTGTCTCGGTCCGACGCTCCTAGGCGGTGCGCACCTGGTACGCCGTCACACGTACCTCCTCGTCGTCCAGGCACTGCCCGGACGCCAGGTCGAAGCGCTGCTTCAGCAGCGGCGAGGCGACGAACGGGCGGCCCTGGTGGGTGCCGGTCAGGCCGCGGGAGAGGACGGCCGCGCCGGTGAAGGGGTCGCGGTTGTCGATGGCGAACAGTTCGCCGGAGCGGTCGCGGAAGATCGCGGCCTGGTGGCCGTCCGGCAGCAGTGCCGCCACCCCGCGGCCCGGGAGCAGCGTGCTCAGGTCGCAGACCGTGAACCAGTCGCCGTCCAGTGCGAGTTCGATCTTCAGGTCGGTGGTCTCGGGTGCCAGGGTCATCGCTGGGCGCTTCCTTCCAGAACGTCGGCGGGTCGCATACCGATGGACAGCAGCGGCAGGTCGGGCTTCATCTGGTCGCGCTCGGGCACGAAGGCGACGACCGGGTCCGGGGTGTCCGGCGCGTTCACGAAGGACACGAACCGGGACAGCTTCTCGGGGTCGTTGATGGTCTCGGCCCACTCGTCGCGGTAGTGCGCGACGTGCGCCTGCATCAGCTTCTCCAGCTCGTCGCAGATGCCGAGCGAGTCGTGGACGACGACGTCCCGTACGTGGTCGAGGCCGCCCGGGATCCGGTCCAGCCAGGTCGAGGTGCGCTCCAGGCGGTCGGCCGTGCGGATGTAGAACATCAGGAACCGGTCGATCAACCGGACCAGTTCGGCGTCCGACAGGTCCTGCGCGAGCAGGTCCGCGTGGCGCGGCGTGGCGCCGCCGTTGCCGCCGACGTACAGGTTCCAGCCGTTGGCCGTGGCGATCACGCCGAAGTCCTTCGACTGGGCCTCCGCGCACTCGCGCTGGCAGCCGGAGACCGCCGACTTGAGCTTGTGCGGCGACCTGAGTCCCCGGTAGCGCAGCTCCAGGTCGATCGCCATACGGACGGAGTCCTGGACGCCGTAGCGGCACCAGGTCTGGCCGACGCAGGACTTCACCGTGCGCAGCGACTTGCCGTAGGCGTGGCCGGACTCGAAGCCGGCGTCGACCAGGCGGGCCCAGATCACCGGGAGCTGCTCGACGCGGGCGCCGAACATGTCGATGCGCTGACCGCCGGTGATCTTCGTGTAGAGGCCGAAGTCGCGGGCGATCTCTCCGATCACGATCAGCTTCTCCGGGGCGATCTCGCCGCCCGGGATACGCGGCACGACCGAATAGGAGCCGTTCTTCTGCAGGTTGGCCAGGAAGTGGTCGTTGGTGTCCTGCAGCGAGGCCTGCTCGCCGTCCAGGACGTAGCCGCTCGCGCCGATCGTCGGGGCGAGGGAGGCGATGATCGAGCCGACGGTGGGCTTGCAGACCTCGCAGCCGTCACCGCCCCGGGCCTCCTCGCGGCCGTGGCGGTCCAGCAGGTCCTGGTAGGTGGTGATGCGCAGGGCGTGGACGATCTCGTACAGCTCCTCGCGGGTCTGCCCGAAGCAGCCGCACAGGCCCTTGTCGACCTCGATGCCACTGGCCTCCAGCTCGGCGTTGACGAGCTGGCCGAGAACCTTGACGCAGGAGCCGCAGCCCGTACCGGCCTTGGTGCACTTCTTCACCTCGGGCACGGTCGTGCACTGGTGGTCGGTGACCGCGCCGCGGATCGTGCCCTTGGAGACGTTGTGGCAGGAGCAGACGATCGCCTCGTCCGGCAGCGCGGACGGGCCGAGCTGGACGGACTCCCCGGCGCCGGCGGGCAGCACGAGCGACTCGGGGGAGACCGGCGGGACCGAGCCGGTGAACGCCTTCAGCGTGCCGTACGCGTCCGCGTCGCCGACCAGGATGCCGCCGAGCAGCGTGCCGTCGCGGCCGATGACCAGCTTCTTGTACAGGCCGGAGCGGGAGTCGGAGTAGACGACGTCCAGGCAGTCATCGGCGGTGCCGTGCGCGTCACCGAAGGACGCCACGTCCACACCGAGCAGCTTCAGCTTGGTGGACAGGTCGGCGCCGGTGAACGTCAGTTGCTCCGTCTCGTCCGCGGCGATGGTGGCGGCGGCCGTCTCGGCCTGCTCGTAACCGGGGGCGACCAGGCCGTACACCCGGCCGTCGGAGGCCAGCGCGCACTCGCCGATCGCGAACACGTGCGGGTCGTTCACCGTACGGCACTGCTCGTCGACCGTGATGCCGCCGCGCTCACCGACCGTCAGACCGCAGTCGCGGGCCAGCTGGTCGCGGGGGCGGACACCGGCGGAGAACACCACCAGGTCGGTGGCGAGTTCGGAACCGTCGGACAGCTTCATGCCGGTGACGGCGCCGTCCTCGCCGACCACGACCTCCTGCGTGCCCACGCCCGTGTGGACGCTCAGGCCCATCTCCTCGATGGTGCGCAGCAGGGCGGCGCCGCCGCCCTCGTCGACCTGCACCGGCATCAGGCGCGGCGCGAACTCCACGATGTGGGAGGTGAGCCCGAGGCCCTTGAGGGCACCGGCCGCCTCCAGCCCGAGCAGACCGCCGCCGACCACGGCACCCACCTGGGCGTTCTTCGCGTACTCCTCGATCGCGAGCAGGTCCTCGATCGTGCGGTAGACGAAACAGCCCTCGGCGTCCTTGCCCGGGACCGGCGGCACGAACGGGTAGGAGCCGGTGGCCAGGACCAGCACGTCGTAGTCGACGACGAGACCGGAGCGGGCGGTGACCCTGCGGGCCTCCCGGTCGACGGTCTGAGCCGGGTCGCCCACGTGCAGCTCGATGCCGTGGTCCTTGATGAACTCCATGTCCGTCATGGACAGGTCCTCGGGCGTCTTGCCCGAGAAGTACGAGGTGAGCTGGACGCGGTCGTACGCAGGGCGCGGCTCCTCACAGAGCACGACCACGCGGTGCGTGGCGGTCAGGCCGCGCTCGGCGAGCGCTTCGAGGAAGCGCTGGCCGACCATGCCGTGGCCGACGAGCACGATCGTGGGGGTGTCCGTGGACATCAGGAGCCTCCATCGTTGGTAAGCAGGTGGAGCAGAGGGCCGCCGTCGGAGGGGAGCGGCTCTGCTCCCTCCCAGGCGCGCGCGAGCGCGCCGACGGTGCCGAGTTCGCCGACGAGGACCCCGCCGACCAGGCGGTCGTCGCGGACGACGACCTTGCGGTAGGTGCCGCGGGTGGCGTCGGCGAGCTGGACGACGTCGTCGCCCGGGAGCGCCTCGGTCTCGCCGAACGCGGCGAGGTCGAAGGGGCTGTCGTGTCCCGTGAGCGTGAGCCGGGTCAGCGAACGCGTGCCGGTGTACCGGGCGGTCGCGTCACCGGCCAGCGACTCCGCGAGCGTGTCGGCCTGTTCGAGCGCCGGGGTGGCGAGGCCGTAGAGCACGCCGTCGTGCTGGGCGCAGTCGCCGATCGCGTGGATGTACGGGTCGGAGGTGCGCAGCTCGTCGTCGACGACGACGCCCTTGCGGACGTCGAGGCCGGCGGCCTGCGCGAGGCCCACCCGGGGGCGGACACCGCAGGCGACGACCACCAGGTCGGCGTCGAGCGCGTACCCGTCGGCCATCTCCACCGAGCGGACCGCGCCGCCGACGCAGCGCACGTCCCGTACGCGGCACTCGGTGTGCACTTCCACGCCCAGGTCGGTCAGGTGCCGCTTGACGAGCTTCGAGGCGGCCGGGTCGAGCTGGCGCTCCATGAGCCGCTCGGACTGCTGGGCGAGCACGACCTGGGCGCCGCGCAGGGCGAGCGCGCGGGCCGCGGAGACCCCGAGGAGCCCGCCGCCGATGACGACCGCACGCGCTCCCGGCCGGACCGCCTTGGACAGGCCCAGGCAGTCGTCCATGGTGCGGAAGGCGTGTACGCCCTCGGGCAGTTGGTGGTTCTCGGTGAACAGCCCGCGCAGCGGCGGCAGTACGGGGTTGGAGCCGGTGGCCAGCACCAGCCGGTCGTATGCGATCACCGCACCGTCCGCGCAGGCGACGGTGCGCGCGTCACGGTCGATGCCGGTGACCCGGCCGCGGGTCAGTTCCGTAGGCGCGGGCAGGGCGATCACCTCGGGGCTGTACCGTCCGGCCAGCACCTCGGCGAGCAGCACCCGGTTGTAGGGCCGGTGCTCCTCCTCGCCGATCAGCAGCGCGGGCGTGCCGAGCTCACCGAGCCGCCGGGCGAGCCGTACGCCCGCGAGGCCGGTGCCGATCACCACCACACGCTCATTCGAGGTCATGTCCTTGAGCGTGCGGTGCCGGTGTTACCCGGCAGCATCACGTCTGTTTCCCGCGGGGAACGCTGCCCTCAGCGGGGGCGGGGGGCGGATGTGAGGGTTCCTGGGGTGCGGCGACGATGAGCTGTGAGGGTGGCGTCGCACAGGCGTCGCATAAGGTCTCGATCATGCCCGACATATCGCTGACCATGATCGTCCTGCTCTGCCTCGCGGCGCTCGCCGCCGGATGGATCGACGCCGTGGTCGGCGGCGGCGGGCTCCTGCTGCTGCCGGTGCTGCTGCTCGGGCTGCCTTCGCACACACCCGCCGCGCACGCGCTCGGCACCAACAAGGCGGTCGCGATCGTCGGCACGACGGGCGCGGCGGTGACGTACGCCCGCAAGGCCCCGGTGGATGTGAGAACGGCCGTGCGCATCGGCCTCGCGGCCCTCGCCGGATCGTCCGCGGGGGCCTTCTTCGCGGCCGGGATGAGCACCGACGTCCTCAAGCCGGTGATCATGGTGGTGCTGCTCGCCGTCGCGGCCTTCGTGATCCTGCGGCCCGCCTTCGGCACGGCCCCCGCGACCGGACCGGCCACGCGCCGCCAGATCCTCGCGGCGATCGGCCTCGCGGGCCTCGGCATCGGCTTCTACGACGGTCTCATCGGCCCCGGCACCGGCACCTTCCTGGTCCTCGCCCTCACCGCGGTCCTCCACCTCGACCTCGTCTCCGCCTCCGCCACGGCCAAGATCGTCAACTGCTGCACCAACGCGGGCGCCCTCGCCACCTTCGCCTGGCAGGGCGCGGTCCTGTGGCAACTGGCCGCCCTGATGGCCGTCTTCAACCTGGCGGGCGGCACCCTGGGCGCCCACACCGCCCTGAAGAAGGGCAGCGGTTTCGTCCGCGTGGTGCTGCTGACGGTGGTGTTCGCCCTGGTGGCGAACCTGGCGTACGAGCAGTGGCTGGCCTGATCGGCAGCGCCCTACAGGGGTGCGGGGAACCGCGCGACCGGCCACGACGGTGCCGCAGACGAACGGCGGCACCGGCGAATCTGGCGTACGAGCAGTGGCTGGCCTGATCGGCAGCGCCCTACAGGGGTGCGGGGAACCGCGCGAACGGCCACGACGGTGCCGCAGGCGAACGGCGGCACATCGCGGCACTTCCAGCGGAGCGCTCGGCGCTGGACGCGGGGCCGGGCGCGCGCGTCACTCGCGCCGTCCCGCGCCGTCGGCGGCGAGACGGGCCTCGAAGCCGTCGAGGAGGGACCGGAGCCCGAACTCGAAGGTGCGGTCGGGTGCCGCGGCGTACTCCGTGGCGGCCTTGGTGCCGAGGCGTTCGCGCAGACGCGGGAACTCCATGGCGGTCTCGGTGGCGCGTGCCACGGCGTCGGCCAGCAGTTGCTCGGCGTCGGCGCCGTTCCTGCCCAGCCGGCGGTTCAGCGAGACCTGGGCGGCAGGGCCGAGCGTGCTGCCGAGCACGAAGGTGAACACGGTGCCGGCCGCCCGGTCCGCGTCGTCGGCGGCGAAGCCCGCCTTCTCGTAGACGGCCAGGCTGACGTCGTTGTACCGGGCCTGGCCGGGCCCGTACAGGAGATGGCTGCCGAACGCCTGGACGAGCCAGGGGTGCCGGGTGAGCATCGCGTGCATGCCGTCGGCGTGGGCGGTGGCGGCCGTGCGCCAGTCGGTGGCGTCGAGATCGGGCGGCTCGACCTCGTGCCAGACCGTGTCGCTGGCGAGCCGGACCAGGTCGTCCTTGGTCTTGATGTGCCAGTAGACGGCCGTGGCGGCCGAGCCGAGCCGTTTCGCCAGGCTCCTCATGTTGAGGCCGTCCAGCCCCTCTTCGTCGAGCAGCTCGATGGCCGCGTGAACGATCCGGTCTGCGGTGAGTGTGTCTCGCGGCATGGCCACCACCCTACTTGCACTTAGTTCATGAAGTTCCATGGCGAGCCTTGCACTTTGTTCAAGTCCGCCCTAGGCTCACACTCGTACTTAGTTCAAGTGCCCGGAGGGGGAGCCATGCCGCAGAAGAAGCTGTCGGATTTCGTCACCACGCAGGCCATGGAGTTCGGCGTTCCAGGTGTCGCCGTCGGGGTGCTCCTGGACGGTCAGGAGAGCTACGCCTCGCACGGCGTGACCAACCTCGGCAACCCGCTGCCGGTCGACGAGAAGACGCTGTTCCCGCTGGCGTCGGTGTCCAAGACCTTCACGGCGACCGCCCTGATGCGTCTGGTCGCCGAGGGGAAGGTGGACCTGGACGCCCCCGTACGGCGCTACGTGCCCGAACTGCGGCTGGCCGACGAGCGGGCCGCGGAGCGGATCACCGTCCTCAACCTGCTCAACCACACCGCGGGCCTCGACTGGAACCTGATCGACGACGGCGAGGGCGACCGCTCCCTGGCCGGGCTCGTGCGGAAGCTGCCCGCGCTGCCGCTGATCGCACCGCCCGGGACCCGGGCCTCGTACAGCCAGGCCGGATACAACCTGGCCGGCCGCGTCGTCGAGAAGGTCACGGGCCTGCCCTTCGAGCAGGCCATGGCCTCGCTCGTCCTGGAGCCGGTGGGCCTGCCCGACACCGTGTACGGGCTGTCGGAGGTGATGGTCCGCCCGTACGCCGTGGGCTACAACCGCGGCGACGACGGCGAACTGCGGGCGGCCCGGCCCTGGGGAGCCTTCAGGGAGGGCGCCCGTGCCGACAACCCCGGCGGCGGCCTCGCCTCCTCGGTGAGCGACCTGCTCCGCTGGGCGCGCTTCCAACTCGGCGACGGCGACGGCGTGCTGCCCGCCGCGGACCTGCGTCGCATGCGGGAGCAGACGGTCGCGCTGCGGGGCAGCACGCTCGGCGACGGCTTCGGCATCTGCTGGTTCCTGCACGACCTGGACGGCCTGCACGGCATCGGCCACGGCGGCTCGGGCAACGGCCACTTCGCCGAGCTGCTCATCGTGCCCGAGCGTGACTTCGCGGTGGTCTCCCTGTCCAACGTCGGCCCGGACGGCTACCCCTTCAACCAGTCCGTCGTGCGGTGGGCGCTCGAGCACTACCTCGGCGTCGTCGAGAAGCCGGTGGAGCCGCTCCCGTACGACGAGGGACGGGCCCGGCAGGTCGCCGGCCGCTACGAGATCGACGCCATGAACCTCGACCTCGCCACCGACGGCACCCGTCTCACCCTGGCGGTCGGCATCAAGCCGGAGATCCGCGAGGCATCGGACCAGGAGATGCCGCCGGACTACCCGGCCGCGGACATCGGCTTCCTCCCCGGCGACGGCGACGAGTACATCGTCACCGAAGGCGGCCTCAAGGGGCAGCGCGGCTACTTCTCCCGCGACGAGGGCGGCGCGGTCACGGGCATCGACCTCGCGGGGCGGCTTTTCAAGCGGATGCCGGGGGCGTCCTGAGCCGGCCGCGGCAGGGGGCGGACCTCGAACGGCCAACGGCCGCCCCGCCGCCCCCGCCGCCCCCGCGAACCAGTCGTGCCCGCGCGCCGGATCTCAGAATCCCCCCTGAGCCAGCAGCTCGACGATCCCCGTCCCGTCCTCGTCGCCGTGCCCCTGGGCGAGCCGCCGCTCCATCAGGGCCATGTACGGGGTCAGCAGCTCCGGGCTGACCCGCTGCTCCTCGGCCGTGCGCAGCAGTGTGGTGTTGCCCGCGACCTGCATCGCGAGGTTGGAGACGACGTTACTGGTGTAGTCGCCGCTCTCCAGCTGGTCGGCCGTCTGGTGCGCGGCCGGCGCCATCGCGGTCAGCCAGTCCACGAGCAGCGGCGCGAAGTCCTTCGGCGCGATGTCCTCCGGGCGGATCAGCGCGAAGGCGTGCGTGATGCCCGCGAACATGCCGCTCATCGCGCTCAGCAGCGCCACGTCGTGCAGCGCGGCGAAGCCCGGATCGGCCCCGGCCCAGCGGGTGCCGACCGGGACGGCGAGGGTCTCCCGGTGCTCCTCGAACAGCTCGTAGGAGCCGCTGTAGAAGACAAAGCCTCCTGATTCCGGCTGCCCCACCATCGGCGGTACGGCCATGATCCCGCCGTCCAGGAAACGGGCGCCGCGGGCTCGGGCCCAGGCGGCGCGGGTACGGCCCTGGGCCGGGGTGCCCGTGGTGAGGTTCACCAGGTCCCGCCCCGCCAGGTCGGCTCCTTCCAGGGCCGCGCCCACGGAGGCGTCGTCGAGCAGGCAGGCGACCACGAGGCGGTTCGCGGCCACCGCCTCGGCGGCACTCGCGGCCACTGTCGCGCCCTCGGCGGCCAGGGCTCGGGCGCGGGCGGGGGTGCGGTTCCAGACGGTCACCGGGTGACCGGCGGCGAGCCAGGCCCGGGCGAGGGTGGTGCCCATGGCGCCGGCGCCGAGGAGGGTGAGGGGCGTACGGGGAACAACGGCGTTGTCAGTCATGGCGTTTAGGCTCGTCGGAAGGAACGGCCTGCTCAAGTACGTACTTCGGAGTGGGTGGTTACCTCGGGGGAAGCGTGCAGGCGGCAGCAGGGGAAAGGGCTCGGGCATGGGGACGACGGGGCGGCGGCCGGGGGCGTACATCTGCGGGATCGACGCGGCGATGGACGTGATCGGCGGCAAGTGGAAGGTGCTCATCCTCTGGGCGCTGAACGAGCGGCGCTGCCGCTTCGGCGAACTGCGCCGGGAGCTGCCGGGCGTCACCGAGAAGGTCCTCGCCTCGCAGCTGCGGGAGATGGAGGCCGACGGCCTGGTGCATCGCGAGGCGTACGACGAGGTGCCGCCCCGCGTGGAGTACTCGCTGACGCCGCGGGGCGTGTCCCTGAACGAGGCCCTGGAACCGCTGGGGGCCTGGGGGAAGGCCAACGTCCTGGGCGGGTCACCGACTCCCGGTCAGGTGCGCGAAGACGACCACGTTGCCCTGATAGCCGGTGGTCCGTGAGTAGCCGCCGCCGCAGGTGATGACCCGCAGCTCGGGGCGGCGGGCGGGGCCGTAGACCTTCCGGTCGGGGAAGTCCTTCGCGGCGTACGCCTCGACGGCGTCCACGGTGAACACGGCGATCCTGCCGTCGCGCCGGTCCACCTCGATCGTGCTGCCCTTGGTCAGGGCGCCCAGGCCGTAGAAGACGGCGGGGCCGTCGGCGTTGTCGACATGGCCGGCGACGATCGCGGTGCCCCGCTCGCCGGGGGTGGTGCCGGCCTCGTACCAGCCGGCGAGGTTCCCGCGCGCGGCGGGCGGTGCGTCCAGGCTTCCGGTCTTCGTCAGGCCGAGCCCGGTCAGGGGCGCGTTCACGCGGATCGCCGGGATGCGGATGCGGTCGGGCGGCGAGGGCGGCAGCGCGGGCGCGGCATGCCGCTCACCGGCCCGGCCGGCCTGCCCGGCCCGGCCCTCCTGTCCGTCTCGCCCCTCCTGCCCGTCCTGCCCGTCCTGACCCGCGCGGGCCTGCGCGATGGACGGCTGGGGCGGGGCGTGCGTCTCGGCGCCGTTGCGCAGCAGCCACGCCCCGGAGCACAGGGCGAACACCGTGACGGCCGCCATGGCGGCGTTGGCCGGGTTGCCGAACGTGCTGCCGTACCTGGGGAATCTGCGCATGGCCCACCCTTTCCTGTCTCCCCTCGGCGTTCCAGGAGCCCCACGGGCGCCCCGTACCCCCCTCCGGGCCGCGAGGGGCGTCGGACCCGGAGGGGGAGGGGACATGCGGTACCGGCGACGGACAGCGGAGGGTGTCCGTCAGATCCCGTCGCCTCTCGCCCGGCGATGCAGGAGCCAGGTACCGCCCGCGGCGGCGACGGCGAGGGCCGCCACACCGGCCGCGGTCTGCACGGGATCAGGGCCCAGGGCGCCGCCGACCCCCGTCTTCACACTCCCCCTGGGATGTACCCGCTGGCGCACGGACGTCAGCGTGACCACCAGGTCACCCGTGACCAGCCGGCCGCTCCCGGTGCACGTCGCGGTGATCTCGTACGTCCCCGGCTGCGCGCTCGGCGGCACCCTGAACCGCCCGGTCGCGTCCTGGTCGTCCGGGCGCGGTGCCAGGCTGAGGGAACCGGCCCCGACCGCGCTGGCGTCACCCGTCGCCGTGCCGCCGTCGCCGCAGGCCGCCGTGCGCACGGTGACCTGCCCGCCCGGGACCACCGACGAGGGGGAGACCTCCAGGCCGCCGGCGGCGCCGTACGCGGGGGCCGCGGCCAGGGCCGCGGCGGCGACGGCGAGCGCGGTGCCGGTCAGCGGCCGGGCGGTACGTCGCATCGGTGCTCCTTCGAGCGGTTCGTTCGTGCACCTGCCCTTCCGAGGTAACGGGCAGCGCGCCGACCGCGCTTTCTGAGGGAGCGTCAGAATTGGGGTGAATGGGTGTCAGGGGGTACTTGGCCCGACGGCCTCTCGGGGGTGTTTGGGCAGGTCAAGGGCTTTCGATGAGGAGGTCCCGGAAAAGCCTGACGAGCGCGTGTGAACGGGTGACCCGGCTACGGAGCATGTCCGGGCTTGACCTCAACATAAGTTGAGGTATGAGGCTGTGCCGCATGAACACAGCCGCTACTCACGCACCCACCGCTGCCCGGTCCGCGACCGAGCCGCTCCATGTGACCCTCGTCGTCGGCAGCAACCGCCACGGCCGCTTCGGTCCCGTCGTCGCCGACTGGCTCCTCGGCCATCTCCGGGACCGGGACGACCTGGTCGCCGATGTCGTGGACGTCGCCGAGGCCGAGCTGCCGACATCCTTCGAACCGACCCCCGAGGCGACCGCCGCACTCTCCGGCATCACCCCGAAACTGGCCCGCGCGGACGCCTTCGTCGTCCTCACCCCCGAGTACAACCACTCCTTCCCGGCGGGCCTGAAGAACCTCGTCGACTGGCACTTCGCCGAGTGGCGGGCCAAGCCGGTCGCCCTCGTCTCCTACGGCGGACTGTCCGGCGGTCTGCGCGCGGTGGAGCACCTCCGCCAGGTCTTCGCCGAACTCCACGCCGTGACGGTCCGCGACACCGTCTCCTTCCACAACGCCGGCGCGTCCTTCGACGACGAGGGCACCCTGCGGGACCCCGCGGGCCCGGACGCCGCGGCGAAGACCATGCTGGACCAACTGGTGTGGTGGGGCGAGGCGTTGCGGGAGGCGAGGGCAACCCGCCCGTTCGCGGACTGACGGGCCGCCGCTACCGACCCCGGGGCGTGACCTGCCTCGGCGCCCTTGCAGCGCGTGCCGCACCCGTCTGCCCCGCTGCTGCCGAGGCCGCCGCGCTCTCGCCGCGCCCAGGGGTCCATCCGCGTGCGCGGCCTGTCTTGGGCGGGCTGCCGACTCCGGGCCGGTGATCGCGACTGGCCTCGGCGCCCTTGCAGCGCGTGCCGCACCCGTCTGCCCCGCTGCTGCCGAGGCCGCCGCGCTCTCGCCGCGCCCAGGGGTCCATCCGCGTGCGCGGCCTGTCTCGGGCGGGCTGCCGACCCCGGGCCGGTGATCGCGACTGGCCTCGGCGCCTGGATGGCTGCATCGCCCGCGTCGGCCCGCCCATGCCTCCGGGCGCTGCGGTCGCGACCCGCCCGGCGCCGCCCGACTCGCCTGCGATGGGCCGTGTGCGGCGCGGTCTCGACCTGCCTCGGGGTTCGTTCGTGTCCGCGGCCTGCCTCATGCGCTGCCTGCGTCCGACCCGCTACCGCGCCATGGGCGTCGCGGCCACGACAGGCCCCGGTGTCTGCGCGCCCATCTCGCCTGTGTCGGCCCGCCGCTGTCCTTGGGAGTCGCGGCCACGACAGGCCCGGCGTCTGCGTGCCCACCTCGCCTGCGTCGGCCCGCCGCTGCCCCTGGGCGTCGCGGCCACGACCCGCCCGGCGCCCTCACCCTCGCGCCGTCGCCCGCCTCCGCCCGCTACCGACGGAGGACATCGCGGCCACCGCCACCCCGGCGCCCCCGCACATCCACCGCCCGCATCCCTTCACCCCCGCCCCCGCCAATCCCCGCCCGCGATCCGCCTCCCCCCGGCCCGGAGCCGCGAGGTCACGGCCGGTCCGGCGACGTACACCCAGGCCCGGACCGTCGCCCCGTCCGCGTTCCTCACGATCTTCCGTTCGACGCGTACATACAGGCTGCGGGGATCCCCCGGTACATAGTCCTCCAGCCGGTCCAGCTCCCCGAGCAGCGCCCCGTACGACTCCGGCAGCGCGGTGACCAGCTCCCCGTTCACCTCGCCGCCACCCGGCTCCTCGACCGCGTAGGGATAGCCCGGCCCGGCGTACAGCACCGCGTCCGCGAGCCGTCCCGGTTCCTCGGAGCGGGTGCGGCCGCGCAGGAAGAGGTCGTGGTTGACCTCGCCGGGGCGGAGCGTGCCGTAGACGAAGAAAGGCAGGGTCACAGGAACGATTCTGCACCCACACACACCTGCACAACGGGCCTATGGACACGCCAGGTCCGAGCCGCATTAACTCGCGGTCAACATCAACGCCGCCCCCGGTCGACCCCACGCGACCGGGTGCGCCCGTATGAGGAGACCGATGAGTCGGATACGTCCCGTCCGAGGTTCCCGTCTCGCCACCGCAGGCGTGGCCGCCACCGGCATCGGCGCCCTGGTGGCCGCCGTACTCTCGCCCACCGCCCAGGCGGACGACCGGCCGGCCCGGTCCGACGCGATCGAGAGTGCGGAGACGGTCCTCGCCGACCGGGCCGCGGAACTGGGCCTCGGCTCGGCCCAGGAGACGAAGGTCCGGGACGTGGTCGTCGACAAGGACGGTACCCAGCACGTCCGTTACGACCGCACCTACCACCGACTCCCGGTCCTCGGCGGCGACTTCGTACTCCACCTGAACCCGGACGGCACGTACCGCGGCGCGAATCGCGCGACGAAGTCCGCGCTCTCCATAGCCGACGTCACCCCGAAGGTGACCGCCCCGAAGGCCGCCGACCTGGCCGCGAGCCTGCTGCGCGCCGCACACCTCGGCGAGACCCTGAAGAAGCTGACCGCCAAGCCGCGCCTGGTCGTCGACGCCCTGCACGGCACCCCGAAACTGGCCTGGCAGACCGACGCGGTGGCGCACGACGAACTCGGCAACCCCGTCGGCCGCACGGTGCTGACCGACGCGACCACCGGCGACCGGATCGACGCCTGGGACACCCTGGAGTCGGCGTCGGGCGACGGCAAGTCCCTCTACGGCGGCACGGTTCCGCTGGACACGACGAAGTCCGGGTCGTCGTACCAGCTGAAGGACGCGACACGCGGCGGTACGTACACGGGCGACGCGGAGAACAAGACGGACAAGTGCCTGCTGACGGTCTGCCTGACCCGCGCCCCCGCGACGCTCTTCACCGACGCGGACAACCACTGGGCCACGGGCACGACCTCCGACCGCGCCACGGTGGCCGTGGACGCGCAGTACGGCACGGACGTCACCTGGGACTACTACAAGAACGTCCACGGCCGGAGCGGCATAGCCGGCGACGGCAAGGGCTCGTTCAACCGCGTCCACTACGGCAAGAACTACAACAACGCCTTCTGGGACGACAACTGCTTCTGCATGACCTACGGCGACGGCGACGGCAAGCAGCTCGGGCCGCTGGTGTCGCTGGACGTGGCCGGGCACGAGATGTCCCACGGTGTCACCTCGAAGACGGCGGCACTGACGTACTCGGGCGAGTCCGGCGGACTGAACGAGGCCACGTCGGACATCTTCGGCACGCTGGTGGAGTTCCACGCGAACAATTCCAAGGACCCCGGTGACTGGCTCATCGGCGAGAAGGTCGTCCGCTCCGGGCTCGGCCGTGAGTCCCTGCGCCGCATGGACAAGCCGTCGAAGGACGGCAAGTCCGCCGACTGCTGGAACGAGAAGGTCGCCGACCTCGACGTGCACTACTCCTCGGGCGTCGGCAACCACTTCGCGTACCTGCTCGCGGAGGGCAGCGGCGCCAAGACGATCAACGGCGTCAGCCACACCTCCCCGACCTGCGACGGCACCACGGTCAAGGGCATCGGCAAGGCCAGGCTGGGCAAGATCTGGTACCGCGCCCTGACGGTCTACATGACCTCCTCGACCGACTACGCGGCCGCCCGCAAGGCGACCCTGAACGCGGCGAAGGACCTCTACGGCAGCGGCAGCACGGAGCAGAAGGCGGTGGCCGCCGCCTGGAGCGCGGTCGACGTGGGCTGAGCCGCCCCTCACGACCCTCGGTGGTGTCCGCGGTTCGGGTGCGGACACCACCGAGGCCTGTCTCGGAGCGTCCCGCTCCGTTACTCCCAGACCACCACGTTTACTCCCAGACCACCACGTTGCGCCGCACCGGCACGGACGAGGCACCGGTGGCGAATAGCTCGGGCGAATGGGCCCGGATGCGCTCGATGTCGCTGAAGACGGCGCGCAGGTGCGTACGCATGGCGGTGCGGGCCAGTGCGAGGTCGCCGCTGACGACCGCGTCGAAGATCTCCTGGTGCTGGTCGGCGAAGACCGCCGGGGAGACGTTCTCGTGCAGGCCCAGCCGCCGGGCCCGGTCCAGGTGGCCCTTGGCCGCGGCGACCGTGGTCCACACGTTGCCGTGGCCGCCCAGCCGCATCAGGCCCTGGTGGAAGGCCTCGTCCAGTTCGAAGAACTCCTCCAGGCTCAGCCGCGTGCGCTGCTGACGCCCGAGGTTGTCCCGCAGTTCCGCCACGACCGACGCGTCCAGCTCGGACGGCAGGGCGTCCAGTGAGGCCAGCTCGACGGCCTCCCGCAGGAACTGCGCGTCCGCGACCTGCGCCGGGTCCACCCGGGACACGAACGACCCGATCTTGGGGAAGATCTGCACCAGCCCGTCCTGGGCCAGCAGGATCAGGCTCTCCCGTACCGGCGTGCGGCTCACCCCGAGGGACGCCGCCAGCTCGTTCTCCGACAGAGCGGCGCCCGGGGGGAGTTCGAGGGTCAGCACCATCTGACGGAGCTTCAGGTAGATGGAGCGCCGGCTGGGCCGCCGGTTCGTCTGGGTCATGTGCACATCCTACGTATCGAAGCGAGGGTATTGCTCCCCTGCGCGACAAGTGCTTGTATACAAGCACTGCACGACAAGGGCCGTCGCCGTCCGCCACCGTCACCGCCCCGGTCCGAGCCGCCGTAAGGAGAGCCCTCAGTGAGCACCATCGAGCGCGTCGAGGTCTTCGTTGCATCCCCGGGCCGCACGTTCGTCACCCTGCGCATCACCACCTCGGACGGGGTGACCGGGCTCGGCGACGCCACGCTCAACGGGCGCGAGCTGGCCGTGGCGAGCTATCTGCGCGACCACCTCGCCCCGCTGCTGATCGGCCGCGACCCGGCGCGGATCGAGGACACCTGGCAGTACCTCTACAAGGGCGCCTACTGGCGGCGCGGCCCGGTCACCATGACGGCCATCGCCGCCGTCGACACGGCCCTGTGGGACATCAAGGGCAAGACCGCCGGACTCCCCGTGTACGAGCTGCTCGGCGGCCGGTCCCGGGACGGCGTCCTGGTCTACTCGCACGCCAGCGGCACGGACGTGCCCTCCCTCCTCGACGACGTCGAGCGCTATCTGGAGCTCGGCTACAAGGCCGTGCGCGCCCAGGCGGCGGTCCCGGACGTCGGCGGCACGTACGGCGTCCGCAAGGGCAAGGTCTACGAACCGGCCGCGACCGACCTGCCCGACGAGCAGCCCTGGGACACCGAGGCCTACCTCGGCTTCGCCCCGACCTACCTGGAGGCCGTACGGGAGCGCTTCGGCTTCGGCTTCCACCTCCTGCACGACGTGCACCACCGGCTGACGCCGATCGAGGCGGCCCGCTTCGGCAAGAGCGTCGAGGCCTGCCGGCTGTTCTGGATGGAGGATCCGACGCCCGCCGAGAACCAGGAGGCGTTCCGGCTGATACGGCAGCACACCACGACGCCGATCGCCGTCGGCGAGGTGTTCAACTCCGTCTGGGACGTCCAGCACCTCATCACCGAGCAGCTCATCGACTACGTGCGCACCACCGTGGTCCACGCGGGCGGCATCACCCACCTCCGCCGGATCTTCGACCTGGCCGCGCTCTACCACGTACGCACCGGCTCGCACGGCGCCACCGACCTCTCCCCGGTGAGCATGGCCGCGGCCGTGCACCTCGACCTCGCCGTGCCGAACTTCGGCATCCAGGAGCACATGGGCCACCCCGACGAGGCCGCCGAGGTGTTCCGCACGGGCGTCACCTTCGCCGACGGCATGCTGCACCCCTGCGACGAGCCGGGCCTCGGGGTCGAGTACGACGAGAAGGCCGCCGAACGCTTCCCGTACCAGCGCCGCTATCTCCCGGTCGCCCGCCGTCTCGACGGCTCGGTGCACGACTGGTGAGCGCCGTGAACCAGCTGAACCGCGCCGCGCTCGACGCGCTCCCGCCCGCCTCGCGCCCCCGTGTCGACCCCGCCGGACTCCGCACTCGCGTCGTCCACTTCGGCATCGGCGCCTTCCACCGGGCCCACCAGGCCGTCTACACCGAGAACGCCGTCGCGCACTCCGGCGAGCCCTGGGGCATCGCCGCCGTCGCTCCCCGGTCGGCGGCGACCGTCGACGCCCTGCGCGCCCAGGACTGCCTGTACTCGGTGACCGAGCGCCGTGACGAGGGCGGCGTCCCCCGGGTCGTCGGCGCGCTGACCGGCGCGTACGCGCTCGGGCGGGACGGGGCGGCCGTCGACGCCCTGCTCACCGACCCCGAGGTGACGCTGGTGACGCTGACGATCACGGAGAAGGGCTACCGGACCGCCGGGCCGGACACGGTCGTCGGGCGCCTCGCCGCCGGGCTGGCCGCGCGGATGCGCTCCGGTGCCGCCCCGATCACCGTCGTGTCCTGCGACAACATGGCGGACAACGGCGCCGTGCTGCGGACCGCGGTCCAGGACGCCGTGCGCGCCGCCGGCGGGCGCGACCCGGATCGGACCCTGGACCTGCTCGACCGGCATGTGGCCTTCCCCGCCACCGTCGTGGACCGGATCGTCCCCGCCACCGCCCCGGGAGATCTCACCGCGACGGCCACCGCGCTGGGCGTCCACGACGCCCTGCCGGTGAGCGGCGAACCGTATCGGCAGTGGGTCCTGGAGGACCGCTTCGCGGCCCCGCGTCCGCCGTGGGAGCTGGACGGCGCCCTCCTCGTGCCCGATGTCGCCCCCTACCAGCTCACCAAACTGCGGCTCCTCAACGGCTCCCACTCGGCCCTGGCCTTCCTCGGGATCGCCGTGGGCCGCACCACCGTCGCCGACGCGATGGCCGACGGCTGGGGCGAGCGGCTCGTCAGGTCCCTGTGCGCCGAGGTCGCGCCCACGCTGCCGGACGGCGGCCCGGACCCCGGCCGGTACGCCGACGACCTGGTCGCCCGCTTCCGCAACCCGGCCATGCACCACCTGTTGCGGCAGATCGCCTCGGACGGCTCGCTGAAGATCACCGAGCGCTGGCTGCCCGCCCTGCGCGTCCTGCGCGAGCGCGGGGCCGCCACACCGGTGTTCGAACTCGCCCTGGCGGGCTGGGCGCACCTCACCCGGGACCACGACATCCCGGACCCCGCGCGGGACGAGCTCACCGCCTGCTGGCGCACCGGAGCGGACGACACGGCCGTCGTCCGCGCGCTCCTCACCACGGTCGGCGCGTCCGACCTCGCCGGCGACTCCGGGCTCGTCACCGCCGTCGTACGGCGGCTCCCGGCGCTGCGTGCCGGACACGTGGACATCTGAGCCCGTCCACTCCACCCGTCCCCGGAACAACGGAGTTCGCGATGAAGGACACCACAACCACGGCCGAACAGGCCGGCGGCGTGCGCCGCACCACCCGTGACCTGACCAAGGCCGCCGTGTCCGGCTGGCTGGGCACGGCCATGGAGTTCATGGACTTCCAGCTGTACTCGCTGGCGGCCGCGATCGTCTTCAACAAGATCTTCTTCCCGGATGTCAGCCCCGCCATCGGCCTCATCGCCGCGATGGCCACCTACGGCGTCGGCTATGTCGCCCGGCTCGCCGGCGCGGTCTACTTCGGGAGAATGGGCGACCGGCTCGGCCGCAAGAGGGTCCTGACGATCACTATCCTGCTGATGGGCGCCTCGACCACCCTCATAGGCGTCCTGCCCACCTACGCGACCATCGGCATCCTGGCGCCCGTCCTGCTCGTCGTCCTGCGGCTCGCCCAGGGCTTCGGCGCGGGCGCGGAGATCGCGGGCGCGACCGTGATGCTCGCCGAGTACGCCCCGACGAAACGGCGCGGACTGGTCGCCTCGCTGGTGTCGCTGGGCACCAACTCGGGGACGCTGGCCGCCTCCGGGCTGTGGGCGGTGCTGCTCGCCGTGCTCAGTGAGGACCAGCTGCTGTCCTGGGGCTGGCGGCTGCCCTTCCTGCTGAGCTTCGGGCTGCTGCTGTTCGCGGTGTGGCTGCGGCGCAACCTCAAGGAGAGCCCGGTCTTCGAGGAGCGGCCCGACGTCGTGGACGGCGTGGCGATGAGCCGGCGCGAGGTGGAGACGGCCGTCACGAAGGGGGCGGACGACGACGCCGGGCTGCTGGAGGCGGGCCTGAAGCAGCGCAAGGGCAAGGCGTTCTTCCTGGCGCTCGGGCTGCGCTTCGGGCAGGCCGGCAACTCCGGGCTGATCCAGACGTTCCTCGTCGGCTACATCGCCACCGAACTCGCGGCCGAGCGCTCCGTGCCCACCGACGCCATCGTGTACGGGTCACTGCTGGGCTTCCTCACCGTGCCGGCCATCGGCATGCTCGGCGACCGCTTCGGACGCCGCCGGATGTATCTGGCGCTCACCTCGCTCACGGCCCTCACCGCCTTCCCGCTCATGATGCTGATCACCTCGGGCAGCACGCCCGCCCTGATGCTCGGCATGGTCCTCAGCCTGAACCTCGGCGTCCTCGGACTGTTCGCGCTGGAGAGCGTGACCATGGCCGAACTCTTCGGCTCCCGCACCCGGTTCACCCAGCTCGCGCTGTCCAAGGAGATCGGCGGGGTCCTCGCCACCGCGATCGGGCCGGTCCTCGCGGCGAGCCTCACCGCCGCCACCGGAAGCTGGTGGCCCATCGCGGCGATGCTCGTCGCCTACTCCCTCATCACCCTCGTCAGCGCGCTGCTCTCGCCCGAGACGCGCGGACGCGACCTGGTCCGGCTGGAGGACGCCGCATGACCCCTGTGACCGCTATGAAGGCCGTCGTCGTGCACGGCGCGGGCGACGTCAGGATCGACGAGCGGCCCCGGCCCGAGCCCGGGCGCGACGAGGTGCTGCTCGCCCTGGAGTGGGGCGGCATCTGCGGCTCCGACGTCGCGTACTGGAAGAAGGGCGCCTCCGGCACGGCCGCCCTCGCCCATCCGCTGGTCCTCGGCCATGAGTTCGCCGGCCGGATCGCGGCGCTGGGCTCCGGGGTGACCGGCCTGTCGGAGGGACAGCCCGTCGCCGTCCACCCGGCCCAGCTCATCGGCGAGCCCCCCGAGCGGCTCGCCGGGCGCACCAACCTCCACGCGCGGGTCCGCTACTTCGGCTCGGCGGCCCTCACCCCGCACACCGACGGCGGCTTCAGCGAGTTCCGTACGGTCCGTGCGGCCCAGGTCCGGCCGCTGCCCGAAGGCGTGGACACCGAGTCGGGGGCCCTCGCGGAGCCGCTGGCGGTCGCCCTGCACGCCGTGGGCCGGGTTCCGGCGCTGCGCGGCCGTACGGTCCTGGTCAACGGAGCCGGTCCGATCGGCTCGCTGGTCGTCGCGGCCGCGAAGCACCACGGCGCGGAAACGGTGTGTGCCGCCGACCTGTCCTCCGCGTCGCTCGCCGTGGCCCGTCGGATGGGCGCGGACGCGACGGTCGACGTCTCCCGGGGCGAGGAACTGCCCCACGACGTCGACGTCGTCTTCGAGGCGTCCGGCGCACCGGCCGCGCTGGGGGCGGTCCTTCGGGCCACGGCCCGCGGCGGCACCGTCGTACAGGTCGGGAACCTGCCGGGCACGGCCGCGCCCGCCGTCCTGGGCGACCTGGTCACCCGGGAGATCGCCTGGATCGGCTCCTACCGTTTCGTCGACGAGATCGACGACGCCCTGACCGCCCTGCGCGACGGCCTGGACATCTCACCGGTCATCAGCCACCGCTTCCCGCTGGAACAGGCCGAGCAGGCCCTCACGGTCGCGGCGGACCCGGCGAGCGCGAGCAGCAAGGTGATGCTGCGGCTCGGCGGGGGAGCGCCGGTCACGGCCTGACAGCACACCTGTAGCCCCACCGTTCCTGTGTCCCACCGTTCCTGCAGGAGAACTCCGTGCCCGACTCGACCGCCGTATCCCCCGAGCACCCGCCCGCGGACGTCGTGTGTCTCGGCGAGACCATGGCCGTGCTCAGCCCGCCGGACGACCGGCCGCTGGCCGACCAGGCCGCGCTCCGCCTCTCCGTCGGCGGCGCCGAGTCCAACGTGGCCTGCGGACTGGCCGCGCTCGGGCATCGCGCGGCCTGGCTGAGCCGGGTGGGCGACGACGCGTTCGGGCGGCGCGTCCGCGCCGAACTCGCGTCCCGGGGTGTCGAGGTGGGCGCCGTCGCCGTCGACCCCGCGCATCCGACCGGCGTGTACTTCAAGGACCCAGGCCCGGACGCCACCCGGCCGCTGTACTACCGGAGCGGATCGGCCGCCGCCCACATGGGACCGGAACTGGCCGGCGCGCCCGAGTTGCGAGGGCCGCGGATCGTGCACGTGTCGGGCATCACAGCGGCGCTGTCCGGCAGTTGCGCCCGGCTGCTGGAGGAGATCGTCGTACGCCGCACCCCGTGGGGCGCGGCGGGGCGTCGGCCGATCGTCTCCTTCGACGTCAACCACCGCCCCGCCCTGTGGAGCGGGCGGAACGCCGACGCGGCGGCGGCGCTGCGGGACCTGGCTCGTGCCGCGGACCTCGTGTTCGTCGGGCGCGACGAGGCAGAGGCCCTGTGGGGCACCGCCCACCCCGACGACATCGCGAGCCTGCTCGCCCCCGCGCCGCTCGTCGTCGTCAAGGACGCCGAGCACGGCGCCACGTCGTACGCGGCGGGCGAGGCCACCTTCGCCCCCGCCCCGGCCGTCGAGGTGGTCGAACCGGTCGGCGCGGGCGACGCCTTCGCCGCCGGGTACCTGTCCGGTGTCCTGGCGGATCTCGACGAGCCGTCCAGGCTGCGCCTGGGCCACCTGACGGCGGCGACGGCGCTGCGCAGCCGGGACGACATCCCCGACCTGAGCGAGTCCCTGGCCCTGACCCGGCGCTAGCACTCGGGTGCTCAGGGCCGCACGGCCTCCAACCGCACCGCGCAGGCCTTGAACTCCGGCATCCGGGAGGTCGGGTCGAGCGCGGGGTTGGTGAGGGTGTTGGCGCGGCCCTCGCCCGGCCAGTGGAAGGGCATGAAGACGGTGTCGGGGCGGATGGCGTTCGTGATCCTCGCCGGCGCCACGGCCCGGCCCCGCCGCGACACGACGGCGACCGGATCCCCCTCGGCCGCCCCGAGCCGCGCCGCCAGCCGCGGATGCAACTCCACGAACGGCCCGGGCGCGGCGGCGTTCAGCTCCGCCACGCGCCGCGTCTGCGCCCCGGACTGATACTGCGCCACGACCCGTCCGGTGGTCAGCAGCACGGGGTACTCGTCGTCCGGTTCCTCGGCGGCCGCACGATGCGAGACGGGAACGAACCGGGCACGTCCGTCGGGGGTGGCGAACCGGTCGAGGAAGAGGCGGGGGGTGCCGGGGTGTGCCACGTCGGTGGTGTCACCCGTGACGGTCGGGCGGCGGGTCGCGCTCCGTTGCGCGACCGCGCCCCCTGCCGCGGCTTCGGGTGTGGCCGGGCCTGCCGTTGCGTGTTCGGGTGCGCCCGGGCTACCCGCCGTCGCGCCGGGCGTGCCGCCCGCCGGGCTTCCCGGCGCCGTTGCCGTTGCCGTCGCCGGGTCAGTGGCCGGATCCCCGGACTCCGTCGCCGATGCCGGGGCGTCGACCCGCACCTCGCCCTCCGGCTCCACGGCCTCCGCACCCCCCGGGCAAGGCCAGAACACCCCGTCCTCCTCAACCAGCCTGCGGTACGTGATCCCCGAGTAGTCCGCCGGGCCGCCCGCGCTCGCGCGGCGGAGTTCCTCGAAGACCTCCTCGGGGTCGGTCGGGAAGCCCTTCTCCACGCCCAGGCGGGCCGCCAGCTCGTGGAGGACCTCCAGGTCGCTGCGGATGCCCTCGGGCGGGGTGATCGCCCGGCGGCGGAGCAGGACCCTGCCCTCGAGGTTCGTCGTCGTACCCGTCTCCTCCGCCCACTGCGTGACCGGCAGGACCACGTCCGCGAGCGCCGCCGTCTCCGACAGCACCACGTCACACACGGCCAGGAAGTCCAGCGACCTGATGCGCTCCTCGATGTGCGCGGCACGCGGCGCCGACACCACCGGGTTGGAGGCCATCAGCAGCAGGGACTTGATGTCCGTGCCCAGCGCGTCCAGCAGCTCGTACGCACTGCGCCCCGGGCCGGGCAGCGACTCCGGGTCCACGCCCCACACCTCGGCGACATGCCGCCGCGCCGCCGGATCGTCGAGCTTGCGATAGCCCGGCAACTGGTCGGCCTTCTGCCCGTGTTCGCGTCCGCCCTGCCCGTTGCCCTGCCCGGTCAGGCAGCCGTACCCGGACAGCGGACGGCCGGCCCGGCCGGTCGCCAGGCACAGGTTGATCCACGCGCCCACCGTGTCGGTGCCCTTGGACTGCTGCTCGGGCCCGCGCGCCGTGAGCACCATCGCCGACTCCGGCTCGCAGAACAGCCGTACGGTCTCCCGCAGTTCGGGAACGGACACCCCCGTGATCCGCTCCACGTACTCCGGCCAGTGCGCCATCGCCGCGGCCCGCGCGTCCTCCCAGCCCGTCGTGCGCTCCTGGACGTACTCCGCGTCCACCCGCCCCTCGGCGATCACCAGGTGCAGCAGGCCCAGGGCCAGGGCCAGGTCCGTGCCCGGCCGGGGCGCCAGGTGCAGGTCCGCCTGCTCGGCGGTCTTCGTGCGGCGCGGGTCGATCACGATCAGCGTGCCGCCGTTCTCCCGCAGCTCGTTGAAGAAGCGGAGCGACGGCGGCATGGTCTCCGCGAGATTCGACCCGACGAGGATCACACAGCCCGACTTCGGGATGTCCTCCAGCGGGAACGGCAGGCCCCGGTCGAGCCCGAACGCCTTGATGCCGGCGGCGGCCGCCGACGACATGCAGAAACGGCCGTTGTAGTCGATCTGGGACGTGCCGAGCACGACCCGCGCGAACTTGCCGAGCGTGTACGCCTTCTCGTTCGTCAGACCGCCCCCGCCGAACACCCCGACCGCGTCCGGCCCGTGCTCCGCGCGCGTACGGCGCAGTCCCGCGGCGATCCGGCCCAGCGCCTCGTCCCAGGAGGCGGGCACCAGCTCGCCCCCGGAGCGCACCAGCGGCGAGGTCAGACGGACGTTGGAGGCCAGCACCGCGGGTGCCGTACGGCCCTTGCCGCACAGCGCGCCCCGGTTCACCGGGAAGTCCGCGCGCTCGCTCACCTCGACGGTCCCGTCCGGCGCGGGCGTCAGGTTCATCCCGCACTGCAGGGCGCAGTACGGGCAGTGCGTGGGCGTGGCGGTGTTCTGCATACCGTTCAGCGTGCTTCGGCCGTGTTACGCGCGGCACGGTTCCCTGTTACGCGGCCGGGACGGGGACCTCCCCGCCGCCGCCCGGGCCGCGTGAGGCACACGGGCCCGTCCGCGTGAGGCACACCGGCCCGGCCGCGTGAGGGACACGCCTGCCCGCCTTCAGGTCGCCGCCGACCGGCACGGACGTTGCCTGTGTGACGAAAAACGCCACATGTGGCTCATTGCGTTCCTTTCTTGTCCGATCTTCCCTTGTTGAGAGTTGAACCAGCCGCACTACGCTCTCGCTACGCGCAGCGCTCGCACGACTCCGCACGGCGTTCGACACCCGGGCATGCCCGCCACTCACGGCTGCATCCACCTGCGGCTCCGCCGCCGGTGGCAATCCGACACTCGAAACAGCCAGGAGGCCACCCGATCATGCCTCTGCGCCACTTGAGCCCCCATGACCAGCACCTCTTCCGCCAGTTCGGCCGGGGCCCGACCGTCCCCGTCCCCGACCCGCTCCTGCACCACGCCGTCGCCCGGCACGCCGCCGCCACCCCGCACGCCGTGGCCGCCGAACACCAGGGCGCCCGCCTGACCTACGGCGAGCTCGACCGGTACGCCGACGCCCTCGCCACCCGCCTGATCCGCGAGGGCGTACGCCCCGGCGACCACGTCGGCCTCTTCGTCCGCCGCTCCATCCCGATGCTCGTCGGCCTGCTCGGCATCCTGAAGGCCGGCGCAGCCTACGTCCCCCAGGACATCGGCCTCGCGCCCCCGGCCCAGCTCACCCACGTCATCCGCACCGCCCGCACCCGGGTCGTCCTCACCGTCGCCGAACACGCCCACCGCGTACCGCTGCCGGCCGGCCACCTGCTGCTCCCGCTCGACGACCTGCTGATTCCGCTCGACGAGCCACTGCCCCACGCCCCGGCCCCGCGCCCGCGCGTCACCGGCGACGACGGCTGCTACGTCCTGTTCACCTCCGGCACCACCGGCCGCCCCAACGGCGTGAAGGTCACCCACCGCAACGTCGCCAACCTCCTGCTCACCGAACCGGGCGGCCTCGGCATCCGCCCCGGCGACCGGGTCGCCCAGCTCCTCAGCATCGCCTTCGACATGGCCGCCTGGGAGATCCTCGGCTGCCTCACGCACGGCGGCACCCTCGTCATCCGCGGCAAGGACATCGCCGCGGCGGCCCGCACGGCGGACGTGATCATCGCGACACCGACCGTGCTGTCCGGCCTCGACCCCGCCGCCTGCCCGCGCGTGCGCACGGTGGCCGTCGCGGGGGAGCCCTGCCCGCGTCCGCTGGCCGACCGGTGGGCCCGGCAGGCCGCCTTCCACAACTGCTGCGGCCCGACCGAGACCACGATCGTCAACACGATGAGCCGCCACGACCCGCACGCCCCGCTGCTCACCATCGGCCGCCCCACCCCCAACAACACGGTCTACGTCCTCGACGCCGACCGCCGCCCCCTGCCCGTCGGCGAGACCGGCGAGATGTGGGCGGGCGGCGACTGCGTCTCCGCGGGCTACCTCGGCAACGACGCGCTCAACGCCGAGCGCTACGCCCCCGACCCGTTCCTCGGCGGCGGCCGCCGCATGTTCCGCACCCGCGACCTCGGCCGCTGGACCCCCGACGGCCGGCTCGAACACCTCGGCCGCACCGACGACCAGGTCAAGGTGCGCGGCTTCCGCGTCGAGCTGGACTCCGTCTCCTCCGTGCTGGAGGCCGCCGGCTGCACCCGCGCCGTCACCCTCAAACGCGACGCCCGCACCCTGGTGTCCTTCGTCTGCCCGGCGGACGTCGACCCGGACGCGGCCCGCCGCGCGGTCGCGGACGCCCTGCCGTACTACTGCGTCCCCGAGCAGGTCCTGCCGCTCGCCGACCTCCCCGGTACCGACCGCGGCAAGGTCGACAAACAGGCGCTGCTGCGCATGATCGAGGAGCGCCTGGCGGTGGCCCGATGACCACGTCCCCGCCCCGCACCCACCAGGACACGGGCGAGCTCCCGCCGCTCCTCCCCGCACCCCGCCGTCTGCTCAAGCACCCCCGCCTGATGCACTACAACCGCCTGGCGGCCCTGGTGCTGCTGTCCAACTCGGCGTTCCTGTGGGCCGCCTGGCCCCTGGCCGCCCCCACCCTCGGGCACGCCGCGCTCGCCAACCTCGCCCTCGCCGTCGTCGTACGCCAGCAGTACGTCATCAACCTCTTTTTCCGGCTGGCGACCTCGGCCCCGACGCACTGGCCGCTGAAGGTCCGCTGGGCGCTCGGCAAGGTGTACCACTTCGGCGGACTGCACGTGGGCGGGGCGCTGGCGGGAACGGCCTGGTTCCTGGCGCTGACGATCACGACACCGAACGGCCCCCTCATGGCCGTCGGCTGGGCCCTCCTGGCGCTCCTCGCGCTCATCATCGCCACCGCCCTGCCGCCCTTCCGCTCCCGCCGTCACGACCACTTCGAGAAGATCCACCGCTTCGGCGGCTGGAGCGCCCTCGCGCTCTTCTGGACCCACACCCTGCTCTCCGGCCAGGGCCCGGTCCCGCTCGCGGTCCTCGCGGTCGTCACGTTCAGCGTGGCCCTGCCCTGGCTGCGGCTGCGCAAGGTGGACGTCCGCACCGAACGCCCCTCGCCGCACGTGGCACTGGCCCGCTTCGACTACGGCGAGACGCCCTTCGCCGGCTCCTCGACGGCGATCAGCCGCAGCCCGCTCAAGGAGTGGCACTCCTTCGCCAACGTCCCCGCCCCCGGCCGCTCCGGCTTCCGGCTCACCATCTCCCGCGCCGGGGACTGGACCGGCTCGTTCATCGACGACCTGCCCGAGCGGGTGTGGGTCAAGGGCATCACCACGGCCGGAGTCGCCAACATCGAGGTCCTGTTCAAGAAGGTGGTGTATGTGGCGACCGGCAGCGGAATCGGCCCCTGCCTGCCCCATCTGCTCGCCGCCGAGGTGCCCTCCCGCCTGGTCTGGGCGACCCGCGACCCCCGGGCCACCTACGGCGACGCCCTCGTCGACGAGATCCTCGCCGTCCAGCCGCACGCCCTGGTCTGGGACACCTCCCGGCACGGCAAGCCCGACATGGTGCGCCTCGCCCACGACGCCTACCGCGACTTCGGGGCGGAGGCCGTCATCTGCATCTCCAACAAGCGGCTGACCTGGCAGGTGGTGCACGGCCTGGAACGGCGCGGCATTCCGGCGTACGGCGCGATCTGGGACTCGTGAGCCCGCCTCGTAACCCTCCTGAAGGAGACGGAAGATGAACAACCTGAAGGTCGAGCGGGACGGCCGTGTGGTGACCGTCCGCCTGCACCGGCCGCACGCCCTCAACGCGCTCAGCTCGGAGCTGCTCGCCGAACTCCTCGGGGTGCTCGGCCCGTTGGACCACGACCCGGACGTGGGCTGCGTCGTCGTCACCGGCTCGGAGAAGGTCTTCGCGGCAGGCGCGGACATCAAGGAGATGGCGGCGAAGTCGGTCGTCGACATGCTGTCCGAGGACTACTTCGCGGCCTGGGAGGACTTCGCGGACCTGCGCACCCCGAAGATCGCCGCCGTCAACGGCTACGCGCTCGGCGGCGGTTGTGAGCTGGCCATGATGTGCGACCTCGTCGTCGCGGGCGAGTCGGCCCTCTTCGGCCAGCCGGAGATCAAGCTGGGCGTGATACCCGGCATCGGCGGCACCCAGCGGCTGACCCGCCTGGTCGGCCGGGCCAAGGCCATGGACCTGGTGCTCACCGGCCGCACGATGGACGCCCGGGAGGCCGAGCGCTGCGGCTTGGTCTCCCGTGTGGTCCCCGACGACCGGGTCCTCGCCGAGGCCCTGGGAGCGGCGGCGGCCGTCGCCTCCTACGGCCGTACGTCGGTCAGGGCGGCCCGCGAGTGCGTCGACCGCGCCTTGGAGACGGGCCTCAGGGACGGCATCCGCTTCGAACGGCGGGTGTTCCACGCCCTGTTCGCGACCGACGACCAGAAGGAGGGGATGGCGGCGTTCCTGGGGAAGCGCACGCCGCGCTTCCACGGAAGCTGACCGCTACGGGAAGGGCCGGGGACGGGACACGCGGAGCGCGCCGGCCGCGCTTCCGTCCCCGGCCACGTTCAGGGGCTGTGCCTGGTCAGGGCACGGCCCCGGTCAGCACTCGTACGCGTAGTACGGCTCGTCGCCCACGTCCAGACCGATCCTCCCGACCCCGCTGGGGCCGATCTGGATACACGAGGGGTCGAAGCCGTCGACTTCCACGCTGGCGGAGATGGTGTGCCCGCACACGTTGTGGATGTCGGCCCACCACTGGCCGGAGGCGCCGAGCTTCGCGCAGCCCGGCTCCGGGGCCTTGACCGCCGCGGCGGCCACGGGCGCCGCCGAAGCGGTCCCCATGGCGGCCGGCACGGCCAGCAGCGCGCCCGCGGCGGCCATCACCAGCGCGGTGCGAAGTCGAGTCATCAGATGTCCCTTCCCCCAGTTCGCGGCGGCGGCCCGATCCGCCACCGCACGGAAAAGACACCAAGCGTGTCCGCGTGAACATGGAGAGCGCCCAAGCCGCATTTCATACCCTGGGGTGAAATGTGCGCGTCAAACCCACTCCGGCGGAACGTCCTGATTCATCCGACAGGCTATTCGGCCGTGGCCAACGCCCTTTCCACGCCCGGCTCTTGAGGCCCGAGGAACCGGGGATCCGGCCGGAACACCGCGTCCAGCGCCGCCTTCCCTGCGGCGAAGATCTCCCGGGCACCGCCGTAGTACCAGGTCGCGTCGTGCACCGCGTCCACCCCGACCCCGTACGACTCGACCCCCGCCGCCTGGCACAGCGCCACCGCCCGCCGGATGTGGAAGCCCTGGCTGATCAGCACGGCCTCGTCCACACCGAAGATCTTCTTCGCGCGCACGCAGGAGTCCCATGTGTCGAACCCCGCGTAGTCGCTGACGATCCGCCCGTCGGGCACCCCGTGCCGCGTCAGATACCCGCGCATCGCGTCCGGCTCGTCGTAGTCCTCGCGGCTGTTGTCCCCGGTGACGAGCACCACCTCGACCCGCCCCGTCCGGTACAGCTCCGCCGCCGCGTCCAGCCGGTGCGCGAGGTACGGCGAGGGCTCCCCGTCCCACAGCCCCGCCCCGAACACCACGGCCACATCGGTACGCGGCACGTCCGCCGCCGTACGCAGCCGGTCACCCGCCACCGCGTACATCCAGGTCGCCGGAAGCAGCGCGAGCACGCACCCGGCCATCACGGCCTGAACCAGCCGCCGCTGCCCCCGGCGGGTACGCGGCAACCTCGGTCTGCGGAACTTCGGAGCACGCATCGGACAGGTCCTTCCCCAGGTCGGTCTGACATTCGAGGACGTCCGATCAGCCCGTCCGGTTCACCGTACGGAAGGTGACCAGCTTCACGCGCGACCCCGAATCCCCAGGTCAAGGGCGCTCACACCCGCCGTGTCCCCCATGGTGAACCGCCGGAAAACACCTGTGACCCCCACGCAACGGGGAGGCAACGTGCTGCGGCGACCATCGGTACATGCCCAGCCAGCTCAGCCTCGTCCCGCCGACCGCGGCCCGCCGCCCGGTCCCGCCCGCCCTCGTCGTGGTGGCGCACGGCAGCCGCGACCCGCGCGCGCTGAGCACGGTCCGCGCCCTCCTCGACCGGGTCCGCGCGCTGCGCCCCGGCCTGCCGGTGCACCTCGGGCACATCGAACTGAACGCCCCCCTGCTCCCCGACACGCTCGCCGCCCTCGAGGACAGTGAAGCGGTCCTGGTCCCGCTCCTCCTCAGCCGCGGCTACCACGTCAAGCGGGACATCCCCGAGATGGCCGCGGCGGCCCGGGCCCGCACCCACGTGGCGGCCCCTCTGGGCCCGCACCCCCTCCTGGTGGACGCCCTCCAGTCCCGCCTGACGGAGGCCGGCTGGGGCCGCACACCCCGCAGCAGCAGCGCGGTCGTCCTCGCCGCGGCGGGCTCCCGCGACCCGGACGCGAAGAGGGACACCGCCCGCACGGCCCACCTCCTGGCGGCCCGCCTGGGCGTCCCCGTCCTCCCCGCCTACGCCTCCGCCGCGACCCCCACGGTCCAGTCGGCCGTCCGCACCCTCCTCGCCAGGGGCCGCCGCCACATAGCCCTGGCCTCCTACTTCACGGCCCCCGGCCGCTTCGCCACGGAGTCCACCCAATCGGCCCCCTGGATCGCCGCATCCCCCCTCGGCACCCACCCGGCGATGGCCCAGCTCCTCCTCCACCGCTACGACGAGGCCTTGACGACGTCGCCCGCTGTACCGGAGCTGGCTTCGGCCTGAAAAGGGGCAGTGGGGCTATGCCCTAAGGGGCACGGGGAACTGCGCGACAAGCCACACTCCACCCGCACACGCCCGAAATCAGAACCCGGCACACGCAGACGCGCTTACTGTCGTCACATGGACGGCACCGCACAACACCCCCCGGCCTACGACCCGACGTCAGTCGACCGCTGGGCCCAGGAACCAGACAAACGCCCCGGCCGCACCGCCTTCCAACGCGACCGCGCCCGAGTCCTGCACTCCGCCGCCCTCCGCCGCCTCGCCGGCAAAACCCAAGTGGTGACGCCCGGCACCATGGGCCCGGCCTGGGACGCCAGCCCCCGCACCCGCCTCACCCACTCCCTCGAATGCGCCCAGGTCGGCCGAGAGCTCGGCGCGGCCCTCGGCTGCGACCCGGACCTCGTGGAAGCCGCCTGCCTCTCCCACGACCTGGGCCACCCGCCCTTCGGCCACAACGGCGAACAGGCCCTCAACGCCTTCGCCGCGGACTGCGGCGGCTTCGAGGGCAACGCCCAGTCCCTCAGACTCCTCACCCGCATCGAGCCCAAACGATTCACCCCCGAGGGCTCCGTCGGCCTCAACCTCACCCGCGCCGCCCTGGACGCCGCCACCAAGTACCCCTGGCCCCGAGGCGCCCACCCCACCGACCCGGCATCACCCAAATTCGGTGTCTACGAGGACGACCGCCCCGTCTTCGACTGGCTCCGCAAGGACGCCCCCGGCACCCGCACCTGCTTCGAGGCGCAGGTCATGGACTGGTCCGACGACGTGGCCTACTCGGTCCACGACGTGGAGGACGGCCTGCACGCCGGCCACATCGACCCGAACTGCCTGCACGCCGACCCCGAACGCCACGACGTCTTCGAGGTCGCCCGCGGCCGCTACGTACCGTCCGACACCGATCCCGCCGAGCTCGCCGAGGCCCTGGACGGGCTCCTCGCCCAGGAGTGGTGGCCGCACGGCTACGACGGCACCGCCGTCGCCCAGGCCCGGCTGAAGGACGCCACCAGCCAGCTCATCGGCCGCTTCTGCCTGGCCGCCGAGACCGCGACCCGCGCCGCGTACGGCACCGGACGGCTCACCCGGTACGCCGCCGAACTGGTCGTGCCCCGCCGGGCCCGGATGGAGTGCGCCGTCCTCAAGGCCGTCGCCGACCTCTACGTCATGCAGCGCGCCGAGCAGGAACGCCTGCGCGCTGACCAGCGCATCGTCGTGGCCGAACTGGCCGAGGCGCTCACCGCCCGCGCCCCGGACGGTCTGGACCCGCAGTTCCGCGCCCTGTTCGACCAGGCGCCGGACGACCGTGCGCGCAAGCGGGTGATCGTCGACCACATCGCCTCCCTCACCGACACGTCGGCCCGTTCGCTTCACGCCCGTCTGACGGGGCAGGCATGAGACTGACGCGACGCTCGGGACCTGAGCACCCTCGAATGTGACCCTCCGTGGCCTGATCGGGTCACTCCCTCTTCCCCCATCACGCTCCGTGCGGGACGCTCGCAAGTGGCGACATCGTTACGAGGAGGCATCAAGTGGTCGACGCGGATCAGACATTCGTCATCGTCGGAGGCGGACTGGCAGGCGCCAAGGCAGCCGAGACGCTCCGCACGGAGGGTTTCACCGGGCGCGTGATACTGATCTGCGACGAGCGTGACCACCCCTACGAGCGCCCGCCCCTGTCCAAGGGCTACCTCCTGGGCAAGGAGGAACGCGACAGCGTCTTCGTGCACGAGCCGGCCTGGTACGCGGCGAACGACATCGAGCTCCACCTCGGCCAGACCGTCGACGCGATCGACCGCACGGCGAAGACCGTCCGCTTCGGCGAGGACGGCACCGTCGTCCGCTACGACAAGCTGCTCCTGGCGACCGGCGCCGAGCCCCGCCGCCTCGACATCCCGGGCACGGACCTGGCGGGCGTGCACCATCTGCGCCGCCTCGCCCACGCCGAGCGGCTCAAACACGTCCTGACCAACCTCGGCCGCGACAACGGCCACCTCGTGATCGCGGGCGCCGGCTGGATCGGCCTGGAGGTCGCGGCGGCGGCCCGCGAGTACGGCGCGGAGGTCACGGTCGTCGAGCACGGGCCGACCCCGCTGCACGGCGTTCTGGGCCCGGAGCTCGGCGGGCTCTTCGCCGAGCTGCACCGCGAGCACGGCGTCCGCTTCCACTTCGGCCGGCGGCTCACCGAGATCGTCGGCCAGGACGGCATGGTCCTCGCGGCCCGCAGCGACGACGGCGAGGAGCACCCGGCGCACGACGTCCTGGCCGCGATCGGCGCGGCCCCCCGCACCCACCTCGCGGAGGCGGCCGGCCTGGAGATCGCCGACCGTGCCCACGGCGGTGGCATCGTCGTCGACGAGCGGCTGCGCACCTCCGACCCCGACATCTACGCGGCCGGCGACGTGGCCTCCTTCCACCACGCCCTCTTCGAGACCAGCCTGCGCGTGGAGCACTGGGCCAACGCGCTGAACGGCGGACCGGCGGCCGCCCGCTGCATGCTCGGTCGCGAGGTGACGTACGACCGCGTGCCCTACTTCTTCAGCGACCAGTACGACCTGGGCATGGAGTACTCCGGCTGGGCGCCCCCGGGCACCTACGACCAGGTGGTGATCCGCGGGGACGCGGGCAAGCGCGAGTTCATCGCCTTCTGGGTGAAGGAAGGCCGGGTCCTGGCCGGGATGAACGTCAACGTGTGGGACGTCACAGACAAGATCCAGCACCTGATCCGCACCAAGGCCCAGGTGAACACGGAGTCGCTGGCCGACCCGCACGTGCCGCTGGACAGCCTCGTCTCCTAGCTGTCAGGGCTGTCGGTCCGCCCCCGTAGAATTCACGCGTGGCAGGACGGATCAACGACGAGGACGTGAAGGCGGTACGGGACGCGGTCCCGATCGACGCCGTGGTGTCCGAGTACCTCCAGCTGCGCAACGCGGGCGGCGGGAACCTGAAGGGTCTGTGCCCGTTCCACGACGAGAAGTCGCCGTCCTTCCAGGTCAGCCCCAGCAAGGGGTTTTTCCACTGCTTCGGCTGCCAGGAGGGCGGCGACACCATCACGTTCGTGATGAAGATCGACCACCTCTCCTTCTCGGAGGCGGTCGAGCGCCTGGCAGGCCAGGCGGGCATCACCCTGCGCTACGAGGAGGGCGGATACAACCCCTCCCACCAGCGCGGCGAACGGATCCGCCTGGTCGAGGCCCACAAGATCGCGGCGGAGTGGTACGCGGAACAGCTCGCGACGTCCCCCGAGGCCGACACCGGCCGGGTCTTCCTCGCCGAGCGCGGCTTCGACCAGGCGGCCGCCGTCCACTTCGGCGTCGGCTACAGCCCGCAGGGCTGGGACCACCTCACGCGCTTCCTGCGCGGCAAGGGCTTCACCGACAAGGAGATCCTCCTCTCCGGCCTTGCCCAGGAGGGCCGCCGCGGCCCCATCGACCGCTTCCGCGGCCGTCTGATGTGGCCCATCCGCGACATCGGCGGCGAGGTCGTCGGCTTCGGCGCCCGCAAGCTCTACGAGGCGGACAACGGACCCAAGTACCTCAACACACCCGACACGGCGATCTACCGGAAGTCCCAGGTCCTCTACGGCATCGACCTGGCGAAGAAGGACATCGCGAAGTCGAGCCGCGCGGTGGTGGTCGAGGGCTACACGGACGTCATGGCCTGCCACCTGGCCGGCGTCACCACGGCCATCGCCACCTGCGGCACGGCCTTCGGCGGCGACCACATCAAGATCCTCCGCCGTCTCCTCATGGACAACGGCTCGGCCCGCGTCATCTTCACCTTCGACGGCGACGCCGCCGGCCAGAAGGCGGCCCTGCGCGCCTTCGAGGACGACCAGAAGTTCGCCGCCGAGACGTACATCGCGATCGCCCCGGACGGCATGGACCCCTGCGACCTGCGCCTCGCCAAGGGCGACGAGGCCGTGGCCGACCTGGTCGAACCGCGCACCCCGCTCTTCGAGTTCGCCCTCCGCCAGATCGTCGCCCGCTACGACCTCGACACCCCGGCGGGCCGCGCCGCCGCCCTGGACGAGGCGGCCCCCATCGTCGCCCGCATCAAGAACAGCGGCGCCCAGCACGAGGTCGCCGTCCAGCTCGCCGGCATGCTCGGCATCCTCGACACGCAGTTCGTGGTCAAGCGCGTGGCCCAGCTGGCCCGCTGGGCCCGCGACCGCGGCGGCAAGGGCCCGGCCCCGGACCGGCACCAGGCGTCACAGCAGTACGCCTCCGCCCAGCCGTCCGCCGCCCCCCGCGGCCCGGCCCTCAACCTCCGCAACCCCGTCTACGCCACGGAACGCGAACTCCTCAAACTCGCCCTCCAGCGCCCGGAACTGGTCTCCCCGGCCTTCGACGCCTACGGAGCCGACGAGTTCACCGCCCCGCCCTACGCCGCCGTACGCCTGGCCATCCAGGACGCGGGCGGCGCCGAACTGGGCGTCGCGGACCCCCAGGACTACCTGGTCAAGGTCCGCGAGGCCGCTCCCGACGACGCGGTCCGCGCGATGGTCACAGAACTGGCCGTCGAGGCGATCATGCTCCGCAGAGCGGTCGACGAGCCCTACGCCGGCGCCCAGCTGGTCACCGTCCGCCGCCGCGCCGTGGAACGCCGCATCCGAGACATCACCGGCCAGCTCACCCGCCTCGGCACCCAAGGCGACCCGGCCCAGCTGGCCGCCGTACAGAACGAACTCTGGGTCCTCCAGCAGTACGACCAGACCCTGCGCGAACACGGCGCCGCCGCGCTCTGACGTCACCACCCGGTGACGTCCCGGACGCAAAAAGTCATCGCACGCCCCTCGTGGCGACGATGTGTCTTCCCCCACACTGGGTTGCGGTGCCTGAGTCCTCGGAGCGCGGCCGATCCGTCACCGACGGGTCCCAGACCCCCGCGGTTCCGCTCATCGCGTACGGGACGGAATGCGGCGAGGCCGTCGACTCCGCCCCCGAAGTACCGCTGCCGCACACCTTGGCAGCGATCATCCTGGAGGTCGCCCCCGTGCAGACCCAGACCCTCACCCAGACCGACGCCGGTGCCGCGCCGGACGCGGAGGCCGACACCCTCCCAGCGGTTCCGGCACAGAGCCTCGTCGCGCACCACCCCGAGACGGAACCGGAGCCGGAGGAGCCGCCCGCCGAGGCCATCGAGACGGCCGAGGCGCCCGAAGTCGTCGTACGGCCGCCGGCCCGCACCGACACCGGCAGTCCCTCCTCGGACCTGTTCCGCCAGTACCTGCGGGAGATCGGCCGCATCCCCCTGCTGACCGCGGCCGAGGAGGTCGAACTCGCCCGCCGTGTCGAGGCCGGCCTGTTCGCGGAGGAGAAGCTGAGCAACGCGCCCGATCTGGACAGCCAGTTGGCGCTGGACCTCGACCGGCTCGTCGTCATGGGCAGGGTGGCCAAGCGCCGGCTCATCGAGGCCAACCTGCGGCTCGTCGTGTCCGTGGCGAAGAGGTACGTCGGGCGCGGGCTGACCATGCTCGACCTCGTCCAGGAGGGCAACCTTGGCCTCATCCGGGCCGTCGAGAAGTTCGACTACGCCCGCGGCTACAAGTTCTCCACCTACGCCACCTGGTGGATCCGCCAGGCCATGTCCCGCGCCCTGGCCGACCAGGCCCGCACCATCCGGGTCCCCGTCCACGTCGTGGAACTCATCAACCGGGTCGTGCGGGTGCAGCGGCGGATGCTCCAAGAACGGGGGTACGAGCCGACGCCCGAGGAGGTCGCCGCGCAACTGGACCTGACGCCGGAGCGGGTCAGCGAGGTCCTGCGCCTCGCCCAGGAGCCGGTGTCGTTGCACGCGCCCGTGGGCGAGGAGGACGAGGTCGCCCTCGGCGACCTCATAGAGGACGGCGACGCGACCAGCCCCGTGGAGTCGGCCGCGTTCCTGCTCCTCAGGGAGCACCTTGAAGCGGTCCTGTCGACCCTGGGGGAGCGGGAACGCAAGGTCGTCCAGCTCCGCTACGGGCTGGCGGACGGCCGCCCCCGCACCCTGGAGGAGATCGGCCGCATTTTCGGTGTGACGCGGGAACGGATACGGCAGATCGAGTCGAAGACCCTGAACAAGCTCAGGGATCATGCCTTCGCGGATCAACTGAGGGGCTATCTGGACTGATGCCGTCCGCGGGCCCGGTGGGGGCCGATCGCGCAGTTCCCCGCGCCCCTAAAGGGGCGCGAGCTGCACGTCCTTAAGGGGCGCGGGGCTGTATCAATGTGCGGCTCCGCCGCGTGTGCGCGACCAGCCGCAACGGACCCGCAGCCTCAGTCCACTTCCGCCACCGCCTGCGCGAACTGCGCCTTGTACAGCCGCGCGTAGGCCCCGTCCGAGGCCAGCAACTCCCCGTGCGTCCCCTGTTCCACGATCGCCCCGTTCTCCATCACGAGAATCGCGTCCGCGTCCCGGATCGTCGACAGCCGATGCGCGATGACGAACGACGTACGCCCGTGCGCCAGCTTCGCCATGGCCTTCTGGATCAGCACCTCGGTCCGGGTGTCGACCGAACTGGTCGCCTCGTCCAGCACCAGGATCACCGGGTCGGACAGGAACGCCCGGGCGATGGTGATCAGCTGCTTCTCGCCCGCGCTGACCCCGGCCCCCTCGTCGTCGATCACCGTGTCGTAGCCGTCCGGCAGCGTACGGATGAACCGGTCCGCGTGCGCGGCCCGAGCCGCCTCCTCGATCTCCCCCCGGGTCACCTCCCGGGACGCCCCGTACGCGATGTTCTCCGCGATCGTGCCGCCGAACAGCCAGGTGTCCTGGAGCACCATGCCGATCCCGGCCCGCAGTTCGTCCCGGGACATCCGCGCGATGTCGACTCCGTCGAGGGTGATGCGCCCGCCGGTGACCTCGTAGAACCGCATCAGCAGATTCACGAGCGTCGTCTTCCCGGCGCCCGTCGGCCCGACGATGGCCACCGTGTGCCCGGGCTCGACCTTCAGCGACAGGTCCTCGATCAGCGGCGTGTCGGGGTCGTAGCGGAACGACACGCGCTCCAGCGCCACCAGCCCGCGCAACTCCTCGGGCCGAACGCCCGGCACCGGATCGGCACCCTGCTCCTCCGCGTCCAGCAACTCGAAGACCCGCTCCGCCGAGGCGACACCCGACTGCACCAGGTTCGCCATGGACGCGACCTGCGTCAGCGGCATCGAGAACTGCCGCGAGTACTGGATGAACGCCTGCACGTCGCCGATGGACAGCGAGCCGGAGGCGACCCGCAGGCCGCCGACGACCGCGACCAGCACGTAGTTGAGGTTCGACACGAACATCATCAGCGGCTGCATGACCCCGCTGTTGAACTGCGCCCGGAACCCGGCCTCGTACAGCGCCTCGTTCTGCTCGGCGAACTGCTGCGCCGACTCCTCCTGCCGCCCGAACACCTTCACCAGGGTGTGCCCGGTGTACATCTCCTCGATGTGGGCGTTCAGCTTGCCCGTCGTACGCCACTGCTGCACGAAGTGCGGCTGCGACCGCTTGCCCACCCGCGTGGCGATGACGAACGACAGCGGCACGGTCACCAGCGCGACCAGCGCCAGGATCCAGGAGACCCAGAACATCATCGCGAGGACACCGATGATGGTCAGCACCGAGTTGATGAGCTGCCCCATCGACTGCTGGAGCGTCTGCCCGATGTTGTCGATGTCGTTCGTCGCCCGGGACAGCACCTCCCCGCGCTGACGCTTGTCGAAGTACGACAGCGGCAGCCGCGACAGCTTCGTCTGCACGTCCTCGCGCATGCGGAACATGGTCCGGTTCACGGCCCGGTTCACCAGCCGCGTCGCCACCGCCATCAGCAGCCCGGCCACCGCGAACACGCCCAGCGCCAGCAGCAGCACGTTCCCCACGGCCGTGAAGTCGATGCCCTTGCCCGGGGTGAAGTCGGTGCTGCGCAGCATGTCGGCGACGTCACCGTCCCCGCGCTGCCGCATGGAGTCGAGGACCTGCTCCTTGCTCGCCCCCTGAGGCATGCCCCGCCCGACGATGCCCGCGAAGACCAGGTCGGTCGCCTTGCCGAGGATCTTCGGCCCGACGACGCTGAGGCCCACGCTCAGCACCACGCACAGCAGCAGCACATAGATGGTCAGCCGCTCCGGCCGGAACCGCGCGACCAGCCGTTTGCCCGACCCCTTGAAGTCCAGCGAGCGCTGATCGGGGCCGCCCCCGGCCATCATCCGCCCCATCGGCCCCGCCATCAGGCAGCCTCCGCTTCCGTGAGCTGGGAGAGCACGATCTCCCGGTAGGTCTCGTTGTCCGCCATCAGCTCGTGGTGCCGGCCGGTGCCGACGACCCGGCCCTCGTCGAGGACGATGATCCGGTCGGCGTCCCGGATGGTCGCCACCCGCTGGGCGACGATCACGACGGTCGCCTCGGCGGTCTCCTGCGCCAGCGCGGCCCGCAGGGCGGCGTCCGTGGCGTAGTCGAGCGCGGAGAAGGAGTCGTCGAAGAGATAGATCTCGGGCCGCTGCACCAGGGTCCGGGCGATGGCGAGGCGCTGCCGCTGACCACCGGAGACATTCGTCCCGCCCTGCGCGATCGGCGCGTCGAGCCCGCCCTCCAGACGCTCGACGAACTCCTTGCCCTGCGCCACCTCCAGCGCGTGCCACAGCTCCTCGTCGGTGGCGTCCGGATTGCCGTAGCGCAGGTTGGTCGCCACCGTGCCCGCGAACAGATACGGCTTCTGCGGCACCAGCCCGACGGTCCGCGCGAGCAGCACCGGATCGATCTCCGCCACCTCGACGCCGTCCACGAGCACCTGCCCGTCGGTCGCGTCGAACAGCCGCGGCACCAGCCCGAGCAGCGTGGACTTGCCGCTGCCCGTCGAGCCGATGACGGCGGTCGTCTCACCCGGCCGCGCGAGCAGGTCCACGGCCCGCAGCACCGGCTCCTCGGCACCCGGATAGCGGAAGCCCGCCCCGCGGATCTCCAGATGCCCGTGCCGGCGCAGCTCCCGTACGGGCGAGGACGGCGGCACGACGCTGGAGGAGGTGTCCAGCACCTCCTGGATGCGCTCGGCGCACACCTCCGCGCGCGGCACCATCATGAACATGAAGGTGGCCATCATCACGGACATGACGATCTGCATCAGATAGGCGAGGAACGCCGTCAGGTCACCGATCTGCATCCCGCCGCTGTCGATGCGGTGCGCGCCGAACCACACCACCGCGATCGACGACAGGTTCACCACCGTCATGACGATCGGGAACATCAGCGCGAGCAGGTTGCCGGTGCCCAGCGCGAAGTCCGTGAGATCGGTGTTGGCCTTCCGGAAGCGCTGCTGCTCGTACTCGTCCCGGACGAAGGCGCGGATGACGCGGTTGCCGGTGATCTGCTCCCGCAGCACCTGGTTCACCGTGTCCAGCCGCTCCTGCATCGCCCGGAACAGCGGCCGCAGCCGCCGCACGATCAGCGTCACGCAGATGCCCAGCACCGGCACGACCGCCACCAGCACCCCGGACAGCGGCACGTCAAGGCCGAGCGCCAGCACGATGCCGCCCACACACATGATCGGCGCCGACACCAGCAGCGTGAACGTCATCAGCGCCAGCATCTGCACCTGTTGGACATCGTTCGTCGTACGGGTGATCAGCGACGGCGCCCCGAACTGACCCAGCTCACGCGCGGAGAACGACTGCACCCGGTCGAACACGGACGCCCGCACGTCCCGCCCGAGCGCCGAGGCCGTACGGGCGCCGTAGTACACGGCACCGATGTTGGTGACGACCTGGACCAGCGAGATGCCGATCATCAGGCCGCCGTAGCCCACGATGTAGCCGGTGTCGCCGTTCACGACACCCTGGTCGATGATGTCCGCGTTCAGCGTGGGCAGGTAGAGCGTGGCGCAGGTCTGCAGGAACTGCAGCAGCACCAGCAGGGCTATGGGTTTCTTGTAGGGCCTGAGATAGGTCCGCAGAAGTCGTATGAGCACGCTGCTTCTCTCGGAGTGGGCGAGGGGGGCGGTTGGTTGCCCCTGGCCCCTATCGTCGAACACTCCACCCGCGTTACCTCAACTGAATTAACCCAACAGGCGGTCAAAACGCCCGGGGCTCCATCGGATCTTCAAGACCCGCCGCTACTGCCGCAGCGCCCCCGGATGGGTCTGTTCCCGTACCGCCACGAACTGCTGTCGCACCGCCTGCCCCACGGCCAGGTCCTCCCCGGGCTCCAGCACCTGGGCGACCGCCCCCTGCCAGGCCGGCGGGGTCCGCGCGTCGAGCGCGCCCTGCGACGCGCCGAGCGCCCAGGCGGCCTGGCGGGCGGCGCCGATCGCGGCGTAGTCCGCGGGCTGCGGCACCACGACCTGCGTCCCGAACAGCGAGGGCGCGGCGGCCTGCACGGCGGGCAGTTCGGCGGCCGACCCGAGCAGGAAGACCCGCCGCACCTCCACACCCCGGCCGCGCAGTACGTCCAGCGCGTCCGCGAGCCCGCACAGCATGCCCTCGAACGCGGCCCGCGCCAGATGCTCCGCCTTCATCGACTCGCGCCTCAGCCCCGCCAGGGTCCCGGCGGTGTGCGGCAGATTCGGCGTCCGCTCACCCTCCAGATAAGGCAGCAGCACCAGCCCGTGCGACCCCGGCGTCGACTTCATCGCCAGGTCGGACAGGCTCTCCAGATCGGGCAGCCCGAGCAGCTCGGCGGTCCCGCGCAGCGTCCGTACGGCGTTCAGCGTGGTGACGACCGGCAGGTGCATGCCGGTCGCGTCGGCCAGCGCGGTGATCATCCCGGAGCCGTCGACCAGCGCCTCGGGGTGTACGGCCATCACGGACCCGGTCGCGCCCAGCGACACGACCGCGTCGCCGAGGCCGATGCCCAGGCCGAACGCCGCCGCCATGGTCTCGCCGGTCCCGACGGAGATCAGCAGCCCCTCCGGCGTCCTGCCGGCCGCGTCCGCCGGGCCGATCACCTCCGGCAGCATCACCTGCTGCCCGAGCGCCAGCTCGACGAGATCGGGCCGGTAGCCGCCGGTCGCCGCCGACCAGTACCCGGTGCCGGACGCCCCGCCCCGGTCGGTGGTTCTCCTGACCGGCCGGCCCAGCAACTGCCACACCAGCCAGTCGTGCGCCTGCAAGAGGATCGCGGTGCGCTGCGCGTTCTCGGGCTCGGTGCGGGCCAGCCAGCGCAGCTTCGTCACCGGCTGCGCGGCCTGCGGCACACAGCCCACCGCCTGCGCCCACGCCTCGCGCCCCCCGAGCGCGTCGACCAGATCGGCCGCCGCGACCTGTGTCCGCTTGTCGCTGCCGACCATCGCCGGACGCACGGTGTTGCCCTGCGCGTCCAGCGGCACGACGGCGTTCTGCTGCGCCGACACGCCGATGGCCTGCACGCCTTCGAGGAGCCCGCCGCCCGCCGCCTCGCCCAGGGACAGCAGCCAGGCCTGCGGATCGACGTCGGACGGCCGGCCGCCGCCCTCGGGGCTCTCCACCGGATGCTGCGCATATCCCTGCCTGAGCACGGCTCCGGAGTCCGTGTCACAGACGACGATACGAGTGAAATCGGGCGAACTGTCCAACCCGGCGACTATCCCCATGGCCAAAATTCTGCCGTACCGCTGCGCTGGCTGGGGCCGTGGGCGCCTTGGGGGTGTGTCGCCGGGTGTCGGGTGCGGGTGTGCTGCGGCTGGTCGCGCAGTTCCCCGCGCCCCTTGAGGGGCGTTGCCGTGCTCGACATCAGAAGATCACGTGTTGGTGGTTCCCCAGTCGTCTTCACCGCCGTTGTGGGTGGCCCGGTCGCGGAGGTGGCGGACCCGGTCGGCCACCGACTCCGGGACGCGGTCCCCGACCTTGTCGCTCACCACGTGGTACGCCTTGCCCGCGAACTCACGGCCCTGGTGGGCCGCCGACTCGGCGGTGTTGCGGACGGCGGGGTTCTGCGCGAACTGCTGGGCCGTCTTCTTCAACTGTTCGTAGCGCTCGCGTCCGGCCTTCGTGCCCAGCACGTAACCCAGCACGACTCCGGCGACGAACGTGAGCCGGTAACGCATGGCGGCCACCCTTCTCTTGCGTAGGTCTCCGGTGGGGTGTTGGCGCCCCGCCGGGTACCGATTGGCGGAGCACCCCCCTGCTTGCGCTAATGTATGTGTCGCAGCGAGCGAGCGCCCCCTGGCGAATACCCAGGTAGGTACGTTCGATGCAACGAGGCATTCCTCGGTAGCTCAATTGGCAGAGCAGCCGGCTGTTAACCGGCAGGTTACTGGTTCGAGTCCAGTCCGGGGAGCTCGGTCCTCCGTAGCTCAATTGGCAGAGCAGCCGGCTGTTAACCGGCAGGTTACTGGTTCGAGTCCAGTCGGGGGAGCATGGTGAACGAGGACCCCTCTCAGGGGTCCTTTTTCATGTCTGTTCCGATGTCCTGGGAACCGCGCGGAGCCCGGCGAAGTCCTCATGGTCACGAAGGCCGTGCGAAGCCGACCATCCGAAGCAGGAGATCGTATGAGCGGCTATGCTGCGGCAGACGGCGCGCACACATGTACGCGACACGCCGCTATGGGGCGGTAGCTCAGCCGGTTAGAGCAACGGACTCATAATCCGTCGGCCGTGGGTTCGAGTCCCACCCGCCCCACCACGCGCTACCCGCGCAGGAACGATCTGACCTGCGGAGAGGCCAGTGTCCTGAGGGTACCGCCGCGTTGTTCGCCACACGGACGCCACACCGTGACCCGTACGGTTTCTTCCGCCCGGCCAGTCCACTCGACCCCAGGCGAACCCGCCGCCGCAGCCGGGCTGCTTCGCCGGCGTGGGCGTGCACGCGCGGGCGGCGCAGGGGGACGATGGGATAGCCGGGATGCCGGCGCCGGCACATGGTCCGACCCGGCAGGACGGCAGCCTGACCGGCATCCGGAAGGAGCCTGGGTATGGGTGCGACCGAACCCTTCCGGGGCGGGCCCGGCACGGCGGGTGTGGTTGCGTCCACGCCGGGTGGTCTGCTGGAAGTACTGAACGTGGCGGCAGTACTCCTCAACGCCGAGGGTAGGATCGACCTCTGGAGCCCGCAGGCCGAGATCCTTTTCGGCTACAGCGCCGAGGAGGCGCTGGGCCGGCACGCGGGTTGGCTGCTGATCGACGAGGAGCACCTCGACACGGTGCTGGCGCTGTTCGACCAGGTCATGCGGGACGGCAAGAGCTGGGCCGGGGTCGTTCCCGTCCGGCACAAGGACGGCAGCTCGCGCATGGTGGAGTTCCGCAACATGCGGCTGCAGGACGACCAGCGCGACTTCTGGGCACTGGGTCTGGCCACCGACCAGGCGACCCTGCGGCAGGTGGAGCGGAACCTGGCCCTGTCCGCCCAGCTGGTGTCCCAGTCGCCGATCGGGCTGGGCATGCTGGACACCGATCTCCGGTACATCTCCGTCAACCCCGCGGAGGAACGGATGAACGGCGTGCCGGCCGCCGAGCACATCGGCCGCCACATCCATGAGGTGCTGCCCTTCCTGGACCAGTCCTTCGAAGGCGCCATGCGTGAGGTTCTGGCCTCCGGGACACCGGTAGTGGACCAGTACGTCGTCGGCCGCACAGCGGCCGACCCGGACAACGATCACGCCTGGTCGATCTCGTTCTACCGGCTCGAGTCCCCAAACGGGAAAGTGCTGGGTGTGGCCACCTCCAGCGTCGACGTCACCGACCGGCACCGTGCCGTGGAAGAACAGCGTCGCACCGCCCTCACACTCCAGCGCAGCCTGCTGCCCCACCCCCCTCCACAGCGACCTGGTCTCGAAGTCGCCTGCCGCTACCGCCCCGCCCAGGCCACCATCGAGATCGGCGGCGACTGGTTCGACGTCATCCCCCTGAGCGGCGACAAGACCGCCCTCGTGGTCGGCGACGTCATGGGCAGCGGCGTCACGGCCGCGGCCACCATGGGACAGCTGCGCACCGCCACCAGAACCCTGGCCGATCTGGATCTGCCCCCCGACCAGGTCCTGCACCACCTCGACCACATCACGGACGGCCTCGACACCCTCGCCACCTGCGTCTACACCGTCTTCGATCCCCACACCGCGCGATGCCGCGTCTCCCTCGCCGGGCACCTGCCCCCCGTCCTCCTCCGCCCGGACGGCACACGCGAGCTGCTCGACCTGCCCACCGGCGCGCCCTTGGGAGGCTGCGGCATTCCCTTCGACTCCACCTCCATCGGCTTCGGACCGGGGGACCAGCTCGTCCTCTACACCGACGGCCTCGTCGAGACCCGCGACCAGCCGATCGACGCCCGCCTGGACGCCCTCCTCGATGCCCTCGACGACCCCGGTCGCCCCCTCGACGCCACCTGCGACCTGCTTCTGCACTCCCTGCGCGCCGAGGGAGACCTCGACGACGTGGCCCTGCTCATCGCCCGGGCCGGATGAACGGTACTGACCGTGCATTGACGCCCAAAATGGATCAAAATAGTCGAAAGGTACGCCAAAACGCGGAGGCGTGGCGATGGGCGGCAACTCCGAGAACGACGAGGGCTCCGTCGAGGAGTACGAGGGGTACGACGACGAGCACGGTGACGCACTCGACGCCGAGGACAGTGACGAGTACGCCGATGCCGAGGCCTACGACGAGGACGACGCGGACGGTGCGAGCCCTGACGTCTTCCTCGACGTTCCGGTCCTGAAGGTCGACGAGATCGACCTGGACGTCGAGGACCTGCGGGCGCATGTCTCGCTGCAGGCCGAGGTGCTGGACCTGCTCAAGCTGAATGTGGGCGCCGACGTCACGCTCGGCCGGGTGCACCTGGGTATCTCGGGCGTCGAGGCACAGGCCCAGCTCAAAGTGCGTCTCCACCACGTCGCGAAGATCATCGACCGAGTGCTCACCACGCTCGACCGCAACCCGGAGATCCTGCACGAGCTGGCCCGTGGAGTCGGGTCCGCCGTGCAGGATGTCGGCGGCGGAGCCCGTCAGGCCGTGGGGGAGCTGGGTACGGGTGCCGGAAGGGCCGTTCAGGAGGTCGGCCAGGGGGCGGGGACCGCCGTGCGGGACGTGGGCCAGGGTGCCGGAGCCGCCGTCCAGGATGTGGGGCAGGGCGCCGGGGCCGCTGTCCAGGACGTGGGCAAGGGCGTCGGCTCCGTGGCGCAGGATGTCGGTCAGGGAGCCGGGCGGGCCGTTCAGGACGTGGGCGGTGGTGCCGGGCGCGCGGTGGAGGACGTCGGCCAGGAGACGAGCCGAACCGTCGGACGCGCCGGCGAGGGGGTGGGCGGCACCGCCGGAAGGGTGGCCGAACAGGCCGCGGGAGTGACGGAAGCGGCAGGTGACACGGCACGGGGCGGCGGCCACGCCGTAGCGGGCGCCGCGGAGACGGCGAAGGCCACCGCGGAAGGGGCCGAGCCGGCCGAGCCGCGTGCGGCCCGCAAGGGCGCGGAGGGAGAGCGGGGCCGAGCCGCCCGGAGCCAAGGCGGCACCCGCAAGCGCCGGGTGCGCGGGGAGGACGGGAAGCTGCCACGCAGGTCCAGTCGCCCTCATGCCGCCAGGGAGCCGGAGGAGCCGCCCTGAACGGGGGACATCTCGTTCCGGTCGACGGTCCACGCCGAACGGCTCCGCTTCACGGAGGAACCCCGGACAGCCGTTCGCTTCTCCGGCACCGGGGAGCGACAGTCGACGAGCCTCAGCGAGCGCACCCATCTGCCGGACCCGGTCGTCCCCGGACGGGACTACGAGGACGTCACCGTCGCCTACCGCCTTGCGGCCCGGCTCACCGGGGAGCCGGAGTCGTGCCGTGGCGGCGTTGGCGGTGGGTGTAGGTGGTGACGGCCTGCCAGAGGTCACGGCGGTCGGTGTCGGGCCAGAGGCCGGGGGTGAAGTGCAGTTCGGCGTAAGCCGTGTGCCAGGGCAGGAAGTTGGAGACGCGGTGTTCGCCGCCCGTGCGCCAGAGCAGGTCCACGTCCGGCAGGTCCGGGCGGGGCAGGTGCCGTGCGAAGTCGTCCTCGGTGATCAGGTCCGGATCCAGGTGGCCGGCCCGGGTACGGCGGGCCAGGGCGGCGGCCGTTCGGGTGAGTTCGTCCCGGCCGCCGTAGTCGATGCACATCGTCAGCGTCAGACCCGTGCGGGTGCGGGTGGTGCGCTCCCGGAGGTGGAGGAGGTCGACCAGGTCGGGCGGCAGGCGGCCGGCGCGGCCGTGCCAGCCCAGCCGGACGTCGAGGTCGCGGAAGGGGTCGTCGACCAGTTCACGGCGCAGGAGGTCGATGATCGCCTCGACCTCCGCGGCGTCGCGGTGCCAGTTCTCGGTCGAGAAGGTGTACAGGGTCAGGTGTCGTAGGCCGATGTCCAGGGCGCCGTGGACCACCTCGCGGAAGGCGGTGGTGCCGGCGCGGTGGCCCTCGTGCCGGGGGAGGCCCCGCTGCCGGGCCCAGCGGCCGTTGCCGTCCATGATCACGGCGACGTGGGCGGGCAGGTGGGCGGACGGGATCTCCGGTGGCCGCTCGCCGCTGGGGTGGGGCGGCGGGGAGCGGAAGGCCGCGGTGTGGGCCGGGCGGGTGAGGGCGGGGCGTCTGCCGTGGGCGTGCTGGTGTGCGGGCGGCACCGTCAGCGGGGTCAGGCTCCAGGCCAGGGTCGCGCGGGCCCGGGCGGGGGCGAGGATCCGGGCGCGGGTGAGGGGCGCGGGCCGGGGCGGGGCCTGGAGCAGGGCCGGCCCGGCGGTGTCGATGGCGTCGAGCTGGGCGCGCAGCAGGGCCGCCATCGTGTGCAGGACGGTGGCGGGTCCGGGGTGCATGCCGCGACTGAGGGTCTCCTGGGTCACCCATTGGCGGGCCAGGCCCGTCAGGTGCGTGATCAGGGCGGACACGGCGGGGCTCCAGCGGGCGTGCGCCAGGTCGGCGGCGGACCCGGGGTGGTTGTCGAGGGCCTCGTCGGGCAGGAGCAGGTCGCCCTGGGCGAGGTCGGCGGACAGGTCGGTGAGGATGTCCGTGAGCCGGACGCCGTCGAGGAACTCCTCGTAGGTCTCCCGGGTGTCCAGCCGGAGCGCCACGGGTACGCCGGCCCGGTCGAAGAGGGTGCGGACCTGGCCGAACCAGGGCAGCAGGTTGTCCCGGCCCCAGGTGCGCCACGCGGTCCAGTCGGTGAAGTGCCTGCCGTGGGTGTCGTCCTGGACCTGGGTCATGGCGGCGTCCAGTTCGGACAGGTCCAGGCGCCAGCGGGCCGCGGTGTGCACGAGGGCGTGGCGGATGGGGTCCGGGCTGGTACCGGTGGGCAGTTCGCGGTGCAGGGCGGTGATCCACTCCTCGACGCGGTTGGCCCGTTCGGCGGCGGGGGCCGTGCGGTCGTCGCCCAGGTCGTCGAGGGCGTTGGCGGCCGCCCACAGGGCGTGCAGCGCCGGGCGCAGCGGGGCGGGCACCAGCTGGATCAGGGCGTACTCCGCGGGGTCCTGTCGCCTGGTCCGGAGCCGGCACAGTCGGTAGGCCGCCCGCAGTGCCGGGTCGTCGCCGATCACCGCCCGTGCGGTGGTCGTGCGTCGGTCTGCCGGGGCTGGGGTCGCGGGAGGCACATCGCTGACAACGAGAGCGGTACGTCCAGCGTATTGCGCTGATCAAGTGGGTTGCCTCGGGGCAGAGGGGCGCCGGGGTGGTGCCTCCTGTCGGCGGCGTCGGAGGCCGGCCGGAGCGCGGTCCGGCTGTGCCCGGCCGAGTACCCCGGTGGGCTGCGGAAGAGTGGGGCCGGGGCGGTCCGCGGCGTATCGCCGGTGGGGCGTTCGCCCTGCGCTCGGTGCCACTGGCCGGCCGCCCGGCAGGGTAAGGGCGATCCTCGACTGAGGCCGGCGGGGCCGCCGCCGAGGCCGCCCGGGCCCGGCGCCTCACCCGCCGCCCTGCCTCGAGCCGCATCCGGGCGGCTCCGGATCGTCGGCCGGCCGCCGCCCGGAGTCGTGCCCGGGCAGCCCCGAGCGGACGGGTCCGGTGCCTCGGGTCGCCGGAATCGTGCCCAGGCAGCCACGAAGGGGAGGGTTCCGGTGACCTCAGGGGCGTGCCCGGGCCGGCGGTTCAGCTGTGGTGGCGGCGGGCGAGGGCCTTGTTCAGGGCCGTGCGCAGTTCGGGAGGCGGAGGAGGGCCGTCGGATTCCGCGCTGGCCGTGACCGCGGCGGCCACGTCGCGGAGCTTGGTGTTGGAGAGCTGGGACGTTTCCCGGAGGATGTGCCAGGCCTGGTCGGAGGTGCAGCCGTGGGTGGCCATGAGGATGCCGCGGGCCTGGTCGATGACCGGGCGGGAGGCGATGGCCTGGCGGAGCTGCTCGACCTCCGACTGGAGGACGTGCAGACGCTCCGCGCGTTCCAGGGCGACCGCCGAGGCGGCGGCCGGGGCGGGGTCGTGGTCCGCGGGGCGCAGCGGATCCGTGGTGTCCAGGCCCGCCAGCTCCAGGATCCGGCGCGGCTGGCCGTTCCAGTTCGTGGTCGTGACCGTCGTCGCACGCTCCCGGCCGTAGTCGCCCAGGACGTCCAGGAACCGCAGTCCGGCCGTGTCCATGAAATGCACGCCCCCCATGTCCAGGTCGACCCGGGTGATCGTGGCCGGCAGCTCCGCCAGGGTTCTGGCCAGGATGTCCGCGCAACCGTGAACGAGCTCACCACGCGGGGTGAGCTCGGCACGGTCCGCGTCGACGCGGCCACTGATGACCAGGGTGTTCAACCCTCCTGTGAGGTGTGGTGATGCCGCTGACGTCATGTCACCGCCTTGTCGGTCCTCGTCGGTCGTCATCGGTCCCAGCCGGACTGCGCAACGCTCACGTCGCCCCCCGGTGGACGTCGGTGTGAGGTGCGCCTGCCCGCCTTACGGCGTACTACACCCGATTCGGGGGAATGAGCTTTTCCCGGGCGGGTACGAGCGCTGTGGTCCGCAAGCGTGGGGAGAGGGGCTTGAACACTCGATATCAGGTGCCGGCCGCGGGGCCCCGCGTGCCGGGCCTGGCGGTGTTTCCGCTGGCCGGGCGGCAGGGGGTCCGGGCGGCGGGAGAAGTCGGCCTGACGACCCGTGTGATCTGGGAAGGCGTACTTGAGCAGGCTGTTCGCGAGGATGAGGACGTGTACTACCTGGAGCTGTCCGACGTGACGTTCGTCGACGTCGCGGGCGCCGGTGCGCTCGCGGCCGCGGCCGGGCAGCTCCGGGACGGCCGGCGGTTCGTGGTGCGCCGGCCGCCGCCGGCCCTGCGAAGGACGCTGGATCTGCTGTGGCCGGACCAGGCGGGGATCGAGGTGTCGACATCATGACCTCTGCCGTGACCGAGCCCTTCGGGCCCCTCGACCCCTTCGTCCACCCGGCGCTCTTCTACCGGGACGAGCAGGAGTACCTCGACGTCACCGTGCCCTTCGTGCGCGACGGCCTGGCGGCCGGCGAGCCCGTGGCGGTCGCGGTGCCCGGCAAGAACCTCGCGCTGATCCGGGACGCCCTGGGCGACGCGGCGGGTGCCGTGAAGCTCATGGACATGCGGGAGGCAGGGCGCAACCCCGGTCGGATCATCCCCGGCGTGCTACGCGCGTTCGCCGACGCCCAGCCGTCCGGCCGTCGGGTGCGGATCATCGGCGAGCCCATCTGGGCCGGGCGCTCCGACACCGAGTACCCCGCCTGCGTCCAGCACGAGGCGCTCATCAACGCCGCCTTCCGGGGCCGTACGGCGACCATCCTGTGTCCGTACGACGTCGAGCGGCTTCCGGAGCACGTCCTCGCCGACGCGTACGCCACCCATCCCACCGTCATCCCCTCCGGCTCCCGGGCGGAGCAGAGCAGCGACGCGTACGCCCCCTGGGCCGTCGTCGACCGCTACAACGAGCCGCTGCCGCCCGTGCCGGACGCGCTGACGTTCCCCTTCGACTCCGACTCGCTCTCCCCGGCCCGGCATGTGGCCGTCGGTGAGGCGGCACGGCTGGGTCTCACCGGCGTCAAGCTGGACGACCTGGCCCTGGCCACGGCCGAGCTCACCACGAACAGCGTGGTGCACGGGGGTGGTTCGGGTGTGCTGCGGATGTGGACCGAGGACGGGTACGTGGTGTGCGAGGTGCGCGACGAGGGGCGGCTCGCGGACATCCTGGCCGGGCGCCGGCCCGTGCCCCGCGACCAGCGCGGTGGGCGCGGGATCCTGCTGGTCAACCTGATCGCCGACCTGGTGCGGGTGCACCGGAGCGACGGCGGGACGACGGTGCGCTGCTGGTTCGCTCGCTGAGGGCCTCGCCCCCCCGGGCGGCTCAGGCCCCCAGTCGATCCAGCGCCAGCGGTTCGATCTTGCCCTCCAGCATGGCGCCGAGGCCCTGTACGGCGCACACGTCCGGGCGCTCGGCGATGCGCACGGGCATGCCGGTCGCCTCGCGCAGCATCTGGTCAAGGCCCGGCAGCAGGGCGCTGCCGCCGACCATCATGATCCCCCGGTCGGCGAGGTCGGCGACCAGGTCGGGCGGGCAGTCCCGGAGTACCTTGCCGATGCCGTCGAGGATGGCGGTGAGCGGCGTCTGGATGGCGTCCCGCACGGCGGCGGTGTCGACCTGGACCGAGCGGGCAAGGCCCGTGGCGACGTCCCGGCCGTGGATCTCCGTCGAGGCCGGGCCGTGCGGGGTGAGGCCGTTGCCGGACAGGGCGAGCTGCAACGGCCGTACCGACTGGCTCGGCAGCATCAGCTCGTGCTCGTGACGCAGGTGCTGCACGATCGCGTGGTCGACGGCCTCACCGCCCACCGGGATGCGCTCGGCGGTGACGATGGAGCCGAGGGACAGCACGGCCACCTGGGTGGCCGCCGCCCCGCACACCATGATCATCGTGGCCTCGGGCTGCTCCACGGGCAGCCCGCAGCCGACGGCGGCGGCGATCAGCGTGTCGACCAGTTCCACACGGCGGGCCCCGAGACCGACCAGCGTCTCGATCGCGGCGCGCTGGGCCAACGGGTCGGCGTCGTGCGGGGTGCAGGCCGCGGCGCGCAGGATCGGCTTGCGGCGCAGGCTGCGGCGCATCTTGTCGCCGAGCAGGTGCCGCAGCATGCGCTGGGCCATCTCGATGTCCACGACCGTGCCGCCGGACACCGGCCGTACCACCCGGATGTAGTCCGGCGTACGACCCGTCATCTTCTCGGCGAGTTCGCCGACCGCGATCAGCGCGCCGGTGCGGGTGTTCACGGCGGCGGCGGACGGCTGGTCGACGACGAGCCCGGCGCCCTTGACGAAGACGCGGGTGCGGGCCGCCCCCAGGTCGACGGCGAAGTGGCAGCGGCGCAACTGCTCCAGACTGGCGGTCATGGCAGGTCCTCCCGAGAGCACAGACCGTGGAGGGCCGCCAGATGGCGGGCCTCCCTCGCATCGTGCGCGGGAGGGCACGGAGCCGCCTTTCCAAGGGGGCCGGGTGGGGGGCCGCCGAACGGGGGTTCGGCGGCACCGGCTAGGACGGGAGCGAGCGTGCGGCCTCCAGTAGGGGGGCCAGGGATGTGACGGTGGTCTCGCAGCCCGCCTCGCGGAGTTGCCGGGCGGCGGTGGTGTTGCGGGCAAGGCCGATGAAGCGCAGGCCGGCCTGCTGGGCGGCGGTGAGTTCGGCGACCGTGGAGCCGATGAGTACGCCGGTCGCGGCGGCGGCGCCGGAGGAGTGCATCGCGCGCAGGAGGCAGTCGGGGTGCGGGGTCAGCAGGGCGAGGTCCTTGCCGCGGCCGTGGACGCCGGCCAGGGGGAGGCCGTAGGGCTCCAGGTAGCGGTGGACGGCCGGTGTGCCGACGTCCGTGACCACGCTGACACGGCGTCCGGAGTCGTGCAGGGCGCGGACCAGCGGCACGCAGTTGTGCGTCGTCGGCGCGGCGGGGAGCGCCAGCAGTTCGAGTGTCTCCAGGCGGTCCCGGAGCAGCGGGCCGAGCCGGTCCTGGGCGAACGCCCGCAGGACGTCCAGCGGATGGACGAACGTCTCCCGCCCCGCCGCGGCCACGGTGTCCTGCGGCTCGCGGTGCTCGGCGACCAGGGCGAGCAGGTCGAGGGCGGCCTCGCGCGCGGTGGTCGCGGAGAACAGACGGGCCACCGGGCCGTCGAAGCCGAGCAGCACGGTCTCGGCGTCGCCGAGGAGACCGGACGGCGGGCGCGCCGACGGGGCCGGGCCCTGCGGTCCGGGAAGGGGCGCCCCTTCCGGGGCCAGCCGCACCGACGCCGTCACCGACAGCCCCGGCACGGGCCACCGGCGCAGCCCGGCGTTGACCGCGCGCTGGGCCGCGCCCGCCCGGCGCAGCGGATGCCGGCGGGTGATCCGGGCCGCCTCCTCCAGCAGATGGCCGAGCAGCGGCTCGGACACCCGGGCGACCTCACCGCGGACGAAGGCGACCGGGTCGTCCACGTGCCAGGACAGCTCGACCGCGGCGGCGAAGGCGCCCTTGCCGGAGCTCGGCAGGGAGACCCGGTGGTGGGACTGGTGCGTGGTGAGGTCCACCTCGTAGTACGTGACGTGCCGCGGCGGCCCGTCGCCGCGCGGCTGGGCGGGGTTGAGGAGGGTGAGCGGGCCGTCCGGCTGGGTGTGGACGACGGCGGTGCGGCCCGGGGCCGGTATGCCGAGCCGGCGCAGATCGTTCGTGATGAGGGGCCCCCGCACCAGGTCGCGGACCTCGGGTTCGGGGCCCGTGGAGGGGGACAGCGGGCAGTACCAGGCGACGGGCGGGGTGTCCGTGGCGCCGCCCTGGTAGAGGGGCTGGAAGCGCTGCGGCCCCTGGGCCGCCGAGCTGCCGGCGAACTGCTCGTACACGGCCGGGGAGACGATCACCTGGACGTCGGCGGGCACGGGCGCCGCCACCGCCGGCGGGGTGGGCCGGTCCCAGAACGTCACGGTGAGGGGCGGCGGGTCCACGAGCCCGGTCAGCACCTCGGGGAGCCCGCGCACCACCGCGACCAGCACGGGGAGGACGTAGGTGCCGGGCTCGGTGTGGACCACGTACCCGTTGCCGCGGACCCGGACGTCGAACCGGTGGGCGGCGAGGGCGCCGCGGGAGAGCATCTCGTGCACCGCGTATTCGAGGGTGATGCGTGCCTCGGGGTGGCCGGTGAGGTCGTCGGCCTCGAAGAGGATCGTGGGGCCGGCGGCCTCTTCGGACGGCCTCCGGTCCTGCTCGGCCAGCGTGGTCTCGAGGTCCAGCCTGAAGGCGCGCAGGCGGTCCCGGGTGGCCGCGGCGGCGGGGCCGGGGATGCCGTCGAGGGGGTCGCCGTACCAGAGGTCGAGGACCTGCCGGAGCTCAGCGGGCCCGCGCATCGTGTCGCCGAGGAGTTCCTCGCAATGGAGCACGTCGACGTACACGTCCGGCATGTGCACGGCGTAGGCGTGCGAAAAGGAGACGAGCCCGCCTGGGGGCAGCACGGGCCGCACCTCCGCCGCCAGGCGCTCGAGGCGGCCGGCGGCCTCGTTCTCCGGCAGCGGCTCCTCCCACAGGCCCCTGGCCAGCTCGGTGTGGGTCACGCGCCGTCCGTGGTCGAGGAGCAGCATGCACAGCAGCGCCTGGGCGTACGGTGAGGGAGGCTCGATGGGGTCCGTGCCGTCGCTGATGCGCAGCGGACCGAGCAGGGTGACGTGGCGCGGCGACGGCCACGAGGCCATCGCGAGCAGGCGTGCGGCGTGGTCGGCGGCTTCGGACAGCCGGTGCTTGTCGACCAGGTCGAGCAGGCGGCCGTGCTCGACCGGAACCGACATGCCCGCGGTCAGCTGCTTGAGCAGCCACCGGAACTCGGCGACGTCCGACTCGGGGTCCTTGCCGTAGGACTCCTCGCCCAGGGCGAACCGGCTCAGCAGCACGGTGCCGTCGGGCCGCAGCAGCAGCCCCGCGGGGCCGCGCTCCCCGCGCACCAGACCCTCCGTGTGGAGGGCTTCGAGGCCGGCCAGCCCCTGGCACACCAGGCGGGCGAACGTCCGGAAGGAGATACCCGACAGCACTTCGGACAGCGACAGGCCGTCCACGAACTCCGTCACCACGTACGGCGCGTCGTCCTCCACCCCGAAGTCGAGCACCCGCACCACATGCGGATCGTCGATCCCGGCCAGCGCGCGCGCCTGCCTCAGGAACCGCTCGTGCGGAGCGCGCTGGTCGCGGTACCGGCGGACGACCACCCGCTGGCCCGTGCGGACGTCCACGGCGATCGCCATCCGCCCGTTCCACCCTCGCCGCCCGGCCAGCCGGTACCGCCCGGCGAACAGAGGCTCCGGCTGTCCCTCCCCGCCCAGCCGCCGTACCGTCTCCTCGCTCACCGTCGCGAACGCCGGCCCCGAGCCGTTGCCTCCGCCGTCCGTCTCGGCCCGGAACTCCCCGGCCGCGAGCCCCGCCCGCTCGTCGATCAGACCGCCGACCCGTTCGAGGAACTCCCGGGTCCGTCCTCGGGCCGTGCGGGGCAGGGAGCGCAGCAGCAACTCCCTTACGCCGGGCCGGAATTCATAGGAGCCGGGAGGCCCGGGAGCTGCGGCGAGCATGCCGCTGAGGATCACCTCGGCGAGGTGCCGGGGGTGCGGGTCGCGGTCCACGGTGCGCTGGACGAGGCGCATCACCGGGACCGAGGGGACCGCCAGGGCGAGATGCCCGGCGAGGCGGAAGGCCTCCGGGGACGCGGTCGCGCGAAAGCGCAGCACCAGATCCTCCGGGGACACCGAGGCCAGGTCGGGGACCGGTTCGGCGGGTGGTGCGGGGGCGGGCGGCAGCCAGGCCGCCGCGCCCGGAGTGCGGGCGCCGCCCGGGTCGGAGACCAGGGCCGCCCAGTGGGCGAGCCAGGGGGCGCCCGGTTCCAGGACCGGCAGGGGCAGGGCCCGGTCGGGGGGTGGCGTGGCTTCGTACGGGGCGAAGCCGAGTGCCGCCGAGGGCGCCGCCGTGGACGGGGCGGTCAGCAGGCCCGGTTCGGCGGGGAGCGCTGTGGTGGGCCAGAGGTGTTCCGGCAGGGGCTGGACCACGGCGAGCGGCATGTGGCGGGCCCAGTGGCGCAGGGTGCGGTACCAGCGCTCGCCCGCCTCGCCCGGGCGCCACTGCGGGCCCATGCAGTCGCTGACGACGAGGGTGACCGTACGGCCGTCGTCGAGGACGGGGACCTGGCGGGCCCGGCCGTCGGGCGTGGCCGGATGCAGGGTGACCGTACGGAAGATGCCCGACTGGGCGAGGGCCGTGTGCAGTTCGCTCACCAGGGGGCGCCAGACCGGCATGGTGGGGCCCGTGTCGTGCACGAGGTTCAGCCGCAGCCAGCGCTCGGGGGCCGGGCGCAGCACCGGGAGCCACGCGTCGGGGTGGGCGCCGAGCCGCGCGATCCGGTCGGCCGTCGCCCGTTCGTCCAGCACCCGCAGCTGCGGGGAGGGCACCTTGCGCTGCAGCGGGCGCAGGGCGCGCTGGAGTGCGAGGGGGTGGGTCAGCATCGGGGGCGCGGGGGCGAGAAGGGGGGAACCGCCGCCTGCCGCTTCTCCCTCGGTGTGGCCCGGGGAGCGTGGTGCGGGCAGGCGCAGGGGGACGCGGTCGGGTGTGGGCGCCGGGGCCGTCGGAGGCGGCACGGGAGCGGCCGGGGTCTCGCCCTCGGACTCGGTTCCCTCCTCGCGGGTGTCCCGAACCTCCTCCTCTGGCGTGAGGGTACGGCCGGGCCGGGGCCCCGCCGCCTGCGGCTGCTCCTCGTCCGCCTCCAACCGGCCCGCCAGCCACAGCAGTTCCGCCAGCTCCCGGGGTGTCGGCGACGCACCCGCGGCGGACAGCGCCGCGGCCAGGCGGGCGACGGGGGACTGCCCTGCCTCGCGATCAGTGTGTGCGTGTCGGGCCCCGGCCGCGCGGCGGCTGATCGCCGGCAGGCCGCCACCGGGGGCGTTCGAGTCGGCGTCGTCGGCCGACGGCGCGGCGGCCGGGGGGACGCGGCCCGCGCCGCGAGCGCCTGCCCGGTCTGCCCGAGGGCGCTCCCACTCGTGATCAGAAGCCATCGCCGTCGGCCGTCGTGCTGAGGTACGGCATCAGCTGCTCGGCGAGGTCGTCGCGGGACTCGGCGTCCAGGCCGGAGACTCCGGTGAGGTAGAGGGCGTTCAGGAGCTGGTCGGTGGCCAGTTCGCCGCCGCCCGCCCGCTCCAGGAAGCGGGTGATCAGACGGTCCGCGGCGGCGTCCGGGGTGTCGAGGTGGGCGCGGACGATGTCGGTGAGCTGGTCGCGGTCGGGGCGGCGCAGCTTCAGCCGGACGCAGCGGCGCAGGAAGGCGGGCGGGAACTCGCGTTCGCCGTTGCTGGTCAGGACGACGAAGGGGAAGGCCCGGCAGCGGACCCGGCCGCGGTGGACGGCGACCGGGGTGTCCGTGCCGTCGGCCAGGACCTCGGCCGCGCTGTCCTCCGAGTGGCGGGCGGCGCGTACCAGTTCGGGGATCTCGTACTGGCCCTCCTCCAGGACGTTCAGCAGGTCGTTGGGCAGGTCGAGGTCGCTCTTGTCGATCTCGTCGACGAGCAGGGCCCGGGGCCGGTCGTAGGGGAGCAGGGCCGTGCCGAGCGGGCCCAGGCGCAGATGGTCCTCGACGTCGCCGGCGGCCGGCCGGTCCGGCCGCTCCCGGGCCGCGTACAGCCGGGACAGCGGGTCGTACTGGTAGAGGCCGTCGGCGAGAGAGCTGCGGCTGGTGATGTTCCAGCGCAGCACCGGGCCGAGGCGCAGCTCGCGCGCCACCGCGTACGCCAGTGAGGACTTGCCGGTGCCGGGCGGGCCGGTGACGAGCAGGGGGCGGCGCAGGCAGAGCGCGGCGTTGACGAGCCGGACGCTCTCCGGGGTGGCCACGTACGACTTGGCCCGGTGCACGCGGTCGGGTGAGACGGCCGTCGCGTCGTCGGTGTCGCCGGGCGGCGGCAGGGCGGGCCCGCCGTCGAAGGCGCGCCAGGGCGGTGGGACGGGGAGGTCGTCGATGCCGTCGTGCGGCTCGTTCCTGCCGGTGTAGACCGACCAGTGCGGCATGGGGGGTCTCCGCTCTCCGTTTTCGTGCTGGTGTTTCTCAAGGCGCCCCGGACCGCGTCCGGGTGGTCAGGACACCGGCGACCCGGCGTGCGCGGCGACGACCGCGTGCGGGTCGGCGAAGACGCGCGGGTCGTCCCACAGCAGCTGGATGCCGTGGGCCCAGTGCTCCTCCTCCGCGTCCGCCTCCTCGCGCAGGGCCAGGATGTGCCGCGGGAGTTCGGCGGGCGGTACGGCCGCCACACAGGCGTCGAGCGCGTCGAGGAAGGCCTTGCCGGTGCAGCCGTCCGCTCCGGCGCACTCCTCCTGCCCGGAGTCGCAGCCGCCGCGCGACCACACGATGACCGGGGCCGGCGCGGTGAGCGAGGTGTCGAAGTGCGGTCGGGTGCGGGAGGCGGCCGGGGCGGTGCCGAACCCGGCGAGGCAGGCGTCGGGCCGCCGCAACCGCATCCGCAGCCGCCCGGGTTCCTCCGGGCCGCCGCACTCCACGCGGTGTATGGGCGCGCCCGGCAGGGAGTCCAGGCGCTTCCACGCCCGGGTCAGGAGGTGCCGGGTGCTGGCCTTGCGGCGGGCGTGGTCGGTGACGACCAGCGGGTAGACGCAGCCGAGCGGGGTCGGGTCGTCGGGGGCGCTCGCCCAGAGGTCCACGGGCCAGTCCAGCCAGTCCCGGGGCAGCGCGAACGCGACGAGCTCGTCGGCGCCGGGCGTCAGATACCGGAAGGCCGCCTCGATCCGGTCCCGCACATAGGCGTGCAGCCGGTGCTGTTCGACCGTGCCGGAGTCCACCGGGTGCCGTCGGCCCTCGCTGTACGCGGACACCTCGACACGGACCAGGCCGTCGCCCGCTCCGCTGTGCCCCAGTTCGACGAGGATGGGCGACCAGTCGGGCGCCGACGGCTCCACGGCCGGGGTGTGCAGCAGGGCTTCGAGCCGGTCGGCGAACCGGGACACGGTCCGCGCGGCGCCCGGGCCGTCGAGTTCGCACAGCACGAACAGGGCCGCCGACCACAGCGAGTCGAACCCCTCCTCGGGCGGCGGCGGGTCGAACGGGTCGGCGGCCGCGGTGTAGAGCCGGACCGGGTCGCAGTCCACGCCCACCCGGGCCGCCCTCTCGACCAGGGCGCGCAGCCGGGCCCGGTCGGCGCCGGCGTGGTCCGAGGTGGGGACGAGGCTCTGCAGGTCCGGCCAGTAGCGGGCCATGACCTGGGTGGGCATCATCCGGCCGTTGCGCACGTCCCGGCTGCCGGCCGCCGCCGTGACCATGCCGACGACCTCGCCGGTGTCGGCCAGGGTGACGGCCGCCCCGCTGAAGCCGGGGGCCAGGGCCTGGCCTGCCGGGTGCCAGGCCTCCAGCTGGAGCCACTCCCGTTTGATCAACTGCGGTGCGGTGACGCGGTACTCGGCGAGGGTGCCCTCGTCGAAGCCGGCCGGGAAGCCGTAGACGACGAGCTTGCGGGGGCTCGTGCCGAGTGCGGCGTCGACGGGCGCGAGCGCGGCCGGGGCGATGGGCATCTCCCGGTCCAGTTCCAGCACGGCGAGGTCACCGAGGTCGGTGCTGGAGCCGGACCAGCCGCCGTGGGCGACGACCCGGGCGGGCACCGCAGGGGAGCCGGGCCGCTCCGTGAAGGTCACCATCGGTCCGTCGCCGTCCTGGACGACATGGGCGCAGGTCAGCACCGTGCGGGGGGCGACCAGGAAGCCCGCTCCGGCCACCTGGCCGCGTAACTCGATCCGGGCGTGCCACTCGGCGCTGTTCATGAGACTGTGCCGGCCTCCGGCGCGGACGGGGACCAGGACAGCTTGACCACCAGGTGGCCCTCGGCGGTGCCCTTGGCGATGAACGCGCCCGTCTCGGCGGACAGTTTCACCCCGAACTCGATCTCCACGCCGTCGGGCTTCAGCGAGCCGTCCCGGAAGACGCGCAGTGCGGACTCCGCTGCGGCGCGCACTCCGTCCAGGGCGCCCTCGAAGGTGCGGGTCGCCTGGACCGTCCCGTCGCCGCGGGAGACCAGGCGGGAGCCGGAGCGCTCCTCCACCCCCTCGACCGCGACCACGGCACCGTCACCGGTCCTGAATTCGACCAACCCGTCCACGGCACCCCCGTCGTCCCACTGCACTGAGCATTTCCGTTGTTACGGAAGGTACTTGATGTTGCGTGGGGCATCCACCGGACTCACGGTTGTACGGTCCCCCGGATCACCCCCAGCTCCACCAGATCCTGCGGCCGGATGCGGAGCTGGTCCGCCGTCGGCTCCACCTCGCGCGGCGGCCGCTTGAGGATGGCCGCGGCGAGTTCCGGGGCGATCACCGAGAAGTAACTGTCGGCAGTGGCCCAGGTGTTGCCGGGCGCGGCCAGGGCCAGCGCTCCGCCGGAGCCGCCCTCGCCGATCACCAGCGTCGTCACCGGCGTACGGGCGCCCGCCACCGACACGAACAGGTCGGCGATCGCCGCGCCCGCGCCCTGCCGCTCCGCCTCGGCGTCGTTGGCGGCGCCCGGGGTGTCGACGAGGGTCAGCACCGGGATGCCGAGCCGGTCCGCGAGGCGGATCAGACGGGCGGCTGTGCGGTAGCCGGCGGGGCGGGTCGCGGTGCCGGTCTGCGCCGCGTACGCGACCGTACGGCCCTCGTGCTCACCGAACCCGCACAGCATGCCGTCCGGGTCGGTGCCGCCGCAGCGGTCGCCGCTGATCGCGACCCGGTGGGTGAAGTAGGCGTCCAGGTAGGCGGCGGCGCGCGGGCGCCGGGGCGAGCGGGCCCGCCGGACGGCGTCCCAGCCGGTGCCGGGCAGACCCGCGCTGTCGCCGAGCGGTTCGGGCGGCGGGGCTGGCGTGCCGGACGGGGACGTCAGCAGCGGCAGCCACCGCGCCAGCGCCTCGCGCAGCTCCTCCGGCCGTACGACCGCGTCCACCGCCCCCGCCGCCAGCTGCGCCTCGGCCGTGTAGGCCGCCGGGTCCGCGTCCGCCGGCCGCACCCGGGAGCCGGCGAAGCCGATCTGCGCCCCGGGCAGCGCGAGGACCACGTCGGCGCCCGCCCCCAGGGTGGCCCAGCCGCCCCCGGTCGTCGGGTCGCGCACCACGGCGACCTGGGCCAGCCCGGCCTCCCTGGTGAGCGCCGACTGGCGGGCCACCCGCTGGAGCTGGGTCAGCGCGAGCATGCCCTCCTGCATCCGGCTGCCGCCGGTCGCGACCAGCGGCACGACCGGGAGGCGGTGCTCACGGGCGTACGTGTACGCCGCCTCCAGCAGGTCGCCGGTGCGCTCGCCGAGGGAGCCGCCGAGGAAACCGAACTCGAACGCGATCAGCACGGCCCGGGCGCCGCCGATCCGGGCGGTGCCGCAGACCACGGACTCCTGCTCGCCGGTGCGTTCGGCGGCTCGGGCGCGGGAGGCGTCGTAGCCCGGCCACGCGAGCGGGCCGTCAGGCCTGGGGTCCCTTATGGATGCGGGGAGTTCGGCGAAGGTCGAGTCGTCGGCGACGAGGGCGGCGATCTCGCGGGCGGAGTGCCGGTCACTCATGGGTCAGCGCCCGCTTCATGATCTTCCCCATGTCGTTGCGGGGCAGCGCGTTCAGGTGGTGCACGACCCGCGGGCGCTTGTGCGGTGCGAGGCGCTGGGTCACGTGATCGGCCAACTCGGCAAGGGCGGGCGGTGACTGGGGATCCGCGGGCACGATCCACGCCACGATCCGCTCGCCCAGGTCGGGGTCCGGCTCCCCGGTGACCGCGGCCTCCCGCACCCCCGGGTGTTCGAGGAGCGCGTTCTCGATCTCACCGGCCCCGATCTTGTAACCGCCGCTTTTGATCAGGTCGGTGGCCTTGCGGCCGACGATCCGGACGTAGCCGTCGGGGTCGCGCACCGCCATGTCGCCGGTGCGGAACCAGCCGTCGGCGGTGAAGGCGGCGGCGGTGGCGTCGGGCCGGTTGAGGTACTCGGTGAACAGGTTCGGGCCGCGCACCTGGATCTCGCCGACGGTCTCCCCGTCGTACGCGGTGACCTCCGAGCCGTCCTCCTCGACCAGCCGCAGCTCCACGCCCGGCAGCGGCACGCCGACCGTGCCCGGGCGTGCCTCGCCGTCGGCGCGGACGCTGGTGTTCATCAGCGTCTCCGTCATGCCGTAGCGCTCGATCACCCGGCGTCCCGTCGCGGTCGCGATCCGCCCGTGGTCGTGCACCGGCAGCGCGGCCGAACCGGAGACCAGCAGCCGTGCCCCGGTCAGTGCCTTCACCAGATCCGGGTCACTGGTCACCACCTCCGCGATCCGGTGGTACATCGTCGGCACGCCGAACAGCATGGTCGCGCCGCCGGCCAGCTCACGGGCCACGCCCTGCGTGCTGAACCGGCCCAGGTGCCGGACCGACCCGCCGCGCCGCAGCGGGCCGAGCGTGCCCAGGACCAGGCCGTGCACATGGAACAGCGGCAGTCCGTGGACGAGGACATCGTCTCCGGTCCACTGCCAGGCGTCGGCCAGCGCGTCCAGGGTCGAGGTGATCGCCCGGCGCGGGATGACGGCACCCTTGGGCGGGCCGGTGGTGCCGGAGGTGTAGACGACCAGGGCCGGGTCGGCGTCGTCGCCGTGGTCCTCGGGGAGGGGACCGGTGGCGTGCACATCGACGTCGAGGCGCGGCAGGTCCCCTACGGGAGCGGGGAGTTGGTCGTCGGGAGCCGTGAGCACCAGGTCGGGGGCACTGTCGGACAGGATGTGCCCGAGTTCCTTCTCGCCCGACTTCGGGTTGAGCGGCACGGCGGGCACGCCGGCCAGCAGCGCGGCGACGACGGCGACGGCGGTCTCCATCGTGGGCGTCGCCCAGACGGCGACCCTTCGGGCACTCCGGATGTGTCCGGCGGTCGCGCCGGCCGCGGCGGCGAGTTCTCCGTACGTCAGTGAGCGCTCGCCGAACCGCAGGGCGGGCCCGTCGGCAGGGCCGCTGGTCAGGGCCGGGAAGAGAGAGGTCACGCGTCACATCTCCTTAGCTTCTTGCATGTCCACGGGGCGTCGGCCGGCTATCCCCAGCCGGGCACGACCATCACCAGCCACGCCGCCGCCGGCACGACCGCCACCACGATCCCTCCGTACACCATCAGCTGCCGGAAGAAACGCTCGCGGTCGACGTCCGGCGCGGCGGCCAGGACCAGGGCGCCGTTCGTGGAGAACGGGCTCACGTCCACGACGGTCGCCGATACGGCGAGTGCGGCCACCATGCCGATCGCGCCGATCTCGCCTCGCTCCAGGAAGGGAACGGCCAGGGGGATCAGTGCGCCCATGATTCCCACGGAGGAGGCGAAGGCGGAGACGAGCGCGCCGATGTAGCAGAGCAGGACGGCGGCGAGGAGGGGGATGCCGATGCCGCCTACGCCCTCGCCGGCCCAGGTGATGGTGCCCATTTCGTCGAGGACGCCTACATAGGTCAGTACGCCGCAGATCAGCAGGACGGTGGGCCATGCGATCTCGCCCACGGCCTTGCGGCTGTCGTCCGGCCAGGCGGTGCTCAGGACGACGGCGAGGGTGATGGCGGTGAGGCCTGCGTCCAGGTCGAAGACGAGGACGGCGACGACGAGGGCGAGGAGGGAGGTGAGGGTGGCTATGCGGGAGGGGGTGAGGCTGGTGGTTTCCTCGCTCAGCGTGGGGGTCGCTGTGGGGGCGGTCCGCAGCTCGGCGGAGCCAGGTGCTGCTGCGCCCACCCGTGCCGCCCCAGCGGCACGATTGCCCGCAGCTGAGTCCGAGTCCGCTCCCTGCGCCCACAGCTTGAGACCCCCGCACACCACGAACACCACCCCGGCGATCACCAAGTTCGCCGCCAGCGATGCCAAGAAGAGGACGAGTTCGTTGCCGGGGAGTTTTTCGCGTTCCACGAGGCCGTTGACGATCGAGCCGTAGATGCTGATCGGGGAGAAGCCGCCGGCCTGGGCGCCGTGCACCACCATCGCGCCCATCAGGAGCGGGCTGATCCCGTATCGCGTCGCGAAGCTCAGTGCGATCGGGGCGACGATCGCGACCGCGGCCGGGCTGACCGCGCCGATCGCCGTGAGCGCGCCGGTCAGCGCGAACATCACCCAGGGGATGAGCGCCACCCGCCCCCGCACGAGGCGGACGGCGGCGTGCACCAGCCAGTCGGTGGTGCCGTTGGCGCGGGCGATCGCGAAGAGGTACGTGACGCCGACCAGGACGACGAACAGGTCACCGGGGAAGCCGGCGAAGATGCCGTCCGCGTCGAGATCGGCGACGAGCCCGCCGACCCCGAAGGCCGCGGCGAAGGCGAGCGCGCCCATGTTGACGGAACGGGTGGTGGCGATGACGAACACCACGACGAGGACGAGGATCGATATGAGTTCGGGGGACATACGGGCTCCCGTCGTTGGGCCCCGGAGCGGCTGGGAGCACCTGGAAGTGGCCGAGTGGCTGAGCCACTTTGAGGTGCGTTGGCTGAAAGAGTGGGTGCGGCCCGGCCGCCCGTCAAGGGGTCGCGCGAGAATTGGTTCAGCCACTCGGCCATGGGGAAGGCCGGTGTTACGCTCCCGGCGAGAGGGGGACTCCGTGACCGACGCCCTGCGTCCCATGACGAAACAGCGCCTCTACGAACAGGTGCTGGAGCGGCTGCGCCAGTACGTCGTCGAGGGCGGGCTGCGCGCCGGCGACCGGCTGCCGCCCGAGCGTGATCTCGCCCAGCGGCTCGGGGTCAGCCGGGCCTCGGTGAAGCAGGCGATCGTGGTGCTGGAGGTCCAGGGCCTGGTGGAGGCCCGGCACGGGGGCGGTACGTACCTCGTGCGGGACAGTCTCGACACCGAGCCAGTGGAGCGGATGGTCGAACGCCGCCGGCGCTTGCCCGACGTACTGGAGGCCCGGGAGGCGCTGGAGACGAAGCTCGCCGAACTGGCCGCCGAGCGGCGCACGGAGGACGACCTGGCGGCGATGCGCTCGGCGCTCGCGCACATGGCGGAGGAGATCGAGGCGGACGGTCATGGTGTGGAGGGCGACCGCTTGTTCCACGCGGCCGTGACGGCGGCGGCCCACAGCAGTCTGCTCGCGGAGTTCATGCGCTCCATCGCCGAGCAGATCGCCGAGAGCCGCACCGAGTCCCTCCGCCAGCCCGGCCGCCCGTCCCGCTCCCTCTCCCAGCACCAGGCCATCCTCGACGCGATCGCCGCGGAGCAGCCCCGCCAGGCGGCCACGGCCATGCGCCGCCACGTCCGCACGGTGGCGAAGGTGCGGCTGCTGGACTGGGAGCCGGGCGAGGACGAGTAGGGCGGGTCAGGCGGCTGCCCGCTCCACCACGTCCGCGACGACACAGCTGACGTTGTCCGGTCCGCCGGCCTTGTTCGCCGCGCCGACCAGGGCCTTGACCGTCTCGTCCGGGCCGATCGGCGAGGTGAGCAGGTCGTGGATGCGGTCCTCGGGGACCACACTCGACAGGCCGTCGGAGCACAGCAGGTAGCGGTCGCCCGGGTGGGCGTCGTGCAGGCGGAGGTCCGGGACCACGGTGGCCCCGCCGCCCGTCAGGGCCTTCAGGAGGAAGGCGCGCTGGGGGTGGGAGACGGCCTCCTCGGTGGTCAGACGTCCCTCGTCGATCATCGACTGGACGACCGTGTGGTCGTGGGTGATGAGGAACAGTTCGCCGTCGCGCAGCAGATAGGCGCGGGAATCGCCGATGTGCACCAGGGCCAGCCGCGAGCCCGTCCACAGCAGGGCGGTCAGGGTCGTGCCGTCGTCGGCGTCGCCGGCCACGTCCTGGACGGCCTGGGCCGCGCCCCGCACCGCGTCCTCCAGCAGGTTGAGGACCCCGCCGGCCGGGGTCTCGTCCGTGTCCAGGAAGCGCAGTGCCTCCACGGCGGCGCTGCTCGCGGGCGCGCCGGCCGGTCCGAAGCCGTCGGCGACGGCGAGCAGCCGGGTGCCCGCGTAGGCGGTGTCCTGGTTGGCGGGGCGGACGCGTCCGGTGTCCGAGTGGGCGGAGTAACGCAGTTCCAGCATGGTGGTGTCCTTTCCTGGCTCTCGCGAGTCCGTCGTCAGGTGATCGACCAGGAACGCGGCGAGGTCCCGCCGTACCGCCGTCTCCGCCTCGATGCGCGCCCAGTAGGCGCGGATCTCCCGGGCGGCGGCCGTCGAGTCGCGGTCGTACAGCCGGCCCACCTGACGGATCTCGGCCAGCGGCATGCCCAGCCGCCGCAGCCACGCCACCAGCCGGGCCTGCTCCAGCTGGGCCGCCGCGTAGTACCGGTATCCCGTGTCGGGGTCCACCCGGGCGGGCCGCAGCAGGTCCAGCTCGTCGTACAGGCGCAGTGCCTTCGGCGAGAGCCGGCACGCCTTCGCGAACGCGCCGATCGTCAGCATGTCCATGCGTCCCCCCGCCTTCCCCGCGCTCGTCACGCTCGTCGCGCTCCTCGGTTCCGCCACCGATGCTGGGGCTTCACCGAAGGTGAAGGTCAAACAGGGTGTCGCGGTTCCTTCGAGGATTGTTAGCCTGCGCCGGACCGGATTTCGATCGTTCGTGCGAGACATTCGTACGGGAAATGGAGTCGCCGTGGCTCGCACCCCGCGCATCGCGCTCGTCACCTACGACCCCGGTGGCGAGGTGAGCAAGGACCGGGATCTGCCGGTGCTGGCGGACGCGCTGCGGGAGGCCGGGGCCGAGGCCGCCGTCGTCCACTGGGACGACCCCGAAGTGGACTGGGCCGGGTTCGGCCTCGTCGTCATACGGTCCACGTGGGACTACAGCTGGCGGGCCGAGGAGTTCACGGCGTGGGCCGAGCGGTGCGCGAAGGCGACACGGCTCGCCAATCCGGTGGACATCGTGCGGTGGAACGCCGACAAGAGGTATCTGGGCCGGCTCGCGGAGGCCGGAGTGCCGACCGTGCCCACCCGCTACTTCGCGCCCGGCGACCCCGTCGACCTGCCCGACGACCACGAGTACGTCGTGAAGCCCACCTCCGGCGCCGGCGCCCGGTACGCCGCCCGCTACCCGGCCGGAGAGCGGGACGCCGCCTCGCGCCAGGTCGAGCGGATGCACGCCGAGGGCTTCACCGTCATGCTCCAGCCCTATCTGACCAGCATCGACACGCACGGGGAGCGGGCCCTGCAGTTCTACGGCGGACGTCTGCTGCACGCCAGCCGCAAGGGCGCCGTCCTCGCGCCGGGTACCCCGTACGACGCCGACAAGGTCGCCCACCCGGATCTCCAGCCCTGGGAGCCGACCCCCGCCGAACGGGCCGTCGCCGAGCGGGCCCTGGCCGCCGTGCCCGGTGGCCGGGAGCTGCTGTACGCGCGCGTGGATCTCGTCACCGGGCCGGACGGGGAGCCGTGCGTGATGGAACTGGAGCTGATCGAGCCGAATCTGTTCCTGTGGCTGCACCCGGATTCCGTGCCGAGGGTGGTGGAGGCGGTTCTCGCCGCCGCCGGCTGATCGCGGCGAAGCGTGGGCATACGTCCCGCGGTGAGGCTTTTGGTGTACTGGTAGGGCCATGCCCTCCGAGCGACGGTCCTGGGCACCGCTGCTGGCGGTGTGTGCCGGGTACTTCATGGTGATCCTGGATGTGACGGTCATCAACGTCGCCGTGCCGGTGATCGGGCGGGAGCTGTCGGCCTCGCTGACCGGCATCCAGTGGATCACCGACGGGTACACCCTGGTCTTCGCCGGGTTCCTGCTGACGGGCGGAGCGCTGGGGGACCGGCTGGGCAACCGGCGGGTGTTCTGTTCGGGCGTGGCGGTGTTCACCGTGTCCTCGGCCGCGTGCGCGCTGGCGCCCAGTGCCCCGTTCCTGGTGGTGGCCCGGCTGGTGGAGGGGCTCGGCGCGGCGCTGATCGTGCCCGGTTCCCTGGCTCTGCTCCAGCAGGCCTATCCCGAGCAGGCCGTACGCTCGCGGGCCTTCGGGCTGTGGGGCTCGATGGCGGGCATCGCGGCCTCCGCCGGGCCGCTGCTGGGCGGGCTGCTCGTCTCCACGGTGGGCTGGCGCTGGGTGTTCCTCATCAACCTGCCGGTCGGCGCGGCCTGCCTGGCGCTGACCCTGCGGCACGTCGGCCGCTCGCCCCGGCGCGCCGACCGGCCCCTGGACTGGCCGGCGCAGTGCGCGGTCGTGGCGTCGGTGGCCCTGCTGACGGGGGCGCTCAACGAGGCCGGACGGCGCGGCTGGTCCGACCCGGCCGTGCTCGCCGGAGTGGGCCTGGCCGTACTGGCCGCCGCGGCCTTCGCGCTGCGCGAGCGGCTGGCCCGCTCCCCGGTGCTGCCCCTAGGCCTGCTGCGCTCCCGCGCCATGAGCGGCGGAGCCGTCATCGGCCTGCTGTTCAACTTCGGTTTCTACGGCATGGTGTTCACCGCCAGCCTGGAGTTCCAGCACCAGCGCGGCTTCAGCGCCCTCGGCACCGGGCTCGCGCTGTTCCCGGCGGTGGCGATGACCATGTTCGCCTCCGTCCTGTCCGGCCGGATGACCCGCCGCACCGGGGATCGTCCGCTGGTGGTCTCCGGCATGCTCCTGGCCGCACTCGGGCTGGCCGGCTGGGCCGCGGCGGGCGCCGACCCCGCCTACGCGCTGCTGGTGCTCCCGATGATGGCCGCGGGATTCGGTACGTCCTTCGCCCTCACCGGCTCGACCGCCACCGTGATGGGTGCCGCCCCGGAGGCGTACTCGGGGGCCGCCTCCGCCCTGTTCAACACCACCCGCCAGGTCGGCAGCGCCACCGGCGTGGCACTCGGCGGCAGCCTGCTCGCCTCGGCCGGCGACTACGGCACCGGCATCCGCACCAGCATGTTCATCGGCGCGCTCGCCTATCTGGCCGCCGCGGTCCTCGCGTGGCGGTGCGTGCCCGCGAAAGGCGCGGCCCCGGGGCCGGAGCCCTTCAGCTCCGACGGCCGGTGACGGCCACCCGCTGCAACAGCCCCCACGTGAACTCCGCGACGGCCTCCCGCCGCACACCCGCCGCGTCCGGCGCCGTGAACGCCAGCCCCCACCGGGTCGGAGCCGTGCCCTCCAGGGGGCGGGCCGGGGCGAAGGCGCGGGCCGCCTCGTCGACCGTGCAGGACCAGGGGGTGAGATCGTCGAGGGTGTGCAGCTCGGGGACCTCGGCGCCCGGGGCGCGGACCAGCCACTCGTTCCACACGGCGCCGTTCGGGGCGGTCAGGACCTCGAAGCGCAGGGCGGGCCAGAGCGGGACGGGCCACAGCCACGCCTCGCAGTCGAGGTCGCCGATCCGGCGGGGCGTACGGGACTCCGCCGCACCGAGGACCGACCGGTAGCGGGACAGGGGCGGGCGGGAGCGCGGGGAGCGGAGCATCGCCTGCCAGCGCTTGTTGACCTCGCGCATGTCCGCGAGGGAGACTCCCAGCTCGTGCCGGGCGTCCTCCACCAGGCCGGGATTGTGGTCGGCCATACGGCGCAGCAGCACCAGCTGGAAATCGAGCGGGGTGAAGGGGCTAGCGGGGCGCTTTCCGGAAGGCATGGGAACCATCGTCGCCCACCGGGGCCTTGCCGGGGCGGCGGCCGTCGGGCAGGAACAGCACCGAGTTGACGTAGCGCGGCCCCCTGAGCAGGGGGGAGGGCAGGACACGGCGGAGCAGGCCGTGGGAGACGACGTAGGAGGCGTTGGCCTGGTGGTCCTCCAACGGGAACTTGGCCAGGGGCACCCAGGTGTCGCCGGGCAGCACCCAGCCGTCGTAGCCCAGCAGGGCCAGATAGGTCACCACCGGGGCGATCGGCTGGATGCGGGACTCCAGCTCCACGAACAGGGCCGGGCGGTCGCGGGCCAGCAGGCCCGTCGCCCCGCGCAGGACCGCCGGCTCGTTGCCGTCCACGTCGATCTTGATGAAGCCGACGTCGCGCAGCCCCAGTTCGTCCAGCGTGACGCAGGGGACGTCCAGCGCCCGGCCATGGATGTCACGGCGGACCAGCGAGGACACGCCCCGGTCGCCCGAGTCGTCCGACGGCAGCCACAGGCGGGCGAGGCCCGGGCGGTCCGAGGCCGCCGCACGGATCACGCGCACGTTCGGCGGGGTCGCGGCGGCCAGCAGCCGGGCCAGATGGGGCACCGGCTCGATCGTCACGACGTGTTCGGCGCGGCCGGACAGGCGGTGCGTCCAGGGCCCGTACCAGCCGCCGACATCCACCGCCGTACCGCAGTCCGGCGGGCACAGTTCGGCGAGCCGGGCCAGCTCCGGTTCGAACCGGGGATACAGGGCCCGGGCCGTCGCGGCCACCAGACGGGTGGGCAGGAGGGGAGCGAGGCGGGCTGCCAGGCTGGTCACGGTGCCATCCTCTTGAGCAGTTCCTCGTGCTCGTCGTCCGGCACCTGTTCCCCGGACGAGGGCAGCAGCTGCGGAATGCCGTCGAGGATCGGATAGCGGCGGCGCAGCCGCGGGTTGTACAGGGCCTCCTCCTGCTCGGCCTCCTCGGCCAGCAGATGCAGCGGGCCCTTGTCGAGCGGGCACGCCAGGATCTTCAGCAGTGGGTCGTCGGGCTTCATGGGGATGCCAACTCCTTGGCTGGGGCAGGCTCTTGGGGAGCGGAGTCGTGTTTGGGCATGGTGAGCAGTACGGCGACGGCCAGGGTCGTGCCCGCCACCCGCAACGCGAGCCGCAGTGGCTCGTCCGGCAGGGCCTCGCCGAACGACAGCGTGCCGAGCACCGCTGTGAACAGGCAGGTCACGGTCGTGCACACCGGCACGATCAGCGAGGCCCGGCAGCGCTGCAGCGCCGCCTGCGACATCACCAGGCCGAACGCACCGGTGAACAGCAGCAGATACGGATACGGGGAGCTCAGCAGGTCCAGGACCGCACCGCCGATCCCGCTGGTCGTGAGGTGGCTCGACACTCCCTTGATGGCCAGCGAGCTGACGCCGTACAGCAGGCCCACCGCCACGCCGTACTCGACGCCGGTCGTCGGACGCCGGTGCCGGTTGCGGGCGCGCCGCTCGGCGGAGCCGTACAGCCAGACCCCGGCCGCCAGCGACGGCACGCACACCAGCAGGATCAGCGGGTAGGGCGCCTCCTGGCTGACGGAGTCCGAGCCCTCGCGCAGGGACAGCACCACCATCAGCAGCGCGAGCAGGATCGCGCCCAGGGCGTACCGCTCCCGGCCGGTCGTCTCCTCGCCGAGCAGCCGGGCCGACAGCAGCACGAGCAGCACCAGGCCGGAGACGAAGATGCCTTGGGCGGCGGCGATCGGCAGCGTCCGGTACACGGCGAGCTGGGCGGCGAACCCGGCCGCGAGCGAGAGGGAACCGCCGATCCACAGCGGGCTGCCGAGCACCAGGCGCAGCAGCCGTGCGGGCTGCCGGATCGTCACTTCCGGCAGGGCGGCGAGCGCACGTTTCTCCAGGACGAATCCGGTGCTGTACAGGACGTTCGCCAGCAGGGCCGCGGTCACTCCCCACCACATGGGCTACGTCCTCCTGGCGTGCAGCAGCAGGATCGACGCCAGCGGTGGCCGGGCGCAGGCGAGCCGGTCCAGCGGGCGCAGCGGGCGCGGTACGCCGTGGAAGGGAGCGCCTTCGAGCCGTACGACCGTGAATCCGGACGCGGCGACGAACTCCCTGAGCGCGCGGGCGGTGTAGAGGCGCAGGTGTCCCACGACCTCCTTCCCCGGACGGCCGTGGATGCCGCGCAGGCTGACCTCCGAGAAGACCGGCTGCACACCGGCGAGCAGCAGGGCGCGGTTGTACCAGGCCGCCAGGTTCGGGGTGGACAGCATGAGATGCCCGCCGGGCCGCAGGATCCTGCGGATCTCGTCGAGTGCGGCGTCCGGATCGACGAGGTGCTCGATCACCTCGCTGAACAGCACGGCGTCGGCCGACTCGGAGCCGAACGGCAGCCCGCCGTCGGTGAGTTCGCCGCGGACCGCGTACGGAATGCGGGTGCGGGCGCGTCTGAGGGCGTCCTGGGACCAGTCGACGCCGATGACGCGGTGGCCGGGCAGGAGGGGCGCGGCGGTCGCGGCGGCGGTGCCGTCGCCGCAGCCGATGTCGAGGACGGTGCGGGGGTGGCCGGCGGCCGGTCCGAGGGCTCGGGCCAGCATGCGGGCCTGGCGGAGGCTGCGCGGGGTGCCGGACGCCACGGGGACGGCGGGGTTCTCGTAGAAGTCGCGCAGGTCGCGGGGCGGGGATGCGGGGGTGGTGGTCGTCGTGGGCGTCGGCGTCACGGGGTCACCTCCGTGGTGTGCAGATAGTGCTCGAAGAGGTCGCGGAGGTGGGCGCCGTCGCTGTGGCTGAGCAGGGCCCGGGACCAGCGCAGGGCGAGGTGGAGGCGGCCGGCCGTGGAGGCGGTGGTGACGGTCAGGCCGCGCGGCATCCGGGCCGGGGCCGAGAACCAGACCGCGTGCGCGCGGCCCGCCTCCTCGCCGAAGTCCAGCGGGTACGGGATGCGGCCGATGTTGCTGAGCAGGGTCGTCGACGTCCAGGGGGCGGCGGCCCTGCGCAGGGCGCGGGTGAGGGCGGCGCGGGCGGCGACCGGGGCCCAGGGGGTGGTCAGGAGCGCGGCCCCGTGGCCCAGTTGGGGGCGGGGCAGGGCTTTCAGCGCGCGGGTTCGCTCTGCGGTCCGGCGGAGCAGGGTGGGCATCTCCGCCTTCAACTCCCCTGGTGTGAAAGGTACTTCGACCAGACGGGTGCCGTTGCCGATGGGCATCGTGGTGTCGCGGGGGCGGTCGTCCACGGGCATGGTGATGCGAAGGGGGCGAGGGCGTGCGCCGTGTTCCCTGTTCCAGTGGGCGATGGTCAGGGCCGTGGTGACCATGAGCTGGTCGTTGACGGTGTAGGGGGAGCCCTTGGGGCGGTGCGGGAGGGGGAGTTCGGTGACGAGCATGCCGTTGCCGGGGGAGGGGTCGGGCGTGCCTTGCGCTACCCGCGCGGGGGGCGACCAGGTGGTCGGGGTGTCCGGGGGCTCTTGTGCGGGTTCCGCGGGGCGGGTCGGGGGTGCGGCGGGGTTGTTGTCCCTGCCGCCGTAGAGCTCCGCGGCGGTGGCGAGTATGCGGAGGCAGGCCGGGCCGTCGAGGGCGGTGTGGTTGATGGTGAGGAGGAGGACTGTGCCTTGGGCTGTGCGGGCGTGGGTGTCCGGGGCGGGTGGGGTCGCTCGCCGGCGCCGGCCGGGTGCCGCTGCGCCCACCCGTGCCGCCCCAGCGGCACGAATGCCCGCAGCTAGGCCAACTGCTTCAAGCCGTATCGGCGGCGACAGCGACAGGGGTGGTGCCTCTGCGAGCGCCCTCGTCCTGGCGTCCTGCAACGCCCTCGGGCCCGCCGGCGTGAAGGTCACCACCTCCGTGTCCGGCTCGCCCGTCAGCTCCCACTCGTAGCGGCGGCGGAACCACGGCCCCCCTGCCTCCCGCATCAGGATGCGGGGATGCCGGTGCAGGGCCTCCGTGAAGGCCTTGCGCAGGCGGGGCTCGTCGAGGGGGCCGGGGAGGTGGACCTCGATGTGGACCGTTTCCGGTTCCTCCTCCTGGAGGCAGTGCCGGGACACCTCGTCCACCACCGGGAACGGGATGCGGGTCGGACGGGTCATACGGGCTCGGTCCTCTCCGGGGCGGGCTCGCGCCGGCTCACCAGGCCCGCGAACAGGCCGATCAGTGCCAGCAGTTGGGCAAGACGGCCGAACGCCCCCGCGCCCGCGCCCACCGGCTCCCCGGCCCCGATCGCGGCAGCGACCCCCGCTCCCGCCAGCGCCACGAACGCGATCGGCACCAACAGGGCGTGCCGTCGCGAGGCCAGCAGCGCCAGTACCGGGACCAGCAGCGCGAGCCAGCCCGCGATCACCGCTCCGACCAGCGTCAGCGCCACCGTGCCGAGCCACAGCCCGGGCAGCGGCGGGACCGGCTGAGGCGCGTCGGGGTTGGGGGCGCGGCGGCGCCAGAGCGCCAGGCCCAGCAGCACCGCGATGCCGGCGCCGCTGCCGATCAGCCCGGCGTCGTACGTGGTGGCCGGTTCGTACGACAGCTTGACCGCGCCGCCCGCTCCGGCCGGGACCCGCCAGCCTTGCTGCCAGCCGTCCAGCCGCACCGGGGTCAGCTCCTTGCCGTTCAGGGTGGCCTTCCAGCCGTCGTTGAAGTTCTCGTACGTGGTGAAGTACGAGGCGGCGCCCGAGCCGACCGTCACCTCGCGCCGGTCGCCCAGCCAGTCCCGTATCTCCAGCTCACGCCCGGCCGCCGCGGCCTCCGGGACCGTCCCGCGGGTCAGAGTCACGTCCGTGAGCGCGAGCGGGCCCGCGTCACCGCCCTCCAGCCGGTGTTCGCCGGCCGGGAGCCGCACCTCCGAGTCGCCCCGGCCCTCCTGGCAGAGCGTCACCGCCACGCCCCGCCGCTCCACCAGATCCCGCACCGTCCCCTTCACGCTCGTCTGGTACAGCTCGCCGTCCAGTGCCACGTCCGGCCCCTTCCCGCACGGCAGCGAGAACTTGCGGGTGCCGTCCGGCTGCGGGGTGCGGTACTGGTCGAGGGCCGGGAGGTACGCCTCCGTCAGGCCCACCGGGAGGCGCAGGTCCTCGTCGGCGACCGGGTTGTGCAGGGTCAGCGGGGCGGTCTCGGTGACCGTGATGTCGAGCCGGTCCGTGGTGATCGGTGGGAAGCGGACCCAGCCGTTCTCGTCGACTCCGGCGATCGTCGCGCCGTCCGGCGAGCTGATGTGCACCTGGGAGGCGCGGCTGGACAGACCACCCGCGGGGGCCAGCACCAGCTCGCCCACCGCCTGCTTGCCCTCCCAGCTCAGGTGGATCGCCGGCCGGTCGCCCGCGATCCACGCCGTCGTCAGATCGCCGTCGGTGAGGTTGCGCGCCGTCAGGCCCGCGCCGAGGCTCGCCGTGGAGTCGGCGGTGGCGACGATCCTGGTCTGCTGTTCGGGCGCGACCTCGTAGAGCAGCCGGTCGAGTTCCTCGCCCGGTACCGGCACCGCGCTCGCCTTCACCTCGTAGGTTCCGGCGGCCGGTGTCGTGAAGCGGCGGTGCAGGCCGGCCTCCGTGCCGGCCGCGGACAGGCCGGTCGGGTCGGAGGCGCGGTGCAGGGAGACCATGGTGGCGGGCGCGGTGGCGTTGTCCGCGTCCGTCGGCAGCTTCAGCAGCCGGGTCACCTGGATGTCCGGCAGGTCGATCTCGGAGAAGCCCGCACCCGTCAGACCGGCCCGGCGCTCCACCGAGTCCACGATCGTCAGCTTCATCCACCGGCTCGTGCCCTCGGGCGCCTTGATCCGCTGCGTCTTGCCGTTCGGCTGGAGGAAGCTCGTCTTCGAGCCCTTCTCGGTCTCCACCCGCACCTTCGTCGCCGCCGCCCGCACGCTCTCCTGCGGCAACGGCGTGACCTTGAAGGAGGACGGCATCTCGTAGGGGCCGGTGAAGCCGACGCGCAGCCACTGCCCGTCCGGTGTGTCCGGCGCGCCCTCCGCCCACGCGGTGTCCGGGTTGCCGTCGAAGGCGTTCACCGGGTCGTACTGCGGCAGGTGGAAGAGCCAGTTACCGTACGACGACGCCGTCACCGAACGGGCGCCGCGAAGTTCGGCCACGGTCTGGTGGTCGGTTCCCTCGGAGGGCAGGATCTGGCGCGGCCGCTCGCCCGGGTCCTGCTGGGCGTCGGGCGCGTTGCGCTCGTCGCGCGTGTACGTGTACGACGTACCGGCGTTGACCAGGCCGAACCGGGTGTCGGCGCGCCGCATCCCGTCGCCCACCACCTGCACGGCGGGGGTGCCGAGCCCGGGATGGTTGTCGCCGGTCAGGACGGCCGCCCGCCCGCGCAGCCGGGACGCCAGCGGCAGCAGCGCCTCCGGGCCACCGGACACCACGGCCGTGTCGGAGACCGGGGTCAGTCCCGCCTGCCCGGGCCGGAGCACGTCGTCCCCGGCCGGCCGGTAGATCTCCACCGCCCGCTGCCGCGCGTACAGGCCCTCGACCTGGAGCGGGGCGTCCTGCGCGATCCGGCCGCCGGTCATCACAGGACCGAGCCCCGTCACCCGCTCGTACCCGGACTGCTCCAGCGTCCGCTTGACCGTCGCGGTCGGCACATGACCGATCTGGTCCGGATCCAGATCGTTCCGTACGACGACGTAGTACAGCCCCGCCCGGCTCAAGTAGTCGGCGAGGCCCGGCACTTCGGACCCGGACAGCAGCGCCTGCTCGACGGCGTCCATCGCACGCCGGTTGCCGGGTGTGCCGAAGGGAACGTAGTCGCGCTGCGCCCAGCGCGACTCGGCGAGCACGTCGAGCGGCTGGTCGATGGGGGAGCCCCAGGTGTACATGCCGTGCGCGGTGGCCGGGACGACCAGGGCACGGGAGTCGGGGGAGTACTTCTCCAGCCAGTCGGCCGTGGCCTGCCAGTAGGTCGGAAGCTTCTGGAAGGAACCCGGGTTGAGGATCGAGCCGTTGAGGTACGGCAGCAGCAGCCCCGGCAGGATCAGCACCGCCGCGACCAGCGGGGCGAGGCGCCGGCCGCGCACCGGGCGGGCCCCGCGCGGCTCGGCGGCCACACCCACCAGATGGACCAGGCCCAGCACGAGCGCCAGCGCCATCCCTGCCTGGAACTTGTAGATGTTCCGGAACGGCGACAGCCACCCGTCCAGCCAGCCCTGCACGACCCCGTGGAACGGCGCCCCGAACGCCCCGCCGTACCCGGCGAGCAGCACCAGCGCCGCCACGAGCACGGTCAGCACGAGCCAACGCCGCTCGGGCAGGTCCCGCCGGGCGAGTCCGGCGAGCCCCAGCCCGGCCGCCAGGGCCGAACTCACGATCACGACGACCGACGAGGCCACGGCCCAGCCCGCGGGCAGCCACGCCTCACCGAAGTGCAGATAAGCGACCCAGTTCCCGGCACCCCGCAGTGCCTCGGTCGCCGACATGGTGTCCGTCGTGGTCTGCGCGGTCTCGATATAGGGCAGGAAGTTCTCGCCGTAGACCCCGAGAAGCAGCAGCGGCACCCACCACCAGGCCGTCACGACGATCACGGCCGGTGTCCACCAGGCGATCAGCTTGCGCTGCCGGGGCCCGGGCGGCCGGGACAGCAGATAGAGCCCGACCGGCAGGAGTGAGGCCAGGGTCGCCGAGGCGTTGACCCCGCCCATGAACGGCACGAGCAGCGCCGAGCGCAGAGCCGCGACCCGGGCGGCGTACCGCTCGTTCGTCAGCGGCAGCAGCACCCACGGCAGGAACGCGCCGGGCAGCGCGGCGGCCGACGTCGACCCGATGACGGTCGTGAACACCGGCCACAGCGCATACGCCACGGCCCCCAGCAGCCGGGAGGTGCCACTGCCCACCCGCAGCCGCTCGACCAGCCGCAGCGCACCCCAGAAGGCGACCGACACGACGACCGAAAGCCACAGCCGCTCCGCCAGCCACACCGGCAACTGCACGAGGTCGCAGAGCCAGTAGAACGGCAGCATCGGCCACAGATAGCCGACGTACTGGTCCTGGATCCCGCCGAACCCGGCCCGGTCGTGCCACAACTGGCCCAGATCGGCGAGGAACTGCCCCGGGTCGACCGTGACGCCGAGCTTGGTGTCGAATGTCTGCCGCCCCGGCTGCACCACCAGGAACAACACGAACACCACGGCCCAGAAACCCAGCAGCCAGCGCCGCGACCGCGGGCCCTCGGGGGGACCCGCCGCGGTGGCGGTGGTGGGAACGGCTGCCGGGGGAGGAGCCTGGACCGTGGTTGTCATGTAGGACACCGCCGCAGAATGAGGAGGAGGTTCCAGGTGGCGAACTCGCGGATCCCGGGCGCCTTGACGACGGTCTCCGCGAGGAAGGGCCAGTAGCGGGAGCGCGCCGAGACGACCGTGACGTCGTCGCGGGCACGCACCTGCCGCAGGGTGGAGCCGATGTGCACCGCGAACAGGTTCTCGCCGAGCGTGTGCTTGGCGGGCCGGCCGGTCCGCCGCAGATAGCGGGCCCGGGCCCGCTCGGCACCGAAGTAGTGCCACGGGGCCCACTCGTGCCCGCCCCACGGCGACAGCCAGTTGGTGAACGACACATAGATCAGCCCGCCCGGGCGCGTCACCCGGGCCAGCTCACTGAGAAAGGTCTCCGGATCGGCCACGTGCTCCAGCACGTTGGAGGAGAAGGTGACGTCCGCGATGCCGTCCCGCAGGGGCAGCAGATACCCGTCGGCGACCACCGCGCTGTCGGGCGGCTTCTCACCCAACTCGGCCATGTCCGGCTCGAACAGATAGGCCTGGGCACCGCGGCGCCGGAACTCCTCGGTGAAGTAGCCGCTGCCGCCGCCTATGTCCAGGACGGTACGCCCGGCGACAGGCCCGTCGTAGGCCTCGACCTGGTCGACGGCGTCACGGGCGAGCAGCGAGTAGCAGGCCTCGGGATCGTCCTGCTCATGGAGAAAGGCCTGGAACAGCGCAAGAGATCTTCGAAACGAGGGGTCCCTCAACGTAGCCAAGGGGCGCGGGGCTGTGACATGTGCGGCTCCGCCGCGTGGGCGCGACAAGCCACGACGGACCGTACGCCGCCTCACGGCCCCCAGCCCCTCACCGCCTCCGCGGCCACCACCCGAAACTGCCGCACCGTCCGATCCCACCGAAACTGCGCGGCCCGATCCCGAGCGGCCTTCCCCATCAACTCCCGCTCCCGCCCGGCCAGGGCCAGCGCACACCACGCCGCGGCGAACGAGGACTCGCCCTGTGCGAGCACCCCGGTCTCACCATCCACCACGGAGTCCTTGAGCCCGGGCACATCGAAGGCCACACTCGGCGTCTCCCGGGCCGCGGCCTCCGTGACGACCAGGCCCCACCCCTCCACGGCGGAGGGATGCAGCAACAACCAGGCCGCACACAGCAGCCGGTGCTTCTCGGCCTCGGAGACATACCCGGTGAACTCCACACCGGGCCCGGCCAGCCGCTCCAGCCGCTCGCGCTCCGGCCCGTCCCCGACGATCACCAACCGCCCGCCGGTCACCGGCCGCACCCGCTCCCACAACCGCAGCAGCAGATCGATCCGCTTGTACTCGACGAGCCGCCCGACGGCGACGAACAACGGCTCGGCCGAGCGCTCGGCTCTGGGCCCCGGCTCCTCGACCCCGTTGTGCACGACCCGGATACGGTCCCGCTCGACCCCGATCGCATGCAGCGCGTGGGCCGTCGAGGAGGACACGGCGACCATCAGGCTCCGCTGCTGCGCACCGGTCAGCGCCCAGTGTTCGAGTCTTCGGCCGATCCGCGCCGCCGGGGCCAGCGGCCCGCCGAAGCGCATCTTCCACAGATCCGTATGGACGTGGTTGACCAGACACAGGGTGGGACCGCGATGCCACAACGGCGCCAGGTACGGCATGCCGTTGCACACCTCGACCAGCAGATCGCAGTCGCCGACCTGGCGGGCGAAGGCGGAACGGGCGCGCAGATAGTGCCCGTACGGGCCGCCCGCCGACACGACCCGGTAGTCACGGAAGGCCGCGGGGCCTCCGCACAGCAGGGTCACCTGGTGGCCCAGCCGGGTCAGCCCGTCGGCGAGCTTGTCGACCAGCAGCTCGGAGCCGCCGGCGGACGGGTTGTCCAGGTCACGATGGGCGAGGAAGACGATCCGGCGCGGATGTGGGGGGAGCGCCGGAAGGGGTCGCTGCGCGCCTTGGGACGCGGGGCGCAGCGAGGACGGTACGTGCTGGGGCATGGGTGCTCCAACTCGTCTCGGGGTGCGGAACTCAGCGTGGGGAAAAACGTGGGGGTCTGTCCGAAGGGGAGTCTGAGGGGAGTCTCGGAAAAGTCGGCCTGTGGGGGGCCTGAGCTCTTCCTGGGAGGGGAGTGTGGACGGGATGTGCTCGGGTGGGGTTGGACAGTTTTCGCCCGGACGTTCGCCACGGCTACTCACCGGCGTGACAATTTCGGGCTTTGTTAGAGCTGACGTCACATCACATCGTGAGGGTGGGCTGGGGTGTATCGGGCGTTTCGGATGGAACAGGCTGCTCCGGCTCCTTCCGCCCACGCGCCACGAGAACACCACCCACCACCACGAGCACAAAGCCGGATATCGCCGCCCCGATCGGCAACGTCTCGCCCACCAGCCGCAGTTGGCCGCTGTCCCGCTTGGCCTGCCGCACCGCTTCCTTCTGGGTGGCGGTCGTGAACGAGACCTTCCGGCTGTCCAGCAGCACCGCCGCGTCCTTCTTCCCGCCCGGCGCCCGCAGGGTTCGCCTGGGCCCGGTCTGCGCGTAGATCACGCGGCCGGTGGCCTGGTCGACGACCAGCTCGAACCCGTGGTTGGAGTACCACTCCTCGGCCAGCACCTGCGGGCGGTCCGGCTGGTCGACGATGCTGCCGGGCACCATCCGCGTTCCGGTCCTGGTCGGCGGCACCGAGCCGGTGAACTTGTAGCCCGTGTAGCCCTGGACCTTCTGGGTGCCCCGGTAGCGCAGGACGACGGTGTCGCCGAGGGTGTTGTCCCACCACTGGTACGAGCGTTTCTGCACGTTGAAGGGGAACTTCAGATAGGCCTCGCCCTCGATGTACGGCTTCTCCCCGCAGCAGTGCACCGGCCGGGTGGTCTTCCGGTCCATCACCCAGCGGTGCGGCGTGAAGTCCAGCGCGTCGTGCGGATCGGCGGCCGGCAGCGACTTGTCGGTGTCGACCGTGGTGATCACGTCCCAGACGGCCTTGCCGCTGCGTTCGCTGTCCTCGACATTGCCCCGGACCCGCTGGGTCACGGTGATCTTCCGGTCGGGCACCGTCTCGATCCGGTCAGTGTCGAAGACGCTGCCCCGCCCGGTGTAGACGGCGGTCGTGTCGATGTCGGTCGGATTCACCGCGGCACGCGGCTGCACGTACCAGGCGAGCAGGGGCGCCAGCACCAGCAGGAACGTGCCGAGACCCAGCAGGACCAGGGAAAACGGAGAGGTTGTACGGCGCATCCGGGCACTCCAGTGGCTTGGGACGGCTCGACGTACGAGAGGGCCGGCACGGCGGAGAAAACAGCGCGTGCGGCTGGGCCGGGAACCGTAGGCGCCTCTTGACGGGGTGTCAATGCTTGTTGAAACTGGGCGCGACAGGCAGGGACGGGGTGCCGGGGTGGGGAAACCTCCGGACGATCTCCGGACGAATCCGGACAGAGAGGCTGACCCTGCGATGTCGAGACTGCTCGCTGCCGCGCTGACCGTCGCGCTCGCCGCCGCCCTTGCCGTGGGCGCCGCGCTGGGCGTGGTCGCGCTGCTCCAGGCCACACCCGACCAGCCGAACACACCCCTGATCACGTACGAGCAAGCGGACCAGGGGAGTTGACGGTGACGGCCGCCCGCACCGGAACCGTCACCACGCGCTCGGCCTGGCACGACGTACCGCGCTTCCAGGTGCGCCGGTTCGCGGCGATCGCCATGGCCGAGGCACCCGCGCTCGCCGAGGAGATCCTCTGCGAGATACAGCGCGAGTACCCCCATCTGCCCGTCGTCCTCGACGACTCCGGCGAGCCCATGGCCCTGGTCGGCATCCGCCGCGCCATCGAGGTCTTCGTGCAGCACCTGGAACACTCGGAGGGGCGGCCCACCGTCCCGCCCGGCGTCTTCCAGGACTTCGGCCGCGGCGAGGGCCTGAACGGCCGCTCGCTCGACTCCCTCCAGGCCATCTACCGCATGGGCGTACGCCTGGCCTGGCGCCGCTTCGCCGACATCGGCCAGCGCGTGGAGATCCCGCCCCCGGCGATGTACGAACTCGTCGACGCGGGCTACGAGTACCTGGACGGCCTCGTCGACCAGTCCGTGCGCGGCTACGCCGAGGCGGCGGCCCGCCAGGCCGGTGAACGCCTGCGCCTGCAGCGCCGGTTGATGGAACTGCTCCTCGCCGAGCATCACCGCGGCGACCCCGCCGAGGCCCTCACCGAACGGGCCGCCCGGATCGGCTGGCCGCTGCCGGCCAAGGTCGCGGTCGGAGTCCTGCTGCGCCCCGCCCGGGAGGCCATGGCCCCCGCGGTCGGCCAGGGCGTGCTGCTCGACATGGAGTACGAGCAGCCTCGCATGGTCGTGCCCGACCCGGGCGCGGCAGGCCGCCCCGAGCTGCTGCACCGGGCCCTGGCCGGCTGGTCCGGCGCGATCGGCCCGCCCGTACCGCTCGCCGACGCTGCGAAGTCGCTGCGCTGGGCCGAGGCGGCGGTACGCCTGATGGAACGGGAGCTGCTCCCCTCGGGCGAGGTCCTCTACTGCACCGAGCACACCGAGGCGCTGGTCCTCCTCCAGCCGGAGGAACTCATCGAGGACCTGGCCCTGAGATGCCTGGCCCCCCTGACCCACTGCGGCCCCACCCACGGCCGCCGCCTCGCGGAAACGCTCCTGGCCTGGCTGGAGACCAGGGGCGGAGCCCCGGAGGTCGCGACCCGCCTGGGCGTCCATCCCCAGACGGTCCGCTACCGCCTGCGCCAGATCCGGGAACTGTGGGGCGACGAGATCGACAACCCCGACCGCCGGTTCGAACTGGAACTGGTGCTGCGGGCGCAGCGGCTGCGAGGGCAGTTGGGGGCGATGCGCGGGCGACGGTGAGCCCTCCGGGCGGCACACCCGGCGATGACGACCGCCGCCCGGCTCTCACACCGCGGCCCGCTCCTTCGCCGCCGTACGCCCGGATGCCGGAGCGTCCAGGTGGACCACCACGGAGGAGTGGAACCGCTGCACGGCGTCGTCGACACTGCGGATGAAGCCGGACTCGGCGCTGCCCCGGCCGCTGCCCATGCCCCGAAGCGTGCTCCCTCGTAGCGGCTCGCGGCCACGACGATCCGCTCCACATCGGCCGGGACCGCCGTCAGGTCGAAGCTGATCCGGTCCTCGCTGCCGTCCCCCGTCGGCTCCTTGCCCAGGAGCTGCACGCTGCCGTCGGCCGCCACCGGGTTGTTGTAGAAGTAGAAGTCGGCGTCGCTGCGTACCTTGCCGCCGGCGTCCAGCAGCAGGACGGACACATCGGCGTCGCCCTCCCCGGTCGGGCTGGACCAGCCCAGGCTGATGATCGCGGAGCTCACGTTCTCGCTCAGGGCCGACAGGGACGCGTTCGAGCCCTTGGTCATGTCGCGCACAGATATCCCCCCGCCTCTGCGGCACCTGTGACGTGCCGCACATACGGCACTTTAATGTGCACGCAACGTGCTCGTGGGGTGCTCGTGGGTATCCGCCCGCTGTGCCTCTGCCTTGTCTGCCCATTGCCCGGCCAAACCTCTATGGCTAGCCTGTGTTCGTCATGCCGATCGCCTGTTGAAATCTCGAACACAGGCGCCTGAGACACATAGGGAGGGGCCGGTCGTGGGACGACTCGTACCAGCCGTGACCCGGGCTCTCGACATTCTCGAGCTCTTCCTCGACGGGGACGGGACGCTCTCCGCCCCCGACATCGTGCGCAAGCTGCAGCTGCCGCGTACCACCGTGCACGAGCTGGTGACCACGCTCGCCGCCCGGAAGTACATCGTCCCGGTGCCCGGCCAGCCGGGACGCTACCGGCTCGGCGTACGCCCGTACCAGCTCGGCGCCCGTTACGCCGAGCAGCTCGACCTCGCCGCCGAGGGGCAGCTGGTCGCCCGGTCCGTCGCCGAGACCTGCGACGAGACGGTACACGTGGCGATCCTCGAGGACACGGACGTCATCTACATCGCCAAGGTCGACTCCACGCACGCCGTGCGGATGGTGTCGGCGGCCGGCCGCCGGCTGCCCGCCCACTGCACCTCCGTCGGCAAGATGCTGCTGGCCTCCCTTCCCGAGCAGGAACTCGCCACGCGGATCCCCGACAACGCCGCGCTGGTCGCGATGACTCCCAACAGCATCACCGACCCGGCCGCCCTGCGCGAGGCCCTGACCGAGATCCGTGAGCGGGGCCTCGCCGTGGAGAGCCGCGAGTCCAACCCGGACGTGAGCTGCGTGGCCGCGCCGGTCCGCGACCGCACCGGCCAGGTCGTCGCCGCCCTGTCGATCTCCGTGCCCATGATCCGCTGGAGCGAGGAGCGCCGCGCCGAGCTGGAGCAGCTCGCCGCGAAGGGCGCCGCCGAGCTGTCCGAGCACCTCGGCCACCGGAGCGTGGCATGACGACGAAGCCGTACGAGGTCGCCGTACGGGCCGAGGCCGAGCTCGGCGAGGGCCCGACCTGGGACGCGGCGACCGGCCGCCTCCTCTGGATCGACATCCTCGGCTCCCGGGTGCACACCTACGACCCGGCCACCGGCCGCCGCACGGTCCGCCGCACCGAACAGCACGTGGGCGCGGTCAAGCCACGCGCGGGCGGAGGGCTGGTGCTGAACCTGCGCGACGGCATCGGCCTCCTCGACGGTGACGCCGACGGCGGGTTCCGCTGGCTGCATCACGAGCCCGTGCCCGGCCGCCGCGCCAACGACGCCGCCGTGGCGCCCGACGGCACGCTCTGGGCCGGCACGATGCGCTACGACGAGGCCCCGGGCGGCGGCACGCTGTCCCGCGTCGGCGGTGACGGCACGGTCGACGTCGTCCTGGACGACGTGGCCGTCAGCAACGGCACGGGGTGGAGCCCCGACGGGCGGCTCCTGTACTACATCGACTCCCCGACCCGGCGGGTCGACGTCTTCGATCACGCGGACGGTCGGCTGTCCGGCCGGCGGACCCTCGCCGAGATCGAGGACGGCGCGGGCTTCCCCGACGGGCTGACGGTCGACGCCGACGGTTGTGTGTGGGTGGCGCTGTGGCAGGGCTCGACGGTACGGCGGTACACGCCGGACGGTGAGCTGGACCGGGTGATCGAGCTGCCGGTGCCGTTGGTGACGGCGTGCGCGTTCGGCGGGGCCGGGCTGAGCGACCTGTACATCACGACGGCTCGTGTGGGCCTGACGGAGCCGCCCGCGCTGGCGGGGTCGGTGTTGGTGGTGCCGGGGGCGGGGAAGGGCATGGCCCAGCCCGCGTTCGCCGGCTGACGAGGGACAGGGGCGGCGACAGACGGGGGACAGGGGCGGGCGACAGACACGGCGGGACGGGGGCGGGCGACAGACAGGGCGGGACGGGGGCGGCCGGCCCCCGAGACGCCCGCACGTGAGTACGCCGACGGGGCGCGGACCGGACCCGGTCGCCCCTGTCTCAGCGTCCCGTCCGGTCCAGCCGCCGCAGGACCGTCCGCTCATCCTCCGTCAGCGGCGCCCCCACCGCCGTCGGCAAAGGCGGCCCGCTCAGCGTCGCCAGTACCGTCGAGGGCCGTAGCAGCCGCGTCGGCCCCGTCGTCATGCTCATCACGTCCCAGACCGCCGTCGCCGCCGTGTACGAGCCGGTCGCCGTGCGGATCATGCGGCGGGTGTAGGCGGTGACCAGACGGTTGGCGACCCCGGGCGAGCCTCCACGCGTCCCGGGGTACCAGACGTCCTGGCTCACCGCCATCGTCCACGCGGCCTCCACCGGTCTGGCCGCCCGCCGCTGCACACGCCGGGCGAGCCCGGGCTCGCCGAGGCCGGACCTCCGCAGCTCCCGGCCCAGCTCTCGGGCGCCCAGCGCGGCCACCGACATGCCTTGTCCGTAGGCGGGGTTGAACGTGGCCAGCGCGTCACCGAGGACGACGAGGCGGTCGGGCCAGGAGCGAACACTCTCCAGGTACCGGCGGTGATTCCTGGTACTGCGGCTGACATGGACCTCCGTGAGCGGTTCCGCGCCGGAGATCAGCCGGCCCACTATGGGGTCGGGCAGGTCCAGGGTGTACCGGAGGAACGCGTCCGGGTCGGACGGCGGTTCACCGCCGCCCCGCGTGCCGGCGAGACTGACCATCCAGCGGTCGCCCTCGATCGGCAGCACCATGCCGCTGCGGCCGGGCCGTCCCTGATACGGATCGGCCTGCACCATGGTCAGGGGGAAACGCCCGGCTCCCTCGGGAGTGCGGTAGAGACGGGTGGCGTTCACCAGGCCGGCGTCCACCGTCTTCTCGCGCACGTCGTCGACGCCCAGCCGCTCCAGCCAGGTCGCGATCCGCGAGCCGCGTCCGCTCGCGTCCACCACGAAGTCGGCGGCGAGTTCCTCCTCCCCGGCGGCGGTCGAGAGGCGAACCCCGGTCACCCGCTGCCGCGACCCCGTCAGCTCCAGCACCCGCGCCTTACGGATCACCACCCCGGTGTTGTCCAGCACAGCGCCCCGCACCGCCCAGTCGAGCAGTGCCCGGGTGCAGGTCAGCATCCGCGGTCCGGGGTGACGCCAGCGCCGGAGCCAGCCTTCGGGCGTGAGGGCGACCATGCCCGAGCCGAGCGGGATCTCGTGCGCACCGGCGGCGAGCAGATGCTTGCGCATGCTCACGCCCGGCACCAGGTCCTCCATGGAGGCCAGGCCGCCGGCCATGAGGAGATGCGCGTGACGTCCCTGCGGCAGGCCCTTGCGGTGTTCCGGCCCCTCGGGCAGATCGTCGCGGTCGAGCACGACCACCTCGTCCGCGACGGCGGACAGTGCCGCCGCGGCCAGCATGCCGGCCAGACCGGCACCGATGACGACAGCTCTACGCGACATGCGACTCCTCGCACTCAGCCATGAAGGCTCCCCCGCCCTGAGGGCTTTCCCCGACGTCCGGCCACAGCCGTGCGGTGGACAACACCGGCCGCCGGCACCGGTTTCGAGCCATGCGGGCCTCGTCCCGGACGGCTCTCACCGTACCTTCACGTACCGTGCCCGTGGCCCCCCGCGCGGGTCTCGTCCGCGAATCGGCCGGGCGCGACGGGCACAGGCCGCGCTGGGCACGGCACCCGTGGCCGCCGGGGGCAACCCCGGGGACATCAGCCGGTGAGCGACTTGCCGTCCGTGTGGTCAGGTGCCAGGGCGCGGATCGCCCGGAGGTCCTCCGTGCGGCGCAGGGCCCGGGACACGGCGCCGATCTCGCGCAGCAGGTCCGTGGTGTCACGGGCACCGGTGCCGTCGTCCTCCCGTGTCCGGTTCCTGGCGTCGATCGCGTCCAGGATCGCCGCGGTGGCGCCGAGTGCCCTCGCCAGGTCGGGCGGGTGGCCGAGGGCGAGGGCGGCGTCGTGGAACCGTTCGCGCCGGTCCTCGTCGATGTGCCGGGCGAGCGGCAGCAGCACATCGCGGATGAACGTCTCCCGGCGGACCAGTCGCAGCTCCGGCGTCGCACGCAACAGGAACGGGACCCCTGTGCCGTTGACCGTCTTCATCAGCAGGTACAGCGGCCGCAGTTCGTGGTGGGCGAGCCGGACGTGCCAGCGGCCGTGCAGGTACTGCCCGGCGTGCGGGAGGATGAAGCCGACCGCGATGAGCACGGCGGACAGGCAGGCGAGCGGCGGGGCGACGGCCGTGCTCAGCCAGTCCACATTCCGCCCGGACCAACGGGCCGCCACGGCGCTGATCTTGGCGGCGTCGAAGAACAACTGCGCCGTGTAGCCCACGCCGAGGAACTTCAGCCCCCAGCGCAGCAGCGAGTCGAGCCCGTCCGTGCGGACCCAGTTCCAGATCAGCCCGTTGGTGACCAGTGCGGCCACGGTGTGCGCGAGCAGGTAGAGCACGATCACTTCGCGCATGTACGGGGTGTTCGCGTAGTACGTGTCGAGATCCCGCAGCCGCTCCACCGGCACGTCCGCGAGGGTGAACAGCACCCACATCGCGACGACCACACCCGAATAGACCGCCACGACCCCGCGCATCGCCCGCCGGGTGCGGTCCGAGCGGTCGGACAAGCCGTTGCGCCAGGAGATGATCAGCAGCAGGCAGAAGGCGCAGAACGCGGTGAGCAGCGAGTAGACCCAGGGGCCGGAGAAGTTCGCCACCCCGGTGAGCCGGTTGACCCGGGCGATCGTCGACGGCGCCACGAAGACGAACACCGCGCAGGCGAGCAGCAGCAGTCCGCCGACCGCGCGCAGCATCGGGTCCTTCCAGAGCCGGATGATGCTCGGCAGCTTGATGGCCAGGGCGGCGGCCAGGACCCCCGCGGGGATCCACCAGAAGTTCGGATAGAACTGGTTGACGAACTCGACCGGGGTCAGCGCCACCGTCGTCACGGTGCCGCACCTCCTCGGGGCCCCCGATAGCCCAGCGACCGCTGCACGGGTTCGAGGGGTACGTCCGGCCCGCGCCCACCCGGCAGCAGTGCCCGGCACCCCGCCGCCAGCCGAAGTCCGAAGGCATCGGCATCGGCCTCGTCCCGTTCCCGGGAGCCGTTGCGGGCCGCCATCGCCAGCGCGCCGTCCTCCCACCCCGGCCGGTCGGCGAAGGCATGGGCCGCCGCCGCACCCGCCCCCTGGTGATGCCCGTGACCCGCGTGCAGATGCCACAGCTCATGACCGAGGATCACCAGTTGCTGCACCGCCTCGGCCCGCTCCTCGACGATGACGAGGTCGAAGTCCTGGAACTCGACCCACAGTCCGGTCACTTCGATCTCGTCGGGAAAGCGCTCGAAACGCAGCTCGACGGGACGCCCGCCGCGCCGCGCGCTCATCTCCTCGCACAGCGCCCGGCACAACGACCGTACGTCGGTGGGGGACTGCTCTCTCGCCCGGACCTTGGCGGCGAGCTCGGTGGCCAGGCCGCGCATCGCGGAACCTGTGCGCGAGCGCCTCAGCGCGGCCCTGACTCGGGCGGCCCTGATCCGCGCGCCCGCGATGTCCATCGCTCCCCCTTCTCACCGCCGGCCGACGGCTTGGCAGCGGTCCGAGACTAGCCGCCCGAAAGTGTTCGCGTCATGCGATCCGAGGGCCGTTGTTCAACGGAGAACGACCGTTCTTGCCCGGAACATCGTGTCCAAAGTCCGGCCACACCATTGACGCGGAAGCGCTTCGATTTTACGGTCCCGTTCGAAGTAACGAGCATCTTTCGAAATACCGAACATGCACGCCGAACATGCCGACCACTGGACACCGACAGCAAGGGCAGGGAATGGGACGACCTGGCCTGAATCGCAGGCAGCTTCTGGGCGGGCTCGGAGGACTCTCCGTCGCGGGCGGCTTCGGCTTCGCCGCACTCGGCACCGGCGCCGACGCACTCGCCTCCAGCGCGAACACCCGCGTCCGGTACTGGAACCTCTTCAGCGGCGGCGACGGCTCCAACATGATCGCCATGCTGGACGCCTTCCGTAAGGCCAACCCGGACATCGCGGTGAAGGACTCCACGCTCCAGTGGGGCAGCCCCTTCTACACCAAGCTCGCCATGGCCGCCGCGGGCAACCGCGCACCCGACCTCGGCGTCATGCACCTGGGCCGGGTCACCGGCTTCTCGCCCGGCCGCTTCCTGGACCCCTGGGACGTCGGACTGCTCGCCCAGTACGGCGTACGGGAGGAGGACTTCAACCCCGCCCTGTGGAAGCGCGCCGTCATCGACGGCAAGCTCTACGCCCTCCCGCTCGACATCCACGTCCAGCTCTGCTTCTACCGCAAGGACGTGCTGAAGAAGGCGGGCCTGCTCGGCGACGACGGCCGGATGGTGCCGGTCACCTCCCCCGACGAGTGGTTCGACGTGCTGAAGGAGGCGAAGCGGGCCACGAAGAAGGGCCTGCAGACCATCGGTATGTGGTCCAGCGACCAGAACTTCCAGTGGTGGTTCTTCGTCGCCTTCTACACCCAGCTCGGCGGCACCTGGTTCAACGGCCCGAACACCGAGGTCACCTTCGACACCGACAAGGCCACCCAGGTCCTGGAGTTCCTGCGCCGCCACATCGCCGACGGGTACGCCAACCCGGGCTTCGCGGGTGCGGCGGGCGCCGAACAGTTCGTCAACGGCGCGCCCTTCGTCTGGGAGGGCAACTGGTCGGTCCCGGTCTACTCCGGAGCGAAGCTCGACTACGGCGCGACCCCGCTGCCACCCGTCTTCGGCAAGCAGGCCACCCACGCCGAGTCGCACGCCTTCGTCCTGCCGCACCAGTCCGACCGCGGCGGCGCCACGAACGAGGCCGCACACCGACTCGCCGCCTACGTCGTCACCCACGCCCGGCAATGGGCGGCCGGCGGCCACATCCCCGCCTACACGCCGACCCTCTCCACCACCGCGTACAAGGACCTGAACCCGCAGAGCGAGTACGCGTCGGCCATGGACCACCAGGCCACCGAACCGAAGGTCTGGTTCGCGGGCTCCACCGGCATCCTCGCCCAGCGCGTCGGCCCCATCGTCGTCTCCTCGACGATGGGCTCCAGCAAGCCGGAGACCGCCGCCCGCCGGATGAAGAGCGCGCTCACCCAGCTGCTCGCCATGAAGAACCCCATGGACGGCCGGACCGCCGCACAAGGAGGTGCGGCCGCATGACGGCGACCAGCGCCCAGACCATCGCCGCACCCGCACGTGCGAAGACCGCCGCCGCCAGCGCCGGCCTCCGCCGTGGGCAGGGCTTCCAGCACGGCGGCTGGTTCGTCGCCCCGTTCCTGGCGCTCTTCACCCTGTTCGTGATCTGGCCGCTGCTGCGCGGCGTCTACCTCAGCTTCACCGACGCCAACATCTCGGGCGAGGGCGCGAGCTTCGTCGGCCTCGACAACTACCGCGAGGCCCTCAAGGACCCGCTGGTGTGGGACTCCCTCGGCCACAGCGCGTACTTCACGCTCCTGGTCGTCCCCTGCATCACGGTCCTCGCGTTCCTCCTCGCGATGCTCGCCCACCACATCGAGCGCGGCAAGTGGCTGTGGCGGCTGTGCTTCTTCGCCCCCTTCCTGCTGCCCTCCACCGTCGCGGCCAACCTGTGGCAGTGGCTGTTCAACCCCGGCACCGGCATGATCAACCACGTCTTCGGCATCGAGACACCCTGGCTGACCGACAAGTCCTACGCGATGCTCGCCATCGTCATCCAGACCCTCTGGTGGACGGTCGGCTTCAGCTTCCTGCTCTACCTCGCCGCGCTCCAGGGCATCCCCGGCCACCTCTACGAGGCCGCCAGACTGGACGGCGCGAACGCCTGGCACCGCATGGTCCACATCACCCTGCCGATGCTGCGCAACATCACGGGGCTCGTCATCGCGCTCCAGATCCTGGCCTCGCTCCAGGTCTTCGACCAGGCCGTCGTGATGATGGACTTCCTCCCCGGCCCCGAGGGATCGACCCGCACCTTCGTGCAGTACACCCTCGAAGAGGGCTTCACCAGCTACCGCGTGGGCTACGCCTCCGCGATCTCCGTCATCTTCTTCGTGATCATCGCGGCCGTCGCCCTCGCCCGGATGTGGCTGCTGCGCAACCGTGAGGAGGCCGCCCGATGACCACAGCCGCGCACCCCCGCAAGCCGTGGACGCCCAGCCAGATCGTGCTCACCCTCCTCGGCACCGCCGTCTCCGCCGTCTTCCTGGCCCCCTTCGCCTGGGGCCTGTTCACCTCGCTCAAGTCGGAGACCGAGGCGGTGGAGGTCCCCCCGCACTGGCTCCCAAGGGACTGGACGGGCCAGGCCTGGAATGCCCTCTTCGAGACCGGCAACATCACCAACTGGTTCGTGAACTCCCTGGTCGTCTCGGTCTGCGTGACATCCGTGGTCCTCCTGACGAGCGCACTCGCCGGATACGGCTTCGCCCGCACCGAGTTCCGCGGCAAGAACGCCCTGATGGGCCTGGTCATGGCGGGCCTGATGATCTCCCCGGCGGTCCTCGGCGTGCCGCTGTTCACCACCGTCCAGCAGATGGGCATGGTGGACACCTACTGGGGCATGATCCTGCCGCAGTGCGCACCCGCCGCGATGGTCTACATCCTCTACAAGTTCTTCCAGGGCATCCCGCGCGAACTGGAGGAGGCCGCGTTCATCGACGGCGCGGGCCGCTGGCGGGTCTTCTTCACCATCGTCCTCCCGCTCTCCCGCCCGTCCCTCGCGGCGGTCGGCATCTTCACCTTCATCGCCTCGTGGAACAACTTCCTCTGGCCCTACATGGTGACCAACAACCCGGACCTGATGACCATGCCGAACGGCATCGCGACCGTCATGAACTCCTACGGCATCCAATGGGCCCAACTCATGGCCGGCGGCCTGATGGCGGGCCTGCCCCTGATCATCGTCTTCGTGTTCTTCCAGAGGCAGATAGTGGCGGGCGTCGCCCATACAGGCCTGGCAGGGCAGTAAACGCCCCTTCTTCAGGGGCGCGGGGAACTGCGCGACCAGCCCCCACGCACCCGCAGCCGCCACCGAACAGAACGACCCACCCCGAAAGGCGAAAATGCAAAAGGCCCGCTTCACCCTCGACCCCGCATTCACAGTCGGCGAGGTCAACCCTCGCCTCTTCGGCAGCTTCGTAGAACACCTCGGCCGCTGCGTCTACACCGGCGTCTTCGAACCCGGCCACCCCACAGCCGACGAAGCCGGCCTCCGCCAGGACGTCCTGGACCTCGTGAGGGAACTCGGCGTCACCGCCATCCGCTACCCCGGCGGCAACTTCGTCTCGGGCTACAAGTGGGAAGACTCGGTCGGCCCGGCCGAATCCCGCCCCCGCCGCCTCGACCTCGCCTGGCACTCGACGGAGTCCAACCGCTTCGGCCTCTCGGAGTACATCGCCTTCCTCCGCAAGGTCGGCCCGCAGGCCGAACCCATGATGGCCGTCAACCTCGGCACCCGCGGCGTCGCCGAAGCCCTCGAACTCCAGGAGTACGCCAACCACTCCGAGGGCACCGCCCTGTCCGACCTCCGTGTCTCCCACGGCGACAAGGACCCCTTCGGCATCCGGCTCTGGTGCCTCGGCAACGAGATGGACGGCCCCTGGCAGACCGGCCACAAGACGGCCGAGGAGTACGGCCGGGTCGCCGCCGAGACGGCCCGCGCCATGCGCCAGCAGGACCCGAAGGTCGAACTGGTCGCCTGCGGCTCCTCCAGCCAGTCCATGCCGACCTTCGCCGAGTGGGAGGCGACGGTCCTCAAGGAGACGTACGACCTCGTCGACTACATCTCGCTGCACGCCTACTACGAACCGCACGACGGCGACATCGACTCCTTCCTCGCCTCCGCCGTCGACATGGAGTCCTTCATCGAGAACGTCGTCGCGACCGCCGACCACGTGGGCGCCCGGCTGAAGTCCAAGAAGAAGATCAACCTCTCCTTCGACGAGTGGAACGTCTGGTACCTCTCCCGCTGGGAGGCGCACGCCAAGACCTTCGAACAGGACGACTGGCCGGAGGCCCCCCGCCTGCTGGAGGACAACTACAGCGTCATGGACGCGGTCGTCTTCGGCTCGCTCCTCATCGCCCTGCTCCGGCACGCCGACCGCGTCACGGTCGCCTGCCTCGCCCAGCTCGTCAACGTCATCGCGCCGATCATGACCGAGCCGGGCGGCCCGGCCTGGCGGCAGACCACGTTCTTCCCGTTCGCGCAGGCGAGCCGGTACGGCCGCGGCCAGGTCCTCGACGTCCGCGTCGACTCACCGACGTACGAGACGAAGAAGTACGGCGAGGCCGACCTGCTGCACGCCACCGCCGTACGTGCCGAGGACGGCACGGTCACCGTGTTCGCCGTCAACCGCAGCCGCACCGAGGCGCTTCCGCTCGAGGTCTCCCTGAGCGGTCTCGGCCTGTCGTCGGTCGTCGAGCACAGCGCCCTCGCGGACGCCGACCCCGACGCCCGCAACACCCTCGAAGACCCCGAGCGGGTCGCCCCGCACCCGGTCGAGGGCACGGCTCTCCAGGACGGCACGCTGAGCACCCTCCTGGAGCCGCTGTCCTGGAACGTGATCCGGCTGGCGTAGAAGAGCCGGACAGGTCAGCGTTCGATGCGGGGCAGGGCGGACGAGGATGGCGAGGTGGACGTCGTGCCGACCGCCCAGTAGCCGCCCGAACCACCTGAACCGGGCACGGACGCGATGGCGTTCATGACGACGGGGGTCGTGGCCACCGGCCCCCGCTCGCTCACCCAGGCCGTGCCGTCCCACCGCAGGTAGTGGGCCCGGGTCTGGTCCCAGAAGTCCCAGCCCGCGATGCGGTCGGGGCGGCCCCGCGCGTCGCCCACGATGCCGGTCAGCATGCCGACGCCGAACGGTGCCGTCACGCTCTCCCAGCCGTTGCCGTCCCCGTGCAGCAGCCGGACGCCCGGAGGCTTGCCGGGCGGGCCGCCGACGCCGTAGTCGTAGCCCGTCAGCCAGATGTCGTCCGGGGCGACCGGGAGCAGCCCGGTGAAGGAGGCACGGATGCCGCCGGGCGCCGGCAGCACGGTCCAGGCCCCACCGGCCCAGCGGGCGACGAGCTCATGGCCGTAGACGTAGAGGTCGCCGCACGGTGCGCGGTGGACGCCGGTCGGTGCGACGGTGGTCGTGGCCGGGGGTGCCGGCAGCCAGGTCCAGCGGCCGTTGTCGCCGTGCAGCAGCACCGAGCCGTCGCTGTTCCGGCCGGAGACCCAGACCTGGCCCGAGGGGCCGGTCGCGACCCCGGTGAGGGAGGTCCCGGCCGCCCCGCGCCCGGGGAAGCCGGCCTCCTGCCAGGCCGTGCCGTTCCAGGCGAGAAGCCGGGCGGTGCCCGCCGTATCGGTGCCGACGGCCCAGGCGGAGCCGTCGGGCGTGGCGGCGACGGAGCCGAGATGGCCGCCGAAGCCGGGGCCGGTGCGCCGCCAGGACGTGCCGTCCCACAGCAGGGCCAGCGCCGTCCCCCGAACGCTGCCGCTGCGGCCCTCCTCGCCCACGGCCCAGGCCAGTGAGGGCCCCGAGGCCGCCACGTCGATCAACTGCGCGGCCCCGGTGGCCTGCGGGGCGGTGACGGCCCCCCACTCTCGTGGTGCGCCGCTGTCCCGGACGCTCGCGGCGGCCGGCCCTGCCGAGGCGAGTCCGAAACCCGCCCCGGCCCCCACTAATCCGCTGATGAAACGCCGTCTTCGCACGAGGTTCCCCTCCCTCTTCGGCGGATGCGGTGCAACACGTTGGCCCAGCCCGCCGGAGAAGGCAATGCGCGCGGACGCCTCGATCCGGTCACACCGGGGTGACCGGCACCCCTCCGGCAGCCGCGCCCAGCAGGGTCAGCCGCACATCCCCCGGACCGGAAGGCGTGGTGCCGTCCGACAGCACCGCCAACGCCAGTGTGTTGGCACCACGTGTGCGGAGGATCCCGTTCGGCAGCACGAAGGTGTGCTGCGGCCCCACGTCGTTGATGTACTGACCCAGGTTCCAGCCGTTGAGGAAGATCTGCGCGCGGTAGGCCCGGCCCGGGTCGTCGTCGAGGACGAGCCCGATCGAGGCGTCGACGCCCGGGTCCACGTCCAGCCGGAAGTCCGTCCGGTACCAGGTGACGCCCTGCCGCCGGTCGGCCCGGGGGAGCGCGGCGTCCTTCCAGTCCTCGTCGTCGTGCTCGGGCAGATGCCAGCCCTCGCGCTCCCCGTGCAGCCCGCCGTTGTTCATCGGCCCGCGCACGGAGTCGGGCGTGGACGCGCCCTGGACGCGCCACTTCACCTTCGGGGAGGCGCCTTCGAAGGTGACGGCGGTCAGGCCGCGCGCCGCCTTGTGTGTGTCGAGCGCCTTGCCGTCCATGTCGTGCTGCATCGGCCGGACGAGCACGGACAGGACGTGCCGGTCACCGCTCTCGCGGTCCTCACGGAACTTCTTCCGCAGTTTCTCCGGCAGGGCGAAGACGGCCTTCGCCGTCCACGTCCCCTGCCGCGCCCGGCTCTTGTCCGGTACCGGCATCCGGTGCGTGCCCAGCGGCTCGCCGTCCAGCCAGGCCATCAGCAGGCCCTGTGTGCCCGTGCTGTACGCGAGGGACACGGAGCCCAGGCCGTTCGCGTCCGTCCACTCGCCCCGGTACCAGACGTCGCCGTAGTGGAAGCCGTAGTCGTCGGCGAACAGGACGGGCTGCCCGTCGGGCACCGGCGTCGTGCTGAACGAGGTCGTCTTGTCGGCCGCCGTCCAGCCGGAGTCGTCGAATCCGGGCTCGGCCTCCGGGTTCTCGGTCCGCCGCCGCCAGCCGTCGAGCGCGGGCAGGGCGGGCCGGGTCACCCCGGGGAGCGGCCGGAGCGCCAGCAGGCTGCCGGAGGCGCTGAGCCGGACGGGCACCGGGCGCCCGTTCCAGGTGACGTGGGTGATCCCGCGCGGCCCCCACACCTCGAGGCCGGTCGCGCCGGTGGTGTCGCCGGTGAGGTGGACCGTGGAGCCGCGCAGGGTCGCCGACCGCAGCAGGGCGGGACCGTAGACGAGGAGCGCGCCGGACGGCGTCTCGTAGGGCCACAGCCGCAGGGCGGTCGCGTCGTCGGCGAACAGCACCAGCATCGGCGTGTCCACGCCGTCGCCCTCGACCCGCACCCGGCTCAGCCCGCCGGCGCCGAGCGGAGCGGTGATGTTCAGCTTGTTGAGGTTCCAGGACCATGCGGGCTCCGCGTCCAGCCGCATGGGCGTCGGCTCGTCGGGGCAGTCCAGTACGACCTGCGCGAGATCGCCCCGCCGGCCCGCGAACACGGCGATGTCCTGCCGCCCGGCGGTCAGGCTCAGCATCGGCTGCACGGTGGCGTGCACCAGCGTCCGCTTCCCGAGCCTCAGATCGGCGGCGATCAGCTTGGCGTCCCGCGCCGGGACCATGACCGGCACATCGATCCCGGCGTCCGGCAGCGTCACCGAGACCGCCTCTGCGGAGTCGTTGCGCAGGACGTAGAAGTGGGCGCCGGTGTCGGGGTTGGTCAGGGGGTAGACCTTGACCCGCTTGTCGGTGGCGCGCACGGCCTTCGCCCGGTTCAGCTTGGCGAGGTCGGGCAGGTGGCGCACCAGCTGCCCGATCTGGTGCATCGGGGCGAGCTTGGGGGTGGCGTTGCGGGCCTCGTCGAAGGCCGCGCCGTAGTCGTACGACGTGTAGACGGCCGGCGCGGGCAGCCAGCCCCAGGAGGTGCCGCCGAACGTCATGTAGACGTTGTGCAGCGTGATGCCGTTGGCGAGGTTGGTCAGATAGAAGCGCCGCTCGTACGCCGCGTCCCGGGTCCGGCGCGACTCGGCGTACCCCTTCCCGCCGAACCAGGACCCGCCCCACGGGTCGAACCAGCCCCCGCCGAACTCGGGCACGAACCCGGGCGTCCGAGGACTGGCCGTGGCCCCGCCCTTCGCCCCGCCGGGCCCGAAGTGCCCCCAGTCGGACGGCACTTCGGCCGGCTCCGGATACCCGTCGAACCCGTACAGCCAGCGCCCCTTCTCCCCGCCGGTGCCGAACGAGCCCGGGGCCCAGTGCCCGTTCCGCCCCTTGTCGTTGTGGAACAGCGGTACGTCGATGCCGTCGGCGCGGACCTTCTCGTACAGGTACGACATGTAGGCGCGCCCGGCCGGCTCGTCGACGTGCGCGTCGTACTCGTTCTCGATCTGGTACAGCAGGACCGTGCCCGTGCCCCGGGTGAACAGGCGCTTGGCGACGATGGCGTTGACGGCGGTCAGCCACTCGTCGACATACTTCAGATACGTCGGGTCGGACGTCCGGGCCGTGCCCTCGGTGGCGGTCAGCCAGCCGGGGAAGCCGCCGGCGTCGACCTCCGCGTTGATGTACGGGCCGGGCCGCAGGATCACGTACAACCCGGTCTCGGCGGCCATCCGCAGGAACAGGTCCAGATCGCGCACCCCGGTGAAGTCGTACCGGCCGGGGGCGGCGGAATGGTAGTTCCAGGCGACGTACACGCTGACGGCGTTGTAGCCATGAGCACGCATCTTCTCCAGCACGTCCCGCCACAGGGACGGGCTCGGCAGCCGGAACGGGTGCATCTCGCCCGACCAGAGCACCAGGCGGCGGCCGTCGACCAGCAGCGAGTACCGGTCGAAGCCGATCCGGTGCCGCTTGCCGTCGGCGCTCGGCACCGGTGGCGGCGGGCCCGTGGGCGCGGTCCGTGCCGTATGGGCGGAGGTCGGCGACCCGCTGCCGGTCAGCGCGAAGCCGAGCGCCGCCGTGCCGGCGAGAGCGTGGAAGGTACGCCTGCTGAGCTCCAAGGGAGCGCCTCCTGTTGTGCTGCCGTGCCGTGCGTGGTGCTTACGTGTGCGTGGTGCTGACGTGGTGCCTGGGTGGTGCTGTGCGTCATTGTCCACAGCCCGACCGCGACAATGGTCCTATGAGGATCTCGGCACGTGCGGACTACGCGGTACGAGCGGTCGTGGAGCTGGCCGCCCGCCAGGAGGAAGGGCCCGTCAAGGCGGAGGCCGTCGCCACCGCGCAGGACATCCCCCACAAGTTCCTGGAGGGGATCCTCGGCGATCTGCGGCGCGGGGGTGTCGTCGACAGCCGGCGGGGCGGGGGCGGCGGCTACCGGCTGGCCCGGGAGGCCTCGGAGATCACGGTCGCGGACGTGATCCGGGCGGTGGACGGACCGATCGTCTCGGTGCGCGGCGAGCGGCCGACCGGCCTCGCCTACAGCGGCACCGCCGAGCCGCTGCTGCCGCTGTGGATCGCCCTGCGGGCCAATGTGCGCAGGATCCTGGAGGGCGTGACGGTCGCCGACCTCGCGGCCGGCGCGCTGCCCGAGCAGGTGGAGCGGCTGGCGGCGGAACCGGCGGCCTGGGAGAACCCCTGACGGTCCGCGGCCGCGCGTGGTCCGGGGGACGGGTCCCTGCGTGATCCTCATCGCGTCCTCGGGGTGTCCTCGGTCTGACGCTCTGGTACCGCACCTTATGCGTCCGCCGGTGCCCGGTGCGAAATCCCGCCACTGTGAATGGCCGGAGGGCGCCCTGGCCGACCTCTCCCGCCCTGCGTACGATGCGACCGCTCCCGACCTTCACAGCAACTCCATGGAATGGTCACAGGCCGGGGGTGCGTGCGCGGTCACGTACTGTGATCTTGACATGCGCATGCCCATTTCATGATCCACCCCCCACGAACCGATGGGAGAACCATGGCCGGTGGCCTGCTCCTGAGCGGCGCGGTAGCCGCGCTCCTCACCAGCGCACTCCCCGCAACATCCCCGTCCTCCGGGTTCGACGACCCGCCCCCGGACAAGATCATCATCCAGGTCGCCACGGTGAACGGCTCCGGCTGTCCGCAGGGCACGGCAGCGGTCGCCGTCTCCGAGGACAACACCGCCTTCACGGTGACCTACAGCGACTACCTCGCCCAGGCCGGCGGGAACTCCGACCCGACCGCCTTCCGCAGGAACTGCCAGCTCAATCTGAAGGTCCACGTCCCCGGCGGCTTCACCTACGCCATCGCGAGCGCGGACTACCGCGGCTTCGCCGCCCTCCAGCGCGGCGCGAGCGCGTCCCAGCGAGCCTCGTACTACTTCCAGGGCTCACCGAGCACGGTGTACAAGAACCACCCCTTCACCGGCCCCCTCAACGACAACTGGTCGGCCACCGACGAGACGGACTGGGCCCAACTGGTCTACGCACCCTGCGGAGTCCAGCGCAACTTCAACATCAACACCGAACTCCGGGTCAACGCCGGCAGCCAGTCGGCCGACAAGGTCAGCTTCATGACGATGGACTCGACGGACGGGGACATCAGCACGGTGTACCACCTGGCGTGGAAGGAATGCCCGTAGTCCTGACGGGGTGAACGGGGGCGGCCTTCCGGCCTGGCGGGCCGCCCCCGGAGCCTCAGTCGCGGCGGCCCGTGCCGGCCCCGGCCAACGCCGTACCGAGAAGCACGTATGCGGCGAGGGCCAGTACCGGTATGTGCCCACCGGCGCGGTCGATGTTGTCGGTGAAGTATCCCGAGACTCCCACCCAGACCAGCCCGCCGACGACGACGAGCACGGAGTTGCCGGTCTCCCGCAGCACCAGCATGCCGAACCACAGCAGCAGGGGCATCAAAGCCCACGAAGCGGCCATGGTGAAGAGGAACTCGAAGGCGCCGGAGAACATCGAGTCCCCGCTCGCGCGTGCGCTGTCGCGGGCCCACGCGTAGCCGCCGGACATGACGGCGTGACAGGCCGCCGTGGCGGCGACGACGGTCAGGGCGCCCTTGGCATGTCGTACGTACCGAATGACGGAACTCCTCGCTCTCGCAGGCCGATGGGCCCCAACACGGCTGTGTTGGGGCCCACGGATGTGTGCGGACGGTGACCACGGAGTGGCCGGTCCTTCAGGTGCTACAGGGAGCGCTCCAAGGCGTTGGCGTAGAGCCGGGCGCCGGAGATCTTCGGGTGGAACGACTTCATCGACGGGGCGGGCGAATCGTTGTCCGCCTCGGACCGGCCGTCGGTGACGATACCGTGGATCGATTCGGGGTCACCGCAGATCGCCTTGTCCTTGAAGTCGGACGCGGGGTCGACGAACGTGGCTCCCGCCGACGTCGCGGCGGCCTTCATCTCCTGGCTCAGCTTCGGAGCGACCTCGTCGTTCAGCCACGGCGCCTCCTCGGTTCCGATACCCGGGATGCACTGGCCGTTCCCGGACAGCAGCGGCGGGTAGCCCACGAGGTAGACCTTGGCGTTCGTGGCACGGGCCTTGATCTGGTCGAGCACCTTGGCGATCCGCGGCTTGACCTGGTTGGCGAGCCAGCTGGGCATGAAGTCCTTGAGCGGACCGGTCATCTCGCCGGTCTTGTCGCCCGTGTCAGGGTTCCGCTTCTCGATCTCGGCGTTCTGGCAGAGCTTCAGGCCGGCTGCCCAGACGCATTCGTTGAACACGTCCGTGAACAGGGAGTCGTTACCGCCGATGGCGATGGTCACGATGTCCGTGTTCTGGTCGAGGTAGCCGAGGTCCATCTGCGGCAGCGAGTTCCACTGGTTCTTGCCGCCCGTCCAGATGTTGTAGGTGCGGGCGCCCGAGCAGGCGATGAAGCTCAGGTCGACATTGCCGTGGTCGTCGGAGATCGTACCGATGGACTGGGACCTGCCGGGCAGGGTCGCCTGCCGGATCCAGGCCTGCTTGGAGCGGTGGCACTTGTTGAGGACCTCGCTGTCGCCGAGGTCCTCCTTGTAGTCCGTCTCCCGGAAGTAGTCCTTGCCGCCCTCGTTGTCGGCGCCTTCGCCGGAGGCGAAGGAGTCGCCCATGCCGACCACGTGCGTGGGGTTGGCGCCGAGCGTCTGGAAGGCGACGGCGTCCCAGGCGATGTCGACGCCCGGAGCCTCATCGGTGATGTTGGACAGGGCCACCGACGGGGTTCCGGTGAAGTTGAAGACACCGAGCGAGCGCCACTCGTTGCTGCGGATCCGCTGCGGGGCGACACGGTGCGGAGAGGTGCTGTTGGTTCCCGACACCGTGTACTTGGCCTGCTGGGACCGTGCGGCCACGTTCGGCATGTGGACCAGGACCCGGGTCCAGCCCTTGACGGCGCTGGGGCCGGTCCAGGTGCCGGTGGCCTTCAGCCGCTGGTCCGTCCCCGGGGAACTGGCCTTACGGGTGGTGGAGAACCACGTGTGGTTGCCGTACCCCACACCGAGTTGATGGGTGTCCATCTTGGCCGAGGGTGTGGCGAAGTCGAACTTGAACGATCCGGCCGACTGGCCGGTGTCGAAGCAGCGTCTGCCGTCCTTGCCCGCGATCCGCTGACCGGAGTTCACGTTGTCGACGATGTACGTGCCGCTCGGGAGACCGGAATCGCAGCGGGGCGGGTGGGAGTTGCCGTCCGCCTCCTCCGGGTAGGTGTTGTTGAAGCGGAAGATCTCGTTGCCGCAGGCACCGGCTGGGCAGTTCTTCCACTCCACCTTCTTGTTCCACCAGCACCGGAAGTCCGAACGCTGGCAGGGACCCGACGCGGGCGAGTCGTTCGACGCGCCTTCCTTGATCTTGCCCGGGTCGCACTCGATGGAGCCGTCACAGAACAGTGCGACCGGCGGCTTGGCCAGGGTGCGGAACATGGGCTCGGTCCACCAGGCCGGCCGGAAACCGTGGACGAGGGTGCCCGGCGCCTCCAGGGCCTCCAGCGGGCGCGCGGCCCACCCGATGACCTTCTCCGGGTACGGCCAGAACTGCGGCTTGGCGGCGTGGGAGTAGTCGTCGCCGCCGTTCTCGTTCTCCAGGAACGGAGTCCGGTTCGGCTTGTAGGTGGGGTTGGCCGGGTTGTTGGCCCAGCCCACGCCCCACTTGCCCGCGTTCTTGCCCGCGTCCGCCTGCGGGTAGAACCCGGAGTTGTAGGCCCACAGGGCGAAGAACCAGTTCTCGATGCCCTTCGGGTCACCGTTGTTCACGGTGAGGCCGGCGTTGCGGGTCTGGTTCCACTTCTCGGCGAGGATGTTCACGCCGGCCGCGACGTTCGCGGTGTAGTCCAGCGCGACGGCGTCCTGGTAGGCGCGCGGCTTGGACGGCCGCACCTCGCCGTTCTGGTACGGCTTGCCGGGCAGCCGCATGCCGTCGGTGACCTGGGTGATGCCGTAACCGCAGTCCGCGGCACGCCAGTTGATGGCCCAGGGGTCGTCGACCTGGCCGTGCTCGTCGTGGACGAGGCCGTAGTAGTTGCCGATGAGGCTGTTGGCGGTGGTGCCCGGTGCGGCGAAGCGGGTGGCCTGCCACATGTTGGATTCCTGGGCGGTGATGCCGAGGAACACCTGGGCCGGGATGCGCCCGCCGCCGGACAGCGGGGTGAGGCCGCCGATGAGGGCCTGCGGCGAGTAGGCGCCCATGCCCATGTTCTTCCAGTTGGCGGCCCGCTTCACGTGCTGGTCCATGGTGCCTTCGATGGCCCGGTTGACCGCCCACTCGATCTGGCGCGGCTTGGGCTGGAAGGCCTGCTTCTGCGGGTTGCCCCGCTCCACGGCGCAGGTGCGCTCCGACTCCGGCTCGGCGATGTTCAGCAGCGACGTCTTCTTGCCGCCCACGGTGCCACCGCTTGTGGTGGGCGCGGCGCCGAGGGCCGGGGAGCGGTTCGCGCCCTCGGCCGGGTCCGAACCGACCGGGGACGCGGCCGGGTTGGCCTCGAACACGGGCTTGCTGCCGGTCGGCAGGTGCTTCATCTCGATGCGGGCCGTGCGCGCCGTCTCGTATTCGGAGGGCCGGATACGGGTGTCCTTGCCGTCGGCCCACGCGGCGTTCACGACGGCCCGGGCCTTGGTGGAGACGGTGGCGTCCTTGTCGATCCCGCCCGGGTTGCGCACGTCCTCGGGCAGGGTGCCGACGCTCCTGGCCACGCCGGTGACGACCGCGGTCCCGTCGGCGGCGCGGGTGAGGTCCATGCCGGTCAGGTCGCCCTCGGTGACCGTACGGGCCTTGACGGCCTTGCCCTTGAGCTGGCCGCCGGTCAGGTACTTGACCGCGGAGGTGGTGCCGGCCGACGCGACCTCGGCGGGCTTCGCCTTGGCGGCCCGGGCCCGCACGTCCTTCGCGGCCCGGGCGCTGTAGGCGCGGTCCAGGAAGGCGATGCCGCCGTCCTTGGTGACGGACAGGCTGTAGGGCGCGTTGTCCGTACGCGTGACCAGCTCGGTCTTCCCGCCCGCGGTGACCCGGACGATCGCGTTGCCCTGCGCGGCGACGATGCCGCCTCGGGTCGGGACCGCGGAGGTGACCTGGCCCTTGACCGTGATCTTGTTCTTCGTCTTACCCGTGCGGGCATCGACGGTGATCAGGCGGGTCTCGTTCCGGTCCGACATGTTCTCGTCGGTGAACTGCGACAGCACCGCCTGCTCGCCGTCGCCGCAGCCGGGCGAGAAGTACGCGAGGCTCGCCTGGAACGGCAGCTTCGTGACCTCGCCCGAGTTGAGATCCACGGCGGCGGCGAACGCGCCCCGGGCCATCAGGTCGGGCTTGTTGGTGAAGGTGCGCGGCGCATAGGCGACCAGGGCGCGGTCACCGGAGGCGGTGACGCAGGCGTTGCCGATCCAGGTGTCGGTGTCGGTGAACCCGGGTTCGACGAGGGTCGCGGCGGTCTTCCAGCGGTAGCCGTCGGCCTCGTCGGCGGTCATGAGGTGGAAGCCGGTGGCGTCACCGATGGTGGTCCACGAGGTGTCGGAGGACTTGGCGTAGCCGCTGCCGAGCACCTTGCTGCGCTTCTTGGCGGGAACGCGGTCCTTGTCGCCGTTCTCGTCCGCCTTCATCCGGGGCGCGGCCGGGTCGGACCACCCGTCAGCCGCGTTCGAGGGCGGCGTCGGTGCCTGCTGCGGGGCGGTGTGCGCCTGGGTCGCGGTTCCGAACGCGATCGCGGTGGCGATGGCGCAGGTTATGGGAACACGCGCGTACGTGTGTCTGCTGGCCCGTCTCAAAGAACGTCTCCATGAGTGAGAGGTGGGGGCATGCTCGTGCGCGGGCGCAACGGAGCCCGGCACGTGGGTGGATGCGTTGAAGGGGGCGGAAGCGACCGCGACGGCAGAGGAAAACGGCACACCGGCGTGCCCATCGCTCTGTCGTGTCGCAGTGGGAGTCGTCGACCGTCGCTGTGCTCGGTCGGAGAATGAGCCAGGCTCTCTACGGCTCAGAAGTGCTGTGCGCGGCGGACTCGATGGCCGAAACAGCGCAGGCCACAGTGGCGGCCCTCGCAGCAGACGTCAGACATTCCGGTTCCTCCCCCGTTTCGACGCGACGGGAAGAACCTGGTCATACGGGTGCTGTGGCAACAGCACCTGCTCCCCCCGAGCGGCACACGGAGACCGGGTGATGAGACCAGGTCGCCTGAGTGCGTGGTCACTGTAGACGCAAGGCACCGCCAGAAATAAGCACTGATCGGGGACATGGCAAAAAGAAGGTCATCTCCGGGAGGCCGCTGGGCAGGGCGTGCCGTCTCCTGATCTGTGAATTTCCTGAGGAGCCGGAACGGGTGACCGAAGGGAGGGGCTCGGCGTGTTGGCTGATTCCCGACCCCCGCGCTGACATGCAAAAACCTTTGCCCGCTTGCGTGTGCGATGCGCTACGGTCTGTGCGACACGATCATCCGACCGTCACTCATAGGGGGAAATTGTGAAGACCGGGATGCGTCTGACCGGCGTCTGTGCCGTCCTGCTGGCCGCGACGGTGGTGACGCCCACCGCGTCGGCCGTCGACCAGACCGACCTGAAGGCGAGCGCAACGATCCAGACCGTGGACGTCAAGGGAGTCAAGGTCGCCAAGGAGGCATCGGCCGAGACCCGGCGGATCATCGAGGCCGAGGCGGGAATTGCCGCGGCCGCCGCGAACGTGTGCGGGGCCGGCTACACCATCTCGACCGGGGCCGCCCGCTACGGCACCAACGGCACGACCTACACGTGGACCAACGGCACCACCTCGGGCGACCGGTACTACGACAAGCCGATCTGCGCGGTGTTCTTCAACGACACCGGGTCCGCGCGCTACATGGGCATCCGGCTGAAGGACAACTACACCGACACCCCTCACACCGAGGACTTCGGCACGTTCAGCACCTACGCCGGACCCGTCTACCAGAAGCGCGGCTACTGCGGCGAGGCGTACTCCTACATGAAGTCCGGAAGCAAGGTGGTCGTCGACAACATCCTCACGGTGGGGTCCTGCAACTGACGCCATCCCGCAGCGCGTTGCGCCCGCACCATGCGGGCGCAGCACTGCTTTCGGTCCGGGTCGCGGTCGGTGAGGGCCGGTCAGTCCAGCGGTGCGAGTGCCGCGGCTGTGGCTTTCACGAAGGCCTCCGGGTTGTCCAGCATGATGTTGTGGCCGCAGTCGGGGATCCCGACGACGGAGACGCCTGACTCCGTGAGGGCGTCGGTGCCCGGGAGGGGGCCGTCGGACTCGGGGAGCAGGAACGTGCGGGGGACCTCCAGGTTCAGGAGGAGTTCGCGCATGGTGGGGGTCGTGCCGCGGGTGAGGTGGAACGCGCTGCGGTGCAGGGCCTCGCGGCCGGCCAGGCGCATCGTGGACCACCAGTGCGGACCGACCCGGTCGCGGACCTCCTCCCATCCGCCCGCGAGGAACTCCTGCTCGGAGTAGGAGGCGATGCCGCTGCTGCCCGATGAGCCGGGCGTGCGCGGGACCGGGTCAAGGTTGGCGTCGATCAGCACCAGCCGGGAGACCAGGCGGGGGTGGCGGGCGGCCAGGACGATCGACACGGAGCCGCCCATGCTGTGCGCGATCAGTTCGGCGCCCTCGGCACCGGCGTGGGTCAGGACGGTGGCGAGAGCGTCGGCGTGCGATTCCAGCGTGTAGTCGAAGTCCGTCGGCCGGTCGCTGATGCCGTGACCCAGCAGGTCGACCAGCAGTGACCGGCGTCCGGCCAGCAGCGGATCGACCGCGACGTGCGTGAAGTAGGCGGGCGATGTGGCTCCCAGCCCGTGCACGTAGACGCGCGACGGCTCCTGCCCCGGCAGCTCGACCCAGCGGATGTGATCGCCCTGGGGCGTTACGGCGACGCTGCGCACGGTGGGTCCTCCTGGGGTCACGAATCGGTGGAGAGACGAGAGTAGCCAGCGGTTGTCGTGGCTGAGCTGGAAGGGTCTGGGGCCATGGAGTTCTTCTGTTATCACCGTGATCGGGTCGGCTCCCTGCCCTTGCGTAGGGAGCTGGGGGAGGCGCACTGGGCCTATATGGACCAGTACGAGGCCGAGTTGATCGCCCGTGGGCCGACCTTCGCGGCTGATGGGGAGACGCCCACCGGCAGCGTGCACATCGTCGACCTCCCCGATTCGGCCGCAGCTCGGTCCTTCGCCTTCGACGAGCCCAACTACCAGGCGGGGGCGTACCGGGACGTGCTGTTGCGGCGGTGGCGGAATCTGCTGGGGCGGACCATGTGGGAGTTTCCCGGCGGGCGGACGGACGGCAACCGCTACCTCGTGATCGGCCTCGGCCCGGGCCCGGAGGCGGATCTCCAGATTCCCGACGACCAGGACGAACTGATCGCGTACGGGCCGCTGCTGTCCGACGACGGTGAGGTGTGGCTGGGCACGGCGGCGCTGGTGCGGATGCCGGAGGTGGAGGCGGCTCGTGGGGTTCTGACGGAGGGACGGTACGCGGACATCGAGGTGCATGCGTGGGAGTTCGGCGGACGGAGGTGACCTGCGGCTCCGATGAGAGCCGTCACGGCGCACCCCCGCCCGGCGGCATTCGCCGTCGAGCGGGGATGCGGTGGTGAGGGAAGTCGTCGGCTCCCTCAGGCGATCGTCCTGATCGCCTGCCAGCCCCCCTTCCCGACCACGACGGGCGGACCGTGCAGGCCGGTCTTGCGGCCCGGCACGAACTCCAGGCCTGCCGTGGTGTTCGACGTCGTGGTCCACAGGTCGGGGACGCCGTCGCCGTTGGAGTCGCCGGACGCGGTGAGCAGCGGGCGAGCGGCCGGGGTCCAGCCGGTGGCGTACGCCGTGCGGTTGGCGGGCGATGCCAGCGACGCCGGGTCGGTGCCGCCGTCCGGGATCCCGTCGGCGTCCGCGTCACCGGCGCTGCGGCCGTGATACAGCCAGACCTGACCGGTGCTGCTGTCACGGGCGATCAGGTCGGTGAAGCCGTCGCCGTCGACGTCGCCGGGGGAAGCGAGGTGCATCTTGCTCCACCCTGCTGTGCCGATCAGATAGCCCGATTCGAGGGTCTGGCCGAAGTACCCGGGCAGGAACCAGAGTTGATCCCCGATGACCGCGACGAAGTCTGGGTAGCTCGCCTCGGAGTCGTTCGTGATGTCCCCGACCGAGACGATCTGGTCGATCTCCGTGGTGTTGGTGACGCCACCCGTCTCGGCATCGCCGAGAACCGCCACCTCTTGCCGGGTGTCGTCGGTGAACTCGCCCTGGCCGTTGTTCGGGTAGAACCACAGCTTGCCGTCACGCAGGGCCACCAGATCCTCGTACAGGTCCTCGTCCCAGTCGCCCCGGTGGGTCAGCCGCGCGCCGCTCCAGCCGCCGCCGGAGGACAGCGGCACCATCGTCGCCACCGCACCGCTGCCGGTCCCGCCGTACAGGCGCAGGTTGTCGGCGCCGTCGACGGCGAGCATGTCAGGCTGGCCGTCGCCGTTCACATCGCCAGGCTTGTCGGTGACTCCGGGGCTCTTGACGTAGAAGCGGTAGGGGTAGACCGGCCCGGGGTTGCCGCCCACGTCGTAGGCCCGCACGTAGAGCGTGTGGGGTCCGGGTGTGAGCGGTGTGATCCTCTGCTTCACCGAGCCGCCCTTGACCGGGGTGTCGTCCGTCGGCATGCTCGGCGGGGTTCGGTCCAGGCCCCAGGTGTACCTCACCGTGTCGGTCACGCCGTTGGCGCTGAACTCGAACACGGCCTCCGTGCGGGCCAGAGCGCCCTCCACCGGCTCGTCGCCGGGCGGCGTCTCGGGGTACAGGCCGTCCGCCGAGGTCACCTTCGGCATCACCGTCGGAGCCTGCGGGTCGAAACCGAAGCGGCACCCGGCCGCGCCCATGGTCGGGGTCCAGTCCGAGGCCAGCGAAGCGTCGGTGGTGTCCTCTGCCTGTGCCTTCCAGGAGAACTGTCCGTTGCTCACGCCCTTGTACGGCAGCCGCACGCTGTACTTCGGTGAGGCGGAGCTGACGGTCAGTGCCGACAACATGACGGCGAAGGCGGAACGCTTCTACGCACACCCCGACGGCATGACCACGGTCCGGGCGACCGGCGGCGTACGCGAGCTCATGATCTCCGACCACCACGGCACGTCCCACACGGTCGTGGACATGGTGGACCCGGCCATGGGTGTCACGCGCCGCAAGTCGATGCCGTTCGGTGAGGCACGGGGGCAACAGCCCACCGACTGGCCGGGGCAACGGGGCTTCGTCGGTGGCACGGTCGATCCGGACACGGGGCTGACCCGTCTGGGCGCCCGTGACTACGACCCGGTGACGGGCCGGTTCGTCTCGGTCGACCCGATGGTCGACTACGGCCAGCCGGCCACGATGAACCCGTATGCCTCCAGCAACAACGCACCGGCGACCTTCTCCGACCCGACGGGCGAGTTCTTCCCGGTCCTGATCGGCATCGCGGCGCGTATCGCCATCCAGGCGGCTATCCGTGCGGCCGCTCGGCGTGCGGCGATCATCGCGGCACGCAAGGCGGCCCAGGCCGCGGCCCGGCGGGCGGCGGCACTGGCCCGCAAGCGGGCGCTCGAGGCCGCGAAGCGCGCGGCGGCGAAGGCCCGCCGGGAAGCGGCGAGGAAGGCTGCCGCAGCCAAGCGGGCGGCGGCGAAGAGAGCGGCGGCCCGTGCTGCTGCGAAACGCGCGGCTGCCCGTCGCGCGGCGGCGCAGGCTCGTGCCCGCGCGGCACGTGCGGCGGCCCGCAAGGCGGCAGCTCGCCGAGCGGCGGCCCGCAAGGCGGCGGCCCGGCCGAAGCCCCGTGCCAAGCCGCGCTCGCAGCCGAAGGCGCGTCCGAAGCCGTCGCAGGTGAAGCGGGCGGTGAAGAAGGTCGCACGGGAAGTACGCGACGAGGCCAGGGAAACCGTCAAGGACGAGGCGCAGAACATCGGCTGCGAGTCGGCGAACAGCTTCGTACCCGGCACCCGCGTCCTGATGGCCGACGGCTCGACCAAGCCGATCGAGAAGGTCGAGGTCGGCGACAAGGTCGTCGCCACGGACCCGAAGACGGGCCGTACGTCGGTCCAGACGGCTACGGCCACGATCCTCGGCAAGGGCACCAAGCGGCTGGTGAAGGTGACGCTGTCGATACACGACGGCTCGTCAAAGTCCTCCACCAAGACGACCACGATCACAGCAACCGCGGGCCACCCCTTCTGGGTCCCGTCCCTGCGGGAGTGGATCGACGCCGGCGAACTGAAGCCGGGGCAGTGGCTCCAGACGTCCTCGGGGACGTGGGTGCAGGTCGGGGCGGTGGAGGCTTGGACTGCCGCTGGGGCGACGGTTCACAACCTGACTGTCACTGAGTCACACACCTACTATGTGCTCGCGAGGACCACTACCGTCCTCGTCCACAACTGTGGTGATGCCCAGGCTCTGGCGGCACGTGCATCCGAGATCCATGGCCAGGCTGGAAGCGACATGGCTAGGGAGAAGTCGACTGTCGCCGTGGTGAGTGCCCAGACCCCTCGGGGCGTGGTTCACGTGGTTGCGGGCAGCGGTCGTGGCCTGAATAGGGCACAGAAGGCGATGCTCAGTGGGGTGGAGTTGCCTGCTCGTAACATCCCCGGCGCCCATGCGGAACAGAATGCGCTCCTGTTCATCAATCAAATGGGGTGGTCTCCAATTGCGGGAGGGGCCTCTAGGAGCGTGTGCAGCCATACATGTGCGCCGCTCATTCGGGCAAGTGGTGGTAGAATCACGGGCCGTGCGTACCAGAATGAATCGGGGACAAAGGTGAGGACGTTCAAATGGTGAGCCCCGAGCCAGTCATCGCTGAGTTCATTCAGAGGGCGAGTTCAGGTCAGATCCGGGCCTTCGTTGCATCGTGCGCGGAGCGGATGGCCCAGCTCTTCACCGGCGTTGTCGGGACGGACGTTACGCGATCACAAGATGTGGACTCGGCGATTCACTGCTTGGACCTGCTTTGGCAATCGCAGCCTCAGGTCTCCTGGGGAGAGATTGTTGCAGACCTCGGTTCCTTGCCGGAGTTGGCAGGTGACGAGGAGCCACCAGGATTGCTGGCGTACGCGTATGACGCAGCGGCCACGTTGTACTACGCGGCAAGGTACAGGGAGACTGGAAGCGTGGTGGATGCGGTCAGCTGCTCAAACCATGCACTCAACTCCGCCGAATACATCTCCGAAGAGCTGGCTGACGGGATCGACAGGTACGACCTCGAGCTCGGAAACCAGCGAGCCGACATCGTCGCTGTGACTGGGACTGGCGACCCCGGTGACCGCGATCTCGTTCAGTTTCTGAGGGCGCGTGCGCAGAAACAGGCACGAGCAAGGCTGGCTGAACTAACTTCGGCGTGATTTCCTGCTGGTGTTGATCGCGACCTGTGACAGGAGAGGTCTTTGCCAGCACTGACTGAATGACAGCAGATGCCCCACTGGGATCCATGGTGGGGCATCTGCCGCTTTAGTGGCAGGCGCTCAGGCTGAATGTTGGACTACCCAGTGTGGTACGCAAGCAGTGGGGTTAGGCCGGATCATTGCCAATGACTTCTTCGTGGCGGGCTGTGCGGAGCGGATGGTGCAGCTCTTCACGGGCTTGTCCGGCCCTGACCCCACGCGAGTCAGTGACGTCGACACCGTCGTCCGACTCCAGGAAGATCTGTGGAACCTCGATACTCCGGCCGATTATTTCCAAGAGGTACGTCGACTGTCTGGAGAGCTTCCAAGAACTCCTGCCGTCCGACGAATAGCTTGCCGATGTGGCGGGAATCTATTCCTTCTATTCAGTGCTCTCGCTGCGCTACGCTGCCCTGTACCGCTGCAGCCGCCTCGCCCTGCGACAAGGGCCGCCCGTTGGGCGAGCGGCCCCTGCGATACCTGCTCGACGTCAGCCCTGTTCCACGCCCAATGTCAGCGTGCCGGCGTAGCCGGACGATGCCGTGCTTCCGAGGGGTGTCAGGGTGAGAAGGCCCGAGGCCGCGCCTCCCTCGTCGTAGATGGAGTCCTGGGCCAGGGTGGTGCGGGGGACCGTGTTGACCGCGTACTGGGAGAGTCGCGCGACCTTGGCCGTGATGGTCTCGCTGAAGAAGAGCTGGCCGGTGTGGAGTTCCTCGCCGCCGGTGAAGGAGCCGTCGGGGGTCAGGGTGACGTTTGTGTGGACCTTGATGTGGATGTGGACGCAGCGGCCTCGGTACCAGCCGGGGTAGATGGTGGTGATCTTCGCGACGCCGTTGGAGCCGGTGAGGACGCCGCCGCGCAGGAACGTGCCGTTGTCCGGCTCGTCGTGGCCGTTTTCGCCCACGAAGCCGGAGTACTCGCCGAGCGCGTCCGAGTGCCAGATCTCGACCAGGGCGCTCTTGAGCGGGACGCAGGTGTCGTCGTCCACGACCGTGAGCGTCAGGTTCAGGGGGATGCCCGTCTTGTCCTCGCTGATGTCGGAGCGGACGTACTGCCCGTCTAGGTAGTACGGGCCTTCGGTCAACTCCTTCGTGAGGGTGCAGACGGCGGCTGCGGCCACGGGGGCCGTGCTCGGGCCGGTGGCGGTCGGGGTGTCCTGTGCGGCTGCGCCTACGGCCAGGGCAGCTGCGGTGGCACCTCCCGCCAGCAGTACGGTCCGGCGGCCGACGGGGTTGAGTGTGTGTTCCTTCGGTGTGTCTGTCATGAACACGGCACCGTAAGGAGGCTTGCTGTTGGAGAGCTGTGTGTTCGGTAAAATGACGAGTCGTCAAGTGCGTTGTGAGACACCGGATTCACCTGGTGCTGTCGGGGCCGCCCGCTTCTTTGCAGTGTCGTGCTTCCACGGCCTGCCTCAAGGGCGCTTCGCGTCGCCTTCGGCGATCGGCCTGCGGCCGCCCCTTGACTCAGTCCGTTCCAGCACGGGAGAGAAACGAGCGAGCGGCCAGGGAGGAACGGGTGGCCAGGGGCGTCGGCCCCTTCGGCCGGCGGCGTGGTTGTTCGGCGTTGCGGGACGCGCGAGGGGAGTGGCGGCACGCCGGGCGGGCTTAGCGGCCACCGGCCGGTGGGTGGGTGTGCGGGCGCGCCGTGTGGTGGTCGGGGTGGGCGGGGTGGCTTGAGTGTGGCGATTGGAGCACTTGGGTCGCCTGTGAGGAGCAATGCCCAGGTCAGGTGCCTCGGAGTGGGGCGCGGGAGTGCCCAAACGCTCCACTGGCAGGCGGTGCTCCTGTGGAAGGGGTCAGGTCCCACCGGCCGGTGGTCGCTTGGCTCGCCCGGCGTGCCGCCTACCCGCTGGTGCGTCCCGCACCGCCGGATGGCCATGGAGTCGGACCGAAGGGGCCGACGCCCCTGGCCACCCGTTCCTCCCTGGCCGCTCGCTCGTTTCTCTCCCGTGCTGGAACGGACTGAGTCAAGGGGCGGCCGCCAGCCGATCGCCGAAGGCGACGCGAAGCGCCCTTGAGGCAGGCCGTGGAAGCACGACACTGCAAAGAAGCGGGCGGCCCGACAGTTGCTACTTGGTGGCGTGGGTGAGGAAGGCTGCCTACCGCATCTGGAGCATGCTGACCACCTTTTCGGTCAGCGATGAACTGCCCGCTTTCCTGCCCTTCGCAGTACGCGAACCACTTGTTCTCCGGGGTCTCCAGCAACTGCATGGGTCCGTCCAGTCCCGCGTGTGTGTCCTGCTCCGTCGGCATGATCTGGATCTCCACGTTACGCAGTTCGGCGATCTCCAGCACGTGGTCGATGAGTTCCCGCGTGACCTCCACTCCGCCAGTGCGCCGCCGGAAGAGGTGCTCTTCCAGGATGAAGCCAAAGGCCGTGTTCGGCGTTTCGCGCAGCAGCCGTTGCCGCTCCGCCCGAGCCACCCACTGCGCCTCGATCTGCTCGTCGCTCAGTGGCGGGAGCTGGTTCGTGAACAGCGTTCGCGTGTACGTCTCGGTCTGCAGCAGGCCCGGCACCAACCGGCATTCGTACGTGTACAGCGTGATAGCCATGGCCTCCAGTCGAGCCCACCGCCGAAACCAAGCCGCCAACCCCGGCTGCCGCTCCAGACACCCCGCTGCCTTCCGCAACGCCCCCGTCCTCCCGAACACCTCCTCCGCCCGCGTCACGAACTCCGGATCCGGCATCCGCCTCCCGAGCTCCACAGACGCCACCGTGTGCTTGGAGAACCGCACCAGCTCGCCGAACTCCTCCCTGCTCAGCCCCGCATGTTCGCGTAAGCCCTGGACCACCGCCCCGAACGTCCGCAGACTGTCCGACGACTCCGGCTCGCCATCGACCATGGTCGATCACCTCCCGGAGGAATGGTTACGGGCCGTCACCAGTACTGTCCATTCCGTCACCGCGTACGCTCCGGCAGCGTACGCGGCGCCGGCCTGGAGAACTCCGTCTCCGACCCGCCACATTGGGCGCATGACAGCACCGACCGCCTCCACAACCCCCCAGCACCCGGTCACCGTACGTGTGTTCAGTCAGCCCCTCAGTGCCACCCCGCGCGCCCGCCTCGCTCGGCGCCTGGCCGCTCACCAGCTGCACGACTGGGGCGTCCCCCACGGCACGGACGCCTCCGATTCCGTCGCCCTGATCGTCGCCGAGCTGGCCGCCAACGCCGTGACACATGGCCGCGTACCGGGACGGGACTTCGAGCTGCGGCTCACTCTCGTCACCGGTGGCGTGCGCATCGAAGTCAGTGACGCGCGTGCCGGGTCGCACCCGCCCGGGCCGGGAGAAGTGCACCCCCCATGCTCTCTCGACGAAAGCGGTCGCGGCCTCCTTCTCGTCGACGCGCTCGCCGACCGCTGGGAAGTACTCCGGAGGCAGCCCGGCAAGACCGTTCGCGCCGAGGTCGATCTGCCGGCCACCCCGGCCCCGTAGCCGCTCAACATTTCCTCAATCCCCCTTCCACGCGAGCGGAGAAGAGTCCTCCCGCAAGACGCTCCGCACGTACTCATGGGGATTGCAGGATCAATGAGCAAGTCATCCACCGAAGCCCGCGGCACGTCGTTCGACGAGGTGTTCTGCGGGATGTTGCCCAAGCTGTACGCCCGCGCGGCCGCCCTCAGCGGGGCCGCGCAGGGGGGTGAGGACGCCGTTCACGAGGTGTATCTGAAACTGGCCTCGCGGCCGCGAAGGTTCCTCGAGCATCCGGAACCGGCCGCGTACGCCTTCTCCGCGCTGGCCAGTACGACCCGCGACACCTGGCGGCGTGAGCGCAGGCAGGTGCCGACCGCAGAAGAGGGAGGCGACCCGCACCGGAGCGCCCTCGGCGTCTGGGACGGCGGCGTCGAGCAACGGACCGCCGAGATCGAGGCCGTCCGGCTGCTGGATCAACTGCCGCGCCAGCAGGCCAGCGTGGTGATCCTCGTCGATCTGGACGGTTACACGACCGAGCAGGCGGCGCGGATTCTCGGGATAGGGCGGGGGACAGCGGCCCGGTACCGGACGCGGGCCGTACGTCGGCTCCGTCGGCTGCTCGGCCGCGACGCCGGCACCGGCAGGCGCCTCACGAGTGATGGGCGTCACAGCAATGCCTGACATGCGGGGCGGCGGCCCCATTCGTGTACCCGGTGAAAGCCCGACACGACTACGGGGAGCTGAACATGATCAAGCGTCGGATTCTGACTGGAACCCTTGCCGCCGTCGCGGTGGCGGGTCTGGCGACCCCGATGGCCGCGGCCGCGCCGTCCTCGGCGCAGGCCTCCGCACCGCAGACGAAGGTGAAGGCCTGCGAGCTGTACGCCGACAACGTGGTGCAGACCGGAAACGACCTCTCCGGCGCGGGAGGCCGCCGGGGCTGTGCCGGTGACGACTCCCAGACCGTCACGGTGACCACGTACAAGTGGGTCAACAACGGATCCGACGTGAAGGTCGGCTCCGCCACCCAGTCCGCCGCCAACGTCGATCTGACCGCGCGCGGCACCTGCAAGGGCAAGGGCTTCTACTACACCTACACGCAGGACAGCGCGGGCGGTGAGAAGTACAGCCCTCGCGTCGAGATGTGCTGATCGGCCGGCGGCAGCCGACAGGGGTGGTGGCTGGTGCCGCCGCCCCCACCGGCGTCACATGAGGTCGTCGGGCGGGCGGGCGCCGGTGTCGAGGTAGATGGCCCGGGCCCGCCGCCGCACCGAATCGGCCATGGGGTCGTCGACGGCGCGCAGGGCGCGGGCGAGGGCGACCAGGGCTCTGGCTTCGCCCAGGCGGTGGCCGGTGCGGCGGTTGAGGGAGAGCGCGGAGTGGGCCCGTGCCCGGGCCGGGGACGGGTGTCCGCGCGCGGTGTGGACGGCCGCGAGCTCCGTAAGTGTCCTGGCCTTGACGACATCGAAGCCGCCCCGGTGGGCGAGGGCCAGCGCTTGGCGGGCGCAGTCCAGCGCCTCGCGGTGGCGCCGGCGTACGCGGTGGGCCTCGGCGAGGCCGAGCAGGGTCTCGGCCTCGGTGCGCTGGTTGCCCACCTCGCGGGCGATGGACAGGGCGCGCGCGTGGGTGCGCGCGGCTTCCTCCGCGTGGCCCGTCCGCAGATGGGCGTCGGCCAGCGTCGTGAGGGCTATCGCCAGTAGCCGGCGCCGGCCGGTGTTCTCGGCGAGGAGGAGCGAGCGCTCGGCGTACGTCAGGGCCTTCTCGTGGTGGCCGAGGTCCAACTCGATCCGGGCGGCGATGTCGAGAGTGGTGGGGTTGGCGTTCCGCGGCTCGGAGAGCACCGCTCCGGAGTCCCCGGCGTCCCCGTCCTCCGCCGCACCCAGCGCCCTCGCCGCCTCCCGGAGCCTGCCCTGCTCCCAGTACACCGCGCTGAGCGCGGGCAGGCGGTGGGTCTCGTCACCGGCACCGGCCCTGCGGAGGGTGCGCAGCGCCTCCTCCAGGTGCCCGGCGGACAGCTCCAGCCGACCGCGGTCCCGGTATGCCAGGCCCAGGCCGATCAGGGCCTGGGCCTCGGCGTCCAGGCGACCGGCCTCGCGGGACAGTTGGAGTGCCTCGGTGAAGTGCTCCAGGGCGTCGTCGAGGCGGGCCGCCTCCGCGTCCACCAGGCCCAGTCCGCCCAGGGCCAGGGCCTGGCCGAGTGGATCGCCGGTCTCGCGGTGCAGCCGCAGGACACGGGTGTGGTGGTCGATGGCCTGGGGATGGTGGCCCATGTCCCAGTGGGCGATGCCCAGGCTGCGGTGCATGGCGGCCTGGCCGAGCTTGTCTCCGTCGGCCTGCGCCGCTCGCAGTGCGGCTTGGGCGGCGGACTGCCAGACGCCGCGCGGCAGGTCGAGCCAGCAGTAGCGCAGGAGTGCGGTCATGAGGCGCCAGGCGAAGGGGCGTGTGCCGGAGTCGGCGGTGTGCTCCACGGCCGCCAGCAGGTTGGCCCGTTCCGATTCCAGCCGGTTCCGGGCTTCGGTGATCTCGTCCGGCGTGGCGGCGGGGGCTCCGTCCGGGCCGGCCGGGTCCTGGGGGAGCTGGGGGTACTGCCAGGGGAGGGCGCCGCCCGCCGTCTCGGCGGTGCGGAGGTAGGAGGTGAACAGCCGCTCCTCGGCCGTCGCCCGCTCCGGCGGCGGCTCCTCGGCGGCGGCGCGCTCACGGGCGTAGTCGCGCAGCAGGTCGTGGAAGAGGTACCGGTCGGGTGCGGGGGACTCGATCAGGTGGGCCGTCGCCAGGGTGGTGAGGAGGGCCCCGGCCCGGGACTCGGAGGTGTCGAGGAGCGCCGCCGCGGCAGGGCGGGTGAGGTCGGGGCCGGGGATCAGGCCGAGGAGGCGGAAGAGCCGTTGGGCATCCGGGGCCAGGGCGCGGTAGGAGAGGTCGAAGGCGGCGCTCACGGCGGAGGAGCGGTCGTCGTCCAGCTCCAGCGTGGCCAGCCGGTCGCCGTCCGCCAGCTCGGCGACGAGGCCGGCGAGGGGCCGGTGTTGGTCGCCGAGCAGGTGCGCGGCGGCCACTCGCAGGGCCAGGGGCAGCAGCCCGCACCGGCGGGCCAGTTCCTCGGCAGCCTCCGGCTCGGCGGCCACACGCTGCTCGCCGAGGACAGCGGCCAGCAGCGCCCGTGCCTCGTGCGGGGCGAGGACGTCGAGGCGCAGCGGCTCGGCGCCGTTCTGAGCGACCAGGCCGGTCAGCCGGTGGCGGCTGGTGACCAGCACGCGGCAGGTCGGGCTGCCGGGCAGGAGCGGGCGGACCTGGCGGACGGAGGCGGCGTTGTCCAGCATGATGAGCATCCGCCGCCCGTCCAGCAGGGAGCGGTAGCGGCGGGCCTGCTCGTCGGGGTCGGAGGGGATCTGCTGAGGCGTCAGGCCCAGGCTGCGCAACAGCTGGCCGAGCGCCTGCTGTGGGTCCATGGGTGCGCTTTCGTGGTCGTAGCCGCGCAGGTTGACGTACAGCTGGCCGTCGGGGAACCGGTCCCGCACCCGGTGGGCGACGTGCACGGCCAGCGCGGTCTTGCCGACCCCCGCCGCGCCGCTGATCACCGAGATCACGACCGACGCCCTGGCCGGCTCGTCCCCCGCCAGCAGCGCGGCCAGCCGGTCCATCGACTCCCCGCGACCGCTGAACCCCGCCACGTCGTGGGGCAGTTCGGCGGGCACCACGCGGGAACCGCCGACGGGATCCGGCGGTTCGGCCGGTCTCTGGAGGATCTGCCGGTGCAGGGTCCGCAACTCCGGTCCGGGGTCGACGCCCAGCTCCTCGGCCAGCCGGCGGCGGGTGTCCTCGTACGCCTCCAGCGCCTCGGCCTGGCGGTCGCCGCGGCAGAGCGCGGTCATCAGGTGCCGTACGACCCGCTCGTCCAGCGGATGCGCGGCGGCCAGGTGCCGTAGCCGCTCCAGTGCATGGGGGTGACGGTCCAGCCGTAATCCGAGTTCGTGGTACTGGAGTTCCGCCGTGAGGTGCTCGTCGCCCAGCCCGGCCCGGGCTTCCTCCGCCCAGGGACCGACCAGGCCCGACAGGGCCTCCCCGTGCCACAGGCCGAGGGCGTCGCGCAGCAGGTCGGCGGCCTGACCGGCGTCGGCTGTGTGACGGGCCTCGGCCACCAGCCGGCGGAAGCGGTGGACGTCGACCGACTCGGGGTCGATGTCGAGCAGATAGCCGCCGGAGCTGCGCGCCAGGCGGACACCGCGGGCCCCCGCGGCGCGCAGGGCCGTACGCAGCCGGCCGACGTACCCCGACAGGATGTTGCGGACCGAGCCCGGCGGGTTCTCGCCCCACACCCGGTCGATCAGCCGCTCCGCCGAGACCACCAGGCCAGCGTCGTACAACAGCACGGCCAGCACGCACCGTTGCTTGGCATGGCCGAGATCCGCCGGACGCGCACCCAGGTGGGCCTCCACGGTCCCGAGCAACCGGAACTCCACAGGGCGTCCTCCCTTCGCGCCGAAGCCCTGGTCTCCCCCTTCCCGTACTCCAGTCTGCATGCGCTGTATTGCGGTGGACACAGGTGGGGACGGGTACGGCCACCGCGTGATCGTCATCGGCGGCTCCGCACCGAGTCCGGCTCCCTGATCGACGGGATCGTCCGCCGGAGGCCGGGGCGGGCACCGCCGCCGATGCCCGGCCGGGAGGGGCGCCCGGTACCGCTACGGGTGCCGGCTGCCGACGGTGGGATCGCCCAGCAGATCCTCCAACCCGGCCGAAATCCCGGCTATGAGATCACGCCGCGGGTCGATGAGCCACTGGAGCTGGAGCCCGTCCCACATCGCGACAAGAGCCGCCGCGATCAGTTCGGGGTTCCTCCGGTTCGAGATGCGACCCAGGTCCTGGTCCCGGCGTACCGCGGTCGTGAAAGCGGTGACGACCCGCTCGTACCTGTCACGGAACCAGTCGTGCGCAGGATGGTCGGTGGCCGAGGCCTCCGCGGCCAGCAGGGCGAGGAGCCGCAGCATCTCCGGTCGTGCCAGATTGCGGCGGACGTACTGCAGGACCGCGTAGGCCACACCCTTTCCCCGGCTGTCCGACTCGAAGGAGTCGATGCTCGCAGAATCGGCGTTCTCGAGGACGGCCACGAGGAGCGCGCTCTTGCTGGGGAAGTGGTGCACGACGCTGGTCAGGCTCATGCCGAGCTGTTTGGCGATCTCCCTCAGAGATCCTCCGCGGTAGCCGCGCGCCGCGAACACGGCGGTCGCCGAGGCGACGATCTCGGCCCTGCGCTGTGCGCTCTTGGCATAGGGGCCTCGGCGAGTGGCCGGACGGGCTGCCGTCTCTTCGGTCATACCCCCAGCCTATGCATGCCCCCGAGCCCAGATGGGCGGTGTGCGGTGCGGCCACTCGCCCGACGGCACTGCCCTTGCTGAAACTATGGCATGTGTTCTGTTTTCGCTGTACGGTCTCGCTCACCCACACCGCAGCGTGCGGTAGAGCCGCTCACCATCCATCGGGTGGAGAGGAGACGGACAATGATGTTCCGCTCATATATTCCCAAAGCACTCATCGGCGGCCTGGCCGTCACACTGCTCCTGACCGGGTGCGGCCGGTCCGATACACGAAAAGGCGGGGACGCCGCGGGCGCTCCCGTCGGCACCTCACAGGCCAAGGGCCACATCAGCGTCTGGGCCATGGGCACCGAGGGCGAGCGCCTGCCCGAGTTGGCCGCCCGCTTCGAGAAGGCAAACCCGGACGCGAAGGTGCAAGTCACGGCCATCCCGTGGCAGGACTACCCCAAGAAGGTCGAAACGGCGATCGCCTCCAAGGACACGCCCGATGCCACCCTCGTCGGAGCCGCCGACCTGACGAACTTCGCCTCGACGGGCGGACTCGAGCAGGTGCCGGCCGGTCTCGTCGACACCTCGTCCTTCTACCGGGGCGCGGCCCGGAGCACCACCTTCGACGGAGGAACGTACGCCGTCCCCTGGTATGTGGAGACGCGCTCCCTCTTCTACCGCAAGGATCTGGCACGGGCTGCCGGAGTGTCCGCGCCGAAGACCTGGCAGGAGTACGGCCCGTTCCTCAAGGCCCTCCAGAAGGAGGGTGCGAAGTGGGGCCTGTCGCTGCCCACGGGCGTGGCGCAGAGCTGGCAGAGCGTGCTGCCCTTCATGTGGCAGGCCGGTGCGCACCTCATGAACGAGGACGGCACCGAATTCACCCTCACCACGCCCGAGGCCCTCGAGGGGATGAAGTTCTACCAGTCGTTCTTCACGTCGAAGACCGCGAGCCGCAACGGGCCGGTGAGCCTCGGGGAGATCGAGCCGCAGTTCGTCGACGGTTCCACCGCCGCACTCATCGCGGGCCCCTGGGAGACGGCCCTGCTGAAGGAGGCGGGCGGAGCGGACTTCGTCAAGGACAAGGTGGGGGTCGTCGCGCTCCCGAAGGGGCCGGAGTCCAACGCCGGCTACATCGGGGGAGGGCACTGGTCGGTCTTCAAGGAGGCGAAGAACCGCGACGGTGCCTGGAAGCTCATCCGGTGGCTCTCCCGGCCCGACGTCCAGCAGGACTGGTACGAACTGTCCGGGGACCTTCCCGCCGTGCAGTCGGCCTGGAGTGAGGGGAAGCTCAAGTCGGATCCGACGCTGGCCGTCTTCCGGTCCCAGCTGGAGACCGCGCTGCCCACCCCGAGCGTCACCACGTGGAAGCAGGTCACCGCGGTCCTCGATGCCGAGATCGAGAAGGTGGCCAAGGGTGTCTCATCGCCCGAGGCGGCTCTGGAACGGGTCCAGGCGAAGGCGTCTTCGATCGGAACGGGGCAGCCTCGATGACCACGACCACCTCCGTGGAACCCGCACGCGAGAGGTCTTTCACCAGGCGGCGCCCCCGGGGGCCGAGGGGCGGTTCCGGACGCCTGCGGCGCACACTGGTCGCCTGGGCCTTCTGCTCGCCCTTCGTCCTGCTGTTCGCCACCTTCGGCCTCTGGCCGGTCCTCTCGTCCCTGTCGATGAGCGTCACCGACATCACCAGCAAGGACGTGGAGACGCCCTTCAGCGTGAACTTCGTCGGCCTGGAGAACTACGCCACGCTGTTCGCCGATCCCACCTTCGTCCGCGCCGTTCTGAACACGCTCTACTTCGTCGCTGTGGGCATCCCTCTGACGATGGTGATCTCCCTTGCGATCGCCGTCGCACTCAACTCCGGGATCCAGCGGGCGAAGGGCTTCTTCCGGGTCGCCTACTTCGCCCCGGTCGTGACGAGCATCGTGGCGATAGCGGTCGTATGGAGGTATCTCTACAAGCCCGACGGGATGATCAACTCGGTCCTGTCGGTCGTAGGGGTCTCGGGGCCGGACTGGCTGAACGATCCCAACTGGTCCATGCCGGCCCTCATCCTCATGGCGGTCTGGCGGCACTTCGGCATCCCCATGGTGATCTTCCTGGCCGGACTGCAGTCGATACCTCCCGAGCTGCACGAGGCGGCCGTTGTGGACGGCGCGTCCCCCTGGCGTGCCTTCCGCAGCGTGACCTTGCCGCTGCTGCGGCCCACCACGCTGGTCGTCGCCGTTCTGCTCAGCATCAGCTACCTCCAGTTCTTCGAGGAACCGTTCGTCATGACGAGCGGCGGCCCCTTGGACAGCACGACGTCGATCAGCTACTACGCCTACGAACAGTTCGGCTTCGGGAACTACGGAATGGCCTCGGCCGCGTCCTATGTGCTGGTCACCGCGATAGCTCTGCTGAGCCTCCTGCAGTTCCGCATCTTCCGAGCGAAGGCCTGACATGACCGCCCCCACCGCAACGACCGCTCCGTCTTTCCGGGACCGGCGTCCGTCCCGGCGCGTCCCTACGGCTCGTATCGTCCTCTACTGCGCCCTCGTGCTGGGGCTCCTCGCGACGCTGGCGCCGTTTGCCTGGATGTTCCTCGGCTCGGTGAAACCGACGGGTGAGATCGTCGCCCATCCGAGTTCCTGGCTCCCCCGGTCCGCGACCCTCGCCAACTTCGAACAGCTGCTGTCGAAGCAGAACTTCGGACTGTACTTCCTGAACAGCACACTCGTCGCGGTGGCCTGTGTTCTGGGAAATCTGCTGTTCTGCTCGATGGCCGGATACGCCTTCGCGAAGATCGAGTTCGCGGGGAAGCGTCTGCTGTTCGGCCTCGTCCTCACCATGCTGATCATCCCCGGCGTCACGACCTTCGTCCCCCTGTTCGTGCTCGTCAGCAACATGGGCCTGGGCAACTCCTACCTCGGACTCGTCCTGCCCTTCCTCGTGACACCGTTCGGCGTGTTCATCATGCGGCAGTTCATCCGGGACATCCCTGACGCCCTCGTCGAGGCGGCACGCCTCGACGGTGCGGGCGAATCCCGGATCTTCTTCAGGGTGATCCTCCCCCTGACCCAGCCCGCGCTGGCGACGCTGGCGATCCTCACCTTTCTCGCGCAGTGGAACAACTTCCTGTGGCCGCTGGTCGTCGCGCAGACCGAGGACTACTACACGCTGCCCGTCGCCCTAGCCCTCTTCTCCGTGGGAGCCAACGGCACCAACTACGGCCTGCTGCTGGCCGGGGCGGTCACGGTCGTCACTCCGATCATCCTGCTCTTCCTCGCCCTGCAACGGCACTTCATCCAGGGCATCGCCAACACCGGTATCAAGTAGACCTTTTCGACCGTCGCGTCTTCGACCGTCGCGTCGACACGCACACAACGAATTCGGGAGAACCAACCATGCTTCGTCCTCAGGACGGTCCCACTCGTGAACGCCGATCCTTGAGCGGCCTGTGGAGCTTCCGCCTGGACGCGGAGGGCGTCGGCCGTACCGAGGGCTGGTGGAGTTCGGCACTCGCGGGCGCCGTGGACATCCCCGTGCCGGCCAGCTACAACGACATCTTCCCGGACGTGAACGTCCGTGACCACGTCGGCGACGTCTGGTATCAGACGCACGTATGGGTTCCCGCCCGGTGGGCGGGGGAACGGACGGTACTCCGCTTCGACGCCGCGACGCATCGCGCCACCGCCTGGGTCAACGATGTGGAGGTCGCACGGCACGAAGGCGGCTACACCCCCTTCGAGGCCGACGTCACGGCGCACATCCGGCCGGGTGCGGAGAACCGCGTCACCGTCGTGGTCAACAACGAACTGACCTGGGCGTCGATACCCCCCGGCCAAGTGGAGGAACGCGAGGACGGCCGCCGGGTGCAGAAATACTTCCACGACTTCTTCAACTACGCGGGCCTGCACCGGCCCGTGTGGCTGTACACCACGCCCCCCGCCCACATCACCGACATCACCGTCACCACCACCTTCGAGGACACGACCGGCCTCGTCACCTACCGCGTGGACGGCACCACGCAGGCCGAGGAGCACGAAGTGCGGGTGTCGCTGCGCGATGCCTCCGGGGTCGAGGTCCAGACCGCCACCGGGGCGGCGGGGATCCTCAGGGTCGCGGACGTGCACCCCTGGGCGCCTGGCGACGGCTATCTCTACGAACTCGAGGCCACGCTGTGGAGCGGCTCCGGCGAGCTCGTCGACAGTTACCGGCAGTCCGTGGGCGTGCGCACGGTGGAGGTACGGGGCACAAAGTTCCTGATCAACGGAGTTCCGTTCTATTTCAAGGGCTTCGGCAAACACGAGGACGCCGCCGTGCGCGGCAGGGGTCACGACGACATCCTGATGGTGCATGACTTCGCCCTGATGGAGTGGACCGGCGCGAACTCGTTCCGCACCTCGCACTACCCGTACGCCGAGGAGGTCCTGGACTATGCGGACCGACAGGGCGTGGTGGTCATCGACGAGACCGCGGCCGTCGGCCTGAACCTCAACATCGCGGGAGGTGTCTTCGCCTCCGGCCGGAAGGTCTCCACGTTCTCGCCCGACACCGCGAGCGAGAGCACCCTCAGTACGCACCTGCAGGCGGTGAGGGAGCTCGTGGCGCGCGACAAGAACCACCCGAGTGTGGTGCTGTGGTCCATCGCCAACGAGCCCGACAACGTAGCGCCGGAGGCGCGCGACTACTTCGCACCGCTGGCGACCGAGGCGCGCCGGCTGGATCCCACCCGGCCCGTCGCCTACGTCAACGCGCTCATGGGGGACCCGGACCAGTGCGTGGTCAGCGACCTGTTCGACGTTCTGCTCCTCAACCGCTACTACGGCTGGTACTTCGGCCCCAACGACCTGGGTGGGGCCGAGACGAACCTGGAAGCGGAACTGCGGCAGTGGGCCGCGTACGACAAGCCCATCGTCATCACCGAGTACGGAGCGGACACCTACCCCGGACTGCGCAGCGTCGTATCCAGCCCGTGGACCGAGGAGTACCAGACGGAGCTGCTCGACGTGTATCACCGGGTGTTCGACCGTGTCGACGCGGTCGTCGGCGAGCAGATCTGGAACTTCGCCGACTTCGCCACGGCGCCGGGAGTCTTCCGTGTCGACGGGAACAAGAAGGGAGTGTTCACCCGCGAACGCCGGCCGAAGAGCGCGGCGTTCAGTCTGCGCGCCCGGTGGTGTAAGACCGGCTAGTCCTCGCCGGACGCACCTGTTGCTGCGCGGACCATTGACGCGCAAGGGGTTCGATTCTACGGTCCCGTTCGAACTTGCGATCACTGTTCGAGATATCGGTCAGTGCTCTCACCCCCACCGCAAGCCCCCACCGCAAGGAGGACCCGCATGAGTCGCTCCACCCTGCGCAAGAGAACCGCCCTGCTCGCCCTCCCCGCCGCGTTCCTGCTCGCCCTCATCCCGGGCACGGCGTCCGCGTACCCCAACCCCGGCCGCGTCACCGGCGACATCGTCACCCATGACCCGTCGATGATCCGCACCTCGTCAGGCCAGTACCTGCTCTACGCCACCGGCGGCGGCATCAGCAACAAGACGTCCGGTGACCGCACCGCCTTCAGGAACGGCGGCGACGCCTTCTCCAGCAGGCCGAGCTGGTGGCGGAACTACTCCTCCGTGCCGGAGGCCTGGGCGCCGGACATCTCGTACCACGGCGGCAAGTACCTGATGTACTACTCCGTCTCGAAGTTCGGCTCGAACACGTCCGCCCTCGGCCTCGCGACCTCCAGCACCGGCCAGCCGGGCAGCTGGACCGACCAGGGGACCGTCTACACGTCGAACTCCGCCAGCGACTTCAACGCCATCGACCCGAACCTCTTCGTCAACGACGACGGCAAGTGGTGGCTGTCCTTCGGTAGTTGGTGGACCGGGATCAAGATGATCCAGATCAACCCGTCCACCGGGAAGCAGCTCTCCTCCAACACCACCCGCTACTCGCTCGCCTCCCGCCCCACCGGGACCAAGGCCGTCGAGGCGCCCTTCATCGTGAAGCGGGGCGGGTACTACTACCTCTTCGCCTCCTACGACACCTGCTGTGCCGGCACCAGCTCGACGTACAAGGTCAAGGTCGGGCGTGCCTCCAGCGTCACCGGGCCGTACCGCGACAAGAACGGCGTCGACCTGATGAAGAACGGCGGCACGCCCGTCCTGGAGTCGCACGGCAGCGTCATCGGCCCCGGCGGGCAGTCGATCATGAACGACGTCGACGGCGACCTGATCGTCTACCACTACTACGACGGCAACGACAACGGCACACCCAAGCTGGGCGTCAACCTCCTGAACTGGAGCAGCGGATGGCCCGTGGCCTACTGACCCTGTGATCGGCCGTCAGGGGCGCGGGGCTGTGTTTGACGTGCGGCTCCGCCGCGTGGGCGCGACCAGCCACAACGCACCCGCACCCGCCGCACTACCCGGCCTGCCCCATCCCCGCCGCGTTGGGCCAGGCCGCCTGCGCCCCCGGCCACCCCGTAGCCGGCGCGGGCGAAAGCCCGTTCGTCCCCCTGACCTGCGCCGCGGTCAGCCCACCCCGGGCGGGAACACCCGGCGGGGTGGGCCCGGTGGCGGCAGGCGCCGGGGCAGGAGTGGGCATGGGAGCCGGCGCCGGAGCAGGGACCGGCGCCGGGGCTGGGGCCGGCGTGGGGAACGGTGCCTGGGCCACAGGCGCCAGCGGCTGCTGCGCCGGCGCGGCCATGCGCTGCGGAGCGGGCTGCGGCACCGGCTGGGGCACGGCCTGCGGCATCTGCTGCGGCAGGCCCTGCGGCACAGCTTGCGGCATCTGCTGCTGCCCCATCTGCCCCATCTGTGACATCTGCGCTGCCGCCGGCATCGGCATCCCACCGCCTGGCCCCGTGGGCACGGCACCCGCACCCGCCGGCACGGCGGACGCGGCGGCGGGGAGCGGCATGCCGGTGCCGGCGGCAGCCGGGGCCGCGGCGGGCACCGGACCACCGAAACCGGTGGCCTGAGCGGCGAGCCCCCGCATGCCCGACCCGTTGGTCTCGCTCACCAGACGGTCCACGGCCGCCGTACCCGAGCTGTAGCTGGTCCCGTTGCCCAGCTCCGGTACGGCGGCTCCCCTCCTGGACGTCCCGTAGAGCACCTGTTCCAGGCCGGACACCAGGCGACGCACGTCCACCTGGGGGCGCACCACGAGACGCAGGAAGCGGCTGGACGAACCGATCTTGTTGCCGCACTCGCGGACCAGGATCCGGTGCTCGGTGAGCATCCGATCCCGGACCACGGTGCCCTCGGCGCCCACGGGGAGGCGCACGAAGAGGAAGTTGCCCTGCGACGGGTAGACCGTCAGCCCCGGCAGGGAGGAAAGCTGGCTGGCCATGTCGAGCCGGTCGCGGCGCACCTGCTGGAGGCTCTGCGCGTACTCGGAGCCGTGCTCCTTGAGCATGAACACCACGTGCTCGGCGAAGGAGTTGAGGTTCCACTTCGGCAGCATCGACCGGACGCGGCCCGCGAGCGCCGGGTTGGCGACGAGGTAGCCGAAGCGGATGCCGTGCAGGCCGAAGTTCTTGCCGAGGCTGCGCAGCACGATGACGTTGGGCCGCAGCATGGCCTCCTGGACGACGGACGGTTCGGCCTCGGCGTCCGCGAACTCCAGGAAGGACTCGTCGATGACGACCAGGTCGAGGTCGGCCATGGCGTCCATGAACTGCACGATGGCGTGCTTGTGCAGAAAGCCGCCGTCGGGGTTGTTCGGGTTGCAGATGACCGCGACGCGCGTGCCCCGGGCGCGGATGAACTCGGCGTACTGCGCGAGGTCGAGGGCGAAGCCGCTGGACTCCTGGAGCGGGAACATGTCGACCCGCTTGCCGGTCTCCATGGGCTGGTCGGTCCAGCGGCCGAAGGTGGGGACGGGGATGGCGAGGGACTCGCGGACCAGCAGGTGATCGATCCAGGTGATGAGCTCGGTGGAACCGTTGCCCATGGCCACGCACTGCGGGGGCAGCTGGAGCAGGCTGCACAGTTCGGCCGTGATGGTGTCGGCGCCGCTCGGGTAGTACGTGATGATGTCGCGCAGTCTGGCCGACATGTCGTCGAACATGGCCGGGGTGGGGAAGTACGGGTTGCAGGGGATACAGAAGTCCACGGGCCCGGCGCCTTCGCCGCCCTCACGTGTCAACGCCGCCATCGACGGGCTGTGCGCCGCGGTGCTGCGGAACAGCGACGTGACGTTGTCGGCCATGGAACCTCCGTATGAGGCGGGTCCGTTGGGGGCGGCCGGACCCGACGTTTAAGGGCGGCCCGCGCGGGGGAGCGCGGGCCGCCCATACATACGGAGACTGTGGTGACACTGTTCAACCGTTGGGAACCCGGTCAGAACTTGTGTTCCACCTGTGAAGACTTGTCACCGGTCCAATCTTCAGCAGCCGAACGTGTGGATCGTCGTCGTCCGGTACGTCTGCCCGGGCCGCAGCACCGTCGACGGGAACTTCGGCTTGTTCGGCGAGTCCGGGAAGTGCTGCGTCTCCAGGCAGAGCGCGTCGCCCTGCCGGTAGGTGCGGCCGGACGGGCCGGTCAGCGTGCCGTCGAGGAAGTTGCCGGAGTAGAACTGCAGGCCCGGCTCGTTCGTGGCGATCTTCATCGTGCGGCCGGAGGCCGGGTCGCGCAGGGTGGCGACGTGCTCGGGGCGGGCGGTGATGCCCTTGTCGAGGACCCAGTTGTGGTCGAAGCCCTTGGCGGTCACCAGCTGCGGGTGCGAGACGCGGATGTCCCGGCCGATCGGCTTGGCCTTGCGGAAGTCGAAGGGGGTGCCCGCGACCTTGGCCAGCTCGCCCGTGGGGATCAGGCCCGAGTCGGTGGGCGTGTAGCGGGAGGCCGCGATCTGGAGCTCGTGGTCCTCGATCGTGCCGCTGCCCTCGCCGGCCAGGTTGAAGTAGACGTGGCTGGTGAGGTTGACGACGGTGGCCTTGTCGGTGGTGGCCTCGTAGTCGACGCGCCAGTCGCCGTGCCGGGTGAGCGTGTACGTCACCTTCGTCTTGAGCGTGCCCGGGTAGCCCATCTCGCCGTCGACGCTCGTGTAGTACAGGTGCAGACCGACGTCGGAGCCCTTGGTGAACGGCTCGATGTCCCACACGCGCTTGTCGAAGCCCTTGGCTCCGCCGTGCAGGCTCTGCTCACCGTCGTTGACGGAAAGCTGGTAGTCCTTGCCGTCGAGGGTGAACTTGCCCTTGCCGATGCGGTTGCCGTAGCGGCCGATCAGGGCGCCGAAGTACGGGCTGCTGGCGACGTAGTCCTCGACGTTGTCGAAGCCCGCGGAGACGTTGGCGTAGCGGCCGCGGCGGTCGGGGATCTCCAGGGACTGGACGATGCCGCCGTAGGAGAGGACCTTCAGGCGGGTGCCGCCGTTCTCGAGGGACCAGCTGTAGATCTTGGTGCCGTCGGCGAGCTTGCCGAAGAGCGTCTTCACCGGCTTCCTGCCTCCCGTGGCGTGCGCCGTGCCGCCGAGGGTGGTGGCGGCTATGCCCGCCGCCGCTGCTCCGGCGATGACCGTGCGTCTGTTCAGTTCCATGCGTGCGGCTCCCGATAAGGAGAGGGCCCCGCCTTTCCGGCGGGGCCCCGATCTGACTTACGAACCGACCTTGCGCTTGTTCCACACGTCGAACCCGACCGCCGCCAGCAGCACCATGCCCTTGATGACCTGCTGCCAGTCGGTGCCGATGCCGACGAGGTTCATACCGTTGTTCAGCACGCCCAGGACCAGGCCACCGATGATCGCGCCGAGCACGGTGCCGACACCGCCGCTCATCGACGCACCGCCGATGAACGAGGCCGCGATCGCCTCCAGCTCGAAGTTGAGGCCGGCCTTGGGAGAGGCCGCGTTGAAGCGGGCGGCGAAGACCAGACCCGCCAGGGCCGCGAGCATGCCCATGTTCAGGAAGACCAGGAAGGTGACCTTCTTGTCCTTCACACCCGACAGCTTGGCCGCGGGCAGGTTGCCGCCGATCGCGTAGATGTGGCGGCCGATGATCGCGTTGCGCATCACGTAGCCGAAGCCGACGAGCAGCACGCCCAGGATGAGCAGCACGATCGGGGCGCCCTTGTAGCTGGCCAGCAGCATCGTCAGCGTCAGCACGGCGGCGCCGATCGCGACCAGCTTCAGCAGGAACAGCTTGGCGGGCGGGACGTCCAGGTTGAACTCCTGCTGCCGCTTGCGGTCACGGACCTCCTGGAAGATCACGAAGGCGATCATCGCGAAGCCCAGCAGCAGGGTCAGGTTGTGGTAGTTGGTGTTCGGGCCGACCTCGGGCAGGAACCCGTTGGCGACCTTCTGCAGGCCCTCCGGGAACGGGCCGAGCGTCTGGCCCTCCAGGAAGATCTCGGTCAGACCGCGGAAGATCAGCATGCCCGCCAGGGTCACGATGAACGACGGTATGCCGCCGTACGCGATGAAGAACCCTTGGACGGCGCCCGCGACCGCGCCCACGGCCAGGCACAGCAGCACGGCGAGGGGCCAGGGAATGTCCTGTTTGACCATGAACACGGCGGCCATCGAGCCGACGAACGCCGTCAGCGAGCCGACCGAGAGGTCGATATGGCCCGCGATGATGACCAGCATCATGCCGATCGCGAGGATCAGGATGTAGCTGTTCTGCAGCACCAGGTTGGAGACGTTGCGCGGCAGCAGCAGGTCGCCGTCGGTCCACACGGCGAACAGGACCACGATCAGGCCGAGGGCGAACAGCATGCCGTACTGCCGCATGTTGCGGCGCATACCGTCCAGCATCAGCTGCAGCAGTCCGGTGCCGGTGGCCTCCCCTCCCTTGCCGGTCGGCGCCGGGGCCGGCGTCTTAGCGGTCACGTCCGTGCTCATCGGGATACCTCTTTGTCCTTCGTCATCTGACGCATCAGCGATTCCTGGGAGGCCTCGGCCTTCGAGAACTCACCGGTCAGCCGCCCCGCGGCCATCGTGTAGACGCGGTCGCACATGCCGAGCAGTTCGGGCAGCTCGGAGGAGATGAAGACGACCGCCTTGCCCTGGGCGGCCAGCTGGTCGATGACCGTGTAGATCTCGTACTTGGCGCCGACGTCGATACCGCGGGTCGGCTCGTCCAGGATCAGCACGTCCGGCCCCGAGAAGATCCACTTGCTGAGGACGACCTTCTGCTGGTTGCCGCCGGACAGCTTGCCCACCGGCTCGAAGACGGTCGGCGCCTTGATGTTCATGGACTTGCGGAAGCCCTCGGCGACCTGGCGCTCCTCGTGCTCGTCGACCACACCGCTCTTGGCGACCTTGCCCAGGGCGCTCAGCGAGATGTTCCGGTTGATGGTGTCGATGAGGTTGAGGCCGTAGTGCTTGCGGTCCTCGGTGACATACGCGATGCCGTGCTTGATCGCCTCGGGAACGGTCTTGGTACGGATCTCGGTGCCGTCCTTGAGGACCGTGCCGGCCGCGTACCGGCCGTACGTCCGCCCGAAGACGCTCATCGCGAGCTCGGTGCGGCCGGCGCCCATCAGGCCCGCGATGCCGACGATCTCGCCGCGCCGGACCTGGAGGGACACGTCGTCGACGACCTTGCGCTGCTGGTCGATCGGGTGGAACACGGTCCAGCCCCGGATCTCCAGGGCGGGCGCCACGCCCTCCTCGGGCTGGTGCGGCGACCGCTCCGGGAAGCGGTGCTCCAGGTCGCGGCCGACCATGCCGCTGATGATCCGGTCCTCGGTGGTCTCCGGGGCCTTCACATCGAGGGTCTCGATGGTCTGGCCGTCGCGGAGGATCGTCACCGAGTCGGCGACCTTGCGGATCTCGTTGAGCTTGTGGGAGATGATGATCGAGGTGATGCCCTGCTTCTTCAACTCCAGTATGAGATCCAGGAGTTTGCCGCTGTCCTCGTCGTTCAGCGCGGCGGTCGGCTCATCCAGGATGAGTAGCTTCACCTTCTTCGACAGGGCCTTCGCGATCTCCACGAGCTGCTGCTTGCCCACGCCGATGTCGGCGACGCGGGTGTCCGGGTGGTCGGTGAGACCGACCCGGCGCAGCAGGTCGGTGGCGTGCCGCAGGGTCTCGGTCCAGCTGATGATCCCGCGGGTGGCGTGCTCGTTGCCGAGGAAGATGTTCTCCGCGAGGGAGAGGTAGGGCACCAGGGCCAGTTCCTGGTGGATGATCACGATGCCGCGCTCTTCGCTGGCTCGGATGTCCTTGAACTGGCAGACCTCTCCCTCGAAGAGGATGTCGCCCTCGTAGGTGCCGTGCGGGTGGACGCCGGAGAGGACCTTCATCAAGGTCGACTTGCCGGCGCCGTTCTCCCCGCAGATGGCGTGGACCTCGCCCTGCCGGACGTTCAGCGTGACGTCCGAGAGCGCCTTGACGCCGGGAAAGGTCTTGACGATCGAGCGCATTTCCAGGACGGGTCCCGCCATGGTCGTGCCTTCCAATCAGTGGTGAATCGTCGGTCGGTGGCGGGGACTACTTGACGTCGCTCTCCTTGAGGTAGCCGGAGTCGATGAGCTCCTTCTGGTAGTTGCTCTTGTCGACGGCGACCGGCTCCAGCAGGTAGGCCGGGACGACCTTCGAGCCGTTGTCGTAGGTCTTGGTGTCGTTGACCTCGGGCTTCTTGTCCTTCAGCAGCGCGTCGACCATGTTCGAGGACACCTTGGCGAGCTTGCGGAGGTCCTTGAAGACGCTCATCGACTGCTGGCCGGCGATGATCGACTTCACCGAGGCGACCTCGGCGTCCTGGCCGGTGACGATCGGCAGCGGCTTGCTCTTGGAGCCGTAGTCGTCCGACTTCAGCGCCGACAGGATGCCGATGGAGATGCCGTCGTAGGGGGAGAGAACCGCGTCGACGCGCTCCCTCTTGTAGGCCGAGGTCAGGATGTCGTCCATGCGCTTCTGGGCGGTGCCGCCGTCCCAGCGCAGGGTGGTGACCTGGTTGAGCTTGGTCTGCTTGGAGCCGACGACGAGCTGCTTCTTGTCGATGTAGGGCTGGAGGACCTTCATCGCGCCGCCGAAGAAGTAGCGGGTGTTGTTGTCGTCGTTGGAGCCGGCGAACAGCTCGATGTTGAACGGGCCCTTCTTGGAGCCGTCCTTCAGGCCGAGCTTCTCGACGATGTAGGTGCCCTGGAGCTCGCCGACCTTCTCGTTGTCGAACGACGCGTAGTAGTCGACGTTCTGCGTGCCGAGGATCAGGCGGTCGTAGGAGATGACCGGGATGTTCGCGTCCTTGGCCTGCTGGAGCACGTTGTTCATCGACTTGTTGTCGATGGCGGCGACGATCAGCGCCTTGACGCCCTGCGTGATCAGGTTCTCGACCTGCGATACCTGCTGGTCCGGGTCGTCCTCGCCGTAGACCAGCTTGGTCTTGTAGCCCTTGGACTCCAGCTCCGTCACGACGTTCTTGCCGTCGGCGATCCAGCGCTCGGAGGACTTGGTCGGCATCGCGATGCCGATGGTGCCTCCCTTGGCGTCCCCATCGCTCTCGTTGCTGCCGCCCTCGCTGTTCTGGCCGCAGGCGGACAGGGTCAGGGCGAGGGACGCGGCTCCGGCTATGGCGGCGAGAGCGGCTCTGCGGTTACGCATATTGATCATCCTTGATCTGTGTGCAGGGCTCGGTCTGGGAGGCGCGAAGTCGCTCCGGGTGGTCGTGCCGGAAAGACCGAGAAGAGATGTGTCGGATTGTGGTCGGCTGTGTCTTCTTTTGTGAAGCCGAGTTTCCGGAACGTTATGCCGAGATTTCGAACCGTTGTAGATCGCCCGGCAGTCGCGAGCCGAGCGGCGCCATGTCGCCGTCCGCCCCGTGGCGCGCCAGGAGGTCCAGGGCGAGCCGGCCGCGGCGCACGCGTTCCTTGGCGGTGGCCAGGGTCAACTCCCGCATGTGGTGCCCGTAGGGGTAGATCCCGGGCGCCTTGGACAGGCCGAACTTCAGGTACAACGGGGCGCCGCGCCGGATGAGTTCGGCGACCTCGTACATCCGGACGTAGCCGCCGAGGTCGTCGGGGGCCTCGATGTACATGTCCATGGGAGCGCCGGACACCCGGCGGATCTCGGTGAGATGATCGAGCGTCAGGTCGCTGGGCACGTTGATCGAGTCGGCGCCCAGGTTCTCGTACACCGCGTACGCCGCCGGGTTGACCGGCCCGATGAGCGCACTCACCTTGAGGGTCGTGTCGGCCGGGATGATGCCGGCCGCGCGCGCCCGGTGCAGGGTCCACAGCACGCCCTCGTCGGCGACGAGCAGGCACTTGACGCCCAACTCCGTGGCCCGGACGGCGTCTTCGACACATCCGGCGACGGCGTCGTGGCCGCGGGCTCTGAGGCCGCCGCCGCGCGAGTCGGTCCGGGTCGAGCCGCCGATGTCCCAGGTGCCGCGCGGGCCGGTGAACAGGCAGAGCTCGATGTCGCGTTCGCCGGTCGACTCGACCATCTCGGTGATCTCGGCGTCGGTCAGCATCCAGACGCCGCTGCCCTGGCTGATCCGGTGGATCGGCACGTCCAGCCGCGAGGCCTCCTTCAGGACCACCGCCAGCGCCTCGGGACCCTCGCAGGAGGGGATCTCGGTGCGCCAGCGGCCGCCGCCGGGGAAGGAGTGCGGCGAGGCGTCGGCGGGGTCGAGGGCGGGCGCCTTCAGGCCGAGGTCGGCGAGCGCCTGCTCACCGGGCCTGCGGGCTGCCGTGGCGGAAGCGTCGGTCACAGGAATGTCCTTCGGTTCGATATTTCGGACGAGGTTCGCGGCTCTGGGTACGGCAAGGTGAGGTCGAGGTGGGGTACGCCGGTACGGGAGCCGTCAGGTTGCCCCCGTACCGGCGTACGTCTACGGGCGGAGCAACACCTTGCCCACCTTCGGATCGCCGGCTCCCACCAGCTCGATGGCCTGCGAGAACTCGGCGAGCGGCAGCTCGTGCGTCACCAGCGGCAGCGGATCGAGCAGACCGGCGGCGAACACCCGCACCGTGTACGCCCAGGCGTCCGGCGGAGCACCGAAGACGGTGTGCACCTCCAGCTGCTTCACGACGAGGTCGGTCGGGTCGAGACCGTCGGCACCCGGGGCCGGGATGCCGGTCAGGGCCAGTCGGCCGCCCCGTCGCAGTAGGGCCGCGGAGATCCGGGCGGCGTCCGCGGACCCGGCCGTCTCGATCACCACGTCGATGTCGTCCGGGAGTTCCTCGTCCTTCGTCCGGAAGTCCGTCGCGCCGTACTGCCGCGACAGCGCCTCACGGTCCCGGCGGGTGCCGACGACCAGCAGCTCGGCCGGCGAGTTCGCCTTCAGGAACTGCACGGCGAACATGCCGAGCGTGCCGGTGCCGACCACGGCGACCCGCTCGCCGGGCTGCGCGTTCGCCTTCAGCGCGGCGGCCGCGATACACGCGGCGGGCTCCAGAAGGGCCGCGGCGGTGAGGTCGCAGTCGTCGGGGAGGGTGTGGAGCAGACGGGCGGGGAGCGTCAGTGTCGTCGCCATCGCGCCCGGCTGGGTGAACCCGGTCTCCTCGTAACCGGCCGTGCACAGCGTCGTGTCGCCCGCGTGGCAGCGGTCGCAGACCTGGCAGTTGCGGAAGCCCTCGCCCACGACCTTGCGGCCGACGAGGGCCCCCGGGACACCCGCGCCCACGGCCTCGACCGTCCCGGACCACTCGTGGCCCGGCGTGAGCGGGTAGCGCACATAGCCCTCGGGGCGGTTGCCCTGGTAGACCTCACGGTCGCTGCCGCAGATGCCCGAGGCGTGGACACGGACCAGCGCCTCGCCGGCCTCGGGCTGCCGGGGCTCGTGCGGGACGAGGCGGTGCTCGCCCGGGGCGTCGATGACTACCGCGGTGCTCACGTCGCTCCTCCGGTTTTCGAAGGTTTCGGTTGCCGGTTCCGGGTTTCCGGGGGTCGGACGGTCACTGGCTGCCCTTGGGCTTGCGCTGCTCCCAGCCCTCCGCCCAGAGGTCGAAACGGGCCTGCTGCTGCGGGAACTCGGCAGCGGCGTCCACGTCCAGCTCGACACCCAGTCCGGGGGCGTCGGAGAGGTGGAAGCAGCCGTCCTCCGGGTTCACCTGCGGGGCGCCCTTGACGACCTTCTTGATCTCCGCGTCCGCGAAGTCGTTGAAGTGCTCCAGGATCTTGAAGTTCGGGGAGGTGAAGCCGACCTGGAGCGACGCGGCGGTGAGGACCGGGCCGCCGACGTTGTGCGGGGCCACCAGCACGTAATGGGTCTCGGCCGTCGCCGCGAGCTTCCGGGTCTCCCAGATTCCACCGATATGGCCGACGTCCGGCTGGATGATGTCGACGGCCTGGCTCTCGAACAGCTCGCGGAACTCGATCCGGTCGTGGATGCGCTCACCGGTGGCGACGGGCATGTCGACCTTGGTCGCGACCTTCTCCAGCGCCTTGAGGTTCTCCGGCGGGACCGGCTCCTCCAGCCACGCCGGGTTGAACGGGGCCAGCTCCCTGGCCAGGCGTACGGCCGTGGCGGGGGAGAAGCGGCCGTGCATCTCGAGCATCAGCTCGGCCTCGGGGCCGATGGCGTCCCGGACCGCCTCGATCAGGGAGACGGCGTACAGGGTCTGCTGGTGGTCCAGCTCGAAGTGGCCCGTGCCGAAGGGGTCGATCTTGAGCGCCCGGTAGCCGCGCTCCATCACGCCCTGAGCGGCCTTGTGATACGCCTCGGGCGTGCGCTCCGTGGTGTACCAGCCGTTGGCGTACGCCTTGACCTTGTCGGTGACCTTGCCGCCCAGCAGCTGCCAGACGGGGACGCCGAGAGCCTTGCCCTTGATGTCCCAGCAGGCCATCTCGATCACGGCGATACCGGACATCACGATCTCGCCCGCGCGGCCGTAGTCGCCGTACTTCATGCGCTTGACGAGGTCCTCGACAGCGAAGGGGTCGGAGCCGAGAATGTGGTTGGCCTCGGCCTCCCTCAGGTAACCGAGCAGGGCGTCGGTGTGTCCCAGCATCCGGGTCTCGCCGACTCCGGTGATCCCCTCGTCGGTGTGCACCTGGACGTACGTCAGGTTGCGCCAAGGCGTCCCGACCACGTGTGTGCTGATTCCGGTGATGCGCACGGCGGTTGTCCCTCGCTGCTTCGTCGGCTCAGTTCCGTCAGTCATTCGGTTCAGTTCGACGTGTTCGAGATTTCGGCACACGTTCGAAATGCTGGCGTGACAGTAAGGACGGGGCGGTCGGGGTGTCAATGGGTCGCGCGCATAACGGTTTCGACAGTTTCGAAACCAGGGGTGTGGCGGGTTCGTGCAGAACCTTCACAGCTGGATCTAGGAACGTGACCGGCGTGGAACTTAATCTTCCCGCGTCATGGACTACTGCGACCCGTGCCGACGGCACCTCAACGGCGCGCTGGCGTGCCCGGGGTGTGGCACCTCGGCGGATGCGCTGCGCTGGCGTGAGCGTGAGTACGGCGATCACGATGACTCCGGCGAGTTGCGTGGGTCGGGCGAGTCGCACGGGTCTGGTGGGTCGGGTCAGTCCGACGGTGAGCGTGACGACTACGACGATGGTGAGCCGCTGGGGCGTGCCGCTCGTCGGCGTGGACGCGGGCGTGAGCACGGGCCGGTCGCTGACGGTCCGGGCGGGGCGAGCCGGCGGGACCGGAAGGCGGCCGCGCATCGCCGGCGGCGGCGTCGGGTCCTGTTCGTCGCGGCGGGGTTCGTGCTCGCGGCGGGTGGGCTGAGCCTCGCCGAGCTGGGCATGGACGCACCGAAGTCGACGTCGAAGCCGGCGGAGGCCGAGGGTGAGCCGGCGGAGGCGGGCGAGACGGTCCGCCCCGCGGGCGACAAGGCCGGGGTCGAGGGAGCGTCGAGGTCCCCTTCCCCAGGGGCGTCTGACTCCCCGTCGGCTTCCAGATCCCCGAAGGACGAGAAGTCGAAGGACGACGAGCCGACCCGGTCTCCCACGGCTGAATCCTCCCCGAGCCGCCCGACCTCGGCCCCCACGGCCGCCCCTCCGGCCCCGGCGCCGACACGAACCGCGGACCCGACGACCCCGGCGCCGACACCGACGCCGGAACCGCCCCCGACGAAGACGTGCAACCGCTTCCTGTGGTGGTGCGCGTAGCGCGCCTACGCGGTGGGGGGTGGGTCGGGGCCGCGCCGGGGGGTGTCCGTCCTCGGAACGGTGCGATGGGGTCTCACGCCGACTAGCTGTTCGTTGACGCGCCAACCGCTGCGGGCGGACACCCCCCGACACGTCCCCTTCCGTGCGTCGGCGGCTGCGGGTCCGCCTAGCTGCGGGCATGCGTGCCGCTGGGGGCGGCACGGGTGGGCGCAGCGGCACCCCGCTACGCCGGGTTGCGCACCCCACCCGGCACCGGCACCGACGCCGAGCACCTCGCCGCGCCGAGCTGTGCAACGCCCCGGCCTCAGCGGAAACCCCGAGCACCGATCCGGATCAGCTCGTCACACAACCCCCAGCATCCCCCTCAGCGCATCCCGCAACGCCACCCTCTCCCCCTCCGAGAGCCCGGCCAACGGCTCCCGCGCGAACCGCAGGGACTCCCGCAGGCTCCGAGCCACCCGCCGCCCCTCACTCGTCGCCGCCGCCACCTTCACCCTCCGGTCCGCGGGATCCGGCCGCCGTTCCACCAGCCCCCGCGCCTCCAGTCGGTCCACGATCCCCGTGACATTGGACGGCTCGCACTTCAGCCGCCGGGCAAGTCTCCGCATGGGCAGCGGCTCGAGGCACAGCAGGCTCAGCAGCCGCGCCTGCGCCCCGGTGAGGGAGTGTTCCGCCGCCGCCTCCTCGTAGTCCTCGTGGAACCGGGCCACGACCTCCCCGATGAGCTCGACGACCTCGAGGGTCAGCGCGTCGGGGTGGTGGGACTCCGGGGGCGATGTGGTGGAAACCATGGAATCGAGGGTACCCGGTTGTTTGACAACCTCAAATATTGAGGAGCATGGTTGTTTCAGTTACTGAAGCACCCCGCGAGCCAGTGAGGACAGGCGCATCATGACCGACACCCCCACCCTCCCCGCCGTCAGCCGCGAGTGGCACCTGGCGAGCCGCCCCGTCGGCTGGCCGAAGCCCGAGGACTTCGCCTTCGTCGAGGCGGAGGTTCCGCAGCCGGGCGAGGGGCAGGTCCTCGTGCGGAACAAGTACCTCTCCGTGGACCCGTACATGCGTGGCCGCATGAGTGACGCGAAGTCCTACGTCGCCCCCTTCGAGCTGGGCAAGGTCATGCAGGGCGGTGCCGTCGGCGAGGTCGTGGCCTCCAATGTCGAGGGGCTGGCCGTCGGGGATCACGTACTGCACTTCCTCGGGTGGCGTGAGTACGCCGTCGTGGCCGCGAAGAACGCCGTCAAGGTGGACCCGGACGCCGCGCCGCTGTCGACGTACCTCGGTGTGCTGGGCATGACCGGGCTCACCGCCTACTCGGGTCTGCTGCGCGTGGCCTCCTTCAAGGAGGGCGACACCGTGTTCGTGTCCGGTGCCGCCGGTGCCGTGGGCGGCCAGGTCGGGCAGATCGCCAAGCTGAAGGGCGCCTCCCGGGTCATCGGGTCCGCCGGGTCCGACGAGAAGGTGAAGCTGCTCGTCGAGGAGTACGGCTTCGACGCCGCCTTCAACTACAAGAACGGCCCCGTGGGCCGGCAGCTGCGCGACGCCGCCCCGGACGGGATCGACGTGTACTTCGACAACGTCGGTGGTGATCACCTGGAGGCCGCCCTGGGGTCCCTCAACGAGGGTGGGCGGATCGCTGTATGTGGGATGATCTCCGTCTACAACACCACCGAGCCCGCTCCCGGTCCGAAGAACCTCGCCCGGCTGATCGCGACCCGCGGTCGTATGGAGGGCTTCCTCGTGAGCGATCACTACGACCTTCAGCCGGAGTTCGTGCGCGAGGTCGCCCCCTGGGTCGCCTCCGGTGAGCTGAAGTACCGCGAGACCGTCGTCGAGGGCATCGAGAACAACCTCGAAGCCTTCCTGGGTGTGCTGCGCGGTGACAACACCGGGAAGATGATCGTCAAGCTCTGACGCCTTCTGTTGGTTTCCGACATGCGGTAAGTTTTTTCCGAATCCGCTCGGCCCGGGCGCGAGCCGCGGCGGACGACCGAAGGAACACAACCGCATGCCGATCCAGCAGTCCGACGTCCTGTACACCGCCGTCGCCACCGCCGAGAACGGGCGCGACGGGCGCGTGGCCACCGATGACGGCCGGCTCGACGTCGTCGTCAATCCGCCGCAGGCCATGGGTGGCAGTGGCGCCGGCACCAATCCCGAGCAGTTGTTCGCCGCCGGCTACAGCGCCTGCTTCCAGGGGGCCCTCGGTGTCGTCGCCCGTGAGGTGGGGGCCGACCTCACCGGGGCGACCGTCACCGCCAAGGTCGGTCTCGGGAAGAACGGGGACGGGTTCGGGATCATCGTCGAGATTTCCGCCGACATACCGAAGGTGGACCGGGGTGCCGCGCTGTCGCTCGTCGAGAAGGCCCACGAGGTGTGCCCGTACTCGAAGGCGACCCGCGGGAACATCACCGTGACTCTGGTCTGACCACAGTCGTTGCGTACGCGGAGGCCGCACCCTTGGACGTGGGGTGCGGCCTCCGCTCGTGCCCGGGGTCAGTGGGCGAGCGCCGCCCTGTGGATGGCCTGCGCCAGGCGGTTGTTCTCCGGGGCCGCCCCGCCCGGGAAGGCGAACCGGCGGCGTGTGTAGCCGTAGGCGAGGCCGCTCCACGGGTCCGCGAAGGACTGCGAGCCGCTCGCACCGCTGTGCCCGATCGTCCCGGCGCCGAGGAACGGGTGCCACGTGTCAGCCGTCGTCTGGAAGCCGAGGCCGAACGACTTGTGGGCACGTGCCACCAGGTCGTAGCCGACCGAGTGGAACTGGCCGAACTCCGCCACCGTGTCCGGCTTCAGCAGCGGCGCCTGCTCGCCCACCCCGCTGATCGCCGCCGCGTACATCCCGGCAAGACCCCGCGCGGACGCCACTCCGCCCACCGACGCCGGGCCCTTGGCACGGATCAGCGGCATGTTGGGGAGTGTGGCCAGGTCGGTCGGTTCCGCCGCGTTGCGGTTGAAGGCGATCGAGGTGAGCGTGTGCGGGCCCGTGGGTGTGGCGTCGAGGAGGGTCTGCTGGTCCGGGGTCGGGGTCATCGGCTGGGTGCTGCGGAAGCGGAATTCCTGGGGAGCGGGCAGGCCGAGGTGGAAGTCCAGGCCGTACGGGGTCCGGACACGCTCCTGGTAGATCTCCTGGAGCGTGCGGCCCGTGGCGCGGCGTACGACCTCGCCGGTCAGGGCGCCGCTGACCAGCGCGTGATAGCCGAACGCCGTGCCGGGGCGCCAGAACGGCCGCTGGTCGGCGAGGCGTTCGGCGAGCTGCCGGTCGTCGGCCAGCTCCGCCAGGCTGAAGCCGGTGTCCGTGCCGACCACACCCGCCCGGTGCGCGAGCAGATCGCGCAGGGTCAGGTTGCCCTTTCCCTCGGCCCCGAACTCCGGCCAGTAGTACGTCACTTTGCGGTCCAGCTCGAGCGTGCCGTCCTGGACGAGGAGAGCCACGACCAGGTAGGCGGCGCCCTTCGTGGAGGAGAACACGCCGTAGAGGGCGTCCGCGTCCGTGCCCGCCCACAGGTCGACGACCTTGCGGCCGTGGACGTAGGCGCACAGCTGGCCCTCGTAGTCGGGGCGTTCCCCGGCCACGAACGCGGCGAACTCCTCGCGCACCCCCTCGAAGCCGTCGGCTACGGTGCCGTGGATCTCTTGCGTCATCCGCTCTCCTCATCTGAACCGCTGTGTGCCACTGTGAACAATGCCCTCGCCACCTGCGGGAATTCCCCCTTCGGATGGTCCCGGAAGAGGGGTTCGGTGCCGAACAGGACCGTCCTGCCGCCGCTGACCACCGAGGCCTGTCCCGCTGCCGCCGCGGGGCCGCCGGTGCCGCCCCCCAGAGGGCGCCAGTGTCCGGAGACGAGCGGGTTCCCGATCGCGTACGACTGCTCCTCGCGCACACCGGGGCCGAGGTCCGTGAACCACAGCGGGGCGTAGACGAAGGCGTGGGCGGGAGCGTCGTGCGTGATGCGGCCCGTGTTCCTTGTTCGTACGACGCCGTTGGCGTCCGGGTTGCCCTCGACCGGCTTGACGGCCAGCAGATCCGCCGCCGCGTTCAGAGCCGCTCCCGTCGCGCCCCGGCCGACCAGGCCGTGATCGTCGAGGAAGGCGTCCATGGCCTTGCGGGCGGGGGCCGTGAGGGAGGCGTGGTCCAGGCCGACGGAGACGAACAGCACGTCCGTGCCGGACCAGTCGAAGCCCGCGTTCAGCACGGCCGTCGAGACCGGCGTGACGTCGAAGCCCATCTCCCGCAGGGCGAACAGCTCACCCGGGGTGACGGCGGCGGCGACGCGGAGGCGGTGCAGGGGCGTGCCGCCCTTGAGCCGCGTCGCCGTGAAGGAGACGTCGTGCGTGCGGGCGGCTGAGAGCGCCTTGCGGCGTGCCGACGACGGCACGATCGCGCTGCCGTCCGGTGCCTGCCGTACCGCAACTCCCTGCCGGAGGAGGGTGTTGAGGGCCGCGATCTCGCGTGGGTCGGTCAGGCGCAGGCGGAGGTTGCCGTGATCCGCCACCCGGGCGACGGGTGCGGCCTCGGCGACCGGGCGCAGGGGCGCGCCCCGCAGGCTGCCCGAGGTCACCTGCTCGACCGTGGCGCCCCACAGACGGCCCAGGCTCCAGCCGGAGATGTCGTACATCACCGACACCTTGTCGCTGATGTCCCGGCCGTCGGCCAGCAGGACGTTCGCCATGCCGCGCTTGGGCTGGTGCAGGTCGACGACGTACGCGCCCTTGGGGTACGTCCGTCCGGCGAGGCGGAAGGTGCGGGTGGCGCGGGTGACGCGGACGTCGTTGGCGAGGAGGTGGTCGACGAGGCGGGCGGCGGCCGGGGCCGAGCGCTGGGTGCGCGAGCCGCCCGGCGGGATGACGTAGGCGCGGGGGAAGCGGGTCGTGTACACGTCCTCCGGGCCGATGCCGGGGACGCCGGGGACCGTCCGCGGTGACACCGGCACCTGCGGGGCGCCGGCCGAGCCGCGGCGGAAGGCCTCGATCTGGTCGGCGACGAGGGCGGTGCGGTGCTCGCGGACGTGGTTCAGGGTCGCGCGGACGGCGGCGCCCGCCACGGCCGTGTTGACCGCCGAGCGGCGGCGCAGCTCCGGGACGGGGAGCGTGTCGTACTCCTCGTTGTTCACCGCCAGCGGGATCTCCACCGTGTGCGCGGCCACCGTGCCGTGGAAGGCCGCGTACTGCGGGGTGAAGATCGGCGGCCAGTCGTCCCAGCCCTCCTCCTGGTCCCGGAACGGGATCTGGGCCGGCTCCACACCGTCCTTCGCGGGCGTGTAGCCCAGGGCGTTGACGGCGGACTCCATGCCGAGGGCGTTGGCGTAGGAGTTCTTCAGGAAGAGGTCGTACTCGTAGTTCTCGCCGTGCGGGGGAGTGGTCGGCTCGATGAGCGTGCCGTTGACGTAGCCGTGCAGGTCGAGCAGGACGGTCGGCTGCTTGTCGAGCTGGATCTGCCGCATCGCGCGGGTCTCGGGCTGAGAGGCCGTCACGAAGTCGCGGTTGAGGTCGAAGCCGTTCGCGTTGGCGCGGGTGCCGGCGATACGGCCGTCCGGGTTGGCCGTGATGTTGAAGTACAGGCGGCTGTGCGCGAGGAGGTCCCTGGTCCTCGCGTCCTTGGCCTTCGCGAGCTGCTCGATGAGCTTGAGGGAGGCGTCCGTGCCCTCCCACTCGTTGCCGTGGATGTTGTTGTTGACGAAGACCGGTGCTTTGTACGTGTGCTTGATCTCGCGGGACTTCGCGGCGGACGCGGGCGCGTTCTCGATCAGTTCGCGCATCCGCTCCTGGGCGCGGGCCTGGCGGGTGGTCTCCGGGGCGGTGACGGTGACCAGGTAGAGGCGGTGGCCGCCGGCCGAGCGGCCGGTCACCTCCACACTGACGCGGTCGCCGAGGCGTTGCAGGGTGTTCAGCTTCGGGGCGATCGCGTGGTAAGGGGTGAGACCCAGCTTCAGGGACTTGTCGCCCGGGTTGTGCGGGTCGGGGGAGAGGACCTGGCGGCGGGGGTAGCCCCGGGTGGGGGTCGCGGGGCCGGTGGAGGTCTCGGCCGTCAGGGCGCGCCTGGCCGCGCTCTCGGGTGCCCGGGCCGCGCGGTCGTCGACGGCGGCGCCCTCCCGGGTGACGGGCTTCGGGTCCGCGCCGGCGGTGTGCGGGGTGAGCAGGAGTAAGCCCGCCGTCGCGAGGCTGAGGGTGACGATCAGTACAGGTCTCGCGGGAACGGTTCTCGTGGTGCGCACGCGTACCTCCTCGGGCTTCCTGAGATCGGTACGGCGAGGTGTACCGGTTCGACTCAACGGCAACAAGGCCGCGTTGGTGTCACCGGTGACCCGGATGGCCCCGTACCGGCCTGGTTCTGCCTGCACCGATAGGGTTTGCCCATGCGCGATCTCGGGGCGGGGTTCCGGTACCTCCTGAAGGGCCAACGGTGGGTGGCCCGGCACGGCAAGCAGTACGGCTTCGGGCTGGTCCCGGGCCTGATCACCCTGGTCCTGTACGCGGCGGCGCTGGTCGCGCTGGCGCTGTGGGGCGAGGACGCCGTCACCTGGGCGACGCCGTTCGCCGACGACTGGTCGAGCCCGTGGCTCGGGCTCTTCCGCGGCTTCCTGACCGCCGTGCTGTTCGCCCTCGCCCTGCTCCTCGCCGTCGTGACGTTCACCGCGGTGACGCTGCTGGTCGGGCAGCCCTTCTACGAGAACCTCTCGGAGAAGGTCGACCGGGACGTGTCCCCGGACGGCCACGCCCCCGAGTCGGGCCTGCCGCTCTGGCGCGAACTGTGGATCTCCGCCCGCGACAGCCTCCGCATCGTCGTGCGCGCCGCCCTGTGGGGCGTGCTGCTGTTCGCGTGCGGCTTCATCCCGGTCGTCGGCCAGACGGCCGTACCGGTGCTCGGGTTCTTCGTCACCGGGTTCTTCCTGACCGAGGAGCTCACCGCCGTCGCCCTCCAGCGCCGCGGCGTCGACCTGCGCACCCGCCTGACCCTGCTGCGCTCCCGCAAGACCCTGGTCTGGGGCTTCGGCACGCCGCTGGCCGTGGCCTTCCTGGTCCCGCTCGTCGCGGTGTTCCTGATGCCGGGCGCGGTCGCGGGCGCCACCCTCATGGCGCGTGAACTGCTCGGTGAGGAGATCCGAGAGGGTGGCGAGGACGGCGAAGGGGCCGTCACCGCTGTTCCGCAGCCGCCTTCAGGATCGCCCGCACCTGGGCGATGATGTCCAGCCGGTTCCGCATGAACTCCGGGTCGGTGACCTCGGTGGTGTTCCCGGCGCCGAACTGGAGCACGGGCGTGTGCACATGCCCGCCCGGCAGCCGGTCGTGCAGCCCCAGCCGGTCCCGCAGCAGCGTCGCGCGGTAGGCGATCTCGTTGGAGAGGTAGTCCCCGCCGCCGCCCTGCCGTGCGGTCGAGCCGGGGGTCGGCCCGTCCGGGCGGACGACGGACTCGGTGCCGCCCGCCGGGATCTCGGTGACGCTGGTGTTGTCGTACACGGGGAAACGGCCGGTGTCCGCGGCGACGATCGCCCGGTACGGCAGCGTGGTCGTCGTCCACTGCGGCTGGGAGGCCGGGTCGGTGACGGGGACGGTCTCGGTGCGGCCGATGTTGTCGTTGTCCCCGAAGCCGCCCCGCCAGGCCCCGTTGGTGCGCTCGATGTCGAACCGCCCGACCCGGCCCTGGCTGACCGTGGTGAACAGGTCGACCTTCGGCAGATACGGCCTTAGCGTGCGCTCCACCGTGCCCTGAGTGAAGTCCTGCCAGCGCACCGGGAACACGGCCGTCTCGATCCGGGCCGGACCGTCCGCCGTCTCGATCACCGTGCCGTCGAGGGCCAGTGCGGTGGCGCCGGACGGGTTGGAGATCCGGATGTCCCGGTCCAGGGTGAACGGGTCGAAGCCGGTGAGCAGGATCCGCTTCAGGCCCTTGCCGTGCGGATATCCGATGGCCGTCTGGCCGCGCGAGGTGCGCTCCAGTTGGTCGAGCAGCGCGGCTCGCTGTCGGGCCGTCAGGCCGAAATCCGGCTCCCAGGTGCGCACTTCACGCGTCATGCCGAGTCGCGCCCAGTACAGGGGGCGGTCGTCGTCCCGGCTGAGGTCACCGCCCGCCGGTCCACGCCCCTGCGCCCGGTCCACCGCACGGCGCCACAGCCGCGCCCCCTCCTGCGCGACGGCCTGGCGGGCCTCCCCGTAGGAACGGGCCGCGTCCAGTGCCCGGGCCAGCCGCGGGGCCACGGTGTCGAACCCGGAGCGGCGCAGTATCTCCTGGGGGGCGGCTCTGTCGAGCCGCTGCTCCTCGACGGTGGGGGAGGGGGCCTTCTCGGCGGCGCTCGCCGGGGTGGGAGTGGTGAGGCCCGTCAGCAGGGCGAGGCCGAGGACGCCGAGGCGAACACGTATGGAGTTCAAGGAGGTTCAGGCCTTCCGTCGCGGTGGGGGGTGCTGCGGTGACGTGGTGCCGGACGGCGGCAGTATGGCCTGACAGGAGCGATCTACGCCATGGGGGCTCAGTCGGGGCTCTCGCCGAGCAGGGTCAGGAAGTCCCGGAAGGCGGACGCCATGTCCACCGACTCCGGGTCCAGCAGCCACTGGTACTGGAGGCCGTCCAGGATCGCCACCAGAAGGGGCGCGGCCCGCTCGGGCGTGAGGCCGCTCGGCAGGCGGTCGCCGTACTCGGCGCGCAGCACCTCGGCCATGCCGGCGCGCACCTCGACGTAGCGTTCCGTGAAGTACGCGCGGGCCGGATGGTCCTCCGTGACGCTCTCGCCGAGCAGTGCCGAGAAGGTCTGGATGATGGCGGGCCGCATCGCGTTGTACTCGACCAGCGAGGCCAGCAGGTCCAGCCGCAGCCGCCCGGCGGGCATCGCGTCCCAGCGGTCCCGATCCTGGAGCACCGCGACCAGCAGCGCCTCCTTCGTCGGGAAGTGGTGCAGCAGCCCCTGCTGGGTGAGCCCCACCCGCTCGGCGACCGCGGCCAGGCTCGCTCCCCGGTAGCCGCGCTCGGCGATCACCTCCAGCGTGGCCCGCACGATCTCCGCGCGCCGTTCCCCGCTTCTCGCCCTGGCCGTCATGGCGTCACCGTACGACATGACGAGCGATCGATTGTTTCGAGAAGATAACGAAACCTACCGCATTACAGGTAACGCGGGCACGATGTCAGCATCCAGCGGCTTTCGACGTGGAGGTGCCGACGTGACGGAGACAGCGGAAGTACGGCGTGAGGCGGCGGTCGAGGCGGCCCTCGGCAAGCTCGACCTGGACGCCAAGGCACGGCTGCTGGCCGGCCAGGACATGTGGAGCCTGCCCGCCCTGCCGGAGGCCGGGCTGGCGTCGCTGGTCATGTCCGACGGCCCGATCGGCGTCCGCGGGGTGAAGTGGAGCGCCGACGACCCCTCCGTCGCCCTGCCCTCACCGACCGCCCTCGCCGCCACCTGGGACCCCGCACTCGCGCACCGGGCAGGCGTGCTGCTGGCCCAGGAGGCCCGCCGCAAGGGCGTCCACGTCCTGCTCGCCCCCACGGTCAACCTGCACCGCTCCCCGCTCGGCGGCCGCCACTTCGAGGCCTACAGCGAGGACCCGTACCTCACCGGCCGGATCGGCGCCGCGTACGTGCGGGGCGTCCAGTCCGGCGGTGTCGGCACCACCGTCAAGCACTTCGTCGCCAACGACGCCGAGACCGACCGCCTCACGGTGAACAACCTGGTCAGCGAACGCGCCCTGCGCGAGCTGTATCTGGCCCCCTTCGAGGCGATCGTCGAGAACGCCCACCCCTGGGGCATCATGACCGCCTACAACTCCGTCAACGGCCCGACCATGACCGAGCACCACTACCTGGTCAACGAGGTCCTGCGCGGCGAATGGGGCTTCGACGGGATCAACGTCTCCGACTGGACCGCCGCCCGCTCCACCACCGGCGCCCTCGCCGGCGGCCTGGACATCGCGATGCCCGGCCCGCGGACCGTCTACGGCGAGGCCCTCGCACAGGCCGTCCGCGACGGCGAGGCCGACGAGGCCCAGGTCGACGAGGCCGTCCGCCGCGTCCTGCGCCTGGCCGCCCGGGTCGGCATCCTGGGGGGCGCCGAACCGGTCGTCACCGCACCGCCCGCGACCGTCGACGGCGAGGCGCTCGCCCGCGAGATCGCCCGCCGCTCCTTCGTCCTCGTCCGCAACGAGAACGGCGCGCTGCCGCTGAAGCCCGGCCGCATCGCGCTGATCGGCGCCGCCGCCCGCGACGCCCGCGTCCTCGGCGGCGGCTCCGCCACGGTCTTCCCCGCCCATACCGTCTCCCCGCTCGACGGCCTCACCGCCGCCCTCCCCGACGGCAGCCTCAGCTACTCCCTCGGCGCCGACCCGAACACCGAACTCCCCGTCGCCGACCCGGGCTTCGAACTGCGCGCCGTCTGCCGCGACAGCGCGGACCACGTCCTCGGCACCCGCTCGGCCCCCAACGGCCACATCCAGTGGATGGGCGACGACCTGCCCGACGGCGTCACCCACGACACCCTGCACAGCGTCGAACTGACCGGCACCTTCACCCCGCGCGAGACCGGCACGCACACCTTCGGCTTCAAGGGCCTCGGGCCCTTCAAGCTGACCGTCGCGGGCACCACGTACTTCGACGACGTCCAGCGCCCCGCCGAGGACGGCGACCCCTTCGCCGCCTTCTTCGGCGCCCCGGTGCCCCACGCCCGCGTCGAACTCACCGCGGGCGAACCGGTCGAGGTCTCCCTCACCTACACCGTCCCGCCGCCCGACGGCCACCCCATGCGGGTCATCGGCTTCACCCTCGCCCACCAGGACCCGCAGCGCGACGCCGACGAGCTGATCGCCGAGGCCGCCGCTGCCGCCCGCGCCGCCGACACGGCCGTCGTCGTGGTCGCCACCACCGACCGCGTCGAGTCCGAGGGCTTCGACCGCACCGACCTGCGCCTGCCCGGCCGCCAGGACGACCTGGTCCGCGCGGTCGCCGCCGCCAACCCCCGCACGGTCGTGGTGGTCAACTCCGGCTCCCCGGTGGAGCTGCCGTGGCGCGACGACGTCGCCGCCGTGCTCCTGAGCTGGTTCCCCGGCCAGGAGGGCGGCGCGGCCATCGCGGACGTGCTCACCGGCGCTCAGGAGCCGGGCGGCCGCCTGCCCACCACCTGGGGCTCCCTGACCGATGCCCCGGTCACCCAGGTCGTCCCGGAGGGCGGCGAACTCCCCTACGAGGAGGGCGTCTTCATCGGCTACCGCGCCTGGGAGAAGCAGGGCCGCACCCCCGCCTACCCCTTCGGCCACGGCCTCGGCTACACCGACTGGGCCTACGAGTCGGTCGAGGTCGCCGGGAGCACCGAGGAGACCACCGCGAAGGTCCGCCTCCGCAACACCGGCGACCGCCCGGGCCGCGAGGTCGTCCAGCTCTACCTCGCCCCGAGCGAGCCCGACCCCACCCGCCCGGCGCGCTGGCTGGCCGGCTTCGCGAGCGTCGAGGCCGCACCCGGCGAGACCGCCGAGGCGACCGTCGAACTGCCGCGCCGGGTTTTCGAGATCTGGGACGAGGCGACGGCCTCGTGGTCGTTTGTGAAGGGTTCGTACGAGATCCAGGTGGCGCGCTCGATCACCGACTGCAGGATCACCGCGACGATTAACGTCTGAGCGGGACGAGTTCCCCACTGAGCAGCCCCGGTCCGGGACCTGACCCCTGGACCGGGGCTCGTGGGTTTACGGGCCCGCGACTCAGCGCGTGCCGAACCCGTACACCGTCTCCGAGCGGAACACCTCTCCCGGGCGCAGCACCGTCGTCGGGAAGTCCGGCCGGTTCGGGGAGTCGGGGAAGTGCTGGGTCTCCAGGGCGATGCCGTCGCCGGGCGCGAAGGGCTCGCCCAGGTGGTCGGCGGTGTACAGCTGGAGTCCGGGCTCGGTCGTCGCCACCGTCAGCACCCGCCCGGACGCCGGGTCGTGCAGTTCGGCGACCTCCACGGGGACGTCCGCCACGCCCTTGTCGAGCACGAAGTTGTGGTCGTAGCCGGAGCCGACCTTGCGGGCCTCGCGGAAGTCGAAGCGCGTGCCGGTCACGTCGTCCGGGCCGCCGGCCGGGATCAGGTCCGCGTCGACCGGCGTGTACCGGGAGGCGGCCAGCCGCAGTTCGTGGCCGCCCGCGTCGCCGGAACCGCCCAGGTTGAAGTAGCTGTGGTTCGTCAGGTTCACCACGGTCGGCGCGTCCGTCACTGCCTCGTACGCGATCCGCAGCGCGCCGCTCTCCTGGAGCGTGTACGTCGCCGAGACCTCCAGCCGCCCCGGGAACCCCTCCTCGCCGTGCGGACTGACCCGGGTGAGCCGCACACCGTGCTCGACCGGGGCCGCGTCCCACACCCGCTTGTCGAAGCCGTGCGCTCCACCGTGCAGCGAGTTCGGCCCGTTGTTCGGTTCCAGGGCGTACGTCCGACCGTCCAACGGGAAACGGCCGCCGGCGATCCGGTTGGCGTACCGCCCGACCAGGGCCCCGAGGTAGGGACCGGGGTGGGCGAGATATCCCTCGAGGTCCGGGAACCCCAGCACCACATTCCCGGCCCGGCCCGCCCGGTCCGGCACCTCGACGGACTGCACGATCCCGCCGTACGACAGCACCCGCACCCGCACGCCGGCCCGCTCCAGGGTCCAGCGGTGCACCGGCGTGCCGTCGGAAAGTGTGCCGAAGAGTTCGTTCATGTGCGGAACTCTAAGTCAGGGGCCCTTCGCCGTGACGGTGCGGTACGCGATCTCCGCCAACCGGGCCTGTCCGTTCACGCTGGGGTGGAAGTAGTCCCAGCGGCTCAACTGAGCCGTGCCGAAGCGGTAGTCGTAGACCGCGCCCCCGTCGTACCGGCACCGCTTGTCCTGGGCGCAGACCTCCTTCAGGACCTTGTTGTAGTCCTCCACCCGCTTCTGCACCGTGTCCCGCCTAAGGGTCGCCGCCGAGTCCAGGGCGTCCGCGTCGCCCAGCATCGACGGGCAGATGCCCAGCTGCCACACCTGCTTGCCCAACGGGCTGTTACGGCCCTGCGACCACAGCCGCTTCAGGTTCGGCACGCTTGCCACGAACACCTGTGCCTTGGGCAGGGCCTCGCGCAAGGTGCGCAGCGCGTCCTCGAAGTCGCTGCGGAAACCGGAGACCGGGGTCATCGCCGCCGTAGAGGCCCGGCACGCGTCGTTCGCCCCGGCCATCACCGTCACCAACTGCGGTTTCCGCCGCACCGCCTGGGTCATCTGCCCGGGCAGATCGGCCATCCGGGCCCCGGTCACGGCGTAGTTCCAGCTCCGTTCGGCGGCCTTGGCCCGCCCCAGCAGCCGTACCGCGAGAGAGTCGACCTCGGGGCTGGCGCCGGTCGCCCAGGACGCCTCCGGACAGTCCGTCAGCACGTCACACGCGTCGAAACCACGCGTGATGGAGTCCCCCACGGCCGCGACGGAGCTCGGGCTGCGATCCCACAGCGGCGTGGGCCTGGGCGACGGCTCGGCGCTGGCGGACGGGGCGGGGGAGTTGTCCCCCACGGCATCACATCCGGCGACACCCAGGGCGGTCGCCACGGCCACGGCAACAACGACTCGTGAGCGGTGGCTTCGCTTCCGCATGCCTGTTCCATCTCCTCGCCGCGCCGTGACTGTCTCCCCATCCCATAACAACGCACGAGGGTTCCCGGCCGATCAGGTGCAACGGCTCACACCCGTACAAGCGTCCCCCTGGGTGAATGACGAGCGATTCCCGGCACCGGGACCGACCGTACGTCACACTCCTCGCCCCACCGCACGGTAGCCTCGCCATCAACGTGACCCTCCCGGTCACAGCCGTTCCGCCCGTTCAAAGATGGTCCGCTCTGCCCGGAGGTTCCGGTGACGACACGTGGAGTTCTGTACATGCACTCCGCGCCGCGCGCGCTGTGCCCGCACGTCGAGTGGGCCATCGCCGGGGTGCTCGGCACACGCGTCAGCCTGGACTGGATCCGCCAGCCGGCCGCACCGGGCACCTGGCGCTCTGAGTTCTCCTGGCAGGGCCGACCGGGCACGGCGTCGAAGCTGGCCTCGGCTCTGCGGGGCTGGCACCTGCTGCGCTTCGAGGTGACGTCCGAGCCCTGCTCCACCGCCGAGGGTGAGCGCTACAGCTGCACCCCCGACCTGGGCATCTTCCACGCCGTCACCGGCATCCACGGCGACATCCTCATCCCCGAGGACCGCCTCCGCGCGGCCCTGCAGCGCTCCCAGCGGGGTGAGACCGACCTGGAGGCCGAGCTCAACAAACTCCTGGGCAAGCCCTGGGACGACGAACTGGAACCCTTCCGCCACGCAGGCGAAGGCGCCCCGGTCCGCTGGCTCCACCAGGTGGTGTAGACGCCTTCAGGGGCGCGCCCCCAGGGGCGCGGGGAACTGCGCGACCAGCCAAAGGCGACCCGCACCCGCCCCACAACGCGACACAAAACGGCGAATGGCCCGAACCCCACCCAGGGAGTTCGGGCCATTCAAACGCTCAGCGATCAAACCGTCCGGAACGCCAGCACCACGTTGTGCCCACCGAACCCGAACGAGTCGTTCAGCGCAGCGATACGCCCATCGACCGGCAGCTTCCGAGCCTCACCACGAACGACATCGGCATTCGCCTCGGCCTCCGGGTCCAGGTTCTCGACGTTGATGGTCGGCGGAGCGACCCGGTGGTACAGCGCGAGCACCGTCGCCACCGTCTCGACACCACCCGCACCACCGAGCAGATGCCCGGTCATCGACTTCGTCGCGGACACCGCGAAGTGGTCGGCGTCGTCACCGAACACCTTCCGCAGCGCCTTCAACTCGGCGATGTCACCGGCCGGCGTCGACGTGGCATGCGCGTTGACATGCACGATCTCCGCCGGGTTCAGGTCGTTGCGCTCCAGCAGGTGCTGCAGGGCCTGCGAGATGCCACGCCCCTCCGGCTCCGGCTGCACGATGTCGTGGCTGTCGGCCGAGATGCCCTGGCCGACCGCCTCGGCGTACACCCGCGCACCGCGCTTCGCGGCGTGCTCGGCGGACTCCAGGACGACGACACCGGCGCCCTCACCGAGGACGAAGCCGTCGCGGGCCACGTCGTAGGGGCGCGACGCACCCTGCGGGTCGTCGTTGTTCTTGGACATCGCCATCATGTTGCCGAACGCGGCGATCGGCAGCGGGTGGATCGCCGCCTCCGTGCCACCCGCGACGACGACGTCGGCGCGGCCCGTGCGGATCATCTCGATGGCGTAGCCGATGGCCTCGGCGCCCGAGGCGCAGGCGGAGACCGGCGTGTGCACGCCCGCCCGGGCACCCACGGCCAACCCGACGTTGGCCGACGGGCTGTTGGGCATCAGCATGGGCACGGTGTGCGGGGAGACGCGGCGAACGCCCTTCTCCTTGAGCACGTCGTACTGGTCGAGCAGGGTTGTCACGCCGCCGATGCCGGAGGCGATGACCGCGCCGAGCCGGTCCGGGTCGACGTTCGGGTCCTCGTCGGCGCTCGCTTCGAAACCGGCGTCGGCCCAGGCCTCCTTGGCCGCGATCAGCGCGAACTGCGCCGAGCGGTCCAGACGGCGGGCCTGCGGCCGGGGGATGACCTCGGTCGGTTCCACGGCGACCGGGGCCGCGATACGGACCGCCTGCTCGGCGGCCCACTCCTGCTCCAGGGGCTTGACGCCGGAACGTCCGGCGATCAGGCCCTCCCAGGTAGAGGCTGCGTCGCCACCCAGCGGTGTGGTTGCGCCGATACCGGTGACGACCACGGTGCGATTGGTCGGGCTCACGGGAATTCTTTCTCCAACGGATACGAGGATTAAGCGGCGCCACCGCCGGGTGGCGGGGCAGTCGGCCCAGGGGCTGGTCGGTCGATCAGCCCTGGTGCTTGAGGATGTAGTCGGTCGCGTCGCCGACGGTCTTGAGGTTCTTGACGTCCTCGTCCGGGATCTTGACGTCGAAGCGCTCTTCGGCGGCGACGACGACCTCGACCATGGACAGCGAGTCGACGTCCAGGTCGTCGGTGAAGGACTTGTCCAGCTGGACGTCCTCAACCGGGATGCCGGCGATCTCGTTCACGATCTCGGCGAGACCGGCGACGATCTCTTCCTGAGTGGCGGCCATGTTGGCGCTCCTTCGTAGATATCCAGAGGGTGTGGCAGGTGTTTCCTCCCGTGCCGGACGCTTGATCCGGCACGGAGTGCCTAGGGGAGGGTAACGACAGTCGCGGCGTAGACGAGACCCGCCCCGAAGCCGATGACGAGCGCGGTGTCGCCGCTCTTCGCCTCGCCGGTCGCCAGGAGCCGCTCCATCGCGAGCGGGATCGAGGCGGCCGAGGTGTTGCCGGTGGTGCGTACGTCACGTGCGACCGTGACGGACTCCGGCAGCTTGAGTGTCTTCACCATCGAGTCGATGATCCGCTCGTTGGCCTGGTGCGGAATGAAGACGTCCAGGTCCTCCGCGGAGATGCCGGCGGCGTCCAGCGCCTCCTTGGCGACCTTCGCCATCTCGAACACGGCCCAGCGGAACACCGCCTGGCCCTCCTGCGTGATGGCGGGGAACTTGGCGACCTCGCCGGAACGGTAATCCGTCCACGGCACGGTCTGCTTGATCGTCTCGGACTTGTCGCCCTCGGAGCCCCAGACCGTGGGGCCGATGGCGGGCTCCTGGGCCGGGCCCACGACGACCGCGCCGGCGCCGTCGCCGAACAGGAAGGCCGTCGCGCGGTCCTCCAGGTCGGTCAGGTCGCTCAGCCGCTCCACGCCGATCACCAGGACGTACTCGGCGGAGCCCTCGACGATCATGCCCTTGGCGAGCGTGAGGCCGTAGCCGAAGCCCGCGCAGCCGGCCGAGATGTCGAAGGCGGCCGCCTTGTTCGTCCCGAGCTTGTCGGCGATCTCGGTGGCGACGGCCGGGGTCTGCTTGAAGTGCGAGACGGTCGAGACGATCACGCCGCCGATCTGCTCGGCGGAGATCCCGGCGTCGGCGATCGCCTTGCCGGACGCCTCGACCGACATCGCGGCGACGGTCTCCTCGTCGTTCGCCCAGTGCCGGGTCTCGATGCCGGAGCGCGAGCGGATCCACTCGTCGGACGAGTCGATCGTCTCGAGGATCACCTCGTTCGGCACGACCCGGGTCGGGCGGTACCCGCCGACGCCGAGGATGCGCGCGTACGGGGCGCCCTTGCTGGGCTTGATCTTCGCCATGCGGACGGCTCCTTGGGGGCGGCGGTCAGGCGTGCTCGGCGATGAGCTCGCGAGCCGCGTCGAGGTCGGCGGGGGACTTCAGTGCCAGCGTCTTCACACCGGGCAGAGCACGCTTGGCGAGACCGGTGAGGGTACCGCCCGGGCACACCTCGATCAGGGCCGTCACGCCGAGCTCCTTGAAGGTCTCCATGCACAGGTCCCAGCGGACCGGGTTGGCGACCTGACCGACCAGACGGTCCAGCACCTCGGTGCCGGCGGCGACGGACCGCCCGTCCTTGTTCGAGACGTAGGTGACCTGCGGGTCGCCGGGCGTCAGGGCCTCGGCCGCCTTCGCCAGCGTGTCGACCGCGGGGGCCATGTGGTGGGTGTGGAAGGCGCCGGCGACCTTCAGCGCGACGACCTTGCGCACGCCCTCGGGCTTGTCCGCCTCCAGCGCGGCGAGCTGCTCCTTCGTGCCGGCCGCGACGATCTGGCCCGCGCCGTTGATGTTCGCCGGGGTCAGGCCCAGCTTCTCCAGGTGCGGAACCGTCACTTCCGGGTCGCCGCCGAGAAGGGCCGCCATGCCGGTCTCGGTGACGGCGGCGGCCTCGGCCATGGCGAGCCCGCGGGTGCGGACGAGGCGGACGGCCTCCTCGTGCGGGAGCACACCGGCGAGCGAGGCCGCGGTGAACTCGCCGACGCTGTGCCCGGCGATGGCGCCGACCTTCCGCGGCAGCTCGGCCGGGTCGTCGAACAGCGTGTACGTGGACGCCAGTCCGGCCGCGACGAGCAGCGGCTGCGCCACCGCGGTGTCGCGGATCTCCTCCGCGTCGGCCTCGGTGCCGTAACGGATCAGGTCGAGGCCCGCGGCGTCGGACCATGCCTCGAGGGCACCGCGGACACCGGGGAAGTCGAGCCATGCGGACAGGAAGCCGGGCGTCTGGGCGCCCTGGCCGGGAGCGACGAGTACGAGCACTCTCACACTCTCTCTTGGAGACGGGCACGGCCGCCCGTGGGGACAGGGACGAAGAACACGAGGGGGTTTTGTCGGGCTCCGACAAAACCTTAGGGCTGGAGATCTCCATCGACCAGACGCCCCAGGATCAGAGCGATCCGCAGCGTGAAGGCAGAGCGTACATCGGAGGGTGACCAGCCGGTGACGTCAGTCACACGTCGAAGCCGGTAGCGGACGGTGTTGGGATGGACGAACAGCATGCGGGCCGCGCCCTCGAGACTGCTCGCCTGTTCGAGATAGACACTGAGGGTCTCCAGGAGCGCGGCCCCGGCCTCCTCCAGTGGTCTGTAGATCTCCTCCACCAGTTGCTCACGGGCCGAGGGGTCACCGGCGATCGCGCGCTCCGGGAGCAGGTCGTCCGCCAGGACCGGGCGCGGGGCGTCCTGCCAGGCAGAACCCGCCTTCAGTCCCGCCGCCGCGGCCTGCGCGGACCGGGTCGCGGCCAGCAGGTCCGGCACCACCGGGCCCGCCACGACCGGCCCGGCCGCGTACGGGCCGATGAGCGACTTGGCGACGGCCAGCGGGTTGTCGCTGCCGCCCGCGATGACGACGAGCCGGTCCCCGAGCACACCGGTCAGCACCTGGAGCTTGGCGTGCCGGGCGGCCCGCCGGATCGCCTCCACGGTCAGTTCGGAGTCGCCGTCGGGCGCGGTGCCGAGCACCACGCACACATGCTCGGGCGAGTTCCAGCCGAGGGCGGCGGCGCGGGACACGGCGCCCTCGTCGGCCTCGCCGCTGAGCACGGCGTTCACGACCAGGGACTCCAGCCGGGCGTCCCAGGCACCGCGTGCCTCGGCGGCCTGCGCGTACACCTGGGCGGTGGCGAAGGCGATCTCCCGGGCGTAGACGAGCAGCGCCTCGCGCAGCACCCTCTCGTCGCCGGGGGCCGCGACCTCGTCGATCGCGCTCTCCATGACCTCGATGGTGGTGCGCACCATCTCCACGGTCTGCCGCAGCGTGATCGCCCGGGTCAGCTCGCGCGGCGCGGTTCCGAACACGTCGGTGGAGATGGCCTGCGGGGCGTCCGGATGCCGGAACCACTCGGTGAAGGCGGCGATACCCGCCTGCGCGACCAGGCCGATCCAGGAACGGTTCTCCGGTGGCATGGCCCGGTACCAGGGCAGCGTCTCGTCCATCCGCGCGATGGCCTGCGCGGCGAGCGATCCGGACGATTCCACCAGGCGCTTCAGCGTCGCGGCATGGGGGTGGACGTCGTGTGCTGGGGCTGCGTTCTTGCTGGTTTCGGGTTCGGGCACGGGGACAAGACTGCCTTATCCGGACGGGAGGGTGCGTCGCAGGGCCTACGGTGGACCTCGTGATGGACGTACGGCGCGCTCACGAGCGCTACCCCGGAGGGGAACCGGCCGCGGGGATCGAGACCTGGCACGCCTTCTCCTTCGGGCCCCACTACGACCCGGACAACCTCCGCTTCGGCGCGGTGATCGCCTGCAACGAGGAGCGGTTGGACCCGGGGGCCGGCTTTGACGAGCATCCGCACAGCCACACCGAGATCGTGACGTGGGTCGTGGAGGGCGAGCTGACGCACCGGGACTCCACCGGGCACGAGTCGGTGGTGCGCCACGGGGACGTGCAGCGGCTCAGCTCGGCGGGTGGGGTTCGTCACGTGGAGCGCAACGACGGCCCCGATCCTCTGACGTTCGTGCAGATGTGGCTGGCCCCGCTCCGGCCCGGCGGCGACCCCTGCTACGAGGTCGTCCACGGCATCGCCGACTCGACGCCGTACGCCGTCCCGGAGGCCGGCGCGATGCTGCACGTGAGGCGCCTGGGCGCGGGGGAGCGGACGGCGGTGCCGGACGGGGCGTACGCGTACGTGCACGTCGTACGGGGTGACGTACGCCTCGACGGCGAGGAGCTGGGTACGGGCGACGCGGCCCGCATCACGGACGCCAAGGGCCTTGAGGCGGAAGGCGTGACGGAGTCGGAGCTGCTGATCTGGGAGATGGCCTAGAACTCCGCGAGTACGGCGTCGGTGAACGCCGGCCACGCCTCGACCGCCCACGGCCCGAACGCCCGGTCCGTCAGTGCGACGCACGCGGCACGCGCGTCGGGGTCGATCCACAGGAACGTGCCGGACTGCCCGAAATGCCCGAACGTGCGCGGTGAGGACGAGGACCCCGTCCAGTGCGGCGACTTGGAGTCGCGGATCTCGAAGCCGAGCCCCCAGTCGTTGGGGTTCTGGTGGCCGTACCCCGGCAGGACGCCCTTGGTGCCCGGATAGTGCACGGTCATCGCCTCGGCGACCGTGCGGGGATCCAGCAGACGCGGTACCTGCACCTCGGCCGCGAACCGCAGCAGGTCCTCGACCGTGGACACCCCGTCCTTGGCCGGAGAGCCCTCCAGGGTCGTCGAGGTCATCCCCAGCGGCTCCAGCACGGCCTGCCGCAGGTACTCGCCGAAGGGAATGTCGGTCGCCTTCGCGATGTGGTCGCCCAACTGCTCGAAACCGGCGTTCGAGTACAGCCGCCGCTCCCCGGGCGTCGCCGTGACCTTGTGCTCGTCGAAGGCGAGGCCCGAGGTGTGCGCGAGCAGATGCCGGACCGTCGACCCGGCCGGACCGGCGGGTTCGTCGAGCTCCACCGCCCCCTCCTCGTACGCGACGAGCACCGCGTACGCGGCGAGCGGCTTGGTCACCGACGCGAGCGGGAACCGCCGCCCGGCCGGTCCATGGGTGCCGAGGACGGTGCCGTCCGCCCGTACGACGCCCGCCGCAGCGGTGGGAACCGGCCAGTTCTCGATCAACGCGAGGCTCTTGAGCGACATGCGTTCGACCCTATGCGCTCAGAGCGTCAGCTCCAGCAACGGGTCGGGCTTGGGCCGGAAGCCCAGGGAGACGTACAGCGGCTCGGCCTCCGGTGAGGTGGTGAGCTGTACGCGCCGGGCGCCTCGTGTGCGGAACCACTCCAGCAGGGTCTGCATGCACGCCCGTGCGTACCCGCGGCGCCGGGCGTCCGGGTCGGTGGCGACGCTGAACACGAAGCCCACCTTGCCCTGGGGGTCGCCCGGCTTCCCGATGCGGTAGTCGATCGTCCCGGCCACCAGCGAAGCCAGCGCCCCGGGCCGATCCGGGTGGTCCACGACGAACGCCACGAAGTCCGCCTCCGGCTCGCCGAGTTTGGTTTTCAGCGTGGGGAGGGACTCTCCGTGCCAGCGGGTGGACGGGTCGCTTGCGAACAGCGAGTCGATCATGATTTGGCGCAGCCGCAGGACTTCCTCGGCGTCCTCGGGCAGGGCACGGCGTACAGAACTCATGACTCCGTACGCTAACCAGACGGATCAAGAAACGTCCTGCCCATTTCTTACCGTCGGAGCTTGCTTGGAGTGCACTCCAAGGTTCTAGCGTTGGGGCCATGACGGTGATGGAAACCACGGGGACCAGGACCGACACCTGCGCCGGCCCTCCGCAGTACGACCGGCGCCCGGACGGTGAGGACAGGTACACGATCAGCGAGGTCGTCGCCTTCACCGGCCTGACCGCGCACACCCTGCGCTGGTACGAGCGCATCGGCCTGATGCCGCACATCGACCGGTCCCACACCGGCCAGCGCCGCTACACCAACCGCGACCTCGACTGGCTCGACCTCGTCGGCAAACTCCGCCTGACGGGCATGCCGGTCGCCGACATGGTCAGGTACGCGGAACTGGTGCGCGAGGGCGACCACACCTACGGCGAGCGCTTCGAGCTGCTCAAGACGACCCGTGAGGACGTCCTGGCCAGGATCGACGAACTCCGCGACACGCTCGCCGTGCTCGACCGGAAGATCAGTTTCTACGCGGACGCCGGGCGTGCCCTGGCGTCGGAGAGGTCCCGATGACGGACGGCAGGATCACAACGGCGAAGCTGGGCGACGACGGCCCCGAGGTGGGCGTCCAGGGCCTCGGCTGCATGGGCATGAACTTCGGCTACGGCCCCTCGGACGCGGACGCCTCCCGGGCGACCCTGGAACGGGCACTCGAACTCGGCGTCACCCTCTACGACACGGCCGACGCGTACGGGGCGGGCGAGAACGAGCGGTTCCTGTCGCCGTTCTTCAAGGCCCACCGCGACGAACTCGTCATCGCGACCAAGTTCGCCCTGTCGATCCCCCCGGATGACCCGACACGCCGGGTCATCCGCAACGACCCGCCCTACATCCGCCAGGCCGTCGAGGCGAGCCTGAAGCGCCTGGACGTCGACGTGATCGACCTCTACTACATGCACCGGCGCGATGTGAACGTGCCGATCGAGGAGAGCGTCGGCACCATGGCCGAACTGGTCCGCGAGGGCAAGGTCAAGCACCTCGGCCTGAGCGAGGTCACGGCCGACGAACTCCACGCCGCCCACGCCGTCCACCCCATCGCCGCCCTGCAGTCGGAGTGGTCGCTCTTCAGCCGCGACATCGAGACGAACGTCGTCCCGGCGGCCCGCGACCTCGGCGTGACCCTCGTCGCGTACTCGCCGCTGGGCCGCGGCTTCCTCACGGGCTCCTTCGCCAGTGCCGAGGACCTGTCGTCAGGCGACTTCCGCCGCCAGCAGCCCCGCTTCACCGGGGACAACGCCGCCGCCAACGGCGCCCTGCTGGAGCCCATCCGCGCAATCGCCGAGACGCACGGCGCGTCCGTCGGCCAGATCGCCCTGGCCTGGGCCCACCAGCAGTCGTCGGTCCACGGCCTGCCGGTCATCCCGATCCCGGGCACCCGCAAGCCGTCCAGGGTGGAGGAGAACACGGCGGCAACCAGGATCGTCCTCACCGACGACGAGCTGGCCCTCCTGGACCCGATCGCGGCCAAGGTGGCGGGCGACAGGTACGCGGACATGACCTTTACTTCCGCCGGACGGGAGTGAAGCTGGCATAAGGGGCGCGGGGCTGTGTTGATATGCGGCTCCGCCGCGTGGGCGCGAACAACCACGCACAACCCGCGCCCGCCAACGCATCGATCCCGGCAGACGCTAAAGCTCCGCCAACAACTCAGCCTTCTTCACAGAGAACTCCTCATCAGTCACCAGCCCGGCCTGATGCAACTCCCCGAGATGCCGAATCCGCTCGGCGATATCCGCAGGGTCACGGCGGGGCCCGCCCGCCGTGACGGCCGCCACCGGACTGGACGTCCGCACCGCGGCCAGCACCGCCGCCGCGAACGGCAGCGACTCGTGCACGGGCCCGTACCCCAGCCCGAACACCACCGCGGCCGGATCCTGGTCGGCCTGCGCGGCCGACGCGCCCGTGTCCCGGTGCAGCAACCGCAGATGCCCTTCGAACACCTCGGGCGAGCGCCACTCGACCCCGTTCAGCTCCCCGACGGGGAAGTTCTGGTCCCCGGCCTTCCACTTCGCCGACGACGCCCCCGTCCAGAACCACCGGAAGTTTACGGTCCGCCCGTCGAACGAGGCCTTGCCGTCGTACGCCTTGAACGACAGCGGTCCCTTCGGCGGCTCCACGAGGAACCGATCCGCCGGTCCGGACTCCGTCAGCAGCGCCCGCAGTTCGTCGGCGTAGTACTCCGCGAGAACCTCGCGTTCGGCGGGCAGCACCAGCCGGTAGGGATCGCCGCTCTCCTTCAGCTGCCCGGCGGCCGCCTCCATCAGAGGGTCCGCACCGGGCCGCGGCTCGACGCGCAGCACGACCGTGCCGCGTTTCCCGCGCGTCAGCGTCACCCCGGCGATCGCGTCCAGGGGGACCCGGCGTTCCCCCAGCGCCTGAAAGAGCTTAGGTGTTCGAATCCCCCGTTCGTAGCGGATGAGCACGGAGTCGGACTCGAACTCCCAGGCGGCATGAAATCCGGCCAGTACGTCACCCATGCGGCTCATCGTATGCGGCACGCGCTCCTCCGTCCCCCTCCCGAGCAGACCGCAATTTCTTCGCCTCTACGCGCGTCAGGCGGCCGCCGTGCCGGACAAACCGGTCCGGCAGACGCCGTCTTCGTGCGCGCAGTGCACCGAGCGGTATGCGCCAACGCCGATCTCTGCGAAATTCATCAGACTTGCCGTACCCGGCTCGAAGTAGCCGGCGTGCCCCTTCGCGCCCTGCGCCGACAGCACTCGCGCGCCGAACCCGGCGGACACCGGGTCGGCCCCGTGGCCAAGACCGCCGACCTCCAGGTACGGCACGTCCTGGATCCAGTCGTCGGCGTCCCGCATGGCCCACACCCGGGCGGTGGTGTGCAGTTGGGCGGCCTTCTCGACGCGCATGCCGGGGCTGCCGGCCACCGCGATGTCGGCCACCCGGTCCGGCAGCGAACGCGCCGCGACCCCGCACACCACGGAGCCGTAGCTGTGGCAGAACAGCGAGACCGGCTTGTCGCCGGGCAGCGCCCGCACCAGCGTGTTCAGTCGTGCGGCACCTTCCACGGCGCGCATCGCCGTGGCCGAGTCGATGCCGAGTCCGCTGGGTGCCGTGTAGTCGGCCCAGGCGATCACGGCCGTACGGGTCGAGGGGCTCGCCGCCCGCTCGGCCGCGTGCAGCGCCTCGGCCATGCCGACGGGCGCCGAGTACTTGCGCTGGGTGCGCTGGAAGGTGAGCAGGTCGGTGTCCACGCCGGGCACGACGACCGAGACCCGGTCCGCCCTGCGCAGATTGCCGAAGACCTCCGCCACCCGGCCCGAGCCCTCCGGGTCGAACGCGAGGATGTGGCGGCCCTGCTCCATGAGGTCTTCGAAGCGGTGCATCCTTCGGCCGGCCTCTTGCTTCCCGGCCGCGGTGAGGCGGCTGTCGCGCATGCGTTCCCGCTCGACCTTGCGTGCCTGGTCGAGCGCGACACGGTTGGCGCGATAGCGCAGCTCGGGCGGGGCGCCGTTCATATTGCCGAGCGCGAGCGGATACTTGCGGACCAGGCTCGAGCGGTCCTGCGCGGTGAGGGAGGCGAAGAAGCGGGCCAGCTTCGTCGGCTGGGCCTGCGGGTCCGGCAGTCCGTGACCGCCTATCCGGCCGTGCTCCCAAGCGGAGAGCGAGGCCTGGAGCGGCGTGTCGCCCCGCTGATTGCGCAGGGCCGTCCAGCCGGTGGTCGCCAGCATCACGAACACGACGGCCAGAGCGAGCAGTGCGCGCCAGACGTTCAATTGCGGGGAGGTGTCGAAGGAAGTCACTGAAAGGACACACTAGGAGAACGAGAGGGTCTCGCGTTAACCAAGTGACCGGGATCACGTTTTGGTGGATGTGTTAGGGGGACTGTTCTGCACGCCAGTTCCCGGCCAGCGCCGGACCCACCTGATCCAGGTATGTCGTGGTCAGTTGGCGCATTCCCGCGAGGCTGAGTTCATCGCCCGCGGACCACAGTCGCTCGGTGACACGAATCACGCCGCCGAAGAGGGCCACGACGATCCTCGGCCGCGGATCCGCGTCCACGTCCAGCCCCTCGCGCTCGGCGATGATGCGCGCGAGCTGCTCCTCCAGTTCCGCCGACCGCCGCAGATGGGCGGCGAACAGCGCGGGCGTCGACTCGATCACCCGGTAGACGCGCAGATGGAGGTCGATCGGCACGATCTCCTCGACGGCCTCGCTGATCGTGTCCCAGCTCTCCAGCACGGCCCGGCGCAGCGCCTCCAGCGGGGCCTCGTCCGGCGGGCGCACCTGCAGGGCCTGGACGACGAGACCCTCCGCGAGCCGCGGCACGAAGAACGCCGTCTCCTCCTTGCCGGCGAAGTAGCGGAAGAAGGTGCGCTGCGAGACGTCGACGGCGGCGGCGATGTCGTCGACGGTGGTCTCGTCGTACCCGCGCGTGGCGAACAGTTCGAGGGCGGCGCGCAGCAGCGCGTCCCGGGTGCGCTGCTTCTTGCGTTCACGCAGGTTCAAGCGGCTCTCTCTCCTCCGACTCTCTTCCGACTGTTTTCGCAGTTCAGGCTATATGAGGTTGTCCTGTCAGTTACCGACTTGTGAATTGGTTTGTCAATTGTCAGTGGCTGTCATTAGCCTCGGGCGCATGACTAGTCAGACCACCATCGACACGACGGGGTCGGGGGGCAAGGCGCCGGCGGCGCCGTCGGACGCGACGCCGGGCAAGGGGCTGCGGGGACACCCCTGGCTCACCCTCATCACCGTCGCTGTGGGGGTCATGATGGTGGCCCTCGACGGCACCATCGTGGCCATAGCCAACCCGGCCATACAGAAGGACCTCGGCGCCACCTTCGCCGAGGTCCAGTGGATCACCAACGGATACTTCCTCGCCCTCGCGGTCTCCCTGATCACCGCGGGCAAGCTCGGTGACCGCTTCGGCCACCGGCAGACCTTCCTCATCGGCGTCGTCGGCTTCGCCGCCGCCTCGGGCGCCATCGGCCTGTCCGACAGCATCGCGTTCGTCGTCGTCTTCCGCGTCCTTCAGGGCCTGTTCGGCGCGCTGCTGATGCCGGCCGCGCTCGGCCTGCTGCGGGCCACCTTCCCGGCCGAGAAGCTGAACATGGCGATCGGCATCTGGGGCATGGTCATCGGCGCGTCCACCGCGGGCGGCCCGATCCTCGGCGGCGTGCTCGTCGAGCACGTCAACTGGCAGTCGGTGTTCTTCATCAACGTGCCGGTCGGCGTCCTCGCCGTCGTCCTCGGCGTGCTGATCCTGCTCGACCACCGCGCCGAGAACGCCCCGCGCTCCTTCGACATCCTGGGCATCGCCCTGCTGTCGACGGCCGTGTTCTGCCTGGTGTGGGCGCTCATCAAGGCCCCGCCGTCCGAGTGGGGCTGGGGCGACGCCAAGACGCTGTCGTTCCTCGGTGCTTCCGTGCTGTGCTTCGTGCTGTTCGCCTTCTGGGAGACGAAGGTGAAGGAGCCGCTGATCCCGCTCGCGCTGTTCCGCTCCGTGGCGCTGTCCGCGGGTGTCGTGCTGATGGTCCTGATGGCCATCGCCTTCATGGGCGGCCTGTTCTTCGTGACGTTCTACCTCCAGAACGTGCACGGCATGAGTCCGATCGACGCGGGTCTGCACCTGCTGCCGCTCACCGGCATGATGATCGTCGGCTCGCCGCTCGCCGGCGCGATGATCACCAAGTTCGGTCCCCGTGTCCCGCTCGCCGGCGGTATGGCGCTCACCGCGATCGCCATGTACGGGATGTCGACCCTGGAGACGGACACCGGCAGCGGCATCATGTCGCTCTGGTTCGCCCTGCTCGGCCTCGGCCTCGCGCCGGTCATGGTCGGCGCGACCGAAGTCATCGTCGGCAACGCCCCGATGGAGCTCTCGGGCGTGGCGGGCGGTCTTCAGCAGGCCGCCATGCAGATCGGCGGCAGCCTCGGTACGGCCGTGCTGGGTGCGGTGATGGCCTCCAAGGTCAACAGCGACCTCGCGGACAACTGGACGAAGGCGGGGCTTCCGCCGCTGACGCCGGAGCAGGAGCACCAGGCGTCCGAGGCGGTCCAGGTCGGTGTCCCGCCGCTGGCGCCGGGTACGCCGGACGCGATCGCCGCGAAGATCACGGGCGTCGCGCACGACACGTTCATCTCCGGGATGAGCGCGGCGTCCCTCGTGGCCGCCGGGGTCGCCGTGGTCGCGGTGCTGGTGGCGTTCCTCACCAAGCGTGGTGAGAACGCGGAGGCCGGCGCGGGAGCGGCGCACATCTGACGGCCCCTGACGGGGCGTTCGCCTATCAGGGTGAACAAGACCGTCGACCCCTCCCCTCCGGCGGGCCTCGCAGGTCACAGTGGGTCAAGTCCTCCGCAGGGCATGGGGGACGGACGCTGCGGCGCGCTGCCGGAGGGGGGCAGCGCGCAGGCAGCGTGATTGAAAGCCGCATGAGGGGTACTCGCCAAGCCGTATCCGAACCGAACCCCAACCGATCGAGGGTTTACGGGAGTTGAGATGGCGAGCTTCGGACACGGTACGCGCAGGCACCCCCGCTCACGTGGCCGGACGTGGTCACGGACCGGGCCGGATCGCGCGACGCTCGGAATCATCGGAGTCATCTGCGCTGTCGCCGGATTCTTCGCGCTGGGGATCATCCTCGGCCCCGTGGCGATCGTCTGCGGCTGGCTCGCCATGGGCCGCACCTGGGCGGGTTCCCGCCCCATGACGGCCGTGGTCGCACTGGTTCTGGGTGCCATCGACACGCTCCTGGCCATCATCTGGCTGTCAGGAGCGGCCACACCGGGCGTGGGCATGTTCTGACCCGGGTGGAGTGAGGGAAGGGCCTTTGGCGGTCAAGCCGGAGGCCCTCCTTCTTGTGCCGGCACTACTCGACCGGCGTCCCCTTCAGCGCCGCCAACTCCCCCCGCAGCGCCCGCACCTCCTCCGTCAGCTCCCGTATCGCCTCCGTCTGCCGGCGCTCCTCCACGTCGTCCTTCTCGAACCGGGCTATGAACCACGCCGCGATGTTCGCCGTCACCACACCCAGCAGCGCGATCCCGGAGAGCATCAAGCCCACCGCCAGCATCCGTCCCAAGCCGGTGGTCGGCGCGTGGTCCCCGTAGCCCACGGTCGTCATCGTCGTGAAGGACCACCACACCGCGTCACCCAGCGTCCTGATGTTCCCGTCCGGTGAGTCCCGCTCCACCGACAGCACCGCCAGGGAGCCGAACATCAGCAGCCCGACCACCGCGCCGGCGACATACGTCGTGAGCCTTATCTGCGAGGCCATCCGCGCCCGCTGCCCGACCAGCAGCAGGGTCGACACCAGCCGCAGCAACCGCAGCGGCTGAATCGCCGGCAGCAACACCGCGCCCAGGTCGAGCCAGTGCGTCCGTACGAACCTCAGCCGCTGCTCCGCGAGCGCCAGCCGGATCAGGTAGTCGAGCGCGAACGCCCCCCACACCACCCACTCCACCGCGGTGCACACCTCCACCACGTCCCGGCTCGCGTCCGGCCGGACGATCGGCACGGCGTAGGCGACGGCGAAGGCCAGGGCCAGGCCCAAGAGGGGCCGCTGCGTGTGCTGTTCCCAACGGAGTCGGGCCGACTGCTGCTGCATGGCCGCATCGTAGGAAACGTGAAGGGGTGGTGTGCCCACGGTGTACCCGTGATGCGCACCACCCCTTGACAGGATGCGGCAGGTTTCCGGGTGCTACGCGTCGCCGCCCGCGGCCCCCGGGTCGGCCGCCGCCACGTCGAGCAGCTGGTACCGGTCGATGGCCTGCTTGAGTACCGACCGGTCGACCTTGCCCTCACGGGCCAGCTCGGTCAGCACCCCCACCACGATCGACTGCGCGTCGATGTGGAAGAACCGGCGGGCCGCGCCACGCGTGTCGGCGAAGCCGAAGCCGTCCGCACCGAGCGACTGGTACGTCTGCGGCACCCAGCGCGCGATCTGGTCCGGAACCGATCGCATCCAGTCGGACACGGCCACGACCGGCCCCTGCGCGTCGGCCAGCTTCCGCGTCACATACGGCACCCGCTGCTCCTCCTCGGGGTGCAGCAGGTTGTGCCGCTCGCAGTCCACGGCCTCGCGCCGCAGCTCGTTCCAGGAGGTCGCCGACCAGACGTCGGCCTTGACGTTCCAGTCCTCGGCCAGGATCTTCTGCGCCTCGACCGCCCACGGCACCGCGACACCGGACGCCATGATCTGCGCCGGGATCGAGCCGCCCGTGCCCTCGCTGAAGCGGTAGACGCCCTTGAGGATGCCCTCGACGTCCACGTTCGCCGGCTCGGCCGGGTGCTGGATCGGCTCGTTGTAGACGGTCAGGTAGTAGAAGACGTCCTCGCCGTGCGGGTGCTCCTCGGAGCCGCCGTACATCCGGCGCAGGCCGTCCTGCACGATGTGGGCGATCTCGAAGCCGAACGCCGGGTCGTACGCCACACAGCCGGGGTTCGTGGAGGCCAGCAGCTGGGAGTGGCCGTCAGCGTGCTGGAGGCCCTCACCGGTCAGGGTCGTACGGCCCGCGGTCGCACCCAGGACGAAACCGCGCGCCAGCTGGTCGGCCATCTGCCAGAACTGGTCGCCGGTGCGCTGGAAACCGAACATCGAGTAGAAGACGTAGACCGGGATCAGCGGCTCGCCGTGGGTGGCGTAGGCCGAGCCGGCCGCGATCAGCGAGGCCGTGCAGCCCGCCTCCGAGATGCCGTCGTGCAGCATCTGGCCGTTCGGCGACTCCTTGTAGGCGAGCAGCAGATCACGGTCGACCGACTCGTACTGCTGGCCGAGCGGGTTGTAGATCTTCGCACTCGGGAAGAACGAGTCCATGCCGAAGGTGCGGTACTCGTCCGGCGCGATCAGCACGAACCGCTTGCCGAGCTCCTTGTCCCGCATGAGGTCCTTGAGGAGCCGGACAAAGGCCATCGTCGTCGCGATGGACTGCTGGCCCGAACCCTTCTTCACGGTCGCGTACGTCTTGTCCTCAGGTAGAGGCAGAGGCTTGGACCGGACGACACGTGTCGGGACGTAACCGCCGAGTCCCTTGCGGCGGTCGTGCATGTACTGGATCTCCTCCGAGTCCCGGCCCGGGTGGTAGTACGGCGGGGCGCCGGACTCCAGCTCCTTGTCCGGGATCGGCAGGTGCAGACGGTCGCGGAAGCGCTTGAGGTCGTCGACCGTGAGCTTCTTCATCTGGTGCGTGGCGTTGCGGCCCTCGAAGTTCGGGCCCAGCGTCCAGCCCTTGATCGTCTTGGCGAGGATCACCGTCGGCTGGCCCTTGTGCTCCGCCGCCGCCTTGTACGCCGCGAAGATCTTCTTGTGGTCGTGACCGCCGCGCCCCAGGTGCAGGACCTGGTCGTCGGTCATGCCCTCGACCATGGCGCGCAGCCGGTGGTCGTCGCCGAAGAAGTGGTCGCGGATGTACGCGCCGGTCTCCGTGGCGTACGTCTGGAACTGTCCGTCGGGCGTGGTGTTCATCTTGTTGACCAGCACGCCGTCGCGGTCCTGGGCGAGCAGCGGGTCCCAGCTGCGGTCCCACACCAGCTTGATCACGTTCCAGCCGGCGCCGCGGAAGATCGACTCCAGCTCCTGGATGATCTTGCCGTTGCCGCGCACCGGGCCGTCGAGGCGCTGCAGGTTGCAGTTGACGACGAACGTGAGGTTGTCCAGGCCCTCGCGGGCGGCGATGGACAGCTGGCCCAGCGACTCCGGCTCGTCCATCTCGCCGTCGCCGAGGAAGGCCCACACCTGCGACTTGGAGGTGTCGGCGATCCCGCGCGCGTGCATGTAGCGGTTCATCCGCGCCTGGTAGATCGCGCCGATCGGGCCGAGGCCCATCGACACCGTCGGGAACTCCCAGAAGTCCGGCATCAGGCGCGGGTGCGGGTACGACGACAGGCCGTAGGGCGCCTTGGACTTCTCCTGGCGGAAGCCGTCCAGGTGCTGTTCGCTGAGCCGGTCCAGCATGAAGGCGCGGGCGTAGATGCCCGGCGAGGCGTGGCCCTGGAAGAAGACCTGGTCGCCGCCGTCGCCCTCGTCCTTGCCGCGGAAGAAGTGGTTGAAGCCCACGTCGTAGAGCGAGGCGGAGGACGCGAACGTCGCGATGTGGCCGCCGACGCCGATGCCGGGGCGCTGGGCCCTGGAGACCATCACGGCCGCGTTCCAGCGGGTCGCGTTGAGGATCTTCCGCTCGATCTCCTCGTTGCCCGGGAAGAACGGCTCGCTCTTGGTCGGGATGGTGTTGACGTAGTCCGTGCTGCGCATCTCCGGCACGGCCACGCGCTTCTCGCGGGCCCGCTCGATCAGCCGCAGCATCAGATAGCGGGCGCGCTCCCGGCCGCGCTCGTCGACAGCGGCGTCGAGGGAGTCGAGCCACTCCTGCGTCTCTTCGGGGTCGAAGTCAGGAACCTGACTCGGAAGGCCGCCAATGATGATCGGGTTGCGATCGGATGCGGAAGCCACGCTGTTCCTTACCTGTCGGAGGGCCGTGCCGGGGCCGCTGCTTCGCTGGGGTCGCTGGGCGATGTCGCTGGGCTGCGCCGCCACCCATGGTCTACCTCGGGGCCGTAAACGTCATCTCTACCGAGCGGTAACGCGGGAGGGAGATCGACTCCATGGCGACTCCGTGACGTATGGGGTGAATACATTCGAGTCTCGTACCCACAGACGATTCCCAAACGCCCAAACAGGGCAGAAAGGTGTGGTGTGCGTCACCTCGGACCATGATGGTGTGCCTGGAGTTGCGGTGACACCGCCAGGATCGTCACCGTTTCGGCGGTCTGAACGGCCGGGTACTTGCGCGATCCGTCCCGCCCGTGTGGACTACGGCCAATGCTTCGCGCACGCGCGTGGCTGAGACATTCCCAAAACATGATCAGGAGGCAACCCGTGAGCGCGACCGCGGACCACGCGGAGGAGCGGACGAACCCTGCCGCCAGGCTGGGGTTCCAGCCCGGGCAGGTGGTCCAGGAGATCGGCTACGACGACGACGTGGACCAGGAACTCCGCGAGGCCATCGAAGGCATTGTGGAGAGCGACCTGGTGGACGAGGACTACGACGACGTGGCCGACGCCGTTGTGCTGTGGTTCCGTGACGACGACGGCGACCTGACGGACTCGCTGGTCGATGCCACCACGTACATCGAAGAGGGCGGCGCGATCCTGCTCCTCACGCCGAAGACCGGCCGTTCGGGCTATGTGGAGCCGAGCGACATCTCGGAGGCCGCCACTACGGCGGGTCTGACGGCGTCCAAGAGCGTCAGCGTCGGAAAGGACTGGAGCGGCAGCCGGCTGGCCACGCCGAAGGCCGCCAAGTCCAAGCGTTAGTCGTTCGGACGGGGCGGGCCGACGCTGTCGGCCCGCCCATCGGCCTGTCCCGGTGCCTGCGTAGGGTGGTCCCACCCGTAAGGACCCCTAAAGCCGCACGAAGGGACACCCACCACGATGGCGATCCAGGTCGGCGAGAAGGCCCCCGACTTCGAGCTCAAGGACAACCACGGCGCGACCGTGCAGCTGTCCGACTTCCGCGGCGAGAAGAACGTCGTGCTGCTCTTCTACCCCTTCGCCTTCACCGGCGTGTGCACCGGCGAGCTGTGCGAGCTGCGCGACAACCTGCCGCAGTTCTCCGACCGCGACACCCAGCTGCTCGCCGTCTCCAACGACTCCATCCACACGCTGCGTGTCTTCGCCGAGCAGGAGGGGCTGGAGTACCCGCTGCTGTCGGACTTCTGGCCGCACGGCAACGTCTCGCGGGCCTACGGCGTCTTCGACGAGGACAAGGGCTGCGCCGTGCGCGGCACCTTCGTCATCGACAAGGAGGGCGTCGTGCGGTGGACCGTCGTCAACGGCCTGCCGGACGCGCGCGACCTGAACGACTACGTGAAGGCGCTCGACACCCTGTGACGCCGGTCGGGCGTCATGCGCCCGACACCCGCTGAATTCCCGGCTTCAGGGCCTGGGTGGTGCGGGAACCCGTCACTAGGATCGACTCGTTGATCCGACATCCGAGCACAACGGGGCATCCCGCCCCAGAACACCAATGGAGGACTCGTGGGAGTCAGCCTCAGCAAGGGCGGCAACGTATCGCTTAGCAAGGAGGCGCCGGGCCTGACCGCGGTCATCATCGGTCTGGGGTGGGACATCCGCACCACGACCGGCACCGACTTCGACCTGGACGCCAGTGCGCTGCTGCTGAACAACTCCGGCAAGGTCGGCAACGACCAGCACTTCATCTTCTTCAACAACCTCAAGACGCCGGACGGCTCCGTCGAGCACACCGGCGACAACCTCACCGGTGAGGGCGAGGGCGACGACGAGCAGATCAAGGTCGACCTCGCCACCGTCCCGGCCGACGTAGAGAAGATCGTCTTCCCGGTCTCGATCTACGACGCCGAGACCCGCCAGCAGTCCTTCGGCCAGGTGCGCAACGCGTTCATCCGCGTCGTGAACCAGGCCGGCGGCACCGAGATCGCCCGGTACGACCTGAGCGAGGACGCCTCCACCGAGACCGCCATGGTCTTCGGTGAGCTCTACCGGCACGGCGCGGAGTGGAAGTTCCGCGCCATCGGGCAGGGCTACGCCTCGGGCCTGCGCGGTATCGCGCAGGACTTCGGCGTGAACGTCTGAGCCGACCTCAAGGCCTCACCATCCGGCGCCGCACGGTTTACGTGCGGCGCCGGACGCGCAGGACAGCAGAGAAGTATCACTTCGGGGAGGGACAGCATCATGGGCGTCACGCTCGCCAAAGGGGGCAACGTCTCCCTGTCCAAAGCCGCACCGAACCTCACTCAGGTGATGATCGGGCTCGGCTGGGACGCGCGCTCCACCACCGGAGCCCCCTTCGACCTCGATGCCAGCGCCCTGATGTGCAGCGGCGGGCGCGTGCTCGGGGACGAGTGGTTCGTGTTCTACAACCAGCTCAAGAGCCCGGACGGCTCGGTGGAGCACACCGGTGACAACCTCACCGGTGAGGGCGACGGCGACGACGAGTCGCTCCTGATCGACCTCTCCAAGGTGCCGCCCCAGTGCGACAAGATCGTGTTCCCCGTCTCCATCCACATGGCCGACGAGCGCGGCCAGACGTTCGGCCAGGTCAGCAACGCCTTCATCCGCGTCGTGAACCAGGCGGACGGCCAGGAACTCGCCCGCTACGACCTGAGCGAGGACGCCTCCACGGAGACCGCGATGATCTTCGGTGAGGTCTATCGCTACCAGGCCGAATGGAAGTTCAGGGCGGTGGGACAAGGGTACGCGTCGGGCCTGCGCGGCATCGCGCTGGACTTCGGGGTCAGCGTTTCATAACGCGATATGAGCAAAATCCGGGGCCCGGTGGGGTATGGAGGGGGCCGGACTAGACTTCGGCTTCAAAAGTTCGTAAAGCCGGGTACGGCGCGGGGGAGCCCCGTACACACACGATTGGGTAGCCAGTGGTTCTGAAAACCTTCGGGTGGTCGTTCGCGGTCACCGCGCTCGGCCTGGTCGCAGCGGTTCTCTACGGAGGGTGGACCGCGTTCGGCGTCGTAGCGATCCTGTCCGTCCTCGAGATCTCGCTGTCCTTCGACAACGCGGTGGTCAACGCCGGGATCCTGAAGAAGATGAATGCCTTCTGGCAGAAGATCTTCCTCACGATCGGCATCCTGATCGCCGTCTTCGGTATGCGACTGGTCTTCCCCGTCGTGATCGTCGCGCTCAGCGCCCAGCTCGGACCGCTCGAGGCCGTCGACCTCGCGCTCACCGACAAGGACCAGTACCAGCAGTACGTCACCGACGCCCACCCGTCGATCGCCGCCTTCGGTGGCATGTTCCTGCTGATGATCTTCCTCGACTTCATCTTCGAGGACCGGGACATCAAGTGGCTCGGCTGGCTCGAGCGCCCGCTGGCCAAGCTCGGCAAGGTCGACATGCTGTCGGTCTGCATCGCCCTGATCGTCCTGCTGATCTCCTCGATCACCTTCGGCGCCAACGCCCACCAGCACGGTGGCACCCACGCCGACAAGGCGGAGACCGTCCTGCTCGCCGGTATCGGCGGTCTGATCACCTACATGATCGTCGGCGGCCTCTCCGGCTACTTCGAGGACAAGCTCGAAGAGGAGGAGGAGCGCGAGCACGAGGCCGAGGAGAAGGCCGCCCGCGAGGGCAAGCCCAAGTCGGCGGTGAAGCTGGCCGGCAAGGCCGCGTTCTTCATGTTCCTCTACCTCGAGGTCCTGGACGCGTCCTTCTCCTTCGACGGCGTGATCGGCGCCTTCGCCATCACCAACGACATCGTCCTGATGGCCCTCGGCCTCGGTATCGGCGCCATGTACGTCCGGTCGCTCACGGTCTACCTGGTCCGCGAGGGCACCCTCGACGACTACGTCTACCTGGAGCACGGCGCGCACTACGCGATCGGCGCGCTCGCCCTGGTCCTGCTCGTCACCATCCAGTACGAGATCAACGAGTTCATCACCGGCTCCATCGGCGTCATCCTGATCGGCGCCTCGTTCTGGTCCTCCGTGCGCCGCAACCGCGCCATCGCGGCGGCCGAGGGAAAAGCCGGCTCGGACGAGAAGACTGAGGTCTCGTCCGGGGTGTGACACCCCTCCGGGTGAGGAACGCTCTGTGCGGGGCGGCTGCCGAGGCGAGTCCTCGGAGCCGCCCCGTCGGTCGTCAAGGCCGTGGGTCATGCGATGACCTGCGGTCTCCAAGTGAACGTGGGGGGCGGAATGGGCCTGTTCGACGGACTTCGGCGCGGGCACGATGTGCAGTTCGACTCGGGCCACGCGGCGACGAACGCGATCGAACTGACCAAGCGGCGCGCACAGATATCACTCACCAAGCAGGACGCGGCCACCGGCCATCTGCGCGTCAACCTGAGCTGGCGGATGCGCACCTCCGACATCGGCGGTCCGCAGCGCGAGAGCCTGCTGCGGCACCCCTTCCGGGCCCTCAAACCACCGGAGGTCGTCGGCCACAGCCAGAGCATGGTCAACGTCGACCTCGACCTGGGCTGCCTCTACGAGCTCCAGGACGGCACCAAGGGCGTCGTCCAGCCCCTCGGCGGCTACTTCGGCGACGTCAACGCCGCGCCGTACGTCAAGCTCAGCGGCGACGACCGCTTCGGCTCCGGGTCCGGCGAGACGATGTACATCAACCTCGACCACCGCGAGAACATCAAGCGGCTCCTGGTCTTCGTCTACATCTACGACCAGACACCCGCCTTTGACCGCACCCACGCCAGCGTCACCCTCTACCCGAGCAGCGGCCCGCGCATCGAGATCCACCTCGACGAACGCCAGCCGCAGGCACGCTCCTGCGCCGTCGTCATGATCGAAAAGATCAAGAACGACGAGATCATCGTGCGCCGCGAGGCGAAATTCGTCTACGGGTTCCAGGCCGAGCTGGACCGGCTGTACGGGTGGGGGCTGCAGTGGGGGCGGGGCTACAAGACTAAGGTCGAGCGCTGAGGGGCCGCCCTTGCGGGTGTGGGCCCGAGGCTTCTCACCGTCCGATGAACTGCGGGCCCTGCGGGGGCAGGCGGAAGTCCGGGTCGGGGGCCGCGGTGACCGGCGGCGGGTAACCGTAGCCGCTCTGCGCCCCCGTGACGCCCGCCGCGGCCGGAGCCTGGGGGTAGCCGTACGCGGGCTGGCCCGCGGGCTGCGGGTAGCCGTACGCCGGCTGGGTCGGCGGGGGCTGCTGGGGCGGATAGCCGTACGCGGGCTGTGCGGGGACCACGGTCGGCTGCTCCGGAGGCAGCGGCCGGGACACCTCGGGGGAGGGCTGAACCGTGGCCGTGGGCTGCTGCGTGGTTCCGGCCGTGGTGGGCAGGCCCGTCGTCTCCTGGGCGGCCTCCGACTCGTCCACCGAGATGCCGTAGTCGGTCGCGAGCCCCTGCAGCCCGTTCGAATAGCCCTCGCCCAGGGCCCGGAACTTCCAGCCCTCGCCGCGCCGGTACAGCTCGCCGCAGATCAGCGCGGTCTCCTCGCCCGTCTCCGGCTTGACGTCGAAGTACGCCAGGGCTTCCGCCTCGGTGCCCGCCGCGTCGTACAGCAGGATGCGCAGCGCCTGTACGCGGTCGAACGGGACGCCGTCCGCCGATGCGACCAGCAGAATCCGGCTGACTCCCGACTCGACACCGGTGAGCTCTGTCTGGATCGTGTCGGTCAGGCCCTCGGCGACCCGCTTCTTGCCGAGCCGCCACACCTTCCCGGAGGGGTGCCGGGGCTGGTTGTAGAAGACGAAGTCCTCGTCGGAGCGCACACGACCGTCGGGGCCGAGGAGCAGCGCGGAGGCATCGACGTCCGGAACCCCCTGTCCGGTTGTCCAGCGCAGCACGGCGCGCACCGTGGTGGCTTCCAGCGGGACGTTCGACCCCTTCAGCATCGCGTGCGTCATGCGGTCATCCTGCCTTCTCGGTCCTGCTCACGACAACGCGGGGGCCGGGGGCCACGAGCGGCGCCGACGGCCGTCGCGGACTACCGTCGTCATGGCCGGGCCTGGCTGTGCTTGCCCGCGTTACCTGAAATTCATGCCTGACGGGAACCTCTGCCATGGACTTCTACGTACTATTACCGGCCACCTTTCGACGATTCGCAGGCAGCACGACCACCACGGGGGAGTTCCATGCGTCATTTCGGGCAGATCGCCCCTGAGACGCGGAAGCGTCTTTTCCACCGCGAGCCGTGCGTGTTCACGCCGGGCTCCCCGGCCCGGCTGCTCGCGGCGGCCCTGGGCGCCACGCTCTACAGTCCGGCCACCCGGCCGCGCCTCGCCGACGATGTCCTCAAGCAGGCCGGGCGCGGTGTGGTCTCGATGGTGGTGTGCCTCGAGGACTCGATCGACGACGCGGACGTCGGCCCGGGCGAGGAGAACCTCGTCCGCCAGTTCAGGACCCTCGCCGACCTCCCGGACACGGACCTGCCCCTGCTGTTCATCCGGGTCCGCGTCCCCGAGCAGATCCCCGACCTCGTGCGGCGGCTCGGTCCGTCCGCCCGGCTGCTGTCCGGATTCGTACTGCCGAAGTTCACCGAGGAGCGGGGCATCCCCTTCCTCGAGGCGCTGGCGACCGCCGAGGCCGAAAGCGGCCGCCGTCTTTTCGCCATGCCGGTGCTGGAGTCGCCGGAGCTGCTCTACCGGGAGTCCCGCGTGGAGACCCTGGAGGGCATCTCCCGGGCCGTCGACAAGTACCGCGACCGCGTGCTGGCCCTGCGCCTCGGCGTGACGGACTTCTGCTCCTCCTACGGGCTGCGCAGAGGCCCCGACATGACGGCGTACGACGTGCAGATCGTCGCCGCCGTGATCGCCGACGTGGTGAACATGCTGGGCCGCGCCGACGGGACCGGCTTCACCGTGACCGGGCCGGTGTGGGAGTACTTCCGGGTCCAGGAGCGCATGTTCAAGCCGCAGCTGCGGCAGAGCCCCTTCCTTGAGGTGCAGGCCGCGGAACTGCGCGAGAAGCTGATTGAGCACGCCATGGACGGCCTGCTGAGGGAGATCTCCCTGGACCACGCCAACGGCCTGCTGGGCAAGACCTGCATCCACCCCTCCCACGTGCTTCCGGTGCACGCCCTGTCGGTCGTCAGCCACGAGGAGTTCTCGGACGCCCAGGACATCCTGCGCCCCGAGCGGGGCGGCGGGGGTGTGCTTCGATCGGCGTACACGAACAAGATGAACGAGGTGAAGCCGCATCGGGCCTGGGCCGAGCGGACCCTGCTGCGTGCCGAGGTTTTCGGCGTGGCGAACGAGGACATCGGCTTCGTGGAACTGCTCGCCGCCGGTCTGCCCGGCTGAACGCACGGCATCCTAAGAATTCGAACGGTTGGTGGAGAAGGCAGTGAACGAGGGGGTGCACGGCGAGGTGCGCGACGAAGCCGGCGGTGTCTGGTCCGGCAGCTGGGTCGCGGAGCGGCTCGGCGTCGAGCTCGTCGGCGAGGACCGGCTGACCGACCTGCTGGGGCTGGCGCTGCGGCGCAATCCCAAGCGGGCCCATCTGCTGGTGTCGAACGTGCTGGGCAAGCACGTGCCGCAGTCGCCGTCCGTCGTCTACGGCCACGGCGTCGAGCTCGGCCGCCGGGTGCGGGAGCTGCTGGGCGCCGAGGAGGCGGGCCGGGCCGTCGTCCTCGGCTACGCGGAGACGGCGACCGGCCTCGGCCACTCCGTCGCCGACGGGCTGGGCCTCGCGCCCTACCTGCACTCCACCCGCCGCCCCGTCGCCGGTCTCGCGGCGGCCGGCGGCTTCGAGGAGGCCCACTCGCACGCGACCTCGCATCTGCTCCTGCCGGAGGATCCCGCGCTGCTGACCGGGGACGGGCCGCTGGTCCTGGTCGACGACGAGTTCTCCACGGGGAACACGGTGCTGAACACCGTGCGGGATCTTCATGGGCGGTATCCGCGGCGGAGGTATGTCGTGGTGGCGTTGGTCGACATGCGGTCGGCGGCGGATGCCGGCCGGCTGGAGGAGTTCGCCCGCGAGATCGGGGCCCGTGTGGACCTGGTCGCGGCGGCCTCGGGGACCGTGCGGCTGCCTGAGGGGGTGCTGGAGAGGGGGCAGGAGTTGGTGGCGCGGTACGAGGCCGAGAGTGCGGCGGAAGGTCGTACTTCGGCTGTGGCGCCGTCGTGGCCCGTCGCGCAGTTCCCCGCGCCCCCAAACAGCGGCGTTGCCGTCGAAGCCGACCAGGAGGCCAGCTCCCTAGGGGCGCGGGGAACTGCGCGACCGGCCCCCACCGGCCCGCACCCGGACGACAACCGGATAGACCTGCACTGGCCCGCCGACCTGCCGGACGGCGCCCGGCACGGGTTCACCCCGGCCCATCGGGAGCGGCTGGAGGCCGCTCTGCCCGGCATGGCCGCCCGGATCGCCGACGCGCTGCCCACAGACGCACGCCGCGTGCACCTCCTGGGCTTCGAAGAGCTGATGTACGCCCCGCTCAGGCTCGCCCACGAGCTGGAGCGGACCGCCGGCGTCGAGGTCCGTTACTCGACCACCACCCGCTCACCCGTCCTGGCCGTGGACGACCCCGGCTACGCGATACGTACCCGCCTCGCCTTCCCCGCCCATGACGACCCCGCCGACGGCCCCGGCGAGCGGTACGCCTACAACGTCGCCGGCGCCGGATTCGACGCCGTCGTCGCGGTGGTCGACTCGGCCGGGGACACTCCCGCGCTGCACGCGCCCGACGGTCTGCTGGCCCGGCTCGCCGCGCACACGCCGCGGGTCCTGCTCGCCGTCATACCGTCGTACGCCCCCGAAAGGCCCTCCATGCTGCCCGAGCCCCTGCGCGGCCCCGCCTTCTCCTCGTACGCGCCCGAGGAGGTCGGCTGGCTGCTCCAGGACCTCTCGGACGTGACACTGGAGGCGCCGACCGAGGAACGCGAGGAGGCGATCCAGAGCGGCGGCGCGCACTACGCGGAGTCGCTGCCCGTGGAGTACCAGCCGAACGAGCGGTACCAGGAGCTCTTCCACGCCGCGCTGGACGACTCGGCGGCCCGTATCGCCCAGGCGACCGGCGTGGTCACGGAGACGGTCCTCGCCGAGCGCGGCCCCCGCCCGGTCCTGGTCTCCCTGGCCCGCGCGGGAACACCCGTCGGCATCCTCATGCGCCGCTGGGCCCAGCACCGGCACGGCCTCGACCTGCCGCACTACGCCGTGTCGATCGTCCGCGGCCGGGGGATCGACGCCAACGCGCTGCGCTGGCTCGCCGCGCACCACGACCCGAGGGACGTCGTCTTCGTCGACGGCTGGACCGGCAAGGGCGCCATCACCCGCGAACTCGCCCAGGCCCTGGAGGAGTTCGAGAAGTCCGACGGCATCACCGGCTTCAGCCCCGAGATCGCGGTCCTGGCCGACCCGGGCTCCTGCGTACGGACCTACGGCACCCGCGAGGACTTCCTCATCCCCTCCGCCTGTCTCAACTCCACCGTGTCCGGCCTGATCTCGCGGACCGTGCTGCGGGCGGACCTGGTCGGTCCGCACGACTTCCACGGCGCGAAGTTCTACCGCGAACTCACCGGCACCGACGTCTCGGTGACCTTCCTGGACGCCGTGTCCGCCCGCTTCCCCGAGGTCGAGGACGCGGCCTGCGCCCAGGCCAAGGAACTGCTCGCCGCCGACCGCTCGCCCACCTGGGAGGGCTGGGCCGCCGTCGAGCGCATCTGTGCGGAGTACGGCATCCACGACGTGAACCTCGTCAAGCCCGGCGTCGGCGAGACCACCCGGGTGCTGCTGCGCCGCGTGCCCTGGAAGATCCTGGCCCGTGCCGGAGCGGGCAGCGACCTCGACCACGTACGCCTGCTGGCCGAGCAACGCGGCGTGCCCGTCGAGGAGGCCGCCGGCCTGCCCTACACCTGCGTCGGGTTGATCCACCCCAAGTACACCCGGGGCGCGACCGGCGCCGACGGCAAGGCGGTGTCGGTCTGATGCCCGCACTCGTCGCGAGCGACCTCGATCGCACCCTGATCTACTCCGCCGCCGCCCTGGCGCTGACCATGCCGGACGCCCGGGCGCCCCGGCTGCTGTGCGTGGAGGTGCACGAGAGCAAGCCGCTGTCGTACATGACGGAGACGGCGGCCCGGCTCCTCACCGATCTGGGCGACGCGGCCGTGTTCGTGCCGACGACGACCCGGACGCGCAAGCAGTACCAGCGCATCAACCTCCCGGGCCCCGAACCCACCTACGCGATCTGCGCGAACGGCGGCCACCTCCTGGTGGACGGGGTCTCCGACCCCGACTGGCACGCCCAGGTGACCGCACGGCTGGCCGACCAGTGCGCGCCGCTGGCCGAGGTGCAGGAACACCTGCTGAGGGCCGCCGACCCGGTCTGGGTGCGCAAACACCGCGTCGCCGACGACCTCTTCGCCTACCTCGTCGTCGAGCGGGAACTGCTCGACGAGGACTGGGTGAAGGAACTCGCGGTGTGGGCCGAGAACCGCGGCTGGACCGTGTCCCTCCAGGGCCGCAAGATCTACGCGGTTCCCAAGCCGCTCACCAAGAGCGCGGCGATGCGGGAGGTCGCCCGGCGGACCGGGGCCGATCTCACGCTCGCCGCGGGCGACTCCCTGCTCGATACCGACCTGCTGCTCGCGGCGGACCAGGGCTGGCGGCCCGGCCACGGGGAGCTGGCCGACACCGGCTTCACGGCTCCCTCGATCAGGGTGCTTCCCGACCGGGGTGTCCTCGCCGGGGAGCGGATCCTGCGGGAGTTTCTGGGGGCAGTAGGGGGCGCCTGAGGACTCGGGTGTCCTGGTCCTCGTGCGGGTGCGGCGTTGTCGTGGCCGTTCGCGCAGTTCCCCGCGCCCCTTGGGGGCCTCGTAGCAGCCGCACGGCGATGAACGCCACCACCGCCACGGCCGCCACGGCGAGGACCACCTTCGAGTAGGTGGAGACGATGTCCGACACCTGGTGCCAGTTCGCGCCGAGGAAGTAGCCCGCGAGGACGAACACCGCGTTCCAGATCGCGCTGCCCAGGGTGGTCAGCCCCAGGAACACCGGCAGCCGCATGCGCTCGACACCCGCCGGGACGGAGATCAGGCTGCGGAAGATCGGAATCATCCGGCCGAAGAACACGGCCTTCGTGCCGTGCCGCAGGAACCACGCCTCGGTCCGCTCGATGTCCGAGATCTTCACCAGCGGCAGACGGCCCGCCAACGCCACCGTCCGGTCACGGCCGAGCAGCGCACCGATCCCGTACAACGCGAGGGCGCCGATCACCGAGCCGGCCGTCGTCCACAGCAGGACGGCGAGCAGGCTCATCCGCCCGCTGCTCGCGGCGAACCCGGCGAGAGGCAGGATCACCTCACTCGGCAGGGGCGGGAACAGGTTCTCCAAGGCGATGGCGAGACCGGCACCCGGCGCGCCCAGCGCGTCCATGAGGTCGTTGACCCACTGCGGTCCGGCGTCCGCAGCAGCTGCGATGGCTGTCATGCCGCAACGCTAGGAAACCGAAGCTGAAGAACTCCTGAGGAAGGGCGTCAGCCGCAGCAGCCGCCACCGCAGCAACCGCCGCCACCGCCCGCGCGGGGTGCCGGGGCCGGGGCGGAGGCCGAGCCGGCCACCGCGACCGTGGAAAGGAGCTTCACCGTGTCGTCGTGACCCGACGGGCACGCCGCGGGAGCGGAGGACTCCACCATGGGACGGCTCAGTTCGAAGGTGTCGCCGCAGGTCCGGCAGCGGTACTCGTAGCGAGGCATGCGAACAGACTAATCCGCGGCAAGGGAAATACCGGCCTTCGCGATTGCTTTGGATCATTCTTGCCCGAACCAGTGTGGAGGAAATGTAAAGGTCGCTGGTAACTTTCGATCGTCGCGAGGAGCCGTGAGGCCGGGGGAATGTGGGGCGCGCTGCCGTTGACCGCGGCAGCCATGCCCTTCCGCGCGAGCACCACAGTGAGCGGGGAGGGGAGACGCAGCCGTGACCGAGGCTGGGTGGGAGCCGGACGAGACCGTGCAGTTGAAGGTTCCCGCTTCCTTACACGCGGACGAGACCATGCAATTGCGCATGGCCGAGGTGGCCGCATCCAACAGCGCGGACACGTGGTCCGGTACGGCCTCAGGCAGGCATGGATCCGGCGGGTCGCGCCGCCGGCGCAGGGCACCCCGTCCTTCCCTCCTGTCCCGTCTCCGCGCCGCCGGCGGCCCCCGGCTGATCCCGCTCATCGCCCGCGTCGCGCCCTACGCCCGCTGCCTGCGGCCCCGGTACCCGCACCCCGGCCGCACCGGCTGGCGCCGCTGGGCACCCTCCTGGCGGCAGTGGCTCGGTGCCGCGCTGACGTGCACCGGCCTGGCCCTCGGTTTCCTGGGCGTCGCCTACGCCGCGACCGACATCCCGGGGAACCTCAACTCGTACGCCACCCAGCAGGACAACGTCTACTACTGGTCCGACGGGACACCCATGGCACGCACCGGCTGGGTGCGGCGGCAGGCGATGCCGCTGAAGGACATTCCCGAGGACGTCCGCGACGCGGTGCTGGCGGCGGAGAACGCGAGCTTCTACAGCGATCCCGGCATCTCCTTCAGCGGCCTCACCCGCGCCCTGTGGCGCACCGTCGGCCAGGGAGACACCCAGGGCGGGTCCACCATCACCCAGCAGTACGTCAAGAACGTCTACCTCAACCAGGACCGCTCGGTCGGCCGCAAGTTCACCGAGGCCATGCTCGCCCTCAAGCTCGACAACGGGATGAGCAAGGACGACATTCTCGAGGGCTACCTCAACACGAGCTGGTTCGGCCGCGGCACCTACGGCATCCAGCGCGCCGCCCAGGCCTACTACGGCAAGGACGTCGGCGAACTCGACGTCGGCGAGGCCGCCTTCCTCGCCTCCCTCCTCAAGGGCGCGGGGCTCTATGACCCGGCCCTGAGCAAGGCCAACCACGCCCGGGCGGTGGAACGTTGGTCATGGATCCTCGACCGCATGGTCGAGAGCGGCACGCTGTCGAAGTCCGAGCGGGCCCACTACAAGCAGTTCCCGGAACCGCTGAAGCAGGCGCCGGGGTACGACACCGGCAAGCAGAGCGACTACCTCGTGGAGTTGGCCGCCCAGTACGCCAAGAAGGCCGCGCGCATCTCGGCCAAGGAGTTCGACCTCGGCGGCTACCAGATCTACACGACCTTCGACCGCAAGCAGGAGGCCGCGCTCACCGACGCCGTGGCCAAAGCCCGCGAGCGGGCGCGGAAGGACGACGCCGCCAAGGCGAAGACCCTGCACTTCGGCGCCGCCTCGGTGGACACCGACGGGCGGATACTCGCCGTCCACGGCGGCCCCGACCACCGCACGCAGGGCTACAACGAGTCGAACGCGACCACCGTGCCCGCCGGTTCGGCATTCCTGCCGTTCGTCTACGCCGCCGCCCTGGAGAACGGCGTGCGCAAGACCCGTGAGGGCGCCGCGACCGAGGTCACCCCGCAGACGCTGTACGACGGGGACGACGGCATCCCCGTCATGACACCCGAAGGGCCCTACTGGGACCGCAGCGGCAAGCAGGTCACCGCCCACAACGACGGCAGGAGGTCCTACGGGCGGATCAGCCTGAGCCGGGCGCTCGCCCTGTCGGTGAACGCGCCGTTCATGCAGCTCGGCATGGACACCGGCCTGGACGAGGTGCGGGACACCGCTCAGGCGGCGGGCCTGCTCTCCTCCAGCTTCGGCCCGCAGGCGCCCGGGATGTCTCTGGGCAGCGCCACGCCCAGCGCGATCCGCATGGCGAGCGGATACGCCACGTTCGCCGCCGCCGGCACGCATGTCGAGCCGTACTCGGTGGCCAGGATCACCCGCAACGGCTCCGAGACCACGCTGGCGGAGCCCGCGTCCCGCCGTGCGGTGAAGGCGAGCGTGGCCGAGGCGGTCCAGTCCGCCCTCACGGACGCCTTCCGCATCGCCCACCCCGAGGTGGACGCGCCCGCCGAGGTGGCCGGGAAGGCCGGCACCGTGCAGAACGACACCGCGGCCTGGTACGTCGGCACGGCCACCTCCGTGTCGACAGCCGTCGTGGCCTACCGCATCGACCTCACCAAAAGCCTCGAACCACTGCCGTTGCAGGGGATCGCGGGCGACAGCGTCGCGTACGGCATCTGGTCCGGTGCCCGGGGCCTCGGCTGACCTCCGCGCCCGGCACCACCCCGACACCCCCACCCCCTCGCAGAATGAGCCGCGCATGAAGTCACCGTCCGGCCGCCGCCGCCGACCCCGCGCATCCCGCCGCACCACGGCCCCGGGGATGCTGACCCTGGCGGCCCTTCTCGTCGTCGCATCCCTGGTCGGGGGCTATCTGGTCCTCACACGCCCGGACACCACCACCCCCACCGCCTCCTCCGGGGCGCGCAAGGGACCCTCCGCGAAGCCGAACCAGGAACCCCGGTGGGACGGCAGGGCGAAGGTCCTCGGGGACGGCTCCACCTCCTACACCGGCCCGCAGAAGGGACAGCTGAAGCCGGTGCCGCTCAGACCGGGCGAGAAGCCGCCCCAGTTCGTGGTGTTCTCCTGGGACGGCGCGCTGCAGGGCGATGACGGGCTCTTCCGGCACTACCGGGAACTGGCCGAGGAGTACGACGCCCACATGACCTTCTTCCTCACGGGCATCTACCTGCTGCCCAAGAGCAAGAGGGACCTCTACTCCCCGCCCCGCCACCCCAGGGGCTCGGCGGCGATCAGCTTCGCCACCGACGAGCACATCCGCACCACGCTGGAGCAGCTCGGCAGGGCGTGGCAGGACGGGAACGAGATCGGTACCCACTTCAACGGCCACTTCTGCGGCAAGAAGGGCGGCGGCGACTGGAGCGTCGCGGAGTGGAAGAGCGAGATCGACCAGTTCTACGACTTCGCCGAGAACTGGAAGACCAACACCGGCTTCCAGGACGTCGACCCGCTGCCGTTCGACATCAGGAAGGAGGTCACGGGCGGCCGTGCGCCCTGCCTGGAGGGCCAGGAGAACCTGCTGAAGGCCGCCAAGGGCTACAGCTGGCGCTACGACGCCAGCTCCGCGGGTGACTTCCAGATATGGCCCGGCAAGAAGAACGGCATCTGGGATTTCCCGCTGCAGCTGGTCCCGTACGAGGGTGGCAAGTACCAGGGCCTGTCGATGGACTTCAACTTCCTCTACAACCAGTCAGACGGCGAGACCGAGGGAGACCCGGCGAACTACCCGCAGTGGGAGCAGCAGACCGTCGCCTCCTACATGTCCGGCTTCAACCGCGTGTACTACGGCAGCCGGGCCCCGCTGTTCATCGGCAACCACTTCGAGGACTGGAACGGCGGCATCTACATGAGGGCCGTCGACGAGGTCATCAAGAGCGTGTGCACGAAGAAGGACGTCAAGTGCGTGTCCTTCAGGGAGCTGGCCGACTGGCTCGACGTGCAGAAACCCGAGACGCTGCAGTGGCTGCGCACCCTGGACCCGGCGCAGTCGCCTGCCTGGTCGACGGTCGTGGAGTAACAGGAGCAACACTCTTCACAACAGCCACACATTTCATGCGAAGATCTCCTACCCCCGCAACTCCTGGCGGGGGCAAGAGGGGAAAACATCAGTGAAATCAAGGAAGTTGAACGGGACCCGACGCCGTCTCCCGATACTCGGCGCCGCGGCGACCTCGGTCGTCGCCGGAGTCGCCCTGCTGCCCAACTGGAGCGCCGGCGCGGCGGTTCTCGACGGCCCGACGGTGGACGCGCAGACCGAGGCCACGTTCCAGCGGCTGGCGGACGCGGTCTTCACCGACCGCACCGACGCCTTGGTCGACGGCGGCCAGGGTGATCGGGACAAGCCGCTGACCGACGGCTTCTCCGGCGACGTCAAGCTGTCCTCCGGCATGGCCCGCGCCGAGGACGCCACCCTGTCCGCGCTGGAGCAGCGCAAGGAGAAGCTGGCGAAGGCCGGCGAGAGGTACAGCAAGGCCGGCACCACTGTCACCCTGAACGACACGCGGGTGACGGGCCGTACGGCCAAGGTGGCGGTCACCGAGACCACGACTCTGACCTACGCCCGGGCCCGTGGCGACGCGCCGAGGACCACCGGCTTCCAGGCCCGGCACGAGCTGACCTTCAAGGCCGACCGGCAGGGCGACTGGCAGCTGACCGCCATCCGAGACACCGAACCGGGTGGGCTCGCGGTGAACACGCTCTCCAGGCCGGCCCCCGTCAAGGTGACCACCGCCGACGACACCATGCCGAACGCCCCGCGCGCGGCGACCACCCGCAACCCGGCCGCCGTCCCGAAGACCGCCACGACGTACGACTACAAGGCCATGGCGGCCTACGCGGAGAAGCACTGGAACGTCTACAACAAGGACTACCCGGACTTCAACGGCCAGGGCGCCGGCGGCGACTGCACCAACTTCGTCAGCCAGGCCCTGAAGGCGGGCGGCTGGAAGCACGTCCCCGGCTACGTGTACGACTACACCAGGTGGTTCGGCAACGCCGACATCCAGTCGCACTCGTTCATCGGCGTCAACGAGTGGTCCTGGTTCGCCCAGAACTCCAAGCGGACCAAGCCGCTCGCCAACGTCTACCAGCTCGAGGTCGGTGACGTCCTCCAGGTGGACTTCGACAAGGACGGGTCCAAGGACCACACGATGATCGTCACGTACAAGAGCGGCGGCGTGCCGTACGTGACCTACCACTCGAACAACACTCTCCGCAGGTCGGTGGCGAGCCTCGTCGCGTCGTACCCGAACGCGTACTACTACGCCTACCGCTCCTGAGGCCGGACGGGGGCCGGGCTCAGTGGCCGGCCCCCCGTTCCTCGCGGATCCGGTCCACCACACGCGCCACCGACTGCCGGATCGCTTCCGTCTCCGTGAGGAAGTGCCAGTAGTCGGGGTGGCGGCCGTCGAGGGTGGCGATGGCGCGTTCCAGGCGGGACACGGCGTCGTCCAGGGGCCGGGCGTGCTGCGGGTCGGGGGTGTTGCGGCCGGCCATGGCCAGGCGCTGGGCGTCGCGGATGGCGAAGCGCGTGCGCTCGATCTCCTGCCGGCGGTCCTTCTGCACCGCGTTCAGGCGGTGCAGGCGGTCGCCGGCGGCCGAGACGGCCTCGTCGGTGCTGTTCAGCAGGGCCCGAACGGTCGACAGCAGGGCCGTCGCGTCGGCCCAGCGCTGCTCGACGCGGGCGGACTGGGCCTCGGCCAGCTTGGTCTCGGCCTGGCGGACGTGCGCGGCGGCGTCCTCGGGGACGCGCTGGAGGTCCTGCCAGCAGGCCGCGGTGAAGCGGCGGCGGAGTTCGCTCAGGATCGGGTCCACCTGCTCGGAGCGGGTGGTGAGGGCCTGCGCGCGGGTGCGCAGGGAGACGAGACGGTGGTCGATCTCGGCGGCGCGGTCCGGCAGCCGCTCGGCCTCCACACGGATCGCCTCGGCCTCGCGTGTGACCCGTTCGGCCCGCTCCAGGGTCTCCGGCACGCCATGCCGGCCGGCGCCCTGGTTCAGCTTGGTCAGCTCCGGGGAGAGGGCGGCGAGACGGGCGGCGAGGTCGTCCGCCTTCAGATTCGACGCTCGTACGGCGTCGAGGGCGTTGGAGGCGGCGAGCAGGCCCTGGCGGGCGCGTTCGACGGCGGGTGCGAGGCGGGCCAGCTGGGTCTCGGCCTTGCCGAGCAGGGGACCGAGGCCGTCGGTGAACCGGTCCAGCTCCTGCTTGACCCGGTCGAGTTCCTCCTTGGCGGCGGTCAGCTCGGTGCGGGCACGGGAGGCGGTCGAGGCCTCCAGGTCGTCGCGGTCGAGGTCGTGGGCGTCGACGGCGTTGATGTACCGGTGGCTGACCTCGTCGATGCGGCTGCCCAGGGCGTCGAAATCGGCGACGGCGCGCCGGGCGGCGGGGGAGTCGTCGACAGCGGTGATCGTCTCTATCGAGATGCGCAGGTCGCGCTGGGCGGTGTCCAGCTCGTAGAAGGCGGCTGCCGCGGCGTCCTTCGCCGCCTGGGCCTCGGCCCGCTGGTTCTCGGCACGGCCGCCGAACCAGCGCCGGGTGCCCCCGCCCGCGAAGGCGGCGGGCAGCGCCAGCGCGGCCACCAGCGGCAGCACCATCAGGGTGAGCGCGTCCCGGAGCGGACGGCCCGGGGTGCGCAGGAGGGGGCGACGCGGGCGATGTGCGCGCGGAACCGACGGCGAGTACGGCTGCCCTGGTGTCGCCGTCACATCCCTCTCCCGTGCTGTTGTCCACCCTGCCCGGTCTCATTCTCCCACCGGTTAAGGACGAACACACGGGCTGGTCAGTTCGCTGTTCGGACCGTCACTTTGCCGTCGCCGGTCCGGGCGGACACCACATGGGAGCTGCTCTCGTCGCGGGGCACGGACACATCCACGCCGCCATCGCCGGTCTGGGTGGTCACGCGGTAGGTGGCCTCGGGCAGCGCGATGGTCACGGAACCGTCGCCGCTGCGGGACTCCACGCGGTCCGGTACGACGCCGATTTCGAGGCGGGCCGAGCCGTCGTCGGTGTGGGTGCGGATGTCACGGGAGGAGACCTCCGCGCGGATGGACCCGTCGCCGGTGCGCAGCTCCAGGGGCCCGGTGGTGTCGGTGACGCGGACGGAGCCGTCGCGGGTACGAATGCTCAGGGGGTCCCGGAAGCCCCGGGCGCGCACGCTGCCGTCGTCGTCCCGGACCTTCACGGTGACGCCCCGCGGTACCTCGATGCGGTGCTTGGCCGAGCAGTCGACGACGACGCCGGAGCACTTCAGCCGCAGCACCAGCCGGTCGTCCCGCATGGACCAGGTGGCCTTGGGGTCCTTGCCGACGACGACCGAGCCCTGGAACCACCGGGTGACCTCGATCTTGCCCGCCCGGTTCTTGTCGGCGGCGACGATCTCGAGGGCGGAGTCGTCGGAGTCGACGGTCAGGGTGCGGCCCTGGAGGCCGAAGGACCGGTGGTCGGGGTCGGTGTCGTCCCCGGCGGACGCCCCGCAGGCGCTGAGCCCGGCGACGAGAACGGCCACGGCACCGGCGACGGCGATCGCGCGGGTGGAAGCGGTGCGGGTGGTGCCGGTGGTGCGGATGGTGCGGGCCATGACGGTCTCCCCCTGGGCCGACGACGGGCGCTCTCGTGCGCTCTACGACCGTATGGTTCCGGGGCCCGCCGGGGGATCCGGGCCACTCCCGGATCAAGGGTGGGGTTATCCCCCGGGCTGACCCACGGACCGGGGTTTGCGGGACGGTGCCCCGGGCGATGTAGGCTGTCGACTCGTCCTGGGCGCGTGGCCTGGGAGCCGGGTGCGTAGCTCAGGGGTAGAGCGCCTGCCTTACAAGCAGGATGTCGGCGGTTCGAAACCGTCCGCGCCCACCGGATCATCGAAAAACGCCCCGGGCCCATATCGGCCCGGGGCTTTCTCTACGATGGGCACCGTGAACAGCCCCGTCCAGCGCGCCTCGCGACCAGCCGTTCGGCGGTGGCGTGTGTGGTGTGTGCTGGGGCTGTTGGCGGGTTTGCTGGGGATGCACGGGCTGGCGCCCGGTGGTGGTGTCCCGCAGGGGACGCACGGGCAGCAGTCGCACTCCTCCCACAGTCACGTAACCCAGACGCACTCCCAGGTCATGCCGTACGGGCACTGCGGTGGCGGGTCCGTTCAGCATGCCGACGCGACCTGTGCTTCGGGTGCCCTGAGCGGGGGGCCGGTGTTGCCTCCGCTTGTTCCCGACCCGGTCCCCGGGGGCGTAGGGGAGGGCGTCGTACGGGTGTTGGCGGTCGCGGAGGCGGAGGACGCGCGTGCCCCGCCTTCCCTCGCCGAGCTTCAGCTTCTGCGGATCTAGACACCGCGCACGCATCGCGCCGGGGCCGAGGCCCCTACCGGTGTGGTGCGTCGACGTGTCCGGAATCCCATTTTCTCTCCTTGCAGAAGCAGGAGTTCACGCATGAACAGCACGAAAAGCACGAAAAGCGCGACCAGCACGACCAGCACGTACAGCCTCCGCACCCTGACCCGCCGGGCCGCCCTCGTGGCGGTGGCTGGTGCCGCCGCGTTCGTCCTCGCCGCGTGCGGCGGCGACGGTGACGGCACAGACAGCGGCAGCGGTGCGCACAACGCCCAGGACGTCTCCTTCGCGCAGGGCATGATCCCGCACCACCGGCAGGCGCTGGAGATGGCGCGGCTGGCTGACGGCCGGGCCGCCTCCGAGGCGGTCAAGGACCTGGCGGCGCGGGTCGAGAAGGCCCAGGACCCGGAGATCAGGACCATGACCGGCTGGCTGGAGCAGTGGGGTGAGGACGCCCCCGAGTCGGCGGACGGCATGGACCACTCAGCAAGCCACTCCGGTATGCCCGGGATGATGGGCGGCGAGGACATGGCCGAGCTGGAGAAGTCCGAGGGCAAGGCCTTCGACACGAGGTTCCTGGCCCTGATGGTCGAGCACCACGAGGGTGCCGTGAAGATGGCCGGTGTCGAGAAGAGCAAGGGCCGTTACGGCCCGGCCACGGCCATGGCCGATGACATCGTCACCGCGCAGAACGCCGAGATCGGCGAGATGAACAAGCTCCTGGGCAAGAGCCGCGGCTGACGCCCCCGCGGCTACGAGGCTCCGTCGGTCTCCTCCGGCGGAGCCTCGTGCGCGTGTTTCAGCCGGGAGCGGGCCGTCACCCGCTCGGGGCCGGTGAGTTCGGCCCAGTAGCGGTGGGTACTGACGAACACCGCGAGTTCGTGCTCCCGCCGGCGGAGCTTCTCCACCTCGGCCTGTTCGTCGGCGCTCCAGCCGGGGGAGGCGGGGCGCTCGACCTTGCGCCAGCCGTTGTCGTCGCTGAAGCCGTCCACCGGCTCCACCGACCAGGGCAGCCGCTTCAGCAGGGCCGACAGCTCGGCCCGGACCTGATGGAGTTCCTCCTGACCGGCGAGGAGGTCACTCGGAAAGTCATAGGTCGTAGCCACGACCCAATGATACGCCTGTTCGAATTTGAGTAGCGAGTCTCTTCCCGTGGTTCACGCGAACGTGTGTTCCCTCTCCAGAGCGCCCACCACCCGCGCCGTCACCGGGGCCGACACCCCGTGCCGCTCGGCCGCGCGGAGCAACGCGCCTCCGATGGCGTCCAGTTCGAGCGGGCGGCCCGCCTCGGCGTCGCGTTGCATCGACGACTTCGTCCGCGGCGGGAAGGCGTCGTAGCGGGCGAGGGACTGGGCCGGGTCGGCCGGGCCGCCGCACGCGCGGCTGATCGCGGCCGTCTCCTCCACCAGGGCCGTCAGTTCGTCGCGGTGGCGGGTGCGGATCTCGCCGAGGGGGAGGGAGTGGTGCGTGGTGAGCAGGGCGAAGGGGGCCAGGAACGACATCTTCGCCCACAGGGTCGCCGTCTCGTCGTCCTGGACGCGGGTGGCCGGCCCGGCGGCGGTGAGGGCCTCGGCGAGGGTGTCGAGGCGGGGCCGGGGTGCCGCCGTGCCGGTCAGGTCGATCTCGGCGAAGGGGCTGCCGTGCTCGATGACGCCCGGGGCGACACGGGTCGACTCGACGCGGATGACGGCGGGGGCGACGCGGTCGGGGCGGTAGCGGGCGCGCAGGGCCGCCGGGTGTTCGACGCCGTTCAGGAACGGCACGAGGAGGCCGTCGGCCAGCGCGGTCGCGGGGACGCGCGCCAGGGCGGCGTCCAGGGTGGTGTGCTTGACGGCCACCAGGCACGCGTCGACCGGTTGGCGCAGCTGCGTGTCGGCCTCGACCGGGGCCGTGAAGTCGCCGAAGGGTGTGCTGCGGACCCGGATGCCCTCCGTGCGCAGGGTCCGGGCCGTCTCCTCACCGGACAGGCAGATCACGCGGTGGCCGGCGCGGGAGAGCAGCGCGGCGAGCAGGCCGCCCACGCCGCCGGGGCCCAGGACGGCCACGGTGAGTTCGTTCCCCATGTCTGGTTCCTCTCGTCGGTCGGCCCCACAGTGGTGGCCGCCTCGTGGAGATCATGGCAGTCGTCGCTGTCGCACGGGAGCCGAAAGGGTGAGACTGGGGGCATGTGCCGGAGTATCAAGACGCTTCGTCCCCCTGCGATGGCCGAAGAGGCCACGGCGGACGACATTCGGGCTGCCGCGTTGCAGTACGTGCGGAAGGTTTCGGGATTCCGTGCCCCCGCCGCTCACAACCAGGAGGTGTTCGACCGCGCTGTGGAGGCCATCGCGCGGGCCACGGAGGAGTTGCTGGACGGGCTGGAGATCCGTGGAGCCGCCAGTCGCCGAGCTGAGGCTCCAGCTCCTACGACGTAGCTGCCACGACCTAGCTGCCACGACATGGCTCCTACGACGCCTCCGACGCCCGCGGCTCTCTCCGCATGACGTAGGCCGCCCCCGCCCCCGCCCCGAACAGCGCCCCCACCGACACCGCCGTCGCCAGCCAGCTCGCGCCCAGCCAGTGGGCGCCGAACCAGCCGAGGGCGACGCTGTACGCGGCCCAGGTCAGGCCGGCCAGGGCCGACCAGGGGAGGAAGTCGCGGGCGCGGCGGTGGGCGGCGCCCGCGCCGAGGGAGACCACCGAGCGGCCGGCGGGAGCGAAGCGGGCGAGAACCACGAGCGCGCCGCCGCCCCGCGCCAGCGCCGCGCCGAGACGTTCCTGCGCGGTGGTCAGGCGCCGGGAGCGGGAGATCGCCCGGTCCAGACGGGCGCCGCCGCGCCAGGCGAGGCGATAGGCGACCAGGTCACCCAGGACGGAGGCGGTGGCCGCGCAGAGGGTCAGCGCCAGGATGTCGGGCACATCGGTCGCCGAGCCCGCGGCCGCCGCCGTGGCCACCGTGATCACCAGGACGCCGCTGGGCAGCACCGGCAGAAACACGTCGAGCAGGATGGACAGGGCCACCACCGCGTAGATCCATGGGCTGCCGACCAGCGACCCCACCTGCTCCAGCACCGCGACTCCCCGTGATCCCCCGTGGGCCAGACCGTGCCGCGATGTCGCGCGGGGAGCGGCAGGAGAGGCCATGACAGCCATACAGCGTACGCCTGGGGTGTGACGGGCGGTTCACGGGGGGCTCGTATGTTCGGTACCGACTGTTCACGTCGTGTCTCAGCTCGTCTCCTCTCGTCCCGAGTCGTCACTTCGCCCGAGCCGTCACCCGGCTGCCGTGTCCCGGAGGGCGGTGGGCGCGGGTGTCCCGTAGCAACAGAAGGGGCTGAATCAGACACAAGGTGAGGAACGGTACACACCATGCTGGCAGGAATCTGCGCGAGCGCCGTCGCGACCGCTTTGTTCGCCGGTGGTCCGGGCGGTGTCGAGGCTGTCGAGAGCCACTCCGTGCGGGCGGAGGCCCGGTTCGACGTGCCCGGGGCGGCGGACCGATCGGCGGCGCTGACGTACGACAGGAGGCTTGTCCCGGTGGGCTCGTGGATCGAGGTTCGCCAGCACACCGCGCCCGGTGGCGCGACGACCGTACGGCTGAAGGTGGCCGGCATGAAGCCCGGGCACGCCTACGGCGTCCATGTGCACCAAAAGCCCTGCGGTGCCGACCCGGAGGCCGCCGGCGGGCACTACCAGCACCGGCCGTCGAGCGATCCGCGCCACGTCGGCCCGGACAACGAGGTCTGGCTGGACTTCACCGCCGACCGGCGCGGTGCCGGTGCGGCGAGTGCCCGGCACGACTGGGGTTTCCGGCCGGGTGAGGCGTCCTCGGTCGTGATTCATGACGTGCCGGGCGGCGCGGGGGCGCGGGCGGCCTGTTTCACGGTGCCGTTCGGGCCGGTGGACAGGGACGAGTAGGCGCGCCCCACGCGCCGGGCAGCGGAACGGCGCCTCCCCGAGGCAGGGAAGGCGCCGTTCTCCGTGGTGGTGTCCGGGCGGCTCAGGCAGCCACCGGCGTCTGCTCCGTGGACCGCTGCCCCTGTGCGGAGGTGCGCCGCGCCAGCAGCCGGTCCACGCCGAACGCGCCGGAGCCCGTGAAGATCAGCAGGAACATGGACCAGCAGTACATGGCCGCGCCCTCGCCGCTGTTCTCGATCGGCCACAGGCCCTGGGGCTGGTGGACCTTGAAGTACGCGTAGGCCATCGCGCCGGAGGAAATGAACGCCGCGGCGCGGGTGCCCAGGCCCAGCAGCACCAGGATGCCGCCGACGAGTTCGATGACGGCCGCGTACCAGTTCGGCCAGGCGCCGGTCGCCGCGGTGCCGCCCTTGCCGTCCACACCGCCGAGGACACCGAAGAGCGCGACGGCGCCGTGGCAGGCGAACAGCAGCCCGATGACGATCCGGAACAGTCCGAGAGCGTACGGCTGGGCGCCGTTGAGTCGTGCGGTCATGTGGGGGACTCCTTCGGGCGGCCGGCCAGGGGAAGGCCGGTCGGGGGACAGAACCGATGAGTAACCACGTTAGGTGCGCCTAATTGATGCTTGCAAGTTCAACATTTGGCCACTGGTTTACCTCTGCTTGGGTGACTTCTTCGGCCACAACCGCACGTAGAGCGGCTCTCGCCACCGCATCCGCGTCCGAAAGCGTGACCGAATCCACACCTGGCCGGGCCCCCGCCGCGGTCACCCAGTGCACGCCTTCTGTCGGCACTCCGAACGCGAACCGCCTTGTGTGTGCAACTCCTTGACGGTCGATCAGATGATACGGGCGTTCCGTGACGTCCAACCCCCCTGTCTCGTAACCATCGGCGGTGTGCGGGCGGCACTGGCCCGTCCGCAGCAGCCCGGCGAGGAGCCCGTCGGCCGTGCTCCGCAAGTCGGCTTCCGGCAGGCGGGCCTCTATGAGGGTGGTCACACGGACGACCGAGCCCGGCACCTCGGGTGAGCAGGCCGCCCAGGCTCCGTCCTCCTCCGCCACCTCCAGGCCCGGCCCGAGCACCTGCACCACACCCGCCTCCATCAGCGCCGCGAGCTCCTCGATGCGACGCCGTGGCGGGCCGATGGACAGGAAGGCGTTGAGCGGGGTGTACCAGCGGTCCAGGTGGTCCCGGCGGGAGGCGCCGGCGAGGCCCCCGTGGTCGACGATCATCCGGAGTTCGTTGCGCAGGTCGCGCAGCACGTCGAGGGCCGCCTTCAGCGGGCCCCGGACATTGCCCAGGGCGGCCTGCGCGGCGTCCTCGCGCAGATACGACAGCAGCCAGTCGCGCCACTCGCCGAGATGCGCGAAGTCCCGTCCCGCGTGCGGGCGGGACACCCGCTCCCAGCACCAGCGATCGGCGCCGGGCACCCCGAACTCGTCCAGCAGCGCCGCCTCTCGGGAGTCGCCGTGCGGCACCGCCAGGAAGAGATCGGTGAACTCGCGGCACCGTCCCGCGAAGTCCGTGGGGTCCCCTGCCCGGAGCAGCGTGGAGTAGTAGACCGTCTCGACCTCCTTCGCCACCAACGGCCATATCTCCGCGAGGAAGTCGGGCGCCTCCCCGGAGTCGGCGCGCTTGCGGAAGCCCGCGATCGTCTCCGGCGTGAGGACGAGCGGGACGTGCCGCCCGAACGGCCCCTTCGCGTTGTCGCCGCGCGCCTGGTACGGGATGCCGCGCCGCGAACCGGCGTACAGCCGTGGTTCCCGGCCGGAGGGGAGATAACGCAGGCCGCCCCGGGGGCCCCGGACGAAACGGCCGCCGCGGCTGGTCGTCAACAGGGCCGTGTGGTCGAAGAAGTTGAGGCCGAGGCCACGCAGCAGGACGGGCTCGCCCGCGGGGATGGAGGGCAGGTCGGCATCGGCCGGGTTGGCGGGCGGGATGTGGCGCAGGCCGTGACGGGCGGCGTGGGCCGCGAGGCGTCGCTGGGCCGGGTCCGCGGTCGTCGGCAGGTGGCCCTGTGCCAGCACTACCGCGGACAGGCCGGTCAGGGTGTGGCCGTCGTCGAGGGTGAGGGCCTGGTGGCCGCCCGGCGTGTCGTCGAGCCGGACCGCGCGGGCCCGGTGCGTCTCGACGCGCACGTTCGGCGGCGCGTCCCGTACGGCCCTGGCGAACACCCACTCCAGGTAGCGGCCGTAGTCGGCCCGGGTCGGGTACTCGTCCGGGTCCAGCGTGCCGCGCGCCCACTCGTACAGGCTGGGCCCCGGGCGGATCGGGCCCGAGCAGTCCACGCTGTCGTCGGTGAACAGGGTCACCTGGCAGGCCACGGTGTTCATCAGCAGCTCGGGCGACTGGGCGGTGCGCCAGACACGGCCGGGTCCTGGCGGGTGCGGGTCGATCACGTGGACCGTCAGCCGGGCACCGGGAGGGAGGAGTTCCGGGGCGGAGGCGCAGAGGCGTTCCAGGACGCTGGTGCCCCGTGGCCCGGCGCCGACCAGGGCGACGGAGACCGGTGGGGGTGTCTCGGCCGGTGCGGGTTCCTCGGTCGACGCAGACAAGGGTGGTACTCCCGGGCGTGTGGGGCGCGTGTCGGCGGTCCGCCGGGTGGAAGCGGACGGTCCGCCTCATCATGCCGTCGCCGGGAGCGGGAACCGAGGCTCGTGGGGAAGGATTGACGCTCGCTGTGGGATGCGTCACTGACATCGCGGGACACGCCGGTCACAAAGGGGTGGAACGGGTGTGTTGCGGGGCAAGTTCGGAGTCCTGGAGCGTGGTCAGACGGGGGCCCGCCCCCTGCCGTGCCTTGGCCTGCTCCAGGCGCAGCCGGGCCGAACGGCCGTGCAGGGTCAGGGTCATGAGCTGGTTGCCGAACCAGGGGCCGCCCGTCTTGCGCCAGGTGACCGGCGGGCGGGGGAGGCGGCCGTGCCGGGCGAGGCAGCGTCCGAGGGTGCGCGCCACCGCGGTCCAGCCGATCCGGAAGCCCATCCGGATCGACAGCGGGACGGAGTTGTGGACGGGGGAGCAGACGAGCTGCACCACCCGGGCGTCGGGCCCGCGGCCGGGCCACGAGGGCTCGGCTACGTAGGCGTGGTGCACATCCCCGGACAGCACGCACACCGTCGCGGGCGCGTCCCGCCCCGAGCCGGCCTCGGCGATCAGCTCCGCCAGCCCGGCGAAGGACTCGGGGAACGCCGACCAGTGCTCCAGGTCGGCGGCCCGCCGCACCTTCTCCCCGACCCGCGCCCAGCGCTCGCCCCGTTCACCCCGGCACAGCGCCGCGTTCCAGCCCTCGGCGTCGTGCACCAGATGCGGCAGCAGCCAGGGCAGCGAGGTGCCGATGAGGAGGTGGTCGTATGCCTCGGGTGTGTCCCGTACCTGCTGGCGCAGCCAGGCATCCTCGCCCGGGTCGAGCATCGCGCGGCTGTCCTCGGCGAGGACGCGGGCCGCCCGGCTGTCCACCATCAGGATGCGTACGCGCCCGAAGTCGCGCCGGTAGCTCCAGCGGGCCGTGGTCGCGTCCTCGTCGGCCCGGGCGGCGAAGGCGCGCAGCACGTCGGTGCCGTCGGGGACCTCGCGGACGCCCGCGTACACCGGGTCGGCCGCCAGCTCCTCGAGGGACAGGTTGCCCAGGTGCTGGTGGACCCAGTACGACATCAGGCCGCTCAGCAGCCGCTCCTGCCACCAGTCGGTGGCCCGCATGTCGGTGAGCCAGGCGGCGGAGGTGTTCCAGTCGTCGATGACGTCGTGGTCGTCGAAGATCATGAAACTGGGCACGGTGGACAGCAGCCAGCGGATGCGCGGGTCGAGCCACGACTCGTAGTAGAGGTGCGTGTATTCCTCGTAGTCCGCGACCCCGTTGCCCGGCGGTTCGTTCAGGTCGCGGCGGGCCGCCAGCCAGCGCTCGGTGCTGTCGGAGGTCTCGTCGGCGTACACCTGATCGCCCAGCAGCAGCAGGACGTCGGGCCGCTCACCCTCCGGGTCGGCCGCGAGACGGGTGGCGAGCGCGTCCAGGGCGTCCGGGCCGACGGGGTCGTGCCCGCCCGCGGGTGGTGCGGCCCAGCGGCAGGAGCCGAAGGCGACACGGAGGCCGTCCTCCGGGCCCGGCGCGTGGATCGCCGAGGGCGGGAAGGGGGAGCCGGGCAGCGGCCACACGCGGGTGCCGTCGAGGAGGACCTCGTACGTCGTGGTCGTACCGGCCGTGAGGCCGGTCACCGGGATCAGCGCGTAGTGGTGGCCCGCGATCTGGAAGGTGCGGGCCGAGCCTCCGGCGCCGTCGGCGCAGCGCACCTCGGTGGAGCACGGACGGCTCGTCTCGACCCATACGGTCGCGGACGAGCCGTCGGTGTACCTCAGCAGTGGTCCGAGGCGCAGTCCGGCCATGGTGTTCCCCTCTCCGTCGCCCCGTACGGTACGGAACGACGGAGGTCAGCGGGGAGATCCTGGCCGGAAATACCTGGTGTCAGCAGCTCGCGAGATAGTTCTGGAGCGCGGACTTCTCGGCGGAGTCGACCGAGAGGCCGTAGTAGTACTTCACCTGGACCCAGGCGCGGACGTAGGTGCAGCGGTACGCCGTCCGGGAGGGCATCCAGGTGGCCGGGTCCTGGTCGCCCTTGGCCTGGTTGACGTTGTCGGTGACCGCGATGAGCTGCGGGCGCGTCAGGTCGTTGGCGAAGGACTGGCGGCGGGAGGTCGTCCAGGAGTCGGCGCCGGAGTCCCAGGCCTCGGCCAGCGGGATCAGGTGGTCGATGTCGACGTCGGAGGCGGCGGACCAGGTGGCGCCGTCGTAGACGGAGTACCAGCTGCCGCTGGTGGCGGCGCAGGAGGAGTCCTGCTGGACGTTCGAGCCGTCGCGTTTGAGGACGACCTCGCGGGTGTTGCAGGCGCCGGACTGGGTGATCCAGTGCGGGAAGAGGTCACGGTTGTAGCCGGTGCGGTCCTCGGTGGCCACGGTGAGAGAGGCGAGGTAGGTGCGGGCCGTGGAGGCGCTCACGGGGGTGGGGAGGGCGGCGGAGGCAGCCGGACCGTTGATCAGTCCGGCCGAGGCTATGAGGCCGGTGAGGCCCGCGAGTATGCTGAGCCGTCGACGCGCGTAGAACTTCGGCATACGAACTCCCTTGTGGGGTGGGGGTGTTGGGCGGCGAGCGGGAGAATGCTCGCCGCGCCGTGTTGCGGGGAGATGTGCGTGAGGTGAGAAGGTAGTGACGAGTTCATGACATGACAAGGGTTCGAGGCGGAACTGCCGGTTCGGGGGCGTCGCGTACGATGGACGGCGCAGAAGGGGAGTAGCTCTTCGCCGGACCGTCGACATACTGCTCAGCTCGCCTGAGCCGGCGCCCGGAGGCAGGTCCTTTCCCGGACCGGCCAGCGAGACCTTCGGCAAGCAGTGCACGCCCGTGCCGTACGGCACGGGTGCCGCGTGTGCTGCCGTGCCGAGGTGTGTCGCGTGAAGGTTCAGCACTCTCGGTGGGGCAGCCCCGACCGATTGAGGAACCCTTGATCAGCCTGACCGTGACGGCCGTCGTCTTCGGCGTCGTCTTCCTCGCCGAACTGCCGGACAAGACCGCCCTCGCCGGCCTCGTCCTCGGCACCCGCTACCGCGCCTCCTACGTCTTCGCCGGTGTCGCCGCCGCCTTCGCGCTGCACGTCGCGCTCGCCGTCGCGGCGGGCAGTGTGCTGACGCTGCTGCCGCAGCAGATCGTGCAGGCGCTGACGGGCGTGCTCTTCCTGGGCGGGGCCGCGGTGCTGCTGCTGAAGAAGGCCGAGGACGAAGAAGAGGTCCGCAAGCCGGAGAACCAGTCCTTCTGGAAGGTCTCGGGCCGGGGCTTCATGCTCATCCTGGTCGCCGAGTTCGGCGATCTCACCCAGATCATGACGGCCAACCTGGCCGCCCGCTACGACGACCCGCTCTCCGTCGGTCTGGGCGCGGTGCTCGCGCTGTGGGCGGTGGCCGGGATCGGCATCGTCGGCGGAAAGGCGCTGATGAAGAAGGTGCCGCTGCGGCTGATCACACAGATCGCGGCGCTGGTGATGCTGGCGCTCGGGGTGTGGAGCCTGTGGGAGGCCGTGAGCGGATGAGCCGGGGCGAGCTGAACGGTGGATGAACGTCTGCCGGGGGGTCTGGCGCGAAGCGGGGATTGTTTTGTACCGTGGGGGAACAAAGTGGCCCTCGCCCGTTTTCCCTGACCGGCGGGCGGGGCCGCCTTGTCCCTCCGGGGGCGACGGACGCGATCCGTCGTCTGCCCCCTCTTCCGCGCTTGACGTGCCGGAGGCGCAGGCCGCGTCTCTCACGCCCTGAGCCTTGGAGCAGCCGATGACGGCCACCGCCGTGCTCACCGCCCGCGCCCTCCTGCTGGACATGGACGGCACCCTCGTCAACTCCGATGCCTCGGTCGAACGCGTCTGGCGGCGCTGGGCCGAGCGGCACGGGCTCGACGGGGACGAGGTCATGAAGGTCGTCCACGGGCGGCAGGGCTACGCGTCGATGGCGCTGTTGCTGCCCGGCCGGCCGATGGAGCAGAACTACGCCGACAACGCCCGGATGCTCGCCGACGAGACGGCGGACACCGACGGTGTCGTCGCGATCCCCGGGGCGCCGGAGTTCCTCGCCTCGCTGCGCGGGCTGCCGCACGCGCTCGTGACCTCCGCCGATGTTCCGCTCTCGACGGCGCGGATGGCCGCGGCCGGTCTTGAGCAGCCCGAGGTGCGGGTGACGGCGGAATCCGTCGGGGCGAGCAAGCCCGACCCCGAGGGCTTCCTCAAGGGCGCCGCCGAGCTGGGCGTGGCGCCCGCGGACTGTGTGGTGTTCGAGGACTCCGGGGCCGGGATCGCGGCGGGGCGCGCGGCCGGGATGACCGTGGTGGGCGTCGGGCCCCGGGCCGCGGCCCACGAGCCGGACGTGGTGGTGGAGGACCTCACGCGGGTGCGTGTGGAGGCGGTCGGGGACGGGACGGTCCGCCTCCACGTCGGGTAACCGGCCCTGGGACTGGTGAACTCTCGCATGTTGAGGTGTCGCGTCATCCCGGACGGGTGCGGGTCGCCGTCAATCTGAGTCGACCACACTCATTCAGATCGGCGCGTTCCGGCTCGGGCGGCTGCGGTCGGCGCGGATCCCGCCGGACCGACCCCGCCGGACCCATCCCGCCGGACCGGTCCCTCTGCCTGGCCCGGACGTCGTAGGGCTGGACGACGCTGACGGCGGCCGTGAGGACTGAGCCGCGCTTGGGCCGACGTCGGTCATCGATGACGCAGCCGGGCGGCAGCGGCCAGGATCGGGGTGGTCACGGCGGTAGCGGCGGCGCCGAGCGTGGTGTCGGTGGCCAGGATCAACCGGACCGTTCTCATGGCAAGGCCGAGGACCTCGCTGCCGCGCCGGCGCATGCCCGCCTCGAATTGGTTCACGGCCTCGGCCGTCGTCGTATCGCCGTCAGTGACGTTGCCCAGGTGCTGAAGCAGGGCGGCAGCATCGCGGATTGCCGCGCCGGCCCCCATGCCGGCGGTGGGTGGTGTCGCGTGGACGGCGTCGCCGAGCGCGGTGATGCGGCCCGCAGGCCATGGCGCGAGCTCGGTGGCACGGGTCGAGGCGGCGTTGAAGCGGTACGCGGCCACGCTGCGCGGGTCGGCGCGGGCGATGACTTCAAGTGTGTGCTCGGCCCAGCCCTGCTCGCGGAACCGTCTCGACAGCGCGGCCTGCAACGCGCTGTCGCGTAAGGCGCGCAGGGAGTCGGTCGCGGGGGATTCGGGGAACATGGCGCCCCAGATGTAGGTGGGACCGGTGGTGATGGACATCCGCAGCTCGGGGGCGTCGAGCGCGACGTTGCCGACCGGGTCGAGGAAGCCGATGTACAGCGCCGCACCCCGTGGGCCGATCGCCAGCCCTGATCGTGGTCCGAGCCGTTCCTGTTCACCGGGACTCAGGTCAGTGCGGAGGGTACGGCCGGAGAACCCGGTGATGCCCGCCGGGCTGTTGGTCCGGCCTCCCGCCAGGCGCTGGGCAACCAGGGAGTGGGTGCCGTCCGCGCCCACCACCAGATCCGCCGAGACAGGTGCGGCGTCGGTGAACAGCACTCGGGGTGCGCCGTCCTCGCCCTGGCTCACGTCGGACACCGTCCGCCCCAGATGCAGGGCATCGCCGACCTCCTCGGCGAGCAGCATGCGCAGGGTGATGCGATCGACATCGATGCCGGCGTCGCCGCTGAGATCCGGCCCACGGCCGAGCAGCCGGCCGCGACGGTCCCAGAACGCGTCGCGGTCGCGCAGCCGAAGCGCAGAGGCCGACGCCAGCAGCCGCCGCATGGTCTCCGGGGCCACCATCCCCCGCAGCGCCGACTGAGCCCGCTCGTCCAGGGTGATGTGGTAGCCGCCTGTCGCCGCCACGTCGGTGTCGCGGTCGAACACCGCCACCTCCCATCCCCTGCGGCGCAACCCCGCCCCCAGCGCGAGTCCACCGATCCCGCCACCGACCACGACAACACGCATACTTGTCCGTCCTTTTCCGCCGTTTCTTGCCTGCACGGGCATTTCAACAGTGGCACCGGTAGTGGTCACCGAGTGGCCATTACCGGGCATGATGGGGCGATGGCGAGCACCTCACGACGGGCATTGCGGCTGCTGTCCCTGTTCGGATCGCGCCGCCGGTGGCCACTGCGCGAGCTCGCCTCCGGGCTTGGGGTCAGTGAGCGCACCGTCCGCCGTGACATCGAGACCCTGCGCCAGCTCGGATACCCGATCACCACCGTCCACGGGCCCGATGGCGGTTACCAGCTCGGCACGGGGCACACCCTCCCTCCGCTGGTGTTCGACCACGATCAGGCCCTTGCGGTCGCGGTGGCCCTCCAGGCCGCGCCCAGCACGGTGTCAGGCCTGAGAGACGACGCGGCGCGGGCGCTGGTCACCCTGGAACAGGCCATGCCCGCCGCGCTGCGGGAATCGATGAAGTCCCTGCGCCTGACCAGGTTGCGGAACTACTGGGAGTTCCCGGCGCCCCCCATCGACTCGACCGCGCTCACCGCCGTGGGGGCCGCGGTGCGCCACCGCCACGTGCTCGTCACCGAAACGCTGCGTGCCGACGGCTCACGCCCCGAAAGCGGCGATGACGACTTCCTGCCCGCCCGCCGCATCGAGCCCCACCATCTGGTCGTCTGGGCCGGCCGGTGGTACCTGGTCGCCTACGACCTCGCAGACCACCAGTGGCGAGTGCACCGTGTCGACCGGCTCCGCCCTCGCCCCACGACACACCGCTTCAGTCCGCGCGAACTCCCCTACGACGACCTCGCTCACTTCGTCATGAGCAGTCACGATCGCGGCGACACCCCCGCCGCCTGGCCGTGCACCGGCACAGCCCGACTCAACCTGCCGGCCGGCGTCGTCGCCCGCTGGGCACCAGGCGGTTCGGTCGTCGAGCACCTCGACACCGAGCATTGCCGCATCACCCTCGGCGCCTGGTCCTGGGCCGGTGTCGCCGGGATCCTCGCCACCTTCGATACCGAACTCGCCGACCTCCACCCACCCGAACTCGCACACGCTTGCCACCGAATTGCTGATCGATTGGCCGTCGTCTCGGACACCGAAGGAAGACCGTAGAGGACGCCTGGGCCGGTCCCCCCGGGGCCGGCAGGTCAGCCGATGTGGGCGGCGATGGTGCGGGCGCACTCCAGGGACTCGGTGTGTGTCGTGTCCACCTCCAGGTCGTACCTCACGCCCTCGTGCACGAGCTGTGCCTGTGCCGCGGCCATGCCCCGGACCCGGTCTCCCCGGGCGATCTCACGGGCCGCGGCGACCGCGCTGTCGCACCTGACGCCGACCCACAGCACGGCGAGTCCGGCCAGGGCCTTCTGCCACCGCTGCTGGGACGCCGGTCCGCCGAGGAAGACGTCGTCGATGATGACCCTGGCGCCGGCGCGGGCCATGGCGGCGACGCCCTCGGTCCAGGCCGCGTCCAGGGCCCGGAAATCCGCGCCCACGTTCACGCCGCCGTCGGGCGCGAAGGTGATCCCGCCGTCCGCGCCTTTCATCCTCGCGGGCAGCGCCTCGACGAACGAGTCGACGCCGAAGGCCGGCCATGGATCCGGCAGCACCTCTTGCAGGCACCGGACGAGTCCGGACTTGCCGGAGCTGGAGCCGCCGTTGAGAACGATCACCTGAGTTGTCACGGCGTCACCGTACGGCGCGCGGGTGGTCTACGGCTCCTGGGTTTCCGACTCCAGCTTCGCTCGGGTGTCCCGGTCGTAGACGCCGAGGTCGTCGACCTGGATGCCGCGTGAGTACTGGTAGTTGCGGACCGCGTCCTGGAGCCGGTCGTCGAAGGTGCCGTCGGTGTCGTCGTCGTAGAGGAACAACTGGCGCAGGCGCGACTGGAGTTCGGTGACCTCCGGGCCGCGGTCGCCGAGGCGCAGGACGGTGGGGCTGCCGTTCTGGCGGGAGTTGTCCGGCGGCGACTTCCCGGGGCCGGTCGCCGTCGCGGACGTCTCGGGCGCCGACGGGGAGGCCGTCTGTGAGGGGCTCGGCGAGGCGCTCGGCGCGGACGGTGACGGGGAGGCCGACGGGCTCCCGGTGCGGGACGGGACCGGCGGCGGTGCCGCGGGGGCCGACGGTGTGGCCGGTGCGCTCCGCGTCGGTGACGAGGACGCCGGGCTGCTCGACGGGGCGTCCGGCACGCTCGCCCGGATGCCGTCCGGCAACGCGGTGTTCCGGGAGGGCCCTTCGTAGAAGAACAGTCCGCTCGCGTACCCCGCCGCCGTCACCACGGCGACACATGCCCCGGCCGCGGCGAGCAGGACGATACGACGCCGCCGACGGGGCCTGCCGCCGGACTCGGACTCGAACTCGGCCGACTCCGGCCTGCCCGGTGCCACGGCCGACGTCCCGGTGCTGTCGAACAGCCGCAGATCGGTCACGCTCGGCAGGGCCCCGTCGGGGGCCAGGGGCGTCGGGAGCACGGAGGTCGCGTCCGGCGCGGGGGCGGAGGCGGGAGCGGCTGGGACGGCCGGCAGAACGGTGGTCGCGTCCTGATCCGAGGCGGCCGCGTCCGGGCCTGGGGTGACCGGCGGCACGGTGGTCGAGTCCGCGGCCGGGGTGGTCGGCGGCACGGTGGTCGCGCCCGTGGTCGGGGTGGTCGGCAGTACGGTGGTCGCGTCCGGGTCCACCGGGCGCAGGGGCATGGTCGTGTCGGCGGGGGAGGGCGGCGGGGCTACGCTCCCGGAGCGCGGGGCCTGAGCGTGCGTGCGTGCGGGCGGGGCGTCGGGCGCGGGCGGTTGCGGGGCGGCTCCCGCAGGGTCCGTGAGCCGCCGGCGCGGGGCGCCGTCGGATGCCTGGGCGGGGGCTCCGGCATGCGGGGGCGTGGTCGGCGTGGCGGGCGAGGGCAGCTGCGCGGCCCCCGCGGTGTGCGAGGTCTCCGCCGGGTTCGTCCCGGGCTGCCGCGGGGCCCTGTCGGACGGCCGCGCGGGGTTGCCGATGGCGTGCGGGGGCGCGGTCGGGAGGTCGGGGGAGGGCGGCTGCGAAGCTCCCGCAGGGTCCGTGAGTGGCTGTCGCGAGGCGCCGTCGGCCGCCTGTGTGGGACCTCCGGGGTGCGGGGCCTGGGCGAGCGGGCGGACGGTCGGAGTGCTCGACGGGGGCGGTTGTGCGGCCCCTGCGGTGTGCGAGGTCTCCGCCGGGTTCGTCCGCGGCTGTCGCGGGGCCCTGTCGGGCGCCTGTGCGGGGCCTCCGGGGTGCTGGGCGAGCGGGCGGACGGTCGGGGTGACCGCCGAGGGCGGTTGCGTGGCTCCCGTGGTGTGCGGGGCCTTCGCCGGGTCCGTCCGGGGGTGTCGCTCGGCCTCGTCGGGCGCCTGCGGGGGGTTTCCGGTGTGCGGGGCCTGCGTGGGCGGGGTGTCCGGCGAGGCCGGTTGCGCCGCTCCCGCGGTGCGCGAAGCCCCCGTGCGCAAAGCTCCCGTGCCCGGAACCCCCGTGCCCGGAACCCCTGTACGTGAAGCTTCCGTGCCCGGAACCCCCGTACGTGAAGCCCTCGCGCCCGGAACCGCCGCAGGGTCCGTCAGACGCCCTCGCGGGGTGCCTTCTGGCTGGGGAGTCGTCGCCGGTGTGTCCTGCCCGGCCGGGTCCTCGGGCCCCGAGGGACCGGCTCCGCCGTCGAGTTCGACGTACGGGCGGATCCGTAACGGGTCGAAGTCCTCCGCCGCCGCGGCCTGGGCCGTGCGGGCGTCGCGCAGGGCCTCGGCGGCTCGGTCGGTGCAGGCGCAGGAAGGGGACTTGTCCCGCTGTCTGGGCGCGCCGCACTCCGGGCACGGGTGGCCATTAAGCGGTTCCACGCGTTCCTCCCTCCCCTCGCGAACTCCAGAGATTATCCAGATCTTCTCCACAGTGCGGTCGAGGAGCCCCCGGAATGAACGCTTCCAAAAGGACTCGGCAGGCCATACCCCGTCACACCGGTCACGATGGAAAATGTCACAGGACCCTCGGGAGGTCTCATGGCCGGGGATGTGCACGACACAACACCCTCACCCGCGGAAACCCTCGCCCCGGAGCAGGTACCCGGGAACGTACTGGTCTCCATCGGTGCCCTGCTCCTCGGCATGCTGCTCGCCGCGCTGGACCAGACCATCGTGTCGACCGCGCTGCCCACCATCGTCAGCGACCTCGGTGGCATGGATCACCTGTCCTGGGTCGTCACCGCCTACCTGCTGGCCGCGACCGCCGCGACCCCCCTGTGGGGCAAGCTCGGCGACCAGTACGGCCGCAAGAGGCTGTTCCAGACGGCGATCGTGATCTTCCTCGTCGGCTCCGCGCTGTGCGGCACGGCGCAGGACATGACCCAGCTCATCGCCTTCCGGGCCCTGCAGGGACTCGGCGGGGGCGGGCTGCTGGTGTTGTCGATGGCGATCGTCGGGGATCTCGTGCCGCCTCGCGAACGCGGTCGGTACCAGGGGCTGTTCGGGGCCGTGTTCGGCGCGACCAGTGTGCTCGGGCCGCTGCTCGGCGGGCTGTTCACGCAGCATCTGAGCTGGCGTTGGGTGTTCTACGTCAATCTGCCCGTCGGCATCGTCGCGCTCGCCGTGATCGCGGCCGTCCTGCACATCCCGCGCCGGTCGCGACGGCACGTCATCGACTACCTCGGCACCTTCCTCATCGCGGCCGTCGCCACCTGCCTGGTGCTGGTCGCCTCCCTCGGCGGTACGACCTGGGGGTGGGGGTCCGCGCAGCTCGTCGGGCTCGCCGTCCTGGGCGTCGTCCTCGCCGTCGTCTTCGTGGCCGTCGAGCGGCGCGCCGCCGAACCCGTGCTGCCGCTGAAACTCTTCCGCGTCCGCACCTTCACGCTCGCCGCCGTGATCAGTTTCGTCGTGGGCTTCGCCCTGTTCGGCGCGATGACCTACCTGCCGACCTTCCTCCAGGTGGTGCAGGGCGTCAGCCCGACCATGTCCGGCGTGCACATGCTGCCGATGGTGGCGGGCCTGCTGCTGGCCTCGACGGCCTCCGGGCAGATCGTCAGCCGCACCGGCCGCTGGAAGGTGTTCCCGATCGCCGGCACCGGCGTCACCACGCTCGGGCTGCTCCTGCTCCACCAGCTCGACGAGAACAGCTCCACCCTCGAGCTGAGCGGTTTCTTCCTGGTCTTCGGGCTGGGCCTCGGCCTGGTGATGCAGGTCCTCGTGCTCATCGTGCAGAACGCCGTCCCGTACGAGGACCTGGGCGTCGCCACCTCCGGCGCGACCTTCTTCCGCTCGATCGGCGCCTCGTTCGGCGTCGCCGTCTTCGGCACGATCTTCGCGAGCCGGCTGGGTGACCAGCTCACCGACGCCTTCCGGGGCGCACAGCTGCCGCCCGGCGTCTCCGTGGGCGCGCTGGAGGCCGACCCGCGCGGCATCGCCGCCCTGCCGCCCGGCCTGCGCCCACCGGCCCTGCACGCCTACGCCGTCTCCATCACGGACGTCTTCCTCTACGCCGCCCCGGTCGCGCTCGTCGGCTTCGTACTGGCCTGGTTCCTGAAGGAGGACCGGCTGCGCGGCTCGGTCACCGCGCCCGACGTCACCGAGACCCTGGCCAGCAACCCCGTCGAGCGGTCCTCGCGCGACGAGGTGTGCCGTGCGCTGTCGGTGCTCGGCACCCGCGCGGGGCGGCGCGAGATCTATCGGAAGATCACCGACCGGGCGGGCTACGACCTGCTGCCCGCGGCGAGCTGGCTGCTGCTGCGGATCCGGAGGTACGGCGAGGTCGAGCCGGCCATGCTGGCCGAGAGCATGCCCGTGCCGCTGACCGTGATCATCGAGGCCGCCCGCCAGGTCGAGGAGCGGCGGCTCGCCGTGCGCGAGGGCCTCGGCCTGATCCTCACCGACCGGGGGCGCGAGGTCGCCGATCGGCTGGCCCAGGCCCGCGAGGAGTCCCTCGCCGAACTGCTCGGCGACTGGTGGGGCCCCGACCGGCCGACCGATCTGGTCCAACTCGTGCGGGAGTTGAACGGCGAACTGTGCGGGTCGCGGCGCGAGCGGCCGTACGGCGAACGGCCCTACGAGGAGCGGCGGGCGGCGCGGACGGGCTGAACGGGGGCCGTACGTCCGGTGGTTCAGGTGACGTGGTTCAGGTGAGGGACTTGGCGAACCAGTGCTCGGCGTACTGGTCGTCGTTGTACGGCTCGGTCTCCGTGTAACCGAGCCGGGCGTAGAGGGCACGGGCCTCGACGAGGTCGCCGCGGGTGTCGAGGATCAGTCGTGCGGCGCCGAGCGCGCGGGCGGCGTCCTCGGCGGCCCGGACCAGGAGCGGGGCGCCGCCTCTGCCGCGCATCGGGCGGTGCAGGAACACCCGCTTGAGCTCGGCGGTCGTGCCGTCGTACAGCCGTACGCCCGCGGTGCCGACCGGCTCACCGCCGTTCCGGGCGACCAGCAACCGCCCGCGCGGTGGCGCGAGGTCGGCACCCGGCTGGGCGGCGATCTCCCGCTCCAGCTCGTCCGGGTCGGTGCGGCGGCCCTCGTGCAGCAGGTACCAGCGGTCGCTGACCTCGGTGTAGTACGCCCGCCACAGAGCGGCGGCGACGGGGGAGTCGTACGGTTCCGGGGTCACGGTCCAGGTCATGAGCGCATTCTCGGCGGGTGCCCTACCGCGCCCGCAACCGGATATGTGTGACCGCCGTGTGCCGTTTGGGGGCGGGTTTCCGGGCTACCCGGTCGGCGAACCGGCTCGCGAGGAAGGCCGGTTGGGCCGAGAACCCGGAAGGCATCCATGTCCACTGGCCTGATCATTGCTCTGATCGTGATCGCGGCGGTCGTCGTCATCATCGCGGCAGCCATGACCCTGCGCGCCCGCGGGCCTCGTCGCGGCCCGAGCCTGAAGCGGCGCTTCGGACCCGAGTACGACCGGGCCGTCGCCCGCCACGACGGCGACGCCAAGGCCGCCGAGCGTGAACTCACCGAGCGCGTGCACCGCCACGGCGACCTGCGCGAGCGGGCGCTGGAACCGGCGCAGCGCGAGCGGTACGAGGCGCGCTGGACGGCCGCCCAGGAGCGGTTCGTCGACTCGCCGCGGGAGGCGGTCGCCGAGGCGGACCGGCTGCTCGCCGAGCTCGCCGGCGCCCGGGGCTTCCCGGACGGCGGCCAGTACGAGGAACAGCTCGCCGCGCTGTCCGTGCACCACGCCCCGCACGTCGACGGATACCGGCGCGTGCACCGTGCGGCACATCTGCGCGCGGAGGACGCCCGCGACGGCGGCACCGGTACGGAAGACATGCGGGAGGCCATGGTGGCGGCCCGCGCCCTGTTCGAGGAACTGATACGGCCGGCCCGCCACGACGGCGGAGCCGGACGGCACGAGGACCGACGGCACGAGGACCGACACCGCCGTGCCGGACTGAACGGCGGCCGCAAGGCCGCGACCACCCGCGGCGGGCACATGCCGTGGGCGATCAACCGACGTCAGGCGAAGGAGAGTTGAGACAATGTCCGACGTGACCCGACCGCCCGGCGAGAACACCGCCGCCGCCCCCGACGCCCGAGGCGAGAGCGCCCTGGGCACCGGCCACGGCACGCCCCCGCGCCCGGCCCGCACCGAAACGGGCCTCACCGAAACGGCCCGCGGTGACGCGCCCGGCACCGGCGCCGACGCCGAGCGCGCGACCGGCACGAACGCCCTCGGTGCCGAAAACGCGACCGGCACGAACGCCCTCGGTGCCGAAAAGGGGACGTCCGCCGGCGCCCGAGCCCACCTCTTCCCCCACGAGGAGACCGACAAGCTCGGCCTGCGGCTGCAGCACGCCGTCGCCGGGTTCGTCGACGGGCCCCGGGCCTCCGTCGAGGAGGCCGACCACGTGCTGGAGGAGATCGCGGCCCGGTTCACCGAGGCCGTGGCGCAGCGTCGCCGCACCCTGCGCCACTCCTGGCAGTCCGTCGAGAGCGGCGAGGGCAAGCCGGTGTCGAGCGCCGACACCGAGCAGCTCCGGCTGGCCCTGAAGGACTACCGCGAGCTGGCGGAGCGGCTCCTGCACGTGTGAGCGGCCCCGTTCACAGATCCGCCCGGCGCTCCCGCCACTGCCGTACGACGTCCTCGACGTCGTACGGCTTCTTACCGAGCGGGGGGCCGGGCGGCGGCTTGAACATCATCTCGCGGATCTTGTCGTTGATCTCCGTGATGATCTTCCGCGTGATCCGTTCCGAGGGCGCCGCGAGGGCCGCGGGCAGCGCGTCCTCGACCTCCTTGCGCAGCGCCAGTGCGGGTGGCAGGACGGAGAAGCCCTCGCGGGCCATCTTCCGCTTGATCCACCACAGTTCGTCGTAGGTGGCGTCCACGTCGGCCGGCAGCGGCTTGCCCGCCCCCGGCAACCGTTCGAACTCGCCGCGGGTCTCCGCATCGCGGATCTGTCTGTCGACCCAGGACTCGAAGTCGACGCCGGGAGGCTTTCGCTCGGTCATGAGGCCATTGTGCCGGACAGCGCGCAGTCGGGCGTTCTATCATGCGGCGGGCTCGGTGCCTGTCTGACACACAGGCCCTGACAGACCCACCAGGAACGTCTCAGGAGGAGCGCACGTGCTCGAACTCACCATGGCCGCCGTGTCCCCGGCGGAGGAGGGTGCCACGGCCGGCATGCTCATGGCCGACGCGCCCAGCGAGCCGGGTGCCGTGCTGCGGGTGGGCCGCGACAAGTCGGTGTGCCGGCTCTCGACGCCGGACGACTGGCTGTTCGTCTCCCGCGTCCATCTGGAGTTCCTGTGCGGACCCGAGGGGGCCTGGCAGCTGACCTGGCTGCGCGGCTCCCAGCCCGACCCGTCCTCCGAAGTCCGGCTGACGGTCGGGGAGTACGCCCAGCCCCTCGCCTACGGCGGCACCGTTCCGCTCCCCAGGGGCGGCAGCGGCGAGGTCATCATCCATGACCGCACCGCCCCGCGCAGCGTCAACGTGGGCTTCTACCACGAGGTCTGACCACGCCGAGAGGCCCACCCGAAGAAGGGCCTACGCCAGCACCCGCGCCACCGCGAACCCGTCGTAGCCCTTCGTGCCGACCGTCTGGATCGCCGTCCCGCTCAGCCTCGGATGGCTGCCGATCAGTTCGATCGCGGCGCGGGTGCCCACCACGTCCGAGGCCGTGCTGCCGGAGTCGGTCACGCGGCCGCCGCGGACGACGTTGTCGAGGACGATCAGGCTGCCCGTGCTGGTGAGCTTCACGGCCCACTCGACGTAGTGCGGGTTGTTGGCCTTGTCGGCGTCGATGAAGACCAGGTCGAACGGGGGCGGGTTCTCGTCGGCCAGCTTGGGCAGCGACTCCAGGGCCGGGCCGACCCGTACCTCGACCAGCTGGTCCAGCCCGGCGCGGGCGATGTTGCGGACGGCGACCTCGGCGTGCACCGGGTCGTACTCCAGGGAGACCAGCCGCCCGTCGGCGGGCAGGGCGCGGCCCAGCCAGATGGTGCTGTAGCCGCCGAGCGTGCCGATCTCCAGGATGTGGCGGGCGCCCTGGATCTGGGCGAGGAGCTGGAGGAGCTTGCCCTGGTTCCCCGCCACGTTGATGTGCGGAAGCCCGGCGGCGTCGCTGTCGCGCAGCGCCGCCGCCAGGTCTTCGTCGTCCGGGGCGAGGTGGGTGGTGAAGTAGGCGTCGACCTCGTCCCAGACGTGCGACTCGCTCATGCGCCACTACCTTTCGTACGCATAGTTAGATTCCCTAACTACTGGCGCTGTCGAAGATAGTTGGTGCGACGATCCGCTGCCAGGGGGATCTCACCCGGCGTGTCTCATCCCGCCACGGACGGTGCCGAGCCCGGCAGCGGGCGCCCCGCCGACTCCGTCATGCGCCACACCGCGAAACCGCCGATCACGGCCGCGGCCATCATGTAGTACGCGGGCATCATCATGTTCCCGGTCGCGCCGATCAGGGCCGTCACCACCAGCGGGGTCGTGCCGCCGAACAGCGACACGGAGACGTTGAAGCCGATGGAGAGCGAGCCGTAGCGGACCCGGGTCGGGAACAGCGCCGGGAGCGCCGAGGGCATCGCCGCCGTGAAGCACACCAGCAGCATGCCCAGCGCGCCCATGCCGAGCCCGACCGCGAGCAGACTGCCCTCGCGGATCAGCAGCAGGGCCGGTACGGACAGCAGCAGGAAGCCCGCACACCCGGCGGCGATCACCGGGCGGCGGCCGACGCGGTCGGTCAGCGCGCCCATGAACGGCTGGGCGATCATCATCAGCGCCATCACACCGAGGACGACGAGCAGACCGTGTGTCTCGTCGTAGTGGAGCTCGCTGGTCAGGTAGCTCGGCATGTACGACAGCAGCATGTAGTCGGTGACGTTGAAGACCAGCACCAGGCCGACGCAGAGCAGCAGCGCGCACCACTGGCCGGTGATCATCTCGCGCAGCGGCACCTTGGGCCGGTTCGTCTCGGCCTTCTCGACCTCGGCCGCGAACGCCGGGGTCTCCTCCAGGCGCATCCGCAGGTAGAGGCCGATGATGCCCATCGGGCCCGCGATCAGGAACGGGACGCGCCAGCCCCAGGAGGTCAGGTCGTCGGCGGAGAGCAGGGCGGTCATCAGGGTGACCAGGCCCGCGCCGCCGATGTAGCCGGCGAGGGTGCCGAACTCCAGCCAGCTGCCGAGGAAGCCGCGCCGCTTGTCGGGGGCGTACTCGGCGATGAAGGTGGAGGCGCCCGCGTACTCGCCGCCGGTGGAGAAGCCCTGCACGAGGCGGGCCACGAGGAGCAGGATCGGCGCGCCGACACCGATCGTCGCGTACGACGGGATCAGACCGATCGCGAAGGTGCCCGCGGCCATCATGATCATGGTGAGCGCGAGGACCTTCTGGCGGCCGACGCGGTCGCCGAGCGGGCCGAAGACCATGCCGCCGAGGGGGCGGACCAGGAAGGCCGCGGCGAAGGCGCCGAACGTGGAGAGCAGCTGCGCGGTGGGGTTGCCCGACGGGAAGAAGACCTTGCCCAGGGTGACCGCGATGTAGCTGTAGACGCCGAAGTCGAACCATTCCATCGCGTTGCCCAGCGCGGCCGCCTTCACGGCGCGCTTGACGAGCGCGGGGTCGGTGACGGTGGTGTCGTGGGCCTTCGCCGTGCGGCTCTTGAGCGCGGACGTGGGAGCAATGACTGAGGCAGTCACAAGACTCGCTCGCCTACCTTTCGACGGGGACGGGGACACGGTCCGCGCGGCGGCGCTGTCGAACGGGCCGAAAAAGCGACGATAGGCGGAAAACGCCCGCTCACGGGCGGTACGCCTTTCGTTGCAGGGGGCATCTAAATGCCCTGTACGCAGGCACGTATGCCTGGCTGGGAGCGGTCCCCGCGTGATCTTGATGTGATCCTTCTCGCGTCCACGAGAGGCAACCGCGCGTCTCGCGCACTATCGTCAACCGGATAAAGGGGGCATACAGGGTAAAGGCCGACGAGGCGTGACGAATGCGGAGCGCAGCGGACGACCGACGGAAGCCTTCGGAGCGACAGCCGTCGGCAGACCTCACGCACGCCTGCGCGTGGTGTGCCTCGGGCTGTGGCTGATCGTCGCCGTCCTCGCCGCACGGCAGGTGGCCGTCGTCCTCGGCACCCCGCGCGGGGAGCGGCTGACGGACCTGGAGACCTGGGTCGGGCCGAACGGCGTCCTGCAGGTGAACGGCTCGCTGTACGACTCGACCCGCTTCACCGGCACCCCCTTCCACGGGCTCGTCCTCAAGCCCCTCGCCCGTTCGGCCGAAGAGGCCCTCGGCTGGGGCTGGACCTTCGGCACGCTGCTGCTGGTCGCCGCCCTCGGCCTGATCGCCGCCCGCGCCCTGCCCCAACCCATCGGCCGCCGCACCGCACTGCTGGCCGCGCCCGTCGCCATCGGCCTGCTCATGCTGTCCCTGCCGGTCCGCAACACCCTGTGGCTCGGCCAGTCCAGCATCATCCCGGTCCTGCTCGTCCTGCTGGGCTGCTTCGTCGCCCACGGCCAGCGGACCAGCGGCATGCTCATCGGTGTCGCGGCGGCGCTCCAGCCCACACTGCTGCTCTTCACCCCCCTGCTGTGGTTCACCGGCCGCAGACGCGCCGCGCTCTCCGGCGGCGTCACCTTCGCCGCCTGCACCGCGCTCGCCTGGGCGGCGATGCCGCACGACTCCTCCGTCTACTGGGTCCACCACCTCGCCGGTGCCGGCCTCGGCGGCCGGGCCGGCGACCTCGGCAACCAGTCCCTGCACGGCGCCCTGCTGCGGCTCGGCCTGAACGGCCCCCTGGAGGTCGCGCTCTTCCTGGCCCTCGGCGCCGCCGTCGCCGTCCTGGCCCTGCGCCGCGCCGTGCGGTTCTTCGCCGACGGCCAGCTTCTCCTCGCCGTCGCGATCACCGGCTGCGCCGCCATCGCCGTCTCACCCACGGCCTGGCAGCACCAGCTGCTGTGGGTGCTGCTCGCGGTCGTCGGCCGGGCCGGCAGACGCGCCCGTGACCGGTACGTATGGCCCGTCGCCGTCGTCCTGGTCATGACCCTGCCGAGCAGGATGCTGCTGCCGGACATGGCGTCGCTGGACCCGCTGCGCACCGACCTCGTCCTGCTGGCCGCCCTGGCCGCCGCCGTGGCCGTTCCGTTCCTGTCCCGCGCCTCGCCCACCTACCAGTCGCCGATACCGACCGAGTACGCGCCCGCCGCCCCGGCCCGCTTCCGGCACGTGCCGCTGGTGCCCTTCCTGCGCCGGGTCCTCACCCGGCCGAACCTCCTTCTGGAGCTGCTCCTCCTCCGGGTCGCCTACGCCGCCTACTCCCAGGTCCGGCTCGCCGCCACCGGCGGCAGCGTCTCGGCCGGCCGGGCCGAGGCCGAGGAGCACGCCTGGCAGATCCTCGGCCTGGAACGCGCCCTGCACCTCGACATCGAGCACTGGGCCAACCACGCCGTGGTACGGACCGACTGGCTGCGGGCCTTCTCCGACTTCTACTACGAGTCGTTGCACTTCGTCGTCCCGCTGGCCGTCCTCGCCGTCCTGTACTGGCGCCGCCCCGCCGAGTACCGCTGGGCCCGCTCCGCCATCGGCTTCGCCACCCTGCTCGCCCTGGCCGGCTTCTGGCTCTACCCGCTGGCCCCGCCGCGGCTGATGCCGACGCTCGGCTTCATCGACACCGTCCACGGCGTCCAGGACTTCTCCCAACCCGACTACGGCACGCTCACGGACGTCACCAACCAGTACGCGGCCATGCCGTCGCTGCATTTCGGCTGGTCGCTGTGGTGCGGCGTCGTGATCGCCGTCCTGGCGCGCCGGTGGTGGACGAAGGCGCTCGGTCTGCTGCATCCGCTGCTCACCGGCTCCGCGATCGTCGTGACGGCCAACCACTGGGTGCTGGACGCGGCCGGGGGAGCGGTGGTGGTCGGGGCGGGCTTCGCGCTGACGTATCTGCTGTCCGGGCCCAGGGCGGCCACCGCCGTGCGCCGGGCGTCCCGGGCGGCGGATCCGAGCACCGGCCGCTCGGCCAGTTCCGTCGGCTGACGCACCGCACCGGCCGGATCAGCGTGTCGGAAAACCGTCGAAAGCGCCCTCCGCATGTCGGTTTTCCGCACCCGGGCGGGCCCTGGCTGGCTCTCGGCGGCGTGTGGCTGAAAGGTGTGCCTCGCTGTCCACCCGAACATCGACATGGAGGGTTTTGTGAACCTGGCAACGACGGCTGACGGACCTCGGCGGAGTCCGAAAGCCACACTCCTGATGGCCTGCATCGGGGTGTTCGTCGCCTACCTGCCGGTCACCACCGTCTCCGTGAGTCTCCCCGCGATCCAGCGGGACCTGCACGCCTCGACCTCCCAACTGTCCTGGGTCTCGGACGCGTTCGTGCTGCCCATGGCCGCGCTCATCCTGACGGCCGGGGTCGTCGGAGACGTGCACGGCCGCAAGAAGGTCTTCCAGGCCGGCCTGCTCTTCTCGGCCGCCGGGGCCGCCGTCGCGATGAGCGCGCAGTCCGTCCAGGTGCTGTGGGCCGGCCAGGCGCTGGCCGGGACGGGCGCGGCGGCGCTGCTGCCCACCACACTGGCGCTGATCAGCCACGCGGTGCCCAACCCCCACGAACGCGCCAAGTTCGTCGGACTGTGGGCCGCCGCCCTCTCGCTGGCGCTGGCCGTCGGCCCCCTCATGGCGGGCGTGATCCTCGACCACACCGCCTGGCACTGGATCTACCTGCCCGCCATACCCGTGGCCCTCCTCACCATGGCCCTCGCCGTGCCGCTGGTCGCCGACTCGCGGGCCCCCGGCTCGCGCAAGCTGGACTGGCCCGGCCAGTTCACCGCCGCACTGACCATCACCGCGCTCGTCTACGGCGTGATCGAGGGCGGCGCACAGTCCTTCTCCGAGCCCGAAGTCATCGTCGCCCTGGCCCTCGCGGCCGTCGGCGCCCTCGCCTTCGTCCTGGCCGAACGGTGCAGCCCCAGCCCGATGCTGGACCTGACGCTGTTCCGCAGCGCCGCGTTCAGCGCGACCACGCTCATCGCGATGATCAGCTTCCTGGGCCTGATCGGCTTCTTCTTCGTCCTCAGCCTCTACTTCGGCATGGTGCAGCGGCTCGACACCCTGGACGCGGGCTACCGCATGCTGATGGTGACGGCGGTGAGCCTGCTCGTCGGAGTCGTCGTCGGACCGCTGATGCGGCGCATCCCGGCCCGCGCCCTGATCACCACCGGCCTCCTGGCCGCCACGGCCGCGCTGCTGTCCCTGACCGCGCTCGACGCGCACACCGCGTTCGGGCCGCTGGCCTGGCGCCTGGCCCTGCTCGGCCTCGGCATGGGCCTGGTCATCACCCCCATGACCGCCACCGCCGTGGCGTCCGTGCCGCATCACCTGGCCGGTATGGCGGCGGCGGGCAACAACGCCTTCCGGCAGGTCGGCGGCGCCCTCGGCCCCGCCGTCCTCGGCACGTTGCTGACCACCAGGGCCACCGACGCTCTGCCCGGTCACCTCGCCGACGCCGGCGTGAACGGAGCGACGGCCCATCAGGTCACCGCCGCTGTGGACGCCGCCGGACTGGGGGCGGTGGCCCAGCTGGACCTGGGAGCCGACACCGGCCGCGCCCTGGGCGCCCTGTCCGAGTCCTTCCTCGACGGCCTCCAGCTCTGCCTGATCGTCGCCGCGTCCCTGGCGCTGCTGGCGGCGCTGGTCGGGGCGGTGCTGCTCCGCAAGCCGAAGCCGAAGCCGAAGCCGGAGCCGGTGTCCGAGCCGGAGCCGGTGTCCGTGCCGGAGCTCGCGTCCGAGTCCGCGTCCGAGTCCGCGTCCGAGTCCGCGTCCGAGTCCGCGTCCGTGTCCGGGCCCGCGCATGCCGCCGCGCACGGCCCGATGGTCACCGGCCGGGTGAGCGACGGCGCCGGTAACGTCATGGAAGGCGCCACGCTCACCCTGATCTCCCTGGCCGGGCGCCAGGTCGGCCGGGCAGTGGCCCACGACGCCGGCCGCTACCGGCTGACCGCCCCCCGGGCGGGTTCGTACGTCCTGATCGCGGCGGCGGACGGTCACCAGCCCCAGGCCACCACGCTCACGCTCGGCGAGGAGCCGCTGCCCCACGACGTGGTCCTGTCCGGCGGCAGCGGCCTCGCGGGCACGGTGGCCACGGCCGACGACAGGCTGCCGGTGGAGGGCGCGACGGTCGTCGTGACGGACATCCGCGGCGACGTCCTGGCCACGGCCATGACGGACATGACCGGCGCGTTCGGCTTCGGCCACCTGCCCGCCGGCGACCTCACGATCGCCGTGAACGCCCCCGGCTACCGCCCGGCCGCGCTCCCCGTGATGTCCGGCGCCCCGACCACCGGCCTCGAGGTGCTGCTGCAACCCGGCGCGCGGTTGCAGGGCGTCGTCCGCGCGGGGAACGGCAGCAACCCCGTGGCCGACGCCCGCGTCACCCTCGTCGATGCCGCCGGGAACGTCGTGGGCACCGCCATCACCGGCACGGACGGCGCCTACGCCTTCACCGACCTGGACGCGGGCGACTACTCCCTGATCGCCAGCGGATACGGGCCCGTCGCCACGACCGTCACGGTCGACGGACGGAGCCCGAACGACGTCCACCCGCAGCTGGCTCATCAGGACAACTGACGGCGTCTCTGGTTACTCCCTGGCCGGGCGGCGTTTCCGGGTCCGGTCATGGCCGGGCACGGACGCCGGAATCCGTTGTCGGGTGCTTCCCGGCACGGAAGTCTTCTCCCCTGTGACCAGTGCAGAGGTTGAAGAGGCCATGCGTGCCCCGCTCATACGTTCCTTCTCGCAGCTCGGCTCCCTGGACCCGGACCGCCCCGTCGTGACCCTGTTCAGCGGCGGACTCGACAGTTCGTATCTGCTGCTGCGGCTGCGGCGGATGGGCATCCGCGAGGTGCACGCCGTGAGCGTCGACATCGGCGAGGACGAGTCCAGCACCTACAAACGCCAGGTGGCCGAAGCGCTCGGCGCGACGATCCACATCCTCGACCGGCGTGCCGAGTTCGCCGACCGGTACGTGGCTCCCGCGATCGCCGCCCAGGCCGTCTACCTCGGTATCCACCCCGTCAGCTCCACGCTGAGCCGCCCATTGATCGCCCACAGCGCGGTCGGACTGGCCCGTGCGCTCGGCGCGCAGGCCGTGCTGCACACCGCCAACCGCTCCCAGAACACCCTGCGCCGCCTCAACGGGGCGCTGGCGCTGCTCGGTTACAAGGGCGCGTTCGGCAGCCCGTACGATCTCGATCCCGTCACTCGCGACGACAAGCTCGTCGAACTGCGCGCCGCCGGCATCGATCTGCTCGCCGGGCGGATCGTCAGCGGCGACTCCAACCTGTGGTGCCGCGAGTTCGAGTCGGGCATCCTCGACGACCCCGAACTCCACGAGGTCCCCGAAGAGATGTACACCTGGAGCCGGCCGACCGCCCGACCCGGCGACACCGACACCCTGACCGTCACCTTCGAACACGGGCTGCCCGTCGCGCTCGACGGCGAACCGCTGCCGCTGACCGGGCTGGTCGAGCGGCTCAACCGGCGGGTCGGGGCGTACGGACTCGGCCGCTACTCCGGCCTCGAGCACCTCGATCACGGCGAGAAGGTCCTCGAGATCCGTGAGATGCCCGCCGCCTGGCTCCTGCTCAGCAGCTACCGGCACATCGAGAGCGCCTGCCTGGACGCCGAACTCATCCGCGAGAAGCGGCATCTGGAACAGGTCTGGACGCGGGAGGCCCTCGAGGGCCGCTGGTTCGGCGAACTTCGGCTCGCGACCCAGGTGTTCATCGACGCCTGCGCCGCCCGCACCACCGGGTCCGTGACCTGGCGGCTGCGCACCGGAGGCGCCGACACGCGCTCCATCGCCGTCGGATCACCGCTCTATCTGCGTGACCGGGAGCAGTGGGAGGAGCGGGCGATCAGCGCGGAGTCGGCGCCGTTCGTCCCTGCGGCGGAGTCCGTTCTCGCCACCGTCTGAGTGCCCTCCCGCCCTTCTCATCATCTCCCCCTCCCCGCCTCGTCCCCTCGTCCTCTCTCCTCCCATGGAGTACGCCATGACCACTGCCGCCATCCATCACCCCGCCGCCGTCGATGCCGTCAACGCCCTTGCCGGGCCCGGCGGTCATCTGATGCCCGCCGCACAGCTCTCCGCGCTGGCCGGTGTCGGCGCCGCCGACTGGGCGCGCTTCGCCGCCCACTGGGACGAGCTCACCCTAGACACGTACATGGCCGACGGAGGCACCTACCGGTTCCGTCGCTACGGACAGTTCGAGCTCGACCCTGCCGAGGGCGAACTCACCCTGCTGCCGCACGCGCCGTACCGTCAGGAGTCGGACATCAATCCGCTCAACGGCGGCGTCGAGCGCGTATTCGACCCGCTGACCGAGTCCTTCGCCGGTGACCCGCTGTTGCGCTCCGTCCTCGTCGAACTCGGCCGGATCTTCACCGCAGTCGACGGCACAGCGTCGTGGAACGTGAAACTGCACCCGTACCGCATCAGCGCCTCCACGGACCAGCAGGGCCAGCCGGCGCCCGAGGGCCGGCACCGTGACGGCGTCACCTTCATCACCTCGCTGCTGATCGGCCGCAGCAATGTCACCGGCGGTGAGAGCGGCGTCTACTCCGACGAGGGTGAACACCTGCTCACGGTTACCCTGTCCGAGCCCGGTGACCTGCTGCTGGGCGACGACCGCCGCACGCTGCACTCGGTGACCCCGGTGCAACCGGTGGACCCCGAACTCGCCGCTCACCGCGACGTCCTGGTGATCGCCTACACCGCGCGCTGAGCCCGCTCCAGCCCCACACCTCATCGTCCGCCGCCCTAGGAGTCCCCATGACCGTCAACGCGGCCCGCCGCGCCTGGCTGACCGATCTGCCCGTCCTGCTGGTCGCGGTGGTGTGGGGCTCCAGTTATCTCGCCGCCAAGGACATCACCACGACCCAAACCGTCCTGGCCGTGCTCGTTCTGCGGTTCGGGGTGGTGCTGCCGGTCCTGGTCGTCACCGGGTGGCGCAAGCTGCGGGCGCTCGACGGGGCACAGATACGGGGCGCCGGCGTCCTCGGGCTGATCCTGTCCGGGATCTTCCTCCTGGAGACGTACGGCGTCGTGCACACCTCTGCGACCAACGCCGGTCTCATCATCAGCCTCACCATGATCTTCACGCCGCTCGCGGAGAGCCGGCTCACCGGCACCCGGCCCTCCCGGTCGTTCGCCGCGGCAGCGGGGCTCTCGGTGCTGGGTGTCCTGCTCCTCACCCAGGGCGCCGGGTTCAGCGCACCGTCCCTCGGCGATCTGCTGATGCTGGGCGCGGCCGTGGCCCGTACCGTGCACGTCCTGGCGATGTCGCGCATGCGGTCGGTGCAGGGTGCGGATGCGCTGTCGATGACCACGGTGCAACTGGGCAGCGCGGTCATGGTGTTCGCGCTGTTGTTCGCGGCGCCCGGTACCGGAAGCACCCCGTGGGCGGCCGCGGCGGACTTCGACACCGGGGACTGGCTCGGACTGCTCTACCTGTCGGCGTTCTGCACCCTGTTCGCGTTCTTCGTGCAGATGTGGGCCGTACGCCGGACATCGCCCTCCCGGGTCAGCCTGCTGCTCGGCACCGAGCCGGTGTGGGCCGCCGTCTTCGGAATCGCACTCGCCGGGGACCGGCCCGGATGGCTGGGGCTGCTGGGCGCGCTCCTCGTGCTCGCGGGCACGGCATGGGGCCGCAGCGCGGCCGCCGTGCGGCAGACGTCAGTCGTCGAGCCAGCCGAGCCGGACGGCGCAGACACCGGCCTGGAATCGGCTGGCCGTTCCTAACCGTTCGGTCAGTTCGGAGACGAGGCGGCGGACCGTGCGCTCGGAGACCCCGAGCTTGCGGGCCATCGCCTCGTCGGTGAGTCCGCCCCCGAGCATCCGCACCAGCTCGCGGTGGCGGCCGGTCGGGTGCCAGTCGCCCTCGGGGCTGTCGGTCGCGGACTCGGTCAGCACGGTGGCACTGGCCCAGCAGTGCTCGAAGATCCCCCGGAACACCCCGACCAGCGTCTCGCCGCGCAGCACTACGGCGGCGATCTCCCCGTCCGATGTCTGGGACGCGGGCACGATCGCCAGCGAGCGGTCCACCACGATCAGCCGCAGCGGCAGGGTGTGCGCGGTGCGGACCTGGGCGCCCGCGCCGTTCAGCCGCCGCAGATAGGCCGTCATGTGCGGAGCGGTGGCCGCCGAGCTCAGATGGATCGTACGCATCCGTACGCCGCGGCCCAGTACGATCCGGTCGCGTTCGAGTCCTGCCTCGACCATCCCGGCGGGCAGCGCGCGGCCGGGGTGCAGCGAGAGAACCTCCTCCTCCGCCCGCCGCGAGGCGTCCTCCAGGACCGCCGACACGTTGGCCATACCATTCACCACCTCCATCTGCGCGGAGGCCAGGTCACGGGCGTGCACCGGCTGGAAGTCCGCTAAGACCTGGGCGAGCGAGGAGCGTGTCTGCCGGACGGTGGTCAGCAGGGCGTTCGTGTGCTGTTCCTCGTCGAGGAGCAGCTTGCGCAGCGCCGTGTCCGGGGCGAGCGCCGTCCAGCCGTTGCGGTTGTCCGAGGACGGTACGAACAGGCCGAGTTCGCCGAGCAGCCGGAGCGCCTCGGCGAGTTCCGTCCCGCTCCAGCCGCGGTTCTCGGTGAGAGTCTCCGGGCGCCAGGCCGCGTTGTCGAGAGCGAGCCGGTAGAGCTCCTGTGCTCGGGCGCGTGCGTCCACGTGGAATCGTCCCCCTACTGATTCACGAGCGCCATCCCCCTGACGCTCCGTCGGGGATCTTAAGAACGGTTCCGCCCATCGGAAAAGCCGCGGTCCGCTATACGGACAGCCGGAGGGTCCCACGCCGTGCCCCGGCCGTCGTCCGCCCCTGGCCATGGCCGGTCCCGGAACTCCCCTCGCCGTAGCCGCGAACGGCCTCGCCACAACATGCTGAGCCCCCGGCGTTCGCCGCCGACCACACACCCGACGACCGTCGAAAACGACGACCTTTCGGACGACAATCCAGGGGGACCCTCATGTCTGCTCCTTCTCACCTGCTCCGTGGCCTGTTCGCGGTGCTCGCCACGGCCCTCGTCCTCGGTGGCGCGCCGAGCACCACGACGAACGGCACCGAGGCCGTGGCCGCGAGCAGCGACTCGCTGATCTGGGGATGAGCCGATGGCCGGACCGAGAGTCGCCGTCGTCGCACCGCTGACCGGTCCGCGTACGGACTGGGGAGCGGCCCTTCTCGGCCATCTGGAACGGGTCAGAGCGGCCCGCCCGGACGCCGCCGAGTGGCATGTGTATGACGAGGCGCCGGAGGTCGCCCGTACTGTCGCCGCTGCCGGTTATGCGGCGGTCGTCGGTCACGCCGACGCGGAGGGGGCCCGCCGAGCCCTGCCGGTCTACCAGGCCGCGGGGCTGACCTGTCTGCTGCCCTTCGTACGGGTCGGGGCGCCCGCACTGAGCTGGGCACCCGACGGGGACGCGCTGGCCCGCAGGATCGTCGAGGGAGCGCTGGCCCTGGGGGTGGACGCGCTCGCCGTCGCCCAGGACGAGGAGCCCGGCTGGGCGGCGCTCGGGCTCGCGGTCGGCGAGGAGGCCGGGCGGGCGGGGCTCGCGCCGGGCCCCGGTGGCGCGCTGGCGGTGCTGGCACCACAGGACCGGTTCGCGCGCTTCGCACAGGGCGCGGGTCCCGTCCTCACCCCGACGGACTGCGGGCTGGTCTCCTTCGCTCAGCTGCGCCACGCGGCATCGGACCGCGAGGTGTGGGCCGTCCACCCCCAGATGTGCGCGGCACGCCGGGTCAGAGCCGCCGTCACGGCACTCGCGCAGGCACTGTCCGAGGCTCCAGCGCTGCGCGGTAGAGCACTGATGGATGCAGTACGAGTCCGCTCGGGAACCCTGCTCAGCGCCGAGGGAGCCCCTCTGGGCGACGGCTGGCTGATCTCCCGGCTGCCGTGGGCGTGCAGGGCGGGTACCCCGCTCTGACCCGGCACGGGGGCCTGCTCGGGATACACTGCGCCGCTCCACCCTGACTGGAGGTCACCTGAGTGTTCCCCGCACGGGTACGTGCCGGTGCTCCGTCGGCTCTGGCGATTCTCGCCCTGTCCGGCTGCTCTGCCGCCTGGGGCTGCACCGACACGACTGCGGAGCGCGGTGAGGCCGGTGTCAGGGTGCAGGTCGAGGACACGTCCGGGCGGCTTCTCGGCGTCACCGCCGAGGTCGTCGACTGGCGTCTTGAGCCCCACCCGCAGGTGCCCTCCGGGGGAGACCAGGTCCACTTCCGCTACCGCTTCGACGGCGCCGACGAGATGTCCCTTGCTGCGGTGGACGCCTGCGCGGTCGATGAGGAGCGCGTGGCGTTGGGGTGTCAGACGGTCTATTCGTCCGAGGCGATCGGGCCGGTCGGTGACCTCAGGGGCGACGACTGGCTCGCCGTCGAGCACCCTGAGCGGGTTGCCGAAGTGCTTTTGATCCCCAATGACCAGTCCTACGTCGGACGAACCTGCGAGCAGGACATCAAGGACGGTGGTGGGCTGCATCCTCCGGAACCAGCCGGCGTGGGGGACCAGCTGTAAGCCGTCCTTCAGTTGGTGAGCCGGCGGTGGCATTGGAGCCCCTCTGTTCCGCACTCGAACCACACGGTCTTCCCGCCCTCACTCCACACCGACACGCCCCACTTGTCGGCCATCGCGTCCAGCAGGAGCAGTCCCCGGCCGTTCTCGGAGTCAGGATCCACTCGGGGCGGGGAGACGGGCAGTCGGTTGCTGCCGTCCGTGACCTCCACCCGTACGCCCGTCGGCTGCCGCAGCAACAGCAGCGCGCAACGCCGGTCCGGGACATGCCGTACGACGTTCGCGAGCAGCTCGGTCACGCCGAGTTCGACGGCGTCGGACAGCTCGGGCATGCCCCACTCGCCGAGGAACGAGCGGACGATACGGCGGATGTGCCGAGCGGCGTGCGAGCCGACGGTGAGGCGGATCGTGTACTGGGCGGAAAAGTATTCGTTCACAGGACAAGGCTGACGTGCGGTGACTACTCTCGGCTACGGAACGGATACAACCGGTCTTGTAGTGGGCCGTGTTGCGTGAGAGGGGCTTCTGCCGTGACCCACATCAACGCCCTTGACCCGGGTGCGTCGCCGCTCGACTACTACGGCTTCGAGTTGCGGAGATACCGGGAGGCCGCCGGGCTGACACAGAAACAGCTCGGGGAGATCCTCAACTACACCGGCTCGCTCGTCGGCCAGATCGAAACGGCCCGGAAGCTTCCGACGCCGGAGTTCAGTCAACGGGCGGATGCGGCGCTGGAGACGGGAGGGCAGCTGTACCGGCTGGTCGATCTGGTGTTGCGTAGTCAGCTTCCGGCCTGGTTCCAACAGGTGGCGGAGTTGGAGGCGCGGGCCACCGAGATCTGTACGTTTCAGACTCACGTGGTGCATGGGCTCCTCCAGACGCGGGAGTACGCACGTGCCGTGCTCGGTGTGCTGGATCAGGCCGACCTCGACGACCGCACGGCCGTCCGGCTGGCCCGCCAGCGCATCTTCGAGAAGGAGGAGCCGCCGGTCCTGTGGCTGGTCATCAGTGAGGCGGCCCTGTACCAGGAGATCGGTGGCTCAGAGACCATGCGAGGTCAACTGGCCCATTTGTTGTCCTTCGCGCACAACCCTCGGATCAACATCCAAGTGCTCCCATTTTCCGCCGGGGCGCACGCGGGTCTCCAAGGCGCATTCAACCTCTATCGGTTCGATCGCGACCCGGACATTGTCTATACCGAGGGGTATGGCAGCGGGCATCCGACCGCGAATCCGGACACCGTCAAGGACTGCTCGCTCCGTTACGATCATCTTCAGGCCGCCGCGCTCTCCCTCAGGGATTCGGCGGAGTTGATCCGGCGACTGATGGAGGAACGCTATGGCGAGCAACGCGGTTCCGGAGGGGATCCTGTGGCGTAAGTCCAGCTACAGCGGTGACCAGGGCGGTGATTGTGTAGAGGTCGGCGAAGCCTCTGCCACCGTCGCTATACGCGACTCCAAGACCCCGGCGGGACCGATCCTCACCCTCGACCCCGCCACATTCACCACCTTCATCAACTGGACGACGACTACAACCGCTGAATGATCGTGCCGGTGGCCAAACCGCCCCCCGCACACATCGTGATCAGCGCGAACTCCTTGTCCGCGCGCTCCAGTTCATGAAGCGCCGTCGTGATGAGCCGGGCCCCGGTGGCTCCCACCGGGTGCCCGAGCGCGATCGCGCCCCCATTCACGTTCACCTTCTCCAGGTCCTGCTCGAAGACCTGCGCCCAGCTCAGCACCACGGACGCGAACGCCTCATTGATCTCGACGAGGTCGATGTCCTTGAGGGACATCCCGGCCTTGCCCAGCACGGCGTTCGTCGCGTCGATCGGTCCGTCCAGGTGGAAGTGAGGGTCGGAACCGACCAACGCCTGTGCCACGATCCTGGCCCTGGGCCTCAGCTTCAGGGCCCTGGCCATCCTCTTCGACGCCCACATGATCGCCGCCGCCCCGTCGGAGATCTGCGACGAGTTGCCGGCCGTATGCACCGCCGTCGGCATGATCGGCTTCAAGGAAGCGAGCGCTTCCGGCGACGTGTCGCGCAGACCCTCGTCCTTGTCGACCAGCCGCCACATGCCCTGCCCGGCGTGCTGTTCCTCCTCGGTCGTGGGGACCTGGACGGCGAAGGTCTCTCGTTTGAAGCGTTCCTCCGCCCAGGCGTGCGCGGCTCGTTCCTGGGAGGCGAGGCCCAGCGCGTCGACGTTCTCCCGGGTGAGGCCACGGTGGCGGGCGATCCGCTCGGCCGCCTCGAACTGGTTCGGCAGGTCCACGTTCCACTCGTCGGGGAACGGCTTCCCGGGCCCGTGCTTCGAGCCCGACCCCAGCGGCACCCGGGACATCGACTCCACGCCGCACGAGATGCCGACGTCGATCACTCCGGTGGCGACCATGTTGGCCAGCATGTGCGAGGCCTGCTGCGACGACCCGCACTGTGCGTCGACGGTCGTCGCGGCCGTCTCGTACGGCAGCCCCATCGTGAGCCAGGCCGTGCGCGCGGGGTTCATGGACTGCTCGCCGGCGTGCGTGACCGTACCGCCGACGATTTGTTCGACGCAGTCGGCGGGGATGCCGGTGCGGCCGAGGAGTTCGCGGTAGGTCTCGCCCAGCAGGTAGGCGGGGTGCAGTTGGGCGAGCGCGCCGCCGCGCTTGCCGATGGGCGTGCGTACGGCTTCGACGATCACGGGTTCGGCAGCCATGGGTGCGGGTCCTCTCCGGGAGGCTACGCGGAACTAGTACGCGTTCTAGTTCTGCCAGCAGTGTGCTGACGGTCACTCCGTGACCGCAAGGGTTGTGCGGGCAATTGGGGGGCCCATGCCTCTTGCTAGTTGTAGAACCCGTTACTACCGTCACCGCAACTCCGCACAGCTGATGGGCCGTCAGAACAAGAGTCGGTACGAGTGGTGGGAGCCGCCCATGCCCTGTCCCGCGCTGCCCGACGGGTTCGACTTCACCGACCCGGACCTGCTGCATCAACGCGTGCCCCTGCCGGAGTTCGCCGAGCTGCGCCGGGTCGAGCCGGTCTGCTGGGTGCCGCAGTCGGCCAATGTCGCCGGTTTCCAGGACGAGGGGTACTGGGCCGTCACCCGGCACGCCGACGTCAAGTACGTCTCCACGCACCCGGAGTTGTTCTCGTCGTACCTCAACACGGCGATCATCCGCTTCAACGAGCACATCGACCGGGACTCCATCGACGCCCAGCGGTTCATCCTGCTCAACATGGACCCGCCGGAGCACACGCGGGTCCGGCAGATCGTGCAGCGCGGGTTCACGCCCCGGGCGATCCGCGCCCTGGAGGAACGGCTGAGGGCCCGGGCCCTCGCGATCGTCGCGAACGCCCGCACGCACACCGGGCCGTTCGACTTCGTCACCCAGGTCGCCTGCGAACTGCCCCTCCAGGCGATAGCGGAGCTGATGGGCGTCCCGCAGGAGGACCGGGACAAGATCTTCGACTGGTCCAACAAGATGATCGCGTACGACGATCCCGAGTACGCCATCACCGAGGAGGTCGGCGCCGAGTCGGCCACGGAGATCATCGCCTACGCGATGAACATGGCCGCCGACCGCAAACAGTGCCCCGCCCATGACATCGTCACGCAACTGGTCGCGGCGGAGAACGAGGGCAACCTCAACTCGGACGAGTTCGGCTTCTTCGTGCTGATGCTGGCCGTCGCGGGCAACGAGACCACCCGCAACGCCATCACCCACGGCATGCACGCCTTCCTCACCCACCCCGAGCAGTGGGAGCTGTACAAGAGGGACCGCCCCTCGACGACGGCGGAGGAGATCGTGCGCTGGGCGACCCCGGTCGCCGCCTTCCAGCGCACCGCCACCCAGGACACCGAGCTGGGCGGCAAGCGGATCCGCAAGGGTGACCGGGTGGGGCTGTTCTACGCCTCGGCCAACCACGATCCCGAGGTCTTCGACGAGCCGGACGACTTCGACATCACCCGCGATCCCAACCCGCACCTCGGTTTCGGCGGGGGCGGTCCGCACTACTGCCTGGGCAAGTCCCTCGCCGTGCTGGAGATCGACCTGATCTTCAACGCCATCGCCGACGCCATGCCGGGGCTGCGGCTGGTCGACGACCCGCGCCGGCTGCGGTCGGCGTGGATCAACGGTGTGAAGGAACTCCGCGTGAGCACGGGCTGACGAGGCTCGGCGGGCAGGGCGAAGGCGACGGCCCCGGGGATCAGGGGGCCGCCGCCTTCGGTCTTGGGGGGTGGGTCCGGCTCAGTACGAGTGGTTGGACTGCCAGTGGTCCCAGGCGCCGCAGGCGCTGCCGTAGCGGTCCTTCATGTAGTCCAGACCCCACTCGATCTGGGTGGCCGCGTTGGTCTTCCAGTCCGAGCCTGCCGAGGCCATCTTGGCGCCCGGCAGGGCCTGGACCAGGCCGTAGGCGCCGCTGGAGGCGTTCCGGGCGTTCACGTCCCAGTCGCTCTCGTGCTCGACGATCTCGGAGAAGCACTGGTACTGGGCGTCGTCGCCGATCATCTTCTTCGCGACCGCCTTGGGCGAAGAGGCCTGTGTCGTCGCACCCTGGGCGGGCGCGGCGGCGATCAGGGTGCCACAGGTGGCCGCGGCCAGGGCGGTACCGGCGAGAGCGTTCTTCGGGGTGGCGGCACGGCGGAGGACGGAAGCGGCGGACACGCGTGACCTTTCGTCGTGGACGGGGCAGTCGCCCACAGAAACAGTCTTCGTGGATGCCCGCAATGCCCCCTTTTACTAGGTGTGGCCGCATGTGGGGCGACGGTCCGCCCCGTGACCGGGGGCGGTCCCTACGGCCTCGCTTCGTATGTGACCTGAGTCACGTGGGGCGCCTCACGGTCGGTGAGGTGTCGAACGTGACCGGCGTCTCGAAGGCCGCCCGGCGCGTGGCGCGGCGCAGCGCCCTGAGCACCGCCGGACCGAGGGTCAGCGTCAGGACGACCGTGACGACGGCCCGGCCCAGGTCCCAGCCGAGCGAGGTGGCCAGGCAGTACGCGAGGAAACGGGCCAGGTTGGCGGGGGCCGCCGCCTGCGGGTCGAAGGCGACGTTCGAGGCGAGCGCGCTCATGAAGGGCCAGCCCGCCATGTTCATCACCGTGCCGTAGGCGAAGGCGGCGAGGAAGCCGTAGCCGGCGAGCATCACCAGCTCCGTACGGCCGCGCAGCCGGTCCGGGCCCGGCAGCAGGCCCGCGCCCATCGCGAACCAGCCCATCGCCAGCATCTGGAACGGCAGCCACGGGCCCACCCCGCCCGTGAGCAGCGCGGACGCGAACATCGTCACCGAGCCGAGGACGAACCCGAAGCCCGGGCCGAGGACCCGGCCGCTCAGCACCATCAGGAAGAACATCGGCTCGATCCCGGCGGTACCGGCGCCGATCGGCCGCAGGGCGGCCCCCGTGGCGGCCAGCACGCCGAGCATCGCCACCGCCTTCGGGCCGAGCCCGGACTCGGAGATCGCCGCGGCCACCACCGCCACGAGCAGCACCAGCAGGCCCGCGAAGAGCCAGGGCGCGTCCTGCGCGTGGGCGCTGAGCTGCGAGGTGGGCGGTGCGAGGAAGGGCCAGGTGAAACCGACGACACCCACCGCACTGACCAGGGCCAGGGCGGCGAGGGAGCGGGGGCCCATGCGGACGGCGCGGGCCTGGCGCTGTGCACCGGTCATGAGCCGGCCCCGGGGTGGAGGGCCGCGCGGACCTCGGAGACCGTGAGCCAGTGCTGCGGGGCCAGGATCTTGGTGACCTGCGGGGCGAAGGACGGCGAGGAGACCACGACCTCCGCGGTCGGGCCGTCGGCGATCACCTCGCCCTCGGCCAGCAGCACCACGCGGTGGGCGATCTCGGCGGCCAGTTCCACGTCATGGGTCGCCAGTACGATGGCGTGTCCCTCGGCGGCCAGTTCGCGCAGCAACCCGACCAGCCGGGCCTTCGCCGCGTAGTCCAGGCCGCGGGTGGGCTCGTCCAGCAGGAGCAGTGGGGGCCGGGCGGTCAGCACGACGGCCAGGGCGAGGGCGAGGCGCTGGCCCTCCGAGAGGTCCCGGGGGTGCGTGTCGTCGGTGACGCCCGGGAGCAGCTCGGTGACCAGGGCACGGCAGGTGCCGGGCTTGGCTCCCGCGTCCTGGTCGGCCGCCGTGCACTCGGCGGCGACGGTGTCGGCGTAGAGCAGGTCGCGGGGTTCCTGGGGGACGAGGCCTACCTTGCGGACGAGGTCCTTGGGGGCTGTGCGGTGGGGTGTGGCTTCGCCGAGTCGGATGGTTCCGGAGGTGGGGGTGACCAGGCCGACGAGTGCGTTGAGGAGGGTGGATTTTCCGGCGCCGTTGCGGCCCATGAGGGCGATGGTTTCGCCGGGGGTGATGGTGAGGTTGATGTTGGTCAGGGCTTGGATGCGGGCGCGGGTTACTGAGAGCGCTTGGACTTTGCCTAGGGGGGTGGGGGGTGTGGAGTGTTGGCGGGTGCGGGTTGTTTGTGGCTTGTCGCGCAGTTCCCCGCGCCCCTTTAGGGCGATGCCCTCTTGTGCCTCAAGTCGTTGCCGTAGGTCTGTGGCCCGGCGGCGGGCGTCTCGGACCGTCAGGGGCAAGGGCGTCCAGCCCGCCAGGCGGCCCAGGGCCACCACCGGGGGGTATACCGGGGACACCGTCATCACCTCTGCCGGGGTGCCCAGGATCGGAGGCGCGCCCGGGGCCGGGAGCAGGGCGACCTGGTCGGCGTACTGGATGACGCGTTCAAGGCGGTGTTCGGCCATGAGGACCGTCGTACCGAGGTCGTGGACCAGGCGCTGGAGGACCGCCAGGACCTCCTCCGCCGCTGCCGGGTCGAGGGCGGAGGTCGGTTCGTCCAGGACGAGGACGCTCGGGTGCGGGGTGAGGACCGAGCCGATCGCGACGCGCTGCTGCTGGCCGCCGGAGAGCGTGGCGATCGGGCGGTTGCGCAGGTCGGCGAGGCCGAGGAGGTCGAGCGTCTCCTCTACGCGGCGGCGCATCACGTCCGGGGCGAGGCCCAGGGACTCCATGCCGTAGGCGAGTTCGTCCTCGACGGTGTCGGTGACGAAGTGGGCGAGCGGGTCCTGCCCCACCGTGCCGACGACGTCGGCGAGTTCGCGCGGCCTGTGCGTGCGGGTGTCGCGTCCGGCCACCGTGACCCGGCCGCGCAGGGTGCCGCCGGTGAAGTGCGGCACGAGTCCGCAGACAGCGCCCAGGACCGTGGACTTGCCGACGCCGGACGGGCCGGCCAGCAGGACGAGCTCGCCCTCCGGGACCTCGAAGTCGACGCCCTGGACGGTGGGTTCGCGGGCTCCGTCGTACGTCACGGAGACATCCTCGAAGCGGATCACGACGGCTCCTTGGGGTCGGGGGCGACGAACGCGGGCAGCAGACCGAGGAGGATCGCCGCCGCGGGCCAGACGGGGAGTGTGGGGGCCACGAGCGGCACCACGCCGGGGTGCAGGGCCGTGGGGTCACGGACGGCGGCGAGCACGAGGAGCGCGGCGACCGCCACACCGGAGGCGACGACCAGCAGGGCGCGTACGTCCCAGCGGTCCGGGCGGTACCGGGTGCGCAGTGACCGCCGGCCGCCGAGCCGGAGACCCGCGAGGGCGGCGACGAGGCCGACGAGCAGGACCGGGAAGCCGTAGGTGGCGCCCTCGGCGGTGAGTAGCCCGTACGTTCCGGCGCACACACCGAGCAGGCCGCCGAGGGTGAGGGCGGCGGTGGTACGGCGGACGGCGGCCGGGACCTGGGCGGTACGGCCGTAGCCGCGGGCGTCCATCGCGGCGGCCAGGGACACCGAGCGCTCCAACGCGCCCTCCAGGACCGGGAGACCCACCTGCAGCAGGCCCCGGACGCCCTTGTCCGGACGGCCGCGCAGACGGCGTGCGGCGCGCAGACGCTGGACGTCGGCGATGAGGTTCGGCGCGAAGGTGAGGGCGACGACGACCGCGACACCCATCTCGTACAGGGCGCCCGGGAGGGACTTGAGGAGTCGGGAGGGGTTGGCGAGGGCGTTGGCGGCGCCGACGCAGACGAGCAGGGTGGCCAGTCTCAGACCGTCGTACAACGCGAAGGTGAGGGCCTCGGCCGTGACCTCGCCGCCGAGGCGGAGGCCCTGGGCCCAGTCGGGGAGGGGCACCTCGGGGAGGGTGACGAGGGTGTGCGTGCCGGGGATGGGGGAGCCGAGGACGATCGCGAAGAGGAGCCGGATGAGCAGGACGGCGAGGGCGAGTTTGACGAAGGCGCCGTAGGAACGGGACCAGGGAGTCGGGCGGCGGCAGGTCGCCACGACGTAGGCGGAGACCGCGATGAGGAGGGAGAGGAGCAGGGGGTTGGTGGTACGGGTGGCCGCGGTGCCGAGGGAGAGGGACCAGAGCCACCAGGCGCCGGGGTGCAGGGCTGCCCGGCGCGGGCGTTGGGGGCGTGCCTGCCCCTGGCTGGGCCGGTCCACGCTGCGGAGATCCATCGAAAGGCCCCTAAGCCTGGTCACGCCGCCGTACCTGCCAGATCGCCGCCGCCCCCAGTGCCGTCACCACGGCGATGCCCGCCAGCAGGCCCAGGGACGGGCCGTTGTCGTCGGACGTGTCGTCGTCGGAAGTGTCCTTCTGCGCTGCCGGTGCCGACTCAGTCGACTTATGGGAGCTCGCCACCTGCTCTCCGCAGCCCTTCTCCGGGTACCCCGCGATCGCGCACAACAGGGCGTTCGTGTCGTAGCGCAGGGGCTTGGCCACCGTCGCGAGGGCCTCTGCCGTGGTCGCGTCGGGGGAGACCCGGGCGCAGGCCGTCCGGGCAGGGGCCGGGGTCTCGCCCTGGGGGGCGTCGGCCTTCGTGCCGGAGTCGATGACGAGAGCCACCCGCTTCTCGCCCTCCCGCGCGGGCGTCTTCGCGCAGATGGTCCCGAAGTCGGCCGTGCCGCGCGGCCGGGCCGCCTCGGAGGAGTCCTCGCTCACCGCGAAGCGGAAGCCCTGCACGTCGCCGTCCGAGGGACGGGCCATGGACGGGCCCTGGGTGGCGTAGACCCAGCGGTCGCCGTCACGGTCCCAGAACGACCAGTACCGGTAGCCGGCGGCCTGGGCCTGGCCCGCGCCCGCGCACAGCAGGAGCGAGGCCAGGAGGAGAACGGCCCGGCGGATCACGACTGCTGCCTCTTCTTGCGGCCGGTGAAGAGGAAGCCGATGCCGATACCGGCGACGAGGCAGACCCCGACGTACCACCAGACGCCGAAGAAGCCCGACTCCGAGTCGTCCTTCTCGTCGGTCGCCGAGGGCTGTTCGGGGGCCTTCGGGGCCGGGCCCGTCGCGATGAGCTGCTTCACCAGGTCCGTGCCGCCGAAGTCACGCGGGTCCGTGCCCGTCGCGTGCGCGGCGAAGATCAGCTGGGCGTAGGCGGCGGGGCCGCCCTGCTCGGCCCAGGTGGCGGAGTTCTTCTCCAGCCACCGCACGGCCTTACCGGCCTGCTCCGTGTCGCCCTGCGCGGCGAGCGCCACGACCGCGTCGGCGGTGTTGCCGTGGTCGGGCTGGGGGTCCGAGCCGGCGAGGGCGGACGTGAGGTGGTCGTCGTCCTTGGCGAGGGTCTGGGTGAGGTAGGCGGCTCCGTTGGCGGCGGCCTGCTGCGGCGTGGAGGGATCCTCCGTGCACGTGGCGTCGGACTTCTTGCCCGCCTCCACCACCATGCCCTGGCCCAGGGCGCCGAGGACACCGGCCGCCGTGGCGTCCGCGTTGGCGGTCAGCTCGCCCTTCTTGTCGGGCTGGAACGCGAAGGCGCCGTCGTCGTCCCCGCTGCAGGGGAGGGCGAGCTTCAGCAGGGCGTCGTAGGGCGACTTTCCGCCCTTCTCGACCTGGTCCGGCTTCGCACCGGCGGCGGCGAGCGCGCCGATGACGACGGAGGTGGAGTTGGCGTCGGTGGGGCCGCCGGGCGCGTAGCCCCAGCCGCCGTCCTTGTTCTGGACGGACTTCAGCCAGCCGACGGCCTTGTCGGCGACGGCGTCGTGCCCGCCGAGCGCGGCGAGGGCCTGGACGGCGGCGGCCGTCTGGTTGCTGTCCACCATGGTCTTGGCGTCGCACGCCGTGGCCGGATCGGCACGGTAGGGGGCGAACCCGCCGTCCGCGCACTGCTGCCGGACCAGCCACTCCACGGACTTGGCGGCCGGCTTCTCACCCACCGTGTCCTGGGCCAGCAGGGCGAGCGACTGGCGCCAGACGCCGTCGAACTTGGGATCCTTGTCCCCGTACAGAGCGGAGGGGAACGCCTGGGACGGCGAAGGAGACGGCGCGGCGACGGCCGGCGTGGCGGCGCCGATCACGGTGACGGCGGCCAGGACCGCGGCGCTGCGGCGGACGTTCATGATCGGCGAGTGCCTCTCCCTGTGAGGGAGCCGGGCAGCACGGGACACCCCGGCGGCTCGGCTCCGTATACCTCGACGGTGCCGTGCACCGGCGGGCGCCGGGCACGTGAGCCGGTCACGATCCGTACGGGGCGATCCGGCTCACCGCCTGCCTCGGCGGGCGGTTCACGGTTGCGGGTCAGCGCCGGAATTGCACCGGCTTCTCCCTGTACGGGTGATGACGACCCGCCTACTGTACCCGCACGTAGGAAAACGCCCGGGAGCGGTTCCCGCCCTCCGAGGACGGGCCGGGTGGAGCGCTGACCTACTGGCCTGGTGAGAAGTCGAACTGCTCCACCACGCCGAGGAGTTGATCCTGTCCGTGGGGCAAACCGGTTAACGTGAAGCTCCACGACCACACGCAGGAGCGTCCATGACTGACCAGGTGGAGAACTCCGAGCAGGAGCCGCTCTCCAAGATCGATACCTCGGTTCCGCACTCGGCCCGGATCTGGAACTACTGGCTGGGCGGGAAGGACAACTACGAAGTCGACCGTGTGGCCGGTGACGCGTTCCGCGAGATCTTCCCCGGTATCGAGACCGGGGCCCGCGCCGCCCGCTACTTCCTCGCCCGCGCCGTCCGCCATCTGGCCGCCGAAGAGGGCATCCGCCAGTTCCTGGACATCGGCACCGGGCTGCCCAACGTGGACAACACCCACCAGATCGCCCAGCGGGTGGCCCCGGAGAGCCGGATCGTCTACGTCGACAACGACCCGCTGGTGCTGGCCCACGCCCGCGCGCTGCTCACCAGCACACCGGAAGGCGTCACCAACTACGTCGACGCCGACCTGCGCAAGCCGAGCACGATCGTCCGGGAAGCCGGGAAGACGCTGGACTTCGACCAGCCCGTCGCGCTCATGCTGATGGGCATCCTCGGCCACATCGAGGACCACGACGAGGCGCGCTCGATCGTGTCGCAGCTGGTGGACGCCCTGCCTCCCGGCAGCTATCTCGTCCAGTACGACAGCACCGACACCAGTGAGGACTACGTCAGGGCCATCGGGCAGTACAACGACGGCGGCTCGATCCCGTACATCCTGCGCAGCCCCGAGCAGATCGCCCGCTACTTCGACGGTCTGGAGCTGCTGGAACCGGGCGTCACGTCCTGCTCGCGCTGGCGTCCCGACGCCGAGGCCCTGGGCCTGCCCGCCGAGGTGCACCAGTACGGCGGTGTCGCCCTCAAGCGCTGAACCTCCCCGGGAGCCCCGGGGGTCCTCGCTCAGGTCTCCTGAAGTATGCGGTGCAGGATGGTCGGAGTCTCGTCCGGTGACTCGGCTTCGACCACCAGCCGGTTCATGGCATCCCAGTAGCGCTCGATGTCGGCCGGCCGGTCGGGATAGAGCGCGGTGGTGAGCTGCTCGAGGTAGACCACGTCGGGCAACTGGCCGCCGGGCAGCCGCAGGATGGTGACCGGACCGCCCTCCGCGGCATGCCCGCCGGAGAGGAACGGCAGGATCTGGACGGTGACCTGCGGCAGCCGGCAGATCTCGATGAGATGTCTGAGCTGGGCGCGCATCACGGCCGGCCCGCCCACCGGGCGCCGCAGCGCCGCCTCGTCGATCACGGCCCAGAGCTGGGCCGTGCCCGGCTGCCGGTGCAGGATCCGCTGCCGGGTCATCCGCAACGCCACCCGGCGGTCGACCTCGCGTGCGCCGGCGTCGACGTGGGTGAGCTGGACGGCGGCACGCGCGTAGTCGGGGGTCTGGAGCAGCTCGGGAACGCGCTGTATCTGGAAGCAGCGGATGACGCTCGCCGCCTGTTCCGCACCGAGGTAGGACTGCGTCCAGGAGGGCACCACGTCGCTGTAGTACTGCCACCAGGCGTGGGTGTTGGCCTGTTCGGCCAGCGCCAGCAACGTGGCGCGTTCGGCCTCGTCCGTGACGCCGTAGAACGTGAGCAGGTCGGCGACGTCCCGCAGTTTGAACCCGTGGCGGCCGGCCTCCATGCGGCTGATCTTGGAGGGGGAGGCGCGGATGACATGACCCGCCTCCGCCCTGCCGATGCCGCGCGCGTCCCGCAGCCTGCGCAGCCGGGCCCCCAGCGCCAGCCGAGGCACCATGGGCCCGGCCGACCTCCCGTCCAGGACTCCGCTGAAGGGCGACGTTCGAGCGGCCTCTTCGGTGCCCATGGGCATGTCTCCTTGCGGTGGTACGCAGCACCGCACGCGTGGGGGCGTCACGGCTCGTTCATCCTAGAGGCCCTGCCCTGACCCCATCCGGCTTATGCCGAAGGCGAGTTCGGCCGCGGAGTGGGACCGCCGCAGAGTGCCCGGCCCGGACAGCCGTGTACGCCACCTACGCGGCCATGTACGCCACCTACACAGCCACGTACGTCACCGGTTCGCTCCCCGGCACCGCCTCCGCCCGGCCCAGCTTGACCAGGCGGCGCAGATGGGCCTCGGCCTCCGAGACCGCGATGTTCCGGGAGCCGTACGGGATCTGCTCCCAGGGGCGGTTCCACTCCATGCGTTCGGCGAGCTGCCAGGGCGTGAGCGGCTCGGCGAGGAGAGCCCGCAGGGCGGTGAGGCGGGCCTCGTGGTGGGTGAGCAGCTCGCGCACACGGGCGGCGGCGTCCGGGAACGGGTGCTGGTGGGCCGGCAGCACCTCAGCGGGGGTGAGGCGGCCGACGCGTTCGAGGCTGTCGAGGTAGTCGCCGAGGGGGTCGGTGACGGTGGCGTCGTCCGGATCCTCGTAGAGGCCGATGTGCGGGGTGATCCCGGGCAGCAGGTGGTCGCCGGAGAACAGGCGGCCGTGGCCCGGGAGTCGGGTGGGGTGGGTCTCCTCCAGGTGGAGGCAGACGTGGCCGGGCGTGTGCCCCGGGGTCCAGATCGCGCGCAGGCGGCGCCCCGCGAGGTCGAGGAGTTCGCCCGGGACGATGTCGCGGTCGGGCAGGGCGGGGGAGAGGCCGGGCAGGGCGCGGGGCCGGGGTGTACGCAGCGGGGCGACGTGCTCCTCGGGCGCTCCGGCGGCGGTGAGCTTGGCGGTCATGTACGAGAACCAGCGCTCGGGCCGGGCCTGACGGGTCCGTCGTACGACCGCGGTGTCCGCCGCGTGCATCGCGATCCAGGCGCCCGACGCCTCGCGGACCCGGCCGGACAGGCCGTGGTGGTCCGGGTGGTGGTGGGTGATGACCACGCCGTGGATCTCGGCCACCGAGGTGCCGCACGCCGTGAGGCCGTCCGTGAGGGTGTCCCAGGACTCCGGGTCGTCCCAGCCGGTGTCGATGAGGACCGGCCCCCGGTCGGTGTCGACGACGTACACGAGGGTGTGGCCGAGGGGGTTGTCCGGGATGGGGACCCGGAGGGAGCGGACGCCTCCGCCGTGGTCGTGCACGGGCCCGTTCTGGCTGCTCTTCATCTGTCCTCCGCCCGCACGCCCCACGGCCATTGCCCACTATAACTAGAACTGGTATCAGTTCTGAAATACCGTCAGGAACGGGCCCCGTCCCCGGGAGGCATGCGCCATGACCGAACTCGTGGAACACGGACAGCTGTTCATCGGCGGGGAGTTGACCGACCCCCTGGGCGAGGACGTCATCGAGGTGGTCTCACCGCACACGGAAGAGGTCATCGGACGCGTCCCGCACGCCTCGGCCGCGGATGTGGACCGGGCGGTGGGGGTGGCGCGGCGGGCTTTCGACGAGGGGCCCTGGCCGCGCATGAGCCTCGACGAGCGGATCGAGGTCGTGAGCCGGATCAAGGACGGGATCGTCGCCCGGCACGAGGAGATCGCCCGCGTGATCTCCGGCCAGAACGGCTCGCCGTACTCCTGGAGCGTCCTCGCCCAGGCCTTCGGCGCGGTGATGGTCTGGGACTCGGCGATCACCGTCGCGCGGAACTTCACCTACGAGGAGCGCCGGGACGGCGTGCTCGGCCGCATCCTCGTGCGGCGCGAGCCCGTCGGGGTCGTCGCGGCCGTCGCCCCCTGGAACGTCCCGCAGTTCGTCGCCGCCGCCAAGCTCGCCCCCGCCCTGCTCACCGGCTGCACGGTCGTGCTCAAGCCGTCGCCCGAGTCGCCGCTGGACGCGTATCTGCTCGGCGAGATCGCCCGGGAGGCCGGGCTGCCCGAGGGCGTGCTGTCGATCTTGCCCGCCGACCGGGAGGTGAGCGAGTACCTGGTCGGGCACCCCGGCGTCGACAAGGTGTCCTTCACCGGGTCGGTCGCGGCCGGGAAGCGTGTGATGGAGGTGGCCGCCCGCAACCTCACCCGTGTGACGCTCGAACTGGGCGGCAAGTCGGCGGCCGTCGTCCTGCCCGACGCGGACGTCGAGACGGCCGTGGCGGGCATCGCCCCCGCGGCCTGGATGAACAACGGCCAGGCCTGCGTCGCCCAGACCCGCATCCTGCTCCCGCGCTCCCGCTACGACGAGTTCGCCGACGCCCTCGCCGCGGCGGCCGGCGCGCTCGTGGTCGGCGATCCGCTCGACCCCGCCACCCAGGTGGGCCCGCTCGTGGCCAGGCGGCAGCAGCAGCGCAACCTCGACTACATCCGCATCGGGCAGGAGGAAGGCGCCAAGATCCTGACCGGCGGCGGCCGCCCGGCCGGCCTGGACCGCGGCTGGTACGTCGAGCCCACCCTCTTCGGCGACGTCGACAACTCGATGCGCATCGCCCGGGAGGAGATCTTCGGCCCGGTCATCTGCCTGCTGCCCTACGACGACGAGGCCGACGCCGTGAAGATCGCCAACGACTCCGACTACGGACTGAGCGGCAGCGTCTGGACCGCGGACGTCGAGCACGGCATCGAGATCGCCCGGCAGGTCCGCACGGGCACGTACTCGGTCAACACCTTCAGCCTGGACATGCTGGGCCCCTTCGGCGGCTACAAGAACTCGGGCCTGGGGCGGGAGTTCGGGCCCGAGGGGTACGGGGAGTACCTGGAGCACAAGATGATCCATCTCCCGGCGGAAGCGTAGCGATGGGCGACCGCTGGCACGTCGAGGTCGACCGCTCCCTGTGCATCGGCAGTGCCCAGTGCGTTCACCACGCCCCGGACGGCTTCCGCCTGGACCCGGCCCGCCAGTCCCATCCGGTCGCCCCGGACACGGACGCGAACGAGCGCGTACTGGAGGCGGCGGAGAGCTGTCCGGTGGAGGCGATCGTGATCACGCTGGGGGGTGGCGGCGAGGCGGTGTTCCCGCCGGAGGAATAGTGCCCGAAAAATAGTGTTTCCGGGGGGTTCATTCCCGGCCGAATGTTCTATTCTGGAAGTCGGCCTACGAGGCGAGTGAGGGAGTCCGACCGGAGTAGCCGACGGTGGCAGGAAGCCGGAAGTCTCGGTTTCCGCCGGTGCCGACTGCGACGGTAGGGCTGAGAGGCCGGAAGGACGCAAGGCCGAAAGGCCGGGCGACCGGAAGGCGACCCCCAGCACCTGATCCGGACCATGCCGGCGAAGGGAACCCGTCTCGTAGGTCCTACTTCTGCCCGTCCGGCTTCTGCCCCTCCGGTTTCGTCAGGGCGATCAGCCGGCACACCGTCTCGATGTCGATCCGCACCTGGGCGATGGAGGCCCGGCCCGACAGCCAGGTGATCAGCGCCGAGTGCCAGGTGTGCTCGATGACCCGCACCGCCGAGAGCTGCTCCGGGGTCGGGTCCTCAAGCCCCATCGCGTCCAGGATGATCGCCGTCGTCTGCCGGGAGACCTGGTCGACCTCCGGGCTCACGCTGCGGTCGGCGAAGGTGAGGGCGCGGACCATCGCGTCGGCCAGATGCGGTTCGCGCTGCAGGGCGCGGAAGGCCCGCATCAGCGTCTCCGCGACCCGCTCGGCCGCCGACTCGCCCTGCGGTGGCTTCTTCCGCAGCGTGCCGTGCATGTGCTCCAGCTGGTCCTGCATCGTGGCGACCAGCAGATGGATCTTGGAGGGGAAATAGCGGTAGAGGGTGCCGAGCGCCACCTGTGAGGACTCCGCGACCTCGCGCATCTGCACGGCGTCGAAACCGCCCCGGCTGGCCAGTTGCGCGCTCGCGTGCAGGATGCGGCGACGGCGGGCCTCCTGTCGCTCCGTGAGGGGAGGGGAGGCGGGGGCTGCGGCTCTGGCTTCCACCTTGGCCACTGTGTTCACCTTGGCTTCCGCGGGCATGGGTCCCGTTCCGTGACGGTCCGTGAGGGTAAGTGATCAGACAGCATGGCACGGCACCGGCCGTGGCGTGAATCACCTGATCCACTGGTCACAGCGCCCCTACCTGCCGGTAGATTCAGAGCCTCCGAACGATCAAGTCTGAAACTTGTTCTAGATTAGCGTCCCGGCGTAATCTCGCGGGACAGTGCAGGGAGAAGGGGGCCAGAGTGACCGCTGAGGCCAGGGAGGCCGGGCCCTCGGAGGACCCCGCCGCCGACGGCTTGCGACCGCTCCACATCGCGCTCCTCACCTATAAAGGGAACCCGTTCTGCGGCGGCCAGGGCGTCTACGTCCGGCACCTCTCGCGCGAACTGTCCCGCCTCGGCCACCGTGTCGAGGTCATCGGTGCCCAGCCCTACCCCGTCCTCGACGAGGGCTACGACGGCCAGAGCCTCACCGAGCTGCCCAGCCTCGACCTCTACCGCCAGCCGGATCCTTTCCGCACGCCCGGGCGCGACGAGTACCGCGACTGGATCGACGCGCTCGAAGTGGCGACCATGTGGACCGGCGGCTTCCCCGAGCCCCTGACCTTCTCGCTGCGCGCCCGCCGCCATCTGCGGGCCCGCCGCGGCGAGTTCGACGTCGTCCACGACAACCAGACGCTCGGGTACGGGCTGCTGGGAGACGTGGGCGCGCCCCTGGTGACCACGATCCACCACCCCATCACCGTCGACCGGCAGTTGGAGCTGGACGCGGCGGACGGCTGGAAGCGGCGCTTGTCGGTGCGCCGCTGGTACGCCTTCACGCGCATGCAGAAGCGCGTCGCCCGCCGGCTCCCCTCCGTGCTCACCGTCTCCGGCACGTCCCGCCAGGAGATCGTCGACCACCTCGGTGTACGCCAGGACCGGATCCACGTGGTCCACATCGGCGCCGACACCGACCTGTTCTCGCCCGATCCCTCGGTGCCGGTCGTGCCGGGCCGGATCGTGACGACGTCCAGCGCGGACGTGCCGCTGAAGGGCCTGGTCCATCTGGTCGAGGCGCTCGCCAAGGTGCGCACGGAGCAGCCCGGCGCGCACCTCGTCGTCGTCGGCAAGCGGCCCACGGAGGGGCCCGTCGCCCAGGCGATGGAGCGGTACGGCCTCGCCGGCGCCGTCGACTTCGTCAAGGGCATCTCCGACGCGGAACTCGTCGACCTGGTGCGCTCGGCGCAGGTCGCCTGCGTGCCGTCGCTGTACGAGGGCTTCTCCCTGCCGGCCGCCGAGGCCATGGCGACGGGCACGCCCCTGCTCGCCACGACCGGTGGCGCCATACCCGAGGTCGCGGGCCGTGACGGGGAGACATGCCTGGCGGTGCCCCCGGGGGACGCGGGCGCGCTGGCCGCCGGTCTGAGCCGGCTGCTGGACGACGCCGAACTGCGGGCACGGCTCGGCGCGGCCGGGCGCGAACGCGTGCTGCGGCACTTCACCTGGGCCAGGGCCGCGGAAGGAACGGTGGCCAGGTACCGCGAGGCGATCGCCAGGTCCGAGGGCGCCGCCACGGGCCGCTCCACGGCGGGCGACGGCCGCTCCGCGGCCTCGACAGGCGCTGAGCCCGCGGCTGTCACGGGTGCTGTGTCCGCAGCCGCGGCCCCCACAGATGTAGAAGGCGTCAACTCCGAAAGCAGGGCCACGTGCTGACCGTCGACTTCTCCCGGTTCCCGCTCGCCCCGGGCGACCGCGTCCTGGACCTCGGATGCGGTGCCGGCCGGCACGCGTTCGAGTGCTACCGGCGTGGCGCACAGGTCGTGGCGCTGGACCAGAACGGCGAGGAGATCCGCGAGGTCGCCAAGTGGTTCGCGGCGATGAAGGAGGCCGGCGAGGCGCCCGAGGGCGCCACCGCGACGGCCATGGAGGGCGACGCCCTGGCGCTGCCCTTCCCCGACGAGTCCTTCGACGTCGTCATCATCTCCGAGGTGATGGAGCACATCCCGGACGACAAGGGCGTCCTCGCGGAGATGGTGCGGGTGCTCAAGCCCGGCGGGCGCATAGCCATCACGGTCCCGCGGTACGGCCCCGAGAAGGTCTGCTGGACCCTGTCCGACGCCTACCACGAGGTCGAGGGCGGCCACATCCGCATCTACAAGGCCGACGAACTCCTGGCGAGAATCCGCGAGGCCGGCCTCAAGCCCTACGGCACCCACCACGCCCACGCGCTGCACTCGCCCTACTGGTGGCTGAAGTGCGCGTTCGGCGTCGACAACGACAAGGCGCTGCCGGTGCGGGCGTACCACAAGCTCCTCGTCTGGGACATCATGAAGAAACCGCTGGCCACCCGGGTCGCCGAGCAGGCGCTGAACCCGCTGATCGGCAAGAGCTTCGTGGCGTACGCGACCAAGCCGCACCTGCCGCGTCTCTCCGCCACCGGGGCGGACGCCCAGTGACCACTCCCCGGACGGAACATCTGGTCCTGCCCGGGGTCCTCACCGCAGGGCAGGCCGCCGCGACCGTCGCCGGCATCCTCGCCGTGCAGCGCGAGGACGGTGCGATCCCGTGGTTCCGTGGGCACCACCTCGACCCGTGGGACCACGTCGAGGCGGCCATGGCCCTCGACACCGCCGGCGAGCACGAGGCCGCCGAGCGGGCCTACCTGTGGCTGGCCCGGCACCAGAACGAGGACGGCTCCTGGTACGCGGCCTACGCCGACGGGGAGTTCGGCGACGTCACCGACCGGGGCCGCGAGACCAACTTCGTCGCCTACATCGCCGTGGGCGTCTGGCACCACTACCTCTCCACCGGCGACGACACGTTCCTGGAGCGGATGTGGCCGGCGGTCTACGCGGCGGTGGAGTTCGTGCTGCGCCTGCAGCAGCCGGGCGGCCAGATCGGCTGGCGGCGCGACGACGACGGCACGGACACGGCGGACGCCCTGCTGACGGGCAGCTCCTCGATCCACCACGCGCTGCGCTGCGCGCTGGCCATCGCCGAGCAGCGGGAAGAGGCACAGCCGGACTGGGAGCTGGCGGCGGGTGCGCTGCGGCATGCGATACGGCGGCATCCGGAGCGGTTCCTCGACAAGAACCGGTACTCGATGGACTGGTACTACCCGGTGCTGGGCGGTGCGCTGACCGGGGCCGAGGCCAAGGCCCGTATCGAGGAGGACTGGGAACGGTTCGTGGTGCCCGGGCTCGGGGTGCGGTGCGTCGTGCCCAACCCGTGGGTGACGGGTGGGGAGTCGGCCGAACTCGCCCTCGCGCTCTGGGCGATGGGCGAGTCCGACCGGGCGTTGGAGGTGCTGCAGTCGATCCAGCATCTGCGGGATGCGGAGAGCGGACTGTACTGGACGGGGTATGTCTTCGAGGATGACGCGATCTGGCCGCGGGAGCTGACCACGTGGACGGCCGGGTCGTTGTTGCTGGCCGTGGCCGCGCTGGGTGGGCATGAGGCCACGTGCCAGGTGTTCGGTGGGGATGAGTTGCCCAGTGGGCTGGACTCGGACTGCTGCGCCTAGGAACTCGGGGCGTTCGGCGGTTTTGCGGGCGCGGGTTGTGTGTGGCTTGTCGCGCCCACGCGGCGGAGCCGCATGTCGACACAGCCCCGCGCCCCCGAAAAAGTCAGTGACGGTGGGCCCTGTTGGCTATCGCGTGGCCCACGAACAGGTAGACGACCGCTGCCAAGCCGTAGCCGCAGACCACTCGGGCCCAGGCCTCGTCGAAGGTGAAGAGGTCGTGGGACCAGCCGGCGAGCCAGCGGGCCGCGTCGTGGATGAACTGGACGAAGCTGTTCGCCTGGTTGGCGTCCAGCAGGTACATCAGGATCCACAGACCCAGGATGAGAGCCATGATGTCGGCCACGACCGCGACGATCGTGCCGGCCTGATTCGCACCGTTGCGATATCGAGGGGACATGTCCTTCGGGTTGCCCTTGAACTCTGGATGAAACCCGGGGATTCGCTCAGGCGTTCAACTCGGCGAGTACGCGCAGCGTGTGGCGGTCGGGGCTGAGCACCAGCAGGTCCGTCACCGGCCCCTTGCGCCACGACTCCAGTCGCTCCGCGATCCGTTCGCGCGGGCCGACCAGGGAGATCTCGTCGGCGAAGGCGTCCGGGACGGCGCGGACGGCCTCCTCGCGGCGACCAGAGAGGAACAACTCCTGGATGCGGCGGGCGTCTTCCGCGTAGCCCATGCGGGCCATCAGGTCGGCGTGGAAGTTGCGGGCCGCGTGTCCCATGCCGCCGATGTAGAAGCCGAGCATCATCTTGACGGGCAGCAGGCCCTCGGCGACGTCGTCGCAGACCCGGGCCTGGGCCATCGGCGCGACCAGGAACCCTTCGGGCAGGTCGGCCAGGGCCGGGCCGTAGACCTCCGGCCGGGTCGGCGACCAGTACAGCGGCAGCCAGCCGTCGGCGATCCGGGCCGTCTGGGCGACGTTCTTCGGCCCCTCCGCCCCGAGCAGGATCGGCAGGTCCGGGCGGAGCGGATGCGTGATCGGCTTGAGGGGCTTGCCCAGGCCCGTGGCGTCCGGGCCCTGGTACGGGTGGGAGTGGAAGCGTCCGGACAGTTCGACCGGGGCCTCGCGGCGGAGCACCTGCCGTACGACGCCGACGTACTCGCGGGTGGCGGTGAGCGGCGACGCGGGGAACGGGCGGCCGTACCAGCCCTCCACCACCTGCGGGCCGGACAGTCCGAGGCCCAGCATCATGCGGCCGCCGGAGAGGTGGTCCAGCGTCAGCGCGTGCATCGCGGTCGTGGTCGCGGAGCGGGCCGCCATCTGGGCAACCGCCGTGCCCAGGCGGATCGTCGAGGTGTGCGCCGCGATCCAGGTGAGCGGTGTGAACGCGTCCGAGCCCCAGGACTCCGCCGTCCACACGGAGTCGTAGCCCAGCCGTTCGGCCTCCCGCGCGAGCGGCACGTGGTCGGGGGAGGGGCCCCGGCCCCAGTAGCCGAGTGCGAGACCGAGCCGCATACCTGCCTCCTGACGGTACGTCAGCTAACTGGGGCGACGACTGTACGGCAACGGCCCCCCGCCCGGAAGGGCGAGGGGCCGTGAAGGAGGCGTGGGCTCAGCCGCGCTGGATGCCCGACGTGTCCTGGAGGACACCGCGGCGGCCGTCCTGCGTCTGCGCGACCAGGGCCGGGCCGCGCTGCTCGACGGCCAGGTACCAGGTGCCCGGCGCGAGTTCGGCGATCGGCGTCGGCGAACCGTCCTCGGCGAACAGCGGGCGCGGCACCGGCACCGCGAACCAGAACGGCGAGAAGTCCCCGGCCGGGGCCTGCGGCGCCTGCGCCTGCTGCGGCTGGGGCTGACCGCCGAACGGCTGCCCCTGCTGGGGCTGTCCGGGCTGACCCGGCTGCCCGGGCTGCGGGTGACCGTAGCCGCCGGGCTGCTGGGCGCCCGGGTAGCCGTAGCCACCGGGGGGCTGGGCGCCGTAGGGCTGCGGGGCGGCCGGGCGGGGTGCCGGGAGGAGGGCGCCCTTGAGGACCGGGACGAGGGGGGTGGCGACGGCGGCTGCGGCCATGAGCAGCGTGGCGACGAGGGCGAGGATCAGGCCGATGCCGGGGCTCGGGGCGCCATCGCTCGCGTTGTCACCGATGTTGTCGAAGCCACCCGGCACGTCGACGATGTTGCCGAGCGCGCTCCACGCGGCGAACACCGTGAAAGCGGCGCCGAACTGGCCGAGGTCGATGCCCGCGACCTTCGGGGCCTGCGGCAGGCCCCGGGCGACGACGACGAGCGCGGCACCGATGACTCCGGCCAGCACGACGCTGAACACGACCGGGCCGCTGCCCCACAGCATGGGGAGGTCGACGCTGTCGGGGACATTGTCGAACGAGTAGAGGTCGAGGAACGACGCGATGAACAGCAACACCGCTGCTCCGATCACCACGCCGTCGCCTCGAGTGAGGGAGCGGATATTCACTTCAGGTCCTTCGTAGGTCGTCTCATCGTCGGTAGAGGCGTCGCTGTCACCATGTCGGCTTCCGGACTCGGTGTGAAAGCGCGGGGGTGGCCCCTCATCGTAAGGAGGACCCTATCGTCCGGCCTATCAGGGTGTCCGCCGGGATCAGCCGGTCCGGAACTACCCGCGCAGGAAACTCACGATTCCCTCAGAGATCCCTTGCGCCGCCTTCTGTCGCCATGCGCCGCTGGTGAGCAACGCCGCGTCCTTGCTATCGCGCATGTTGCCGCACTCGATGAACACCTTCGGAACCGTTGACAGATTGAGACCGCCCAGGTCCTTACGCGTGACGAGGCCGGAGCCGTCGCCGATGTAGTTGGACGGCGCGCTGCCGGTGACGGCCACGAAGCGGCCCGCGACGCGCTCGCCGAGATCGCGGGAGGGGGCGACGATCGCGCGGGTGTCGGCGGAGCCCGCGTGGACCGCGCCGGGCAGGATCACATGGAAGCCGCGGTTGCCGGCGCCCGAGCCGTCCGCGTGGATCGAGACCACGGCGTCGGCCTTCGCCTCGTTGCCGATCCGGGCCCGCTCGTCGACGCACGGGCCGTACGGCCGGTCGCCGTCCTGCGTCAGCTTCACCGTGGCGCCCTGCTCTTCGAGGAGCGTGCGCATCCGGTGCGCGACGTCCAGGGTGAACTTGGCCTCGGTGTAACCGTCGTTGCTGGACGTACCCGTGGTGTCGCACTCCTTCCAGTTCGTCCCGATGTTCACCTTGCGGTTGATCTCGGACGGGTGCTGGAAGTTGTCCGGGTTGTGCCCGGGGTCGATGACGACGACCTTGCCCTTGAGCGGGCCGGAGGCGGCGGGCGCGGAGGTCGAGGACGCGGTGGGCGTGGGGCCGGCGCCCGGCTTCTTGCCGTCGTCGGTGGCGTCGTCGGCGGACGGGCTCGACGCGGCGGGCGGGGAGGACCGTACGGTCGCCTGATCCGAGCCGCCTCCGTCCCCCGAGCCGCCCACGGTCGCGTACACCAGCCAGCCGAGCAGTGCCCCCGGCACCAGCGCGGCGAGCGCGACGGTCAGGGGGCCGCGGCGGGAGCGGCGGGGCTGGGGAGGTTCGAAGTCAGGGCCTACGTACGACACGTCAGCCACCCTAGCGGCCGTCCCGGGGCGGCAGCGGGCCGAGGACGGCCGGGCGGGTGGCGGCTACCTGTCGTTCCCGTCGGGGTCCTCGCGCTGTACCGCCTCCTTCACCTCCGCCTCGACCTCCTGGCGGGGTGTGTCCTCCTGCCTCGCGTACGCGGTCACCGCCGCCTGCAGGTCACGGGCGAGGTCGCGCCAGGCGCGCCAGGCGGTCTCCCACGTCGTGGTCTGCTGGTCGCTCCACTTGGTCTGGGTGGGCGGACCGTAGGCGTCCCGCAGTTTCCGCATCCGGGCGTGCGCCTCGTCCGCCGCGCGCTGCTTCTCCACGAGCTCTGCGAAGGTGTGTGCCACGCGGCCGGATCCTCGGGCAGCGGCCGTCGCCCGCCGACTCGCCACGCCGCCCGTGGGCCGACCGGGAGGGGTGGAGGGGGTGCGGTTCACCCGGCCGGCCGTTCTCCTAGATGCCCGGGCCGGTGCGCCGCAGCACGCGCAGTGAGTGCGTCGCCGAGACCTCGGTGAACGCGCCGGAGGCGAGGGCGCGCAGGTAGAGGCGGTACGGGGCCTGGCCGGTGAACTCGTCCCGCGGGTCGGGGAAGACGTCGTGGATGACGAGCAGGCCGCCCTCCGCGACATGCGGGGCCCAGCCCTCGTAGTCGGCGGTGGCGTGCTCGTCGGTGTGGCCGCCGTCGATGAAGACCAGCCCCAAGGGCGTGCCCCAGACCGCCGCGATCTGCGGGGAACGGCCGACCAGGGCCACCACATGGTCCTCAAGACCCGCCTTGCGCAGGGTGCGGCGGAATGTGGGCAGCGTGTCCATCAGGCCGATCTCGGGGTCGACCGTCTCGGAGTCGTGGTACTCCCAGCCCGGCTGCTGCTCCTCGCTGCCGCGGTGGTGGTCGACGGTCAGCGCGACGGCCCCGGCCTCGCGGGCCGCGTCGGCGAGCAGGATCGTGGACCGGCCGCAGTACGTGCCTACCTCCAGCAGAGGCAGCCCCAGCCGCCCGGCCTCCACCGCCGCCGCGTACAGGGCCAGGCCCTCGTCCACGGGCATGAACCCCTTCGCCGCCTCGAACGCGGCCAGGATGTTGGGCTTCGGGTCTATGGGCATGGGGTTCCTTCCGGACGGTACGGTTCGGCGCCCATGCTGCCGTACCGTTCCTGGAGACTGAGCTGGAGTGAGTTCTGTTGCCAGAGCTCATGCTCAGCCGGACGCTCCGAACGGTGTTGGGCGTCCTGGTCCCCCGGGGGCATCGGACCGCCCAGGCCGGTCAGGCGGGAACCGTCGCGCCCGGCAGCGGCAGGTCCAGGTCGACCGGGCGGTCGTCGCCCGCGTGGGTCGCGGACGAGGCGAGCGGGGCGTGGCCCGGGGCCCGGACGGCCACGACGTAGGAGCCCTGGGAGGGGACGGTGAGCGCGTAGCCGCCGTCCTCGGCGGAGAGGGTCGCGCCGGCCTGGCGGCCCCGGCGGTCGATCAGCGTGACCTTGGCACGGGCGACCGGGGCGCCGTCCGCGTCCAGGACCCGGCCGCGGAAGCCGCGCAGGACCGCTTCCGCGTGCTCCAGGTTGGCGTCCTCCTCGCTGCTGGCCCGCAGCTGCGGGTGGGCGGCCGGGCGGCGGCCCGGCAGGAAGAGCGCCAGGAGCAGGCCCACGGCGACGGCGGCGGTCGCGATCAGGAAGGAGACCCGGAAGCCGTGCATGGTCGGGATCGCGACCCCGCCGACGTTGTTCGCGGTGTTGGCCAGCACCATGCCGATCACGGCGCTCGACACCGACGTACCGATGGAGCGCATCAGGGTGTTGAGGCCGTTCGCCGCACCCGTCTCCGAGGCCGGCACCGCGCCCACGATCAGCGCGGGCAGCGAGGAGTAGGCGAGGCCGATGCCCGCGCCCAGCAGCACCGAGATGACCAGGCTCTGCCAGGCGGCGCTCATCAGGCCGAGGCCGGCGCCGTAGCCGATCGCGATGATCAGCAGACCGAGGATCAGGGTGACCTTGGGGCCGTACTTCGCGGACAGCCGGGCGTAGACGGGCGCCGTGAACATCATCGTCAGGCCGAGCGGCGCGACGAGCAGACCCGCGACGACCATCGACTGGCCGAGGCCGTAGCCGGTGGACTTCGGCAGCTGGAGCAGCTGCGGCAGGACCAGGGAGACGACGTAGAAGGAGACGCCGACCATGATCGAGGCGAGGTTGGTGAAGAGGACGGCCGGGCGGGCCGTGGTGCGCAGGTCCACCAGGGGGGCCTTGACGCGCAGTTCCATCACGCCCCACAGGAGCAGGACGACCGCGGCGGCGCCGAACAGGCCGAGCGTGGTGCCGGAGGTCCAGCCCCAGTCGCTGCCCTTGGTGATCGGCAGCAGGAACAGCACGAGGCCGGCGGACAGGCCGAGCGCGCCCAGCAGGTCGAAGGAGCCCTCGGCGCGCATCGGGGACTCCGGTACGACGAGGAGGGTGAGGGCGATGGAGAGCACACCGAGGCCGGCGGCGCCGTAGAAGAGGGCGTGCCAGTCGGCGTGCTGGGCGACCAGGGCGGCGGCGGGCAGGGCGAGGCCGCCGCCGACGCCTATGGAGGAGCTCATCAGGGCCATCGCCGAGCCGAGTCGTTCCCGGGGCAGCATGTCGCGCATGAGGCCGATGCCGAGCGGGATCGCGCCCATCGCGAAGCCCTGGAGCGTACGGCCGGTGATCATGAGCAGCAGATCGCTGGTGAGCGCGCTGACCAGGGCGCCGACCACCATCACCGCGAGGCTGAGGATCAGCATGCGCCGCTTGCCGTAGAGGTCGCCGAGGCGGCCCATGATCGGGGTGGCCACGGCACCCGAGAGAAGGGTCGAGGTCAGGACCCAGGTCGCGTTGCCGGGGTCGGTGTCCAGCAGTTGCGGCAGATCCTTGATGACCGGGACGAGCAGGGTCTGCATCACCGCGACAACGATGCCCGCGAAGGCGAGCACCGGGACCACGGACCCGCTCGCTCTGCCGGCGGGACGGTCTGTCGTCGTCTGCGTCATTGAGAGGGGCCTCCAGGCCGGGAAGGTATGCGGGAGCTATGGATCACAGGGTTACGTGGTCCCTGAACCCGTATGTGCAGGCAACTATTCCGTTGCTTTGGCACTCTAACGAATTCTTGACCTTCTCTTGGGGGAGGGGCCTGGGAGACATGGGGGGCCTAGGCCCGTCCGCGCCAGGCCCTAGGCCGAAATCCCGATGCCAGGAGCGTGGATTGGTTGAGAGCATGACACCCATGCTCGAAACCGCCGAAAGGACCCGTACCCCGCGCCGTGCGGCGCCGCCCACCTGGCTCGTGGTGACGCTCACGTGTGCCGGGCAGTTTCTCGTCGTGCTGGACGTGTCCGTCGTCAATGTGGCGCTGCCCTCGATGCGGACCGGGCTCGGGCTGAGCGAGCAGGGCCTGCAGTGGGTGGTGAACGCCTACACCATCGCCTTCGCCGGTTTCATGCTGCTCGGCGGGCGGGCCGGAGACCTCTACGGCCGCAAGCGGATGTTCCTCGTCGGGCTCGGTGTGTTCACCCTGGCCTCACTGGCGGGCGGACTGGCGCAGGACGACTGGCAGTTGCTGGTCGCACGGGCCGTGCAGGGGCTGGGGGCGGCGGTGCTGGCGCCCTCGACGCTGACCATCCTCACATCGTCGGTGCCGGAGGGCGCGGCCCGGGCCCGGGCCATAGGGACCTGGACCGCGGTCGGGGGCGGTGGCGGCGCGGCGGGCGGTCTGGCCGGCGGCCTCCTGGTGGAGACGCTGTCCTGGCGGTGGGTGCTGCTGATCAACGTGCCCGTGGGGGCCGCGCTGCTCTGCGCCGCCGCCTGGTTCCTCGTCGAGGGCCGGGCCGGGGACAGGCGGCGGCTCGACCTGCCGGGCGCGCTCCTCGTGACGACCGGGCTCGGCACGCTCGCCTACGGCATCTCCCAGACGGAGGCGGAGGGCTGGACGGCGGCGGCCACGCTGCTGCCGCTGCTCGCCGGGCTCGCGCTGATCGCCCTGTTCCTCGCGGTCGAGGCCCGCACCGCGAGCCCGCTGATGCCGCTCGGGCTGCTGCGCCTGCGGTCGGTCGCCTCGGCGAACGTCTCGATGTTCCTGTGCGGCTTCGCGATGTTCTGCATGTGGTTCTTCATGACCCTGTACGCGCAGAACGTCCTGGGGTACACGCCCCTGGAAGCCGGACTGGCCCTGGTTCCGAGTTCCCTGGCCGTGGTCCTCGGCTCCAAGCTCGCGCCCCGGCTGATGCGGGCGGCCGGCCCGCGCACCGTGGCGGTGCTGGGCACGCTGGTCGCCGTGGCCGGCTTCGCCTGGCAGTCCAGGATGACCGCCGAGGGCTCCTACGCGACGACGATCCTCGTCCCCGGCGTCCTCATGATGCTCGGCGCGGGCCTCGCGTCGACACCGCTCGCCGCCCTGGCCACCTCCGGCGCGGCCCCCGGGGAGGCCGGTCTGGTGTCCGGCCTCGTCAACACCTCCCGCACGATGGGGGGTTCACTGGGCCTGGCCGTCCTGTCGACCCTGGCGGCGGCGCGGACGGCGGGGAGCGGGTCGCCGGAGGCGCTGACTGAGGGCTACGCGCTGGCGTTCCGGGTGGGGACCGGGGTGCTGGTCGCGGGTGTGCTGCTGATGTGGGTCTGGCTGCCGCGGACGCCGCGGCAGCGGTAGGGCCGTCAGATGCCTGCCGACGGCGGGAATCAGCGCGGGTCGCGTTGCCGGGGGTGGGGGCGTCGTGGCCCCCTGACGGCGTCCCGCCGGTGTTTCGGACGGGGGGTGAAGTGGGGGGTCGGCGGGGTGTTTCCCGGTGGCACTGAGGGCCGCTGAGGGCGGTTCGCCGATGCCCGGAAACCTGCTCTGACCTGGGGTTTTGCTACGTCCCGGCGTACGATTGGCGAATGCGGAAGGAGGGCCGGATGGACCGGAACACACGTACCGTCGACGACGTACTCGCCCTGCTCGACGGGCTGTTCGCACCCGAGGCCGATCGGTGGACGAGCCAGGGTGCCGACTGGTGGGACGGCTTCTACGCCGACCGTTCCCGGCCGGTGCCGTTCTTCGTGGCGAAGCCGGACGAGAATCTGGTGAGTTGGGTGGAACGGGGGGTGGTCAGCGCGGGGCGTGCGCTGGAACTCGGGTGCGGTCCGGGGCGCAACGCGCTGTATCTGGCGGCTCAAGGGTTCGCGGTCGACGCGGTCGATCTGTCACCGGCAGCCGTCGACTGGGCCGGGGAGCGGGCCCGGGAGACGGGAGTGGAGGGCGTGCGATTCCACTGCGGTGACGCGTTCGCGCTCGCCGGTACGGAACTGACCGGGCCGTACGACCTCGTCTACGACTCCGGCTGCTTCCACCATCTGCCTCCGCACCGGCGGGTCAGCTATCTGGCGCTGCTGGAGAACGTCCTGGCTCCCGGGGGCCTGTTCGGGCTCACGTGCTTCGCCGCCGGTGCCGGGGGGATGGGGTCGGAGCTGTCCGACGCGGACTTCTACCGGGAGGCGACGGCCGGACTGCGGGGCGGACTCGCGTACACGCCCGAGTCGGTGCGGGGGATCTTCTCGGGCCTCACCGAGGTCGAGCTGCGGAGGATGCGGGACGAGCCGGAGGAGTCGGGGTGCTTCGGGGAGAGCTTCCTGTGGACGGCCCTGTTCCGCGGGGCAGGGGCTCGGGGCTCACAGCAAGCCCTGGCCGCGGGCCTCGCGTAGGGCCTCCATGCGGTTTCGGGTGCCCGTCTTGCCGATGGCGGAGGAGAGGTAGTTGCGGACCTTCACGACCTCGATGTCGTCCTCCATGCCGAGCAGCAGCGCGAGCGCGCCGCGCATCATGCCCTGGTCCTCCGCGAGCAGCACGCGGATGGGTCTGCCGGTCACGCGCCCAGGGTAGGGCGGGAGGTGGCGAGCAGCGAGGCCAGCGTCTCGGTGAAGGCCGCCGCCGAATGGTCGGCGTGCTCGCGGATGCGGCTCGCGACGGTGTCGGCCCCGCCGCCCTCCACGAGCCGCACGATCCGGTCGACGTCCTGCCCTTGCCCTTCCCGGGTGGAGAGATAGAAGTCCGTCGCGTCGTACGCCATGTGGAAGACGTGCTTCTTCACATCGCTCAGCGTCAGGTAGTCGTCGTGCGTCTTCGGGGTCGGCTCGGGCGCGCCGACACACACCGCCGGGGTGCCGGCGCCCCAGGCGTTGACCGCCAGGTGGTAGGTGTCCGTGATGACCAGCCGGTAGCGGGGGAGGACCCCCACCAGGTCGCCGATGGTGTGGTCGCCTGGGCGGGCCGCGATGTGGCCGACCGGAGCGGGGACGTCCCGGTCGAACCAGGGCAGCCACTCCAGCGGAGCGCCCAGGCGGTCGGACAGCTCCTGGCAGGAGGCGGGCAGCCACGCGGGGACGGGCGTACGGGCGCCGAGGAACACACCGATCGCACCGCCGTCCGGGACCGACCGGGACCAGTCCGTGGTCGGGAGGTGGTCGAGGTCGCCCGGGCGGGACAGCAGCGCCGCGTCCGAACCGAAGTGGTCGGTCGTACGGTCCCCGCGCAGGTGCGCGATCTTCGCCGCGGAGAGCGGGTCGCGCACCCAGGTGCGGTGGCCGCGCGTCACCAGACGTGAGAACAGGGGGCCGTACTCCTTGTCCTCGTAGTCGGACTGCGTGTTGTGCAGGATGGTCCCGCCGTAGCTGAGGGTCCGCGCGAGGAGCTCGTCGGGCTGGTCCGCGAACAGCAGGGTCCGGTTCAGCAGGTTCCGGGCGGCGTCACGGTCCGCGGCGATGCCGAAGTCGAGCAGACGGTTCGTCGCGTCCTGCGCCAGATAGTGCCGGGTGTGCAGGAAGTCGCCCCAGAAGACGACCGCGTCGTGGTCGCGGAGCGTGTCGAGGTGCTCGGCCAGCGGATGGAAACGGAACGGGAAGTCGGTGCCTTGCGCGCACTCGCGCAGCGGCACGGTCTCCGGCGTGTGCAGGGTGAACCAGGTGGCGTCGACCTCGTCGCCCCCGGTGGTCATCCGCCGCCGCAGGGACTCGAACGCCAAGTCGACGGTCAGCATGCCGGTGTTGCGGTACCCGATGTTCGGCGCGGTGATGACGGCGACGCGTGCCATGTGCTCCATTTCCCCCAGCCGTTGCCCACGCCGCCGAGGTACGGCGCGACCCCCCGGCCAACGTACACGGCGCCGTCCCGCCGCAGAGGTCCCGCCCCCTGAGGGCGGAGGGGGCGGTGGGCGGCTGGTCCCGGACCCTCCCGAACCCCGTGATCTGACATGGCGTCAGGAGGCTTCACAAGTGTGGGGGCCTGGGCTATACAGAGGGCGCGGGACTGGAACGCGTTCCAGTTGGATTCGGTCCGTTCCGGTCCGGTCCCAGACGGCCTCGGTGCGGCCGACGGTGCGGACGGCCGTGCCGAGGTCTTCCCACGGCGATCAGGAGCCCCATGCCCATCGACGCAGCCAAGGCGCTCGCCGCCGAACCCCGGACCGGCGAGATCACCTGGGACCACAAGGACGTGCAGCTCTACCACCTCGGCATCGGCGCGGGCATCCCAGCCACCGACCCCGACGAGCTGCGCTACACCCTGGAGTCCCGGCTGCACGTCCTGCCGAGCTTCGCCACCGTCGCGGGCGCCGGAAAGCCCGGGGTGACCGGCGGGCTGTCCATGCCCGGCATCGACGTCGACCTCGCCCGTGTCCTGCACGGCGGCCAGAGCCTCGTCCTCCACCGGCCCATCCCGGCGACGGGCACCGCCACCGCGACCAACCGGATCGCCGCCGTGTACGACAAGGGCAAGGCGGCCGTCCTCGTGCTGCGTACCGAAGTCGGCGATGCCGACGGCCCGTTGTGGACCAACGACGCCCAGATCTTCATCCGCGGCGAGGGCGGCTGGGGCGGCGACCGCGGCCCGTCCGCCCGGCTCGATCCGCCCGCCGGTGAGCCGGACCGGGTCGTCGAGCGGCACGTCCGCGAGGACCAGGCCCTCCTCTACCGCCTCTCCGGCGACTGGAACCCCCTGCACGCCGACCCCGAGTTCGCCAAGGTCGCCGGGTTCGAGCGGCCCATCCTGCACGGGCTGTGCACCTACGGCATCACGCTCAAGGCCGTCGCCGACGCACTCCTCGGCGGGGACGTGACCCGGGTGCGGTCCTACGCCACCCGGTTCGCCGGGGTCGTGTACCCGGGCGAGACCCTGCGCATCCGCATGTGGCACACGCCCGAGGCCACCAGGGTCGCCGTCAGCGCGGAAGAGCGGGACGACGCGCCCGTCCTCGCCGACACCATCGTCGAACACACCTGAGTCCCAGAACGCCGTACGAGGGGAGCCGCACCATGCGCGCAGCCGTACTGCACGAGATCGGCCAGGACAAACTGGAGGTCCTCGACGACGTCGAGGCGGTGGGGTTCGGACCCGGCAAGGTGCGGGTCAGGGTGCGCGCCACGGGGCTGTGCCACTCGGACCTGTCCGCGATGAGCGGGGTGCTGCCGCAGCCCGCGCCGTTCGTGCCCGGGCACGAGGGGGCGGGGGAGATCGCCGAAGTCGGCGAGGGTGTCGCCCACTTGAAGGCCGGTGACCGGGTCGTCGTGTGCTGGCTGCCCTCCTGCGGCGCCTGTCCCGCCTGCAAGCGCGGGCAGACCGAACTGTGCCTCGCCGGGTTCATGAACGCCGGCACACCCAACTTCAAGCGCCCCGGCGGAGACGTCTTCGGTTTCGCCGGCACCGGCACCTTCACCGAGGAGGTCGTCGTCGACGCCGGCTGCGCGGTGCCGATACCCGACGACGTGCCCTTCGACATCGCCGCCCTCATCGGCTGCGGCGTGACGACCGGGCTGGGTGCCGCGCTCAACACGGCGGATCTGGAGGCCGGTTCGTCCGTGGCGGTCATCGGGTGCGGGGGCGTCGGCATCTCCGTGATCCAGGGGGCCCGGCTGCGGGGCGCCGCCGAGATCGTCGCCGTCGACCCCATCGCCTCGCGCCGCGAGAGCGCGCTCAAGTTCGGCGCCACCAAGGCCGTCTCCCCGGACGAACTGCCCGACGCCAAACAGCAGGTCACCGCGGGCGAGGGCTTCGACTACGTCTTCGAGGTCGTCGGCAAGTCGGCCACGGCACGGACCGCGTACGACACCACCCGGCGCGGCGGCACCCTCGTCGTGGTCGGCGCGGGCGCCATGGACGACTTCCTCCAGCTCAACATGTTCGAGCTGTTCTTCGACGAGAAGCGAATCCTGCCGTCCATGTACGGCGGCGGAGACGTCCTGCGCTCCTACGAACGCACCATCGCCCTGTGGCGCGCGGGCCGGGTCGACCTGGCCGGCCTGATCACTCACCGGGTCCCGTTCGCCGACGTCAACGAGGCCCTGGACCAGATGCGGACCGGGACAGCCCTGCGTACGTGCATCGAGATGTGAGGACACACACCATGCCGCTGCCTCTCCAGGGACTGTCCGCCGTCGTCACGGGCGCGGGCCGCGGGCTCGGCCGGGCCGAGGCGCTGGAACTCGCCCGGCTCGGCGCGGCCGTGGTCGTCAACGACTACGGGCAGGCCGGCCGCGACGGCAGCGGCGAGGCGTCCGCCGGGCCCGCCGAGGAGGTCGCCGCCGAGATCCGGGCGGTGGGCGGGGCCGCCCTCGCGCACACCGGGGACGTCTCCGACTTCCGGCAGGCGGGCGAACTGGTCGAGTCGGCCGTCGCCGAGTTCGGCAAGCTCGACATCCTCGTCAACAACGCGGGAATCCTGCGCGACCGCATGGTGTTCTCGATGGCCGAGGAGGAGTGGGACGCCGTGCTCCGGGTGCACCTCAAGGGGCACTTCAACACCACCCGGTTCGCCGCCGCCCACTGGCGGGAGCGGTCCAAGCGGGCCGGGGAGCCGGTGTTCGGGCGGATCGTGAACACCTCCTCGGAGGCGTTCCTCGCGGGTTCCGCCGGGCAGCCCAACTACGCGGCGGCCAAGGGCGGGATCGTCGGCCTCACCACCTCCACGGCCCTCGCCCTCGGCAAGTACGGCGTGACGGCCAACGCGATCTGCCCCCGCGCCCGCACCCGGATGACCGAGGACGTCTTCGCGGGCGTCGAGCGCGGTTCGGGAAACGGCCTCGACCCACTCGCCCCCGAACACGTCGCCCCGCTCGTCGGCTATCTGGCCTCACCCGCCGCCGCCCACGTGAACGGACAGCTCCTCGTGGTGCACGGCGGGATGGTCGCCGTCGTCGAACGGCCGCGGGTCGCCGCCAAGTTCGACAGCAAGCAGGAGACCTTCACGTACGACGAGCTGGAAGCCGTCCTCGGGCCGTACTACGCGGACCGGCCGGACGGGGAGACCTTCGCGGCGGCGGAGGTACTGGGGCTGAAACGCGGCTGAGGAACGCTGAACGGCCCTACCCGTCGTGCGAGGGGTGGGGCCGTTCGCTGTTCGGCCACTGACGTTCCGTCAGGCCGCCGTCTCGGTCTGCTCGCTCTCCGCCGCCGGTTTACGGTGGCGGCCGCGCGGAGCCGTCTCGCCGTCGTGCGTGGAGACCTCGCCGCGGTGCCGGCCGTGGCCGGTGGAGGTCTCCTGGACGTCGGCAGCGTGCAGCTGGTTCGTGCTGGCGTCGCTCATCGGATGGAATTCACCCCGTCAACATGATCTTTTTTACAGCCGGGTGAGTGTATCCGGCACCCCGCACCCGGCATCCAGGCGGCCACGCCAACCGGCACTAGTTCGTTACAAGCCGTCCCAATGGCGCTTGCTGCAGGGGGACCGGACGCGGGGCGGAGGGGGTCGGGGGCGCTGGATCCGCCGCCCGCTCCGGTTCCGGTTCCGGTTCCGGTTCCGGTTCCGGTTCCGGAGGGTGCCCCGGTGCGGCGGTCGTGCCGGCGGTACGCGCGTCCGCCTCCCGCCCTGTCTCCTGCCCCGCCTCCTTGCCCGGCTGTGGACAGGGCGGCGGCGCTGCGCCGGGATCCGGCACCGCGGCCGCCGGCGGGCTCAGCTGTGCCACGCCGCACGGTACGACCTCCGTCGCGTACGGCAGCCGCAGCACCCCGTCCGGTGTCCACAGGCCGGTGCCCGCCAACCACCCCTCGGGCGCCGGGAGATGGTGCACCCGCCGCTCGGCCGGCCGCCACACGGCGACCCAGCTGCCCGCAGGCCCGTCCACCCGCAGGGCCACCGCGCAGCTCTCCGGTGTCAGCACCTGCCCCGGCTGGATCGCGAACGGCGTGACCGCACAGTCCCGCAGCCGCAGGCACTCCGGGAAGCGCACCGGAAGGGTGCTGCCCAGGACACCCCAGCCCAGCCGGTCCTGGCCCGGCGAGGGCGCGTCCGAGCGGACGATCAGCAGCCCGCTGTCGTGGTCGGCGAGCAGCAGCCGGTCGTCGCTGTCGGCGGCGATCTGCAGCAGCGGCGACACCTCGCCGCCGCGCTCCAGATCCACCACGACGGCCTTGGTGCGCCCGCCGGCCTCCCGGTCCAGGGCCAGTAGCCGCCCCGTCGGGTCCAGCCAGACCCCGCCCGAGCAGCGGCCGGGCAGCTCGGCCAGCTGCTCGGGCCCGAAGGGGCCGCCCGCCACCAGCCACACCGCCGTCGAACGCCGGCCGACCGCCAGGGCATACGCCCGCTCGCCGCCGGGGGCGGGCGGCAGCAGCCGCATCCGGGCGGCCACGTCCGGGCACTCCACCGCGCCCAGGGGTACCTCGCCGGTGCCGGGCCCGGTCGGATAGAGCAGCGAGAAGGCGTGCCGCCCGGCCACCCGACGGTGGATGAGGACCCGCCCGTCGGCCATCGGCTGCACCTCGGTGCCCGGCTCCTCCGGCTGGTTGCGGGGCAGCGGCACCGCGTACGGCTCGGGGCCGTCCAGGGTCCAGCGCTCCGGGAACCAGGAGTCGCCGGCCGACGCCAGGCGTGCGGCGTAGGCACCGTCCGCGGAGAGGGCGCAGCCCGCCGGCCCCGCACCGTCCCCGTCCTCGTGTCCCGCCGAAGGCTCGATCGCACAGGCAGTCATCGTTCGGTCACCTCCAGTGACGAACGTAGTTTTCGCACGCACAGGCGGGGAGGCCGCACGCTCCGGCTTCACGCATAAGGGTGTTCCAGGAACGATTCGCCTGAGGAAAAGGGTGCATTTGTGCTCGGCGGGGCGACAGGTGGCCGCCGGGGCGGTGGCAGGGGTGGGGGCGGTGACGGTGGCGGTGGCAGGGGCAGTGGCAGTGGCGGTTCAACGCCACAGATCAGACGGGTAGCCTTGCTGTCGTGCCCCGTCTGTCTGAAGTCATCGCCGCGCTCGAGAAGCTGTGGCCCGCCGAGCGGGCCGAGTCCTGGGACGCGGTCGGCACCGTCGTGGGGGACCCGGACCAGGAGGTCACCCGGGTCCTGTTCGCCGTCGACCCGGTCCAGGAGATCGTCGACGAGGCGGTGAAGCTGGGCGCCGGCCTGCTCGTCACCCACCACCCGCTCTATCTGCGGGGTACGACGACCGTCGCGGCGACGCACTTCAAGGGCCGTGTCGTCCACACCCTCATCAAGAACGACATCGCGCTGCACGTCGCCCACACCAACGCCGACACCGCCGACCCGGGTGTCTCCGACGCCCTCGCGGGCGCCCTGGACCTGCGCGTCACCGGACCGCTCGTCCCCGACCCCACCGACCCCGAGGGCCGCCGGGGCCTGGGCCGCGTCTGCGCGCTGGACCCCCCGCTGACCGTCCGCGAGTTCGCCGCCCGCGCCGCCGAGCGGCTGCCCGCCACCGCGCAGGGCATCCGCGTCGCCGGCGACCCCGAGGCGCTGCTGCGCACGGTCGCCGTCAGCGGCGGCTCCGGCGACAGCCTCTTCGACCAGGTACGCGCGGCGGGTGTCGACGCCTTCCTGACCGCGGACCTGCGCCACCACCCGGTCTCCGAGGCCCGCGCCCACAGCCCCCTCGCGCTGCTCGACGCGGCGCACTGGGCCACCGAGTGGCCCTGGTGCGAGCTGGCCGCGAGCCAGCTCGACGAGATCTCCGACCGGCACGGATGGGACCTGCGCGTCCACGTCTCGAAGACGGTCACCGACCCCTGGACCGCGCACGCGGCCTCAACCACTTCTGACCCCCTGGGAGCCCCGAACTGAACGCCGCGCCCGCCGACCAGATCCGACTCCTCGACCTCCAGGACCTCGACGTCCGCCTCCAGCAGCTCGCGCACAAGCGCAGGTCGCTGCCCGAGCACGCCGAGATCGAGTCGCTGACCAAGGACCACACCCAGCTGCGCGACCTGCTCGTGGCCGCGCAGACCGAGGAGAGCGACACCGCCCGCGAGCAGACCAAGGCCGAGCAGGACGTGGACCAGGTGCGCCAGCGCGCCACCCGCGACCAGCAGCGCCTGGACTCCGGTGCCGTCACCTCCCCCAAGGACCTGGAGAACCTCCAGCGCGAGATCGCCTCCCTCGCCAAGCGGCAGGGCGATCTGGAGGACGTGGTGCTGGAGGTCATGGAGCGCATGGAGTCCGCGCAGGAGCGGGTGGCCGAGCTGACCGAACGGGTCACCTCCGTCCAGTCGAAGATCGATGACACGACCGCACGCCGGGACGCGGCCGTCGAGCAGCTCGACGGCGAGGCCGCCACGGTGGCAAAGGAGCGCGAGGTCATCGCCGGGTCGGTGCCCGCCGATCTGCTCAAGCTCTACGAGCGGCTGCGCGAGCAGCAGGGCGGCGTCGGCGCGGCGAAGCTGTACGCGCGCAGCTGCCAGGGCTGCCGGCAGGAGCTCGCCATCACGGAGCTGGCCGAGATCCGCAAGGCGGCGCCCGACACGGTGATCCGCTGCGAGAACTGCCGTCGCATCCTGGTGCGCACGTCCGAGTCGGGTCTGTAAGGGGCGACAGGGGCGGTGGCCGTGCGGGAGTTCATCGTCGAGGCCGACGGCGGGTCGCGGGGCAACCCGGGGCCCGCGGGCTACGGGGCCGTGGTGAGCGACGCGGCGACGGGGGAGACCCTGCGGGAGGCGGCCGAGTACATCGGCGTCGCCACGAACAACGTCGCCGAGTACCGGGGCCTCCTCGCCGGCCTGCGCGCCGCCCATGAACTGGACCCGGCCGCGACGGTCCACGTCCGGATGGACTCCAAGCTCGTCGTCGAGCAGATGTCGGGCCGCTGGAAGATCAAGCACCCCGACATGAAGCCCCTGGCGGCAGAGGCGGCACGGGTGTTCCCGCCGGGCCGGGTCACGTACGAGTGGATCCCGAGGGAGCGGAACAAGCACGCGGACCGACTGGCCAACGAGGCGATGGATGCCGGGGCCAGGGGAGAACAGTGGTCGGAGTCCGCGTCGACGGCTGAGCTGGACACTTCTGCCGGGGCCGCTGCCTCGTCCGGGCCGCCCGGGGACGCGGCGGCCGGGGCGGCGCGCGTGCGCGGGGCTCTGGCGGAGGGGCGTGCTGCGGCGGGGGCTGATCATCTCGCCGAGGCGGCCGATACCGACACGCCTGCCGCGCAGGCCGAAGCCGATACACCGGGCGTCCGTGCCGCCGCCGGTGCGCAGGGCGTCCGAGCCGACGCCGAGGCCGACGCACGCTCGGTGAAGGCTGAGGCCGACGCTCGCGCCGCCAAGGCCGACGCCGACACCCGCGCCGCCAAGGCCGACGCCGACGCTCGCGCCGCCAAGGCCGACGCCGACACCCGCGCCGCCAAGGCCGACGCCGACACCCGTGCCGCCAAGGCCGTTGCCACGCCCGGCTGGGCGCCCGCCGACATGGGTGCCCCCGCCACCTTCGTACTCCTGCGCCACGGCGAGACCCCCCTCACCCCGCAGAAGCGCTTCTCCGGCAGCGGCGGTACCGACCCCTCCCTCTCCGACGTGGGCCGGGAACAGGCCGAGCGCGCCGCCGCACTGCTGGCCAGGCGCGGCACGATCCAGGCCGTCGTCTCGTCGCCCCTCACCCGGACGCGGGAGACCGCCGGTATCGTCGCCGCCCGGCTCGGGCTCGACGTGAGTGTCGACGACGGGTTGCGCGAGACCGACTTCGGCGCCTGGGAGGGACTCACCTTCGCCGAGGTGCGCGAGCGCCACCCCGACGACCTGAACGCCTGGCTGGCCTCCCCGGACGCCGAACCCACCGGCGGCGGCGAGAGCTTCGCGGCGACGGGCACCCGGATCGCCGCCACCCGCGACAAGCTGGTCGCGGCGTACGCGGGCCGCACGGTCCTGCTCGTCACCCACGTGACCCCGATCAAGACGCTCGTCCGGCTCGCCCTCGGGGCCCCGCCGGAGTCCCTGTTCCGCATGGAACTCTCGGCCGCGTCCCTGTCGGTCGTGGCGTACTACGCGGACGGCAACGCCAGCGTCCGCCTCCTCAACGACACGTCCCACCTGCGCTGAGCCCCGCCGCCGCACGGGCCAGCGCCTCGACACGCCCCCAGTCGCGGGCCGCGACCGCCTCCTGCGGGAGCATCCAGCTCCCGCCTACGCACCCGACGTTGGGCAGCGCGAGGTAGTCCGGTGCGGAGGCCGGACCGATCCCGCCCGTCGGGCAGAAGCGGGCCTGCGGCAGCGGCCCGGCGAGCGACTTCAGATACGCCGTACCGCCGGCGGCCTCGGCCGGGAAGAACTTCATCTCCCGCACCCCGCGCTCCAGCAGCGCCACGACCTCCGACGTGGTCGACACCCCCGGCAGGTACGGCACTCCGGACACCCGCATCGCCTCCAGCAGTACGTCCGTCCAGCCGGGACTGACCAGGAAGCGGGAGCCCGCGGCCACCGACTCCTCGACCTGCCCGGGACTGATCACCGTCCCGGCACCCACCACCGCCCCCGGTACCTGCCCCGCGATCTCCCGGATCGCATCCAGCGCCGCGGGCGTCCGCAGCGTCACCTCGATCGCGGGCAGCCCGCCGGCCACCAGCGCCCGCGCCAGCGGTACGGCGTCGCTCGCATCCTCGATGACGACGACGGGGATGACGGGCGCGAGGTCCAGCACGGAGGCGGGCAGGGGAGAGACCATGGCGGTATCCTGCCGCCGAACCAGCAACATGCGCAAAGCTCATTGCGTATGCTGCAACGCGTGACGAGCAACGTGTGACGTGTGGCGTCGTCCGCTGGTCAGTGAACCTCGTCCACCAGCACGTCCAGAGCCCACGCCTGCCCCGCCTTGTCCGGCGCCTCGGCCTCCACGACGTACCCGAGCTCCCGCAAGGCTGTGACCAGCTCGGCCGGGCCCTTCGGATCGGCCCCGGCGGTCAGCAGGCCGCGCACGATCCGCCCCTTGGTCGCCTTGTTGAAGTGGCTGACCACCTTCCGCGTCGGCGCGTGCAGCACCCGTACCGACGCCGTCCGTCCGGCGATCTCGCCCTTCGGCTTCCAGGCGGTGGCGTACGCGGCGGACCGCAGATCCAGCACCAGCCCGTCCCCGGCCACCTCGGGAAGCACCGACGCCATCGGAGTACGCCAGTGCGCGCCCAGCGCCCCGAGCCCCGGCAGCTTCACCCCCATCGAGCACCGGTAGGACGGAATCCGGTCCGTCACCCGCACGGCACCCCACAACCCGGAGAACACGAGCAGCGAGCGCGCCGCCCGCCGCTTGGCGGAGGCGTCCAGGGTCGCCAGGCCGAGGGCGTCGTAGAGCACGCCGGTGTAGATCTCCCCGGCCGGCCGCGCTCCCGCCGTCCGCAGCTCCGCGTTCTTGGCGACCTCGCCTCGCAGCCCCTCACTGAGGCCGAGCACCTCGCGTGCCTTGTCCTCGTCGCCGGCGCACAGCTCGACCAGCTCGGTGAGGACGGCCTCCCGGGCGGCGGTCAGCCCCGGCAGCGACAGCGACTCCGGCTTCAGCGGGGCACCGCGGCCGGAAGAGGCCTTGCCTTCGGACGGCGGCAGCAGGACAAGCACGCGTACTCCTTCGATCGAACTCCGCCGACAGCGTACGGGGACCCGCGTCGACCTCAGACTCGCGCCCGGCCGAGGGCGCGGACGAGGTCGTCGGCGTCGTCGGCGTGAAAACGGACGACACGGACCGGGCGCCGGCGCCCGAAGAAGCCGAGATGGGTGACGGGTTCCGTGAGTTCGATCGTGACGGTCGTCTGGGAGCCCACCTCGACATCGAGCTCGCCGTCGGCCCGCTCGTGCGTCATCCGCAGCTCGCGCCGCACCGAGGCGATCCGCTCCAGCGGCACACGCAGATCGACATGGACGTACCGCCGGATCCGCAGCTCACCACCGACCGGATCCAGTACGTGCGGACGTACGACGGACGAGGCGTGCAGCCCGACGACGAAGACGACGCTGTACACGTCCAGGAAGAGGAAGACGGCGTGCACGGTCGGCCAGTCCCGCAGCAGCACGGACAACGCGACCGTCTCGATGAGGCACACGAACGCGAAGCCGAACATCATCGCGCCCTGCCCGCGCGCGTACCCGAACGCCTGACCACCCCTGGCCCCGTGCGTACGCCGTGCCACCCACAGCACGAGACTCTCGAGCAGGCGCACCTCGTGCCGGACCAGCAGCCGCGCGATCCTCACCTTCGCTCCTCGGTGACGAGACGCGCCAGCGCCCACACCTCAGGCCGGACCAGCAGCCAGGGGATCCTCATCGTCGCTCCTCGGTGAGAAGGTGCAGCGTCCGGCGGATCGCCTCCGCCTGGGCCGGGGCCAGGTCGGCGTAGAAGGCGCGCAGGACGCTGTCGTCGTGGTCGAGATCCCCGACCTCCGGGAACAGCCCCGGGGGAATGCAGTCGGCCAGGGCCCGGGCGGCCTCGGCGACGCGCGGATCGTCCGGCTCCGCCTCGGCGAGCGCGTCGAGCAACGCGTACGCCTCATGGGCCCGCGCCACGGCCTCGGGCGCGCCGAGCACCTCACCCAACGACGACACGAGCTGCTTCCGTGCCTCGTCCGGCATGGCCGTCTCCAGGAAGGCCATGATCTCGCGGTCCTTGGCGGCCATGGGCGAGTCCGAGAGCCGGGCCGACCCGGCGAACAGCGCGGCCAGCTCGGGCGACACGGGCCCTTCGGCGGGCAGCCCGCCCTCCGCCTCCAGCAGAGTCCGCAACCGCCCCCGCCGCTCCCGGATGGCCTCCTCCTGCCGCGCCAGATCCTCGTCCAGCTCGGTCAGCACCTCGACCAGGTCCTTCCCGGCCTCGTCCGCCAGCACGTCCCGCACCTCCGCGAGCCCGAGCCCCAGCTCGGTCAGCCTCCGGATCCGCGCCAGCACGACAGCGTGCCGAAGGCCGTACTCCCGATACCCGTTCGCCCGCCGCTCCGGTTCGGGCAGCAGGCCCAGCTGGTGATAGTGCCGCACGGCCCGCGTGGTGACGCCGACGGCGACGGCGAGTTCTCCGATCCGCATGGGACCAGTGAAGACGTTGACGTCGCGGCAAGGTCAAGCTCCTAAGCCCTGGACACCACCGGCTTCCTCTGGTCCCCTGTGCGCCGGGGGGTACGAGGTGAGCACGCAAGCGCACATGAGAGAACAGGCCCGCTGGACCAGGGCACGGCTGGGCCGCTGCGGCCCGCCCCTCGACCTCCTCACCGCCCACTTCGACCGGCACGTCTACGCGCCGCACGCACACGACGAGTTCACCATCGGCGTCACGGTCGGCGGCTCGGAGGTCATCGCCTACCGGGGCGGGCGGATCCACTCCTACCCCGGCTCGATCGTCGTCCTGGAGCCGGGCGAGATGCACACCGGCGGCCCGGCCGCCTCCGAGGGCTACGCCTACCAGGCGCTCTACACCGAGCCGTCCCTCCTCACCGACGGCACGCTCGGCGGTCTCCCGCACTTCCGGGACGCCGTCCTCCACGACCCGGAGCTGGCCACCGCCCTCCGCCGCGCCCACACGGACATCAGCGCCTGCCCCGACCCCCTGGAGGCCGAGTCCCGGCTGCCCTGGCTGCTCACCGCCCTGGCCCGCCGCCACTCCACGGCCCGCGCGAGCGACGACACACTGCCCGGCGCCGACCACATCGCCAGGGCCGTACGCGACCGCCTCGCCGACGAACTGCTGGACCCTCCCTCCCTGGCCGCCCTCGCCACCGACCTCGGCCTCTCCCGCTACCAGCTCCTGCGCGCCTTCCGCACGACCACGGGCGTACCGCCGTACGCCTGGCTCGCCCAGCACCGGGTAGCCAGGGCCCGCGGACTCCTGGACTCCGGCCTGCGCCCCGCCGAGGTCGCCGGACTCGTCGGCTTCGCCGACCAGGCGCACCTCACCCGCTGGTTCCGCCGGGTCCTGGGCGTGACCCCGGCGGCGTACCGCAACAGCGTTCAAGACACGGCGGGGTGAGGCGGCCGAGACTCGCCACATGACTGCACGCGGCTGGTTCCTGTTCTCCCTGATGGGAGTGATCTGGGGCGTCCCCTACCTGATGATCAAGGTGGCGGTGGACGCCGTGTCCCCGTCCATGGTGGTGTTCACGCGCTGCGCGCTGGGCGCCGCACTCCTGCTCCCCTTCGCGATACGCCAGGGCGGCCTGCCCGGCATCGTGCGGACCCACTGGCGCCCGATGCTGGCCTTCGCGTGCATCGAGATCATCGGCCCTTGGTGGACCCTGACCGACGCGGAACGCCACCTCTCCAGCTCGACGGCGGGCCTGCTGATCGCCGGCGTCCCGATCGTGGGCGTGGCCCTGGCCCGCTTCTTCGGCGAGACGGAGAGACTGGGGATGAGGCGGATGACCGGACTCGCCCTGGGCCTGGCCGGCGTAGGGGTCCTCACGGTCCCGCACCTGACGGGCGGCGACGCGAAGTCGCTGGCCGAGATCCTGGTGACGGTGGTGGGCTACGCGACGGCGCCCCTGATAGCGGCCCGCCACCTGAAGAACGTCCCGACCCTCCAGCTCATCGCCCCCTGCCTGGCCCTGGCGGCGCTGGTCTATGCCCCGGCGGCGGCGATGACCTGGCCGTCGGCCATGCCCTCCCCCTCGGTCCTGGCCGCGCTGGCGGCCCTGGGCGCCGTCTGCACGGCCATCGCCTTCGTGGCCTTCCTGGAGCTGATCAAGGAGGCGGGCCCGACCAGGGCGACGGTCTTCACGTACGTCAATCCGGCGGTCGCGGTGGCGGCGGGCGCGATCTTCCTGGACGAGCAGCTGACGGCGGGCATCGTGGCGGCGTTCACGCTGATCCTCGCGGGCTCGGTGCTGGCGACCGCCGCCGGTCCGCGGCCCCGCTCACGCCCGGTACCATGGTCGACACGGCAGACGAGCCGGGCGGACGGCCGCGTGGAGTCCCCCTGACGGGGAGCTTCCCGAGGAACGTCCGGGCTCCACAGGGCAGGGTGGTGGCTAACGGCCACCCGGGGTGACCCGCGGGACAGTGCCACAGAAAGCAGACCGCCGGGGACCTCGGTCCTCGGTAAGGGTGAAACGGTGGTGTAAGAGACCACCAGTGCCCAGGGTGACCTGGGCAGCTAGGTAAACCCCACCCGGAGCAAGGTCAAGAGGAAGCACCTCGGTGCTTCTGCGCGGACGACCGAGGGCTGCCCGCCCGAGTCCGCGGGTAGACCGCACGAGGCCGGTGGCAACGCCGGCCCTAGATGGATGGCCGTCGCCCCGGCTCCCGCGAGGGAACCGGGGAACAGAACCCGGCGTACAGCCCGACTCGTCTGCCTCTTCCTGCGGCTTTGCCTGAGAAAGGGCCTCTGATCTGGGACGGAGGCCCTTTCCTGGCTTTCAGGGGCTCGCCGCTGTCGGCCCGCCATGAGGCGAGGGCGTCTCGCACGTGTGCTCCGAAGTCGGTGGTGAGGCGGTGGGTGCGGTGGTCGTAGGCGTAGCGGGCGATGGTGCCCGGGGAGAGCGGCGAGTTGTTCGCTGGTGCGGGCTCCGGTGTTGCGCCAGTGCCGGAAGGGGCCGTTCATGTCGAGGAGCAGGCCGCTGATCTGGTTGGTCATGGGTGTCAAGCTCCTGGGCGGTGGCGTAGGGCGGTGAGGTAGTGGTCGGCCGTGCGGTCCAGCTGTAGGTGTCTTCGACGTGTGTGCGTGCGTTGTCGGCGCGGTGGGTTCGCTGGGCTGTGTCGCGGAGGGCGGTGGTGAGGCTGTGGGCGAGGGCGTCCGGGCCGTCGGGTGGGACGAGCCATCCGGTGGCGGTGGCGGTGGCGGTGGCGATGGGCGGGACGGCGCAGGCCATGGCTTCGATGTAGACATCCCGATGGGCTCGTTCACGGCCGGGGCGACCATGAGGTCGGCGCGGTTCAGGCCGGTGGAAAGTTCGTCGTGGCCACGCCAGCCGATGAAGAACACGTCGTCATGGATGCCGAGTTCGGCGGCGAGGTCTACGGGGGCGCCTTCGCATTCGCCGGGGCAGTCGCCCCACATCAGCAGGGCGGGGGCGGGGTCGATCTGGGATCGGGCGGCGGCGAAGGCCCGTAGCAGGACGGGGACCTTCTTGAAGGCGAGGTAGCGGTGAGCTTGTTCCGCTTTGACGGAGACCATTGGTGTGGTGGTCAGGCTGCGAGTGGGGTCTCGTATTCGGCGGGACTGCGGTAGCCAAGGCTGCTGTGCAGTCCACAACCGAGCTGGTGCGCGGTGATGGGGACCACCGCGTTTCAGTGATCCCGACGAAACGCCGGCGGCCGGGACGAGGGCAGTCCGGGTACCGGTCAGACAGTGGCTTCGGGCTGCTGAGGGCTGAGGTAGTGGACGCCGGTCCGCTCAGCGTGGGGAGCGAGCAGGGCGATCAGCTCCTCGGCCGCGTTCTTCAGCAGGCCGCCGTCCTCGGTGGCGCGCAGGGTCTCCAGAGCGAAGGCGACGCGGGTGGAGTCTTCAGTGACACGGGTCTGGTGAGCGTCGCGATGGTTCCAGTGGCGCGTCAGGACGACATCGGCATCGGCGTAGATGATCTCGTCGGCCCTGGGAGTCTCAGTCGTGCCGGGCTCGCCGAGCGGGGTGAACTCCTCACTGCCGTTCGCGTGGCGCAGGTCGACGTCGCCAGTGACGTTGTCGAGGTCGAAGGCGCCCGCGGGCAACCCGTGACGGACGGACACGGCGTTGTAGGAGTCGACAGCCGGATTGATGCGCGGCAGCGTGCCCTTCTTGGCCATGCGCCGGCCGAGGGCATCGACGCTGGGACGAATGCGGCGCGGGTTGGTCCCGAAGGAGCGGTAGGCCGTGTGCCACGCCTCGATGCGCGGGTCACTCTCGTCGGCCGGGGACCAGCTGCCGTCGGCCAGCCGTTGTTCGAGGTCGGTGAGCGCCGCCGTGGTGGCGGGCCAGGGCTCGTGCCCCCGCAGGCCGGTGGCTGTCACCACGGCGATGAGGGTGTCGGGAAAAGCGGCGGCGATGGCGGGCGCGATGCGAAGGGTGGTCATGAGAAGGGTCCGTTCCCGTTCGGTCCGGTGCTGGTGGGTGGGGTTCAGGGGGGGGGCAGGGGTGCGGGGCCATGCGAGCCGGGAGGCCGCACTGCCGACGTTTCGCGGGTCGCGCTACCCGACGGGCTCGTGACCGTCGTACCTGAACTTGGCCTTGGCCTCGGTCACGTTCAGAATCAGGCCGCGGACTCCGGACAGCAGGCGCGCATACGGCGGCTGGTCGGCCGCGGCAGAGCCGTGGCTGCCGTCGGGCCGAAAGTGGGCCGTCTGCCGGCGCAACAGTGCCGCCTTGTCCTCGGGACCGTCGACGATGTGGGCTTGGCAGGTGAACTGGACAACCGCGTAATCGCCGCTGGGCCCACCGTCGGTGGGCTCGATGCCGGTGGCCGCGTGCCAGGGGCCGGGGGTGCTGTCGCCCAGCACCGTGAAGGTGACGTTCGGGTCGTACTCGAGCACGGCCCAAACCGGGTTAGGGCGGGCCAGTTGTATCAGGAGCCGACTGCCGTCTGCGACGAAGTGGGTGGGCATGGTCGTGGGCGCGTGCCCGAGCAGCCCGTTGACGCTGAGCAGCCCGACGTCGTGCCCATCGGCGATCCAGCGCTGCCAGTCGGCCTCCTCCAGGACCGCACCCCAAAGCTGGCTGAACATGCGCGTCTCCTTGTCTCCTCATGGGAAGGGAGTTCAGACAAGCATGAGGAGACCGATGGCGATCGCGGCGGCCTCAGGCCCATCAACTGCCCCTGCTGGATGCGCTCGGAGGGTACACCGCAGGCGCCCGCCCGCTGCCGGTCGGGTGGGTCCCGTCTCCGGGCCAGCCCTTGGCCCCGACGCACCGGTGAACTTGGCGAAACGTCTCCGTGCGCCCAGCACGAACACCCTCCCCGTCCCGCGATCGCACCGGACCCCGAGTACCCTGAGATGTCTCCCGGTAATGCCTTGCAGGTCTGGGAACGCCACGGAAAGAATGCAGCTCATGGGACATCTTGAGGTTGCGCACGTGGAGCACTACCTGCCGGATGGGAGGCTGCTGCTGGGCGACGTGTCGTTCCGTGTCGGCGAAGGGGCAGTAGTGGCCCTGGTGGGCGCCAACGGAGCGGGCAAGACCACCCTGCTCCGGCTGATCTGCGGGGAGATCCAGCCGCACGGCGGGTCGGTGACCACGAGCGGTGGCCTGGGCATCATGCCTCAGTTCGTCGGGTCGGTGCGCGACGAGCGGACCGTACGGGACCTCCTGGTTTCGGTGGCCCAGCCGCGCATCCGCGAGGCCGCCCTGGCCCTGGACGCCGCGGAGTTGGCGATGATGGAGCGGGACGATGAGGCCGCGCAGATGTCCTATGCGCAGGCGCTCAGCGACTGGGCGGAGGCGCACGGGTACGAGGCTGAGGCGCTCTGGGACATCTGCACCGCGCAGGCCCTCGGCATTCCGTACGAGAAGGCCCAGTGGCGCCAGGTGCGGACACTGTCGGGCGGTGAGCAGAAGCGGCTGGTACTGGAGGCGCTGCTGCGCGGTCCCGACGAGGTGCTGCTGCTCGACGAGCCGGACAACTACCTCGACGTACCGGGCAAGCGATGGCTCGAGGAGCAACTCAAGGAGACCCGTAAGACCATCCTGTTCGTGTCCCACGACCGCGAGTTGTTGAGCCGGGTCGCGGAGAAGATCGTCAGCATCGAGCCGAGCCCGGCCGGGTCCGACGTGTGGATGCACGGCGGCAGTTTCGCCACCTACCACGCGGCGCGTGCAGAGCGGTTCGAGCGGTTCGAGGAGCTCCGGCGGCGCTGGGACGAGAAACACGCGCAACTCAAGCGCCTGGTCCTCGACATGCAGCAGTACGCGTCGCGCAGCGACGAGATGGCCTCGCGCTACCACGCCGCCAAGACGCGGCTGCGCAAGTTCGAGGAGGCCGGCCCGCCGCCCGAGCCGCCGCGCAAGCAGGAGATCACCATGAAGCTGCGCGGTGGCCGCACTGGCGTAAGAGCCCTGACCTGCGAGGGGTTGGAGCTCTCAGGGCTGATGAAACCCTTCTCGCTGGAGGTCTTCTACGGAGAGCGGGTCGCGGTCCTCGGTTCCAATGGATCGGGCAAGTCGCACTTCCTACGCCTGCTCGCGGGCCAGGAGGTGGGCCACACCGGTCTGTGGAAGCTGGGCGCACGCGTGGTGCCGGGGCACTTCGCGCAGACCCACACACACCCCGAGCTGCTGGGGCGCACCCTGGTTGACATCCTGTGGACGGAGCACGCGAGGGACCGCGGCGGCGCGATGTCCGTGCTGCGTCGCTACGAGCTGGAACGGCAGGGCGACCAGCGTTTCGAGAAGCTGTCCGGCGGCCAGCAGGCCCGGTTCCAGATCCTGCTCCTGGAGCTGGAAGGCACCACGATGCTGCTGCTCGACGAGCCCACCGATAACCTCGACCTGGAGTCGGCGGAAGCCCTCCAGGAGGGTCTGGCGGCGTACGAGGGCACAGTGCTCGCTGTCACCCACGACCGCTGGTTCGCCAAGTCCTTCGATCGGTACCTGGTGTTCGGCGCGGACGGCGTGGTCCGCGAGACGCCCGAGCCCGTGTGGGACGAGCGGCGGGTGGCACGCGTCCGCTAGCCGGCCGTTGCCGTCGTGTGGTGGGGCGCGCTGACCGACACACCACGACGGGTGGTCCCTCCCAGCGGGAGGGACCACCCGTCGACAGGGGGCCCGGGTGGATCAGGAGGTGGCCGAAGCGAACAGGTGCGGGAGCGCCCGGTGAGCACGCAGAAGCTCGACCACTTCGGACACGTCGCCGGCCACCGAGATGTTGTCCAGATAGCGCCGGTGGATGAAGCCCTCGACGGCGGCGTGGCGCAGGAACGCGAGCAGCGGCTCGTAGAAGCCGGCCGTGTTGACCAGGGCACACGGCTTGTCGTGGAAGCCGAGTTGGGCCCACGTGGCCACCTCGAAGAACTCCTCGGCGGTGCCCATTCCGCCGGGCAGGCTGACGAAGGCGTCGCCCAGTTTGGCCATGAGCGCCTTGCGTTCGTGCATGGAATCGACGACGTACTGACGGGTCAGACCCGGATGCGCGACCTCGTGGGCGACGAGGTCGCGGGGGATGACGCCGATGACCTCGCCGCCGTGGGCGAGTACCGCGTCGGCCAGCGTGCCCATGAGGCCGGTGGAAGCGCCGCCGTAGATCACACCGATACCGCTCGTGGCAAGGCGTCGGCCCAACTCGGAAGCCGCGCGGGCGTATTCGGGGCGGGTGCCGTCGGAGGCCCCGCAGAAGACGGTGATGCGTCGCATGCGAGGCTCCTCAGTCTCCGTACGGGGCCGAGGTGACACCGAAGTGCCTGCGGCCGGTGGAAACGCCGAGGTCCTGGACCGCGAACGCTGTCATGTAGTACGCCTGCGCGGGCGTGTCCGAGTGGACCGTGACCTTGAAGGAGGCCTCGACCTCCTTGCCGGGGACGGCCTTCACCTTCTGCCGGTCCGGCTCGATCGTGCAGTCCGAGCGCAGGTAACGGGGAACGAACAGGCTGATGCCGACCGGTGCCCTGCGTCCGGCCCGCACCCGGACCCGCACGTCGAGGGTGCCGCCTGCGGCGACCTCGTCGGCTGCCTCGATCCAGACCTCGGGCGAGCCGGGCACCTGGAAGGACACGTCGCCGCAGCGCAGACAGATCACCGTGACCGTGTCGAGTGCGGTGTGGACGAGCGCCTTCTTGGTGAACTCCTGGGCGGGACGGCCGCAGTTGCACTCGACAGTGCGCACCGACGCCGGGTCGAGGACACTGCGGACGCCGAAGTACCCCGGGTAGTCAGCGAGTTCGTTCTCCGGATCGTTGGCGAGCGCAGTGGCGATGGTGTGGTCGAGTGACTGGAGGTCGGCGGTGAGGTCGCTCATGATCCGCTCGGGGCCGCGGGCGACGGGCTCCTGGCGCGCCACCCACTGCTCGACCTTGTGGGCGAGCTTCTCCAGTCGGGGGCGCAGCACGTTGTTGTGCGGCAGCAGATCACTCGCCAGGTAGGCGGTGAGACGCGCGGACGTGGTGAGCAGCAGCGGATCGGGCTGCTGGGGCACCTGCTCGGGTGCGGCCCCCGGGTCATCGGCGAGACCATAGTGCAGGAACGCCGGGTAGGGCTGGGCAGTGCCGATGCTGGCGTTCAGGGTCGGGGTGGAGGGCGCGCCGGCGAGGACGGCGCGCATCCAGGCGTCGTTCTCCGGGCGGTCGGAGTCGTGCACGGTAAGGGCGGCGACGACGTCCTTGGCAGTGCCGTCGATCGCGTTCAGCATCAGCTGGTACTTGGGGTCGTAGACGACCGCGTCGGCCAGCGGGGCGCTGTTGCACGAGCTGAGCACGATCTCGGCGGCGCGGACCTCGTGCAGCGGGATCAGCTTGTCCTTGGGCTTGTAGCAGTCGGGCCCGTAGGCACAGCGCGGCCCGAGCAGGTCGGGGTGGCGCGGGGCCGCCTCGCTCAGGCCGCACAGCGTGAACTCGGCGAGGTTGATGGAGTCGTCCTTGCCGTGGCCCTGAAACATCACCCGGCGCCACAGCGGGTCGAGCACCTGCGGCTGGATGTCCTCGGCTTCCAGGCGGCGTTCGTCGAAGACCCGCACCCCCTCGATGGCGACCGGCCGGTCGGTGGCGGTGAACAGGCCGAGCTCGGCAACACCGGGAGCGGTGACCGCGTATTGCTTGGCCGTGAACCAGGCGAGCGAGGCGGCGTCGCGGCCGGTGAGCAGGGCGAGGTTGAGGCCGGCGTGAGCATGGGCGGCCAGCGCGGTGTCGCGGACGTGCTCCAGCGTCAGCTGTTCGTAGAGGCCCACGATCAGCAGTGAGCGGGGCCCGGGGTCGGTGGCGAAGAGTTCGGGGCCCAGCGTGTCGGCGGGCAGCCACTCGGAAGCGAGCGGTCGGATCAGTTCGACGAGCCCGGCGGGCAGGGCGTCCGCGCCGAGCAGCACACCGCGGGTGTACGGGGTGGGTCTGGCGACCGTCGTGTAGAGCGCGGAGGCCTGCTCGGCGGAGGCCGCCAGATCCGCACGCGAGCTGACCCAGACCGGGACGGCCGTGGGTGTCCCGGCCCCGAGAAACGTGCCGACGGCGGCTTGGTAGTCCGCCTCGTCGGAGTGAACGGAGAAGACCGGGGGGCCAGATGGCGCGGAGGACATGGTGGAGCTGCTCCTAGAAAAGTGGGTGGGGCGACGGCAGGACGGTGCCGGGCGCGATCGATCCGCCTGCCACCACCCTGCCGATCCTGCGGGTCACAGCTGGCGTAGCACCTCGGCCAGCGCCTTCGCGGCGGCTTCCTGCTCGGGGACCTCCAGTTCCGGGGAGAGCGGAAGGCACAAGATGCGGCCCATGCGCTCACGGGTGGCGGCGAAGTTGTCCCGGCTCAGGAAGCGAGGGCTGTCCTCGCCTGCCAGGTTCCACGGGAAGTTGTCGCCGTACAGGGAGCGGCGACCGGCCAGCACGGGGTGCGCGGGCAGGTCGTACTTGTCGAGGGTCCAGCTGGATATCCCGGCCTCGGTGACGGCCTTCAGCGCGCGGTCGCGAAGCTCCCGCGAATCGAAGCTGACACGGATGCTGACCCGGGTCTCGCCGTCACGGCGCGGCAGGACCACCATGTCGGGCCGCTCGGTGATCGCCTCGGCCGCGTACCGGTAGTGGCGCTCCAGACCGGCGAGGATCTCGTCGAGGTGGCGGAACTGCTGGAGCTGGATCGCGGCGATTCCCTCGCTGGTCACGAAGTTCTCGCCGTAGAAGGCGTCTTCGCCCCAGATCGGATAGCGGCCGGGAATCCGGATGGAGCCGTGGTCGTGGTAGGAGCGCATGACCTCGTACGCCTGCTCGTCATTGGTGGTGAGCAGACCCCCTTCGCCAGAGGTGAGGACCTTGGCGTGGTGGAAGCTGAAGGTGCCCGCGTAGCCGACGGTGCCCGCGTGGCGGCCGTCGGGCAAGCGGGCGCCCATGGCCTGCGCGGTGTCCTCGATGACGTACGGGACGTGCTCGGGGACATCGGCGACCGAGCCCTCCATGTGCGCGACGATGACGCGCTGGGCGTCGGCGGGCAGCAGACTCGTGTCGAGCATCAGGCGCTCGTCCACATCGACGGGGACGGGGATGAGGCCGCAGGACAGGACCGCGCCGGCCACCGCGACGAAGGTGACGGCCGGGATGTAGACGAGATCGCCGGCGGACGGCCGGGTGGAGATGAGGGCGAGGCGCAGCGCCTCGGTGCAGTTGTGCACGCCGAGCGTGCGGGCGGCGCCGAGGCGCTCGCTGACGGTGCGCTCCAGGGTGACGGCGACCGATTCGGTCTCCGTCTGGTAGCGGAAGAGGATCCCGTTGTCGATGGCCTGGCGCAGCTCCGACATGTCGGCCCAGTTGAGGTAGTTGGCGCCGAAGGGGAGCATGCGCAGCCCAAGCCGCTTCTCAAGACTACTCACGACGTTCACATTCCTTATGTACGAAGAAGCGAGTGCGGTACCGGAACGAGCCGAGGCGATCAGACCGGGGCCAGGACCAGTTGGCGGAGCTTGCGGGCGACACGCTGGGCGCCGCTGAGGTCGTCGTCGGAGTCGGCCACGGCCCACTCGATGCCGGCGGCGGGCGCCCAGGTGTCCGGTGCGTCGAGCACCGGCACCGGCGCCGCCTTGATGACCCGCTCGAGCAGGTTCTGCTGTGCGTCGTCCAGCGCGGGCAGCAGCGTCAGGGGGGCGTTGCGGGCACGAGCGGTGGTGAGGGCTGCGAGGGTGGGGGTGGCGAGAAACACCCGGCACGCGGAGTGGAGTTCGTCCAGACCCGCGTCGGTGGCCGCGAGCACGGTGGTGCCCTCGACCGCGCCGAGCAGTTCGCCCAGGGCGTCGACCGGACCGTCCGTGAGAACGGTGACGGGGCCGTCAGCGGCCTCCGCGACAGACGGCAGCAGGGGCAGCAGGGTGTCTCGTGCCGAGGCCAGGACCGTGTCGGTGTCAGCGGTGCCGGTACCGAGGGCGACGAGGGCCCCCCGGCCCTTTCCGGTCCAGCCGCGGCGGGCCGGGGCGAACGACGCCACCGGGATGACGCCGCGCGGCAGTCCGGCCTCCTCCTCGTACCACTGCGGTCGGTGCGCCATCCTCAAGTCGGCGTCAACGAGAGGGACGTGAGGAACCACGGCTTCGGTGTAGGCGTGCAGGACCGGGATGCCGGCGGCGCGCAGCTGGTTTGTTGCCCACGCCTCGTCGCAGACGAGCGCGGCGCCCACCTGGTGGCCCTCGGTGGCCGCCCGCAACTGCTCGAGCCCCTCGGCGTTGACCGAGGCCACCTCCATCTCGGTGATGTGGACCGCTGCTCGGCGCGCCGCGGTCTGCCCGTCCAGGCTGCGTCCGGCGACGACCAGGACCTTCCACGGGGACGCCGCCCCGTTCGAGCCCGGTGTGTTCAGTGGCGTGCTCATGATTCTCCGACTTCTCGCTGCGCGCGGGCCGTGGTTCAGAACTGCCACTCGGGCACGTTGCCGAGGCGGGCGACGTCATCGCTGTAGCCGGCGGCGGTGGTCGAGCAGCCGGTGCAGACCGTGGGACCTTCGGTACGGAAGTAGTCCTGGTGCTTGCGGAACCGGGGGCTGTCCAGCCACACCGTTCCGTCCTCCTGGACGACCGGGGCGCCGCCCATGACCTCGTCCTCGGAGCGGTGCGGCAGGCAACTGCAGCCGAAAGCACGGTTGTTCTTGGCGTCGAGATAGATCACGTCGTCCACGAGGTGGCACAGCGGCTCGCTGGCGCGCGGGGTGACGGAGGAGTTGAAGTAGCGTTCCTGCTCCTCGGCGTTGTCGCCGTAGAAGCGCCGCCCGAGCGGGATGAGGTGAGTTGCGGGGTCGGCCTCGTAGATCGGGTCGCAGACCTTGCGCACGTCGTCGGGGTCGGGATAGGCGATGTGCCGGTTGAGCTTGATGGCAGAGAGTTCCCACTGCTTCACACCGGCCTCGGTGAGGGTGGCCTGAAGGCGGGGCATCTCGGCGTAGTTGTGCGGGCCGACCACGGTGTTCACGCGGGGCAGAATGCCCAACTCGGCGGCCATTCGCAGGCCTTGGAGACCGTTCTCGAACATTCCGGGGCTGCGGCGGAAGACATCGTGGGTTTCCGCGGACGCGCCGTCGAGACTCACGATGACCTGGGCGAGCCCGGCCGCGTGCAGTTCCTCGATCTTTCGCGGGAGTTGCATGCCGTTGGTGATGATCGACATTTTCATTCCGTGCTCGGTGCCGAGCCGGACGAGTTGCACCACATCGGCGTGCATGAGGGGCTCGCCACCAGTGAAACGGACGTAGCCGATACCCGCCCTCTTTGCCTCCGGGAGGATCTCGGCGAAACTCTCGACGGAGTAGCGGAAGCGGTCGCGAGAAAGCCCGTATTCACACATGAAACAGTCCGCATTGCAGGCTTCGAGAATGCGGATAAAAAGATATCGGTCACGCCCAGACAAAGTGCTGCCCTCCACGGAATAAGGCAGGCGAATGACGCCCTACTGGTACTCTGCGAATCCCCCGGCGCGAATAACAATGAACGTTGAGCGCCCCCGGGGGCCGTCGGTTGACACACCTCTGAACGGCCCCGTCGATCCAGCGACGCTATCCCTTCGACCCGACGGGAGGCAAGGTCTTGAACCGGTTCAGGCTTTCGTCTAACGTGCAGCGGGTCCTGCCTGGAGTTGCCGGCGTTCCGGCCAGATCAGGCGGGACAACGGGGGGATAGCACACAGGCGCCGGACGAATTGAGTGACGGCCGTCTGCCGTTGCGCGCCCCATGTCAGAACCCGTTTTGGCAGTGGAGGCGATTTGATACCGCACGAACATCGGGTGGTAAGACCTAAAACGCCTGGCGAACTGCACTCCGCCTTTGCTATGGGAGCGCGGGTCATCGGGGGCGGCGCCGGGATCATGTCGGCAGCGATGCCCGCCGAGCCGCCCGCGCTGGGCATGGACCTCGGAGCCCTGGGCCTGCACACGGTCGCATCCGATTCGGGCCGGGTGGGCGCGCTGGTCCGCCTCGCGGAGCTCCAGCGCACCCGCCTCGACGGCCACAACGCCGTCGCCGCGGCGCTGGCCGCGACCGCGACACCCGCCGTACGCCGGGTCATCACCGTCGGCGGAGTGCTCGGTGCCCGGATGCACCGCAGCGACCTCGTGCCGGCGCTCGCCGTGCACGGGGCGCGAGCCCACGTGGTCACCGCCGCCTCGCCGGAGCCCCGCTGGCTTCCGGTGCTCGGCCTGTGGGACCTGACGGACGCTTTCGCCGTGCTGCACGTGGACCTCGGGGCGCCCGGCCACAGCGCGTTCCGACGGCTCGCCGGGCATCAGACCGTGGCACCCGCCCTGGTCACGGCGGCGGGGCTGCGCAGAGCGGACGGGAGCCTCGTCGTGTGTCTGGGCGCGGCCACTCCACGTCCCGTACTGCTCGACGCGGACCAACTGCCGCCCGCCGGTTTCTTCTTGGAGGACCACCGGGCGTCGGCGCAGTACCGCAGGGAGATGGCGGCGGTGCTCGTCGCCGAACTCGCAGAGGAACTCAGCGTTGTGGAGGCGGCGTGACCGAGCCCGTCCGGCCCCGGTCCATTGAGGTCGACGGGGAGCGCGTGGAGGTCACCGCGCCCCCCTGGGAGCGCACGGCCTGGTGGCTGCGCGACCGGGGACACACGGAGGTGAAGGTCGGCTGCGAGGAAGGGGTCTGCGGCGCCTGCATGGTGCTGGTCGACGGCGTTGCCACCCCGTCCTGTCTGCTGCCCGTCGGCCGACTGGCCGAGGGAACCCGCATCTCCACAGCACGAACACTGCACAACTGCCCGGAGGGTGCCCCGCTGGTCGACGCGCTGGCGGAACACTCGGCCGTCCAGTGCGGCTTCTGCACCCCCGGGATTCTGGCCAGTTGCGTCGCGGCGCATCGCGACGGACAGGATCTGGGCGACTCCGAAGTGGTACGGGACGTGCTCAGCTCGCACATCTGTCGCTGCAGTGGCTACACCGGCCTGGTCAGGGCCATCACGCGGAAAGGTACCGCGGCAGTGTCCCAGCAGAAATGAGCGACCAATCATGTCGGCGACTGACTCCGCCGCTGCGTCCCCGAGCCACAGCGGCGAACACCCCCGGAGCCGGGAGACCGCCAGGAAGGCGGCGGGCGAGCCCCTGTTCGTCCTGGACCGGCTGCCCGACGACGTCCTGTACGCGCGACTGCTGCGGGCCCGTGGCCCGCACTCCACGGTCCGGGTGGACCGCGACCTGCTCGCCCTGATGCCCGGGGTGCTCGCGGTACTCGGCCCCGAGGACGACCCCGGGGTGCGCTACACCGCCAACCCGCACGGAGGGCGCGAGGACATGGCGGTGTTCACCGCCGAGGCCAGGTTCGCCGGGGACGTGGTCGGTGCGGTGGTCGCGCGCACCCGGACCGAGGCCCGCGCCGCCGCAGCGGCGGCCGGAGCCGTTCTCGAAGAAGAACTGCCAGCCGTTCTGACGGTCAATCAGGCCCGGGCCGGCGGCGCACCCCCCGCCCACCGGGACTTCGCCGCGGAGGGCAATCTTCTGGCCGCACTCGCCTTCGGCGTACCGGAGGAGCAGGTCGAGGCGGCGCTGGCCGCCAGCGCGCATGTCTTCGACGCGACGTACCACTCCGACGCCACGGCCCACGCCTTCCTCGAACCGGTGGCCGCTGCCGCCGAGTTCACTGCGGACGGCCGCTGCCGGGTGTGGTCCAACACCCAGTGCCCGGTCCTCAGCCGGGGTATCCTCGCCCGCCTCCTGGGCCTTGCCGACGACGACGTCCACTACGAATCGGTCGCCATCGGCGGCTCGTTCGGAGGCAAGGAGGAGTTCCTCGTCGATGCCGTGGCCGGACTCTGCAGCCGCGCGGTCGGCGGCCGGGCCGTGGTGGTGGAGACCGACCGGGCGGAGATGACCGGAGCCTTCCGGCTGCGCCACCCCTTCGCGGTGCGCGTGGTCACCGGCTGCGACCGGGCCGGACGGATCACCGCCCGGCGCATCCACGCGGTTTCCGAGGGCGGCCCCTACTCCCTGCACAGCCCCGCCGTACTGGCCAACGGCCTGACTCTGGCTCTGTCCATGTACCCCGTTGCCGACGCGCGCGCCACCGGCGAGTGCGTGACCCTCAACCGGACGCCGGGAGGCGCCTACAGGGGCTACGGCGCCCCCCAGGTGATCTTCGCCGTCGAGTCGCAGCTGGACGAGATGTCGTCTGCCCTCGGGATCGACCCCGTCACACTGCGGGAACGCAACTCCCTGCGGCCGGGCGGACTCGACCCTGTGCACGGCTGGCCCGCCGCGTCCTACAACGTACTCGGATGCCTGGCCGAGGTCCGGGCGCTGCCACCGCTGGACCGGCGCACCGACAGCCCACGGCTTCGGCGTGGCCGCGGGGTCGCGTCGCTCGCCAACGTGTCTGGTGTGACCGGCGCCGCGGGCATCGACGAGGCCACCGCGCGCTGTTCGGTGCGCGGTGGACGCCTGGTCGTGACAACCGCCTGCCCGGACGTGGGCCAAGGCCTGCACGCCCTGCTGGCGGGAGTCGCGGCGGAGGAGACCGGGGTGCCCCTCGCCCTGGTGGACGTGGAGCTTGATGCCCGCGGCCGGGACCGCGGCATCTACGCCTCACGCGGAACCTACCTCAGCGCCAACGCCGCCGCGCTCGCTGCCCGCGAGCTCATGTACCAACTCCCGCAAGCGACAGGCCCGATGAAGTTCGTGCCCGCCGAGTGGGAGGGCTACTGCGCCGAGGCCACCTTCCGGGCACCTGACAACGCGCTGGTAGCCGGGGCCCAGGTCGCCGACATCGAGGTGGACACCGCGACCGGGCGGATCCGCGTGCTCAAGGTGACCTCCGTGCACGACCTTGGCCGGCTGATGCAGCCGGATGCGGCGCGTGAACAGGTCGTGGGCGGGGTCGTGCAGGGACTGGGCAGCACGCTCACCGAAGCCCTCCCGTTCGCCGCCGACGGTTCCCCGTGCGAGACGACGCTGTTCGGGCTCGGAGTGCCTACAGCGACCTGGCCCGTCGAGGTCGACGCCGTCTTCCCACAGGAACCGCACCACCCGTCAGGCCCACTCGGAGCCAAGGGCGTCGGCGAGTCACCGCTCATCGGAATCGCCGCGGCCGTCTCGGCGGCCGTGTACGACGCGGTGGGTGTACGGCTGCGGCAGACCCCGTTCACACCGGAGAGGATCTGGCGCGCCCTGCGCGAACAGGACCCGACCGCCTCGCCGGGGGCCCGGGTGGCCGACCGTACGGAAGAGACAGGTGCAGGGAGTATGGAAACAGTGCGGCGCAAGCCGTTCGGTCTGGTCGTCCACGGCAACCCGTTCGGCTGGGGCAGCATGGGCAAGATCTGCCATGTGCTCGACCGGCTGCCCGAGGCGCGGGCGGTACTGCTCGGAGAGAGCCTGGGCCACGAGATCGTCCGGGAGGGCGCCCTCGAAGGCTCGTACCCCGGAGTGAAGGATCTGGGCGGGCCCGACGCGGCAGAGATCCTGGCGCGCCACGACATCGATGTGGCGCTGGTCGCCAACGATCCCGAAGGCGCCGACCGGCTGGCCTCTCTGGGGATCCCCGTGGTGTTCATGGACAGCCTGCCGTTCCTGTGGACGGCGGCGGATCCGATGCCCGCGAAGGCCGCCGCGTACTGCGCGCAACAGACCCTCGAACTGCCTGTCGCCGCCGGGGAACCCCTGCGCCGGGTCCAACCCATCCATTGGGTGGGAGCGATCCTGCCGAGCAGGTCACGCACGGTGGAACGGGACCCGGACCGGGTCGTCATCAATGTGGGCGGCCTGGAGTCGCCGTTCGGCAGCAACCTCGGCCACAGCTATCTGCGGGCCGTTCTGCCACCGTTGCTTGAGGCGCTGACCGAGCAGTCGGACACCGCCGAGATCCACCTGTGCGGCAACGTCAGTTGGGAAGGGCTCAAGACCCTCGGGATCAGCACCGACCGTCTCACCTCGGTGGGCATCCGCACCGCCGACGAGTTCGACCGACTGGTCGCGGGCAGCGGACTCGCGATCACCTCGCCCGGGCTGACGACCCTCCTCCAGCTGCTCGCACACGGCACACGCGTGGTGACGCTGCCGCCGCAGAACGTCAGCCAGGTTCTCAACGCCCGTACGTTCTGGACCGGTCAGCCCCGCTCGTGCCACATGAACTGGGCCCAGGGCGTCATCGACTGGCCCCGCTTCCAGGACCTGCGCGCCCAGGGCGAGGAGGCCACGGTCCGGTACATGTACGAGCGGATCCGCGCCGCCGCCGACGACTTGTCCCTGCACCCGCTCCTGAGCACAGAGGCCCACAACGCGGTGCGCGCCGCCCAGTTGGGCGCCCCCGAGCCGCTCCTGCTCGACCTGCTCGGGGCCGAGGGCGCCACCGAGGTGGCCGACACCATCCGGGCTCAGGTGGACGCCACCCGGAGCAGCCGCACCCCATGAAGCCCACCCGTCGCGACGCCCGAGCAGGGGCCGGTGCCCAGGTACCGGCCCCTGCCCGGGGTGCCACCGTATGGCTAGGTCCGGTCGTCCTTCGCCTCGGCGGCCTCTTCCGCCTCGGTGCCGGACTCCTCCGCTTCGGCAGCGGCCTCATCCTCTTCGGCGGCGGGCGGTTCCACGAAACGATCGCGGACCAGGTGCCCGAAGACGGTCACGGCCAGGGCAGCCACCGCTGCCGTGCCGAATATCGCCGAGGTGCCCAGAGGCTCGGCCATGAGTCCGGCCACCTGGCTGCCGGCCGCCATGCCGATGGCGTTGGCAGTCATCACCCAGGTGAAGGCCTCGGCCAGAGTCCGCTTCGGCGCCAGCCGGCCGACCAGCATGAACTCCATGGCACTCAGCGGCGCGATGGAAACACCGCCGACCGCCAGGGCCACGCCCAGGCTCCAGTTGTCCCACGCCAGAGCGGCGATCCCGAGGCCCACCGCGAAGGCGAGCAGACCCCAGGTGAGCTGGTGCTCGACGGGAGCGGTGAACTTGCGCCGCCCGTACCAGACCCCGCCGAGCGCGCTGCCGATGCCGGAGCAGGCGTACAGCACACCGGCGGCGTTCGCGGAGCCGTAGTCCTCGGCAGCCGCCGGAACGGCCAGGTTGAACATGCCGAGGGCGAACGTACAGCCGGCGAGGACCACGAAGAGCAGAACAAGACTGCGCGATCGCAGCGGTCCCGCCCAGTCGCGTTTGACGTCACCAGTGACGGCCAACTCCCTTCCGGCCTTGGTGAACGAGAGGCCGACCGCACCGAGGCAGGCGATCACGGCGCCGACCAGGATGGCGGTGCCCGCGGAGAAGTAGGCGATCAGCAGGCTCAGCAGCAGCGGGCCGGTGATGACGAACACCTCGGCGAGCACCGCCTCCATGGCGTACGCCGCCTGGCGCTCGGACTCCTTGGTCAGCCATGTCCCCCACAGCGCCCGGATCGCGCCGCTGACCGGCGGGATGGCGCCGCCCGCGAGCAGCGCCCACACCAGCGTCACGCCGATGCGGTCGGGCAGGCTGTACACCAGGCCGACGAGCAGCACGGGGAACAGCACACCGGTGATGGGCAGGACGATGCGCTGACCGCGCCGGTCGACCTCGCGCGCGATGAACGGGCCGAACGCGGCGCCACCGACGGTATAGGCGGCGAGGACCAGACCGGCCGTGGCGTAGCTGCCGGTGCGGTCGGCCACGTAGAGCACCAGGCCGAGACTGACGAGGTACAGCGGCATGCGGCCCAGCGCACTCCACACGACCGGGGCGCGGACGTCAGGGTTGCGGAAGAACGCCGCGAACCCGGCCGACTTCTGCCCTTTTTCTGTGTCGCTCATGGGGCTTTCTCTACCTCGAATTCGAATTCGCCGAGCACGTTCTCCATGCGGCTCGCGGTCTCCTCGACGGTTTCACCCTCCACATGCACATACCCTGATGACGCATTGGATGCACGGCGTGGATCGACAACATCACCGACGGCGAACCTGAGCTTTCCGCCGAGGACACCGGGCATGCGTTTCAGTTCGTCCAGTCCCGTCATACGGGTAATACGTCCTGCCGAGATGGGGAGCAGCAGGTCACCCACACAGCGCTTCTGCGTGTAAGGAAGTTCCGGCGAGCGCCCCAGATAAGTGTCAAGTGTGACAGAGAAAATGTCGAAGCCGTGCGACAATCCGTGATTGGTCGGAATCTCGCAACCCGCCAGACGGGCTCCTATTTCACTCATGTGGAAAGAGCCGTCCATGGAGAGGAAAAACTCCATGTGTAGATAGCCGTGATCGATACGCATGCCATCGACCAACTTCTGGGTGATTCTCTTGACATCCACCGGAAGTTCGGTCGGCTCCGCTATCGTCACATTCGCATTCATGGCGCCGGCCACGGTCTCCAGCAATGCGGCAGGCGTCCACGAAGGCCATGCATCGAGCACCACGCCACCGGCGACCACGGCACAGAGCTGGTATTCCTTGCCGGTCAGGAACTCCTCGACCATCCATTCCCGTCGCCCCAGATCGGGCAACTGCGACAACTCCTCCGGCGTTTCCAGCTTGTAGGTGTCGATGGACGCGAAGGAATCGACCGGCTTCACGATGAGCGGCCAGCCGTACTCCTCCCCGAACGCCTCGATCTGCTCGAGTGTGGCGACCTCCCGGTACTGCGCACAGGGGATCCCGAGCTCCTGGAAACGTGCCTTCATCTGCGGCTTCCTCCGGACCCATCCGACCTGCAGGTCGTCAAGGTGCGGCAGCCCGACCAGGCCGGCAAACCGCTGGGAGACCTCCTGGAGCGGTTCATGAGGATTGCAGAAGTAACCCGGAGGGCGCTCTTGAGTTACGACCCATGAGCGATAGCGAGCGGCTTCCTCCTCCAGCGGAACATCCGCCCGCACGACGAAAGTCGGCAGATGTTTCGTGCCATCGAGATAATCCTTCGGCAGGGCGTCTGCCCACGGCTCGAAACGCAGCAGGAAGACATCCACATCGGTGCGCGAGATGACGTAGTCGGTAAAGCTCCCCGGGCGGTCGTCCACGAGCAGCAGACCCGGTCTTCCGATGGCTAGTTCGCCCATTACCCCCTCCTTCTCACTCGCCATCCGTCAGCAGTCCTGGCGAGCATCAGCACATTCTGCCCGACCCTACCGGAGATTGTCACCCTCCAATCCACGCGCCCGATGTGGTGGAATTCTGGGACGACTTGGACATCCGGCGGTACAGCCCTCCACGCGCACGAGGTACGACCCCATCCGGAGCGATAAGTCAACCCTTGCCGAGAGGGCTTTGTGGACGTATCTTGACATCGCTTCCCGCCGCTTCCGCGGGACGGCGGGCGCGCCGCAACCGACGAAGAAGTCAGGTTCAAGATTTCTGGGGGGATCGAAAGTGCCGCAGCATGCTGCCGTTATAAACTACGACCTTTCAAGCGCTGAGGTCACGCAGATAGAAGAGCTCGTTGCGGACTTGATCAGCGACGGTTCCGCCCCAGCGTCACCCGAATTCAATGACAATATCTGGCGCCACATTAACTGTCTCCCTGACGGGCTCCGTCAATTCTTGCAGAACTTCCGGCGCAACGAGCCGGCCGCAGCCTGCATCGTGGACGGCTTCCCCGTGTCCGATGTCGCGGTCGGACCCACCCCCCTGCACTGGCGCGACGCCGCGGCCGGCGACTCCACTCGCCGCGAGGAGTGCTACCTCGCCCTGCTGACCGCCTGCCTGGGCGATGTCTTCGGCTGGTCCACACTCCAGGCCGGTCGGCTGCTGCACAACGTGCTCCCCGTCCCGGGCGAAGAGAGCCAGCAGAGCGGCCACGGCAGCGACGTGCTCCTGGAGTGGCACACCGAAGACGGGTTCCACCCGTACCGCTGCGACTATTTGGGCCTGTTCGGCGTGCGCAACCACGACAAGGTGCCCACCACCTTCGCGTGCGTCACGCACGTGGAAATCTCCGAGGCGGACCGCGCCGTCCTGTTCGGCAAGCGCTTCCTGATCCTTCCCGACGAGGAGCACCTGCGGCAATTGGAACAGACCGACCCCGACTCGGCCGCGCTGCGCCGACTGCGCACCATGCGGGACGAACCGGAGCCGGTGGCCGTCCTGTTCGGCGCAGAGGACGATCCGTACCTGCGGATCGACCCGTACTTCATGTCGTGCGTCAGCGGGGACGACGAGGCCGAACAGGCCCTGAAGCGGCTGGTCGCCGAGTTGGAACGAGTCCAGCAGGACATCGTGGTGACCGCGGGTGCCACCCTGTTCATCGACAACTACCGGGCCGTGCACGGCCGCAGATCCTTTGTCTCGCGCTACGACGGCACCGACCGCTGGCTCAAGAAGTCAGTCTCGACGAGAGACTTGCGCCGCTCGCGCGACATGCGCCGCTCGGTCACCGACCGCGTCCTGGCCTGACCCCCGGCCGCCCCATCCCGACGTCTTTGTGAGGCCCCACAGTGCTGCCCGACTGGACCGCTTGGCACGACGACTGGAGCGCCCCCGGTGCGACCGCCTCGGCGACCTTCCGCGGGCTGCTCGCCCTGGTCGTCCTGCTGGCCGCCTTTGAACCGGTCAAGGAGCTCAACCCGCAACTGAGCTGGCGCGAAGGCACATTCGGGTTTCGCTTCGGTCGGCGGATTGTCACTCCGGGAGCACGGGCCGCGCTGGCCTCCGTACTCGTGGTCGCCGCCGCGCTGTTCACCGCGGACCTGTTCACGGTGGCCGCACTGGTGGTGATCACGGCCGTGTTCACCGTCCTCGCGGTGGTCTACCTCTCGCAGGAGTTCGCAGGGTACGTCACCGAAGAGGACGACGGCACCAAGAAATTCAAGGTGCACCACCATCTGCACCTGCTGGGCATGGCGTTGCTCTCGGCAGCCGCCTGCGGCGTCGTGGCGCTGCTCGAGGGCCACGCAATGGAGCCCCGCATCGTCACCCTGCGGATCGCGCAGGGCATGTGGGGAGCCATCGCGGCGCACTACTTCGTCTCCGCGGTGTCCAAGGTCCGCAAGCGAGGCCTGCGGTGGCCCGACCGCAGGCTCTTCCCGTTCTACATCACACTGTTCGCCCGCTACCGGGCCGGCGACGGCAAGTCCGTCGAGGAGAAGGGGCTGCCCTGGTTCCTCGTGCGCAACCCCAAGTGGGGCGTGCTGCTGCTGTGGATCGCGCTCCTGATGGAGTTCAGCACCCCGCTCATCCTCCTGGGGTCCGGGCCACGCCTGGTCCTGTGCGCCTGCCTGGTGCTGTTCCACCTCAGCACACTGTGGTTGCTCGCGGTCGACTTCCGCGAGAACGCGATGATCGCGGCGGTGGCCCTGCTACCGGTCCCGTACCTCGCCGACAGTCTTACCAGCCTGAGCCTGGCCCCGTTGCCCTGGGCGGTCTTCGCCGTGTGCGTCGTGCTGTCGCTGGCCTTCGACGACCGGATCTATCCGTTCTCCAACCTGCCGATGTTCGCCGCGGCCTACCGGCCGATCTCGGTGGTCACGCTGCGCTCGGCCGACGGCAGCGTTCGCTACGACACACCCAAGTACGCACACTGCCCCACCACGGGCCTGTCCCGCGAGTACGCGGCGGCCGAATCCGAGGGACAGGGGCTCGGCGAGTTCCTGGAACGGGTGCGCGAGCGAACCGCGCACCAGAATCCGCCGCTCCCCGCCGACGCCTTTCTGTGGGCCGAGGTCGTTGACGTGACTCCGACAGGCCGGGTCGTCACCTCTGAGGCACCTCTGACACGAGTGCAACCCGAAGCCCGTGCCCACTAGGCACGGGGCGACACAACTGGCTTCTTGGCCCTGCGGTTCGTGTTCGGCCCCTGCGGCTACTGACAAGAACTGTCGTGTGACGACTCAGGACTTCCTTGGCGTGGCGTTCTCGGGACAGTCCCGCCTGTGGGGTCTCCTCGGCTCTGCGATCGTGGCGAGGGGCGGGGATGGCCGGCGGCTAGGACCGGCTGGTCGACCAGCGGAACTGGTGGTCGAGGTCGCCGGGTGGGACAGGGCGCGTCAGTCGATCTACGCGTGGAAGGACAGGCATGCCGTAGGGCATTGGGTGCCGGCCTAGCGTAATGGACCGTCTTGTAATGGACAGATTCCGCTACTGAATTTATGGCGTATTTGTGGCCATTTTTAGGAGTATCTTCCGGGCCAGGGGATGCGCTTCTGAATCCCAAGCCTCCGAGCGTCAGACCGCGTTCGAGATCTGGCGTGCCAGGTGGGTGCGTGGTCGTTGAGCCTCTCGTGAGCGGTGCTGGGGGAGAATTATCCGTCGGACTTGACGGACGGGCAGTGTGGGCGTTGAACCCCGGATACCGCGCCCGCTCCACCTCCACCGCGACGGACCCACCGCCCTCCCCCGTAGAGCAGACGACAGAAAGCTCACAGGGAGGGGAGAGCAGGAAGTGGCAGGGCACAGGGGCGGGCGTGTCAGAGGTGCGGCGGCCGCAGTGGTGGCGATGGTGGCGCTCACCGCGTCGCAGGCGCCGGGGGCGGTGTCGGCGCGGGCCTCCGTACCGGCGGCCGGTCAGGCGCTCGCCGAGGACGGACCGAGCGTGTCCGGGGACGCGCCGTACCAGGCCGAGCTGCCGCCGCTGCGGACCGGGAAGCGTGCGGGAGCCGAGGCGGCGGCGCAGGAGGTGGGCGGTGCGCTGCCTGCGAGCGTGTTCGCCGCCTATCGGCGGGCCGAGGAACGGCTCGCGCGCGAGGCGCCCGGCTGCCGGCTGCGCTGGCAGCTGCTGGCGGCGATCGGGCAGGTGGAGTCGGGGCAGGCGCGCGGTGGCAGGGTGGCGTCGGACGGTACGACCGTCGCGCCGATCCTCGGGCCGCGGCTGGACGGCGTGGCCTTCGCGTTGATCCGGGACACCGACGGCGGCGCCCACGACGGGGACTCGGCGTACGACCGAGCGGTCGGGCCGATGCAGTTCATCCCGTCGACCTGGGCCCGCTGGGGCGCGGACGGCAACGGCGACGGGCGTACGGATCCGAACAACGTCTTCGACGCGGCACTCGCCGCCGGACGGTATCTGTGTGCCGGTGGCCGGGACCTGTCCGTTCCCGCCCAGCTGGACAGCGCGATCCTCGGCTACAACCACTCGGCGGCCTATCTGCGCACGGTCAGGGCCTGGTACGCGTACTTCCTGGAAGGACACCGGGTGGTGCCGGACGGCTCTGCCGGGGCCGTCCCCGGGTCCTCCTCCGCGCGGCCTGAGCCGTCGCGGTCCCCCTCGGAGTCGAAGGAGCCCTCGCCGACACCCTCCGCCCGGCCGAGTGCCCCGCCGTCTCGCACTCCGGCGACCCCTGCCTCCCCGGCTCTGACCAGAACCCGCCCGGCCACCGACCCCGAGAAGCCGGACGAGCCACGACTCCCCGCCCCCGACCCGGACTTGGAGCCCCCCCGCCCCCGACCTGCTGCCCAGCGGCGCCCCGCTCACCAGTAACAGCGCGGACTCGATGACCGTCTCCCCCTCCACAACCGCCGATACTGGGCGGTAATGTCGCCCCCCGCCGGACAGCACGAGACCGGTGGGCGAGCGGCGAAGGGGCTCTCATGGCGACGGACATGCCTGTGGACATGGCCGCAGAGACACCTGCGGAGGTGACCGCGGCCGACGAGCGGTGGCGGCGCATGTGGAGTCACCGCGAGCACTTGCTCAAGGTGGCCCGGCGCAGGTCGATGAGCCCGGAGGATGCCGAGGACGCGGTGCACGAGGCGATGCTGCGCGCCGCCGAGCGGCCCGACCTGGACGAGGAGCGGCTCGCGGCCTGGCTGACGACGGTGACGATGCGGCTGTGCGTCGACCGCTACCGGCAGGTGAACCGCGAGGCCGAGGTGCGCACCAGCCCCACGCTCATCGCCCCCGGTCCGGTGCCCGTCGAGGAGGCGGTGTGCGACCGGGCCGAGGCGAAATGGCTGGCGGTGCGCAGTGGTGAGCTGCCCGCGCGGCAGGCCGAGGCGCTGCGGCTGAAGTCGGAGGACCTGGACGTCGGACAGGTCGCCGTCCGGATGGGGCTCAGCTACCGGACCGTCGAGTCGCTGCTGGCCCGGGCCCGGCGGACGCTGCGGCAGTCGCTGTCCGCCACGCTCGGGTTCGCGCTGTTCCTGATCGGGTGGGGACGGCCGCGCGGAGTCGGCAGGGCGCAGACCGTGGCGGTCGCCTCGACGGCGGCGTCCCTGGCGGTGGCGGGGTTCGTGCTGCCGTACGCCCTCGACGGCAGCGGAGGCGGGGGCGGTGCGGCGCCTCGGCCCGCCGTCGCCTCTCCGGGTGCGGAGGCGGTGCGGCCGGACGGGAGTGGCGGGGATCGTACGCCTCGGGGGGAGGGCCCCACGGCTGCGGCAGCCGAGCGCGGAGCGGCCGAGGCCCCCGCTGGCGAATCGTTCCTCCCACTGTCGGTCCCGTCGGTCCCGTCGCTGCCGGAGGTGCCGGGCGTTCCGGAGGTCCCAGTGGCGCCGCTGCCCGCGCTGTCCGCGCCGGAGGTCCCGCACGTGCCCGGCCTCCCGACGCCGCCCGACGTCACCGACCTGCCGGTGGAGCCCTCCGCCGTGTCGACGGACACGGCGGTCCCGGCGCCCCCGGCGGTCCCGGAGACCCCGGCGTCTCCGGACGCTCCCGCCACACCGTCCCCCTCGCTCCCCGTACCCACGCCGAGCCCGCTTCCGTAGCGCCCGGAAACTCGCCCGGAGACCTGTCCGGCAACCCACCCGGAAACCCGCCCGAAAAAAATCCCCCACTCGAGCGACGGACCCCCCACCCCTCCCCGTAGAGCAGATGTCAGAGCTGCTGGAACTGCTCCACGGGCTGAAGGGTGGACCGGATGGGTGTCGAGATCTGTGTGGAAGGGCTGACCAAGTCCTTCGGTCACCAGGTCATCTGGCAGGACGTCTCGCTGACGCTGCCCGCCGGGGAGGTCTCGGTCATGCTCGGCCCCTCCGGCACGGGCAAGTCGGTGTTCCTCAAGACGCTCGTCGGCCTGCTCAAGCCGGAGCGCGGCTCCATCACGATCCAGGGCCGGGACATCACCAGGCTCCGCGAGCACGACCTGTACGAGGTGCGCAAGCTGTTCGGCGTGCTGTTCCAGGACGGGGCGCTGTTCGGCTCGATGAACCTGTACGACAACATCGCCTTCCCGCTGCGCGAGCACACCCGTAAGTCCGAGAGCGAGATCCGGCGCATCGTGCTGGAGAAGATGGACATGGTCGGGCTGATCGGCGCGGAGGGGAAGCTGCCCGGCGAGATCTCCGGCGGGATGCGCAAGCGCGCCGGGCTGGCCCGGGCCCTCGTCCTCGACCCGGAGATCATCCTCTTCGACGAACCCGACTCGGGCCTCGACCCGGTCCGCGTCGCCTACCTCAACCAGCTCATCGTCGACCTCAACGCCCAGATCGACGCGACCTTCCTGATCGTCACGCACGACATCGCCTCGGCCCGCCAGGTGCCGGACAACATCGGGCTGCTGTTCCGCCGCGAGCTGGTGATGTTCGGGCCGCGCGAGGAACTGCTGGCCAGCGACGAGCCCGTCGTACGGCAGTTCCTGAACGGCCGGATGCAGGGCCCGATCGGCATGGCGGAGGAGAAGGACGCGGCGCAGGTCGAGCAGGAGCTCGCGCAGATCGACGACAGCGCGCCCGTTCACGAGCCGGCTCCACGCCTGCTGCCGGGGCCGGGCATCTCCCGATCACCCCGCTGGGAGGCCATCGCCCGGCGCGAGGCGGCGCTGCTCCAGAAGGAGGTGGCCGGCGCGTGAGCCTGTCACCGGTGGGAGCGCTGCGGCACTCGGGCAGCCTCTTCGCGATGGCGCTGGACGTTGTCCGGACGATTCCGCGACGGCCCTTCCAGGCGCGGGAGTTCATCCAGCAGACGTGGTTCGTCGCGAGCGTCACCATCCTGCCGACGGCCCTGGTGTCGATCCCCTTCGGAGCGGTGATCGCGCTGCAGATCGGCAGCCTGACACGGCAGCTCGGCGCCCAGTCCTTCTCCGGGGCCGCCTCCGTGCTCGCCGTGCTGCGCGAGGCCTCGCCGATCGTCACCGCGCTGCTGATCGCGGGCGCCGGCGGCACGGCGATCTGCGCCGACCTCGGGGCGCGGAAGATCCGCGACGAGATCGACGCGATGCAGGTGCTGGGCATCGACCCCATCCACCGCCTCGTCGTCCCCCGTGTGCTGGCGTCGATGCTGGTGGCGGTGCTGCTCAACGGCCTGGTGTCGGTGGTCGGCGTGGCGGGCGGCTACTTCTTCAACGTCGTTCTCCAGAACGGCACCCCGGGCGCCTACCTGGCCTCCTTCACCACGCTCGCCCAGCTCTCCGACCTGTGGGCGGCCGAGGTCAAGGCGCTGGTGTTCGGCGCGATCGCCGGGATCGTCGCCTCCTACAAGGGGCTGACCGCGAAGGGCGGACCCAAGGGTGTGGGCGACGCGGTGAACCAGTCGGTGGTGATCACCTTCATGTTGCTGTTCGTGACCAACTTCGTGATGACCGCGGTGTACTTCCAGGTCGTCCCCCAGAGGGGTTAGCCGATGAGACTCGTCGACCGCCCACTGAAGTCCCTGGAGGCGCTGGGCAGCCAGCTCTCCTTCTACGGCCGCTCGCTGGCCTGGACCGGCCGCACGCTGCGGCGCTACAAGAAGGAGATCCTGCGGCTGCTCGCCGAGGTGAGCTTCGGCCGGGGCGCGCTCGCCGTCGTGGGCGGCACGGTCGGGGTGATCGCCTTCCTGTCGTTCTTCACCGGCACGGAAGTGGGGTTGCAGGGCTACGCCGCGCTCAACCAGCTCGGCACCTCCAACTTCGTGGCGTTCCTCTCGGCGTACTTCAACACCCGTGAGATCGCCCCGCTGGTGGCCGGGCTCGCGCTCTCCGCGACCGTCGGCGCCGGGTTCACCGCCCAGCTCGGCGCGATGCGCATCAGCGAGGAGACCGACGCGCTGGAGGTCATGGGCGTGCCCTCGCTGCCGTTCCTCGTGACGACGCGGATGATCGCCGGGTTCGTGGCCGTCATCCCGCTGTACGTGATCGGCCTGCTGTCCTCGTACCTGGCCGCCCGCACCATCACCACCGGCTACTACGGGCAGTCCACGGGCACCTACGACCACTACTTCCAGCAGTACCTGCCCCCGGTGGACGTCCTGTGGTCCTTCGGGAAGGTGCTGGTCTTCGCCGTTCTGATCATCCTGGTGCACTGCTTCTACGGCTACTACGCGAGCGGCGGCCCGGCGGGCGTCGGCGTCGCGGTGGGCCGTGCCGTGCGCACCTCGATCGTGGCGATCAACGTCCTGGACTTCTTCCTGTCGCTGGCGATTTGGGGCGCCAGCACGACCGTACGGATCGCGGGGTGAGCCGCCATATGAGGGTGCTGAGACTGCGGTTGTACGGCGTCGTCTTCCTCGCCGTGCTCGCGTTGCTGCTGTCCCTGTCCGTCGCCGTCTACCGCCAGGCGTTCACGCCGGTCGTGCGGATCACGCTGGAGGCCGACAGCCTCGGCAACCAGCTCGATCCGCGCGCCGACGTCAAGCTGCGCGGGCTGCTGGTCGGCGAGGTGCGCGAGGTGCGGGCCGATGGCAGGAAGGCGACGCTCGGCATCGCGCTCAAGCCGGAGCACGTCGCCCACATCCCGTCCGACGTGCACGCACGCCTGCTGCCCAAGACGCTGTTCGGCGAGAAGTACGTCGACCTGGTCGCACCCGCGGGCACTGAGCGGTCCTCGGCCCGCCCGATCCGTGCCGGTGACGTCATCACCCAGGACCGCACCCGCGTCGGCATCGAGGTCCAGCAGCTGCTGAACGACCTGCTGCCGCTGCTGCGGACCGTGCAGCCCGGCAAGCTCAACGCCACGCTCTCCGCGTTCGCCACCGCCCTCGACGGACGCGGCGACCGGATCGGCGACAACCTCACGCGAGTGGAGGCCTACCTGCGCCGCCTCAATCCCCACCTGCCGTCCCTGAAAGAGGACATCGCACGCTTCGCCGACGTCGCCGAGGTCTACGGCGACGCGGCGCCCGACCTGATGGAGATCCTGCGCAACACCGTCACCACCAGCCGCACGATCGTCGAGGAGAAGGACCGGCTGGCCGCGGCGCTGAAGAGCACGGCCACCGTCGCGGGCACCGCCGAGGACTTCCTCGACGCCAACGGCGACCGGCTGATCACCCTCGGCCGGGTCTCCCGCCCCACGCTGGAGCTGTTCGCCCGCTACTCACCCCAGTACCCCTGCCTGCTGGCCGGCCTGGTCCGGCAGGAGAAGGCGTCCGAGGAGGCGTTCCGGGGCGGCAAGATGCACATCACGCTGGAGGTCGTACGGGCGCAGGGTGCCTACGAACCGGGTGAGGAACCGCGCTACGGCGAGCGGTCGGGCCCGAACTGCCGTGATCTGCCGCATCCTCCGGTGCCGGCGCCCGGCGCCCACCTCAACGACGGTTCCACGGCTGCGAGTTCGACCTCGGGCGGTCCGCTCGGCGCCTCCGCCACCCGGGCCGAGCAGCGGGCCGTCGGCTCGCTCGTGGCGCCGGTGCTGGGCCTGCCCGCGGACGAGGTGCCGCCGGTCGCGACCCTGCTGTTCGGGCCGATGGCGCGCGGGACGGCGGTGAGCGTCGCATGAGCACCACAGGAGCCCGGCAGACCGCCGCCCCGCTCATCAAGTTCAGTCTCTTCGCACTGGTGACGGTGGTGGCGACGGCCCTGCTCGCCGCCACCATCGTGAACATCTCCTTCACCCCCGAGCACGAGTACCGCGCGGTCTTCAGCGATGTCACCGGCCTGGAGGAGGGCGACGACATCCGGGTGGCCGGAGTGCGGGTCGGCGAGGTCGAGGGCATCCGGATCAAGGACCGGACGCTGGCCGAGGTCACCTTCACGGCCAGCCAGGACCGGCCGCTGCTCACCAGCACGGGCGCCGTCATCCGCTACCGCAACCTGGTCGGGCAGCGGTACGTCGCGCTGACCGAGGGCGCCGGTGACGGCACCCGGCTGCGCCCCGGCGGCACGATCCCGCTCGCGCGCACCCAGCCCGCCCTCGACCTGAACGCGCTGCTGAACGGCTTCAAGCCGCTGTTCGCCGCGCTCAGCCCGAAGGACGTCAACCAGCTCGCCACCGAGATCATCAAGACCCTCCAGGGCGAGGGCGGCACGGTCAACAGCCTGCTGACGCACACGGCGTCGCTCACCACGACGCTGGCCGGCCGCGACAAGCTGATCGGCTCGGTGATCGACAACCTCAACACCGTGCTGGAGACACTCGACAAGCGCGGCGCCCGCTTCTCCGGACTGCTCAAGCAACTGCGCCGGGTCATCTCGGGCCTGTCCGCCGACCGCAAGCCCATCGGGAAGTCGCTGGTGAGCATCGGCGATCTGACGGAGGCCACGTCGGGCCTGCTGAAGGACGCGCGTCCGCCGCTCAAGGACGACATCGCGGAACTGACCGACCTCACCGGGACGCTGAACGACAACGAGAAGACCGTGGAGGGCGTGCTGAAGCGGCTGCCGAACAAGCTCACCGAGCTGACGGGGACGGCGTCCTACGGCTCGTGGTTCAACTTCTACCTGTGCGACTTCGACGGCCGCATCGTGCTGCCGAAGACGAAGCAGGTGCTCACGCCCGAGATGCACGTGGCGAGGGCGAGGTGTGGGGCATGAGCCGCCGGAAGCCTCCGGAGCCGCTGTTCAAGGTGCGGGTGGAGCCGCCGAAGCTGCCTCGCGTGCGACTGCCGGAGGTGCGGCTCCTGCCGCGCCGCAAGCCGCGTCCGCAGCCGCTGGTCAAGGTCCGTGTCGAGCCGCCGAAGCTGCCGAGGATACGGCTCCGCCGTCCGCGCCTCGGCCCCTTCCGCGAGCGGAACCCGATCGTCATCGGCGCCGTCGGACTCACCGTCCTCGCGCTGCTGACCGTGGCCGCGTTCAACGCCGACCGCCTGCCGGTGATCGGCGACGGCGAGACGTACAGCGCCGCCTTCGCGGAGGCGGGCGGTCTCAAGCCGGGCGACGAGGTGCGGATCGCCGGGGTCAAGGTCGGCAAGGTCGAGGAGGTCGACCTGGACGGCGACCACGTCAAGGTCGCCTTCAAGATCAAGGATGAGCCGGGGTTCGGCACCGGGACCGGCGCGTCGATCAGGGTCAAGACGATCCTCGGCGCCAAGTACCTCGCCCTGCACCCCAAGGGGCCGGGCCGGTTGGAGCCCGGCAGCGAGATCCCGCTGCGGCGGACCGTCCCCGCGTACGACGTCGTACAGGCGTTCAGCGATCTCACCACCACGTCGGAGAAGGTCGACACCGACCGGCTGGCGAAGGCCCTGGACACCATCTCGACGACCTTCGAGGACTCACCGGAAGAGGTACGGGCGTCCATCAAGGGCCTGTCGAAGATCTCCCGGACGGTGGCCTCGCGCGACAAGGCCCTCAGGGAGCTCCTCGACCACGCGAACGGCGTGACGGGCGTACTCGCCGACCGGTCGGGCGACTTCACCGCCCTGGTCGAGAACGGCGACAAGCTGTTCAAGGAGATCAGCAAGCGGCGTGCGGCGATCCACAAGCTGCTGAAGACCTCCGCCGCGCTCGGCATCCAGCTCTCCGGCCTGGTCCAGGACAACGAGAAGGAGATCGGGCCCGCGCTCAAGGGCCTCAACACCGTGGTGAAGATGCTCGAACGCAACCAATCAAGCCTGGACCGGAGCATCAAGCTCCTTGCCCCCTACGTGCGGGTCTTCACCAACACCCTCGGCAACGGCCGCTGGTTCGACTCCTACGTCCAGAACCTGGTCGCCGCCCCGGTGGTGCCGCGGACGCGGACGGGAGGCGCGCAGTGAGCAACCGTTGGAAGAAGGGCGCTTCCCTGCTGACCGCCCTGACCCTGGTCGCCGCGCTCACCTACGTCCTGTGGCCGCGGACCGAGCCGGCCCGCGTCACGGCGTACTTCCCGCGCACCGTCGGCATCTACCCAGGCTCGGACGTCCGCGTGCTGGGCGTGCGGATCGGTGAGGTCAAGAAGATCACGCCGGAGGGCGGCCGGGTGCGGGTGGAGCTGGAGTACGACGCGGACCGCAAGGTCCCGGCGGACGCGCAGGCCGCGATCATCAACTCCTCGGTGGTCAGCGACCGTTACGTGCAGCTGCTGCCGGTGTACCGGAGCGGTCCGGTGCTGCGGGACGGCGACGAGATCCCCGAGTCGCGTACGGCCGTACCGGTCGAACTGGACCGCGTCTTCGACAGCCTGCACACCACGGCCGAGGCGCTCGGCCCCGAGGGCGCCAACAAGGACGGCGCCCTGTCACGGTTGCTCGGCGTCAGCGCCGACAACCTCGACGGCCAGGGCGGGAACCTCCACCGGACGGTCGAAAACCTCTCGGAGGCCGTCACGACTCTCTCCGACGGCCGCACGGACATGTTCGGCACGGTCCGCAACCTTCAGGTGTTCACGGCGGCGCTGGCGGCGGACGACAAGAGTGTGCGGTCGTTCAACAGCAGCCTCGCCAAGGTCGCCGAGCAACTGGCGGGCGAGCGCAAGGACCTGGCGGCCGCGCTGAAGCACCTCGGCACGGCGCTCGGTGACGTGTCCGCCTTCGTGAAGAGGAACAAGAAGTCGCTGACGTCGAACGTGGAGGGCCTGAGCAAGGTGACCAAGGTGCTCGTCACCCAACGGGCCGCGCTGGAGGAGCTGCTGGAGGTCGCGCCGACGGGCATGTCGAACCTGAACAACGCCTACAACCCCTCCGCCGGCACCCTCGACACCCGCAACAACCCCGACCATCCGCAGGACCCGGCCTCACTGTTGTGCTCGATCCTGAAGACAACCGGGGAGAAGAGCGACTGCAAGGACCTGAGGGACCTCTTCGACTCCCTGCCCGAAGTGCCCGAAGTACCCGACGGCACCGCGGTCACCGGCACGGTCGACCGCACCCTCGGCGGGATCCTGGGGGCGAGCGCATGAGGTCACTGCGCAAGGGTGGGGCCGTCGCATGGGCGGCCGTCGGGACGCTGCTCCTGTCCGGCTGCGAGGTCAACGGCTGGTACGACGTCCCGCTCCCCGGCGGAGCCGCCGCCGACGGCCACGCCTACCACGTCACCGTCGAGTTCCGCGACGTCCTCGACCTGGTGCCGCAGTCGGCGGTCAAGGTCGACAACGTCACCGTGGGCGCGGTGGAGAAAGTCGAGCTGGAGGGCTGGCACGCGAGGGTCCGCCTCCGGGTCGCCGACTCGGTGAGGCTGCCCGCCAACGCCATCGCCGAACTGCGGCAGACCAGCATGCTCGGCGAGAAGTACGTGGCGCTGTCCAGGCCGCCGGAAAGCACACCGGTCGGCCGGCTCCGCGACGGTGATGTGATCCCCCTGTCCCGCAGCGGCCGCAACCCGGAGGTCGAGGAGGTTCTGTCCGCGTTGTCCGCCCTGCTCAACGGCGGCGGCGTCGCCCAGCTCAAGACCATCACCACGGAGCTGAACAAGGCCCTGGAGGGCCGGGAGAACCGGGTCAAGTCCCTGCTCAAGGAACTCGACACCTTCATCGGCGGCCTGGACGACCAGCGCCAGGACATCGTCCGCGCGCTGAAGGCCGTGGACCGGCTGGCCAAACGGCTGGGCAAGGAGAAGAGGACGATCGCCGAGGCCGTCGACGCCATGCCGCCCGCCCTGAAGGTCCTGGCCGACCAGCGCCGTGACCTGACCAAGATGCTCACCGCCCTGTCCAAGCTGGGAAAGACCGGCACCAAGGTGGTCAACGCCTCGCACGACGACACGGTCGCCAACCTCAAGCAGCTGCGGCCGATCCTGCGACAGCTCAACAAGGCGGGCAGCGACCTGCCCAACTCCCTCGAGCTGCTGACGACTTACCCGTTCCCGCGCAACGTGGTGGACGCCATCAAGGGCGACTACGTCAACCTGCACATCACGGCGGACCTCGATCTGGCCGGGATCTACGGCAACCTGACGGGCAAGCCGGGCGGCGGGAACGGCGGGGACAGCGGGCCCGGGCTTCCCGAGACCCCGGACGTGTCGGACGTACCGGACCTCCCGGACGTGCCGGAGCTCCCGGACGCACCGCGCGTGCCGAAGCCCACCGCGCTGCCGAGCGGTCCGAGTGTGACGTCGTCCCCGTCGGCCCCTGCTGGCGACGGCGACCCGCTGTGCCCGCCGGTGTGCACCGCCGGCTACGGCTCCCACGGCTACCGCACCGGGGGCGACTGGCCCGAGGGGATCGACCTCGAACTCGCCGAGCTGATGCTGAAGGGGGTCCAGCCGTGATCACCCGTACGGTCAAGGCGCAACTGATCGCCTTCGCCACCCTCACCGCCGTGGGTGTGTCGTACGTCGGCGCCGAGTACACGGGCCTGGTGGACGAGGTCCTGGACCGCGGCTACACCGTGAAGGCCGACTTCGCCGACTCCGGGGGCGTCTTCCCCGGCGCCGAGGTCACGTATCGCGGGGTGCCGGTGGGCAAGGTCGGCGCACTGCGCCTGGCCGGCCCGGACGGGGTCTCGGTCACGCTCGACATCGAGGACGGGGCGCCGCGCATCCCGGCGGACACGCTGGCCGTGGTGGCGAACCGTTCGGCGGTGGGCGAGCAGTACGTCGACCTTCAGCCCCGCACCTCCCACGGCCCGTACCTGCTGAACGGCAGCACGATCCCGCGCGGGAGCACGCGGGTGCCGCTGTCGACGACGGACATGGTCCTCAGCCTGGACCGCCTGGTGAACTCGGTCGGCAAGGACGACCTGCGGGTCACGGTCGACGAGTTGGGCCAGGCCTTCGCCGGCACCGGCCCGAACCTGAGCCGCCTGGTGGACTCGGGCAACACCCTGGTCGAGTCGGCGTCCGAGGCGCTGCCGGAGACGATCGCCCTGATCGAGGACTCGCGGAAGGTCCTGAAGACGCAGGCCGACCAGGGCTCGTCGATCAAGTCGTTCGCCCGCGATCTGGCGGCGCTCTCGGCCCAGTTGAAGACCAGCGACGGGGACCTGCGCAAGCTGATCGGCAACGCGCGGCCGGCGGCGCAGGAGCTGAACTCGCTGCTGAAGTCGACCGGGCCGGAGCTGTCGGTCCTGCTGGCCAACCTGATCAGCGGCGGCCAGGTCACGCTGGCCCGCCTCCCCGGCGTGGAACAGGCCCTGGTCACCTTCCCGCTGATGGTCGCGGGCAGTTACACGGTCGTCCCGGGCGACGGCACCACCCACTTCGGCCTGGTGCTGAACGCCGACGACCCGCCGGCCTGCACCCAGGGCTACGGCACGGCACGCCGCGACCCCGCGGACACCAGCACACGCGAGGCGAACACCGACGCCCGCTGCACGCTCCCGCGCGGCAGCGAGTCGTCGGTACGGGGCGCGCAGAACGCCCCGGGCGGGTCGAGCACCGACGGCGGCGCGAACCAGGCGACGTACGTCACCCCGTACGACCCGGAGACCGGCACCACCACCGGCCCGGACGGAAAGAACGTCGAGATCGGCTCGACGGGCGGCCAGCAGGCCGTGTTCGGAAAGGAATCGTGGCAATGGCTGCTCGTCGGCCCCATGGCATGAAGCCGGTGCGACCCGCAGTGCTGACGGCGGGACTCGTCGCGGCGACCGTCCTCACCACAGCACTGACACTCTGGCTGGCCCTCACCCTCCACGAACAGCGCGAGGCGGACCAGCGACGCCAGGGCATCCTGGCCGCCGCCCGCCAGTCGGCGCTGAACTTCACGTCCCTCGACTACCGGCACTACGACCGCGACAGCGCGAACGTACTGGCGGGCGCGACCGGCGACTTCAAGAAGCAGTTCACCGCACAGACGGACCAGTTGACGCAGCTGGTGGCCCAGAACAAGTCCGTGTCGCAAGGCCAGGTCCTGGAGGCGGGCATCGTCCGCTCCGACGAGGACTCGGCCCGTGTGCTGGTGGTCGCCGACAGCAAGGTGACCAACACCGCCGCGCCCGAGGGGGAGGCGCGCACGTACCGGCTCCAGCTCGACCTCGTGCACAAGGACGGCCGCTGGCTGACGTCCGACGTCGAGTTCGTCGGCTGATCCACGGGCCGATCCGCCGACCGACAAGCACCGACGAGGAGTACGAGGAGTACCACCATGCCGAAGACGACCACCGGCCGCGCCCCCGGTCCCGGCACCCGCCGCACCATGACGGCGGCCGCCCGCGCGGCGGCGAAGCGCGCGGAGCGCGGCCACCGCGAAGCGGGCGCGGCGACGGCCACGGCCACGTCCGGCGACGAGGAGTCCCCGCGCCGGTCCGAGCGGCCACGCGCCGGACGCACCGTCCTCGTCGAGGCCCCGAAGGACGGCTGGGACGACCCGCCGGAGCCGTCACCGGAGTCGTTCGAGGAGGACGGGCCGCGAGAGCGGAGCCAGCCCGGCCCCGGCGGCCGCCGGAGGCTGCTCACCTCGGTCCTGGCCGTCCTGCTCGTCGCCGGCCTGGTCGCGCTCGCCGTCCTGGGATGGCAGTACCGCGACGGCCGCCTGACGGAGACCGCCCGGACCGAGGCGCTCGCGGCCGCGCGCAAAGCGGCGCCGATCGTCCTCTCCTACGACTACCGCCACCTGGACAAGGACTTCTCGACGGCCCGCGCCCACCTGACCGGCGACTTCCGCGACGAGTACGGCAAGACCACGAAGACCGTGGTCGCCCCGACGGCCGGGAAGTACCGCGGCGTGGTGAAGGCCACGGTCGCCGCCCCCGGCTCCGGTGCCGCCCCGGCCGCCTCCGTCGTCTCGGCCTCCCCCGACAAGGTCGTGGTCCTGCTCTTCGTCAACCAGGTCACCGAGAGCACCCAGGTGTCGGGGTCCCGCGTAGACCTGAACCGGGTGCGGATGACGATGGACCGCGCGGGCGACGGGTGGAAGGTGAGCGCGGTGGACGCGCTGTGATGGCAGCTCCGCGCTACCGAGACGGACTGAACGACGGCGCTGATGGTCTGTGCCGTTCTCAGGCCCCGCTGATCCTCCGCCCGCGACGTTCCGCCCCCAGGCGGGCGTAGTACTCGACGAGCTCGGGAGCGTCCACCGCCGCCCGGTTGACGACCTGCTCGGCGGGCGCGCCCTGGAGGAGGCGTTTGACGGGGACTTCCAGTTTCTTGCCGGTGCGGGTGTGCGGGATGGCCGGTACCTCAAGGATCTCGTCGGGGAGGTGGCGCGGGGAGGCGCCGGCGCGGATCGCCGTCCTGATCTTCTCGCGGAGGGTTTCGTCCAGAGTCACCCCCGCCGCCGGCACCACGAACAGCGGCATCCAGTAGCCGCCGTCCGGTTCCTCCGCGCCGATGACCAGGGCCTCGGCGATCTCCGGCAGGCGTTCGACCACGTCGTGGATGTCTGCGCTGCCCAGGCGTACGCCGTTGCGGTTGAGGGTGCTGTCGGAGCGGCCGTGGACGATCACCGAGCCGTGAGCGGTGAGGGTGATCCAGTCGCCGTGGCGCCAGACGCCGGGGTAGGAGGAGAAGTAGGCGTCCTGGTAGCGGGTGCCGTCGGGATCGTTCCAGAAGTGCAGTGGCATGGAGGGCATGGGGCGGGTGATGACCAGTTCGCCTACCTGGCCGGTGACCGGGAGGCCATCGGCGTCGTACGCCGTCAGGGCCACGCCCAGGTGGGGTGCGGACAACTCGCCTGCCCAGACGGGGGTGGTGGGCGCGCTGCCGGCGAAGCCGGAGACGACGTCCGTGCCGCCGCTGATGGAGGCGAGCAGGACGTCGCCGCCCACGTGGTCGCGGACCCAGGGGTAGGCCGAGGCCGGGAGGGCGGAGCCGGTGCAGCCCACCACGCGGACGGACGACAGGTCGTGGGCCGTCGGGTCGATGCCGAACTTGGCCATGCCCAGCAGGTATTGGGGGCTGGTGCCGAAGACCGTGACCCGGTGGCGGGCGGCCAGTTCCCACAGGATGTCGGGCTTGGCGAACGGTGCCGGGCTGCCGTCGTAGGTGCAGGTCGTGGCGCCGGTCAGCAGCGTCGAGGCGACCAGGTTCCACATCATCCAGTGCGTGGTGGTGTACCAGAGGAGGCGGTCGCCGGGACTCAGGTCCGAGTGCAGGCTCAGGGTCTTGAGGTGTTCCAGCAGGACGCCACCGTGGCCGTGGACGATGCCCTTGGGCAGGCCGGTGGTGCCGGAGGAGAAGACGACCCACAGGGGTTGGTCGAACGGCACTGGAGTGCAGACCAGTTCCTCGGTGCGGGTGGACGCGTCCTTCCACGGGATCGCCAGGGTGGTGTGGCCGGTGTCGGGCCAGGGCAGGCCCACGTGGTCGACCAGGAGGGTGGCCTTCAATGTCGGGAGTGATGCGGCCAGTTCATCGGTGGCTTCGCGGCGGTCGTGGGTGGTGCCGTTGAAGAGGTAGCCGTCGGCGGCGATCAGGACCGTGGGTTCGAGCTGGGCGAACCGGTCGGCGGCGGCTTGGGGCGCGTAGTCCTGGCCGCACAGCGACCAGACCGCGCCCAGGCTCGCGGCGGCCAGGAACGCGACGATCGCGTGCGGGGTGTTGGGCAGGTAGCCGACCACCCGGTCGCCCCGTCCCACCCCCAGGTCGCGCAGGGTCGCGGCGAGCGAGGCCACGTGGGCGCGTAGCCGCTGCCCGGTCACCTCGTATCCGGAGCCGGTCTCGTCCAGGGCGATGATCGCCACGTCGTCGTCGGTGAGGTTGCGCAGGGCGTGGTGGGTGTAGTTGAGGGTGGCCCCGGGGAACCAGCGGGCACCCGGCATGGTCTCCTCGGCCAGCACCTGCTCGTACGGGGTCTCCGCCTCGATGTCGAAGTACTCCCACACCGCGCCCCAGAAGCCTTCCAGGTCGGTGACCGACCAGCGGTGCAGGGCGGCGTAGTCGGCGTCGGCCGCCAGGTCCCGGTGCCGGGCCGCCGCCCAGCGGGTGAAGTCCGCGATGCGGCTGGTCGCTGCGGTCTTCGGATCGGGGGTGAAGAAGGGGTCCGGGTACTTCATCTCGGTGCTCCTCAGCGGGCTTCGCGTAGTGGTGGTGTGCGTGCGGTGTGCAGCAGGGGCGACCAGGCCGTGGTTGCCGTGAACTCGACGCCCCCGCGCGGGACCACGTCCATCACGACCCGGTCCGGTCGCAGGAGTACGGCGTCCGCCCGCCCCGCGCGCAGCCAGGCCGCGAGTCGGCCGTCGTCGCCGAGACCGGTCAGGGGTCCGGTCACGAGCACGGTCCGGGCGCCTAGGGCTTCGGCGATCGCCCGGAGGGAGGGGGAGGGTGGACCGGCCGTCAGGACCGCGAAGGAGTCGCCCAGCATGTCGTCCAGGCGGGTGCGGTGTCCCTGGGGTCCGGCCGTCACCCACGGCTGCGGGCAGAAGCGGCCCACGAGACGACGGCCCGCACCGTGGGCCCGGCGGCAGACGAGCGGGCCCGCGGTCAGGGCCGGGCTGAGGTCGCGGGCGGCGGCCGTACCCAGCCCGGGGATGCGGACGGCCGCGTTCAGGGCACCGCGCCGGAGTGCCGCGGCGCCGTCCTGGCCGCCGGTCATCGCCCAGCCCATGGCGACCGCGAGCCGGATCATGTGGCGGGCGTGCGGCTTGCGTTCGCTCTCGTACGTGTCCAGCAACCGCTCGTCCGCGCCCCGCCGGAGGACAGCGGCGAGCTTCCAGGCCAAGTTGTGGGCGTCCCGCAGGCCCGCGCACAGCCCCTGCCCGATGAACGGCGGGGTGAGATGGGCCGCGTCGCCCAGGAGAAAGACCCGGCCCCGGCGCCAGCGGTCGGCGATCCGTGCCCGGAAGGTGTACTGAGCTTGGCGCAGCACCTCGAAGTCGGCGCCGGGCGCCAAGTCCACCCATGGGGCGACCAGTTGCCGGAGACGCTCGGGGGTCGGCTCCGTGTCGTCCCTCAGGCGGAACTCCCAGCGGTAGCGGTCCTCGCCGACGCGCATGAACGTCGCCGGCCGCCGTGGATCACAGATCTGCTCGACGCCTTCCCAGCAGCGGACCGGGAGGCTCGTGCGGACGTCGACGACGGTCCAGCGTTCCTCGAAGCGCAGGTCCTGCCAGGTGGCGCCGATGGCGTCGCGCGTGAGGCTGTTGGCGCCGTCGCAGCCGAGGACGGCGTCCGCCCGCAGCCGGTGTTCGCCCGTGTCGCCGCGGTAGGTCACGTGGACCGGACCGTTGGCGTCCTGCTCTACGCCGACGACCTCCACCCCGCCGCGCAGCTCGCACTCCGGCGTGCGGGCCAGGGCCTCGCGCAGGACCCGTTCCAGCTCGGGCTGGTCGAACATGCTGGTCTGCGGGAAGCCGTGGGCGCCCAGCGCGGCGCGTGGGAACTCGGCCAGCACCCGGTGCCGGGCGTCCAGCAGCCGTAGCCCGCGTGCGGGGCGGGCGATCGCGGCGAACTCCGCCTCGACTCCGGCGGCTTGGAGTATGCGGCGGACCTCGTCGTCGGTGGCGACGGCACGAGGCAGGGGGTAGACGCCGTGGTGGCGTTCGAGGACGACGGTACGCACGCCGCGCCGGGCCAGGAGGAGGGCGGCGGTCACGCCCACGGGTCCGGCTCCGACGATCACCACGGGTACGTCGGCCGAGATGTGCTCGACGGTCATGTGCGGCTCATTCAGGTCTCAGGGCTGAGCAATCAGGTCTGGGGAGGGGGCGGTTCGCGCGGTCATTCCGCGTGGGACACGGGCGTGCGCTGCTCTCCGAGGTCGATGCGTCCGTCCGGGGTGGCGATGGTCGCGGTCACCACGTCGCCGTGGCGCAGGTAGCGGGGGTTCTTCGCCTGGCCCTTGAAGAACGCCTTCCACTTCATCGCGGGCGGCAGCAGCGCGGCGATCTTCTCGACGGGCTTCGGCGGGGCCTTGAGGGCGGTGCCGCCGGGTGTGCCGGTCAGCAGCAGATCGCCGGGATCGAGGGTCTGGAACCGGGAGAGCAGGGTGAGCGCCCGCGCCGGACGGACGATCATGTCGGCGAGGGTGCGGTCCTGACGCGGCTCGCCGTTCACCGACAACCTCAGCCGCAGGTCGGGGAGATGGGCGAAGTCCTGCGGCTCCAGCAGGCAGAGGACGGGGCCGGTCGGTGTGAAGGTGGGGTACGACTTGCTCTCGTAGAACTGTGTCCTGGTCAGCTGTACGTCCCGGGCGCTGACGTCGTTGGTGATCACGAGCCCGGCGATGTACGACGGCAGGTCGCCTTCCTCGACGACGGTGCCCACGGGCAGGGGCGCACCCATGACCAGGCCGAGCTCGATCTCGTAGTCGAGGAGCCGCACATGCGGCGGCCTGACGATGGTCTCGTGCGGGCCGCTGACCGACCCGGACGCCTTGCGGAAGAAGGCGGGCGGGATGTCGCCGGTGAAGCCCGAATCGCGGGCGTGACTGCGGTAGTTGACCATCTGGGCGACCACCCGGCAGGGGATGGTGACCGGGGAGAGGGGCGCCAGGTCGGCGACGGGTGTGCCCGCCTCACCGGAAAGAGCCGCCTCGTGTACGGCGGCCCGGTCGGCCAGCAGTTCGGCCGTGGTGACGGCCTTGGTGTCCACGGGGACGGCGCGGTCGCCGAGGACGACCCACCAGCCGTCGGCGGTGCGCAGGACGTTGGTGCTCATATCGGTTGCCTTTGGTGAGAGGAGGGTTCAGGGGAGGGGTGGTCAGGAGTTCGTGGCCCTCAGCAGGCCCAGCAGGCGTGCCGGGTCCAGCTCGTTGTCGCCCCGCAGGGCCTGGACGACATCGCGGACCCGTTGCGGGGAGGGGCTCGCGCCGAGGAAGTCGCGGGTGGCCGGCGGGCCCCACTGGGCCAGGCCGCTCGTCGACATGGGCGCCCAGCCGGGCTCGATGTCGCAGGAGAACAGGTCGCCGTCGGCGTAGTGCTCCAGCATGAAGCGGTCGGGGTCGCGCCAGTAGTCGAAGAGCTGGCTGCCCTGGATGTGCCGGCCGATGCCCCAGCTGCGCCGGTAGCCGCGCTCGGCCAGGTACTCGCCGCCGGCGGCGATCGAGTCCAGGTCGGTCACCTGGTAGGCGGAGTGGACGTAGCCCGTGCCCGGCCCCAGATGCATCGCCAGCGTGTGGTGGTCCACGGCCAGGCCGCCCTGGTCGCAGCGTATGAACGCCATGGTCGGCCCGCGGCCGCGCTGCCCGTCCAGGAACAGGAAGTCGGACACGATCATGCCGAGCGTGTCCAGGTACCAGTTCAGGGCCCGGGTGAACACGCGGGTCTCCAGGACCACATGGCCCAGCCGCTGGATCCGGGACGGTTCGCGCGGGGGCCGTTGCGTGGCGTTCGTACGGTGGCGCCCGGTGCCGGAGTTGAGGAGGAGCGGCCGCTGCTCGGGCAGTGCCGGCAGCTCGTCGCCGCAGTGCACCACGCGCACGGGGAAGCCCGAGGGGTCGAGCAGATCGACCGCCCTGCCGCCGCCGGGCACATCGGTGTCCCGTACGGCCGTGCCCGTCGCCCGGGCCAGCCGGTCCAGGTCGGCCCGCTCCGCCGTGCGGAAGGCCGGGCCGATGAAGCGGGACGTACGACCGCGCCGGATCACCATGCACGGTGAGCCCGCGAAGGTGCCGCGCAGCCACAGCTCCCGCTCGGTGCGGGAGGCGATGGCGAAGCCGAAGTCCCGGGCGAAGACCTCGGCGCGGTCCAGGTCGGGCTTCTCGAACTCCAGCCAGGCCAGGTCGGCCACCTTGATCACCGGGTTCCGGGAGCGACCGGGGTGCTCGCCGCGTAGGGCGCCCTGCTCGCTGTGGAGCTCCTGATGAGCCGTCTTGGACATGACGTCCTCCAAGCAACATCGTCGTATTGAGGAAATCATCAGCTTTGACTCTTCGATCGTCAATAGCCGGCCTCAGGTAAACTGAAGATTTCATCAGGACTGGAGGGACGTTGCTAGAATCACGCCCATGCCGTCGTCAGCCCCGCCCCGTAACCGCTTCGAACGGCGCCGTGCCGAGACCCGTCAGGCACTCGTCCGCGCGGCGCGGCAGATCCTCGCCGAGACCGGGGACACCAGCGCGAGCATCCAGCTGATCGCCGAGCGCGCGGACGTCGGCTTCGGCTCCTTCTACAACCACTTCGAGTCGAAGACGGAGCTGTTCGACGCGGCGGTGCGGGACGCCCTCGAAGAACTCGGCCAGGCCTTCGACGAGCATCTGCGGGGCGTCGACGACCCGGCGGAACTCGTCGCGACCGGCTTCCGCCTCAGTGCGCGCCTGGCCGACTCCCGGCCCGAGCTGATGCAGGTGCTGCGCCACCGCGGCCTCGGACACATCCATTCGGAATCGGGCCTGGCGCCGCGCGCGGTGCGTGATCTGGAGGCCGGTATCGCCTCCGGCCGGTTCGCCATCGCCGATCCCACCGTCGCCGTGACCGCCCTGGGAGGCTCGCTGCTGGCGCTGGTGGAACTGCGGTTCGCCCGGCCGGAGCTCGACGGCGACGAGGCCGCGTCGAACCTGGCCGAGATGCTGCTGCGCATGCTGGGAGTGCCGCCCGAGGACGCCCGTGACGTCGCCCGCCGCCCCCTGCCCGACCTCGACTGACAGGGGCTTGAGTGCCATGACCAAACCCGTCGTCCGCGAACCGCTGCGCCGCAACTCCCGCTCCAACCGGGCCCGCATCCTCGCCACCGCCCGGCAGGAGCTCGGCCGGAACCCCGATGTGACCCTGGAGGAGATCGCCCGCGCCGCCGGGGTGGTCCGCCGTACGCTCTTCGGGCATTTCCCGGGGCGCGCGGCCCTGCTGGAGGCGCTCGCCGAGGAGGCGTCCGAGACCCTGCGCGGCATCGCGGCCGGAGTCCCGGACACCGAGGGGGCACCGGAGCGGGCTCTCGCCCGCTTCGTCCTGTCGATCTGGCCTGTCGGCGACCGCTACCGGCTGCTCCTCGCGCTCGCCCGTCAGGATCTGGGCACGCAACGGGTGTCCGAGACCCTCGCCCCGGCCCGCGACGAGGCCACCGCGATCCTGGAGCGCGGCCAGCGCGCGGGCGTGTTCCACGACCATCTGCCGGCGGCGGTGCTCAGCGCGGCGCTGGAGGCCGTCACGCTCTCCCTGCTGGAGAGCGTCAACTCGGGCGCGTGGGAGGACGACGGGACCCGGACGGCGGTGGCCACGCTGGTCGCCGCGGGTGTGTCGGACGAGGCTGCGACGTCGATCGTCGGGGACGTGGCGTCCCAGATGCGGGCCGAGACCTCCGACGGCTGATCGGGACAGTGCTGGTAAGTCGTTGACCTGCGTCTGAGGCGGCTCGCTCACGCGGAGGGGCTCGCTGTCCTCGCGGTCACGCGCTGCGCGGAACCTCCGCTCCCACCGCGATCAGCGCCGCCCTCGCGCTGCGTGTGCCGTCGTCGCTCCAGGTGCCGGCGTTCACGCAGTCCAGGAGGGCCAGGAGGAGTTTCTCCAGTGCTCTGCCGAGCGGGGCCGGTGGGATGCCCGTGCGGAAGACGCCCTGCCGCTGTCCGTGTTCGATGATCGCCGTCGCCATGTCGCGGGCGGGGGCGAGGATCTCGTCGACCTGTGCCGCCTCCAGGTCCTGCGGCGCGAGTCTCAGCAGGATGCGATAGCGGTCACCGACGGGCCAGAGCGCCAGGACGAAGCGCCGTAGAGCGGTGGCGGCGTCGTCGGGACCGGGTACCGCCACCGCCGTCAGGGCGTGGCGCAGCGCCTCCGCGGCCTCCGTGGCGAGGCCTTCCACCAGCGCGGACCGGCCTGCGAAGTGGGCGTAGACGGTGCGTCGCACCACCCCGGCGGCTTCGGCGATGTCCGTGAGGCTGCTGTCGGGGTCGCGGCTGAGTTCCCGTCTCGCCGCTTCCAGGATGCGGGCCCTTGTGGGTCGTGCCGGGCGGCGTGGACGGGTCATGCGGATCGGACCTCCGGTCGACGGGGGAGGGTGGCTCGATATTTGCACACCGGTGGGCAATAAACTAGTCTGCACATCGATGGGCAATTAACTGCCCCCGTCGCTTCGCCCCCCGAGGAGCCTCCGATGCCGCTGCTTGCCGACACACCCGCCGAGAAGATGACAGCTCCCTATCCGCGGCGCTGGTGGGCCCTGCTGGTGCTCTGCCTGAGCCTGCTGATCGTCGTCATGGCGAACACGTCGCTGATCGTGGCGGCGCCGGACATGACGAAGGACCTGGGTTTGACCAGCAGCGACCTGCAGTGGGTCGTCGACGGCTACACCGTTCCCTACGCCGCGCTGATGCTCGTCCTGGGCGCGATCGGCGACAAGTACAGCCGTCGCGGGGCACTGATCCTCGGTCTGCTGATCTTCGCGGGCGGCTCGGTGATGGGCGGCATGGTCGACGAGACCACGCTGGTCATCACCGCCCGCGCGATCATGGGCATAGGCGCCGCCGTCGTCATGCCGGCCACCCTGTCCCTGCTGGTCGCGATTTTCCCGAGGGCAGAGCGGGCCAGGGCCATCACGGCCTGGAGCGCCACCTCGGGCCTCGCCATCGCCGCCGGCCCGCTCGCCGCCGGCTGGCTGCTGGAGAACCACGCCTGGGGCTCCACCTTCCTGATCAACGTCCCCATCGCGGTCCTCGGCGTCGTCGGCGCCCTGCTTCTCGTACCGCCGTCCAAGGCGGAGCGGATGGGCGCGATCGACTACGTCGGCGGCCTGCTCTCCATCGTCTCCATCGGCTCCCTGGTCTACGCGGCCATCGAGGGCCCGCACTTCGGCTGGGGCACCGGCCCGGTCGCCGCGGCCGTGGTCGCCGGCGCGGGCCTGCTCGCCTTCGTAGCCTGGGAGCTGCGCCACCCCAACCCCATGCTGGACGTGCGCAAGTTCAGGGAGCGCCCCTTCAGCGGGTCGATGCTCGCGGTGCTGTTCTTCTTCTTCGGCACCTTCGGCTCGATCTACTACTCCACCCAGTTCCTGCAGTTCGTCCTCGGCCACAGCGCGCTGGAGACCGGCGTACGGCTGCTGCCGCTGGCCGGAGCCGTCTTCGCCGGTGCCGCGGTGACCGGCCGGCTGGCCCCGAGGCTGGGCGTGAAGCTGGTCGTGGGTACCGGGATGGCACTCGGCACGGTGGGCGTCCTGCTGCTCACGCGGATCGAGTCGGGCTCCACGTACACCGACTTCCTGGCGCCGCTGCTGCTGCTCGGCTTCGCGATCGGCCTGAGCCTGTCCCCGGCCACCGACACCATCATGGGCTCCTTCCCCGAGTCGGAGCTGGGCGTCGGGGGCGGCGCCAACGACACCGCCCTGGAACTCGGCGGCGCCCTCGGTATCGCCGTCCTCGGCTCGCTCCTCGCCACGTCCTACAAGGACAAGCTGACCGACCTGGCCGGCGGCCACCTCCCGGCCACCGCGATGGACACCGCCCAGGACTCGGTGGGCGGCGGCCTCGAGGTCGCCGGGCAGGTCGCGAAGACCCCCGACGGCGGCGCCCGGCAGGCCCAGGCCCTCATCGACGCGGTCCACGAGTCCTTCGCCCACGCCATCGCCCAGACCAGCCTCGTCGGCGCCCTCATCATGGCCGCCGGAACCATGATCGTCATCGCCGTGCTGCCCGGCCGCAAGGCCACGGGCAAGCCCGGCGACGACGAGCCGGCGGCGGAAGCCGAACGGGCCGAGGAGTACGCGGAGTCGGCCCAGCGGTGACGCCGCCCGGCGGTCACGCCGGGCCTACCCCCGCAGGAACCGGGTGAAGGACCTGGCCCACCCCTCGACGGTCTCCCTGGTGAACAGGTCCGTCGAGTACTCGAAGGTGATCGTGAGGGTGTCGGCCTCGGGGGCGATCACGACGTACAGCTCGTTGCGCGCCACGCCCTCGAGGGGGAGGGCGCGTACGGCCGTCGACACGCCTTGGAGGTCCAGGGCCGGTGGCTCCGTGGTGACCACCGTGAACAGGACCGTGGGGAACAGGGCGCCCTTCAGGTCGGGTGACACCAGGGACACCACGTCCGTCAGGGGGAGTTCCTGGTGGTCGAGGGCCGTGAAGAGGGAGGCGCCCAGCTGCGTGACCAGATCGGCGAAGGTCTCGGCCTCGCCCAGTCGGGCCCGCAGCAGCACGGCATCACCCAGGATGCCGACGATCTCCGAACGGTCGCGCCGGACGCGGTTCGCGCTGGACGCCGCCAGGACGATGTCGTTCCCCTCGCCGCACAGGTCGCCCAGCCACCTGGCGAACATGGCCGCGAGGACCGTGTAGGTGGTGGTGCCCAGGCGGGTCGCGGTGTCGGCCAGGATGGCGGGGGTGTCGTCGTCGATGACCCAGGTGTGCAGGGCGCCCCGGCCGGACAGCGTGCCGGGGCGCGGATGGTCGTAGGGGAGGGACGGGCGCAGGGGGACGCCTTCGAGTTCCGAGCGCCAGAAGCGTTCCAGGGCCGTCCTGCGTTCCTCCGGCAGTGCGTGTTCCGATCGGGCGAAGTCGGTGAACTGGGAGATTTCAATGGGCAGTTGTGGAGTCCTTCCCGCCCGTCGGGCGTTGTACAGCTCCGCCAGGTCGCGCCGGATGATGCCCAGGGACCAGCCGTCGCAGACCGCGTGGTGGAAGACCGTCACCAGGATCCAGTGGTCGGGGGCGACCTTTGCCAGACGGAAGCGGTGCAGTGGGGCTTGGTCCATCGCGAACGGGGTGGACACCTGCTCGTCGCACCAGCGGTCCACCGCGTCCGCTGCCGCCCTCGTGAGGTCGGTGAGCGGCAGCGGCACCGGGATCTCCGCCAGGACGTCGACCTCGTAGCGTCCGTCCGGCCTGCGTACCGGGCGGCTGCGCAAGGCGTGATGGCGGGCCACCAGGTCGGTGAGGCCTTGGTGCAGGGCACGCGGGTCCACATCGCCGCGCAGGTCCATGCGGTGGGCGATGTTGTAGACGCTCGGGTCGGTGAGCGCGTGGTGGCGGCGCCACAGACGGCGCAGGGTGGACGGCATCGGTGCGGTGTCCACGACACGGCTCCGTGCGGCGATGCCCCGGATGGTCGGATCCAGGAAGAAGCCGGCCATCGTGAGGTCGACGCCGGCCTCGTCCCGCATGCGGTTCAGCAGCCTGATCGCGCTCAGGGAGTGGCCGCCCAGTTCGAAGAACGACGTGGTGACCGGGACCGGGTCCGCGTCCAGTTCCTCGCACCACAGATCGTGCAGCGTCTTCTCCAGGACCGTGGCCGGCACGGCGGCCGGCGTCGCGTCGGAGCCGTCGCCCGGCTCGGGCAGGGCGGTGCGGTCCAGCTTGCCCGAGGCGTTCACCGGGAGGCGGTCCAGGGGCACCCAGCGGCGGGGCACCAGGTGGTCGGGGAGGTCGGCGGCGAGCGCGGCCCGCAGGGGATCGAGGCCGCTCGTCGGGTCGGTGGGGACCACGTACGCGACCAGTTCCGTGTCGCCGTGGCGGTCGCGGCGGGGGATCACCGCCGCGTCCCGGACCCCGCGCATCGCCGTCAACGCCGCCTGGATCTCGCCGGGTTCGACCCGGTAGCCGCGGACCTTGACCTGGTCGTCCGCCCGGCCCAGGTAGTCCAGGGTGCCGTCCGTACGCAGGCGACCCAGGTCGCCCGTGCGGTACAGCACCCCGTCCGTGCCGTCGTCGAGGAAGGCCGCGGCGGTCTCGGCGGGGCGGCCGTGGTAGCCGTACGCCACCGGGACCCCGCCCACGTGGATCTCGCCGACCGCTCCGACCGGGACCTGCCGGCCCGTGCCGTCCAGCAGCAGGACGCGCGCTCCCGGCACCGGGGTGCCGATCGGCGGCCACTCCTCGCCGTCCGGGTCGACGCGGTGCGAGGTGACGATGACCGAGGTCTCCGTGGGGCCGTACTGGTTGTACAGCGTGCAGTGCGGGTGCGTGGCGAGAAAACGCCGGAAGGCGGTGGTGAGCTGGAGCGCCTCGCCGGCCGAGAACAGCTCGCGCAGGGACGGCAGTTCGGGGGCGGTCTCCATCAGGTACTTCAGCGGGGTGCAGGGCATGAACATCCGCCGCACCTCATGGCGGCGCACCGCCTCGGCCACCGCCGCCGGGTCGTGCCGTACGGCGTCGTCGACGAGGACCAGCGCGGCTCCCGAGGCCAGCGTCGTGAAGATCTCCTGCACGCTGACGTCGAACGCCGGTGACGTCCACTGCAGGGTACGCAGGGCCGGGTGGCGGCTCAGATGCCCCTGGACCAGGTTCGCGGGGCCCCGGTGGGGTACGACGACGCCCTTCGGGCGGCCGGTCGATCCCGAGGTGTGGATGCAGTACGCCGGGTCCTCCGGCCGGGCTCCCTCCGGTACGGGGCCGGTGGGGAGCGTCTCGTCCACCTGTTCCACCCGCTGGACGGGCAGCCCCGTCGCCAGCTCCGGGTGCCCGGCCAGGGCGGCGTCGGAGGTGAGCAGGACGACGGGTGTGCCGTCGGCAAGCAGCAGTGAGAGACGGGGGGTGGGCAGGGACGGGTCGAGGGGGAGGTAGGCCGCCCCGCTCTTGAGCACCGCGAGCAGGGCCGTGATCAGGTGCGGGCCGCGCGGCAGGAGCACCGCCACCCGTTCCCCGCGTGCCGCGCCCCGGGCCCGGAGCTGCCGGGCGAGGCGGTCGGCCGCCGCGTCCAGGTCCGCGTAGGAGAGCCGCTGTTCCCCGCTGATCAGCGCTACGGCGTCCGGGGTGCGGCGGGCCTGCCGCTCGAACAGGCCGTGCAGGGTGCCGGGGGACGACGCGTCGTCCACGCCGGCCGGGTGCTCCCAGCGGGCCAGGATCTCGCGGTCGGCGGCGGTGAGGGCGGTCAGTTCGGGGAGTGGCGCGTCGGGGGCGGCCAGGGCGCGGCGCAGCGCCTGCTCGACGTAGTCCACGAAACGGCGCACCGTGGTCTCGTCGAAGAGAGCCGTGTCGTACTCGACCATGAACCGGACGCCGCCCGCGTGATGGGTGAGGTAGACGCTCAGGTCGAACGGGGCGCGGGCGCTCGGCACGTCGAGCAGGGTGGCCGTCAGACTCGGCGGGTCGAAGGGGACCTCGCCCTCGTTCTCGTACTCCACCATCACCTGGAACAGCGGATTGCGGCCCGGGTCGCGACGCGGGTTGAGCGCGCCCACCAGCTCGTCGAAGGGGACGCCCCGGTGTTCGTACGCCGAGGTGCTGCTCTCGCGGACCCGGTGCAGCAGGGCCGGGAAGTCCGGGTCTCCGGTGAGGTCCAGACGCAGCGGCACGGTGTCGAGGAACAGGCCCACATGGTCCTCGGCGCCGACGGGCCGCGCGGCGACCGCGGTACCGATCACCATGTCCCGCTGCCCGCTGAACCGGCCGAGGACCGCGCCGATCGCGCTGGTCAGCGTCATGAAGAGGGTGGCGCGCTGCCGGGCCGCGAACGCCCGCAGCCCGCCGGTCAGTTCGGCGTCGAGGGCGTGTGTGAGGCTCGCGCCCGCTCCCGACCTGACCGGCGGACGGGGACGGTCGGTGGGCAGGGCCAGCTCCGGTGCGCCGTCGAGTTGCCGTCGCCAGAAGTCGAGCGACGCGGGATCCGGCACGGCGGCCGTCGGCGGTTCGGACAGGGGACCCGGTGCGGAACCTCCGCCCCGCCGGGCGCGGTAGTACGCGGCCAGGTCGCGGGCCAGGACGGCCGTGGACGACGAGTCGAAGACGATGTGGTGCGCCATGAGGAAGAGCAGGTGGTGGTCCGGAGACAGCCGGAGCAGGCGGGCCGCGACCAGAGGGCCCGAGGCGAGGTCGAGTCCGTGGTCCGCCGCGAGCGTCGCCCGTAGCGCCTCGTCCTCCGTCGACCCCGTGTGGTCCTCCACCGGGCAGTCGAGCGGCATACGGTCGCGTATCTCCTGGTACGGGACACCGGCCGTGTCACCGAAGACCGTGCGCAGCGCCGGGTGCCGGTCCGTGACGCGGTACAGCGCCCAGCGCAGCGCCGGTACGTCCAGGGGGCCGTCCAGCCTGATCGCCTTGGGCTCGTGGTACATGGCGGTGCCCGGGTGCAGCTGCTCCAGGAACCAGATACGGCGCTGGGCGGGGGTGAGGGGGGTGCGGGACGTACGGCGGGGCTCGGGCAGGGCCCGCGCTGCCGTCTTGGGTGTTGTCCGCCTCACCCGGTCCAGGACCGGCAGCGCCGCCAGCACCTTCTCCTTCGGTACGCCGAAGTCCACGAAGCAGGCGATCTCGTCCGCTCCGGCGGCCAGCAGCCGCGCTACGGTCTCCGCCGCCGTGTGCTCGTCGCCGATCAGCGCCCGGGAGTCGCAGTAGCGCTCGTAGGCGCGTCCGAGGAGGAACTCCACGTCCTCCTCCGGGGTGTTCTCCAGGTCCACCTGGAAGCCGAGACTGTTGGTGACCTGGTCGAAGAGGGAGAGGGAGGACCGCAGATACGACAGGAACGGCCGGTACGCCTCGGCCCGCGCCCGCTCCGCGTCGTCCTCCAGGTACGTGTGCACGAGCACCACGACCCGCCCCGCCGCCGGGTCCAGGCCGTGCTCGGCACGGCAGCGCCGGTACAGCGCGATGTTCTCGGCCAGTTGCTCCACCGTCTGCGTCATCAGATTGGTGACCACGCCGAGGTCCTCGGCGGCCGCCCGGCGGTAGCTGTCCGGGTTCCCGACGACGGCCACGTACATCGGCGGCCGTTCCTGTACGGGCCGCGGGTGCAGGCGGATCTCCACCTGGGTGCCGTCGCCCGCCGTCGTCTTCAGCGCCTGTCCCGACCACAGCTCCCGTACGGCCGCCAGGTGCTCGTACATCACCTCACGGTGCCGGCCGAAGTGCTGTGGGGCGAGCGCGAAGTCGGTGGCGTGCCAGCCGCTCGCGAAGCACAGGCCCGCCCGGCCGCCGGAGATGTTGTCGACGACCGACCACTCCTCGGCTACCCGGGCGGGATGGTGCAGCGGCAGCACCACCGAACCGGCGTGCAGCCGGACCCGGCTGGTCCGGGCGGCGAGGGCCGCGGCCAGGACGGAGGGGTTGGGGAAGAGCGCGCCGAAGGAGTTGAAGTGCCGTTCGGGGAACCACAGGGCGTGGAAGCCGTGCTGGTCGGCGAAGTCGGCGGCGTCCATGATCAGGCCGTATTTGTCGTGGTCGGTCTGCTGGGGGTAGTCGCCGAAGAAGTAGAGGCTGAAGTCGACGGCTCCCGAGGGGGTGGGCTCGGGGACGAGGCGCGTCGGCACCTGTTCCGGAGCGGCTGGTGCCGTCGTGGTGCCGGTCGCTGTCGCGAGCACGTCCAGCTGGCGGGAGATCATCTCGCCCACCTGGCCCACCAGTTGCTCCGCCAGCCGTAGCTGCTGACCGAACAGGGCGTGGAGGTCCGGGGAGGCCGCCTGGGGAGCGGCGGGCGCCGCCGGTTCCTGGGCCGGGGGTTCCTGGGCCGGGGGTGCCTGGACCAAGGGTGCCTGGACCGAGGGTGCCTCTGGTGCCAGGACCGCGGGTTCTGGCACCAGAGGCGCGTCGCCCCGCAGTCGCGCGACCCGTTCCGCCAGCCGACGCGGTGTGTCGGCCGAGTCGAACACCTCCCGGACCGGGACACGGACGCCGTACCGCTGTTCCAGCTCCGTGGTCATGCTCATCAGGGAGAGTGAGTCGGCGCCGAGTTCGAAGAAGGAGCTGTCGGGGGTGACGTCGGCGACCGAGTGGCCCAGCTTGTCCGCCGTCAACTTCCGTATCGTGTCCACGACTTCATCAGCGCGAGGTTCCGGCCTCTCAGGTGTCGCCACTGGGGCTTCGGTACGGTACGGCACCCTGCTCCGCCGCAGGGGATGCCCGGGCAGCGGCACCCGGCCACCGTCGTCGCCGGTGAGCGTCCGCCAGTCCAGGTCGGCACCCCCGCGGTACAGCGAGCCGAGGGCCGTCAGGAACCCGTGGGCCTGCTCGGCGGCCCCGTCCCCTTCGCCCTGCCCGCTCAGCCAGCGGCTGTCGGGAACGCAGTGCCGGCCGAGCCCGGTGAGGGTCCGCCCGGCGCCGATCTCCACGAAGTCCCGGAACCCCTGTGCGGCGGCCGTGTCCATGGCGAGGTCGAAGCGGACCGGCTGCCGGGCCTGCCGGCAGAGGTAGTCCACGTCGACCGTCCAGCCCACCGGGCGCGGCTCGCCGTCGGCCGTGGTCACCAAGGTGGTGTGCAGCGGCCGGTACGTCACGTCACGCGCCCGGGTCCGGAACTCGTCCAGGGCGCCGGCCATGTCCGCGGAGTGGAACGCCCGGTCGACCGGCAGCGCACGCCACCGCAGGCCGTCCAGGTCGAGCAGCCGTGCCGCCTCCCTCAGAGCCTGAGGCGGGCCCGAGAGCACCTGGGCGCGCGGGCCGTTGACCGCGGCGAGTTCCGCACCGGCGGCGTCCGCGACGCGTCGGGCGGTGGCCTGGTCGGCCCGGACGGCGAGCATGCCTCCGGCCGGGCAGCGGTCCTGCATGAGACGCCCGCGCCAGGCGGTGAGCCGCAGCCCGTCCTCCAGGGTCAGGGCGCCGGCCGCGTACAGGGCGGCGTACTCGCCGACGCTGTGGCCGATCAGAAGCCCGGGGCGTATTCCGGCGGCCCGCCAGGCGTCCGCCAGCGCCGCCTGATGGGCGAAGAGGGCGGCCTGCGCGGTCTCGGTGGACCAGATGCAGTCTTCCGTGGCGAGGCCGGCGACATCGGCGAGATCTGTGAGATCGGTGAGGCCGGGGGCGGCCAGGAGCGGTTCCAGCAGGCTGCCGCCGAACTCCCCGGCGTAGAGCTTCTCGCACCGGTCGAGCGTGGTCCGTGCGGCCGGGTGCGTGGCGTAGAGGCCGCTCGCCATGCCGCGGCGGGCGCTGCCCTGGCCCGGGAAGGCGAAGGCGACCGGGCCGGGAGGGGAGGCCTCGGGGCGGTTGTCTTCCTCCAGCGCGCGGGCGAGTTCGCCGGCCGTGCGGCCGACCACGGCGGTGCGTGCCGCGCGGTGCGGCCTGCCGAGGGCCAGGGTGGCGGCCACATCGGCGGCCTGGAGGTCCGGCCGGGCCAGCAGCCGGTCGCGGAGCGCGGCCGTCAGCTCGGCGAGGGCCTCGGTGTCGCGAGCCGACACGGGGACCAGGACCGGCGGCTCCTCAGCGGAACGCGGGCGAGCGAGCGGGGCCTCCTCCAGCACCACATGGGCGTTGGTGCCGCCGACGCCGAGCGCGCTGACCCCGGCCCGGCGGGGCGCACCGTCCGGCACCGCCCAGGGCCGCAGTTCCATGGCCAGAGTCAACGGTCCGTCGGCCAGCGGGAGTTCCGGGTTGGGCCGGGTCAGATGCGGTGTCGGCACCAGGGTGCGGTGGCGCAGCATCAGGACCGTCTTGATGAGCCCGGCCATTCCGGCACAGCTGTCGAGGTGCCCGATGTTGGGCTTCACCGAGCCGACGACACAACCGCCGGAACGGCCCGAGCGCCCCGCGCCCTCGCCCAGCACCCGGGCCAGCGCCGTGAGTTCCACCGGATCGCCGAGCCGCGTCCCGGTGCCGTGCGCCTCCACGTACGAGATCGTCTCCGCGGGTACGTCGGCCCTGCGCAGGGCCTGCCGTACGACGTCGGCCTGTCCGTCGACGCCGGGGGCGCTGAAGCCGACCTTGGCGGCGCCGTCGTTGTTGACCGCGGAGCCCAGGATCACCGCGTGCACGGTGTCGCCGTCGGCCAGTGCCCGGTCGAGGCGCTTGAGCAGGACGGCGGCCACGCCGTTGCCGCCGACCGTGCCGTCGGCCTCCGCGTCGAAGGCGCGGCACCGTCCGGTGGGGGACAGGATCGACCCGGGGTGGCTGTGATAGCCGCTCTCCTGGGGCAGATGCACGGCCGCGGCGCCCGCCAGCGCCAGGTCCGTGTCACCGGTCAGCAGCGCCTGGACCGCCAGGTGCACCGCGACCAGCGACGTGGAACAGGCCGTCTGCACACCGATCGCCGGGCCGGTGAGACCGAGCCGGTAGGCGACCCGCGTGGCGAGGAAGTCCGGCTCCTGCCCGATGGCCGTCTGCATTCCGGCGGCCGGGTCGGCCGGGTCGTACGGCGAGCTGTCGGCGGAGGGCTGCTGGTGGTCGTAGAGGTTCATGCCCGACCCGGCGAACACCCCGACCCTGACGCCCGGCGCGGTCGCCGCGTGGCCGCCGTCCTCCAGCGCCTGGTGGCAGCACTCCAGGAACAGCCGGTGCGCGGGATGCGTGAGCCCGGCCTCCTTGGGGCTCAGCCCGAAGAAGTCCGTGTCGAACTCCTCGACGCCGTCGAGGACTCCGGCGACGGGCACGTGGCCGGATGCCATGAGCTGCGGCTCGCCGAAGACCCGGACGCTGTCCACGCCGTCCCGCAGATTGGCCCAGAACTCCTCCGCCGAGTTCGCGCCGGGGAAGCGCAGCGCCAGTCCGATGACGGCGACCCGTTGATCGGGGGATGTGGACAGGGTCGTGCCGTGGTAAGTCTCCGTGTCCGGCGCGGCTGCCGCCGCCGGCCGGCTCGTGAGATGCGCGGCGAGCGCCGTGACCGTCGGATGCTCGAAGAACGCGGTCTGCGCGATCGGCATGCCGAGACGTTCCGCCAGCCGGTTCCGCAGGCGCACCAGCAGTACGGAGGTCAGGCCGAGTTCGTAGAACGGCACGTTCACGTCGACCGGGAGGCCCAGCACGGCGCCCAGTTCCTCCCGGACAGCGTGGGCCACGGTGTCCGCGTCCGGCCCGGCATCAGGGGCCGTGCCGCCGAAGCCGCCGTCGATCAGCCTGCTCTGGAGTTCCGCGCGGCGCACCTTGCCCGCCGGCGTGCGCGGGAACTCGTCCACCGGCACGGGCAGGACGTACGCGGCGGTGAGCCTGAGGCGGGTGAACAGCGCCGCCTTCAGCTCCGTGGCGATCCGGGTGTCCTCGGGAGCGCCGCGGCTGACGAAGAACACCGCGAGTTCCTCCGTGCCCCGCTCCGGATGCGGGATGCCGCAGGCGGCGATCTCGCCCTGCCGGACGCCGTCGACGGTGGTGGCGGTCTCCTCCACCTCGTGGCAGTACACGTTGTGGCCGTTGAGGATGATCAGGTCCTTGCGCCGGCCCGTGATGACGACCTGGCCGGAGTCGAGGAAGGCCAGATCGCCCGTGTCCAGCCAGTCCCGCCCGGCGGGGTAGGCCGCGGCGTCGGCCTCGGGGTTGTCGACGTAGCCGGGGGTGAGCCGCGCGGGGGAGTGGACCTGGAGCCGGCCGATCCGGCCCGGCGGGGCGAGGTCGCCGCGGTCGTCGACGACGCGCAGGGTGACGCCGTGCGCGGGATAGCCGGACGCGACGAAGGTGACGCAGTCGGCGTCCGGGGCGTCCGCACCGGCCGGGACCAGGTCCTCGCCCAGGCTGCTCTTGAGCAGGCGGTGCACGGTCCCGGGCCGGTCGAGCCGGCCGTAGGTGACGGCCGTGACCGTCTCGGCCATGCCCCAGACCGGGGCGATGTGCTCCTCGCGCACCCCGTACGGGGCCGTCGCGTCGAGGAAGCGGCGCAGCACCGGCAGCACGACCCGCTCGCCCCCGCACAGCAGGGACTTGAGGCCGCCCAGGTCCCAGTGGCCGTCGGGCCGTTCGGCGAGCGCGTCCGCGACCAGCCGGTAGGCGAAGGTCGGTGCCCAGCTGTGCCGCGCCCGGTGTTCGTGGAGGAGGTCGAGCCAGCGCAGCGGGTCGGCGAGCACCCGCTCGGTGGGTGCGTGGACGTTGGTGCAGCCGGTGAAGACCGCGAGCAGGTGGTAGAGCAGGAAGGCGCCGCTGTGGTCGACCGGCAGCCAGTTCACCATGGTGTCGTCCGGGCGGACGTCGAGGATCCGCCGGCTGCTCGCCGCGAAGTCGGCGAGCCCGGCGTGCGTCAGCCGCGCCGCCTTCGGTACGCCGGTGCTGCCCGAGGACAGCATCAGCAGGGCGGTGTCGGACGGGTCCGGCTCGACGTGGTCCTCAGAACCGTCCTGGTCGTCCGCGTGCGGCGCGTTCAGGCAGTCCCCGGCGAGGGCGACGCGCGGTGCGGGCGTGGCGTGGGCGAGCGCCGCGGCGCCGGACGCGTCGGTCAGGACCAGTGGCCGGTCGAGTAACGCGCAGGCCTGCCGCAGGCGTTCGAAGGCCGGGGAGCCCGGCGCGGGATGCTCGGCGATGGCCACCGGCAGGGCACCGCCGAGCACACAGGCCCAGAAGGCGGGGAAGAACTCGGCGAGCGGCAGCCCGCACAGCACCACCGTGTCGCCGCGCCGCAGCCCGTGGGCCCGCAGGCCGGTGAGCATACGGCGGGCCGCGTCCAGCAGTTCGGGATACGACCGCGAGGTCGTCGGGCCGTCGGCGGCGACGGTGACGACGGCTCCGCCGGAAGCGGACCGGGCGGCGCTCAGCAGCGCCCGCACGGCGTCGACCGGATCGTCTTCGGTGCGTTCGGGTTCAGGGCCCTGGCAGACGACTTGCCCCCGTAGACGTTCCATGCGTGTCCTCTCCCTTGTCTCCGCCGGTGGACGAACGGTCTTCTCCGGCGGCGGACGAACGGTCTGCTCCACCGGTGGACGAACGGTCTGAACGGTCCTCGGCGCTACGCGCGTCGCGCCGCCGGACGGTGAGCAGCAGCAGAACCAGCGCCCCGCACGCCGCGGCCCCGTGGAAGACACCCACGACGGCGAGCGCCGGCAGGGCCTCGAGCGCGGCCGCGGCGGCGATCGTGCCCAGGGCGAACCCGGACTGCTCGGCGGTGGCGGACAGTCCGAACAGCCGGCCGCGCTGCCGGTCGGGGGCCGCCTGGAGGCGCGAGGTGTAGACGATCTCGGTCCAGCCGTCCGCGAACCCGGCCGCCACGGCCGCCGCGATCAGGGCAGGGGCGGGCGGGCCGGTGAACGCGGCCACGAAGCAGAGCGACATCGCGCAGGTGCCGACGGCGAACGCGCGCTCGCCCCAGGACGTCCCGTGTGACCGGCGTTTGAGGACCTGGTGGGCGAGCAGGGTGCCCACCGCCCACGCCGCCCAGAACCGGGCCATGAACACCGCCGGATCGGACGGCTCGGCCGCGTGCGCCGCCAGCGGAAGGGCGACGTTGTGCGACGCGGACGCCAGCGCGTCGAGCCCCCGCAGCGCGATCAGGCCGAGCAACGGGCCCGCGAGGCCCGCCACTCGGCGCCGCAGTCGCCCGCCACGCCCTGGTGAGGACCCCTCCCCGCCGACCTCCGCGGCCCCCGGGTAGCTCACCGCGTCGCCGCCGGTGTCGCCGTCGCGGTCCGTGTCGCGGTCGGTGTCCGTGCGCGGCCGGAGCACCAGCACCGCGGCGGCGGACACCGCGAAGCTCGCGGCGTTGACCCCGAACGCGACACCGAAACCGCCGAGAGAGATGACCGGCGCGGCCGAGGCGAAACCCAGCACCGTGGCGACGGACCGGGCCGTGACCAGCACCCCGTTCGCCCGGGCGCGGTCGTCCTGCCCGACCATGACCGGAACCGCGCTGCGCAGGGCGACGTTGAAGAACGTGTTCCCCGCGCCCAGCACCACCACCGCCCCAAGCAGCACCCACAGCGGCGTGCGCGACGCCCAGAGGGCGAGCACCACCATGGCGAGGGTCTGGGCGAGGTCCGTCACCACCATGAGGGTCCGGCGCGTGAGCCTGGCGGTCACGGCCCCGGCGGCGAGACCGGCCGTGACGCCGGACAGCAGCCGCACCGCCATCACCGCACCCACGCCCAGGGCGCTACCGGTGACCTCGTACGAGAACAGGCTGAGCGCGATCAGATTCAGGTAGGTCCCGTAGGCCGACACGGCGTGCGCGACCACCAGGGACCGGAACCTCCGGTCCACCCCCGTCACCGAACTCCTCACCCCTGGCCGGGCCAGGCTTCGGCCGTTCGGCGTCTCCGTCGCAGCGTAGCCTGACGTGGTCAAGTCATGTGGGGCGTTCGGATCAACGCGGTGCCGAGGCCAGCGACCGCTTTGTCACCCGCTCCAGATGCCGCCCGAACACCTCCCGCGCCTCCGGCGTCAGCGTCCGCAGGGCCACCAGCGCCGTGATGACGACGTCGCACAGCTCCGCCTGCACGTCGTCCCAGGTGTGCGTCACACCCTTGCGCGGGTTCTGCCCCGTCGCGCCGATCACCGCCTCGGAGACCTCGCCGACCTCCTCGGAGAGTTTCAGGATGCGCAGCAGTACGCCCTCGCGGCCCTCGACCGGGCGGTTGGCGTCGAGCCACTCCCACAGGGTGTCGATGGTGGCCCACAGTTCGGGTGCGGGGGCATGCGGCGTGTGATCGGTCATGGGGGCGCAGCCTGCCACGTGGGTCTGACATCGCCCCGCCCGCTACTCCAGGTACTCCTCGTCGAACAGCGGGTCCTGCTCGCCTTCCTTCGCCTTCCGCAGGCGCTTGTTCCGCGCCCCCACCACCAGCGCGGTCCCGGCCGCCGTCGCGGCGAACGCCGCCGGAATCATCCAGCCCCGGTTCACCGCGTGCCCGAGCAGATGGTCCAGGGAGAGCCGCCCCGGGCCGGTGACGGCCAGGCCGGCGGCCGTCAGGCCCAGCGTCGCCGCGTACTCGTAGCCGCCGCCCTGGTTGAAGAACCCGTTCGGTGTGTGCACCGCGGCCGCCCCCGCCATCGCACCGGCCGCCGCGGCACCGGCAGCGGGAGTGGCCAGGCCCAGGGCCAGCAGTGTGCCGGCGCCGCTCTCCGCGAGGCCCGCCGCCGTCGCGCTCACCTCGCCCGGGACGTAGCCGACGGACTCCATGAACTGCCCCGTGCCCTCGATGCCGCCTCCGCCGAACCAGCCGAACAGCTTCTGCGTGCCGTGGGCGGCCAGCACACCGCCCGTCCCCAGCCGGAGCAGCAGCAGGCCCAGATCACGTCGGTCGTAAGGCCTCACGTCGTCTCCCGGAGCAGGCAGCAGGAACTTCGAGGGCTCTCCTCGTCGCGCTTCCACCGTCGCACCCCCGACCTCCCGCGACACCCGGCGGAGCCGCCCGGGACGCCGTTCGGGTGGTACGGGTGGCGTGGCCCGCCGACCGGTACGAGGCTGACTGGCATGACGATTCAGACCACGCGCCTCAGCGACCCGGCCGTCCGAGCCTTCGTGACCGCCGTGAACAACCACGACCGCGAGAGCTTCATGGAGCTCCTCGCGCCGGGCGCGACCATGGCGGACGACGGCTCCGACCGCGACCTCGCCGACTGGGTGGACCGGGAGATCTTCCTGTCCCACGGCCATATGCAGGTCGACAGCGAGTCCAACGACGGCCGTTCCCTCGTCGCCCACTACAACAACGACACCTGGGGCGAGATGCGCACCCGGTGGAGCTTCACGGTCGACGACGACGGCAGGATCTCCCGCTTCGAGACCGGCCAGGCCTGAAACAGCGCACTCCGGGGGTCTTGCCTTCGAGTGGACTCCAACTCGTAGCGTCCCCGGGCATGGACACCACACGCACACTGGGACGCAGCGGCATCGAGGTGAGCGCCCTGGGCTTCGGCTGCTGGACGATCGGCGGGGAGTGGCAGGCGGCCGACGGGCTGCCGCTCGGCTGGGGGAAGGTCGACGACGAGGAGTCGGTGCGGGCGGTGCGGCACGCCCTCGACCTGGGCGTCACCTTCTTCGACACGTCCGACAACTACGGCACCGGGCACAGCGAACGCGTGCTGGGCCGGGCCCTCGGCAAGCGCAGGGCCGACGTGGTCGTCGCCACCAAGTGGGGCTACCTCTTCGACGAGCGGACGCGGACCGCCGACGGCAGCGACGACTCCCCGGCCCACCTGCGCCGCGCCCTGACCGCGTCCCTGCGCCGCCTCGACACCGACCATGTGGACCTGTACCAGTTCCACATCGGGGACGCCGACCCCGAGCACGCCGCCCTCCTCCGCGATACCTGCGAGGACCTGGTGCGCGAAGGGCTGATACGCGCCTACGCCTGGAGTACCGACGACCCGGCCCGCGCCGCCGTGTTCGCCGAGGGCCCGCACTGCGCCGCCGTCCAGCACGCCCTCAACGTCCTCCAGGACGCGCCCGACATGCTCCGGCTCTGCGAGGAGAGGGGCCTGGCCAGCATCAACCGGAGTCCGCTCGCCATGGGGCTGCTCGCCGGGAAGCGCCGGGCCCGCCAGCCGCTGGAGAGCGGGGACATCCGCAGCAGGCCGCCGGCCTGGCTCCAGGGTTTCGGTGACGGATCGGGCGCCGACCCCGAGTGGCTCGCCCGCGTCGAGGCCGTCCGCTCCATCCTCACCAGTGAGGGCCGGACCCTCGCCCAGGGCGCCCTGGCCTGGCTGTGGGCCCGCAGCCCCGCCACCGTCCCCATCCCGGGCTTCCGCTCGGTCGCGCAGGCGGAGGAGAACGCGGGTGCGATGGCGAAGGGAGCACTGACCGGCGGGCAACTGGCCGAGATCGACCAGCTGCTCGGGCGGTGACGGGGTCGATCTACGCGGCAGTCGTTCCACGCACCGGTGCGTACTCCGCGGTCCCTCGCGGGGTCCACCCCCACCCGGTCCGTGGAACGACTGCCGCCTCCCCCCAGAAGGTGGCCAATGGAAGCTCTTTGCTCCAACTGTGAAGCTTTGGTGTAGGAGATTTGAGCATAAGCGCCCTACCGGCCGCAATAGTGCGGACGTTGCAATTCCGCTTGTGCAGGTTGAGGAGTTGACGACCGCGGGCTCGGCGCTCAGCCGCGCCCGACGTACGGCATCGCCGTAGCGAGTACGGTCGCGAACTGCACGTTCGCCTCCAGCGGCAGCTCCGCCATGTGCCGCACCGTGCGGGCCACATCGGCGACGTCCATCACCGGTTCCGGAGCCACCTCCCCGTTCGCCTGAAGCGCTCCCGTCTGCATACGGGACGTCATGTCGGTCGCCGCGTTGCCGATGTCGATCTGCCCCACCGCGATCCCGTACGGCCGCCCGTCCAGCGACAGTGCCTTGGTCAGGCCGGTCAGCGCGTGCTTGGTCGCCGTGTAGGCCACCGAGTGCGGCCGGGGTGTGTGCGCCGAGATGGACCCGTTGTTGATGATCCGCCCGCCCCGCGGATCCTGCTCCTTCATCTGCCGGTACGCCGCCTGCGCGCACAGGAACGCCCCGTTGAGGTTGGTGTCCACCACGTGCCGCCACGCCTCGTAGGGCAGCTCCTCGACCGGAACGCCGCCGGGGCCGAACGTGCCCGCGTTGTTGAACAGCAGGTCGACCCGCCCGAAGCGCTCGACGGCGGAGGCGAAGAGGGCGGACACGTCCTCCGGCCGTGAGACGTCCGTCCGTACGGCGAGAGCCGCGCCCTCGGGCGCCAGGGCCGCCGTCTCCTCCAGTGCCTCGACGCGCCGGCCCGCCAGCGCCACCGACCAGCCCGCGCGGAGCAGTTCCACGGCGACCGCCCGGCCGATGCCGGATCCGGCCCCGGTCACCACCGCGACTGCATTTTCCTTGGCATTCATGGGCCCGCAGCGTACGGGAGGCCCCGCCATGCGGAACTCATCCGTCCGTCACGTGCGTGCGGTGTTCACGTCGACCAGGTGTCGCCCCCGGCCACTCCAATGCCCCGTGCAGCCATTCGCCAGGGGAGGACCGGATGACACCCGCAGCACGCCCGTCCCAGCACGCCCCCGAACTCCGCGCGGCCGCCCGGCACATCGGCCGACGCCGCTTCCTCACCACCACCGGAGCCGCCGCCGCGCTGGCCTTCGCGACCAATCTGCCCTCGGCCGGAGTCGCGGCCGCCGCCGAACTCGACGCCGCGCGGATCACCGAGAACCCGTTCACGCTGGGCGTCGGCTCCGGCGACCCCCAGCCCGGCTCCGTGATCCTGTGGACCCGCCTCGCACCCGCCCCCTTCCAGGCCGACAGCGGACTGCCCGCCGAGCGCGTCACCGTCCAGTGGGAGCTGGCCCACGACGAGCGGTTCCGCCGCATCGCCCGGCGCGGCACCGCCACCGCGCACCCCGAGTTCCACCACACCGTCCACGTCGAGGTGGGCGATCTGGACGCCGGCCGCGTCTACTACTACCGCTTCCGCGTCGGCCGTTGGGTCAGCCCGGCCGGCCGCACCCGCACCGCCCCGGACCCCGGCAGCCGCGTCTTGGGCCTCACCCTCGCCGCCGTCTCCTGCCAGGCCTACCACGACGGCTACTACACGCCGTACGCCCATCTCGCCGACGACGACGTCGACCTCGTCTTCCACCTCGGCGACTACCTCTACGAGTACGCCGTCAACTCCGCCGGCGGCCAGCGCAAGTACACCGACCGCACCCTGCCCGACCTGTTCAACCGCGAGACGCTGACCCTGGAGGACTACCGCCTTCGGTACGCCCTCTACAAGTCCGACCCGGACCTGAGCGCCGCACACGCCGCGCACCCCTTCGTCGTCACCTGGGACGACCACGAGACCGAGAACAACTACGCCGACGAGATCCCCGAGAACGACGTCCCGCCGGAGGAGTTCCTGCTGCGCCGCGCCGCCGCCTACCGCGCCTACTGGGAGAACCAGCCGCTGCGCAGCCCGCAGCGCCCGGCCGGCCCGGACATGCGGCTCTACCGCCGCCTGCGCTGGGGCCGGCTCGCCCAGTTCGACGTCCTGGACACCCGCCAGTACCGCTCCGACCAGGCCTACGGCGACCAGGCGCACGTCCCGGGACCCGAGTCCGACGACCCGGCGCGCACCATGACCGGCGCGACGCAGGAACGGTGGCTGCTCGACGGCTGGCGCTCCTCGCGGGCGCTGTGGAACGTCGTACCGCAGCAGGTCATGTTCGCCCGGCGGCACATGGACGCCACCACCCCGTCACGGGTGTCGATGGACGCCTGGGACGGCTACAGCGCCTCACGCCGGCGCGTCCTCGACGGGGCGAAGGCCGCCGGCGTCGAGAACCTGATGGTGCTCAGCGGCGACGTCCACTCGGCGTACGCCTTCGACATCAAGGACGACTTCGACGACCGGTCCTCGGCGACGCTCGGCACGGAGATCGTGGCCACCTCGATCTCCAGCGGCCGGGACGGCGCCGACAAGCCCGCGACCTGGGACACCTACATGTCCGCCAACCCCCACCTGAAGTTCTTCAACGGGCGGCGCGGCTATGTGACGGTCGCGCTGGGGCAGGAGTCGGCACGGGCCGACTTCAAGACCGTGCCGTACGTGACCACGCAGGGGGCGCCCGTCACGACGGCCGCGTCCTTCGTGACGGAGGTGGGGGAGCAGGGGCTCAAGCCGGCGTGAGGTGCGGCTCGCCCGTCTCGCCGGGGTGCCCGTCCGTCTCGCCGGGGTAGCTGACGCCGACGCGGTCCCGGATCGCGTCGAGCGTCCGCATCACGGCGAGCGTGCCGTCGAGCGGGACGAGCGGGGACTCGGTCTCGCCGGCGCGCAGGGCGCGCATCACCTCGGCGGCCTCGTGGCGCAGGCTGTTGCGCGGCCCGTCCCCCGGATCGGCCGTGAACTCCTCGGCGTCACGGCCGTCCCGGTGCAGCACGAAACGGTCCGGGAAGAAGAACCCGTCCGGGATGTCGATACGGCCCTGCGAGCCGGTGACCGAAGCGGAGGTCGCCGTACCGCCGACGATGGAGCAGTGCACCGAACCAAGAGCGCCGCTCTCCCAGGAGAGCAGTGCTCCTGTCTGGAGATCGACGCCCTCCTCGGAGAGCACCGCTCGCGCCGCGATGTCCGACGGCTCCCCGAGCAGCAGCTGCGCGAACGACACCGGATACACGCCGAGATCCAGCAGCGCGCCCCCGCCCAGCTCCGGGTTCCGCAGCCGGTGCGACGGCGGGAACGGACCGGCCAGCCCGAAATCGGCCTGCACACTGCGCACTTCGCCGATCACGCCGTCGTCCACCAGCGACTTCAGCCGCCGCACCAGCGGATTGCAGTACATCCACATCGCCTCCATCAGGAAGCGCCCGTGCTCCCGCCCCAGCGCCACGAGTTCCGCCGCCTCGCCGACGTTCAGCGTGAACGGCTTCTCGCACAGCACGTTCCGCCCGGCCGCCAGACAGAGGCCGGCGGCGGTCCGGTGCGCCGTGTGCGGAGTGGCGACGTAGACGACATCGATGTCCTCGTCCCGCGCCAGCGCGTTCCAGTCGCCGTACGCCCGGGGTATCCCGAACCGCTCCGCGAACGCCTTCGCCGACTCCTCGGACCGCGACGCCACCGCCACGACCTCCGCGTCCGGCAGGTCGATCAGATCCGCCGTGAACGCGCCCGCGATCCCACCGGTCGCCAGGATGCCCCACCGCACCGTGTCCGCCGTCATTACCGCCCCGCCTTCACCTCGTGACCCCGAGCAGTCCGTACGAGCTGAGAGCATAGGGGGCGATCGAATCGAACAGGGAGGGACTCATGCCCGAGGGTGGGGCGTCCATATCGAACACCGAGCAGGGGGCCGCAGCAGTCGAGGAGGGGGAGCGGCCCGACCTCACATCGCACCGCCGCACCGGGCTCCTGGTCACCTTCCTCCTCGGGAGCCTGACGGCCGTACCGCCGCTGGCGATGGACATGTACCTCCCGTCGCTGCCTGAGGTCACCCGCTCCCTGCACGCGCCCGCCGCGACCGTCCAGCTCACGCTCACCGCCTGTCTGGCCGGCATGGCGCTCGGGCAGCTCGTCGTCGGGCCGATGAGCGACCGCTGGGGGCGCCGCCGCCCGCTGCTCGCCGGGCTCGCCGTCTTCGTCGTCGCCACCGTCCTGTGCGCCCTCGCCCCCACCGTCGAGCTCCTGGTCGCCTTCCGGCTGGCCCAGGGCCTCGCGGGCGCCGCCGCGATCGTCATCGCCCGGGCCGTCGTCCGCGACCTCTACGACGGCATGGCCATGGCCCGCTTCTTCTCCACCCTCATGCTGATCTCCGGGGTCGCCCCGATCGTGGCGCCGCTGATCGGCGGACAGGTCCTGCGCGTGACGGACTGGCGGGGCGTGTTCGTCGTCCTCACCGTCATCGGCATCGCGATCGGCGTCCTGGTCTGGACGAAGCTGCCCGAGACCCTGCCGCCCGCCGAGCGCCACAGCGGCGGCGTCGGTGAGGCACTGCGCGCGATGCGCGGCCTGCTCGCCGACCGGCCCTTCGCCGGCTACACCCTCACCGGCGGCTTCGCCTTCGCCTCGCTCTTCGCCTACATCTCGGCGTCCCCGTTCGTCATCCAGGAGATCTACGGAGCCTCCCCGCAGACGTTCAGCCTGCTGTTCGGCGTCAACTCCGTCGGGCTGGTCCTCGTCGGCCAGATCAACGGCAAGATCCTGGTCGGCCGGGTCAGCCTGGACCGGGTGCTGGGCATCGGACTGACGATCGTCATCACCGCCGCGACCGCGCTGCTGCTGATGTCCACGGGCGTGTTCGGCGAGGTCGGTCTCGTGCCCGTCGCCGTCGCGCTCTTCGTGCTCATGTCCGCGATGGGCATCACCCTGCCCAACACCCAGGCCCTCGCCCTGATGCGCACCAAGCACAACGCCGGCTCCGCGTCCGCCCTGCTCGGCACGTCGTCGTTCCTCATCGGCGCGATCGCCTCCCCGCTGGTCGGCGTCGCCGGCGAGGACACCGCCGTCCCGATGGCCGTCGTCCAACTGGCCGCCGCACTGGTGGCAGTGGCCTGCTTCATGGGAATGTGCCGACCTTGGAAGGTCTCGAAGGACTCGAAGGCCTCGAACACCTCGAAGACGGAGAGCAGGACCGCGAGCGCGGAGGGAGCGGACAGCTGAGCGCACCGAGACTGCGCGACGGCACGCCGGAACGGGCCGGACTCGACCCCGCGGAACTGCGTCATCTCGTCCGGGAGGTCCACGTCCTCACCACCGGGCAGCGCCCCTGGGCGCCGGGTGCGGTCCTGGTCGTCGGGCGTGGCCCGGTGATCGCGGTGGAGGAGGCGGCGGGCTGGGCCGTGCGCTACGCGGCCTACGACGAGGACGCCGACGCCGGTGTGGAGCTGCCCGCCGAGGACCGGGTCCCGATGACCGTCGGCACACCCTTCGACCTGGCGTCCCTGACGAAACTGTTCACGTCCGTGGCCGCCGTGCAGCAGATAGAGCGCGGCACGCTGGGCATCGACGCGAGGGTGGGGGCGTATCTGCCCGACTTCACGGGGGTGGCCCGGCACGGCGTCACCGTGCGGCAGCTGCTCACCCACACCTCCGGGCTGCGGCCCGAACTCCCGCTGTACGACTGCGCCGACGCCGCGCACCGGCTGGCGATGCTCCAGGCGGAGCCGCCGGTCGGCGTGGCCGGCTCGTACTGCTACTCCGACCTGAACATGCTGCTCCTCCAGTACGTCCTGGAACGCGTCACAGGCCGCACGCTCGACGTCCTCTTCCGCGACGGCATCACCCGGCCGCTGGGCATGACGGCGACGGAGTTCGGGCCGTGCCCCGGGGCGGCGGCCACGGAGGACCAGCGGCGGCCGTGGGCCAAGGCGGACCGGGGGATGCTGCGGGGCGAGGTCCACGACGAGAACGCCTGGGCGCTGGGCGGCGTGGCGGGCCACGCGGGCCTGTTCTCCACGGGCCGGGACCTCGCGGTGTTCTGCCGCACCCTCCTCGCCGGCGGCTCCTACGGTCCCGCCCGCATCCTCGGGCCCGACTTCGTCGAGCTCCTCTTCACCCCGCCCGGCCTCGGCTTCTCCCTGGACCAGCCGTGGTTCATGGGCGACCTGGCCGGCCGGGGCGCGGCCGGCCACACGGGCTTCACCGGCACGTCCCTCGTCCTCGACCCGGCGACGGACACGTTCCTGATCCTCCTCACCAACACGGTCCACCCACGCCGCCGCCGCCCGGACAACGCGCCCAGGGCGGCGGCGGGGGCGCGGGTGGCCCGGGCGGTACGGGGGATCTGAGAGCGCTGCTCTCCCAAGAGGGCAGAACTCTCGGTGGCGAGCGGCGCTCTCTCCCTCGCCCCCTCGTAGAATCGCCGGGTGAACGCCCCCGCACTCCCGGCCGAAACCCTCCGCGCCGCACTCGCCGGTCTGCTCGACGGGCTGCCGCCCCGGCAGGCCTCGCGGGCGGTCGAGCGGCTGATCGCCAGCTACCGCGGGGCCACCCCCACCGACGCTCCCATCCTCCGGGACCGGGCCGATGTCGCCGCCTACGCCGCCTACCGGATGCCCGCGACCTTCGAGGCGGTGCGGTCGGCGCTCGAGGCGTTCGCGGACGCCGTGCCCGGGTGGGCGCCCGGCGGGCACCTGGACCTCGGTGGCGGTACGGGCGCCGCGGCCTGGGCCGTGACCGCGACCTGGGACGGGGAGCGGCCCGTCACCGTGCTCGACTGGGCCGAGCCCGCGCTGGCCCTCGGCCGGGAGATCGCCGCGGCCAACCCGGCCCTGCGGAACGTACAGTGGCAGCGCTCTCGGATCGGAGCGGCGCTCACCCTCGAGAGCACTGATCTCGTCACGGTCTCCTACGTCCTCAACGAGCTGACCGCCCCCGACCGCACCGCCCTCGTCGACGCCGCCGCGGCCGCCGCCCGGGCCGTCGTGATCGTCGAACCCGGCACCCCCGACGGCTACGCCCGTGTCATCGAGGCCCGCGACCGGCTGATCGTCGCCGGCTTCCACATCGCCGCCCCCTGCCCGCACAGCGCGGACTGCCCCATCGTCCCGGGCACGGACTGGTGCCACTTCTCCGCCCGGGTCAGCCGTTCCTCCCTGCACCGCCAGGTCAAGGGCGGCTCCCTCCCTTACGAGGACGAGAAGTTCAGCTACGTCGCCGCCGCCCGCTTCCCCGCCGAACCGGCCCCCGCACGCGTCGTACGCAAGCCCCAGATCCGCAAGGGCCAGGTCCTCCTCGACCTCTGCGAGACCGAACCGTCCCTGAGCCGCGCCACCGTCACCAAGCGCCACGGCGACCTGTACAAGGCCGCACGTGACGCGGACTGGGGTGACGCCTGGCCGCCCGCACCCTGATCACCGGCCTCCTGTCAGGTACGCCTAAGATCAACTCGCGCACCAAGTCGACCATCCTGCGCCTCTGGTACAAGGGCACCAAGGGCTGTGACATCAAGGGTGTCGACGGCGGCTCGTACAAGAACGCCTGCGGGATCAAGAGCTACCACTACTGGCGCAAGGTCAACTACCGCGGCACCGTGGGCTACGTGCCCAACGTCTGCGTGAAGTACTCCTGACCGGCCCAGCGGGACAACGTGTCCTCCGCCGACGCCCGGTCGGTGGGGGACAGGTTCGCGATGTCGACGCTGTGATTGCCGCCCGGCACCCACAGGAGCCGTGAGTCGGCGCCCCCGGGCCGGAAGTGCTCGGCCACGGCCGGGTCCTGGGCGCCGTTGACGAACAGCATCCGGCTCCCGCGACGGCGGACCCAGCGGTCGATGTCCGGCATGGCGGTCGTGTCGAAGGCCATGGGGATGTCCCGGGGGACGAAGTTGCGCGCCGCGATGCCGTCCGGGTGGCGCAGCAGGTCCGCCACATGGGCGGTGGGGACCTCGCCGTACCCCAACTGCGTGCCGATCTGGTACCAGTACGGGATGAACCGCCCGGCCGTCGTGTCGGCGTACAGGGACAGCCCCGCCCAGCGGTCCAGCCACGTGTACAGCTCTTCGGTCGTCGCCTCCGGGCCGGGGATCGCGCCGGTGTCGGCCGGCGTCGCGCGCTGCCAGAACATGAACAGCACACGCAGCACGGCGATTTCGAATGCCTTGTCGGCGCTGCCGATGATGCGGAAGGTGTCACCGGTGGCGGACGCCCAGGCCTCGTAGCGGGCGACCAACTCGGCCCGGTGCAGCAGCATCCGGCGCTGGGCGGCCTTGACGGCCTCGCGGTCGGGGGCGGAGCCGACCGTCTCCAGGAAGCGCAGGCAGGCGGAGTCCTCGCGGTCGTCGACGTTGTTCGGGGCCGAGTAGACCACCGTGCCGTCCACGTCACCGGGGTGGAAGCGGCGGTGGTAGACGCTCGTCATGCCGCCCTTGCTGCTGCCGGTGGAGAGCCACGCGCCGGGGTAGACCCGGCGGAAGAGACGGACGACGCGGTGATGGTCGTCGGCGGCCTGGCGGATGGTGAGGTGGGTGTAGCCGGAGCCCGCAGGGCGTGAGGTGCCGAAGTAGCGGTGTTCCACCTGGAGTTGGTTGGCGCCCAGCAGTGTTGCCGGTTCCGTCCGCCGCGGGGTGGGGGCGGCGTGGTAGCCGGTGCTGAACAGCACCGTGGGCCGGTCGGCGGCGGTGTGGAGCAGGGTGAGGCGCTGCTCGAAGGTGCCGGCCGCGGGGTCGGTGTGGTCGACCGGCTGGCGCAGGCCCAGGACGAAGTGGCGGTACCCCGGTTCGGCGTCCTGCCGCTCCTCGATCAGCCGCAGTCCGGGCAGCGCCCGCAGGATGTCCGCGATGTCGGCGTCCCCCGGCCGGGGCCTTCCGGCCGCCGCCCGCGCGGGTACGGCCGCCGTGGCGGCGAGTCCCGCCGCAGAGACCGCCGAGGCCGCCGAGGTGAGCAGCCGTCGTCTCGTCCACACGCTCATGGTGTTTCCTCCCGGGTGTCCGTCGGTGGCGGTTCCGTCGCGGTGTCACGACCGCTTCAGTACATCCGCCGGACGTCCCGGGAGGATCCCGCGCGCGAGGGGACGGTCTCCCCCGGGCGGGGGAGGCTCACGACGACCGGTCGGTCGTACCGCCCTCCTGTCCTTCCCGTTGCTGCTCCCGCTTCTCCTGGAGCTTGCGCAGCAGCTCGCGCTTCTGGGCCTGCGGATCGAGACCGCCGCCGATCCGGCCGCCCCGGCCGCCGCCGCGCAGCGCGTTGCGGCCGAGGTTCTTGCGAGCTCCGCCGACACCCAGCATGTTTCCGGCTCCGCCTCGGGTCATTGCCGGGACTCCTCTCGTGAGTGTGATGATGCGACGAGACGTTTCGTCTCGTTCCTTCCTCCATACTGTCCGACGAGACGCACCGTCTTGTCAACCTGATAAGTTCGAGCCATGAGCCTGAAAAAGTCCGCGCAGCCCGCCCCCGACTCCACCCGGCGCAGCGAGAGGTCCCGTCGCGCCATCTACGACGCCGCCCTCACGCTCGTCGCGGAGGTCGGCTACCCCAGGACCACCATCGAGGGCATCGCCGCCCGGGCCGGTGTCGGCAAGCAGACGATCTACCGCTGGTGGTCCTCCAAGGCCGACGTCCTGCTGGAGGCCTTCCTCGACCTGAGCGAACAGGCCTCCCGGGACGCGGGCCCGGAGTACGAGTTCGCCATCCCGGACACCGGCGACCTCGCCGCCGACCTCAAGGCCGTCCTGCGCCTCACCGTCGACCAGCTCCGGGACCCCCGCTTCGAGGGCCCGTCCCGCGCCCTGGCCGCCGAGGGAGTGGTCGACGAGCAGCTGGGCCGCATCGCCGTGGCCAAGCTCCTCGAACCGTCGCTCCAGATGTACGCCGACCGGGTGCGCTCCGCGCAGGAGGCCGGCCAGGTCCGCCCGGACGTCGACCCGCGCATCGCCCTCGAACTCTGGGTCTCCCCCCTCGCCCAGCGCTGGCTCCAGTACACCGGCCCGATCTCCTACGAGTACACCGACACCCTCGTCGACTACGCCCTCTACGGCCTCGCGCCCCGCTGAGCGGCCCGCGCCAGCCGCCCCGGCGTGTCCGTGATGACCCCGGTGCACCCCAGCGCCAGCACCCGGTTCCGCTGCGCGTCCGTCACCACCGTGTGCGCCCACACCCGCGCGATCCCCGAGTTCACCGCCCGCACCAGGTCCGCGTCGCGCGCCCGGTGGTCCACGTCCAGCAGGTCGACGTACGACCGCCAGCGCTCCGGGCGGTCCGTGCGCAGCTGCCGCGCCGAGCGCCACACCTGTGTGAGCAGGCCGAGGCGGTGGGCGCGCCGGGCCACCCCGGGGTCGTTGGAGTTCACGAAGACCGAGCGGGTCAGGCCACGCGCCCGGATCAGGCCGGCCAGCCGGTCCAGACTCCGCGGATCCTTCGCCTCCAGCATCAGCACGATCCGCCCGCCGAAACGGTCCAGGACCTCCGCGACCGTCGGCGGTCGCTCGGACCGCCAGCTCCCGGGCAGTACGTCCCTCGGGCGCAGCCGTACGCCCTGCCACTCCAGGGCGTCCAGGCGGCGCACCTCGCCGCCCAGGTAGGTGGTGCGGTTCAGGGTCTCGTCGTGGAACACGACCGGCGTGCCGTCGCGCAGCAGCCGCGTGTCGAAGTCCAGTACCTGGGCCGTACCGCGCCGGTAGGCGGTCATCAGCCCCGACATGCTGTTCTCGGGGACCTCGTGGGCGCCGCCGCGGTGCGCGACGTACGTGATCCGGGGGAGTGCCGCCACCGTCAGCGGGCCGCTGCCCCACTCGAGCGGCATCGGGGCGGTGCCGTGTCCCGTGAGGGTCAGCGCGACCACGGAAGCCGCGGTGGCCAGGCCCGTCAGCGCGATCGTTGTGACCATGGCGATACGGTAGGGCGCCATGTCAGGTCAAAGCGGGCAATGACACCGATCTCGGTGCGGCATATGCCTCGCTCGCCCCACCGGTACCCGTCTCATAGCTCCTGCCCCGGATGTGGGCACTGGCCCCCCGGTGCGAGGGAAGATGGGACCATAGGGCATGCTGTTCCGCACGACAGCGAGGCGAGGGGATAGATGAGCGCGGAGTTCGGCGGTCGGACCGGCCTGCAGGGCAAACTCACCCAGTGGCTGCGCGCCGGGCGCCGGCCGAAGGAGACCGCCGGTGACGGCGGGCGTGAGGCCCTGCTGCTCGCCGCCGCCGGCGCGGGACTGCCCCTCGCGCCCGCGGCCCACCCGGCCGGCTACCGCTGCTCCTGCGACCGCGTCGGTTGTCCCACCCCGGCCCGGCACCCCGTGTCCTTCGCCTGGCAGACGCAGTCCACCACCGACCGCGCCCAGATCGAGCGCTGGGCCCGCCACCAGCCCGAAGCCAACTTCATCACCGCGACCGGCATGGTGCACGACGTCCTCGACGTGCCCCTGGATGCCGGTCGCGACGCGTTGGAGCGGCTGCTCGCGGAGGGTGTCGAGGTCGGGCCGGTCGCCGAGAGCGACGACGGCCGCATGCTCCTCTTCACCCTCACCCGCGGGACGCCCGAGGACGAGGACGAGTGGTGGCCGTGCGAACTGGACTGCCACCCCGAGACGGCGGACGAGCACCCCGGGCTGCGCTGGCACTGCCGTGGCTCCTACGTCCTCGTGCCGCCGGCCCGGCTGCCCGGTGACGGCCGGGCGGTGCGGTGGGTGCGCGGGCCGGAGCATGAGCTGCCGGACCCGTTGAGCCTGCTGGAGGTGCTCACCGAGGTCTGCGGCCGGTACGTCGACGCCGACTCCGCGGGGTCGGCGTGGCCTTCGCGGCGCTGAGGCCCTGAGCCGGTCGCGGCTTTGAGCTGGCCGGGGCCCTGAGCTGGCCGGGGCTTGAACTACGAGCCCTCCGCGGAGGTCATTCCCTGGATCCGGCCCAGGATCGTCACCTTGCCCTGGCCCTTCGGGTCCAGCGCCACCTCGTTGGAGACGAACTCCAGCATGAGGGACTGCTTGATCTCGCCCTTCGTGAGGGCGAGCACGTCCTTGTTCGGGGTCGGGAACGTCGTGCCCGCGTAGGCCGTCTGCTTCTCGTAGTGCCGCGTGGTGAAGAACACCAGCGCCCCGCCGTCCGCCGTGCGCAGCGCCAGCGGCCCGTAGTCGCCGTTCGTCAGCGGCTCGTCGATGTACTGGGTGACCAGGCCCGGCCTCTTGGTGTTCTTCTCGCGCAGGGCACGCCACTGGCTGGTGTGCGGGCCGTCCGCGAAGGCGGCCCCGCCGTTCTTCAGGTACGTCGTGTAGGTCTGGCTCAGGTCGCCGGGCTTCGCCGCCAAGCTCGTCGAGTTCACGGGGACCGACTCGGCCCAGCCGTCCGCGTCCTTCTTGAACTCCGGGACCTTGCCGGGGGCGACGAGGGTCAGGTACGCGACCTGGAACGGGTCGTCGAGGCTGCTGCGGGTGAACACGAGCAGCCAGCGGGCGGTGCCGCCCTTGTTGCCGGCGGCGTCGACGACGAACCAGCGGGGCCAGCCGGCCTTCTTCGGGATCGTGAACTTCGCGTCCGTCAGCTTCAGCGGCGTGTGGTTCGGGTTGCCGCCCGGGTTGTTCTTCTGGCCGGCCTCAAGACGAGCCGAGTCGATGTCGGCGAGGGCGCCGGTGGTGTGCTCGGCGTCCAGGGAGGCGTCGTAGGCCTTGTCGGCGTCGTTGTACGCGGTCGTGAACTCCTGGAGGGCCTTGGCGGCTTCGGCGCGGGTGGTCGACGGGAGGATCTCCCGTTCGCCGTGCACGACGACGCATCCGCTGGCCGTCAACGACAAAGCGGTCACCGAGGCCGATATGAGGGTCCTCCGGCCAAGCGTGCGGAGTGTTCGAGGGTCGCGATCCCTGATCATCGGGTGCCTTCACCTTCCCCTTTCCGGAGGCGAACCCTACCGGGTGCCTCCGGCGGTCGGGGCGGGGTGGGTGCGCCTGCTCGCCGGTGGTGGTGGGTCGGGGCCGCGTCGGGGGGTGTCCGTCCTCGGAACGGCGCGATGGGGTTGCATACCGACTAACTCCCCGTTGACGCGCCAACCGCTGCGGGCGGACACCCCCCGACACGTCCCCTTCTCGCCGTACGCGGGTGCGGGCGCGTTCCGCCCCAGCTGCGGGCATGCGTGCCGCTAGGGGCGGCACGGGTGGGCGCAGCGGCACCCCGCGCCGCCGGGTTGCGGACCCACCCGGCACCGGCACCGACGCAGAGCACCCCGTCGCGCCGAGCTGTGCAACGCCCCGGACTCAGCTGTCGCTGGTCGCCGTTGTCGGTGTCCGGCGTTGTCCGAGGCCGGTCGGTGCCAGGAACAGCACCAGGGTCGGGATCAGGTACAGGAGCCACACCGTCACCTGGAGGACCGTCGGGTCCGGCTGGAAGTTGAACACGCCCTTGAGGAGCGTGCCGTACCAACTGTCCGGAGGAATCGCGCCGGAGATGTCGAAGGCCTTGTTCGTGAGGCCGGGCAGAAAGTCGGCCTCCTGGAGGTCATGGAAGCCGTACGCCAGTACGCCCGCGGCCACGACCACGAGCATGCCGCCGGTCCACGTGAAGAACTTCGCCAGGTTGATGCGCAGCGCGCCCCGGTAGAACAGCCAGCCCAGAGCGACCGCCGTCGCAAGACCCAAACCCACGCCCACCAGCGGCCGCGGCGTGCCGTCGCTCGCCGCCTGGACCGAGGCCCAGACGAACAGGGCCGTCTCCAGGCCCTCCCGGCCCACGGCCAGGAACGCCGTGGCGACCAGCGCCCCCGTGCCCATCGCCAGGGCCGCGTCCAGCCTGCCGTGCAGCTCCGACTTGAGATGGCGGGCGGTGCGGCGCATCCAGAACACCATCCAGGTCACCAGACCGACCGCGAGGATGGAGAGGGAGCCGCCCAGCGCCTCCTGGGCCTGGAACGTCAGCTCCTGGGAGCCGAATTCGAGCGCGCAGCCGAAGCCGAGCGCGAGGGCCACGGCCACGCCGATGCCGGTCCAGATCGGCTTCAGGGCGTCCCTGCGGTCCGTCTTGACCAGGTAGGCGATGAGGATGCAGACGACCAGGCTCGCCTCCAGCCCCTCGCGCAGGCCGATCAGGTAGTTGGAGAACATCGGGTCTACGCCTCCCCGGAGAACAGCGCCCGGCCCCACCAGTCGTCCTTGTCGCGGACGCCCGGCGGGATCGCGAAGAGCGCCGAACCCACGTGCTGGATGTACTCGTTGAGCGCGTCCGCCGCCAGGCTGCGCTGGATCGGGATGAAGCCCTCGCGGACGTCCCGCTGGTAGGCCAGGAAAAACAGGCCCGCGTCCAGGCGGCCCAGGCCGTCCGTGCCGTCGGTGAAGGAGTAGCCGCGGCGCAGGATCGTCGCCCCCTGGTTGGAGTCGGGGTGCGCGAGCCGGACGTGCGCGTCGGGCTTCATCGCCTTCAGGAACGGCTTGTCGCGCTCCTTCGCCTTGCCGACCGGGGCGCCTTCGCCCTTGTCGCGGCCGAAGATGTCCTCCTGCTCCTGGAGGGAGGTGCGGTCCCACGTCTCGATGTGCATGCGGATGCGGCGGGCGACGAGGTAGGAGCCGCCTGTCATCCAGGCCGGGCCGGCCTTCTCGGACACCCAGACGTGCTCGCGCAGGCGGTCCGTCTCCGTGCCCGCTATGTTGCGCGTACCGTCCTTGAAGCCCATCAGGTTGCGCGGGGTCTGTGCCTCGGGCGTCGTCGACGACGTCTTGCCGAAGCCGAGCTGCGACCAGCGGATGACCACCTTGCCCATTCCGATGCGGGCCAGGTTGCGGATGGCGTGCACGGCCACTTGCGGGTCGTCCGCGCAGGCCTGGACGCACAGGTCGCCGTCGCTGCGGGTGTGGTCGAGGTTGTCGCCCGCGAACTTCGGCAGGTCGGCCAGGGCTTCGGGCCGGTGGTCCGCGAGGTCGAACTTCCTGAAGAGGGACGGGCCGAAGCCGACCGTGAGTGTCAGGCGGGAGGGTTTGAGGCCCAAGGCCTCGCCCGTGTCGTCGGGGGGTGCCTCGGGCAGGCCGCCGTAGGCGCCCTCGCCCACCGGGTGTCCGGCCGTCATCCGCCGGGCGGCCTCCGTCCAGTCCTTCAGCAACTGGACGAACTGCGGGCGGTCGTCGGTCGTCACGTCGAACGCGGCGAAGTGCAGGCGGTCCTGCACAGGGGTGGCGATGCCCGCCTGGTGCGCGCCGTGGAAAGGGACCGCGGCTCCGGCGCCTGCCGGGGCTTCGTCGTCGCCGCGGGCCATCGCGACCGCTCCGCCGGCCGCGGCGGCGCCGAGCGCGAGGCCCGCGCCGCCCCAGCCGAGCAGCGAACGGCGGGAGGGGGAAGGCGAGTTGGTGTCCGTCATGGTGCCGTCCTGCTACTTCGCGACCGCTGCGGCGAGCTTGGACAGGGGCTCCGCCAGGGCGTTCACCGCGTCCGAGAGTTCCTTGCGGTCCGCCTTGCCGACCTTGTCGTACGAGGTGAAGTCGTAGGACGTGGTGTTCGGGCGGTACTTGTCGAGCAGGGTGTTGAGGGCGGCGAACTGCTTGTCCAGTTCGGTGACGAGGGCCGCGTCGTTCTCCTTGGCGACCGGCTTCAGCAGCTCGTACGACTGCTGCGCGCCCTCGACGTTGGCCTTGAAGTCGACCAGGTCGGTGTGCGAGTAGCGCTCCTCCTCGCCGGTGACCTTGCCGGTGGCGACCTCGTCGAGGAGTTCCTTGGCGCCGTTGGCCATGGAGGTGGGGGTGATCTCGGCCTTGCCGACCCGCTTCTGCCAGTCGTTCAGGTCGGTGATGAGCGTGCCGGCGAGTTCCTTCTCGCGGTCGCCGATCTTCATGTCCTGCCAGAGGGCCTTCTCCAGGCGGTGCCAGCCGGTCCAGTCGGTGGCCGGGTCCTGGCCGTCCTCCAGGCCGTCCTCACGGACGTCGACCTTCGGGTCGATGTCGCCGAAGGACTCGGCGACCGGCTCGGTGCGCTCCCAGCCGATGCGGGAGGGGGCGTACGCCTTCTTCGCGGCGTCGAGGTCGCCGTCCTTGACGGCCTGGGCGAACGCCTCGGCCTTGGGCAGCGTCTCGTCGGCCTGAGCCTGGACGTAGGCGCGGTAGGCCGCCACGGCCTTGTCCAGGCGGGGGTCACGCTTGACGGTCTTGCCGCCGGTGGCCTTGACGGCCTGGCGGATGCCCTTGCCCTTCATGCCGGGCTTGCAGGCGATCTGGTAGTCGCCGGCCTTCACCTCGGCGGTGACGCGCTGCTTGGTGCCGGGGCCTATGTTCTCCCGCTCGGTGACCACGCGGTCGTCGGGGAAGAGGATGTAGACCTCGGTGACTTTGGAACCCTTGTTCTCGACGGCCAGCTCGACGTGTCCGGCCGGGAACTCCTTCTTCGACACCTCGCACTTGTCGTCCGTCGCCGTGACGTGGACGACGTGGTCGCCGTCCTTGGCGTTGCTCTTCTCGGTGCAGCCGGTGACGGCGGTCAGGGCCGCCGCGACGGCGATCGCGAGGGAAGCGGGTCTGGCGGGTCGCATGAGGGCTCCAGGGAAGGGAAGGTGAGGCTCACCTAAGGGCCACACAAGGATGACCTGAGTGGCTCAAAATCGCCGTCACGAATGAGTCAAGGAGGGGTCAAGGCTCCCGTAGTGGGTGCACCAGAAGCGCTCCCGTCCTGGGATGCGGGAGGGCCTCGACTGGCTGGTCGTAGACCTCGGACAGCAGTCGTTCGGAGAAGACCTCGGCGGGCCGGCCGTCCGCTGCGACGCGACCGGCGCACAGAAGCGCGACCCGGTGCGCGTAGGCCGCGGCAAGCCCCAGGTCGTGCACCACCATGACCACCGCGTCACCGGCGTGCGCCCTTGGCCGGCACAGTCGCAGCACCAGTTCCTGGTTCCGGAGATCGAGCGCCGCGGTCGGTTCGTCGAGCAGGAGGAGAGGGGCGTCACGGAGGCGAGGACATCAGCGACCGGGACGGGATAGCGCCGGTGTCGGCGGCGACCGGGGCCAGGACGAGAGGGGCTGCGACCAGTACCGCGGTCAGCAGCCACGTCGTCGTACGGCGTCTTCGGGGCGGGCTCTTCGGCCGGGGCGCTCGTGGTGGGCCTCTCCAGGACGGTCATCCAGCCTTGCCTTCGCTCTCTGGCGGTCGTCGTGGCGGTGAGGAGTTCAAGGCAGAATGCCCTCGTGACTGACTACGACGTACTCCGTGTCTTCTGCGGGCCGCGCGGTGGATACGGCAATGAACTCGGGGTCGTCCGCGAGGGTTCGGTGCTGCCCGAGGAGAGCGAGCGGCAGGAGTTCGCCGCGAAACTCGGCTTCAGCGAGACCGTGTTCGTCGACGATCCCGAGCGCGGCGTGATCGACATCTACACACCGACCCTGCGGCTGCCCTTCGCCGGGCATCCCTGCGTCGGGACGGCGTGGCTGCTCGACGTGCCCGAACTGGTCGTCCCCGCCGGGACGGTCGGCGCCCGGCAGGACGGCGAGTTCTGCTGGATCGAGGCGCGTGCGGAGTGGGTGCCGCCGCGCACCCTGCGGCAGTACGGCAGTGCCGCAGAGGTCGACGATCTGGCGGTACCGCCGCCGGGGGAGTGGGTCTACGCCTGGGCCTGGGAGGACGAGCCCGCCGGCCGGGTCCGCGCCCGGGCCTTCCCGGGCCGCGGCGACGGCATCGACGAGGACGAGGCCACCGGGGCGGCTGCCCTGCTGCTCACCGACCGGCTGGGCCGGGCCCTCAACATCACCCAGGGCGCCGGCTCCCAGCTGCTGACCGCGCCCCAGCCGGGCGGGTGGACCGAGGTCGGCGGCCGGGTGCACCTTGAGCGCTGAACCAGGCGGTGGCCTCCGGGCTCACGCCGACAGCGGGAACTCCGCGCCCAGCGCCTGGAACACCGCGTTGTTCAGCGCGTACGCCCGCTTGCACTCGGCCACGGCCCGCTGCCGCTCCAGCTCGTCACCGGGCACCGCGTCCAGCAGTGCGCAGTAACTCCGCTTGAAGGCGGCCGGGTTGGGGATCTGCTCGAAGACGTAGAAGCGGACCCCGTCGCCCTTCTTCGTGAAACCCCACGCCTTCTCGGCCGTGTCGCGGATGATCTGCCCGCCGGAGAGGTCGCCGAGGTAGCGGGTGTAGTGGTGGGCGACATAGCCGGCCGGCCAGGCGCGGGCGCACTCGGTGATCCGCTCCGCGTACTCCAGCGTGGCGGGCAGCGCGCTGATGCCCGACCGCCAGCCGGGGCCGCGCAGATACTCCAGGTCCTGCTCCAGCGAGGCCATACGGAACAGCTCCGGGCGGACGAACGGGCCGGCCACCGGGTCCGCCGCCAGCCGCGCGGCCCCCGACTCCAGCGCCCCGTACACGAACCACAGCTGCTCGGTGTAGCGCGCGAACGCGTCGACGCCCAGTTTGTGCCCCAGCAGGTCGCTCATGAAGGTCGAGCCCCTGACCTCCTCGTGCTGCTCTCGGGAAGCGGTCCGAATGAGGGTCGAGAAGGATTCCATGGCGACACTTTCTATGGTTAGGCTAACCTAAGTCAATGCTCTTTCCGACCTGTTGTCGGTAAACTTCCCGACCTGGTGTCGGTAAAAACCTGCCCCGAGGATCCCGTGCGGAGTCCGGATCCGAAAAAGCGGCCCGCCCTCCGAGGAGAGCGGGCCGTTCGACGGTGTGCGTGCGGTGGTGCTACGGCAGCGTGAGGATCTCCGCGCCCGTGTCCGTCACCACCAGCGTGTGCTCGAACTGGGCCGTCCGCTTGCGGTCCTTCGTGACGACCGTCCAGCCGTCGTCCCACATGTCGTACTCGTGCGTCCCGAGCGTCAGCATCGGCTCGATCGTGAACGTCATCCCGGGCTGGATGACCGTCGTCGCGTGCGGGCTGTCGTAGTGCGGGATGATCAGGCCCGAGTGGAACGAGCTGTTGATGCCGTGACCGGTGAAGTCCCGGACCACCCCGTAGCCGAAGCGCTTGGCGTACGACTCGATGACCCGGCCGATGATGTTGATCTGCCGGCCGGGCCGGACCGCCTTGATCGCGCGCTCGAGGGACTCCCGCGTCCGCTCCACCAGCAGCCGCGACTCCTCGTCGACGTCGCCCACCAGGTACGTCGCGTTGTTGTCACCGTGCACGCCGCCGATGTACGCCGTCACGTCGAGGTTGATGATGTCGCCGTCGCGCAGGACGGTGGAGTCCGGGATGCCGTGACAGATGACCTCGTTGACCGAGCTGCACAGCGACTTCGGGAAGCCGCGGTAGCCCAGCGTCGAGGGGTAGGCGCCGTGGTCGCACATGTACGCGTGCGCCACTCTGTCCAGCTCGTCCGTGGTCACCCCGGGGGCGATCAGCTTCGCGGCCTCCGCCATCGCCCGGGCGGCGATCCGGCCCGCGACGCGCATCGCCTCGATCGTCTCGGGGGTCTGCACCTCCGGTCCGGTGTACGGAGTCGGCGCGGGCTTGCCGACATACTCGGGGCGGCGGATGTTTCCGGGCACGGAACGGGTGGGGGACAGCTCCCCCGGTGCGAGCAGCGACTGGCCAGACATGCCAGCGAGTCTAACCAGCGCCCACGGGGGAACATGTCGGTGGCGAGAGGAGCTGGTCATGGCCCTGTTCAAGAAGCGCACGGTCGGCAAGCCGGGTGAGTGGTACTACTGCCTGGAGCACAAGAAGGTCGAGGAGGGGCCGGAGTGCCCCAACAAGGACCGGTTCGGGCCGTACGCCTCCCGCACGGAGGCCGAACACGCGATGGCGACCGCCCGGGAGCGCAACCTCCAGTGGGAGAACGACCCCAAGTGGCACGACGCCCCGGCGGGCGGCCGGGACGAGGACTGATCACGCCTCGGCGGCCAGAGCGGCGGCTGCGCGTTTCTCGCGCAGCCGCACCGCGTGCTCGTTGCTCCGCACGTCGTACGTCATGAGCCTCGGCAGGCACACCGCCAGCAGTGCCACCGCGCCCACGCACAGCAGCCCGCCGGACCAGACCGAGGTCCGCACCCCCAGCCAGGCCGCGAAACCGCCGCTGCGCATCTGACCGACCGTCGGTCCGACCGAGTACGACAGCAGCTCGATCCCGGCGAGACGGCCGCGCAGCTCGTCCGGGATCGTCTGGTTCCACATGGCCGCGCGGAAGACACCGCTGACCATGTCGGCGCCGCCGGCGAGAGTCAGGAACAGCAGCACCAGCCACACGTCGCCGACGACCCCGGCGCCCGCGATGGCCAGACCCCACAGAGCGGCCGCCAGCACCACCATCCGGCCGTGCCGGTGCACCCGCGAGGTCCATCCGCTGGTCAGGCTCACCAGCAGGGCCCCCGCCGGGACCGCCGCGTACATCAGCCCCAGTGACCACTCGGCGTCCAGCTCGCCCGCGAGGAACGGCAGCAGGGCGAGCGGCATCGCCAGGAACATCGCGGCCAGGTCGACGGCGTAGGTCCCGAGGAGTTCCTTGCGGCTCCACGCGTAGCGGGCGCCCTCGGCGATAGCCCGCAGCGAGGGCTTCACCGCCTCGTGGGAGGCCGGGGAGGCCGCGATGCGCGTGATCAGCACCACGGACACGACGAACGTGGCCAGGTCGGCGCCGTACGCCCAGCCGACGCCGGCGTAGGCGACCACCACACCTGCGAGGGCCGGGCCCGCGACGCCGCCGACCGTCCAGCGCAGCGAGTTCAGGGAGGCCGCCGCCGGCAGGTGGTCGTAGGCCACGATCCGCGGCCACAGCGAGTCGAGCGCGGGCCGTTGCACGGACACCAGGGCGGAGGACAGGGCGGCGACGACGTACAGCGGCCAGACGGCGGGCCGCGGAAGCAGTGCGTTGGCCAGCAGCACCACGCTGAGCAAACCCTGCCCCGCCTCCGTCCAAAGGATCAGCTTCCGCTTGTCCCACGCGTCGGCGAGAGCCCCGCCGTACAGACCGAACACGACCAGCGGCACCAGTTCCACGGCCCCGATGGCCCCGACCGCCGCGGCCGACTCCGTCAAATCCTTCAACTGCACGGGCAGTGCGACGAACGTCAGGAACGTCCCGAAGTTGGAGATCAGCCCCGAGATCCACAGCCGCCGGAAGTCGGCGGAGGCCCGCCACGGGGACAGGTCGGGGAGCATGGCACGGAGGCCGGAGGAACGTTCGGGGATGTCGTCGGTCACGAAGGGTCATGGTCGGGGGAGGGGTGGAGGCGGGCAACTGCTTTTCGGCACCGGAGGGCCGGTGCCGTGGCGGTGGCCGCTCAGGCTTGGCTGCTCATCCGCGGGATCGTCACCAGCGTGCCGGAGGGGGCGCCGTCAGGTCGTCCGCCAGCCGGGACAGCCTGTCCCTGAGACGCCGGCGTCCGCGCGCGGGAGCCGGCAGCGCGTTCTCCCCGGCCGCCGCGCTGACCAGGTGCTGGACCGTGTCCAGGTCCAGTTCCGAACCGGCGGGGACGGCCAGGGACTCGTGGGCCATCGCCGGCAGTTCCCCCGCGCCGGGGCCGAGGGCGAGGACCGTCGCCCCGGCGCGCCGGGCGTCGTACACCCGTTCAAGGAGTGGCGCGGCAGGGCCCTCGGGGGACACCACCAGCAGCGTCTCGCCCCGCCGGGCCGCCTCCAGCCGCCCGAGGCCGACCGCGAGATGCGCCGGGTCGCAGGGGCGCGCGTCGTGCCGTACCAGCGTCGGGGCCAGCTCCGGCGTGCCCGACCACGCGGCCTCGTCCACCAGGTGCGCCGCCAGATGCCACGGCTCGTACTGCGGCGTGCCGACGAGCAGCAGCCCGCCCCCGTGTGACACCACCGATCCCCGCAGCGCCACGGCGAACCGCCGCGTGGCGCCCAGCCACTCGGTCCCGGCGAGCACTTCCCGCAGCAGCGCGACCCGTACGGCATCCATGCGACCGCATCCTGCCCGAGCCGGTCGCGGGTGAGGAGGAAGTCTCTACGGAATCGCCCGGCCCGGGCAGTTGGGTCGCTCACCCGTGCCATGAGGGAACGGCTGGGGGAGACATCGGTGCCACCGGCGCGGACGTAGAGTCGGGGCCATGACCTCTACCGACAGTGCTGCCACCGACAACGCCCAGAAGGCCCCCGCCAAGGACCCCTGGGACCTGCCCGACGTCTCCGGACTCGTGGTCGGGGTGCTCGGCGGAACCGGGCCGCAGGGCAAGGGCCTGGCCTACCGGCTCGCCCGGGCCGGCCAGAAGGTGATCATCGGCTCGCGGGCCGCCGAGCGCGCCCAGGCGGCGGCCGGGGAACTCGGCTACGGCATCGAGGGCGCCGACAACGCCGAGACCGCGCGCCGCAGCGACATCGTGATCGTCGCCGTGCCGTGGGACGGCCACGGCAAGACCCTCGAATCCCTGCGCGAGGAACTGTCCGGCAAGCTCGTCGTTGACTGCGTCAACCCGCTCGGCTTCGACAAGAAGGGCGCCTACGCGCTCAAGCCCGAGGAGGGCAGCGCCGCCGAGCAGGCCGCCGCCCTGCTGCCGGACTCCCGCGTCACGGCCGCCTTCCATCATCTGTCGGCCGTGCTGCTCGAGGACCCGGAGATCGACCAGATCGACACCGACGTGATGGTGCTCGGCGAGGTCCGGGCCGATGTCGAGATCGTCCAGGCGCTGGCCGGCCGTATCCCCGGGATGCGCGGCATCTTCGCGGGGCGGCTGCGCAACGCCCACCAGGTGGAGTCGCTGGTGGCGAACCTGATCTCCGTGAACCGCCGCTACAAGGCGCACGCCGGGCTTCGCGTCACCGACGTGTGAGCGGGTGAGGCGGATGGGGGACACTGGTCGTCGTAGCAGTGTCCCCTGACAGGAGTCGACCGAAATGCCCCGCCTTGCCGTTTACGCCCTGATCGTCTGCGTCCTCGCCGTGGCGGCGGCCGTGGTCTCCTTCGTGGAGGGCAGCTGGCTGGGGATCGTCTGGGTCCTGCTCGCCGGGCTGTCGTCCAACATGGCCTGGTACTACCTCAAGCGCGCCAAGGCGCGGAAGTCGGTCACGGGCTGACCGAGCAGAACTCGTTGCCGCCCTGCCAGAAGCGGTACAGCTCCTGACCGCAGTACGTTTCGAAGTCGCTGATCTGGAGCGACTTCAGGATCGTGTCGATCACGTCGAAGAACACGCCGTTCACCGCGGGCAGCCACAGCAGCGCGAACACGAACAGCAGGCCGAAGGGCGCGAACGGCTCCACCTGGCGCCGGATCTTGTACGACAGCCACGGCTCGATCACGCCGTAGCCGTCCAGGCCCGGCACCGGCAGGAAGTTCAGCAGCGCGGCCGTCACCTGGAGCAGGGCGAGGAAGGCCAGGGCGAACCGGAAGTCGCTCGGCACGCCGTCCAGGGCGTCCAGCCAGAACGGAGCCGTGCAGACGATCGCGAACAGTACGTTCGTCAGCGGACCCGCAGCCGAGATCAGACTGTGCCGCCAGCGTCCCTGGATCCGCCCCCGCTCGATGAACACCGCGCCGCCGGGCAGGCCGATCCCGCCCATGATCACGAAGATCACCGGGAGCACGATGCTCAGCAGCGCGTGCGTGTACTTCAAAGGGTTCAGGGTCAGATAGCCCTTCTCCCCGACCGAGAGGTCGCCGCTGTGCAGGGCGGTGCGCGCGTGCGCGTACTCGTGCAGACACAGGGAGACGATCCAGGCCGCCGTCACGAAGAGGAACACGGCGACGCCGGGCTGCTCCGCGAACCCGGTCCAGGTCGCCCATCCCGTGACCGCCGTCACGGCCAGAATCCCGACGAACACGGGACTGATCCGGCGCTCACTGTGGCGGCTGGTGGCGGTGGTCATGGGACTCCCTGCACTCTTCGGACACGCGGTGGGACTGCCCGACCGTACCGGGCGCACCGGGAAAACGTCTCGCGCGGGGCGGTCGGTTCCGGAGAGGGTGGGGGCATGGGGCTCTGGCACGTGTTCTACGCGGACTGGCAGATGGAGTGCTGCGGCACGCCGCGGCTCCCCGGGCCCGGCGACCCGGCCGGCCACGGCCCGGCCGCCCAGCTCGGCGGCCGGGCCAGCCGGCCTCGGCCCGGCCACCTCATCCCGGCCACACCGTCCCGGCCACCCCGGCCAGCCGCCCGCCGCGCCGTCGAACGTCGTGACCCGTCCTCGTACCACCGGAGACAATGGACCCCGTGCGCTACCGCATCCTCGGCACCACGCAAGCGCTCCGCACCGACGGCACGGTCGTTTCGGTGGGCGGGGCGCGGTTGCGTGCGCTGCTGACCGTGCTCGCTCTGCGGGCCGGCCGTACCGTTCCCGTGCGGCTGCTCGTCGACGAGGTGTGGGACGGTGCCCCGCCCGCCGACGGGCCGGCGGCGCTGCAGGCGCTGGTCGGGCGGTTGCGGCGGGCCCTCGGGGCGGACGCGGTCGCCTCCGTCGAGGGCGGGTACCGGCTCAAGGCCGCGCCCGACGACGTCGATCTGTACCGGTTCGAGCGGCTGGCCGGCGAGGGACTGCGGGCCCTGGCCGACGATGATCCCGCCAAGGCCGCCGTGATCCTCGACGACGCCCTCGCCCTGTGGCGCGGCCCGGCCCTCGCCGACCTCCCCGACCGCACCGCCGAGGCGGCCCGCCGGGACACCCGCCGCCTGGACGTCCTGCGTGCCCGCCACACCGCCGCCCTCGCCCTCGGCCAGGCCGAGCAGTCCCTGCCGGAGCTGACCGCCCTGTGCGACAGCCACCCCCTGGACGAACCCCTCCAGACCCTGCGCCTGCGCGCCCTGCGTGACACGGGCCGCAGGGCGGAGGCCCTGGACGCCTACGAGGAGGTCCGGCGGCTGCTCGCCGACCGGCTGGGGGCCGACCCGGGGCCGGAACTGCGTTCCCTGCACGCGGAGTTGCTGAGTCCGGGGGACAGGCCCGTAGCCCCGTCGGCCGCCGAGTCTCAGCCCGTCGGCAACCTGCGGGCCCGGCTCACCTCCTTCATCGGCCGCGAGAGGGACATCGAGACCATCCGCGGCGATCTCACCACCGCCCGGCTGGTGACGCTGCTCGGGCCCGGCGGGGCCGGCAAGACACGGCTGTCGCAGGAGGCCGCCGAGACCGTACGGCCCACCATGGCCGGAGGTGTCTGGCTGGCCGAACTCGCCCCGGTCGACGACCCCGCCGCCGTCCCGGAAGCCGTGCTCACCGCCGTCGGCGCCCGCGAGACCGTGCTGTACGGCGCGGGCGCCGAGGGCATCCGGGCCGCCGTCGCCGACCGGCTCGACGACCCCGTCGAGCGGCTCGCCGAGCACTGCTCCAGACCCCGCATGCTGCTGATCCTCGACAACTGCGAGCACGTCGCCGACGCCGCCGCCCGGCTCGCCGAGGAACTGCTGGAGCGCTGCCCGGGACTCACCGTTCTCGCCACCAGCCGTGAACCCCTGGGCGTGCCGGGGGAGTTGCTGCGGCCCGTGGAGCCGCTGCCCGAGCCGGTCGCGCTGCGGCTGCTCGCCGACCGTGGCGCGGTGGCCCGGCCCGGCTTCCGCGTCCAGGACGACCCCGAGGCGTGCGCCGAGATCTGCCGGCGCCTCGACGGCCTGCCCTTGGCCATCGAACTCGCCGCCGCCCGGCTGCGGATGCTCACGCCCCGCCAGATCGCCGACCGGCTCGACGACCGCTTCCGTCTCCTCACCTCCGGCAGCCGCACGGTCCTGCCCCGCCAGCAGACCCTCAGAGCCGTCGTCGACTGGTCCTGGGACCTGCTCGACGAGGACGAACGGGACGTCCTGCGGCGGCTGTCGGTGTTCGCGGGCGGCTGCGACCTCCCCGCCGCCGAGGCGGTGTGCGGGCCGGTCGCCCTGGAGGCGCTCGGCTCGCTCGTCGACCGGTCCCTGGTCGTGGCCGCCCCGCCCGGCGAGTCGGCCGGCGGCGGGATGCGCTACCGGCTGCTGGAGACCGTCGCCGAGTACGCCGCCGAGCGGCTGGACGAGGCCGGACAGCGCGCCGAGGCCGAGCGCGCTCACCTGACGTACTTCCGCGAACTCGCCCGCGTCACCGACCCGTTGCTGCACGGGCCCGGTCAGCTCGCCGCCATCCACCTGCTGGAGCGGGAGTACGAGAACCTGCGCACCGCCCTGCGCCACGCCGTTGCCCTGCGCGACGAGCAGGAGGCGCTGTGCCTGGCGCTGTCCCTCGTCTGGTACTGGCAGATGCGCGACCTGCGCATCGAGGCCCGCAACTGGTGCCGCGAGGTCATGGCCCTCGGACCCGACCCCTTCACCGAGCCCGTCCGCCGCGCCACCCCGGTGTGGCGGCGCTGCACCGACGCCCCGCCCCCGATGACCGGCGAGGTCCTTCTGGAGGCCCGGCGCGGGATCCACCTGGCCCACCTCGCCTGCATGGACACCGAACTGGACGCCTGGCAGACCCCGCGAGCCCAGCAGAAGCTGCAGATCATCGCCGAGACCTACGAGCCCGGCCTCCCGCAGAACTGCCGGCTCCCCGGCATGCTCTGGTTCTTCGCCGTAATGCTGACCGGCGACATGGACCGGCTGCGCCTCGTCATGGAAGCGTCCATCCGCACCTGCCGGGAGACCCCCGGCTTCGAGTGGGAACTGGCCTCCGGTCTCCAGATGCGGGCCAACTTCCTCGCCAACCGCACCGACTGGGCGGGCGACGCCGCCCGGGACGCCGACGAATCGCTGGAGATCTACCTGAGCCTCGGCGACGCCTGGGGCACCGCGGAGGCCCTCTCCGCCCGCGCCGAGACCCACGAACGCAGGGGCGCCTACGCCCTGGCCGCCGCCGACTACGAGGCGGCCATCGCGCACGCGGAACACCTCGGCGCCCACGGTCAGACGGCCGTGCTCAGCGCCCGGCTCGGCAACGCGCTGCTGGAAGCCGGCGAGGCCGAGCGCGGCGAGCGGCTGCTGCGCGAGGTGATCGCCGAGCGCGGGGACTCGATCAGCGAGGCCATGCCCGCCGCCCGCCTCTTCCTGGCCGTCTGGCTGGGCTTGACGAGCCGTGTCCCCGAGGCACGCGAGCAACTGCGGCGGCTGCGCCAGGACTTCCGTATCGCCCACTTCATCGTCTTCGACGCGTTCATCCTCGGTGCCGAGGCCTGGCTGTACGCCGTGGAGGAGCGTCACGCGGAGTGCCTGGACCTCATTCGAAAGGCGCTGGAGCGCGCCGCCGACCCGCGCTCGCAGGTCATCGCACCCCATATGCGGTCGGTGTACCTGACCATCGGGGCCGGAGCCCTGGCCTGCCTCGACGGCGGGCACCGCGCCGGGGACGCGGCCCGCTGCCTGGGCGCCGCCGACCGCCTCCTGCCGCCCGGCCATGTCGCCGCGCGGCAGGAGCGCGAGAACCGCGAGCGGGCGGAGCGGCGGGCCCGGGCGGTGCTCGGCGACCGGGCGTACGAGACCGCGTACGCGGAAGGCGGCGGTCTCTCTCCCGAGGAGGCCACCGCCCTGGTCTGACGCGAAGGCGACCCCTCCGGTCAGCTCTTGGTGCGGAACTTGTGGATCGCGATGGGCGCCATCACCGCCGTGATCGCCACCGACCAGCCGAGCGTCACCCACAGATCGTGCGCGACCGGTCCGCCGACCATCAGACCGCGTGCGGCGTCCGCCAGCGTGGACAGCGGGTTGTAGTCGGTGAAGGCCTGCAGCCAGCCCGGCATCGAGGTCGTCGGCGCGAAGATCGACGAGCCGAACTGGAGCGGGAACAGCACCAGGAAGCCCATCGCCTGCACGGACTGCGCGTTCTTCATGATCACGCCCAGGGTGAGGAACACCCACATGATCGACGACGCGAACGCGGTGGACAGGGCCACCGTCGCGAACAGACCGGGCCAGTTGGTGATGTCGAACCCGACCGCGACGGAGACGATCATCAGCACGGTGGTCGCGAACAGCATCCGCAGCAGCTCCACCGAGATCTTCGCGAAGAGCACCGAGCCGCGGCCGATCGGCAGGGACCGGAAGCGGTCCATGACACCGGAGTTGAAGTCCTGGCTGAATCCGGTGCCGACGCCCTGGGACAGCGTCATGCTCATCATCGCGATCATGCCGGGGATCACGTACTGCACGTACTGGTCCTGCCCGCCGCCCAGCGCCTGCCCGATCGAGCCGCCGAACACGAACACGAACAGCAGGGTGAAGATGACCGGCATCAGCAGCGCGTCGGCCATCGACTCCGGGTCCTTGCGGATCCACAGCAGATTGCGGCGTATCAGGGCCCCGGTGTGGCGCAGGTGGGCGCGCGGCGAGATACGGGCGTCCGCCTCGGCTGCGTGGACGGTTGCGGTGGCGGCGCTCATACGGCGACCTCCTGACGGTCGTCGGCGGGCGTGGTGTCCTGCGGGGCACTGGCCCGGTGGCCGGTGAGGGACAGGAACACCTCGTCCAGGCTGGGCAGTTCGGTGGTGATGGAGGAGAGCGTGATGCCGCGCGAGGTGACCGCGCCGACCACGGCGGTCAGCTGCTCGTCGCTGAGGATCGGCACGAGGACGTCGCCCCGGTCGGTGTCCACGGTCGTGGTGGCGAGCCCGGTGATCCCCAGCTCGTCCAGCGCGGCGGCGAGGGGCCGCAGGTGCACCGGGTCGGCGGGGCGTATCCGCAGCGCACGGCCGCCGACCTTCGCCTTCAGCTCCTCGATGGCACCGCCCGCGATGACCTGTCCGCGGTCGACGACCGTCAGCTCGGTGGCGAGCTGCTCGGCCTCCTCCATGTACTGGGTGGTGAGCAGCACGGTGACGCCGTCGCCGACCATGCGCTTGACCTCGTCCCACACCTCGTTGCGGGTGCGCGGGTCGAGCCCGGTGGTCGGCTCGTCCAGGAAGAGCACGGCCGGCCGGCCGATCATCGACGCGGCCAGGTCCAGACGCCGCCGCATGCCTCCGGAGTACGTCGCCGCGGGCCGCTTGGCGGCCTCGGTGAGCGAGAAGCGCTCCAGCAGTTCGTCGGCCCGGGCCCGGGAGCTCTTGCGGGGCAGGTCGAGCAGCCGCCCGATCATGTACAGGTTCTCCCAGCCCGAGAGCTTCTCGTCCACGGAGGCGTACTGTCCGGTGAGCCCGATCACCCGGCGCAGCTGCCGGGGCTGCCGTACGACGTCGTAGCCGACGACGGTGGCCCGGCCCGTGTCGGGAGCGAGCAGCGTGGACAGGATCCGCACCAGGGTCGTCTTGCCGGCCCCGTTCGGGCCGAGCACCCCCATGACGGTGCCTTCCCGTACGTCCAGGTCGACCCCGTCCAGTGCCTTGGTCTCGCCGTAGTGCTTCACCAGCCCCCGCACGGTGACCGCGGCGCCGCCGGCTTGTGTGTCGATTCGCGTCATGAGACAGAGAGTCTCAGGGCCCACCGACAAACCACCGACAAGCCACCGACAGACCGTGCCGGGGCCTCGACACGGGAACGGCCCGCCGACTGGGGGAAGGTCGGCGGGCCGTCCGTGGTACCGCTGTGGCTCTAGTGGACGGAGTGCTCCTCCTGCGGGAACGTTCCGCCGACCACGTCCTCGGCGAACGCCTTCACCGCGTCGCCCATGACCTCACGCAGGTCGGCGTACTGCTTCACGAACTTGGGAACGCGCCCGCCGGTCAGACCCAGCATGTCGGTCCACACCAGCACCTGCGCGTCGGTCTCGGGCCCCGCCCCGATCCCCACCGTCGGAATGTGCAGCACCCGCGTCACCTCGGCCGCCAGCTCCGCCGGAACCAGCTCCAGCACCACCGCGAACGCACCCGCGTCCTGTACGGCCTTCGCGTCCCGCAGCAACTGCTGGGCCGCCTCCTCGCCCCGCCCCTGCACGCGGTAGCCCATCGCGTTGACGGACTGCGGGGTCAGGCCGATGTGCGCCATGACCGGGATGCCGGACTCGACGAGCAGCCGGATCTGCTCGTGCGACCGCTCGCCCCCTTCCAGCTTCACGGCCTGTACGCCCGCCTCCTTCACCAGCCGGGTCGCCGAGCGCAGCGCCTGCACCGGACCCTCCTGGTAGGAGCCGAAGGGCAGGTCGCCGACGATCAGGGCGCGCGAGGTGCCCCGTACGACCGCCGCCGACAGCATGGTCATCTCGTCGAGGGTGACGGGCACGGTCGACTCGTACCCCAGGTGGCAGTTGCCCGCCGAGTCGCCGACGAGCATGACCGGGATGCCGGCCTCGTCGAAGACGGACGCGGTCATCGCGTCGTAGGCGGTGAGCATGGGCCACTTCTCGCCCCGCTCCTTGGCGGCGGCGAGGTCGCGCACGGTGATACGGCGGGTGCCCTTGCCCCCGTACAGCGTCCTGCCGCTGTCGGAGGTCTTCTTCTGAGCAGTCTGGGCAGCCGGAAGCTGCGTCATTGCACGGCTCCTAACACGTCATCTCGAGGCGCCCTGACGGCGTCCCCGGACCACGTCCATGGTGGCACCTCGTGTCATCCAGGGCTAGGGGAGCCCCTGTGAGTTCCGCCCGGATGCCCCGAAGCGCGGCGTGCGTAAGAGCTCGGTAAAGGTATTCCGATACGAGACGGTCTCGTATCGAAATTGTCCTACGCTCGACGCCATGACTACTCCTGCCGACCGCGCCGCCCCCGCCGGCCCCCGGATACCGGAAGCGGTGCACCGGCGCCGCTGGGCGATCCTCGGTGTGCTGATGCTGAGCCTGCTGATCGTCGTCCTCGACAACTCGATCCTGAACGTCGCCATCAAGACGATCTCCACCCCGGCCCCGACCGGCCTGGGTGCCACGCAGAGCGAGCTGGAGTGGGCGATCAACGCCTACACCCTCGTCTTCGCGGGCCTGCTGTTCACCGCCGGGCTGCTCGGCGACCGGATGGGCCGCAAGAAGGTGCTGCTCGGCGGCCTCGCGGTGTTCGGCATCGGCTCCGCGCTCGCCGCGTTCTCCGGCTCGCCGGGGGAGCTGATCTCCTTCCGGGCCGTGATGGGCCTGGGTGCCGCGTTCGTCATGCCCGCCACCCTCGCCGTTCTCATGAACGTCTTCGAGCGCGAGGAACAGCCGAAGGCCATCGGTATCTGGGCCGGCGGCGTCGGCCTCGCCATCGCCATCGGACCCATCACCGGCGGCGTGCTCCTCGACCACTTCTGGTGGGGCTCGGTCTTCCTCATCAACGTGCCGATCGTGCTGCTGGCCCTCGCACTGATGCTGTGGCTGGTGCCCGACTCCCGCGACCCGAACCCGGGCCGCCTCGACCCCGTCGGCGTCGTGCTGTCCGTCGTCGGCCTGGTCCTCCTCGTCTACGGCATCATCAAGGGCGGCCAGCTCGCCGACTTCACCGACGCCACCGTGCTGTCGACGATCGGCGCGGGTCTCGCCGTCCTCGTCGCCTTCGTGGTGTTCGAGAAGCGCAGCGACCACCCGTCCATCGACGTCACGTACTTCAAGAACAAGGTCTTCTCGGCCGCCATCGCCGCCATCGCGCTGGTGTTCTTCGCACTGATGGGCGTGACCTTCTTCTCGGTCTTCTACACGCAGAGCGTGCGCGGCTACTCGCCGCTGCAGACCGGCCTGCTGATGCTGCCGCTGGCCGCCGCCCAGCTGATCTTCGCGCCGCGGGCCCGGCTGCTGGTCGACCGCTTCGGCAACAAGGCCACCACGACCGCAGGAATGCTGGTCATCGCCGCGACGCTGGCCGCCTTCGCCACCCTGGACGCGGACACGCCCATCTGGATCCTCGAGGTCATCTTCTTCCTCATGGGCACCGGCATGGCGCACATCATGACCCCGGTCAGTGTCGTCATCATGCAGGCCCTGCCCCGCGAGAAGGCCGGCTCCGCCTCCGCGCTCAGCAACACGTTCCGGCAGGTCGGCGGCGCCCTCGGCATCGCCGTCCTCGGCTCGGTGCTGTCCACGGCGTACCGCACCGGCATCGAGGACAAGCTCGGCCCGCTGCCGCCCGCCCTCCGCAACACCGCGGGCGAGTCCATCGAGGCCACGCTCGGCGTCGCGGCGAAGCTCGGCCCGCAGGGCAAGGCCCTCGTCACCCCCGCCTACGACGCCTTCCTGCACGCGATGCACACCACCGCCCTGTGGGGAGCGGGCGTCGCGCTGATCGGCACGGTCGTCGTGGCACTGTTCCTGCCCGGGAAGCCCCCGGCGCCCCAGCAGGGGGAGGAGGAGAAGGAGTTGTCGGACGCGCGGTCGTGACCCTGCGCGACAATGCATCTCACCAGCCCGGCCACGGGCAGCCCAGCAAGGGACGGAGCGACGTGAGCCTCGCCGAACGGCACCCCCAAAACGACGGCCCCCCGAGGGGCCGCCCCAGAAGCGAGGCCGTCGAACGCGCCATCATCGAGGGCGTGATGAGGCTCCTGGAGGAGGGCGTGCCCCTCGCGGAGCTGTCCATCGAGCGCGTCGCCCGCACCGCCGGCGTCGGCAAGGCCACCATCTACCGCCGCTGGAGCGGCAAGGAGGAACTCTTCGTCGACGTCCTGCGCTCCGCCGAACCCCCCGACCCGCCGCTCCCCGGCACCTCCATGCGTGACGACCTCGTGGTCCTGCTCGAGCAGGTGCGGCGGCGCGGCCTGGCCAGCCGCTCCTCGGCGATCCTGCACAACGCGCACGCCCAGATGAAGAGCAGCCCGAAGATCTGGGCGGCGTACCACTCCACCGTCGTCGCACCGCGCCGCCGGCTCGGACTGGAGGTCCTGCGCCGCGGCCAGGAGAACGGCGAACTGCGCACGGACGTCGACCTCGACCTGCTCAACGACCTGTTCGTCGGCCCCCTGCTCCTGCGCGCCGTCCTGCACCCGGACGCCGACCTGCCGGAGGGCCTCGCCGAACAGGTCGTCGACACCCTGCTCGAAGGGCTGCGTCCCGGCAGCTCATCGCCCGTCAGTTCGGTAGCGCGGCCGTCCTAGTGTGCGCGTTTCGTCACAGCACGCGCTTTCACCGGCGGTGACCGGAACTCGCCGCGCGGACTCGATCGTCCTCGCCCCCGTACGGCCGTCGACGGACGGCGGGGACGGAACGGATCATCCCCTAGGGTCGTAATGACACGGGGGCGATGGTGTGCACGGCAGGCAGTGAGGCGACGGTATGGCGCAGCAGGCATACATGACGGAGACGGACAACGGCGGCTCGGGGCCCGAGCGCCGGGGAAACCGGCTTCGGCGCCTGTTCGACCGTATGGCCGACGGCCGGCGGGGTGACCCGCGGATGTGGCGGCGCGGTCTGTTCGTGGCCATGTGCGCGGTGCTGCTGGCCGTGGTCATGCTGGTGCACTCGCACATCCCCAACACCGTCGGCAACCTGGGCAGCCTCATCGAGACGTTCCTGCCCTGGCTGGGGCTCCTCGTCCCGGTGCTGCTCCTGCTCGCCTTGGTCCGCAGGTCGCCGACCGCGCTGATCGCGCTGCTGCTGCCGTCGCTGGTCTGGCTGAATCTCTTCGGCGGCCAGCTCAGCGACAAGACCGCCAGCGGCGGCGACCTCACCGTGGCCACGCACAACGTCAACGCCGACAACCCCGACCCGGTCGGCACCGCCCGTGACGTGGCCGCCTCCGGCGCGGACGTACTGGCCCTGGAGGAGCTGACGGCGTCCGCCGTCCCGACGTACGAGAAGGCGCTGGCGTCGACGTACCCCCACCACTCGGTGGAGGGCACGGTCGGGGTATGGAGCAAGTACCCGCTGACCGACGTGCGGTCCGTCGACATCAAGCTGGGCTGGACGCGAGCGATGCGCGCCACCGTGACCGCACCGGCCGGGCAGGTCGGGGTGTACGTCGCCCATCTGCCGTCCGTGCGCGTGAAGATGGAGGCCGGGTTCACCGCCCGGCAGCGCGACAAGAGTGCCGACGCGCTGGGCGAGGCCATCTCCCACGAGCCGCTGAGGAACGTCGTGCTGCTCGGCGACCTGAACGGCACCATGAACGACCGCGCGCTCAACGCCGTCACCTCCCAGATGCGCTCCACGCAGGGCGCGGCCGGCAACGGCCTCGGGTTCAGCTGGCCGGCGTCGTTCCCGATGGCGCGCATCGACCAGATCATGGTCAGGGGCGCGAAGCCGGAGAGCTCCTGGACCCTCCCGCAGACGGGCAGTGACCATCTGCCGATCGCCGCACGTGTGAAGGTCGCCACAGAGGGCTGAGGAAAGCAGCAGGTCAGGGCCATTCGGGCAGATGTCGGCAACCGAGCCTTCACCTCTCGGCGACCTCGTGGAATAGTCGGCCTGCGAGACTTTGTTCCGTACTTGAACATACACGTACGGATCTCCAAGCAAGTCTCGAAAGGCTCCCTCATGCCCCTGGCCCTGCTCGCCCTCGCCGTGGGCGCCTTCGGCATCGGTACCACCGAGTTCGTGATGATGGGGCTGCTGCCCGAGGTCGCGGACGACCTGCACATCTCGATACCCAGCGCCGGCCATCTGGTGTCGGCGTACGCGCTGGGCGTCGTCATCGGCGCCCCACTGCTGGCCGCGGTCACGGCCCGGATGTCCCGCCGCACGGTCCTGATCAGCCTGATGGGACTGTTCGTCGCGGGCAACGCCCTGTCGGCCCTCGCGCCCGACAACGGCTGGCTGCTGGCGGCCCGCTTCCTCAGCGGCCTGCCGCACGGCGCCTTCTTCGGCGTGGGCGCCGTCGTCGCGACGAACATGGTCGCCCCGGAGCGCAAGGCGCGCTCGGTCTCCCTGATGTTCCTCGGCCTGACGGTCGCGAACGTCGCGGGCGTGCCCGTGGCGACCCTCATGGGCCAGAACCTCGGCTGGAGGGCGACCTTCCTCGGCGTCAGCGCCATCGGCCTGGCGGCGATCGCCGCACTCGCGTTCCTGATCCCGCACGACCACGAGCACACCACCGCACAGGGCCTGCGCGGCGAACTCGCCGCCCTGCGTTCCCTCCCGGTCTGGCTGTCGCTCGGCACGACGGTCGCGGGCTTCGGCGCCCTCTTCTCGGCGTACAGCTACATCACGCCGATGCTCACGGACGCCGCCGGCTACGCCGGCGCCAGCGTGACCCTGCTGCTGGCGCTGTTCGGCGTCGGCGCGACCGCCGGCAACCTGCTCGGCGGCCGGCTGGCCGACCACTCCCTGCGGGGCACGCTGTTCGGCGGCCTGGCCTCCCTCGTGGTGGTGCTGGCGCTCTTCCCGCTGCTGATGCGTACGGAGCTGACCGCGGCCGTGGCCGTGATCCTGCTCGGCATGGCGGCCTTCGCCACCGGCTCCCCGCTCCAGCTGATGGTCATGGAGAAGGCCGCCTCGGCCCCCTCCCTGGCCTCCTCCGCCAACCAGGCCGCCTTCAACCTGGCCAACGCGGGGGGCGCCTGGATCGGCGGCCTCGCCCTGGCCGCGGGCTTCGGGGTCACCTCCCCGGCCCTGGCCGGCGCGGCCCTGGCCGTCCTCGGCCTGGCCGTGGCGGCGCTGGCGTACACGGTGGACCGGCGCAGGGTGCCCGCGGCCGGACGCGAGCGGATCGTGGCGAGCCACGTCCCGCAGGAGGCGGAAGCGGTGCACCACTGACGGTTGCCGGTGCCGGCGCGGTGACTCGGGCGGCAGTCCGTGGGGCGGTCCCACGGACTGCCGCTCTGTTCATCGAGGGTCTGGCGCCGCGCCGCGACGACCACCGAAGCGAACGAGGTGGTCAGTCGGCCGACGGGGTGAAGTGGGACGCGGCTCTTCTCGAACCCGGCTCGTCTCGAACCCGGCCTCGGCGGCGAGACGCTCCGCGAGTGCGGCAACCGCGTCAAGGCGGCGGCCTATCGGGCTCGGAGACGAGGTGCCGGGTAGGGCCGACCCGAAGGTGGATTCGGGGTGACAGCCCCGGTGATCTCGGGCTCGAAGAACGCTGAGGTTTCCTCAACGCTCTGCACCGAGGAGACCCCTGATGCGTTCAGCAAAGCCACGACCGTGGAAGTCGACAGGACGACGAGGCGTGCCCGCAGCCGCCACAACCGTGCTCACCGCGCTCGTCGCTCTCGGCGGCAGCCGTGGCACACGGGGACACACGGCAGCAGCCGCGCGCCGCCGAAGGCCCGGCTAGGACGGGGGCGTTGGGCTCGCCATCGCCTCAGCCGTGGACCTCGACGCCCTCTGACCCTTCCGTCAGACCGACTCCCGCCACCCGTTCGTGATCGGCAGCCGTCGGTCCTTCCCGAAGCCCTTCGCCGAGATCTTCGTGCCCGGCGGGTACTGGCGCCGCTTGTACTCCGCCGTGTCGACCATGCGCAGCGTCTTCGTGACCAGCTCCCGGTCGAAGCCGGCCGCCACGATCTCGTCCGCGCCCTTGTCGTGGTCGACGTACAGATCGAGGATCGCGTCCAGCACCGGGTAGTCGGGGAGCGAGTCCGTGTCGACCTGGCCCGGGCGGAGTTCCGCGCTCGGCGGCTTGGTGATGGAGTTCTCGGGGATCGGCGGGGTCTGGCCGCGCTCCTGGGCGGCCCTGTTGCGCCACTCGGCCAGGCGGAAGATCGACGTCTTGTACACGTCCTTGATGGGGCCGTACGCCCCGACGGAGTCGCCGTAGAGCGTCGAATAGCCGACCGCCAGTTCCGACTTGTTGCCGGGGGCCAGGACGATGTGGCCCTCCTGGTTGGAGATGGCCATGAGGAGCGTGCCGCGCAGGCGTGACTGGAGGTTCTCCTCCGCCAGGCCCGTCAGGCCCAGCGAACCCATGTACGCGTCGAACATCGGCTCGATGGCCACGGTCCGGAAGTTCAGGCCCGTGCGGTGGGCCATCTCCGCCGCGTCGTCCTTGGAGTGCTCCGAGGAGTACTTCGACGGCATCGACACGCCGTACACGTTCTGCGCGCCCACCGCGTCGCACGCGATCGCCGCGACCAGCGCCGAGTCGATGCCGCCCGACATGCCGATCAGGACCGACTTGAAGCCGTTCTTCGCGACGTACGCCCGCAGGCCCACGACCAGCGCCGAGTAGACCTCCTCGTCGTCGTCCAGGCGGTCCGCGTAGCCACCGGGCAGCTCCCGCTCGTAGGGAGCGAGCGGCTCCTCCGACAGGACCACCCGGTCGATCCGCAGGCCGTCGTCCACGACACCGGTGGGCGCGTCCGCCGACGCCGCCGGCAGGTCCAGGTCCAGGACCACGCAGCCCTCGTCGAACTGCGGCGCCCGCGCCACGACCTCGCCGTCCTTGTCCACGACGATCGAGTCGCCGTCGAACACCAGCTCGTCCTGGCCGCCGATCATGGCCAGGTACGCGGTCGTGCAGCCGGCCTCCTGGGCCCGCTTGCGGACCAGTTCCAGGCGCGTGTCGTCCTTGTTGCGCTCGTAGGGGGACGCGTTGATCGAGACCAGCAGGCCCGCCCGCGCCGAGCGCGCCGCCGGGACCCGGCCGCCGTCCTGCCAGAGGTCCTCGCAGATGGCCAGGGCGACATCCACGCCGTGGACGCGCAGGACCGGCATGCTGTCGCCGGGCACGAAGTAGCGGAACTCGTCGAAGACGCCGTAGTTCGGCAGGTGGTGCTTGGCGTAGTTCAGAACCACCTCGCCGCCGTACAGCACCGCCCCCGCGTTCTGCGGCGCGCCGGCCGGCTGGCCGTACTTCGGCTGTGCGGTCGCGCTGCGGTCGAGATAGCCGACGATCAACGGCAGCTCGCCGAAGCCCTCGTCGGCCAGGCGGGTGGCGAGGCCGCGCAGCGCCGCCCGGGAGGCTTCCACGAAGGACGACCTGAGGGCCAGGTCCTCGACGGGATACCCGGTCAGCACCATCTCGGGGAACACCACGAGATGCGCTCCCTGCTCGGCGGAGTGCCGGGTCCAGCGGACGATCGACTCGGCGTTCCCGGCGAGGTCGCCGACGCTCGAATCGATCTGGTTCAGGGCGAGACGTAGTTGAGGCACGGGCCCAGTGTAATCGTCAGAGCGACGCAATGGGGTGGCCTGGGTCACGCCCAGGCCACCCCGATCCCCTTGCGGTGGTCAGCGGCGCCGGTACGACTCGACGTAACCGTTCGCGGGCGTGCCCACGCCGGTGACGTCGTCGTAGCCCTTCACGGCCGCGAGCGAGCTGTCCTTGCCCAGGCCGCGCACGGACGTGGCCAGACCGTCCGTCGTGTCGTAGCCGTTCACGAAGTCGACGCGGGCCACGGCGAGGCCGGAGCCCGTCGGGTTGTCGGTGACGTCGTGGTAGACCTTCGAGCCGGCCTTGGCGTAGATCGCCGGATTGGCGAAGCCGATCGGCTTGCCGCCCCCGGCCTCCTGGGCCAGTGCCTGGATGGCCGCGACGGTCGGCGCGGCGAGCGAGGTGCCGCCGATGCGGTACTCGCCGTACGCCTGCGTCCTCCCGTCCGGCTGGGTCTGCGTCTGGCCGACCAGGAAGCCGGTGTTCGGGTCGGCGATCGCCGCGATGTCGGGGACGACACGGTTGCCGGCCGCGTTCTCGGCCTTGGCCAGCGCGTCCGGTACGACGCCCCGCTGGTAGTCCGGCTCCGCCACCGTCTTGCTGGTGCCGCCGCCCGCGCCGGAGGTGAAGGCGCCGGGGAAGTCCGTCCAGCTCTTGCCGTCGGCCGACAGGCCGGCTTTCTCGGTGCCCCAGCCCGTCTCCCAGAGGTACTGGTCGCCCTTGCCGACGGCCAGCGAGGTGCCGCCGACGGCGGTCACCCACGCCGAGTTGGCCGGGGAGTCGACCTGCTTCGTCCCGGAGCTCGCGACCTCGTCGCCGTCGTCGCCGGAGGAGAAGTAGAAGCCGATGCCCTCGACCGCGCCCAGCTGGAAGACCTGGTCGTAGGCCGCCGCGAGGTCGGGAGTCTGCGCGGCCTCGACCTCGCCCCAGGAGTTGGACACGAGGTCGGCCAGGTGGTTGTCGACGACCTTGCCGAGCGCGTCGAGCAGGTCGGCGTCGGTGCAGGAGGCGGCGCCCACGTAGGTGACGTCCGAGGCGGGCGCGACCGCGTGCACGGCCTCGACGTCCAGGGTCTCCTCGCCGTACCAGCCGGAGGCCGAGCAGTCCTTGGTGTTCGCGTAGTGCTCGGGCAGCACCTGGTGCAGCTGACCGGCCTTCCACGCCGCGTCGCCGTTGCGCTTGGCGTAGGTGCCGGCGTCGTAGGCGATGGCCGGCGAGGCGTACGCGTCCGTGATGGCGACCCGGACGCCCTTGCCGGTGCGCGTGCCCGCGCCGTAGGCGGCCCGCAGCTGCTTGCCGGTGTAGCCCTTGACGGCGTACGGGATCTTCGTGCCGTAGGCGTCCGGCAGCGTGCTCGCGGTCTTCGAGCCGTAGTACGAGGAGAACGGCCCGGCGTTGCGGAACACGGTGTCCGGAGGCGGCAGCTGGTCGTCGTGCGTGACCATGTGCGGCGCGTTGTCCAGGCCGGTGACGGTGAGCACGGCGTCGGCCAGGCTCGCCGGGACGGAGGCGGTGCTCGCCGGGGCGCGGTAGGTCTTCGCGCCCTGGGCGAAGTTGTGGAGCTGGGTGCCGAAGGCCTGCTCGGCGGCGGCCACGTCACCGGTGACGGAGACGTAGTGCCGCGTGACGCCCGTGACCTTCAGGTCGGCGGCCGTCAGCCAGGCCTTCACTGCCGCCACCTGGGCCTTGGTCGCGCCGAAGCGGGCCTGCGCCTGCTGGGCGGTCAGGTACTTGCCGTACGAGGCCGACACCGGGTCGGACACGGCCTTCGCGTAGGCGGCGAGACCGGCGGCGTCGCGGCCTCGGAGATACACCCGGGCCGACATCCGGGCGCCGTCGGAGGTGGCGCCCCTGTCGGCCTTGGCCGTGGCCCAAGCGGGCCGGGTCCCGGCCAGCAGGTCGCGGAGCGGGTGGTCGGCGGCGTGCGCCGCGGGTATGCCGAGCGCCAGCGCACCGGCGAGCATCGGCAGTGTCGCCGCGATGCTCACACCAGCGCGCACCTTGGCGCGGTTGGATCTCATGGAACCCCCTGTGCGGTTCGTCGCGAGTGGATCACTCGACGGTCGCCACTCTCGCGACGAACCGTTCATGTCAGGGGAATGCGCAACCCAAGAAGCGCCCTGCACAGGCCAAGAAGTGCCCAAGGCGCCGTAAGACAGGGCGCTTTGAGGCTTACGCCCCAAGGGGTTCTGCACTAGGAGCGCGGCGCGGCGCCCCGCTCCTTCAGCAGGTCCGTCATCAGGCCGATCTCCGACTGCTGCGCTTCCACCATGCCCTGGGCGAGCCGCTTCTCGACGCCGACCGTGCACTTCTCCACACAGCCCTCGGCCATGTGGACGCCGCCCTTGTGATGGCCCGTCATCAGCTGGAGGTAGAAGATCTCCGCCTTTTTGCCGTTCAGCGTGCCGAGCTTCTTCAGCTCGGTGTTGGTCGCCATGCCCGGCATCAGCGCGCCGTCCTCGCCGGAGGCCATGCCTCCCATGTCCATCCAGGCCATCGGCTCGGAGGACACCTTGGGCAGCCCCCACAGATCGAGCCAGCCGATCATCATGCCGCGCTGGTTGGCCTGCGTCTGTGCGATGTCGTACGCGAGGCGCCGCACGTCCTCGTCCTCGGTGCGGTCGCGCACGATGTACGACATCTCCACGGCCTGCTGGTGGTGCACCGCCATGTCCCGCGCGAACCCGGCGTCCGCGGACTCGGCGGAGGGGGTCCGGCTGCTGCCGTCGTCCCCGGCGACGGCGTAGGTGATCGCACCGGCCGCGACGAGCGCCGTCGCCGCGGCCCCGGCGATCAGACCGACATGCCTCACTGCGACAGCCCGTTCGTGCAGGCGGCACCCGGCTCGGGTGTCTGCTCGCCCTGCACGAACTTCTCGAAGAACGCGTCGACGTCCGGGTCGCTCGCGCCCTTCACCGTGCGCTGGTGGCCCCACGCCGAGAGCATGATCGGGTCCTTCTGGTCGTCCATCGGGCTCATCAGCGTGTACGGCGTCTTCTTCACCTTCGCCGCGAGCGCGTCGATGTCGGCCTTCTTCGCGTCGGCGTTGTACGTCACCCACACAGCGCCGTGCTCCAGCGAGTGCACGGCGTTGGTGTTGTCGAGCTCATCGGTGTAGACGTCGCCGTTGCAGTTCATCCAGGCCTGGTTGTGGTCGCCGCCGACCGGGGGCTCGGAGGCGTACTTCACGGCCTTGGTCACGTGGTTGCGGGCCAGCTTCCCCTGCCAGGTCCTCACGCCGTCCTTGCCCGTGACGAACTTCCCCTTGGCCGAGGAGTCGCTCGCCGCGGTGTCACTGCCGCCGTCGTCGGACTGGGACCGCACGAGCACGACACCGCCGACGACCAGACCGCAGACGATCACCACGCTGGCCGCGATGGTGAGGATCCGGTTGCGGCGCTCACGGGACTGCTCGGCGCGCCGCATCTCCTCTATTCGCGCCTTGCGAGCCGTGCTGTCCTTCTTGGCGGAGCCCATGAGGTGTCCTTCGTGGGAAAGGTGGGACGGTCGGGTCGCCTGATCGTAATGGGGGGAACGGGGCGCCTCGTAGAGCGGCGGCGGGAATGGGCTGAATCGATACGGCACCGACAGGTGCCCGACAGCTTCGAGTCCGTTCCCCCCTCCTCCCTCCGGATAATTTGAACCGCGGATTCCCATTACCTACGCTGCGTACATGCGGCTGCTGCGCTCCACCGACCTCGCCCTGCGGGTCCTCATGCGGCTCGCCGTCGCGGGCGAGTCGAGTCCGACGACCCGGGAGGTCGCGGACGGCATGGACGTGCCGTACACACACCTGGCGAAGGTCGTCGCCGAGCTCCAGCACATGGGGCTGCTCGACGCCCGCCGCGGCCGCGGCGGCGGCCTCACCCTGACGGAGCAGGGCCGCACGGCGTCGGTGGGCGCCGTGGTGCGCGCCTTCGAGGGCGACGGCGACGTCGTCGACTGCGAGGGAGCCACCCCCTGCCCCCTGAACTCCGCCTGCCGGCTGCGCGGCGCCCTGCGCCGGGCCCAGGAGGCGTTCTTCGCCTCACTGGACCCGGTCACGGTCGGGGACATCGTGGCGGAGCCGACCGGGGCGCTGCTGCTGGGGATCTCGAGGGGAAGCTAGGGGGCTTCCCCTAGGACCGCCCCGCCAGCCACAGGTCCGGCCCGAACACCTCGTAGTGGATGTCGGCCGGGGCCACGCCCTTCGCGATCAGCTGGGTCCGTACCGCCCGCATGAACGGCAGCGGCCCGCACAGGTACGCGCGCGTGCCCGGCGGGACCGGGACGCCGGCGAGGTCGACCAGCCCGGAGTGGGTGCCCGCCGGGGCGTCCTGCTCGTACCAGAGGTGGACGGCCGAGTCCGGCAGCTTGGCCGCGTAGGCCTCGTGGTCGGTGCGCAGGGCGTGGCCGGCGGGGGAGCGGTCGCCGTGTACGACGGTGACCGGGGCGCGGTGACCCGAGCCGGCGAGGTGCGCCAGCATCGCGGTCATCGGGGTCACGCCGATGCCCGCCGAGGCCAGCAGCAGGGGAATGTCGCGTTCGGCGTCCAGGACCAGGTCGCCGTACGGCTCCGACAGCTCCAGGACGTCACCCTCCCGCACGCGCGCGTGGAGGTGGTTCGAGACCTCGCCGTCGGGAGCGCCGTCCCCGTGCACGCGCTTCACGCTGATCTGCCGGAGCGGTCCCGCCGCGCCGGAGAGGCTGTACTGCCGTATCTGCCGGGCGCCGTCCGGGAGGGCGACGCGGACGGAGACGTACTGGCCCGCGAGGAAGTCCCGCACGGGAGAACCGTCGGCGGGCCGCAGCCGGAAGGTGACGACGTCCGCTGTCTCGGTGACGCGCTCGACGACCTCCCAGGCCCGCCAGCCGGGCCCGCCGCTCTCCTCGCGCAGCCGCTTCTCGACGGCGATCAGGGCGTTCGCCATCAGCCAGTAGACCTCGTCCCAGGCGGCGGCGACCTCGGGCGTCACGGCCTCGCCGAGCACCTCGGCGATGGCGGCGAACAGGTGCTCGTGGACGAGGTGGTACTGCTCGGGCGTGACGCCGAGCGAGGCGTGTTTGTGGGCGATGCGGTGCAGCATCGCGTCCGGCCGCTGCTCCGGATGGTCCAGTAGGTGCGTCGCGAAGGCGGCGACGGAACCGGCGAGCGCCTGCCGCTGGGTGCCGGCGGCCTGGTTGCCCCGGTTGAACAGGTCGCGCAGCAGCTCGGGGCGGGCCGCGAACAGGCCCGCGTAGAAGCGCTCGGTGATCGCGCCGAGGGCCCCGCCGACGGCGGGGAGTGTGGCGCGGACGGTGGCGGCGGACTGCTCGGACAGCATCGGGGCTCCTCGGTGCTCGATTGCGTGCACGATATTTAAAGTTGCATCTGAGATGCAAATTAAGCGGGTGGGGCAGCGAAGCGGACCGGCCGTTACGGATGTCGCCGCGAGCAGGCACTATGGGCGGAAGAGCAGTTCACCTGCCGTACGTGAGGCGTTCGGCCCCGGGCCCGCCGGGCGATCATGGTGCGCAACGCGTACGAAATGGTGGTGTGGTGGGATGCTCAGGTGCCCGACCGCCTCCCGTGGTACGGAAGAGAAGGCGGCCTGACCAGCAAGGATGGGGAAGCGGAAGATGGACAAGCAGCAGGAGTTCGTGCTCCGGACGTTGGAGGAGCGCGACATCCGGTTCGTACGCCTGTGGTTCACGGACGTGCTGGGCTTCCTCAAGTCCGTCGCCGTGGCCCCGGCCGAGCTGGAACAGGCCTTCGACGAGGGCATCGGCTTCGACGGCTCCGCGATCGAGGGCTTCGCCCGGGTCTACGAGTCCGACATGATCGCCAAGCCGGACCCGTCGACCTTCCAGATCCTGCCCTGGCGTGCGGAGGCCCCGGGCACGGCCCGGATGTTCTGCGACATCCTCATGCCGGACGGCTCCCCGTCCTTCGCCGACCCGCGCTACGTCCTCAAGCGCGCCCTGGCCCGCACCTCCGACCTGGGCTTCACGTTCTACACCCACCCGGAGATCGAGTTCTTCCTGCTGAAGGACCGGCCGCTGGACGGCAGCCGTCCGACGCCCGCCGACAACTCCGGCTACTTCGACCACACCCCGACCAACGTCGGCATGGACTTCCGCCGCCAGGCGATCACCATGCTGGAGTCGATGGGCATCTCGGTCGAGTTCTCCCACCACGAGGGCGCCCCGGGCCAGCAGGAGATCGACCTGCGGTACGCCGACGCGCTCTCCACGGCCGACAACATCATGACGTTCCGCCTGGTCATGAAGCAGGTGGCGCTGGAGCAGGGCGTCCAGGCGACCTTCATGCCGAAGCCGTTCTCCGAGCACCCGGGCAGCGGCATGCACACCCACCTCTCCCTCTTCGAGGGCGACCGCAACGCCTTCTACGAGTCGGGCTCCGAGTACCAGCTCTCGAAGGTGGGCCGCTCCTTCATCGCGGGCCTGCTGCGGCACGCGGCGGAGATCTCCGCGGTTACCAACCAGTGGGTCAACTCCTACAAGCGCATCTGGGGCGGCGCGGAGCGCACGGCCGGCGCGGGCGGCGAGGCCCCGTCGTACATCTGCTGGGGCCACAACAACCGCTCGGCGCTGGTCCGCGTCCCGATGTACAAGCCCGGCAAGACCGGCTCGGCCCGGGTGGAGGTCCGCTCCCTGGACTCGGGCGCGAACCCCTACCTCGCCTACGCCCTCCTCCTCGCCGCCGGTCTCAAGGGCATCGAGGAGGGCTACGAACTCCCGCCGGGCGCCGAGGACGACGTCTGGGCCCTCTCCGACGCCGAGCGCCGTGCGATGGGCATCGAACCCCTCCCGCAGAACCTCGGCGAGGCCCTGACCCTGATGGAACGCAGCGACCTGGTCGCCGAGACCCTCGGCGAGCACGTCTTCGACTTCTTCCTGCGCAACAAGCGGCAGGAGTGGGAGGAGTACCGCAGCGAGGTCACGGCGTTCGAGCTGCGGAAGAACCTGCCGGCGCTGTAGGGGCGACTCAAAACCGCAGGGGGCCGACGGTCGCGGACCGTCGGCCCCTCGGCCGTTCCTGCGGCGCCCGGCAGCGTCAGGCCCCCTGTCGCTTCAGTTCCGCCAGAAGCAGGTGCAGCGGCTTCTCCGCCCGCTGCCGGTACTCCTGGATCGCCCAGCCGTTGCCGTCCGGGTCCTGGAAGTGCATGAACGTGGCGCCGTCGTCCGGCGCGTACTGGACCGGCTCCGAGACGTCGAGGCCGCGTTCGACGAGCTCCGCGTGGGCCGCCTTGATGTCGGCGACGCACAGTTGCAGGCCCTGGTAGGAGCCGGGGGCCGGGGTGGGGCCCGGGGTCATCTCCCAGATCGACTCGCCGAGGGCGATCGAGCAGCCGGAACCCGGCGGGGTCAGCTGGATGATCCGCATCCCGGGCATGACCTCCTGGTCGATGTCGACGTGGAAGCCGACCTTGTCCCGGTAGAAGTCCCGGGCACGGTCGATGTCCGTGACGGGCAGCGGGATGACTTCGAGGGTGAAGTCCATGGCGTGACTCCTTCGTCGGGCATGGGACCGTCGGGCATGGGACCGTCGGGAATCGGACTACGGCTCAGGCGAACCGCCACCTCGTCTGGCTGAACGGCTCCCCCTTACCGAAGCCGAAAACCGTGCGCGGCGCCACCGCGTAGACAGCCGCGTGTCCCGCACCGTGGTGGAAATACCCCTCCTGTACCTCGAAGTGCCAGAAGCTGCCGTACTTCGCCTCCCACGCGGCGGCCAGTTCGCGTAGGCGGGCGTCTTCGCTCACGCGCGTCGCCTCGCCCTCCACCACCAGGTCGTAGCCCTTGTTCCAGGTGTTCGTGCCGGTGGTGAGCACGACGTGCGGGTTCTCCGCGAGGTTCCTCGCCTTGCGTTCCTCCGGGCCCGTGCAGAAGTGCAGGGCGCCGTCCGACCAGATCGCCGGCAGCGGGGTGACGTGCGGGCGCCCGTCCGGTCGTACCGTGGTGATCCAGAACAGCTCCGCCGCCGTGAGCCGCGCTTCGGCCTCCTGCCAGTCGGTCGCGGTGGCCGTCTCGTCGCTGTAGCGGCGGTCCAGCCTGGTGTCGGGTCGCATGGTGGTCATCAGCCGTCCTCCTGAACTCTCGCCTGACAGAGCGCCCCGAGCGCCCCTACAGGACAGACCCCGTCCGCCTGCCGAACTCATCGGAGCCCGACCGGAGGTCTGCGACTAGGCTCGAGGCCGTACGACCTTGATCCGAAGAAGTCCTAAGCAGTACGAAGCACGTCCGAGGCGAGTCCGAGGGAGGCCCGGGATGACGGCGGCGCCGGGGCGCAGGAGCAGTACCTTCACACGGCTGCTGCGGCACGGTTTCACCGACGCCTCCGCCGCCGAACGGCTCCTGGACAGTGCCGAGCTCGTGCTCCTGCGCGACGACCCGGTGCTGCTGGAAGCGCTGGGCGGGACCGCCGACCCCGATCTCGCGCTGCTCGGGCTCGTCCGGCTGCTGGAGGCCCAGCCGAACCCCGGCGCCCGCCGGGAACTGCTCGACACGCTGATCGCGGCCAAGCCGCTGCGCGACCGGCTGCTCGGTGTGCTCGGCGCCTCCACCGCCCTCGCCGACCACCTCACCCGGCACCCGGACGACTGGCAGGCGCTCGTCATGTACGAGGCGTACGACCTGCACCCCGGGGTGGAGGAGTTCGAGGCCGGCCTCGCGGAGGCCACCGACCCGGTCTCCCTGCGCGTCGCCTACCGGCGCTGTCTGCTGTCCATCGCCGCCCGGGACGTGTGCGGCACGACCGGCGTCGCCGAGTCCGCGGCCGAGCTCGCCGACCTCGCCACCGCCACCCTGCGCGCCGCCCTCGGCCTCGCGCGGGCCGCCGCGCCCGCGGACGCCGCCCTGTGCAGGCTCGCCGTCGTCGCGATGGGCAAGTGCGGCGGCCACGAGCTGAACTACGTCTCCGACGTGGACGTCATCTTCGTGGGGGAGGCCACCGAGGGGGCCGACGAGACCAAGGCCGTGCGGGCCGCGACCCGGCTCGCCTCGCACATGATGCGGATCTGCTCGGAGACCACGGTCGAGGGCTCCATCTGGCCCGTGGACGCCAACCTCCGGCCCGAGGGCAGAAACGGTCCGCTCGTACGGACCCTCTCCAGCCACCTCGCCTACTACCAGCGCTGGGCCAAGACCTGGGAGTTCCAGGCGCTGCTCAAGGCCCGCCCGGTGGCCGGCGACCTCGACCTCGGCGCGGAGTACGTCGCCGCCGTCCAGCCCCTGGTGTGGAAGGCCGCCGAGCGTGAGAACTTCGTCCCCGACGTGCAGAAGATGCGCCGCCGGGTCGTCGAGAACATCCCCCTCGCCGAGGTCGACCGCCAGCTGAAGCTGGGCCCGGGCGGCCTCAGGGACGTCGAGTTCGCCGTGCAGCTGCTCCAGCTGGTGCACGGCCGGACCGACACCTCCCTGCGCAGCGGCACCACCCTCGACGCGCTCAAGGCCCTCGCCGCCGGCGGCTACGTCGGCCGTGCCGATGCCGCCCAGCTCGACGAGGCCTACCGCTTCCTGCGCTCCATGGAGCACCGGATCCAGCTCTTCCGGCTGCGGCGGACCCACCTCGTCCCCGAGGACGAGGCCGAGCTGCGCCGCATCGGCCGCTCCCTCGGCCTGCGCGCCGACCCGGTCGCCGACCTGCACCGCGAGTGGCGGCGGCACGCCACGGTCGTACGCCGGCTGCACGAGAAGCTGTTCTACCGTCCGCTGCTCGACGCGGTCGCCCAGCTCGCCTCTGGAGAGGCCCGGCTCAGGCCCGAGGCGGCCCGGGAGCGGATGGTCGCCCTCGGCTACGCCGACCCGGCCTCCGCCCTGCGCCATCTGGAGGCGCTGGCCTCCGGCGTCACCCGCAAGGCCGCCATCCAGCGCACCCTGCTGCCCGTCCTGCTGGGCTGGTTCGCCGACTCCGCCGACCCGGACGCGGGCCTGCTCAACTTCCGCAAGGTGTCGGACGCCCTCGGCAAGACGCCCTGGTACCTGCGGCTGCTGCGGGACGAGGGCGCCGCCGCGCAGAACCTCGCCCGTGTGCTGTCCGCCGGGCGGCTCGCGCCCGACCTGCTGATGCGCGCCCCGGAGGCGGTCGCGCTGCTCGGCGACGGGGACGGCGGCGGTCTCGAACCGCGCTCCCGGGCTCATCTGGAGCAGGAGATACTGGCCGCGGTGAAACGGGCCGACGGCGCCGCCCAGGCGGTCACCGCGGCGCGCGGTGTGCGCCGCCGAGAGCTGTTCCGTACGGCCGCCGTCGACATCGTCGGCTCCTACGGCACCGAGGAGCAGCCCGCCGAGGCCGACCAGGGCGCGCTGGTGGACCGGATCGGCGGCGCGGTGTCGGACCTGACGGCCGCGACGCTCGCCGGCACGCTCCGGGCCGTGGTGCGGGAGGGCTGGGGGGACAGTCTGCCCACCCGGTTCGCGATCATCGGCATGGGCCGTTTCGGGGGGCACGAGCTGGGCTACGGCTCCGACGCGGACGTGCTGTTCGTGCACGAGCCGCGTGACGGCGTCGACGAGCACGAGGCCGGGCAGGCCGCCAACAAGGTCGTCTCCGAGATGCGCCGCCTGCTCCAGATCTCCAGCGCCGACCCGCCCCTCCTCATCGACGCCGACCTGCGCCCCGAGGGTAAGTCCGGGCCGCTCGTACGGACCCTCAACTCGTACGCGGCGTACTACCGCCGGTGGTCACTGACGTGGGAGTCGCACGCGCTGCTGCGGGCCGAGCCCGTCGCCGGGGACGAGGACCTGGGCCGCCGGTTCATCGAGCTGATCGACCCGCTGCGCTACCGGGCGGACGGGCTCGACGACGAGGCCGTCCGCGAGATCCGGCGGCTCAAGGCCCGGATGGAGTCCGAGCGGCTGCCGCGCGGCGCCGACCCCAAACTGCACGCCAAGCTGGGCCCGGGCGGCCTGTCCGACGTGGAGTGGACCGTGCAGCTGCTGCAACTGCGGCACGGCTCGGCGGAGCCGGGCCTGCGCACCACCCGCACCCGTGAGGCCCTGGCCGCCGCCCGCACGGCCGGGCTCATCACGGAGGAGGACGCCGCGACCCTGGACGAGGCCTGGGTCCTGGCGACCCGCGTCCGCAACGCGGTGATGCTGGTCCGTGGCCGGGCCGGTGACACGTTCCCCACGGAGTCCCGAGAACTCGCTGCCGTCGGCCGCTACCTGGGATACGGCCCCGGCCACGCGGGCGACATGCTCGACGCGTACCGGCGCACGGCGCGCAGGGCGCGGGGCGTGGTGGAGGAACTGTTCTACGGGGTGGCGGAGCGGTAGGCCGACGGCCTGCCGCCGGTCCGTACGGGCACGCGGTGCCCGGGCGAGGTCAGGGTCTCGCCGGCACCAGGCGCGGCAGCGCGTATGGCTGTGTGCCGTACCAGAGCCTCGCCACCGCGAATCCGAAGGCCAGGCAGAGCATGCCGCCCACCGCGTCCAGCCAGAAGTGGTTCGCGGTGGCGACGATGACGACCAGGGTCAGCGTCGGGTACAGCAGGCCCAGCACCCGCACCCAGGGGATCGTCGACAGGGCGAAGATCGTCAGGCCGCACCACACGGACCAGCCGATGTGCATCGACGGCATCGCGGCGTACTGGTTGGACATGTGCTTCAGGTCGCCGGAGGCCATCGATCCCCAGGTCTGGTGGACCATGACGGTGTCGATGAAATCGCCGCCGTTCATCAGCCGCGGGGGCGCCAGCGGATACAGGTAGTAGCCGACCAGGGCGACGGCGGTGGTCGCGAACAGCACCAGCCGGGTCGCCGCGTACCGGCCGGGATGCCAACGGAACAGCCACACGAGCACACCCAGCGTCACCACGAAGTGGAGCGTCGCGTAGTAGTAGTTCATGCCGATGATCAGCCAAGTCGCCGCGTTCACGGCGTGATTGATCGACTCCTCCATGGCGATGCCCAGATGGTGCTCGGCCTTCCAGATCCAGTCGGCGTTGCGCAGCGCCTCGGCCCTCTGCTCGGGTACGGCGTTGCGGATCAGCGAGTACGTCCAGTAACTCACCGCGATCAGCAGGATCTCGAACCAGAACCGGGGCCGGCGCGGGGCGCGCAGCCGGTGAGGTGAACCCGGGCCGCTCTCGGCCGTAACGGTCTGCGGAAGGGCCGATTCCCGGCCTTCCGGCTTCGTCACGGTCGTGTCACTCATAGGCGCAAAGTCTGCCAGAAAAGGACTTCCCCACCGATCATCCCCCGGCGGGGCCCGGGCCGCATGTTCTCCCTACGGCTAGATCAGGCCACGACGTCAGGAACGAGTGCGTTCCCCGGGTGCCGAAGCGGTCGAACCGCGCACCACCAGCTCCGGCATGAACACGAACTCGCTGTGGGGGGCCGGTGTCCCGCCGATCTCCTCCAGCAGCGTGCGAACGGCGGCCTGGCCCATCGCCGGGACCGGCTTGCGGATCGTGGTCAGCGGCGGGTCGGTGAAGGCGATCAGCGGCGAGTCGTCGAAGCCGACGACCGAGACGTCCTTCGGCACGTCCAGGCCCAGTTGCCGCGCCGCCCTGATCGCGCCCAGCGCCATCATGTCGCTGGCGCACACCACGGCCGTGCAGTTCCGCTCGATCAATGCCGTGGTCGCGGCCTGGCCGCCCTCCAGGGTGTACAGGGAGTGCTGGACCAGCTCCGTCTCGACGGCCTCGGCGCCCAGGCCCAACTGGTCCTGCATCGTGCGCACGAACCCCTCGATCTTGCGCTGCACCGGCACGAACCGCTTCGGCCCCAGGGCCAGCCCGATCCGCTGGTGCCCCAGGGACACCAGGTGCGTGACCGCCAGGCTCATCGCGGCGCGGTCGTCGGGGGAGATGAACGGCGCCTGCACCTTCGGCGAGAAGCCGTCGACCAGCACGTACGGCACGCCCTGCGCGCGCAGCCGGTCGTAGCGCTGCATGTCGGCTGTGGTGTCCGCGTGCAGCCCGGAGACGTAGATGATGCCGGCGACCCCACGGTCGACGAGCATCTCCGTGAGCTCGTCCTCCGTGGAGCCGCCCGGCGTCTGGGTGGCGAGGACGGGCGTGTAGCCCTGCCTGGTCAGCGCCTGGCCGATGACCTGGGCCAGGGCCGGGAAGATCGGGTTCTCCAGCTCCGGGGTGATCAGGCCCACCAGGCCCTCGCTGCGCTGGCGCAGGCGCACCGGGCGTTCGTAGCCCAGCACGTCGAGGGCGGCCAGCACGGACTGGCGGGTGGTGGCGGCGACGCCCGGCTTCCCGTTGAGGACGCGGCTGACCGTCGCTTCGCTCACCCCCGCCTGAGCGGCGATGTCGGCAAGCCGTGTGGTCACAGCACCGGACTGTAGCGGCCGGGGATCTCCTTGCACACCGACGGGACGCCTGGTGCGTGCCGTCGCACGGCCGGCTGCGGGCTGCTGGGTCATCGCGGTCCCCAAAATGTCGAGAAAGGGTCGTGGACGGCGTCCGATCCGCAACGGATGATTCCCCCGACGGAAGCGGATGGCAAGTGCTTGCAGAGTCTTGCACAGCTGTCCGACTCCCCGTCGAACAGCCGGAAATCAGGGCTGCGGGGCGGTCGAGGGGAGGTCACGGCGGGATAACCATCGGCACCGCTTGCAACTTTTTGCTGCAAGGTCTTTCGCAAGTCCTTACAGCGCGGCTAATCTCACCGACGCCCGGCGGCCAACGGCGCAGTCGGCAGCACGAACGGGCTTTCACCCTCAAGGAGAACTCATGCGGCGTGGCATAGCGGCCACCGCGCTGGTGGCGTCCCTCGCCCTGGCGGCGACGGCGTGCGGCGGGAGCGACAGCGGCGACGAGGCCGACGGCCCGGTCACCATCACCTGGTGGGACACCTCCAACGCGACCAACGAGGCGCCGACGTACAAGGCCCTGGTCAAGGAGTTCGAGGCCGCCCACAAGGACATCAAGGTCAACTACGTCAACGTCCCCTTCGACCAGGCGCAGAACAAGTTCGACACCGCCGCCGGTTCCAAGGGCGCCCCCGACGTGCTGCGTTCCGAGGTCGGCTGGACCCCGGCCTTCGCCAAGAAGGGCTTCTTCGCGCCGCTCGACGGCACCGAGGCCCTCGCCGAGCAGGACAAGTTCCAGCCCAGCCTGATCGAGCAGGCCAAGTACGACGGCAAGACCTACGGTGTCCCCTTCACCACGGACACCCTCGCCCTCGTCTACAACAAGGCCCTGTTCAAGAAGGCCGGCGTCGAGGCCCCCAAGACCTGGGACGACCTGAAGAAGGCCGCCGCCACCATCAAGGACAAGACCGGCGTCGACGGCTACTGGGGCTCCACCCAGGCCTACTACGCGCAGAGCTTCCTCCACGGCGAGGGCGCCGACACCGTCGACGTCGACGCCAAGAAGATCACCGTCGCCTCGCCCGCCGCCAAGAAGGCCTACGGCACCTGGCAGGGCCTCTTCGACGGCAAGGGCCTGCACAAGGCCGACACCACCGCGGACGCCTACGCCCACATCCAGGAGGCCTTCGTCAGCGGCAAGGTCGCCTCGATCGTCCAGGGCCCGTGGGAGATCACCAACTTCTACAAGGGCTCCGCCTTCAAGGACAAGAACAACCTCGGCATCGCCACGGTCCCGGCCGGCTCCAGCGGCAAGGCGGGCGCCCCGACCGGCGGCCACAACCTCTCCGTCTACGCCGGCTCCGACGCGGCCCACCAGAAGGCCTCGCTGACGTTCGTCAACTTCATGACCTCGGCGAAGGCCCAGGAGACCATCGCGCTGAAGAACTCCACGCTCCCGACCCGCGAGGACGCCTACACCGCCAAGGTCAAGGCCGACCCCGGCATCGCCGGCTACCAGGGCGTGCTGTCCTCCGCCCAGCCGCGCCCGGCGCTGCCCGAGTACAGCTCCCTGTGGGGCCCGCTGGACGACGAGCTGATCGAGATCGCCGGCGGCAAGGAGTCCCTGGACAAGGGCCTCGGCGACGCCGAGACCGCCATCACCAAGCTGGTGCCCGACTTCTCCAAGTGACCGCCGCGTGGCCGCCGGATCCCCCTGGCACGGGCAAGGGGATCCGACGGCCACCGGCCCGCGCCTGCGCCTGAACCCGGGCAGCTCCCCTTGACCTCCTTGAACCTCCAGAAGGTGTCGAACCATGACAGTCGTCATCGACCGAGCGACCGGCAAGCGGCGCGGTGAGCGGGAACCGCGCCCCGGGCCGGCCCAGCGGCTGAAGAACGGCTTCCACAAGCACTGGTACGCCTACGCGATGATCGCCCCGGTGGCGATCGTCCTCGGCGTCCTCGTGCTGTACCCGCTGGCGTACGGCCTGTACCTCACGCTCACCGACGCCACCAGCCTCAACACCGCCCGCACGATCGGCGTCAACGAGATCGACGCCACCTACAAGTTCATCGGCCTGGACAACTACGCCGACATCCTGTGGGGCCCGACGGCGTACGACCGCTTCTGGTCGCACTTCCTCTGGACGGTCTTCTGGACGGCGGCCTGTGTCGCCCTGCACTACGGCATCGGCCTCGGCCTCGCCCTGCTGCTCAACCAGAAGCTGCGCGGCCGCACCCTCTACCGGATGATCCTGGTCCTGCCCTGGGCGGTGCCGACCTTCGTCACCGTCTTCGGCTGGCGGTTCATGCTCGCCGACGGCGGCATCATCAACTCCGGCCTGGACTTCCTCCACCTGCCGACGCCGCTGTGGCTGGAGGACACCTTCTGGCAGCGGTTCGCCGCGATCATGGTCAACACCTGGTGCGGAGTGCCGTTCATGATGGTCTCGCTGCTCGGCGGACTGCAGTCGATCGACGCGAGCCTGTACGAGGCCTCCGAGATGGACGGCGCGGGCGCCTGGCAGCGGTTCCGCTACGTCACCCTGCCCGGCCTGAGGTCCGTCAGCACCACCGTCGTCCTCCTCGGCGTCATCTGGACCTTCAACCAGTTCGCCATCATCTTCCTGCTGTTCGGCAACACCGCCCCCGACGCCCAGATCCTCGTGACCTGGGCCTACCAGCTGGGCTTCGGGCAGCAGCCGCGCGACTACGCCCAGTCCGCCGCCTACGGAATCCTGCTCCTGTCCCTCCTGATCGTCTTCACCTCCTTCTACCGCCGCTGGCTGAACCGCAACGAGCAGCAGCTCGCGATCTGAGGCAGGAGCAACCATGAGTACGACCACCGTCGAGACCTCCGCCGCGGCCACCGAGCGGCGACCCGCGGGCGACCCGCGCAAGGTCCGCCGCCGTGGCGAGCAGAGCCGCGCGGGCTCCCTCGCCTCGCACGCCGTGCTGATCGGCGCGAGCCTGACCGCGCTCTTCCCGATCGCCTGGCTGGTCTTCCTGTCCCTCGGCCCGGACAAGGACGACTACCTCCACCCCGGGCGCATCTGGAGCAAGATGACGCTCGACAACTACGCGTTCGTCCTGCAGGACACGGGCTTCTTCGACTGGCTGAAGAGCACGCTGGTCGTGGTGCTGGGCACGACGCTCATCGGCGTCATCGTCGCGGCGTCCACCGGCTACGCGGTCTCCCGCATGCGCTTCCCGGGTTACCGGAAGCTGATGTGGGCGCTGCTGGTCACCCAAATGTTCCCGATCGCGGTACTGATCGTGCCGATGTACCAGATTCTCTCGGATCTCCAGCTCATCGACAGCTACCTTGGTCTCATCCTTGTCAACTGCACCACGATCGTGCCGTACTGCGCCTGGCTGATGAAGGGCTATTTCGACACCATCCCGTTCGAGATCGACGAGGCCGGGCGCGTCGACGGGCTGACCCCCTTCGGCACGTTCGCGCGGCTGATCCTGCCGCTCGCCAAGCCGGGCCTCGCGGTCGCGGCGTTCTACAGCTTCCTCACGGCCTTCGGTGAGGTCGCGTTCGCCTCGACGTTCATGCTGAGCGACGACAAGTACACCTTTGCCGTCGGTCTGCAGACCTTTGTGAGCGAGCATGACGCTCAGCGGAACCTGATGGCCGCGACGGCTGTGCTGATCGCGATACCGGCTGCCGTGTTCTTCTATCTCGTGCAGAAGAACCTGGTGACCGGGCTTACCGCCGGTGGCACGAAGGGGTGACCCTCGTTTCGGCCTTCGGCTGCGGCTTTCGTCGTGGCCGGTCGCGCAGTTCCCCGCGCCCCTGACCGGGCGGCCGTGGTGCCCATCCGACCCCGCTGTGCCGCGGCCGCCCCAACACCCCACCCACGCCTTCCATGACCGACATCCTGTTACGCATCAAGGACGACATGAGCCAGCAGCACTCCGCCGCCCCTGCCATGACCCCCACCGCCGCCAAGCGCCGCGACTGGTGGCGGGACGCGGTGATCTACCAGGTGTACCCGCGCAGCTTCGCCGACAGCAACGGCGACGGCATGGGCGACCTGGAAGGTGTCCGCACCCGTCTGCCGTATCTGCGCGACCTCGGCGTGGACGCCGTGTGGCTCAGCCCCTTCTACGCCTCGCCGCAGGCCGACGCCGGCTACGACGTCGCCGACTACCGGGCCGTCGACCCCATGTTCGGCAACCTCCTGGACGCCGACGCGCTGATCCGCGACGCCAAGGAGCTGAGCCTGCGGATCATCGTCGACCTCGTGCCCAACCACTCGTCCGACCAGCACGAGTGGTTCAGGCGGGCCGTCGCCGAGGGCCCGGGCTCCCCGCTGCGGGAGCGCTACCACTTCCGCCCTGGCAAGGGGGAGAACGGCGAACTGCCGCCCAACGACTGGGAGTCGATCTTCGGCGGCCCGGCGTGGACACGGGTGCCGGACGGTGAGTGGTACCTGCACCTCTTCGCCCCTGAGCAGCCCGACTTCAACTGGGAGCACCCGGCGGTCGGCGATGAGTTCCGCTCCATCCTGCGCTTCTGGCTGGACATGGGTGTCGACGGCTTCCGTATCGACGTCGCCCACGGTCTGGTGAAGGCGGAGGGCCTGCCCGACCTTGGATCCCACGACCAGGTGAAGCTGCTGGGCAACGATGTCATGCCGTTCTTCGACCAGGAGGGCGTGCACGAGATCTACCGGCAGTGGCGGCTCGTCCTCGACGAGTACGCGGGGGAGAGGATCTTCGTCGCCGAGGCCTGGACGCCGACCATCGAGCGCACCGCCCACTACGTCCGCCCGGACGAGCTGCACCAGGCCTTCAATTTCCAGTACCTCAGCACCCACTGGGACGCCGAGGAGATGCGCGAGGTCATCGACCGCACCCTGGACGCCATGCGCCCGGTCGGCGCACCCGCCACCTGGGTCCTGTCCAACCACGACGTGACCCGGCACGCCACCCGCTTCGCCAACCCGCCCGGCCTCGGCACCCAGATCCGTCTGGCCGGCGACCGGGCACTGGGCCTGTGCAGGGCCCGGGCCGCGACCCTGCTCATGCTGGCGCTGCCTGGCTCGGCCTACGTCTACCAGGGTGAGGAGCTCGGCCTGCCCGACGTCGTCGACCTGCCGGACGAGGTGCGTCAGGACCCGGCGTACTTCCGGGGCGCCGGCCAGGACGGCTTCCGCGACGGGTGCCGGGTGCCGATCCCGTGGACCCGGACCGGGTCGTCGTACGGCTTCGGTGACGGGGGAAGCTGGTTGCCGCAGCCGGACGGATGGGGCGAGCTGAGCGTCGAGGCGCAGACCGGCGACCCCGCCTCGACCCTGGAGCTGTACCGCGCCGCGCTCGCCGTGCGCCGCGAGCAGCCCGACCTGGGTGCCGGCACGTCCGTGGAGTGGCTGCGGGCGCCCGAGGGCGTGCTCGCCTTCCGGCGCGGGGAGTTCGTGTGCGTCGCGAACACCACCGGGGAGTCGGTGGCGATGCCGGCCTACGGCAGGGTGCTGGTCGCGAGCGGCGAGATCATCGAGGTCGACGACGAGGCGAAGGTGCCCGCCGACACGACGGTGTGGTGGACCACCGCGGTCACGGCCTGATTTTTCCTTTGAATTTCGTACGGCCCGCTGCCCTTTCGGGTGGCGGGCCTTTAGCATCTGCGTCACCGCAAGATTTCTGAAGCTTGCAGCAAGAACCTTCAACGAAGAAGGAAACCCCACATGGCACGCAGACACCTCTCCGCCGCCGTCGCGCTCGCCGCGACTGCGGTTGTCATGAACCCGACGAGCGTGCAGGCCTCCCCACCTGGCACCAAGGACGTCACCGCCGTCCTCTTCGAGTGGAACTTCGCCTCCGTCGCCCGCGAGTGCACCAACACCCTCGGGCCCGCCGGCTACGGCTACGTCCAGGTCTCCCCGCCCGCCGAGCACATACAGGGCTCCCAGTGGTGGACGTCGTACCAGCCGGTCAGCTACAAGATCGCCGGCCGGCTCGGCGACCGCACGGCCTTCCGGAACATGGTGAACACCTGCCACGCGGCCGGTGTGAAGGTCGTCGCCGACACGGTCATCAACCACATGTCGGCGGGCAGCGGCACCGGCACCGGCGGCTCGTCGTACAGCAAGTACACCTACCCCGGCCTCTACTCCGCGCCCGACTTCGACGACTGCACGAGCCAGATCGGCAACTACCAGGACCGCTGGAACGTGCAGCACTGCGAACTGGTGAACCTCGCCGACCTCGACACCGGCGAGAACTACGTCCGCGGCGCGATCGCCGGGTACATGAACGACCTGCTCTCCCTCGGCGTCGACGGCTTCCGCATCGACGCGGCCAAGCACATGGACGCCGCCGACCTGGCGAACATCAAGTCGCGTCTGAGCAATCCGTCGGTGTACTGGAAGCAGGAGGTCATCCATGGCGCCGGCGAGGCCGTCCAGCCCAGCGAGTACACCGGCAACGGCGACGTCCAGGAGTTCCGCTACGCGTACGACCTCAAGCGGGTCTTCAACAACGAGAACCTCGCCTATCTGAAGAACTACGGCGAGGGCTGGGGCTATATGAGCAGCGGTGTCTCCGGCGTCTTCGTCGACAACCACGACACGGAACGCAACGACAGCACACTGAACTACAAGGACGGCGCGAACTACACGCTGGCCAACGTGTTCATGCTCGCTTGGCCCTATGGTGCCCCTGACGTCAACTCCGGCTACGAGTGGTCCGACACGGACGCGGGTCCGCCCAACGGTGGGACGGTCAGCGCCTGCTGGCAGGACGGCTGGAAGTGCCAGCACAACTGGCCGGAGATCAAGTCGATGGTCGCCTTCCGCAACGCCACGCGCGGTGAGTCGGTCACCAACTGGTGGGACAACGGGGGCGACGCCATCGCGTTCGGGCGGGGGAGCAAGGGCTTCGTGGCGATCAACCACGAGTCGGGATCACAGACCCGGACGTACCAGACGTCGCTGTCGGCGGGGTCGTACTGCGACGTGCAGAACAACACGACGGTGACCGTGAACTCCGGTGGTCAGTTCACCGCCACCCTCGGAGCGAACACCGCTCTCGCCCTCCATGCGGGCCGGCCCAACTGCTGAGCGCCCTGAACGCTGTTCAGTATCTGGAACACTCGCCCCTCGGAAACCCCGAGGGGCGATCTCTTGAAAGTTCTTGCCGACTGTTTCAGGACTCTTGCTGTAAGCGTTTCGGCGGCGATACGGTCGCGCGGGGTCGGACCCGTGAGAGCCGCAATCGCAAGGAGTCCACGTCAGTGATACCGAGATGGCGTGCGCCCTCAAGGCGCCGAACCTCCCGTGCCGGACGGGTCGCCGCGGTCACCGCCACCGCGCTGGCCGCAGCACTCGTCCAGCCTCTCGCCGCCGGAGCGGCCACCCCACCGGCGCCCCCGTCCGACGCGAGGCTCGCCGCCGAGCCCGCCCGGCACGACGCCACCCGTGAGCAGTTCTACTTCGTGCTGCCGGACCGTTTCGCCAACGGTGACGCGCGCAACGACAAGGGCGGCCTGACCGGCTCCCGCCTCGCCACCGGATACGACCCCACCGACAAGGGCTTCTACCAGGGCGGCGACCTCAAGGGCCTGATCAAGCGGCTCGACTACATCAAGGGCCTGGGTACCACTGCCCTCTGGATGGCTCCGATCTTCAAGAACCAGCCCGTCCAGGGCACCGGCGCCAACGCATCGGCCGGTTACCACGGTTACTGGATCACGGACTTCACCCAGGTCGACCCGCACTTCGGCACCAACAAGGACCTCGAGACCCTCATCGACAAGGCCCACGCCAAAGGCATGAAGGTCTTCTTCGACGTCATCACCAACCACACGGCCGATGTCGTCGACTATGAGGAGAAGTCGTACGACTACCTCTCCAAGGGCGCCTTCCCGTACCTGACCAAGGACGGCAAGCCCTTCGACGACGCCGACTACGCGGACGGGCGGCGGGACTTCCCCGAGGTCGACCGCGACTCCTTCCCGCGCACGCCCGAGGTCACGCGGAACAACAAGGTCCCGTCCTGGCTCAACGACCCGACGATGTACCACAACCGCGGTGACTCCACCTTCGCCGGTGAGAGCTCCGCGCACGGCGACTTCTCCGGCCTCGACGACTTGTGGACCGAGCGGCCCGAGGTCGTGCGGGGCATGGAGAGGATCTACCAGCGCTGGGTGCGGGACTTCGACATCGACGGCTTCCGGATCGACACCGTGAAGCACGTCAACATGGAGTTCTGGACGCAGTGGGCCACGGCCCTCGACGCCTACGCGGCCAGGCAGGGCCGTGACGACTTCTTCATGTTCGGCGAGGTCTACTCGGCCGACACGGACGTCACCTCCCCGTACGTCACCCAGGGCCGCCTCGACGCCACCCTCGACTTCCCCTTCCAGGACGCGGCCCGCCAGTACGTCTCCCAGGGCGGCAGCGCGCAGAAGCTCGCGGGCGTCTTCGACGACGACTACAAGTACACGACCGGCAAGGCCAACGCGTACGAGCAGGTCACCTTCCTCGGCAACCACGACATGGGCCGGATCGGGTACTTCCTGAAGCAGGACGACCCGAAGGCCACCGACGCCGAACTGCTCAAGAAGGACACGCTCGCCAACGAGCTGATGTTCCTCAGCCGCGGCAACCCCGTCGTCTACTACGGCGACGAGCAGGGCTTCGCCGGCGCGGGGGGCGACAAAGACGCCCGGCAGAGCATGTTCGCCTCGCGCACCGCCGACTACCTCGACGACGACCGGATCGGCACCGACCGCACCCACGCCGAGGACGCCTACGACACGAGAGCACCGCTCTACCGCCAGATCAGTGCTCTCGCCAAGCTCCGCAAGGCCAACCCCGCGCTCACCGACGGCGTCCAGCAGGAGCGGTACGCGGCCGACGGCCCGGGCGTCTATGCCTTCTCGCGCACGGACGCGAAGCGCGGCACGGAGTACGTCGTCGCCTTCAACAACGCCGCCGACAAGAAGACCGCGACCTTCGCCACCGGCTCGGCGGACAGGGCCTTCAAGGGCGTCTACGGCACCGACGACTCCCTGAAGAGCGACGGTGACCGAAAGCTCACCGTCACCGTCCCGGCCGGCTCGGCGATCGTCCTCAAGGCGGCCGGCAAGCCCGCCCGGCCCGCCACCGAGCCGACGATCACCCTCAAGTCCCCGGCGGCAGGCGCCACGGGCACCGTGGAGCTCTCCGCCGACGTCGACGGTGGCCGGCTCAACCGTGTCGTCTTCGCCGCCCAGACCGGCAACGGCAAGTGGCGGACCCTCGGCTCCGCCGACCACGCCCCGTACAAGGTCACCCAGACCATCGCCGCGGACGTCCCGCCCGGCACCGCGCTGCGCTACAAGGCCGTCGTGGTCGACTCGGCCGGCCGCATCGCGAGCGCCCTGGCCGCCTCCACCACCGGCACCCCGCCCGCCGAGGAGCCGCCCAGCGCCTCCTCCCGGGACCACGCGATCGTCCACTACAAGCGAGCCGACGGGAACTACGCCGACTGGGGCCTGTACGCGTGGGGCGACCTGGCCGACGGCGAGGCCACTCCATGGCCCGAAAGTCACCCCTTCACCGGCCGGGACGCCTACGGCGCCTTCGCCTACGTCAAGCTCAAGCCGGGCGCCTCGAACGTCAGCTTCCTGGTCATCGACAAGGACGGCGACAAGGACGTCTCCGCCGACCGCACGATCGACGTCACGAAGACCGGCGAGGTCTGGATCGAGCAGGGCGAGGAGACCGTCCGCACGGAGAAGCCGGGCGCCGACTACCCGGTTCCGGACAAGACCAAGGCCGTCCTGCACTACCACCGCGCCGACGGGAACCACGACGGCTGGGGCCTGCACGTCTGGACCGGTGCCGCGAACCCCACCGACTGGTCGAACCCCCTCAAGCCGGTGAAGACTGATACCTATGGTGCGGTCTTCGAGGTACCGCTCACCGACGGTGCCACCAGCCTCAGCTACATCCTCCACAAGGGCGATGAGAAGGACCTGCCCTCCGACCAGTCGCTCGACCTCAAGGCGAACGGCCACGAGGTGTGGCTGTTGAGCGGCCAGGAGAAGTACCTGCTCCCGCAGCCGGTGGGTGCCGCTGCCGCGCTCGACCTGACCACGTCCAAGGCGGTGTGGATCGACCGGAACACCCTCGCCTGGAACGGCTCCGACGCGGCCGCCTCCACCCAGCTGCTCCACGCCCGCGACGGCTCGATCGAGGTGAAGGACGGCGCCCTGACCGGTGACGCCAAGTGGCTGCGCCTGGCGAAGACGGAGCTCACCGACGCCCAGAAGGCCAGGTTCCCGCATCTGAAGGCGTACGACGCCTGGACCGTCGACCCGCGTGACCGCGACCGGGTGCGCGAGGCCCTGCGCGGCCAGGTCGTCGCCACGCAGCACGCCGGGACCGGTGCCGTGCTCGCGGCGACCGGCGTCCAGATCGCCGGTGTCCTCGACGACCTGTACGACGCCACGAAGGCCGAGCTGGGGCCCACGTTCTCCCGGGGCCGCCCCACGCTGTCCGTCTGGGCACCGACCGCGCGGCGGGTGTCACTGGAGATCGGTGACTCCACCGTGCCGATGAAGCGCGACGCCGCCACCGGCGTCTGGTCCGTGACCGGTCCGAAGTCCTGGAAGGGCGAGCCCTACCGGTACGTCGTAGAGGTCTGGGCCCCCAGCGTCCGCAAGATCGTCACCAACAAGGTCACCGACCCCTACTCCCTGGCCCTCACCGCCGACTCGGAGCGCAGCCTCGTCGTCGACCTGGACGACAAGGCCCTCGCGCCGAGCGGCTGGAGCTCTCTGAGGAAGCCGAAGGCCGTGCCCCTCCGGGACGCCCAGATCCAGGAGCTGCACATCCGGGACTTCTCCGTCGAGGACCGCACGGCGAAGCACCCCGGCAGCTACCTCGCCTTCACCGACAAGGACAGCGACGGCTCGAAGCACCTGCGCGAGCTGGCGAAGGCGGGCACCTCGTACGTCCACCTCCTGCCCGCCTTCGACATCGCCACCATTCCGAAGCGCAAGGCCGACCAGGCGAGCGTCGACTGCGACCTCGCCTCCTACCCGGCCGACTCCGACCAGCAGCAGGAGTGCGTCGGGAAGATCGCCGCGAAGGACGCCTACAACTGGGGCTACGACCCGTACCACTACACCGTCCCCGAGGGCTCCTACGCCACCGACCCGGACGGCGCGGCCCGCACGGTCCAGTTCCGGAAGATGGTGAAGGCGCTGAACGACGACGGCCTGCGGGTCGTCATGGACGTCGTCTACAACCACACCGCGGCGAGCGGCCAGGAGAGGACGAGCGTCCTCGACCGGATCGTGCCCGGCTACTACCAGCGGCTCCTCGCCGACGGCTCGGTCGCGAACAGCACCTGCTGCGCCAACACGGCCACCGAGAACGCCATGATGGGCAAGCTGGTCGTCGACTCGATCGTCACCTGGGCCAAGCAGTACAAGGTCGACGGCTTCCGCTTCGACCTCATGGGCCACCACCCGAAGGCCAACATCCTCGCGGTCCGTGAGGCCCTCGACGCGCTGACCGTGGAGAAAGACGGCGTCGACGGCAAGAAGATCGTCCTCTACGGCGAGGGCTGGAACTTCGGGGAGATCGCCGACGACGCCCGGTTCGCGCAGGCCACGCAGGAGAACATGGCCGGCACCGGCATCGCCACCTTCTCCGACCGCGCCCGCGACGCCGTGCGCGGCGGCGGCCCCTTCGACGAGGACCCGGGCGTCCAGGGCTTCGCGTCCGGCCTGTACACCGACCCCAACTCCTCGCAGAACAACGGCACTCCGGCCGAGCAGAAGGCCCGCCTGCTGCACTACCAGGACCTGATCAAGGTGGGTCTCTCCGGCAACCTCGCGGGTTACCGGTTCACCGGCACCGACGGCAAGGAGGTCACCGGCGCCGAGGTCGACTACAACGGCCAACCAGCCGGCTACGCCGACGCCCCGGGCGACGCCCTCGCCTACGCCGACGCGCACGACAACGAGTCGCTCTTCGACGCCCTCGCCTTCAAGCTGCCCGCGACGACGAGCGCGTCCGACCGCGCCCGTATGCAGGTCCTCGCCATGGCGACGGCCACCCTCTCCCAGGGCCCGGCCCTCTCCCAGGCGGGCACGGACCTGCTGCGCTCCAAGTCCCTGGACCGCAACTCCTACGACAGCGGCGACTGGTTCAACGCCGTCCACTGGAACTGCGCCGACGGCAACGGCTTCGGCCGCGGTCTGCCGATGGCGGCCGACAACAAGGACAAGTGGCCTTACGGAAAGCCCCTGTTGAGCACGGTCAAAGTCGGCTGCGAGCAGATCGAGGGCACCTCGGCCGCGTACCGGGATCTGTTGCGGATCCGTTCGACGGAGCCGGCGTTCTCCCTCTCCACGCCCGACCAGGTTCAGTCGAAGCTCTCCTTCCCGCTGTCCGGCAAGGACGAGATCCCCGGCGTGATCACCATGCGGCTCGACGACCTCGTCGTCGTCTTCAACGCCACACCCGAGCGGCAGGAACAGCGGGTCACCGCGGTCGCCGGGACCGGCTACCGGCTGCACCCGGTGCAGGCGGCGGGGGCGGACCCTACCGTCAAGTCGTCCTCCTACGCGGCTGAATCGGGCACGTTCGCCGTTCCGGGGCGCACGGTCGCCGTCTTCACCCGGGCCGCCGAATAGCGCACTACGTTGGATGGGGCGGGCCGCGACCGACGGTCCGCCCCCACCACGTAGGCCCCGAGGTGCTCCTCGAGATGAACGGCAACGGCACGCAGCACACCCCCGGCACCACCGTGCTGGTCGTGGACGACGTCGCGGCCAGCCGGTACGCCATGGGCGCGGTGCTGAGCCGGGCCGGCCACCAGGTCGTGCCCGTCGCCAGCGGCGGCGAGGCGCTCGTCGAACTCGATGTCCGGCTCCGCGACGGCGCCCTGCCCGACGTGGCCCTCGTCGACGTGGGCCTGCCGGACATGAGCGGCTTCGAACTGTGCCGCCGGCTCCGGGCCCTGCCGCCCATGGCCGCCCTGCCCGTCGTGCACTTCTCGGCCGCCGCGACCGCGCCGGGCGACCGGTGCCGGGGGCTGGACGCGGGCGGCGACGCCTACCTGACCGTGCCCGCCGAACCGCTGGAGATCCAGGCCGTCGTCCGGGCCGCCGTGCGCGGAGCGCGCCGCACCACGGGCGCCGAGACCGTCGTCCACCGGCTGACACTGCTGTCCGAGGCCATCATCACGGTGCAGACGGCGCGCTGCCCCCGGGAACTCGCCACCGCGGCCGCCGAAGGCACCGCCCGCCTCACCGGCTCGCCCGCCGTGGTGTTCGTGATCACCCCGGACGGCGAGCCCTACCAGGGGACGGCCCGAAGCCGCCCCGCACCGGCGGACGACGGCGCGCACCAGGCGGCGGCCCGCCTGGCCGCCCGGCTCGCGGAAGGCCGTACGGGCGTGCACAGCACCGTCGTCCCCGCGCCGCTGTGGCCGGCCGGGATCTTCCGGGCGGGCGTCGAGGAGGACGCCCTCCTGACCGTGGCGACGGCCCAGGACGGCCGCACGGCCGTGTGCCTGGCCACGCCCGTACGGCGTGCGGCGATCACCGGCCCCGCGGACGACGGGCTGCTCGCCCGGCTCGCCCAGGCCGCCGCGCTCGCCGCCGAACCGCTGCTGCGGTACCAGGTGGAGCGGCACGTCGCCCTCACCCTCCAGCACAGCTTCCTGCCCCGGCCGCACAAGCTGCCCCACGTGCCCGGCGTCGACATCGAGGTCCGCTATGTGCCCGCCTCCCGCCAGACCGAGATCGGCGGTGATTTCTACGCCGCCCTGCGCACCGGCGACGGGGTGCTCACCGCGGTCGGGGACGTGGTCGGGCACTCGCTGGACGCCGCCACCGTCATGGTCGAGATACGGCACGCGCTGCGCGCCTACTGCGTGGACGAGAGCGACCCGGTCGTGCTGGCGGCACGGCTCGACCGGATGCTCCAGCGGTACCACCCCGACATCACGGCCACCGTGTGCCTGGCCCTGGTCGACCCCGGCAGCGGCCGGGTGAAGATCGCCAACGCCGGTCACATTCCGCCGCTGATCCTGCGCGACGGGGGCGGCGCGCGGTACGTCGACGCGTGCGGTCCGCTGCTCGGCCTCGGCCTGGAACGCCCCCCGGCGACCGAGCACCACCTGACCCCCACCGACCGCCTGCTCATGGTCACCGATGGCCTCATCGAAACCCGTGGCATCCCCCTGGAGACCTCCCTGGAACAACTCCGCACAGCCGCCGCCGACGCCCCCACCGCCCTGGACACCCTCTGCGACGTGCTGCTCGGCTGCTTCGGCCATGACAGGGAGGACGACATCGCCATGCTGGCCCTGCGGTTAGGGCCTGTCTAAGGTGATCCCGTTGGCCGCCCAGGACTGGAGTACTGATGCCGCAGATCACCGTCGACTATTCCGCCGACCTCGCGGACGGCTTCGACCGGTCCGGATTCGCGAAGGCGCTGCACGAGGCGACCGTCGAGATCGCGGCCGCCAAGCCGCCGGCGTGCAAGAGCCGGTTCCGCCCGACCGAGGACATCGTGGTCGGACCCGACACCGAGGGACATGCCCATGTGCACGTCCACATCGCGCTGCTCGCCGGCCGCACCGAGGAGACCAAGGCCCGGCTCACCGAGGCCGCGCTGGAGTTGCTGCGCACGCACCTGAAGACCGCCGACGGGATCGTGGTGCACGCCTCCGCCGAGGTGCGCGACCTGGACGCCTCCTACCGGAAGTTCGAGGGCTGAGCAGGCTGAGCAGGCTCAGCTCGCCAGCGTCAGGAGCCGGCCGGCCAGGTCGGCGAACGGGCCGTCGGCCGGCTCCTCCTTGAAGACGCGGCGCAGCAGGGCACCCATCTCCTCGTCGTAGGCGGCGCTCACGGAGGCCAGCGCGGCGAAGTCGTGCACGAGCTGGCTCTCCAGCTCCGCCCGCGGGATGCGCCGGCCGTCCAGCCAGATCAGCGCCGTCGACTCGGCGAGCGAGATCCACGAACGGACGACCAGTTCCAGACGCGCGGGCGGATCGGTCACGCCCAGGTGCGAAAGGATCTGGACATAGGCGGCCTGCCGTACGGAGTCGATGAGCGCGTTGGTCGTCGAGACGGTGCTCATCGAGCAGGTTCCGCCCGCGGGGACCGCGGGCCCGCCGCGCATGAGGGCGGAGAAACCCGGCCCGTGCTCGTCCACGAAGTCGAAGTAGCGGCCCATCACGCGCAGCAGCCGCGCTCCCAGCGGACCCTCGTGCGGCTCCACGAACCGAGCCGCGAGATCGTCCGCCGCCCGCTGCAACGCGGCCTCGTACAGGCTGAGTTTGCCGGGAAAGTAGTGATAGACCAACGGGCGTGAAATGCCCGCGGCCGACGCTATCTCGTCGATGGAGACCTCGTCGGGCGAGCGGCGGCTGAACAGTTCGAGGGCGACGCCGATCAACTGCTGCCGCCGCTCCTCGACTCCCAATCTGCGGCGAACCCCGGTAGTCATGCGAACACCTTACCGATCGATTCCAGCCTCGAACGGACCGGATCGATCGCGGACGTTCACTCGGGTTCACCGGGCGGGCACGAGAACGGGCCGGTCAGCGCAGCCCGCCGAGGGAACGCCCGTCCCGCAGTGTCCCCTTCAGCTCGGCCCGCGCCCCCTGTTCGGCCGGCACGGTCAGCACACTGCTCCGCGCCGACCCGCTGACCCCGCCCGTCGCCCGGATGGAGGCGGTCTCCCGGCTGCCGGCGGCCAGCAGATACCAGTCGCCCGCCTCCGACTTCCACAGCACCCCGGTCAGCACATGAGGGTCACGCGCCCCGCACGCCGGGACGTTCTCGGCCTTCGCGGCCACCGCTCCGTACCGCGCGCCCGGCGTGTGGAACTGCGCCAGCACCCGCGCCCCGCCGCCCCGCCAGGTCTCGGCCCGCGTGCACACCCACGCCGCCGACCCGCCCCCACCCTGCGGGCGGGGGGACCCCCATCTCGCTTCGCTCGCGTCCGGCAGCGGCTGCTCGTTGAACGCCCAGGCGTTGACACTGCGCACGCCCGCCGAGCGCACCGTGCCCAGCGAGCAGGCGTACGGCTGCCAGGTGCGCAGCGCCTTCGCGCCGGACGCCTCTCCCGGCGAGCCGGGCCGGCCGCTGGTGAGCCGGGCCGGGACCAGTTCGCCGAGGTCGCTCAGCAGCCGGGTCCGCTTGCCGTCGGCCAGTTGCAGCACGTTCCACGACGTGCACGGACCGGACCGCAGGGCCGGGCTGGCCAGCGGCGCGGTCACACCGTCGGTGAGGGCGAGGTCCATCGCCCCGGAGCCCGGCTTCAGCAGATCCCGCTCGCCCGCCTTCGACACCCAAGGGGCCGTCAGATAGCGGACGTTGCCGTCGGTCCGGCCCAGGACCACCGCGCTCGCCTCGGCCCGGCCGGCGCCGTCGACCCGGGCGAAGTCGAGGGCGGCGGCGTGCGTGCCGTCCTTGGGCTCGGCGTACCGGGCGATGCGCAGACCGTCGTAGAGGAGCACCACGCGCGCGGCGTCGACCGTCCCCGCGTACAGCAGCTGGGGCGGTCCGGCCGGGCCGCCGGACAGGGTGCCGGGCGTCGCCGACACCTGGACCCTCTCGCCGGGGCGGGCCCAGACGGCCAGGGCGCGGCGCAGCAGGGCCCTGTCGCCGGTGAGGTCGCCGCGGGCCGGCCACACGGAGAAGTCGATGCGCGCCGAGCTCTGCCACGCGGCGGGATCGACCCGGGTCAGCTTCGCCGGGTCGAGGGCGGCCTGGGCGGCCGGATTCCGTGCGTACGGGGGTGCGGCGGCGCCGTCGGGACCCCAGCCCTCGCCGGGCAGACCGAGCAGTGCCCCGCACACCAGCAGCGCCGCCCCGGCGGCCAGCGCGGCCTTCAGGTGCTGGCGGCGCCGCATCAGATCGGTGGGGCGGGCCTGGAGCGAGCAGGGATCGAACTCGGGGGAGTCGAGCAGCCCGTACTGCGCGGCGACCCCGTCGGCCTCCAGCAGCGCGCCGTCCGCGTCGGCGACACCCGCCCCCGTGAGCGCCTCGCGCACCCCGTCGTCCGCGAGTCGCTCCAGGCCGCGCAGCGCGTACGCGGCCCGCGCCGGTCCCGACAGGGTGGACAGCCGCTGGTCCAGGGCGAGTTCGTCGGCGCCGCCGGACCGCGGGAACAGCTTCAGGCCCCACACCTGCGGCAGCAGCGGCGGCAGCTGGGACCGCTTGGGCCATGCCCTGCGCCGCAGCGGCAGCCCCGCCTCCAGCGCCGTGCGCAGCACCTGGAGGCGGACCAGGGCGTAGCCCGGGTCGCCGTCACGCCCGGTCGACTGGGCCGGGATCACCGGTGCCGGTGTGCGGTTGCGGGGGAGTGCGCGCTGGGTGAGGGCATGTGCGGTCACGACGCGCCTGCTGCGGCCCAGGCCCGGTGGCAGCACCAGGTAGGCGAGCCGCACGAGCCGCGGGTAGTGCTCGACGAGCGCGGCCTCGGCCTGCTCGACGTCGACGACCGGTCCGGCGGGGGAGGAGGGTGCGGGGCGCTGGGCGACATCCTGTGACTGCACGTTCAGCAGAACGAGCGAATGGTTGGATGGTCACCTGACCACGGAGCTCACGCCCGCGGCTGCTCCTGCGGCTCCACGAGCAGCCGGGCGTAGTTCGCGATCGATCGCTGGTAGCGGGGCAGGTGCGGGGCCAGGGCGCCCAGGGCCAGCGACAGTCCCTCCCGGTCGCGGCCGAGGCTGGACAGGCAGAGCGCGAGCGTCGCGCGTACGGGGTCGTCCAGCTCGTCGGACGGGGCCACCAGCTCGGGCGCCAGCAGCGCGAGGCCCTCCTCGGCCCGGCCGATGTTCCGCAGCGAGCTGGCCAGCTGGATCTTCGTCCGGCGGGCCTTGTAAGGGCTGGCGTCGGCGAGTCCGCGCCGCAGCGCCTCCCGGTAGAGCGGGACCGCCTTGTCCGAGCGGCCCGTGGAGTCCCAGGCGCAGGCCTGCTCGAACGGTCCGAGCGGGCTGCCGTCCGGCAGCTCGGCGACGAGGGCGTCGACCTCGGCACGGAAGCGCGCCTCGTCCGCTTCCTCTTCGGCGTGGTCGTCGAAGCGGGCCCACAGAGCGGCTACGCGATCTTCCCAGTCCTGGTTCACCGTGCCACCCTCGCACAGGCGTGCCTGAGGAGGCAGCGGAATTTGAGCGCTATGGGCTCCGCAGCCGTATCGAAGGCGAGAGCCCTTGCCGGGGCTCCGTGCGGCATGCGTCCGGACCGTGCCGTGACAAGGACCGGAGGAACAGATGAGGGTGACCCGACCGATGCTCGCGCTGAGCGGCGCGGTGGCGATACTGGCGCTGGCCGGCTGCGGATCCGGCGGCAAGGACGAGGCGGCCGTGCCCGAGGCGGTGACCGGCAGCCTGGAGCACATCGCGGCCGAGGCCAAGTGCAAGCCGAACATGCAGACCGACGCCGACGAGATCCGCCAGGCCCTCTGCAAGAAGGGCAAGGAGAAGTACGTCCTCGCGACCTTCTCCACCGACCGCGGCCAGCGCGAGTGGCTGAACGGCGCGAAGGACTACGGCGGCTACTACCTCGTCGGCCGCAAGTGGGTCGCCGTGGGCCAGCAGAAGACGGTCACGGCGCTGCAGAGCAGCCTCGGCGGGACCATGGAGGAAGGGTCCGAGCACATGAACCCCGGCGGCAGCCACAACAAGGGCGGTCACGACGGTGGCAGCGGCCACCACGGCTGAACCACGCGGGGCCGGACAGAGACGGACAGACGAGAAAGCCGGCGGTGGGAATTCCCACCGCCGGCTTTCTGCTGGCTGAGAACTACTGGCAGTTCTCGCCGTTGTTGATGCACTGGACCATCTCGTTCATCGTGTTCTCGTCGAAGAAGTTGATGAAGTCGTTGTGGTCAGTGATCGGCTTGTGCAGCTGCTCCGGGAAGGAGTCGACCGCGAACGCGCCCTGCACCTGCCCGTTGTTGATCTGCGGCGCCGGGATGTTGTCGTAGACCAGCTTGACCTGGAGCTGGGGGATGGCCTGGAAGCCGTTCGAGCAGCTGCCGTCCGCCTCCACGAAGTCCACGTGGGTGCGGTGGTTGGCGCTGTCGGTGTTCTGGCCGTCCCAGCAGCTCTGGAAGTTGCTCGTCCGGACGATGCTGCTGCCCTCGGGGCAGATCGGGTACTTGTCCGTGGCCTGCCTGTCCTCGAAGCCGGTGCAGCTCCAGGAGGTGTTGGCGTTGTTCAGGCCGTTGGTGAAGGACTTGGCGTCACCGGTGATGATGCGCAGGGCCTCCGGCATCGCGACGACATCGCTCGTCCGGTTGCCGACGAACTTCAGCTCCGCCTGGCTGGGCGCGACGATCTTGCCGACGTTGCCGTCCTGACCGCCACCGGGCTGACCCTGGTCGGCTTCCTGCGTGCCGTCCTGGATCCGGAGGACCGGCCAGAAGTAGGTCGACTTGTCGCCCTGGTTCTGGCAGCTCGTCTGGCCGTTGGCCAGGTCCTCGTCGCTGGCGAAGGCGTTGTTGTTCTGGTTGCCGACGTAGTCGTGCATGTGCTGCGCGCCGTTGGAGACGCCGGGCGCCGCGATCACGTTGTCCGAGTTGCGGTTGCCGTTCTCGTTGGTACCGCAGTTCGTGGTGAACGTGCCCGTGGAGCCGCCGTCGCCGTTCGCCGCCAGACCGTTCGGCAGGTTACGGGAGTTGGGCTGGACGTCCTCGATGTTGACGAAGTCCGCGGCTGCCGGGCCGTTGCCGCCCTGACCGCCGTTGCCGCCCTGGCCCTGGTCCTGACCGCCCTGGTCCTGGCCGTCCTGGCCGTCCTGGTTCTGGCCGTCCTGGTTCTGACCGTCCTGGCCGTCCTGGTTCTGGCCGTCCTGGTTCTGATCGCCCCCGGCCTGGCCGTCGTTGGTGTTCGCGTCGGCGGCCATGCCCTGGCACTCGGCCATCTCGGCGAGGTTGTCCGGAGCCTGGCCACCAACCCGCTTGATGTTGATGCCGATCCGGTCAATGACCGCGGTCCGCTTCGACTTCAGCGGGCCGAGGATGGCGTTGTTGACGAAGCCGGAGTCACCGGCCTGGGCCTGACGCGTGGAGGCGAGCCGGGTGTAGGCCTCGCTGATCTGCTTGTCGAGGTTCGCCAGCTCCTTGTCCACGCCCTGGCGCGCGCCGTCCGGCACGTCGGTCAGGCTCTGTCCTACGTCCGGGCACTGGATCGTGGCGACCTGCGCACCCGCGGACTTCGTCTGGTTCGCCGAGTTCTCCTCATGCGCCGAGGCATAGAAGTTTGCCCAGATCAGCCCGCCCCCACCGAGCGCTAGGGCCGCCGATGCGGCTATGGCCTTGGTGGCCATCGGCGTCCGGCGTTTTCTTGTGTTGCGTCCCATGGAACTCCTCTGACTTCCTTTTTCGGGGGCATCGAGGCGCCCGACAGGAGTGAAGCGGCTCCCATCCATACGGAGGTGGTCCCACGGGTGTTCAGAGGTCCCGGAAATTGATGCGAGATTCGTGAGAGCTCTGTGTTCTCAACCACCCATTTCGTACCAGGAGTTGTTGATCCCCGACGGTCGGTGAACCGGCGAGTCCGGTTTCACCGGCCGTGGTCGAGATATGCCAGAACCGCCAGCACGCGGCGGTTGTCGTCGTCCGAGACCTCCAGTCCCAGTTTGGCGAAGATGTTCGCGGTGTGCTTGGCGATGGCCCGCTCCGTCACGACCAGCCGGCCGGCGATCGCCGCGTTGGTCCGGCCTTGCGCCATCAGCTCCAGCACCTCCCGCTCCCGGGGCGTCAGCCGCGCCAGCGGCCGGTCGTCGCCCGACCGCCGCGCCAGCAGCTGCTGGATGACCTGCGGATCCATCGCCGTACCACCGGCGGCGACCCGCCGTACGGCGTCCACGAACTGCTCGGCGTCGAACACCCGGTCCTTCAGCAGGTACCCGACCCCGCCGCTGCCGTCGGCGAGCAGCTCTCGCGCGTACAGCTGCTCCACGTGCTGGGAGAGCACCAGCACCGGCAGACCGGGCCGCTTCCTGCGGGCGTCGAGCGCGCACTGGAGCCCCTCGTCGGTGTGTGTGGGCGGCAGGCGTACGTCGACCACGGCGACGTCCGGTTCCAGTTCGGCCAGCGCTGCGGCCAGTTCGGGACCGGACTCGACGGCCGCCGCGATCTCGAAGTCGTGCGCCTGCAGCAGCCGGACGAGCCCGTCGCGCAGCAGGAAGAGGTCTTCGGCTAGGACAACGCGCAAGGGATCTCCATGGTGACCATGGTGGGACCGCCCGCGGGGCTGCTGACGGCCAGGACGCCGTCGAATGTACCCAGCCGCCGTTCGACCCCGGCCAGCCCTGAACCGGCCTCGATCACCGCACCTCCCTTGCCGTTGTCGGTGACGGACACCCGCAGCATCCCGTCGGCGTGGTGCAGGTCGGCCCAGATCCGGTCGGCTCCGGAGTGCTTCACCGCATTGGTGAGCACCTCGCTGACGGCGAAGTACGCGGCGGACTCCACGGGCGCCTCCGCCCGCCCGGGCAGGTCCACGCTCACCTCGGTGGTCACCGGCAGCCGCAGCGCCAGGGCCCGTACCGCGTCGCCGAGGCCGCGCTCGGCGAGGACCGGCGGATGGATGCCGCGCACCAGCTCGCGCAGTTCGGCCAGGGCCTCGACCGAGGACGTGCGGGCCTGCGCGATCAGCTCCTTGGCCTTGGCCGGGTCCTTGTCGAGGAGCGCCTCGATGGTGCCCAGGTCCATGCCCACCGCGACCAGCCGGGCCTGGGCCCCGTCGTGCAGGTCCCGCTCGATGCGCCGCAGTTCGGCGGCGGAGGTGTCGACCGCGTCGCGCCGTGTCTCGGTCAGGACCCGCACCCGCTCGGCCAGTTCGCGCTGGCCGGAGCCCAAAACGGCCTGGGTGAGCCGGAAGTGGACGTCCAGCAGCCGCGGGGTGAGGAAGTGCGCGAAGAAGAGGAGGACCAGGCCCAGCGCGGCGGCACCGAGCGCGGAGCCCTGCCCGGTGACCTTGACGAACCCGTACCAGTACCCCTCGGGGAAGACCCGCCACAGCCCGGCCGCGAGCGCGAAGCCCTCCAGCGGGTACAGCCACAGCGCGGCCGGCAGCAGCGCGGTGAGGAAACCCGCCGTCATGTCGACCGGCAGCCACATCAGGTCCCGCCAGGTCGCCGGGTCGCGCAGCATCCCGAACGTGGCCGCCCACGGATTGGCGTCCTTCGGCAGCGGCCGGTACGCCGGCGGGATCCGCACCCCGCCCCACTCCGCCGCGAGCACCCGCCGCCAGTTCGCGAACGTCCGCACCCCCCTCAGTACGTACGGCGTGGTGACGAGCCCGATCCCGATCGGGATGAGCGCCATGGACACCAGGGACAGGGTGAAGCACAACACCGCCCCCGGTAACGAGACGAGGGCCACCCCCAGCCCCCGTAGCGCGGCGAGCGCGACGCCCCGCCCCTTCGCTGCCCTGTAGCCGCTCTTCGTTTCGATGGTCATGGCGTCAGTCTCGCCGAGCGGGGGTGCGGGGTCACTGGGCCGGGACACCCGGTCAGGGGGTGGTGCTACGTACACCCTGGAGCCGATGCGGCGGTGCGGTGGTTCACACGCCTCCGCCGGCCGCGAGTACCTTCGCCTCCACCTCCGGGTCGAGCCCCGAGCGTGGCCGGTCCGGCCGCTGGGGTGCCGTGCCGCCGATGTCCTGGAGCCAGCTCCAGGTGTCGGCCACGGTCTCCGCGACGGGCCGGCAGGCCAGCCCCGCCTCCACCGCCCGGGAGACGTCCGCGCTGTGCAGCGCGTCGTGCAGGTCGCTGCCCGGCGGCACCCACACCGGCAGCTGGGTCCACGGCTCGACGCCCGCCTCCAGGATCACCTCGGGCTCGGTCCACCGCAGTTCGGCCGCACCGCCGGTGACCCGCGCACACGCCTCCAGCAACGCGCCCGTCGTGGTGTGCCCCTGCGGACTGGCCAGGTTGTACGGCCCGCTCAGCTCCCGCTCGGCCGCGTGCAGGATCCACTCGGCCAGGTCACGGACGTCCACGTACTGCAGGGGCAGCTCGCGCGGGCCCGGGGCGAGCACCGGCCCACCGCGCGCCGTACGGCCCAGCCACCAGGGCAGCCGGCCGATGTTCTCGTACGGGCCGAGGATCAGCCCGGCCCGGACCAGCACCGACCGGTCCTCGCCGAACGCGTCCAGCACGGCCAGTTCACCGCCGCGCTTGTCCTGCGGGTACGCGGTCTGCTCCGCGTCGGCCGAGGCGCCCTCCACCAGGGGCGCGTCCTCGCCGTACCCGGCTGGCGGGGCCCACGCGTACACCGAGCAGCTCGACACGTACACGTACCGGTGGGCGCGGCCCCGCAGCAGCCGCGCCGTGTCGCGCACCGCGCTGGGCGCCGCCGACCAGGTGTCGACGACGACGTCCCACTCGCCCGGGGCGTCGGCGAGGGCGGCGAGACCTTCGGGCGCGGTGCGGTCGCCGAGCAGCGACCGCACGCCCTCCGGCGCCTCGTGCCGCCCTCGGTGGAAGACGGTCACGTCCCAGCCCCGCCCCAGGGCCGCCTCCACGACGGCCCGCCCCGCGAACTCCGTACCACCCAGCATCAGAAGCCTCATGCCGCTGACTCTGCCGGGTGGGGCGGCGGTACGGAACGGGGATCTGCCGTCAGCAGAACCGTCAGCGGAGCCGCTGATCCGTCGCCGGACGGGTGGGGACCAGAGGCTCAGTGGCCCACGGGAGGCACGTACTTGTATCCGACCCGGCGTACCGTCCGGATCGTGTCGCGGTGCTCCGCGCCCAGCTTGCGGCGCAGCCGGGCGACGTGGACATCGACCGTGCGGCCGTCACCCACGTGCCCGTAGCCCCACACCGTGCCGACCAGCTGGTCACGGGTGTGCACCCGGCCCGGGTGCGCCACCAGGTGGGCGAGCAGCTCGAACTCCAGATACGTGAGGTCGAGCGGCCGGCCGGCCACCCGGGCGGTGCGCTGCACGGTGTCGACGCGGATCAGCTGCTCGCCGCCCGGCTCGGCGCCGGCCTCGGGGCCGGCGGGCTCCGGCCGGTCCGGCACCGCCACCGGGAACGGCGGCTGCTGGTCGGCCGGGACGAGCACCAGATAGCCGATCATCGGCGGCCGGCCCGGCAGCGTGGGCAGCGTGTGCTGCGGCGCCGGCAGCCAGGTGGCACCCGGCGGCAGCAGATCCGCGACGGTCACCACCTCGTCCCGGTCGACGGCACGCAGCCGATGCCGGGCGGTGTTCGCCGGAGGGGTGTCGAGGGCGGCGGTGGACAGAGAACGAGTGGTCGCCATGAGAGGTCAGCTCTTTCGCGCGAGGAGTTCGTCGGAGAGGTCGACGGCCGCGAGTTCGTGGTCGGGGTCGCCGAGGGACGTACGCGGTTCGCGCTGGCCGAAGGCCGGGGTGTACGGCGTTAGAGGGCCGGCGCGTTCGTCGCGCGGCAACACACCCGGTCGAAGTCGTGGTCCTGACGGGACGGCCAGAAGGGCTCGAGGTCATGACGACCCGTCGCGGTGTACTTCTGGTAGCTGGCCATGGGCCCATTGAAGCAGACCTGATCCCGCGAGGGGACCCTCCTCTCACTGCGTGGACACGTGCCCTGAAGGGGCGCGGGGAACTGCGCGACAAGCCACGACGTCGCGGCAGACGAAAGGGGGCGCCCACCGCGAACGGTGAGCGCCCCCTCAGGAACTCGCGGGCGGATCAGACCTGGCCGGCCTTCTCCAGCGCCGAGCAGCAGGTGTCGACGAGCAGACGGGTCACCACGTACGGGTCCACGTTGGCGTTCGGACGGCGGTCCTCGATGTAGCCCTTGCCGTCCTTCTCGACCTGCCACGGGATACGGACCGAGGCACCGCGGTTGGAGACGCCGTAGGAGTACTCGTTCCACGGGGCGGTCTCGTGCAGACCGGTCAGGCGGTCGTCGATGCCGGCGCCGTAGTTCTTGACGTGGTCGAGCGGCTTGGAGCCCTCGCCGAGCGACTCGGCCGCGGTGATGATCGCGTCGTAACCCTCGCGCATCGCCTTGGTGGAGAAGTTGGTGTGCGCGCCGGCGCCGTTCCAGTCGCCCTTGACCGGCTTCGGGTCGAGGGTGGCGGCGACGTCGAAGTCCTCGGCGGTGCGGTAGAGCAGCCAGCGGGCCACCCACAGGTGGTCGGAGACCTCCAGCGGGGAGACCGGGCCGACCTGGAACTCCCACTGGCCGGGCATGACCTCGGCGTTGATGCCGGAGATCGCGAGGCCCGCCTTCAGGCAGTTGTCCAGGTGCGCCTCGACGACGTCACGGCCGAAGATCTCGTCCGCGCCGACACCGCAGTAGTAGCCGCCCTGCGGGGCCGGGAAACCGCCCTTGGGGAAGCCGAGCGGGTAGCCGTCCTGGAAGAAGGTGTACTCCTGCTCGATGCCGAAGATCGGCTCCTGAGCGGCGAACCTTTCCGCGACCTCGGCCAGCGCGGCACGGGTGTTGCTGGCGTGCGGGGTGAGGTCGATGTTCAGGACCTCGCACAGCACCAGGATGTCGTCGCCGCCGCGGATCGGGTCCGGGCAGGTGAAGACCGGCTTGAGGACGCAGTCCGAGGCGTGGCCCTCGGCCTGGTTGGTGGACGACCCGTCGAAGCCCCAGATCGGCAGCGCGTCGAGACCGGCGGGCGAGCCCGCGATGATCTTGGTCTTGGAACGCAGTTTGGCCGTCGGCTCGGTGCCGTCGATCCAGATGTACTCAGCCTTGAAGGTCACGGGCCACATCCTTCGGGGTGTGTCTGGGCGCGTATCGCGGGTGCTGCGGCGCTGCGGCACCGGTGCGCCGCGTCAACTGTCCGGCAGCCTGTCAACAGGCGATTTCCCGGCCATTGCTCGAATGTGAACCCCGTGTTACCTGGTGTGCCCGTGGCGTGGTTCACGCCGAGAGGTGTTTCCGCCCGGGGACGGGGCCGGTCACCGGCTTCCCTCCGTCAAGCCGGTGACCGGCGCCCGCGTCCCGGACGTGCCGGTCCTGCTGCTCCTGGCCGGGAGCAGCAGGACCGGTGACACGTACGAGGGGGCGGCCGAGGGGTGGGCCGCCGCCTCAGTGACCCGTTCGGCCGTCCGGCATCACCCCACCTTCTCGATCACGGCCCGGCGGATCAGGAACTTGCCGGGCTCACGGACCTGTTCGAAGGCCGCGTTGTTGAGCAGCGCACAGCTGCCGGAGACCGAAGTGACCTCCACCGTCGTGGACTTGTCGTTGTCCAGGTTGGTGACCTTCAGCTTCGTGCCGACCGGGAACTGGTTGCTGGACGCGGCAGGCGCACCGCCCTCGCCGGAGAGCGTGACGGTGGAGCCGTTGCACACCTGCTGCCCGGAGGCCGCCGCACCGTCGCCGGCATTTCCCGCGGGGGCGGACTCGGCGGGCTCCGACGCCTCCGCCGACTGAGCGGGATCGGAAGGCGCGGCCGACTCAGCGGGCTGCGACGGCTGTGCGGTCTGGGAGTCCTGAGCCGACTCCCCGACGACGCACCCCGACGCCTCCTGCTTCCGCTCGATCTCCGCGACGACCGCCTCGCGGTTGGCGATCCGCGCCTCGGACTGAGCGTCGGGCTTGGCCCGCTGGTCCGCGATGAACTTCTGGTTGTTGGACAGGGCGGTGGCGAGCCCCAGGCAGACCGTCGAATCCGACGCCGACTTGGGAGTCGGCGCGGCGTTCGACGTGGTCGCCATGACGAAGGCCCCGCCTCCCGCCACCGCCGCCGCGCTCACCAGCAGCGCGATCTTCTTCGTTGTGCCGAGAGTTCTCCTACGCGACATGCGCGCCTCCTGAAGAGGTAGGGGAGCGTACGCCGCTATGTACGAGATACCGAACGAAGTTACTCAGCGGTTACAGGAGTCATCGAAGTGACCTGTGCCACATGCGCTGAGGGTGGTGGTCAGCGCGACAGGGCGTCGCGAACGGCCTCGTCGGTGCGTCCCACCACGGCCGTGCCGTCGTCCGCGGTGATGATCGGGCGCTGGATCAGCTTCGGGTGCTCGGCGAGCGCCTTGACCCACCGGTCACGCGAACCGGCGTCCCGCGGCCACTCCTTGAGCCCGAGCTCCTTGGCGGCCGCCTCCTGGGTGCGGGTGATGTCCCAGGGCTCGAGACCGAGGCGCTCGAGAACCCCGCGGATCTCGTCCTCGCTCGGCACGTCCTCCAGATAGCGGCGGACGGTGTAGTCGGCCCCCTCGGCGTCGAGCAGCGTCATGGCGCTACGGCACTTCGAGCAGGCCGGATTGATCCAGATCTCCATGCGTCCCACGGTACGCGCTGCCGCCGTTGTTCGAATTTCTGCCGACTCACACGTCCCTCGCGGACCTGTCGTGTCTCGACGCCAATTTCCTTCTTCACCTGGGCATTTGCCGGACTGGGAAGCCTCCCCGTTGTCAGTGCCCGGCGGTAGACTGTAAGCAGTGTTCGAGGGTGGCGCCGGGGTCGCAGAGGACTCCGGTGAGCGCCCGATCGCGACAGGAGGATGCCTGTGCCCGCTGCCGCTCTGAAGTCGAAGCCGTTGCCCACCCAGTCCACCGCGAAGCGTCCCGTCCTGCTCGACCTGCCGTACGCGCCCGTGGAGAAGCGGCCGCTGCCGCCGGGCCGGCCGCGCGAGTGGTACGTCACGCACAACCGTCGCCTCAAGGCGATGCGACTCGCCATCGCCCTGCTCGACTCCGGCGTCTACATGCCGAACCAGGCCCGCAACGAGACGATCCGCGGCGCGGCGGAACAGATCGGCGTCCACCCGCCGTCGGACACGACGTGCCACATGGTGAGGGCGTTCATGCGCTACGCGCGCTGAAGCCGTCCCACCGGTGTTCCCGGCGCGGGGAACACCGGTGGGTTCAGCCGGGCGAAGCCCTCCTGGCGCTGACCCGCCCTGCCCCGGGATCGCCCGCGCCCGGCCTGCGTGCCTCAGGCGTACCGTTCCATCAGCCCCGTCACATACGCGTCCAGGCGCCCGGCCAGCAGCTCCGGCGTCAGGTCGGTTCGCCCCAGCTCCCGCCAGGGGACCGCCAGTTTCGCCGCGTCGGGGACGTAGGCCAGAGCGTCGAGCAGCCGCCAGTACAGATGGTCCGGGCCGTCGGCCAGGTGCCGGCCGCCTTGTGTCTCGTAACGCTCACGGAAGCCGAGGCCGTACTCCGGGCCGTACAGCAGCGCGAGCGCCGTCGAGCAGTGGGCTACGTCCAGGTCGGCGGGACCCCACGAGGTCTCCACCCAGTCGACGACACCGCCGATCCGCAGACCGGTCCCCGAGCCCGTGAACAGCACGTTCCCGGGGTGGAAGTCCCGGTGCAGGAAACAGCCCTCGTACGGCGGGGGATCGCGGCGGATGAAGTCCACGGCCCGCTCCCAGCCCGGGGGGACGCCCGTCGGCGACGTCCACGCCTGGTACGCACGCGGACGCTCCTCGGGGACGACCCGGTGGATCGCGGCCAGTTGAGCCGCGAGCAGCTCCACGCGAGCGTCGAGGTCCTCCGCGTCGACCCGGACCCGCCCCGGCAGTACGGACATCAACAGGGACGGGTGGTCACAGCGCTCGGCGGTCGCGTCCACGCCGATCAGTTGGGGGGCCGGCACGCCCTCCTGCCCGGCCAGCAGCGTGAGCACGTCCGCCTCGCGGGCCAGCAGCCCGGGGGCGTGCCGCCGGAAGAAGGGCTTCACGAAGGTCCGCAGGGCGAGGGCGGTGCCGTCGTCGAGGGTGAGCCGCCGCATCTGAGCGCTCCAACCACCTTGCAAGAAAGACGACTTGTCGACCGTACGGCCCTCCGGGAGCTGCTTGGCCACCCACGCGCGGGTCGCCGTCCAGCCCTGCTCGCCTAGCCCGGTCAGCACGGCGGTGACGAACGCCCGCCGGTCGTCGGGACGCTCGCGGAACCACAGGCCCAACCGGTGCTCCGCCTCGGGAAGTTCCCAGTGCGTGAACTGGGCGCGCCGGGCCAGCGCCTCCGAGACGGCCTCCGTCACGGCGGGCGGGATGACCTCGTCCGTGCCCGGCACCGCGAGCACCGCCCGTCCTTCGTACGCCCGCAGCACGTCGAGCGCGGGCGACGCACGCCAACTGCCGGGCCGGCGGATGATCTCGCTGAACCGCCCGTCACCCTCCCCGAACGGCACGTCCCACGCCTCGGCCGCGTACACCGCGGGCGCGCACAGCCCCAGGGCCACCACCCGGCCCCCGTAGTGCCGGGCGAGATCGGCGACCGTCTGACCGCTCATGCTGAACCCGACCAGGACCAGCGGCCCGTCCCCGCGCGCGTGCGCGTCGATCACGGACACGGCCTGCTCGAAGCGGCGGCGCAGGCTCAGCTCCCGCAGCAGGCCGGTGCTCTCCCCATGACCCGAGAAGTCGAAGGCGAGGGCGTGGCAGCCATGTGCGGCGAACTCCGACAGCAGGGGCACCAGCCGCTCCTTGCTGCCGTTGCCCGCGCCGTGCAGGACCACGGCAGTCGCTCTCGCCGACGCGCCGGCTCCGCCGTACAGCCCGCTGAGTCGTTCACCGCCGATGGTGTGCGTGAAGTCGGTGATGTGCGTGAAGTCGATGGTGTGCGTGAAAGGGATCAGCTCACTCATACGGTCATTCACTCACGCGGCGCAGGCCCGTGAGGGGTGGTCCGTGAGGGGTGATCAAAGACCGGGCGCTCCCCACACCGGGAACCAGCGGCCCAGGTCCTGTTCGATCCGCAGCTCGTCGGCGAGCGCCGCCCGCACCTGGAGTTCCAGCGCGTTGTCGCGCCGTTGCGCCTCGCCCGGCAAGGGCCCGAACGGGTAGAAGGTGCCGCGTTTGTAGAGGTAGACCAGGGCGAGCCGCCGGCCGGCCCGGTCCCGGAACCCGGCCAGGGAGCACAGCAGCTGCGGGCCGAAGCCGTTGACCTCCATCTGGCTGTTCACGGCATGCAGGTCGGTCACGAGCGCGTGCAGCTGGTCGGGGGCGCGGTGCGAGACCAGCCAGGAGTAGCCGTAGTCGTCCTGCCGCAGTTTTACGGGTGGACCGTCGCGGCCGGTGTCGGCGTCCAGCAGGGCCTGCACCTCGCGGTGGGTCTGCTCGAAGGCCGCGCCCTCGACCGTGGCGAAGCACACCGCGCCCTGCCCGGTCGGGGTGAAGCCCGCCGCGGCCTCCAGGGTCACGGCGGCCGACGGCAGGGCGAACAGCCGGTCGAGATCCGCCACGACCGGCTTGGTCCGGCCGAGCAGGATGTCCAGCAGCCCCATGTTCACACCCCTCCGGGTGTCGCCGCCTCGCCCAGCTCGGCGGAGATCCGGCCCAGTTGGTCGAGGCGCTGTTCCAGGCTCGGGTGGGTCGAGAAGAGCCGTGCGACACCGGGCTCGCGGCCCAGCGCCGGGGTGAAGTAGAAGGCGTTGAAGGCCTGGGCCGTGCGCAGGTCCTTGGTCGGGATGCGGGCGATGTCGCCGGAGACCTTGGTGAGGGCGGAGGCGAGCGCCGAGGGCCGGCCGGTGAGCAGCGCCGCCGCCCGGTCGGCGGCCAGTTCCCGGTACCGGGACAGAGCCCGGATCAGCAGGAAGCTCAGCGCGTACACGGCCGCCGACACACCCATCACCGCCGCGAAGATCACCGCGGTGTTCTGGTCCCTGCGGCCCCCGCCGAACAACTGCGAATAGAAGGCGAACCGCACGATCAGCCCAGCGATCACACCGAGGAACGAGGCGACCGTGATCACTGCGACGTCCTTGTGCGCCACGTGCGACAGCTCGTGCGCGAGGACCCCCTCCAGCTCGGCCGGCTCCAGCCGCCGCAGCAGCCCGGTCGTCACACAGACCACGGCGTGGTCCGGGTTCCGCCCGGTCGCGAACGCGTTCGGCATGTCCATATCGGACACGGCCACCACCGGCTTGGGCATGTCCGCGAGGGCGCACAGCCGGTCCACGACCCCGTGCAGCTCGGGAAACGCCTCCCGCTCCACGACCCGCCCGCGCATGGCGTACAGCGCGATCCGGTCCGAGAACCAGTACTGAGCCCCCAACAGCCCCGCCGCGACCACCACGACCAGCACCCAGGACTTCAGCAGCACGATCAACGCTGCCACGAACCCCACGTACAGCAACCCGAGCAGGAACAGTGTGATCCCCATACGGGTGGTCAACCGCCGGTCACTCCGGAAGCGGCTGTGCATCTGCATCACCCCGCAGTCAGGCACTCGTCCCACTGCCAGTGTGCACCCGGCCCCGCCCATGAACGGGTCGTGATCGACCCCAGGACAAGCAAAGACGTCAGCCCCCCGCACTCACCGCGAACCCGGGCACGGACGGCCACCGGACGGCCAGCACTCCTCCTCCGCGACCACAAACGGGGGGCAATGGATCACCCCGACCCGCTCTCCGGGTAACGTCGAGGTATGAGTCATCCGCACCCCGAGCTCAAAGCCGCCCCGCCCCTTCCCGCAGGAGGGCTGCGGGTCGTCGCCCTGGGCGGTCTGGGTGAGATCGGCCGCAACATGACCGTCTTCGAGCATGCGGGCAAGCTGCTCATCGTCGACTGCGGCGTGCTGTTCCCCGAGGAGACCCAGCCCGGCGTGGACGTCATCCTGCCGGACTTCACCTCCATCCGGGACCGGCTGGACGACATCGTGGCCGTGGTGCTCACCCACGGCCACGAGGACCACATCGGCGGCGTGCCGTACCTGCTGCGCGAGCGGTCCGACATTCCCGTCGTCGGCTCCAAGCTGACGCTGGCGTTCCTGGAGGCCAAGCTCAAGGAACACGGCATCCGGCCGCGCACGGTGCGGGTGCGGGAGGGCGACCGGCGCGGCTTCGGGCCCTTCGACTGCGAGTTCGTGGCGGTCAACCACTCCATCCCGGACGGCCTGGCGGTCGCGATCCGTACCGGAGCCGGGATGGTGCTGCACACCGGCGACTTCAAGATGGACCAGTTCCCTCTGGACGATCGCATCACCGATCTACGCGCCTTCGCCCGCCTCGGCGAGGAGGGCGTGGACCTGTTCCTCACCGACTCCACCAACGCCGAGGTCCCCGGCTTCACCACCTCCGAGCTGGAGCTGAACCCGGCGATCGAGCAGGTGATGCGCACCGCGCCACGCCGGGTCATCGTCTCCAGCTTCGCCAGCCATGTGCACCGCATCCAGCAGGTCCTGGACGCCGCTCACCAGCACGGCCGCAAGGTCGCCTTCGTCGGCCGCTCGATGGTCCGCAACATGGGCATCGCCCGCGACCTGGGCTATCTGAAGGTCCCCTCCGGTCTGGTGGTGAGCACGAAGGAGCTGGAGAAGCTCCCGGACCACAAGATCACTCTGGTGTGCACCGGCTCCCAGGGCGAGCCGATGGCGGCTCTGTCCCGGATGGCCAACCGCGACCATGTGATCCGCATCGGCAAGGGCGACACCGTCCTGCTCGCCAGCTCCCTCATCCCGGGCAACGAGAACGCCATCTACCGGGTGATCAACGGGCTGACCCGGTGGGGCGCCCATGTCGTCCACAAGGGCAACGCCAAGGTGCACGTCTCCGGGCACGCCAGCGCCGGCGAACTCGTCTACTGCTACAACATCGTCAAACCCCGCAACGTCATGCCCGTGCACGGCGAATGGCGCCACCTGCGGGCCAACGGTGACCTCGCCATCCGTACCGGCGTCGACCCCGACCGGGTTGTCATCGCCGAGGACGGCGTCGTCGTCGACCTCGTCGACGGGCGCGCGTCCATCACCGGCAAGGTCCCCGCCGGCAACGTCTACGTGGACGGCATGGAAGTCGGCGGCGCCACCGAAGCGTCTCTCAAGGACCGCCTCACCCTCGCGGAGGAAGGCGTGGTCACGGTGGTGGCGATCGTCGACGCGGACACCGGCGCCCTCGCCGAAGCCCCCGACTTCCTGGCCCGGGGCTTCGTCCACGACGACACCACCTTCGAGCCGGTCATCCCCGTCATCGAGAAGACCCTGGCCACCGCGGCCGAGGAAGGCGTCGGGGACGCACGCCAACTCGAACAGCTGCTCGCCCGCGCCGTGGCGAACTGGGCGTTCCGGACCCACCGCCGCAAGCCCCTCATCATCCCCGTCATCATCGACGCCTGAGCCACAGCCGGGCAGGTAGGCGTTCTCTTCGAGGGACGGCAACGGGGGGCGCGCCGTCGCCGGGCGTCATCGGATGTGCTTCGCCGGCCTGGTGGCGGCGTTGAGCAGATACTCCAGAGGGCCGCGGCGGAAGAAGCGGGACCAGATCGCGGCGAAAAGGATCGCCCCGAGGACGAACATGAGCAGCGGCACCGAGGACTGCTGGCTGCTCTTCCCGGTCGGTATGGACAGCGCGGACTGGGGGACGAAGTGGCCGACGTAGGCCGTCAGGGACATGGTGCCCACGGCGATGACCGGTTCGGCCAGGCGGCGCAGTCGCGGCAGGCGGTCGTCATCGCGGTCGGCTCGATGTCACTGACGGCATACGTCTACCACATCGTCGCCATCTGGCTCCTGAACACCGAGGAACTGACCGTCCCGCCCCTGTTCATCCTGCTCGGCTTCATCGCGTCCGTCACCGTCCTCGCCACCATCTGGTCCCGCTTCTTCCAGCGGGGTCCGCTCGAATGGCTGATGGGCAGGGCGACGGGGATCGCCCGGCGCATTCAATGAGACGCAAGACACACCGTCGTGCTACGGCGCCCGGAAGTTGATGTACCCGAGCAGCACGATCACCGCCGCCACACAGCCGAACACCACGGCTGTGGAGATCCACGACGAGCGGGAGCGGCGGCCGGACGAGCGGTGGTCGGGATCGGGGCGGAACGGCACGGGACCGGGAGGGTTGTGCTTCCAGCGCGCGGCGAGCATACGGGCCCGGGCCGAGGGCTCCTTGTGCTCGGCGTCGTCCGCCCATCTGAGGTCGAACTCGCGCTCCTGGCCGTCTTGTTCGTGCTCGGACATTCCCACTCCACCCCCGTGCGGTCCTGCCAGCAGAATAGAACATACGACCGCGCCCCCGCTGCCGGTACGGCAGCGGGGGCGCGGTCGTGATGCCTCGATCAGGCGTCGATCACACGTCGAAGTACAGCTCGAACTCGTGCGGGTGCGGACGCAGCTGCAGCGGCGCGATCTCGTTCGCGCGCTTGTAGTCGATCCACGTCTCGATCAGGTCCGGCGTGAAGACGTCGCCCGCGAGCAGGAACTCGTGGTCGGCCTCCAGGCGGTCGAGGACGGCCGGGAGGGAGGTCGGGACCTGCGGGACGCCGGCGTGCTCCTCGGGGGCGAGCTCGTAGAGGTCCTTGTCGATCGGCTCGGCCGGCTCGATCTTGTTCTTGATGCCGTCCAGGCCCGCGAGCAGCAGCGCCGAGAAGGCCAGGTACGGGTTGCCGGAGGAGTCGGGCGCGCGGAACTCGACGCGCTTGGCCTTCGGGTTCGAGCCCGTGATCGGGATACGCATGGCCGCGGAACGGTTGCGCTGCGAGTAGACGAGGTTGACCGGCGCCTCGAAGCCCGGCACCAGACGGTGGTACGAGTTCACCGTCGGGTTGGTGAAGGCCAGCAGCGACGGGGCGTGCTTGAGGATGCCGCCGATGTAGTAGCGGGCGGTGTCCGACAGGCCCGCGTAACCGGCCTCGTCGTAGAAGAGCGGCTGGCCGCCCGTCCACAGCGACTGGTGGACGTGCATGCCCGAGCCGTTGTCACCGAAGATCGGCTTCGGCATGAAGGTCGCCGTCTTGCCGTTCTGCCACGCCACGTTCTTCACGATGTACTTGAAGAGCTGCAGGTCGTCGGCCGCGGCGAGCAGCGTGTTGAACTTGTAGTTGATCTCGGCCTGGCCGGCGGTGCCCACCTCGTGGTGCTGGCGCTCGACCTGCAGGCCGGCCCGGTCCAGCTCCAGGGAGATCTGGGCACGCAGGTCGGCGAAGTGGTCGACCGGCGGGACCGGGAAGTAGCCGCCCTTGTAGCGGACCTTGTAACCACGGTTGTTCTCGAGGGCGCCGGTGTTCCAGGCGCCGGCCTCGGAGTCGATGTGGTAGAAGGACTCGTTCGCGCTGGTCGCGAAGCGGACGCTGTCGAAGACGTAGAACTCGGCCTCCGGACCGAAGTACGCCGTGTCGGCGATCCCGGTGGAGGCGAGGTAGGCCTCGGCCTTCTTCGCCACGTTGCGCGGGTCACGGGAGTACTGCTCACCCGTGATCGGGTCGTGGATGAAGAAGTTGATGTTGACCGTCTTGTCGCGGCGGAACGGGTCGACGCGCGCGGTGGACAGGTCGGCGCGGAGCGCCATGTCGGACTCGTGAATGGCCTGGAAGCCGCGGATGGAGGAGCCGTCGAAGGCGAGCTCCTCGGCCGGGTCGAAGGCCGTGGCGGGGATCGTGAAGTGCTGCATCACGCCCGGCAGGTCGCAGAAGCGGACGTCGATGAACTTGACGTCCTCGTCCGCGATGAACTTCTTGGCCTCGTCGGCGTTCTGGAACATCCAGCTCCTCCTACTCCCGACCGTCCCGCCGGGGTGGTAGTTCGTTCGTGCTGCCAGTGCGGGTGGCACACGCTGACGTAAACCCTAGGGACGGGTGGTTTCTCTGGCGTGACTCATTTGTTTCGCACAAGTTAACCGGCTCATCCACCACCGTAGCCCGACCACACCCCGCCGTGCCCTGGTCATTTAGGGGCGCAGTACCGTGGACGGGTGGACAACAGGCAAGCACTCGGATCGTGGCTTTCCGGGCCCCGCGCGGCCGCGGAAGAGGCCGGTGTCGACTTCGGATACCGGGGCGAGCAGCTCGGTCTGCCCGAGGAGGGACCCGGCTCGATCGCCCGTCCGGGGCGTCGGCTCGGCGCCCTCGCCGTGGACTGGGGTCTGAGTCTCCTGATCGCATACGGTCTTATCACGCAGAGCTACAACGAAGCGGCACAGATCTGGGCGCCGCTCATCCTGTTCGCCCTCATGGTCCTCACGGTCGGTACGGTCGGCTTCACCCCGGGCAAGCGGCTCCTCGGCCTGCGGGTGCTCGCCCTGGACACCGGCCGCGTCAGCCCCTGGCGCACACTCCTGCGCACGGTCCTGCTCTTCCTCGCGATCCCCGCCCTGATCTGGGACCGCGACGGCCGCGGTCTGCACGACCGGCTGGCGGGCACGGTCGAGGTCCGCATCTAGCCACCCGATGAGCATGCGCTGACGACGAAGGGGCGCCCGGTGATCCGGGCGCCCCTTCGTCGTCAGCGTGTGTGGGGTGTCAGCGGGCCTTCGGCCCGCCCTTCGGCAGCTTCATGCCCTTCGGCATGGGCCCCTTCGGCAGCGGCATGTTGCTCATCAGGTCGCCGAGGGCGCGCAGCCGGTCGTTCGTCGCCGTGACCTGCGGGCCGGTCAGCACGCGCGGCAGCTTCAGCATCGTCGTGCGCAGCTTCTTCAGATCGACCTGGCCCTCGCCCGTGCCCACGACCAGGTCGTGCACGGGCACGTCCGCGACGATGCGGTTCATCTTCTTCTTCTCGGCGGCGAGGAGGGACTTCACCCGGTTCGGGTTGCCCTCGGCGACCAGGACGATGCCGGCCTTGCCGACCGCGCGGTGCACCACGTCCTGGTTGCGGTTCATCGCCACCGCGGGGGTCGTCGTCCAGCCCCGGCCGACGTTGTCGAGCACCGCCGCAGCGGCGCCGGGCTGTCCCTCCATCTGCCCGAAGGCGGCCCGCTCGGCCCGGCGCCCGAACACGATCGCCGACGCGAGGAAGGCGAGCAGGAGGCCCAGGATGCCGAGATAGATGGGGTGACCGATCAAGAAACCGATCGCGAGGAACACACCGAAGGTGACAATTCCGACTGCCGCGAGTACAAGACCGATCTTCTTGTCGGCCCTGCGGGTCATCTTGTAGGTCAGAGCGATCTGCTTCAGTCGCCCGGAGTTCGCAGCGTCCGCTGCAGGTTCCTTCCTCGCCATGGCACGAAGTCTACGTGGCCCCACAAGCGCCGACGACGGCAGTGCCCGCGGGGGCCCATGGGGGAGGGGCCCGGGATCAGGGACGGACGGAGACGGACCGGGAAACCGACTGGTCGAGGACGCGCTGCGTCTCGACCCGGTCCTTGGCGCGACGGCGGTCCTCCAGCACGGAGGTCCACGCGTTGCGGCGGGCGGTGCGCTGACCGCTGCTCATCAGCAGCGACTCGACGGCACGCAGGGCGGTGGTGACGGACGGGATCGCGGTGGCGCGAACGGGCGCGGCCTGCATGGGTGAGGTCCCCCCTCGGTAAGGGTGTACGTGCTGTGAGTTCAGCGTCACTGATTGGTGTTACCAGGGCATGACCGGCCGGTCAAACACCCATGAAGCCCCGGCGGGGACTGGTGAAACGCCGACGCGGTCCTGACATGTGCCCTCATCTGCGAGGACGGTCAGGACCGCGTCAAATCGGCCGCTACTGGCGGGTAGCGTCTTGTGCGGGAATTCACACGCTTGTCCCGCCCGCTGGCGGGCGGGGTGGTGACGATGTGTCAGACGGCCTGGGCCGCGATGCGCGCGTCCCGCTGCTCCATGGCCATCCGGTAGAGGCGCCCCGCGCGGTACGAGGAGCGCACCAGCGGGCCGGACATCACACCGGAGAAGCCGATCTGCTCGGCCTCCTGCTGCAGCTCCACGAACTCGTGGGGCTTCACCCAGCGCTCCACGGGGTGGTGGCGCACGGAGGGCCGCAGGTACTGCGTGATGGTGACCAGCTCGCAGCCCGCGTCGTGCAGCTGCTTGAGCGCGTCGCTGACCTCCTCGCGGGTCTCGCCCATGCCGAGGATCAGGTTCGACTTGGTGACGAGGCCGTAGTCGCGGGCCTCGGTGATGACCTTCAGGGAGCGTTCGTAGCGGAAGCCGGGGCGGATGCGCTTGAAGATCCGCGGGACCGTCTCGACGTTGTGCGCGAAGACCTCGGGGCGGGAGGAGAAGACCTCCGCCAGCTGTTCGGGGACGGCGTTGAAGTCGGGCGCGAGCAGCTCGACCTTCGTCCGGCCGTCCTCGCGGTCCGCCGTCTGCTGGTGGATCTGGCGGACCGTCTCGGCGTACAGCCAGGCGCCGCCGTCCTCCAGGTCGTCGCGGGCGACGCCGGTGATCGTGGCGTAGTTCAGGTCCATCGTGACCACGGACTCGCCGACCCGGCGCGGCTCGTCGCGGTCGAGCGCCTCGGGCTTGCCGGTGTCGATCTGGCAGAAGTCACAGCGCCGCGTGCACTGGTCGCCGCCGATGAGGAAGGTCGCCTCGCGGTCCTCCCAGCACTCGTAGATGTTGGGGCAGCCGGCTTCCTGGCAGACCGTGTGCAGGCCCTCGCTCTTCACGAGGTTCTGCATCTTGGTGTACTCGGGACCCATTTTCGCCCGGGTCTTGATCCACTCGGGCTTGCGCTCGATGGGGGTCTGGCTGTTGCGGACCTCCAGGCGCAGCATCTTGCGTCCGTCGGGTGCGACTGCGGACACGACCGGCTCCCTAGCGATTGATTCTTCGGCGCCCTCTAGGGTACGCCCGTGGATTTGAATGCCTGTGTGGGTGCTAGCCCCTCCACGGGCCGATTTATGCCGCCGGAGTTTTCTCGATCTCCCTCGGCTTCAGCTCGGCGTTCTCCAGTACGTCCCTCAAGTGCCGCTCCACCACCGGCAGTACCTCGGCGATCGTCACGTCGCGGCCCAGTTCATCGGCCAGGGACGCGACGCCCGCGTCGCGGATGCCGCAGGGGATGATCCGGTCGAACCACTTGTTGTCGGGGTTCACGTTGAGCGCGAAGCCGTGCATGGTGACGCCCTTGGCCACGCGGATGCCGATCGCGGCGATCTTGCGGTCCTCCCGGCGCTGGCCCGCGTTGGACGGCGCGTACTCCGGGCCGTTCATGCGCGGGTCGAACTCCTCGTCCTGCAGTCGGGGGTCGAAGTCCAGGGCCAGCCCGCCGAGGGCGGGGCGCTGTTCGACCGGGTCGCCCAGGACCCACACGCCGCTGCGGCCCTCGACCCGGGAGGTCTCCAGGCCGAACTCCGCGCAGGTGAGGATCAGGGCCTCTTCGAGACGGCGTACGTGCGCCACGACGTCCACCGGGCGGGGAAGCTTCTGGATCGGGTAGCCCACCAGCTGGCCGGGACCGTGCCAGGTGATCTTGCCGCCGCGGTCCACGTCGACGACCGGCGTGCCGTCCAGGGGCCGCTCGTCGTCCGCCGTACGCCGTCCCGCCGTGTAGACCGGGGGGTGCTCCAGGAGCAGGACCGTGTCGGAGATCTCGTCGGCGAACCGCGCCGCGTGCACCCGGCGCTGCTCGTCCCAGGCCTCCCGGTACTCGACGGCCTCGTCACCGAACCCCATGCGGACGAACCGCAACCCACTCACGGCAAGCGCCTCCCTCGGACGGGTGTGTCAGGCACGTATCGCGCCCAAGCCACTGTACGTCCGGCCCGAACGCGTCAGTCCCGGGGTCAATCCTCACACGATCGGATGAATGTTCGTGGAACTGTGTGATGGGGTGCTTACTCTCCGCTACATTCGCGCCGTCCAGCAAGCCAAAAGGCCTGCTCACACGCAATCCGGCACATCACCAACACCGGAAGGCAGGAGACCGCACCGCACCATGACGGAACGACCCGCGCAGCGCACCCCCAACCGACAGCTCGCCGCGCTCATCGCAGAAGCGGGGTTCTCCAACGCGGGACTCGCCCGTCGCGTGGACCAGCTCGGTCTCGAACACGGGCTCGACTTGAGATACGACAAGACCTCCGTCACCCGGTGGCTGCGCGGCCAGCAGCCCCGAGGCACCACGCCCGCGCTCATCGCCGAGGTCTTCACCCGGCGCCTGGGCCGCCGCCTCTCCGCCCAGGACCTCGGCCTGGACGCCTGCGCCCCGGTCTACGCCGGGCTGGAGTTCGCGGCCGCCCCCGAGGAGGCCGTCGACATCGTCAGCGGGCTGTGGCGCAAGGACTCCGGCAGCCACGCCGAGCTGCGCAAGATCGCCTTCACTCCGGCCGGGCTCGTCGTGCCGAGCCGGGACTGGCTGATCGGCCGGGCCGACGAGAAGGTCGCCCGGGGCGAGCCGCCCGCCGCCCGCATCCCGGCGCAGGGCCGCGCCCCCGTCCGTCTCCCGGCGACGGCCGAGCCGGGCGTATCCCTGCCCCGCCAGCGCGGCCAGGCCGAGCGCGGACCCGGCCAGAAGGTCACCGGCGGCGACATCGCCGCCCTCCGCTCGGTCGGCGAGCTCTTCCGCACCCTCGACGACGCCTACGGCGGCGGTCACGCCCGCCAGGCCCTGGTGCGCTATCTGGAGCACGAGTGCGAGCCGATGCTGCGCGGCACCTACGGCGAGCAGACCGGCCGCCGGCTGTTCGCGGCCGCCGCCGACCTGACCCGGCTCGCGGGCTGGACGTCGTACGACATCGCCGCGCACGGACTCGCCCAGCGCTACTTCGTGCAGGCGCTCCGGCTCGCCCAGGCGGCCGGGGACCGGACGTACGGGGCGTATGTGCTGGTCACCATGAGCCGGCAGGCCGTCTACCTCGGGCACGGGCGGGAGGCCGTGCAGCTCGCCCGCGTGGCACAGCAGGGCGTCGGTACCTCGGCCCCGCCCGTCGTGCAGACGCTGCTGCACGCCTCCGAGGCACGCGGGCACGGGGTGCTCGGCGAGGTCCGGGCCTGCACCGCTGCCCTGGTCCGCGCCGAGCGCGCCCTGGAGACGGCCCGGCCCGGGGACGACGTACCGCACTGGGCGAAGTTCTTCGACGAGGCCCAGCTCGCCGACGAGTTCGGCCACTGCCACCGCGACCTGCAGCAGTTCCGCGCCGCCGCCCAGCACGCGGAACGCTCCCTGCAACTGCGCGCCCCCTCCTACGCCCGCAGCCGCCTCTTCTGCCGCGTGGTCCTGGCCACCGCCCGCCTGGGCCTGGGCGAACTCGACCAGGCCTGCCAACTCGGTGCGGAGGCCGCCGGCCAGGCCGCTGAGATGCGTTCGGTAAGGGCGGTGGAGTACGTGAGGGACTTCGAGCGAAGGCTGGAGCCGTACAAGGACGCGGCCCCGGTGCGGAGTTACCGCGACAAGGTAGCGGCCCTCGGCTGAGGTTCCTTGCTTCCAGGGGCGCGGGGCTGTGTCGATTTGCGGCTCCGCCGCGTGGGCGCGACAAGCCACACCGCACCCGCACCCGACAAAGCACCTACGCAGCCCGAGGCACAGTAGGCAGCGGATCGGCCACATGCATGGACCGCCCCGCCCCCAGGTCCGCCAAAATCGCCGCAGAGGCCCGATGCCCAGAGTGCAAAGCGCCCTGAACAGTACTGGTGTCGCGGTGATCCCCACACACATACAGCCCGGCGATCAACCGCACCGGCCGCCGCAGATCATGCGGCGGCCGCATCGCCGGCACCGCCTCCACCGTCCGGTGCACGGCCAGCGTCTCCCACCGAGCCGTCGGCATCCCGTACAGCCGCGCCAAGTGCATCCGCACCGCCGTGTCGACATCCCCCGGCGGCCGCCCCAGAACGGTCGAAGACACCAGCGCCCGCCCCGCCGGCGCCCGGGACGGATCGACACGGCTCACCACCGCCGTGTGCGCGACCGGCCCACCGAGATCCGCGTCGAGCAGCAGCGACGCCCCGGTCTCCGGCGGTTCGTCGGTCGTGTGGTGCACCACCGTCACCGGGTGGAACTCCGGCACCCGCAGCCCGGGCAGCAGCTCGGCGGCGGCCCGGGCATCGGTCGCCACCAGAACCGCCCGGCAGCGGATCTCGCCGTGCTCGGCGGTGGTCACCGAGGTCGTGGAGACGGAGGTGACGCGCACGCCGGTGTGCACGGTGCCCGGCGGCAGCGTGCGGGCCAGCAGCTCCGGCAGGGCCTCGGCGCCGCCCTCCGGCACGCAGAGCCGGCCGCTGGCGAAGGCCCGCAGCGCCAGGTCCGCGCACCGGCTGGACGTGGTCAGGTCCGGGTCGCACAGCAGGGCGGCGAGCAGCGGACGCAGGAAGCCGTCGATCGTACGGGCGGGCAGCCCGCGCGCCGCCAGGGCCTCACCGGCGGGCCGCTCCGGGCGGGCCAGCAGCCGTTCGGCCGGTGTGCTCGCCAGCCGGGTGAGAGCGGCACCCAGACGGGCCTGGTCGACGGCCGTGCCGAGCGGGGCGCCGGAGCGGCTCCGGGGTACGGAGACCTGCCGGCCCGGTACCGCCACCGGCCTCCTGGGAGGCCTGGGCGCGACCGGCGACCGGGGAGCGCTCGCCAGAGCGCGCACCGCGTGCAGTGCGCCCCGTGCGCCCCCTGCGCCCGCCTGGACGCCCGCGCGATGGTGGCGTCCGTCGCCGTGCAGCAGGACACCGGGCGCGAAGGGGCGCAGCACCAGCCCGCCCAGGCCGGGTGTCAGTCGTAGTTCCGGATACGCCGTGGACAGCAACTGGCCGATCCTGTCGAGCCGGAAGCCGTCTACCTTCTCCGTCGCCATGCGGCCGCCGACGCCGTGGGCGGCCTCCAGGACCATGGTCGTCACTCCTGCGCGGGTGAGCCGGTTCGCGGCCGAGAGTCCGGCGACCCCGGCCCCCACGACGACCACGTCCGCCTGGTACGCGGGCTCAAGCACGTGCCCCTCCTCGAGGTTGCGCGGGCGCTGGAGACGTCATGCCCTCAACAGGCCGCAGGGATACGCGAGTTCTGGTCGAGGGTAGGACTGTGATCGGTCAAAGGGAGTCGCGCATCAACAGGGCACGGTCGCACGACGGTCGCATACGGATGCCTTATGGGCATGAAGTGGTCGAAGAAGGCTTGTGGGCGACTCGAGGAGCTGTCCCGGAACGGCCGGGACCGGCACCGGACCCGTCACAGCGCCGCCCGGATCGCCCCCTCGATCTCCGGGAAGGCGAAGCGGAAGCCCGACTCCAGCAGCCGCGTCGGCAGCACCCGGGCGCTGCCGAGCACGTCCCCGGCCATCTCGCCGAGCACGCTCCGCAGGACGGGCGCGGGCACGGCGAACAGCGTGGGGCGGTGCAGCACGCGTCCCATCGCCGCGGTGATCTCACGGTTGGTCAGGGGATTCGGGGCGGTGAGGTTGAACGGCCCGGACAGACCGTCCGTCTCGATGAGGTGCCGGATCGCGGCGACCTCGTCGTGCAGCGCGATGAACGACCAGTACTGCCGCCCGTCGCCCATCCGCCCGCCGAGCCCCGCCTGGAACAGCGGGAACAGCCGCCCCCACGCACCGCCCTCGCGGGACACGACCAGGCCGGTCCGCGTGAACACCGTGCGCACACCGGCCTCCTGGGCCGGTGCCGCGGCGCCCTCCCACTCCACGCACAGCGAGGGCAGGAAGCCCTCACCCGCCGGCGCGCTCTCGTCGACGGTCCGGTCCCCGGTCTCGCCGTAGTAGCCCATGGCGCTGCCGTTGACGAAGACCCGCGGCCGGTCCTTCTCGTCCAGCGCGGCGACGGCCTCGGCGAGCGCCGCCGTGCCGTTCACCCGGCTGTCGCGGATCCGCCGCTTGTAGGCGTCCGTCCAGCGGCGGTCGCCGACCCCGGCCCCCGCCAGGTTCACCACGCCGTGGCACCCGGCGAGCCCGGCAGCGTCCACACGCCCGCCCTCCGGGTCCCAACGGACCTCGTCCGCCGCCCGGGGCTCATGGCGCACCAGGCGCACCACCTCCCGCCCGTCCGCGGTCAGGGACCGCACCAGAGCGCTGCCGATCAGACCGGAGGCGCCGGTCACCGCGATGCGTCGCATGGCTCAATCTTGCCGGTCGCGTACGTAAAAGCCCCGTCGGGAACCGCCATCGCCGACGTAACGTGACCGCCATGCCGACTCCGCACATACGACCCGCACGGCTCGACGACGAGGAGGCGCTCGGGCTGCTCGACCGCGCCGTCTGGTCGCATCTGCACGCCGTCCAGCCCCGCCCCGAGCAGCCGTACGAGCCCTTCTTCTCCGAGCGGGACCCGGCGCAGGACTGTCTTGTCGCCGAGCTCGACGGGGTCCTGGCCGGCTATCTCCGGCTGGGGACCGCGACGTCGCTCGCCTGCAACGCCCATGTGCGCATGATCCGAGGGCTCGCCGTCGCGGAGGAGGCGCGCGGTCACGGCGTCGCCCGGACGCTGCTGCGGGCGGCGGGGGAGGAGGCGCGACGGCAGGGGGCGCGGCGCATCACCCTGCGCGTCCTCGCGCACAACACGGCGGCCCGCAAGCTCTACGAGTCCGAGGGGTTCGTGGTGGAGGGGATCCTGCCGGAGGAGTTCTTCCTCGACGGCGCGTATGTCGACGACGTCTTCATGGGGCGCTCCCTGCCGGCCGTCTGACCGGGCGTCATGACGCGGCGAGATCCCCCGTGTCCACCGGAGCCGTCGCGTCCGCCGCCTGCCGCGCGTCCGAGGCGACCTCGGCCGCCGTCAGGACGTAGCCGGTCTCGGCGTCCGAGGTGGAGCGGGCGAAGACCACGCCGTAGACCCGGCCGTCGGTGGTCAGGAGAGGGCCGCCGGAGTTGCCGGGGCGGACGGTGGAGCGGATCGAGTAGATCTCGCGGGTGACCGTCCCGTCGTTGTAGATGTTCTGGCCCGTCGCCCGCACCCGGTTCGCGACCGTCGCCCCCTGGAGATTCAGGTCGCCGTCCTGCGGATAGCCCGCGACGACCGCCGAGTCGCCGCGCTTCGCCGCGTCGTCGAACCGCAGCACCGGGGCCTTGAGACCCGGCACGTACAGCACGGCCACGTCCTTCTGCGAGTCGAAGAGCACCACCCGCGCCTCGTACGTCCGTCCCACCCCGCCGATCTGCACGGTCGGCTCGTCGATGCCGGCCACCACATGGGCGTTGGTCATCACGTGCTCCCGGGAGTACACGAACCCGCTGCCCTCGCGGCCCTGGGTGCCGGCGACGCCCTCGACCTTCACCGTGCTCCGCTTGGCGGCGTTGGTGGCGGCCGCCGTGACGCTGTCACCGGAGGGCGCGGCGACCTCGGCGGTCGACTCGTTCTCGAACGGGTTGAAGACCTGCGGGAAACCCGCCTGGGTCAGCGCGGACGTCGCCCCCGAGAACCAGTCCGGCGTGGTGTCCGGCATCGTCCGCTGCACGGCGTCGAGCAACCGCGAGTCCCGGATCGCCGAGGTGACCACCGGCGAGGAGGACACGCCCAGGACGCTCGCGGCCACCCACGCCACGATCAGCACGGCGACGGCGTTGGCCACGGCCCCGCCGACCCCGTCCGCCACCCGGAGCGGCCCTCTGTCCAGCTCCCGCCGCAGCCGCAGCGCGAGGCGCCCCGCCAGCTCGTGCCCCACCACCGCCGGGAGCAGCACCGTGAACACCGCTGTCAGCGTCGCTTCCGTCGTCCCCGGCGTCACCAGGTCCATCACCCACGGCAGGACCCACACGCCGATGACCGCGCCGCCCACGAAGCCCGCCAGAGACACACAGCCGGCCACCAGCCCGCGCCGGTACCCGGACGCCGCATAGGCCAGGACGACCAGCAACAGCAGGATGTCGAGCAGGTCCACGCACGCCGCCTTTCATTCGGAACCCCTTAGTACGTGGGGGGAGGGCCCGGTGATCAGTCACACGCGCGTGGATGATCAGAACCGGCCACGCGTCCGTGCACCCGGAAAAACGTCGCGGACCGTGACGATGGTTCCACCGGGTGGCACATCACACATCGCGGACGGACCGGTTCGGGTCGACAGTGAGCACATGCGTGTCTTCCGAAGACGGCAGGGTGCGCGCAGGCACCGCGCAGCCAGGACACCCGGCATAACCGGGCTGCCGCGCGCCGCCCGGGTGGGTCTCGGCTGCCTGCCGGGCCTCTCCGCCGCCGTCGCGCTGGTGCTGTGCGCCTACGGCGTCGAGAACGCCGCCGAGACCACCCCCCGGCCGGCCGCGGCCCGCCCCACCGCCAAGCCCTACACCGCCCCCCGGCCGCACATCGTGCTCAGATCGCACTGGCTGGGCGACGCCGCCCGCAAGCAGCCGCGCCCCCGCTACGACGACCGGGTCGCCGCCGTGTTCGTCCACCACACCGACTCGCCCAACGGCTACGACTGCGCCGACGCGCCCCGCATCATCCGGGACCTGTACACCGGCCAGACCGGCTCCCGCGACTGGGACGACATCGGCTACAACTTCGTCGTCGACCGCTGCGGCACCATCTACGAGGGCCGCGCCGGCGGCGTCGAGCGTGCCGTCACCGGCGCCCACACCCAGGGCTTCAACCACGGCACCACGGGCATCGCCGCGCTCGGCACCTTCACCGCGGGCATGCCCGTACCGCGGGCCATGATCCACGCCATCGCCGCGCTGTCCGCCTGGAAACTGGGTCTGGTCGGCACCGACCCGCGGGCGAGCGTCCGCCTGGTCTCCAGCAACGGCCTGAGCCGGTACGCGGCCGGCACCACCGCGAAACTGCCCGCCCTCGCGGGCCACAACGACGGCTACATGACCAGCTGCCCAGGCGCCGCCCTGCACGCTCGCCTGCCGGAGATCAGACAGCTGGCGGCCCGTCTGCAGCACCGGCCCAAGGACCCACAGCAGGGCCACAGCCGGCGCGCGGTGTCCTCAGATCCCGGCTCCCTACGGTCACCCTCACAGGCAGCCGACCGGAGGTGGGGACGATGAACTACGGCCGTACGAAGAGCCCGCACACCTGGAGCGCGGCCACGCGCGGCCCGCGCGGCCCCTGGGCGGTGCTCCGCGCGGTCGTAACCGTCGTCCTGGGCCCGGCGGCGGCCACCGCGTCCGCCCTCGACCAGGCCAACGCGGCCCCGCTGCACCACGCGGTGAAGAGCGACACCCGGAGCCTGGCGGTCAGCCCCTGAAGCGCTCCCACAGACGGGGATAGCGCTCGGCGAGAAGCCGCTCGTTCTCGAAGTCGAGCGACGTCCCCTCCGGTTCCGGGGGCGCGGGCGGGATCTCCAGATCCGGGGCGACCACGCCGGTGAGCTGCTCGTAGGCCTCGTCCGCCGCGTAGCCGAGTTCCTCGCCGTCGCCGTCGATCTCCTCGTCGAACTCGTCCAGCAGCTCGGCGAGCGAGTCCGGGTCGTGCACGGCGCCCTCGAAGACATGGCGGCCCTGGCCGATCAGCCAGCAGCGGAAGAAGTCGAAGGCGTCGTCGCTCGCCCCGTCGAGCATCACCCAGGCGGCGCCCCACAGGTCCCACTGGTAGGCGCGGTTGTAGCGCGACTCGAAGTGACGGGCGAAGTCCAGGACCGAGTCCGGGTCCAGTTGCGAGAGCCGCTCCACGAGCAGGTCGGCCTGTTCCTCCGGGTCGCCTTCGGCGGCCTCGCGAGAGTCGTCCACCAGCTCCCAGAACTCCGTCTCGTCCATCACGGGTCAAGCATCGGCCCTGGGGCACACGGGCGCACCCGGAGTGCGCGGGATCGTTATGCGCCGTCCCGGGGGTGGTGCCCGGGGTGGTACAGCCCGGCCAGCCGCAGTGCGTCCCCCGCGAACCGCTCGCGCAGGCCCTCGGGCGCCAGCACCTCCACCTCCGCGCCGAGCGCCGTCAGCTGGGTGTGGGCGACCTCCTCGGACTCCACCGGCAGAGCCACCGTCACCCATCCCTCGGTGTCCGGATCGTCCGCGTCCGCCAGGGCCTCCCTCGCGGACAGCGAGTCGAGGGCGTAGGGCAGCGCGCGCACGCCGTCGGGGGAGAGCCGCACCACCACCCGCGCCCGCAGGATGGACCGGGCGAACTGCTCCGCCCGCTCCTCCCAGAAGGCGGGCAGCTCGAACTCCGGCTCCCGCTCGAAGCGCTCCTCGCCCGGGTCCACCGCCGTGAACCGGTCGATCCGGTACACCCGGAAGGACCCGCCCCCGGCCACCCGCGCGCACAGGTACCAGACGCCCGCCTTCAGCACGAGCCCGTACGGCTCCAGCTCCCGGACGACCTCGTCCTCCCCGCGCCGGTAGCGTGCGACGATCCGCCGGTCGTCCCACACCGCGTCGGCGACGGCCGGCAGCAGCGTGGGCGTCTTCGGCTCCTTGAACCAGTTCGGCGCGTCCAGGTGGAACCGCTGCGCCGCCGTCTTCGAGGCGTCCCGCAGGGACGGCAGCAGGGCCGCGGACACCTTCAGCTGTGCGGCCGAGGCAGCGTCCTCCAGGCCCATCTCGCGCAGCGCCCCGGGCACCCCGGACAGGAACAGCGCCTCCGCCTCGCCGCGGTGCAGCCCGGTCAGGCGCGTCCGGTACCCGCCGACCAGCCGGTATCCGCCGGCCCGGCCCCGGTCCGCGTACACCGGAACGCCCGCCTCCGACAGCGCCTGGGCGTCCCGTGTCACCGTCCGCTCCGACACCTCCAGCTCACGGGCGAGCTCGGCGGCCGTCATGGCGGGCCGGGACTGCAGGATCAGCACCATCTTGATGAGCCGGGCAGCACGCATGGGCACATCATGCAGCAGGCCCCCGCCACGGCGGGGGCCTGCTGATCACCGGCTGCTGATCACCGGTGGCTGATCACCGGTTCTTACAGACCGTACTTGGCGCGCGCTTCCTTCACGGCCGTCGCCTTGACCTCGCCGCGCTTGGCGAGCTGGGCCAGGGCCGCGACGACGATGGACTCGGCGTCCACGCCGAAGTGGCGGCGGGCCGCCTCACGGGTGTCCGAGAGGCCGAAGCCGTCGGCGCCCAGCGAGGACCAGTCCTGCTCGACCCACTGCGCGATCTGGTCCGGGACCTGGCGCATGTAGTCGGAGACCGCCAGCACCGGGCCCTCGGCGCCCTGGAGCGCCTGCCGCACGAACGGCACCCGCTCCTCGCCGCGCAGCAGCGCCTCGTCCGCCTCCAGCGCGTCCCGGCGCAGCTCGCCCCAGGACGTCGCCGACCACACGTCGGCCGCCACGCCCCACTCCTCGGCGAGCAGCTGCTGCGCCTTCAGCGCCCAGTGGATCGCCGTACCGGAGCCGAGCAGCTGGATCCGCGGGGCGTTGGCCGGGGGCGTGATGCCCGCCGACTCCGCCGTGTTGAAGCGGTACAGGCCCTTGACGATGCCCTCGTCGACCCCGTCCACGGACGGCTTCGCCGGCTGCGGCATCGGCTCGTTGTAGACGGTCAGGTAGTAGAAGACGTTCTGGTCCTCGCCCGGGGCCGCCTCGCCGTACATGCGGCGCAGACCGTCCTTGACGATGGCCGCGACCTCGTAGGCGAACGCCGGGTCGTACGACAGGGCCGCCGGGTTGGTCGCCGCGATGACGGGGGAGTGGCCGTCGGCGTGCTGGAGGCCCTCACCGGTCAGGGTGGTGCGGCCGGCCGTGGCGCCGACGAGGAAGCCGCGGCCGAGCTGGTCGCCGAGCTGCCACATCTGGTCGGCCGTGCGCTGCCAGCCGAACATCGAGTAGAAGATGTAGAACGGGATCATCGTCTCGCCGTGCGTCGCGTACGACGTCGAAGCGGCGATGAAGTCGGCCATCGAACCGGCCTCGGTGATCCCCTCGTTGAGGATCTGGCCGTTCTTGGCCTCCTTGTAGTACATCAGCTGGTCGCGGTCGACCGGCTCGTACGTCTGGCCCTTGGGCGAGTAGATGCCGAGCGACGGGAAGAGGCTCTCCATGCCGAAGGTGCGCGCCTCGTCCGGGACGATCGGCACCCAGCGCTTGCCCGTCTCCTTGTCGCGGACCAGGTCCTTGACCAGGCGGACGAACGCCATCGTCGTCGCCACGTTCTGCGAGCCGGAGCCCTTGTCGAAGGACGCGAACGCCTTCTCCGCCGGGGCGGGCAGCGGGGCGACCGGGTGCACGCGACGGGCCGGGGCCGGACCACCGAGGGCGGCGCGGCGCTCCTGGAGGTAGCGGACCTCGGGGGAGTCGGCGCCCGGGTGGCCGTAGGGCACCACGCCGTCGGTGAAGTCGCTGTCCTTGATCGGCAGCTCGAGCAGGTCGCGCATGTTCTTGAACTCGTCCACCGTCAGCTTCTTCATCTGGTGGTTGGCGTTCTTCGACGCGAAGCCCTCGCCGAGGGTGTGGCCCTTGACCGTCTGGGCCAGGATCACGGTCGGCGCGCCCTTGTGCTCGACGGCCGCACGGTAGGCGGCGTACACCTTGCGCGCCTCGTGACCACCGCGCGACAGGTGGAAACACTCGAGGATCTTGTCGTCGCTCAGCAGCTTCGCCAGCTCCACGAGCGCCGGGTCGGCGCCGAAGAAGTCCTGGCGGATGTAGGCCGCGTCGCGCGTCTGGTACGTCTGGATCTGCGCGTCCGGTACCTGACGCAGGCGGCGTACGAGCGCGCCGGTGGTGTCGAGCTGGAACAGCTCGTCCCAGGCCGTGCCCCACAGCGTCTTGATCACGTTCCAGCCGGCGCCGCGGAACTGGGCCTCCAGCTCCTGCACGATCTTGAAGTTGGCGCGGACCGGGCCGTCGAGGCGCTGCAGGTTGCAGTTGATGACGAACGTGAGGTTGTCCAGCTCCTCACGCGCGGCGAGCGCGAGGGCCGCCGTCGACTCGGGCTCGTCCATCTCGCCGTCGCCGAGGAACGCCCACACGTGCGAACCGGCGGTGTCCTTGATGCCGCGGTTGGTGAGGTAGCGGTTGAAGCGCGCCTGGTAGATGGCCGACAGCGGGCCGAGGCCCATCGAGACCGTCGGGAACTCCCACAGCCAGGGCAGGCGGCGCGGGTGCGGGTAGGACGGCAGGCCGTCGCCGCCCGCCTCGCGGCGGAAGTTGTCGAGCTGGGCCTCGTTCAGGCGGCCGTCGAGGAAGGCGCGGGCGTAGATGCCGGGGGAGGCGTGGCCCTGGATGTAGAGCTGGTCGCCGGAGCCGTCGGCCTCTTTGCCTTTGAAGAAGTGGTTGAAGCCGGTCTCGTAGAGCCAGGCCGCGGAGGCGAAGGTGGCGATGTGGCCACCGACGCCGTACTTGCTGCCTCGGGTCACCATCGCGGCCGCGTTCCAGCGGTTCCACGCGGTGATCCGCTGCTCCATCGCCTCGTCACCGGGCACGCCGGGCTCGGCGGCGGTGGGGATGGAGTTGACGTAGTCGGTCTCGAGGAGCTTGGGCAGCGCGATGCCGGCGCCCTCGGCACGCTCCAGCGTGCGCCGCATCAGATATGCGGCACGGTGCGGCCCGGCCGCCTCGGTCACCGCGTCCAGGGAGGCCTGCCATTCGGCGGTCTCCTCCGGGTCCCGGTCCGGGAGCTGGTCGAGCTCGCTCGGCTGGATGGCGTTGGGGTCGGTCATGTCGCCGCCTTCCTCAGTCGAAGGGGGTTCCCTCATCGGTAAGGGTTCGGGGGTGCCCTTTTGTCTTTGGCAGGACAGGGCGCGGGGCTTGGGTGGAAGCCCGTCGGCGACTGTAACCCTCTGATCGATGATCGATCAAAGGGTTGAGGCGTAAAACCTCTTGATCACGAGAAAGTAGGCACGCGGTGCCTCCAGCGGTGGCACGCGGTGACGGTGTTTCTGGTGGTTTCCGCAGGTCGGAGGCTTTTGAGCAGGGGTGCGCTCGGGTGTCACGCCCGGGGCGCGCAGCCCAGGACATGGGCCTTCACGAGTTCGGCGATCCGGGGGTCGCGGCGCTTGAAGGCGGCGACCAGCTCCTCGTGCTCCTCCGCGTACGACTGCTGCTGGGTGCCCAGCCAGCGGATCGACAGGGCCGTGAACACCTCGATGCCGAGGCCTTCCCAGGTGTGCAGCAGGACGGAGTTGCCCGCCGCACGGACCAGTTCGCGGTGGAAGGCGACGGTGTGACGGACCTGGGCCGTGCCGTCCGACCTGCGGTCGGCCTCGTACAGGGCGTTGACGTGGGGTTCCAGCGCCGAGCAGTCCTCCGCCAGGCCCTGGGCCGCCAACTCCGCCGCGATGGCCTCCAGGCCGGCCCGGACCGGGTAGCTCTCCTCCAGGTCGGCGGCGGTCAGGTTCCGTACGCGCACGCCCTTGTTCGGAGCGGACTCGATCAGGCGCAGGGATTCCAGTTCGCGCAGGGCCTCGCGGACCGGGGTCTGGCTGACCTCCAGCTCCGTGGCGATCCGGCGCTCGACGATCCGCTCGCCCGGCTGCCAGCGTCCGCTGATGATCCCCTCCAGGATGTGCTCGCGGATCTGCTCGCGCAGCGAGTGGATGACGGGCGCGGTCATGTGGGCTCCTTAGGCGGGATTGACGTTTAGACAATACGGCCGGTTCGCTCCGCGGGTGGGGTGGCTGGGGGCGCTTTGGTGCAGGTGAGACGAGACTTACACGGGGGGTGTGGGGTTGTCGTTTTGGCTGACGGTTGTGTGTGGTTGCTCGCGCAGTTCCCCGCGCCCCCGAGATGCGCAGTTCCCCGCGCCCCCGAGATGCGCAGTTCCCCGCGCCCCCAAAGCAAAAGGCCGGTGCCCCCGCCCGGAGAATTCCGGACGGGGGCACCGTTCAGCCGTGAAGGACGGTCAGAGGCCGAGCTCGACCTCGAACTCGCCGGCCTCCAGGATGGCCTTGACCGCCGTCAGGTAACGGGCCGCGTCGGCGCCGTCCACCAGGCGGTGGTCGTAGGACAGGGTCAGGTACGTCATGTCGCGGACGCCGATGACCGTGCCCTCCTCCGTCTCGATGACGGCGGGGCGCTTGACCGTGGCGCCGATGCCGAGGATGGCGACCTGGCCCGGCGGCACGATGATCGTGTCGAAGAGCGCGCCGCGCGAACCGGTGTTGCTGATGGTGAAGGTCGCGCCGGACAGCTCGTCCGGAGTGATCTTGTTGGCACGGACCTTGCCCGCGAGCTCCGCCGTGGCCTTGGCGATACCGGCGAGGTTGAGGTCACCGGCGTTCTTGATGACCGGGGTCATCAGGCCCTTCTCGGAGTCCACCGCGATACCGACGTTCTCGGTGTCGAAGTAGGTGATGGTCCCCTCGGCCTCGTTGATCTTGGCGTTGATGGGCGCGTGCGCCTTCAGCGCCTGGGCCGCCGCCTTGACGAAGAACGGCATCGGGGAGAGCTTCACGCCCTCGCGGGCCGCGAAGGAGTCCTTGGCCCGGGCGCGCAGCTTCATCAGGCGGGTGACGTCGACCTCGACGACCGAGGACAGCTGGGCCTGCTCCTGCAGGGCCTTGACCATGTTGTCGCCGATGACCTTGCGGATCCGCGGCATCTTGATGGTCTGGCCGCGCAGCGGCGACGCCTCCAGCACCGGGGCCTTCTTCGCAGCCGACGGAGCGGCCGCGGCCGGAGCCGGGGCAGCGGCGGCGGCCTTCGCGGCCTCGGCGGCGGCGATGACGTCCTGCTTGCGGATACGGCCGCCGACGCCGGTGCCCTTGACGGTGGACAGGTCGACGCCGTTCTCGGCGGCGAGCTTGCGCACCAGCGGGGTGACGTAGGCGCCGTCGTCGGCCGGCTGGGCGGCGGCCGGAGCGGCCGGGGCCTGGGCCGGAGCCGGGGCGGGCGCCGGAGCGGCCGGGACCGGGTCGGGAGCCGGGGTGGTCTGCTGCTGCGGGGCCGGAGCCGAGGGCGCCTGCGGGGCGGGAGCCGGAGCGGCCGGAGCCTCGGCCGCGGGGGCGGCCGGGGCGGGGGCCTCGGCGGCCGGAGCCGGGGCGGCGGGAGCCGGAGCAGCGGACGGAGCCGCGCCCGCGACGCCGATGACGGCGAGCTTGGCGCCCACCTCGGCGGTCTCGTCCTCGCCGACCACGATCTCCAGCAGGGTGCCCGCGGTGGGCGCCGGGATCTCGGTGTCGACCTTGTCGGTGGAGACCTCGAGCAGCGGCTCGTCGGCCTCGACGCTGTCACCGACCGACTTCAGCCAGCGGGTGACGGTGCCCTCGGTGACGGACTCGCCGAGCGCGGGCAGGACGACGTCCGTGCCCTCGGCGGAGCCGCCGCCGGCGGCGGCGTCGGCGGTGGGAGCGGGCGCCGGGGCGGCCTGCTCGGTGGACGGGGCGGCCGGGGCCGGCTCGGGAGCGGGCTCGGCGACCTGCTCGGCCTCCGGGGCCGGGGCGGCGGCGGGCGCGCCGCTGCCGTCGTCGATCAGGGCCAGCTCGGCGCCGACCTCGACCGTCTCGTCCTCGGCGACCTTGATGGAGGCCAGGACACCGGCTGCGGGCGAGGGGATCTCGGTGTCGACCTTGTCGGTCGAGACCTCGAGCAACGGCTCGTCGGCCTCGACGCGCTCACCCTCGGCCTTCAGCCAGCGGGTGACAGTGCCCTCGGTGACGCTCTCGCCGAGCGCCGGAAGGGTTACGGAAACCGCCATGGTTTCGGTTGCTCCTTACGGAAAGTGCGGAAGTCTGTGTCGTCGCTTCTCGACCGAGGGGGTCAGTCGTGCGAGTGGAGGGGCTTGCCGGCCAGGGCCAGGTGGGCCTCGCCGAGCGCCTCGTTCTGCGTCGGGTGGGCGTGGACGAGCTGCGCGACCTCGGCCGGCAGCGCCTCCCAGTTGTAGATCAGCTGGGCTTCGCCGACCTGCTCGCCCATGCGGTCGCCGACCATGTGGACGCCGACCACGGCACCGTCCTTGACCTGGACGAGCTTGATCTCGCCCGTGGTGTTCAGGATCTTGCTCTTGCCGTTGCCCGCGAGGTTGTACTTCAGAGCGACGACCTTGTCCGCGCCGTAGATCTCCTTGGCCTTGGCCTCGGTGATACCGACGGAGGCGACCTCCGGGTGGCAGTACGTCACCCGCGGGACACCGTCGTAGTCGATCGGAACGGTCTTCAGACCGGCCAGACGCTCCGCCACCAGGATGCCCTCGGCGAAGCCGACGTGCGCGAGCTGGAGGGTCGGGACCAGGTCACCGACGGCGGAGATGGTCGGGACGTTGGTGCGCATGTACTCGTCGACCAGCACGTAGCCGCGGTCCATGGCGACGCCCTGCTCCTCGTAGCCGAGACCGGCGGAGACCGGGCCGCGGCCGACGGCGACCAGCAGGACCTCGGCCTCGAACTCCTTGCCGTCGGCGAGGGTGACCTTGACACCGTCCTGGGTGTACTCGGCCTTCTCGAAGAACGTGCCCAGGTTGAACTTGATGCCGCGCTTGCGGAAGGCGCGCTCGAGCAGCTTGGAGGAGTTCTCGTCCTCGACCGGGACGAGGTGCTTCAGGCCCTCGATGACCGTGATGTCCGCACCGAAGGACTTCCAGGCGGAGGCGAACTCGACGCCGATGACACCGCCGCCGAGGACGATGGCCGACTTCGGCACACGGTCCAGGACGAGGGCGTGGTCGGAGGAGATGATGCGGTTGCCGTCGATCTCCAGGCCGGGCAGCGACTTCGGCACGGAGCCGGTCGCGAGGAGGATGTGGCGGCCCTGGACACGCTGGCCGTTCACATCGACGGAGGTGGGGGAGGACAGCTTGCCCTCGCCCTCGATGTACGTCACCTTGCGGGAGGCGACGAGGCCCTGCAGACCCTTGTACAGGCCGGAGACCACGCCGTCCTTGTACTTGTGGACGCCGGCGATGTCGATGCCCTCGAAGCTGGCCTTCACACCGAACTGCTCGCTCTCGCGGGCCTGGTCGGCGATCTCGCCCGCGTGCAGCAGAGCCTTGGTGGGGATGCATCCCCGGTGCAGGCAGGTGCCGCCGACCTTGTCCTTCTCGATCAGGGCGACGTCCAGGCCCAGCTGCGCCCCGCGCAGGGCCGCGGCGTAACCACCGCTGCCACCGCCGAGGATCACTAGGTCGAAAACGGTGCTGGCGTCGTTCGCCACGTCACGTCCTCCATGCATGTGCGCCGTACGCCGGTCTTCACTGACCGGCAGGCGGCTGGTGTCCGGCCGCTCGTTCTTCGGCCCTTCGGTGGGGCCCTGTCCTGCCGAGCCCCATCTTCGCACTTGTCGACACACAAAGAGACGCCGGGCTGCTGTGTGAGACGCCCCACGTTCATATGAGCCGCCCCGGGGACGTCGCCTTCAGGGCCCCGGGGCTGTGTTCGATCTGCGGCTCCGCCGCGTGGGCGCGAGGGCAACAGACCCAAGGGGCGCGGGGAACTGCGCGACCAGCCCCCACGCCCCCGCACTCGCCACACAACGGACGAGACCGAACTCTCAGGCGAAGGTCAGCCCAGATCCCCGGCGGCCGTCAGCTCGGCGATCCGCACCAGCGTCCGCACAGCCGTCCCCGTGCCACCCTTCGGCGTGTACCCGAAAGGCCCGCCCTCATTGAACGCCGGCCCCGCGATGTCGAGGTGCGCCCAGGTGATCCCCTCGCCCACGAACTCGCGCAGGAACAGACCGGCGACCAGCCCGCCGCCCATCCGCTCGCCCATGTTCGCGAGGTCGGCCGTGGGCGAGTCCATGCCCTTGCGCAGATGCTCCGGCAGCGGCATCGGCCACGCCGGCTCGCCGACCTCCTCCGCCGCCTCGTGCAGCGCCGAACGGAAGGCGTCGTCGTTGCCCATGATCCCGAACGTCCGGTTGCCCAGCGCCAGCACCATCGCCCCGGTCAGCGTCGCGACGTCCACGATCGCGTCCGGCTTCTCCTGGGAGGCCGCCCACAGCGCGTCGGCCAGCACCAGGCGGCCCTCGGCGTCGGTGTTGAGCACCTCGACCGTCTTGCCGCTGTACATCCGCAGCACGTCACCCGGACGGGTCGCGGAACCGGAGGGCATGTTCTCGGCCAGGGCGAGCCAGCCGGTGACGTTGACCTCCAGGCCCAGCCGGGCGGCGGCGACGACCGCGGCGAACACGGTGGCCGCGCCGCTCATGTCGCACTTCATCGTCTCGTTGTGACCGGCCGGCTTCAGCGAGATGCCGCCCGAGTCGTAGGTGATGCCCTTGCCGACGAAGGCGAGGTGCTTCTTCGCCTTGGAGGAGGTGTACGACAGCTTCACCAGGCGCGGTCCCGCCGCCGAGCCGGCACCGACGCCGAGGATGCCGCCGTAGCCGCCCTTCTCCAGGGCCTTCACATCGAGCACCTGCACCTTGATGCCGTGCTCCTTGGCCGCGGCCTGCGCGACGGCGGCGAACGCCTCGGGGTTCAGGTCGTTCGGCGGGGTGTTGATCAGGTCGCGGGCGCGGTTGAGCTCCTCGGACACGGCGGCGGCACGCTCGATCGCCGCCTTGTACGCCTTGTCGCGGGGCTTGCCGCCGAGCAGGGCGACCTCGGCGAGGGGGGCCTTGCCGTTCTTCGCCTTGGGGTCCTTGCCGTTGTCCTTGTAGGCGTCGAAGGAGTACGCGCCGAGCAGCGCGCCCTCGCCGATCGCGCCGGCGTCGGCGGCGTCCGTCAGGGGCAGCGCGAACGCGGCCTTCTTGGTCCCGGCCAGGGCACGCGCGGCGACGCCGGCGGCCTTGCGCAGGGACTCGGTGTCGTAGTCGGCGTCCTTCTCCGGCACCGCACCCAGGCCCACCGCCAGTACGAGCGGTGCCTTGAAGCCGGACGGTGCCGGCAGCTTCGTCATCTCGCCCTCGGCACCGGAGGCGCCGAGAGTCTCCAGGACGCCGGCGAGCTTGCCGTCGTACGCCTTGTCCACGGCCTCGGCGCCCGGTGCGACGACCGGCCCCTTGGCACCCTTGGCGACACCGATCACGATCGCGTCGGCCCGCAGACCGGGCGCCGCGGCGGTGCTGAGAGTGAGAGCAGTCACGGTGGTGAAATCTCGCTTCCGATGTGAAGTTGCGATGGTCGAACGGTGTGGGTCGACCGGGCCCGAGCCGACCCTATTCCGACCTCAGGGCCTGGCGATCACGGGGCCTTCCCCGGTACGGCGAACACTCGACGACGAGACTACGCGCGTGGTCGCGTTCGCTCATTACTGCGGGTGTTCACCTGCCGGTCGCGTAGTAGCCATTTCTTGATCCTTCATGGCGGTGAACTCGGTCACACTCCCTCGGATCCGGTGAGAGTCCCGCTCGCCGCTTTGCATGATTTTCACTGATCCTCCTCTGTTCGGCCTCTGTTCGACCGCAAGGGGAGTTCTGGGATCTTCTGGGGGAGGAACCATGGCGCAGCGTGCGCGCAGGTGGAGAAACACGGCCGCCGCGATGACGGCGGCAGGCATCATCACGGCCGGGGCGGTGGCGCCCGGGGCGGCGGCCGCGGAGGAGCCGCGCATCGATCTGAAGGTGCTCGTGGTGGACAACGGCGACAGCCCCGTCAAGGCCGTCACCGCCCAGCTCAGGAGCACGGGCGTCCCGTACACCACCGTCGACCTCAACGACTCCGGCCGCCCGAAGATCACCGAGGCGTTCCTGAGCGACACGGTGAACGGCAGGCCCCGCGCCAAGTACCAGGGTGTCGTCCTGCCGAACGAGGCCCCGTTCGGCGCGGGCTCCGCCGAGCAGACCGCCCTGGAGGCGTACGAGCGGACGTACGGCATCCCGCAGGTCGACGCCTACACCTGGGCCCACCCGGAGGTCGGCCTCGACTACACCAGCGAGGGCGGCTGGGCCGGCCCCCTCGACGGACGCGAGGCATCCGTCACCGCGGCCGGGAAGGCAGGCCGGTTCGCCTACCTCGAGGGCGCGTTCCGGTTCGAGGACAACGCGCCGGGCGTGCAGGAGAGTTACGGCTACGCGGCCCGGCCCCGCGCCGGCTTCACCAGCTACGTCGACATCGCCGTGCCCGGCGGCACCGGCCGCGGCAGTCTCGTCGGCGAGTACGCCCATGACGGCCGCCGCGAACTCGTCGTGACCTTCGCGTACAACGGCAACCAGCAGCAGTTCCGGCTGCTGGCCCGGGGCATCGTCGAGTGGCTCACCCAGGGCGTGCACCTGGGGCAGACCCGTAACTCCTTCGCGGTGCACATCGACGACGTGTTCGCCCCGGACAGCCGCTGGGACACCGAACGCGACTGCACCCCGGGCGACTTCGACTGCGCGGGCGGTGACGGCGAGGGCACCACGCCGATCCGCATGACCGCGGACGACGCCGCCTACGCCGCCCAGTGGCAGCGCGAGCACGGCTTCACGATGGACATGGTCTACAACGCCGGCTCCGGCGAGGAGTGGAAGGCCGAGCACGGCGGCACCGACGCCCTCACCGACCGGCTGCTCGCCGACAAGGCGCAGTACCGCTGGGTCAACCACACCTACACGCACCCGTTCCTGGGCTGCGTCCAGGACACCTCGAGCGTGCCGTGGAGCTGCGCGAAGAACGCCGACGGCTCGACCAAGTACATGAGCCGCGCCGAGATCGCCGCGCAGATCCGCGACAACCACAACTGGGCCGTGAGCAAGGGCCTCCCGGTCGACCGCGCCGAGCTGGTCACTGGTGAGCACTCGGGCCTGAAGACGCTGCCCCAGCAGCCGAACGACAACCCCAACCTGTCCGGCGCGCTCGCCGACACCGGCGTCAAGTGGATCGCCTCGGACAACTCCCGCGAGCCCGGTCAGCGGGCGATCGGCAACGCGCTGACCGTCCCGCGCCACCCGATGAACGTGTACTACAACGTGGGCACGGCGGCCGAGATGGCCGACGAGTACAACTGGATCTACACCTCGCGCGCCGACGGCGGCAGCGGCGTCTGCGAGGACAACCCCACCTCGACCTGTCTGGACGAGCCGCTCGACACCACCACCGGCTACGCCGAGCACATCGTCCCGCAGGAGGCACGCACCGCCCTCGGACACGCCCTCGCGGGCGACCCCCGGCCCCACTACGCACACCAGTCCAACCTGGCCGAGGACCGGCTGCTCTACCCGGTCATGGAGAAGGTGCTCGCCGACCACCGGGCGCTCTTCGCCGACAACACCCCGCTGGAGAACCCCCGGCACAGCGCCATCGGCACCGAGGTGCAGCGCCGCGCCGCCTGGCAGACCGCCCTGGCGAACGGACGGGTGACGGCGTACCGCATCGGAACCACCGTCACCGTCACCGCGCCGTCCGGCACGCAGATCCCGGTGACCGCCCCGGAGGGAACCAAGAAGCAACTCCTGCTGGGCACCAGCGCCTTCGGTACCCCGTACGCGGGAGCCCGCTCGGCCTGGACGACCCCGGCGGCACTCCAGTCCGCTCTCACGCTGAAGCTGCCCTCTTAGGGGCGCGGGGCCGTATCCGACCGCGGCTCCGCCGCGGGGCGCGACCAGCCACACGCTGCCCGCACCCGGCATCCGGACAGCAGCTCCCCGCACACATCGCACTACAGGGGGAAACACGCATGCGGCGAACAGGCCGTCACGTCACCATGCTCACGGAAGGCACCTACCCACACGTCCACGGCGGCGTCAGCACCTGGTGCGACCAACTCGTCAAGGGCATGCCGGAGGTCGACTTCCACATCGTCTCCCTCACCGGCAGCGGCCGCGAACCCGTCACCTGGGACCTGCCGCCCAACGTCTACGCACACACCTCGGTCCCCACCTGGGGCCCGCGCCCCGGCCGCGGAAGGCCCCCCTACGGCAAGGCCCGCCGCCGCTTCACCGACACCTACGAGCGTTTCCTGCTCTCCTTCCTCGACCCCGGCTCGCCCACCGACTTCGGCACGTGCCTGAACGAGCTGGCCGAACTCGCCCGGGACGGACGCCTGCCGGCCGCGCTGCGCACCGAGTCGGCGCTGCGGTCGCTGATGTGGATCTGGACGATGCCGCATCTGCCGACCGCCGCCGCACGGCCCACCGTGCACGACGCGCTGACCGCGACCGACCTGCTGGAACACGCCCTGCGCCCGCTCGGCGTCCGCATCCCCGAGGACTCCGTCGCACACGCCGTCAGCAGCGGCCTCGCGACCCTGCCCGCGCTCGCCGCCCGTCACCTGGACGGCGTACCGTTTCTGCTCACCGAGCACGGCATCTATCTGCGCGAGCGCTATCTCGGCTACCGCCGCGACGCCCAGCGCTGGCCCGTGAAGGCGTTCATGCTCGGCTTCTACCGCGAGCTCAACTCCTACGGCTACCGCGCCGCCGACCTGATCACTCCGTGCAACCAGTACAACCGCCGCTGGGAGGAACGCGGCGGCGCCGACGCCGGCAAGATCCGCACCGTCTACAACGGCGTCGACCCGGCCGCCTTCCCGCACGCCGGCCCCGAGCCCGAGGTCCCCACCCTGTCCTGGTGCGGCCGGATCGACCCCATCAAGGACCTGGAGACCCTGATCCGCGCCTACGCGATGGTGCGCGCCGAGATCCCCGCTACCCGCCTCCGGCTCTTCGGCCCGGTCCCGCCCGGCGGCGAGGCCTACCGCACCCGCCTGGAGAAGCTCGCCGCCGAACTGGGCGTCACCGACGGCCTGACCTTCGAGGGCCGTATCACCGAGGTCTGGCGGGCCTACGCGGCCGGCCACGTGGTCATGCTGTCGTCGATCTCCGAAGGCTTCCCGTTCTCCATCATCGAGGCCATGTCCTGCGGCCGTACGACGGTGTCGACGGATGTCGGCGGGGTGCGCGAGGCCGTCGGCGACACGGGCCTGGTCGTGCCCCCGCGCGAGCCGGAGAAGATGGCCACCGCCGCCCTGACGCTGCTCAAGGACGACCGACGCCGCCTCGAACTGGGCGAGTTGTCGCGCCAGCGTGTCATCGACCGGTTCACGCTGCGCCGCTCGGTGGACGCCTTCCGCACCGTCTACAAGGAACTCGCGGGCGAGGACGAGGTGTACGAGCCCACGCTGGAGACGGTCGCCGACTGGACCCTGGAACTGCGCGACCCCTGGTACGCGGCCGTGGCCACGGAAGGGGCCGACTGGTGAGCGGAAGCGTCTGGCTCCCCCCGGGCTCCCGCCCGGACACCCTGCCCTACATCCCCCGGCAGCGTGCCACCCCCAGCTGGGCCCGGCCCGACCCCGTCGACGAACTCGCCGCCCGGCTGGAGGACTTCATCGCCGCGGCCGTCCACCCGGACGAGATCGCCGCGCTGCTGGAGTCCGACGGCCTCTCCGACGACCAGATACGCGAGCGGTACGGCCTCAAGAACTCCTTCGCGCTCGCCGAGACCCTCTACGAACGCGTCGAACGCCGCTACCCCGAGCCCGCCGGCCCGGCGCCCGACCCCTGGCAGACCGGCCTGCTCGGCTGCCTGCTGCGCGGTGTCGTCTTCGCCCTGCCCGGCCTCGCCTACGTCCTCGGCGCACCCCTGTTCGCCGGCCCCGGCGACTTAGGCCTCCCCGCGGGCACGGTCCCGCTCCTCGCCGGCGCCCTGTGCGGCTGGACGTGGAACCAGGGCCTTGCCCACCGGGCGTACGCGTGGCTGGGGCTGGGCGACCGGACCGCCGCCCGGCGCGCCCTGCTGCTCGGCGCCCCGGCCGGCGCCCTGCTCGGCTCCGTGGTCGCCCTGGCCTGTGCCGCCGGCGCCGCCCCGGCCGTGGTCGCCTTCGCCGCCGGGCAGTCCTGCTATCTGGCGGCGGCGACCGTCCTGCTGGTGATGGGCCGCGAACGGCTCCTGCTGCTCGCCCTCGCGCCGATGGCGACGGGCGCGGTCCTGTCCCTGGCCGGCCCGCTGCCCGAGGCCGTGAGCCCCGCCCTGCTGCTGGGCTCACTCGCGGCGGTCGCGGCACTCGCGGTCCGGGAGGTGGCACCAGCCCTCAAAGAACCCGGCTGGAACGCCGGCCTCGTCGCCCTGCTGCCGTTCGGCGGGCTCGGCACGGCCCCGGCGCAGAGCCGCCCCGCCGGCCCCCGGCTCACGAGCTCGCTCCCGTACGCCCTGTTCGGGCTCGCCACCGGCGTCCTCGTGCTGTACGCGGCCCTCGGCGACGTCCTCGCCGGCGAGGAGCACAGCGCGGTCGCCGCGCCCGCCGCCGTGGCGCTCACCCTCAGCATGGGCCCCGCCGAGTGGCTGCTGTACCGCTTCCGCGGCGACAGTCTCGCCGGACTGCGCTCCAGCGGCACCGCCCGGGACTTCCGGCGGACCACGCTCCTGACGGTCGTGCAGTGCCTGGCCGCCTACCTCGCCGCCCTGCTCGTACTGAGCCTCGCCGCCTCCGCCCTGTGGCCGCACTCCCCGGTCCCCGGCGGCGTCCGGCTGGCCGGACTGCTCCTGCTCGGCGTGGTGCTCTGGACGGGCCTGCTGCTCCAGTCGTTCGGCGCGGTGAGCGGCGCGACGGCGGTGTGCTGCGCCGCGGCCCTCGCCCAGACCCTGCTGCTCGTCACACACACCGGGGATCCGCACACAGCGGGCCTGGCCGTGTACGGCACGGCGGCCGTCGTCCAGGGTGCCCTGGTGTGCGCCCTGCTGGGGAGGGCAACCGCCCACCGATGAGCACTCTCCTGGTCCCGTACTACGAGCACCCGTCCGAACGCCCCGCCGAATGGGAGGCGATCGTCGCGGCCGCGCCCCGCCTCTACGGGGTCGTCCTCAACCCGGCCAGCGGCCCCGGCGACCGCCCCGACGCGGCCTTCGCCGAGGTCGCCGCCCGGCTGCGGGCCGCGGGCGTGCGCGTCCTCGGGTACGCCGACACCGACTACGGCCGCCGCGCCACCACCGACATCGTCCGCGACCTCACCCGGCACCGCGACTGGTACGGCACCGACGGCGCCTTCCTCGACCAGGTCCCGTCGGGGCCCGAGCAGTTCGAGTACTACCAGCGACTGGCCGTGGCCGCCTGGGGCGTCGGCTGCGGCACCCTCGCCCTCAACCACGGCACGGCACCGCATCCCTGCTACGCCCGCATCGCCGACGTCCTCGTCACCTTCGAGGGCACCTGGGCGTCGTACCGCGCGCTGCGGCCCGAGCCGTGGCCCGGCGGCAGCGACGTCCGGCTGTGCCACCTGGTGTACGACGTACCGCCCGATGCCGACCCGGAGGGTCTGGCCAGGGCGCGGGGCGCGGCGGTGCATTGTGCGGTGCCCGGCACCGGCGATCATCCTTGGGGCACCCTGCCGTACACCCTGCACCACCCGGAGAACACCCCGTGAGACGCACGTCCTTGCTCGTCGCCCTGCTCGTCCTGCTGCTCGCGGGCTGCATCCGGGAGGCCGACGACACACCAGGCCCCCGCTGGCAGCCCCGGCCGGGCACCGCCTGGCAGTGGCAGCTCAGCGGGCGCCTGGACACCTCCGTCGACGTGCCGGTCTACGACATCGACGGCTTCGACCACTCCGAGGCCACCGTCACGCGTCTGCACCGCGAGAACCGCAAGGTCATCTGCTATCTGTCCACCGGCGCCTGGGAGGAGTTCCGTCCGGACGCCGCGAAGTTCCCGAAGGCCGTCCTCGGGCGCGGCAACGGCTGGAAGGGCGAACGCTGGCTGGACATCCGCCGCACCGACGTCCTGGAGCCCCTCATGGCGGCCCGGATCGACATGTGCCGCGACAAGGGCTTCGACGCGGTGGAGCCCGACAACATGGACGGCTACCGCAACGACACGGGCTTCCCGCTGAAGGCCGCCGACCAGCTCCGCTACAACCGCCTCATCGCCCGCCTGGCCCACGACCGGGGCCTGGCCGTCGGCCTGAAGAACGACCTGGACCAGATCCCGGACCTGGTCGGGGACTTCGACTTCGCGGTCAACGAACAGTGCGCCCAGTACGGCGAGTGCGCGGCCCTGAAGCCGTTCGTCGACGCGGGCAAAGCCGTCTTCCATGTCGAGTACGAGGTGCCCACCGGCCGCTTCTGCGCCGAGTCCCGCCGCCTGAAGCTGAGTTCGCTGCTCAAGAAGTACGAACTAGGGGTGTGGCGACAGGCCTGCTGAACCCGACGCTTGAGACCGCCGTGCCCGCCACCCGGTCGGCGAGGGACCGCCGGCCGGTGAAGAGGACCGGCAGCGCGTTCAGCAGGAACAGCCCCACCGCGACCGCCCACACCAGCACCGACAGCACGACCTGGCCCTCGACCAGCAGCACGCAGGCCACCGCGTACACGGCGACGTCCGCGGTGGTGGTGACGGCGGCCCGCCGCACGGCCCGGCGCCCCAGCCGAGGGCTCACCCTCAGCCCGACCAGGGCCTTGCCGACCGTGCGCCCGGCCAGCGCCAGGCACGCCCACTGGTAGAGGAACACCGTCAGCACCAGCAGCCCGAAGGCCTGCTCGACGTACAGCACCGACTTGTTCCACAGCGAGAGCCCCAGGTCCTGGGAGGCGTCGAGCATGTCGCCGCGCGAGGTCAGCAGGTCCAGGCCGCCGCGGGTGGCGAGTTCGGGCACGTCGGTGACGAGCGCGGAGATCCGGTGGAAGGTGAGCACGGCGAGCGCCGAGGCCAGCGCCACCACCAGTGCGAAGTCGACGAACCAGGCCACGGCACGGCGCAGCTTCGGCATGAACATCCCCCGATCACTTGTGCGTTCGGGGGACGAAGCTAGCGGCCGGGCGGCCGGCGCAGGAGAGGGACGAGGAGATCGTTTCAGCCCAGTGACAGAACGACCAGCGCCGTCGTCGCCGCCGTCTCCGCGAGCCCGCCGAACACGTCCCCGGTGACCCCGCCGAAGCGGCGCGTGCAGTGCCGCAGCAGCGCTTCGGCGGCGACCAGGGCGAGGACGACCGCGCACACGGTCCGGACCACGTCGTACGGCCCGAAGACGGCACTCCCCGCTGCCGCCGCCCCCGCGACGGCGAGGGCGGTGAGCAGCGCTCCGCGCGGCGGCACCACGCCCGCGACCGCCGCCCCCAGCCCCTCCGGCCTGGCCGCTGGCACCCCGGCCCGGGCCGCCAGGGTCAGAGCCAGCCGGGCGGCCGTCGCGGAGACGACCGCGGCGAACGCGCCCCGGGCCCAGGAGGCGTCGTAGGCCTGGGCGAGCGCGGCGATCTGCGCGAGCAGGACGAAGACGAGGGTGATGACCCCGAACGGCCCGATGTCCGACTGCTTCATGATCCGCAGCGCGTCCTCGGCCGGCTTCCCGCTGCCCAGCCCGTCGGCGGTGTCCGCGAGCCCGTCGAGATGCAGCCCCCGGGTCAGGGCGGCCGGTACGGCGGCGGTGGCCACGGCGGCGAGCAGAGCGCCCGCACCGAGGAACAGCGGCACCAGCCCGACGGCGGCGGCAGCGGCACCGACAGCCAGCCCGGCCAGCGGAGCGCACAGCATGCCCCCGTGCGCGGCCTCCCGGTCCCACCGGGTCACCCGGACCGGGAACACCGTGAGCGTGCCGAAGGCGAAGCGGAGACCGTCGAGGGGCGAGGTTCTGGGCACCGGCGCAGGCTACCGGCCGGTCAGGAGAGGGGGCACGGCGGCCGAGGATAAAGTTCGCATATGGGATGGTTCGAGCGGAACATCATGGAACCCGGCAAGCTGCCGCTGCTTCTCGCTCTCGTCTCCTTCGTGCTGACCTTCGTGATCACCCGGGGCATCACCCGCCTCATCCGGGCGGGCAAGGGGCCCTTCCGCAACATCAGCGGCAGCGGAGGTGTGCACGTCCACCACGTGGTTCCCGGCGTCATCCTGACGATCATCGGCGGCTTCGGCGCGGTCGCCGGCGGCCAGTACGGCTTCGGCTCGGCGCTGGCCGCGGTGATCTTCGGCATCGGGGCGGGCCTCGTCCTGGACGAGTTCGCCCTGGTCCTGCATCTCGCCGACGTCTACTGGACCCCGGACGGACGCAAGAGCGTCGAGATGGTCGTCCTCACCGCGTCCCTCGTCGGCCTGCTCCTGCTCGGCTTCTCGCCGCTGGGCGTCGACGACCTCTCGGAGGACCAGCAGCAGAACCGCGCCGTCGTCCTCGGGAACGTCGTCGTGAACTTCGGGTTCGCCCTCATCGCCCTGTTCAAGGGCAAGGTCCGCATCGCGGTCCTGGGCGTGATCATCCCCCTCGTCGCCCTGGTCGGCGCCGTACGGCTGGCCCGTCCCACCTCGCCGTGGGCCAAGCGGTTCTACCGGAACCGCCCCCGCGCCCGCGCGAAATCCGGTCTGCGGGCCTACCACCACGACCGCCGCTGGGTGGGCCCCCGGCGCAGGTTTCAGGACTGGATCGGCGGCGCGCCCGACCCCGAGCCCGTCCGGTCCCTCGAACGCCGCTGACGCGGCGCACCGGCCGCGCACAGCACCAGCACGGCCGCGATCGCCGCCAGGTGCTCCTTGCCCGCGAGGTTCTCCCTCAGTACGACCTCGACCACCATGGCCACGATCACCGCCGCCGCCGTGACATACGCGCGGTAGCGCAGGCCCAGGTAGACGGCCAGGCCCACCACGGCCGCCGACGGCCCGGTGTCCACGACGCGCGCGTCCGAGGCGGGCAGGCCCAGCGGGGAGTCCGGGCCCAGCCAGACGCCCAGGCGGGCGTAGAGCGTGCCCGCGAGCGTCGCCAGGTAGGCGATGAGCAGGGCCCGCCGCCATCCCAGGCAGATCTCCGCGATGCCGAACACCAGCAGGATCTGGGCCAGCGCACCCCACACCGGCAGATCCAGCGCGGGCACGAACAGCGACAGCGGCGTCCGCAGCAGCGCGAGCCACAGCGGGTCCTCGGCCCGTACGGCACCGATGTCCTGAACGAACCGGTAACCCCACGACTGGTTGTGCACGAAGTGCAGCACCGACGTCAGGCACACGGCCCCGGCGGCCATCGGCACCGCACGCAGGCGCCGCTCCCGCAGCGGCCCGCGCACCGCGGCGTACAGCCGTCCCCATTCGGCGCGGGCCCAGCGGGCGAGCGTGGTCATCGGGTCGTCCTCGTCCGTGGGCCGGTGCGGCAGCGGGTGTGCGCGGTGTCCGTGGCTCAGTCAAACCGACACCACACGCGAAGACCGACCGGAACGGGACGAAGTTGAGCCAGGTGTGCGTGACCTGGATCTCCCGGTTGCTACTCCTCTGCGGGAACCTCGGGGTCCTCCGTGACCTCCGGTTTCTCCGGCTGCTCGGATTCCTTCGGCTTCTCGGGCAGCTCCGCCGCCAGCGCCGCCGCGGCCTGCACCAGGGGGAGTGCCAGCAGGCCGCCGGCGCCCTCACCGACGGTCACACCCTGGGTCAGCAGCGGCTCCAGGGCCATCCGGTCCAGCGCCTTCGCCTGCCCGGGCTCGCCGCTGTCGTGCGCGGCCAGCCACCAGTCCGGTGCCCGGAACGCGATCCGCTGCGCGACCAGCGCGCACGCGGCCGTCACGACCCCGTCGAGCACCACGGGCAGCTTCCGCACCGCGCTCTGCAGCAGGAAGCCCGTCATCGCCGCGAGATCGGCCCCGCCCACCGTCGCCAGCAGCTGCAACTGGTCCCCGAGCACCGGCCGGGCCCGGCGCAGCGCGTCGCGGATCGCCGCGCACTTGCGCATCCAGGCCAGGTCGTCGATCGCCAGCCCGCCACGCCCGGTGACGACCGACGCGTCGACCCCGCACAACGCCGCGACCAGTACGGCCGCCGCCGTCGTCCCGCCGACGCTCACATCGCCGAGCACCACCAGATCCGTACCGGAGTCGGCCTCCTCGTCGGCCACCGCGACCCCGGCCCGGAACGCCGCCTCGGCCTCCTCCAGGGTCAGCGCGTCCTCGACGTCGATCCGCCCGCTGGAGCGCCGCACCCGATGCCGTACGACGTCCTCGGGCAGGGCCTCCGGGTCACAGTCCAGACCCATGTCGACGATCCGCACCGGAACGCCGAGCCGCCGCGCGAGCACCGAGACGGGCCTGCCGCCCTCCAGCACCTCGCGCACCAACTCCCCGGCACCGCCCGCCGGCCGGGCCGAGACGCCCAGTTCGGCGACGCCGTGGTCACCGGCGAAGAGCACCACCCGCGGTCGTTCGACCGGCCGCACCGGCACCGCGGACTGCGCCGCCGCCAGCCACTCACCCAGGTCGTCGAGCCGGCCCAGCGATCCTGGCGGCACGATCTGCCGCTCCCGGCGTGCCTCGGCGTCACGGCGGATCCCGCCGTCCGGACGCTCGATCAGATCGGTGAAGTCGTCGAGATTAAGCGAGCTCATTCGCCGAACAGTACCGGCACCGATCGAACAGGACGGCGCCACATCGCGACTCCGTCACGGCGACGTCGTTGCACCCAAGATCGGCATCCCATACGTTCCCGTTTGCAGCGGATTGTCGTACGTCCCTGCCGTACGCCTCGCGCCCGGGAGCCGCCCATGCCCGAACTTCCCACCCCCTCCGTCCCCCAGGCGACCGCGCCGGTCCACGAACCGCGCCGCGAGGACTGCCCCTGGTGCGGCTCCGGCCGGCTGCGCAACCGGCTGCGCACCGGTGACCTGCGGCAGTACAAGCCGGGCAACTTCACCGTCGACGACTGCCGCGACTGCGGCCACACCTTCCAGAACCCCCGCCTCACGGCCGAGGGCCTCGCCCACTACCGCCGGACCGTGTGCGGAGCGCCCAGGGACCCCACGGCCGACGCCCTCGTCGCACTGCGCGCCGGCCGGCACCGTCACCGGTCGGCCGCCCGGGCCATGCGGCCGTTCGGGGAGCCCGAGAGCTGGCTGGACGTGGGAACAGGCCACGCGCGCTTCCCGGCGACGGCCCGGGAGTTCTTCCCGTACACCTCCTTCGACGGCCTGGACGACACCCCGAGCGTGGTCCGGGCCGTCTCGGCCGAACGCGTCGAGGAGGCCCACGTCGGCCGTCTGTCGGACCCCCGGATCTCGGGCCCGCTGCGCGCCCGCTACGACGTGGTCAGCATGCTCCACCACCTGGAGGGCGCCCCCGACCCCCGCGCGGAACTCCACGCCGCCCTCCGCGTCCTGCGCCCCGGCGGCCACGTGCTCATCGAGACCCTCGACCCCCGCAGCGTCTTCGCCGCGCTACTGGGCCGCTGGTGGCTCCCCTACGACCAGCCCCGCCACCTCCACCTGATCCCCCCGCGCAACCTCCGGGCCGAACTGGAGACGACCGGCTGCACGGTCCTCACCCTCGACCACCGCCCCACGCACATCCCCCACGACCTCTCCGGCGCGACGTCCCTGGCCCTCTCCCACGCCCTCCCGGCTCCGGACACCCCCTGGCGAGCCATCCCCCCACCCCCCTTGCGCCGCCACGCCCGCGAGGCCCTCCTGCGAGCGGGCCTCCCGCTGGTGGGGGTGGCGGCCCTGGCAGACCACCTACTGGCCCCGATCGCCCGCCGCACACGCCTGGCGAACACGTACAGAGTCATCGCCCGCAAACCCATTTAGCCGCGAGCCCCAGCTGCGGGCATGCGTGCCGCTAGGGGCGGCACGGGTGGGCGCAGCGGCACCTCGTCGCGCCGAGCTGCGCACCCACCCCGCCTCAGCCCCCGCCCACAGCACCGCTCACCCCCGCAGCACCATCGCCTGCCCCGCCACCACCAACAGCACCTGCTCACACTGCTCCGCGAACCCCGCGTTCAACCGCCCGAGTTCATCCCGGTACCGCCGCCCCGACGCAGTCGACGGCACGATCCCCGACCCCACCTCGTTCGACACGGCCACAACGGTCCGCCCGCTCGAACGCACCGCCTCCGTCAACTCCCGCACCCGCTCCCGCAACGCCTTCTCCCCACGCTCCGCCCACACCGCGTCGTCCCACGCCCCGACGGAGTCCATCGCATCCGTCAGCCACAACGACAGACAGTCGACCAGCACCGGCGGCCCCTCCTCCGCCAGCAGCGGCACCAGATCGCAGGTCTCCACCGTCCGCCACGACCCCGGCCGCCGCTCCCGATGCGCGGACACTCGCGCCGACCACTCGGTGTCCCCGTTGCGCGACCCGCCCGTCGCCACGTACAGCACGTCGGGAAAGGCCTCCAGCCGGCGCTCGGCCTCCACCGACTTGCCCGACCTCGCCCCGCCCAGCACCAGGGTCCGCCGCGGTACGTCCGGCACGTCCTCGTACACCCCGACCGCCAGCGTCGCCCCGTCCGGCACCGCCCGCGCGCCGGCCGCCGCGAGCCGCCGCCCGAGCTCCGGCCCCGGCGGCACGTCGTGGTCCAGATGGACGGCGACCACATCGGTGGTCGGCCCCACCGCACCCACCGCCCGCAGTTTCGCCAGCGCGTCCGGCCGCCCCACGACATCCGCGAGGAGCATGTCGTACGACTCGGCCGGCTCCTCCAGCCCCGCCGGCGCCCCGCCCGGCGGCAGGTACAGCAGTCGCTGCCCCTCCGGGCCCGTCACCGCGTACCCCGTGCCCGGCGCGTCCATCGCCACCGCCCGCACCCGGTGCCCCGTCAGCAGCGTCAACTCCTGCCTGTCCGGCACCCGTCCGGGCTGCGGCACCCCGGCCGGCACCTCGACCGCGGGCCCGTCGTGCGGATGCGACAGCAGCGCCTGCCGTACGCCGGTCAGGGAACGGCCCGCCCGCGCCGCGGCGAACGCCGCTCCGGGCGTCAGGTCGAGCAGCAGCACGCCGTCCAGGAGCAGCGCGGTGGCCGCCCGCGCGTCCGGGCCGAGGGCGACCGCACAGGCCGCGCAGGGACAGTCGGGGCGGGGGAGCCCCGCGGGAGCACCGGTGCCGAGCAGAGTAAGTTCCACGCCCCGATTCTCACCCGCCGCGATCTGACATGCGTGACGGAGACGCCCCCAAAAGGGGCGCGGGGAACTGCGCGACCAGCCCACCACAACCCGCACACGCCCAACCACCCGCACTCCTGGGACGCCTATCCCGCCCCACCCAGCGGAGCGCATAGGCTCTGGACGGAAGCCGGACCAAGATCCGGCTTCCGCTGTGCAGTGTGCTCACACACATGGGAGGCGTACATGGCGGCATGGACGTGGCGGTTCGAGAAGACCGACGGGACTGAGGTCCAGCCCGCGGTGCCGCCGGAGGATTTCCCCACCCAGGGGGATGCCGAGTCCTGGATCGGGGAGCACTGGAAGGCCCTGCAGGAAGGCGGTGCCGACCAGGTGTGGCTGTTCGAGGACGCCACGGAGATCTACGGGCCGATGAGCCTGCACGCGGCCGAGGCGTGAGCCCGGGGCGGGGGCCGACGGCCCTCGCCCCCTTCCGTCAGCCCCGCACACCGCACAGGTGCAGCAGCGCCGCCACCCCGCGGTACGGATCGGTCCGCCCGGCCTTCTCCTCCACCGCGAGCAGCGTCTGGGCGTCGCCCGGGACCTCCGCGCCGTCCGCCGCCGTGTCCGTGAACACGCGCACCCCGTACCAGGCGTGCAGCGGCGCCCCGATCCCCGCGAGCGTCGACGTCAGGTCCTTCAGCCGGTCGGCCCGTACGTCGAGCCCCAGCCGGTTGCGGTAAGCGGTCGTGTCGAAGGCGGTCAGCGCGTCGGCCCAGGCGCCGGACAGCCCCGGCCTCAGAGCGAGCGCGTCCCCGTTGCGCACGAGCAGGGACAGCAGTCCGCCGTGCGCGAGCATCCGGGCGAGACCCGCCAGCAGCGGGTCGGGCTCCTCCACGTACATGAGCACGCCATGACACAGGACCACGTCGAAAGCGCCCGGCAGGAAGTGCACACCGGTGTCCCGGCCGTCGCCCTCGATGATCCGCATCCGCTCCCGGATGCCCTCGGGTTCCCCCGCGAGGGACTCCCGGGCCACGGCGATCATCTTCGGGTCCTGCTCCAGACCGGTCACCTGGTGCCCGGCCCGGGCCAGCCGCAGCGCCTGCGAGCCCTGGCCCATGCCCACGTCGAGCACCCGCAGCCGCTTCCCGACCGGGAACCGCCCGGATATCTGCTCGTCCAGCTGCCGGGCGACCAGCTCCTGCCGGACCACATCGCGCAGCCCGCCCAGCCCACTCACCCAGGCATCCGCCGCGCTCTCGGAAAACGGCGTCGTGGTCAGGGCCGCTCTCCGCGCTTGACCTGCGGCTTCGGCAGCCGGAGCCGGCGCATCTGGAGGGAACGCATCAGGGCGTAGGCGACCGCGCCACGCTTGTTCTCGCCGGCGAACCGCTCGGCCAGCTGCTTCTTCAGACGGAAGGCCGACACGAACGAGTCGAGCACGATCAGCACGATCACCACGAGCCACAGCAGCAGCGCGATGTTCTGCAGCGAGGCCACGCGCACCATGCTCAGCACGAGGATGACCACGGCCATCGGCAGGAAGAACTCCGCGATGTTGAACCGCGAGTCGACGAAGTCGCGCGCGAACCGGCGGACCGGTCCCTTGTCGCGGGCGGGCAGATACCGCTCGTCGCCGCTGGCCAGAGCCTGGCGCTGGCGCTCCATCGCGGTACGGCGCTCCGCGCGCTGTCGCTTGGCGGCCTCCTTGCGCGTCGTCGACGTGTTGGCCACGCTGCGGCGCTGGGACTGGGCCTGGCTGCGCTTGGGCGTGGGACGGCCCTTGCGGGCCTCGGGGTGACGGGGCTGACTGGAGTCGGTCTCCGGCGCCTTCACGGCGGCCTGGGCCTTCTCATCCTTCGCACGGCTACGGAACACAAAACCCAAGGGTAAGGGCTTCCCGGGCATGGACCCCAGTCCCGTGGGGAACGATCCGGCAACACCAGTCGTCTGTATGGGGACAGAGGGGACGTTGTGTACGGCTCCGGTCGTTCCCCGGGATGTACGCCTCCGGTAACCCCGGGGATCACCTACTCCCTACGCCGGAGCAAGGCCGTCCACAGTCGTCCTTGGGGATGAGCGCATCCGTCCCCGAACAGTGCGGTAATGGATGCAGGGCCCGTACTGTGGGTTCTGTCGCAGGAGCTGCAGCCGGAGTCGGTCAGAAGGGGGCGCGCGAAGCCCATGAGCGGTGTCATGAAGCGTATGGGGATGATCTTCCGCGCGAAGGCGAACAAGGCCCTTGACCGGGCCGAGGACCCGCGCGAGACCCTCGACTACTCGTACCAGAAGCAGCTGGAGCTGCTCCAGAAGGTCCGCCGCGGCGTCGCCGACGTGGCGACCAGCCGCAAGCGACTGGAGCTGCAGCTCGCCCAGCTGAACAAGCAGTCCTCCACGCTGGAGGACCAGGGCCGCAAGGCGCTCGCGCTGGGTCGTGAGGACCTGGCCCGTGAAGCGCTGTCCCGCCGGGCCGCCCTCCAGCAGCAGGTGACCGACCTGGAGACGCAGCACGCGACGCTCCAGGGCGAGGAGGAGAAGCTCACTCTCGCGGCCCAACGGCTCCAGGCCAAGGTCGACGCCTTCCGTACGAAGAAGGAGACGATCAAGGCGACGTACACGGCGGCCCAGGCGCAGACCCGGATCGGCGAGGCCTTCTCCGGCATCTCGGAGGAGATGGGCGACGTCGGCATGGCGATCCAGCGCGCCGAGGACAAGACGGCCCAGCTCCAGGCCCGCGCCGGCGCGATCGACGAACTGCTCGCCTCCGGGGCGCTGGACGACCAGTCCGGCATGCACAAGGACGACATCCAGGCCGAGCTGGACCGGCTCTCCGGTGGTACGGATGTAGAGCTGGAACTGCAGCGGATGAAGCAGGAGCTGGCCGGCGGCCCGGCCGCCGACCAGCAGGCCATCGAAGGTGGCACGAGCCAGTCGCAGCAGCAGGACCGGCAGCAGCCGCAGGACACCCCGCGCTTCGACAAGCAGTAGGGGCCCACGCCTAGGAGGGCGACATGATCGTACGGATCATGGGGGAGGGCCAGGTGAGGCTGGCCGACAGCCACCTCACCGAACTGAACAAGCTGGACGACGAGCTCCTGGCAGAAATGGAGAACGGCGACGGCCCCGCCTTCCGCCGTACCCTCCAGGCCCTGCTGACCAAGGTCCGTGACCTCGGCGAACCCCTCCCCGACGACTCCCTGGAACCATCGGAACTGATCCTCCCGTCCCCGGACGCGACCCTGGAAGAGGTCAGGGACTTCCTGAGCGACGACGGCTTGATCCCGGGCTGACCCAGCTGCGGGCATGCGTGCTGCCAGGGGCGGCACGGGTGGGCGCTGCGGCACCTCGCACCGCCGAGCTGCGGACCCACCCGGCCCGAGCCTCGACGCCGACGCCGAGCACCTCACACCCGCCCCGTACCCCCGCACACCTCGCCCAGCTACCGTAAACAGCCGTGAGCACACTCGCGCGGGCCAAAGTCCAGGCCAAGGCGCACCCCCTGGCCGTGGACGCGGTCCTGGCCGCCGGCGTCCTGGCCTGTATGGTCGCCGGCTCCTTCGTGGAGCCCCGGCACCGCGACACCGTCAGCTGGGCCCTGCGCACCCCCGACCCTCTCAGCCTCGTCCTCATGGTCCTCGGCGCCGCCGCACTGGTCTTCCGCCGCCGGGCCCCCATGACGGTCCTGGCCCTCACCGGTACCGTCTCCGTCGTGGAGTCCGTCACCGGCGACCCCCGCACCCCCGTCGCCATGTCCGCCGTCATCGCCCTGTACACCGTCGCCTCCACCACCGACCGCCCCACCACCTGGCGGGTCGGGCTGCTCACCACGACCGTGCTGACCGGCGCCGCCATGGCCGCCGGCCCTCTGCCCTGGTACGCCCAGGAGAACCTCGGCATCGTGGCCTGGGCCGGCATCGGCGCCACCGCCGGCGACGCCGTCCGCAGTCGCCGCGCCTTCATCCAGGCCATCCGGGAACGCGCCGAACGCGCCGAACGCACCCGCGAGGAGGAGGCCCGCCGCCGGGTCGCCGAGGAACGCCTGCGCATCGCCCGCGACCTGCACGACGTCGTCGCCCACCACATCGCCCTGGTCAACGTCCAGGCCGGGGTCGCCGCCCACATCATGGACAAGCGCCCCGACCAGGCCAAGGAGGCCCTCGCCCACGTCCGGGAGGCCAGCCGCTCCGCCCTCAACGAGCTGCGGGCCACCGTCGGCCTGCTCAGACAGTCCGGCGACCCGGAGGCCCCCACCGAACCCGCCCCCGGCCTGGACCGCCTCGACGAACTCGCCGGCACCTTCCGCAACGCCGGCCTGCGCATCGAGGTCGCCCGCACCGACCAGGGCAGCGCCCTGCCCGCAGCCGTCGACCTGGCCGCCTACCGGATCATCCAGGAGGCCCTGACGAACGTGCAGAAGCACGCCGGGCCGCACGCCAAGGCCGAGGTCAGCGTCGTACGGGTCGGACCGAACATCGAGATCACCGTGCTCGACGACGGCAGCGGCGACGCGGACCCGGGCAGCGGCGGCGGACACGGCCTGCTCGGCATGCGGGAGCGCGTCACCGCCCTGCGCGGCACCCTCACCACCGGCCCTCGCTACGGCGGCGGCTTCCGCATCCATGCGATCCTGCCGGTCAAGAACCGCACACCGACCGGGGAGGACCCCGCATGACCATCCGTGTCCTGCTCGCCGACGACCAGGCGCTGCTCCGCAGCGCCTTCCGTGTGCTCGTCGACTCCGAGCCCGACATGGAGGTGGTGGGCGAGGCGTCCGACGGCGCGGAAGCGGTGCGGATGACGAAGGAGCAGCACGCCGACGTCGTCCTCATGGACATCCGGATGCCCGGCACCGACGGTCTCGCCGCGACCCGCATGATCAGCGCCGACCCCGAACTCGCCGACGTCCGCGTGGTCATCCTGACGACGTTCGAGGTCGACGACTACGTCGTGCAGTCGCTGCGCGCCGGCGCCTCCGGCTTCCTCGGCAAGGGCTCCGAGCCCGAGGAACTGCTGATCGCCATCCGCACCGCGGCCGGCGGCCAGGCCCTGCTGTCCCCGGCGGCCACCACGGGCCTCATCGCCCGCTTCCTCGCCCAGGACCCGGCCGACGACGGCGACCGCGACCCGGCCCGCGCCGAGCGGCTCGACTCGCTCACCGGTAGGGAGCGCGAAGTGCTCGTCCAGGTCGCCGGCGGACACTCCAACGACGAGATCGCCGAGCGTCTCGAGGTCAGCCCGCTGACGGTGAAGACGCATGTCAACCGGGCCATGGCCAAGCTGGGCGCCCGGGACAGGGCCCAGCTCGTGGTCACCGCGTACGAGTCCGGCCTGGTCCGCCCAAGGGTGGAGTGAGCCCGACCCGGGTGTACTGCGGCGGGAGTATGCGCCGCATAAGGAACTGGACCTGGGGCCTACGAAACCCCGGTCCCCCATGGCTCAGGGTGTAGGGGCGGGTGCTCGTCTGCGCGCTCGCTGCCGCTTCTGCCGCTAACAGAAGAGAGACCCTCACCCATGTCCTGGCTGTCGAAATTCAGCCTCGCGCAACGGGCCCTGATAGGGCTGATGTCGATCATCGCGCTCGTCTTCGGGGCGATCGCGATACCCCAGCTCAAGCAGCAGCTGCTGCCCACCATCGAACTGCCCATGGTGTCCGTGCTGGCGCCGTACCAGGGCGCGTCACCGGACGTGGTCGAGAAGCAGGTCGTCGAACCCATCGAGGACAACCTCGAATCCGTCGACGGCATCAGCGGCGTCACCTCCACCGCCAGCGAGGGCAACGCCGTGATCATGGCGTCCTTCGACTACGGCAACGACACCAAGCAGCTCGTCGCCGACGTCCAGCAGGCCGTCAACCGGGCCCGCGTCCAGCTCCCGGACGACGTCGACCCGCAGATCGTCGCCGGGTCCACGGACGACATGCCGACCGTCGTCCTCGCCGTCAGCTCCGAGCGGGACCAGCAGGCCCTGGCCGACCAGCTCGACAAGACCGTCGTACCGGACCTCAAGAGCATCGACGGCGTCGGCCAGGTCACCGTCGACGGTGTGCGGGACCTCCAGGTCGCCGTCACCCCCGACGACGCGAAGCTCGCGAAGGCGGGCCTCACCCCGCAGTCCCTCATGCAGGCACTCCAGGCGGGCGGCGCCACCGTCCCGGCCGGCTCCTTCGACGAGGACGGCGCCAACCGCACGGTCCAGGTCGGCGGCGGCTTCACCTCGCTGAAGCAGATCCAGGACCTGATGGTCACGGGCGAGCCCGGCAAGGGCGAGCCGGTGCGCCTCGGCGATGTCGCCACCGTGAAGCAGCAGGAGGCCCCGGCCGACTCCATCACCCGCACGGACGGCAAGCCCAGCCTCTCGGTCGCCGTCACCATGGACCGCGACGGCAGCGCGGTCGCGATCTCCGATGCCGTCCGGGACAAGCTCCCGGACCTGCGCAAGGACCTCGGCTCCGGCGCGAGCCTCACGGTCGTCAGCGACCAGGGCCCGGCGGTGTCGAAGTCCATCAAGGGCCTGACCACCGAGGGCGCGCTCGGTCTGCTCTTCGCGGTCCTGGTGATCCTGGTCTTCCTGGCCTCGATCCGCTCCACCCTCGTGACGGCGGTGTCCATCCCACTGTCCGTGGTCCTCGCCCTGATCGTGCTGTGGACACGCGACCTGTCGCTGAACGTCCTGACGCTGGGCGCGCTGACGATCGCCATCGGACGTGTCGTCGACGACTCGATCGTGGTCCTGGAGAACATCAAGCGGCACCTCGGCTACGGCGAGGAGCGTCATTCGGCGATCCTCCAGGCCGTCCGTGAGGTCGCGGGCGCGGTGACGTCCTCGACGCTCACCACGGTCGCGGTGTTCCTGCCGATCGGCCTGGTCGGCGGCATGGTGGGCGAGCTGTTCGGCTCGTTCAGCCTGACGGTGACGGCCGCGCTGCTGGCGTCCCTGCTCGTCTCCCTGACGGTCGTACCGGTCCTGTCGTACTGGTTCCTGCGTCCCCCGAAGGGCACCCCCGAGGACGCGGACGAGGCGCGCCGGATCGCGGAGGAGAAGGAGGCCAAGAGCCGCCTTCAGCGCATCTACGTCCCGGTCCTGCGCTTCGCGACCCGCCGCCGCCTCACCAGCGTGGCGCTCGCGATCGTCGTCCTCGTCGGCACGTTCGGCATGGCGCCCCTGCTGAAGACGAACTTCTTCGACCAGGGCGAGCAGGAAGTCATCAGCGTCAAGCAGGAGCTGAAGCCCGGCACCAGCCTGGCGGCGACCGACGCCCAGGCGAAGAAGGTCGAGCAGCTGCTCGCCGACACCAAGGGCGTGAAGGACTACCAGGTCACGATCGGTTCGTCCGGCTTCATGGCCGCCTTCGGCGGCGGCACGGACAGCAACCAGGCCTCGTACCAGGTGATGCTGGACGACTCCGTGCCGTTCGAGGACGTGCAGGACAGCATCGAGAAGGGCCTGGCCGGTCTCAAGGGCATCGGCACGACCACCATCGCCGCCGGTGACGGCTTCGGTGCCCAGGACCTCAGCGTCGTGGTGAAGGCCGCCGACGCCGATGTCCTGCGTACGGCGTCCGAGGAGGTCCGCAAGACGGTCGCCTCGCTCGACGACGTCACGGACGTCACCAGCGACCTGGCGCAGAGCGTGCCGCGCATCTCGGTGAAGGCCAACGACAAGGCGGCCGCGGCCGGCTTCAACGACCAGACCCTGGGCGCCGCCGTCGCACAGGCGATCCGCGGCACCAACGCGGCCAAGGCGACCCTGGACGACAGCGAGCGCGACGTCGTCATCCGCTCGGCCGAGCCCGCGCGGACGCTGGAGCAGCTTCAGGACCTGCGCCTGGGCGCGGTGAAGCTCGGCGACATAGCGACGGTGAAGCAGATCGACGGGCCGGTGTCCATGACCCGGATCGACGGTCAGCGCGCGGCCACCATCTCCGCGAAGCCGACCGGTGACAACACGGGCGCGGTGAGCACCAAGCTCCAGTCCGAGATCAGCGCGCTGAAGCTCCCGGCGGGCGCCACGGCGTCCATCGGCGGTGTCTCCGAGGACCAGGACGAGGCGTTCGCCAACCTGGGCCTGGCGATGCTGGCGGCCATCGCGATCGTCTTCATGCTGCTGGTCAGCACCTTCCGGTCCCTGGTCCAGCCGCTGATCCTGCTCGTCTCCATCCCGTTCGCGGCCACGGGCGCGATCGGCCTGCTGATCGCAACCGGCACCCCGATGGGTGTCCCCGCGATGATCGGCATGCTGATGCTGATCGGCATCGTGGTGACGAACGCGATCGTGCTGATCGACCTGATCAACCAGTACCGCAAGCAGGGCTACGGCGTCGTCGAGGCCGTGGTCGAGGGCGGTCGGCACCGGCTGCGCCCGATCCTCATGACCGCCCTGGCGACGATCTTCGCCCTGCTGCCGATGGCCCTCGGCATCACCGGCGAGGGCGGCTTCATCGCCCAGCCGCTGGCCGTGGTCGTGATCGGCGGCCTGGTCACGTCGACCCTGCTGACCCTGCTGCTCGTGCCGACGCTGTACGCGATGGTCGAGCTCCGCAAGGAGCGCCGGGCGAAGAAGCGGGCGGCCAAGAAGGGCCTTCCGGCCCAGCGCACGGAGACGGCCGAGGAGCCGGAGCCGGCTCAGGTCTGACAGCCGTACGCACGACGAGGGGCGCCCCGTGAGCGTGAGCCACGGGGCGCCCCTTCGTTTTCAGCGGGGGAGGGTGTCCTGGCCCTTGAGGCACGTGACGAACGCGTCCCAGGCGGTGGCCGGGACGCAGGATGAGCCCGGCGGGTGGTCAGAACTGCGGGGGTGGCGGGCGGAAGCGGGGTTTGCGCAGGTGGGTGCCGGACTGCTGGTAGCGGAGGCTGAGCGGTGCCTGTCGAGGTACGGAGCGTGCCTCCGGACCGATGAGGAAGTGCGCCTCGGGGATGCGCCCAGCGCCGGTGTGCAGCGTCGGCGGGCTCGCGCAACCGGCGAGGTCCAGCATCATGCGGGCGGTCGCGTGGGCCTTGGTCACGGACTCGCCTCCGGCGAGATTGCGGTGGAAGACCCGCGCGTAGCCGCGTGCGTGAACGTCGGCGACCTCGGCCTGCCAGCCGATGGCGGCGGGAACCGCGTCGCTGAACTCCTTGGCCAAGTGGGCGGTCCAGCAGGCGTTCAGGACGACCAGGTGGAGGCCGTTCGCGCCGGCAGCGGTGACACAGCGGCGCAGGCCGTCCAGGGCCACCGAGGACTCGCCGCCGTCGTCGGTGACGAACCGGGGGCCGCCGCCGGGTGTGCCCCGCCCCGCGAAGTGGAGTACATGGGGTGTGGTGTCGGCCAGGTACTGGGCCAGGTCGTCCCAGCGGGCGGCTGGGAGGGTGTCCAGCCGGACGGTGTGGCCGTAGCGGGAGTACGTGATGCTCTGCTGGACGTCGCGGTGCTCCTCCAGCACGTTGGGCGCGTTCGGAAGGGAGGGGGCGGCGGCCAGGACCAGGCAGACGACGTACACCGGTGTCATGGGCGGGTCTGGGTAAGGGCTTGGACCAGGCGGAACCAGTGGGCGGTGTGCTGCGGATCGGGGGAGCGGGTGGCGAGGGCCGCCAGTTCGGAGGTGAGCCGGTTGCGGGTCTCCGGGTCGGCTTCGGACGCCGCCTCGGCGAGGGCGTCCAGGTCCAGGGACTCCGGGTCACCGGCGAGGAGGAGGGCGGCCTGGTGGTGGGTGGCGGAGGAAAGCTCGTCGTCGAAGACCAAGCCTTCGACGGCGGCGACGTACGCGAGTGCCTGGGCGTCACCGTCGTTCAGAGCACGGAGAACATGCCGCTGGAGGGCGTCTCGGTTCTGGACGCACTGGAACGCGGTGTCGATGTCTTCGGCGCGGGCGATGCGCAGGAGGGCCGCGTGAACCGCGATGCCGGGGGTGACGTCGTCGTTTTCGGTGAGGGTGTTCTCGGCGGACTCGTCGAGGAGCAGTTCGCTGTGCTCCTGGAGAAAGCGCTTCGAGTCGTCCCAGTTCTCGCACGCCAGCCAGCCGGAGAGCGTGTCACGGAGGATCAGGGCCGGAAAGACGGCGTTCATGCCTTCGGAGAGGACCAGTTCCCTGATGCGCTGGTGCTGCTCGGCGACCGGCCAGGCGAGCGCGAACTCCGCCAATGCTGTCGAGGCTTCGTCGGCGCCGAGGGCGTCGGCGTGGCGTGACCAGAAGGTCCGGCTGTCCGTCCAGGTGGGCGTGTTCACCCACTCGACGACCAGGCTCAGGGTGTCCTCTGACAGCGACAGCCAGTCTGGGACGGCGGTGTCTGTCTCCTGCCGCCAGGTCTGCTTCAGAGACTCGTGACTGTCACGAGATGTGAGGGCGTGGGCCCGGAGCGTTTGCCGGGCGCGCAGGACGATCTCACCGGGTTGGTCGGCCGACTCGTCGTTGACGATGCGGATGAGTTCCAGGAGACCGGACGCGCGCGTGGGCTCGGGACGTCCGAGCTGGAAGGCCGCACGCTCGTACTCGATCGCGCGTGTGGCGGCCGGATGGGCCTGAGCGAGCCCGGCGGCCGTGTCCGTGTAGGCCTGGATGGCGGCTGGTTCATCTCCGGTCTCGGCGAGGTGGTTGGCCAGGTTGTTGAGTGATGTGGCGAGGTTGGGGAGGTAGGCGGCGGGGTTGGTGTGGGCGAGTTGGCGTCGGATGCGTACGGCTTCGTGTGCGGGTTCGAGGGCCCCTTGGCGGTCTCCGGTCTCGGCCAGGCGGTTGGCCAGGTTGTTGAGCGATGTGGCGAGGTCGGGGAGGTAGGCGGCGGGGTTGGTGTGGGCGAGTTGGCGTCGGATGCGTACGGCTTCGTGTGCGGGTTCGAGGGCCCCTTGGCGGTCTCCGGTCTCGGCCAGGTGGGCGGCGAGGTTGTTGAGTGATGTGGCGAGGTCGGGGAGGTAGGCGGCGGGGTTGGCGTGGGCGAGTTGGGTGTAGTGGCGTACGGCTTGGTGGGCGGGTTCGAGTGCGCCTTGGCGGTCTCCGGTGGCGGCGAGGTGGTTGGCGAGGTTGTTGAGTGATGTGGCGAGGTCGGGGAGGTAGGCGGCGGGGTTGGTGTGGGCGAGTTGGGTGTAGTGGCGTACGGCTTGGTGGGCGGGTTCGAGTGCGCCTTGGCGGTCTCCGGTGGCGGCGAGGTGGTTGGCGAGGTTGTTGAGCGATCCGGCGAGGTTGGGGAGGTAGGCGGCGGGGTTGGTGTGGGCGAGTTGGCGTCGGATGCGTACGGCTTCGTGGGCGGGTTCGAGTGCGCCTTGGCGGTCTCCGGTGGCGGCGAGGTGGTTGGCGAGGTTGTTGAGTGATGTGGCGAGGTCGGGGAGGTAGGCGGCGGGGTTGGTGTGGGCGAGTTGGCGTCGGATGCGTACGGCTTCGTGTGCGGGTTCGAGTGCGCCTTGGCGGTCTCCGGTGGCGGCGAGGCGGTTGGCGAGGTTGTTGAGTGCCATGGCGAGGTCGGGGAGGTAGGCGGCGGGGTTGGTGTGGGCGAGTTGGGTGTAGTGGCGTACGGCTTCGTGTGCGGGTTCGAGTGCGCCTTGGCGGTCTCCGGTCTCGGCCAGGCGGTTGGCCAGGTTGTTGAGCGATCCGGCGAGGTCGGGGAGGTAGGCGGCCGGGTTGGTGTGGGCGAGTTGGCGTCGGATGTGTAGGGCTTGGTGGGCGGGTTCGAGTGCGCCTTGGCGGTCTCCGGTCTCGGCGAGGGTTGCGGCGAGGTTGTTGAGTGCCCCGGCGAGTTCGGGGAGGTAGGCGGCGGGGTTGGTGTGGGCGAGTTGGGTGTAGTGGCGTACGGCTTCGTGTGCGGGTTCGAGTGCGCCTTGGCGGTCTCCGATCTCGGCCAGGGTTGCGGCGAGGTTGTTGAGTGATGTGGCGAGGTCGGGGAGGTAGGCGGCCGGGTTGGTGTGGGCGAGCTGGGTGTAGTGGCGTACGGCTTCGTGTGCGGGTTCGAGTGCGCCTTGGCGGTCTCCGGTCTCGGCGAGGTGGTTGGCGAGGTTGTTGAGTGCCCCGGCGAGGTTGGGGAGGTAGGCGGCGGGGTTGGTGTGGGCGAGTTGGGTGTAGTGGCGTACGGCTTCGTGTGCGGGTTCGAGTGCGCCTTGGCGGTCTCCGGTCTCGGCCAGGCGGATGGCGAGGTTGTTGAGTGCCATGGCGAGGTTGGGGAGGTAGGCGGCGGGGTTGGTGTGGGCGAGTTGGCGTCGGATGTGTACGGCTTCGTGTGCGGGTTCGAGTGCGCCTTGGCGGTCTCCGGTCTCGGCCAGGCGGTTGGCGAGGTTGTTGAGTGCCATGGCGAGGTCGGGGAGATAGTTCGTGTCTCTGTCAGCCAGGTCCCTGTTGATGTCGGTCGCCTCGCGAGCGAATTCCACGGCAGCCGTATGACGCGCGTTCCCCGACAAGGCGGCGGAGACCTCGAGCAGCGCCTCCGCCAGATGCGGCAGGGCGTTCTCCCGGTCCCACAGCACAAGGTCGCGCAGCACGTCGATGCCCGGCCCCGGGACGCTGGCCCACGCCGCGTGGCGGGGCAGCCAGGTCCGTACGTATGGATCGACCCGCTCCCAGCCTCCGGCCTCGGCCTGCCGCTTGAGGAGGTCCACCACCGCCCGCAGCACGACCACCTCGGCGGCCGTCCTCTCGGGCCCCTCGCGCCTCCTCAGATGTGAGACGAACTCCCGGTGGTACAGCCGGTACACGGCCTGGGTGCCCGCACCGTCCTCGACGATGTAGCGGCCGTAGGCGGACAGGACCCAGTCCACGTCGCCCTCGTCGTAGACGACACCCTGCCCGCCGAGCGCCGAGGCCACCGCCTCCCAGACGCCGCCCGCGGGCATGCCCCGGCCGGCGGCCCACGCGAGCGCCGTGAGGAGGTCCCGCGCCGCCGAGGGGAGTTCGGTGCCGTCGTCGCGCTTCAGCCGTGGGCCGGAGCGAAGGTCCTCCTCGAACGCGGCCTCCACGGAGTCGGGCAGCCCGGCGAGCAGGTCCTCCGTGTCCCGGAGGCCCCCGAGCTCTCGGAGCCGTGCGACCAGGAAGCCGGTGACCAGCCGGGCGAAGAGGAACCCCCCGTCCTGTGCCGTCGCGCGGTCCGCCAAGGCCTCGGCGACCCCGGCCCCATCGACCTCGGCGGCCACGCAACGCCGCCGTACGTACTCGGCGATGTCCTGCCGGGTGTCCGGCTCGGCCTCCAAGTCCACCGTCGTGACGCTGTCGCCGATGTGGCGGACCAGGGCGTCCGGCAGGGTCTCGCCCTCCTTCAGCCTGCCCCGGAAGGGCCGTTCCCTGGAGCCGACCAGCACCGGGAGCATCCGGCTCAGCGGAAAGACCAGCTCCTCGATCACGCCCTGGGTGTGCTCGGCCGGAACCTCGTCGAGACCGTCGAGGACCAGGACGGGAGGCGTCGGAAGCTCGCGCAGCTCGGCTCTCAGGGCGTCCGCGTTCCTCGGCTCGGGCAACCCCAGCCGGGCGGCGAGTTCGGCGGCGGCCTGTGTCGCGTCGAGGCCCCGCAGGTGCACGGCCGCGAAGGTCCGGGCGTCCCGTACACCCGGGTCCGGGTCACCTTCCCGGAGCGCTCCCTGCCGCTCGGCCTCCTGGCGCTGCTCGGGGTCCGCGAGCGTCGCGACGCGCCCGAGCACCGCCGACTTGCCGCACCCTGCGGGCCCGGTGACGAGGAAGAGACCGGGAGCCGCTGCCTCCATCCACGCGGTGATCTTCCCGAGCACCTGCCGCCGTCCGCTGAAGAACCAGCCCTCCTCCCGGTGGCCCACGCCGCGCGCGGCGAGCACCAGGTGCTCCACGAGGGCCGGCGCTGTCCCCGGCCGGGCGAGGGGGTTGGGAAACGCCGGGCGTTCGTCGCCCACGGCGGCGCGCGCGGGCCGCTGGCCCTCCGCCTCCCATCTGGTCGGCAGCGCCGCCAGCAGGTCGACCCCACTGACGAGCTCGTTGTGCGCGCTCCACGCACTGAGGTACTCGTCCGCCCGCGGGCCCTCCCGCAGCACCGCCGCCAGTGCCCGCAGCAGCGGGCCGTCGCCGTCCGAGGGCTCGTTGCGCTGGCAGCTCGCCATGCTGCCGAGCCACTTGGTCCGGCCGGGCGGAAGGGAGATCTCGGACCAGTGTTTCAGGGCGGTCCGGACGCCGTCCCCGACCCCGTCGCCCGCATAGCAGGTGTCGACGACCACCAGAATCTGATCGGCCTCCGAGGAGACCGCGTATCCGATCAGCTCCTCGGTGGACACGCCCTGCCTGCGTATCCGGACCTTCCGCGTCCCCACGTGGTCGCCGGGCTTCAGATCGCTGAGGACGAGCCGCAGTTCGTCGTCGGCGAGGACACCGTGCCCCGACCAGAGGATCAACGCGGGCTTACGGCCCCCCGACCGCCGCCAGCCCTCGCTCCACTCCTCGACCTCCCGGTCGAAGGCAGCCCGGTCCGGGTTTCCACCGCCCACCAGCCGCACGTCGAAGCCCAGCCCTTCGAGGAGGCCGGCGATCTCCTCCATCTGGGCCTTGGCGCCCACCAGTTGAGGGAAGGTCCGAGAGTCGTCGTACGACTCGCACACCACGCACAGCGCGGTGGCCTTGAACTCCGAAGCCTCATTCACCCCTGGTGCCCTCTTCCCCCTCGTGCTCCATCACCAGCGTCAACGCCGTCACCGAGGCCTCCGGGGCGTGCCGTGCGCCGACCCGCAGCCGGTGCGCTCCGGGGGCGAGACCGGTGAGCGGAGCGGTGTAGCGCCCGTCGCCCCGGTTCCGCAGCGAGTGTTCGGGGCCGTCGTCCACGCTCAGGGCGAGCGCCAGCTCGTCGTGCCCGGGGACGTCCCGGGGGACCGACACCTCGACCTCCGCCGCCTCGCCTGCCGCCAGCACCTCCGGCGCGCGCACTCCGAGCGGCCTCGCCGCCGCGTCCTCCAGGCCCCGGTGCACCGGCAGCTCAGGTGTGAGCCACCCCCACAGCGCCCAGCGGACGGCGGAGTTGTTCTGCAGCGAACCGTGCTGTTCCCACGGGGTGTACGCGGGGCGCCGTACGCCCGTGAGGTGGGCGCTGGACAGACGGGGCACGCGCCCGTCGCCGCCCTCATCCGCGTCACCGATGGTGAGCAGCGGCGAGAGCCGGCCGTCGTCTCCCGGCCGGGCCGTGGTCGGAGTGGGCTGCAGGACCCCGCTGACCGGCAGGTACTCCACCCCGTAGGCGGCTGACGTGCGGGACTCGCGCAACGCCGAATGGAACAGCGCCGCGTCCTTGAGCAGGGCCTCGTCGACCCCCGGCAGCCCGGTGACCTCACGCGCGTACCGGAGGTTCTCCGCGTCCGTGCCGCCACCCACCAGACACGCGTAGTCCGGGGTGAGCTGATGCAGGGACGGCAGGCTGCGTGCGAACCGCGCCAGATCCAGCCGAAGCGGGCCGAACCCCGGCCGCAGCCCGTTCACCAGGTACAGCAGAGCGTCCAGCGACCCCCGGTACGGCGTCCCGAGCGTGATCACCCGCCGGGTGACCTCCGCGCCGCCGCCCAGCTCGACGTACTGCCGGGTCACCAGTCCGCCCATCGAGTGGCACACGAACACGACCCTGGCCTCCGCCCGCCCGGCCGCAGAGGCCCGCCAGCGGCCGAGTTCCTCCTCCACCCGTTCGCCGAGCCGTTCGGCGTTGTACCGGCAGGAGAGCCGCCAGTCGTACGAGAAGTCCACCAGGTTCACCGGTGTGCCAGGGGCGTCGCCAGGCAGCCGCCGTCGCAGGGTGAAGTGCCGCTCCAGCCAGTCCAGCAGCCCGTTGTAGCCGTCGACGAGCGGCCCGACCCCGGGCAGGGCATGCAGATCGGGCATCGGTCCGGCGGGCCGGACGCCGTCACCGGGGTGGCCGTCTCCCAGGTCGGACGGGAGGACCAGCCGGGTCACGGACCTCCCGAAGGTCCTGATCCCTCGTAACAGGGCCTTTCCCGAGAGCCCCCACAACTCGTTCCCGTCCGCGTCCGTCAGCCGGCTGCCCATGATCCCCGGAACCACGACCACGAGATCGTCGACCCGGCCGCGCTGTGTCGTCATGCCGCCCCTGTATGTGCGCGTCGTGCTGTGAGGGGTCAGCGTAATGACGGCGGAGTGGGCCGGACATGAGGAATGCGGAACTGTCCGCACGAAACATGAAATGCGCTCTGGCCTGCGTCCTGCGTGGAGAAGGGGTGACGCCGGCCACGGTGGGCGTCACCCCTTCTCGTACCCGCTACGGCAGCGCCAGCATCCGCTCCAGCGCCAGCTTCGCGAACGCCTCCGTCTCCTTGTCCACCTCGATGCGGTTGACGAGGTTGCCCTCGGCCAGGGACTCCAGGGCCCAGACCAGGTGGGGGAGGTCGATGCGGTTCATCGTCGAGCAGAAGCAGACCGTCTTGTCGAGGAAGACGATCTCCTTGCCCTCGGGCGCGAAACGGTTCGCCAGGCGGCGGACCAGGTTCAGCTCCGTGCCGATGGCCCACTTGGAGCCGGCCGGCGCGGCCTCCAGGGCCTTGATGATGTACTCCGTCGAGCCGACGTAGTCCGCCGCGGCGACGACCTCGTTCTTGCACTCGGGGTGGACCAGGACGTTCACGCCCGGGATGCGCTCGCGCACGTCGTTCACCGAGTCGAGGCTGAAGCGGCCGTGCACCGAGCAGTGGCCGCGCCACAGGATCATCTTGGCGGCGCGCAGCTCGTCGGCCGTCAGACCGCCGTTCGGCTTGTGCGGGTTGTAGAGGACGCAGTCCTCCAGGGACATGCCCATGTCCCGCACGGCGGTGTTGCGGCCAAGGTGCTGGTCCGGCAGGAAGAGCACCTTCTCGCCCTGCTCGAAGGCCCAGTCCAGGGCCCGCTTGGCGTTGGACGAGGTGCAGATCGTGCCGCCGTGCTTGCCCGTGAACGCCTTGATGTCGGCGGACGAGTTCATGTACGAGACGGGCACGACCTGCTCGGCTATGCCGGCCTCGGTCAGCACGTCCCAGCACTCGGCGACCTGCTCGGCCGTCGCCATGTCGGCCATCGAGCAGCCGGCGGCGAGGTCGGGCAGGACGACCTTCTGGTCGTCGGACGTCAGGATGTCCGCGGACTCCGCCATGAAGTGCACGCCGCAGAACACGATGTACTCCGCCTCCGGGCGGGCGGCCGCGTCCCGGGCCAGCTTGAACGAGTCACCGGTCACGTCAGCGAACTGGATGACCTCGTCGCGCTGGTAGTGGTGGCCGAGCACGAAGACCTTGTCCCCGAGCTTCTCCTTCGCCTTGCGGGCGCGCTCCACCAGGTCCGGGTCGGACGGCGAGGGCAGGTCGCCGGGACACTCCACACCGCGCTCGCTCTTCGGGTCGGCCTCACGGCCGAGGAGCAGCAGGGCGAGGGGCGTCGGCTGTACGTCGAGCTCCTGGGTCTGGGCGGTGGTCACGGCACGCACCCTTTCTGTTTCTGCGACTTTTCGTCGATTTGACGCTATCTATCATAACCGCTTCACGTCACGTTGACGATGGCCATAGCGTCTGTGTGACGTGAATCCCGGTGAGCCGCCGTTCATTCCCGGGAAGACCGGGAAAGAGCCGTTTTCCGGTTCCCGGCGGGTGTGCGAGCATGAAACGGAGCCGTAAATCGAGCGCCCGGCCCGGAATGAATCCGCGGCCCCGCCGGTTGGACCCGTCGGCAAGCAGTCTCCGTACAACCCGGGAGAGATGTAGATGTCCGTATCGGACGAGACCACCACCGTCAGCGACGGCATCATCCTGACCGACGCCGCCGCGGACAAGGTCAAGACCCTGCTCGACCAGGAAGGCCGCGACGACCTCGCGCTGCGCGTCGCCGTCCAGCCCGGCGGCTGCTCCGGCCTGCGCTACCAGCTCTTCTTCGACGAGCGTTCCCTCGACGGCGACGTGGAGAAGGACTTCGGCGGTGTGAAGGTCGTCACGGACCGCATGAGCGCTCCGTACCTGGGCGGTGCCACGATCGACTTCGTGGACACGATCGAGAAGCAGGGCTTCACGATCGACAACCCGAACGCGACCGGCTCCTGCGCCTGCGGCGACTCCTTCAGCTGAGCCTGCCGGGCCGCCAGCGGCGGCAGCGAACATGACGAAGGCGGCGGCCCCCTCCGTGGGGGCCGCCGCCTTCGCGCTGGGTGCCTACCCCGGTATCACCGCTCCCGCGTCGGGGGAGCCGGCAGCCGTGCACCCTCCTTGGCCAGCGGGACCGCCTTGCCGTCCGAGTCCACGACCGCACGGTCGCCCAGCGGCTCGTCGAGTCGCACGGTCTCCTGGAACTGCTTCGCGATCATGATGCAGACCTTGTCCGGCCACGCGGTCGAGGTCACCGTGACCGTCACCTCGTCCCCCTTCTCGCTCGCCTTCACGTCGTAGTCGGCGCACACCCCGCCCCCGAAGGTCACGGTCAGCTCCGAACCTTCGGCCCGGTATCCGTCCACCTGGACGTTGCGCGGCTCGGGTGCCGAGGTCGGCTTGTCACTCGGCTCGCTCGGCGCGGAAGAGGCCAGATACTTCGGGTCGACCGCCGGGTACGTCACCGTGAACGGGTCCTTCGCACCCGGCGCCGTCACCTCGAACAGCCAGGACGGCACCAGCGCCTGGCGGCCGTCCACGAAGTGCGAGGCCAGTCCGAACACCGCGTTCTCGACCGTGACCGCGTCCTGCTCGGGAGCGCCGCTCGCCGACGATCCGCAGGGCTGCTCCTGCCGGTCCTTCAGCGGCACGGGGCTCGCACAGCCGCCGATGCCCATCCGGTGGTCGCTCTTCGGCCGGGTCTCCATCAGCTCCAGCGCCTTCTTGGCGCTGACCACGGGGTAGGTGTCCCCCTTCGCCGGCGCCTTCAGCTGACCGCTGCCGCCGACGACCTCGCCGTCGGAGCCGACCGTCACTCCGGTGGTCCAGCCGTGCGTCGGCAGTCCGCCGACCTCGGGAGCGGCGTTCACCACCCGCTGGGCGCCCATGATCTGGCTCGCGTCGAGCTTCGCGTCGTCCTGACCCACCGCCTTCAGCACGGGCGCCGCGGCCTTCTGCGCCACCGCCTCGCTCACCGGCGTGCCGCCGGACTGCGGAGCCGTGCAGGTGTCGGTGCCCTTGCAGTTGTCGGTGCCCGGGGCGTAGCGGTTGAACGTCCACGCTCCCGGCGCCTGCTTGTTCACCTGGAGGCTCGGCCCCGAACCGTCCTGACCGGCCCCGACCTTCCAGGCCTCGCCCTGGGCCACCGGCGACCCCTCGATTCCGAGGACCTTCGCCAGCCGGGCCACGTCCTCCTTGGTGACCTCGCCCTGAGCCCGGTACACCGGGGCTTCGCCGGGTCCGTCCGGCAGCGTGCCGCCGAGCCGGTAGGTGGCGCCGTAGGGGTTGGGCTCACCGGGTGCGATGCCGTTCTCGCCGCCCGCCGTGGATTCCGAGTACCCGTCGAGCGGGAGCGGCGGGGGAGTGTCGTCCCCACCCGGCGCGCCGGACGTCTGTCCACCGCCGGACCCGCCGGCCACGTTGGTGGCGAGCCAGGCCCCGCCCCCGCCGATCAGCAGCACGGCCGCGGCGACGGAGGCGATGATCGCGGGCGTACGGGGCCGCCCGCCGCCCGAGTGGACCAGGTCCTCCTCGTCGCGGGGCAGGTCGCTGTCCGGCACCTCGGTGGCTGCCGCGCCTGCTGCCCGGTCCGGGGCCGGGCCGGCTTCGTCGGCGCCGGTGCTCTCGGTGCCGGCTTCGGGTTCCGGTGCCGATGCGGCCTTCGCCGTGTCGTCGTCCTCGCTGGCGTCGGAGGCTTCAGGAGCCTCAGCTGCCTCAGGAGCCTCAGCGGCCTCAGGAGTCTCAGGGGCCTGGTCGGCCTCAGGGGCCTGCTCCGTCTCGGCGACCTCGGGCGTGTCGGCCTCACGGGACTCGGCGTCCGGAGTCTCCGAACCCTGGCCGGCCTCGGCCTGGACGTCGTCGCCGGAATCAGTGGACCCGGCGACCTCCGCCCCGACTCCGGCGTCTGCCGAACCCGCGTCCGTCGAACCCGCCTCCGTCTCGCCCCGCGTGTGCGCCGAACCCCGTTCACCGTCGGAGACGCCCCCGATGTCCCGGGCAGGGTCGGCGGCTCCGGCGCCGCCCGCTTCCCTGGCGTCGTCGTCGTTGTCGGGTCGCTCGGTGTTCACCGCATCGCTCCTTCGGCTGCACAGCTGTCCCATGGGACCCGGACCGGTCACACACGGGCCGCTGGTGGGTCGTATCCCGCCTCCCCTTTACGGGGGACAGCGATGGGACGCAGCGGGGGAGCACACGGTTCCCGCAGGGGCCCGCTCAGTCCCCGTAGTCCGACATGGCGTCGAGCAGCCGGGCCGACGCAGGGGGTACGGTCACACCGTGGATCAGGGCCGGGGAGACGGGCCGGGAGGCGATCCGGTCGGGAGCCGCCCAGTGCGGAGCCATCCGCGCCCCGTCACCCGGCAACGACGCCAGATCGCCTTCGAGGTCGACCGGAACGGGTGTCTGGACCTTGAGGTTCGTCATAGCGGCACCGTAGGCACGCTCGAGCTCGCGGAGAAAGATCTACTATCGGGTAGTTTCGATGCCTTCAGTGCTACCCCGCCCACCCGATAGCGTGAAGTGTCAAGGCCCGCCTCCCTCAGGAGAATCCACGCCGTGCGCATCGCAGTCACCGGCTCCATCGCCACCGACCACCTCATGACCTTCCCCGGCCGCTTCGCCGACCAGCTCGTCGCGGACCAGCTGCACACGGTCTCGCTGTCGTTCCTGGTCGACAAGCTCGACGTCCGCCGCGGCGGCGTCGCCGCGAACATCGCGTTCGGCATGGGACAGCTCGGCACCCGGCCGATCCTGGTCGGCGCCGCGGGCGCGGACTTCGACGAGTACCGCGCCTGGCTCGACCGGCACGGCGTCGACACCGACTCCGTCCGCATCTCCGACACGCTGCACACCGCCCGCTTCGTGTGCACGACCGACGCCGACCACAACCAGATCGGCTCCTTCTACACGGGCGCCATGAGTGAGGCCCGCCTCATCGAGCTGAAGACCGTCGCCGACCGGGTCGGCGGACTCGACCTGGTCTCCATCGGCGCGGACGACCCGGAGGCGATGCTCCGCCACACCGAGGAGTGCCGCTCCCGGTCCATCCCGTTCGCCGCCGACTTCTCCCAGCAGATCGCCCGGATGGACGGCGAGGAGATCCGCATCCTGCTGGACGGGGCGACGTACCTCTTCTCCAACGAGTACGAGAAGGGCCTCATCGAGACCAAGACCGGCTGGAGCGACGCGGAGATCCTGTCCAGGGTGGGCCACCGGGTGACCACCCTCGGCGCGCGCGGCGTCCGTATCGAGCGGGTCGGCGAGGACCCGATCGAGGTCGGCACGCCGGACGAGGAGCGCAAGGCCGACCCCACGGGCGTCGGCGACGCCTTCCGCGCGGGCTTCATGTCGGGCCTCGCCTGGGGGGTCTCCCTGGAGCGGGCCGCGCAGGTCGGCTGCATGCTGGCGACTCTCGTCATCGAGACGGTGGGGACGCAGGAGTACCAGCTGCGGCGGGGGCACTTCATGGAGCGGTTCACCAAGGCGTACGGGGATGAGGCGGCGACGGAGGTTCAGGCGCACCTCGCCTGATCGTTGCCGCGTGCGGGCGCGTGGGGGCTGGTCGCGCAGTTCCCACGCCCCTGAGAACAGGGCGTTCAGCTCACCCGGCGGACCGTGTACGCCGTTCCCTGTTCCGCCGGTTCCTCGCCGACGTACTCCTGGCCCCGCATCTCGCACCACGCCGGGATGTCCAAGCGCGCCGCCTCGTCGTCGGCGAGGACCCGCACCAGGCCGCCCACCGGCACATCGCCGATGACCTTGGCCAGCTCGATGACGGGGATCGGGCACCGTTTGCCCAGGGAATCCACGACGAGGACGTCCGCCTCGCGTACCACCGCCCCGGGGACCGGAGCGCCCAGCTTCTCCCGCACAGCGGCCACAGCCCGGGGGAGCACCTCCAGGAAGCGCTCCACATCCTCCTCCGCCGCCCCCAGCGGCAGCGACACCCGCACATTGCCCTCGCTCAGCACGCCCATCGCCCGCAGCACATGGCTCGGCGTCAGCGTGCTGCTCGTGCAGGACGATCCGGACGAGACGGAGAACCCCTCCCGGTCCAGCTCGTGCAGCAGCGCCTCTCCGTCGACATAGAGACAGGAGAAGGTGACGACCCCGGGCAGCCGGCGCACCGGATCCCCGACCACCTCGACGTCGGGCACCAGCCCCGGCACCCGAGCCCGGATCCGCTCCGTCAGCTCCCGCAGCCGCGCGGCCTCCCCGGCCGCCTCCGCCCGTACGGCCCGCAGCGACGCCGCCGCGGCCACGATCGCCGGGATGTTCTCGAAACCGGCCGCCCGCCCCGACTCCCGCTCGTCCACCGGCCCTTGCGCCGAGAACCGCACACCCTTCCGCACCACGAGCAACCCGACCCCCGAGGGCCCGCCCCACTTGTGGGCACTGGCCGCGAGCAATGACCAGTCCCCTGCCACCGGACCCCACCCGAGCGACTGCGCGGCATCCACCAGCAACGGCACCCCGGCCTCCCGGCACAGCTCGGCCACCGCCGCGACGGGCTGCTCCGTCCCCACCTCGTGATTGGCCGACTGGAGACAGGCCAGCGCCGTGTCCCCGCGCAGGGCATCGCCGTACGCCGCCGGATCCACCGCCCCGCCCCGGTCGACCGGCACCTGGGTGACGGACCCACCGTCCGCCTCGTGCACCTCGGCCGAATGGAGTACCGAAGAATGTTCGACCGCTGACACGATCAGGTGGCGCCCGGATCGCCGCCGCCCGGCCAGCGCCCCGGCAACCCCCGCATGCACGGCACGCGTTCCGGACGAGGTGAACACCAGCTCGTCCGCCCGGCACCCCACCGCCTCGGCAGCAGCCTCCCGAGCGGCGTCCAACAGCATCCGGGCCCGCCGCCCCTCCCTGTACAGCCGCGCGGGATCCGCCCACCCCTCATCAAGGGAGGCCAGCAGAGCCTGCCGGGCAACAGAATGAAGCGGAGCAGCGGAAGCAGCATCAAAGTAGGCCACACAGCAACGCTAAATCGTCCGGTAGGGAGACGCCCCAAAGGGGCGCGGGGAACTGCGCGACCAGCCACAAACAACCCGCAGCCGCCAAACCAGCGAACCACCCCACCTCATAGGCACCCCTCCTCGAGAACCCCCGGAGGGCGTCGGCTAGGGTTTGGTCCGCATAAACATCCAAACCCCTGCCCGACGCAGGGCGGCGACCGACCAGCGAGAAGGCCAGGCCGCAGCCGATCCGCGCGGGCGAGACTCTCGGGAAGGCGCTACGTGAGTCCCAACGGCTCCGACCGCTCGCCGCGGCGCCCGATGCGGCGGAAGCTGCTGCAGGCACTGACCGCGGGCCTGGTCTTGGCGACAGCCACCGGTTGCTCGTACAACTGGGAAGACTTCCCCCGCCTTGGTATGCCCACCCCGACCACGGAAGAGGCTCCGCGGATCCTCTCCCTGTGGCAGGGGTCCTGGGCGGCTGCGCTCGCCGTTGGCGTGCTGGTGTGGGGTCTGATCCTGTGGAGTGCTTTCTTCCACCGGCGCAGCCGCACCAAGGTCGAAGTTCCCCCACAGACCCGGTACAACATGCCCATCGAGGCGCTGTACACCGTGGTCCCGCTCATCATCGTCTCGGTGCTGTTCTACTTCACCGCCCGCGACGAGTCCGAGCTGCTCAGCCTCAAGAAGAAGCCCGACGTCACGGTCAACGTGGTCGGCTTCCAGTGGAGCTGGTGCTTCAACTACGTCGAGCCCGTCGCGGGTTCCACCGGTGACGCCAAGACCTCCAAGGACCTGGACGCGATCCCGGACCGGTTCAAGGAGGACTTCCCGGCCAACGCCGGCGGCGCCTACGACTGCGGTACCCCCGGTACGCGGAACCCGCAGACCAACAACCCCGGTCCGACGCTCTGGCTGCCCAAGGGCAAGACGGTCCGCTTCGTGCTGACCTCGCGTGACGTCATCCACTCCTTCTGGGTCGTGCCGTTCCTGATGAAGCAGGACGTCATCCCGGGCCACACCAACGCCTTCGAGGTGACCCCCAACAAGGAGGGCACCTTCCTGGGCAAGTGCGCCGAGCTCTGCGGCGTCGACCACTCTCGGATGCTGTTCAACGTGAAGGTCGTCTCCCCCGAGCGCTACGAGCAGCACCTCAAGGACCTCGTGGACAAGCAGCAGAACGGTTACGTTCCTGCCGGCATCGCGCAGACGAGCCACGAGAAGAACCGGGAGACGAACAACCTGTGAGCATCCTCAACGAACCCCAGGGTGCCGCGGCAGCAGGGTCCCACTACCAGGACGAGCTGCCGGTCAGGCGCCAGAACCGCGGCAGTGTCGTGGTCAAGTGGCTGACGACGACGGACCACAAGACGATCGGCACGATGTACCTGATTACATCGTTCGCCTTCTTCGTCATCGGTGGCGTGATGGCGCTGTTCATGCGCGCCGAGCTGGCCCGGCCGGGTCTGCAGATCATGTCGAACGAGCAGTTCAACCAGGCGTTCACGATGCACGGCACGATCATGCTGCTGATGTTCGCGACGCCGCTGTTCGCCGGCTTCGCGAACTGGATCATGCCGCTGCAGATCGGCGCGCCCGACGTGGCGTTCCCGCGGCTGAACATGTTCGCCTACTGGCTGTACCTGTTCGGCTCGCTCATCGCGGTCGGTGGCTTCCTGACGCCGCAGGGCGCGGCCGACTTCGGCTGGTTCGCCTACAGCCCGCTCTCGGACGCCGTCCGCTCCCCGGGTATCGGCGCCGACATGTGGATCATGGGTCTGGCCTTCTCGGGCTTCGGCACGATCCTCGGCTCGGTCAACTTCATCACCACGATCATCTGCATGCGCGCTCCGGGCATGACGATGTTCCGCATGCCGATCTTCGTGTGGAACGTGCTGCTGACCGGTGTGCTGGTCCTGCTCGCCTTCCCGGTCCTCGCGGCCGCGCTGTTCGCCCTGGAGGCGGACCGCAAGTTCGGCGCCCACATCTTCGACTCCGCCAACGGCGGCGCGTTGCTGTGGCAGCACCTCTTCTGGTTCTTCGGGCATCCAGAGGTGTACATCATCGCGCTGCCGTTCTTCGGCATCATCAGTGAGGTCATTCCGGTCTTCTCCCGTAAGCCGATGTTCGGTTACACGGGTCTGATCGGGGCGACGATCGCGATCGCGGGTCTGTCCGTGACGGTGTGGGCCCACCACATGTACGTCACCGGCGGTGTGCTGTTGCCGTTCTTCTCCTTCATGACCTTCCTGATCGCGGTACCGACCGGTGTGAAGTTCTTCAACTGGATCGGCACCATGTGGAAGGGCTCGTTGTCCTTCGAGACACCGATGCTGTGGGCGACCGGCTTCCTGATCACCTTCACCTTCGGTGGTCTGACGGGCGTCATCCTGGCCTCGCCGCCGATGGACTTCCACGTCTCCGACTCGTACTTCGTGGTGGCGCACTTCCACTACGTCGTCTTCGGCACCGTGGTCTTCGCGATGTTCTCCGGCTTCCACTTCTGGTGGCCGAAGTGGACCGGCAAGATGCTCGACGAGCGCCTCGGCAAGATCACCTTCTGGACGCTGTTCATCGGCTTCCACGGCACGTTCCTGGTCCAGCACTGGCTGGGTGCCGAGGGCATGCCGCGTCGTTACGCGGACTACCTCGCGGCCGACGGCTTCACCGCGCTGAACACGATCTCGACGATCAGCTCGTTCCTGCTCGGCATGTCGATCCTGCCGTTCTTCTACAACGTGTGGAAGACGGCCAAGTACGGCAAGCCGGTCGGCGTCGACGACCCGTGGGGCTACGGCCGCTCCCTGGAGTGGGCCACCTCCTGCCCGCCGCCGCGGCACAACTTCATCACCATGCCGCGGATCCGCAGTGAATCCCCGGCGTTCGACCTGCACCACCCGGAGATCGCTGCTCTCGACCAGCTCGAGAACGTGGGCCACGGCGACAAGGCCCTCGCTGGCGGCAAGGAGGCCGGCAAGTGAAGATCCAGGGCAAGATGTTCATGTGGCTGAGCTTCTTCGTCCTCGTCATGGCGGTCGTCTATGGCGTGTGGTCGAAGGAGCCGGCCGGTACCACGGCCCTCTTCCTGACCTTCGGCCTGTGCATCATGATCGGCTTCTACCTCGGCTTCACGGCCAGGCGGGTCGACGTGGGCGCGCAGGACAACAAGGAGGCGGACGTCGCGGACGACGCCGGCGAGGTCGGGTTCTTCAGCCCGCACAGCTGGCAGCCGCTCTCCCTGGCCATCGGTGGCGCCCTCGCCTTCCTGTCGGTCGCCATCGGCTGGTGGCTGCTGTACTTCTCGCTGCCGATCGTCCTGATCGGCATCTGGGGCTGGGTCTTCGAGTACTACCGCGGTGAGAACCGCACCCAGTAACACGCGCCGAGCGATTCAGAGGCCCGGACACTCCGCGAGGAGCGTCCGGGCCTCTGCTTTCTGCCGCAATATGTGTCACTCGTACGAGTCTCTCGGCGTGCCGCTGTTGACGGGGCTTCCTAGCGTGAGGTCATGAGCCACACAGCGATATCCCGGCCCCGCACCGTCGTCAGTTGCACGCTGCTGGTGATAGCCCTCTGCGCGGGCGTCACCGCCTGCGGCTCGGACGGCAACCCGCTCTCCCACCGCCCCTACGACGCGGCGGACCAGATCTCCTTCAACGGCCCCTCCGAGGGCCGTAAGAAGGCCGACCCGGACAAGCCCCTGGAAGTGGTCGCCGAGGACTCCGACGGGCGCATCACGGACGTCACGGCCTACGACGCCGCCGGACGCTACCTGGCGGGCGAACTGGCCGCCGACGGCAGCCGCTGGCACAGCACCGCACCGCTCGCCGCCAACGCCGGCTACACGGTCCGTGTGAGCACCGAGGACGAGGACGGGGCCCCCGGCCGCAAGGTCCTCACCTTCGACACCGGCAAGCCCACCACCAAGAAGCGCCTGGACGTCGCCTTCGGCCCCAAGGCGGGCACCTACGGCGTCGGCCAGCCCGTCACCGCCGAGCTGAGCCGGCCCGTCAAGGACAGGGCCCAGCGGGCCGTCGTCGAACGCGCGCTCAAGGTCTCCTCCATGCCCGCGGTGGACGGCGCCTGGCACTGGGTCGACGACAAGAAGCTCCACTACCGCCCGAAGGACTACTGGCCCGCACAGGCCACCGTCCAGGTCCGCAGCAACCTGGAGGGCATCAAGATCGGCGACCGTCTGTGGGGCGGCGGCAAGGCCAAGCCGCTGACGATCAGCACCGCCGACAAGCTGATAGCCGTCACGGACGCCTCGGCCCACCAGATGACGGTCTACAAGAACGACGAGATCATCCGCCAGATACCGGTCACCACGGGTATGCCCGGCTACGACACCCGCAACGGCGTCAAGGTCGTCCTGGCCAAGGAAGGCACCGTCCGCATGACCAGCGCCAGCATCGGCGCCGCGGACTTCTACGACCTGATCGTCCACCACTCCGTGCGCGTCACCAACAGCGGCGAGTACGTCCACGCCGCCCCCTGGTCGGTCGGCTCCCAGGGCGCGGCCAACGTCAGCCACGGCTGCACCGGCATGAGCACCGAGAACGCCGCGTGGTTCTACGACACCGTACGCGAGGGTGACATCGTCAAGGTCATCAACTCCGGCGGAGACACCATGACCCCCTTCGGCAACGGCTTCGGCGACTGGAACCTCGACTGGACGAAGTGGCGCACGGGCAGCGCCCTCCTCGGCGGCACCCCGGACGGCCCGGCAGCGGCCGACAGGGCCCGACTGCGCCCACAGAGCGTCTGAACGCCCTCAGGGCATCGCCTCAGGGGCGCGGGGAACTGCGCGAACAACCCCCACGGCCCGCAGCCGCCACACAACCCTCAGGTCCCGAGCCCCTAGGCGTTCAAAGCCTTCTTCTCCCGCAGCAAAGAAGCCAGGGCGGCCGCGAACTCCACCGGCTCCACCGGCAGGGTCACCGCACTCTCGGCCCGGCTCCAGGTCGCGAGCCACGCGTCCTGCGGCCGCCCGATCAGCAGCAGTACCGGCGGGCAGTCGAACACCTCGTCCTTGATCTGCCGGCAGAGCCCCATGCCCCCCATCGGCACGGCCTCACCGTCCAGCACACAGACATCGATCCCACCCCGGTCCAGCTCCTTGAGCACCGCGGCCGGAGTCGCACACTCCAGGAACTCGACCACAGGGACGTCCGGCGCCGGCCGCCGTCCCGTGGCGAGCCGCACCTGCTCGCGGGTGTTGGAGTCGTCGCTGTAGACCAGCACCGTGGCGGTCGGCTGCATTGTTCCTCCGTGACGTCAGCGTCGTAAGGACAGGCCCGATGGGCGGGATGCTACTCCCTTGAACACCACGTCAACACCGGTACGACAGGCGAAGACACTCCGAACGGCACCCCCCGGAGTGAGGGCGGGATAAGCGACCGACATAATGTCGGTCGTGGCGACAGCAACGACAGCAGAAACCGGGCACGCGCACCCGTCGGTCAACCGGCCGAACCTCACCAGCGTCGGAACCATCATCTGGTTGAGTTCCGAGCTGATGTTCTTCGCGGCCCTCTTCGCGATGTACTTCACCCTGCGATCGGTGACGGGTCCTGATCACTGGAAGGAGATGGCTGCCCATCTCAACTTCCCGTTCTCGGCGACGAACACCACCATCCTGGTGCTCTCCTCGCTCACCTGCCAGCTCGGCGTCTTCGCCGCCGAGCGCGGTGATGTGAAGAAGCTCCGGATGTGGTTCATCGTCACCTTCGTGATGGGTGCGATCTTCATCGGCGGTCAGGTCTTCGAGTACACGGAGCTGGTCAAGGACGCGGGCCTGTCCCTGTCCTCCGACCCGTACGGCTCGGTGTTCTACCTGACCACCGGCTTCCACGGCCTGCACGTGACGGGCGGTCTCATCGCCTTCCTGCTGGTCCTCGGCCGGACCTACGCCGCCAGCAGGTTCACCCATGAGCAGGCGACCGCCGCGATCGTCGTGTCCTATTACTGGCACTTCGTCGATGTCGTCTGGATCGGCCTCTTCGCCACGATCTACATGATCAAGTAGCAGGGCCCGCATCCACGCGTGCTCGACGAAGCGCGCATCCCAGAAGCATCGACGCAGAAGATCCTGACACCGGGGTAATCCGTGAAAAAGCTCTCCGCACGACGACGCCACCCGCTGGCGGCGCTCGTCGTCCTACTCCTCGCGCTGGCATGCACCGGGGGGCTGTATGCCGTGTTCGCACCGACGAGCCCGGCGAAGGCCGACGAAACCGCCCAGTCCCTCACCATCGAGGAGGGCAAGAAGCTCTACTCGGTCGGTTGCGCCAGTTGCCACGGCACCGGCGGTCAGGGCACCTCCGACGGGCCGAGCCTGGTGGGTGTGGGCGCCGCGGCCGTCGACTTCCAGGTGGGCACGGGCCGCATGCCGGCCGCCACCTCGCAGGGCCCGCAGGTCCCGGCGAAGAAGAACATCTACTCGCAGGCCGAGATCGACCAGCTCGCGGCGTACATCGCCTCGCTGGGCGCCGGTCCGTCCGTCCCGACGGAGGAGCAGTACGGCCCCGAGGGTGCCGACATCGCCGAGGGCGGTGAGCTGTTCCGCACCAACTGCGCGCAGTGCCACAACTTCACCGGCAAGGGCGGCGCGCTGACGCACGGCAAGTACGCGCCGACCCTCGAGGGCGTCTCCGCGAAGCACCTCTACGAGGCCATGCAGACCGGCCCGCAGAACATGCCGTCCTTCCCCGACACCACGCTGTCGGAGGAGAACAAGAAGGACATCATCGCTTACCTCGACGCGGTCAACAGCGACAAGACCGAGAGCCCCGGCGGCCTCGAGCTCGGCGGCCTCGGGCCGGTCAGCGAGGGCCTGTTCGGCTGGATCTTCGGTCTCGGCGGACTGATCGCCGTCGCCGTGTGGGTCGCCGCCCGGACCGCAAAGGCCAAGAAGTCATGAGTAGCCAAGACATTCCAGAAGAGAACCTGCCCGCCGAGCACGCGGGACGTGACGAGCACGGGCACGACGCGGTGAGCGTCCCGGACGACAAGCACCCGTTCGCCGACCCGGGCCTGCCTCCCCACGAGCACCGGGTCCAGGACGTCGACGAGCGGGCCGCCAAGCGGTCCGAGCGTTCGGTCGCCCTGCTGTTCACGATGTCGATGCTGGCCACCGTCGCCTTCATCGCCGCGTTCGTGGCGATCCCGGTCGACAAGTCGGTCTTCATCTTCCCGCTGGGTCACATCAGCGCGCTGAACTTCGCGCTGGGCATGACGCTCGGCATCGCGCTGTTCTGCATCGGCGCGGGCGCCGTCCACTGGGCGCGCACCCTGATGTCCGACGTGGAGGTCGCCGACGAGCGGCACGCGATCGCGGCGACGCCCGAGGTCCGCGAGAAGGTCTTCGCGGACTTCAAGCAGGGCGCCAAGGAGTCCGCGCTCGGCCGCCGCAAGCTGATCCGCAACACCATGCTCGGCGCGCTCACGCTGGTGCCGCTCTCCGGCGTCGTGCTGCTGCGCGACCTCGGCCCGCTGCCCGGCACCAAGCTCCGCCACACGCTGTGGTCCAAGGGCAAGCTGCTCGTCAACATGAACACGAACGAGCCGCTGCGTCCGTCCGACGTCGCGGTCGGCTCGCTGACCTTCGCCAAGCCCGAGGGCCTGGAGGAGCACGACCACGAGTTCCAGAACGAGATCGCCAAGGCCGCCCTGATGATCGTCCGGATCCAGCCGGAGAACATCAAGGACAAGCGCGAGCTCGAGTGGTCGCACGAGGGCATCGTCGCGTACTCGAAGATCTGCACCCACGTCGGTTGCCCGATCTCCCTGTACGAGCAGCAGACGCACCACGTGCTCTGCCCCTGCCACCAGTCCACCTTCGACCTCTCCGACGGTGCCCGAGTGATCTTCGGTCCCGCCGGTCACGCCCTGCCGCAGCTCCGCATCGGCGTGAACGACGAGGGCTACCTCGAGGCGCGCGGCGACTTCGAAGAGCCCGTCGGCCCTGCTTTCTGGGAGCGCGGATGAGCACTGCACAAGAACGACGCAAGGCGCCCGCGGGTGAGCGGGTCGCCGACTGGGCCGACGGCCGCCTCGGGATCTACTCCCTGGCCAAGGCCAACATGCGCAAGATCTTCCCGGACCACTGGTCCTTCATGCTGGGTGAGATCTGCCTCTACAGCTTCATCATCATCATCCTCACGGGTGTGTATCTGACGCTGTTCTTCCACCCGTCGATGAACGAGGTGGAGTACCACGGCAGTTACGTCCCGCTCCAGGGGCAGCTGATGTCGGAGGCGTTCGCCTCCACCCTGGACATCAGCTTCGACGTCCGCGGCGGTCTGCTGATCCGGCAGATCCACCACTGGGCGGCGATCATCTTCCTCGCCGGCATGTTCGTGCACATGATGCGCGTCTTCTTCACCGGCGCGTTCCGCAAGCCGCGTGAGATCAACTGGATGTTCGGCTTCCTGCTGTTCGTCCTGGGCATGTTCACCGGTTTCACCGGCTACTCGCTCCCGGACGACCTGCTCTCCGGCACCGGTGTCCGCTTCACGCAGGGCGCGATCCTGTCCGTGCCGATCGTGGGCACGTACATCTCGATGTTCCTGTTCGGCGGGGAGTTCCCGGGCACCGACTTCGTCGCCCGGTTCTACTCGATCCACATCCTGCTGCTGCCGGGCATCATGCTCGGGCTCGTGGTCGGCCACCTGATCCTGGTCTTCTACCACAAGCACACCCAGTTCGCGGGTCCCGGACGGACCAACAAGAACGTCGTCGGCATGCCGCTGCTGCCGGTCTACATGGCCAAGGCCGGAGGCTTCTTCTTCCTGGTCTTCGGTGTCATCTCGGCCCTCGCCGGCATCGCGACGATCAACCCGATCTGGGTCCTGGGCCCCTACCGTCCCGACCAGGTGTCGACCGGCGCCCAGCCCGACTGGTACATGGGCTTCGCCGAGGGCCTGATCCGTGCGATGCCGGGCTGGGAGGTCAACTTCTGGGGTCACACGCTCGTCCTGGGCGTGTTCATCCCGCTGGTGCTCTTCGGTGTCTTCCTCGGGATCATCGCCCTCTACCCGTTCATCGAGTCGTGGGTCACCGGGGACAAGCGCGAGCACCACATCCTGGACCGGCCGCGCAACGCCCCGACCCGTACCGGTGTCGGTGTCGCGTGGGTCACCGGTTACATCATCATGCTGATCGGCGGTGGCAACGACATCGTCGCCACGCACTTCCATCTGTCGATCAACACGGTCACCTGGTTCGTCCGGATCGGGTTCTTCCTCGGACCGGTCGTCGCGTTCATCGTCACCAAGCGCATCTGCCTCGGCCTGCAGCGCCGGGACAAGGAGAAGGTGCTGCACGGCCGCGAGTCGGGCATCATCAAGCGCCTTCCGCACGGTGAGTTCATCGAGGTGCACGAGCCGCTCAGCCAGGAGCAGATGTACACGCTCACCGCGCACGAGCAGTACCAGCCGGCCGAGATCGGCCCGACGGTCGACGAGAACGGTGTCGAGCGCAAGGTGAAGGGCTCCGAGAAGCTGCGCGCCAAGCTCAGCGAGTCCTACTACGGCGAGGGGGCCCAGATCCCCAAGCCCACCGCCGAGGAGTACCGGGAGATCACGAGCGGCCACGGCCACCACTGATCACTGCTTCGCCACGCCACAGAAGGGCCTCGTCCGGTGTTCGGACGGGGCCCTTCGTGGTGCCCGGGGCTGGATAGGGTGGGACCACTGCTTTTACGCGACGTACGACGACCCAGGAGCGGCTGATGAGCGCTGTGACCCCCGCTGGAGGCGACACCGCGGCGGGCCGCTCCTGGCCCGCCCTGCTGAACGGCCTGCTGGACGGCAGGCACCTGAGCGCGGACGACACCGCCTGGGCGATGGACCTGATCATGCGCGGCGAGGCGACCGAGGCGCAGATCGCGGGCTTCGTGGTGGCCCTGCGGGCCAAGGGCGAGACGGTCGAGGAGATCAACGGCCTCGTCCGGACGATGTACGAGCACGCGAACGTGATCGAGGTGCCCGGGGCGACGGTCGACATCGTCGGCACGGGCGGTGACGGCGCCAAGACGGTCAACATCTCCACGATGTCCTCGATCGTCGTCGCCGGCACGGGCGCGAAGGTCGTCAAGCACGGCAACCGGGCCGCGTCCTCGGCGTCCGGGGCCTCCGACGTGCTGGAGAAGCTCGGGGTCAATCTGGAGCTCCCCCTGCACCGGGTCGCGGAGGTCGCCGAGGAGGCCGGGATCACCTTCTGCTTCGCGGTGAAGTTCCACCCGGCCCTGCGCCACGCGGGCGCCGCTCGCGGCCAGCTGGGCATCCGTACGGTCTTCAACGCGCTCGGCCCGCTGACCAACCCGGCCCGGGTGCGGTCCCAGGCCGTCGGCGTGGCGGACCCGCGCATGGCGCCGATCGTGGCGGGCGTCTTCGCCGAGCGCGGCAACTCCTCCCTGGTCTTCCGGGGCGACGACGGCCTGGACGAACTGACCACCACGGCCACGTCCCGGGTGTGGATCGTCCGGGACGGCACGGTGACCGAGGAGCCCTTCGACCCGCGTGACGTGGGCCTCGAACTGGTCCCCGTGGAGGCCCTGCGCGGCGCGGACGCCTCCTACAACGCCGAGGTCGCCCGCCGCCTGCTGGAGGGCGAGACCGGGCCGGTCCGCGACGCGGTCCTGCTGAACTCGGCGGCCGCGCTGGTGGCTCTGGAGCCGACGGCGGCACCCCTGGCCGACCAGGTCCGTGCCGGGATGGCGAAGGCGGCGGAGTCGATCGACTCGGGGGCGGCGAAGCGGACCCTGGAGCGCTGGGTGGCCGCGAGCAACACCTAGCGGATCCCGTACGGCGTCCCGCGATCCGGACTCGGGTTGCGGGACGCCGATCTTTTCGCGTACTTTCCTGATCAGGTCATGAGTGACAGTCACAAGGCCCCGGCCGACTGTCCGGCAACCCTCCGTCCGTGGCGGGGTGCCCCGGGTGAAGACCGGGCCGCAGGCAGCGAGGTCTGTGGCAAGCGCGTGACGAGGAGTCTCCCGTGAACCAGCGAATGCGATAGGGCCGCAGAGCCCCGCCTCCGCACCCCCTTCTTCCTTCACCCCCGCTTGTAGCCGTGCGTGCTCGCGGGCGGATTCCACCTGCCTTCACGGGAGTTCACCCATGTCCGTCTCCACCGCTGTCGCCGATCAGTCCGTTTGTGCCTCGCTGCCCGTTCTCGGCCGGGATGTCACCGTGCCGCTCGTGACCGGGGGCGAGGTCACCTACGCCGCGCTCGACTACGCCGCCAGCGCCCCGGCGCTCCAGCGCGTCTGGGACGACGTCGCCGCCTACGCGCCGTACTACGGCAGCGTCCACCGCGGTGCCGGGTACCTGTCCCAGCTGTCGACCGACCTCTTCGAGAACGCCCGGCGGACCGTCGCGGAGTTCCTCGGCTGCCGGGACGGTGACCAGGTGGTGTTCACGCGGTCCACCACCGACTCCCTGAACCTCCTCGCCGCCGCGCTCCCGGCCGACTGCCAGGTCTTCGTCTTCGAGACCGAGCACCACGCCTCCCTGCTGCCGTGGCGGAACGCGCGCGTCACCTACCTCGACGCCCCGAGCAGCCCGCGGCAGGCCGTCGAGACCCTGGAGCGCGCCCTCGCCGACCGGACTGTGCCGATTGAGGGGGACTACGGACCGGCCCTCGTCTGCGTCACCGGCGCCTCGAACGTCACCGGCGAGCTGTGGCCCGTACGGGAACTCGCGGCGGCCGCGCACGCCCACGGCGCCCGGATCGTGCTGGACGCCGCCCAGCTGGCCCCGCACCACCCGGTGTCCGTCGCGGACCTCGACGTCGACTGGGTCGCCTTCTCCGGGCACAAGCTGTACGCGCCGTTCGGTTCCGGGGTCCTGGCCGGGCGCGCCGACTGGCTGCGGGAGGCGGACCCCTACCTCGCGGGCGGCGGTGCCTCGCGGAAGGTGGCGCGGCGCAGCGACGGCGGCGTCGACGTGGAGTGGCACGAGAGCGCCGCCCGTCACGAGGCCGGCTCCCCGAACGTCATCGGCGCCTACTCCATCGCCTCCGCCTGCACGGCGCTCACCGAGGCCGGGTTCGACAACCTGGTCGCGCGCGAGCAGTACCTGATCGAGAAGGTGCGTACGGGCCTCGCCGAGGTGCCCGAGGTCCGGATCCTCTCCCTCTTCGGTGACGACGCCCCGCGGGTCGGCGTCATCTCCTTCGTCGTCGAGGGCTGGAACAGCTCCCACTTCGCCGCCGCCCTCTCCGCCGAGTACGGCATCGGGGTGCGGGACGGGCTGTTCTGCGCCCACCCCCTCCTCCGGACGCTGCTGGGCAGCGACCCGCAGACCCAGGGCGAGTGCGGCGCACCGGAGGCGGCTCCCGGCGAGAAGTCCCTCAACGCCATCCGGGTGAGCTTCGGCGCGGGCACGCCCGACGAGCACGTCGAGCGGTTCGTCGACGCCGTGCGGGAGCTGGTCCAGGACGGCGCGCGGTGGAACTACCGCACGGAGGACGGCCGTTGCGTCCCGGACACCTCCGCGTGAGCCGGTAGCCGGGCACCCAGCAGGATCATTCCCAGGGCGCGTTCGGTCGCGTCCGTGAGGAGTTCGGAGGCCCGCACCAGGGCCTCCGCCAGGGCCATCGGCGCCGGCAGGATGCCGCTGAACGCGTCCACGCCCGGCACCTCGTGCGCGCCCTCACCGAGCGTGCCCGCCAGGGCCAGCACAGGACGGCCGTAGAGCTTGGCCCGGCGGGCCACCTCGGCCGGGACCTTGCCGCGCGGTGTCTGGTGGTCCAGGGCGCCCTCGGCGGTGACGACCAGGTCGGCGCGGGCGAGGCGGGTGTCCAGGTCGAGATGGTCCAGCAGCACGTCGAAGCGGGGGAGGAGACGGGCGCCGAGGGCGGCGAGGCCGGCTCCCAGACCGCCGGAGGCTCCGGTTCCGGGACCGGAGCGGAGGTCGGTGTCCGGGACGGCGACATCGCGGGTGAGGACGAAGGCCCAGTTCTCCAGGCCGGCCGACAGCTCCTCGACCTGGACGGGCGTCGCGCCCTTCTGTGGGCCGAAGACCCGGGCGACGCCCCGCTCGCCGCACAGCACGTTGTAGGGGTTGCAGGCGACGAGGAGCTCCACGTCGGTGAGGCGGGTGTCCAGGCCGGTCGGGTCGATGCGGTGCAGGCGCGTCAGCTCCCGGCCTCCGGCGGGGAGTTCCTCGCCCTGCTCGTCCAGGAGGCGGGCCCCGAGCGCCTGGAGCGCGCCCGCGCCGCCGTCCGAGGTGCCCGAGTCGCCGCAGCCGACGAGGATCCGCCTCATGCCCCGGTCGAGCGCGGAGCGGATCAGTTCGCCGACGCCGTACGTGGTGGTGGCGCCCGGGTCGCGCAGGTCGCGCGGGACGAGGGAGAGGCCCGCGACCGCCGCCATCTCCACCACCGCCGTGTCCCCGGAGCCCAGCAGGGCGAAGTGGGCGCTGATGGTCTCCCCGATCGGGCCGGTGGCGGGCACGGTGACGAGCCGGCCCCCGGTCGCGGCGGCCAGGGCGACCGCCGTGCCCTCGCCGCCGTCCACCAGCGGGACGAGGTCGATCTCGGCGTCGGGCAGGACACGGCGGACACCCGCGGCGATGGCGTCGGCCGCCGCCTCCGCGGACAGGGACTCCTTGAAACCGCTGGGGGCTACGACGACACGGGTCAGCATGAGGGCTCCTTAACGGGTGACGGACACGCCGAGCAGCGGCCACACCGCGACGGCGAAGAGCAGGACCAGCGCGGCGGTCAGCGGGGCCAGGAAGGCGGACAGCCGCAGCAGGTCGCGCGGGGTGTAGGTGGGCGTGCCGGGGATCTGCGCGAAGAGCGTGACCGGCTTGGCCGAGGCGGGCAGGGTGTGGCAGAAGCCCGCGGCGGCGGTGGAGGCGAGTGCGGCGGCGACCGGGTTGACCCCGACGCCGAGGGCGGCGGCCACGACCAGCGGGACCAGGACCGACGAACGCGCCGAGCGGGACTGCAGGACCAGGTGGGCCGCCGTACTGACGGCGATCACGATCACCAGGAACACCACCGGCGATTCGCCCGTCGGCAGCCCGGAGACCAGCCACTTCGCCGCTCCCGAGTCGGCGAGCGCGACGCCCATCGCCATCGTCGCCGCCATGAACAGCAGCAGCGACCAGGGGACGGTCTTCAGCGCGTCCTTCAGACGGACGGTGCCGAGTGCGGGCGAGGAGGCGATGACCGCGCCGATCAGCGCGACCAGCGCGGGCGGCACCCGGTGCAGCGGCTCACTGCACCACAACAGCACCACCGTGGCGAGGAGCAGGGTGCAGCGCTTCTCGGCCTGGCTCCAGGGGCCGGTCACCGGCTGCTCGCTGTGCTCCTGGATCTGCTCCGGGGTGATACTGACGGGGCCGCGGCGGACCGCCCGGCGGGTCGTCGTCAGCATCACCAGCTCGGCGGCCAGATGGGACGAGGCCACGGCCAGCGGCAGGCCCAGCAGCAGCCACTCCGTGAAGCCGATGTGCTGCCCGGTCGTCTCCCACAGCACCGACACGGTGATCAGATGTGCGCCCGCGCCGATCAGTGTCGCCACCGCCGACAGAAGGATCACGGTCGGAAACAGCAACGCCAGCATCACGACCAGTCGCTTCCGGTCGGCGAGGACCTTGGCGAGGGCGAGGAACACCGGCAGCGCGAGCGCGGCCCGGCCCGAGGTGGCGGGCACCGCGAACGCCGTGACGACCAGGGCGGCCGTCGTGAGGTGCACGAGCTGCCGTACGGTCCGTGCCCCGCTGACCAGGAACACCGCCGCCCGGCCCGCGAGCCCGGTCCGGCTCACCGCGGCCGCCAGCACGAACGCGCAGATCAACAGCCACACCGTCGCATCGCCGAGCGTGCCGAACAGCGTGTCGCTGCTGATCACCCCGGTCACCGTGAGCGCGAGTCCGGCGCCCAGCGCGATATAGGTGTCGTCGATCGACGTCCCGATCCAGGCACAGGTCGCGAAGACGAACACGGCGAGCGTGAAACGGGCGTCCGCACCGAGCTCGGGGAAGTTGCCGGGGACAGCGAGCAGCGCACACAGGGACAGGGCCCCGCACAGGGCGGTGGCGGAGCGCAGATTCAGGGTCACGCCATCGACGATCGGCGAGAGCGGTGAGCCCTCCATGAGCCTCACATGAAGGAGTTTTCACACGCCTTCAGGGGCGCGGGGCTGTATCAATATGCGGCTCCGCCGCGTGGGCGCGAACAACCACAACGAACCCGCACCTCGCAACGGCGCCCGAGTGGCACTACGGCAACCGATACCCCATCCCCCGCACCGTCTCCACCCGCTCCGCCCCCAGCTTCTTCCGCAGCGTCCGCACATACACATCCACGATGTTGGACCCCGGATCGAAGTCGTACCCCCACACATGCGACAGGATCTGCTCCCGCGACAGCACCTGCCCGGGATGCCGCAGGAACAGCTCCAGCAGCACGAACTCACGCGCCGTCAGATCGACCGTCCGCTCCCCGGAACGGGCCCGGCGCGTGCGCAGGTCCAGGCTCAGGGAGCCCGACCTGAGCACCGTCACCTCCGGCGCCCGCGCCGCCGTACGGAGCCTCAGCCGTACCCGGGCGAGCAGCTCCTCGAAGCGGAACGGCTTGGTCATCCAGTCGTCGGCACCGCCCTCCAGGCCGGCCACCGTGTCCCGTACGGAGTCCCGCGCGGTCAGCACGATCACCGGTACCGACACCCGCGCCTCGCGCAGCTCGCGCAGGATCGTGAAGCCGTCCCGGCCGGGCAGCCCGATGTCCAGGACGACGAGGTCGAAGCCGCCGGTCAGGGCGTACTCGTATCCCGCGTCGCCGTCGGTGACGACGGTCGTGGTGAAGCCGTTGGAGCGCAGGCCCTTCTCCACGAAGGAGGCGATGCGCTCCTCGTCCTCGACGATGAGGATGCGGTTCACGTGGGGTCCCCTTCCGGTGCCCGGGGTGCGTGCAGAACGAGGGCGAAGCCGGCGCCGCCACCGGGCGTTTCGTAGAGCCGAACCCGGCCCCGGTGGCCCTCGGCGATCGCCTTGACGATGGACAGCCCGAGGCCGGCGCCGGAGCCCCGGGCGCCGCGGCGGGACGTGCCGCGCCGGAAGCGTTCGAAGATCACCTCGGTGTCCTGGGGCTGCACACCGGGCCCGGAGTCGGCGACGTACAGCTCCAGCTCCGGGCCGTCGGTGCGGGAGCCGATGCGGATGGTCTGGCCGGTCGTGGTGTGCTGCACGGCGTTCTGCGCGAGCTGCACCATGGCCTGGGTGATCCGCTGCGGATCCAGCTCGGCCTCCAGATCGGCGACGCCGGTGAGCTGCCAGTCGCGGTCGCCCAGGGTGCGGGCCTTGACGTAGACGTCGGCGGTGAGTTCGGCGACCTGGACCGGCTCCGGGGTGACGAAGTCGGGGCGTTCGGCCTTGGCGAGCAGCAGCAGGTCCTCGACGATGCGGCTCATCCGGTCCAGCTCGTCGGTGACCAGCCGGACCGTCTCCTCGCGTTCGGCCGGGTCGTCACCCATGAGTTCCAGATGGCCGCGCACGATGGTGATGGGGGTACGCAGTTCGTGCCCCGCGTCGTCGACGAACTCGCGCTGGGCGGCGAAGGCCCGCTCCAGCCGGTCGAGCATGCCGTTGAACGTCTCGGCGAGGGCGGCTATGTCGTCGTTGCCGTGCACCGGGATCCGGCGGGTGAGGCCCTGCTCGGTGAGCTGAGCCGCCGCGGTGCGCACCACCCGCACCGGTTTGAGGATCCGCCCGGCGACCGCCCAGGCGATGCCGACGGTCAGCAGCAGGGCGACCCCGGAGATGACGAGCAGCGTGCGGAACATGTCGTTCACCCGCGCCTGCTCGCGTTCCGGGTGGAAGGCGACGACGAATGCGGCGTCCGGCTCCCGGCCCTGCCGGGACACGGTGACCTTCGCCCAGCGGATCTCGCCCTGCGGCCGCTGGAGCACCCCGGAGGACTCGGGCGAGTCGAAGACGGCGCGCTTGGCGCCGGGATCCCGGTGCAGGGGCAGGGCGACGGGCAGGTCGTGCTGCTGGCGGATCTGCCGGGGGCCGCTCCCCGCCCGGCCGACCAGGCCGATCAGCTCCTCGTCCGCGTCGGGGTACTGCCGTTCCAGGAACACCGTCAGCAGCCGGTTCGCGTCGGTGAACGGGCGGCCCGTCTGCGGATCCCCGCCCCGTTCCTCGAAGTTGGCGAACTCGCCGGTCTCCTGGGTGAGCAGGCGGTTGATCCGGTTGTCGACGTCCCGCAGCAGGAACGAGCGGGTGGTCATGGCCACCGAGGCGAGTGCGACCGCCATCACGAGCAGCAGCCAGAGCAGGATGCGGACCCGGGCGGAGACGCGCCGCCGGCCGGGGTCAGTTGTCGGAGCCGGGTCCGTCGTCACCCGGTCCGTCGTCTCCGTCGCCCTGCCCGCGGTCGTCGTCATCATCGTCACTCGCTGAGCTGTCGGTCACCGGAGGCCGCGAGACGACCTCGTCGTCCGGCGTGGGCTTCGGGCTGGGGTCGAGCGTGGAGGTGGGGGTCGGTGTGCTGCTGTCCAGCTCCACCCGCTGGGACGGGACCTTGGGCGACTGAGGGCTGTCCGCGAGGGCGTAACTGGTCGCGGCGATGCCCAGCGGGATCAGCACGACCGCGGAGAGGGCGGCCATACGACGGGAGAATGCCATGGGCCTGATCCTGCGGACGGAACCCGGAGCGAATGATGAACCCCGGATGAAGAACTCTTCATCCGGAGCCCGGAAGGCTGGACAGGCCCTAGTTGTCCAGCCCGATCGAGAACGCCGCCTCCAGGTCGTGCTGCGAGTAGGTACGGAACGCCACGTGCGTGTCCGTGCCCTCCACGCCGGGGATCTTGCTGATCCGGCCGGGGATGACCTCGGCGAGGTCCTCGTGCTGCTTCACCCGGACCATCGCGATGAGGTCGTAGGTGCCCGTGACGGAGAAGACCTCGCTGACGCTGTCCAGCGCCGCGATCGACTCCGCGATCTCGGGGATCCGGTCCACGCTGGTCTTGATGAGGACGATCGCGGTGATCACGGCTGGTTCTCTCCCTCGGGGGCCGGAGCAGGGGCGGTCTTCACTCTAGTGGGGCCGGTGGGACGGCCGTAGCGGACCGAGGCGTAGCAGAAGCCCAGACCGAAGCCGACCAGGTGGGCGAGGTAGGCCACCCCGGGCCCGTCCGGGGCCCGCCCCGCCGCCAGCCACTGCAGCGCCGCCCAGAACGGCAGCACGACCCAGGCCGGGAAGCGCACCGGCAGGAAGAAGAGGAACGGCAGGAGACTGGTCACCCGGGCACGGGGGAACAGGTACAGGAACGCGCCGAGGACCGCCGAGATCGCCCCGGAGGCACCGACCAGGGGCTGCTCGGAGTCCGCGTTGGCGACGGCGTACCCGAGCAGGGCCAGGTAGCCGCAGCCGATGTAGAAGAGGGTGAACTGCACCCGCCCCATCCGTTCCTCGGTCATCGCCCCGAAGACGTAGAGGAAGAGCATGTTGCCGAGCAGGTGCACCCAGGTGCCGTGGACGAAGAGCGCCGTCGCCGGGGTGAGGGCCGACCCGGGGGATGCCTCGAACAGTTCTGCGGGGATCACGCCCCAATGCCGGAAGTAGGCCCGCTGAGCGGCGAGCAGATCGTCACCCGAGCCGTACGCCGGGCCGATGCCCGAGGCGGGCCCGGCCAGGAAGACCGTGCAGCACAGGGCGATCAGTGAGTACGTCACCGGCGCCGACGCCCCCCTGATCGATCCGCTCACCCGGCCGATCGACGCGCTCCACTTGCTGATCATGGATACAGAGCATGACGTAACCGGACGCAACCGCCCAGACCGCCTCGCCGCCATGGACACGCAGGCGACGATGACCCAGCAGGCCGTAGGGTTACGAGCCACACGCACCGGGGAAGCCCGTGGCGTCACGGACACTAGAAGGAAAGAGAACAGGCCACGATGACGGTTCCCCTGCCGACCGCCGAGACGCGGTGGCGCTGCACCCTCTGCGGCAACCTCACGCGCTTCGACGTGACCCGCTCGTCGAAGGTCGTCGAGTACGTCCACCTCGACCTGGCCGGAGAGGCGAAGGTCGAGGAGCGCGAGGTGCTCAGTGAGACCATCGAGTCGGTGCGCTGCCGCTGGTGCAACGCGGTGGACCAGGTGGAACTCGTGGACAGGCCGGGCGCCGGCTCCTGAGGGGAGCAGGGCCCCCGCACAGGCATTGGGGTGTGACGGATGGTGGAGACCGCAGGCGGGGGGCCGGGCGACGGCGCCGCCGAGGTGCTCGACCGTCCGCTGCCCGACGGCGTGCGCCGCAAGGTCGTGCAGATCGTCTCCGACGGCTTCGGATCGCTGACGGTCGGCGAGCTGCCCGCACAGCTCAGGCAGTACGCCCGGTTCGCCCCGAACCGCAGAGCCAAGTTCGCCGGCAACGCCATGGCCTCCGCGCTGGAGACCGACCCGCTGTTCCGGCAGCGCATCGGTGAGAAGCTCAGAGAGGCCCAGCCGGAACTCGCCGGCGCCCTCGACTCAGGCTCTCCGCCCCCGGCCGCGGACCCGCTCGACGTGGCGGCCGCGGCCTACGTTCTGCGGCCGACGGACTGGGTGAAGCTGGTGACCGCCGCCGGCGAGGAGGCCCAGCGGGCCGACGCCGAGCGCGCCGACGAGGAGAGCCGGGCCGAGCTGGAGCGGCTGCGCGCCGAGCTGGCCCGGGCCCGTGACCACACCAGGGCCGAGACCGAGCGGCTGCGCACGGAGCTGGAATCGGCCAAGAGGGAATCCGAGTCGCTGCACCGCAAGCTCCGCGCCGCCCTCAGTGACGTCAAGCGCGGCGAGGCCGCCCTGCGCAAGGCGCACGGCGAGATCGAGGCCGTCCGCGCCGAGGGGCACGCCCAGGTGTCCGCCGCCGAGAGCGAGGCCCGGCGGCTCAAGGCCCGGCTGGGGGAGACCGAGGCGGCCCTGGAGGCCACGCGCCGGGCGGCCCGCGAAGGCCGCAGCGTCGAGGACATGCGGGTCCGGCTGCTGCTGGACACCCTGCTGGACGCCACTCAGGGGCTCCGGCGCGAACTGGCCCTGCCGCCGGTGTCGGTACGGCCCGCCGAGACCGTGGACGCCGTCGAGCCCGGCCGGATGTCCCCGAAGGACATCGCCGCCCGCGCGCTCTCCGAGAACGACCCGCAGGTCCTCGACCAACTGCTGGCGCTGCCGCAGGCCCATCTGGTCGTCGACGGCTACAACGTCACCAAGACCGGCTATCCGCAGATGCCGCTGGAGAAGCAGCGCCTCAGGCTGCTGGGGCAGCTCTCGCAACTGGCGGCGCAGAGCGGCGCCGAGGTGACGTGCGTCTTCGACGGGGCCGAACTGGCCGCGCCGGTCCTGCTGGCGCCGCCGCGCGGGGTACGGGTGCTGTTCTCGAAGCCGGGCGTCACCGCCGACGAGCTCATCCGTCAACTCGTGCGCGCCGAACCACCCGGAAGGCCGGTCATCGTGGCCTCCACCGACCGGGAGGTCGCCGACGGGGTGGCCCGGGCCGGCGCCCGCCCGGTGGCCTCGGCGATGCTCCTGAAGCGTCTTTCGCGGGGCTAGGCATCCGTACGGGCGATGCGTAACGTCCGGGCGTGATGCCCGAATTGATGAGACCTGTGGGCCACGTTAAGTCAAGTGAGTCTCACCGCCTGTGAGTCCAGGGGAAAAGTTGGCTCACTGTGATGCAATTTTTCATCTGAGGATTTGAACTGATCACAGGAAGGTCACTAGGGTCAGGCTCCGAAACCTCCGCTCGGGTGATCACTCATCGGGAGAGACGGCGGAGGGGGCAGAAGGAGCTTTCACCCGTGGCGTCCCACCGTCGTCCGAAGCAGCCGAGCCGCGCACGTGTGACCGTGCTGACCACCGCCGCCGCCGCTGCCGTCGCCTTCAGCTCGCAGGCCGCCAACGCGGCCCCCAGCGAGAAGCCGAGCAAGGACGAGGTCAAGGCGAAGGTCGACAAGCTCTACGAAGAGGCGGAGCAGGCCACCGAGAAGTACAACGGGGCCAAGGAGAAGCAGGAGAAGCTCCAGAAGGAGATCTCCACCATCCAGGACAACGTCGCCCGCGGCCAGGAGGAGCTCAACGAGCTCCGCGACAGCCTGGGCCTCGCGGCCGCGTCGCAGTACCGCACCGGCTCCATCGACCCCTCGGTCCAGCTCTTCCTCTCCTCGAACCCGGACGACTACCTCGACAAGGCATCCACGCTCGACCAGTTGAGCAGCCAGCAGGTCGAGGCGCTGAAGAAGGTCCAGGAGAAGCAGCGCGAACTCGCCCAGGAGCGCGCCGAGGCCTCCGAGAAGCTCAAGGACCTCGCCTCCACCCGCACCGAACTCGGCAAGAAGAAGAAGGAAGTCCAGGGCAAGCTCGGCTCCGCTCAGAAGCTGCTCAACAGCCTCACCGCCGCCGAGAAGCAGGCGCTCGCCGCCGAGGAGGACCGCGCCAGCCGCGACAGCGCGCGCGACGCCCTCACCGGTAACGTCCCGCCGGGTTCCGGCCGGGCCGCCGCGGCCTTCGCCTTCGCCCAGAGCCAGCTCGGCAAGCCCTACGTCTACGGCGCCACCGGCATGAGCTCCTACGACTGCTCCGGCCTCACCTCCCGGGCGTACGCCGCGGCCGGCGTGCAGATCCCGCGCACCTCCGAGGCCCAGACCGGGGCCGGCACCAAGATCTCCTCGGTCAGCCAGCTCAAGGTCGGCGACCTGGTCTTCTTCTTCAACGACCTGCACCACGTCGGCCTCTACGCCGGCAACGGGCAGATCATCCACGCCCCGCGCACCGGCACGGTCGTCCGCTACGAGTCGATGGACACCATCGGCGGTCCGTTCATGTTCGGCGTCCGCGTCTGACGTCTTCAAGATCAGGACTCCGTGTCCGCCGTTCGGGGGAATCACGTAAGCCTCGAGTAAGCCCACGCCCCGCCGGTGACCTGCGTCAGCGGCGGGGCGTCGTGCCGCATACCCACGGATGGTCGTTGGCTGCCCCCGGTCGCGGGGCTACTGTCTGCCGCGTTTCCAAGTCCGCCAGCGGAAGGAGAGCGGCTTCCCGTGGGGTCCCATCGCCGACTTGCACCGTCCGGGTTCGACCGGGGCGCCGGTGCCGCGGTCGGTTTCCTGTCCGTCGCGGCCACCGCCCTGTGCGCGGTACCGGCCGCGTCCGCACCGTATGACGACACCCGGGCCGAGGTGGACCGGCTCTACGAGCAGGCCGAGAAGGCCACCGAGGCCTACAACAAGGCCGACGAGCGTGCCGACGAGCTGCGCGAGGAGGCCGGTACCGCCCGGGACCGGATCGCCCGGCAGCAGCAGCGCATCAACTCCATGCGGGAGTCGCTCGGTTCGCTCGCCGGAGCCCAGTACCGCTCGGGCGGCCTCGACCCGTCCCTCGCCCTGCTGCTCTCCGACGACCCGGAGGACTACCTCGACAGGGCCGCCCGGCTGGACCGCGTCACCGCCCGCCAGGCCGGTGAGCTGAAGAACCTCCAGGACGCCATGCGCGAACTCGCCCAGGACCGCGAGGAGGCCGCCGGGAAGCTCCGCGAACTGGAGAAGAGCCGCAAGACGGTCGCCGTCCACAAGAAGTCCGTCGAGCGGAAGCTCGCCACGGCCCGGCGGCTGCTCAACTCCCTGCCGGAGGCCGAGCGCGCCGCCTACGACCGGGCCTCCCGCTCCGGCCGCGGCGACCTGCCCCACCTCGGGAACGCCACCGCCGCCTCGGGGCGCGGGGCCGCCGCTGTCGCCGCCGCCCGCAGCGTGGTCGGCAGGCCCTACGTCTGGGGCGCCAACGGTCCTTCCGGCTTCGACTGTTCGGGCCTGACGCAGTGGTCGTACGCGCAGGCCGGGGTGTCCCTGCCGCGCACCTCGCAGGCCCAGCGGTACGCCGGCAGGCAGGTCCCGCTGTCCGAGGCGCGCCCCGGTGACCTGGTCGTCTACCGGGACGACGCCAGTCATGTCGGGATGTACATGGGCAACGGCCAGGTCATCCACGCGCCCTACCCCGGCGCACCCGTGCGCTACGACCCGGTCGGGATGATGCCCGTCTCCTCGGTCACCAGGGTCTGACCGGCGCGGCCCGGCGCCCGTACGATCGGGAACGTGGCTGGTCGAAGGTCGGGGTCCGCGGTGGTGGCGCTCGTCGTGCTGCTCGCCGCCCTGGTCGGGTGCGGCGGGCGGTCCGCCGCTGACAGCGCCACGGCCGATGTCCAGCGGCTCCTGGACCGGCGGGCCGCCGCGGTCCTCGACCGCGACGAGCGGGCCTACGAACGGACGGGCACGGGGGCTGATTTCGCCCGTCTGCGCGCGGTGCCCCTGGCCGCCTGGTCGTACCGGGTGACCGAGCTGCGCCGCACCGGCGACACCGCCACCGCCGACGCCGAACTGCGCTACCGCGTCGCCGGGTACGACCGGGCGCCGGTGACCGCGGGCCGCACCCTGCGGCTGAGCCGGGACGCGGACGGGCGGTGGTCGGTCGACGCCGACCGGCCCGCCAGGAAGTCCGCGCAGCAACTGTGGGACCAGGGGGCGGTGCAGGCCGTCCGGGGCGCCCGCAGCCTCGTCCTCGGCGTCGGGCAGTCCGGCCGGTCGCTGCGCGACTTCGCGGACCTGGCCGACCGTGCGGTGCCCGCCGTGTCGCAGGAGTGGGGCACGGACTGGTCCCGGCACGTGGTCGTGCTCGTGCCGAAGTCCCTGGAGGGGATGGCGGGGCTGCTCGGCTCGCCCGCCTCCTCCTACCGCGGGATCGCGGCGGTCACCACCGGCGAGACGGGTGCGCCGGCCCGGGCACCGGCGGACCGGATCATCGTCAACCCGGACGCCTTCGCGCTCCTCGGCGGCCTCGGCGAGCAGGTCGTCGTCACCCACGAGACCACCCATGTCGCGACCCGCGCCCACACCTCGGCCGCCACGCCCCTCTGGCTGTCCGAGGGGTATGCCGACTGGGTCGGCTACCGCGCCACCGGCGGCGTTCCCTCCGAGGCCGCGCCGGAGCTGTCCCGGGCGGTGAGCCAGGGGGAGGTGCCGGCCGCGCTGCCGGAGGACAAGGACTTCGGCTTCACCGGCGACGCGAGCCGCCTGGCCCGGGCCTACGAGAGCGGCTGGACGGCGTGCCGGCTGATCGCCGACCGCTGGGGCGAGTCCCGGCTGGGCGAGTTCTACCGGGCCGTCGGGGAGCACCGGAAGCGGGAAGGGGCGGTGGCGGACGCGATGCGGGAGGTGCTGGAGACGACGCCGGAGGCCTTCACGGAGGAATGGCGGGAGTATCTGCGGGCTCAGCTCGGCTGATCGAGCAGCGCGACGGTCTCCCGCAGCCAGGCCCGTTCCGCCTCGCCCGTCGCTCGCGCGACCCGGAGCATGCCCTGGCGGAACAGGTCGTCCGCCTCCTCGGCGCGGACCGGCTTGCCGGACGCGTAGAAGAAGCTCGTCGGGGTCTGAAGGAAGTCCAGCCGGCGGCGCAGCACCGCGGCCTGCTCGTGCCGGTCGGGCAGGTGGCGCAGGAACGCCAGGACCGTGTTGAAACGGACGTGGTCGGTGATCTCGGTCTGCTTCGGCCGGCGCAGCCGCTCCAGCAGTTCCTCGCGGCCCCGGTCGGTGAGGGCGAGGATCCGGCGCGGGGCCGCGCTCGCGCCCGGCTCGGTGTGCTGGTCGAGCAGGCCCGCCCCGACCAGGCGCGTGATCGCCGGGTAGAGCGCGCCGTCGCTCACCGGCCGTACATGGCCGGTCAGCGCCTTGATGCGTTCCTTTAGCTCATAGCCGTGCAGGGGTTGCTCGGCCAGGAAGCCCAGGATCGACAGCTCCAGCATGGTCCTCCTTCGGTCCTCCTTGCGGGTGACGTGTGACGCATGCTACCTCTTAACGCGGTACCTCGATCCGAGGTAGCACGGTCCGACATTGCTCGTTAAGCGATAGCTCGTATCGAGGGTCATGGGGACTCAGGGCAGGGGGACAGTCACGGTGAACGCGCATCGCAAGCACCTCCTCCTGCTCGCCGGCCCCGTCTACCTCTCGCTCCTCGCCTCTGTCACCGCGGGGATCATCAACACCGTCTGGGTCGCGCGGCTGGGCGGCCCGGCCGTGGCCGCCGTGGCCGTGGCGACCAACACGGAGAACGTGCTGCTCGGCATCGCCCTCGTCTTCGGCTCAGGTACGACCGTGCTGGTCGCACACGCCCGGGGCGCCCGCGACCCCCTGGCCGTACGGGCGGCCGTGCGCGGCGGATGGGCGCTGTGGGCGCTGGTGACGCCACTGGTCGTGGCGGGGGGTCTGCTGGGACGCGAACCGCTGGCCCGGCTGGTGCTGGGCGGGGCCGACAGTGCCGCCCTCCCGCTCGCCGTCGCCTACTTCACACTCTCCCTGCCGGGCATGGCCGTCTTCTTCGCCCAGCAACTCGTCGACGGCCTCCTCAAAGGCACCGGTGACACGAGAACCCCGCTGCGGCTCGCCCTGCTGTCCAACGGCCTGCTCCTGGCCCTCGACCCGCTCTTCATCCACCTCTACGGCGTCCAGGGCGCCGCCGCCGCCACGGTGCTGTCCCGGTCCGTGGCGCTCGGGGCGGGACTCGTCGCGGTGCGGCGCAACGCGCTGCTGCGGACGGCACGCGAGGCGGAGGCGGTCGAGTCCGTGGCCGTCTCCCTGCGCCGGACGCTGACGACCGGTCTGCCCATGTCCGCCGACTTCACCGTGCGGCAGACGGGCGCCCTGGTCCTGGTCGCGATCGTGGCGCGGCTCGGGGTGACGGCGGTGGCCGCGTACGCGATCGCCTACAAGCTCATGTACGTGGCCACCATGGCTTTCTACGCCGTCCGCCAGGCCGTCGCCATCCACACCGCGCACACCCGAGGCGCGGGGGAGGACGAGCGGCGGGCGATCGCGCGACAAGCCGTGCTCGTCTCCGTCGCCCTCGGCCTCACCGCGGCCGTACTGCTGGCCGCCGGTGCCCCGTGGCTCATGGCCGCCTTCGGCGCCGGGCCCGGGGTCGCGGGCCAGGGTGTGCTGTTTCTGCGCTGCGTCGGGCCCTACCTGCTGCTGATGGCCTGTCTCATCGCGCTCGGCGGGGTCTTCGAGGGCAGCGGGGGCGCCTCGGTGCTGCTGCGGGTGACCGTGCTCGGGACCGCGGTCCAGCTGTCGCTCGCCTACAGCCTGACGGGGCTCGGGCTGCCGGGGGTGTGTCTCGCGCTGGCGCTCGCGACGGCGGTGCAGTGCGTGCTGGCGGGCCTGCTGTTCCGGCGGGCCCCGGCTCAGGAGGAGACGGGGGTCTCCCCGGCACGGGCGGCCGGCTGAGGCGGCAGGGGAGCGGGGACCGTGCGCGGCACCGTCGCCTTCCACAGGGCGCGGGCCGCGAGGAGGGTGGCGGCCACCAAGAGGCCGTTGCGCAGGAACAGCAGGGTGAGGCCGAGGCCGTCGCTGGCCACCACGTTGGCGAAGTAGAGCGGGAACTCCAGTACCGTCACGAAGCACGCGACGAGGACGAGGCCGACCGGCAGCCGCATCCGGCTCCCGGGGAAGCAGAGGCACACCGCGGCCAGCCCGACCAGCCACACCATGTACTGCGGGCTGATCACCCGGCTGGTGGTCGTGAACATCAGCACCGCCACGAAGGCCGCGTCGGCGAGCGTGTGCTCCTCGAAGCGCCGGGCCAGCAGCCGCCACAGCACCAGCCAGCCGAGGGCCGCACCCGTCAGGAACAGCGCGCCCGTGCTCACCTCGCTCACGTACGGCCCGAGGAACTCGATCGAGCCGTAGTTCAGCCGCACCTCGCCCTGCCAGCCGAAGTGCCGGGCGACATGGAAGACGAGCGCGCCGAGCGACTCCACCTCGGTGCCGCGGTCGCGCTGGAAGGTGAGGAAGGCGAACCCGCCGGGCATGGCCAGGGCGAAGGCGCCCGTCACCGCGATGCCGGTCACCAGGGCCGACATCCAGGCGCTCCGCCGGCGGGCGGCCAGCAGGAGCATCGCCGGCCAGACCTTCAGCAGCGCGGCGAAGGCCGCCAGCGCCCCCATCGTCTTCGGGTGCCGGGCCCCGGCGAGCAGCGCGGCCACCGCCACGGCCGTGACCATCACGTCGTAGCGCGCGTACACCGTCGGACCCAGCAGCGGCACGCCCGCCACCCAGACCCAGGCGCCGCGCAGGGTCCGGCCGGGACGCCGTCCGGCGTACGCCAGCAGGGCCAGGACGGCCAGGTCGGTGACGCAGGCCAGGACGAAGAACGCGGTCGCGTAGTGCAGGAAGGGCAGCAGCGCGGGGGAGAGGACCGCCAGGGCGGCGGCGGGCGGGTACTGCCAGGTGACGTCGTTCTGAGGGAACGTTCCGGCGCGCAGGACGTCGTACCAGCCCTGGTAGATGACGTGCACGTCGCTCGTCACGTCCGGGCCCGGGAAGACGTACACCTTCATCACGAACAGCAGCAGCGCCAGCCTCGTGAGACACCAGATCACCGGCAGCCACGCCAGGGACCGCCTCGCGCCCGTCCTCTTCACCTGATCCCTGCCCGTCCGCGTGCTCCGTCGATGGGGTCATGATGTCCCGGACAGCTGTGAGCGTGCCATAAGAGCTGCCCCGCACGGCTGCGAGGGTCGGGTTCGGTAGGGTCGGCGGCGTGCGCAAGACCCTGATCGTGACCAACGACTTCCCGCCCCGGCCCGGTGGCATCCAGGCGTTTCTGCACAACATGGCGCTGCGGCTGGACCCCCAGCAGCTGGTCGTCTACGCGTCGACGTGGAAGCGGGGCCGGGAGGGCGTCGAGGCGACCGCCGCGTTCGACGCCGAGCAGCCCTTCATGGTCGTACGGGACCGTACGACCATGCTGCTGCCGACGCCAGCCGTCACCCGGCGTGCCGTCGGGCTGCTGCGGGAGCACGGCTGTACCTCGGTGTGGTTCGGGGCGGCGGCGCCGCTCGGCCTGATGGCACCGGCGTTGCGCGGCGCGGGCGCCGAGCGGCTGGTGGCCACCACGCACGGGCACGAGGCCGGCTGGGCCCAGCTGCCCGCGGCCCGGCAGCTGCTGCGCCGGATCGGGGACTCCACGGACACGATCACCTACCTCGGCGAGTACACGCGCTCGCGGATCGCAGGCGCGCTGAGCCCGCAGGCGGCCGCGCGGATGGCGCAGTTGCCGCCCGGGGTCGACGAGAAGACCTTCCACCCGGACTCGGGTGGCGACGAGATCCGGGCGCGGCTCGGGCTGACGGACCGGCCGGTGATCGTGTGCGTGTCCCGGCTGGTGCGGCGCAAGGGGCAGGACACGCTGATCCGGGCCATGCCCCGGATTCTGGCCGCCGAGCCGGACGCCGTACTGCTGATCGTCGGGGGCGGCCCGTACGAGGGTGACCTGCGCAAGCTGGCCCAGGAGACCGGAGTCGCCGCCTCCGTACGCTTCACCGGTGCCGTGCCCTGGTCCGAGCTGCCCGCCCACTACGGCGCCGGGGACGTCTTCGCGATGCCGTGCCGCACCCGCCGGGGAGGCCTGGACGTCGAAGGGCTCGGCATCGTCTACCTGGAGGCCTCCGCGACCGGCCTGCCCGTCGTCGCCGGCGATTCCGGCGGCGCGCCGGACGCGGTCCTCGACGGCGAGACCGGCTGGGTCGTCCGGGGCGGCTCTCCGGCGGACGCGGCCGACCGCATCATCACCCTCCTGGGAGACATCGAGCTGCGCCGCCGGATGGGGGAGCGCGGCAGAGCCTGGGTCGAGGAGAAGTGGCGCTGGGACCTGCTGGCGGAGCAGCTGAAGAACTTGCTGTAGTGCGGTTGGCTTTCTTGGGGGGCGCGGGGCTGTATCCATGTGCGGCTCCGCCGCGTGGGCGCGATCAGCCACATCGAACCCGCACCCGCCCACGACGAATACCGGGCACCCCACTAGGCGGAACCCAATAATCCGCCCATGCTGCGCACATGACAGCAAACCTGATACAGCGTCAACTGACAAGACGTCAGATCCTCGGAATGGCGGCCCTGCAAACCGCGGCCGCCCTCGGCTTCACCCGCATCGGCCTCCGATCGGCCCACGCCGCCCAGCCCGACGCGGTCGACAACGCCCCGGCGATCGTGGTCGGTTCCGGCTACGGCGGCGCCGTGGCCGCCCTCCGCCTCGGCCAGGCCGGCATCCGCACCCTCGTCCTGGAAATGGGCCGGCTCTGGAACACCCCCGGCCCCGACGGCAAGATCTTCTGCTCCACCCGCACCCCGGACCAGCGCTCCATGTGGTTCCGCACCCGCACCGAGGCACCCCTGGGCACCTTCCTCTGGCTCGACGTCGTCAACAGGGACATCGGCCGCTACCCGGGCGCCCTGGACCGGGTGCACTTCGCGCAGATGTCCGTCTACGTCGGCCGGGGCGTCGGCGGCGGCTCCCTGGTCAACGGGAGCATGGCGGTCACCCCGCCCCGCGCGTACTTCGCCGAGCAGTTCCCCACCGTCGACGCCGACGAGATGTACGGCACGTACTTCCCGCGCGCCCGCGCCGCCCTCGGCGTCAACTCCGTCGACCCCGCCTGGTTCGAGTCGACGGAGTGGTACCGCTTCGCCCGCGTCTCCCGCAAGCACGCCGAGAAGGCCGGCCTGCGGACCACCTTCGTGCCCAGTGTCTACGACTTCGGCCACATGCGGCGCGAGGCGGCCGGCACGGCCCCGAAGTCGGCGCTCGGCGGTGAGGTCATCTACGGCAACAACCACGGCAAGCGCAGCCTCGACAAGACCTACCTCGCCGGCGCCCTCGGGACCGGCAACATCACCATTCAGACCCTGGAGAAGGTGCGCGCGATCAGCCGGGCCCCGGACGGGACCTACGTCCTGACCGCCGACCGCATCGACGAGATGGGCCGGATCGTGGAGACCAAGGAGTACGGCTGCACGTACCTCTTCCTCGGCGGCGGCAGCCTCGGCACCACCGAACTGCTCCTGCGCGCCCGGGAGACGGGCGCCCTGCCCGACCTGGACGCCAGCGTCGGCACCGGCTGGGGCACCAACGGCAACGTGATGCTCGGCCGGGCCAACCACCTGTGGGACACGGTCGGCGCGAACCAGTCGACCATGCCGGTCATGGGCATCGACGACTGGGCGAACGCCTCGAACCCGGTGTTCGCCGAGATCGCCCCGCTGCCGACCGGCCTCGAGCACTGGGTGAGCCTCTACCTGGCGATCACAGGCAACCCGGAGCGGGCGTCCTTCTCCTACGACACCGGCTCGGGCGAACTGCGGCTCGGCTGGACGAGCGCTCACAGCGCGGCCTCCGTGGCCATGGCCAGGAAGCTGTTCGACCGGATCAACGAGGCCAACGCGACGATCTACCGGTACGACCTGTTCGGGTCCCCCAGCAAGGTCTTCGCCGACGACTTCACGTATCACCCGCTGGGCGGCTGCGTGCTCGGGAAGGCGACGGACGACTACGGGCGGGTGAAGGGCTGCTCCAGGCTGTACGTCACCGACGGCTCGCTGGTGCCAGGGTCGCTCGGGGTCAACCCCTTCGTGACCATCACCGCGCTCGCCGAACGCACGATGGCGCGGGTCCTCGCCGAGGACACCGCGCCATGACGCCGTTCGCGCACTACTTGGCGTAGATCGCCTCGACCTCGTGCGCGTAGTCCTTGGCCACCACGTTCCGCTTCAGCTTCAGTGAGGGGGTCAGGTGGCCCGTCTCCTCCGTGAACTGGGAGGACAGAATGCGGAACTTCCGCACCGATTCCGCCTTCGACACCGCGGCGTTGCCGTCGTCGATCGCCGCCTGGATCGCGGCCAGCAGGTCCGGGTCCTCGCACAGCGACGCCGCGGTGGAACCCGCGGGCTTGCCGTGGTCCGCGCACCAACGGCCCAGGAACTCCTCGTCGATGGTGACCAGCGCGCCCACGAACGGCCGCCCGTCGCCCACCACCATGCACTCCGCCACCAGCGCGTGCGCCCGGATGCGGTCCTCGATCACGGCCGGGGCGACGTTCTTGCCGCCCGCGGTGACGATGATCTCCTTCTTGCGGCCGGTGATCCTGAGGTAGCCGTCCTCGTCGAGGGTGCCGATGTCACCGGTGTGGAACCAGCCGTCGGCCAGCGCCTCCCCGGTCGCGCCGGGGTTGTTCCAGTACTCCTTGAACAGGTGCTCGCCGTGCAGCAGCACCTCGCCGTCGTCGGCGATCCGGACCACCGAGCCGGGCAGCGGCTGGCCGACCGTGCCGATCTTCTGCCGGTCCCAGGGGTTGAACGCGGTGGCCGCGCAGGACTCGGTCAGGCCGTAGCCCTCCAGGACCGTGAAGCCGATGCCGCGGAAGAAGTGGCCCAGGCGCTCGCCCAGCGGGGCGCCGCCGGAGATGGCGTACTCGCCCCGGCCGCCGAGGACCGCGCGGAGCTTGCTGTAGACGAGTTTGTCGAACGTCTTGTGCTTGATCTTCAGGCCGAAGGACGGGCCCGAGGGAGTGTCCAGCGCCTTGCTGTAGGCGATCGCGGTGTCGGCGGCCTTGTCGAAGATCTTGCCCTTGCCGTCGGCCTGCGCCTTGGCGCGCGCCGAGTTGTAGACCTTCTCGAAGACGCGCGGCACCCCGAGGATCAGCGTCGGGCGGAACGAGGCCAGCTCGTCGGTGAGGTTCTTGATGTCCGGGACGCAGCCGAGCTTGATCGGCGCCATCATCGGCGCGATCTGCACCAGCCGCCCGAAGACGTGCGCGAGCGGCAGGAAGAGGAGCACCGAGCAGTCACCCGTGCGGAACAGCGGACGCAGCCGCTCCACGATGTTGCCGCACTCGGCGAAGAAGCTGCGGTGGGTGAGCACACAGCCCTTGGGGCGGCCGGTGGTGCCCGAGGTGTAGACGATGGTCGCCGGGTCGTCGGCCTTGGCGATCGAGCCGCGCTCCTCGACCGTCCGGTCGGTGACGTCCTGCCCGAGCCGGCCCAGTTCGTCGAGACCGCCGCCCTCGATCTGCCACACGTGCTTCAGCGCCGACAGCCGGTCGCGCACCGACTCGACGGCGGCCGTGTGGGCGTCCGTCTCCACGATGCACGCGGTGGCGCCCGAGTCACCGAGGATCCACTGCACCTGCTCCGGCGAACTGGTCTCGTACACCGGCACGGTCACCGCGCCCGCACTCCAGATCGCGAAGTCCAGCAGCGTCCACTCGTAGCGCGTGCGGGACATCAGGCCGACCCGGTCGCCCGGCTGGACACCGGAGGCGATCAGCCCCTTCGCTGCCGTGTGCACTTCGGCGAGGAAGGCGGTGGCCGTGACGTCCTGCCAGGTACCGCCGATCTTGCGGGCGATGACGGCGACGTCCGGGTGCTGCGCGGCGTTTCTGCGGACGATGTCGGTGAGATTTCCGTCCGCAGGGACCTCGTACAAAGCCGGAAGGCTGAACTCGCGCAAGACTGCTGCTCCTCATAGGGCGCCGGCGCCACGACGTTGTGTGCTGCGACGGTGCGGTCCAAGGCTCGGGCGGGTACTCAGGCATTCACTTGTTGAAATGCAGAGCACGACTGGACGGCCCGGACGTTACCCGCCGGTATGGCCTGTGCGACAGGGGGTCCTGTCGAGATGTTCGCTGCGTCACACAGTTGGGTATTCCTTCGCGCACAGTAGTCCAAGCACTAACTGACTGGCCAGTAACCGCAGGTAGGGCCGCCACTGTTCACAAGGACAGCGCTCGGCCTACTCTTGATCGCCATGGCATCCACACCAGCCGGAGACCACAGGACACGCGTGCACGTGGTGAGCGACGTGCACGGCAACGCCCGTGACCTGGCCAGGGCCGGCGAGGGCGCCGACGCCCTGATCTGCCTGGGCGATCTCGTCCTCTTCCTCGACTACGCCGATCACTCCCGCGGCATCTTCCCCGACCTGTTCGGCGTCGAGAACGCCGACCGCCTCGTGGCGCTGCGCACCGCCCGCCGCTTCGAGGAGGCGCGGGAGCTCGGGGCCCGGCTGTGGGCCGGGGTCGGCGAGGACCGGGCCTCGGTCATCGAGCAGGCGGTGCGCAAGCAGTACGCCGAGATGTTCGCCGCGTTCCCCACCCCTACGTACGCGACCTACGGCAACGTCGACATGCCGCCGCTGTGGCAGGAGTACGCCGGGCCCGGCACCACCGTCCTCGACGGCGAGCGCGTCGAGATCGGCGGCCGGGTCTTCGGCTTCGTGGGCGGCGGCCTGCGCACACCGATGCGGACGCCGTACGAGATCAGCGACGAGGAGTACGCGGCCAAGATCGAGGCCGTGGGCGAGGTCGACGTGCTGTGCACGCACATCCCGCCCGAGGTTCCAGAGCTGGTCTACGACACCGTCGCCCGCCGCTTCGAGCGGGGCAGCCGCGCCCTGCTGGACGCCATCCACCGCACCCGGCCCCGGTACGCCCTGTTCGGGCACGTGCACCAGCCGCTCACGCCGCGGATGCGGATCGGGGCCACCGAGTGCGTGAATGTGGGGCACTTCGCGGGGACCGGGACGCCCTGGGCGCTGGAATGGTGAGGCCGTCCCAGGTCGGGTGAGATCGGCGGGTCCTGTGCGCGGTAGCCTTCACGCTGCACACACGTGCGCACGACGACGTCTTACCGGCCCGTATCTGGAGGAGCCACGGCGATGGCGGAACACACCAGCTCGAGCATCACCATCGAGGCAGCCCCGGCCGACGTCATGGCGGTCATCTCCGACTTCGCCCGCTACCCGGACTGGACCGGCGAGGTGAAGGAGGCGGAGGTCCTCAAGACCGACGAGCAGGGCCGCGCCGAGCAGGTCCGCCTCGTCATGGACGCGGGTGCGATCAAGGACGACCAGGTGCTCGGATACACCTGGACCGGCGAGAACGAGGTGTCCTGGACGCTGGTGAAGTCCCAGATGCTGCGGTCTCTGGACGGCTCGTACCTCCTCAAGCCGGCCGGGGCGGGGGGTACGGAGGTCACGTACGTGCTGACCGTGGACGTCAAGATCCCGATGCTGGGGATGATCAAGCGCAAGGCCGAGAAGGTCATCATCGACCGGGCGCTGGCCGGGCTGAAGAAGCGGGTCGAGTCTGCGTGATCGCGCCGCCGGGGTGCCGGTAAGCGGCCGCGTGCGGGTGCGTTGTGGCTGGTCGCGCCCACGCGGCGGAGCCGCATGTTCAACGCAGCCCCGCGCCCCTGAGGGCGACTCGGTTACCGTTCATTCCCATGCGCACCATCCTGATCACCGGCCCCGGCGGTAGCGGTCGTACCACCCTCTCGGCCGCGACCGCCCTGGCCGCGGCGGCGAAGGGCACCAACACCCTCGTCCTCAGCGCCGACCGCACCGACACCCTCGGTGCCGCGCTGGGGATCGGCACGGGCCCCACCCCCGTCGAAGCCGCACCGAGCCTCACCGCCTGGCGGCCCGACCCCGCGCAGGATTTCCGCAGGGACCTCACCGCCCTTCAGGACCGTGCCTCCTCCGCCCTGGACCTTCTCGGCGCCTCCCGGCTGGACCCCGAGGAACTCACCCCGCTGCCCGGCGCGGAGGAACTCGCCCTGCTGCGCGCCCTGCGCGACGCGGCCCTGTCGGAGTCGTACGACCTCCTCGTCGTCGACCTGCCGCCGGCGCCGCAGGCCCTCGCCCTCCTCGCCCTGCCCGAGGAACTGCGCCGCTACCTGCGCCGTCTGCTGCCGCCCGAACGGCAGGCCGCCCGCGCCCTGCGCCCCGTCCTGGGACGGCTCGCCGGCGTCCCCATGCCCGCCGAGTGGCTGTACGAGACGGCAGGCCGCTGGGATCTGGAGCTGGCGGCCGTGGAGGCGGTCGTCGCCGACCGCGACACCGTCGTACGGCTGGTCGCCGAGCCCGGCCCGGCCGGTGCCGACGCCGTCCGTACCGCCGCCCTCGGCCTCGCCCTTCGCGGCCTGCGCACCGACGTCGTGGTCGCCAACCGCGTCCTGCCCGAGGTGTCCCCGGACACCTGGCTCGCCGGGCCGGTCGCCCAGCAGCGCAAGACACTGGAGGAGTGGCGGGAGGCGTACGACGTACGCGCCGTCGCCCATCTCGGACGCGACCCGCGCGGCGCCGACGACCTCACCGCCCTCGCGGTGCCCGGCGCCGGGGACGCCGGCTCCCCGGCCGAATGGCCCGTGACCGACCGGCTCGGCGAGGACGGTGTGCTCGTCTGGCAGATCCCGCTGCCCGGCGCCATACGCGAGGAACTGGATCTCGTCCGGCGCGGCGACGAACTGGTCGTCACCGTGGGACGGTTCCGCCGTATCGTCCCGCTGCCCTCCGCGCTGCGCCGCTGCACCGTCGACGGGGCGGCCCTGCGCGAGGGCGAGCTGCGCATCCGCTTCGCACCCGACCCGAAACTGTGGCCGCAGGCACGATGAGCGCGGTACGCCCGTTCGGGTAACGTCGTAGAGACGAACCGTAGTCAGGAGTCCGTCATGAGCGAAGAGCTCCCCCCGTCCGACGCCGCCCGCGAAGAGGCCGTGGACGAGGTACGGGCGACCGACGCCGACGCCTGGGCGACCGCGTGCGCCGAGGACCTCGAGGCGGAGAAGGCCCGCCGCCGTGCCGAGTACGGCCCGCCGTCGGGCTCCGCGGCCGAGGAACTGAAGAAGCTCGTCGACGCCGTCGCGGACAAGCTGTCCGGCATCGAGTCACCGCTGTTCGGCGCGGTCGCGGGGCCCGCCGCCCAACAGGTCGTCCGGCAGGTCGTCCAGCAGGCCAAGGACGCCGTGGAACCCGTCATCGAGCGCAACCCGGACGTCTTCGACCACCTGGCGGCGGCCGGGAACGAGCTGCTCGCCGCCTACCGCTCCGCCGTGCAGGCCCAGGAGCGGCGCTGGACTGGCCGCGAGGACGACGCCGATCCCCGTGACCTGGACGAACGCCGTGACCGGGGCGACGACGACGGCCCCGGAGAGCGCATCGACCTGGACTGAGCCCCCGGCCGAGCCCCCGACCTCGTACGAGCGGCGATCGGCGGGATGCCGCCGGGCGTGCCCAGGGGCCGGACGACCGGCACCCGAGGGCAGTGCCTCGGGTACCGTTGGCCGTAGCGGGGCTCGACCGAAACTGAGGGATTCATGGGACTCACCATCGGCGTCGACATCGGCGGCACGAAGATCGCGGCCGGCGTGGTCGATGAGGAAGGCAACATCCTCTCGACCCACAAGGTGCCGACCCCGGGCACGGCCGAGGGCATCGTGGACGCCATCGCCTCGGCGGTGGAAGGCGCCCGCGTCGGGCACGACATCGTCGGCGTGGGCATCGGCGCCGCCGGTTATGTGAACCGGCAGCGCTCCGAGGTCTACTTCGCGCCCAACATCCACTGGCGCAACGAGCCGCTCAAGGAGAAGGTCGAGGCCCGCGTGGGCCTTCCGGTGGTCGTCGAGAACGACGCGAACGCCGCGGCGTGGGGCGAGTACAAGTTCGGCGGGGGCAAGGGCCACCGCAACGTCATCTGCATCACCCTGGGCACCGGCCTGGGCGGCGGCATCATCATCGGCAACAAGCTGCGCCGCGGGCACTTCGGCGTAGCCGCCGAGTTCGGCCACATCCGCATGGTGCCGGACGGCCTGCTGTGCGGCTGCGGCTCGCAGGGCTGCTGGGAGCAGTACGCCTCGGGACGCGCGCTCGTCCGGTACGCCAAGCAGCGCGCCAACGCCACCCCGGAGAACGCCGAGATCCTGCTCGGCCTCGGCAACGGCACGCCCGAGGGCATCGAGGGCAAGCACATCTCCATGGCCGCCCGCCAGGGCGACCGCGTGGCCGTCGACTCCTACCGTGAGCTGGCCCGCTGGGTCGGCGCGGGCCTCGCGGACCTCGCCTCACTCTTCGACCCCTCCGCGTTCATCGTGGGCGGCGGCCTCTCCGACGAGGGCGAACTGGTCCTCGGCCCGATCCGCAAGTCCTACAAGCGCTGGCTGGTCGGCGGCAACTGGCGCCCGGTGGCGGAGGTAAGAGCGGCGGAACTGGGCAACAAGGCGGGCCTGGTGGGAGCAGCGGACCTGGCCAGGGAACCCGACCCGATCATGTAACGCCCTGTCTTTTGTCTTGAGGGGCGCGGGGAACTGCGCGATCAGCCACATACGACCGGCACTCGCGCACAATCCTCGCGCCCCGAGCTAGTGGGCGTAAATTGACCAGCATGGCGCCGCTCCCCAACTCCCGTACCGAACCCAACGGTTCCGCGGTCATCAGGGTCCTCAGCTACAACATCCGCTCGATGCGCGACGACACAGCCGCCCTGGCCCGTGTCATCAGGGCGTGCGAACCCGACCTGGTCCTCGTCCAGGAAGCCCCCCGCTTCTTCCGCTGGCGCAAGAAACTCGCCCGCCTGGCCCGCGCGGCCGACCTCGTCATCCTCACCGGCGGCGCCACAGCCGCCGGCCCGGCGATCCTCTGCTCGCTGCGGGCGACGATCGAGCGCACGGAGGACGTCCTCCTGCCCCTCACCCCCGGCCTGCACCGCCGCGGCTTCGCCACCGCCGTCGTCCGGTTCGCCGGCGCCCGGCTCGGCGTCCTGAGCTGTCATCTGTCGCTGCAGAAGGACGAGCGCTACGAGCAGGGCGGCATGCTCCTGGACCGGCTCGCCGGGATGGGCGTGGAGCACGCGATCGCCGGCGGTGACCTGAACGAGCGCCCCGACGGCCGCACCTTCCGCCGGCTGACCGACGGTCTCACCGACTGCTGGGCCGCCGCGCCCTGGGGCGGAGAGCACACCTGGACCCCCGCCGACCCCTACCAGCGCATCGACGCGATCTTCGCGACCAAGGGCATCGAGGTGCTGGGCTGCGGCGTGCCGGCCGATCACCCCGGGGTGACCGGGCCAGACCTGAGGGCGGCCACGGACCACCTGCCGGTCCTGGCCGCCCTCAAGGTGCCGGCAAGTTAGACGACCGCCCCGCGCCCCGGGTCCTCGTCGTCCTCGTCATCATCCGTCCGCATCCGCATCACCAGCGTCGCGAACCCGCCGAGGAACCCGCCGATCCCCGCCGTGGCCAGCCACCAGGTCATGTCCCAGCCGAGCACCACGGCCAGCAACAGCAGGACCGGCCCGCCTAGCACACCCAGCCAGGCGAACTTCGCGGTGACGTCGGCCTCCGGCAGCGGGGGCGGTTCCGGCGGCACGAAGTGGCCTTCGTCGTCCTCGTCGAAGTCGTCCTCGGCGGGCTCGGGCGCGGAGTAGTCGCGCGGGCCGACGCCGGGTGCGAAGGAGACGGAGCCGCCCAGCGGCGTGGCCGGGGCGGCCGGGGTGGCCGGCTTGTCCCCGGCCCCCTTGGCTTCCGGTCCCTCGGGCTCAGCGGGCTTCGCGGCCTCACCGGCCGTGTCCACCCGGTCGTCGTTGGTCGGAGACTCGAGCAGCGCCAGGTCCTCGATCGACTTGAACGGCTTGGCGCCCGGCGGGTCCGGCGGCTCGTCGCCGTACGCGGCGACGATCGCGGCCCAGGCGGCCTCCTCGTCGAACGGGACGCCCTGCTCGTCCGGCTCGCGGTCCTCGCGGTCCGAGTCGTGCTCAGCCACCTGCGGTCGTCCCTTCCTTGCCGAGACCGGGCTCGCTGCCGAGGCCGGACGTGAGCCGGCCGATGAACTCGACGCTCTCCTCGAAGATCCGGCCCGCGTCATGGTCCAACGTGGCGACGTGGTAGCTCTGTTCCAGGACGACCTCTTTCACATCGGTCGACGAGATGCGGCTGAGGATACGGGCCGAGTCGGCCGGCGGCACCACATGGTCCTGCGGGCTGCGCAGCAGCAGCACCGGCTGCGTGACCTGCGGCAGCTCGCGGTCGGTGATCTGGAAGAACTGGCGCAGGGAGTGCGCCGCGTGCAGCGGGACCCGGTCGTAGCCCAGCTCCCGGCTGTCCGGCTTGGCGATGTCGCTGGCGATGCCCTTCGTCGCGGGGACGAGGTGGCGGACCACCGGGAGCGCGTGCGCGGCCAGGCCGTGCACCTTGTTCGCGGGGTTGACGACCACCACGCCGCTGACGGCGTCGCCGTGCTTCGCGGCCAGGCGCAGGGCCAGGGCGCCGCCCATGGACAGACCGGCCACGAACACGTGCTCGCGGCGCTCGCACAGGAGGCGCAGCTCGCGGTCCACCTCCGCGTACCAGTCCTGCCAGCCGGTGATCCGCAGGTCCTCCCAGCGGGTGCCGTGCCCGGGCAGCAGCGGCAGGGAGACGGTCAGGCCGCGCTCGGCGAGATGCTCCGCCCAGGGCCGCAGCGACTGCGGTGATCCGGTGAAACCGTGGCAGAGGAGGACGGCGACCTCCCCGCCCTCGTGGCGAAACGGCTCGGCTCCGGAAAGGACCGGCACCTTCGGCCTCCTGGTCGTGAGAAGGGACTGACACGATCACGGAATGTCACGGAACGTCATGGAAGGGGTCGCACGTCGTTCGCGGGACCTTCACCGTACGCGACCGCACTGACACCGACCAGGGCCGTCGGCGCCTTTGACGGCGCCCCGGGTTAAGGTCTGAGCGACACATACAGGAGGCACTCGGTTGTTGTACGGCGCGATGAAGGTCGCTGTTGGGGGACCGCTGAAGGTCGCCTTCAGGCCCTGGGTGGAAGGCCTGGAGAACGTTCCCGCCGAGGGCGCCGCGATCCTGGCGAGCAACCACCTGTCCTTCTCGGACTCGTTCTTCCTGCCCGCGGTCCTGGACCGCAAGGTCACGTTCATCGCGAAGGCCGAGTACTTCACCACCCCCGGGGTGAAGGGCCGGCTCACGGCCGCCTTCTTCAAGGGCGTCGGCCAGCTGCCCGTGGACCGCTCCGGTGCGCGCGGCGCGGGTGAGGCCGCCATCAAGAGCGGCATAGACGTGCTGGAGCGGGGCGAGCTGTTCGGTATCTATCCGGAGGGGACGCGCTCGCCCGACGGGCGGCTCTACCGGGGCAAGCCGGGCGGCCTCGCGCGCGTGGCCCTCGCCACCGGCGCCCCCGTCCTCCCCGTCGCCATGATCGACACGGAGAAGATCCAGCCGCCCGGCAAGGTCATGCCGAAGCTGATGCGCCCGGGCATCCGGATCGGCAAGCCCCTGGACTTCAGCCGCTACCAGGGCATGGAGCACGACCGTTTCGTGCTGCGCGCGGTGACCGACGAGGTCATGTACGAGATCATGAAGCTCTCCGGCCAGGAGTACGTCGACATGTACGCGACGGCCATGAAGCGGCAGCTCGCGGACGCGGCGAAGGCGGAGAAGGAAGCCGAGAAGGCGGCGAAGGCCGCACTCGCGCGGGCGGAGAAGGAACAGGCCGCGAAAGAGAAGGCCGAGCGGGAACGGGCCGAGCGGGAACAGGCCGAGAAGGACCAGACGGAGCAGCGGCGGACCGAGCCCTAGTCGGGGCTTGAAGCCGGGGGCGGGGATATGGCCAAGCGCGAGCGAGTCATGAGGATGTCGGTCGAGCAGCCGCTGTGGCGTGCGCTGACCGCCTATCGCGTGCTCACGATGCTGTACGCGGTCGGCCTGTTCGCCACCGCCTACGAGGAGTTCGCCCGCCCCTGGGTCGCCGTCGCCTACTACGCCGTGCTGGGGGCCTGGACCCTGGCCACACTGCCCCGGGTCGCGAACGCCGCCCGCTGCACCAAGCGGTTCCTCGCCGCCGACCTCACGGTCGCCATCACCGGCATCCTGCTCACGCCCGTCGCCGACGCCCACGAGCGGGTCCAGGCGGGCGGCCCGACCCTGCCGTCGATATGGACCGCCGGTGCCGTCCTCGCCTTCGCCGTCAAGGGCGGCTGGCGCTGGGCGGCCCTGGCCTCCGGCCTCGTGGCCGTCGCCAACCTGGTCGAACGCGGCACCCCGGCCCGCGACACCGTCCACAACGTCATCCTCGTCTGCATCGCCTCCATCGCCATCGGCTACGTCGTCGAGGTCGCCCGCGCCTCCGAGCGCACCCTCGCCCGTGCCCTGGAGATCGAGGCCGCCACCAGGGAGCGGGAGCGGCTCGCCCGGGACATCCACGACAGCGTGCTCCAGGTGCTGGCGATGGTGCAGCGGCGCGGGGCGGTGATCGGCGGCGAGGCGGCCGAGCTGGGCCGGATGGCCGGCGAGCAGGAGGTCGCGCTGCGCACCCTGGTCTCCGGCGGGCTCGTGCCCGTCTCCCGGGTCTCGGAGGACGCCGCCGAGGGAGCGGTCGTCAGGTCCGTCGACGAGGAGCCGCCGCAGAGCGGACCCGTCGACCTGCGCGCCCTGCTCGCGCCGTACGCCGGGGCCAAGGTCAGCCTCGCCGAGCCCGGCGCGCCCGTGCCGCTGGCCCCGGTCGCCGCCCGCGAGGTGGCAGCGGCCGTCGGGGCCGCCCTGGACAATGTCCGCAGGCACGCCGGGGAGCAGGCGCGTGCGTGGATCCTGGTCGAGGACGAGCCGGACGAGGTGATCGTCACCGTCCGGGACGACGGACCCGGCATCCCGCAGGGCCGGCTCGCCCAGGCCGAGGGCGAGGGCCGGCTCGGCGTCGCCCTGTCGATCCGCGGCCGGCTGCGCGACCTCGGCGGCAGCGCGGACCTGATCTCGGTGCCGGGCCAGGGCACGGAGGTCGAGCTGAAGGTACCGAAGGACGTGACGGACGCACGGGGGAAGGCGGAGCAACGATGACGGAGACCACGGAGAACCTGGGGGACCCGGCCAAGGACCCGATCAAGGTCATGGTGGTCGACGACCACCCCATGTGGCGCGACGCGGTCGCCCGTGACCTGGCCGAGTCGGGCTTCGAGGTGGTCGCCACCGCCAGCGACGGCGACCAGGCCGTGCGCCGTGCCAAGGCCGCCGCACCCGACGTCCTCGTGCTGGACCTGAACCTGCCCGCCAAGCCCGGCGTCCAGGTCTGCAAGGAGGTCGTCGCCGCCAATCCCGCGCTGCGCGTCCTCGTGCTGTCCGCCAGCGGTGAGCACGCCGACGTCCTGGAGGCCGTGAAGTCCGGCGCGACCGGCTACCTGCTGAAGTCGGCTTCCACCGGGGAACTCCAGGACGCGGTGCGCCGCACGGCCGTCGGCGACCCGGTCTTCACCCCCGGCCTCGCCGGGCTGGTCCTCGGCGAGTACCGCCGCCTGGCCTCCGAGCCCGCCCCCGCTCCCGACACCGACGAACCGAAGGCGCCCCGGCTCACCGACCGCGAGACCGAGGTGCTGCGCTTGGTCGCGAAGGGCCTGAGCTACAAGCAGATCGCCGAACGCCTGGTCATCTCCCACCGCACGGTGCAGAACCACGTCCAGAACACCCTCGGCAAGCTCCAGTTGCACAACCGCGTGGAGCTGGTCAGGTATGCGATAGAACGCGGCCTCGACGACGAGTGAGACGCGCGCCACACTGACCCTTCGTCAGGCACCTGCTGCGAAGGGACATTCCATGCGGGTCGGAGTACTGACCGGAGGCGGCGACTGCCCCGGGCTCAACGCCGTCATCCGGGCGATCGTCCGCAAGGGCGTGCAGGAGTACGGCTACGACTTCACCGGCTTCCGGGACGGCTGGCGCGGTCCCCTGGAAGGCGACACCGTCCGTCTCGACATCCCCGCCGTGCGCGGCATCCTGCCCCGCGGCGGCACCATCCTCGGCTCCTCCCGGACCAATCCTCTGAAGGAGAAGAACGGCATCCGCCGTATCAAGGAGAACCTCGCCGAACTGGAGGTCGAGGCGCTCATCGCCATCGGCGGCGAGGACACCCTCGGCGTGGCCGCCCGGCTGTCCGACGAGTACGACGTGCCCTGCGTCGGCGTCCCGAAGACGATCGACAATGACCTGTCCGCCACCGACTACACCTTCGGCTTCGACACCGCGGTCGGCATCGCGACCGAGGCGATCGACCGGCTGCACACCACCGCCGAGTCCCATATGCGGGTCCTGGTCGTCGAGGTGATGGGCCGGCACGCCGGCTGGATCGCCCTCCACTCGGGCCTGGCCGGCGGCGCGAACGTCATCCTCATCCCCGAGCAGCGCTTCGACGTCGAGCAGGTCTGCGCCTGGGTGACGTCCCGCTTCAAGGCGTCGTACGCGCCGATCGTGGTCATCGCCGAAGGGGCGATGCCGAAGGACGGCGACATGGTCCTCAAGGACCAGTCGCTGGACTCCTTCGGGCACGTCCGCCTCTCCGGCGTCGGCGAGTGGCTGGCCAAGCAGATCGAGAAGCGCACCGGCAAGGAGGCCCGCACCACGGTCCTGGGCCACGTCCAGCGCGGCGGCACGCCCAGCGCCTTCGACCGCTGGCTCGCCACCCGCTTCGGCCTGCACGCCATCGACTGCGTCCGCGACGGCGACTTCGGCACGATGGTCGCCCTGCGCGGCACGGACATCGTCCGGGTCCCGATCGCCGACGCGACGGCCCGCCTGAAGACGGTGGACCCCACGCTGTACGAGGAGGTCGGCGTCTTCTTCGGCTGACCGGGAAACGGACGTCCGGGGGCGCCGGCCCCCGGACGGCTACACGGTCGTGTTGCGCAGCTGCCCGACCAGCTCCCGCACGACCGCCGCGCCGTTCAGCGTCAGGATCGACTCCGGATGGAACTGCACACCGGCGAACCCGGGCGCGCGCATCGCGTGCACCTCTCCGTTCGCGGCCCGGCTGACCTCGACGCCGTGCGCGGCCAGCTCCTGGAGTGCCTCTTCGTCGCAGCGCGCCACGAAGCTGTTGTAGAAGCCGACGGTCTCGCGCCGCCCGAACAGCTCGATCTCCGTCTGCGCGCCCTGGTACGGCACGTCCTTCCGTACGATCTCCAGCCCCAGCTCGGCCGCGATCAGCTCGTGCCCGAGGCAGACGCCGAGCACGCCGTGCGGATGGCCGCGGAGGACCTCGGCGGTGAGGTTCCGCAGGATCCGCATCTTGGGGTCGGTGACATCGGCGGGGTCACCCGGGCCCGGCCCGAGCACGACCGGCCCCTCGTGCGCGAGCACCGCCTCCCGCAGCCCCTCCTCGTCGTACCGCCGGACGGTCACCTCCAGACCGCTCGACCGCAGCACATGCGCGAGCATCGCCGTGAAGGTGTCCTCGCCGTCGACGACCAGGGCGTGTCCGGCGAGCCCCTCGGACCGCTCCCGCATCCGCAGCCAGAACGGCGCCAGCGACGCCCGGCGCCCGTCGAGCGCGGCACGCACGCGTGGATCGTCGTCCAGCTTCGGCCGTACGGACTCCGCACGCGGCCTGCCCGGCCGTACGCCCAGGGCCGCCAGCACGCCCGCCGCCTTCGCGTGCGTCTCCGCGACCTCACTGTCCGGGTCGGACCCGCGCACGAGCGTGGCGCCCACCGGAACCCGCAGCCCGCCGTCCGCATCGATGTCGGCGGTACGGATGAGGATGGGGGAGTCCAGGGTCTGCGCCCCGCCGGAATCCCGCCCGAGCAGCGCCAGCGCCCCGGCGTAGTAGCCACGCCCCCCGACCTCGTGCCGCTCGATCACCCGGCAGGCGTTCTGCACCGGCGAGCCGGTGACGGTCGCCGCGAACATGGTCTCCTTCAGCACCTCCCGCACATCCAGCGAGGACTTCCCGCGCAGCTCGTACTCGGTGTGCGCGAGGTGCGCCATCTCCTTCAGCCGGGGCCCGACCACGACCCCGCCCATGTCGCCGACGGTGCACATCATCTTGAGCTCCTCGTCGACGACCATCGACAGCTCCTCGATCTCCTTGCCGTCGGCGAGGAAGCCGAGCAGATGCTCGGGCGTGGGCCCCTCGGCGGGATAGCGGTACGTACCGCTGATCGGGTTCATGACGACCGTGCCGCCGGACATCCGGACGTGCACCTCCGGGCTCGCCCCGACCAGCGTCCGGTCCCCGGTGTGCACGACGAACGTCCAGTACGCGCCCCGCTCGCCCTCCAGGAGCCGCCGGAACAGCGCCAGCGCGTCGGCGCGGCCGAACCCGGGGATCTCGCCCTCGTACGTCCGCCGGATCACGAAGTTCGCGCCCTCGCCCCGCCCGATCTCCTCCCGCAGCACGCGCCCGACGATCTCCGCGTACTCCTCGTCGGCCACGTCGAAGCCGCCGCCCTCGACCCGCACGTCATGCCCGGGGAGCTGTTCCAGGGCGTCGGCCAGCGGGATCTCGTACGACTCCTCGGGCGTCAGCACCGCCAGGGGCGTGCCGTCGTCGCGGACGTCGAAGCCGCGCTCGCGGATCTGCCGGAAGGGGACGAGCGCGAGGCCCTCGTCGGGGAGGTCGGCGAGACGGTCGTACGTGGCGACCGGGCCGATCAGGACCTCGACCCGCTCGTGGTCCTGGCCCGGGGTGCGGCGGCGCAGCAGGGCGAACGGGCGGGAGTCGTCCGGCAAGCCGAGCAGGTTCATGGGTCCGTGCTCCTTCTCCGAGGATCCAGCGCGGGATCCGGTGGGATTCAGTGGGAGAGGAGCGACCCCGGGAAACACCGAAGGCCGCCCCTCGGGCGGCCTTCGCGAAGTCAGTCGTACGCGCAGTCAGTGGGCCGCCGGATGAGCGGTCCACCACCAGGTCTGGATCGAGTGCGCGAACATGCGAGGCACCTTATCCCAAGTCCGAGGGGTGTACACCGTGTCTCAATTGCTGGGCATGGGTCAGGACGCCCGACACGACCCCGTAATGTTGAGGTCGTGACCGTGAACGCTAAGACCAGCGCGAGTGCTGGCAACACCTGGCGAGACCTGCCCGCGGCGCAGCAGCCCGAGTACCCCGACACCGAGGCTCTGCGCGCAGTCGTTGCGGAACTCGAGTCGTATCCGCCGCTCGTCTTCGCGGGCGAGTGCGACCAGCTGCGCGCCCGGATGGCGGCCGTCGCCAAGGGAGAGGCGTTCCTTCTCCAGGGCGGCGACTGCGCCGAGGCCTTCGACGCCGTGTCCGCGGACCACATCCGCAACAAGCTGAAGACGCTGCTCCAGATGGGCGCCGTGCTGACGTACGCCGCGTCCGTGCCCGTGGTGAAGGTCGGCCGGATCGCCGGCCAGTACTCCAAGCCGCGCTCCAAGGGCACCGAGACCCGCGACGGCGTGACCCTGCCGACCTACCGCGGCGACTCGGTCAACGGCTTCGACTTCAACGAGGCCGCCCGTATCCCGGACCCCGAGCGCCTGAAGCGGATGTACCACGCGTCCGCCTCCACGCTGAACCTGGTGCGCGCCTTCACCACCGGCGGCTACGCCGACCTGCGCCAGGTGCATGCCTGGAACCAGGACTTCGTGAAGTCGTCCCCGTCGGGGCAGCGTTACGAGCAGCTCGCCCGCGAGATCGACCAGGCGCTGAACTTCATGCACGCCTGCGGGGCCGACCCGGAGGAGTTCAAGACGGTCGAGTTCTACGCCTCGCACGAGGCGCTGCTGCTCGACTACGAGTCCGCCCTGACCCGGGTCGACTCGCGCACCGGGCAGCTGTACGACGTCTCCGGGCACATGGTGTGGATCGGCGAGCGCACCCGGCAGCTGGACCACGCGCACATCGAGTTCGCCTCGAAGATCCGCAACCCGATCGGCATCAAGCTGGGTCCGACGACCACGGCCGAGGACGCGCTGCAGTACATCGAGCGCCTCGACCCGGAGCGTGAGCCGGGTCGGCTGACCTTCATCGTCCGCATGGGCGCCGACAAGGTCCGCGACAAGCTCCCGGAGCTGGTCGAGAAGGTCACCGCCTCGGGCGCCACCGTGGCCTGGGTGACCGACCCGATGCACGGCAACACCTTCGAGGCGGCCTCCGGGCACAAGACCCGCCGCTTCGACGACGTGCTCGACGAGGTCAAGGGCTTCTTCGAGGTCCACAAGGCGCTCGGCACCCACCCGGGCGGCATCCACGTGGAGCTGACCGGCGACGACGTCACCGAGTGCGTGGGCGGCGGCGACGAGATCTTCGTCGACGATCTGCACCAGCGCTACGAGACGGCCTGCGACCCGCGGCTCAACCGCAGCCAGTCGCTCGACCTGGCGTTCCTCGTGGCCGAGATGTACAGGGACCAGTAACGGGATCGCCTGTTACCCGGGCATGGACTGGGGCGCGGATCACACGATCCGCGCCCCTCTCCACTTTTGTGGCTCCCACCCGGCGGGTAAGGTTAGGTTAGCCTCACCGATTAACGGGACGGCGCCAGAAAACGAACCCTGCCGGGAGGTGAGCCGCGTGTACATCTGCAGTTGCTTCGGGATCACCGAGCAGCAGGTCAAACAGCACGCGGACAGCGGCGCCTGCACTCCCCGCCAGATAGCCTCCGCCTGCAAGGCGGGCACGGACTGCGGGTCGTGCGTACGCCGTATCCAGGCGCTCCTCGGCAGGGGTGCGTGTCCTCGCCGCGACCTGGCCGACCGGGGCGAGCAGGTGCTCTCGGAACTGGAAGACGCCGCCTAGGCAGGCGCTAGCTCGGCTGCTCGATCTGCTGTGCGAGGTACAGCGCCTCGCCGAGCTGCTCGATGAGTTCGAGCTGCGTGTCCAGATAGTCGATGTGGTGCTCCTCGTCCTCGAGGATCGACTCGAAGAGGTTCGCGGACGTGATGTCGCCCTTGGTGCGCATCACCTCGATACCGCGCTTGAGGCGGTCGATCGCCTCGACCTCGACCTGCCGGTCGGCCTGGAACATCTCGGTGACCGTCTGGCCGACCCGGACATGGAAGAGCCGCTGGTAGTTGGGCAGGCCGTCCAGCATGAGGATGCGCTCGGTGATCTTGTCCGCGTGCTTCATCTCATCGATGGACTCTTCACGCGTGTACTTGGCGAGCTTGGTCCAGCCCTTGTTGTCCTGGATCCGGTAGTGCAGCCAGTACTGGTTGATCGCCGTCAGCTCGCCGGTCAACTGCTCGTTCAGGAATTCGAGGACCTCGGGGTCGCCCTGCATAGCAGAGGCTCCTTCCACGCGTAAGAACTGGCAGGTTGCGCCGCATGATTCCACCGCGGAAGAAGATCGTCCAGTAAGTCTTCACTTAGTAAGTAAGGGCATGCTTAGTTCTAAATGCCCTGATTTGGAATGGCCCGGGTCAGGGGCATGACCCGAGGTCTGTCAGGATGGACACATGGGTCAGCCGGTGGGACGTGAATCGGGAGAAGGGCGCGATTCAGCAGGAGCGACGCAGCCCGGGCTTCCGCCGGGACAGCGATTGCAGCGCGGCTGGCCGGTCACGCACTACGGGCCCGTCCCCAAGTTCCGGCCCGAGCGCTGGGAGTTCAGGGTCTTCGGCGCCACCGCCGGCGGCGGCAAGCACTGCTGGACCCACGAGGAGTTCACGGCCCTGCCGTACACCACCGTCGTGGCCGATCTGCACTGCGTCACGAAGTTCAGCATGCTGGGCGCCGAGTGGGGCGGGGTCCCCGCGCGCACCATCCTCGACATCGCTCCGCCCGCGGACGACGTCACCCATGTGATGGTGTGGGCCGAGTACGGATTCAGCTCCAACCTCCGGCTGTCCGACTTCGCCTCCGAGCAGGCCTTGTTCGCCACCCACAAGGACGGCGAACTCCTCACCGCCGAGCACGGCTTCCCGCTGCGACTGATCGTGCCCCACCTGTACGCCTGGAAGGGCCCCAAGTGGGTGCGCGGCGTGGAGTACATGACCGCCGACCGGCGCGGTTTCTGGGAGGAGCGCGGCTACCACAACCTCGGCGACCCGTGGCAGGAGCAGCGCTACTCGTATCAGGAGGGGCCCGGGGACGGCCCGGACCTCTGATCTGAAGCCGTCAGCAGTCGCGCAGCTTCTTCAGCCGCTCCACGTCCGCCGCGTGCCCCTCCTTGCCGCCCGGCGTCTCGATGATCAGCGGCACGCCCTCGGTCGCGGGGTGCGTCATCAGGGCCCGGAAGGGGTCCTCCCCGATGTGGCCCACGCCGATGTTCTCGTGCCGGTCCTTGTGCGCGCCCACCACGTCCTTGGAGTCATTGGCGTGGATCAGCTTCAGCCGGCCCTCGCCGACCGTGTCCACCAGCAGGTCCAGCGTCTGGTGCATGCCGCTCGGGCCGGTCAGGTCGTGCCCGGCGGCGAAGATGTGGCAGGTGTCCAGGCACACGCCCAGCATCGGATGGGCGTCCAGCGCCTCGAAGTACGGGCCGAAGTCCCAGGTCCGTGAGCACAGGGAGGCGCCCTGGCCGGCGGTCGACTCCAGCAGCAGATACGGGTCGTCGTCGTGGGTCAGCTCGTCGAGCAGCGGCAGCAGCTGCTCCCGTACCTGCTTCAGCGCCACGGACCGCCCCCTGCCGCCGGTCGCGCTGCCGGTGTGCACGACCACGCCCAGCGCCCCGATCTCCCGCCCGCGGCGCAGCGAGTGCCGCAACGACTCCACCGACCGCTCCACCGTCGCCTCGGTGTGCGAGCCGAAGTTGATCAGGTAGGGAGCGTGGACGTACGCCGGGACCGACTCGGCCTCGCACGCCGCGCGGAACGCCTCGTCCTGCTTCGGATTGCCGGCCGGTGTGGCCCAGCCGCGCGGATTGGCGACGAAGACCTGAACGGTCTCGGCCTGGAGATCACGGGCGTACGACAGGCCTACGGAGTTGAGCCCACCGGCCACGGGAACGTGGCCGCCCACGGGGTTGCGGGAGGGGCCGGACAGCTGATTGTTCACCCGTTCAGGGTGTCATGCGGCCGGCCCTGCCCCGTCCACGGGCTCCCTGCCCGCGCTGGTCACCTGATCTTGATGGTGATCGTCGAACCCTTGGGCGCGGTCTGGCCGCCCTCGACGGACTGCCCCTTGACCTCGTCGCCGAACAGGCCGAGCAGACCGCGGTCCTCGTCGACCTGGAACCCGGCGCTCTCCAGCGTCCGCGTGGCGTCGTCGACGCTGTCGCCGGTCACGTCCGGGACCTCGATCATCTCGGGGCCCTTGGACAGCGTCAGCGTCACCGTGTCGCCCTCGGCCGCCCGGCCGCCGGCCTTCGGGGTCTGCTGGGCGACCTGGCCCTTGTCGAACTCGGAGGAGTTGACCCGCTCGGTGGCGACCTTCACCTTGAGCCCGGCGTCCTGCAGCTGCGCCCGGGCGTCGGCTTCGTCCGCGCCGGTGACGTCGGGGATGTCGATGGGGCTGCCCTTGCTGACGACGAGCGCCACGGCCGTGCCCGCGCGCACCTTCGTGCCGTCGGCGGGCCGCGCGGAGATCACCGAGCCCCTCGGCACGTCCTCGCTGAACTCCCGCGTGACCATGCCCGGCTCAAGACCGTCCGCCTTCAGCTGGGCCCGCGCCTTGGCCAGCTTCTGGCCCTCCAGGGCGGGCACCCGCACCGTCTCGGGCCCGTCGGAGACGGTGATGCTCACCGAGTCGTTGCCGCGGATGCGCGTCCCGGCCTTCGGGTCGGAGCTGATGATCTGGCCCCGCTCCACGGTGTCGCTGTAGGCGTGCTCGACCTTGCCGAGCTCGAGCCCAGCGTCCTCCAGCCGGCTCTCGGCCTGGGTCTGGGTCTTCGCCAGCAGCGGGGGGACCTCGGTGAACTGGCCCGAGTTGATGTACCAGATGCCGGCGCCGAGGCCGAGCACGAGCAGGACCGCGGCGACGATCGCCAGCGGGCCGCGCCGGGACCCCGGGCGGCGCCGGGACGGCGGGGGCGGCGGGGACTCGAAACGGCTGGTGCGGTTGAGCGCCGCCTCGGAGGTCTCGTCGTCCTCGTTGACCGGCAGCGGGCGAAGTGTGGCCAGCGCGCGCGGGATCACGCTCGTACGGTCGTCGGCGCCGTCGTGCTCCGCGGTGAGGGCCTGCGGGGGCACCACGTCCAGCTGCTCCGCGCTCAGCCCGGCGCGCCCGTCGCGGACCTGCGCGAGCAGCGCCACCGCGTCGTGCGGGCGGATGTCCGGGGTGCGGGCGGTCGCCGAGGCCACCATCTCGTCCAGCTCGTAGGCCAGACCGGGCACGGCGGCCGACGGCGGCGGGACGTCCTCGTGCAGATGCTTGTACAGGATCACGGCCGGGGAGTCCCCGTCGTGCGGCTTGTCGCCGGTCAGCATCTCGAACAGCATCACCCCGCACGCGTACACGTCGACGCGGGGGTCCGCGGTGCCGTTCTCTATCTGCTCGGGCGCGAGGTAGGCGACCGTGCCGAGCACGGTCCCTGTGGTGTTCGTCACCGTGTCCACGGCACGGACCAGTCCGAAGTCGGCGACCTTCACCCGGCCGTCGTCCCCTATCAGGACGTTCTCGGGCTTCATGTCCCGGTGCACGAATCCGGCGCGGTGGGCGGCGCCCAGGGCGGCCAGCACCGGCTCCAGGATGTCCAGGGCGGCGCGCGGCTGCAGGGCCCCGCGCTCGCGCAGCACGTCCCGCAGGGTGCAGCCCGCGACGTACTCCATGGCGAGATAGACGTACGAGCCGTCGGTGCCCTGGTCGAAGACCTGCACCACGTTCGGATGGGCCAGCCGGGCGACGGACTTCGCCTCGCGGATGAACCGCTCGACGAACGAGACGTCCGCCGCGAGCGAGGGGTGCATCACCTTGAGCGCGAGAACGCGGTCCAGCCGGGTGTCCACGGCCCGGTAGACCGTGGCCATCCCGCCGACCGCGATCCGCGCGTCGACGCGATACCGGGCGTCGAGCACCTGCCCGACCAAGGGGTCCTGAAGGGTCGTGTCCACGCAGGCGAGTGTACGAGCCACGACCGACAGCCACTCGCCGCGTCCGCTATCGGGGCGGGACTGAAGCGGACCTGTGACGTGTGCCCTACCTGCCTGGGCTGAGGGCAGGCGTGCCTCCCCCAGTGCCTCAAGGGCCTGGGAGGTGCCCCCAGGGCGGCACGGGTGGGCGCAGGCGGCACCCCGCATCGCCGGGCTGCGGACCCACCCGACCCCAGCGACCTCGCACAGTTACTGAAAAGCAGGCCGCTCAGGATCCAGCACAGCCATGCCCTCACCCGGCGACGACGCCTCCGCGAAATGTCGCCGCGGAATGCGCCCGGCCCGGTACGCCAGCCGTCCCGCCTCCACGGCATGCCGCATCGCGTCGGCCATCAGGACCGGTTCCTGCGCCCGTGTCACCGCCGAGGCGAGCATCACACCCGCGCAGCCCAGCTCCATCGCCAGCGCCGCGTCGGACGCCGTACCGGCGCCGGCGTCCAGGATCACCGGCACGCGCGCGTGCTCCACGATCAGCTGGAAGTTGTGCGGGTTGCGGATGCCGAGCCCGGAGCCGATCGGTGAGCCGAGCGGCATGATCGCCGCGCAGCCGGCGTCCTCCAGCTTGCGCGCCAGCACGGGGTCGTCATTGGTGTACGGCAGCACCGTGAACCCGTCGTCGACCAGTGTCTCGGCCGCCTCCAGCGTCTCGATCGGATCGGGCAGCAGCGTGCGCTCGTCGGCGATGACCTCCAGCTTGACCAGGTCGGTGCCGAGGGCCTCGCGCGCGAGACGGGCCGTGAGGACGGCCTCTCCGGCGGTGAAACAGCCCGCCGTGTTGGGCAGCACCCGGATGCCGAGCCGGTCGAGGACGGACAGCACCGAACCCTGCACCGAAGGGTTCACACGGCGCATCGCGACCGTCGTCAGCTCGGTCCCGGACGCGGCCAGCGACCGCTCCAGCACCTCGAGGCTGGGCGCCCCGCCCGTACCCATGATCAGGCGGGACGTGAAGGACGTACCACCGAGGACAAACGGATCGTCGGCCATGGTCAGCCTCCTTGGACGGCGGTGAGGACTTCCACGCGGTCCCCCTCGGCGAGGGACGTGGACGGCCACTGTGCACGCGGGACGACGGTTTCGTTGAGTGCGGCGGCCACCCCGGAGGGCGAGGCGGTGAGCGACGTCACGACGGTGTCGAGAGCCGTGCCGGGCCGGACGTCCCGGGGCTCCCCGTTGACGGAGATGTTCATGCGGGCTGCTCCGTGAGTGCGGTGGCGGTACTGAAGCGCTGCGGGGTGAAGGGGCGGGCCTCCTCGGGGAGTTCGCCCGTCGACAGGAGGTGCGCCATGGCGTCGCCGGTCACCGGCGTGAGCAGGACGCCGTTGCGGTAGTGCCCGGTGGCCAGCAGCAGTCCCTCGAGACCGGTCGGGCCGAGCAGCGGCGCGTTGTCGGGGGAGCCGGGCCGCAGCCCGGCCCGGGTCTCGGTGAAGGGCAGCTCGGTGATGCCCGGGACCAGCTCGTGCGCGTCGCGCAGCAGCTCGTACACGCCGCCCGCGGTCACGGTGGTGTCCCAGCCCATCTCCTCGCTGGTCGCCCCGATGACCAGCTCGCCGCTCTCGCGCGGCACCAGGTAGACGTGGCTGCCGCGCACGACCGCGCGCACGGTCCGGCTCAGGAAGGGCCCGTGCCGCTGCGGCATGATCAGCCGTACGACCTGCCCCTTCACCGGCCGCACGGGCGGCAGCACGTCCTCCGGGACGCCCGCGAGCCGCCCGCTGAGGCTGCCCCCGGCCAGCACCACCCGCCCCGCGTCCAGCGCGGTCCCGTCGGCCGTGACGACGCCCGCGGCCCGGTCCCGTACGACGGTGAGCCGCTCCGCCCACGCCCGGTGGAAGACCACTCCCGCCCGCTCGCACGCGGCCACCAGCGCCCCGGCCAGCCGCCGCGGGTCGATCTGGTGGTCGCCGTCGACCCGCAGCCCGCCGCGCACGCCCGGCGCGAGCATCGGCTCCAGGCGACGGCACTCCCGCCCCGACAGCCACTGCGACTCCAGGCCCGACTGCTGCTGCAGGGCGTGCAGTTCGCGCAGATGAGCCCGGTCGTCGGCGTCCAGGGCCACGGCGAGCGTGCCGCAGCGGCGGTAGCCGAGGTCGTGGCCCGTGAGGTCGGTGAGTTCGGCCGCGAAATCCGGATAGCGCCGGGCGGAGACGAGGTTCAGGCCGAGCAGGGTCTGCTCGCCGTAGTGCAGTTCCGTGACGGCGGCCAGCATGCCGGCCGCCACCTGTGCGGCTCCGCCGCCCGGATCGGGGTCCACCACGGTTGTGGCGAACCCGCGTTGCGCGGCCCGCCACGCGGTGACCAGGCCGATGATCCCGCCCCCGATGACGAGGACGTCTGACGTTGGCGTACGCGGCATGGGCGTCCAGCCCCTCCCTTCGCCGGCATGACCCGGATCAGGTTCGTACGGTCGGAGGCCGCCAGCCTCCCTCTCAGCCCGGTGCGTCCGGGCTCCCGCGAGTGCTCTACGTTGGCCACCCTAGCCCGATGGCGTATGTCGCAGTAAGGGAGCCTCCGTCCATGGCCCGATCCCTCGACGGTCTTCTCCTCGCCCCGGTCGCCGACCAGGCGCCGGGCCAGGTGGGGACCCGCACCCGGTTCACGTACCACGAGAAGGACGGCGAGATCTGGGCCGAGTACACGGGCGGCGACGTCGTACGCGGCCACCTCGTGGGTACCCGGGAAGGTGACAGGCTGGACTTCCGTTATGTACAGCTCAAGCAGGACGGAACCACATCTTCCGGGCACTGTGTGTCGACGGTCGTGGAGCTGCCCGACGGGCGGGTGCGGCTGGAGGAGAGCTGGGAGTGGGAGTCACAGCAGGGCAGCGGGACGAGCGTTGTGGAGCAGGTCACTGCGCATGAGCGCTGACTGACGAAATGTCAGTTGTCTATGGTGATCAGGTGAGCGAGCAGACGCAGGAACCAGGTTCGTCCGCGCCGCGGCGCGTGGTCGTGGCGGGCGCGGGCATGGCCGGTGTGCAGACCGCGGTCGCCCTGCGGGAGCAGGGCTTCACCGGCACCGTGATCCTGATCGGCGCCGAGCCCCACCAGCCGTACGACCGGCCCCCGTTGTCCAAGGCCGTCCTGCTCGGCAAGGCCGAGGGCTCCGCCTTCGACCTCGACTTCGAGGCCCTCGGCATCGAACTGCGACTCGGCTGCGAGGTGTCGGGTCTGCGCCCCGGCGATCACGAGCTGGACACCGAGGACGGGCCCGTGCCGTACGACGTCCTCGTCGTGGCGACCGGCGCCGAACCGGTCCGGCTGGCCGGCGCGGAGGGTGTGCCGGGCGTGCATCTGCTGCGCACCCTGGACGACGCCGAGCGGCTGCGGCCCGTGCTGGCCCGCAAGCACGACATCGTGGTCGTCGGCGCGGGCTGGATCGGCGCGGAGTTCGCCACGGCCGCGCGCGAGGCGGGCTGCGCGGTGACCGTCGTGGAGGCCGCCGAAGGGCCGCTCGCCGGGGCACTGCCCGCCGAGGTCGCGGCCCCGATGGCCGGCTGGTACGCCGAGGCGGGGGCGGTGCTGCGCACGCACGCGCGCGTGGAGCGCGTCGAGCCCGGGGCGGTGCTTCTCGACGACGGCACGCGGCTGCCGGCGGGCGCGGTCGTGGTCGGCATCGGCGCCCGCCCCGCGACGGCGTGGCTGGCCGGCTCCGGAGTGGAGCTCGGTGCCCAGGGCGAGATCGTGTCCGACCAGCACCTGCGGACGTCGGTGCCGGACGTGTACGCGGTCGGCGACTGTGCCTCCTTCCCCTCGGGGCGATACGGCGAGCGCCTGCTGGTGCACCACTGGGACAACGCCCTCCAGGGGCCGCGCACGGTGGCCCTGAACATCGTCAACCGGGCCTCGGGGGAGCCTCCGGCGGTGTACGACCCGGTGCCCTACTTCTGGTCCGAGCAGTTCGGGCGGTTCGTCCAGTACGCCGGGCACCACGCGGCCGCCGACACTGCTCTGTGGCGGGGTGACCCGGCCGGGCCGGCCTGGACGGTGTGCTGGCTCCGCGGCGACCGGCTGGTCGCGCTGCTGGCGGTGGGTCGTCCCCGGGACCTGGCGCAGGGGCGTCGTTTGATCGAGTCGGGCGCCGCCATGAATCCGGTGCTGCTCGCGGACCCGGCCAGGCCGCTGAAGGCGGCGACGGCGTAGCTGTCGAGGAGGACGTTGTCCGCCGAGGTGGGCCGGGCTGACTTCCGACTGTCAGTGGCGGATGGCAGGCTGGTTTCCGTGACCGAGATTGACGCAAAGATCGATGCTCTCGTCCCCGCCTGGCTCACCCTCCCCGACATCGCCGAACAGTTCGGTGTCGAGGTGACGCGTGTGCGGCAGCTGGTCAAGGACGGCCAGCTCATCGCCGTACGCCGCGGTGAGAACCGCGCGCTGCACGTCCCCGCCGCTTTCATCGACGGGGACAAGGTCGTCAAGGGCCTGTCCGGGACCCTGACGCTCCTGCGGGACGACGGCTTCACGGACGAGGAGATGCTGGAGTGGCTCTTCACCCCCGACCCGAGCCTGCCCGGCACCCCGGCGCAGGCACTGAGTGAGAATCGCGGCACGGAGGTGAAGCGCCGCGCCCAGGCGCTCGCGGTCTGACCCCGCCTCGACGGAACAACCGTCCGGTGCCGTGCGAGCGGGGCCGGACCTGAACAACTGCCCGGAGTAAGGGCCGCGGCCCGTGGGGCCACGGTCCCGGGGTGGCTCGCGCCCGCTCGGGGCGGGGGCCACCCGGGCTGCGGCTGCCTTGTCCGCACCGGCACGGGGCGCTCCGGCGCTTTGGTCGCGCCCCGTCCGCAAGGGTGCTTCGGCCGCCCACCCGGCACAGACGCCGGCACGGGCGTCCCGGCGCCCGGTAATCCCACAGGCTCGGGTGCGTCTCGCACCCGTACGCCACCGCCACCGGCACGGGTGTCCGCACCCGTACGCCACCGACACCCAGGGGGACACGCATGCCCGACACCGCCGCCACCACCGCACGGGCTCAGCTCCCCGACGCCCGGGTCTACCTCTGCACCGACGCCCGCAAGCGGCAGGGCGATCTCGTGGAGTTCCTCGATGCCGTGCTGGCCGGTGGGGTCGACATCGTGCAGTTGCGGGACAAGGGCATGGAGGCGGGCGAGGAGCTGGAGCGGCTGGCTGTCTTCGCCGACGCCTGTGCCCGGCACGGGAAGCTGCTCGCGGTCAACGACCGCGCTGACGTCGCCCACGCCGCCGGCTCCCACGTGCTGCACCTCGGCCAGGGCGACCTCCCGGTCCCGGCCGCCCGCGCGATCCTCGGCGACGACGTCCTGATCGGCCGGTCCACGCACGCCGAGTCCGAGGCCGCCGCGGCCGCCGCGCAGGACGGCGTGGACTACTTCTGCACCGGCCCGTGCTGGCCCACCCCCACCAAGCCCGGCCGCCACGCCCCCGGCCTGGACCTCGTCCGGTACACCGCCGCCCTCGGCACCGACCGCCCCTGGTTCGCCATCGGCGGCATCGACCTCGGCAACCTCGACCAGATCCTGGAAGCGGGCGCCCGGCGCGTCGTCGTCGTACGGGCGATCACCGAGGCCGACGACCCGGGCGCGGCGGCGGCCGAGTTCGCGAAGAGGCTGCGGGAGAAGTAGTCCGCCGGTTGGCCGGTTTGTCCAAGGGGTGGACAACAAGTGCACAAATCGGGCAAATATCGATGCCCGGTTGGGGGACCGACCGCCCCTGGCTAACCTGCCCGTATGGCCCTCGGCACCGCATCCATCAGGTCGGACCACGCCCGCACCGTCCGCGACATGCTCGCGACCGGCAAGACGACGTACTCGTTCGAGTTCTACGCGCCAAAGACCCCGAAGGGCGAGCGGAACCTGTGGAACGCGCTGCGCCGGGTTGAGGCGGTGGCGCCCGACTTCGTGTCCGTGACCTACGGCGCGGGCGGTTCCACCCGTGCGGGCACGGTGAAGGCGACCGAGGCGATCGCCTCCGACACCACCCTCACCCCGATCGCGCACCTCACGGCCGTCGACCACTCGGTCGCCGACCTGCGCAACATCATCGGCCAGTACGCCGACGCCGGGATCCGTAACATGCTCGCCCTGCGTGGCGACCCGCCCGGCGATCCGATGGGCGACTGGGTGCCGCACCCCCGCGGTCTCGCCTACGCCGCCGAACTCGTCGAGCTGATCAAGGCGTCCGGCGACTTCTGCGTGGGCGTCGCCGCCTTCCCGGCGATGCACCCGCGTTCCAGCGACTGGGACGCCGACGTCCGCCACTTCGTCGACAAGTGCCGCGCGGGCGCGGACTACGCGATCACGCAGATGTTCTTCCAGCCGGAGGACTACCTGCGGCTGCGTGACCGGGTCGCGGCCGCCGGCTGCGACACCCCGATCATCCCCGAGATCATGCCGATCGCGAGTGTGAAGTCGCTGGCGCGGATCCCGTCCCTCACCAATGCCGCGTTCCCGGACGCCCTGAAAGAGCGGATCCTCACAGCAAAAGACGATCCGGCCGCTGTACGCTCCATTGGGATCGAATTCGCCACGGAGTTCTGTGCGCGGCTGCTCGCCGAGGGCGTGCCCGGCTTGCACTTCATCACGCTCAACAACTCCACGGCGACCCTGGAAATCTACGAGAACCTGGGCCTGCACCACTCATCGCAGGCCTAGACCGTTCGCACCGGTATACGACACACTGCGTAGCGGCCACTGGGAGAGGGGCGTACATGGGCTGGGCGGTCCTCTACATCGCGTTCGGCATCGTCGCGCTGTGGCTGCTGGGCGAGGTGCTGCTGCAGTACAAGGCGCGGCTGCGCTGGCGGCTGCTCGCCTTCGCCGGCTTCCTCGGCGTCGTCGTCGGTGTCCTGATCCCTTCGGTCGTCGTGATCGGACTGGGCGCGGCCGCCTTCGCGGTCGGGCAGACCTACGTCACCCTGTCGTTCCGCAGCGGCTTCGCGGCCGGCTGGGCGATGAACGCCCCGATGCTGGGCGGCAGCAAGCGCCGCCGCGGCGAGCGCGGCCGCCAGGAGCCGACCCTCGAGGTCTCCGGCATGGAGGCGGCGGGCGGCGGCTACGGCGACGAGGGCGGCGACTACCGCCGCGACACCGCCTCCTACGGCCAGGGCGACGACTACGACCGCGACGACGTCTTCACCCCCGCGCGCCCGGTCCATCCGACGGCCGCCGAGACCACCGCCGTCTACGAGCCGCAGCCCATCCCGGACGACACAGGCTCCTACGGCGTCTACGGCGACACCGGGTACCACCAGGGCTCACCCCACGACCAGTACGCCGCCACGGCCCAGGGCACCGACCAGTCCTACGCCTACGACTACTCGGACTACGGCCAGCAGCAGGGCTACGACGCCGCGGACCAGCAGCAGTACGCCGCCTACTCCGACCCGTACATCGGCAATCCGAACTACGGCGCGACCTCGTACGACACCGGCTACGGCGACCAGCAGTACTACGGCCAGCAGCAGGGCTACGGCCAGGACCAGTACGCCGGCACCTACGGCGGCGAGAGCCCGCCCGGCGGTGTGTGGGTCCCGCAGCAGCGCACCGACGAGTACGGGCAGGAGCTGCCGCCGGAGCAGCCGTACCCGTACCAGGGCAACGAGCAGCAGGCGCAGGGCAACGGCTTCGACGAGCAGTACCGTTTCTGAAGCCTGAATCCCGCCGGGGGCGGTGGGCTCACTGGGAGCCCCGGAACCCCGGCCCCTCCACGACCAGTCCCGCGACCAGCGCGCCCGACATGCCGGCGTGCGGCAGTCCGCCGCCGGGGTGCGCCCAGCCGCCGACGGTGAACAGGCCGGGCACACGCGTGCTGTTGGACGGGTGCAGCAGCCGCCCGTCGGCCGCCGCCAGCGCCTGCGCCGGCACCGCCCCGCCCTCCGCGCCGGTCGCCTCGGCGATGTCGGCCGGAGTGCGCACCTCGTGCCAGAGGAGACGGTCGCGCAGGTCGGGTATGGCGCGTTCGGCGACGCTGATCATGGTGTCGGCGAGGGCGGCGTAGACCTCGCAGCGTTCATCGGGCCGGGCGGGCACCACCGTCGTGAGGGTGACCGCCTCGTGATCCCGGTCCGGGACCAGCGCCGGGTCGTCGGGCCGCAGGACCGTGACCGTGGGCTGCGGATTGGCCTGAGCCGTGCCGAACAGGGCGTCCAACTCGGCCTCCCGGTCCGCCGCGTGCACCACCGTGCGGTGTGCCGTGCCCTCGGGGCGGGCGCCGCGCAGGCCCAGCAGCACCGTGAGCCGACTGGCCGACGCGGGCTGCGGCGGCACCTCGCCCGCACCCCGCACCACCGTCCCCGCCGTCAGCCGGTCCAGTGTGCCGGGCGCGATACCGGCGACCACGAAGTCCGCCTCCGCGACCGTCCCGTCGGCGAGTTCCACTCCCGATGCCCGGCCGTCCTTCTCCAGCACCCCGGTCACGCCGGCGCCGAAACGGAACTCGACCCTGCGGGCCACGCACCGCTCGTACACCGCCCGCGCCAGCTCGCGCAGGCCTCCACGCACGTACCAGACGCCGAAGGCGTGCTCCATGTACGGGAGTACGGCCGCGCTCGCCGGGGTGACCCGGGGGTCCAGGCCGTGGGTGAGGGCGTGGCTCTCCAGGAGTGCGGCGAGCCGGGGGTCACGCAGCTCCCAGGCGCCGATCTCGGCGAGCGTGCCGGCCCGGCGGGTGCGCAGCAGCCGCTTGTGGGGCACCGCCGGGTAGGGCTCGCGCTCGGCCAGCACCTGCCAGTTCGGCCACAGTGGCTCCTCCAGGAGCGGGCGGCGGGTCCGGTCCCAGGCCTCGCGGGCCCGGACCAGGAAGTCGCCCCACCGGTTCCCGGTGCCCGGGCCGAGACCCTCGTCCAGGGCGGTGACGACGCCCGCGCGCGAGGCGTTCGGCAGGGACACCCGGGTGCCGTCCGCGAACACGTGCCGGGACGAGGGGTCGACCTGGACCAGTTCGACGCACGCCTCCAGCGGCTCCTTGCCGGTCTTGACGAACAGATCGCGATAGACGGCCGGCAGGGGGAGCAGGCCGGGGCCCGTGTCGAAGGAGAACCCGTCACGCTCGAAGCGGCGCAGCGCTCCGCCGTACGTGTCCGTCCGCTCGTACACCGCCACCCGGTGGCCCGCGACGGCCAGCCGGGCGGCAGCCGTCAGCGCGCCCATCCCGGCGCCGATCACCGCAATCCGTGCCATGCCAAGGACTCTATCCGCCCCCACCGACAGCCCTGCTGACAGCGCCTTCTGGTGCCGCGTGCGCAGGGCTGAGTACCAGTACCTAGTGGGGGAGTTGAGTACGTGCGCGGATGGGGGAGTACCGGCGGGAACGAGAGAGTGGAGACACGGAAAGGGGCACGGCTCCGGCACCGGCGACACGGGGCGCCGGAACGGGGCCGGCCCGCGATCCGCTCCTTCCGCCGACCGCGTCGGCGGGAGCGAGGCACGGGGGAGAACCGGGGGACGACCGAACGGGGGTCCTGCGGGGACGCACGGGGGAGCAGGAAAACGGGGGAGCAGGGAAGGCGCCGGTTCGAGGTGGCCCGCGGGGGACGCGGCCACAGCGGACCGGCGCCTTCACGTCTGCGCCGGGTGCGCCCTCAGCGGCAGCCGCTCACCCTCCCCTGGAGCAGCCGGGACAGGGCCGCGTGCACATCGTCCAGGGAGCGCTCCGGCTGGAAGGACTTCCAGTCGAGCGCGGCCACCAGGACCATGCCGACCAGCGCGGACGCGGTCAGCGGGACGTCGATCTCCTCGCTGAACTCGCCGCCCGCGACGCCCTCGCGCAGTGCGTCCTCCACGACCGCGACGGCCTGCTGCCTGACCACCATCAGCGTGGACTGCCAGGTCCGGTTGGTGCGCCACAGCTCGGCCACGTACAACTGGGTGAAGGCCGGGTAGCGGTCGATGAAGACCAGACCCGCGCGGATCATCGCGTCCAGGGCGTCGACCTTGGTGCCGCCCTCCCGGGCGGTCCGCTCGGCCGCTTCCCGGAGGGAGGCGGTGAGGAGGCCCACTCCGTGTCGCAGCAGTTCCTCGAACAGGACGGACTTGCTCGCGAAGTTGTAGTAGACCGTGCCCTTCGCGACTCCGGCACGCTCGGCGATCTCGTCCACGGTCGTGGCGGAGAAGCCCTGCTCGGCGATGAGCGTGACGGCCGCCTCGTAGAGCTTCTGCCGGGTGGCCTCGCGGCGCGTGCTGCCGCCCGACGTTGCACTGCTGCTTTCCATGGCCCTGATTGTCACAGGAACCTTTCCTGGAGGGGTGACGGTAGGGCTCACAGGCTCAGCTCCGGGTGCAGCCGGTCCAGCGTCCACACCTGGCGGCGCCGGGCCGCCACGGCGGTCAGCGCGAGGGCGCCCGCGGTGAACGCCGTCAGCACCATGCACGCGTGCCACACGGGTTCCAGGCCGCCGCCCGTGATGAGCCTCCTGAGGGCCTCCACGACGTAGCTCATCGGCAGGAAGGGGTGGAGCGCGTTGAAGAAGCCGGGGCTGGTCTGCACGGGGTACGTGCCGCCCGCCGACGTGAGCTGGAGCATCAGCAGGGCGAGGACGAGGATCCGGCCCGCCGCCCCGAAGCGCGCGTTCAGCCACTGCACGATCGCCGCGAAGCACGCCGTCACCAGGAACAGGAAGCCCACCGTCCCGGCCGCCCGCGCCATCTCCAGGCCGACCGCCCAGTGCAGCACCGACATCAGGGCCACCGTCTGGAGCACCCCGATCGCCACCACCGGCAGCCAGCCGGCCAGCGCGATCCGCCACGCCGAGGCGCCCGCGGCGAGTGCGCGCCGGTTCATCGGAGCGATCAGCATGTACGCCACCATCGCGCCCACCCACAGCGACAGCGGGATGAAGTACGGGGCGAAGCCGGTGCCGTAGTTGGGCGCCTTGTGCAGGTCCTGGGAGGCGAGCCGTACGGGGTCGGCCATGACCTCGGTGCGCCGGTCGCGGTCCTGCTTGCCGTAGTCGGGGATCTGCTCGGCCCCGTCGTGCAGTCCGCCGGCGAGCTTCCCGGAGCCGCCGACGAGCTTGTACATGCCGCCGTTGAGGTCGTCCGCGCCGGTCTTCAGATCGCCGACACCCTTGTCGAGGTCGGTGGCACCGGTCTTGGCCGTGCCGATCCCCTTGTGCAGTTTCTTCGCACCCGCGGCGACCTCGGCCGCCCCGTCGTTCAGCTTGTTGATCTTCTTGACGGCGTCGTCGAGGTCCTCGGAGAGGTGCGGCGCGCGGTCGGCGAGGGCCTGGGACTGCTTCTGGAGGGTGGCGAGGTGCTTGTCGAGCTTCGTCAGGTCGCCGTTCTGGTCCGCGATCAGCTTGTCGAGGTCGTCGGCGACGGTGGCCACGTCGGCGGCCGCGTCCTTGGCCTTCTTCAGGTCGGCGCAGGCGGCGTCGGGCAGCACGGGGTCGTCGCAGCGCCTGGCGTAGACGCCGTTCAGGGTGTCCGACGCCGTACGGGCGCCCTTGGCGGCGGCCGGGGCCCGCTCCGCCAGGGTGTCCAGGTGCTTGCGGATCGCGCCGGAGGAGTCGGCGACGAGCTGGGCCGTGTCGCCGATGGTCTTCTCGTTGCCCTTCAGGAAGGGGCCCACCTTGCCGGCGTTCGTGTTGACCTTGTCGGCGAGCCTCTGCGTGCCTTCGGCGACCCGCTTCGTGCCGTCCGCCACGGCGCCCGCGCCCTTGTTGAGCTTCTTCAGGCCCGTGGACAGCTTCCCGCTGCCGTCCTTGGCGTCCTTGAGGCCGTCGGCGAGGTCCTTGGAGCCCTTCTCGGCCTTGCCGATGCCGCCCTTGAGCTTGTCGGCGCCCTTCGCGGCCTTCACGGTCTCGCCGTGGATGTCGGAGAACGACACGAAGATCTTGTCCAGGAAGGACCGCGACGTCTTCGTGGACGCGGCCTGGCGCACCTCGCTGAACACCGTCCGGGAGATCTGCCCGACGATGTAGTTGTTCGCGTCGTTGGTGCGTACCTGGAGGGCGCCGGTCTCCGGGGACTTCCCGGAGCTGGAGGCGATCCGCTCACTGAACTCCTCGGGCATGGTGAGCGACAGGTAGTAGGTGCCGTCCTCGACGCCCCTGCGGGCCTCGGCGGCGCTCACCTCGCGCCAGTCGAAGGTCTTGCTGTCGCGCAGCCTCTCCGTGATGTCGTCGCCCGCCGTGACCTTCTTCCCGTCGGCGGTCGCCCCCTTGTCGGCGTTCACGAGCGCCACGGGGATACGGTCCAGCCGGCCGTAAGGGTCCCAGAACGACCACAGGTACAGCGCGCCGTACAGCAACGGCAGCACCAGCAGCGCGACCAGTGCGGCGCGCGGCAGCTTCCCCCGGCCGAAGCGGCGGAGCTCAAGCGCGGCCAGTTTCGGCGAGCGCATCGGCCTTCTCCTTGTCCTCGCTCTGATGGGTGCCCTCATGGGTGCTCTGCCGGGTGGACACCTTGACGGCGCCCTCGGGGGCCTCGGTGCACACCGCCACGACCGTCGTCCCGGCGTCGGCGAGGGACCTGAGCAGGGTCCAGACCTCGTCCCGCTCGCCGTCCGAGAGCTTGAGGTCGATGTCGTCGACTCCGAGCAGCCGCGGCCGGGCGACGAGGGCGAGGGCGACCGACAGCCGCAGCGCCTCCAGGCGCTCCAGATCGCGTACGGCCGTACGGGGACCCTTGGGCAGCGCCTCCAGGTCGAGTCCGGCCGCGGCCAGCGCGGTGTCGACCCGCAGCCGGGCCTCGGCCGCCCGCTCGCCGCGGGGCCGCAGCAGCCCGCGCAGGGAGTCGCCGAACCGCTTTTGGAGCAGGGCCCGTTCGCGCAGGTGCTCGCCGACGGTGAGAGCCGGGTCGAGGTCGGTGACCCCGGGCACGTGGGCCAGGGCGCTGACGCGGCGCACCGCCGACACCTGCTTGGGGAGTCTGGTGCCGCCGACGGCCGCGGCGCCCTCCGTGATCTTCATCCGTCCCGTCAGCGCGAGCAGCAGGCACGTACGGCCGGACCCGGACGGGCCCTCGACCGCGATGAGTGATCCCGGCTCGGCGTCGACGGACATCCCGCGGAACGCCCACCCGCGCGGCCCCTTGATCCCAAGGCCGTCGGCGGCGACCCGCACCCCTCCCGTTTGTTCCCCCACGGGGCTCCCCTGAATGTGAGCATGAATTTGAACTGACTGGTCAGTGCAAAAACTACTCCGAACCTACGATCGAAGCAAAACCGCAGGTCGGAACGGATTGTCAGTGCCATACCTCACGATGGGTCACATACGGCACTCCGTGGGAGGAGCCGCCGTCACACGACGACAGGAGGTTCGTCATGGCCAGCTACCACGCAGCAGCCGCCCGCCGGCGCCGCGCCACCGGCCCTGCCCCCTCACTGACCGGCCCGGCGAGCGACGTACACCCCGTGCTGCGCCGGGCCACGGCCCCGCCCGCCGCCCTCGACCTTCTCGCCCAGGCCCGCTCCGGTCTCGACGAGGCCACCGCCCTGGACACACCGAACGAGCGCTACGCGACGGCCCATCTCGCCGCCCTCCGCACCGCCGCCGCCGTCCTCGCCGCCCGGGGGAGGCCCGAGACCTCGACCCGGGCCCGGACCAAGATCCGGAGCGCCTGGGAAGTGCTCCCCGAGATCGCACCCGAACTGACCGAGTGGAGCGCGCTGTTCGCCGCCGGCGCCCGGCGCCGGGCCCGCGCCGAGGCGGGCATCCAGGGCGCGGCGAGCGTCCGGGACGCCGACGACCTGATACGGGACGTGTCGATGTTCCTCCGCCTCGTCGAGCGCATGCTGGTCCTCCAGCCGGTCCTCCCGCAGCCCCGCCCGGACCAGGACCGGCCGGAGGATCCCGGCGCGGGGAGGGGCATGCCGGACGCCGGCTGACCGGGTACCGGCGCTGCGGATCCGCCCGGCCGGCACCGGCTCAAGTCCATGCCGGGACCGCTCATGCGGGCTGCCCCGTCCGAGGCAATAGGGTGGGAGACGCCTGAAGTCTTCCCTCCCCGCAGCCGGGGCCGGGGGAGGCACCCCGTTTCGCTCCGCCGCGCAAGAGGCGGTGCCGCGCCGAGGAGTCAACTGCCGTGTCGGACCCGATGCGCCCACCCGTCTCCCACCACCACCCTGAACCGACATCGCTGCGCCCCGGCCCTTCTCGATCTCGCGCCTCACTCCGTACCGCCGTGGTCTGGGAAGTGCTCCAGGAGGCCCTGGAGCGCCGGGTCAAGGCCACGGGCCGGGAGTCGCTGGACGTCCTCGACACCGGAGGCGGCAGCGGCAACTTCGCGGTGCCCGCAGCCCGCCTCGGCCACCGGGTCACCGTCGTCGACCCCAGCCCCAACGCGCTGTTCGCCCTGGAGCGCCGCGCCGCCGAGGCCGGCGTCGCCGACCGGGTGAAGGGCGTGCAGGGCGACGCCCATGGCCTCTTCGACGTGGCCGAGCGCGGCGGCTACGACGCGGTGCTGTGCCACGGCGTCCTGGAGTACGTGGACGACCCCGCCGAGGGCGTCCGCAACGCGGTGGCAGCCCTGCGCCCGGAGGGCGTCCTGAGCCTGCTCGCCGCCGGTCTCGGGGGTGCCGTGCTCGCCCGCGCCCTCGCCGGTCACTTCAAGGAGGCCAAGCAGGCGCTCGACGACCCGAACGGCCGATGGGGCACGGGTGACCCCGTGCCGCGCCGCTTCACCGCCGAGCAGCTCACCGGACTCGTCGAGGGCGCGGGCCTGCGGGTCGGCGCCGTGCACGGCGTGCGGGTCTTCGCCGACCTCGTGCCCGGCGTCCTCGTGGACACCGAGCCCGGAGCCCTGGAAGCGCTGCTGAAGCTGGAGGAGGCCGCGGCCGAGCTGTCGGCCTTCCACTCGGTGGCCACGCAGCTGCATGTGCTGGGTGAGACCGGCGGGGCCGCCGAGACCAGTGAGGCCGGCGAGACCGGTGGGGCAGTCGAGGCCTGAGCCGCTTCGTGGGGTACCACCCCTGATCAGCGCCTTGACTGTGCATGGAGTACGCCACAGGCCCCCCGAATGGGGGCTTGGCGCCGTATGATCGAGGGAGACCGTTCCGGCATGACGGGTCGGCCGCCGGGGAATGGAAGCCTCAGCGAGCCAGGGCCGTCCATGGCGGATTCCGGTTGGTCAGTTGGCGCAGAGGGGCGGGTTTCACGGGGGCGATTCCCTGCCTATCCTGAAGAGACCCCCCGGGTCGCCCCGGCGACTGCACGATGAGGAGGACTCCGTGCCGCTCTCGGAGCACGAGCAGCGCATGCTCGAGCAGATGGAGCGAGCGCTGTACGCCGAAGATCCCAAGTTCGCGACGGCGCTCGAGGGAAGCGGGCTGCGTACGTACACCCGGCGACGGGTCTACCAGGCGGTCGCGGGCTTCCTCGTAGGTATTGCGCTCCTCATGGCCGGAATGGTCGCCAAGCAGGTCTGGCTCAGCGTCGTGGGCTTCCTCGTCATGCTGGGCTGTGCGGTGCTCGCCGTGACCGGCTGGCGCAAGGCCCCCAAGCCGGGCGAACAGGCGGCAGGCGCCGCCGGACCGCAAGCCCGCCGCCAGGGCGGCCGGCAGCGGCGCTCCATGATGGACCGCATCGAGCAGCGCTGGCAGAAGCGCCGCGACGAACAGGGCGGCCACTAGCCCGGAGCGCAGCTCTCGGGGACTACGCGAAGACGTGAGTCAGGGGGTGACCACCGACCAGGTGGTCACCCCCTGACGCATGCCCTTGACGCATGCCATGGGTTCAGCGGGTTCAGCCCTGCTGCCCCGATGCCTTCCGCCACGTCGGCCGCATCGCCAGGACGCGTTCCCGCACCCCGGACCACCAGGCCGACGCCGCCCAGACCACGCGCACCGTGGAGCGTGGGGCGAGGACCGCGCGGAGCCTGGCACCCCTGCCGACCGCGGCGCTCAGACCCGCTGCCGCACGGCGGACGTCGTCCGCGATGCCTGCCGTCGGCCGGGGCTGGGGCGCGTACAGGACTTGTTCCACCGCGTTGGCCACCCGGTGCACCGAGGTCGCGGCCGGCCCATCGAGCCCGCCCAGTCCGACGATGCGGGCGGCCGCCTTGCGCGGGGTCTGTGACTCGTCCGGCGTGATGCCGAAGTCCCACGCGGTGTCGGTCAGCTCCTGCCAGACGGCCAGCGTGTACGGCGCCGCGTCCGCCTCGCCGCGGCCATGTGCCCCCAGCCGAACCGTGCGCGTCCGCAGGCGCCACAGCATCGGGGCCAGGGGGAGTGCCAGGGCGGCGAGACCCGCCAGGGCCCAGGCCAGGATCGCGTACCACTTCGGGCCGCCGTCGTCCGTGGGCAGCGCCGCCTGCGGGGACTCGCTCGCGCACCCGCCGTCCAGCTTCTTCTGCTCCGGTGTGCAGCTCTCGCTGGCGGAGGGCGTCGCGGACGGCGCGGCGGACGAGGTCTCGGTCGGGCGCGCCGCGTCCGGCACCGAGCTGCCCGGGTCGTCCGGCAGGGTGTACGACGGCATCGAGCCGCGGTTCGGAGTCGGCTCGAAGCGGGTCCAGCCCACGCCCTCGAAGTACAGCTCGGGCCAGGCGTGCGCGTCCCGAAGCCCCACCGACACCGAGCCGTCCGCCTGCGGGGAACCGGGTGCGAAGCCCACGGCGACCCGGGCCGGTATGTCCAGGGAGCGGGCCATCGCCGCCATCGCGAAGGAGAAGTGGACGCAGAAGCCCTGCTTGTCCTTCAGGAAGCGGGCGATCGCCTGCGAGCCGCTGCCGACCTGCACCTGGGTGTCGTACTCGAAGCCGCCGGTCACGGCGAACCAGTCCTGGAGCTTGACCGCCTGGTCGTACGGGTCGGCCGCGCCCTCGGTGACCTTGCGGGCCGTGCTCGCCACCACCGAGGGCAGCGAATCGGGCAGCTTGGTGAAATCGCGCTCGATGGACGTCGGCGGCCGTGGCGCCGAGGCCAGCTGCTCCGCCGTCGGCTGCACGTCCAGGCTCTTGACTTGGTACGTCAGGCCTCGGGTGTTCTGGCCGTGATCGCCGACCAGCGTCATGCCAAGGGGCTCGTAACGCCAGTTGCCCCGGATGTTCACCCCGCTCGGCGGATACGGCATCGGCAGCCAGTCCTGGGCGTACCAGTCGGCCGCGGAGATCGTGGTGTCGACCTCCGTGCGCTTCACGTCCGGGCCGAGGCCGACCGGCGTCGGGAACGTGCCGTCGGGGAGGGCGGTGATGGACCGGCGGGACGGCTTCCAGGTGGTGCCGTCGAAGTCGTCCAGGGACACGATCCGCAGATACAGGTCCGAGACGTCCGGCATCTTGGTCTTCACGGACAGGACCTGCTGGTCCTCGTCCGCGTTCAGGCTGTCCCGCAGCGACACCAGCGGGTTCACGGCGGAGATCGTGCCCCCGCCGCCCGCGCCGCCCCCGGCGCCCGCGCCCACCGAGTCCAGCAGGCCGCCGTTCATCGCGGGCAGGCCGATCGGAACCACCAGGGCGATGCCCAGCGCGACCACGCCGATCCGACGGCCGGTGCGGACCGGGGCGACCGCGCCGCTCTGCTCCCCTCCGGCCGTGCGCGAGGAGGCCCCGCCGAAGACCCGCCCCCACTGCGAGAGGCGGTCCCGCCCCTCGGCCAGGAGCAGCATCAGATAGCCGGCAGCCGCGACCAGGAACCACAGCCAGTCCGTGCCCCCGTCGGACAGCCCCGCGGCCACGGAGTACAGCGCGAGCAGCGGCAGCCCGGCCGGTGCGGCGCTGCGGAAGGTCACCGCGAGGGTGTCCACCAGCAGCCCGATGACCAGGACCCCGCCGATGAGCATCAGCCGTATGCCGTCGGACTCCAGAGGGGCCGGGATCGCGTACCGCGCGACGTCGTCCCCGCCCTGCCGGAGCAGGACCGCGAAGCGTTCGAGGGCCTCCGGCCCCGGGACCAGACCGGCGAGGGCCTGTTCACGAACGAACACGAACGTCAGCAGAAACACCGTGACCACGGCCTGCGCCGCGACCGTGAGCGGCCGGGCCAGCGGCACCCTGCGAGCCGCGGCACCCACGCCCGCCTGCACGCCCAGCAGGAAGGCCGCCTGCACGATCCACGTGGCCGGTTTGACGAGGGGCAGCAGGGCGCACGCGGCCATCAGCGTGGCCGCCCACGCGCCCAGCGTCAGTCGTATCCGCCCGCTCATCACGGCCCCTCCCCGCCGCCGGCCACGGCCACGCCCCTGCGCTCCCGGTCCGCCTGTCGCCACAGGTCGTCCAGGGAGGCCCCCCGCGGCACGCGCAGAGTCGTCCAGCCCGCCTCGCGCAGCATGCGCAGCCGCTCCTCGCTCCCGTCCAACGGACCGGGCACCTCACTCGGTTCCCGCATCCAGGTCTCGCTGTCCAGCACGAACGCGACCGCACCTCCGCCGCGCTGCCGCATCCTGGCCACCACGGCCGCCTGCTCCTCGTCCAGATCGCCGAGGAAGGCCACCAGCAGCCCCTCGTTCCCGCCGCGCAGCACGTCGTAGGCCAGGGACAGGCCCGCGCCGTCGGAGTGGTCGATCACCGCGAGGGTGTCCATCATCAGCCCGGCCGCGTCCGCCGACCCCTGGCTCGCGCCCGCGAAGCCGTCGCCGCCCTCGCCGGGCACCGCGCTGCCGGTGTCGGTCAACAGCCGTACCGAGAAGCCGCGTTCGAGCATGTGCACCAGCACGGACGCGGCGCCCGCCACGGCCCACTCGAAGGCCGCGTCCGGGCCCGCGCCCTGGAAGGCGATGCCCCGGGTGTCGAGCAGCACCGTGCAACGGGCGCGCTGCGGCTGCTCCTCGCGGCGCACCATCAACTCGCCGTAGCGGGCCGTGGAGCGCCAGTGCACCCGGCGCAGATCGTCGCCGTAGCGGTACCCTCGCGGGATCACGTCGTCCTCGCCGGCCAGCGCGAGCGAACGCTGCCGCCCGTCGCCGTACCCCTTCGCCTCGCCGCTGAAGCGCACGGGAGCCAGCGGCTCCACGCGCGGGATCACCGTCAGGTTGTCGTACGTCGAGAAGGACCGGGTCAGCTCGCACATGCCGAACGGGTCGGTCAGGCGCAGCTGGAGCGGGCCCAGCGGGTAGCGGCCGCGCAGGTCGGAGCGCACCCGGTAGGACACCTCGCGCCGGCCGCCCGCCTCCACCCGGTCCAGCACGAAGCGCGGCCGGGGGCCGAGCACGTACGGCACCCGGTCCTGGAGCATCAGCAGGCCCGTGGGCAGCCGCGAGACGTTGTCCATCCGCAGGTGGACCCGGGCCTCGCTGCCGGCGGGCACACGCGCGGGGGAGAGCCGGCGGCTGCCGGCGACCCGGTAGCGCGTGCGGTACAGGACCGTCGCGCACACCAGCGGCAGCACCGCCAGCAGCAGACCCACGCGCAGCAGGTCGCTCTGCCCGAGCACGTACGAGCAGACGGCGGCCGCGACGCCGGCGGCCAGGAAGGAGCGTCCGCGGGTGGTCAGACCGGCCAGGGCGGTGCGGATGCCGCCCTTCTCGTCCCGGTCGGCCTCCGTGTGCCCCGTCCCCGCGGTGGTCATCACAGCCTCCGCGGCGGCTGCTGGGGATACGCCGGCACACCGCGGTCCAAGCCGCCGAAGCCGCTCTGCGGATGCGGCGCCGCCGGAACCGGCGTGCGCTGCAGGATCTCCTCGACGACCTGCTCGGAGGTGCGGCGGTTGAGCTGAGCCTGGGCGGTGGGCAGCAGGCGGTGGGCCAGGACGGCGACGGCCAGGGCCTGCACATCGTCCGGCAGCGCGTACTCCCGGCCGCTGAGGGCCGCTGACGCCTTCGCCGCGCGCAGCAGATGCAGCGTCGCGCGCGGGGAGGCGCCCAGTCTGAGGTCGGGGTGCGTGCGCGTGGCGCCGACCAGGTCCACCACGTAGCGCCGGACCGGGTCGGCGACGTGCACGCCGCGCACCGCCTCGATCAGCTTGAGGATCTCGTGCGCGTGGGCCACGGGCTGGAGGTCCTCCAGCGGCGAGACGCCGCCGTGCACGTCCAGCATCTGCAACTCGGCCTCCGCGCTCGGGTAGCCGACCGAGACCCGGGCCATGAAACGGTCGCGCTGGGCCTCCGGCAGCGGGTAGGTGCCCTCCATCTCGACCGGGTTCTGCGTCGCCACCACCATGAAGGGGCTGGGCAGTTCGTAGCTGCTGCCGTCGATGGTGACCTGGCGCTCCTCCATCGACTCCAGGAGCGCGGACTGCGTCTTGGGCGAGGCGCGGTTGATCTCGTCGCCGATCACGACCTGCGCGAAGATCGCGCCCGGCTTGAACTCGAAGTCACGGCGCTGCTGGTCCCAGATGGACACACCGGTGATGTCCGACGGCAGCAGGTCGGGCGTGAACTGGATACGCCGCACCGAGCAGTCGATGGACCGCGCCAGTGCCTTGGCGAGCATCGTCTTGCCGACGCCCGGGACGTCCTCGATCAGCAGATGTCCCTCGGCCAGCAGTACGGTCAGCGAGAGCCGTACGACCTCGGGCTTGCCCTCGATCACGCCTTCCACCGACTCCCGCACCCGCTCCACCACGGCGGTCAGATCAGTGAGGCTCGCTCGATCGTCATAGGTCGTCACCCGGCCCTCCTCGGCCTTTCCCGTGCTCCCAGGGAGCACGGGATACCCCATTTTCCCGGGTCGACGCCGCATGACGCGCGCCGACCCACCCCGAACCACGGACACCACGCGTGAAACGCTCAGCGTGACGTCACTCCCGCATTCTTGCTGCCGTTACCGATTCGTGTCACTCGACTGTGGATAACTGGCCGCGATATGTCGGCCTTGCGACCTTTCGAACGCGTGACTGACAGGTTTTCGACAGCTGCGGCGGGCCGGCTCCGGGGTGGTGACCAGGGACGGGTGACCAGGTCAGGAGGCGGGGTCGATCTCCCGCAGCAGGCCCGTCCCGACGTCGTAGACGAACCCGCGGACGTCGTCGGTGTGGGGCAGGAACGGCGAGGTGCGCACGCGCCGCATCGACTGCCGTACGTCCTGGTCGACGTCCTGGAAGGACTCCACCGCCCAGGCCGGGCGCTGGCCGACCTCGGCCTCGAGGTCGCTCCGGAAGTCCTCGGTGAGGGTCTCCATGCCGCAGCCGGTGTGGTGGACGAGGACGACGCTCCGCGTCCCCAGCTTGCGCTGGCTGATCGTGAGGGAGCGGATCACGTCGTCGGTGACGACGCCGCCGGCGTTGCGGATCGTGTGGCAGTCACCGAGCTGGAGGCCGAGCGTGGCGAGCGGGTCGAGGCGGGCGTCCATGCAGGCCACGACGGCCACGTGCAGGGCGGGCTTGGCGTCCATCCCGGCGTGGCCGAAGTCGGCCGCGTACCTGGTGTTGGCGTCGACGATACGGTCCGTGACGGTGCCGCTTCCGGCTATGGCGCTCTCCGAACCCAGGGGAACTGATGCAGAAGTCGTCATATCCATGACGGTACTGGTCACGACTGTTCCGGGCCCGCTGTGAGAGAGGACAAAGAACGCCATCGGGCCTTGGAGTGAGGTAACCCACAAGGGTGGTGTGCCTGCCGCTCGCGACGCGCAGGCCGGTTGATTGACCGGGAGACACGGTGGACTAAAGTGACGCGAAGCGGGAGGCGAGACTCTCCCCGCTGGACTGATTTCCCCGGAGACCCGGCGACGCCCGGCGATCTCCCCACGTGCGCGGCGCGTACGTACGGCTCGGCCTCCTCCCGCTCCCGGTCGGCTGACGCTTCCGGCGCCGGCAGGCCTCCCCTTCAGCAGCGGGCGGGGACCCGGCGGTGCGTGGGCCCGCGCCGGATCTGAGAGGCCCCCTTGAGCTCTAGTCGACACGTCCCGGTGATGCTCCAGCGGTGCCTGGACCTGCTGGCACCCGCCCTGGAGGGCCCGGAGCCGGTGGTCGTCGACTGCACCCTCGGCCTCGGCGGCCACAGCGAGGCACTCCTCGAGCGGTTCCCCGAGGCCCGGCTCGTCGCCCTCGACCGCGACAAGGAGGCGCTGCGCCTGTCCGGCGAGCGTCTCGCGCCCCACGGAGAGCGCGCCACCCTCGTCCACGCGGTGTACGACGAACTGCCCGAGGTGCTGCGCAAGCTCGGCATCGCGCGCGTGCAGGGCGTCCTGTTCGACCTCGGCGTCTCCTCCATGCAGCTCGACGAGGCCGACCGCGGCTTCGCCTACGCCCAGGACGCGCCGCTCGACATGCGGATGGACCAGACGACTGGCGCCGGCGCCGCCGAGGTCCTCAACACCTACCCGCCGGGCGAACTCGTCCGAATCCTCCGCGTGTACGGCGAGGAGAAGCAGGCCAAGCGGATCGTCTCCGCGGTCGTGCGCGAGCGCGAGAAGGAGCCGTTCAGCAACAGCGCCCGGCTGGTCGAGCTGATCCGGGACGCCCTGCCACAGGCCGCCAAGCGCACCGGCGGCAACCCGGCCAAGCGCACGTTCCAGGCCCTGCGCATCGAGGTCAACGGCGAGCTCGCCGTCCTGGAGCGGGCGATCCCGGCCGCTGTGAAGACGCTCGGCGTGGGCGGGCGGATCGCGGTGCTGTCGTACCACTCGCTGGAGGACCGGCTGGTCAAGCAGGTGTTCGCGGCGGGCGCCGCCACCACCGCGCCGCCCGGACTGCCCGTCGTGCCCGAGCGTTACCAGCCGCGGCTCAAGCTGCTCACGCGCGGTGCCGAACTCCCCACGGAAGAGGAGATCGCCGAGAACCGGCGGGCGGCACCGGCGCGGCTGCGCGGGGCGCAGCGCATCAGAGAGGACGTCGAGTGAGCCACGTGCAGGGGCGGCCTGGGGTTCCGGACCCGAGGGAGCGTGCGTGAGCAGTAAACCCGAACTGAAGGGGAGGGCGGCACGTCTCGCGCGGCTCTTCCCGGCCGGCACCGCGCGGGCGGCCCGCATGCCGTTCGTGCTCCTCGTGGTCCTCCTCCTCGGCGGCGGTCTCATCGGCCTCCTGGTGCTGAACTCGGCCCTCAGCGAAGGCGCGTTCAAGCTCGACGACCTCCAGCGCGAGACCAAGAGCCTCACCGACGAGGAACAGGCCCTCCAGCGGGACATCGACGCCTACTCCGCCCCGGAGGCCCTTCAGCGCCGCGCCCGCGAGCTCGGCATGGTGCCCGGCGGCGACCCCGCCTTCCTCGACCGCGACGGCACCGTCAAGGGCGTCCCCAGCGCCGCCCCCGGCGCCTGGCAGAGCGCCGCGCACATCCCCTTGGTCCTCGCCCCCGAGGCCATGCCCAACGGCCCCGCTCCGACCCCCGGCAGGTGACGGAAGTGTCCGACAGGGAACCCCCGCGCCGCCGGGTACCGGGCCCCGCCGGGCCCGGCTGCCTCCGTGATCTTGGTGTTCGTCCGGCCCTCGGCGAGGCTTCCGCTCGCGGGCTCGCGGCGGCTCGGGTCCTCGGCCGGGCGGCTCGGGTGTCCGTCAGGCGGTCGCCGCTGTGCGCCGCCGGCCCCCAGGCGGCGTCCCGGCCCCGGGGCCCGTCCGGCCCGGCGGCCGTCCCCCAGGCCCGGTGCCGGCCCGGCCGTGCGCCCGCCACCGTGTCCGTCAGCCCCCAGACCGCTCCGACCCCCGGCAGGTGACGGAAGTGTCCGACAGGGAACCCCCGCGCCGCCGCGTGCCCGGCCCCGCCAGGCCCGCTCGGCCCGATGCCCGGCGGCGTCCCGGCCCCGGTGCCCGTCCGGCCCGGCGGCCGTCCCAGGCCCGGCCGGGAGCGTCCCGGCCCCTGCGGCTGGGCAGCCCCCGCCCCCGGCTGCGCCTGGTCGGGCTCGCGCTGACGCTGGTGATGATCGCCTTCGTCGTACGGCTGTTCCAGGTGCAGGCCGTCGACGCGAGCACCTACGCCGCCAAGGCCGAGCAGAACCGGTACGTCGGGCAGGTGCTGGCCGCGGACCGGGGCGAGATCACCGACCGGTCCGGTGTGGCCCTGGCGACCAGTGAGGACGCCTACGACATCACGGCCGACCCCACGATGTTCGCCCCGGACCACCTGAAGATCGGTGACGGGCCCGAGCAGGCCGCCGCGCTCCTCGCGCCGATCCTCGGCCAGGACCAGGAGGCCCTGGTCAAGAAGCTGCGGCCGAAGAACAAGTCCCTGCGCTACACGAAGCTGGCCTCCCGCCAGACCCCGCAGGTCTGGAAGCAGATCAAGGACCTGAAGTCCGCGCTGGCCAAGAAGTCGGAGACGGAGAAGAACACCCACAACGTCCTCGCGGGCGTCTTCTCCGTCGGAACCAGCAAGCGCGTGTACCCCAACGGCGACCTCGCCGCCGGGATACTGGGCTGGGTCAACGGCGAGGGCAAGCCCGGCGGCGGCATCGAACTCCAGCTGGACAAGCAGCTGGCCGGCAAGGACGGCAAGATCCGCTACGCCCAGTCCGGCGGCCGGCTCGTCCCCACCGTGGGTTCCACCGAGACACCCGCCGTGCCCGGCACCGACGTCGAGCTCACCATCGACCGCGACATCCAGTGGGCCGCCCAGAAGGCCATCACCGACCAGGTGAAGGAGTCCGCGGCCGACCGCGGCTACGTCATCGTCCAGGACACCCGCACCGGCCAGATCCTGGCCATGGCCAACTCACCCGGCTTTGACCCCAACGACCTGTCCGACGCCGACTCGGCCGCGCTCGGCAACGCGGCCGTCCAGGACGCCTTCGAGCCCGGCTCCACCGCCAAGGTCATGTCGATGGCCGCGGTCCTCCAGGAGAACACCGCCACACCGATGACCCACGTCGTCGTGCCCAACCGGCTGCACCGCGGCGACCGGCTCTTCAAGGACGACATCGACCACCCGACCTGGTACCTGACGCTCAACGGCGTCCTCGCCAAGTCGAGCAACATCGGCACCATCCTCGCCACCGGCCAGCTCGGCAAGACCCAGGCCCAGTCCAACAAGGTCCTCTACGACTACCTGCGCAAATTCGGCCTCGGCAGTTACACCGGCCTCGGCTTCCCCGGCGAGACCAAGGGCATCCTCGCCCCGCCCGACAAGTGGTCGACCTCGCAGCAGTACACGATTCCTTTCGGCCAGGGCGTCTCCATCAACGCCATGCAGGCGGCGTCCGTGTACTCGACCATCGCCAACGGCGGCGTCCGCGTCGAACCCACGCTCGTCCGCGGCACCAAGGGCCCCGAAGGCCGCTTCACCCCGGCCCCCGAGCCGAAGAAGACCCGGGTCGTCAGCGCCAAGACGGCGAAGACCCTCGCCCAGATGCTGGAGTCCGTCGTGGACGACGAGGAGGGCACCGGCACCAAGGCGCGCATCCCCGGCTACCGCGTCGCGGGCAAAACAGGCACGGCCAACCGCGTGGATCCGGCCACCGGCAAGTACCACGGCTATACCTCGTCGTTCGCCGGCTTCGCGCCCGCCGACAAGCCCCGCGTCACCGTCTACTGCGCCATCCAGAACGCCACCCAGGGCAGCTACTTCGGCGGCCAGATCTGCGGCCCCGTCTACAAGCAGGTCATGGAGTTCGCACTGAAGTCCCTCCAGGTCCCGCCGACCGGAGCCAAAGCGGCGAAGCTGCCCGTCTCCTTCCAGAACTGAACCCCGAGCCCTGATCAGCACCGAGCACCACCGAGCCACCAGGACCGCCCCGTGACAACGATCACCCCCGACCCCGGGAACCAGAGCGCTGCCGCCACCTCACTTCGCCCGGAGGCGGGTACGCCCGGTACGCTCACCGCCGTGCCACACGCTGATCAGTCCCAAACCACCCAGAAGGGGCATCCCGTGACATACCCCGGGCCGCCCAGGCCGGTGCAGGTCTCCGCCACACCCCTCGCGGAACTCTCCGATCAGCTGGGTGCCCCCGCGCCGGAGAGCGCCGCCGAGGTCACGGGCATCACCCACGACTCACGCGCCGTGCGCCCCGGCGACCTCTACGCCGCTCTCCCGGGCGCCCGGCTGCACGGCGCCGACTTCGTCACGCAGGCCGCCGGCCTCGGCGCGGCCGCTGTGCTGACCGACCCCACCGGCGCGGAGCGCGCCGCGGAGTCCGGGCTGCCGGTCCTCGTCGTCGACGACCCCCGCGCGCGGATGGGCGAGCTGGCCGCCACGATCTACGGCCACCCCGGCCGGGGCCTGCTCCAGATCGGGATCACCGGTACCTCCGGCAAGACCACCACCGCCTACCTCGTCGAGGGCGGCCTGAAGACCGTCAGGTCCACGGACGAGGGGGGCCGGCGCGTAGCGCCGTCGGTTGAGGGCGGTGGTGGGCGACGGGTGGGCCTGATCGGCACGGTCGAGATGCGCATCGGCGACGAGCGCATCAAGTCCGAGCGCACCACCCCCGAAGCCACCGACCTCCAGGCCCTGTTCGCCGTCATGCGCGAGCGCGGCGTCGACGCGGTCGCCATGGAGGTCTCCAGCCACGCCCTGGTCCTCGGCCGGGTCGACGGCTGTGTCTTCGACATCGGCGTCTTCACCAACCTCAGCCCGGAGCACATGGAGTTCCACTCCGGCATGGAGGACTACTTCCAGGCCAAGGCGCAGCTCTTCACGCCGAAACGCGGCAAACTCGGCGTGGTCAACGTCGACGACGAGTACGGCCGCAGGCTGGCGAAGGAAGCCACCGTCCCGGTCGTCACCTACTCCGCGGAGGGCCACCCCGACGCCGACTGGCGCGCCGAGGACGTCGAGGTCGGCCAGCTCGACTCGACGTTCACCGTCATCGGGCCCAAGGGCGAGCGGATCAGCGCCAAGTCACCGCTGCCGGGCCCCTTCAACGTGGCCAACACCCTCGCCGCGATCGTCGCCCTCGCCGCCGCCGGCCTCGACCCGCAGGCCGCCGCCGACGGTGTCGCCGCCGTACCCGGCGTGCCGGGCCGCCTGGAGCGCGTGGACGCCGGACAGCCCTACCTCGCGGTCGTCGACTACGCCCACAAGACCGACGCCGTCGAGTCCGTGCTGCGCGCCCTGCGCAAGGTCACCGAGGGCAAGGTGCACATCGTCCTCGGCTGCGGCGGCGACCGCGACAAGACCAAGCGCGAGCCGATGGGGGCCGCGGCGGCCCGGCTCGCCGACACCGCCACATTGACCTCCGACAACCCCCGCGGCGAGGACCCCCTCGCGATCCTCGCCACGATGCTCCAGGGCGCGGCCTCCGTGCCCGCGCACGAGCGCGGCGAGGTGCAGGTCTTCGAGGACCGGGCCGCCGCGATCGCCGCCGCCGTCGCCCGTGCCGAGCCCGGAGACACCGTGCTGGTCGCGGGCAAGGGCCACGAGCAGGGCCAGGACATCGCCGGGGTGGTCCGTCCCTTCGACGACCGCCAGGTGCTTCGCGAAGCCATTCAGAAGACCCAGGGATGAAATCCCGCATGATCCAGGGGATGAACTTGTGATCGCCCTCTCCCTCGCCGAGATCGCAGAAGTCGTCGGCGGGCAGACGCACGACATACCGGATCCGTCCGTCCAGGTCACCGGCCCGGTCGTCCGTGACTCCCGCGAGGCGGTGCCGGGCAGCCTGTTCGCCGCCTTCGCCGGTGAGCGCGTGGACGGACACGACTACGCGGCGGCGGTCGTCGAGGCGGGAGCGGTGGCCGTGCTCGGCACCCGGCCCGTCGGCGTGCCCGCGATCGTCGTGGACGACGTCCAGACGGCCCTCGGCGCCCTCGCGCGGCACGTCGTACGACGTCTGGGTGCCACCCTCGTCGCCCTCACCGGCTCGGCGGGCAAGACCAGCACCAAGGACCTCATCGCGCAGGTCCTCCGGAGCAAGGCACCGACGGTGTTCACGCCCGGCTCGCTCAACAACGAGATCGGGCTGCCGCTGACCGCGCTCAGCGCCACCGAGGAGACCAGGTTCCTTGTCCTGGAGATGGGCGCCCGCGGCATCGGGCACATCAGCTACCTCGCCGGTCTGACGCCTCCGAAGGTCGGCCTCGTCCTCAACGTCGGCAGCGCCCACATCGGCGAGTTCGGCGGCCGTGAGCAGATCGCTCAGGCGAAGGGCGAACTCGTCGAGGCCCTGCCGTCCGAGGCCGAGGGCGGGACTGCCGTCCTCAACGCGGACGACCCCTACGTACGGGCCATGGCCGCCCGTACGAAGGCGAAGGTGATCTTTTTCGGAGAGTCCGGCGAAGCGGACGTTCGCGCCGAGAACGTGCGACTCACGGACACCGGGCAGCCCTCGTTCAGGCTTCACACACCCTCCGGTGCAAGTGACGTGACCATGCGCCTGTACGGTGAGCACCACGTGTCGAACGCGCTCGCCGCGGCCGCCGTCGCCCACGAACTGGGCATGTCCGCAGACGAGATCGCCGTGGCGCTCTCCGAGGCGGGCTCCCTCTCCCGCTGGCGGATGGAGGTCACCGAGCGCCCGGACGGCGTGACGATCGTCAACGACGCCTACAACGCGAACCCCGAGTCCATGCGAGCCGCTCTGCGCGCGCTCGCGGCGATGGGCAAGGGGCGGCGGACCTGGGCGGTGCTCGGCAAGATGGCCGAGCTCGGGGACGAGGCTCTCGCCGAGCACGACGCGGTCGGACGGCTCGCCGTCCGGCTCAACGTCAGCAAGCTCGTCGCGGTCGGTGGCAGGGAAGCCGCCTGGCTGCAACTGGGCGCATATAACGAGGGTTCGTGGGGTGAGGAGTCGGTGCACGTGTCCGACGCACAGGCGGCGGTCGACCTGTTGCGCAGCGAGTTGCGCCCGGGGGACGTCGTACTCGTGAAGGCGTCCCGTTCGGTCGGTCTCGAGAGCGTGGCGCAGGCGCTCCTCGAGTCCGGTGCCGAGGGTGAGGTTTCCGCCCGATGATGAAGCAGATCCTGTTCGCAGGAGTCATTGGCCTCTTCCTGACCCTGGTCGGCACCCCGCTGCTGATCAAGCTGCTCGCCCGCAAGGGCTACGGCCAGTACATCCGCGACGACGGCCCGCGCGAGCACGCCAGCAAGCGCGGTACGCCGACCATGGGCGGTATCGCCTTCATACTGGCGACGGTCGCCGCGTACTTCCTGGCCAAGGTGATCACGGGGTATCTGGACCCGGAGGCCGACGCGGCACCGACTTTCTCGGGTCTGCTGGTGCTCGGCCTGATGGTCGGCATGGGCCTGGTCGGCTTCCTCGACGACTACATCAAGATCGTCAAGCGGCGTTCGCTGGGGCTGCGGGCCAAGGCGAAGATGGCCGGCCAGCTGACCGTCGGTATCGCCTTCGCGGTGCTGTCGCTGCAGTTCGCGGACAACCGCGGCAACACCCCGGCGTCCACGAAGCTGTCGTTCATCACGGACTTCGGCTGGACGATCGGACCCGTGCTGTTCGTGGTCTGGGCGCTGTTCATGATTCTCGCGATGTCGAACGGCGTGAACCTGACCGACGGTCTGGACGGTCTGGCGACCGGCGCCTCGGTGCTCGTCTTCGGCGCCTACACCTTCATCGGCGTCTGGCAGTTCCAGGAGTCCTGCGCCAACGCGCAGACCCTGACCAACCCGGGCGCCTGCTACGAGGTGAGGGACCCCCTCGACCTCGCCGTGGTCTCCTCGGCGCTGATGGGTGCCTGCCTCGGCTTCCTGTGGTGGAACACCTCGCCGGCCAAGGTCTTCATGGGGGACACCGGTTCGCTCGCCCTCGGCGGTGTGCTCGCCGGCCTCGCGATCTGCTCCCGCACCGAGCTGCTGATCGCCATCCTCGGCGGCCTCTTCGTCCTGATCACCATGTCCGTGGTGATCCAGGTCGGCTCCTTCCGCCTCACCGGGAAGCGCGTCTTCCGGATGGCGCCACTCCAGCATCACTTCGAACTCAAGGGCTGGTCCGAAGTGCTCATCGTGGTCCGATTCTGGATCATCCAGGGCATTTGTGTAATCGTCGGACTGGGCCTCTTCTACGCAGGATGGGCAGCGGACAAGTGACCTCCTCGGAGCCTTTCGACTTTCAGGGCAAGCACATCACCGTCGCCGGGCTCGGCGTCTCCGGCGTCCCGGCGGCCAAGGTGCTGCACGGCCTCGGCGCGATCGTCACGGTCGTCAACGACGGCGCCGACGAGCGCGCCCGGGCGCAGGCGGACGAGCTTGAGGCGCTCGGCATCACCGTGCGCCTCGGCGACGGCGACACCCTGCCCGAGGGCTCCGAACTGATCGTCACCGCGCCCGGCTGGAAGCCGGACAAGCCGCTGTTCGCGGCGGCCGGGCAGGCGGACGTCCCCGTCTGGGGCGACGTCGAACTGGCCTGGCGCCTGCGCGGCCCCGACGCCGCTCCCTGGCTCGCCGTCACGGGCACCAACGGCAAGACCACGACCGTCCAGATGCTCGCCTCGATCCTGAAGGCGGCGGGTCTGCGCACGGCCGCCGTCGGCAACATCGGCGTCTCGCTTCTTGACGCGGTGCTCGGCGAGGAGCGGTACGACGTCCTGGCCGTGGAGCTGTCCAGCTACCAGCTCCACTGGGCGCCGTCGCTGCGCGCCCACTCGGCCGCCGTACTGAACCTCGCCCCCGACCATCTCGACTGGCACGGCTCCATGGAGGCGTACGCCGCCGACAAGGGCCGTATCTACGAGGGCAATCGGATCGCCTGCGTCTACAACGCCGCCGACAAGGCCACCGAGGACCTGGTCCGCGAGGCCGACGTCGAGGAGGGCTGCCGGGCCGTCGGCTTCACCCTCGGCACGCCCGCGCCCTCCCAACTCGGTGTCGTGGAGGGCATCCTGGTCGACCGCGCCTTCGTCGAGAACCGGCAGAAGAACGCCCAGGAGCTCGCCGAGGTCGCCGACGTGAACCCGCCGGCCCCGCACAACATCGCCAACGCCCTCGCGGCGGCGGCCCTCGCCCGGGCCTACGGCGTGCCCGCCAAGGCCGTACGGGACGGTCTGCGGGCCTTCACCCCGGACGCCCACCGCATCGCGCACGTGGCCGACGTGGACGGCGTCGCGTACGTCGACGACTCCAAGGCCACCAACACGCATGCGGCGGAAGCCTCGTTGGCTGCCTACGAGTCGATCGTGTGGATCGCGGGCGGGCTAGCGAAGGGTGCCGTCTTCGACGAGCTGGTCGCCAAGTCGGCCCGGAGGCTGCGCGGGGCCGTGCTGATCGGCGCGGACCGCGCGCTCATCCGGGAAGCCCTCGCGCGACACGCCCCGGAAGTACCCGTCGTCGACCTCGACCGGACCGACACTGGGGCGATGCTCCAGGCCGTCCAGGAGGCGCGGCGGCTCGCACAGCCCGGCGACACGGTGCTGCTGGCCCCGGCCTGCGCCTCGATGGACATGTTCACCAACTACAACAAGCGTGGTGACGCGTTCGCGGAGGCGGTTCGCGAACTCGGCGCAGGCACCTGACGGTCGGTCTCGGCCACGACGGGTGCTTCGGGACCCATGGAGGGACGCGTGACTCGGATGTGGCCCGAGACGAACCGGCGGACATCCGCCGCCGACCGGGGGCCGGCGCCCCCACCCCTCCCACGCGCTCTCGCAGGAGCCGTTCATGCCCGGTAGCCGTACCGGAGGGCCGCCCGCGCAGCGGCCCGTGCGCAGGCCCGCTGCGCCCCCGGCGTCGCGCGAGAGCGGCGTCCTGGCCCTGTACCTGCGGGCGCGCAGGGGCTGGGACCGGCCGCTGACCGCCTACTACCTGATCTTCGGCGGCAGCCTGCTGATCACGGTGCTGGGGCTGGTGATGGTCTACTCGGCCTCCCAGATCACCGCGCTGCAGATGTCGCTGCCGGGCTCGTACTTCTTCCGCAAGCAGCTGCTCGCGGCGGTGATCGGCGCCGGTCTGCTGTTCGCCGCCTCACGGATGCCGGTGAAGCTGCACCGGGCGCTGGCCTACCCCATCCTCGCGGGCGCCGTCTTCCTGATGACCCTGGTGCAGATCCCGGGGATAGGAGTGTCGGTCAACGGCAACCAGAACTGGATCGCGGTCGGCGGCTCCTTCCAGATCCAGCCCAGCGAGTTCGGCAAGCTCGCCCTCGTGCTGTGGGGCGCCGACCTGCTCGCCCGCAAGCAGGACAAGAAGCTGCTGACCCAGTGGAAGCACATGCTCGTCCCGCTGGTGCCGGCCGCCTTCATGCTGCTCGGGCTGATCATGATCGGCGGCGACATGGGCACGGCGATCATCCTCACGGCCATCCTGTTCGGCCTGCTCTGGCTGGCCGGCGCGCCCACGAGGCTGTTCGCCGGTGTGCTGTCGATCGCCGCCGTGCTCGGCCTGATCCTCATCAAGACCAGCCCCAACCGCATGGCCCGCCTGCAGTGCCTCGGCGCCACCGAACCCCAGTCTGGTCCCGTCGACTGCTGGCAGGCCGTACACGGAATCTACGCCCTGGCCTCGGGCGGAATCTTCGGTTCCGGGCTGGGTGCGAGTGTGGAGAAATGGGGCCAACTCCCCGAAGCCCACACCGACTTCATCTTCGCCGTCACCGGTGAGGAACTGGGCCTGGCGGGGACGCTGTCGGTACTCGCCCTCTTCGCGGCTCTAGGCTATGCGGGTATCCGCGTGGCCGGACGCACGGAGGACCCGTTCGTGAGGTATGCCGCGGGAGGCGTGACCACCTGGATCACGGCCCAGGCCGTGATCAACATCGGTGCGGTGCTCGGTCTGCTGCCGATCGCCGGCGTCCCCCTCCCGCTGTTCTCCTACGGAGGATCCGCCCTGCTGCCGACCATGTTCGCCATCGGGTTGCTGATCGCCTTCGCGCGCGACGAGCCCGCTGCGCGGGCGGCGCTTGCGATGCGGCAACCCCGCTTTGGTAGAAAGCGGGGGGCTGGGGGCACCGGTTCCATTCGGAGTCCCCGGAGATGGAACACGATGCGACGGCGCGCCTCGGCGGCGCGCTCGTCCGGAGAGCGGTGAATTTCGGTGCATGTCGTACTCGCCGGCGGAGGAACCGCGGGCCACATCGAGCCCGCGCTCGCCCTCGCGGACGCCCTGCGCAGGCAGGATCCGAGCGTGGGCATCACGGCCCTGGGAACGGAGCGCGGCCTCGAGACACGTCTCGTACCCGAGCGTGGGTACGAACTCGCGCTGATCCCCGCCGTGCCGCTGCCGCGCAAGCCCACCCCCGAGCTGATCACCGTCCCGGGCCGGCTGCGCGGCACGATCAAGGCCACCGAGCAGATCCTGGAGCGCACCAAGGCGGACGCCGTGGTCGGCTTCGGCGGCTACGTCGCCCTGCCCGGCTACCTCGCGGCCAAGCGCCTGGGCGTGCCGATCATCATCCACGAGGCCAATGCCCGCCCGGGCCTGGCCAACAAGATCGGCTCGCGGTACGCCAGCCAGGTCGCCGTCTCCACCCCGGACAGCAAGCTGCGCAACTCCCGGTACATCGGCATCCCGCTGCGCCGCTCCATCGCCACCCTGGACCGCGCCGCCGTACGCCCCGAGGCCCGGGCCGCCTTCGGTCTCGACCCGAACCTGCCCACGCTGCTGGTCACCGGCGGGTCCCAGGGCGCCCGCCGCCTGAACGAGGTCGTCCAGCAGGTCGCGCCCTGGCTCCAGCAGGCCGGAATCCAGATCCTGCACGCGGTCGGTCCGAAGAACGAACTGCCGCAGGTCCACCAGATGCCGGGAATGCCCCCCTACATCCCGGTAAGTTACCTGGACCGGATGGACCTCGCGTACGCCGCGGCGGACATGATGCTCTGCCGCGCGGGCGCGATGACCGTCGCCGAACTCTCCGCCGTCGGGCTCCCGGCCGCCTACGTCCCGCTGCCCATCGGCAACGGCGAACAGCGGCTCAACGCCCAGCCGGTGGTCAAGGCCGGCGGCGGTCTGCTGGTCGACGACGCGGAGCTGACCCCCGAGTGGGTCCAGCAGAACGTCCTGCCCGTGCTCGCCGACCCGCACCGGCTGTACCAGATGTCCCGCAGTGCCGCCGAGTTCGGCCGCCGGGACGCCGACGACCTGCTCGTCGGCATGGTGTACGAGGCGATCGCCGCCAGTCGTGCACACCGCTAGGACTGTATGACGGAAGGCAGGGGAGCGTGGCCGGATCGACCACCGCCGAGCGCGGTGAACGCCAGCAGAAGTCGTCCGGCCCGCCGCCCCGCCCGCGGTCGAGGCGGGCCCGGCTTCGTGTGATTGTCATCCTGGGTCTCGCCCTGGTCTTCCTCGGCTTCCCGACGGTATGGCTGTTCTACGGCTCCGACTGGCTGCGTGCCGAGCGTGTCTCCGTGTCGGGCACAAGGGTCCTGACACCGGCTCAGGTCCGGGCCGCCGCCGACGTTCCCCTCGGGAAGCCGCTGATTTCCGTCGACACCGAAGCGATCGAGACGCGACTGCGCCGGAAAATGCCCCGAATTGACTCGGTTGACGTGGTCCGTTCCTGGCCCACTGGAATCGGGCTGAAAGTGGTCGAGCGGACTCCGGTTCTGATTGTCCAGAAGGGCGGAAAGTTCGTCGAAGTGGACGATGAAGGTGTCCGTTTCGCCACGGTATCCGAGGCGCCGAAAGGCGTGCCCGCACTGGAATTGACGCTGTCCCGGTCCAGCTCCGCCGCCGCGAGCCTGCGCCGCTTCGGCGAGTCCCGGCTGGTGCGCGAGGCGGTCGTCGTCGCCCGTGCCGTTCCGGCCGACGTCGCCCGCGGCACACAGACCGTCAAGGTCCGTTCCTACGACGACATCTCGCTGGAGTTGAGGGACGGCCGCACGGTCGTCTGGGGCAGCAGCGAGAAGGGCGCGGTCAAGGCCCGTACGCTCACCGCCCTGATGAAAGCCTCGCCCGGCGCGCGTTACTTCGACGTGAGTGTTCCCACCGCGCCCGCGTCATCAGTGAGTTGACGCACATACGCGCAGGCCAGCACCCTGGTTGGGCAGTGCTACGGCTGATCACATAGGGTGAAAAGAAAAACGGGAGGTTCGGCGTGTTCGTTGAACGTGCGCCACTTGTCGACTTAGTGTCCTGTTCAGAAGACTCCAAGGAACAGACACACTGGTAACCCTAAACTTCAGGGTTAGGGTTCGGGTCGGCGATACGGACCGTCCCATTCGGCATCAGTCGTCGGGTCGCGGGGCGCAGCGCGTCACGGTGATTCGGCGACACGTAACTCGAGGCGAGAGGCCTTCGACGTGGCAGCACCGCAGAACTACCTCGCAGTCATCAAAGTCATCGGTGTCGGCGGCGGTGGTGTCAATGCCATCAACCGGATGATCGAGGTCGGTCTCAAGGGCGTCGAGTTCATCGCCATCAACACCGACGCGCAAGCTCTGTTGATGAGCGACGCCGACGTCAAGCTGGACGTCGGCCGTGAACTCACCCGCGGACTCGGCGCCGGAGCCAACCCGGCCGTGGGCCGCAAGGCCGCCGAGGACCACCGCGAGGAGATCGAGGAGGTCCTCAAGGGGGCCGACATGGTCTTCGTGACAGCCGGTGAAGGCGGCGGCACCGGCACCGGCGGCGCGCCCGTCGTGGCCAACATCGCCCGCTCGCTCGGCGCTCTCACCATCGGTGTGGTCACGCGTCCGTTCACCTTCGAGGGGCGGCGCCGCGCGAACCAGGCCGAGGACGGCATCGCCGAGCTCCGCGAAGAGGTCGACACCCTCATCGTCATCCCGAACGACCGGCTGCTGTCCATCTCGGACCGCCAGGTCTCGGTGCTGGACGCCTTCAAGTCGGCCGACCAGGTCCTGCTCTCCGGTGTCCAGGGCATCACCGACCTCATCACCACCCCGGGCCTCATCAACCTCGACTTCGCCGACGTCAAGTCGGTCATGTCCGAGGCGGGCTCGGCGCTGATGGGCATCGGCTCGGCGCGCGGCGACGACCGTGCGGTGGCCGCCGCCGAGATGGCGATCTCCTCGCCGCTGCTGGAGGCGTCCATCGACGGCGCCCGCGGTGTGCTGCTCTCCATCTCCGGCGGTTCCGACCTCGGCCTGTTCGAGATCAACGAGGCCGCCCAGCTGGTGAGTGAGGCCGCTCATCCCGAGGCCAACATCATCTTCGGTGCGGTGATCGACGACGCCCTCGGCGACGAGGTCCGGGTCACCGTGATCGCGGCCGGCTTCGACGGCGGTCAGCCGCCGTCCAAGCGGGACAACGTCCTCGGCTCGTCCTCGGCCAAGCGCGAGGAGCCGACCCCGGCACGGCAGACCGAGAGCCGCCCGTCCTTCGGCTCGCTCGGCAGCGTGACCCCGAAGGAGGACCCGGAGCCCGCTCCGGAGCCGGTCAACGACATCCCGGTCGCCCCGCCGGTCCCGCCGGCGCCGCGGACCTACTCGGACAGCGCGGCCGAGGAACTGGACGTACCGGACTTCCTTAAGTGATCCTCCTGACGTGATAGGACAGCGCGAGAGCGTGGGCGGCGCCCACTTCGGCTTCACCGACCGGTGGGGCGGAGTGAGCGCCGCTCCGTATGAGGAGCTCAATCTCGGCGGAGCGGTCGGCGACGACCCCGACGCCGTACGCACCAACCGGGAGCTGGCCGCCAAGTCCCTGGGCGTCGAGCCGGACCGGGTGGTCTGGATGAACCAGGTGCACGGGTCCGACGTGGCGGTGGTGGACCGGCCGTGGGGATCTTCGTCCGAGATCCCGTCGGTCGACGCGATCGTCACGGTGAAGCGAGGGCTCGCCCTCGCCGTGCTCACCGCGGACTGCGTGCCGGTCCTGCTCGCCGACCCGGTCGCCGGGATCGCCGCAGCGGCTCACGCGGGCCGGCCCGGCATGATCGCCGGGGTCGTTCCGGCCGCGCTACGCGCGATGACGGAACTGGGCGCCGAGCCCTCCCGGATCGTCGCCCGCACCGGGCCCACCGTCTGCGGCCGGTGTTACGAAGTGCCCGAGGCGATGCGCGCCGAGGTGTCCGCCGTCGAGCCGGCGGCGTACGCCGAAACCAGTTGGGGCACTCCGGCGGTCGACGTGAGTGCCGGAGTGCACGCCCAGCTCGAACGGCTCGGGGTGCGCGACCGGGCGCAGTCTCCGGTGTGCACGCTGGAGTCGGACGATCACTTCTCGTACCGCGGCGACCGCACCACCGGTCGGCTCGCGGGCTATGTGTGGCTGGACTGATGGGGCATGACTGACCGCAAGGACGAACTCGCCGCGAATCTGGCGAATGTTGAGCGGCGCATCGCCGACGCATGCGCGGCCGCTGGTCGGGGACGCGAGGAAGTGACCCTGATCGTGGTCACCAAGACCTATCCCGCGAGCGATGTGCGCGTGTTGTCGGAACTCGGGGTGCGGCATGTCGCCGAGAACCGCGACCAGGACGCGGCCCCCAAGGCCGCCGCCTGCGCGGATCTGCCCCTTACGTGGCATTTTGTCGGTCAGCTCCAGACCAACAAGGTGCGATCGGTGGTCGGTTACGCGGACTTCGTGCACGCCGTCGATCGTTCCAAGCTCGTCACAGCTTTGTCGAAGGAAGCGGTCCGGGCCGGGCGCGAACTGGGGTGTCTGCTCCAGGTCGCGCTCGACGCCGGGGAGAGCGCGAGGGGCGAGCGGGGCGGCGTGGCCCCCGGCGGGATCGAGGAGTTGGCCGGCCTCGTGGCCGAGGCGCCGGGGTTGCGGCTCGGCGGACTGATGACCGTCGCACCGCTCACCGGCGAGTACGCGGGACGCGAACAGGCGGCGTTCGAGCGGTTGATGGTTTTGTCGACCGACCTGCGCCGGAGTCATCCGACTGCCACCATGGTCTCGGCAGGGATGAGTGCGGATCTCGAACAGGCTGTGGCGGCCGGAGCGACACATGTGCGCGTCGGCAGCGCGGTACTCGGAGTCCGCCCCAGGCTCGGGTAACGTCGCCAAGAAGTCGGACCACAGCAGAAAATATGGTCATTGCCGCCGAAAGGCGGACTCAAGGACCTCGTGGATCGCAGGCACTTGGCAGTCGTCAGCAGATCCACCACAGAGCGGAGGACTCAGAGCATGGCCGGCGCGATGCGCAAGATGGCGGTCTACCTCGGCCTCGTGGAGGACGATGGGTACGACGGCCGCGGATTCGACCCCGACGACGACTTCGAACCCGAACTGGACCCGGAGCCCGAGCGGGACCACCGACGGCATGAGCCGTCCCATCAGCCGCACGTCTCACATCAGCCCCAAAGGGACGAAGAGGTACGAGTCGTACAGCCGTCCGTGCCTCGCGAACCGGCCCCTCGTTCCGCTTCGCTCCCCGCGGAATCCGGCCGCCCGGCGCGCATCGCGCCCGTGGCATCCATCACACAAGAACGCGCAAGTCTGGAGAAGAACGCACCGGTGATCATGCCCAAGGTCGTGTCCGAACGAGAGCCTTACCGGATCACCACACTCCACCCACGGACCTACAACGAGGCCCGTACCATCGGGGAACACTTCCGTGAAGGCACTCCGGTGATCATGAATCTGACTGAGATGGATGACACAGACGCGAAGCGACTTGTCGACTTTGCGGCTGGTCTGGTGTTTGGTCTTCACGGCAGTATCGAGCGGGTGACGCAGAAGGTGTTCCTGTTGTCGCCTGCTAACGTCGATGTCACGGCGGAGGACAAGGCCCGCATCGCAGAGGGCGGGTTCTTCAACCAGAGCTGAGACGCACCACCGGAAACAGCAGTACCCAGCAGGCACAGGGGAGAGGGAAGCGCAGGTCATGAGCGTGGTTTTGGATGTTGTCTACATCGCGCTGATGTGCTTCCTCATCGTGCTCATCTTCCGGTTGGTCATGGACTATGTCTTCCAGTTCGCCCGCTCATGGCAACCCGGCAAGGCGATGGTGGTCGTTCTGGAGGCCACCTACACTGTCACTGATCCACCGCTCAAGCTTCTGCGGCGGGTCATTCCGCCGCTGCGTCTCGGGGGCGTGGCGCTAGACCTGTCCTTCTTCGTACTGATGATCATCGTCTACATCCTGATCTCGATCGTGAGCCGGCTGTGATGAGCGATGTGACCTACCGTCTTGCCGAATGCCGACGACTACGTTGAGGTGAAGAGATGCCGTTGACCCCCGAGGACGTGCGGAACAAGCAGTTCACGACCGTCCGCCTCCGAGAAGGCTATGACGAGGACGAGGTCGATGCCTTCCTCGATGAGGTCGAAGCCGAACTGACCCGCCTGCTCCGCGAGAACGAGGACCTGCGCGCCAAGCTGGCCGCGGCCACGCGCGCTGCTGCCCAGAACCAGCAGAACATGCGCAAGCCTCCGGAGCCCCAGCAGGATCAGCAGCAGCAACAACAGCAACAACAGCAGCAGCAGGGCATGCGCGGTCCGGGTGGTCCCGTACCCGCCGGCATATCGGGCCCGCCGCAGCAGCAGATGGGTGGCCCCATGGGTGGTCCGCCCCAGCTGCCGAGCGGTGCCCCGCAGCTGCCCGCCGGTCCCGGCGGTCAGGGTGGTCCGCAGGGTCCCGGTCCGATGGGCCAGGGTCCGGGCGGTCCGGGCCCCATGGGTCAGCCCCCGATGCAGCAGCAGATGGGTGGCCCGATGGGCGGCCCCATGGGCGGTCCGATGGGCGGCCCCGGTCAAGGAGGCCCCGGTGGCGACAGCGCCGCCCGTGTCCTCTCGCTGGCCCAGCAGACCGCCGACCAGGCGATCGCCGAGGCCCGTTCCGAAGCCAACAAGATCGTCGGGGAAGCGCGTTCGCGTGCCGAGGGTCTGGAGCGTGACGCCCGTGCCAAGGCCGACGCCCTGGAGCGGGACGCGCAGGAGAAGCACCGCGTGGCGATGGGCTCCCTGGAGTCCGCTCGCGCCACGCTGGAGCGCAAGGTCGAGGACCTGCGCGGCTTCGAGCGCGAGTACCGCACGCGCCTGAAGTCGTACCTGGAGTCGCAGCTGCGCCAGCTGGAGACTCAGGCCGACGACTCGCTGGCTCCGCCGCGCACTCCGGCTGCCGCGTCCCTCCCGCCGTCCCCGGCGCCTTCCATGGCTCCGGCCGGCGCGAGCGCCCCGTCCTACGGTGGCGGCAACCAGACGATGGGCGGCCCCCCGTCGCAGTCCGGTCCGTCCTACGGCGGTCAGCAGCAGATGTCTCCGGCGATGACCCAGCCGATGGCGCCGGTGCGTCCGCAGGGCCCGTCGCCCATGGGCCAGGCGCCCTCGCCCATGCGGGGCTTCCTGATCGACGAGGATGACAACTGACGGCCTGATGGCCAGTAGTACGGCGTAGACATCGGCAGCGTTCAGGGCGAGGCCCCGGGTTGATCCCGGGGCCTCGCCCTTTTGCCATGCCTGTGCCCTGCCCTTGCCATGCCTGTTCGTGCGTGCGCAACCGCGTTCGTGCGTACGCAACGCCGAAGGCCCGGTCCCACCAAGATCTTTGGCGGGACCGGGCCTTCGGACTGAGCGTTACGCCTTGCGCAGGCGGAACGTCAGGGACAGACCCTCGTCGGTGAAGGGCTCGCCGTACGTGTCGTCCGCCTCGCCCTGCGCGAAGTCCGTCGCCAGGACCTCGTCGGCGATCAGGCCGGCGTGGCCGTTCAGGGCCGCGACCGTCGCCGCGTCCGTGGCCGTAAAGCGCAGCGCGATGCGGTCGGCCACGTCGAGGCCGCTGTTCTTGCGGGCCTCCTGGATCAGCCGGATCGCGTCACGGGCCAGGCCCGCACGCCGGAGTTCCTCCGTGATCTCCAGGTCGAGGGCGACCGTGGCACCCGAGTCCGACGCCACCGACCAGCCCTCGCGCGGCGTCTCTGTGATGATCACCTCGTCGGGAGCGAGCGTGATGGTCTCGCCGTCGACCTCCACCGACGCCGTGCCTTCGCGCAGGGCCAGGGACAGGCCGGCCGCGTCCGCGTTCGCGATCGCCTTGGCCACGTCCTGGACGCGCTTGCCGAACCGCTTGCCCAGCGCGCGGAAGTTGGCCTTGGCCGTGGTGTCGACGAGGCTGCCGCCGACATCGCTCAGCGTCGCGAGCGACTCGACGTTCAGCTCCTCCGTGATCTGTGTGCGGAGTCCGGAGTCGAGCGCGTCGAAGCCCGACGCGGCGATCAGGGCGCGGGACAGCGGCTGACGCGTCTTGACGCCCGACTCCGCGCGCGTGGCACGGCCCAGTTCCACGAGCCGGCGCACCAGCACCATCTGCTTCGACAGCTCCGGGTCGATGGCCGTGAGGTCCGCCTGTGGCCAGGAGGACAGATGGACCGACTCCGGGGCGCCCGGGGTGACCGGAACGATCAGGTCCTGCCAGACCCGCTCGGTGATGAACGGGGTCAGCGGGGCCATGAGCTGCGTCACCGTCTCGACGACCTCGTGCAGCGTGCGCAGCGCCGCCTTGTCGCCCTGCCAGAAGCGGCGACGGGAGCGGCGCACGTACCAGTTCGACAGGTCGTCGACGAACGCGGACAGCAGCTTGCCGGCGCGCTGGGTGTCGTAGGCGTCGAGGGCCTGGGTGACCTGGTCGGTGAGCGCGTGCAGTTCGGACAGCAGCCAGCGGTCCAGGACGGGGCGGTCGGCCGGGGCCGGGTCGGCCTCGGACGGGGCCCAGTCCGACGTACGGGCGTACAGGGCCTGGAAGGCGACCGTGTTCCAGTAGGTGAGGAGCGTCTTGCGGACGACCTCCTGGATGGTGCCGTGGCCGACGCGGCGGGCCGCCCAGGGGGAGCCGCCGGCCGCCATGAACCAGCGGACCGCGTCGGCGCCGTGCCGGTCCATGAGCGGGATGGGCTCCAGGGTGTTGCCCAGGTGCTTGGACATCTTGCGGCCGTCCTCGGCGAGGATGTGGCCGAGGCAGACCACGTTCTCGTACGACGACTTGTCGAAGACCAGGGTGCCGACCGCCATCAGCGTGTAGAACCAGCCGCGGGTCTGGTCGATGGCCTCGCAGATGAACTGCGCCGGGTAGCGGGCCTCGAAGGTCTCCTTGTTCTTGTACGGGTAGCCCCACTGCGCGAACGGCATCGAACCCGAGTCGTACCAGGCGTCGATGACCTCGGGCACGCGCGTGGCCGTCCGGCCGCACCCGTCCTGCGGGCAGGCGAAGGTGACCGCGTCGATGTACGGGCGGTGCGGGTCCAGGCCCGACTGGTCGGTGCCGGTCAGCTCGGTCAGCTCGGTGAGGGAGCCGACGCAGGTGAGGTGGTCGTCCTCGCAGCGCCAGATCGGCAGCGGTGTGCCCCAGTAGCGGTTGCGGGACAGCGCCCAGTCGATGTTGTTGTCCAGCCAGTCGCCGTACCGGCCGTGCTTGACCGTGTCCGGGAACCAGTTGGTGTTCTCGTTCTCCGTGAGGAGACGGTCCTTGATCTCCGTGGTGCGGATGTACCAGGACGGCTGCGCGTAGTAGAGAAGCGCGGTGTGGCAGCGCCAGCAGTGCGGGTAGCTGTGCTCGTACGGGATGTGCCGGAAGAGCAGGCCGCGGCCCTCGAGGTCCTCGGTGAGCTTCTCGTCGGCCTTCTTGAAGAAGACGCCGCCGACGAGGGGGACGTCCTCCTCGAAGGTGCCGTCCGGGCGGACCGGGTTCACGACCGGCAGACCGTAGGCGCGGCAGACCTTGAGGTCGTCCTCACCGAAGGCGGGGGACTGGTGGACGAGGCCCGTACCGTCCTCGGTCGTGACGTAGTCGGCGTTGACGACGAAGTGCGCCGCCTCCGGGAACTCGACCAGCTCGAACGGGCGCTGGTACGTCCAGCGCTCCATCTCGGCGCCCGTGAAGGTCTGGCCGGTGGTCTCCCAGCCCTCGCCGAGGGCCTTGGCGACGAGCGGCTCGGCGACGACCAGCTTCTCCGCGTTCTCCGGGCCCTTCGTCGCGACGACGTAGGTGACCTCGGGGTGCGCGGCGACGGCCGTGTTGGAGACCAGGGTCCAGGGCGTGGTCGTCCACACCAGGAGCGCGGCCTCACCGGCGAGCGGGCCGGAGGTGAGCGGGAAGCGGACGAACACGGACGGGTCGACGACCGTCTCGTAGCCCTGCGCCAGCTCGTGGTCGGACAGGCCCGTGCCGCAGCGGGGGCACCAGGGGGCGACGCGGTGGTCCTGGACCAGCAGGCCCTTGTTGAAGATCTCCTTGAGCGACCACCAGACCGATTCGATGTACGCGGGGTCCATGGTGCGGTAGGGGTCGTTGAGGTCGGTCCAGAACCCCATGCGGGTCGTGAGCTCTTCGAAGGCGTTGGTGTGCCGGGTCACCGACTCGCGGCACTTCGCGTTGAACTCGGCGATGCCGTACGCCTCGATGTCCTGCTTGCCGGAGAAGCCGAGCTCCTTCTCCACCGCCAGCTCCACCGGGAGGCCGTGGCAGTCCCAGCCGGCCTTGCGGGCCACGTGGTAGCCGCGCATGGTGCGGAAGCGGGGGAAGACGTCCTTGAAGACGCGGGCCTCGATGTGGTGGGCGCCCGGCATGCCGTTGGCGGTGGGCGGGCCCTCGTAGTACACCCACTCGGGGCGGCCCTCGGACTGCTCCAGGCTCTTGGTGAAGATCTTCTGCTCGTCCCAGAACGTGAGCACGGCGTGCTCGAGGGCGGGCAGGTCGACCTGGGCGGGCACTTGGCGGTACGTCGGCGATGTCATCAGCGGGCTTCCTCCGGCGGACTTGCTGCCTTCCGTCCGGAGGGACGAGAGCTACGTCATTGCCTGCGCCGACTTCGGCGCGCTCCCGCGGTACCACCCTCCTTGGCCCTCCGGTGCGGGGTGTGCGCCGGTGAGCCCCCTCATTGGGGTCGCGATGCCGGTTCTACCGGCCGCTGCTGTTCGGCTGCGGCTTTCTTCCGGCGGCTCCGGGGTGATCTTCACGTCGCGCTCGCCCCCGGGCTTCCACCGTCCCCGGGTCGCTCTGGGCTGCGTACGCCGCTACTCGTCCCCATCCATGCTTTTCGCTCCGCCCAGTGTACGGCGCCGGGCGGACAGCGGCCGACCGCTTTTCGGGGCCGCTGGGGACGGGGGGACGCGAGAGGTGCCGTTTGGGTTTGATGACCCGAATGGCGAGGTATGGGTGTTCGGATCCTGGGACGTCCGGCTCGGCGGATTACCGGGCGGGGAGCTGGGCACAACGGATGCAGGTTCGCCGCGCGGCATGCGCGAGGCGGGCGAATCGGGCGGTGTGCCCCGTTGCCGCGGGACTCAAGTCGATTTATCGTCCCAGCACGATTCGCGAGCAAGGTCACAATATGTGAAGGGGCCGCGGCCATGGTGGCGAAGAAGACCGCCGTACAGCAGCCGGCGTCCGGCAGGTCCGCGGAGGCCTCCGGCGGTGCGCCCAAGGACCCGGGCGGGAAGAAGACCACCCAGGGAGGCTCGGCGGGACGGGCGACCGAGAAGGCGACCGAGGGGACGAAGGCGGCTGTCACCAGGACCAAGGCGGCGGTCAGGAAGGTGACGGCCAAGAAGACCGCGGCGGGAAAGGCCGTGGCCAGGAAGGTCACGGCCAAGACGGCAGTGGCCAGGGGGCCGAGCGAAAAACCTGAGGCCGGGAAGGCTGCGGTCGAGAAGACTGAGGCCGAGAAGACTGAGGCCGAGAAGACTGAGGTTGAGAGGACTGCGGCTGAGAGGACTGCGGCCAAGAAGTCGGCGGCCAAGAAGCCAGCAACCAAGAAGACGGCGGTCAGAAACGCGACGGCCAAGAAGCCAGCAACCAAGAAGACGGCGGTCAGAAAGGCGACGGCCAAGAAGGCCGCGGCCGGGAAAGCTGCGGGCGCGAAAGCCGCGGCCGGGAAAGTCGCCGGCAAGAAGACGGCGGCCGAGAAGGCGGCTGTCGATGAGACGGCGGAGCAGAAGACGGCGGCCAAGAAGGCGGCCGCCGAGGAGACAGCGGAGCAGAAGGCCGCGGGCAAGAAGGCGGCTGCCGGCGGGACGGCGGAGAAGAAGGCCGCGGTCAAGAGGGCGAAGGCCGCCAAGGCCGTCGCCGCTGAGAAGGGCGTCGGGGCCGAGGGCGTGCGCGCCGGAGGCAAGAGCACCACCACGAAGAGCGCGGCCGGGAAGGGCACTGCCCGCCCCGGCGCGGTCACACAGGACAAGGCCGGGAACAGCACGGCCAAGAAGGCGGACGCGGCCGAGGCCGCGACGCAGACGGGAGCGACCACGGTGGGTGCTAAGAAGACTCCTGGCACGGCGACGGCGGCCAAGACCGCCGTTCCGAAGGCACGGGTCGCCGCGGCGGAGCCCGGTGAGCTCGCGGTACGCCCGGGGGAGGACCCCTGGACGGAGGCGGAGGTCGAGGAGGCGCGTGCCGAGCTGACGTCCGAGGAGACCCGGCTGCGGGAGGAGATCACGTCGTCGGAGCGCTCGCTCGTCGGTCTGATGCGCGACTCCGGGGACGGCGCGGGCGACGACCAGGCGGACACGGGAACCAAGAACATCACCCGCGAGCACGAGCTGGCCCTGGCCGCCAACGCGCGCGAGATGCTCACCCAGACCGAGCGCGCGCTGGACCGCCTGCACTCCGGCACCTACGGCCTGTGCGAGAACTGCGGCAACCCCATCGGCAAGGCCCGGATGCAGGCCTTCCCGCGGGCCACGCTGTGCGTGGAGTGCAAGCAGAAGCAGGAGCGCAGGTACTGACCGGCGGCCGAATGCCTCCTGAGCACGTGGGGCCCGCAGGGCGTGCCGTACCCTCGTCCTCAGTCAGGCACCTAGGTTGAGGGACTCACGTGGCAGAGGCGGAGCGCATCATCGGTACGCCGGACACACCGGATGCTGCCGGGGACGGGCGGGAGCGGCCCGAAGACGCGGCGTCGGGCGAGCGCGCCGACTCCGAGGGCACCCGGGCCACCGGAGAGCCCGGCACGGGTGAGCAGGAGCCCACGGCCGCGCAGCCCAGGGGCAAGCGCCGTATCGCGGTCCTGTTCGCCGTCGCCCTGTTCGCGTACGCCCTCGACCTGAGCACCAAGATGATCGTGGTGGCCAAGCTGGAGCACCACCCGCCCATCGAGATCATCGGGGACTGGCTGAAGTTCGAGGCGATCCGCAACGCGGGTGCGGCCTTCGGCTTCGGCGAGGCCTTCACGGTGATCTTCACCATGATCGCGGCGGCGGTGATCGTGGTGATCGCCCGGCTCGCCCGCAAGCTCTACAGCCTGCCCTGGGCGCTCGCGCTCGGGCTGCTGCTCGGCGGTGCGCTGGGCAACCTCACCGACCGGATCTTCCGGGCGCCGGGTGTCTTCGAGGGCGCGGTCGTGGACTTCATCGCGCCCAAGCACTTCGCCGTCTTCAACCTGGCCGACTCGGCGATCGTGTGCGGCGGCATCCTGATCGTGCTGCTGTCGTTCAAGGGGCTCGACCCGGACGGCACCGTCCACAAGGACTGACAGGCGCCGGTCGGGACTGTCGGAGCCGTCCGGCATACTCGACGGGTGAGCACGATTCCCGAGATCCGCACCCTGCCCGTGCCCGACGGACTGGAGGGCGAGCGCGTCGACGCCGCCATCTCCCGCATGTTCGGCTTCTCCCGGACCAAGGCGGCCGAACTCGCCGCCGCGGGAAAGGTCGCGGTCGACGGGTCGGTGGTCGGAAAGTCGGAGCGTGTGCACGGCGGCGCCTGGCTGGAGGTCGAGATGCCGCAGGCACCCGCGCCGGTGCAGGTGGTGGCCGAGCCGGTCGAGGGCATGGAGATCGTGCACGACGACGATGACGTGGTCGTGATCGTCAAGCCGGTGGGCGTGGCCGCTCACCCGTCGCCGGGCTGGACCGGGCCGACCGTCATCGGGGGCCTGGCCGCCGCCGGGTACCGGATCTCCACCTCCGGGGCCGCCGAGCGCCAGGGCATCGTGCACCGACTCGACGTCGGCACGTCAGGGCTGATGGTCGTGGCCAAGTCGGAGTACGCGTACACGTCGCTGAAGCGCCAGTTCAAGGAGCGCACGGTCGACAAGCGGTACCACACGCTCGTCCAAGGCCACCCCGACCCGACCAGCGGCACCATCGACGCGCCCATCGGCCGCCACCCCCACCACGACTACAAGTGGGCGGTCACCGCCGAGGGCAAGGCGTCCGTCACGCACTACGACCTCATCGAGGCCTTCCGTGCGGCGTCGCTCCTCGATGTGAAGCTGGAGACCGGCCGCACCCACCAGATCCGCGTCCACATGGCCGCCCACCGGCACCCCTGCGTCGGCGACCTGACCTACGGCGCCGACCCGACCCTCGCCAAGCGCCTCGGCCTGACCCGCCAGTGGCTGCACGCGGTGCGCCTCGGCTTCGAGCACCCCGGGGACGGACAGTGGGCGGAGTTCTCCTGCGACTACCCGGAGGACCTGCAGAAGGCCCTGGACCAGGTCCGGGAGGAGACGTACGCATGACCACCCCGCGGTATGCGGTGCGCGTCGCGGAGGACCCCACCGACCGTGAGGCGTGCTTCGCGGTGCGCAAGGAGGTCTTCGTCGGCGAGCAGGGCGTGCCGGAGGACCTCGAGTACGACGCGTACGACGCGGCGGCCGTGCATGTGCTGGCCGTCCGGGAGGACGGCGTGCCGCTCGGGACCGGGCGGCTGCTGTACGGCGAGGCAGCCGTGGCGCAGACCGGAGCCGGCCCGTCCGTGGGTTGCCTCGGCCGGCTCGCCGTGGCCGGCCAGGCGCGCGGCCTCGGTGTCGGGGGCGCCCTGGTGCGGGCCATCGAGGACGCGGCACGCGCGCGGGAACTCGCGGCCGTGGACCTGCACGCCCAGACGCACGCGCTCGGCTTCTACGAGCGGCTCGGCTACGAGGCGTACGGGCCGGAGTACCTGGAGGCCGGTATCCCGCACCAGGAGATGCGTCGTTCGCTGTAGCCGCTCGCCGCGGGTGCCGAAACGGTTTGTCATTGGAGTTGCGTGGCAGGCTTGAGTTCAGTCGTATGACCGTCTGACCTCCCGGAGCGCTGACCGTGGATCAGTTGGCCCTGTTGTTCGTGCTGCTGCTCGGGGCCGTGATCAGCGTCCCGGTCGGGGACCGGCTGCGGGTGCCCGCGCCGGTGCTGATGACGCTCCTGGGCATAGTCCTCGCGCTGCTCGACTTCGTACCGAACGTCGAGATCCCGCCGGACCTCATCCTGCCGCTGCTGCTGCCGCCCCTGTTGTACGCCGCCGTGCGGCGCACCTCATGGCGGCAGTTCGCGGCTAACAAGAGACCGATCTTCCTGCTGGCCGTGGCGCTGGTGTTCGTCACCATGGCCTGCGTGGCCGCCGCGGCCGACGCGATCGTGCCGGGGCTGCCGCTCGCCGCGGCGTTCGCGCTCGGTGCGCTGGTGGCGCCGCCGGACCCGGTCGCGGCGACCGCCGTCGCCGGGCAGCTGGGGCTGCCGCGCCGGCTGGTGTCGATCCTGGAGGGCGAGGGGCTGTTCAACGACGTGACGGCCATCGTCCTCTACCACGTGGCGATCGCCGCCGCCGTCAGCGGGACGTTCTCGCCCTGGCAGGCCGGGCTCGATCTGGTGCTGTCGGCAGTGGTGGGTGCGGCCGTGGGCATCGCGCTGGGCTGGGGCGCGAACAAGCTGATGGATCTGCTCGGGGACGCGACCCTGCAGATCGGGCTGACCCTGCTGGTGCCGTACGCCTCGTACGTCATGGCCGAGGAACTGCACGGGTCCGGAGTGCTCGCCGTGCTCACCACCGCGGTGTTCCTCGCGGAGTACGGGTCCGACGCCGACGACGTCATGACACGGCTGGCCGGACACACGTTCTGGAACATCGTCGACACGCTCGTCACCGGCGTCGCGTTCGGGCTGGTCGGTCTCGAGCTGCACAACGCCATTCGCACCGCGTCCGGCCGGTGGGGCGAGCTGCTCGGCTGGGCGGCGGTGGTGGTGGTCGTCGTCGTGTTCGTACGGCTGCTGTGGCTGCTGCCGGCGACCTGGCTCACCAAACGGCTGCACGCGCGGCGGGACTACGACGAGGACATCCCGGTGAGCTGGCGCGAGACCGTGGTGATGTGGTGGTCGGGGATGCGCGGGGTGGCCTCGGTGGCGTTGGTGCTGGCCATCCCCTTGGAGACGGACGCGGGGGCGCCGTTCCCCAACCGGGACGAGCTCATCTTCATCGCGTTCGGGGTGATCGTGGCGACGCTGGTGGTGCAGGGGCTGACGTTGCCGTGGCTGGTGCGGCGGCTGGGCGTGAAGGCCGACAGGGACCAGGAGAAGGAACTCGCGAAGGAACTGGCGATCCGGGCGTCCAAGGCGGCGAAGCGGAGGCTGCGCGAGATCGAGGAGCAAGAGGAGCTCCCGGAGGAGTTGTCCGAGCAGATGTTGCGGCGGGCCTTCGACATCGGGGTGCGGATCAGTCCCGAGGTCGCGGAGGATGAGCGGCGGGAGGCCTCCCGGGAGCGCGCGCGGCGGCTGAAGCGGGTGCGGCGGATCCAGCAGGAGATGCTGAGTGCGGCGCGGCACGAGGTGCTGGCGGCGCGGAGTGAGCCGGGGGCCGATCCGGAGGTCGTGGACCGGGTGTTGCGGCATCTTGATGTGCGGTCGATGCGGTGAGTTGTTCCCGGCGGGGTCTTTGCCGTCGGCGTCTGACGGGTCGTAGGGTCGTCGTATGGTTCGGAATGTTGTGATCAGTGGTGGAGGGACCGGGATCGGGCTCGCGGCGGCTCGGGCGTTCGCCGCGGGCGGGGATCAGGTCCTGTTGCTCGGGCGGCGGGCCGATGTGCTGGAGAAGGCCGGAGTGCCGGGGGCGCGGACGTATGCGGCGGATCTCACCGAGCCGGCGGACGTGCGGGGTGTGGCCGCGTTCGTGGAGCGGGAGTTCGGAGCCGTGGACGTGCTCGTGCACAGTGCCGGAGGCAGTGGGCTGCTCGAACCGGACGCCGGCGGTGACGATCCGCTCGAAGCCGTCGCGCACAACTGGACCGTGAACTTCCGGCTCAACACCCTGACCGCCGTATTGCTCACCGAGGCTCTGAAGCCGCGGCTCGCCGAGCCCGGCGGGCGGGTGCTGTTCCTCGGTTCCATCGCCGCCTACCGGGGATCCGGGAGCGGGGCGTACGCGGCGGCCAAGGCCGGCCTGCATCCCTACGTCCATGACCTGGCCCGGGAGCTGGGGCCGCGGGACATCACCGTGAACGTGGTCGCGCCCGGCTATGTCGAGGACACCGAGTTCTTCGGGGACGCCATGGGCGAGGAGCGGCGGGCGCGGCTCGTCGGCGAGACCTCGAACGGGCGGGCCGGGACCCCCGGGGACGTCGCCGAGACCCTGCACTGGCTGGCCTCCTCGGGTGCCGGGCACATCACCTCCCAGATCATCCAGGTCAACGGCGGCGCCGAACGGGGTCACTGACCGCCGGGAAGGGGGCTGCCCGCGGTACGGGCAGCCCTCTTTGTCAGCTTGCTTGTCGGCGTCCTCAGCGCTCCGGCCTCGCCGAGCCGTGGTAGCGGCGCTGCTGGGGCGGGACGCCGTCCTGCGACGGTCGGTGGCCGTTCCAGGACGGCGGCAGGAGCGCGTCCGCCGTGTTGACCCGGGGGAGGGCGTACGGGTGCTCGTCGGCCAGCCAGCGGACCATCTGCTCGCGGACCGCGACCCGCACCGTCCAGATGTCGTCCGCGTCCTTGGCCGTCACCAGGGCCCGCACCTGCAGGGTGCTCGGGGTGGTGTCCGTGACGCACAGGTTGTAGGCGCGGCCGTCCCAGGCCGGGCACTCGCGCAGGATGTCGCGGAGCTTCTCGCGCATCGCGTCCACGGGGGCCGTGTGGTCGACGTGCCAGAAGACGATGCCGGTCATCTGCGGGGTGCCGCGCGACCAGTTCTCGAACGGCTTGGACGTGAAGTACGAGACCGGCATGGTGATCCGGCGCTCGTCCCAGGTGTGGACGGTCAGGAACGTCAGCGTGATCTCCTCGACCGTGCCCCACTCGCCGTCCACCACCACGGTGTCCCCGATGCGCACCATGTCGCCGAAGGCGATCTGAAACCCCGCGAACATGTTGCTCAGCGTGGACTGGGCGGCGACACCGGCGACGATGCCGAGGATGCCGGCCGAGGCCAGCAGCGAGGCGCCCGCCGCCCGGAACGCCGGGAACGTCAGCAGCATGCTCGCCGCGGCCACCACGCCGACGACCGCGGACACCACCCGCATGATCAGCGTCACCTGGGTGCGCACCCGGCGGACCCTGGCCGGGTCGCGGTGGGCCCGGGCACTGGCGTACCGGCTGTACGACGTCTCGACGATCGCCGCCGCGATACGGATCACCAGCCAGGCGGCCGACCCGATCAGCACCAGGGTCAGTACCCGGCCGACGCCCTCGTCGCGGCTCTGAAGCAGTTGCGCCTCGTCGTACAAGCCTCTCAGCAGGGCCGCGCAGAGCACGAGCTGGTAGGGGATGCGGCCGCGGCGGAGCAGACCCCACAGCGGGGTCTCGTGGTGCCGTTCGTCGGCCTTGCGCAGCAGGAAGTCGGTGGCCCAGGCGATCACGAGCGTGAGCACGACCGAGCCACCGACCACGATCAGCGGTCGCAGCAGGTTTTCCATGCCCCCGAACCTAACCGGCTCACGGCAGGCATGAACATGTGACTTCCGTCCGGTCGTGGGTACTGCCGCGATCTGGCGCTGTCACACCTGGCTGGCACCATGGCTCCATGAACATCATGCTCTTTCACTCGACCCAGGGGCTGCGGCCCGCGGTGCTCCAGGCCGCTGACCGGCTGCGCGCGGCCGGACACGAGGTGTGGACGCCCGACCTCTTCGAGGGGCGCACGTTCGAGGCGGTCGAGGAGGGCATGGAGCACCAGGAGAAGATCGGCAAGGACGAGCTGCTGAAGCGGGCCGTGCTGGCGGCCGCGCCCTACTCCGAGCGCGGCCTGGTGTACGCGGGATTCTCGCTCGGCGCCTCGATCGCCCAGACCCTCGCCCTCGGCGACGACAAGGCGCGCGGGCTGCTGCTCCTGCACGGCACGTCGGACATCGCGCCGGATGTCACGGCGGACGAGCTGCCGGTCCAGCTGCATGTGGCGGAGCCGGATCCCTTCGAGACGGACGACTGGCTCAGCGCCTGGTATCTGCGGATGGGCCGGACCGGCGCGGACGTCGAGGTGTACCGGTACGCCGGGGCCGGCCACCTCTACACCGACCCCGACCTGCCGGACTACGACGAGGAGGCCGCCGAGGCCACCTGGCGGGTGGCGCTCGGCTTCCTCGACAGTCTGTAGGCGACGGTTACCCGGGGCTCACACCGGGTCGTGGACCCGCTCGAGCTTCTGTGTGCCGCTGCGGGTGCGGTAGGAGCGGGCCCACTTGGCGGTCGCGTCGCGTTTCGCGCGGTCGGACAGGACGTAGTAGTCCATCTGGGCGCGCTCGGCCGTGATGTCCAGGACGCCGTAGCCGTGGCGGTCGGTGTCGACCCAGTGGACGTGCCGGTTGGCGGCGCGGATGACGGGCGAGGCGATCGCGGAGACCGTGCCCTCCGGGACCTTGACGATGTCGTCGAGGTTGTCCGAGGTGACCGAGGTGACGACGAACTCCGTGGCGGCGGACGGGGACAGCGGATACGTGCCGGCGTCCACCGGTACGTCGTTGGCCCAGGCCATGTGGATGTCGCCGGTGAGGAAGACCGTGTTGCGGATGGCGTTCGCGCGCAGGTGGGCGAGGATCTCGCGGCGGTCGTCGGTGTAGCCGTCCCACTGGTCGGTGTTGAGGGCCAGGCCCTCCTGCGGCAGGCCGAGCAGCTTGGCGAGGGGCTTCAGCAGGTCGGCGGAGAGCGAGCCGATGGCGAACGGCGAGATCATCACCGAGTTGCCGACCAGCCGCCAGGTGGTGTCGGACGCCCGCAGTCCCGCCTTGAGCCAGTCGAGCTGGGCGCGGCCGGTGAGCGTGCGGTCCGGGTCGTCGACCTCGCCGTTGCCCACCTTGACCTGCTGCGAGCGGAAGGACCGCAGGTCCAGCAGCGAGATGTCGGCCAGCTTGCCGAAACGCAGCCGGCGGTAGGTGGTGCCCGCGATCGCCGGACGCACCGGCATCCACTCGAAGTAGGCCTGCTTGGCGGCGGCCTGGCGGGCGGACCAGGCGCCCTCCGCCCCCTCCGTGTGGTTCTCGGCACCGCCCGGCCAGGCGTCGTTGGCGAACTCGTGGTCGTCCCAGATCGCCACGACCGGGGCCGTGGCGTGCAGGGCCTGGAGGTCCGGGTCGGTCTTGTACCGCGCGTGCCGGATGCGGTAGTCGGCGAGCGTGACGATCTCGTGGGCCGGGGCGTGCGGGCGTACGACCGTGCCGCGCGTGCCGTACTCGCCGGTGCCGTACTCGTAGACGTAGTCGCCGAGGTGCAGCCAGGCGTCCAGGTCGCCGCGGGCCGCGAGATGGCGGTACGAGGAGAAGTAACCGGCTTCCCAGTTGGCGCAGGAGACCACGCCGAAGCGGAGGTTCGTGACGGCCGCGTCGGCCGCCGGGGCGGTGCGGGTGCGCGCGGCGGGGGAGTCGGTGCCGCCGGAGGAGAAGCGGAACCAGTAGTCGGTGGCCGGCCTGAGGCCCCGGATGTCGGCCTTCACCGTGTGGTCGGAGGCGGCCGTCGCGGTGGTGGAGCCCTTGGCGACGATCGTGGTGAACGCCCGGTCCTCGGCGACGACCCAGCTCACCTCGGTGTCCGGGCCCAGCCCGGAGCCGGGTATCGCCTCCGGGACGGGGGTCACGCGGGTCCACAGCAGGACGCCCTCCGGCAGGGGGTCACCGGAGGCGACGCCGTGCAGGAAGGCGGGAGTCTGGTCGGCGGCGCGCGCGGGCAGGGAGGCGGCGAGCGGCCCGGCCAGGACAGCGGTCGCCGCCGCGGCCTTGACGACCGTACGGCGGCGGGGGGTGAGGGAGTTGATGCCCTCGGACGTCTTCGATGATCTGTATCGACTGGTCACGGACGATCAGGTTACTGATCGGTATGCACCAGAGCGGGCGAACTCCGGAAGTTCGCCCGCTCTTCACGGTGTGGCCCGTACCGGACCCGCCGTCACTTCTTGAGGGCCTCGCCGACCACCCTGTTGAAGTCGGCCACGGTCATCAGCGGCGTGCCCTGGCTGTCGGCGGTGAGCTGCTTGCCGTCCATGCTGAAGCCCGGAGTGCCCTTCACGCCCTCCTTGTTGTCGTCGAAGGTCTTCGACATGGCCATCGCCCAGGCGTCGTAGGTGCCCTTCTCGACCGCGTCCTGGAACTTCTTGTTGTTCTTCAGCTCGGGGACGGTGTTCGCGACCTTGATGAGGTAGCTGTCGTCCTTGAACTCGTCGGTCGTCTCCTCGGGGTGGTACTTCGCCGAGTACAGCGCGGCCTTGTAGTCGAGGAACGCGGCGTCGCTCACGTTCAGCGCGGCACCCAGGGCGCTCAGCGCGTTCTTGGAGCCCTCGCCGTTGTCCTTGTTGTCGATGAACGTGGCGCCGACGAACTGCATCTTGTACTTGCCGTCGTCGATGTCCTTCTTCACGGTCGGGCCGACGGTCTGCTCGAACTGGGCACACACGGGGCAGCGCGGGTCCTCGTAGACCTTCAGGGTCTTCTTGGCCGAGTCCTTGCCGATGACGACCGTGGTGCCCTTGGCGCCCGTGGTGTTGGCCGGCGTGACGACCTTGGCGTCCTTCTGGCCCTCCCAGTAGCTGGGCTTGTTGGCCTGGACGACCGCGTAGCTGATGCCGCCGGCTATCGCCAGGACGCCGACGATGGAGCAGGCGACGACGATCTGCCGCTTGACCTTCGCGCGCTTGGCCTCGCGCTCGCGCTCGGCGCGCAGCCGCTCGCGGGCCGCCGTCTTCGCCGCCTGGCTGTTCCGCTTGCTCATGGTGATGTTCTCCGTAGGGGGACGCGCACACGCGGTGTGCGGAATGTGTAGGGGGACTGCCTGTGCTCGAAAGGTGCGGGAGCGCCTCAGACGAAGGCGGGCGAGCACGGCGGTCCACGCCGTCCCAGGGAGTACGCGAGAATCCGGTCGCGGGCGCTGGGCGTGCGGTCGGCGGCGCGCGACGGCAGACACCGCCCGGCCGGTGCCCGCTCCACCGCGACCGCGGCGACTGCCAGCAGCAGCGGCCGGACCCCTGTGGAGACCGCCGCCGCCACGGCCCGCAGCAGCCGGGCCAGCGCCCGCTCGCCGCGGCGCAGCCAGAAGGCGGCGACCAGGCCCACGCCGATGTGCGCGCCGAGCAGCAGCCAGGCGGTGGCCGGGTCGGCGTGCGCGACCGCGGCCGCGAGCCGGTCGGTGCCGGTGGCCCCGGCCATCCGCGCCAGCGGGGTACCGACCTCGCCGCCCCCGCACAGCACGTCCAGGCCGACCGAACGCAACGGACCGGCGACCGGGCCGCCCGCTCTGCCGTAACAGGCGTGCTGACCTGTGGTGAAGACCGTGTCGGCGGCCAGTTCCAGCGGGATCAGCAGGGCCGCGATCCTCCCGAAGGAGCGCTCACGGCCCGCCAGGGCGTACGCGATCACGAACACGGCGGCGGCGACCGCGGCCACCGTGCCCAGCGGGAGCGGGACCTGGGACAGCAGCACGTGCGACGCGGTGCTGAGCGTCACGACCACTGCCGTGAACAGCGCCGCGCGTACGGCTCTGAGCTGGATCCCGGATATGTCCATAGCGAAGGGAGAGTCTGTCATGGGGGCCTGTAAGGGACCCCTAAAGGATGCCTGTGGGTGAGCGGATGGCAAAAGCCCCGGCTACAGGCCCGGGATCCGGCCGTTGCGGAACAGGTCCACGAAGGTCTGGTGGTCGGCACGCGCGCGTGCGCCGTAGCCGTGCGCGAAGTCGACCAGCAGTGGCGGGAAGCCGTCCTCGTCGGCCGCGATCGCCGCGTCGATGGCCCGCTCCGTGGAGAACGGCACCAGGGACTCCCCGGACTGGTCGTCCGCCGCCGAGTGCATCGTGGCCGTCGCCCGGCCGAGGTCGGCCACCACCTGGGCGATCTCCTCCGGGTCGTCGATGTCGCCCCAGTCGAGATCCACCGCGTACGGCGAGACCTCGGCGACCAGCTGGCCCGAGCCGTCCAGCTCCGTCCAGCCGAGCCACGGGTCGGCGTGGGCCTGGAGGGCGCGCTGGGAGATGACCGTGCGGTGCCCCTCGTGCTGGAAGTAGTCGCGGATCGACGGGTCCGTGATGTGCCGGGAGACGGCCGGGGTCTGGGCCTGCTTGATGTAGATCACGACGTCGTTCTCCAGGGCGTCGCTGTGGCCCTCCAGGAGGATGTTGTACGACGGCAGCCCCGCCGAGCCGATGCCGATGCCGCGCCGGCCGACGACGTCCTTCACGCGGTAGGAGTCCGGGCGGGCCAGCGAGCTGTCCGGCAGCGTCTCCAGGTAGCCGTCGAAGGCGGCGAGGACCTTGTAGCGCGTGGCCGCGTCCAGCTCGACGGAGCCGCCGCCCGGCGCGAAACGGCGCTCGAAGTCGCGGATCTCCGTCATCGACTCCAGCAGGCCGAACCGGGTCAGCGAGCGGGCGTCACGCAGCGCGTCCAGCAGCGGGCCCTGCGCGGTGTCCAGCGTGAACGGCGGCACCTCGTCGCTCTTCGCACCCGTGGCCAGGGCGTGGATCCGCTCGCGGTAGGCGACCGCGTAGATCGTCACCAGCTCGGAGATCTGCTCGTCGCTGAGCGCCTTCGCGTACCCGATCAGGGCGATGGACGCGGCGAAGCGCTTCAGGTCCCAGGTGAAGGGGCCGACGTAGGCCTCGTCGAAGTCGTTGACGTTGAAGATCAGCCGGCCGTTCGCATCCATGTACGTGCCGAAGTTCTCCGCGTGCAGGTCGCCGTGGATCCACACGCGCGAGGTGCGCTCGTCCAGGTAGGGTCCGCCCCGCTTCTCCGCGTCGAGGTCCTTGTAGAAGAGGCACGCCGTGCCCCGGTAGAAGGCGAAGGCCGAGGCCGCCATCTTCCGGAACTTCACACGGAACGCGGCGGGGTCGGCGGCCAGCAGCTGGCCGAAGGCGGTGTCGAAGACGGCGAGGATCTCCTCACCGCGGTGCTCGTCGTCGAGCGGCGGGAACGACATCGCTGGGTGCCTCCTGGTGCAGATTTCAGGGCGGTGGTTCCGCCCCTTGACTAACGTGCGGCGGGCAGCGGGAGTGCCCGCGAACCCTCGCTCGAAGGTACGCGGGTCAGCCCTCGGAGTGTCAGTGCCGAGGCATAGACTTCGACGCTGTCCCCCCAGACTGTGCGCAGCCTGTCGGGCCCCATTCGACCGAAGTTCTCCCTGGAGGCCGAAACCGTGTCAAAGCCGCCGTTCACGCACCTGCACGTCCACACCCAGTACTCGCTGCTGGACGGTGCCGCGCGGCTGAAGGACATGTTCAACGCGTGCAACGAGATGGGCATGTCGCACATCGCCATGTCCGACCACGGCAACCTCCACGGGGCGTACGACTTCTTCCACACGGCGCAGAAGGCCGGGGTCACGCCGATCATCGGCATCGAGGCGTATGTCGCGCCCGAGTCCCGACGCAACAAGCGCAAGATCCAGTGGGGCCAGCCGCACCAGAAGCGGGACGACGTCTCCGGTTCCGGTGGTTACACCCACAAGACGATGTGGGCGGTGAACGGCACCGGCCTGCACAACCTCTTCCGGCTGTCCTCCGACGCGTACGCGGAGGGCTGGCTCCAGAAGTGGCCCCGGATGGACAAGGAGACCATCTCCCAGTGGTCCGAGGGCATCGTCGCCTCCACGGGCTGCCCCTCCGGCGAGGTCCAGACCCGGCTGCGCCTCGGACACTTCGACGAGGCCCTCAAGGCCGCCGCCGACTACCAGGACATCTTCGGCAAGGAGCGCTACTTCCTGGAGCTGATGGACCACGGCATCGAGATCGAGCGCCGGGTCCGCGACGGCCTGCTGGAGATCGGCAAGAAGCTCGGCATCCCCCCGCTGGTCACCAACGACTCGCACTACACCTACTCGCACGAGGCGTCCGCCCACGACGCCCTGCTGTGCATCCAGACCGGCAAGAACCTCTCCGACCCCGACCGCTTCAGGTTCGACGGCACCGGCTACTACCTGAAGTCCACCGACGAGATGTACGCCATCGACTCCTCGGACGCCTGGCAGGAGGGCTGCGCCAACACCCGGCTGGTCGCCGAGATGGTCGACACCACGGGCATGTTCGAGAAGCGCGACCTCATGCCCAAGTTCGACATCCCGGAGGGGTACACGGAGGTCAGCTGGTTCCGCGAGGAGACCCTGCGCGGCATGCAGCGCCGCTTCCCGGACGGCATCCCGGACGACCGCATGAAGCAGGTCGAGTACGAGATGGACACCATCATCTCGATGGGCTTCCCGGGCTACTTCCTCGTGGTCGCCGACTTCATCATGTGGGCCAAGAAGCAGGGCATCGCGGTCGGCCCCGGCCGAGGCTCCGCGGCCGGCTCGATCGTCGCCTACGCCCTCGGCATCACCGACCTCGACCCCATCCCGCACGGCCTGATCTTCGAGCGGTTCCTCAACCCCGAGCGCATCTCCATGCCCGATGTCGACATCGACTTCGACGAGCGCCGGCGCGTCGAGGTGATCCGGTACGTGACGGAGAAGTACGGCGCCGACAAGGTCGCCATGATCGGCACCTACGGCACCATCAAGGCCAAGAACGCGATCAAGGACTCGGCGCGCGTGCTGGGCTACCCGTACGCGATGGGCGACCGCCTCACCAAGGCCATGCCCGCCGACGTCCTCGGCAAGGGCATCAACCTCGACGGCATCACCAACCCCGAGCACCCCCGTTACTCGGAGGCGGGCGAGATCCGGGGGATGTACGAGAACGAGCCGGACGTGAAGAAGGTCATCGACACCGCCAAGGGCGTCGAGGGCCTGGTCCGTCAGATGGGTGTGCACGCCGCCGGCGTGATCATGTCCAGCGAGACGATCACCGACCACGTCCCCGTCTGGGTCAGGCACACGGACAAGGTCACCATCACCCAGTGGGACTACCCGAGTTGTGAGTCGCTCGGCCTGCTGAAGATGGACTTCCTCGGCCTGCGCAACCTGACGATCATGGACGACGCCGTCAAGATGGTGAAGTCCAACAAGGGGGTCGACATCGACCTCCTGAGCCTCCCGCTCGACGACCCCACGACCTTCGAACTGCTCCAGCGCGGCGACACCCTCGGTGTGTTCCAGTTCGACGGCGGCCCGATGCGCTCGCTGCTCCGGCTGATGAAGCCGGACAACTTCGAAGACATCTCCGCCGTGTCGGCCCTGTACCGCCCGGGCCCGATGGGCATGAACTCCCACACGAACTACGCCCTTCGAAAGAACGGCCAGCAGGACATCACGCCCATCCACAAGGAGCTCGAGGAGCCCCTCAGGGAGGTCCTGGACGTCACCCACGGCCTGATCGTCTACCAGGAGCAGGTGCAGAAGGCCGCCCAGATCATCGCCGGCTACTCGCTCGGCGAGGCCGACATCCTCCGCCGCGTCATGGGCAAGAAGAAGCCCGAGGAGCTGGCGAAGAACTTCGTCCTCTTCCAGGAGGGCGCCCGCAAGAAGGGCTTCAGCGACGAGGCCATCCAGGCCCTGTGGGACGTGCTGGTCCCCTTCGCCGGCTACGCGTTCAACAAGGCGCACTCCGCCGCGTACGGCCTGGTCTCGTACTGGACCGCGTATCTCAAGGCGAACCACCCCGCCGAGTACATGGCCGCCCTGCTCACCTCGGTGAAGGACGACAAGGACAAGTCGGCCGTCTACCTCAACGAGTGCCGCCGCATGGGCATCAAGGTGCTCCCGCCGGACGTCAACGAGTCGATGTCCAACTTCGCGGCCCAGGGCGACGACGTGATCCTGTTCGGCCTCTCCGCCGTCCGCAACGTCGGTACGAACGTCGTCGAGTCGATCATCAGGTGCCGCAAGGCCAAGGGGAAGTACGTCTCCTTCCCGGACTACCTCGACAAGGTGGAGGCGGTGGTCTGCAACAAGCGCACCACCGAATCGCTGATCAAGGCCGGTGCCTTCGACGCCATGGGCCACACCCGCAAGGGTCTGACCGCGCACTACGAGCCGATGATCGACAACGTGGTCGCGGTCAAGCGCAAGGAGGCCGAGGGCCAGTTCGACCTCTTCGGCGGCATGGGCGAGGCCGAGACCAGCGAGCCCGGCTTCGGGCTTGACGTGGAGTTCTCCCCTGACGAGTGGGACAAGACCTATCTGCTCGCCCAGGAGCGGGAGATGCTCGGCCTGTACGTCTCCGACCACCCGCTGTTCGGTCTGGAGCACATCCTGTCCGACAAGGCGGACGCGGGCATCTCCCAGCTGACCGGCGGTGACTATTCCGACGGCTCTGTGGTGACCATCGGCGGCATCATCTCGGGCCTGCAGCGCAAGATGACCAAGCAGGGCAACGCCTGGGCCATCGCCACCGTCGAGGACCTCGCCGGTTCGATCGAGTGCATGTTCTTCCCCGCGACCTACCAGCTCGTCTCGACCCAACTCGTCGAGGACGCCGTGGTGTTCGTCAAGGGCCGCCTCGACAAGCGGGAGGACGTGCCGCGGCTCGTCGCGATGGAGCTGATGGTGCCGGACCTGTCGAACGCGGGTACCAACGCGCCCGTGATCCTCACCATCCCTGCCACCCGGGTCACCCCGCCGCTGGTCAGCCGCCTCGGCGAGGTGCTCAGTCACCACAAGGGCGACAGCGAGGTCCGGATCAAGCTCCAGGGGCCGACCAAGACCACCGTGCTGCGTCTGGACCGGCACCGGGTGAAGCCGGACCCGGCGCTCTTCGGCGACCTGAAGGTGCTGCTCGGGCCGTCCTGCCTGGCCGGCTGAGACAGGGGCTTCAGGGAGCGGGCCGACGGAGGGCTCCCGATGCGCGTGAGGGGCGTACCCGGTACCGGGTACGCCCCTCACGCATATGCGCAAGCCGGTGGGTCTCAACGACCCGTCACGCAGATGTCAGTTGTGGCCGAAGCTGCGCTTCCGCTTACGGGTCGCCATGTCGCCGGGGGCGGCCACCTCGACCTCGAGCTGGGGCTCCGTCTGCGCCGCGGGGCTGCGGTCCGCCCGCTGGCCACGCTCGGTGGGACGCTGCTTGCGTTCACGGTTCTTGTTCTTGGCCATGGTGGTGCCTCCTGTGGGGGATCTAGGGGCCAGGGCCGGGACCAGATTCACACAGGCCGACAACGATCGCATGTCGGACAATTACCGTGCGTGACAGGGCTGGTCGGAGCGGGAACTCCCGAAACGCCACGCCGAAGATCGAGTTCCGGCCGTTAACCTCCGCGCCGTCGGGCAGACTCGAAGCAAGCCCGAAGCAAACCTCCTGGGAAGAGGGTGAGTCGTGTGGACCGCTGCATCGTCCTGGTGGACGCGGGGTATCTGCTGGGAGCCGCGGCGAGTCTCCTCGCCGGCGAGCCCTCCCGGTCCCGCATCACCGTCGACCACACGGCCCTCATCCAGGGGCTGCGCGAACGCGCCGAGTCCGATACGCAGCAGCCCCTGCTGCGCATCTACTGGTTCGACGGCGCCCCCGACCGCGTCCCGCAACCGGAGCACCGCAGGCTGCGCGTGATGCCCCGGGTCACCGTCCGGCTCGGCGCACTGACCCGCAGCGACGGCCGCTGGGCGCAGAAGGGCGTGGACGCCGCGATGCACGCCGAGCTCACCGAGCTGGCCCGCAACCGCGCCTGCTCCGACGTCGTCCTCGTCACCGGCGACGGCGACCTGCTGCCCGGCATGATGGCCGCAAAGGAGCACGGCGTCGCCGTGCATCTGTGGGCCGTCCAGGCCGCCGACGGCGACTACAACCAGTCCGAGGACCTGGTGGCCGAGGCCGACGAGCGGCGCGTCCTGGACCGGACGTGGATCACCAAGGCGGTCCGCGCCAAGGAGTACCCCGGCGTGTGCGCGCCGCAGCCCGTGCCCCGGCCCGAGATCGCCGCGATCCTCTCCGCGCCGCTGCCCGAGTCCTCGCTCGCCGCCACGGCCGAGCGGCCCGCCCAGCCGACCCCGCACCCGGCGGCCGGCCCCGGGCAGAACGGCACCGAGGAGCGGGTCCCCGCCCCCAAAGGCGTCCCCACACCCAAAGACCTGGCGGCCCTGCGCGCCCCCGGAACCCAGCCCGCCCAGCCCCCCGCCTCCGCCACCCTCCGCTGGTCCTCCGACAAGGGCTGGGTCGACCGGCCCACGGCCGAGCCCCCAGAAGCCGCCTCGATGCCGACGCTCGCCCAGCTGACCACGGCCGAGCAGCGGTGGGCCGACCGCGAGGAGGACATCACCACGGTCGGCGGCGACCCGTACGAGGTGGGGCAGGTCTTCGCGCGGCGCTGGGTGGAGCGCCTCGGCGACCAGGGTCACCTGCCGAAACTCTCCGGGATGTACCCGCGCATCCCGCACCGGGTCGACGGTGAGCTGCTGCGCTACGCCGCCCGCTTCGGCCTGCTCGCCCACAAGGACGACCAGATCGACGAGCGGGACCGGTACGCCATCCGGGCCGGTTTCTGGCGGGAGATCGGCGTGCGCACGGGCGTGGAGCACACGCCCGTCGGCGACTGAGATCCTTGCGAGCGGATTTCCCGGAATGGACCGACCCGAGAGCCGGCCGGGCTTCCCGACCCCGTAGTCTCGTCCCTTGTGAGTAAGCGCGCGGCACAGGCATTTCGGCACGATGGTGACGTCGTGTGCGCGGTCCGCGGGCTGACCAAGACCTATCCGGCGGTCCGGGGCCGGCGCGGCGCACCGGGAACTCCCGAGGTCCGGGCCACGGACGACGTGGGGCTGGACATCCGGCGCGGCGAGATCTTCGGCCTGCTCGGGCCGAACGGCGCCGGCAAGTCCACCCTCGTACGGCAGCTCACGGGGCTGATGCGGCCCGACCGCGGCAGCGTGGAGATCCTCGGGCACGACATCGTGCGCCACCCGGAACGGGCCGCACGCATCCTCGCCTACCTCGGGCAGGAGTCGACCGCCCTCGACGAGCTGACCGTGTCGCTCGCCGCCGAGACCACCGGGCGGCTGCGAGGCCTGGACGTACGGGCCGCGCGGGCCGAGCGGGACGACGTACTCGACGAGCTGGGCCTCGCGCCCCTGGCAGGAAGGCCGCTGAAGAAGCTCTCCGGGGGCCAGCGGCGTCTGGCGTGCTTCGCCGCGGCGCTGGTGGGGGAGCGGTCGCTGCTCGTGCTCGACGAGCCGACCTCCGGCATGGACCCGGTGGCGCGGCGGGCCGTGTGGTCCGCCGTCGACCGGCGACGGGCCGAGCGCGGGACGACCGTGCTGCTCGTCACCCACAACGTCATCGAGGCCGAGACGGTGCTGGACCGGGTGGCCGTCCTCGACCGGGGGCGGGTGATCGCCTGCGACACCCCGGCCGGGCTCAAGGAACAGGTCGCCGGTGAGGTGCGGGTGGACCTGCTGTGGCGGGACGCGGCGCCGCTGCACGTCCCCGAGGTGGCCGCGCTGCGGGACCGCGTCGTGGAGTCGGGCCGCCGCTGGACGCTCCGGCTCGGACCCGAGGAGGCCCGGGCGGTCGTCGCCACCGTCACCGGCGGGGCCGCCTTCGCCGCCCTGGACGACTTCACGCTGGCCATGCCGAGCCTGGAGGACGTGTACCTGGCCCTGGGCGGTGCCGTGCAGCAGGGGCTGGTGAAGGCGTGAGGAGTACCGGGGCCCTGGGGGCGGGGGGCTTGAGTACACAGGCCGCCGCATACGTACCGAACAGGGCGACTGCCGCAGTGGACCCGAGCGAAGGGGAGCAGCGCGACGTGAGTGTCGTACCCGCCGATGTCCTGCCGGGCAGTGCCCTGGCCGTGGAGGAGCCCGCCGCGTGCGCGGCCGAGCTCGGGCCCAGGGCACGGCTGTGGCCCTCGCTGGCGGCCGTGTACCGGGCACAGCTGTCCCGGGCGCGGGTAGCGCGGATCCCGCTGCTGTTCGTGGCGACCTTCCAGTCGATCGGGATCATGATCCTGATGCGCGGGGTCGTGGACGACGGCGCCGAGGCGCAGGCGGTCGTCGCCGGGTCGTCGGTCCTGGTCGTCGCCTTCGTCGCGCTGAACCTGCTCGCGCAGTACTTCGGGCAGCTGCGGGCCAGCGGCGGACTCGACCACTACGCGACCCTGCCGGTGCCGCCGGCCGCGGTGGTGCTGGGCGCGGCGGGCGCGTACGCCTCTTTCACCGTGCCGGGGACCATCGTGACGGCGGTGTTCGGCTGCGCGCTGTTCGGGCTGCCGCTGGCCCATCTGTGGGTCCTCCTGGCCGTGATCCCGCTCGCGGGCGCCGCGCTCGCCGGACTGGGGGCGGCGCTGGGGCTGCTCGCGCCCCGGCCGGAGCTGGCCACGCTGCTCGGACAGCTGGGCATGTCGGCGGCGCTGCTGCTGGGCGTGCTGCCGGCGGACCGGATGCCGGAGGTCGTGCGCTTCGCGCGGGATCTGCTGCCGTCGACCTACGGGGTCGAGGCCTTCGCGCGGACGTTCGGGCCGCATCCCGACTGGGCCTTCGTGCTCGGTGACCTCGCCGTGTGCGGGGTGGTGGGCGTCGTCTCGCTGGCCGTGGCGACCTGGGCGTACCGCCGGGCGGCCGTCCGGTGAGCGCGGAGCGGTCGTCCGGTGACGCGCCGCGCAGGCGGGACTGGCACGATGGCAGGGTGACCGCACCGCTGACTCCGCCACCGCCACCGCATGAACGTTCCGCGCAGGATGCGTGGCCGCCGCCGGCCTCCGGGCCCGGGGCGAACGAGCCCCAGGCTCCCGGGTCTCAGCACGCCGAGTACGCCGGGCACGGCTGGTACGGACAGGACGGCCCCGGCATGAAGACCGAAGTGCGGGAAGCCGCCGTGATCTCGCTGGCCGTCGCGCTCGGCGGAGTGCTGCTCGGAGTGCTGTGGTGGTGGCTCGCGCCGCACGTGCCGCTGATCGGTGACGTGGTCGAGGGCAACTGGGTCGTCTACCTGAAGGACACCGAGGGCGAGCAGGGCGTAGGGGTCGACGGCACGTTCACCCTGCTCGGGCTGGGGTTCGGGGCCGTCAGCGCGCTGGCCGTGTTCCTGCTGCGGCGGCGCGGGGGTGTGCCGCTGGTGGTGGGGCTGGCTGTCGGCGGGCTGCTCGGGTCGTTGCTGGCGTGGCGGCTCGGGGTGTGGCTCGGGCCCGCGGAGGATGTCATCGCGCGGGCGAGGGATGCGGGGCGGGGTGTGACGTTCTCCGCGCCGCTGAAGCTGGGCGCGAAGGGGGCGTTGCTGGCCTGGCCGCTTGCCGCGCTGGTGTTGCATCTGGGGCTCACGGCGCTGTTCGGGCCCCGGGATCCGGAGCCGGAGTTCGAGCACGGGCACGGGCCTTATGAGGCACCGCCTGCCGCGTAGGTGCTCGGCGTTGGTGCTGGGGCGGGTGGGTCCGCGGCCCGGCGTGGCGGGGTGCCGCCTGCGCCCACCCGTGCCGCCCCAGCGGCGCGATTGCCCGCAGGCTAAGCGCGCGAGACAGGAGCGAGGACCGCTTCCGTCAGCTTGGCCAGGGCCTCCGGTGCCAGTTCCACCTCCAGGCCCCTCCTGCCCGCCGAGACGCAGATCGTCGGGTGGGACGAGGCCGACTCGTCGAGGACCGTCGGGAGCCTCTTGCGCTGGCCCAAGGGCGAGATGCCGCCGCGGACGTAGCCCGTCGTGCGTTCGGCCAGTGTCGGGTCGGCCATGGTCGCGCGTTTGCCGCCGACGGCCGAGGCCAGGGCCTTCAGGTCCAGTTGGCCCGCCACCGGGACCACGGCGACCGTGAGTGTGCCGTCGACGTCCGCCACCAGGGTCTTGAACACCCGGTCCGGTGAGACGCCCATCGCCTCGGCCGCCTCCTCGCCGTAGGAGGGGTGGGCGGGGTCGTGGTCGTAGGAGTGGACGGTGAAATCCACGCCCGCCGTCGTGAGCGCGACCGTGGCGGGCGTGCCCCCGGGCTGCTGTTGCTTCTTCGACTTCTTCGCCATGCCGGTCCGCTTCAGTTGAGGCTCATCGGGCCGCGCGTCAGTTCCGACGCCGGCAACGACGGCAGATTACGGATGATGGCCGTCTCCGAGCGAAGGAGTTTCAGCTCGTCGCGCAGGCGGGACGCCGTGTCGGGGGCCTGGAGCAGGCGTTGCTTGGACGGGGTGTCCAGCATCATCGCCGCCGCCACCAGGTACGACACCACGCCCGGCTCGTCGGGCAGCTCGGCACCGGTCGCCAGGGAGCGTTCCCGCGCGCCGGCCAGCCGCTTCTGGTACTGGCGGAAGGACCGCAGCACCCCCTCGGCCAACGGCGCGGCCTCGTCGCCGGGCTCCTCGGGCAGCGTCTCCAGCTCGGCCGTCAGGAAGGGGCCGGAGGCGTCGACGGACAGCAGCCGCACCCGGGAGGTGCCGGTCGCCAGCACTTCGAAGGAGCCGTCGGTACGCTCCCGGATCGTCGCCGCGTCCGCCACACAGCCCACCTTGTGGAACGCCTTGACCGGGTCCGCGCCGAAACCGGCCAGGGGGCCCCGTTCGGGCACGGCCGTCGGGTCGGGCATGCCGGGCGCGCTCGGGGCCACCTCGTGGCCGTCACGGATCGCCACGACGGCGAATCGGCGCGGCTCGTCCTCCGGGGTCTTCAGCAGCTCGCGCATCATGGCGCGATACCGCTCCTCGAAGACGTTGAGCGGGAGCACGAGCCCCGGGAACAGCACCGAGTTCAGGGGGAAGAGGGGGAGCCGGACGGTGGTCACGACGCAAAAGCCTAATGGTCGCCGGAGCGGACTCGTCCGCCCCGTTCACTCCGTGGATGCCAGGACGGCTGACCTGCCGTCGCGGCCCGGACGTCGTCGCGTACCCGCAGGAAGTGTCCGAGCGGGTCGTCCGACACCTGGTCCCAGGGGAACGAGGTGGCGTACGGGCCGTTCAGCCGCAGTTGCTCGGTGGCGTCCGGCCAGCGCTCCAGGCACACCAGGACGAAGATCAGCAGGTTCCGCATCCGGGCGGGCCAGGGGTCGGCCGCCGGCAGCAGCGGGGACAGCGCGATCGCCCGGTCGGCGGCCGCGTCCAGCCGCGCGCGCGGCACCTCGGGCCCGCAGCCGTCGGTCAGGTAGCCGAAGGCCGCCCACAGCGGGAGAGCCTGGGCGAGCGCGTCGGCGGGCGCGTCCTGTGCGGCCCGGTCGGCGAAGTCGAAGCACTCCTGGTGCGAACCGTGCCAGGAGGCGGCCAGATAGCGCAGGGCCGCCACATGACAGCCGTAGTGGTGCGGGGCACGGCGTACGGCCGCCGCCCACAGCTCCTCGAAGTACTTGTGCCCGGCCTGCGCGCCCCGCGCGTGGTCGAGCGCGAGCCGCCACGGCACCGGGTCCCGCCGGTCGCCCCGGGCCGAGGCCGTGAGCAGCGGGCTCACCTCGCGCAGCAGCTCGGTACGGGCCGGTGAGAGCCAGGCGCGGTCCACCGCCAGCTGGGCCCCGAGCAGCAGCGCGTCGGGGTCGTGCGGGGCGGTGGCGAGCCAGGCGTCCAGCCATTCGGGGCGCGAGCGGGCGAAGGCGGCCAGCCGGGTCACGTACCGGTCGCGCCGCTCCCACTCGGATGCCGCGCGGGTGGCGAGGAGCAGCGCGGCGGCCGGTCCGTGGTCGCCGCGGGCGGCGGCGACCAGTGCCGGACTCAGCCGCGCGTCGGGCGCGTCGAGCAGCACCTCGTCGTCGGCGGACGGCCCGCTGACGGGGTGGGAAACGGTCCTTGTCATCCGGCTCGCGCGGATGAACGGCAGCTGCAGAGCCATGGTGTCGACCATTGAAAGTCCGCTGGTCACAGCGGCGCCAGATGGTTCGGGGAACTCGCCGAAAGTTGTACGCCTCATGGTCAAGAGAAGGTAAAAATGTGACAGTTCAACAACTGTGGTCACACCCGCAACATCAGTTGCGCCGCAGCAACCGTGTGGCCCCCGCCGCCACCGTCGTCGCCAGGATCCAGCCCAGCAGGATCATCGCCGTCGCCAGCCACTGCCAGCCCCCGCGCAACTGCCAGAAACCCACCTGGCCCAGGTCGATGACCGGCAGCAGCAGATCGAGCGTGAAGAGCGCGGGGCTCCACTCCGGATGCTCGCCCCGCTTCAGCGGCGGATGGCCGGCCTGCGCGAAAGCGAGCGAGCCCGCTGCCCACAGCACCGCCATCCATACGGCGGCCCGGCCCGGCCGGTACCCGTAGGCGACCGTCCAGTCCTGAACATAGCCCCACAGCTTGGCCGCCGGCGGGAGGCTCTCGCGGTGCCGGCGCTGCTTGGCCAGCAGCACCTCGCGGGCGTCCTCGTCCTCCCCGCCGGCCCGCAGCACGGACGCGAGACGCTCGTACGGCTCCGGGTTGTACTCGGCGGTCGCCGCCGCCACCCAGTCCAGCCGCTCGGCCAGCGGGAACGGGCCGCGCGGCACGAGGTTCTCGTAGGCGAAGCCGCCCATGTGCAGCCGCCCCGGGCCGGGCCAGGCGTCCGCCCGGTCCATCAGGTTGATGATCTTCGCCCCCGACAGCACCACCCGCCCGCGCTCCGGATGCTCCCCGAGGAACCGCAGCTCGGGTGTCTGCACCCGGCGCAGCGACAGCTCCTGGTCGTCGGTGAGGGCGAACCGGGCCCGCTCGAAGTCGACGGCGTCTCCGAACCGCCCGTCGTCGAGCCGTATCCCGCCCTCGCACTCGAACCGCTGGATCCGTGTGCCGCGCGCCGGGGTCATCCCGCTCATCGCCTGGGCGCCGACCCCAGCCGGGGTCAAATACAGGCTGCGCTCGACGGTCAGCTGCGGGGCGTTCATCGCGAGCCGCTCGTAGGGGTTGGCCAGGCGCGCCCCGCGCAGGCTCAGCGAGACGCCGATGGTGGCGGCGCGCAGGCTCAGCTCGCCGTGCGACTCCAGCAGCTCTGCCTGTAAGTCCTGGCCGACTGTCAGGCCGTCCGCGGCGATCGACCGGCCGCTGCGGTCCCGGTGCACGATCGCCTGGTTGAGCATCAGGTCCGTGCCGATCTGCGCGTCCGTGAGCCGGATGCCGCGATGGAAGCGGCAGCGCGGCAGATGCAGATCGCCCTCCGTCTGCACCCGGGCCGCCTCGAGCCGCGGCACCGAGCAGTCCACCATCCGTACGGTCGTGAAGCGGGCCTCCGGCAGCAGCACGTCCTGCTCGAACCGGCACTGTCGCATCTCGACGTACGGCACCACCGTGCCCCCCGCGAGATCCAGCGAGCCGCTGATGCGTATGCCGGCCAGCTTCAGCGCCGACACCCGGCCGGCCAGGGCGGGCGGGCCGTCGAGGAGCAGCCAGCAGACGACCCGGGCCCGCACGGTCCGCTCCTCGCCCCACGGCCGGCCGCCGTGCGGATCGTCCACCAGCGGGTCGCCGCTGCTCAGGTCGTACACGCTGCCGTCGCGGAAGGCCTGCCACATGCCGGCCTCGACCGCGGTCAGGTCTTCGGGCACATCCCCGGCACGCACGCCGGCCCCCTCGGTCACGTCGTTCCCTTCCTCCCCGGGTACTCGCGGGTTGGTTCCTTCATACAACTGTTCATGCCCGCTGAGTAACGCCCCGAACGCGAAACGTGAAGGGGATCCTCCGGCTTTCCGCGGCGTTCTGTATCAGCCATTGATACGCGCGGACGACGCCTGACCCGGGTCTGAGAGAATTGAGCACGTGATCTCCCGAATCGATCTGCGCGGCGACGCCCTCCCCGAGGGCACCGCCCTGCGTGACCTGCTGCCCCGAGCCGAATTCGACGTAGCGGCCGCCCTGGAGAAGGTGCGTCCGATCTGCGAGGACGTGCATCATCGGGGCGACGCGGCGCTGATCGATTTCACCGAGCGGTTCGACGGGGTCAGGCTCGACCAGGTGCGGGTGCCGGCCGCCGCTCTCACCCGCGCGCTGGAGGAACTCGACCCGGCCGTGCGCGCGGCCCTGGAGGAGTCCATCCGCCGCGCCCGGATCGTGCACCGCGCGCAGCGCCGCGACACGCACACCACCCAGGTCGTGCCCGGTGGCGCCGTGACCGAGAAGTGGGTACCGGTCCAGCGGGTCGGGCTCTACGCGCCCGGCGGCCGCTCCGTGTATCCGTCCTCCGTGATCATGAACGCCGTGCCCGCGCAGGAGGCCGGCGTCGAGTCCGTCGCGCTCGCCTCTCCCGCCCAGGCGGAATTCAACGGCCTGCCGCACCCGACCATCCTCGCCGCGTGCGCGCTGCTCGGCGTCGACGAGGTGTACGCGGCCGGCGGTGCCACGGCCGTCGCGATGTTCGCGTACGGCACCGAGTCCTGCGCGCCCGCCGACATGGTCACCGGCCCCGGCAACATCTGGGTCGCCGCCGCCAAGCGCTACTTCACCGGCAAGATCGGCATCGACGCCGAGGCCGGCCCGACCGAGATCGCGGTCCTCGCCGACGACACGGCCGACCCGGTGCACGTCGCCTCCGACCTGATCAGCCAGGCCGAGCACGACCCGCTGGCCGCCGCCGTGCTCGTCACCGACTCCGTCGAGCTGGCGGACGCCGTGGAGAAGGAGCTGGAGCCGCAGGTCGCGGCCACCAAGCACGTCGACGACCGGATCGTCCCGGCCCTGTCCGGCAAGCAGTCCGCGATCGTGCTGGTCGACGGTGTCGACGAGGGCCTGAGGGTGGTCGACGCGTACGGCGCCGAGCACCTGGAGATCCAGACGGCCGACGCCGCGGCGGTGGCCGACCGGGTCCGCAACGCCGGCGCGATCTTCATCGGCCCCTGGGCCCCGGTCTCCCTCGGCGACTACGCGGCCGGCTCCAACCACGTCCTGCCCACCGGCGGCTGCGCCTGCCACTCCTCCGGCCTGTCCGTCCAGTCCTTCCTGCGCGGCATCCACATCGTCGACTACACGCGGGACGCGCTGGCCGAGGTCGCGCACCATGTGGTGACGCTGGCGGAGGCGGAGGACCTGCCCGCGCACGGCGCGGCGATCAAGGCACGGTTCGGTTGGAAGGTACCCGAGAGCAAGTGAGCGACGTACGTATCGACGATCTCCCCGTACGGGACGAGCTGCGCGGCAAGTCCCCCTACGGCGCGCCCCAGCTGGACGTCCCCGTACGGCTGAACACCAACGAGAACCCCTACCCGCTGCCCGAGCCGCTGGTCGAGCGCATCGCCGAGCGGGTCCGTGACGCGGCCCGCAACCTCAACCGCTACCCGGACCGGGACGCGGTCGAGCTGCGCACCAGGCTCGCCGAGTACCTGACGGACACCTCCGGCCACGAGGTCGGCCTGGCCAACGTCTGGGCGGCCAACGGCTCCAACGAGGTCATCCAGCAGCTGCTGCAGACCTTCGGCGGGCCAGGCCGTACGGCGATCGGCTTCGAGCCGTCGTACTCGATGCACGGGCTCATCTCACGCGGCACGGGCACGGCCTGGATCTCCGGTCCCCGGAACGAGGACTTCACGATCGACGTCGCGGCCGCCGAGAAGGCGATCGCCGAGCACCGCCCCGACGTCGTCTTCGTCACCACCCCCAACAACCCCACGGGCAACGCGGTCCCGCCCGAGACGGTCCTCGCGCTGTACGAGGCCGCGCAGACGGCGAAGCCGTCGATGGTCGTGGTCGACGAGGCGTACATCGAGTTCAGCCACGGCGACTCGCTGCTGCCGCTGCTCGACGGGCGCCCGAACCTCGTCGTCTCGCGCACGATGTCGAAGGCGTTCGGCGCGGCGGGCCTGCGCCTCGGCTACCTCGCCGCGCACCCGGCCGTCGTGGACGCCGTCCAGCTCGTCCGGCTGCCGTACCACCTCTCGGCCGTCACGCAGGCGACCGCCCTGGCCGCCCTGGAGCACACCGAAACGCTGCTGGGCTACGTCGAGCAGCTCAAGGCCGAGCGGGACCGGCTGGTGCGCGAACTGCGCGCGACCGGCTACGAGGTCGTCGAGTCCGATGCCAACTTCGTGCAGTTCGGCAGGTTCGAGGACTCGCACACGGCCTGGCAGGAGATCCTCGACCAGGGCGTTCTGGTCCGGGACAACGGCATCCCCGGGTGGCTGCGGGTGTCAGCCGGGACCCCCGAAGAGAACGACGCGTTCCTCGACGCGGTCCGTGCACTGAAAAAGGAGCAGAGTCAATGAGCCGCACCGGACGCGTGGAGCGGACGACCAAGGAGACCACGGTCCTCGTCGAGATAGACCTCGACGGCACCGGCAAGACGGAGATCTCCACCGGCGTCGGCTTCTACGACCACATGCTCGACCAGCTCGGCCGGCACGGTCTCTTCGACCTGACCGTGAAGACCGAGGGCGATCTGCACATCGACTCGCACCACACCATCGAGGACACCGCCCTCGCGCTCGGCGCCGCCTTCAAGCAGGCCCTCGGCGACAAGGTGGGGATCTACCGCTTCGGCAACTGCACGGTCCCGCTGGACGAGTCCCTCGCGCAGGTCACCGTCGACCTGTCCGGCCGCCCCTACCTCGTGCACACCGAGCCCGAGAAGATGGCGCCGATGATCGGCGAGTACGACACCACGATGACGCGGCACATCCTGGAGTCCTTCGTGGCCCAGGCCCAGATCGCGCTGCACGTGCACGTGCCCTACGGGCGCAACGCGCACCACATCGTGGAGTGCCAGTTCAAGGCGCTGGCCCGGGCCCTGCGCTACGCGTCCGAGCGCGACCCGCGCGCGGCCGGCATCCTCCCGTCCACGAAGGGCGCCCTGTGAACGGCATCTCGACCCTGCTGATCGTCGTCGGCCTGTTCCTCGTCGGCGGGATCTACTCCTTCGTCAAGCAGAAGATGCCCAAGGGCCTGATCGTGCTGCTGTCGATCGGTGCCGCGATGTGCCTGGCGGCCGGCGTCGTGCGGCTGGAGGTGTGGAATTGAGCGCCCCTCAGCAGACACCGAAGACGCGGAAGAAGGTTGTCGTCTTCGACTACGGCTTCGGCAACGTCCGCTCCGCCGAGCGTGCCCTCGCGCGCGCGGGAGCCGACGTCGAGATCACGCGTGACTACGACAAGGCCATGAACGCCGACGGGCTGCTCGTCCCGGGCGTAGGCGCCTTCGCCTCCTGCATGAAGGGCCTGCGCGAGGTGCGCGGCGACTGGATCGTCGACCGCAGGCTGTCCGGCGGCCGCCCGGTCATGGGCATCTGCGTCGGCATGCAGATCCTCTTCGCGCGCGGCATCGAGCACGGCGTGGAGACCGACGGCCTCGACGAGTGGCCGGGCTCGGTCGAGCCGCTCCAGGCCGACGTCGTGCCCCACATGGGATGGAACACCGTGGAGGCCGCGGCCGGCTCGCGGCTGTTCGCCGGCCTGGACACGGACGCGCGCTTCTACTTCGTGCACTCCTACGCCGTCCACGACTGGTCGCTGGAGACCCACAACCCGACTCTCGAGCCCCCCAAGGTGACCTGGTCCACGCACGGCAAGCCGTTCGTCGCGGCCGTCGAGAACGGCGCCCTGTGGGCCACGCAGTTCCACCCCGAGAAGTCCGGCGACGCCGGAGCGCAGCTGCTGAACAACTGGATCGGAACCCTCTGATGCCCCCGAAGTCTCCCGCGAAGCTCGAACTCCTCCCCGCCGTCGACGTCCGTGACGGCCAGGCGGTCCGCCTGGTGCACGGCGAGTCCGGCACGGAGACCTCCTACGGCTCCCCCCTGGACGCCGCCCTCGCCTGGCAGCGCTCCGGCGCCGAGTGGCTGCACCTGGTCGACCTGGACGCCGCGTTCGGCACCGGGAACAACCGTGAGCTGATCGCCGAGGTCGCGAAGGCGATGGACATCAAGGTGGAGCTGTCCGGCGGCATCCGCGACGACGACACCCTCGCCGCCGCCCTGGCCACCGGCTGCACCCGGGTGAACCTCGGCACGGCCGCCCTGGAGACCCCCGAGTGGGTCGCCAAGGTCATCGCCGAGCACGGCGACAAGATCGCCGTCGGTCTCGACGTACGCGGCACGACCCTGCGCGGCCGGGGCTGGACCCGCGACGGCGGCGACCTCTACGAGACGCTGGCGCGCCTCGACAAGGAGGGCTGCGCGCGGTACGTCGTCACGGACATCGCCAAGGACGGCACGCTCCAGGGCCCGAACCTGGAACTCCTGAAGAACGTCTGCGCGGCCACCGACCGCCCGGTCGTCGCCTCCGGCGGCGTGTCGTCGCTGGACGACCTGCGGGCGATCGCCGGTCTCGTCCCGGCCGGTGTCGAGGGGGCCATCGTCGGGAAGGCCCTGTACGCGAAGGCGTTCACCCTGGAAGAAGCCTTGGAGGCTGTGGCGTCATGACATCCGAAGCCGTACGGCGCGTGCAGAGCGGAAGTCCCTGGGAAGAGTCCTTCGGTTTTGCACGGGCCGTGGCGGCGGGTGACCGTGTCATCGTGGCGGGCACGACCGCCTTCAAGGGCGACGTGCTGTACGGCGACGGTGACCCGTACGAACAGACCAGGGTGGCCTTCGCCAGTGCGGTCGAGGCGATCGGTGAGTTCGGGCTCGGCATCGAGTCCGTGATCCGGACCCGTGTGTGCCTGGCACATTCGCGCGATGTCGATGCGGTGGGCCGCGCCCACAAGGAGCTGTTCGACTCCGTACGCCCGGTCACGACCCTGCTGGTCGTGGAGGGCTTCATCGACTCGCGGGTCCTGGTGTCAGTCGAAGTGGAAGCGTATAGAGGAGCCGTGGATTCATGACCCTGGCGGTCCGAGTCATCCCCTGCCTGGACGTGGACAACGGCCGGGTCGTCAAGGGCGTCAACTTCCAGAACCTGCGCGACGCGGGCGACCCCGTCGAGATGGCCAAGGTGTACGACGCCGAGGGCGCCGACGAGCTGACGTTCCTGGACATCACCGCCTCGTCGGGCAACCGTGAGACGACGTACGACGTGGTGCGCCGCACGGCCGAGCAGGTGTTCATCCCGCTCACGGTCGGCGGCGGTGTGCGTACCGCCGAGGACGTGGACAAGCTGCTTCGCGCGGGCGCGGACAAGGTGGGCGTCAACACCGCCGCCATCGCGCGTCCCGAGCTGATCCGCGAGATCGCCGAGCGCTTCGGCCGGCAGGTGCTGGTCCTCTCGGTGGACGCCCGCCGCACCGAGTCGGGCTCCTTCGAGGTGACCACCCACGGCGGCCGTCGCGGCACCGGCATCGACGCCGTCGAGTGGGCACACCGGGCCGCCGAGCTGGGCGCGGGTGAGATCCTGCTCAACTCGATGGACGCGGACGGCACGAAGGACGGCTACGACCTGGAGATGATCCGGGCCGTACGCAAGCACGTGACCGTCCCCGTCATCGCCTCGGGCGGCGCCGGCCAACTGACCGACTTCCCCCCGGCCGTCGGGGCGGGCGCGGACGCGGTGCTGGCCGCGTCGGTCTTCCACTTCGGGGACCTGCGCATCGGAGAGGTCAAGGAGACGCTGCGGGAGGCGGGTCACCCGGTGAGGTGACCTCCCTTCAGAGCCCTGTCACAGCCCCGGCCGCCCAGTGCGGCCGGGGCTCTTTCACCACTTGCGCGCTCCTCGCTGAGCAGGTCGTCTCAGATGCCCAGCTGCTTCGTCTCGTGCAGCTTCGCGATCGCGTTCTCGTCGCCGTCCAGGTCGACCTTGGCCGCGCTCTGCCGGCCGTAGGAGAACAGGACCAGCTCGGACGGCTCGCCGGTCACCGTGACCACCGGTGTGCCGCGCTGGGCGACCGTCGTCTGGCCGTCGGGGCGGCGCAGGACCAGGCCCGTCGGGAGGCCGCGGCCCATCAGCCGGGCGGTGCGCTCCAGACGGGACCACAGGGCGTCCTGGAAGACCGCGTCGAGCTCGCGCACGGACCAGTCGGGCTGGGCGCGCCGGACGTCCTCCGCGTGGACGTAGAACTCGATGATGTTCGACATCTCGTCGACCGGCTTGAGGGAGAAGGGCGAGAAACGCGGCGGGCCCGTACGGATCAGCTGGATCAGCTCCTCGTACGGCTTGTCGGTGTACTCCGCCATCACCCGGTCCAGGCGCGACGCGAGCTGCTTGATCAGTATCCCGCCGGCGGCGTCCGGGCGGCGCTCGCGCACCACCACGTGCGCGGCGAGGTCCCGGGTCGTCCAGCCCTCGCACAGGGTGGGCGCGTCCGGGCCCGCGGTCTCCAACAGATCGGCGAGGAGAAGTCGTTCACGCTTGGCATGGGTCGACATGGGGCCAGCCTACGACCGTGTTCTCGGTCCGCCCACCCGTCACCCGACCGCCACCCCCCATTGAGACGCTTCGCGCCGCCTTTTCCAACCAGTGGACACTCCACCGTGCCTGTCAGTGGCGCCCGGCACAATGGAACCCATGACCAGCACGCCCAGCCGCCTCGACCCGGAGATCGCCGCGCGCCTCAAGCGCAGCGCCGACGGCCTCCTGCCCGCCATCGCCCAGCAGTACGACACCGGAGAGGTGCTGATGCTCGGCTGGATGGACGACGAGGCACTGCATCGCACCCTGACCACCGGCCGCTGCACGTACTGGTCCCGCAGCCGCCGGGAGTACTGGGTCAAGGGCGACACCTCCGGCCACTTCCAGTGGGTCAAGTCCGTCGCCCTCGACTGCGACGCCGACACCGTGCTCGTCAAGGTCGACCAGGTCGGCGCCGCCTGCCACACCGGAGCCCGCACCTGCTTCGACGAGGACGTGCTGCTCAAGGACGGCGGTTCGGACGCCACCGCCGCGGATCAGTAGGGTCAGCCGCCATGGACCTCGAGACGTTCCGCAAGCTCGCCACCGACCGGCGGGTCATCCCGGTCACCCGCAAGCTCCTAGCCGACGGCGACACCCCGGTCGCGCTCTACCGCAAGCTCGCCGCCGAGCGCCCCGGCACCTTCCTGCTGGAGTCCGCCGAGAACGGCCGCTCCTGGTCCCGGTACTCGTTCGTCGGAGTCCGCAGCGCCGGCACGCTGACCACGCGCGACGGACAGGCGCACTGGCTCGGCACCCCGCCCGTCGGCGTCCCCACCGACGGCGACCCGCTCGCCGCCCTGCGCGCCACCATCGAGGCCCTGCACACCCCGCACCAGGACGGCATGCCGCCCTTCACCGGCGGCATGGTGGGCTATCTCGGCTACGACATCGTCCGCCGCCTGGAGAAGATCGGCCCCGGCGAGCGCGACGACCTGAAGCTCCCCGAGCTGACCATGCTCCTCACCAGCGACCTCGCCGTCATGGACCACTGGGAGGGCTCGGTCCTGCTGATCGCCAACGCGATCAACCACAACGACCTCGACACCGGTGTCGACGAGGCGTACGCGGACGCGATCGCCCGCCTCGACGCCATGGAGGCGGACCTCTCGCGCGCGGTGGCCCAGCCCCCCGCCGTCCTGCCGCCCTCCGAGCTCCCCGAGTACTCCGCGCTCTGGGGCGGCCCCGACTTCCAGGAGGCCGTCGAGGACATCAAGGAGCGCATCCGCGCGGGCGAGGCCTTCCAGGTCGTCCCCTCCCAGCGCTTCGAGACGCCGTGCACGGCGAGCGCGCTGGACGTCTACCGGGTCCTCAGGGCGACCAACCCGTCCCCGTACATGTACCTGTTCCGCTTCGACGGGTTCGACGTCGCCGGCTCGTCCCCCGAGGCCCTGGTCAAGGTCGAGGACGGCCGGGCCATGGTCCACCCCATCGCCGGCACCCGCTGGCGCGGCGCCACCCCGCAGGAGGACCAGGCCCTCGCCGACGAACTCCTCGCCGACCCCAAGGAGCGCGCCGAGCACCTCATGCTCGTCGACCTGGGCCGCAACGACCTGGGGCGGGTCTGCGAGCCCGGCTCGGTCGAGGTCGTCGACTTCATGTCCATCGAGAAGTACTCGCACGTCATGCACATCGTCTCGACGGTGACGGGCCGCGTCGCCCCGGGCCGCACGGCCTTCGACGTCCTCACCGCCTGCTTCCCGGCCGGCACCCTCTCCGGCGCCCCGAAGCCCCGAGCCATGCAGATCATCGACGAACTCGAACCGTCCCGGCGCGGGCTGTACGGCGGCTGCGTCGGCTATCTCGACTTCGCGGGCGACTCCGACACCGCCATCGCCATCCGTACGGCCCTGCTGCGCGACGGCACCGCCTACGTCCAGGCGGGCGCGGGCATCGTCGCCGACTCCGACCCGGTCGCCGAGGACACGGAGTGCCGCAACAAGGCGGCGGCGGTCCTGCGGGCCGTCCACACGGCGAACCGGCTGGGAAAGGCCTGAGATGAGCCCCGGGTGACGGTTCGCCCGGGGTTCAGGCGATAGTGGGGTACGTGACTGCCGTACCGCACCCACGTTCCCAGGCCTCCGGATCCCCCCGGGCCGGCCGCCGTAGCCTCGCCGTCGCGCTGCTGTGCGGCGCGCTCGGCGCGGCGGTGGCCCTGCTCGCCACACGGCAGCAATGGGCGGAGGGCACCGCGACGGTGGCCGGTGGCGCCTTCCCCCTGACCGCCACGGGCAGCGACGTCACGGGCGTCCCCGCGGCGCTCGCCATCGTGGGCCTCGCCTCGCTCGTCGCCGTCTTCGCCGTCCGCCGGAGCGGCCGCGTCATCGTGGCCGCCCTGCTGACGCTCTCCGGCGCGGGCACCGTCGCCGCCGCCGTGCTCGGCGCCTCCGACAGCTCCGCACTCGACGAGAAGGCGGCCGAGGCCTCCGGCGACACCTCCGCCTCCGTGGCGGCCCTCAGCCACACCGCCTGGCCCTACGTCGCCGCCGTCGGTGGCGTCCTGCTCCTCCTGGCCGGACTGCTCGCCCTGCGCTACGGCCGGCTGTGGCCCGCGATGTCCGGCCGCTACGAGCGGGACGGCACGCCCCGGCCGCGCCGCAAGGCCCCCGCCGTCGACCCCGACCGGCCCGAGGACCTGTGGAAGGCCCTCGACCGGGGCGAGGACCCGACCGGGGCGTAAGGACCCCTGAGCCGCACGGGTGCACACGGTACGAGAAGCGGAGGGAGTACCCCCGCTCACCGGACGCGCGCACGTGCGGGACAATGGGCGCGAGCGTCCTGCTCAGACACGCATACAGCAACAAGGAGCAAGCAATGGCGGGCAGCAGCCACGGTCACACCCCGGCCGCCTGGACCGGTGTCACGATCGCCTTCATCGGTTTCTGCGTCTCGGGCGCGTTCATGGTGTTGGACCAGCCGCTGGGCTTCTGGGCGGGCATGGTGGTCGTGCTGCTCGGCGGTGTCGTCGGCGCGGTCATGCGGGTGATGGGCATGGGCCAGCCGAAGGACCTGCACCAGCCGCACGCGATGACCGGCGACCGCGAGCCGGCGCGCGCCGAGGGCTGATCCCCGGAACACACCGCGTTGTCGCGTGAGGGGCGGCCGGCACTCGGATGCCGGGACCGCCCCTCACGCGCGTGCGGGGCACAATGCATACCGTGAACGCCGACAGCCGAAGGGTGACGCGCAGCGTCCCGAGCCGCCTGGCCGCCCCCGCAGGGGTGCTCGCGGCCGTGGCCGCCGCCTTCGCCTACGTGGGCGCGGTGGACCCCAACGAACCCGGCCACTACCCCGTCTGCCCGCTGCTGCACTACACCGGCCTGTACTGCCCCGGCTGCGGCGGACTGCGCAGCGCGCACGCCTTCGTGCACGGCGACGTCGCGGCGGCACTCCAGGGCAACGCGCTCGCCGTCCTCGGCTATCTGGGCTTCGCCGTACTGTGGACCGTATGGGTGGTCCACGCGGTCCGCGGGCGCCCGCTGCGGATCGATCCCCGGCCGGCGCAGGTGTGGACCTTCGGCGCGTTGCTGCTGGTCTTCACGGTTGTCCGGAACCTGCCCTTCGGTGGCTGGCTCCACCCTTGATCAACTGGCAGACGTCCAGTACGGGGGCACCTCCCGTCCGAGCATGCGAAGCTGGTTCGAGGGTGGGGGAGGGACCGGCGTCAACCGGATGTGAGGCCTACGCCCCGCTGCGGATACCATCGCAGTGACCATCGGTTTTCGACTGGTCGCTGGAACTGTCAACCGTCTGGAAGGGGGCCGCTCGCGTGAGTGTGCTCGACGAGATCATCGACGGAGTCCGTGCCGACCTCGCGGAGCGGCAGGCGCGCGTCAGCCTCGACGAGCTCAAGGAGCGCGCGGCGAAGGCTCCCGCGGCCAAGGACGGCGCGGCGGCACTCCGCGGCGACGGCGTCAAGGTCATCTGTGAGGTCAAGCGCTCCAGCCCGTCCAAGGGCGCGCTGGCCGCGATCGCCGACCCGGCCGGGCTCGCAGCGGACTACGAGGCGGGCGGCGCGGCCGTCATCTCGGTGCTGACGGAACAGCGGCGCTTCGGGGGCTCGCTCGCCGACCTCGAGGCGGTCCGTGCTCGCGTCGACATCCCCGTCCTCCGCAAGGACTTCGTCGTCACGTCGTACCAGCTCTGGGAGGCCCGGGCCTACGGCGCCGACGTCGTCCTGCTGATCGTCGCGGCCCTCGACCAGCCCGCCCTGGAGTCCCTCATCGAGCGTGCCGAGTCCATCGGGCTCACCCCGCTCGTCGAGGTGCACGACGAGGACGAGGTCGAGCGCGCGGTCGACGCGGGCGCACGCGTGATCGGTGTCAACGCGCGCAACCTCAAGACCCTCGAGGTCGACCGCGGCACCTTCGAGCGCCTGGCCCCGGAGATCCCCGACCACATCATCAAGATCGCCGAGTCCGGCGTCCGCGGCCCGCACGACCTCATCGCCTACGCCAACGCCGGCGCCGACGCGGTCCTGGTCGGCGAGTCCCTCGTCACCGGCAAGGACCCCAAGACGGCGGTCTCGGACCTGGTGGCAGCGGGCGAACACCCCGCACTCCGGCACGGCCGGGGCTGATCTCCCGCTAGGCTTGCCCCGATGACTCTCACCATGACGACCGTGGACCGGTACGCCCGCCTCGCGCGCGGCTGCCGCCCCCGCGGCTGCCGCGCCCCGGCCCGCCGGGTACACGGCCGCCGGGTCCGTTACGTCATCGGTGACGAACCCGGGCAGGTCAACGGCATGCGATGGCAGCGCCCCTTCCTTTAGGGGCGCGGGGAACTGCGCGACCAGCCACGGCCGGTCCGCAGCCAACAGTCGAACCCCGCCCCCACGGCGATTAGTGCATTCCCACACACTCACCGTGAGGTTTCCGCATGCCCAGTCAGTTCTTCATCCCCGACCCCGAGGGTCAAACCCCCAGCCCCGAAGGCTACTTCGGGGCGTTCGGCGGCAAGTTCATCCCGGAGGCCCTCGTCGCCGCCGTGGACGAGGTAGCCGTCGAATACGACAAGGCCAAGCACGACCCCGAGTTCGCTCGCGAGCTCGACGACCTCCTGGTCAACTACACCGGCCGCCCCTCGGCGCTCACCGAGGTCCCCCGCTTCGCCGCGGAAGCGGGTGGCGCACGGATCTTCCTGAAGCGGGAGGACCTCAACCACACCGGCTCCCACAAGATCAACAACGTGCTCGGCCAGGCCCTGCTCACCAAGCGCATGGGCAAGACCCGCGTCATCGCCGAGACGGGCGCCGGCCAGCACGGCGTCGCCACGGCCACCGCGTGCGCACTCTTCGGCCTCGAGTGCACGATCTACATGGGCGAGATCGACACCCAGCGCCAGGCCCTCAACGTCGCCCGCATGCGCATGCTCGGCGCCGAGGTCATCGCCGTGAAGTCCGGCAGCCGCACGCTGAAGGACGCCATCAACGAGGCCTTCCGCGACTGGGTCGCCAACGTCGACCACACGCACTACCTCTTCGGTACGGTCGCCGGCCCGCACCCCTTCCCGGCCATGGTCCGCGACTTCCACCGGGTCATCGGCGTCGAGACCCGCCGCCAGCTCCTGGAGCGCGCCGGACGCCTCCCCGACGCGGCCGTCGCCTGCGTCGGCGGCGGCTCCAATGCCATCGGCCTCTTCCACGCCTTCATCCCGGACACGGACGTACGCCTCATCGGCTGCGAGCCGGCGGGCCACGGCGTCGAGACCGGCGAGCACGCGGCCACCCTGACCGCCGGCGAGCCCGGCATCCTGCACGGCTCCCGCTCGTACGTCCTCCAGGACGACGAGGGCCAGATCACCGAGCCGTACTCGATCTCGGCCGGTCTGGACTACCCGGGCATCGGCCCCGAGCACTCCTACCTCAAGGACTCCGGCCGTGGCGAGTACCGCGCGGTCACGGACGACGCGGCCATGCAGGCCCTGCGCCTGCTGTCCCGTACCGAGGGCATCATCCCGGCCATCGAGAGCGCCCACGCGCTGGCCGGCGCCCTGGAGGTCGGCAAGGAGCTGGGCAAGGACGGGCTGATCGTGGTCAACCTGTCCGGCCGCGGCGACAAGGACATGGACACCGCCGCCCGCTACTTCGGCCTCTACGACACCGACGCCGAGGTCGCCGCCGACGCGGACACCGACACCGCCGAGATCGAGGGGGACGCCAAGTGAGCGGCAACCTGCAGCTGTTGAGCGACACCCTCGCCGCGGCGAAGTCCGAAGGGCGTGCGGCGCTCATCGCCTACCTCCCGGCCGGGTTCCCGACCGTGGACGGCGGCATCGAGGCGATCAAGGCCGCCCTCGACGGCGGCGCCGACGTCGTCGAGGTCGGTCTGCCGCACAGCGACCCCGTCCTCGACGGCCCCGTCATCCAGACCGCCGACGACATCGCCCTGCGCGGCGGCCTGAAGATCGCCGATGTGATGCGCACGGTCCGTGAGGCCCACCGGGCCACCGGCAAGCCGGTCCTCGTCATGACGTACTGGAACCCCATCGACCGCTACGGCGTCGAGCGCTTCACCGCCGAACTCGCCGAGGCGGGCGGCGCCGGGTGCATCCTGCCCGACCTGCCCGTGCAGGAGTCGGCGCTGTGGAGGGAGCACGCGGAGAAGCACGGGCTCGCCACGGTCTTCGTCGTCGCCCCCAGCAGCAAGGACGAGCGGCTGGCGGACATCACCGCCGCGGGCAGCGGCTTCGTCTACGCCGCCTCCCTCATGGGCGTCACCGGCACCCGCGCGACCGTCAGCTCGCAGGCCGAGAACCTGGTGGAACGCACCCGGGCCACCGGCACCGGCCTGCCGGTCTGCGTGGGGCTCGGCGTCTCCAACGCCACCCAGGCCGCCGAGGTCGCGCGCTTCGCCGACGGCGTGATCGTCGGCTCGGCGTTCGTCAAGGCCATGCTGGACGCCCCGGACGACGCGGCCGGTGTCGAGGCGGTCCGCGCGCTCGCGGGTGACCTCGCGAAGGGCGTGCGCGGACAGGCGTAAGAAACCGGGAAGTCATACCGGTCCCTCGTAAGGGTGGACCTGGGGCCGGGGAGGCGCGGTGCGCCTCCCCGGTTCGTTTCCGGGGTGTGAGCGAGAAGAACCGTGAGGGAAAGCGCACCGCCCGGGAGAAGCTGGCGGTCGAGCGCGAGAAGCAGAAGTCCGCGGACAAGCGCCGGCGCGCGCTGATCGTGGGCGGGGCCGTCGTCGCCGTCCTGGGGCTCGCGGCGGTGATCGGCGTCGTCGCCGCCAACGCCGGCAAGGACGACGAGAGCGAGGCGTCGGGCCCGGTCGTGGCCCCCTCGGGAGCACAGGGCAAGGACGGCCTCGCCATCCCGGTCGGCAAGGACAGCGCCAAGTCCACGCTCACGGTGTGGGAGGACTTCCGCTGCCCGGCCTGCAAGTCCTTCGAGACGAGGTACCGGCCGGTGATCCACGAGCTGACCGAGGCCGACGAGCTGAAGGTGGAGTACCACCTGGTCACCCTCATCGACGGCAACATGGGCGGCACCGGCTCCCGCAACGCGGCCAACGCCGCGGCCTGCGCCCAGGACGCCGGGAAGTACCCCGCGTACCACGACGTGCTCTTCGACAACCAGCCCCCCGAGGTCGACGACGCCTACGCCGACAACGACAAGCTGATCGAGCTGGCCGGCAAAGTCGACGGCCTGGACACCCCCGCCTTCCGCAAGTGCGTGCAGAACGGCACGCACAACGGCTGGGTCGCCAAGTCCCACCAGGCCTTCAACAAGGGCGGCTTCTCGGGCACGCCGACCGTGCTGCTCAAGGGCGAGAACATCTACCAGGACCGGGCGATGACCCCCGCGAAGCTGAAGAAGATGGTGCTGGAGGCGAACAAGGGGTAAGGGCTTTTCTCACGCCCCCGTTATGGACCCGTAGCCGGGCTGCCTGCCGTGGGCCCGGTGCGGCAGGGTAGCGTCGACCTTGCCATGGAACTTGCCTTCATTCCCAGCCCGTCGCGCGGGGTGCTGTACCTCGGCCCCATTCCGCTGCGCGGCTACGCGTTCTGCATCATCATCGGTGTCTTCGTTGCCGTCTGGCTCGGCAACAAGCGCTGGATCGCCCGGGGCGGGCGGGCCGGCACGGTGGCCGACATCGCTGTCTGGGCCGTGCCCTTCGGCCTGGTCGGCGGCCGGCTCTACCACGTGATCACGGACTACGAGCTGTACTTCAGCGAGGGCCGTGACTGGGTGGACGCCTTCAAGATCTGGGAGGGCGGTCTCGGCATCTGGGGCGCGATCGCGCTGGGCGCGCTCGGCGCGTGGATCGGCTGCCGCCGCCGGGGCATCCCGATGCCGGCCTACGCCGACGCCGTCGCCCCGGGCATCGCCCTCGCACAGGCCATCGGCCGCTGGGGCAACTGGTTCAACCAGGAGCTGTACGGCAAGCCGACCGATCTGCCGTGGGCCCTGGAGATCACGTCCTCGGCGGACGGGCGGGTGCCGGGCACCTACCACCCGACGTTCCTGTACGAGTCGTTGTGGTGCATCGGCGTCGCGGTCCTGGTCATCTGGGCCGACCGCCGCTTCCGGCTCGGACACGGGCGGGCGTTCGCGCTGTACGTCGCCGCGTACTGCGCGGGCCGTGGGTGGATCGAGTACATGCGCGTCGACGACGCCCACCACATCCTGGGACTCCGGCTGAACGTGTGGACCGCGATCTTCGTGTTCCTCCTCGCGGTCGCCTACCTGGTGGTGTCGGCGAAGAAGAGCCCCGGCCGGGAAGCCGTCGTGGAGCCCGGTGCGGAGGCCTCCGGCGGTGAAGCCGACGGTGGCGAGAAGGCCGACGCGGCCGATGACGCCGCCAAGGACGACGCCGACAAGGACGACGAGGCCAAGGACGACGAGGCCAAGGACGGGGCCGGGTCGGCGAAGAAGACCTGACCTTCTGCCGTACATGACTGAGGGCGCCCGGACATGTCCGGGCGCCCTCGGCGTGTTTCAGCGGCGGCGGGCCAGGGACAGCGTGCGCTGGGCCGCCGTGACCACCGCCGCGTCGACGAAGCGGCCGTCCGGGAGGGCCTGAGCGCCCTGGCCCGTCGCCGCCGCTTTGAGGATCGTCTCCGCCTGCTCGGCCTCCTCCTCGGTGGGCAGGTAGGCGCGTTCGATGACCGGCAGCTGACGGGGATGGATCGCGGCGCGGCCCAGGAAGCCCAGGGCGCGGCCGTGGGCGCAGGAGGTGGCCAGGCCCTCCAGGTCGCGGATGTCCGGGTGCACCGACTGCGCCGGCGGGGGCAGGCCGGCCGCGCGGGCGGCCACGATCACCCGGGAGCGGGACCAGTCGAGGCCCGCGTCGTCACGTACGCCCAGGTCGGCCCGTAGGTCCGCCTCTCCGAGCGCGATGCCCCGCAGGGACGGGTGGGCCGTGGCGACGGTGTACGCCTGTTCCACGCCGAGGGCCGTCTCGAGCAGGGCGTACAGGTCCGTCGGCCCGGTTCGGCGCGCGAGGCGGATGACCTCGGCGGCGGAGGTCACCTTGGGCAGTCGCAGCCCGGACAGGCCGGGGGCCGGGACGACTGCCGCGATGTCCTGTTCGGCCCAGGGGCTGTCCAGGGCGTTGACGCGGACCTGGACCCGGACCGGTGACGGGTCGCCGAGCAGGTCGGCGGTGGCGGCGCGGGCGTAGGCCTTCCGGTCCGGGGCGACCGCGTCCTCCAGGTCGATGACGACGACGTCGGCGCCGGAGGTGAGGGCCTTCGCCACCACGTGCGGACGGTCGCCCGGGGCGTACAGCCAGGTGAGCGGGAACGCCGCCGTCACAGGGCGCCCTCCGCGCGCAGTGCCGTGAGGTCGGCCGGGGACAGGCCCAGCTCGGTCAGGACCTCGTCCGTGTCCGCGCCGTGCGGGCGGCCGGCCCAGCGGATCGCGCCGGGCGTGGCGGAGAGACGGAAGAGGACGTTCTGCATGCGCAGGGGGCCCAGTTCCGGGTCCTCGACCGTGGTGATGGTGTTCAGGGCCTGGTACTGGGGGTCCGCCATCACGTCCCGGACGTCCTGGACCGGGGCCACCGCCGCCTCCGCCTTCTCGAAGGCCGCGAGGACGTCCGTGCGGGTGCGCGCGGCGATCCAGGAGCCGACCGCCTCGTCCAGGAGGTCGGCGTGGCGGGCGCGGTCGGCGCCCGTGGCGAACCACGGCTCGTCGATCAGTTCCGGGCGGCCCACCAGGTGCATCACGCGCTCCGCGACCGACTGGGCCGACGTCGAGACGGCGACCCAGGTGCCGTCCGCGGTGCGGTAGACGCCGCGCGGGGCGTTGTTGGGGGAGCGGTTGCCGGTGCGGGGCTGGACGTGGCCGAGCTGGTCGTACCAGAGGGGCTGGGGGCCGAGGGCGGCCAGGATCGGTTCGATCAGTGCCATGTCGACGACCTGGCCCTCGCCGGTGCGCTCGCGGGCCGCCAGCGCCGTCATCACGGCGTACGCCGTCGTCAGGCCCGCGATGGAGTCGGCCAGGCCGAACGGCGGGAGGGTCGGGGGCGCGTCCGGTTCGCCGGTGATCGCGGCGAAGCCGCTCATCGCCTCGGCGAGGGTGCCGAAGCCGGGGCGGTGCGCGTAGGGGCCGAACTGGCCGAAGGCGGTGACGCGGGCCAGGACCAGGCGGGGGTTGGCGGCCGACAGCTCCGGCCAGCCCAGGTCCCACTTCTCCAGGGTGCCGGGGCGGAAGTTCTCGATGATCACGTCGGCGGTGGCGGCGAGGCGCAGGAGGGTGGTGCGGCCGCCGGGCTTCGACAGGTCGAGGGTGATGGTGCGCTTGTTGCGGCCGAGCGTCTTCCACCACAGGCCGACGCCGTCCTTCGACGGGCCGTGGCCGCGGGAGGGGTCGGGTTTCGACGGGTGCTCGACCTTGACGACCTCGGCGCCGAAGTCGCCGAGCAGGGTGGCGGCGAGCGGGCCGGCGAAGAGGGTGGCGAGGTCGAGGACGCGGAGGCCGGTGAGGGGAGCGGTCATGGCAGCGGTCATGGGCGGTGGGTCTCCCGGTGGGTGAGGTGGGCGAGTGCGTCGAAGCCGATGCCGTCGAAGTCGCCGACGGACGTGGCGAGACGGTTCTTCAACGGAGCCGTCCAGCGGTCGGGGAGTGCCGCGGGGTGCCCGGCCAGCAGGCCGGCGATGCTGCCGGCCGTCGCGCCGTTGGAGTCGGTGTCCCAGCCGCCGCTCACGGCACGGCAGACGGAGCCGGAGAAGTCGCCGTTCGCGTGGGTGAGGGCGGCGGCGATCAGGGCGGTGTTGGGGACGGCGTGCACCCAGTGGTGGGTGTCGGCGTAAGTGGCGTGGAGTGCGTCGACGACCGTGTCGAAGTCGCTGTGTTCCTGGGCCAGTCGGACGGCGTGGTGGACGGCTCGGGCGAGGCGGGAGCGTGGGGGTACGACGGTGAGGCCGGTGCGCAGGCAGGTATGGATGTCGTGTTCGCCTGTCGCGGCGGTCGCGAGGGTGGCTGCCGCGAACATCGCCGCGTAGACGCCGTTGGCGGTGTGGGTGAGCGTGGCGTCGCGGTGGGCCTGTTCCGCGGCGGCGGCCGGGTTGCCGGGGTGGGTCCAGCCGTGGACGTCGGCGCGGATCAGGGCGCCGATCCATTCACGGAACGGGTTGCGATGGCGGGCGGTGTGCGGGGGTTCCAGGCCGGAGAGGAGGTTGCGGTAGGCGATGCGCTCGGCGGTGAAGGTGCGGCCGGCGGGGAGTTCGTCGAGCCAGGTGCGGGCCACGTCCGTGGTGGTGAAGGTGCTGCCGTGGCGTTGCAGGACGAGGAGGTTGAGGAGCGGGTAGTTGAGGTCGTCGTCCTCGGGCATGCCGTCGGTGTTCTCGGCGAGGGAGGTATGCGCCGAGCGGCGGTTCCAGGGGTGCTTCCGGAGGAGGTCCTCGGGGACGCCTCGGGCCGTGAAGTAGGTGGTGAGGGGCCAGTTGCCGGTGGCTCTGGCCAGTTGGCGGATGGCTTCGAGGGGGAGTTTCTCGACGGGTTTGCCCAGGAGGCAGCCGGTGGCTCGGCCCAGCCAGGCGGCTTCCAGGCGCAGCGGCGTCCCGACGGCACGACTGCCCGCGGGCTCTGGCCAGTTCGGGCAGAGGAGCCTGATCCTCTCCAGGTCCGTCGGTTCGTCGTCGGTCAAGGCGCTCGGCAGGTCCGCCAGTTCGTCCAGGAGGTCTCTCGCCAGCTGGCGGAGGTAGCGGGACGCGGGAGCCGGGGACGCGCCTGCGGTCAGGGGGGCCTCCTGGCCGCCCGCCGCCTTCCAGCGGGCCGCGATCGCCTTCGGCTCGCGGCCGTCCTGGGACGCCTGGCGGAGTTCGTGGCCGATCAGGTCCTCCGGCTGGACCCAGGTCAGTCGGAGCATTCCGGGCCTCCGAGGGACGCGAAGGCCTGTTCGTGGGTGCGGCGGCGGGATACGTCCCGGGCGAAGATCTCGCGGGTCACGGCCGTGAGGGTCGTAGCGGGTTCCCAGAGGTCCAGGCGGCTGGCCTCCGCGACCGTCTTGGTCCAGTCCTGGGGGACCGGCGAGCCGAGGGCGCCGGCCATGGCCCCTGCCATCGTGGCGATGGAGTCGCAGTCGCGGCCGTAGTTGACCGCGCCGAGGACCGCGTGGCGGTAGTCGCCCCGGGCCACGAGCAACATGCCCAGGGCTACGGGGAGTTCCTCGATCGCGTGGAGGCGGGAAGGGCGGCGGGCGCCGAGGGAGGGGGACCGGTAGTCGGGGCCCACCGTGTCGTAGGGGGTCACCGCCTCACGCAGGGGGCGCAGCGCCGACTCGAAGTCCGTGTGCCGGGAGGCCTCCTCGCAGACCCGCTCGATGGCGGTGCGGGTGCCGTCCTTCGCCAGGGACAGACAGGCCGAGACGACCGAGTCCGGCGTCGCCCCCGGGGTGCACGCCGCCGCCACCGCCGCGGCCAGGACGCCCGCCGCCTCACGGCCGTACGACGACTGGTGCGCGCCGGCGATGTCGAGTGCCTCGGCGTAGGCCGCCTGCGGGTTGGCCGCGTTGACCAGGCCGACCGGGGCCATGTACATCGCCGCGCCGCAGTTGACGATGTTGCCGGTGCCGGCCTCGCGCGGGTCGGCATGACCGTAGTGGATCCTCGTCACCAGCCATTTCTCGGCCAGGAAGATGCGTTGGAGGGGGAGGGCCTCGGTCTCCAGTTCCGGGATCCAGCGCGGCTCGGTCATCAGGTCGGGGACGAGGTGGCCGGCGACCGCGTAGGCGTCCAGGTGGTCGCGGACCCGGGCGTAGACGCGGATCAGGGCGTGGGTCATCAAGGTGTCGTCCGTGACGTGGCCGTCGCCCTTGTGGTAGGGGGCGAGGGGGCGGGCCGTGCGCCAGGCGTCGCCGTGCCAGGGGCCGACGATGCCGTGGACGCGGCCGCCGTGGCGTTCGAGGATCTGCTCGGGTGAGTAGCCCTCGACGGGGCCGCCCAGGGCGTCGCCGACGGCGGCCCCGATCAGGGCACCGGAGATCCGCTCGTCCAGTGGGGCGTTTTGGTGTGGTTTGGGGTTCATGGCCGCATCATCCACCTGGGTGGGCCGGTTGTGCGGCTTCCAGGAGTTCGGCGAGTTCTACGAGGTCGGTGCCGGTGAGTCGGGGGAGGACGCAGCCGGAGAGCGTGCGGCAGGTCTCCCTCCAGGACGCGGGGATCGCGGCGCCGCCGCCCAGCGCGCCGGTGAGGGCGCCCGCCAGGGCCGGGGCGGAGTCCGCGACGCGGGACAGGCAGGCCGCGGCCGGGACCGCCTCCGCGATGCGGCCGCGGGCGGCGGTGGCCAGGGCGAGGGCGACCGGGACCGTTTCCGCGGCGGCGATGCCATAGCTGTAGACGTGGTCGACGATCTGGTGTTCCAGGGGAGGGACCAGGGCGAAGGCGCTGTCCGCGGCGGCGGCGAGGTGCAGTGCGTGCCGGGCGTTGCGGCCGATCTCCGTCTCCTCGGGGAGTTCGGCGAGGGCCGCCGTGACGCAGGCGTCGACGTTCGCCCCGGCCAGGGCGAGGGCGAGGGCCGCCGCCATCGCGCGGGCGCCGTGCACGCCGTCGCCGTCCTGGGTGTAGCGGGCGTCGAACTCGGCGAGGGCGGCGGCGCGGCCCGGGTCGCCCGGGTGGGCCATGGCCAGGACGCACGCGCGTACGCAGGCCGCGTCGTCGAAGTAGTGCGGGTTGTCGTGGCCGGTGGCGGGCGGTCGCAGGCCGGTGGCGAGGTTGCCGAGGCCGGCCCGTACGGAGATGCGGGCGCGCAGGGGGAGGACGGCGGACTCGATCTCGGGTGCGCGGTGTGCTGCCGCGGCGACCTCGCCGGCGATGGCGTTCCAGGTGAGGTCGATGGCGGCGCGGGTGCGGCGTTCCCGGCTGAGGTCGTTCAGGACGGTGTCGTCGCCGGCGCGGAGGAGGGCTTCTGCGGCGAAGGCTGCCCATTCGGCGTCGTCGGAGGGGCCGAGGCGGAGGGGCTCGGGGGGTTGGTTCAGGGCGATGGGGACGGGGAGGGTGGTCGTGGCGTTCTGTTCGGCGAAGGTGTCCAGTTCGCGGGTGAGGCGGCGGGTCCAGTCGGGCATGCGGGCGGCTCTGTGGCGGGCGGCGGGCCAGCCGGCGGCGTCTCCGGCGGCGAGTCCTAGCAGGAGGCCTTCGGCCCTTCTCTTGGCCTCGGCTTCGCCTTCGGCCCTGTTGTCTCCCACCCGCGCACCGCCCGTAACTGTCACCCGAGGGGTCCTGGTCTCCCGTGGGGCGCCTTCGCCGTCGGCGGCCTCGGGTGGTGGCCCCTGCGGGTGCTTCTCACCGTCGGCGGCTGACGGTGCCAGGGGGGTCATGCCCGTACCTCCGTCTCGCTGTCCGCTGCCAGCAGGTCCGCCACGTCCAGGACGTGGTAGCCCGCCATCGCCGGGAGGCAGCTGCCGCGGACCGGGCCGATGGGGGTGGCCCAGGACTGCGGGATCGCCCCGACACCTTGCGTCGCGCCCGCAAGTGCCCCCGCCACCGCTGCCGTCGTGTCCGCGTCGCGGCCCATGTTCACCGCTGTGAGGACGGACTGCTCGAAGTCGCCGTCGGCCGCCGCGTACGCGCCGAAGGCCAGGGCGACCGCCTCGGGGGCCAGGTCGGTCCAGGGGTAGCCGCCGATGACGACCGCGGAGCGGACCGCTCGTTCGCCGCGGTGGGCCGCCGTCACAGCGCGGCGCAGGCAGCGTGCCGTCCACGAGTCGTCGGGCACGACCGCGAGGGCGGCGGCTACCACCGCGATCGCCGGGGCGCCCGCCATCGCCGCCGCCACGCCCGCCGCCACCGCCTGTCCGCCGTAGATGCCCTCGCCGTCGTGGCTCACCGAGCCGTCGATCGCGACCAGGCGGGCCGCCTCTGCCGGGCGGCCCGCCGCGAACACGCCGAAGGGGGCCGCGCGCATGGCCAGGCCGTCGCTCCAGGCGTGCCGGTGCTGGGCGGAGATCGGGGCGGCCAGGCCCCTGCGGAGGTTTTCCAGTGTGCCGCGTTCGCTGAAGCCGGCGCCCCGGAAGGGGCCTTCGTCGCGGTCGGCGATCCACTCGTGCCAGGCGGCCTCCACATGCGCCGGGGTGAGTGCGGAGCCGTGCCGGGCCAGGAGGAGACCGGAGAAGATCGCGTACTCGGTGTCATCCGTGCCGGACGGGTTATCGGTGACGTAGCCGGTGATGCGGCCCCACCGGGCGCGGATCTCGGAGGGCTTCATGTTCTCGGCGGGGGCGCCGAGGGCGTCACCGACGGCCAGGCCCAGCAGTGCGCCCCGGGCCCGTTCGCGGTGCTCGGCGGCGTCCCCGGGCGCCGGGACGGAGGGGATGCAGGCGATCGATGCCATACGGCATGTGTCCCACTCCGGCGTCCGCCCCGAGCCTCGGGAGCCACAGCATCACCCGGTCGACATCTGTGCAGGGTCATGATCAAGTGAGCGGAAGAAGGTAAAACCGCAGGTTAGCCCAGCCTTTCCTTGCTGGCGACGCCGGAATTCACGGCGTACTTTGGGTGTTGTAAAAATCTGGAACTCGTCCAAAGAAGCCGTTGAAACAGGGAATCGGGGATCTTTCATGGCCATCATCGAGACCGAGGCGACGCTGCACGAGGCGCACCGGGACAACCACACGCACCGGGATGTGAACGGCGGCTGGCTGCGTCCCGCGGTGTTCGGCGCGATGGACGGCCTCGTCTCCAACCTGGCCCTGATGACCGGTGTCGCGGGCGGGTCCGTGAGTCAGCAGACCGTGGTCCTCACCGGACTCGCGGGTCTGGCCGCCGGCGCCTTCTCCATGGCCGCCGGCGAGTACACCTCGGTGGCCTCGCAGCGCGAGCTCGTCGAGGCCGAGCTGAACGTGGAGCGGCGCGAGCTGCGCAAGCACCCGCAGGACGAGGAGGCCGAGCTCGCCTCGCTCTATGAGGCGAGAGGCGTCGAGCCGCGGCTGGCCCGGGAGGTCGCCCGGCAGCTGTCGAAGGATCCCGAGCAGGCGCTGGAGATCCATGCCCGGGAGGAGCTGGGTATCGACCCCGGCGATCTGCCCTCGCCGACCGTGGCGGCGGTGTCGAGCTTCGGCTCCTTCGCGCTGGGCGCGCTGGTCCCCGTACTGCCGTATCTGCTGGGTGCGAGCACCCTGTGGCCCGCCGTGCTCCTGGCGCTGCTGGGGCTCTTCCTGTGCGGTGCGGTGGTGGCCAGGGTGACGGCCCGCACCTGGTGGTACAGCGGGCTGCGGCAGCTGTTCCTGGGAGGCGCGGCGGCCGGTGTGACGTACGCCCTGGGCACCTTGTTCGGAACGGCCGTAGGATAGCTCGGCTCGGACTTATGCGCGGGGCCGTATAAGTAGCCGTTACTCGTTGGTTTCGAACGCGCAACCACGGGGCATGAGCCGTAAGCGCTGCGGGCAATGAGGCTCGCCGCGCACCCCAGCGGGATGGGCGAAGGCGCCCGTTCCCGCCATCGGGCCCGACGGGCATCGATCTCACCCGGTCGTTCCGTGCTGGCCCCCATAGCTTCCACCGTCGGCGCGGAACCCCCGCCGCGCACCCGCGGTGTCCGCATGTTGGAACGGATTATCCCGCTTCCCGAGAACCGCTCCATCATGTAACCTGCACGAAATTTTGCGATCACGCAGAGGGCCAACGTCGTCCCTCGGCACCTTGCTCCCCCAGTGCCTTAAGGGCCTGGGCGGTGCCCCCAGCCACCTGACGACGACGGGAGAGCCGATGCGTACGCCGCGCCAGCCGTCCCAGCACTCCGCGAATGGCCAGAACTGGTCGTTCATGGATGCTCGCCCTGCTGCGCAGGGTATGTACGACCCCCGCAACGAGCACGACGCCTGCGGCGTCGGCTTCGTCGCCACCCTCACCGGCGAGGCGTCCCACACCCTGGTAGAGCAGGCTCTGACCGTCCTGCGCAACCTCGAACACCGCGGTGCCACCGGCTCCGAGCCCGACTCCGGCGACGGCGCCGGCATCCTGTCGCAGGTCCCGGACGCCTTCCTCCGTGACGTGGCCGGATTCGAGCTGCCCGAGGCCGGCGGCTACGCCGTCGGTATCGCCTTCCTGCCGGAGGACTCCACCGCCGACGCCGTCTCGAAGATCGAGACGATCGCGTCCGAAGAGGGCCTCACCGTGCTCGGCTGGCGCGAGGTGCCGGTCGCTCCCCAGCTGCTGGGTGCCACCGCCCGGTCGACCATGCCGGTCTTCCGCCAGATCTTCGTCGCGGACGGTGCCTCCACGGGCATCGCCCTGGACCGCAAGGCGTTCGTGCTGCGCAAGCGCGCCGAGCGCGAGGCCGGCGTGTACTTCCCGTCGCTGTCCGCGCGGACGATCGTCTACAAGGGCATGCTGACCACCGGCCAGCTGGAGCCCTTCTTCCCGGACCTGTCCGACCGCCGGTTCGCCTCCGCGGTCGCGCTCGTGCACTCCCGGTTCTCGACGAACACGTTCCCGTCGTGGCCGCTGGCCCACCCGTACCGCTTCGTCGCGCACAACGGTGAGATCAACACCGTCAAGGGCAACCGCAACTGGATGGTCGCCCGCGAGTCGCAGCTCGTCTCGGACCTGTTCGGTTCGGACGACAAGGCCATAGAGCGGATCTTCCCGGTCTGTACGCCGGACGCCTCCGACTCCGCCTCCTTCGACGAGGTCCTCGAACTCCTGCACCTGGGCGGCCGTTCCCTGCCGCACTCCGTGCTGATGATGATCCCGGAGGCGTGGGAGAACCACGACTCCATGGACCCGGCCCGGCGCGCCTTCTACCAGTACCACTCCACGATGATGGAGCCCTGGGACGGCCCGGCCTGTGTCACCTTCACCGACGGCGTCCAGGTCGGCGCGGTCCTCGACCGCAACGGCCTGCGCCCCGGCCGCTACTGGGTCACCGACGACGGTCTCGTCGTCCTCGGCTCCGAGGTCGGCGTCCTGGACATCGACCCGGCCAAGGTCGTCCGCAAGGGCCGCCTCCAGCCCGGCCGTATGTTCCTCGTCGACACCGCCGAGCACCGCATCATCGAAGACGACGAGATCAAGGCCGAGCTCGCCGCCGAGAACCCGTACGCGGAGTGGCTGGAGGCCGGCGAGATCGAGCTCTCCGACCTGCCCGAGCGCGAGCACATCGTCCACACCCACGCCTCGGTCACCCGCCGCCAGCAGACCTTCGGCTACACCGAGGAGGAGCTTCGCGTCCTCCTCGCGCCGATGGCCAAGGCCGGTGCCGAGCCGATCGGCTCGATGGGCACCGACTCGCCGATCGCCGCGCTCTCGGACCGCCCGCGGCTGCTCTTCGACTACTTCACCCAGCTGTTCGCGCAGGTCACCAACCCGCCGCTGGACGCGATCCGCGAGGAGCTCGTCACCTCGCTGCGCTCCGCGCTGGGCCCGCAGGGCAACCTGCTCGACCCGAACGCGGCCTCCTGCCGCAGCGTCCTGCTGCCCTTCCCGGTCATCGACAACGACGAGCTGGCCAAGCTCATCCACATCAACGCCGACGGCGACATGCCCGGCTTCAAGGCCGCGACGCTGTCCGGCCTGTACCGGGTGCACGGCGGCGGTGACGCGCTGGCCGCGCGCATCGAGGAAATGTGCGCCGAGGCCGACGCCGCGATAGAGAACGGCGCCCGGCTGATCGTCCTGTCGGACCGCCACTCGGACGCCGAGCACGCCCCGATCCCGTCGCTGCTGCTCACCGCGGCCGTCCACCACCACCTCATCCGCACCAAGCAGCGCACCCAGGTGGGCCTGCTGGTCGAGGCCGGTGACGTCCGCGAGGTGCACCACGTCGCCCTGCTCATCGGCTACGGCGCTGCCGCGGTCAACCCGTACCTGGCGATGGAGTCCGTCGAGGACCTGGTCCGCGCCGGCACCTTCCTGCCCGGCATCGAGCCCGAGAAGGCCATCCGCAACCTCATCTACGCCCTCGGCAAGGGCGTGCTGAAGGTCATGTCCAAGATGGGCATCTCGACCGTCGCCTCCTACCGCGGCGCCCAGGTCTTCGAGGGCGTCGGCCTGGACGAGGCCTTCGTCGAGAAGTACTTCAACGGCACGGCCACCAAGATCGGCGGCGTCGGCATCGACGTCATCGCCAAGGAGGTCGCCGCCCGCCACGCCAAGGCGTACCCGGCCTCCGGCATCGCCCCGGCGCACCGCGCGCTGGAGATAGGCGGCGAGTACCAGTGGCGCCGCGAGGGCGAGCCGCACCTGTTCGACCCGGACACGGTCTTCCGCCTCCAGCACTCCACGCGCTCCGGCCGCTACGACATCTTCAAGAAGTACACCGAGCGCGTGAACGAGCAGTCCGAGCGGCTGATGACGCTGCGCGGTCTGTTCGGCTTCAAGTCGGGCCGGCAGCCGATCTCCATCGACGAGGTCGAGCCGGTCTCCGAGATCGTCAAGCGGTTCTCCACGGGCGCCATGTCGTACGGCTCCATCTCCCAGGAGGCGCACGAGACCCTCGCCATCGCCATGAACCAGCTGGGCGGCAAGTCCAACACCGGTGAGGGCGGCGAGGACCCGGAGCGTCTGTACGACCCGGCCCGCCGGTCGTCCATCAAGCAGGTCGCCTCCGGCCGCTTCGGTGTGACCTCCGAGTACCTGGTCAACGCGGACGACATCCAGATCAAGATGGCCCAGGGCGCCAAGCCCGGCGAGGGCGGCCAGCTGCCCGGCCACAAGGTCTACCCGTGGGTCGCCAAGACGCGTCACTCGACGCCGGGCGTCGGCCTCATCTCGCCGCCCCCGCACCACGACATCTACTCCATCGAGGACCTGGCCCAGCTGATCCACGACCTGAAGAACGCGAACCCGCAGGCGCGGATTCACGTCAAGCTGGTCTCGGAGGTCGGCGTCGGCACGGTCGCCGCGGGTGTCTCGAAGGCGCACGCGGACGTCGTCCTGATCTCCGGCCACGACGGTGGCACGGGTGCCTCGCCGCTGACGTCGCTCAAGCACGCCGGTGGCCCCTGGGAGCTCGGCCTCGCCGAGACCCAGCAGACGCTGCTGCTCAACGGCCTGCGCGACCGCATCGTCGTCCAGACCGACGGCCAGCTGAAGACCGGCCGTGACGTGGTCATCGCCGCGCTGCTCGGCGCCGAGGAGTTCGGTTTCGCGACCGCGCCGCTCGTCGTCTCCGGCTGCGTCATGATGCGCGTCTGCCACCTGGACACCTGCCCGGTCGGCATCGCCACGCAGAACCCGACCCTGCGCGAGCGCTACTCCGGCAAGGCCGAGTACGTCGTGAACTTCTTCAAGTACATCGCCGAAGAGGTCCGCGAGATCCTCGCCGAGCTGGGCTTCCGCTCCATCGAGGAGGCCGTCGGCCACGCCGAGGCCCTCGACGTCACCCGCGCGGTCAACCACTGGAAGGCGCAGGGCCTGGACCTGGAGCCGCTGTTCCACGTGCCCGAGCTGCCCGAGGGCGCGGTCCGCCACCAGCTGATCGCCCAGGACCACGGTCTGGAGAAGGCGCTCGACAACCAGCTGATCAAGCTGGCCGCCGACGCCCTGTCCGCCTCGGACGCCACCGAGGCCCAGCCGGTGCGCGCCCAGGTGCAGATCCGCAACATCAACCGCACGGTCGGCACCATGCTCGGCCACGAGGTGACGAAGAAGTTCGGCGGTGCGGGCCTGCCCGAGGACACCATCGACATCACCTTCACCGGCTCCGCCGGCCAGTCCTTCGGCGCGTTCGTGCCGCGCGGTGTCACGCTGCGCCTGGAGGGCGACGCCAACGACTACGTCGGCAAGGGCCTCTCCGGCGGCCGTGTGATCGTCCGCCCGGACCGCGGCGCCGACCACCTCGCCGAGTACTCGACGATCGCGGGCAACACCATCGCCTACGGCGCGACCGGCGGCGAGCTGTTCCTGCGCGGTCGTACCGGCGAGCGGTTCTGCGTCCGCAACTCCGGCGCCACGGTCGTCTCCGAAGGCGTGGGCGACCACGGCTGCGAGTACATGACCGGCGGTCACGCGGTGATCCTCGGCGAGACGGGCCGCAACTTCGCGGCCGGCATGTCCGGCGGTATCGCGTACGTCATCGACCTGGACCGCGACAACGTCAACGTCGGCAACGTGGACGCCGTCGAGGCGCTGGACGACACCGACAAGCAGTGGCTGCACGACGTGATCCGCCGCCACCAGGAGGAGACGGGCTCGACCGTCGCCGAGAAGCTCCTGGCCGAGTGGGACACCGCCGTCGAGCGGTTCAGCAGGATCATCCCCAGCACGTACAAGGCAGTGCTCGCCGCCAAGGACGCCGCCGAGCGAGCCGGTCTCTCCGAGACCGAGACCCACGAGAAGATGATGGAGGCGGCGATCAATGGCTGACCCGAAGGGCTTTCTGAACCACGGCCGCGAGGTCGCCAAGTCCCGCCCGGTCGAGGAGCGCCTCAAGGACTGGAACGAGGTCTACGTCCCCGGCTCCCTGCTGCCCATCATCAGCAAGCAGGCCAGCCGCTGCATGGACTGCGGAATCCCGTTCTGCCACAACGGCTGTCCGCTGGGGAACCTCATCCCCGAGTGGAACGACTACGCCTACCGCGAGGACTGGGCCGCCGCCTCCGAGCGGCTGCACGCGACGAACAACTTCCCGGAGTTCACGGGCCGTCTGTGCCCCGCTCCCTGTGAGTCGGCGTGTGTGCTCGGCATCAACCAGCCGGCCGTCACCATCAAGAACGTCGAGGTCTCGATCATCGACAAGGCGTGGGAGACCGGGGACGTCGCCCCGCAGATCCCGGAGCGCCTGTCCGGCAAGACGGTCGCGGTCATCGGCTCGGGCCCGGCCGGTCTGGCCGCCGCCCAGCAGTTGACCCGGGCCGGCCACACGGTCGCCGTCTACGAGCGCGCGGACCGCATCGGAGGCCTCCTGCGCTACGGCATCCCCGAGTTCAAGATGGAGAAGCGGCACATCAACCGCCGTATCGAGCAGATGCGCGCGGAGGGCACCCGCTTCCGTACGGGCATCGAGATCGGCCGCGACCTGAAGGCGACGGACCTGAAGAAGCGGTACGACGCGGTGGTCCTGGCCGTCGGCGCGACCACGGCCCGCGATCTGCCGGTGCCCGGCCGTGAGCTCAAGGGCATCTACCAGGCCATGGAGTACCTGCCCCTGTCCAACAAGGTCCAGGAGGGCGACTTCGTGGCGCCCCCCATCACGGCCGAGGGCAAGCACGTCGTGGTCATCGGCGGTGGCGACACCGGCGCGGACTGCGTGGGCACCGCCCACCGTCAGGGCGCGGCCTCCGTCACGCAGCTGGAGATCATGCCCCGCCCGGGCGAGGAGCGGAACACGGACTCCCAGCCGTGGCCGACCTTCCCCATGCTGTACAAGGTCACGTCCGCGCACGAGGAGGGTGGCGAGCGGGTCTACTCCGTCTCGACGACCCACTTCGAGGGCGACGAGGACGGCAACGTCCAGTGGCTGCACCTCACCGAGGTGGAGTTCATCGACGGCAGGCTGACCCCGAAGCCGGGCACGGAGCGCAAGATCCCCGCCCAGCTGGTCACCCTCGCCATGGGCTTCACCGGCACCGACCGGGAGAACGGCCTCGTGGACCAGTTCGGCCTGGACCTCGACGAGCGCGGCAACATCGCCCGTGACGACGACTACCAGACCAACGTGCCGGGCGTGTTCGTCGCCGGTGACGCGGGCCGCGGCCAGTCGCTCATCGTGTGGGCGATCGCGGAGGGCCGCTCGGCAGCGCGCGGGGTGGACCGCCACCTCACGGGTGTCAGCGAGCTGCCGGCCCCGATCCGCCCGACGGACCGGGCGCTGATGGTCTGACAGCACCTCGATAATCGTCCCGTACAAAGGCGTGCGGAACACAGATGGCGCCTGTCCCACAGTCCCCGACCGGACGACCGGGCAGGCGCTGTCGCATGTCCTCAGCCGTTCCCGTTCCTGTTCTCATCGGGCCACACCTGGATGTGGTCCTCCTCCAGTTCCAGCAGCACCCGGTCCGCCATGCCCAGTGCCGTCGTGTACTCGTCCGGCAGCTGAAGGCGGCCCGCGCGGTCGAGCATCGCGTATTCGCGGGCCACCAGGGACTCCTCGCCCGCCTCGTCGACCTCCGTGCGGCGCAGTACCTCCGTCGAGGTGCGGCCGTCGCGGATCGCGACCGTGCGGCGGACCTCGCCGGCGACGGCCTGGTCGTGCGTGACGATGACGATCGTCGTGCCGAGCTCCTCGTTGGCCCGGCGGAACGCCGCGAAGACCTGCTGCCCGGTCGCCGAGTCCAGTTCGCCGGTCGGCTCGTCGGCGAGCAGTACGGCGGGTGCGTTGGCCAGGCCGACGGCGATCGCGACGCGCTGCTGCTGACCGCCGGACATCTGCCGCGGACGCCGGTCCCGGCAGTCGGCGACACCGAGCATGGCCAGCAACTCTTCCGCCCGGCCGACCCGTTTCCCGCGCGAGCGGCCCGCCAGCTGCATGGGCAGGGCGACGTTCTGCACCGCCGTCAGATACGGCAGCAGGTTCCGTGCCGTCTGCTGCCAGACGAGGCCGACCACCTCACGCCGGTATCGCAACCGCGCCTTCGCGTCCATCGCCAGCAGATCGCGGCCCGCGACCTTCGCGGCGCCCGCGGTCGGGACGTCCAGGCCCGCGAGGATGTTCATCAACGTCGACTTGCCGCTGCCGGACGCCCCCACCAGCGCCATCAACTCGCCCTCCCGCACCAGGAGATCGAGCCCCTGGAGCGCCTGTACCTCCATGGCGTCCCCGCCACCGCGCTTGGCGAAGATCCGCACCAGCCGGTCGCAGGCGATCAGGGCGTCGTGCCCGTACGCGGGCCGGTCGCGGTGCCGTGCCACCTGTCGCTCCAGCTCCGCGAGCGACTCCGTCGTACCGCTCATCGCATGTCTCCTGCCCTGAGGTGAGTGATCGGTGTCCGGCGTCCCGCCCACCAGGCCTGCGCGACGGCCACCGCCCCCGCCAGCAGCACCGCGCCCGCCGCGGGCAGGGCCAGCGACCACACATCGGCGCGCAGCGCGGCACCCCCCGGCGCCGTCACGCCGGACGCGTCGGGCAGAGCCAGCCGGTCCAGGTCGATGCCGGGGGCGAGCAGCCCCACGGTGGCCCAGCCGACGGCCATGCCCCCGCCGGCCGCCAGCAGCGCCAGGGGCAGCGCCTCCAGGCCGAGCAGCCGCCGCCCCTGGCGGGTCGTCAGACCCAGGGTGCGCAGCCGGGCCAGCAGCGCGGCCCGTTCCGGCGCGGACCGCAGCAGGCCGAGCACCAGGGCGAGCAGGGCGTACCCCGCGCCCGCCACGACGGCCCAGACGTAGATCCGCTCGGCGCCCGCCTGCAACGGCGAGTCGGACAGCGCCGCGCGTTCCTCGCCGCGCAGCGTCACGGAGAGATCCGCACCGGCGCCGCTCACGGCCTCCCGCAGTGCTTTCGCGTCGAGCCCGGCACCTGCCGCCAGCAGGATCGAGGGACCGCCGAAATCCTTCAGCCCCGCCGCGTCGACCAGCAGGAACTCGCCCTCGGGGACGGCCGGGGTGCGGGGACGCACAGCGGTGATCCGCACCGTGACGGCTCCGCCCGCCAGCACGATCCGGTGCGGCGCCCGCCCGAGCCGCTCGGCGACCTCGGGGGAGGCGACGGCGTCCAGCACCCCGCCCCTGGCTCCCAGCGACTCGGCGGCGAAACCCCCGAGTCCCGTCTGCCGGGCCAGCCCCGCGTACGAGTCCGGCCGGACCCCGACCACCGGCAGCGACTGCGTCTCGTCGGACGCGCGCTCCGCGGCGTACTCGATTCCCACGGCCGTGACCTGCCGTACGCCCGCCACCTCCCGAACCGCCCGCGCGAGACCCGCCGGGAGCGGGGAACCGTCGGCCGTGGAGATCCGCACGTCCGCGCCCGTCTCCAGCAGCGCGGCCCGGTCCCGGGCGTCCGCCACGCCCGCCAGCACGGACCCTCCGAACGCGGCCGTCGTCAGGGCCGTCAGCAGGGCGAGCAGCGGCAGCGTGGCGACCGCCGCCGGTGAGCGGCCCGCGCGGGCCAGCGACAGGAACCCGACCACGCCGCGCAGCCGCCCGGCCGGGCCGGCGGCCCACCGCAGGGGCAGCGGATACAGCCGTACGAGGACCAGCGCGGCGACCAGACCGACGAGCACCGGGGCGGCGCTCACCAGCAGATCGCCCGCCCCGGCCGTACCGCGGCGGCGCAGTGCCGCGACCGAGCCGACGGCCAGCACCAGCAAGGTCAGTTCGGCGACGGTCCGGCGCCCGCCGGGCCTGGCGTGGGCGAGGTCGTCGCGCTCCTGGTGCGCCCTCGGCCTGCGATGCGCCACGGCCGCGCGCACCGGCAGCCCGGCACAGGCGAGCAGGGCCACGGCGCCCGCCCCGAGCACGGCGGGCAGCGGCCGGGCCTCGTCCACGACGAGCACGGCGAGCAGCAGACCCGAGGCCGCGGCGGGCACCGCCGGCACCGCGGTCTCGGCCAGCAGCCGCCCGGCGATGCCGCGCAGGGAGCCGCCCCGGGCCCGCAGCAGGGCGAGTTCGACGTCCCGGCGGGCGGCGGCCACCCCCGCGCTCATCACCAGGACGACGACGGCGACCGCGGCGATCCCGAAGGCCGCGACGGCCACCACGGGCGTGATCGCGTCACGGGTCGCCGTGTAGGAGTCGACGACCTGCTCCAGGCCGGTGGACAGCTGCGCCGTCGGACCGGCGGCCCCGCGCATCCGCACCAACCCGGGCCCGTTCTCCAGGGAAGCGACGCCGTCGACGAGCGCAGGGACGTCCCCCGCGGTGAGCCCCCCGGCCGCGGGCGCGAACCGCCAGTACTTCTCCGGCTCGCCCTGGCCGCCGAGCAGCGCCGGTGCCGCCCCGGGCGCCAGCAGGACACCCGCCTCCCAGTAGTACAGCGGGGGACGGCTGCCGGTGGCGGCCAGGGCCGGTGTGCGCAGGACCGGTTCCGCGGACCAGTAACTCCGCTGCGGATGCCGGGGATCGAGGATGCCCGTGATCCGCACGGTCAGCGGCCCGTGGGGGAAGCCGGCGAGGGTGAGCTCGGAGCCGGCCCGCAGCCGCAGCGTGCGGGCGGTCTCGGCGGTCACGGCTCCTTCCACCACCCTGGTGTCCACGGTCACCGGTGTGCCGACGGTGGGCAGCCGGCCCTCCCGCACGGTGGCGTGGCCGGCCGCTCCCGACTGCGCGAGCAGGGTGAACCGGGGCGGCAGCCCGTCGGGCCGGGGCAACGACGCGTCCAGTGCCTCCAGGCTCTTGCCCGTGCGCACCCCGTACGCCGACTCGGCCGGGTCCGCCCGCAGCGGCTCGGGCAGCAGCGCCCGGGCCGAGCCCTCGACCGCCGCGAGCGCCTGAGGCAGCACCGCGTCCGCACGGGCCTCCTCCGGCTTCTCGAGACCGGGCTGCGGCGCCTTCAACTCCAGCACGGTGGACTCGGGAGAGGCACCGGCGAGGGCCTGGCGCAGCCCGTCCGTCTCGTACGCCTCGACGGCCCGGGGCAGGACGGCGGCGAGGAACGCCGTGACCAGCACCAGCAGACCGAAGGCGACAGCGGACACGGGCGCGGTCCGCAGCCGGGTCCGCACCCAGGGCGCGCCCTGTTCCTTCGGCATCTCAGTCCTCCCCCTGATGGCGGAGCGCGACGGCCGGCTCGGCACGGCGCAGCGCCGACGCGGCGGTGATCAGCAGCAGCGGGGCGGCTACCCCCGCGAGGAGCAGCGCCACCCGGAACGGCGGCAGTTCGACGAGGACGGGTGGCACCGGCCGCGTCGCGTCGGAGGTCAGCACGATCAGCGGGACGACGGCCCTGGTCAGGACGGCACCGAGACCGAGCCCGGCGAGCAGACCGACGCCGATGAGCAGGCTCTGCTCCGTCGCGACCAGCCGCGCGAGATCCCGGCGGGGCGCGCCCAGGGCGCGCAGCACGGCGAACTCCGCGGACCGCTCGCGCCGCGCACCGGCGGCACTCACCGCGAAACCCCCGGCGGCGAGGAGAGCGGCGGCCACCGCCACCGCCGTCAGCGCCGAGCGCGGCCCGGCGCCGAGCGGATCCCGCAGCAGTTCGGCCGCGGTCTCGTCCCGCACCAGCACCTGGTTCGGCTGGAGGTCGGGGCGCGCCCGCAGCGCGGCGGTGACCTCGGTGGCCTTGCCCGGGGCGGGGCTCACCCACCATTCGGTGGGGGAGAGCGGCGCACTGGCCCGCTGGGCCAGCACGGCGTCGACGGCCCGCAGATCGAGCAGCAGCGCCCCGCCGGTCATGGTTTCTCCGGCCAGGTCGGTGGCGGCGGTCGGCAGCTCCTCGACCGGCCGTACGATCCGCACCCGCAGCTGTTCCCCGGACAGCGGTACGTCGACGGTGTCGCCGGGTTCGGCTCCCGCCGCCCGCAGGAAGTCCCGGGTGGCGACGGCGGCGAGGGTCCGCGGTGCCCCGCCCCCGGCGGTGCCGACGCGGACGGTGTAGATCGACGGGGCTGCGTAGCTCTCCTCGCGGCCGGCGCCGGTGCCGTACGACACGGCCAGCGGCGCGTTCCCCGACACGGCGGGCTTCGCGGCCTTACGGGCGACGACCTCGCCGTTCTCCGTCACCACCCCCTCGCCCCGCCAGCGCGTTCCGGCGGGCACCGGGACGGGCCGCGCGGAGCCGTCGCGGCCGGTGACGAGCAGCCGTTCGACGGTGAAGCGGTGCTTTTCGGAGCGGCCGACGGGAGAGGCTTCGTCGAGCTGAAGCCCGGTCAGCCGCAACGGTCCGGCCGGGGCGGCGCGGCGGCCCGTCGTCGTCACGTCCAGGTCGAGCGTGAACCGGTGGACCCGGCCGTCCACCGGGACATTCCCGGCGCCCAGCCGGTACCCGATGCCGTACCGGTCCTCGACGACCACCGTGAGCTGGGGCGCGCGGCCGGAGGGGGAGCGTCTCGTCCGGGCCCCTGTGTCGGTGATCCGCACGTCGAGGGCGAGCCGCCGGGTGTCGCCGGGGAGCCGCACGGGCCGGTGGGTGTCCGGCGCGGGCGGGGCCAGGGCCCGCAGCAGCTTCTCCGGGGGCACGTCGGCGAGATCGCCGCGCATCAGCATCCCGTCCCCGGCGTGGGCCGTGTCCAGGGCGAGGACCGTCGCCTCGCGGCCGCCGGAGAGGCCCAGGGTGGCGCGATGCGCGGGAGCGACGTCCCGGGCCCCGGGCAGTGCGGCGTAGAGACCGGTCTGCCCGGGGCTGCCCGGCCTGTAGTCGAGGACCCGGACGGGGGCGCCCGTCCTGAAGTCGGCCTGGTCGTCCTGCGACCGGTCCCAGGACGCGCCGTGTCCGATCGCCAGCATTCCGGTCGCCACGGCGATGACCAGCAGCAGCACCGGACCCGCCCCGCGCAGCGGACGCCGGCTGAACTGCCACCCCGCCAGCGCCGCCGGCAGCCCGCGCCCGCCGGCGGACCGCCGTTCCGCGAGCCGGGCCGCGAGGGGCAGCAGACGCAGCGTCAGGACCGTGCCCGCCAGCAGCGCCAGCGCGGGTGCCGCGACCAGCAGCGGGTCGATGCCCAGCTCCCCGGCCCGGTCCCGGCTGAGCGCCCCGCCGCCGGTCGCGTCGGTCTGCCGGTCGAGCTGCCAGTACGCCACGCCCGCGATCAGCAGCAGCGCGACATCGGCTCCGGCCCGCACGGGCGCGGCCGACGTCGCGGCACGGACCCGCCGTAGCCGTACGGGCGTGCCCGCCGTCGCCGCCAGCGCGGGCGCCACGACCGCCACCGCGCACGCCGCCGCCACCCCGCCCGCGACCAGCCAGACCCGGCCCGCCGGGACGGTATCGAGCCGCAGCCCGATCCGGTCGAGCGAGGACCACCGGGCCAGCAGCCGGGCCAGCGGGCCGGACAGCAGCGCGGCACAGACGGCGGCCGGTACCGCGAGCAGCAGCGCCTCCAGCGCGGCGAGTCCCGCGATCCGGCCGCGTGATCCGCCCCTGGCCCGCAGCAGCTCGGTCTCACCCGCCCGCTCGCCGTCCAGCAGCCGGGCCACCAGCAGCAGCGCGTACCCGGCGAGCAGCACCAGCTGCACGGAGACGATCATCAGCGTGGACCGGGCCACCAGCAGGGCCCGCCCGGTCCGGTCGAGCACCTCGGGAAGTTCGGTGCGTACGTCCGCGTCGCCCCCGAGTGCCGGGTCCTCGCGCAGCGTCCCGGCCGCGCGCACGGCCGCCGCGCGGAGCGCGCCGATGCCGTCGGTGGTGACGGTCCGGTAGTCGGCCGTCGCCACCCAGCCGGTGCCGTCCGCGGAGGCGCGGCCGGAGGCGAGCACCGACGCGTCGGCCAGCAGCGGCCCGAACGTGGTGAAGTCGACGGTGCGCACGCCCTGGCCGCCGAGGGCGTCCGCCTGCCAGTAGGGATCGGAGCCGTCGGCCGCCCGGTACACGCCGGTCACCCGTACCCGGAGCGGTTCGCCGCCCAGCCGGTCGGTGAGCGTGACGCGCGCCCCGGTCCGCAGCTTCAGCCGGTCGGCCGCCGCCTCGGGCAGGGCGACGGGCACGGCGGCGGTGCGTGCCGCCGCAGCCGGGCCCGGCAGACTGCCCGCGACCATCCTGATCCGCGACCGGTCGAGGGCGGCGAGGTGCGTGAGATCGGGCTGCCCGGCGCGGGCGTCGGCGTCCTGGAGGGAACGGGGCAGCGCGTACGGCCCGGACCGCTCCAGCGCCCGCACGGTCACCGGCAGCCCGCCGAACGCCTCCCGCGCCCCGCGCACCACCGCCCGCCGCGCCGCGTCCCGCCGCTCCCGGGGCACGTCCGCCTCCACGACGAGGGAGGCGGAGGCCGCGGCTCGTCCGTCCAGGACAGCGCGCAGCGCCGCGTCCCCGACGGAGCCGGAGAAGGCCGTGAGGGTGGCGAGCACCGAGGTGGTCAGCAGTACGGTGAGCAGGGCGGCCACGAGGAGCAGCCGGTGCGCACGCAGGCGCAGCAGCAGTAAGCCCGTCACGCTTCCCCCACCCGATGGCCGAACCGCTCTTCCCCCAACCCGGCATGCATATCACGGAGTTACCGGCCCTGCGCATGAGTTCGAATGCGGGTTGTTCCGCTCTTGACCATCCGGACCGGTTCCGTATGGGATGCGGTGATGACCGAGAACACCAGCCCGGGGTCCGGTGCCGCCCTCGCCGACGACGCGTCCGACGAGCCGATGCTGCGGGTGGCGGACCTGCACCACTCCTACGGCACGGGTGCCGCGACCGTGCACGCGCTGCGCGGGGCCTCCTTCGCCGTCCGGCGCGGGGAACTGGTCGCCCTCAAAGGCCGCTCGGGCTCCGGCAAGACGACGCTGCTCCACATGATCGGCGGCCTCGACTCCCCGCAGAGCGGCCGTGTCGTCGTGGGCGGCACCGACCTGTCGGCGCTGAGCGGGAGCGAGCTGCTGGAACTGCGCCGCGACCGGATCGGTTTCGTCTTCCAGTCCTTCGGGCTGATCCCCATCCTCACCGCCGCCGAGAACGTGGGTGTGCCGCTGCGGCTGCGCCGGGCCGAGCCGCGCGAACGCGAGGAGCGGGTGGCGCTGCTCCTGGCCCTGGTGGGCCTCGCCGGCCACGAGACACAGCGGCCCGCCGAGCTCTCCGGCGGACAGCAGCAGCGGGTCGCCATCGCCCGGGCCCTCGCCAACCGCCCGGCCCTGCTGCTCGCCGACGAACCGACCGGCCAGCTCGACGCCGCCACCGGCCTGGCGGTGATGGAACTGCTGAAGGCCGTGGTCCGCAGCGAGGGCGTCACGGCCCTCGTCGCCACCCACGACCCCCAACTCCTCGGCCTGGCCGACCGGGTGCTGGAACTGAGCGACGGAGTGGTCGTCGAGGAGTGAGAGGGTGAGGCCATGGTCGCGATCAGTCTGAGCAAGGTCCAGGAGACCGCTCCCGCGCTGGTGAACCTCTACAAGAGCGCCGGGGTGACCCTCACGAAACACGGCCTCGACGGGCTGCGGGCCGCGGTCTACCTCGTGGTCGATTACTCCGGCTCGATGAGGCCGTACTACCGGGACGGCAGCGTGCAGGCGCTCGCCGACCGGGTGCTCGGACTGTCGGCGCACCTGGACGACGACGGCACCGTGCCGGTCGTGTTCTTCTCCACCGACGTCGACGCCGAGACCGGGATCGCCCTGGCCGACCACCAGGGGCGGATCGACCGGATCGTCGCCGGGCTCGGGCACATGGGCAAGACCAGCTACCACCTGGCCATGGACGCCGTCATCGACCACTACCTCGACAGCGGTGCGGCCGAGCCCGCCCTCGTGATCTTCCAGACCGACGGCGGCCCTATCAGCAAGCTCGCCGCCGAGCGGTATCTGTGCAAGGCGGCGAGGCTGCCGATGTTCTGGCAGTTCATCGGCTTCGGCGACCCGGGCAGCAAGCAGTTCGACTTCCTGCGCAGGCTGGACGAGCTGGCCGTGCCGGGCAAGCGGATCGTCGACAACGCCGGGTTCTTCCACGCGGGTGAGGATCCACGGAGGGTGCCGGACGCCGAGCTGTACGACCGGCTGGTGGGCGAGTTCCCGAAGTGGCTGGTGGCCGCCCGGGCCCAGGGGATCGTGCGGCCGGCCTGAGACCGGCCCGGTCACCCGCTCGTCCCCTTGGCCTATCCGTCCTTACGCCCCATTTGCACCGCCGCGAGGCCGTGCCACGCTGGGAAGGATCCGACGGGGAGGCGACGACGTATGGGCGACGACGGCGCACGACGGGTGTACGGGACGGACTCCGCTCGCCGGAGCCCCCCTCCCGGCAAGGGCGAGAGGCTCGCCGACTGGGCGGACGGGCGGCTCGGGCTCTTCGGGCTGGCCAAGGCCAACATGCGCAAGGTCTTCCCTGACCACTGGTCCTTCATGCTGGGCGAGGTCACCCTCTACAGCTTCATCGTGCTGATCCTCACGGGCGTCTACCTCACCCTGTTCTTCGAGCCGAGCATGCAGGAGGTCGTCTACAACGGCTCCTACACGGAGCTCAACGGCGTGCTCATGAGCAAGGCCTTCGAGTCCACGCTGGACATCAGCTTCGACGTGCGCGGGGGGCTGCTGATCCGGCAGATCCACCACTGGGCGGCGCTCGTCTTCATCACCGGCATGATGGTGCACATGATGCGGGTGTTCTTCACCGGCGCCTTCCGCAAGCCGCGCGAGCTCAACTGGGTCTTCGGCTGGACCCTGCTGATGCTCGGCATCATCACCGGCCTGACCGGCTACTCGCTCCCCGACGACCTGCTCTCCGGCACCGGCATCCGCTTCGCCCAGGGCGCGATCCTGTCGATCCCGATCGTCGGAACGTATCTGTCGTTCTTCCTCTTCGGCGGGGAGTTCCCGGGCGAGGACATCATCTCGCGGCTGTACCCCGTCCACGTTCTGCTGCTGCCCGGGATCATGCTGGGCCTGGTCGCCGCCCATCTGATCCTGGTCTTCTACCACAAGCACACTCAGTTCCCGGGCCCCGGACGCAAGGAGCGGTCGGTCGTCGGCATGCCCTTCCTGCCGGTCTACATGGCCAAGGCGGGCGGCTTCTTCTTCCTCGTCTTCGGCATCCTGACGGTGATGGGCGCGGTCGCCCAGATCAACCCCGTGTGGGCCTTCGGCCCCTACCGCCCCGACCTGGTCACCACGGGCGCCCAGCCCGACTGGTACCTCGGGTTCTCCGAGGGCCTGATCCGGGTGATGCCGGGATGGGAGATCAACCTCTGGGGTCACACGCTCGTCCTGGGCGTGTTCATCCCCTTCTCGCTCTTCCCCCTGATCCTGCTCGCCCTCGGCGTCTATCCCTTCATCGAGGCGTGGATCACCGGTGACAAACGCGAGCACCACATCCTGGACCGGCCGCGCAACGCGCCCGTGCGCACCGGCCTGGGTGTGGCCTGGCTGACCCTGTACGCGGTGCTGCTGATCGGCGGCGGCAACGACATCGTGGCCACCCATCTGCATCTGTCCATCAACGCGATCACCTGGTTCGTGCGGATCGGTGTCTTCGTGCTGCCGGTCGCCGCCTTCATCGTCACGAAGAAGATCTGCATGGGCCTCCAGCGCCGTGACCGCGCCAAGGTGCTGCACGGCATGGAGACGGGCACGATCAAACGGCTGGCCAACGGCGAGTACATCGAGATCCACGAGCCCCTCTCGCAGGCCCGGCTGTTCACCCTCACCCAGCACGAGCAGCGGCCGCCGTACGAGGCCGGGCGCGAGATCGACGCGGGGGGTGTCCGCCGCAAGGTCAAGCGGTCCGAGCGGCTGCGGGCCCGGCTCGCGAACGCCATGTTCGGGCCCGACGCGCGGATCGAGAAGCCGACGGCGGAGGAGTACCGGGAGATCACCAGCGGCGATCACCAGCCGCACTGACGACCAGGGCCCGGCACTCCTGGGGGCCGCCCCAGGCGGTGCGCAGGGCCCGGGCCTTGGTCAGCCACAGGGACAGGTCGTACTCCGCCGTGTAGCCGATCGCGCCATGCAGCTGCAGCGCGGTACGCGCGGTGCCGTACGCCGCCTCGCACGCGGCGACCTTGGCGGCGGCGACATCGGCCGGACGCATGGTCAGCGCGGCGCCGAACACCAGCGGGCGCGCGAACTCCAGGGCGATCTTCGCGTCGGCCAGCCGGTGCCTGACCGCCTGGAACGAGCCGACGGGCACCCCGAACTGGCTGCGCTGCTTGACGTACGCGACGGTTCTGTCGAGCAGCGCGAGGCCCACGCCGAGGGCCTGGGCGGCGGTGGCGAGCCGGGCCCAGACGAGGGCTTGTTCCGTGGTGGTGTCGACGACGTCGCCGCCGGGGGTGAGGGGGGTGAGGCGACGGGCGGGGTCGAGGGAGGGACGGACGGGGCCGTGGCCGGGGGAGAGGCGGATGCCGTCGGGCGCCCAGGAGAGCCTGAGGCCGGCCGCGTCGCCGTCCAGCGCGTACGACGCCCCCTCGGGTGCCACCGTCGCCATCGTCCCGCCGGACGCCAGCGAAGGCAGCAGCCGCTCGGCGATGCCCGGGCCGGCCCCCGACAGCAGCACCGCCGCCGTGACCGTCTCGACCAGCGGGCCCGGTACCGCATGGCGGCCCAACTCGACGAACGCGACGGCCAGTTCGACGGGGTGCCGGCCCAGACCCTCGTACGCCTCAGGGACCGCCAGCGCGAACGTGCCCGCCTGCGCGACACGGGACCACAGCGCCCGCCCGCTCGCATGGTCGCCCCGGCTCCAGTCCCGCACCACCGCCGGTGTGCCGGCCGCCGTCAGCAGGGCGTCCAGGGAGGCGGCGAAGGCCCGCTGCTCGGCGTCGAGGAGGAAACGCATCAGCGGCGCCCCTTCGGCAGGCCGAGCAGGCGCTCGGCGATGATGTCGCGCTGGATCTCGTTCGTGCCCGCGTAGAGGGGACCGGCGAGTGCGAAGACGTACCGCTCCGCCCAGTCGGTGTCCGCCATCTCGCCCTCCGGGCCGAGGAGGTCGAGGGCCGTCTCCTGCAGGGCGATGTCCAGTTCGGACCAGAAGACCTTGTTGAGACTCGACTCCGGGCCGACCGCCTCGCCGTCCAGGAAACGGGAGGCCGCCGCGTACGTGAAGAGCTGGTAGGCCCGCGCGCCGATCAGGGCGTCGGCTACCCGGTCCCGCACGGACACCGGACCGCCCCGCTCCCGCCACAGCCCGTTAAGCCGCCGCGCGGCGGCGAGGAACCGGCCGGGCGAGCGGAGCATCAGCCCCCGTTCGTTGCCCGCTGTCGACATGGCGATCCGCCAGCCCTGGCCGGGCTCGCCGATCACGTCCTCGTCGGGCACGAAGACCTCGTCCAGGAACAGCTCCGCGAACGCCGGCTTGCCGTCGAGACGGGCGACCGGGCGGACCGTGACGCCGGGGGCGCGCAGGCCGAACATGAGATACGTCAGGCCCTGGTGTGGTTTCGGGGCCTTTGGGGCGCTGCGGAACAGGCCGAACGCGCGGTCGGCGAACGCGGCGCGCGAGGACCACGTCTTCTGGCCGCTCAGCAACCAGCCGCCGTCCGTGCGCACGGCCTTCGCCCGCAGCGACGCCAGGTCCGAACCGGCCTCGGGCTCCGACCAGGCCTGCGCCCAGATCACCTCGCCGGAGGCCATCGCGGGCAGCACCCGGGCCCGCTGCTCCTCGGTGCCGTGGTCGAGGAGGGTCGGGGCGAGCAGATGGATGCCGTTCTGACTGACGCGTCCCGGGGCGCCCGCCGCGTAGTACTCCTCCTCGAAGAGCAGCCAGCGCAGCAGACCGGAGTCCCGTCCGCCGTACGCCGAAGGCCAGTTGACCACCGACCAGCGGTCCGCGGCCAGCTCCGCCTCCCAGGCGCGGTGCGCGGCGAAACCCTCCGCCGTCTCCAGGGAGGGCAGCGGCGCGCACGGCACATGCGTCTGCAGCCACTCCCGCACCTCGGTGCGGAACTCCTCGTCCGCCGGGGAGAACGCGAGGTCCACGACCGCTCTCCTTCCCTAACAAGTGTTTGGTAGGTTAGCGTGAGCCCATGACAGACGTCGAGAGTCCGTCGTACGTGCCCGGTCACGGCCTGCTGACGGGCCGGACCGCTGTCGTCACCGCGGCAGCCGGCGCGGGGATCGGCGGGGCCACGGCGCGGCGCCTCCTGGAGGAGGGCGCACGCGTGCTGATCAGCGACGCGCACGGGCGGCGGCTCAAGGAACACGAGGCGGAGCTGGCCGCCGAGTTCGGGGAGGCCTCAGTCACCGCCGTGCCCTGCGACGTCACCGACGAGACGCAGGTGCGCACGCTCTTCGAGACGGCCGCGCGGGAACACGGGCGCCTCGACGTCGTGGTCAACAACGCCGGGCTTGGCGGCACCGCGCATCTCGTCGACATGACCGACGACCAGTGGTCCCGCGTCCTGGACGTCACGCTGAACGGCACGTTCCGGTGTGTGCGGGCCGCGCTCCGTCATATGAAGGACACCCGTGGCGGCGTGATCGTCAACAACGCCTCGGTCGTCGGCTGGCGCGCCCAGGCCGGACAGGCCCACTACGCCGCCGCGAAGGCCGGCGTGATGGCGCTGACCCGCTGCGCGGCCATCGAGGCGGCCGACTACGGGGTGCGGGTCAACGCGGTGGCACCCAGCCTCGCCATGCATCCCCACCTCGTGAAGGTGACCACCCCCGAGCTGCTCGCCGAACTGACCGCACACGAGGCCTACGGGCGGTACGCCGAGCCCTGGGAGGTGGCCAACGTGATCGTGTTCCTCGCGTCCGGCTACTCCTCGTACATGACGGGAGAAGTGGTGTCCGTCAGCAGCCGGCATGCCTAGGACGACAATGGACCTGTGCCTCCTACGAAGAAGAAACCCCAGGTGACCGTCCCCGCCCGGCGCAGCGAACTCCTCGGCACCGCCGCCGAGGTCTTCGCCGAGCAGGGCTACAACGCCACCACCGTCCGCAAGATCGCGGACCACGCGGGCATGCTCGCGGGCAGCCTCTACTACCACTTCGACTCCAAGGAGTCGATGCTGGAGGAGATCCTGCGGACCTTCCTCGACGAGCTGTGGGACGGCTACGACGCCGTACTGGGCGCCGGGCTCGGCCCGCGCGAGACGCTTCAGGCCCTGGTCACCGAGTCGTTCCGGGAGATCGACCGGCATCGCGCGGCCGTCGCGATCTACCAGAAGGAGAGCAAGCAGCTCGTGGCGCAGGAGCGGTTCGCGTTCCTGGCCGAGTCGCAGCGCAGATTCGAGAAGGCGTGGCTGTCCACCCTGGAGCGCGGCGTCGCCGAGCGGGCCTTCCGCGCCGACCTCGACGTCCGGCTCACCTACCGGTTCGTGCGCGACACGGTCTGGGTCGCCGCGTCCTGGTACCGCCCGGGCGGACAGCACAGCCCGGAGGAGATCGCCCGGCAGTACCTGTCGATGGTGCTGGACGGGATCGCCGTACGCGAATAGCCCTTATCTGTGAGGGAGTTGTCATGGCCGAGGCCTACATCGTCGAAGCGGTCCGCACGCCCGTCGGGCGGCGCGGGGGAGGACTGAGCGCGGTCCATCCCGCCGACCTCGGCGCGCACGCGCTGGGGGAGCTGATGCGCCGCTCGGGCGTCGACCCGGACGCCGTGGAGGACGTCGTCCTCGGCTGTCTGGACACCGTGGGGCCGCAGGCCGGGGACATCGCGCGGACCTGCTGGCTGGCGGCCGGGCTGCCCGAGGAGGTGCCGGGCGTGACCGTCGACCGGCAGTGCGGCTCCTCGCAGCAGGCCGTGCACTTCGCGGCGCAGGCCGTGCTGTCCGGCACGCAGGACCTGGTCGTCGCCGGCGGTGTGCAGAACATGTCGATGATCCCCATCGCGTTCGCCACCCGGCAGGCCGCCGAACCCCTGGGGCTGACCCAGGGGCCGTTCGCCGGCAGCGCGGGCTGGCGGGCGCGGTACGGGGACAAGCCCGTGAACCAGTTCGTGGGCGCCGAGATGATCGCCGCCAAGTGGGGGATCAGCCGGCGGGACCAGGAGGAGTTCGCCCTGCGCTCCCATCAGCGCGCGGCCCGGGCGATCGACGAGGGCCGCTTCGACCGCGAGACCGTGCCGTACGGGGAGGTGACGACCGACGAGGGCCCGCGCCGGGACACCTCCCTGGAGAAGATGGCCGGGCTCAAGCCGGTCCTCGACGGCGGCACGATCACCGCCGCCTGCTCCTCGCAGGTCTCCGACGGGGCGGCGGCGATGCTGCTGGCCTCCGAGCGGGCGGTGCGCGACCACGGCCTCACCCCACGCGCACGTGTGCACCATCTCTCGGTGCGCGGCGAGGACCCGATCCGGATGCTCACCGCCCCGATCCCGGCGACCGCCCACGCCCTGAAGAAGACCGGCATGGCCATCGACGCCATCGACCTCGTCGAGATCAACGAGGCCTTCGCCCCGGTCGTCCTGGCCTGGCTGAAGGAGACCGGAGCGGACCCGGACAAGGTCAACGTCAACGGCGGTGCCATCGCCCTGGGCCATCCGCTCGGCGCCACGGGCGTGAAGCTGATGACCACCCTGCTGCACGAACTGGAGCGCACCGGCGGCCGGTTCGGCCTGCAGACCATGTGCGAGGGCGGCGGACAGGCCAATGTGACGATCATCGAGAGGCTGTGAGACGCCGGCAGGTGTCCTCGGCCTCCTTCACCATCCGTTCCACCAGTTCCGCGCAGGAGGGCAGGTCGCCGATCACCCCGGCGACCTGCCCGGACGCCATCACCCCCAGATCCGTACGGCCGTCCACCATGGATGCCCTGAGCAGCATCGGTGTGTTCGCGGCCAGCAGGACCTGGCTCCAGGTCAGGTCCTTGCCGTGCTTGAGCGCACGGCCGTCCCGGAGCATGCGGCGCCAGCTCGTGCCGGACAGCTTCCGGTAGCCCGCCGCCCTGCGGACCGCCTGGAGGGCACCCCGCACCCGGCCGGAGCGCTCCAGCGCGTCGACCAGGTCCGTCCGCAGCATGCGGTGCGGCAGTCCGTCCACGGCCCTGGTGACCGTGACGTCCCGTACGGTCGCCGCCAGATACCGCGCCTTCACCGCGTCCGGCACGGTCGAGTCCGAGGTGAGCAGGAACCGCGTCCCCATCGCCACACCCGCCGCCCCGTAGGCGATGGCCGCGACCAGCCCGCGTCCGTCGAAGAACCCGCCCGCCGCCACGACCGGTATGTCCACGGCGTCGACCACCTGCGGCAGCAGCACCGTCGTGGCCACCTCGCCGGTGTGCCCGCCGCCCTCCGTGCCCTGCACGAGCACCGCGTCCGCGCCCCACGCCGCCACCTTCTCGGCGTGCCGCCGCGCCCCCACGGTCGGCATGACGACCACCCCGGCCTCCTTGAGCTCGCCGATCAGCTCCCGGGAGGGGGCCAGGGCGAAGGAGGCGACACGGACGCCCTCCTCGACCAGGATCCGGACGCGGTCGCCCGCGTCCGCCGCGTCGGCCCGCAGGTTCACCCCGAACGGCGCGTCGGTACGGGCCCCGACCTCCCGTACGGCCGCGCGCAACTGGTCGAGCGTCATCGTCGCGGAGGCCAGGATGCCGAGGGCGCCCGCGTTCGCCGTCGCGGAGACCAGGCGCGGGCCCGCCACCCAGCCCATCCCGGTCTGCACGACGGGATGGCGGACACCGGTCAGCCGGGTCAGCGCCGTCTCCATCACGAGGCGACCTCCCGGGCACGGGTGCCGGCCGGGTCGACGACCTCGCGGATCAGCCGCAGCTCCTCAGCGGTCGGTTCACGCGTCGGCGGCACCACGTCCGGGACGGTCAGCTCGAAGCCCGTCGCCTCCCTGACCTCCTCCACCGTGACCCCCGGGTGCAGCGAGGCCAGCCGCATCGAGCGGTCGGGGGTGGCGAAGTCGAAGACGCCCAGGTCGGACACGACCCGTGGGATGCGGTGGTGCCGCGCCCCGGCCGCACGGTCGTACCCGACGCCGCAGACCATGTCGACCCGCTCGACGAAGACCCGCCGGGAGTGCCTCGGGATCCAGTAACTGGTCGGGTTGTTGAGGGTGTTGACCGGTGCGCCGCGCACCCCGAGAAGCTGCCGTCTCGGCCGCTCCCAGTCGCCGATGCAGGAGATGTTCTGGTTGCCGAACCGGTCGATCTGGCTCGCGCCCATCATCACGTGCCGCCGGCCGCCCGTGACCCAGGCCAGGTGCTGCCGGTACGGCAGCCAGCCCTCCGCCGTCCCGTCCGGGCGGACGAGCAGCGCCTCGCCGTCGGTCAGCAGCAGGTCCGGCGCGAAGGTGAGCCGGGCGAGCCGGGCACCGACGGAGGGGATCAGCCCCATGGGACTGGCGAGCACCTCGCCGTCGTCCCGCCAGGCATCGGCGCACGCGATCACGCAGTACTCGGCGCGAGTGATCACGCGGTGATCGGCGCGCCCGGCCCCCGTCATGTCCCCTCCTCGACGGCCGGCCGGCAGGCCCGCTCGTCCTCGACGGCCGACCGGTACGCCTGCTCGTCCCCGGCGAGGAACCTGGCCGCGAACTCCGGCCAGGGAGTGGTCGCGTAGGTCTTCTGGAAGGCCTCGTCCCGGCCGTAGTCGGGCGCGCAGGACGTGAAGTGCGCCCCGTTCGGGGCCTCGACGACGCCGGTCACCCGGTGCCGTTTGACCAGCAAGGTCTGCGGTGCCGCCGCCTTCGTCAACTCGGCCGTGTCGACGATCCGTTCGCAGCTGACGTACGCCGTGTCGGCCGCCTCGCAGAACAGGTCGTCGAAGTAGGGGTCGGGGCCCAGGTACTGGCCGTTGCCCAGCCGGTCGGCGCGGCTCAAGTGCACCAGAGCCGCGTCGAGCCGCAGGGCGGGCATCGCGACGAACGTCTCCCCGTCCTCGTACGGCGAAGTCACCGTCCGCAGACCGGGGTTGACCCGCATCACGTCCGAACCGAGCCCGGCCCGCACCGGCAGGAACGGCAGCCGGTTCGCCGCGGCGTGCAGCCCCCACATGAACATCGCCTCGTCGACCTCCGTCAGTTCGAAGGCGCCCCGCTCCCGGGCCGCGCGGTAGTGCGGCTCCAGGGGGATCGAGTCGAGGGTGACGAAGGCCGTGATCAGCCTCCGGACGCGCCCGGCGGCGGCCAGCATGCCCACGTCCGGGCCGCCGTACGAGACGACGGTCAGATCGGTGATCCCGGACCGGAGCAGTGCTCTCACCAGGGCCATCGGCTTGCGGCGCGAGCCCCAGCCGCCGATGCCGAGGGTCATGCCGCTGTGCAGACGGCAGACGACCTCGTCGGCGGTCATCGTCTTGTCGCTCACCTACGCACCCTCCTTCTCCTTCCCGAAGCCGGCCCGCACCCGGTCGGCCACCCCGCTGAGGCCCGCCTCGAAGGTGAAGCCCTGCTCGAAGCGGTAGCTGCGGCGCACGTCGACCGGATCGATGCCGTTGATGGCGGCCTTGGCCAGGCGCAGCAGCCGCCCGTCCTTCGCCGCGATCTCGCGCGCCAGCTCCATCGCGGCGGCCGGCAGTTCCTCGCGCGGCACGACCCGCCACACCGAGCCGTGCGCGTGCAGCTCGGCCGCGCTCGCCGTGCGCGAGGTGTAGTACAGGGCGCGCATCAGGTGCTGCGGGACCAGCCGCGCCAGATGCGTGGCCGCGCCCAGGGCGCCCCGGTCCAGCTCGGGCAGTCCGAACACCGCGTCCTCGCTCGCCACGATCGCGTCCGCGTTCCCCACCAGGCCGATACCGCCGCCCAGGCAGAAGCCCCGCACCGCCGCCACGACCGGCACCGCGCACTCGTACACCGCCGCGAAGGCCTCCGCGCAGGCGCGGTTGGCGCCGATCAGCGCGCCGTTCCCGTCCCGCTGTATCTCCTTGATGTCCACGCCCGCGTTGAACCCGCGCCCCTCGGCCGCCAGCACCACGCACCGCACCTCCGGGTCGCGTCCCGCTGCGCGCACCGCGTCGGCCAGGGCGAACCAGCCGGCCACCGGCAGGGCGTTCACCGGCGGGAAGTCGACCGTGACGACGGCGATGGCTTTTCCCGCGTCGAGGCCTTTTTCCGGGAACGAGGTGGAGACACCCATGGCCGCATCAGCTACCTTTCCACCAAACGTTTGTTAGGTGGAAAGGTAGCAGCGCATGGAGCTGGACGGGAAGGTCGCCGTCGTCACGGGCGGCACCCGGGGCGTCGGTGCCGGCATCGCGCGTGCCCTGGTACGGGCGGGTGCCCAGGTCGTGGTCTGCGCGCGCCGGGCCCCGGAAGTACCGCGGCCCGGGACCGAGTTCGTGCCGCTGGACGTCCGTGACCCCGAGGCGGTCCACCGCGTCTTCGCCGACCTGCCCCGGATGGACGTCCTGGTCAACAACGCGGGCGGCGCACCGCACCGGCTGCTCACCGCGGCCGACGCCGAGCGGCACGCGCGCGTGGTGGAGCTCAACCTGGTGGCTCCCCTGACCGTGTCCCTCGCCGCGTACGACCACCTGCGGCGCGCCAAGGGCTCGATCGTCATGATCGGCAGTGTCAGCGGGGGCCGCCCCTCGCCCGGCACCGCCGCCTACGGTGCCGCCAAGGCGGGCCTGGAGAGCCTCGCCCGCTCGATGGCCGTGGAGTGGGCGCCCGACATCCGGGTCAACACCCTCGTCGTGGGCATGGTCCGCACCGAACTGTCCCACCTCCACTACGGCGACCGGGACGGCATCGCCGCCGTCTCCCGCACCGTCCCGCTCGGCCGTCTCGCCGAGCCGTCCGACATCGGCGCGGCCGCGGTGTTCCTCGCCTCCGACGCGGCCGCCTACATCAGCGGGGCGAGCCTGCTCGTCCACGGGGGCGGGGAGCGCCCCGCCTTCCTGGACTCCGCGACCGCGAACAAGGAGCTGTGAGATGAGCGCACTCTGCGACGGACGGGTCGTCGTCGTCACCGGCGCCGGGCGGGGGCTCGGCCGCGCGCACGCCCTCGCGTTCGCCGCCGAAGGCGCGCGGCTCGTCGTCAACGACCTCGGCGTCGGCCTCGACGGCACCCCCGGAGCCGACGGCGCACCCGGCCCCGGCAGCCCGGCCGCCCGGGTCGCCGAGGAGATCCGCGCGGCGGGCGGCGAGGCGGTGCCGCACGGCGGCGACATCGCCACGACCGAGGGCGCCGCCTCGCTGATCCGGACGGCCCTGGAGGCCTACGGCCGGCTCGACACGCTCGTCAACAACGCGGGCTTCCTGCGCGACCGGATGCTGGTCAACCTCGACGAGGACGACTTCGACGCCGTCGTACGCGTCCACCTCAAGGGCCACTTCCTGCCCCTGCGGCACGCGGCCGCGCACTGGCGGGCCGAGGCCAAGGCGGGCCGCCGGCCCGAGGCCCGCATCGTCAACACCAGCAGCGGCGCCGGCCTGCTGGGCTCCGTCGGACAGGGCAACTACAGCGCCGCGAAGGCCGGGATCGTCGCCCTGACGCTGGTCGCCGCGGCCGAACTGCACCGCTACGGCGTCCAGGTCAACGCGATCGCCCCCGCCGCCCGGACCCGGATGACGGAGCGCACCTTCGCCGACACCATGGCGGCACCCGACGCGGGCTTCGACACGATGGCCCCGGAGAACGTCTCCCCCCTGGTCGTCTGGCTGGGCTCGGCGGCGAGCGCGGGGGTGACGGGCCGGGTCTTCGAGGCGGAGGGCGGCCGGATCACGGTGATGGAGGGGTGGAGGCCGGGGCCGACCGCGGACAAGGGCGGGCGATGGGAGCCGGCGGAGGCGGGGGAGGCGGCACGGAAGCTGCTGGCGGAGGCCGGGGCGCCAGGGGCCGTCTACGGGGCCTAGGGGACGCGAGAGCGCCTCTTGCTCGGGTGCTTCGGGCCTGGCGAGAGTTCCTCTTGCCCAACCGATTCGGGCGGCGGGAGCATAGGTAGGGGGTCTGGGGGGCGGAGCCCCCCAGCACACACCCCCCGCGCAAACCTACGTGTCGCACTCCAACACGCTCCTGCACAACGCACACCGCGCCCGAACCCGCCCCCGCACCGGCACCCTGATCCGCTGATGACAGGTCGGACAGGGAAAAGAAACCCGCAACCGACCGCCCCCGTCGGGAGTGAACGCGTACCGCACGCCCGACTGCGGCCCGGAAGACGCATGCCGCCGGTCCCGGGCGTACCGCCGCCGCCCCGCCCACCCCGCCGCGGTCAGCGGCGGCTGCTGCTCATCGCGCCGGGCCAGCTCCATCCCCTTCACATACGCCGTGTACGCCTGAGCACTGGTGAACCACACCGACGGATCCTCCCCGAAGACCAGCGCCCGCTTGGCCAGCACGTACCCGAACTCCTCCGGCGTCAGATAGCCCAGCTTCTGCGACGACGCCCCGTCCTCCCGGAACGCGTCCAGCAGCAGCCAGCCCGCCCCCAGGTACGTCGTCGCCGTGTCCGTCAGGATCTCGTTGTCCCGGACGCCGGGGAAGGACAGGTCCAGGCGGTGCAGGTACACATGCATCACCTCGTGGGCGAGGGCCGCCCCGATGTCCCGCCGATGCGTACGGAACCGGTCGTTCAGCTCCACGAAGTACTCCGGCCCGGCCGCGAGCTCGACGTTCGCCGCGTGCCGCATCTCCCGGAAGCTCACGATCATCCGGGCGTCCGGAAGCCGGTAGTGCCGCACCAGCTCGTGCGCCACCCGCTGCGCCCCCAGATGCAGGTCGTCGGTGTCGCAGAACGCCACATCGGCGGGGACCACGCTGGTCGCGAACGTCTGGATCGTGTCGTACGACAGACGCCTGTACAACGCCGTGATGGCGGCCCGCACCGTCTCCAGATGCGGGTAGCCGTGCTCGACCGGCCCGTCGTTCGCCACGCCTCACCCCCAAGACGCCCCTGAACCCGGTTCCACTGTACGAAAGTGTGACGGCCTCGGGGCCGCGCCACCGCCGCGAAAACCGGTCGTCCCGCCCGGGCCCCGCTGGCAGAATCCGCGCCGTGACCAGCGAACAGCGCACCGTCGCCGCGCTCCGGGTGGGCGGCCAGGACGACGACCTCGAAACGCGGCTCGACGAGGAGCTCACCGCCTTCAACACCGCCGCCGCCGACGGCGCCACCACCGAGCCCCTCTCCGTCCGCGTCACCGACGCGACAGGCGCCCTGATCGGCGGACTCACCGCCTGGACCTGGGGCACCCTGTGCTCCGTCGACATGCTCTGGGTGCGGGAGGACCAGCGGCACGCCGGCTGGGGCAGCCGGCTGATGCGCGCGGCGGAGACCGAGGCGATCCGGCGCGGCTGCACCGACATGATCGTCTCCACGTACAGCTTCCAGGCGCCCGGCTTCTACCCACGGCTCGGCTACCGGGAAAGGGCCCGTATCCAGGGCGTGCCCGGCGGACACGAGGACGTCCACTTCCACAAGCGGCTCAGCGCGGCCGAGGTGTGAGACGACGTGCGGCAGCCCGGCCCCCTCCCCGTAGGCTGACGCCCCATGACCACCAGCAACACCGGCACCGGTGACGTGGACGCCGCCGTCCGCGAGGAGCTCTCACGGCTGCGCGACAGCATCGACAACATCGACGCGGCCGTCGTCCACATGCTCGCCGAGCGCTTCAAGTGCACCCAGCAGGTCGGCCACCTCAAGGCCAGGCACCAGCTGCCGCCCGCCGACCCGGCCCGCGAGTCCCGCCAGATCGCCCGGCTGCGCACGCTCGCCGAGAACGCCAAACTGGACCCGGCCTTCGCCGAGAAGTTCCTGAACTTCATCGTCGGCGAGGTCATCCGCCACCACGAGCGCATCGCCGACGAGACACTCAACGGCTCCGCGCCCGGCGGCAACTGACCTCCGACGACCGCCCTCCAGGGGAGTGACACGGCGGCCCGCGCGGGGCATGCTGCGCTGTGCACAGCATGTCAGCTGACGAGCACTGCGCGTCAGTGTCCCGGACTTACTCTGGTCCTCCACGAGGGAGGGGCGTCGGGCCATGCCGTCGGATACCAGGATCCTCATCGTCGACGACCACGAGGACACGCTGTACGCACTGGAGAGCGCCCTGGCCCCGCTGGGCTACCTGCTCGGCCGGGCCACCAGCGGCGACGAGGCGCTCAAGCAGGTGCTCCGCGGCCAGGTGGGCCTGCTGCTGCTCGACGTGCGCATGCCCGGCGTCAGCGGCCTCGAAGTGGTGCGCTACATGCGGCGCGTCGAACAGACCCAGTCCATCCCCGTGGTCCTGCTCACCGGCTTCGGCGCCGACCACGAACTGACCACCGCCGCCTTCCGGCTGGGCGTCGCCGACCTCGTCATGAAGCCCGTGGACCCCTGGATCCTGCGCACCAAGGTCCGCTACCTCTACGACGCCCAGCAGCGGCACCTCGCCCTGGAGCGGGAAGTGCGCCGGCTGCGCGCCCTCGTACGGGAGCACACCGAAGCCGTCGCGCACCCCACGCGCCCCGCCCTGCCACATCCCGACGCGCGCGTACCGACCCAGCGACCCATGGGGGCGCACGCCGGGGAGCTAGAAAAAGACCGCACCTAGACCGGACATTGGGCACGTACCGATCCGCCTCTGTGCGTTGCCAGTGCCATCAGGCAGCATGTCACGCATGTCCGTACTGACGCGCGACGAAGCGCAGACCCGAGCAGAGCTCCTCGACGTGCACCGCTACACGATCGAACTCGACCTGACCACCGGCGACGAGACCTTCGACTCCCGCACCCTGATCAGGTTCAGCGCCCGCACCGACGGAGACAGCTTCGTCGAGGTCAGGCCGGACGAGCTGCGCTCCGTCACCCTCGACGGACACCCCCTGGACCCGGAAGCCCTGGACGGCAACCGGCTCCCCCTGAAGAACCTCACCGCCGGCGAGCACGAGCTGCGCGTGCACGCGCACATGCGCTACTCCCGCACCGGCGAGGGCATGCACCGCTTCACCGACCCCACCGACGGCGAGACGTACGTCTACACCCAGCTGTTCATGGACGACGTCCAGCGCGTCTTCGCCGCCTTCGACCAGCCCGACCTCAAGGCCGTCTTCGAGCTGTCCGTCCAGGCCCCCGAGGGCTGGACCGTCCTCGCCAACGGCATCACCCAACAGGCCGAAGGCGTATGGAAGGCGGCACCCACACCGCTGATCCCCACCTACCTCGTCGCCGTCGCCGCCGGCCCCTGGCACTCCGTGCGCACCGAGCACCGCGGCCTGCCCTTCGGCCTCCACTGCCGCCGCTCCCTCGCCCCCCACCTGGACGCTGACGCCGAAGAACTCTTCGACATCACGCACGCGTGCTACGACCGCTACCACGAGAAGTTCGACGAGCCCTACCCCTTCGACTCCTACGACCAGGCCTTCGTCCCCGAGTTCAACGCGGGCGCCATGGAGAACCCCGGCCTGGTCACCTTCCGCGACGAGTTCGTCTACCGCTCCGCCGTCACCGACACCGAGCGGCAGACCCGCGCCATGGTCATCGCCCACGAGATGGCCCACATGTGGTTCGGCGACCTCGTCACCCTCAAGTGGTGGGACGACATCTGGCTGAACGAGTCCTTCGCCGAGTACATGGGCTACCAGACCCTCACCGAAGCCACCCGCTTCCATGACACCTGGACCGACTTCGGGGTCACCCGCAAGTCCTGGGGCTACGACGCCGACCAGCGCCCCTCCACCCACCCCGTCGCCCCCGAGGCCGTCGACGACACCGCCTCCGCGCTGCTCAACTTCGACGGCATCTCCTACGCCAAGGGCGCGAGCGTACTGCGGCAACTGGTCGCCTGGCTCGGCGACAAGGACTTCCTCGCCGGCATCAACACCCACTTCGCCCGGCACAAGTTCGCCAACGCCACCCTCGCCGACTTCATCGACTCCCTCGCCGGCGCCACCGAACGCGACGTCCACGCCTGGGCCGACGCCTGGCTGCGCACCACCGGCGTCGACACCCTCACCCCCCAGGTCGCCCCCGGCGAGAACGGCACCTGCGCCCTCACCGTCGACCACGCCGGCAGCCGCCCCCACCACATCGCCGTCGGCCTGTACGACCGGGACCTCGGCGACGACGGCGGGCACCTCGTCCTGCGCGAACGCCTCCACCTGGACCTGCCGCGGAACGGCGCCCACCCCATCGGCAAGCGCCCGGCCCTGCTCCTCCTCAACGACGGCGACCTGACCTACGCCAAGGTCCGCTTCGACCCCGAGTCCTTCGAGACCATCCGCAAGGAGCTGTCCGGCCTGCCCGAACCGCTCACCCGCGCGGTCGTCTGGAACGCCCTGCGCGACGCCGTCCGCGACGGCGAACTGGCGCCCGCCGCCTACCTGGAGACCGCCCGGGCCCATCTCCCGCTCGAGACGGACCTCGCCGTCGTCCAGGGCGTACTCGCCTTCGCGTCCAGGTACATCGCCGACCACTACCTCACCCCCGAGGAGCGGCCCGCCGCGCTCGCCACCCTCTCCGACCTGTGCCGCGACCTCATCCGCCGCACCGAGGACGGCGACAACCCCGGCCTGCGCCTGATCGCCGTACGCCACCGCATCGACGTCGCCGCACACCCCGACACCATCGCCGCCTGGCTCGCCGACGGAACCGTCCCCGGCGGCCCGGAGCTCGACCCCGAACTGCGCTGGCGCGTCCTCGCCCGGCTCGCCGTCCTCGGCGCCACCGACGAGGCGGCCATCGCCGCCGAACTGGAACGCGACCCGAGCGCCACCGGCCAGGAGGGCGCCGCACGCTGCCGGGCCGCGCTGCCTGACCCGGACGCCAAGGCCCGCGCCTGGCAGGCGATGTTCGGCTCCGACGACCTGTCCAACTACCTCTTCACCGCCACCGCCCGGGGCTTCTGGCAGCCCGAACAGGCCGACCTGGTACGCACGTACGTGCCGCGCTACTACGCCGACGCGGTCGACGTCGCCGCCCGACGCGGCCCCGCCATCGCCGACGCCGCGGGCCACTGGGCCTTCCCCGCCCACGCCGTCGACGCGGAGAACCTCCGCCTGGGCGAGCAGTGCCTGCGCGACGCCGGACCGATCCCGGCGCTGCGCCGCAAGCTCGTCGACCAACTGGACGACCTGGCAAGGGCGTTGCGGGTGCGGCAGGGCAAGGAGATCTAGGACCGGCGACGTAGGGCGCGGGCGGGGCGGCTGGTCCCTTTCGCCGATGCGGCGGGCCGGCCGCCTTTCCTAGCCTCAGGCAGGCAAGGACGATCAAGCCCGAGGAGCCCTTCGTGATCGCAGTGACCGGTCCCACCGGAAACGTCGGCCGTGCCCTGGTCGAACGCCTCGTCGCCGCCGGGCGGCCCGTGCGGGCGCTCACCCGCGACCCGCGACGCGCCCGCCTGCCCGCCGGCGCCGAGGCGGTACGACTCAGCCTCGACGAGCCGGCCACCCTGTTCGAGGGCGCGACCAAGCTGTTCCTGTACGCTCAGGCAGGCGGCGACCACACACCCCGCCTCCTGGCGGCGGCCCGTGCCGCCGGAGTACGTCACGTAATCCTGCTGTCCTCCGGGATCATCGACTCCGGCGCCGACGAGAACCACCCCATCCACGTCATGCACGCCACCGCCGAGCGGGACGTCCGCGACAGCGGCCTGACATGGACCTTCCTGCGTCCCAACGCGTTCGCCGCCAACGCCTTCCAGTGGGCCCCGCAGATCCGCACCGGCGACACCGTCCGCGGTGTCTTCGCCGAAGGACAGACCGCCCCGATCCACGAGGACGACATCGCCGCCGTCGCCGAACGCGCCCTCTTCGACGACGGCCACGACGGCGCCGCCCACCGCCTCACCGGACCGGAGGCCATCACCAACGCCGGGCAGGTCGCGGCGATCGGCCGGGCCCTCGGCCGCGAGCTGCGCTTCACCGAGCTGTCACCCGACGAGGCAGGACCCGAACTCTTCCCGCACATCCAGCCGCACATGCTCCCCGCCCTGCTGAAGACGTTCGCCGCTTCGGTCGGCACACCCCCGGAAATCACCGACACGGTACGGGAGACCACCGGCCGTCCGGCCCGCCCCTTCGCGGCCTGGGCCCAGGACCACACGGACGACTTCAAGGGCTGAGGCGGGGCCCGGACCCCCACAGGATTCCCCGCACGGAAGTACCTCCACCCGGGTCCGGTCGTTGGGCATTCCGGGGCGCGTCGCCCCGCGCCCCGGAGGAACGCCCATGAGCACGCCGCCCCTCGCCTCAGGTCCCGAAGCCCCGCACGCCCTGCGGCCCCTGCTCGACACCGTGCTCGAAGCACTGGACTCCGGCGCCCGGGCGCGCGGCGGGCCACTGCCGGCGGGTGGGCCGGAGACGGTCGCGGCGCGCGTACGGGAGGCGGTGGGGGAGGTCCTCCCCGACCAGGGAGACCAGCACGCCCTGCGCTCCCTGGTCCACGCGTTCGCCGAGGGCGCCGCCGACCCGGCACACCCCCTGTGCGCCGCCCACCTCCACTGCCCGCCCCTGGCCATCGCCACAGCCGCCGACCTCGCCGCCTCCGCCCTCAACCCCTCCCTGGACTCCTGGGACCAGGCACCGGCGGCGTCGGAACTGGAGATGCTGGTAGCGGGGGCGCTGGCCAGGGAGATCTACGGTGACGGGCAGCGTGCTGCGACCGAAACCCCCGACTCCCTCATCACCACCGGCGGCACCGAGTCCAACCAGCTCGCCCTCCTCCTCGCCCGCGAGGTGTACGGAGGGTCCGTGCGGCTCGTGTGCGGAGCCAACGCCCACCACTCGCTCGCGCGGGCCGCCTGGCTGCTCGGGCTGCCCGAACCCGCCGTCGTACCCGCCCCGGCCGGCACACTCGATCCCACCGCGCTCGACGAGACCCTCACCCGCCTGCCCGGCCCGCTCCTCGTCGCCGCCACCGCCGGCACCACCGACGCCGGCCTCATCGACCCGCTGCCCGAGATCGCCGCCCGCTGCGCGGCCCACGGCGCCCGGCTGCACATCGACGCCGCCTACGGCGGAGGCCTCCTGTTCAGCACCCGGCACCGCGCCGAGCTCACCGGGCTCGACGCCGCCGACACCGTCACCCTCGACCTGCACAAACTCGGCTGGCAGCCGATCGCCGCAGGCCTCCTCGCCGTCAAGGACCCCCGCGACCTCACCACCCTGCGGCAGCGCGCCGACTACCTCAACGCCGCCGACGACACCGAAGCCGGCCTCCCGGACCTGCTCGGCCGGTCCCTGCGCACCACCCGCCGCCCCGACGTCCTCAAGCTCGCCGTCACCCTCAAGACCCTCGGCCGCAGCGGCCTCGGCACGCTCGTCGACCAGGTCTGCGCCCGGGCCCGGGAGTTCGCCGCCCTCGTCCACGACCACCCCGGCTTCGCACTCCACGCCCCACCCGTCATCAGCACCGTGCTGTTCCGGCCCGCGGGCGCCACCGACGACACCGTGGCCGCGGTACGCCGCGCGCTCCTCACCGACGGCCGTGCCGTCCTCGGCCGAACCCGCCTCGACGGCCGGCTCTGGCTCAAGGCCACCCTCCTCAACCCCGCCACCGGGCCCGACGACCTGGCCGCCCTGCTGCACCTCGTGGCAGCGCGCCGAGCCACACTCGTGGAAGGACACACCCCCCGATGAACCCCACGCCCACCCCCGAACCCACCCCGACAACCCACCCCCACCACGAGCCCGACGCACCCCGCGACCTCGTCGGCATCGGCATCGGCCCCGCCAACCTCTCCCTCGCAGCCCTCGCCCACCCGCTCGGCGACCTCGACACCGCCTTCTACGAACAGCGCCCCGCCTTCGGCTGGCACTCCGGCCTCCTCATCGAGGGCGCGACCATCCAGGTCCCCTTCCTCGCCGACCTGGTCAGCCTCGCCGACCCCACCAGCCCCTGGACCTTCCTCAACTACCTCAGGTCCCGCGAGCGGCTCTTCCCCTTCTACTTCGCCGAGCGCTTCCACATCCAGCGCGCCGAGTACGACGCCTACTGCCGCTGGGTCGGCGAGAACCTCCCGGACCTCCACGTCGGCCACCAGGTCGACGCCGTCCGCTGGAACCCCGAACGCGACCTCTTCGAGGTCGACTTCACCCAGCTCGACACCGACGGAGAAGCCGAGGCCCTCGGCCGCACCTACACCCGCAACGTCGTCCTCGGCATCGGCACCGAGCCCCACATCCCCGAACCCCTCAAGCCCCTCGCCCAGGCACCCGGCGTCCCGGTCGTGCACTCCGCCGACTACCTCGACCACCGCGCCGCCCTCCAGGCCGCCGAACACGTCACGGTCGTCGGCATCGGACAGTCCGGCGCCGAGATCTTCCTCGACCTGCTGCGCAACAGACCGGCCGGCCAGGAGAAACTGCACTGGCTGGGCCGCACGGAGGCCTTCGCACCCATGGAGTACTCCAAGCTCGGCCTGGAACACTTCACCCCCGACCACACCCGCTACTTCCACGCCCTGCCCGAGACCACCCGCGACCGGCTCGTCGCCGGCCAGTGGCAACTGCACAAGGGCATCGACGCCACCACCATCGCCGCCATCCACGACGAGCTCTACCGGCGCACCCTGCACGGCGGCTGGCCCGACGCCGTCCTCACCCCCGGCGTCCACGTCCGCACCGCGGGCCGCGTCGCCACGACCAAAGTGGAACTGCACCTGGAGCACGGCCGGCAGGACAGCCGCTCCCGACTCACCACCGACGCCGTCGTCCTCGCCACCGGCTACCGCGAACGCCCCCTCGACCGCGTCCTCGCCGGCCTCGACCCCTACCTGCGCCGCGACAGCCAGGAGCGCCCGCGCATCGACGAGGACTACCGCCTCGTCCTCGACCCGTCCGTCACCGGCACGGTGTACGTCCAGAACGCCGAGACCCACACCCACGGCGTCGGCGCCCCCGACCTCGGCCTCGCCGCCTGGCGCAGCGCGATCATCCTCAACTCCCTGACGGGCAGGGAGGCATACGCCCTCCCGAGCCGCACCGCCTTCACCACCTTCGGCCTCACACAGCGGCAGCAGGTCCCGCCGGCCCGTGAGGCACCGGCGCTGACCCCACTCGTGGACCGAAGGTGACGCGGCCCCCGGGAACGAACAGCACTCAGAAGACGGGCGTGCCGTTCCGCGTGAGCTTCCAGTCCACCACCGCGAACTCGGCCGGGTCGACGGCCCCCTTCGCCTTCACCCAGGCGATCATGGTGTTGCGGATCTCGTCCGAGTTCGACCACAACAGCCGCGAGGCAGCGACATGCGGGAAGTTCCCGCCGCCGTTGGCCCGGTAGTTGTTCACCGCGAACACGAACTTCGCGTCGTCCGCGAGCGGCTGCCCCTCGAACCGCACATTCGTCACCCGCGAACCGGCCGGCTTCGCGATGTCGATCTCATAGGCCAGCCCGCTCACCACGTCGTAGTTGTAGTCCGGCGTGCCGTTCGCGTTCGTCAGCTTCGCCGGATCCACCTGCGCGCCCGGCGCCGTCTGCACGAAGTAGTTCGCCGAGAACTCCAGATACGCCTTCATCTGCGCACCCGTCATCAGACGCGCCTCCAGCGTGTTCTCGAAGACGTACAGACCCGCCACGTCCCGGATCGTCACCTCGCCCGCCGGGATCCGGGCACTGCGCGAGAAGCACGCCGCCTGCGACAGCACCGGCAGCGACGCGTGCTCCGTGCCCGCCAGCGCCTGCCTCACCGTGTCCGCCTGAATGTGGTTGATCAGGTCGATGATCGGCACGTCCTTGTACGGCGCCTCGGCCGACGTCATCTCCGCCGCGTTCGTGCCGATGACCTGGTTGACGTACGCCACGACCTTCTCGTGCTCGTCGACGAGCAGCTTCGTGATCTTCGGATCCTCCTCCACCGTGTTGGAGTTGAGGACCTTCGCGCCCACCTTCTCGACCTTCCAGCAGCCCTTCGCCCAGACCAGCTCGAAGTCGAACAGCGTCAGCCGCTGCCCCCACTTCAGCGGCTCGGACAGCACAACCTGCTTACCGGTCTTCTTGTTGGTGACGAAGTACTCGGCGATCTCCGTGTGCGCGTGCCCCACCAGGATCGCGTCGATCCCCGGCACCTGCTCCGCCACCAGACCCGCCGCGTTCTCGATGTACGGCAGCTGGTCACCGTAGGACGACGTCCCCGACGAACCGCTGTGCGCCGACACGATGACGACGTCCGCACCCATCGACCGCAGCCTCGGCACCCACTTCGCCGCCTGCTCCTCCAGACCAGGGAACGTCATCTTCCCCTGCACGTTCGCCTTGTCCCAGATTGCGATCCCCGGGTTGGTCAGACCCAGCACCGCCACCTTCACATCCCGCCCGAACGGCGTGCGCAGCCGGTGCATGCTGTACGGCGCGAAAGCCGGCCGCAGCGTCTTGGCATCCAGCGCGTTCGCGCCCAGCAGCGGAAAACGGCACTGCTGCTCGAACTTCCGCAGCACCGGAATGCCGTAGTTGAACTCGTGGTTGCCGAGCGCCGCCGCGTCGTAGTCCATCGCGTTCATCGCCTGCGCCATCGGATGCACCGGGCCGCCCTCGGCGGTGATCGGGTCGACCTTGGCGTAGTAGTACGACAGCTGCGTGCCCTGGATCGTGTCGCCCGCGTCGATGAGCAGCGTATTGCGGCGGCCCTTCTCCTCACGGACCCGGTTCACCAGGGTGGAGATCTTCGCCAGACCGATGTCGTTGTGGTCCTTGTCGTCGAACTCCTTGTCCGTGAAGTAGTCCCAGTTGAAGACGTTGCCATGCAGGTCCGTCGTCCCCATCACGGTGAACGCGTACCGCTTCACGCCCCGCTTCGCCTCACCCCGCCCCTCGGCCGCCTGAGCACCCGGCGCCGTGACCGCACCGGCCAGCGCCACCCCCGCCCCGGTCACAGCGGACTTCCCCAGGAACTTCCGGCGGTTCAACGGCATGTCTGGCTCCCCTTGCGGAATCTGTGAACGACGCGCGTAGATAACGCGCGTAGATTCTGACCCGTTCATGACCGACCGCAACAGCCCCGGCAGGTTGCGATCTGATGACTCAGCCCGCCAACTCCACGCCTCCAGCCAGCCAACACATGACAGAGTGGGGCGTATGACCGCGCCCACCGGAGACGCCACCCAGCCCGCAGTCCCCTACGGCACACCCGACGCCCCCCGCATCGCCGTCCGCGGCGAAGCCCGCCTCGAAGTCGACCCCGAGATCGCCCGCATCGGCATCACCGTCGCAGCCCGCGGCCGCGACCGCCGCAGCGCCCTCGACGACCTCACCCGCCGCAACGCAGGCGTCCTCGACCTGGTCAAGACCTACGGCGACGCCGTCGAACGCCTGGAGACCGGCGCCTTCTCCATCACGCCCGAACTCACCAAACACGGTCGCGGCGAACGCATCCGCACCTACCACGGCCGCGTCCACGTCACCGCCGAACTCACCGACTTCACCGCCCTCGGCGAACTCACCACCCGCCTCGCCGACCTCGAACTCACCCGCGTCGACGGCCCCTGGTGGGCCCTGCGCCCCGACTCACCCGCCCACCGCGAGGCCAGGAAGAAGGCCGTACGAGAAGCCGTCCAACGCGCCCGCGAGTACGCCGAAGCACTCGACACCACCCTCTCCGCCCTCGTCGAACTCGCCGACATCGGCGCCGAGAACACCACGCCGCCCCACCCCCAGGCCCCCGGCCGCATGCGCTCCGCGGCCTACGGCGCCGCCGAGGACACCACGGCGGCCCCCCTCGACCTCGAACCCCAACGCCAACGGGTCCACGCCCAGATCAACGCCCGCTTCACGATGGTGCCGCCACGGCTCTAGCCGGCCTTTCCGCAGGGCGATTTCGAAAGCGCGACCGAGACCTCTCAATGCTCATCGGAGCACCCCGCCGCACAATTAAACACTTGGCCACAGCGCTTCATTCAAAGTCTGTTGAGTAGACACTCACGACCAATTCTCTACCGGTCGGTAACTCATAGGCTCACCCTTATGCGCCGAGCAAAGATCGTCTGCACACTGGGCCCCGCCACCGACTCGTACGACCAGATCAAAGACCTGGTCGACGCCGGAATGGACGTCGCCCGATTCAACCTCAGCCACGGCAGCCACGCCGAGCACGAGGAGCGCTACCACCGGGTACGGAAGGCCGCCGACGAAACCGGCCGCAGCGTCGGCATCCTCGCCGACCTTCAAGGCCCGAAAATCCGGCTCGGCCACTTCACCGAAGGCCCCGTACTCCTCGAACGCGGCGACACCTTCACCATCACCGTCGAAGAAGGCATCGAAGGCGACCGCAACACCTGCGGAACCACCTACGCCGGCCTCGCCACCGACGTCACCCCCGGCGAACGCATCCTCGTCGACGACGGCAAAGTCTGCCTCGAGGTCACCGACATCGACGGCCCCCGCGTCCACACCACGGTCATCGAGGGCGGCGTCATCTCCGACCACAAAGGCCTCAACCTCCCAGGCGTCGCCGTCTCCGTCCCCGCCCTCTCCAAAAAGGACGAGGACGACCTCCGCTGGGCCCTGCGCACCGGCGCCGACGTCATCGCCCTCTCCTTCGTCCGCACCGGCCGCGACATCCAGGACGTCCACCGCATCATGGACGAGGAAAACCGCCGCCTCCCCGTCATCGCCAAGATCGAAAAACCCCAGGCCGTCGAGAACATCGAAGAAATCGTCGCGGCATTCGACGCCATCATGATCGCGCGCGGAGACCTCGGCGTCGAAATGCCACTCGAACAGGTACCCATCGTCCAAAAGCGCGCGATCAAACTGGCCAAGCGCAACGCCAAACCCGTCATCGTCGCCACCCAAATGCTCGACTCGATGATCGACAACGCCCGCCCCACACGCGCGGAAGCCTCCGACGTCGCCAACGCCGTCATCGACGGCACCGACGCCGTGATGCTGTCCGGCGAGACAAGCGTCGGCAAACACGCGATCGAAACGGTCCACACGATGGCCCGCATCGTCGAAGCGGCGGAGGAAGACATCCTGGCGAAAGGCCTCCCACCGCTCACCGAACACAACAAACCCCGAACCCAGAGCGGAGCGGTCGCCCGAGCCGCAGCCGAAATGGGCGACTTCCTCGGCGCCCGCTTCCTGGTCGCCTTCACCCAATCCGGCGACACCGCCCGCCGCCTCTCCCGCTACCGCTCGCCCATCCCCCTCCTGGCCTTCACCCCCGACCAGGCGACGCGCTCCCAGCTCAGCCTGACGTGGGGTGTCGAGACGTTCCTCGGCCCGTACGCGGACTCCACTGACGCGATGGTCGACCAGGTCGACGAACTGCTCCTGAAGTACGGCCGCTGCCGGAAGGGCGACACGGTCGTCATCACAGCAGGCTCCCCTCCCGGAGTCTCCGGCTCGACGAACCTGGTCCGCGTCCACCACATCGGCGAGGACGACAGCCCGAAGTAGGGCGTCAGTACTTGGGGCCTACGTGGGTGTCCATGAGGGCTACGGAGGCCTTGCGGGCGACAGAGATGTTGAACGGGTTGCCGTTGCGGGTGCAGTGCGTCCACTCGACGCCGAGCTTGTCCAGGGTGTCGGTGTAGAGCCGCCGGATGTCATCGGACACGTTGGTGAAGAAGTACCGGGGATACTCGTAGCGCTTGCGCTCACCGGCGACCAGGCGGGTCGTCCAGTTGGTGACGCGGCAGCCGTCGGAGTGGATGAGCCCGCGGATGAACTGCCAGGGGTGGGCGTCGACGATTTCCTGCTGCCAGGGTTCGAGGACGATCCGGCGCTCATGCTTCTTGCCGGGGCCGTGCTGAGGGAACATGCAGGTCCAGTGCTTCGTGTACGACTTCACCTCGACACAGCCGGGCTTGTAGCGCTGCTTGACGCTGGGCAATGGCATCACCTTGCGCATGGCGTCTTCGGCGGCAGAGATCAGGCCGGTCTGCATGGCATTGCAGAAGACGGACAGGTGGTGCTGCTTGCGCTTCGAGATGATGTGGCCGTCGCCGAGGTAGAGCCCGAGCAGGTAGGCGTATGCGACCTGGTCGAACTCGCGGCCTGTGCACCGGGGGCAGTCGGTCGGTTGCTCGTAGGTCTCGCCGCGCGCTCTGCGGTCTTCGCTACGCCACCAGCCGACAGTGCCTCGCGGGACGTTTAGGCGCTCCGCGACTGTGCGGTTCGGTACGCCCTGGCGCATCAGTGCGACGGCTTGAGCTCGAATCGAAGGGCTGTGCTGCTCCATGGGGTAACTCTGCGCCACTGATCGTGACTGCGTGCAGCAAAAAGCGGAGGACCACGCGAACGTGATCCTCCGCTTTTGATGTTGTGCCCGGTGTGGGATTCGAACCCACATGCCCAAAGGGCACGGCATTTTGAGTGCCGCGAGTCTGACCAGTTCCTCCAACCGGGCAGGTCTGGGGACCGACCAGCAGTGTACCGGTTCACCCCGTGCCCTTGCTGCTAGGTACGCTCTGGGGAGCAGACCGGCCTGCCCCGTACCAAGGAGCCCACGTGAGCGCCCCCGAGTCGCCCCAGCCTGTTGACGTGCCCGATGACGACAAGTCGCACGTGCCTCCGCTGACGACCCGTGTCGTCATCGCCGAGGACGAGGCCCTGATCCGGCTCGATCTCAAGGAGATGCTGGAGGAGGAGGGGTACACCGTCGTCGGTGAGGCCGGGGACGGTGAGCAGGCCGTGGAGCTGGCTCGTGAGCACCGCCCGGACCTGGTGATCCTGGACGTGAAGATGCCGAAGATGGACGGTATCTCCGCGGCCGAGAAGATCGCCGAGGAGAGTATCGCTCCGGTGCTGATGCTGACCGCGTTCTCGCAGCGCGACCTCGTGGAGCGGGCCCGGGACGCCGGTGCCATGGCCTACCTGGTGAAGCCGTTCAGCAAGAGCGATGTCGTGCCGGCGATCGAGATGGCCGTGTCGCGCTTCACGGAGCTGAAGGAGCTGGAGAAGGAGGTCGCGGACCTCACGCTGCGGCTGGAGACGCGCAAGCTGGTGGACCGGGCGAAGTCGATCCTGCAGACGGAGTACGGGCTGACGGAGCCGAACGCGTTCCGGTGGATCCAGAAGACGTCGATGGACCGGCGGATGTCGATGCAGCAGGTGGCGGAGGCGGTCATCGAGGACGCCGAGGAGAAGAAGGCCAACAAGGGCTGATCACGATCATCCGACACGAACGAGGCCCGCGTCCCCTCCGGGGGAAGCGGGCCTCTTCGTGTGTCCGGCCTTCGTCAGTCCTCGCCGAGGTACGCCTTGCGGACGGACTCGTCGTGCAGCAGGTCCTGGCCGGTGCCGGAGAGGACGATGTTGCCGACCTCCATGACGTGGCCGTGGTCGGCCAGGGAGAGGGCGGCCTGGGCGTTCTGTTCCACGAGGAGGATCGTCGTGCCCTGGGACTTGAGTTCCGAGATCGTTGCCATGATCTTCTGCATCATGATCGGGGAGAGGCCCATGGAGGGCTCGTCGAGCATGAGGAGCTTGGGCTGGGACATCAGGGCGCGGCCCATGGCGAGCATCTGCTGCTCACCGCCCGACAGGGTTCCGGCCGCCTGCTTGCGGCGTTCGCCCAGGATGGGGAAGAGGTCGTAGGCGCGCTGGATGTCCTTTTCGATGCCTTCCTTGTCCTTGCGGAGGAAGGCGCCGAGCTGGAGGTTCTCCGCGATGGTGAGGCGGGGGAAGATGTGCCGGCCTTCGGGGGAGTGGGCGAGGCCGAGGGCGACGATCTTGTGGGCGGCGACGCCGGTGAGTGGCTTGCCGTCGAAGGAGATCTTGCCTGATGTCGGCTTCAGCAGTCCCGAGAGGGTGCGCAGGGTCGTGGTCTTGCCGGCGCCGTTGGTGCCGATGAGGGTGACGACCTGGCCGGCTTCGACGCTGAAGGAGATGCCTTTGACGGCTTCGATCTTGCCGTAGGAGACCCGGAGGTCTTCGACCTCGAGGAGTGCGGTCACTTGGCTTCTCCCTTGGTGCTGCTGGTGGTGCTGGGTGCCGCCTCCGCGGCGGCTTCGGCGGCTTCGACCTCCGCGGCTTCGGCTTCGCCGGGGTCGCCTTCGAAGGGTTCGCCGAGGTAGGCGGCGATGACGCGTTCGTCGGCCTGGACGACCTCGGAGGTGCCCTCGACGAGTTTTTCGCCCTGGACGAGGACGGCGACGCGGTCGGACAGGTTGAAGACGAAGCGCATGTCGTGCTCGATGAGGAGGACGGCGACGCCCTTGTCGCGGATGGCGAAGACCAGTTCCTCGGTGGCTCGCGTCTCCTGGGGGTTCATGCCGGCCGTCGGCTCGTCCAGGAGCAGCAGTCCGGGTTCGCTGGCCAGCGCCCGCGCGATCTCCAGTTTGCGCTGTTCGCCGTACGGCAGATTCCGCGCCAGGTGGTCGCGCTTGTGGGAGAGGCCGATGAACTCCAGGAGTTCCATGGCCCGTTCCTCGCTGTCTCGCTCCGCCTTCTTGAAGCCGGGGCCGCGCAGCAGGGCCGACCACAGGCCCTCCTTCGTCCGCGTGTGGCGGCCGACGAGGACGTTTTCCAGGACAGTCATGTTGGCGAACAGGCGGATGTTCTGGAAGGTGCGGGCGATGCCGGCCTGCGTTACCAGGTGGGGCTTGGGCGGCAGGACCGTGCCCTTGTAGGAGACGGTGCCCTCGGTGGGGACGTACAGGCCGGTCAGGCAGTTGAAGAAGGTGGTCTTGCCGGCGCCGTTGGGGCCGATGAGTCCGACGATCTCGCCGGCGTTGACGGTGAAGTCGACGGAGCGTACGGCGGTGAGTCCGCCGAAGCGCATCGTGACGTCGCGTGCTTCGAGTACAGGTGTCGTCATGATTCTTACGCCCCCGCCTTGGTGACGGCCGGTTCGTCGGTCAGCGTGGTCTGTTTGGGTACGTCGAGTTGGCCGGTCTCGTGGAATTCGAGCTGGCGCCGGCGGTTGGCGATGATGCCTTCGGGGCGGAAGCGCATCAGCAGGATGAGCGCGATACCGAAGGCGAGGAGCGACTTGTCCTGGAGGAAGACCAGCTTCTCGGGCAGCAGGTAGAGCAGGGCCGCGCCGAGGAGGGGGCCCGCGACCGTGCCCATGCCGCCGAGGACGACCGCGGCCAGGAGGAACGCGGAGTTCGGGGGCGTGGAGCCGGCGAACTGGTACGGCGTGGGGACCACGCTGTAGGTGACGTGCGCGCTGACGGTGCCGGCGAGGCCGGCCAGGGCGGCGCCGAGGGCGAAGGCGACGAGCTTGACGCGGAAGCCGTTGATGCCCATGGCGGTCGCGGCGGTCTCGTCCTCGCGGATGGCGATCCAGGAGCGGCCGATACGGGAGTCGGCGGCGCGCGTGTAGACCAGGACCACGATGGCCATGATCAGCACCATGAGCAGGTAGTAGTTGGCGAACCGGCCGAGGGTGAATCCGCCGATGTCGTGGGCCTGGCCGAAGTTGAACCCGAGGAGGTTCAGGTCGGGGATGTTGGCGATGCCGTTCGGGCCGTTGGTGACGTCGGGTCCGGAGTCGCCGTCCATGTTGTTGACGGCGATGCGGAAGATCTCACCGAAGCCGAGGGTGACGATGGCGAGGTAGTCGCCGCGCAGCCGCAGGGTCGGGGCGCCGATGAGGACGCCGAAGACCAGGGAGGCGGCGGCGCCGGCCAGGGCGGAGGCCCAGAACGGCAGGTGGACGCCGGAGATGGTGGAGAACTCGGAGCCGGAGACGAGGGCGGCGGTGTAGGCGCCGACGCCGAGGAAGGCGACGTATCCGAGGTCGAGGAGGCCGGCGAGGCCGACGACGATGTTCAGGCCGAGGGCGACGGTCCCGAAGATCAGGATGTTGACGCCGATGTTGGCGTAGTGGTCGTCGGTCTGGGTGAAGGGGAAGGCGATGGCCGCGGCGAAGCCCATGGCGAGGGTGAAGCTGCGGTTGCCGGCCACGAGCGCCGAGAACCGGTCCATGAGGCCGGCGGTGTGCACGGCCCACATGGCGAATGTGACCACGAAGAGGTAGCCGATGAACAGTTCGCCGTATTCGGTGTCGATGCCGTAGGTGAAGACACCGAGACCGATCACGGTGACCACGGTGATCAGGGCCCGCTGGACCCAGGGCGCGGTGGCCTGGGGGGCGGGGATGTGGTCGGGTTTGGCGATATAGGCCTTGAGGGCTTCCTTGGTGCCGTCGGTGCCGGTCTTCTCCTGGGGGAGGGCGAAGGCGCCGAGGAGGGGCAGGAGGGAGGCGATGGCCGCGATCCAGCCGCCGGGTTCGAGGTTGACGACGCCGCCGAGTTCGGCACTGATGGCGATGACGGTGAACCAGGTGACGGTGAAGCCGCCGAGGGCGGTGAGGACGAGCGGTGCGTTGTTACGGGCGGGCAGCAGCCAGCCGAGTCCGCGCGGTCCGTAGGAGGCGAGGGCGAACAGGGCGGTGAGGACGCCGGCGGTGAAGGTGAGCCATTGCAGGCCGCCGGGGTAGCCGTAGAAGGTGAGGGCGCCGGGGAACTCGTTGGTCCAGGTCCAGGCGAGGAACGCGGAGGCCGCGGTGGCGATGCCGCCGGCGAGGAGCAGGGCGCGGGCGGCTGCGGCGGGCAGCGGTATGAGGCCGCGCGGTGCGGGCGGGGCGGGGACGGCGTCCGGGGCGGGGTTTTTGGTCGTCTCGGTCATGTGATCACGCCCTGTCCGCGACGCGCTCGCCGAGCAGGCCTTGTGGCCTGAAGAGGAGCACGAGGATGAGGAGGCAGAAGGCCCACACGTTGGCCCAGCTCTGTCCGCCGAGCTGGTTCATGCCGGGGATCTCGTCGATGTAGGCCGAGGCGAGGGTTTCGGCGATGCCGAGGACGACGCCGCCGAGCATGGCGCCGTAGATGTTGCCGATGCCGCCGAGGACGGCCGCGGTGAAGGCCTTGAGGCCCATCAGGAAGCCCATGCGGTAGTCGACGTTGCCGTACTTGAGTCCGTAGGCGACGGCTGCGACGGCGGCGAAGAAGCCGCCGATGGCGAAGGCGATGACGATGATGCGGTTGGTGTCGATGCCCATGAGCTGCGCGGTGTCGGGGTCCTGCGCGGTGGCTTGCATGGCGCGGCCGGTGCGGCTGCGGCGTACGAAGAAGGCGAGGGCGGCCATGCAGAGGACGGCGGCCAGGATGAGGAAGATGTCGGCGTCCTTGATGGTGACGGAGCCGATGTCGTGGGTGGCGTCGAGGCCGGGGAAGGCGCGGGCGCGGTCGGCGCCGGGGTAGAAGTTGCGGACGACCTCCTGGAGGGCCAGGGAGAGGCCGATGGCGGTGATGAGCGGTGCCAGTCGTGGTGCTCCGCGCAGTGGCCGGTAGGCGAACCGTTCCGCTCCGACGGCGATGAGGATGGCCACGAGGGCGCCGCCGAGAAGCATCAGGGGTACGGCGAGGGCCATCGAGGTGCCGTCGGGGAGTATGTAGAAGTAGACCGTGAGGGCGCCGAACGCTCCGGTCATGAAGATCTCGCCGTGCGCGAAGTTGATGAGCTGGACGATGCCGTACACCATCGTGTAGCCGATGGCTATCAGCCCGTACATCGAGCCGAGAAGCAGCCCGTTGGCCAGCTGCTGCGGCAGGGTGTTCACCGCGTGGCCTCCATGTCGCTGGTGGTCGTGTGCACTGGATGCGTGCGTGGTCGCGTGCTGTGTGGGGGTGTGAAAACGGGCCGCGCGGTCGGGGTCCTCCTCCCGCGCGGCCCGTGGTGCGGCTAGTGGGGCCGGAACTACTGGAGGTCGTCGGGGGTGCCGGTCTCCACGGCCTTCCAGGCGCCCTTCTCGACCTGGTACACCGTCAGCTGCTTGTTGGTGGTGTCGCCGTACTGGTCGAAGGAGACCTTGCCGGTGAGGCCTTCGAAGTCGGACTTCTGGACACCGTCGACGACCTTGGAGCGCAGGTCGTTGATGTCGCTGGGCACCTTGCCGCCGTTGGCGTCGGCCGCGGCCTTGACGGCCTTGATGATGGCCGTGGTGGCGTCGTAGGCGTAGGCGCCGTAGGCGCCGTAGTCGCCCTTGTACCCCTTGTCCTTGTACGTCTGGATGAACTGCTTGGCCGCGGGCAGCGTGTCGGCGGGGACACCGATGGCGGTGACGAGGTCGCCCTCGGCGGACTTGCCGGCGGCCTCGATGTACGTGGAGGCGAACATGCCGTCGCCGCCGAACAGCGGGATCTTGACGCCGGCGTCCTTGAGCTGCTTGGTGATCAGCGCGGACTCGTCGTACTGGCCGCCGTAGTAGAGCAGGTCGGCACCGGAGTTCTTGATCTTCGTGACGAGGGAGCCGAAGTCCTTGTCGCCGGTGTTGACGTGGTCGGTGGCGACGACCTTGCCGCCGAGCTTCTTGAACTGGCCGTTGAAGATCTTCGCGAGGCCGGCGCCGTAGGTCTGCTTGTCGTCGACGACGAAGGCCTTCTTCTTCTTGAGGCCGTTGTACGCGTAGCCGGCCGCGAAGCTGCCCTGGAGTTCGTCGGTGGTGGCGGTACGGAAGTACGTCTTGAACGGACGCTTCTTGTCCGTCTGCCAGTTCTTGCCCTGGGTCAGCTCGGGGGCGGTGTTCGCCGGGGAGATCTGGACCATGTTGGCCGAGGCGAAGACCTGCTGCATGGTCTGGGCGACGCCGGAGTTCAGCGGGCCGACGGCGCCGACGGCGGTCTTGTCGCCGGTGAAGGTGGTGGCGTTGGACTGGCCGGTGGCGGGCTGCGCCTTGTCGTCCAGGGCCTTGAGCTTGAACTTCACGCCCGGGACCCAGTTGTTCTTGTTGGCGTCGTCGACGGCAATCTGGGCGCCGTACTGGATACCGAGGCCGGTGGTGGAGTTCTCACCGGACAGGGGGGCGTCGACGCCGATGGTCAGCGTGGTGCCGTCGCCGCTGTCTCCGCTCTTACCGCTGTCGTCTCGGGAGCCGCAGGCGGTGAGAGTCAGAGCTCCGGTCGTCAGAACGGAGGTAAGAATCACCAAGGAACGCTGTCGCACGATCAGTCCTTTCACAGGCAGGCCCGCCCTGTTCGGGGGGTGAGTGCCGCGCTGGTACCGAACTCCCGATGGAGCGGTGACTGGCCGTGACTCTAAGCCCGGTGTGGAGGCAGGGTCAGTGGCGTGGGACGGCTTGTGACTTTCTTGTTATGACGTGATGGATGCCCGGCTTCTCCGACGGACCATTTAGGCGGGTTTGGCCGACTTTCTCCGAAGTCCGCATTCTGAGAACCCGCACTTCCGGTTGGCCATGGCCGAGATCGTGCGGTTGACGTGGCGCAGGCGAGGAGGGCGGGATCGGAAAGGTCCCCGGGTCGGGCGCGGTCGAAGGGGAGGCCGCGGTGTTGTATTGCGCGCGCATTACGGAGCGTTACGTCAGGGAAGCGGCGGCCCGTGTCCAGGGGGCGTTCCGAACGATTGGGAACAGTTAATTTCACGGTGATGCCGTGGGTGGTGGCGGACGGCGCGGTGAGGGTGCGGCTCTCGGCGGTCGTCGCGAACCGGAAGCCGCCTGTTTTTCCAGAGGAGTTGAGGGGCCGGTGTGTCTACGCGCGGATGCCGCCGCTCGGGTGTTCCCTCGCGGCGGCGTCGGGCCGGAATGTGTCGTGCGGCCGGGTCAGCGTGCGGCGCGGATCAGTTCCTCGTCGCCCGGGTTCACGTCGCGCAGCATGCAGGTGAGCCGGGCCGTACACACCCTTTTGTCACTTTCGTCTGTGATGACGATTTCGTAGGTGGCGGTCGAGCGTCCCCGGTGCACGGGCGTGGCCACGCCGGTGACGAGGCCGGAGCGTGCCCCGCGGTGGTGGGTGCAGTTCAGGTCGACGCCCACGGCGATCTTGGAGCTGCCGCCGTGCAGCATGGATCCGACCGAGCCGAGCGTCTCGGCCAGCACGGCGGAGGCCCCGCCGTGGAGCAGTCCGTAGGGCTGGGTGTTGCCCTCCACCGGCATCGTCCCGACGACCCGGTCCGCCGACGCCTCGAGGATCTGGACGCCCATCCGGGTCCCGAGGTGACCCGCGGAGAACAGGGCCAGGAGGTCCACGCCGAGCGCGGCGTACTCGTCGATGACCTCTTGCGGGAACTTCACATGCTGCTGCTCACCCATGGGGCCGGGCTCCGTTCGTCCTGATCGCTACGGCTACCTCTAATACCTGAGCAAACGCTCAGTCGGTCGCCGATTGTTCCAGACGTACGACGACGGACTTGCTGGCCGGGGTGTTGCTGGTGTCCGCGGTGGCGTCCAGCGGCACCAGCACGTTGGTCTCCGGGTAGTACGCGGCGGCACAGCCCCGGGCCGTCGGATAGTGCACGACCCGGAAGCCCGGCGCCCTGCGCTCCACGCCGTCCTTCCACTCGCTGACCAGGTCGACGTACGAGCCGTCGGTCAGCTGCAGTGTCCGCGCGTCCTCGGGGTTGACCAGCACCACCCGGCGGCCGTTCTTGATGCCCCGGTAGCGGTCGTCGAGGCCGTAGATCGTGGTGTTGTACTGGTCGTGCGAGCGCAGCGTCTGGAGCAGCAGGCGGCCCTCGGGCAGCTCCGGGTACTCCACGGGCGCGGCGGTGAAGTTGGCCTTGCCGGTGGCGGTGGGGAAGCGGCGCTCGTCGCGCGGGGCGTGGGGGAGGGCGAAGCCGCCGGGGCTGCCGGAAGCACCCGTCACGCGCGCGTTGAAGTCCTCGAAGCCGGGGATCACGCGTGCGATCCGGTCCCGGATCGTCGCGTAGTCCTTCTCGAACTCCTCCCAGGGCGTGCGGCTGTTCTCGCTCAGCACAGCGCGGGCCAGGCGGCAGACGATGGCCGGCTCGGACAGCAGGTGCGTGCTCGCGGGCTCCAGCCGGCCCCGGGAGGCGTGCACCATGCCCATCGAGTCCTCGACCGTCACGAACTGCTCGCCGCTGCCCTGGAGGTCGCGTTCGGTACGGCCGAGCGTCGGGAGGATCAGGGCACGCGCGCCCGTGATCGCGTGCGAGCGGTTCAGCTTCGTCGACACGTGCACGGTCAGCCGGGCCCGCCGCATCGCCGCCTCGGTGACCTCCGTGTCGGGGGACGCCGAGACGAAGTTGCCGCCCATGGCGAAGAAGACCTTCGCCTCGCCGTCGCGCAGGGCGCGGATGGCCCGTACGACGTCGTAGCCGTGCTCGCGCGGCGGCGCGAAGCCGAACTCCTTCTCCAGGGCGTCGAGGAACGCCGGGGCGGGGCGCTCGAAGATGCCCATCGTGCGGTCGCCCTGCACGTTCGAATGGCCGCGCACCGGGCAGACGCCCGCGCCCGGGCGGCCGATGTTGCCGCGCAGGAGGAGGAAGTTGACCACTTCCCTGATCGTGGGGACCGAGTGCTTGTGCTGGGTGAGGCCCATGGCCCAGCAGACGATGGTGCGCTCGGAGGCGAGGACCATGCGCAGGGCGTCCTCGATCTCCTTGCGGGTCAGTCCGGTGGCCGCGAGCGTCTCGTCCCAGTCGGCGGCGCGGGCGGCCTCGGCGAACTCCTCGTAGCCGTGCGTGTGCTCCCGGACGAACGTCTCGTCGACCGCGCCCTGCGTGTCGAGGATCAGTTTGTTGAGGAGACGGAACAGGGCCTGGTCGCCGCCGATGCGGATCTGCAGGAACAGGTCGGTGAGGGCGGAGCCGGTGGTGAGGCCCTTGGGGGTCTGCGGGTTCTTGAAACGCTCCAGGCCCGCTTCGGGCAGCGGGTTGACGCTGATGATCTTCGCGCCGTTGTCCTTGGCGTTCTCCAGGGCGGACAGCATGCGCGGGTGGTTCGTCCCCGGGTTCTGGCCCGCGACGATGATCAGGTCGGCCCGGTGCAGGTCCTCCAGCAGGACGCTGCCCTTGCCGATGCCGATCGTCTCCGACAGGGCCGAGCCGGACGACTCGTGGCACATGTTCGAGCAGTCGGGAAGGTTGTTCGTGCCGAGCTCCCGGGCGAACAGCTGGTAGAGGAACGCGGCCTCGTTGCTGGTGCGCCCGGAGGTGTAGAAGACGGCCTCGTCCGGGGAAGCGAGGGCGGCGACCTCCTCGGCGATGATGCCGAAGGCGCGCTCCCAGGTGACCGGCTCGTAGTGCGTGCCCCCTTCGGGGAGGTACATGGGGTGGGTGAGCCGCCCCTGCTGCCCCAGCCAGTAGCCGCTGCGGCCGGCGAGATCGGCGACCGGGTGCGCGGTGAAGAACTCGGGCGTGACCCGGCGCAGCGTGGCCTCCTCGGCGACCGCCTTCGCGCCGTTCTCGCAGAACTCCGCCCGGTGCCGGTGCTCCGGCTCGGGCCAGGCGCAGCCCGGGCAGTCGAAGCCGTCCTTCTGGTTCACGCTCAGCAGCGTCAGCGCGGTGCGCTTCACGCCCATCTGCTGCTGGGCCATGCGCAGTGTGTGCCCGATCGCGGGGAGGCCCGCTGCCGCGTGCTTCGGCGCGGCGACCTGCGGCGCGTCCTGGACCGGATCACTTTTGGGCGGCTTGGTCGCCATCGCACGCTCCCCTTCGACTGCGCTGTGAGACAGGCCCTCGATCCTCGCACGGGGTGGTGACATCTGGTGGGGGCGGGCTCGGGGCGATGTCCCGTCTCGGAGCCCGCGGGGCCGGGGCCGGGGCCGAGTGTCAGTGGGGCGTGGCAGGATCGGGGGCGTGGCAGAGACAGCATCGAAGACGACCGACAAGACCTCCGGCGGCAGCCGTCCGCGACTGATGCTCATGGACGGGCATTCGCTGGCCTACCGCGCGTTCTTCGCGCTGCCCGCGGAGAACTTCACCACGGCGACGGGCCAACCGACGAACGCGATCTACGGCTTCGCGTCGATGCTGGCCAACACGCTGCGCGACGAGGAGCCCACGCACTTCGCGGTCGCCTTCGACGTCTCCCGCAAGACCTGGCGGTCCCAGGAGTTCACGGAGTACAAGGCGAACCGCTCCAAGACCCCGGACGAGTTCAAGGGCCAGGTCGAGCTGATCGGCGAGCTGCTCGACGCGATGGGCGCCGCCCGCTTCGCGGTGGACGGCTTCGAGGCGGACGACGTGATCGCCACCCTCGCCACCCAGGCTGAGGCCGAGGGCTTCGAGGTGCTGATCGTCACCGGCGACCGCGACTCCTTCCAGCTGGTCAGCGAGCACACCACGGTGCTGTACCCGACCAAGGGCGTCTCCGAGCTGACCCGCTTCACCCCGGAGAAGGTGTTCGAGAAGTACGGGTTGACGCCCGCGCAGTACCCCGACTTCGCGGCCCTGCGCGGCGACCCCTCCGACAACCTCCCCGGCATCCCCGGCGTCGGCGAGAAGACCGCCGCGAAGTGGATCAACCAGTTCGGCTCCTTCGCGGACCTCGTCGAGCGCGTCGAGGAGGTCAAGGGCAAGGCCGGCCAGAACCTCCGCGACCACCTCGAAGCGGTCAAGCTCAACCGCCGGCTCACCGAGCTGGAGCGCCGGGTGGAGCTCCCCAAGGGCGTCACCGACCTGGAGCGGACCGCCTACGACCGCACGGCCGTCGCGGTGGTCCTGGACACCCTGGAGATCCGCAACCCCTCGCTGCGCGAGCGGCTCTTCGCCGTCGACCCCGGCGCCGAGGAGGCCGAGACCACCCCGGTCAGCACGGAGGGCGTGCAACTGGACGGCACGGTGCTCGGCACCGGCGAGCTGACCGGCTGGCTCACCGAGCACGGCACGCAGCCCCTCGGTATCGCCACGGTCGACACCTGGGCGCTCGGCACCGGCTCGGTCGCCGAGGTCGCGCTCGCCGCGCCCGGCGGACCGGCCGCCTGGTTCGACCCCTCCCAGCTGGACGAGGCCGACGAGACGGCCTTCGCCGCCTGGCTCGCCGACGCCGACCGGCCCAAGACCTTCCACAACGCCAAGGGCGCCATGCGGGTCTTCGCCGAGCACGGCTGGAGCGTCGAGGGCGTCACCATGGACACCGCGCTCGCCGCCTACCTGGTCAAGCCGGGCCGCCGCTCCTTCGACCTGGACGCGCTGTCCCTGGAGTACCTGCACCGCGAGCTGACCCCCGCCGCCGCTGCCGACGGCCAGCTCGCCTTCGGCGCGGACGAAGGCGCCGAGGCCGAGGCCCTGATGATCCAGGCCCGCACCGTCCTCGATCTGGGCCAGGCCTTCGAGAGCCGCTTGGAGGAGGTCGGCGCCGCCGACCTCCTGCGCGACATGGAGCTGCCCACGTCCGCGCTGCTCGCCCGCATGGAGCGCCACGGCATCGCGGCCGACCGGTCCCACCTGGAGGCCATGGAGCAGATGTTCGCCGGCGCCGTCCAGCAGGCGGTGAAGGAGGCCCACGCCGCGGCCGGGCACGAGTTCAACCTGGGCTCGCCCAAGCAGCTCCAGGAAGTCCTCTTCGGCGAGCTGGCCCTGCCCAAGACGAAGCGGACGAAGACCGGCTACACGACGGACGCCGACGCCCTCGCCTGGCTCGCCGCCCAGACGGACAACGAGCTGCCGGTGATCATGCTCCGCCACCGCGAGCAGGCCAAGCTCCGCGTCACCGTCGAGGGCCTGATCAAGACGATCGCCGCCGACGGCCGGATCCACACCACCTTCAACCAGACGGTCGCCGCCACCGGCCGCCTGTCCTCTACTGACCCGAACCTGCAGAACATCCCGGTCCGTACGGACGAGGGCCGCGCGATCCGCCGCGGCTTCGTCGTCGGCGAGGGCTTCGAGTCCCTGATGACGGCCGACTACAGCCAGATCGAGCTGCGCGTGATGGCCCACCTCTCCGAGGACGAGGGCCTGATCGAGGCCTTCACCTCGGGTGAGGACCTGCACACCACGGCCGCCTCACAGGTCTTCGCGGTCGAGCCGACCGCGGTGGACGCCGAGATGCGCCGCAAGATCAAGGCCATGTCGTACGGCCTGGCCTACGGACTGTCGGCCTTCGGCCTGTCCCAGCAGCTGAACATCGAGGCGGCGGAGGCCCGCGCCCTGATGGACGCGTACTTCGAGCGGTTCGGCGGCGTACGGGACTATCTGCGCCGGGCGGTCGACGAGGCCCGGGCGACGGGCTACACGGCGACGCTCTTCGGGCGCCGCCGCTACCTCCCCGACCTCAACAGCGACAACCGCCAGCGCCGCGAGGCGGCGGAGCGGATGGCCCTCAACGCGCCCATCCAGGGCACGGCGGCCGACATCGTGAAGATCGCCATGCTCAAGGTGGGCGACGCGCTGAAGGAGGCCGGGCTGGAATCCCGGATGCTGCTCCAGGTGCACGACGAAGTCGTGCTGGAGATCGCCCCGGGCGAGCGCGCGGCCGCCGAGGAACTCGTCCGCCGCGAGATGGCGAACGCCGTTCACCTCCGTGTCCCGCTGGGCGTCTCGGTGGGCGCGGGGGCGGACTGGGAGTCGGCGGCACACTAGGCGCTGCGCTGCTTGGGCCGGACAGGGCCGGGCAGGGAGCAGGGGTACGGGGTGGTGCTTCGGCGCCGGGGCTCGTTGGGCGGCCGGAGAAAGCCGCCACAGCCCCGTCCCGCCTACCGAGCTACCGGCCCCCGGCCCAGTCCCACCCCGGCCCCGATCCCATCCGGGCACCCGTCCCGGCTGAGCCCGGCCGCCCCGGGCCCACCCCCACCAGAATCATCACTCGCGTGGCCCCCGTGAAGGCGCCCCCGCCCCCGACCGTCGCAAGGATGCGGGCATGGGTATACGCACGCTCCTCAGCCGCACGGCACCAGGCGTGGCACTCCCGCCGGTCCGGGTCCACGCGGCCGACGCAAGCACGCTCCGCGTCCCCGCGACCCTCACCACGGCCCTGCGCCGGCCGACGGCGGATCTCCGTAACCGCCTGGCCCCAGGCCGCCGGCGCACCGACTCCGCCGGCCCCGGCGGCCTGCCCGCCACCGGCCCCACCAGCCCCTCGGACACCGGCGACCTGCCCGGCAGTCCCGAGACACCCGGCGAAACCGGCAGAATCGCCCCCCGCCGGGCCTGGGCCGACCGGGCCCGCGGCTACCTGACCCTCGTCCTCACGCTGCTCCCACGGCCGCGCCCCGCGCACACCACCATCACGGTGTACATCGCGACCACCGAGCGCCTCAGCGAGCGGCCGGACGGCTCGGCTCCGTATCGCCGGCACGGTCAGGACCGCCGGGGGCCGGAACCGGGCGCCGCGCCCTGACCACGACGGCGTACAACAGCAGCGCCGGGACGAGCCCCGCCCCCGCGCCGAAGCACACCGTCGGAATGATCTCCCACGGCTTCGCGGCCGACCCCCAGTAGGCCCACCACCGCGCCGCCCGCTGCACCGCCCCCACCAGCGCGAAGCCGCCGATCACGGCACCGGCCGCCCAGCGGTCCCGTGCCGCGAGCACCGGGATGCCCACCGGTTCGCGCACCGGCGCCCGCCGCAGCGCCCGCACCACGAACACGGCGATCACCACAGCGGCCACCGCCGAACCGCCGTACTGCAGGTACCAGTACAGGGGCGAGCCCGCCACCTCACGGCCCAGCACCGGAAACAGCCGCATCCCCCACCGGTCGAGATGCGTGAAGGCGTCCCACACGACGTGCGTCAGCGCGCCGAGCACCGCGGACACGTACCACCGCACCACCAGCGAGGGCGTCACACGCGCGCGTGGCGCCCCGCATCGCACCAGGGCCGCCACCCGCCCCTGCCGAGCCCGTGGCAGCAGCGCCACCAGCGGCTCGCGCATCAGCAGCCACAGACCCACCAGCGCCCAGGCGATGAGCACATCGACCGTGAACACCCCCGGGAACGCGTGCGTGACGTCACCGAACTCCATCGCCCCGGACAGCACGCTCGCCGCGTAGTAGGTCATATCGGGCGCGAAGGAACCCGCCACGAGGACGGCGGGCACCAGCGGGCCCCGGCCGGTCCCGTCGGCGCGCACGGCGGGCAGTACGGCTGCCGCGTGGCTCAGCGTGAACGGCAACTCTGCTCCTGGTGACGGTCGTTGCCCGGGCGATCGGACCGCCCGGTATTCGGACGGCCCAGTATGCGGGATGCCGAACACCGGCCGCCCGCCACGCTCGCCCCATGACCAACCGGTGAAAACCGGGCACGAACGGGTGCCCGAGCAAAGCAAGTTGCCGTAGGGTCGCCAGGGTCACCGTGCCGGGGGCGAGAGACAGGCCTGTCGGAGGGCAACCACTCGGGCCCGTCGATCGTCACAACAGAGCGAACGCAACAGAAGAGCGCGAACGCAACAGAAGTGCGCGACAGGCAGAGACGGGCGCTGGGGCGCCCACGGGAGGGGTTCACTCTATGGCGGCGCAATTCGGCAGGAGGCTGCGCAAGGGGGCGGCAACCACCGCCGTGGCCGCGGTAGCGGTCGCGGCGCTGTCCGCCTCCCAGGCTCCGGGCGTGAACGACCACGGCAGACAGGCCGCGGCGGACGCCACGCCCTCACCCGACACGAGTGCCTCCGACGGCAGCGCCACCGGCAACTCGCCGTACTACACGGACCTGCCGCCGCTCAAGAGCCCGAAACCGTCCCCGAGCACCGGAACCGGCACCGCCGCTCCCGGCACCACCGAGGCGGGCATCCCCGCGACCGTCCTCGACGCCTACAAGAAGGCCGAGGCCGCGCTGAACGAGGCCAAGCCCGGCTGCAACCTGCCCTGGCAACTCCTCGCCGCCATCGGCCGGGTGGAGTCGGGCCAGGCCCGAGGCGGCCGCGTCGACGCCGACGGCACCACCATCTCGCCCATCCTCGGCCCGCAGCTCGACGGCAACGGCTTCGCCCTCATCAGGGACACCGACGACGGCGCCTACGACGACAACAGCTCCTACGACCAGGCTGTCGGGCCCATGCAGTTCATCCCGTCCACCTGGAAGTGGGCCGGCCGCGACGGCAACGCCGACGGCAAGAAGGATCCCAACAACATCTACGACGCGGCGCTCGCCGCCGGGTATTACCTGTGCCGCTTCGACTGGGACCTGTCCGACCAGAAAGACCTCGACCGGGCGATCCTCAGCTACAACAACTCGCGGGAGTACCTGAACCTGGTCATGCGCTGGGTGGAGTACTACCGCAAGGGCACGCACGAGATCCCCGACGGCACCGGCACGCTGCCCGGCAACCGCAGCGACGACGGGGCCGGGGCGAGCCCTTCGCCCTCCACGCCGAACACGCCGAACACGCCGAACACGCCGGCTCCGGGCGGCTCGAAGCCCAAGCCCAGCCCCAGGCCCGAGAAGCCCGGCGGCGGCACGACGCCCCCGAAGCCGCCCACCGACCCCGGCTCCACCCCGACCACGCCTCCGTCGACGCCTCCCACGAACACCGACACGGTGGACCACCTGGAGGACGCCGGAACCGCGAAGCTCACCGCCATGGCCGGCGACGCGTTCACCAAGCGGATCAGCACCCGCGCCGAGACGAAGGCCGGCAAGGCCGTGAGCAAGGTCAGGGTCCGCTTCACGATCATCGGCGACACGGACACCACCTTCACCGGCGGCGAGAACGTGGCCACCGTCGCCACCAACAGCTCCGGCGTCGCCGTCGCTCCCGCCCTGCAGGCGGGGGAGAAGACGGGTGGGGTCACCGTCCGCGCCACCGTCGTGGGCCGCACGGTCGCAGGCCTCGACTACACGGCCACCGTCACCGAGCGCGCCGCCGACGCCCTCGTCCGCACCGGTGACGCCGCGCTGACCTGCACCCCGGGCGGCGAGTTCGCCAACCAGGTCGAGGTGAAGGCCACGTACGGGGGCGCCGTCGCCGACGGCGTCGCGGCCACCGCCACGCTGATCAAGTCGGCGGACGACCCGGCCGTCGCCGACAAGGGCCCCTACTTCAAGGACGCCGACGGCAAGCCCGTACGCACCCTGAAGGCCCTGAAGACGGATGCGAAGGGCCTGCTGAAACTGCCGAAGCTGTACGCGGACGACACCACCGGCACGTTCCTGCTCCGCATCAGCACCGCGGGCGGAGCGACCCTCACCGTCGAACTGACGGTGGCGGCGGCCGAGACGTCCTCGCCGAGTCCGTCCACGAGCCCCAGCGCGTAGTTCTCAAGTAGTACGGACGACGCCCCTCCTGCAGGAGGGGCGTCGTTGTGTGTGCAACGTGTTCTCATCTCCGCCGCGCGTTGCTACGGTGCCGAGAAACCTGACGGTGTATCAGCTCGACCGTGGGGAGGCCCCCGTATGCGCACCCTCGTCGCCGCCGCCACCGGTATCGCCGTCGCGTTCGCCGTGGTCCTGACGCTGACCGCCCTCGGCTCACCGTCGGGCGGGACGTCCCCGAAGCCGCTGCTGACGACGGTGCCCGCACACCCCTGACCGCCCGCCCGGGAGGGAGGCCGAGATGCGCCGCAAGGCCGGCCTGGTCCTGCTCGCCCTCGCCGTGTTCTTCGCGGCGCTGTCCCCGCTGCTGCGCTGGTACGCCTTCCCGCGCCTGGCCAAGGTCCCCGCGAACCAGTACCAGGACATGGTCCTGGAGGCTCGCGACGCCACCCTCCTCGACTACGCCACCATGCGGGCCAAGAAGGTCCCCAAGGTCACCATCGTGCAGACCCTCAAGGGCAACGTCGAGGCCTCCGAGAGGATCGAGGAGTCGGCGGGCCGGGACGTGGTCGTCTGGGACGGCCTGTCCTATGTCGTCGGTCCCGACGGCGAGATGGTGTCGAAGATCCCCGAGCGCTACATCTTCGACGCCCACACCCAGGAGCCCGTCCACGCCACCGGCGAGACGGTCGACGGCGACCCGGTGCGCCGCGAGGGCATCGAGTTCAAATGGCCGTTCCTCACGGAGAAACGGGCCTACCAGTACTTCGACGCCCAGGCCCGCGTCACCGCCCCCATCCACTACCAGGGCACCCAGAACTTCCGCGGCCTGGAGGTCTACTACTTCGAGCAGACCATCCCCTGGACCAAGGTGAAGATCCCGAAGACCCTGCCCGTGGAGGGGCTCACCCCCGAGTCCGTCGCCCGGACCGGCACGACCCGCTGGTACACCACGGTCCGCAGGTTCTGGGTCGAGCCCCTCACCGGCGCCCCCGTCTACGGCGAGGAGATCCACAAGGAGGAACTGCGCGGCGGCGCGCTCCTCGGCGACCGCGACAAGGTGACCGCGTTCGCCGGTCACGTGAAGATGCGCGAGGACTACATCACGCACACGGTCGACCTGGTGAAGTCCCAGCGCCTGCTCATCCTGCTGATGACGTCCTACCTGCCGTGGGGCTCGCTCACCCTCGGCGTCCTCCTGCTGGCCCTCGCGCTGTACCTGGAGGCCCGCGGCCGCCGCCCCTCCGGCCCGGCCCCCACAGCGTCGCAGGAGCCGTCACAGGTCAGCGCCTGAGCCGGGCGCTGGTGTACCGGGTCGGCTCGGCACCCGCCGGGTCCTCGGGCCACGGATGCTTCGGATACCGCCCGCGCAGCTCCGCCCGTACGCCCTTGTAGCCGTCCCGCCAGAACGAGGCGAGGTCGGCGGTGACGGCGGCCGGCCGCCCGGCCGGGGACAGCAGATGCACGAGCAGCGGCACCCCGGCGACCCTGGGCGACTCCTGCAGCCCGAACATCTCCTGCAACTTCACCGCGAGCACAGGCTGCTCGGGCCGGGAGTAGTCGACGCGGATCCTCGACCCGCTCGGCACGGCCATCCGCTCCGGGGCGAGCTCGTCGAGCCGCCCGGCCGCCCCGGAGGCCCAGGGCAGCAGCCGGGCGAGCGCCTGACCGGCGTCGATCCGGCCCAGATCGGCCCGCCGCCGCGCCCGGCTCAGCTCCGGCTCCAGCCACTCCTCCACGCGCGCGTGGAGCGCGGCGTCGGAGACCTCGGGCCAGGGCTCACCGAGGTGCAGCCGCAGAAAGGCGAGCCGCTGCCGCAGGACATCGGCATCCGCCGACCACCGCAGCAAGCCGAGCCCTTCCCGCCGCAGCCCGTCCAGCAGCGCGGCGCGCACGAGCCCGAGATCGGCGTCCTTCAGCGACCGCACGGCCAGCTCCACCGCCCCCAGCCGCTCCACCCGCCGCGCCACGACGTCCCCACCGTCCCAGCACACCTCGTCCCGCTCGTCCAGCAACGCCCCCGCGGCGAGCCGGGCCGTCCCCTCGTCGACCACGGCCCCCGACTGCACGCGCGCGTGCCCCTTGCCGACGGGCCGGTCCGCCACGGCGACGGCGACCCAGCCGGCCCCTCGCAGCCCGCTGCCCTCGCCGACCTCGGCCCGGGTCCCGGACACCATGAGGCACGACCCACCGTCGACCCGGGCAACGCGCTCGGGAAAGGCGAGAGCGGCGACGAGCCCGACCTGCCGGTCCTCCGCGGCATCCGCCCACCCCCCTGCCTCTGCCTCTGGAGGGCGGTTACGGCTGGGTGGGTGGGAGATCTCAGAGCCGACGGCCCGCAGTCGCCGGACTTCGCGACGCCACCGCGTGGCATAGGCGTCACCCTCACGCCGAGCACGACGCAACGCACCCGCCAGATCATCGCCGTACTCCCGAGGCGCCTCCTCACTCAACAAGGCGACCACCTCCGAGGCCCGATCGACCCCCACGAACGGCACGGAGTCGAGCAACGCCCGCCCCAGCCGCGGATGCAGCCCCAGCCGGGACAGGGCGACACCCCGCTCAGTCGCCCGCCCGACGGAGTCGACGGCCCCGACAGCGCCCAGCACCTCCCGCGCCGCCGCCATCCCCCCGGCGGGCGGCGCATCCAGCAACGCCAGCCCGGACGCGTCAGGATCCCCCCAGCACGCCACCTGAAGCGCGAACGCCGTCAGGTCGGCCACCTTGATCTCCGGCGAAGGAAAGCGCGGCAGCCGCGCATCCTCGGCCTCCGTCCAGCAGCGGTACACCGCCCCCGGCGCCTCACGCCCGGCCCGCCCCGCCCGCTGCCGCCCGGCCGCCTGCGACGCCCGTACCGTCGTCAGCGCGCTCAACCCGCGCGCGTGGTCGACCCGCGGCTCGCGCGCCAGCCCCGAGTCCACGACGACCCGCACACCCGGCACCGTCAACGACGACTCCGCCACGGACGTGGCCAGCACGACCCGCCGCCGTTCACCGGGGGCCAGCACCGCGTCCTGCACGGCGGCCGGTGCCCGCCCGTGCACCTGCAGCACATCGACGTCCCCAGGCCCTGCGAGATCCCCGAGCTGCCCGGCCACCCGGGCGATCTCGCCCACGCCCGGCAGAAAACACAGCACATCCCCGTCCCGCTCGTCCAGTGCCCGCCGCACCACCGACGCCACATGCGTCAGCAGCGCCGGATCGACACGCATCCCGTGCGGCGGCCGTACGGGCCGCACCGGCGGCGCCCACACCACCTCCACCGGATACGCCGCCCCCTGGGCCGCCACCACCGGCGCGTCGCCCAGCAGCGCGGCCCACCCCTGCGCGTCGGTCGTCGCCGAGGCGGCCACCAGCCGCAGCTCGGGCCGCAGGGTCTGCCGCACGTCCCACAGGAACGCCGCCGCGGTGTCAGCGTCGAGATGCCGCTCGTGGCACTCGTCGAGCACCACCACGTCGACACCGGCCAGCTCCTGGTCCCGCTGCAAACGCTGCACCAGCACACCGGTCGTGACGACCTCCACGCGCGTGTGCCGCCCGACGACCCGTTCCCCGCGCACGGTGTAGCCGACGCTCCCGCCGGGCTTCTCGCCCAGCAGCCACGCCATCCGCCGGGCCGCCGCCCGGGCCGCGATCCGCCGCGGCTCGGCCACGATCACCCGCCGCTCGGGGCCCTCCCCGAGCAGTCCCGCCAGCGCCAGCGGCACCAGGGTCGTCTTGCCGGTGCCGGGCGGCGCCACGAGGACGGCGGTTCCGTGCCCCTCCAGGGCGTCGTCGAGGGCGGGCAGGGCACCACGTACGGGCAGGGCGTCCAGAGCGTCGTAGCGGATCACGCACTCAGTCTCGTACGCACACGAAGATCGCCGTACCCGGGATCAGGTTCCCGCGCAGCGGTGACCACCCGCCCCATTCGGACGTGTTCCAGGCCGGCCACTCCGGCTCCACGAGGTCCACCAGCCGGAAGCCCGACGTCGCGACGTCCCGCACCCGGTCGCCGAGCGTCCGGTGGTGCTCGACGTAGACCGCGCGGCCCTCCTCGTCCTGCTCGACATAGGGCGTGCGGTCGAAGTACGACCCCGACACCGACAGCCCCTCAGGCCCCGGCTCGTCCGGGAAGGCCCAGCGGATCGGATGCGTCACCGAGAAGACGAGCCGGCCCCCGGGCCGCAGCACCCGGCGCACCTCCCGCAGGACCAGGCGCGGGTCTGCCACGAAGGGCAGCGCCCCGTACGCCGAGCAGACCAGGTCGAACGAGCCGTCCGCGAAGGGCAGCGCACCGGCGTCGGCGCACACCAGGGGGACCGGTCCGCCGATACGCAGCGCGTGCTGCAACTGCCGGTGCGAGATGTCCAGGGCGACCGGCCGGGCACCCTGGCCGGCCAGCCAGCGCGAGCACTGCGCCGCGCCCGCGCCGATCTCCAGGACGTCCTTGCCCTTCAGCTCCTCCGGCGGGCCGAGCAGCTCGGCCTCCACCTCGTCGAGGCCCTCGGGCCCCCACACGAATCGGTCGTCGCCGAGGAACGTGCCGTGCTCGACCTGGTACTCGTCCGCGTTGCGGTCCCACCAGCCACGATTGGCGCGGGAGCTCTCCGCGACATCGGCGGCACGCCGGGTCGCCTCGGGTTCGGACGCGTCGGGCTCTTGGATGATCGGCTCCCTCGTCATACTCTTCCGTCCAGCCTGTTCCGGTGGCTTCACGAAGGGGTCCAGTAGGGCCCGCGTGGCCTCGGAGGACAGGACTTGTGCCGGTTATGCGGCGATGCGCCCCGGGTGGGCGGCTTCGCGCATTGACCCTGCCCGGCTGCCCCCGTATGCTACAAGTTGCGCTGCGAGCCTGCGTACCTCAGACGTAGCAGGTTGCGCTCGCATCTGTATGTATGTCCCCTCGGTTGTCGAGGCGCCACCGTTTTTCTGTGGCGCTTCCTTGGCTGTCCGGCCGTCTGCAGAGCGAAACTGGCTCCGGCGTAGCAGTACCTACGACTTCAATGTCCGTACCGGAGCCCTTTCCCACATGACGAGCAGCACCGAGACCACCGCAACGACCCCGCAGGTTGCGGTCAACGACATCGGTAACGAGGAAGCCTTCCTCGCCGCGATCGACGAGACGATCAAGTACTTCAACGACGGCGACATCGTCGACGGCGTCATCGTGAAGGTCGACCGGGACGAGGTCCTGCTCGACATCGGTTACAAGACCGAAGGCGTTATCCCGAGCCGCGAGCTCTCGATCAAGCACGACGTCGACCCCAACGAGGTCGTCGCCGTCGGTGACGAGATCGAAGCCCTTGTTCTCCAGAAGGAGGACAAGGAAGGCCGCCTGATCCTCTCGAAGAAGCGCGCCCAGTACGAGCGTGCCTGGGGCACCATCGAGAAGATCAAGGAAGAGGACGGGATCGTCACCGGTACCGTCATCGAGGTCGTCAAGGGTGGTCTCATCCTCGACATCGGCCTCCGTGGCTTCCTCCCGGCTTCCCTGGTCGAGATGCGCCGCGTCCGCGACCTCCAGCCCTACGTGGGCAAGGAGCTCGAGGCCAAGATCATCGAGCTGGACAAGAACCGCAACAACGTGGTCCTTTCCCGCCGTGCCTGGCTGGAGCAGACCCAGTCCGAGGTCCGCCAGACGTTCCTCACGACCCTCCAGAAGGGTCAGGTCCGTTCCGGCGTCGTCTCCTCGATCGTCAACTTCGGTGCCTTCGTGGACCTGGGTGGCGTCGACGGTCTGGTTCACGTCTCCGAGCTCTCCTGGAAGCACATCGACCACCCGTCCGAGGTTGTCGAGGTCGGCCAGGAAGTCACCGTCGAGGTTCTCGACGTCGACATGGACCGCGAGCGTGTCTCCCTGTCGCTGAAGGCGACGCAGGAAGACCCGTGGCAGCAGTTCGCCCGGACCCACCAGATCGGCCAGGTCGTGCCCGGCAAGGTCACGAAGCTAGTTCCGTTCGGTGCGTTCGTCCGCGTGGACGAGGGCATCGAGGGTCTGGTCCACATCTCCGAGCTGGCCGAGCGCCACGTGGAGATCCCGGAGCAGGTCGTCCAGGTCAACGACGAGATCTTCGTCAAGGTCATCGACATCGACCTCGAGCGTCGTCGCATCAGCCTCTCGCTGAAGCAGGCCAACGAGGCCTTCGGTGCCGACCCGTCCACGGTCGAGTTCGACCCGACCCTGTACGGCATGGCCGCGTCCTACGACGACCAGGGCAACTACATCTACCCCGAGGGCTTCGACCCCGAGACCAACGACTGGCTCGAGGGCTACGAGACCCAGCGCGAGGCGTGGGAGGGCCAGTACGCCGAGGCGCAGACGCGCTTCGAGCAGCACCAGGCCCAGGTCATCAAGTCCCGCGAGGCCGACGCCGCTGCTGCGGCCGAGGGCGGCGACGCCGCGGGTGCGGCTCCGGCCGCGAGCGGTGGCGGTGGCGGTGGCGGTTCGTACTCCTCCGAGGGCTCGGACAACTCCGGTGCGCTGGCCTCGGACGAGGCGCTGGCCGCGCTTCGCGAGAAGCTTGCGGGTGGGCAGAGCTGAACGCCCACTGAGCTGTAGCTCCTGACTGAGGGGCCGTACCTTTCGAGGTGCGGCCCCTCAGCGCTGCTCCGGAGCGGCGCTCGGGTGCCGGCTGCCGGGCCGGTGGGGGCTTGCCGCGCAGTTCCCCGCGCCCCTTGAGGGGCTGTCCATCCCGGCAAGATCAAAAATCCCCTCCTCGGGAATGCCCGCCCCCGCAAGGGTGTTGTGCAGTATGAACACGAGGAGGAGCGGTCACTGTGCTTGATCCGCAGGGTTTGTACGCATGGGAGCCGAAGGGCCTGGCTGTCGTCGACATGGCGCTCGCCCAGGAGTCGGCCGGTCTTGTCATGCTCTACCACTTCGACGGATACATCGACGCGGGGGAGGCGGGCGACCAGATCGTCGACCGGCTGCTCGACTCGCTGCCCCACCAGGTCGTCGCCCGCTTCGACCACGACCGGCTCGTGGACTACCGAGCCCGCCGCCCGCTGCTGACGTTCAAGCGCGACCGCTGGAGCGACTACGAGGAGCCCGCCATCGAGGTGCGGCTCGTGCAGGACGCCACCGGAGCGCCGTTCCTGCTGCTGTCCGGCCCCGAGCCCGATGTGGAGTGGGAGCGCTTCGCCGCGGCCGTGAAGGAGATCGTGGAGCGGCTCGGCGTCCGCCTGTCCGTGAACTTCCACGGCATCCCCATGGGCGTCCCGCACACCCGGCCCGTCGGCCTCACCCCGCACGGCAACCGCACCGACCTGGTCCCGGGCCACCGCAGCCCGTTCGAGGAGGCGCAGGTCCCCGGCAGCGCCGAGTCCCTCATCGAGTACCGCCTGCTCCAGGCCGGACACGACGTCCTCGGTGTCGCCGCCCATGTCCCGCACTACATCGCCCGCTCCCCGTACCCGGACGCGGCCCTGACGGTCCTGGAGGCCATCACGGCGGCGACCGGACTGGTGCTGCCCGGTATCGCCCACGCCCTGCGCTCCGACGCCCACCGCACCCAGACGGAGATCGACCGGCAGATCCGCGAGGGCGACGACGACCTCACCGCCCTCGTCGAGGGCCTGGAGCACCAGTACGACGCCGTCGCGGGCGCCGAGACCCGCGGCAACATGCTCGCCGAGCCGGTGGACATCCCGTCGGCCGACGAGATCGGCAAGGAGTTCGAACGCTTCCTGGCGGAGCGAGAGGGCGACACCTGACTGGAACCGCGCCCCGGCAGGGGCGCGGGGAACTGCGCGCCCAGCCCCGGACGGCCCGCACTTTCCGCACCGACTCCCGAACCGTCCCCCAAGCGGAGCGTCTAGGCTTCCAGGCATGTTGAAGGTTGGCCTGACCGGCGGCATCGGCGCCGGCAAGAGCGAGGTGTCACGGCTGCTCGTCGCATGCGGGGCCGTGCTGATCGACGCGGACCGTATCGCGCGGGAGGTCGTCGCGCCGGGGACCCCGGGTCTCGCCGCGGTCGTGGAGGCCTTCGGCGAGCAGGTGCTCGCCCGCGACGGCAGCCTCGACCGCCCCAAGCTGGGCTCCATCGTCTTCGCCGACGCGGCGAGACTCGCCACTCTCAACTCGATCGTGCACCCGCTGGTGGGCGCCCGCTCCCGCGAGCTGGAGGAAGCCGCCGCCGAGGACGCCGTCGTCGTCCACGACGTCCCGCTCCTCACGGAGAACGGCCTCGCACCGCTGTACGACCTCGTCATCGTCGTCGACGCGACCCCCGAGACCCAACTCGACCGGCTCGTACGACTGCGCGGCATGACCGAGGAGGACGCACGCGCGCGGATGGCCGCCCAGGCGACGCGCGAGCAGCGCCGGGAGATCGCGGACGTCGTCATCGACAACGACGTCCCGCTGGAGGAACTGGAGCGCCGCGTGAAGGAGGTGTGGGCCGAGCTGGCACGCAGGTCCCACGCGTCCCGGCCGGACCCTCAGGGCGGACCGGCCTCTCAGGAATAGCGGCACCCCGAGGGGGCGTTGAACCTTTCCAGTGAGGGAAGGACTCTGCCGTGCCCGAGACCAGCGGTTCCACCGGACGTACCCCGGAGACGCACGTCATCGACTTCCGCGCCGCCGAGCACCTGCTCGCGGCGCGGGACCCGCGGGGCGCGGTGAAGCTGCTCGACGGAGTCATCGCCGCGCACCCGGAGAACACCGCCGCGCGACTGCTGCGCGCGCGGGCCTTCTTCGCCGCGGCGCAGTTGCGGCCGGCGGAGCTCGAATTCTCGATCGTCCTGGAGCGCGAACCGGACAACGCGTTCGCGCACTACGCGCTCGCCCGGACCTATGAGCGGCAGAACCGTCCCGACCAGGCGAAGCGCCATTTCCGCCTGGCGGCCGCGCTGGACCCGAACCCGCAGTTCCAGAAGGCCGCGCGCTTCGACTCGTGAGCGGCCGTCCCCGTCTGCCTCGTCTGCCTCGTCTGCCTCAGGGGTGGTCCTTGGGTGGCCGGTAGGGCGGGACGTCGGGGCCCGGCTGCCAGTGCGGGCCCTGGCGGATGTGCCTGAGGACGACGGCCAGGTCGATCGTGACGATCAGCAGCAGCACACCGCAGGCGATGGCCCAGCCTGGCCGCCCGGCGAGCGTGAACGCGACCGTCCCGAAGAGCGCCCAGACCAGCCCCCACACACTCAGCCAGAAGCGCGCCCGCAGGGCACTGCGCGCAGTCGCCGGTTCACTGCCTGTACGCATCGCGATCTCCACTCCTGATTGCAACGTACTCTTCGCCGGCGATGCGGACCACCAGGGGGAGCCGGGGCTCGTGCGGGACGGTTTCCGGTCCCGTGCGGGGCCCAAGGTGCGGACCGTGCGGGACATCGTTCACCCGGTCGGGTGAAGGCGGCCAGGACAGGAACTGGCGTGCGGACGTGGCCCGTTGGACCGGCATGGAGATGAAAATGCGTGAGGGATACGAGGGGACGGGACCCGGGGCCATCACCCCGGACGGCTGCGCGGTGGAGTTCTACTCGCGACTGCCCGTCGGGGACGAACCGGACATCATCGCCGCAGTGGTGCCCAAGGGCGCGCGCATCCTGGAGCTGGGCAGCGGGGTCGGTCGTATGACCCATGGACTGCTGGAGCGCGGATTCACGGTCACAGCGGTGGACGAGTCCGCCGAGATGCTGGAGCGCGTGCGCGGGGCGCGGACGATATGCAGTCCGATCGAGGACCTGGACCTGGGTGAGACGTTCGACGTGGTGCTGCTCGCGTCGTTCCTCGTGCACGCGGGGGCCGTCGAGGTGCGGCGGGGCTTACTGCGCACCTGTGTGCGCCATGTCGCGGAGGGCGGCAGCGTGCTGATCCAGCGGGAGGGCGCGGACTACCACACGAACGTGCCCCGCGAGCGCGTGGACCCCAGCGGCTTCACCGTGCGGATCGTGTCGGCGGAGCCGGTCGGCGACGGGGTCAACTCGGTGCGCGCGGAGTACGAGTTCCCGGACGCGGTCTGGACGCAGACGTTCCGGGCACGACCGCTGACCAAGGACCAGTTCGAGGAGGCGCTGGAGGAGGCGGGCCTGAAGGTGGACCGGTATCTGACGGAGGACGGGATATGGGTGAGGGCAGTGCGGGCTTCGGGGTGAAGTCGAGCTGGAAGGACAGGAATTTCGCTGGGCGGCGATGAGTTCGCGGGCGAGCGGCGGTCTACCTCCTCGACACCACCACGGACCGCTTCCCACAGGAGACCTTCATGTCCGAGACCACCGCTCCCCTCACCGTCGCCTCCGCTCCCGCCGGCGCCGTCGTCGCCGAGTCCGCGACCTCTCGCGGGCGGCGCGCCCGGATCGCCCTGCGCGGTCTGCAGGTGCTGCTCGCCCTCTTCTACGCGATCCCGAGCGCCCTCCCCAAGCTGATCGCGCACCCGTCTGCCGCCGAGTCCTTCGAGAAGCTCGGCTGGGGCAGCGCGGGGATGTACACCATCGGGGCGCTCGAACTGGCCGGAGCGATCGCCCTGTTGATCCCGGTGGTCCAGTCGGTGGCGGCGATGGCGCTGAGCGCGTTGATGGTGGGCGCGTTCATTGTGCAGGTAGCCGTGTTCGACGGGCAGTACGCGGCGACGCCGCTCATCCTGATCGTGCCGCTCGCCCTCATCGCCTGGGCACGGCGGGGGCACAACGCGGATCTGATGCGGCTGCTGCGGCGACGGGCGTGAGCGGTCGACACCGTGTCACGAGCGACGCCGGCGGCGTCCGGGTGGGCCGAGGGGCTCGTCCCGGGCGCCGACGCGTGGTGGGGGCGTCAGCTGCGGGGGCCGGGCCGGGCAGGGCTCTTCCGGGGGCTGGGCCAGGGCGGCTGCCATGCTCCGCGGCTCGTTGTGTACGTCGGGAGCGGCCCATCGGGTCTTGTTGCAGGGGGAGTTGGTTCGTCGGGACCGGATCCGCCGGGACTGGATCCTTCGGGACCGATTCCTTCGGGACCGGATCCTTCCGGACTGGATCCTTCGGCTCCGTGTCCATCGGCTCCATGTCCGTCGGGACGGTCTGCTCACGGCGTGGGTTTGCCGATGTCCTTACCGATGTCGCTGCCGAGACCGTCGCCGTCACCGGGGCCGGTCAGTCCGCGCAGGCGTTCCATTTCGCGGCGGTCCCGCTTCGTCGGGCGGCCCGTGCCGCGGTCGCGGATGCCGGCCGGGGCGACGGCCTCGCGGGGCGGGGGCGGCGGAGAGTTGTCGATGTAGCACTGGACGGCCACGGGGGCCCCGACCCGCTTGCGGATCAGCCGAGTGACGATGACGACTCGCTCCCGGCTCTCGTGCCGCAGGCGTACCTCGTCGCCGACGCGTACGGCGTGTGCGGGTTTCACGCGGTCGCCGTTGACACGGACGTGCCCGCCGCGGCAGGCGGTGGCTCCCATGGAACGGGTCTTGACGAGACGTACGGACCAGATCCAGCTGTCGACGCGGACGGTCTCGCCGCTCTGCGGCCCGGCCGCGTCGGCGGCGGCGATCGCCTCGGCGATCTTCGGGTCGAGGGCCTTCGCGTCTCCGCTACCGGAGTTGTTCGCCGCACCTTGTGAAGCCATGTCCCCGACCTTAGTCCTCCGAATGGTCCGATCGGGCGGGTAATTCTCCTCCGACGGCATCTACAAAACAAGTTTTGCAAAATGTCTTTTGCTGAATGGTCGCGGCGGCCTACCCTCCCGGCATGGACAGCGACGAGCACAAACGCGTACTCGACCCTGAGCACGACACCGCCGCCCTGAAGGCCCTCACCCACCCCCTGCGTATTCGGCTGCTCGGGCTGCTGCGGCAGGACGGGCCCGCCACGGCCAGTGAGCTCGCCGCGCGGACGGGGGAGTCGTCGGCGTCGGCCAGTTACCACCTGCGGGTGCTGGCGAAGTACGCCTTCATCGCCGAGGCCGAGCATCGTGACGGGCGGGAGCGGCGCTGGCGGGCGCTGCACACCGTGACGTCCTGGAGCAACGAGGCGATGGAGTCCTCCGAGGCGGGCCGGGCCTTCGTCAGCCTGGCGCGGCGGCGGCAGTTGGAGCACCTGGAGTCGTCTCTCGCCCGGCACGAGGCGGACATGGCCGGCGGGCGACTCGGTCAGGAGTGGGTGGAGGCGTCCGGGATCAGCGACCTCATGCCCCGGCTGACAGCCGGGTCGCTCGCCGAGCTGTGGGAAACGATCACCGGGAAGCTGGAGGAGCTGACCGCCCGGGACGCGGACGACCCGCGCGCCGAACACGTGGTGCTCCTCACCGCCGGCCTGCCGCTCGCCCCGCAGGGCAGTGAGGGCGTAGATCAGCAGGACCGTGAGGACGCAGACCGGCAAGGCCGTGAGGACGCAGACCTGGAAGGCCGTGAGGACGCAGACCTGCACAGCCGTGAGGGCGGGACCCGCGAGGAGGGCACCTCATGACGCACCTCGTTGCCGAGGCGCCCGGGGTACGGACCGCTCGCCGCCGCTACGTCACCGTCTGCGCGCTCTTATGGCTGCCGCCGGGCCTCGGTATGGCCTCGATGGTCCTCCTGTTCAGCGAGCGCGGGATGTCGCTCGCCGCGGTGGCGGGCCTCTTCGCCGCTCACTCACTGACCGTGGCCGCGCTGGAGCTGCCCACCGGCGGGCTCTCCGACGTCCTCGGGCGCCGGCCGGTCCTGGCCATGTCCGGTGTGCTCAACCTCGTCGCCGCGCTCCTGGCCGGCCTCGGCACCACCGCCTGGGTGCTCACCGCCGGCATGGTGCTCATGGGCGTGGCCCGGGCCTTGGCCAGCGGTACCGCCGAGGCCTGGTACGTCGACACCGTGCAGGAGGTGGCCGGCCCCGACGCCGAGCTGCGGACGGGACTGGCCCGGGGCGGATCCGCGACCTCCGCCGCGCTCGCGGTCGGCCTTCTGCTCGGCGGAGCCCTGCCCTGGCTGCTCGGCGTCGGACCCGACCTCGGTGCCGGGCTGCGCGAGGCGACGTCCGGGGCGGTGCCGCCCTTGGCCGTTCCCGTGCTGCTCGGAGCCGCGGTCAGAGTCGTGTTCGTCTGCTATGTGCTGGCTGTCCTGCGGGAGCCGCCGCGACCGCAGGCCACCCTGCGTTCCGTGCTGCGCGGCGTGCCGGTCACCGTCCTGGGCGGGCTGCGGCTGGGCGGACGGGACGCGCTGGTCCGTCGGGTCATTCTCAGCGCCGCGGCCGCCGGAAGTGCCGTGGCCGTCATCGAACTGCTCATACCGGGCCGTACCGTCGCGCTGATCGGGGCGACCGGGTCCGGGGCGCTGGTCTACGCCGTGCTCGCCTGTGCGGGTTTCGTCTGCTCCGGTGTCGGCAGCCACCTCGCCCCGTTCGCCGCCCGGGTCGCGGGCAGCGGCGAGCGGGCCGTGCTGGTCTGCCTCGGGGCCGGGGCGAGCGGCCTGCTCCTGCTCGGTGTCACCGCGTCCGCCCTACGCCCGGTGGCCACGACCCTCGCGGTCGTCGGCTTCTGCCTGATCTACCTCGGTCTCGGCGCGGCGGGCCCGAACGAGAACGAACTGCTGCACCGACGCGTCTCCAGCGAGGGCCGCGCCACCGCCCTGTCCGTCCAGTCTCTCGCCCAGCAACTGGTCGGCGCGCTCACCGGCCTGGCCGCCGGGATGCTGCGGCCGGGCCCGCTGCCCTGGCTGCTCACGAGTGCCGTGCTGCTGTCCGGAGCCCTGCTCTGGATCCGCCGCGGCGGCGAACGGGCCCCGCAGGCGCCTGCGTCAGAGTCCGGCGCACCGGCCTAGCCGGACGGTCCCGCGGATCATGGCCCCGGACCCCGGGACGGCCGCGACCCCCACCCGCGCCTACCGTGGAGTGATGGACGCCAGCGGCCTTCCTCTCCTCGACCGGCGCATCGCGGACTGCCGGGCCTGCCCGCGGCTGGTCTCCTGGCGTGAGGAGGTGGCCCGGGCCAAGCGAGCCGCCTACGCGGACTGGACGTACTGGGGCCGGCCGGTTCCCGGGTTCGGGCCGGCGGACGCCCGGCTGCTGATCGTAGGGCTCGCCCCCGCCGCCCACGGCGGCAACCGCACCGGGCGGATGTTCACCGGCGACCGTTCCGGGGACGTCCTGTACGAGGCGCTGTACGACGTCGGCCTCGCCTCCCAGCCGACTGCCGTGCACGCCCACGACGGCCTGGAGCTGTACGGCGTGCGCGTCACCTCGCCCGTGCACTGCGCCCCGCCCGCCAACAAGCCCACCCCCGAGGAGCGGGACACGTGCCGTCCCTGGCTCGTGCGGGAACTGGGGCTGCTGCGTCCGACGCTGCGGGCCGTCGTCGTGCTCGGCGCCTTCGGCTGGCAGGCCGCGCTGCCGGCGTTCGCCGAGGCGGGCTGGTCCGTGCCCCGGCCACGCCCCGCCTTCGCTCACGGGGCCCGTTACGTCCTCGACGGCTTGGAGCTCTTCGGCTGCTTCCACGTCAGCCAGCGCAACACCTTCACCGGCCGGCTCACCCCCGCGATGCTGCGCGACGTACTGCGGACGGCCGCGGAGGCGGCGGGGCTTCCCCAGGCCGAATGAGATTCGACGGGAGGGCGTGAGGTTCTGCGGTAGGACGATGGGGTTCTACGGGAGGGCGATGGGGTTCTACGGGAGTTCTTCGTCCCCGAACAGGTGCCGCACCGTGGAGCTGTAGTTGGTCCGTACGTGCGTGAGCGCGTGCGCGCGGGCCCGGTCCGGGTCGCCCGAGGCGATCGCCTCGTACAACTCGCGGTGCTCGACGAGGAGCTGGGGCCACTCCTCGTTGCGCCGGGTCATCCAGCGCAGCCGGCCGGCGACCGGATCCAGGGCCTCGGCCAGCAGGCTGTTGCCCGCCATCGCCACGATGCGGTCGTGCAGGCGGCTGTTGACGTCCGTGATCACCTCGGCGTCCTCGGCCTCGGTCGCTGCGGCGGCGCGGTCGAGGAGTTCCTGGACCTCGGCCAGGTCCTCCGGGGTCGCGCGGGAGGCGGCGAGTCCGGCGGCGTAGACCTCGAGTGCCTCGCGCAGTTCGAACAGTTCCTTGACGTCGGTCGGGGTGAGGCGGCGTACGACCGTACGGCGCGGGGTCTCGAAGTGGACGAAGCCCTCGGTGACAAGTGCCCGGATCGCCTCCCGGACCGGAACGCGCGAGACGCCGAGGCGCTCCGCCAGCTCGCGTTCTACCAGGCGGTCGCCGGGGCGGAGGCTGCCCGCGATGATCTCCTGCCGTAGCTCGGAGGTGACGCGTTCGCGCACTGCGCCCAGGGGTTCGATCTTCGTCATGCAGTCCATCTTCGCCGAGGCGAGGGGTCTTTTACGGAGCGTTAACAACAGCGACATCGGTCAGAACGGTTGACGGGGAGACCATGAGCGCAGTTTGGTATACCAAATGCCCACCCGTTGAGCAGTCCCCACCGAACAGTTGCCATCGAGCAGCCCTCCGTCGTCCCCTTGCTCATGGAGGCCCCCGTGTCCCTCGCCGACCGTGCCGCGACCACCGGCACCCCAGCGTTCGTCCCCGATCCCCGGCTCACCAACGAAGACCTCGCGCCCGCGAAGAAGCGCAACTGGAAGGTCTTCGACCTCTTCGCCATGTGGATGTCCGACGTCCACAACCTCGGCAACTACACCTTCGCCGCCGGACTGCTCTTCCTCGGCATGAACGTCTGGCAGATCTTCACGTCCCTGCTCGTCGGCTTCGTGATCATCTACATCGGCATGAACTGGATGGGGAAGATCGGGCAGCGCCACGGCGTCCCCTTCCCGGTGGTCAGCCGTATCGCCTTCGGTGTCTGGGGCGCCAACATCCCGGCGCTGATCAGGGCCGTGATCGCCATCATGTGGTACGGCATCCAGACCTACCTGGCCTCCGTGGCCGTCAACGTGATGCTGCTCGCGGCCTGGCCGAGCCTGGAGTCGTGGACGCACAACTCCTTCCTGGGGCTCGACGCACTCGGCTGGGTCTCCTTCATCGCCCTGTGGCTGGTGCAGGCGGCGATCATCAGCCGGGGTATGGAATCGGTCCGGAAGTTCCAGGACTTCTGCGGCCCGGCGATCTGGCTCGTGATGATCGCGCTGGCCGTGTGGATCCTGGCCAAGGCCGGCTGGACGATCTCGCTCACCTCGACCCCGCACCCGGTCTCCGTGGGCGAGCAGTGGCGCCAGTGGTTCGGCGCCATCGGCCTGGTCCTCGCCACGTACGGCACGCTGATGCTCAACTTCTGCGACTTCTCCCGCTTCTCGCCCGACTACAAGACGGTCAAGCGCGGCAACTTCTGGGGCCTGCCCATCAACTCCACGGCCTTCGTGATCGTGTCGGTCATCGTCACCGCCGGGGCCTTCGAGGTCTTCGGCAAGGAGATCACCGATCCGGCCTACCTGGTCGCCGAGATCGGCAACACCTGGGTGCTGGTGGTGGGCGCGCTGACCTTCGCCATCGCCACCATGGGCGTCAACATCGTCGCCAACTTCGTCTCGCCGGCGTACGACCTCGCCAACGTCTGGCCGCAGAAGATCACCTTCAAGGTGGGCGGCATGATCAGCACGGTCGCGGCCCTGCTCGTCACCCCCTGGAACCTCTTCTCCAACCCGACCGTCGTGAACTACTTCCTCGGCGGCCTCGGGGCCTTCCTGGGTCCGCTGTTCGGCGTGATCATGGTCGACTACTACCTGGTCAAGCGCGGCCGTGTGAACGTGGACGAACTCTTCGACGCGACCCCCGGCTCCCGTTTCTACTACCGCAAGGGCGTCAACCCCAAGGCGCTGTGGGCGTTCCTGCCCGCGGCCGGTGTCGCCGCCGTCCTCGCGCTGGTGAAGACCTTCAGCGATGTGGCGCCGTACTCCTGGTTCATCGGCACGGCACTCGCGGCCGGGCTGTACGCGGCCCTGTGCCGCAGCGAACGCACCGCCGAACGCACCGCCGAGCGCCCTGCCATGGAGGTCTGAGCGACGTGCGGATCGTCGTCACCAACTGCAACACCACGCAGGAGATGACCGAGGAGATCGTACGAGGTGCCCGGGTCGCCGCAGGCCCGGGCACCACCGTGACCGGACTGACTCCCGCCTGGGGGCCCGAGTCCGCGGAGGGATGGCTCGACAGCTACCTGTCCGCCGCGGCCGTCCTGGACGCGCTGCGGACCTACGACGGACCGTCGTACGACGCCGTGGTCATGGCCGGCTTTGGGGAGCACGGGCGGGAGGGCGTGCGGGAGCTGGTGGACGTACCCGTCGTCGACATCACCGAGGCCGCCGCGCATCTCGCCTGCCTGCTGGGCCGCCGCTACGGCGTCGTCACCACGCTGGAGCGGTCGCGCGGCCAGATCGAGGACAGCCTGGAGACGGCGGGCGTGGTGCGGAACTGCGCCGCGGTCGTCGGCACGGGCCTGAAAGTGCTCGACCTCGGCGACGACGAGCGCACCGAGACGGCCTTCCTCGCCGCCGCCGAACGGGCCTGTGCGGCCGGAGCGGAGGTGCTGGTGCTGGGCTGCGCCGGGATGACCGGGTTGCAGCGGGCGGTCGGGGAGAAGCTGGGCCTGCCGGTCGTCGACGGGGTCGCCGCGGCGGTCAAACTGGCGGAGTCGCTGGTGGCCCTGGGGCTGACGACGAGCCGGGTGGGGAGCTATGCGGAGGCGCTGCCGAAACGGAGGGTGTGGGGGAGGCCCGAACGGGGGTAGCTCATGACGGGCCGTCCAGGGTGACGTCGTCGCCATGGGCCCCGTAGAACGCCACCTGGCGGGCCATGACCTCCCGCATCGACGTGCCGCGCGGGATGCCGTACACCGTGCCGGGGAAGTCCAGCGCCTCCTGGATCTGCCACAGTTCGTCGTGCTCGCCGGGGGCGAAGAGCCGGGCGCGGGGTGCTCCCGCCGCGATCCAGCCGATGGGCAGGACCGTGCCGGGCGGCAGCACGGAGTTGACGTGCAGCACACTGTGGATCCGCAGCTCGGAGCCGGTGCTCGCGACGGCCCCCGGGAAGACGCAGGCGCCGGTGGCCACGAAGACCTCGTCCTCGAGGGTCGCCCCGTTGACATGGGCGTGCGGGCCGACGAGCACCGCGTCACCGATCACGGCGGGGTGCCCGGCCCGCCCCCGCACCAGCGCGTTCTCCATCACGACGACGTCCGAGCCCGCCCGCACCTCCCCGTCCTCGGCGGTGAGCACGGCCCCGTGCAGCACGCGGCTGCGCTCACCGAGGACGACCGCCCCGCACAGGACGGCGGTCGGAGCGACGTACGCGGACTCGGGGACCACGGGGCGCCGCCCGCGGTGCTCGATCAACATGGCGATCCTCCTGGCTGTCGGCTGTCGGCTGTCGGCTGTCGGCTGTCGGCTGTCGGCTGCCGCCGGCCGGCTGCTGCTACGGAACGACGGCTGTCGCCGTAATCTCCACCAGCTGCCCCGTGTACCCGAGGCACGCCACGCCGATCAGCGTCGACGAGTGCGGACCCGCACTGAGCCCGGACGCCTCGACGACCTCCCAGACGGCGGACAGCACGGTCGGCTCACTGCTCACGACGTACACGTCGGTCGCCACGACGTGCGGCAGGTCGCTGCCCACCGCGTGCAGTTGGGCTTCGAGATTGGCGACCACCTGCTCGGCCTGACGCACCGGGTCGCCCGCGCCGACGAGGTTGCCGTCGGCGTCGAGCGGCACGGAGCCCGCGAGGAAGGCCAGCTCGGTACCGGCCTCCACGACGGAGGCATGGGAGTAGGCGGGGGGCGGGAACAGGGTCGGCACGGTGACGCGGCGGATCACGAGGGCTCCGATCTGAGGGGGCTTGAATCCGCTGATCATGCGGGTTCCGTCGAGTCGCCGCACGCGAATTTCGTTGCACCCCGTCCGAAGGACGGTCGTACGCTGCACCGGACTTCACCCTCCCATCTGCCAGGAGCCGCACCCGTGCCCACCCTCCCGGACCAGGCCTTCCTCGACACCACCGCCGACCGCCTCGCCGCCCTTCCCGCCGTCGAGGCCGTCACCCTCGGCGGCTCCCGGGCCCAGGGCACCGAACGGCCCGACAGCGACTGGGACCTCGCGGTCTACTACCGCGGCGCCTTCGACCCGGCCGATCTCCGCGCCACCGGCTGGGAGGGCGAGGTGTCCGCGATCGGCGCGTGGGGTGGCGGTGTCTTCAACGGAGGTGCCTGGCTGACGATCGACGGCAGGCGCGTGGATGTCCACTACCGCGATCTGGACGTCGTCGAACACGAGCGGGCGGAGGCCGAGGAAGGCCGCTTCCGCGTCGAGCCGCTGATGTTCCATCTGGCGGGCATCCCGACGTATCTGCTCGTCGCCGAACTCGCGATCAACAAGGTGCTGCGGGGCACACTGCCACGCCCCGGCACCTACCCACCGGCCCTGCGTGAGACCGCCCCGGCCCACTGGTACGGCATGGCCACCGCCACCCTCGCCTACGCCAGGGCCGGCCACGCCCCGAAAGCCGCCACCACCCAGGTGGCGGGAGCGATCGCCCTCGCCGCGACACAGACCGCGCACGCCGTGCTGGCGGCGCGTGGGGAGTGGGTCACGAACGAGAAGGGGCTCGTCGCGCGGGCGGGTCTGCGTGACGTGGACGAGCTCGTCCGGAGCCTGACGGGCGACCCGGGCGCGCTCGCCCGGACGATCACCGACGCGGAGACACTCCTCGCCCGGACCCTGGAGGCGGCGCGGAGCTGACCGTCGTCGCCGATTGCGTTCATAAAGAACCCGGCTCTCCCGCACTCCGTCACGTTCCGGAAACCTTTCCTCCAGGAACCCCGCTTACCGTGGACACCCACACCCCGCCCCGGCCACCGTCGCCCGAAGGCCCACCCCTGCCCTCGATGAGACGACAGGAGCCCTGTGTCCCGGTCCCGCCGTTTTTCCCTTGCGTTGCCGCCCTGGCTCGCGCACGCCCTGCGCGCTCAGCGTGGGCCGGTGCCCTGGAGCGCGGTGACGCGGGGGGCCTTGTCCGCCGGGCCGTTGTTGCTGGTGGCCGTGGAGACGGGGCGTACGTCTCTCGGTGTCGTCGCCGCCATCGCCGCCATGCTCGCCGGGATCAACGACCGGCCCGGGAGCCGGCGGGTCTCGGTCAAGCGGCTCGGGGTGCCCGCGCTGGGCGGTGCCCTGGGGCTGGTGATCGGGACGTATGCCGGGGACGAGACCGGCGCGGTCGTGCTCACCGTGGTCCTCACGGTCGTCGGGCTCGTCGCCGGGGGGATGAGCGCCGTGGGGCCCGTCGCGTCGGCCTCCGGGACACAGTTGCTCGTCGGCGCGGCGATCGGCGCGGGGATGCCCCTGCCCGAGGCGGGGTGGGAGCGTGCGCTCGCCTTCCTCGCCGGGGCCGGCTGGCTGCTCGTGCTCCGGCTCGTGCTGCCCACGCCCGGCTCCCTCGCCGGTGACTTCCGCTTCGACGGGGAGCGGGCCGCCGTGGCCGGCGTGTACGACGCCGTCGCCGAGCTCCTCGACGCCGTCGGCGGGCCGGACGCCATTCGCCGTCGTGCCGCGCTCACCGCCGCCCTCGACCACGCCCAGGACGCGCTCGCCGGGCCCCGGCTGCGGCGGTACGCCTCCTCCTCCACCGAGCGACGGCTGCACGCGCAGTACGCCGCCGCGCTGCCCCTCGCCGAGGCCGCCACCGCGCTGGCCTGGGCCGAGGAGGCCGTGTCCGAACGGGCTTCCGAAGGTCCCCGGCGGCTCGCCGCCGCCGTACGCGACAACACCCACACCGGGCCGCTGCCCGCCCCCTCTCGCTCGGCGCCCGCGCTGCGTGCCCTCGACGACGCCCTCCTGGAGGCCGCCGAGGTGTTCGACCAGGGCGGGGGCGGCGATCTGCACACCCGGCCCCGTACCGCCAGGGACCGGCTGCGCGCCGCCTTCGGGACCGCCGGACGCGAGTACGGACTGCGGGTCGCCCTCTGCTTCGGGGCCAGTTCCGCGGTCGCCCAGGCGCTGCACCAGACCCAGTGGTACGGGGAGCACGAGCACTGGTACTGGCTGCCCGCCACCGCCGTCTTCCTCGTCAAGCCCGACCTGGGGCCGCTGGCCTCACGGGTGCTGAACCGGGCCGCGGGGACCGTCCTAGGCGCTCTCCTCTTCGCCGGGTTCGCCGTCGTCCTGCCCCGGCCGGAAGGGCTCATCGCGCTCGTCGCGCTCAGCGGGGCGCTGATACCCGTCGCCACCCGGCACTTCGCCGCCCAGACCGCCGTCGTCACCGTTCTCGTCCTCGCCCTGGTCATGGTCGGCGGCGAGGCACAGGCCTCCGCGGGCCGGATCGGCGAAACACTGCTGGCTTGCGCGATCGTGCTGATCGTCGGGCACCTTCCGATGCCCGGCCAGCGGGGCGGGGGAGTGCGCGCCAGGCTCGCGGCGGCGAGCCGAGCCGCGTACGCCTACCTCACCCATGTCCTCGACGAGGCCGACGCCCCGCGCATCGGCGGCTCCGGCACCCCCTCCGACCACCGCGCCACCCGCTGGACCCTGCGTCGCGAGGCCTACCGCACCCTCGCCGAGGCCCGCACGGCCATCTCCCTCTCCGCGCACGAACTGCCCGCCCTCGCCCGGCACACCGAGGGCGCGGACGAGGTGGCCGACCTCCTCGAACGCCTCGTCGACACCACGACCGCCTGCGCCGTGCACCTCGACGACACGGGCCGGATCGGCCCCCGCCACACGGAACGCCTCGCCGCGGTCCTCGACGAACTCGACGGACCCGGGGAACGGGTGGGGCTCCGACTGCCCCGGACCCCCCTCGCCGGATAGCGCCCTCGTCGTACGTTGGCGTGATGACGCCTTCTGCCGCGGACAGTCCCGCCGACCTCGTCATCAGCGCGTGCACCGTCCTCGTGCACGACGACCAAGAGCGGATCGGCTTCGAGGAGGACGCCGCGATCGTCGTACGGAACGGGATCGTCGAGGCCGTCACGAGTACCTCGGCGGTCGCGGACCTGGCCGCCGCCGAGCGGCTCGACGCCCGTGGCCAGGTCGCCCTGCCCGGCCTGATCAACTGTCACACGCACGCGCCGATGGTCGCGCTGCGCGGCATCGCCGAGGACCTGCCCACCGAGGAGTGGTTCAACGACGTCGTCTGGCCCGTCGAGTCCAACCTCACGCCGAAGGACGTCGAGCTGGGCGCGCGGCTCGCCTGTGCCGAGATGATCCGCGCCGGCGTCACCTGCTTCGCCGACCACTACTTCGCCATGGACGCGGTCGCCGCGGTGGTCGCCGAGTGCGGCATGCGGGCGCTGCTGGGCGAGGCCTACTTCTCCTCGCAGGGTCCCGAGGGCCGGGAGCGGTCACTGGGGTTCGCGCTGCGGCACCGCGGCTCGGCGGACGGCCGTATCACCACCGCGCTCGCGCCCCACGCCCCCTACACGGTCGACGACACCGACCTCGCCGCCACCGCCGAACTCGCCCGCGAGCACGGCCTGCCCGTGCACCTCCACGCCGCGGAGAACCGGAACCAGACGGACACCAGCCTCGCCCGCCACGGCGTCACCCCGATCGAGGTCCTGGCCCGCACCGGGATCCTCGACACGGACGTGCTCCTCGCCCACGGCACCGGCATCACCGACCGCGACCTGCCGGTCCTGGAGCGGGCGGGCGGTCGTACGGCCGTCGCCACCGCGCCCCGCGGCTACCTCAAGTTCGCCTGGCCCGACACCACACCGGTCCGCGCCCTGCGCGACATCGGCGTCCCCGTCGGACTCGCCACCGACGGCGCCGCCTCCAACAACTCCCTCGACGTGTGGGAGTCCATGGCCCTCACCTCGCTGGTCCAGAAGTCGGCCGAGGGCGATCCCCGCTGGCTGACCTCCCGCCAGGCCCTGCACCACGCCACCCTGCAGAGCGCCCGTGCCGTGGGGCTGGGGGACAGCGTCGGCAGCATCGTGCCGGGCCGGAGGGCGGACATCGTCCTGGTCGACCTCACCGGCCCGCACACCCGGCCCGTCCACGACCTCGCCGCCACCCTCGTGCACAGCGCCCGCTCGTCCGACGTCCGCACCACGATCGTCGACGGACGGATCCTGATGCGCGACCGGACCCTGCTGACGATCGATGTGCCCGCGGTGGCAGGGGAGTTGGAGGAGCGCCTGCCCGGGCTCGTGGACCGCGGTCACGGCCGGCGCATCCAGGAGTACGACACCTGATTTTCCAGGCTGGCCCGCATGGATCCAGCCCACGGCCTCCTCGAGAACCCCCACGACGTGTACCGGCGCCTGCGCGAGAGCGCGCCGGTGCACCGCACAGCCGGCCCCGACGGCAGTCCCGCCTGGCTCGTGACCAGGTACGAGGACGTCCGCGCGGCCCTCGCCGATCCCCGCCTCTCCCTGGACAAGGCACGAGCGAAGGAGGGTAGCTACCGGGGTCTGGCCGCGCTGCCGGTGACGTACGCGGAAAAAACCTCGTGAGCCGGCGATGAGTTCCGCCCCTCCCACCGGTCACCACCCCGGACGGACCGTTGCCACAGGAGGGGTTCATGTCGCTTCCGGAGATCGCCTCGCGCGAGCAGTGGCGCGAGGCGCGCGCCGAACTGCTGGTCAAGGAGAAGGCCGCCACCCGCGCGCGGGACGCGCTGGGCGCCGAGCGGCGCGGACTGCCCATGGTGGAGGTCGACGAGGAGTACGTGTTCGAGGGCGGGGACGGCAATGCCACGCTGCTCGACCTGTTCGAGGGGCGGAACCAGCTCGTCGTCTACCACTTCATGTTCGCGCCCGAGTCGGAGGCAGGCTGCCGCAGCTGCTCGGGTTTCCTGGATCAAATAGGGCATCTCGCCCATCTCAAGGCTCGTAGCACGTCGTTCACGGCCGTCTCCCGGGCGCCTTTCTCGAAGATCCTGCCCTTCAAGGCCCGGATGGGCTGACGGTGCCCTGGTACTCGTCGTACGGGAGTGGCTTCAACCGCGACTTCGAGGTGACGCTCGAACGCGAGGGGGAACTCGTCGAGCGGCCCGGCCTCAGCTGCTTCCTGCGGGACCGCGACCGGGTCTTCCACGCTTACTCGACGTACGAGCGCGGCCTCGACGGCCTCGGCTCGACCACCAGCCTGCTGGACCTCACCGCGCTGGGCAGGCAGGAGGCGTGGGAGGAGCCCAAGGGGCGCTCGTCGGCTCTTGGGGCGCCTGCGGGAAGCGAGCGCATCCGGTATCACGACGAGTACGACGACTGATACACAAAGTGAGCACATCCGCCAAGAGGCTGAGAGGTTGGTCACACTTGGCGGTGAACGAGTGTCAACTACGTCTCAGAACCGTCACTTCGCGAGCCGTTCACCCCATGGTTGGCGTTTAACTCTACGAGTACAGCGCGACATGGAGGTGCAGGGTGAACGGGCGAACGGTGCTCGAGAGCTTTCCCGCCGGTGGGCCGCGTGGCTCCTGGCCGGCGGAGGAGTTCGCGCAGGCGCGGCGTCTGGAGGGCCTGCCTGCCGAGGTTGTCATGGACCTCGCGACAGACATGTTCCTGGTGATCGTGCGCAGCGGGGACAGCGCCGACGCCACGGCCTGACGGACGGCCCGGGAAGGCGTGGCTCAGCCCGCCTTCGGCGCAGGCACCTTCGTGACCGGCACGACCGGCGGAGCCGTCGTGGGTGGCGTGACCGTCGTAGGTGGCCTGGTGAACTGCTCCGCCTGGAGCGCGTACAGCTCGGCGTAGAGCCCGCCGGTGGCCAGCAGCTCGTCCGGCGTCCCGGACTCCACGAGCCGGCCCTGGTCCAGGACGTGCACCAGGTCGGCATGGCGGACGGACGCCAGCCGGTGCGTGATCAGCACGACCGTCTGGCCGCTGTCGGCCAGGGCGCGGATCCGCTCGAACACCTCCAGCTCGGCCCGTGCGTCCAGGGCCGCCGTCGGCTCGTCCACGATCAGGATGCTGCCTCTGCGGTAGGCCGCCCGGGCGATGCCCAGCCGCTGCCACTGGCCGCCCGACAGTTCGTGGCCGCCGCTGAAGTTGCGGGCGAGCAGCGTGTCGAGCCCGCGCGGCAGGTCCGCGACCACCGTCTCCGCTCCGGCCTCGGCGATCGACGCGGCCAGCCGCTCATCGCACACGGGCGCCGACGTACGCCCCAGGGCGACGTTCACCCGGGCCGTGAAGGGCCACCGTTTGAAGTCCTGCGCCACCATCGCGATCCGCTCGGCCAGCCGGTGCCGGTCGGCGGTCGCCGCGTCCACGCCGTCCCACAGGATCCGCCCCCGCTCCGGGGTGTACAGCCCGGCGAGCAGCTTGACCAGGGTGGTCTTGCCGGAGCCGTTCTCGCCGACCAGCGCCACGATCCGGCCCAGCGGGAGGGCGAGCGTCACGTCGTCGAGAGCGGGGCGGGCCGAGTCGCCCGGGTAACGGAACGTGACGTTCTCGAAGCGGATCTCGCGCGGGTCCTCCGGCAGCGCCAGGCCTCCCGCCGGGATCGCGCGCTGCGCCGCCTCCGTGTACAGCCGTTGCAGGTCGCCGACGAAGAGCGCCTCCTCGTGCAGCGCGTTGACCTCCACCACGAGCGTGTCGAGGCTCTGCGAGCCGGTCCGGATCGCGATCACGGCCGTACCCGCCACCGACAGAGCCATCGAACCCGCCAGCAGCAGTGCGCCGAGCGTCGCGTACGTCGCCACCGTCGCCAGGCCCGTCCACGCCGCCGCGATCAGGCCGGTACGGGCGGCGAGCCCGGCCAGGCGGGCCTGCTCGGCCTCGGCCGTCTCCGACATCGCCCGGAAGTGCCGCAGCAGGAACGCCCCCACACCGTGCACCCGGATCTCGGGGGCCGCCTCGGGTTCGATCAGCAGGTTGCCCAGCAGCCGGCCCGCGCGGGCATGCTGCACCCAGGCGTGGAAGGACTCGTAGCGCCGCCGGGCCACGGTCAGGGCGCTCCAGGCGCTCGGCAGCGTCATCGTCACCAGCAGCGGCAGCAGGGCCGGATGCAGCACGGTCAGCACACCGGCCGCCGCGACCAGGGAGATCATCGCGTTGATCACACGCGTCCCGTACATGATCATCCGGCGGGCGGAGGCGGCGCCGTACTGCGCGGTGTCCAGCAGTTTGTGGAAGGCGTGGTCCTCGATCGCGGCCAGTTCCACGGTCGCGGCCCGCTCCAGGTACCGCTCGGTCGCCACCCGCTCCACCTTGGGCTCCAGGCGGCCGGTGGCGTAGGTGCTCGCGGCCCGCAGCAGTGCCGCGATCAGCATCACGAGGGCCACCGTGACCAGTGCGGGGACGGCTCCGCGCAGCCGGTCGTCGATCGGCCCGCCGCCCATCAGCCGGGCCAGCACGCTGTTGACCGCGAGCAGGCTCACCGCCTGGGCCGCGCCCCGGCCCGCCTCGGAGGCCAGCACGATCCGCGCGGCGCCCCGGTCGGCCTGCCGGGCGAGCCGGAGGCTGGACGACAACAGGGACGGCAACCGGGTGATCATGGCGCGGAAGTTCAGCTCCAGGAACGCGTCGGCGTGCTGGTTCCAGCCCATGTCGTAGCGCAGCGGCCCGCCGAAGAGTAGCCGCTCCGACTCGGACACCTCCGGCGCGGTCCGCTTCTTCCCCACCGTCGACCGACCTCCCCGCTCAGGCCCCGCTCGTGAACGAACGGCCACTATCGCGGGGGCGGAGCCCGCCCGGGCAGGGCGCAGCCCGGGGCGCCGGATGCGCGCGGGCGCACGACCGGACCGGGGGAGGCGTGGGGCGGCGCGGGGTCGTGGGGGTGGTGCGTATGCCTCGACCGGGATGTGCCCGGTAGGTCCTACGCGCCGGGCGAGTCATGCATGGTGGGTCCTGCGTGTCGGCCGGGTTGTGCTTGGTGGGTCCTGCGTGTCGGCCGGGTTGTGCTTGGTGGGTCCTGCGCGTCGGAGGGTTGTGCTTGGTTGGCCCTGCGCGCTGACCGAGTGGTGTTCGCCAGGCTCTGAGCGCTGACCGGCCCGTGTGCGACAGCCCCGCGCCTCGGCTGAGTCATGCTCGACAAGCCCTACGCGCTGACCGGCCCGTGTGCGACAGCCCCGCGCCTCGGCCGAGCCGTGCTCGGCTAGCCCTACGCGCTGACCGGCCGTGACCACGCCGGTGCGGTCCCCGTCACGCGGCACAGGGCCAGGTACAGCGGTATCGGCGGGGTGTACGGAAGCTTGCCGTTCGGGCGGTGGATCAGTTCGGGGATCTCCGGGACGTCCGGGACGACCGCGCCGGTGGCGTACCGCGCGGGGGACGGCCATTCCAGGGCGTGGTCGGAGTCGGCCGGCACCAGCCACCACCAGTGCGTCGCGTCGGCGTAGACGCAGCCCGCGCGGGGCAGCCGGGGGATGACCAGCCGGCCGAGACGGGCGGGGACCGCGACCGCGTCGCAGCCGAGCGGTGCGGTCATGCCGTCGGGCACGGGAAGGCGCAGGGCCGGACCCGGCGTACGCAGCCCGCGCCGGAGGCGGGCCAGGCTGTCCAGGTTCAGTACGCGGCCACCGTGCGCGGACGTCATGCCGCCCCCTGCTCTCGGGGTCGCCCCTGCGCGGGGACCTCCGGCGCGCTCCTCGCGTGACGCGCCTCGTGGGTTCCGTCCGCGTCGCCGCCCGGGTCGTCGGACGGACCCGGCTTCGGGCGGGCGCCCCAGCCCAGGTCGTTCCGGGGCTCCGACGGGTCACACGGGGTGTCCGCCGTGCGCGGCAGCTCGGCCCAGACCAGCAGCCCGGGGCCGTGCTCATGGGCACCCCAGGCTTCGCAGAGGGCATCGACGAGAAGCAGTCCCCTCCCGTGCTCCTCCTCGGGCCGCGTCCGGCCGGCCGCGTGGGGCTGGCCGGGGGCGCAGCCCTCGTCACGCACCGCTATCCGCACCAGGTCGTCGCCGTCGTGCAGCTCGCACACTATGTGTGCGCTCGCCGTGTGCACGATGGCGTTGGTGACCAGCTCGGTGACCACCAGGGCCGCGCTGTCGCACGTGTCCTCGCACACCGACCAGCCGGCCAGCCGGGCCCGCGTCAGGCGTCTGGCCTGTGCGGGGGAACCCGGATGTGCGGCCAGCTCGAAACGGAACCGGCGCTCGGCAGCGGCCCCGGCGGGGCCGACTCCGGCGGTACCGATGCCGGGAGGGCCTGCGGCGGCTGTTCCTAAGGGCGCGGACGGAATCACGCTTGCCACTATCGCCCCGGCGTGAACACTTGGCAAGTGTCACTCTGAAAATTGCAGAGTGCGCTGTGACGGTCTGAAAGGCCGTGGCACACTGCATCGCAACAGCACCCAGCGCGGCGCCAGTTGAGATCGTCGAAGATTCGTTCGAAACGTCAGTTCGGATCAGCTCTTCGAAAGGTCTTCGCATGGCGCCGCCGGGCTGTCAGCGTTCTTTTGTGGCCGGCTCGTCAGAACTCTTCGTGGAGGTGGAGCGTGAGCGAACCGCGGTCCGCGCCGACGGTAGGCCAGGTCGTCCTCGGCCGACGCCTGTTGGACCTGCGGGAGCGCGCCGGGATGAAGCGCGAGGAGGCCGCCCGCATCCTCCGCGTCGCCCCCGCCACGGTCCGTCGTATGGAGATGGCCGAGGTCGCGCTCAAAATCCCGTACCTGCAACTGCTTTTGAAGGCCTACGGAATCTGCGACGAGGAGGCCGACGCCTTCGTCCAGCTGGCCGAGGACGCGAACAAGCCCGGTTGGTGGCAGCGTTTTCACGACATCCTGCCCGGCTGGTTCTCGATGTACGTGAGCCTGGAGGGCGCGGCCGGCGTCATCCGCAGTTACGAACCCCATTTCGTCCCCGGCCTGTTGCAGACCGAGGATTACGCGCGCGGAGTGCTCCGCTCCGGCGCGATCGGCCAGACCCGGCCCGACGACATCGAGCGCCATGTCGCCCTGCGCATGCAGCGTCAGGACCTGCTCACCCGCGAGGACGCGCCCCGGCTGTGGGTCGTGATGGACGAGACCGCGCTGCGGCGCCCGGTCGGCGGCCCGGAGGTGATGCGTGCCCAGATCGACAGACTGCTCGAGGCCACGAAGCTGCCCAACGTGACGCTCCAGGTCGCCCCGTTCGCCAATGGGCCGCACCCGGGCACGTACGGGCCGTTCGTGCTGTTCCGATTCGCCATGCCCGAACTGCCGGACATGGTCTACAGCGAGTACCTGACCGGCGCGGTCTATCTCGACGCGCGCACCGAGGTGGCGACCCACCTCGAGGTCATGGACCGCATGGCGGCGCAGGCCGCTACGGCACATCGCACGAAGGAGATCCTCCGGGATCTCCGCAAGGAGCTGTAATGGATCGCATCAAGCCGCGCAAACAGGTCTACAACGGCATGCCCGCGCGTGACTTGGGCAGCGAAGGCTGGCACAAACCGTGGAGCGGCGGGAACGGCGGGAACTGCCTGGAGGCGATGAAGCTCGCCGACGGCCGGATCGCCGTCCGTCAGTCCACCGACCCCGACGGTCCGGCGCTGATCTACACCACCGACGAGATGACGGCCTTCATCGAGGGGGCGAAGGCCGGGGAGGCGGACTTCCTGCTGTCCTGACCTGATTGCCTTTGCTGACGCTCGACTCTCTGATGCTCGACTTTTTGACGCTGGTGCTGAATTGACCACCCTTTGTGCCTTACGGAGTGCCTCATGACCGGGCAGGACCCCACGACGGCCGTCCAGATCGACACGACCAGACCCCATCCCGCGCGGATGTACGACTGGTACCTCGGTGGCAAGGACAACTACCCGGTCGACGAGGAGATGGGCCGGCAGATGCTCACCCTCGACCCGAGGGTGCCGGTGATGGCGCGCGTCAACCGCGCCTTCATGCACCGGGCCACGCGCTGGCTGGCCCAGAACGGCGTACGGCAGTTCCTGGACATCGGCACCGGCATACCGACCGAGCCCAACCTCCACCAGGTCGCCCAGGCGATCGCCTCCGACGCCCGGGTCGTCTACTGCGACAACGACCCCATCGTCCTGGCCCACGCGGCGGCCCTGCTGCGCGGCACGGACGAGGGCACCACCGAGTACCTCCAGGCCGACGTGCGCGACCCGGACGCCATCCTGGAGGGCGCGCGGAAGGTCCTGGACCTCACCCGGCCCGTCGCGCTGTCGCTCATCGCGCTGCTGCACTTCGTCTCCGACGAGGACGGCGGGCACGACCTGGTCCGCCGCCTGCTCGCCGAACTGCCCTCCGGCAGCTACCTGGTGATCACCCACGCCACGGCCGACTTCACACCGGAGGAGTCCAGGGCGGCGACCGAGAAGCTCCGCGCCGCCGGCGTCACCCTGGCCCTGCGCTCCCGCGAGGAGTTCACCCGCTTCTTCGACGGCCTCGACCTCGTCGAACCCGGTGTCCAGGTGCCCCACCACTGGCACCCCGAGCTGGGCGAGCCGGTGCCCGGGCAGGACGACGGGGTGATTCCGGGGTACGGGGCGGTGGCGCGCAAGCCTTGAGGGGCTTCCGACGGGCCGGTCACGGCAGCGGCAGCGCGCCGCACAGTGCTTCCAGTGCCGGCCCGTAGGCATGCTCGGAGGGAGTCGCGTATCCCACGACGAGGCCGTCGCTCACCGGCATGTCCGTGTCCGGGTGCCGGAACGCGGCGAGGCCGTCGAGGGCGATGCCCCGCCAGGCGGCGGCCTTGACGGCGGAGGCCTCGGTGCCGGGCGGCAGCCGCAGCACCGCGTGCAGCCCGGCCGCGACGCCCGTGACCTCGACCTGAGGCGCGTGCTCGGCGAGCGCCGCGACGAGCCGGTCCCTGCGGCTCCGGTACCGCTGCCGCATCCGCCGTACGTGACGGTCGTACGACCCGGAGACGACGAAGTCGGCGAGGCTCAGCTGGTCGAGGACGCTCGCCCACGCCTCGCGCTCGCCCTTCACGGCGAGAACGTCCTCTACATACCGCTCCGGGAGCACCATCCAGCCCAGCCGCACCGCCGGTGACAGGCTCTTGCTGACCGAGCCGATGTGGATCACGCGCTCGGGGTCGAGCCCCTGGACGGCGCCGACCGGCCGGCGGTCGTAGCGGAACTCCCCGTCGTAGTCGTCCTCCAGAACCAGCCCGCCACGCGCGCGTGCCCAGTCGATCACGGCGGCCCGGCGTGCGGGGTGCAGCGGCCCGCCGGTCGGGAACTGGTGCGCCGGCGTGAGCAGCACGGCACGCTCGCGCCCCAACCGGTCGACCTGGGCGCCGTGTTCGTCGAGGGGGAGCGGCACGGTACGTACCCCGGCGCTCGCGAGGACCTCCCGGTGGAATCCGAGCCCGTACGCCTCCACCGCCAGGGGCCCGCGCAGGACGCCGCCTCCGAACAGCAGCCGCAGCGCGTGCGCGAAGCCGGAGCAGATCACGATCCGGCCGGGCTCGGTCCGCACGCCACGCGCGCGGGCCAGGTACTCCGTGAGCGCCTCCCGCAGTTCGGCCCGGCCTGCGGGGTCGCCCGGGCCGAACACCTCGTTGGGCGCCTGCTGGAGCGCCCTCCTGTAGGAGCCCAGCCAGGGCGCGCGCGGGAACGCCGAGATGTCCGGCGTGCCCTGCAGCAGGTTGTGCCGGGGGCCACGCGCGCGTGGAGGTGCCTTCTTGGGCACGCGAGCGGCGGGGCGCAGCGGCTCGGCCCGCTCCGCCACCCGGGTGCCCGAGCCCTGACGGGCGGTGAGCCAGCCCTCCGCGACGAGTTCCGCGTACGCGTCGGCCACTGTGTTGCGGGCGACACCGAGGTCGGCCGCGAGCGAGCGGTACGGCGGCAGCCGCGTGCCCGGAGCCAGCCGCCCGTCGCGTACGGCCTCGCGCAGCGCCCGGATCAGCGCCGTGCGCCGGCCGCCCGGCCCGGACAGCTCCAGATGCAGGTCGGACCCGATCCGTTCCGCGGAATTGACCCATGAACCCGCCATGGGAATGCACCCTACAGCAGGTCTTTGAGGCTCGTAGGTTGAGGGACATGACGACGAACACGAACACGACGCGGGCGCACTCGACAGGCACGGCCCGGCTGGAGTTCGCCCAGTCCGCCCCGAAGGCCTTCAGGGCCCTCATCGCCTTCGACGCCGCCGCCCGTGAGGGCCTCGACCCGGCCCTCGTCGAACTGATCCAGATCCGCGCCTCGCACCTCAACCACTGCGCGTACTGCCTCCATATGCACACCAACGACGCCCGCAAGGCCGGCGAGAGCGAGGACCGGCTGCACATGGTCGCCGTCTGGCGCGAGGCCCGCCACTTCTTCACCGAGCGGGAACAGGCGGCCCTCGCCCTCACGGAGGCGATCACCCTCGTCGCCGACGCGGGGGTCCCGGACGATGTCTACGCGCAGGCCGCGTCCCTCTTCGACGAACGGGAACTGGCCCAGGTCCTCGCCCTGGTCTGCACGATCAACACCTGGAACCGGGTGGCGCTGTCCACGGCGAAGGTGGCGGGCACGGACGAGCGGTGATCACCTTCCGAGCGGTCGTCTTCTAGACCACCATGGGCCGGTCGTACGGCCCGATCGGTGACGGCAGCCGCGAACTGCCCGTCAGATGACGGTCGACCGCGGCTGCCACGGCCCGTCCCTCGGCGATCGCCCAGACGATGAGCGACTGCCCCCGGGCGGCGTCACCCGCGGCGAACACGCCGGGCACGTTGGTGGCGAAACCGGCGTCACGCGCGACGGTGCCGCGGGGTTCCATCGCCAGCCCCAGCTGGTCGACGAGCCCGTCCTCGCGGTCGGGCCCGGAGAAGCCGAGGGCGAGCAGCACGAGGTCGGCGGGGAGCGTCCGCCCGGTGCCATCCACCGGGCGGCGCCGCGCGTCCACCTCCACCAGGTGCAGCGACCGCACATGCCCCTCCGCGTCGCCGTCGAAGCGCAGCGTGGACGCCGCGAACAGCCGCGCGTCCGCGTCGGCGACCGGAGCGGTCCGCAGATCACGGGCCTCCTCGTGCGCGGCGGACAGCCGGTAGATCCGTATCGGATACGTCGGCCAGGGCTCGGCGTCCTCGTCGCGCTCCGCCTCCGGCAGCGCGTAGATGTCCAGCTGGGTCACGGACGCGGCACCCTCCCGGACGGCCGTGCCCAGGCAGTCCGCCCCGGTGTCGCCGCCGCCGACGATGACGACGTGCTTCCCGGCGGCCGACAACGGGGACGCCTCCAGATCGCCCGCGCACACCCGGTTGGAAAGCGGAAGGTACTCCATCGCCTGGTGAACCCCCGCCAGTTCCCGCCCCGGCACGGTCAGTTCACGCCACGCGGTCGCCCCCGTGGCGAGCACCACGGCGTCGTATCGGGTCCGAAGCTCATCGGCCCCGATGTCCCGTCCGACCGACGTCGACGTACGGAACTTGGTCCCCTCGGCCAGCATCTGCTCCAGCCGCCGCTCAAGATGGTGCTTCTCCATCTTGAACTCGGGGATGCCGTACCGCATCAGCCCGCCCGGCCGGTCGGCCCTCTCGTACACGGCGACCGTGTGCCCGGCCCGGGTCAGCTGCTGTGCCGCGGCCAGCCCGGTGGGCCCCGAACCGATCACCGCGACCGTCTTGCCGGACAGCCGCTCAGGCGGCCTCGGCGGCGCGAAGCCCTCCTCCCACGCCCGGTCGGCGATCGCGCACTCGACGTTCTTGATGGTGACGGCCGGCTGGTTGATCGCCAGCACGCACCCCGCCTCGCACGGCGCCGGGCACAACCGGCCGGTGAACTCCGGGAAATTGTTCGTGGCGTGCAGCCGGTCGGCGGCCGCCCGCCAGTCCTCCCTCGACACCAGGTCGTTCCACTCGGGGATCAGGTTGCCCAACGGGCAGGCCTCGTGGCAGAAGGGGATGCCGCAGTCCATGCAGCGATCGGCCTGCTTGCTGATGATCGGCAGCAGCGCCCCGGGGACGTAGACCTCGTCCCAGTCCCGCACCCGCTCCTCTACCGGCCGCCGCGGCCAGTCCTGGCGGGGCGTGGTCATGAAACCCTTGGGATCGGCCATGGCCGTCTTCCTTGCGTGCGCGTGTGACAGGCCGTGCGTCGTCGGGCGGTACTCCTCCGGCCACGATACGTCCGCCTCCGGTTCGGTGCCTGTCGCCGCGAGCCGTCAGGTGATCGCCAGCACGTACGCCAGCGCCGCCCCGGCCGAGGCGGCCGTGCGGACGTGGTTCCACATCGTCCACTCGCGCACATACGCCGGCCAGTACGCGGCCGCCTCCGAGGTGCCCGGCTCCAGCTTGAGCAGCGCGTCGTTGCGCGGCACGTTCGCGACCATGGTGAGCCCGAACGAGCCGAACAGATACAGCGCGCTGCCCACCAGCAGCTCCACCGTCCCCTCCTCCGGCCACAGCACGAACGTCACCACGGCGATCACCGCGCACAGCACCGCCGACCCGAGGAACGCGGCCATGAAGGGCGGCGTCACCGCGGCCACGTTGATCGCGTTCATCGCGGCGACCCCCTGCGCGGGCGGCAGCGTGGCGAGGCCCCGCATGACGAAGGTCGAGAAGCCGCAGAACACCCCGGCCACCAGACCGGTCCCGAGCACACCCAGCACCGTCAGCACGAAGTACGGTCCGTCGATCATGTCAGCATCTCCCGCCCGTCGAGCCGGGATACTGCCCGGCGCACTTCCTCACCACAAGTGAATTCCCGTACGAGCACAGTGACCATGGCCGAGCGGCGCGGGGCCATAAGCGAACGTCCACGATCCCCCGGACGGCCGTGTCCACCGAACAGCCGGGTCCACCGGACGGCCGTGTCCACCGAACAGCCGGGTCCACCGGACGACACGGGTCCACCGAACAGCCGGGTCCACCGGACGACATGTGGCCGCCGGACGACATGTGGCCGCCGGACGGCACGGGGCCCCGGGACGGCACGCTCTCGCGGCGATCCGCCGAGCAGGCGAACCCCAGGCCGTGCTCGGCGCCCGCCGACGCCCGGCCGGGTCACCCGGCGGAACCGAGCCCCGCCTCGGTCCACCCCCTCAGCACCGTCTCCACCGCCGCCGCGATCCGCCGCCGCGCCTCGTGTCTCGGCACCCCGCTCATCAGCAGCCGGTCGTACGGCGTGTCCAGATGCCGCACGGACGCCACGACCGCCGAGGTCACCGCTCCCTCGGTCAGCGCCCGTCCCGCCGCACTGCGGCCCACCCGCCCGCTGCCCCGCTCCGAGGCGTGTGCGGCGATGGCGCGCGCCCGGCCGGCGGGGCATCCGGGATACAACCGCCGTATCTCCGCCGCGAACGTCAGAGCGAACAGCTCGTCCTGAGCCGCCCGATGCCGCGCGTCCCGCACCCGGCGCCGCCGCCGTGCCTCGGCGTCCGCGAGACACCGCTGCTCGGCCCTCGCCAGCGCCGCCTCCTCGACCAGAACGCCCTGCCGTTCGTAACGGCTCTTGCGCCGGTTGAACCGCACGACCACCGCCGACAGCGTGCTCTCCTCCCGCGACCTGCGCGTCAGCGCGGTGTCGCCGCTCGGCAGGAACACCAGATGCCCGAGGTCGGCACAGTCGAGGCAGCGCGGGGCGCCGTCCTCCAGGGCGAGCAGCGGCAGCGGCCCTAGCCGGCACTCGGCGCAGTAGCGGCGCTTCAGAGGCTGGAAGACGAGGAGCCCGGTGAGGGGCGGAAGCATCGCGCGGGGGACCATACGTGGTTCATTCCCTGTGACGACGGGACGAACTACGTCCGCCACGACAGACCCCGGCCATCTCGACGCCTCCCTGCGGCCTGTCCCTCTCCGCCGTCCGAGGAGCCCGCGAGCGTGACAGCTCCTGCCTCGGCCTGACGCATCATGGGCCGTGTGCGACTCGAAGCGATCACCTGGGACCGGCTCGGCGACCTGCTCGCCGAGCGCCTCCTCGACCTGCAGCCCGCCGACGGCGCTCCCTGGCCTCGCATCGCCTTCGACGGCGCCCCGGCCGCCCGCCCCGGGGATCTCGCCCAGCGCGTCTCCGAGGCGCTGCGCGTCCGCGGCCGCCCGTCGCTCGTCGTGGGCACAGAGGGCTTCCTGCGCCCCGCCTCGGTGCGACTGGAGTACGGCCACCGGGACGTGGAGGCCTATTACAACGGCTGGTACGACACCGGCGCCCTGTGGCGCGAGGTGTTCGGCCCTCTCGAAGCCGGCGGCGACGGCCGCGTCCTGCCCGACCTCTGGGACCCGGCCGCCGACCGCGCCACACGCAGTCCCTATACCCAACTCCCGCCGGGTGGCGTCCTGTTGCTGCACGGACCCTTCCTCCTTCGGCACTGGTTCCCCTTCGACCTGAGCGTCCACGTCCTGCTTTCGCCGGGCGCCCTGCGCCGCCGCACGCCCGAGGACGAGCACTGGACCCTCCCGGCGTTCGAGCGCTACGAGCACGAGACGGACCCGGCCGGCACGGCCGACGTCCTGGTACGGGCCGACGATCCGCGTCATCCGGCGTGGAGCGGTTGAGCGGCTGCTCACTGTCGGGCGGGCGCGGACGGGTTCCGTGTGCGGGCATCCGGTGGCGCGGCGAGAATGAAGGGCGTCGGGACTCGCGGTGCGTCCCGCGCCGCGCCGGCCGTCCGGCATCGGGAGGTACTTCATGACCACCGCCGGAGACATCATGCACCGGGGCGCCCAGTGGATCCCCGCGCACGAAACCCTCGAACGCGCCGCCCAGCTCATGCGTGAACTGAACGTCGGTGCCCTGCCCATCAGTGACGAGAACGAGCGGCTCTGCGGCATCCTCACCGACCGCGACATCGTCGTCGGCTGCGTCGCCATGGGGCACGACCCCGCCAGGATCACCGCGGGTGAGATGGCCAAGGGCACCCCGCGCTGGATCGACGCGAACGCCGATGTCGGCGAAGTGCTCCGCGAGATGCGAGAGCACCAGATCCGCAGGCTGCCCGTGATCCAGGACAAGCGCCTGGTCGGCATGATCAGCGAAGCCGACCTGGCCCGGCACCTGGCGGACGACCAGATCGCCTCCTGGGCCGAGAGCGTCTACGCCACCACCACACGCTGACCCCGCGGGGTAACCGGAGGTCCCGCCCGCAGGTCACCCCCCCCGCGCGTCACGGCCCGCGTCAGAGCCAGCCGCTGCGCCGGAACGCCCGGTACAGCGTCACGCACGCGACGGATATGACGCCGATGACCATGCCGTAGCCGTACCGCCAGTGCAGCTCCGGCATGTGCTCGAAGTTCATGCCGTACACCCCGCAGACCATCGTCGGCACGGCGATGATCGCGGCCCACGCCGTGATCTTCCGCATGTCCTCGTTCTGCGCGACCGTGACCTGCGCGAGGTGCGCCTGCAGGATGGAGTTGAGCAGTTCGTCGAAGGCGGCGATCTGCTCCTTCGCCCGCAGCAGATGGTCCGAGACATCGCGGAAGTACGCCTGTATCTCCGGGTCGACCGCTCGGATCGGCCGGGTGGCGAGATCCTCGAGCGGGCGGCTGAGCGGCACCACGGCCCGCTTCAGTTCGAGGAGTTCACGCTTGAGCTGGTAGATGCGCCCCGGGTCGGCGCGTGCACCGGTCTCCGCGAAGACATCCGTCTCGACCTGGTCGATGTCCGCCTGCACCGAGTCCGTGACGGTCAGGTAGTCGTCGACCACGTGGTCCGCGATCGCGTGCAGCACCGCGGACGGGCCCTTGGCCAACTGGCCGGGATCGGACTCCAGCTCTTCGCGCAGCGGACCCAGCGAGCCGTGTCGACCGTGCCGCACGGTGATCACGAAGTCCTCGCCGACGAACACCATGATTTCGCCGGTGTTCACCACCTCACTGGTGGCCGTGAGTTCCTCGTGCTCGACATAGCAGACCGTCTTGAACACCGCGAAGAGCGTCTCCCCGTACCGCTCCAGCTTGGGGCGCTGGTGGGCCTCGACGGCGTCCTCGACAGCCAGCGGGTGCAGGTCGAAGAGCTCGGCGATGCCCGCGAACTCCTGGTCGGTGGGCTCGTGCAGCCCGAGCCAGACGAAGCCCTCTCGGCGCTTGCGCACCCGCTCCACGACATCCACCAGATCCCCGCGCGCGGGGGTGCGGACACCGTCCCGGTACGTCACGCAGTTCACCACCGAGGAGCCCAGCGGGGAGCGGGCCGGGTGACTCAGGTCGACGCGCGGGCGCCGCCTGGCCAGCCGGGCCACCTTGCGAAGGCCGTCGACCCCGCCGAGGCTCGTGACCTTCCGCAGATTCCCTGCCATGGACATCCGGATCTCCTTGTGTGAACTCCTCGCGCCGTTCCTGCGCCTTGGCGCGCCAGTCTGCCAGGCCCACGTGAGCTGCGGGTAAGCCTGTGGAAACGACTCATTCCGCTTTGTTCCCGGCTGTGGACGAACGACTCGCCGGTGCCGTTGTTCTGAGACATCGACGCGTGCCGGCGCGGTGCGGTTCTTCTCACCGGAGCGTCGACCATTACGGATAAGTCGGACAACTGGGATGATCGCCGCATGATGCGAACCGATGGGCACCTCCTCGACAACCGGCAGACCGAGGCGGCAGAGCATTTCAGCGCCTTCGCCGCTCTCTTCGACCCCACGACGTTCCGGCATCTCGAAGCACTCGGCGTCGGATCCGGCTGGCGGTGCTGGGAGGTCGGCGCCGGCGGCCCGTCCGTCGTGTCCTGGCTGGCGAAGAGGGTCGGCCCGACCGGACGCGTCGTCGCGACCGACACCGACACGTCACGGCTCGCCCGGGGCGCCCGGCCGCCCGTCGAGGTCCGCGTCCACGACCTCGGCGCACAGGACCCGCCGGGGGAGGGCTTCGACCTGGTGCACGCCCGCCTCGCCCTCGTCCACGTCACCGACCGGCAACGGGCGTTGCGGTCCATGGCCGGCTCTCTGCGCCCCGGCGGGCGCCTCCTCGTCGAGGACGTCGACCCCGCCCTCCAGCCCCTGCTCTGCCCCGACGAGTACGGCCCCGAGCAGCAGCTCGCGAACCGGCTGCGGCACAGCTTCCGCAAACTGCTCGCCGACCGCGGGACCGACCTCCCCTGCGGCCGCACCCTCCCGCGCCTGCTCCGGGAGGCCGGCCTGACCCGCGTCCACGCCGACGCCTACTTCCCCCTCGCCTCACCGGCCTGTGCGGCCCTGGAGTCCGCCACGATCCGCCAGATCCGCGACCAGTTGGTCACCGCGGGCCTCGCCACGGACCAGGACATCCAGCGGCACCTCATGAACGTCACGTCCGGCGCGCTCGACCTCACGACGCCACCGATGATCTCGGCGTGGGGACGCAAGCAGTAGCCGGGGGCGGCACGGGCGTGGGACATCAGCCGCGCAAGGGCGGCCTGCTCCGCATGAGCCGCGCAAGGGCGGCCTGCTCCGCATGAGCCGGGCAAGGGCGGCCTGCTCCGCTTGAGCCGGGCAGAGGCGGCCTGCTCCGCTTGAGCCGGGCAGAGGCGGCCTGCTCCGCATCAGCCGGGCAGAGGCGGCCTGCCGCCCACTCGCTCCACTGCCCGCGCACCCGCCCGGCAGCCCTCCGCCGCCGCCTCCTCCGGCTCGGCGCCCGCGAGCAGGGCGCCGAGGAACGTGCCGGTGAAGGCATCACCGGCGCCCGTGGTGTCCCGCGGCGTCGCCGGCGCGGCGGGAACGCGGGCGCACACCTTCCCCGAGCGGGCCACGAGTGCTCCCTCGCGCCCCAGCTTGGCGACGACCAGCGGGATGCGCAGGCTCAGCTCGGCCGCGGCGTCGGCCGGGTCGGCCAGCCCCGTCAGCAGGCACGCCTCGTCCCGGCTGGGCAGCAGTACGTCCACGCCCTCGACGAGCGCCAGGAAACGCTCGACGCCCAGCTCGGTGAGGAACCCGGCCGACGCCGGGTCCATACTCACCGGCACGCCACGCGCGCGTGCGGCCTTCAGGGCCACCGTCACCAGGGCGCGACTCCGTTCGGAGAACAGGAGGTAGCCCGACAGGTGCAGCCGGGCCACCCCGTCGAGCAGCGCGTCCGACCAGTCGGCGGGTTCGAGCCGCAACGAGGCGCCGCTGTCGGTGAGGAACGTCCGTTCCGCCGAAGCGTCCCGGTCCACCAGACAGATCACCGTGCCGGTCGGCGCCCGCGGGTCGACGACGAGCTGCGGGCATACGCCGTGGGCCGCCAGCTCGCGCTCGTGCCAGGCGGCCGCATCCGCGCCCACGCGCCCGAGCAGCCGTACCTCCGCCGCACCCCGGTGCGCCGCCCAGCACGCCACGTTGGCTCCGGCCCCGCCCGGCACGGTCCGGATCGAGGCAGCCGTGTCCGTGCCCGCCGCGAGCGGCCCCCGGTGCCGCGCGACGACATCGGTGATGACGTCCCCGACGACCAGCAGCGCCGCGCCCTCCACGGAGCGCTCCTCACGGCCTGTGGGGTGGCCGGCCCCGGTCCCGGTCACCCCCGGGCCCAGGCCGCCGCGATCCGCGCCGCCAGGCGTACGTTGCCGCGGACCGCCGCCAGGTTGGCGCTAAGGGAGGCCCCGTCGGTGTGCCTTACCAGATAGTCGAGCAGGAACGGTGTGACCGCCTGGCCGGTGACCCCCTCCTCATCGCACGCCTGCAGCGCGTCCGCGAGCACGCGCGCGTGCAGCTCCGGATCGAGCTGCTCCTCCTCCGGGACGGGGTTGGCGACGATCAGTGCCGACTCCGGCTCGGCGAGCGCGTCCTGGGCCCGCATGACGCCCGCCACCTGCTCCGGCGTCCGCAGCGTCCAGTCCACCGGATGCCCCGAGTCGGACAGATAGAAGCCCGGGAACCGGTCGGTGCCGTAACCGGCTACCGCGACACCCAGCGTCTCCAGCCGCTGCAGGGTCGCCGGCACGTCCAGGATCGACTTCACCCCGGCACACACCACGGTGATCCGTGTCCGCGCCAGTAGACCCAGATCGGCCGACTCGTCCTGCGTCACCGTCCATTCCCGGTGCACCCCGCCGAGCCCGCCTGTCGCGAACACCCGGACGCCCGCCCGCGCCGCCAGCAGCGCGGTAGCCGACACCGTGGTCGCGCCGCTCGCCCCGACGGCCACCGCGAGCGGCAGATCGCGGTGGCCCAGCTTGCGGATCCCGTCCTCGTTCGCGACCCGCTCCAGCTGCTCCTTGTCCAGTCCGACATGGGGCCGCCCGTCCAGCACGGCGATGGTCGCGGGCACCGCCCCCTCCTGCCGCACGGCCGTCTCCAGCTCCAGGGCCACCTGGAGGTTGCGCGGCCGCGGCAGCCCGTGGGCGATGATCGTGGACTCCAGGGCCACCACGGGCTGCCGCGCCTCGAGCGCCGCCCGCACCTCTTCCGACATCACCAGCACCACGCGCCTGCCTCCTGTCAGTCGGTCCTCCCTCATCTCTGGCGGGCGGCGCGCCGGGCCAAACCCTTGCGGACTGTCGAGGACGTCACGAGCCTGGAGGCATGACGGACCACGCAGCACGTCTCGACCACGTCGTCCTCTGGGTGCGCGACCCGGTCGCCGCCGCCGACTTCTACGAGAAGGCCGTCGGCATGGAGCCGCTCAGGCTCACCGAGTTCGCCGCGGGCCAGGTGCCGTTCCCCTCCGTGCGCGTCAACGACGAGACCATCCTCGACCTCATGCCGCTGACCTTCGCGGAACGCATGACGATGCTGCCCGGCGCGGCCGACAGCGCCGGCCACCCCGTCAACCACGTCTGCCTGTCCCTGCCCCGCGGCGACTTCGACGCCCTTCTCGGCCGCCTCGAGGAACGCGCCGTACCGGTGTCCGAGCTCTCGTACGACTCCTTCGGAGCCCGGGGCAAGGCGACCCGCAGCTTCTACTTCCGGGACCCGGACGGCAACGTCTTCGAGGCGCGGCATTACGACTGACCAGGCCCGAGACCTCAGAAGAGAGGCTCGGGCAGCACCCCTTCCAGGGCGAGAAGCTTCCGCTTCGTCTCCAGACCGCCCCCGAAGCCGCCGATACCGCCGCCGTTCTCGACGACCCGGTGACAGGGCACCACCACCGGCAGCGGATTGGCGCCCATCGCCATGCCCACGGCCTGCGCGGCGCCCGGCTGACCGACCCGCCCGGCCAGATCGCCGTACCCCACGACCGTGCCGTACGGCACGCCCGAGGCCAGTTCGCGCAAGACCTCCCGGTTGAAGCCGGAGATCAGCGACCAGTCCAGCGGCAGGTCGAAGTCGCGTCGCTCACCCGCGAAGTACGCCCCGACCTGACGTATCGCCTCGGCCAGCAGCGGGGAGCCGGGCGCCTCGACGGGCTCGGTGCCGAGGCGCGACGCCAGCCGCTCGACCGCCCGGTCCCGCACCGCGTCCGTGGCATGGAACACGACGCTGACCAGGCCCTCGCGGGTCGCGGCCAGCAGCAGCGGACCGATGCCGCTGTCGACGACGCACCACACGACCCACTGCTCAACCTGCCCATGGCTGTCCATGCGCCCACCGTACGACCCGCCACTGACAACGCCGCCGAGGGAAGGCCGGCAGGCGGCTGCCGTCTGCCGGCCGACGGGGCGACGGATCACCCGCCCACGGCCTCCCGCACCACATCCGGCTTGTTCGTGATGATCCCGTCGACGCCGTACCGGGCGACCCGCTGGGCCGTGGCCGCGTCGTCGACCGTCCAGGTGAAGACCTCCAAGGGCGTGCCGTGCGGTCCGTCGAACTCCTGGACGGCGGAGACGTACTCCGTGGAGAGCGAGCCGTACGACGGGTTGATCTGGTCGGCGAAGTCGGCGTAGGCCGACAGGTCCGACACCGGCGGCGTCCCCAGGAAGCCGGTCTTCACACCGGGCTTCAGCCCGTGCACCGTCCGCACGCTGTCCGCGCTGAAGCTCTGCACGATCAGCCGGCCCGCCAGATGCGACTTGTCGAGCCACCCTTCGTTGCTCAGGACCTTGAGCGTCCGGCGCTCTATGCCCGGATACAGCTCCGGGTTCTTGATCTCCAGGAGAAGCTTCTGGTGGTGCCGCTCGACGCGGTCCACGAACTGTTCCAGCGTCGGCACGCGCGCGCCCGCGAAGGCGGGGCCGAACCAACTGCCCGCGTCGAGGCGGGCGATCTCGGCGGCGGTGAAGTCCTTCACCTTCCAGGGGGCCCTCCCGGGGAAGACCTCCTCGGCATCGGTGGTGCGCCGCAGGTTGTCGTCGTGGACGACGACGAGCTCTCCGTCCCTGGTCTGCTGGACGTCGTTCTCCACCCAGGGGATGCCCAGCTCGGCCGCCTTGTCCACGGCGGCCAGCGTGTTCTCGGGCGCGTACGCGGAAGCGCCCCGGTGGGCGATGACCAGCGGCACCACCTCGGCGTCGGCGGCCCCGGCGGGGGAGACGGGGACGAGGAGAACGGCGGTCCCCAGGAGTGCGGTGGTGGAGGCGGCAACAGCGCGCGCGTGCATGCGTACTCCTCGCGTGAGCGTTCGGTGGCATCACAGACAGATCAACTGTGACAGCAGAGGGTCAACGCGAGAGGGGTGCAGGATGGCCACAGGTTGAACGCAGATGACCCCACTCCGCTCACTGGTGCCGCACAACTGGGGCAAGGCCGTGTTTCTTTGCCGGAAAGTCGTTCGACCATTCCGGTGGGAGTCATACTCTCTGCGTCAACCCTGACCGCTCGTGCGGTCCTGGGAGGGGGCGCACATCAGGAATTCCGGGACGCACAGGGCGGGAAGGGCAGCCGCGCATGCAGGGCACGGTCGACGGATTCAGCTACGGCCTGGTCACACCCCTGGTGGCCTACCTCATGGCCTGCCTCGGCGGCGCCCTGGGGCTGCGGTGCACCACCAGATCCATGCTCGTCGCCCAGTCGTGGCGCCCCGGCTGGCTCGCCCTCGGCTCGGCCGCCATCGGCTCCGGCATATGGACCATGCACTTCGTCGCGATGATGGGGTTCACGGTCCGCGGGACCCCGATCCACTACGACAAGGCGATGACCTTCGCGAGCCTGGCCGTGGCGATCGTCATGGTGGGCATCGGGGTCTTCATCGTGGGCTACAAGGGCGCCCGGGGAACGGCCCTGTTCACCGGAGGCACCATCACCGGTCTCGGCATCGCGTCGATGCACTACCTCGGCATGGCCAGCATGCGCCTGGACGGCAAGCTGGAGTACAACACCGTCACCGTCGGCATCTCCGTCGCGATCGCCATGTGTGCCGCCACCGCCGCGCTGTGGGCGGCCGGCCAGGTCAGGGGCTTCCTGTGGAGTGTGGGTGCCAGCCTCGTCATGGGGCTCGCCGTCAGCGGCATGCACTACACCGGCATGGCCGCCCTCGACGTCCACCTCCACGGCACCGCCGCCCCCACCTCGGGAGAATCGCCCGCGGCCCTGCTCGCGCCCATGCTGATCGGCCCGCTCGCTTTCCTCCTGCTCGCGGGTGTCGTGGTGATGTTCGACCCGCTGATGGTCATGGGGAAGCCCGCCACCGCCCCCCTCGAGCAGAAGCCCGGCATCCCCGCCCATACCCGCAGCGGCGTCCACCACTCCGCGCACCGACTGCGGTTCCGCCCCCGCCGCCCCGTGGAGCACAGCCGCTCCCGAACCCCGCAGAAGCGCTGATCGGAGCCCGTTGTCAGTGCGGGGTCGTACGGTGGATTCCATGCGGCCCGTTTCCCAGATCGAACGCACGGTGGCGCCCTTCGAGGTCGTCAGCCCCTACCAGCCGAACGGCGACCAGCCGACGGCCATCGCCGATCTCGCCCGGCGCGTCCAGGCAGGCGAGAAGGACGTCGTCCTGCTCGGCGCGACCGGCACCGGCAAGTCCGCCACCACCGCGTGGATGATCGAGAAGCTTCAGCGCCCCACACTGGTGATGGCGCCGAACAAGACGCTGGCCGCCCAGCTGGCGAACGAGTTCCGCGAGCTGCTCCCGAACAACGCCGTCGAGTACTTCGTCTCGTACTACGACTACTACCAGCCCGAGGCGTACGTCCCGCAGTCGGACACCTACATCGAGAAGGACTCCTCGATCAACGAGGAGGTCGAGCGCCTGCGCCACTCCGCGACCAACTCGCTGCTCACCCGCCGCGACGTCGTGGTGGTGGCCTCGGTCTCCTGCATCTACGGCCTCGGTACGCCGCAGGAGTACGTGGACCGCATGGTCCCCCTCAAGGTCGGCGACGAGTTCGACCGGGACGAGCTGCTGCGCCGCTTCGTGGACATCCAGTACACGCGCAACGACATGGCCTTCACCCGCGGCACCTTCCGCGTCCGCGGCGACACCATCGAGATCTTCCCGGTCTACGAGGAGCTGGCCGTCCGCATCGAGATGTTCGGCGACGAGATCGAGGCGCTGTCCACCCTCCATCCGCTCACCGGCGAGATCATCAGCGACGACCAGCAGCTGTACGTCTTCCCGGCGTCCCACTACGTCGCAGGGCCAGAGCGCCTGGAGCGGGCGGTCAACGACATCGAGAAGGAGCTGGGCGAGCGCCTCTCGGAACTGGAGAAGCAGGGCAAGCTCCTGGAGGCCCAGCGCCTCAGGATGCGCACAACGTACGACATCGAGATGCTCCGCCAGATCGGCTCCTGCTCCGGCGTCGAGAACTACTCGATGCACTTCGACGGCCGCCTGCCCGGCTCCCCGCCCAACACCCTGCTGGACTACTTCCCGGACGACTTCCTCCTCGTCATCGACGAGTCGCACGTCACGGTGCCCCAGATCGGCGCCATGTACGAGGGCGACGCCTCCCGCAAGCGCACCCTCGTCGACCACGGCTTCCGGCTGCCCTCCGCCCTGGACAACCGCCCCCTGAAGTGGGAGGAGTTCCAGGAGCGCATCGACCAGACGGTCTACCTGTCGGCGACCCCCGGAAAGTACGAGCTCTCCCGCGGGGACGGCGTCGTCGAGCAGATCATCCGCCCCACCGGCCTGGTCGACCCGGAGGTCGTCGTCAAGCCCACCGAGGGCCAGATCGACGACCTGGTGCACGAGATCCGGACGCGCACCGACAAGGACGAGCGCGTCCTGGTCACCACGCTCACCAAGAAGATGGCCGAGGACCTCACGGACTACTTCCTGGAGCTGGGCATCCAGGTGCGCTATCTGCACAGCGACGTCGACACCCTGCGCCGCGTCGAGCTGCTGCGTGAGCTGCGCGCCGGCGAGTACGACGTGCTCGTCGGCATCAACCTCCTGAGGGAGGGCCTCGACCTGCCCGAGGTGTCCCTGGTGGCGATCCTGGACGCCGACAAGGAGGGCTTCCTGCGCTCCGGCACCTCCCTGATCCAGACCATCGGCCGCGCCGCGCGCAACGTCTCGGGCCAGGTCCACATGTACGCCGACAAGATCACCCCGGCGATGGAGAAGGCCATCGACGAGACCAACCGACGCCGGGAGAAGCAGATCGCGTACAACACGGAACAGGGCATCGACCCCCAGCCCCTCCGCAAGAAGATCAACGACATCGTCGCCCAGATCGCCCGCGAGGACGTCGACACCGAGCAGCTGCTCGGCTCGGGCTACCGCAAGGGGCGCAAGGACGGCGGGGGCGCCAAGGCGCCCGTGCCCTCCCTGGGCGGCAAGGCCGCCGAGGGGGCCAAGCCCGCCAGGGGCAAGGGCAAGGCCAAGGAGACGGTACCGACCGACCGCCCCGCCGCCGAGCTCACCGAGCAGATCGAGGAGCTCACCACGCGCATGCGGACCGCCGCCGCGAACCTCCAGTTCGAGATCGCGGCCCGGCTGCGCGACGAGGTCTCCGAGATGAAGAAGGAACTGCGTCAGATGAAGGAGGCGGGCCTGGCCTGACAGCGGACCGCGTACGCGCTGTGTTGCAAGACCGACACAAAGTGCGGACCGGGCTACGTCGCTGTCAGTGGCCCTGCGTAGGGTTCTGGTCAACCGCGAATATGCGGCAACAGGGGATGTTCGAGAGGGGAATCAGCGCGTGTCCATCAACATGACCAAGGGTCAGGCCATCAGTCTGCAGAAGAACGACGGCGGCAGCCTGACAGCGGTGCGGATGGGTCTCGGCTGGCAGGCGGCTCCCCGGCGCGGCCTGTTCGGCTCGCGCACGCGAGAGATCGACCTCGACGCCTCTGCCGTCCTGTTCGCGGACAAGCAGCCGGTCGACGTCGTCTTCTTCCGCCACCTGGTGAGCGACGACGGCTCGGTGCGCCACACCGGTGACAACCTCGTCGGCGGTGTCGGCCAGGGCGGCGACGACGAGGCCATCCTCGTCGACCTCTCCCGCGTCCCGGTCCACATCGACCAGATCGTCTTCACCGTGAACTCCTTCACGGGCCAGACGTTCCAGGAGGTGCAGAACGCGTTCTGCCGCCTGGTCGACGAGACCAACGGCCAGGAGCTCGCCCGCTACACGCTGGCCGGCGGCGGCCAGTACACGGCCCAGATCATGGCGAAGGTGCACCGAGCGGGCCCGGGCTGGTCGATGACGGCCCTGGGCAACCCGGCCAACGGCCGTACCTTCCAGGACCTCATGCCGACGATTCTGCCCGCCCTCTAAGGCCACAGGGGTAACCGCTCGGGGCGGGCCGGCGAGCGGCACACGACACCACACAACGACACAGGGGGACGAAGGCGATGACGGCCGAGCTGGTGCGGGGGCAGAACCACCCGCTCTCCCAGGCCTGTCTCGAGATCCGGGTCTCGGCCGGCACGCCGATCGTGGCCGCGGCCGCGCTCAGCGACGAGACCGGCAGGATCCACGGCGTGGAATGGGTGGCCCATCCGGGCGATCCCACCCAGCCCGGTCTCGAGGTCTCGCGACAGGCCGCCGCCGACCACCGCCTCGCGGTGGACCTGGACGCCCTGCCGGAGGCCGTCCACCGTGTCGGCGTCCTGCTCGCCCTGCCCGTCGGCGGGGCGGGCCCGGTCCGCTTCGGCGCCGTCGCCGCCCCGTTCGTCGCCGTCACCGGCCTCGACGGCGGCGAGATAGCCAGTTACACCCTCACCGGCCTGGACGCCGAGTCGGCCGTGGTCGCCCTGGAGCTCTATCGCCGGCAGGGCGCCTGGAAGGTGCGCGCCGTCGGCCAGGGTTATGCGGGCGGCCTCGCCGAACTCCTCAGCGATCAGGGCCTGCCCCAGGCCCGGCAGCTCGCGGGCAGCATCGACGAGGCGGTGGCCCAAGGGCTGGCCCGCTCGGTCCAGGCGCCCCCGCCGCGCACCGCGGACGGCGACCGTTCCCGCCAGACAGCGACCCCGGCCCTCGGCCCGGACCAGGGCGGCACCGCTCCCCAGGGCGCTCCCGGCCCGCCCGCGGCCCCGTACGGCGGGCAGCCGCCCGGCGTGCCGGGGCAGCCCACACCGCAAGCGACGTACCCCGGAACGGCACCGGACCCTTCCGCCGTCACGCAGCCGTCCGTGCCCACCGCGGGCAGTCCGATCGACTACAGCCATCCGCACCGCCAGAACACCGCTCCGCCCCCGCCTCCGCCCACCGCACCCCCCGCCGCGCCCGGGCAGCCCGCCCAGCCCGTGGCGGGCGACGCGACCGGCTGGTCCATGGAGGAGCGGCTCTACAACCAGGTGTGGGGCATGTTCGAGGATCTGGCCCGCACCACCGCCGCCTACCGCAGCGCCGTCGACTTCGCCGAGTCCCGCATGGACAAGGAGCTCGAGCAGGTCCTGTCCGACCCGCGCAGCCGGATCGGCGGGCAGGGGGACGCCGCCCGTGAGGCGGCCCGCGCCCGGCACGCACAGCTCGTCGCCCAGGCCAGGGAGGCCCTCGACCGGGACATCGCCCAGCTCACCGCAGAGGCCGACGTCGTCGAACCGGCTCTGCCACCGGCCTACGCCCGCTGGGACAACCCCGTGTGGCATGCCTACCGGCCGCCGATGGAGATCCCCATGGCGCTGCGCCTGGGCGACCTCCATCTCCCCGAAGCCGACCGGATCCGCATCCCGATGCTGGTCCGGCTGCCGCTGGAGCGTGGTCTGTGGATCGACAGCGGCCACACCGGATCGTCCGACGGTTCGTTCACCGACTCGCACGCCATGGGGCGTCTCGCCATGGAGACGGCGGTCGCGCACGCGGCCCGGCTGCTCGCCGTCTATCCGGCGGGCGAGTTCACGGTCCATGTCATCGACCCGGCCGGTTCGGGGGCGCAGCCGCTGGTACCTCTCGCGCGGAGCGGTGTGCTCGCGGCTCCGCCCGCGCTCGGCGCCGCAGGGGTGGCGGACGTGCTGGGGCGGCTCATCCAGCGGGTCGACCTGGTGCAGATGGCGGTGCGGGGAGGCGCCGCCGACTCCCTGCCGCCCGGCTTCGACACCTCGCAGCAGCTGCTGATCGTCAACGACTTTCCGCACGGCTTCGACGACCGTGCCGTGAACCAGCTCCGCTACCTGGCCGACGAGGGCCCCGCCTTCGGCGTCCACCTGATGATGGTGGCCGACCGTGAGGAGTCCTCCGGATACGGGCCTTTGCTCGATCCGCTGTGGCGTTCGCTGCTGCGACTGACACCGGTGTCCGACGACCACCTCGCCGACCCGTGGGTCGGTCATGCCTGGACGTACGAGCCGTCGCTCGTGCCGCCCGGCAGCCAGGTCCTCCAGCAGGTGCTCGCCCGGGTCGCGGCTGCCCGTACCAAGTACTAGTAAAGCCACCCTGAGCAGGGGTTTTGGCCCTTCTTTTGCCAGACGCTTTACCTGTTCTTGGTGATTGGGGTATTGTTGACGGCACGGAGGGGAGTACTCCCTGTCTGCTGCGGCGTACCCGTCAATACGGATCAGGCCAGATCCCGGGGCGTCGGCCCATCCTTGGGTGGAAGAGACCTCCGGCAGCGACGACGCTGACATTTGCCGTTAACGACTGCCGGAGGCGCAGTGGATGTTTCCGTGACCCTATGGGTCCTGACGATCGTGGGCCTCGCCGCCCTGATCGCGGTCGATTTCTTCATCGGCCGCAAACCGCACGACGTGTCGATCAAGGAAGCCGGGATCTGGACGGTCGTCTGGATCGTGCTGGCCGCGCTCTTCGGGCTCGGTCTGCTGGTGTTCGGCGGCGGCCAGCCCGCCGGTGAGTTCTTCGCGGGCTTCATCACCGAGAAGTCGCTGAGCGTCGACAACCTCTTCGTCTTCGTCCTGATCATGGCGAAGTTCGCGGTGCCCTCGCAGTATCAGCAGCGTGTTCTCCTGATCGGTGTCCTCATAGCCCTGGTCCTGCGGGCCATCTTCATCGCCGCCGGCGCGGCGATCCTCGCCAGCTTCGCCTGGGTCTTCTACATCTTCGGCGCCTTCCTCATCTACACCGCCTGGAAGCTCATTCAGGAGGCCCGGGCCGACGAGGAGGACGAGGAGTTCGAGGAGAACAAGCTGCTCAAGGCCGCCGAGCGCCGCTTCGGCGTGTCGGACCGGTACCACGGCACCAAGCTGTGGATCGAGGAGAACGGCAAGCGGGTCATGACCCCGATGCTGGTCGTGATGCTCGCGATCGGCACCACCGACGTGCTGTTCGCCCTCGACTCCATCCCCGCGATCTTCGGTCTGACCCAGGACCCGTACATCGTCTTCACGGCCAACGCGTTCGCCCTGATGGGTCTGCGCCAGCTGTACTTCCTCATCGGCGGCCTGCTGAGGAAGCTGGTCCACCTCAGCTACGGCCTGTCGATCATCCTCGGCTTCATCGGCGTGAAGCTGGTGCTGCACGCGCTGCACGAGTCGGGCGTTCACGTCCCCGAGATCAGCATTCCGGTATCGCTCGGCGTGATCTGTGCCGTCCTGATCGTCACCACGATCACCAGCCTGCGGGCTTCCAAGAAGCAGGCGGCCGCCGAGGCGGCGCAGGGCCAGAGCGGAAGCGCTCCGAAGGACAGCATCGACGTCTGACCGCGTCGGACGTAGGAACAACCATCACCGGGACCGGTGGTCGGCGAATTGCCGACTGCCGGTCCCGGTGCTTGCTTGTTTCCTGAGCGTCTTTCCCGGCCCGGGGGCGCCGTGGTCGGCTGGAGGTGCCATGAAGTTCGTGCAGATCATCGACTTCGAGACCGAGCGCTTGGACGAGATGGAGCAGATTTTCGAGGACGCGGAGCGGCGCTTCGCCGACCGGACGGGCGGCCCCACTCACCGCATCCTCCTGAAGGACCGCGACAACCCCCGCCGCTATCTGGCGCTGATCGAGTTCGATTCGTTCGAGGAAGCCATGCGCAACAGTGAGGACCCCGAGACCGGCAGGATGGCGGAGCGTCTGGGTGCGCTGTGCGTCGGCGAGCGGGTTTACACCAACTGCGACCTCCTGGACGCGAGCGAGCTCAAGTAGCCCCCGCCTCGGGCCCCGCGCGACCGGAGTGCGGGGCCCCTGCAGCTCTGCGACGATCACTGCATGATCGCTCGGCGCAGGCCGCTCACGGCACAGTGGACGACCTTGGTGCCCTTGCTCGCGGCCGTGCTGCTGGCCCTCACCTGGGGGCGCGATCTGCCGGCCGCGGTCGTCGCGCTGGTGACCCTGGTCCTCGCGGGAGCTGTTCTGTCCGCCGTCCACCACGCCGAGGTGGTAGCGCACCGGGTCGGAGAACCGTTCGGCTCCCTCGTCCTCGCCGTCGCCGTCACGATCATCGAGGTCGCCCTCATCGTCACCCTGATGGTCGACGGCGGGGACAAGAGCTCGACACTGGCCCGCGACACGGTCTTCGCGGCCGTGATGATCACCTGCAACGGCATCGTCGGCCTGTGCCTCCTGGTCGCCTCACTGCGGCACGGCACGGCCGTCTTCAACCCCGAGGGAACCGGCGCCGCACTCGCGACCGTCGCGACCCTGACCACGCTCAGCCTGGTCCTGCCGACGTTCACCACGAGCAAGCCGGGCCCGGAGTTCTCCACCGTCCAGCTGACCTTCGCGGCGCTCTCCTCACTGATCCTGTACGGCCTGTTCGTCGCGACGCAGACCGTGCGGCACCGGGACTACTTTCTGCCGATCACCCGGCAGGGCGACGTGATCACCGCCGAGGAGCACGCCGCGGCGCCGACCGCCCGTACCGCCCGGATCAGCCTGGGACTGCTGGGCCTGGCGCTCATCGGCGTGGTCGGCCTGGCCAAGGGCGTGTCGCCCACCATCGAGTCCGGGGTGGAGGCCGCAGGGCTGCCCCAGGCCGTCGTCGGCGTGATCATCGCGCTGCTGGTCCTGCTCCCGGAGACCATCGCCGCACTGCGCTCCGCACGCCGCGACCGCGTGCAGACCAGCCTGAACCTCGCCCTCGGCTCGGCCATGGCCAGCATCGGCCTGACCATCCCCGCCGTCGCGCTCGCGTCCGTGTGGCTGTCCGGCCCGCTGGTACTCGGCCTCGGCGCCACGCACATGGTGCTGCTCGCCCTGACCGTGGTGGTGGCTTCCCTGACGGTGGTCCCGGGCCGCGCCACACCGCTCCAGGGCGGGGTCCATCTGGTGCTGTTCGCGGCGTATCTGGAGCTGGCGATCAACCCGTAGGCGCCTCCGCCTCTGCCTTCGCCCCCGCCCCCGCCTCCACCGGCACCGGACGCGTCTCCGGCAGCAGCGCGAAGCACCCCAGGCTGCACAGCGCGATCGCCGTCAGATACGCGGCCACGCCCCAGGGCACCCGCCCGCCCTGCTCGGCGAGCGCGGTCGCCACGATCGGCGTGAGCGCGCCCCCGAGGACGCCGCCGAGGTTGTAGCCGACGGCGGCGCCGGTGCAGCGCACCCGCGGCTCGTACAGCTCCGGCAGATACGCGGCGACCACGGCGAACATCGTGATGAACGAGAGCATCGCTCCGAGGAAGCCGAGGAACATCGGCAGCGGCGCGCCGGTGGCGAGGAGCGCGACCATCGGGAACATCCACAGGGCGGCTGCCGCGCACCCGGCCAGGCACATGGGGCGTCGGCCGTAGCGGTCCCCGAGCATCGCCACCAGCGGTGTGAGCGCGCCCTTCACGACCACCGCGCCCATGATGCAGGTCAGCATGACGCTGCGGCTCACCCCGAGCCGTTCCGTGCCGTAGGCGAGGGACCAGGTCGTCACGGCGTAGAAGATCGCGTAGCCGATCGCGAGTGCTCCGCCGGTCAGCAGGAGGAGACGCCAGTGGTCGCGCATGACCTCGGCGATCGGCACGCGCGCGTGGTCGTCGAGCTCGAGGAAACTGGGGCTCTCGGCGAGCGACGAACGCAGCCACAGCCCCACGATGGCCAGCACCCCCGCCGCCCAGAACGGCACCCGCCACCCCCACGCGGCGAACTGCGCCTCGGACAGCATCGTCGACAGCCCCAGCACCACACCGTTGGCGAGCAGGAACCCCAGGGCGGGCCCGACCTGCGGGAAGCTCGACCACAGCCCGCGTCGCTCGGCGGGCGCGTGCTCCACCGTCAGCAGCACCGCCCCGCCCCACTCCCCGCCGAGCCCCAGGCCCTGCAGGAAGCGCAGCACCAGGAGCAGCAGGGGAGCGGCCACGCCGATCGTGTCGTAGGTCGGCACGCAGCCGACCGCGACCGTGGAGGCGCCGGTGAGCAGCAGGGAGGCGACGAGGACCGGCCGTCGTCCGCGCCGGTCGCCGATGTGCCCGAACAGCACCGACCCGAGCGGCCGCGCCACGAAGCCCACGCCGAAGGTGGCGAAGGCGGCCAGCGTCCCGGCCACCGGCGAGAAGGTCGGGAAGAACAGCGGCCCGAGGATGAGGGCCGCCGCGGTCCCGTAGACGAAGAAGTCGTAGAACTCGATGGCCGTGCCGGCGAGCGAGGCGGCCGCGAGGCGCGGCATGGAGGGTGCCCTTACGGTGCGTACGTCCTGCATGCCGCGTCAACTACCCACAGTGACGGCCGGTTACGGGGGCGCGTGGAAGTTCGGGGGCCCTCAGTAGGTGACCGTGATGCGCCGGTCCGGCCCGTCCACGCGCACAGCGCCCCCGTAGGGGATCACCAGTTGCGGATCGGTGTGCCCGAAGTCCACGTCGAAGACGATCGTGGTGTCCGGAGCGTAGGCCCGCATGGCGCGCAGGACCGCCTCACGCTGGTCGGACGCGTAACGAGCGGCCTCCTCAGGGCTGTTGGGGTGCTCGAAGGACCAGCTTTTCGGGCGGCCCATCAGAAGGGCCGAGAAGCGCCGGAGAAGTCCGCGCTCGCCCATGTTCCGCAGGGTGCTGAACACCTCCAAGGCGCTCGGCATGTCCTCCGAGGTCTCCAGCAACAGCACACCGCCGTCGTACTCGGACAGATCGTGCGCGATCTCGCGGTCGGCCATCAGCAGCCAGCCGATGATCTCCAGGCAGCCGCCCCAGCTGCGGCCCTCCACCACCCGGTCAGCGTTGACCCAGGTCCAGCCGGTCCCGGGCCGGGTCTCCGGCTCCGCGTCGAAAGTCGCCGGATCAGCCCAGTCCCGGTCGATGTCACGCCACCGCTCGGCGGGCCGCAGCTCGTACGGGCCGGAGGTGAACAGGGCCGCCCGCAGGGAGTCGGCGGTCTGCAGGTGCATGGCACCAGGACGGCCCAGCTCGCACATGACGCTCCCGCCGTGGTAGCCGACGATGCCGCTGTTGCGCAGGAAGGCGAGCAGGTTCGTGTTGTCGCTCATCCCGAAGAACGGCTTCGGGTTCGCCCGGATCAACTCCCGGTCCAGCAGTGGCAGCACGGTGATCTGGTCGTCCCCGCCGATCGACGCGATGACCGCCTTGATGTCCGGGTCGGCGAAGGCGGCGTGGATGTCGTCGGCCCGTTCCCGGGGCGAGGAGCCCATCTTGCGCGTCGCCGGATACTCGACCGGCTCCAGCCCGTACTCCTTGCGCAGCCGCTCCAGCCCCAGCTCGTAGGGGAGCGGGAAGAGCCCCGGCAGGCCGGAGGAGGGGGAGATCACGGCGATACGGTCACCGGGGGACGGCTTGGGCGGGTAGGAGAGGCTCGTCATGCCGGGAGGCTACGGCCCGGCGGGCTGTCGGCGCACCGTGATAAACCGGGTCCGAGCAGCGGTCCGTCACGGGCCGCCCGACCTTGAACGGACCGGAGGAACCGTGCCCCGCACCCTGGCCCACGCCCCGATCATGATCCTCAACGGCCCCAACCTGAACCTGCTCGGCCAGCGTCAGCCGGAGATCTACGGCTCCGACACGCTCGCCGACGTGGAGGCCCTGTGCGCCAAGGCGGCGGCCGCCCACGGTGGCACGGTCGACTTCCGCCAGTCCAACCACGAAGGCGAGCTGGTGGACTGGATCCACGAGGCGCGGCTGAACCACTGCGGCATCGTGATCAACCCGGGCGCATACTCGCACACCTCCGTCGCCATCCTGGACGCCCTCAACACCTGTGACGGCATGCCGGTGTTGGAGGTCCACATCTCCAACATCCACCAGCGCGAGTCGTTCCGGCATCACTCCTACGTCTCGCTGCGCGCCGACGGGGTCATCGCGGGCTGCGGAGTCCAGGGCTACGTGTTCGGGGTGGAGCGCGTCGCGGCGCTGGCGGGGGCGGGACAGGCGGACGCCTAGACCCTGCCCGCGATGTAAGCCCCGACGACCAGGGCGGGCGCCCCTTACACCCGCGTCGCCCCCGACTACAGCCGGCCCGCCTCCACGATCCGCCGCAGGAAGCGCCGTGTGCGCTCCTGCCGTGGTTCCCCGAAGACCTGCTCGGCGGTGCCGTGTTCCAGCACCACGCCGCCCTCCAGGAAGCACAGCTGGTCGGCGACCTCCCGTGCGAAGCCCATCTCGTGCGTGGCCAGCACCATGGTCATGCCCTCGTCCTTCAGGTCGCGGACGACGGTGAGGACCTCGCCCACCAGCTCGGGATCGAGGGCGGCGGTGATCTCGTCCAGCAGAAGCAGCCGGGGGCGTACGGCCAGGGCGCGCACGATCGCCACCCGCTGCTGCTGGCCGCCGCTCAGCCGGTCCGGGTACTCGCCCGCCTTTCCGCCCAGTCCCAGCCGCTCCAGCAGCTCACGCGCGCGTGCCTCGGCCTCGGCGCGGGCCAGGCCGTGCACCCGGCGCGGAGCGAGCGTGATGTTCTCCAGGACCGTCATGTGCGGGAAGAGGTTGTACGACTGGAAGACCACGCCGATCCGGCGGCGCACGGCGTCCTGGTCGACGCGCGGGTCGGTGATCTCGTCGTCGTCCAGCCAGATCGCCCCGTCGTCGATCTCCTCCAGCAGGTTCGCGCACCGCAGCAGCGTGGACTTGCCGGAGCCGGAGGCGCCGATCAGCGCGGTGACCGTGTGCGGGGCCACCTCCAGGTCGACGTCCCGAAGGACGACCGAGCCGCCGAAGGTCTTGCGGACGGACTCCATGCGCAGCACGGGCGTCTCGCTCATGTGGTTCCTCCCTGGGCCCGCCGGCGGTCCATGCGTGCCGTCACCCAGTCCGTGAAGCGGGTCATGGGGATGGTCAGCGCGACGAAGACCAGACCCGCGACGATGTACGGCGTGTAGTTGAGGCTGCGGCCGACGATGATGTCGGCGGCCCGTACGGCGTCCACCGCACCGCCGATCGAGACCAGCCCGGTGTCCTTCTGCAGCGACACCAGGTCGTTCAGCAGCGGCGGGACCTGGCGGCGTACCGCCTGGGGCAGCACCACGTGGCGCAACGCCTGCCGGTTGCTGAGCCCGAGTGAGCGGGCCGCGGCGCGCTGCGAGGGATGCACGGACTCGATGCCGGCGCGGAACACCTCGGCGACGTACGCCGAGTACGTCAGGGTGAGCGCGGTGCCGCCGAGCAGCACCGGGTCCACGGTCACCCCTTGGAGCCGCAGCGCCGGGACGCCGAGGACCACGATCATCAGGTTGATGATGAGCGGCAGGCCCCGGAAGAAGTCCGTGTAGGCGGCGGCCAGGGCGCGCAGCGGGAAGAACACCGGGCCGCGCAGCGTACGCGCGACGGCGATCAGCATGCCGAGGACGAGCACCGCGGCACCGCAGATCAGCAGCAGCCGGACGTTCAGCCACAGCCCTTCGAGAACCTTCGGGAACGCCTCGCGCGCGTACCCCCAGTCGAAGAAGGTCTCCTTGGTGCGCGGCCAGCCCGGGGCGTTGACGATCACCAGGTAGAGGACCGCTCCGGTGACGAGGGTCGAGAGCGCGCCGACCGCGGTGGCACGCCGGGCGCGGGCGCGCTTGTAGCGCTCACGGTCCAGGCGCCGCTGCGACGGGACGTAGCCGTCCGGCGCGTCGTGCTCGCCGGAGCCCTCCGCCGGCTCCGCCTTGTTCAGCGTCACTTGAGCACCGGGGCGTCGGCGGCGTCCGACAGCCACTGCTGCTCGAGCTTCGCGAGCGTGCCGTTCTCGCGCAGCGCGTCGACGGCCCGCGAGACGCAGGGGGTGAGTGCGCTGCCCTTGTCGAGCACGAGGCCGAACTGCTCCGGCGTACCGCCCTGGTTCTCGAACTGGCCGACGATCGTCGCGTCCGTGATCTCGGCCCCGGTGATGTAGAAGGCCGTCGGCAGGTCCACGACGATGGCGCCGACCTGGCCGTTCTTCAGCGCGGACTTGGCCTGGTCGTTCTTGCCGTAGACGGCCGCCGCCTGCTTCGGCTTCACCACGTCGTCGATGTAGTCGAGGCTGGTGGTGCCGACCTGGGCGCCCAGCTTCACGTCCTTCAGGTCGGCGATGCTCTTCGCCTTGGCGGCCTCGGAGCCCTTCAGCGCGACGACGGCCTGGCGTACGTCGTAATAGCCGGACGAGAAGTCCACGGCCCTCTTGCGTTCGGCGCTGACGGACACCTGGTTGATGTCGAAGTCGAAGGTCTTCTCGCCGGGCGCGAAGGCCTTGTTGAACGGGACGGTCTGCCAGGCGACCTTGTCCTTGCCGTACCCGAGCCGCTCGGCGACGGCGTACGCGACCGCCGACTCGAAGCCCTTGCCGCCGGCGGGGTCGCCGTCCTTGAACCACGGTTCGTAGGCGGGTTCGTCGGTGGCGATCGTCAGCTTGCCCGAGGTGCGGGTGGCCAACTCACCCTTCGCGCAGGTGCTTCCGGCCGATGCCGATGGACCGTCCGACGCCTCCGGCTGCGGAGCGCAGCTCACGGCGGCGGCGAGAAGGACGACGGCGGCGGCAGCGCGGCGCAGGGCGCGCGGGGCAGGATGCATGGCGCGAGATTGGCAGCCGACGGGCCCGTTTGTCGAGGTCACGACGGTAAGTGCTCGCATCGTGGGAGCGGGTGTTGCGTTCTTGTGAACACTTCACGCCGCGCGCCGTTTCGGGCGGGTGCCGGGGCCGCCGGCCGAGGGCGGGGATCGACAGGCCGGCGGCCCATCCGCGCAGGAGCCGTCATCCTGCGCGGGGCTCCTACCAGTTGACCGCGCAACTACCTGTGCCGGGAGCGCGCGCACGACACCGGCGTGTGTGAAGCGTTCACACGGGGCGCGTGCGCGCCTCGCGACTCAGCGCGCCTGCGCCCCGGCGCGGCTTCTCGCCACCCCTGGGCCTCACCACCCGCGCGCGTGCCACTCCGGAAGCTGCGGGCGCTCCGTGCCCAGCGTCGTGTCGTTGCCGTGCCCCGGGTAGACCCACGTCTCGTCCGGGAGGACGTCGAAGATCCTGGTCTCGACATCGTGGAGGAGGCTGGCGAACGCCTTGGGATCCTTGTGGGTGTTGCCCACACCGCCGGGGAACAGGCAGTCCCCGGTGAACACATGGGGATGCCCGTGCGGGTCGTCGTAGACGAGGGCGATCGAGCCGGGCGTGTGCCCGACCAGGTGGCGCGCGGTGAGTTCCACGCGCCCGACCCGGATGGTGTCTCCGTCGTCGACCAGCACATCGGTCCGTACGGGGATGCCGTCGGCGTCGTCCCTGCCCGCGTACGTGCGGGCTCCGGTGGCCGCCACGACCTCGGCGAGCGCCTGCCAGTGGTCGCCGTGCTGGTGGGTGGTGACGACGGACGCGATGCCGTCGCCACCGATCATGCCGAGCAGCGTGTGCGCCTCGTTCGCGGCGTCGATCAGCAACTGCTCGTCCGTGGCCCGGCAGCGCAGCAGATAGGCGTTGTTGTTCATCGGACCGACCGCGATCTTGGTGATCATCAGGTCCTTGAGTTCGTGCACGTCGGCGGGCCCGCCGACCGTCACCTCTCCGCTGTACGTCATGTCCGCCAGCCTATAGCGGGGGAGTGGTCCGGGTCCTAGAGCGGGGGCAGCGCCGGAAGCCGGCCGTCGGCAACCTCCAGTGCGGATCCGGCACGGCGGCCGGCGAGCCAGCCCAGCAGATCGGCCGGGGAACCGGTGACGGTCACCTCGGGTCCGTCGCCGGGCTCCCGTCCGGTGCTCCACGCGCGCGTGCCGTCCGTGAGGCGCGTGGGCGGTACGCCGGGATGCCCGGCGAACCGGTCGGCCAGGAAGACGATCTCCCGCTCGGTGAACTCCGCCGGCAGATCCTCCAGCTCGTACCCGATCCCCAGGTCCACGTGATGCAGCTCCACCTCCACCCAGCGCCGGAACGGCACCCGGGACGCGGAGTCCGTGACCCCGTTGCGCAGCTCCACCGTGCGCGACCAGTCCGCCGGGGCGGCCCCGGTCTCCTGGAAGCGGGCCGCGGTCTCGCGCAGATCGGCGAGCTGGACGTCGAGGGCGCGCGGGGCGTCCCGCTCGATGTCGGTGTCCCGGGCCTCGCCGGAGACGTACATGGGACGCCCTTCGAGGACGTTCACGAGGGCGTCCGCGTTGCGGGAGAGGTGGGCGAGGACATGGCCGCGGGTCCAGCCGGGAAGCCGTGACGGCTGCGTCACAGACGCGTTGTCCAGTTTGCCGACTGCGATGAGCAGCCGATCCGTAGCGTCGCGTACAGACGCCAGGTCATGACCGTGATCAATCATGGTGCTGACCCTAGTCCCGCCACACCTTTGGGTGAAGGTGGTGAACGGGTGCCGTAAATCGAATGCACGTGCTATAGGGTCGGACGTGACGTCGGGCATGCTGGAGAGCCGGGGTTTGTTGTCAACCCGTGAACCCGACCGGCGTTGTCAGTGGCTCCCCCTAGTCTGAGAAAGACGGGGGCCCCGCCCCTGTCACTTCTCTCAAGAAAGGTGCGGACCGGCGTGGCCGACCGTCTCATCGTTCGTGGAGCGCGCGAGCACAACCTCAAGAACGTTTCGCTCGACCTCCCGCGCGACTCGCTCATCGTCTTCACGGGCCTGTCGGGGTCGGGCAAGTCCTCGCTGGCCTTCGACACCATCTTCGCCGAGGGGCAGCGGCGCTACGTGGAGTCGCTCTCCTCCTACGCCCGGCAGTTCCTCGGTCAGATGGACAAGCCGGACGTCGACTTCATCGAGGGCCTCTCCCCGGCGGTCTCCATCGACCAGAAGTCGACCTCGCGCAACCCGCGCTCCACGGTCGGCACCATCACCGAGGTCTACGACTACCTGCGTCTGCTCTTCGCGCGCATCGGCAAGCCGCACTGCCCCGAGTGCAGCCGCCCGATCTCCCGCCAGTCGCCGCAGGCCATCGTCGACAAGGTCCTGGAGCTGCCGGAGGGCAGCCGCTTCCAGGTGCTGTCGCCGCTGGTGCGCGAGCGCAAGGGCGAGTTCGTCGATCTCTTCGCCGAGCTCCAGACCAAGGGCTACTCCCGCGCGCGGGTGGACGGCGAGACGATCCAGCTGTCGAACCCGCCCACGCTGAAGAAGCAGGAGAAGCACACCATCGAGGTGGTCGTCGACCGCCTCACGGTCAAGGACGGCGCCAAGCGCCGCCTCACCGACTCCGTGGAGACCGCGCTCGGTCTGTCCGGCGGCATGGTCGTGCTCGACTTCGTCGACCTCCCCGAGGACGACCCCGAGCGCGAGCGCATGTACTCGGAGCACCTGTACTGCCCGTACGACGACCTGTCCTTCGAGGAGCTGGAGCCCCGCTCCTTCTCCTTCAACTCGCCCTTCGGCGCCTGCCCGGACTGCTCCGGCATCGGCACGCGCATGGAGGTCGACGCGGAGCTGATCGTCCCGGACGAGGACAAGAGCCTCGACGAAGGCGCCATCCACCCCTGGTCGCACGGCCACACCAAGGACTACTTCGGCCGCCTCATCGGCGCGCTCGCCGACGCGCTGGGCTTCCGCACGGACATCCCCTTCGCGGGCCTGCCGCAGCGCGCCAGGAAGGCCCTGCTCCACGGCCACAAGACCCAGGTGGAAGTCCGCTACCGCAACCGCTACGGGCGCGAGCGCCGGTACACCACCGCGTTCGAGGGTGCCGTCCCCTTCGTCAAGCGCCGGCACAGCGAGGCCGAGAGCGACTCCAGCCGTGAGCGCTTCGAGGGCTACATGCGCGAGGTGCCCTGCCCCACCTGTGAGGGCACGCGTCTGAAGCCGATCGTCCTCGCGGTCACGATCATGGACAAGTCCATCGCCGAGGTCTCCGCGATGTCGATCAGCGACTGTGCGGACTTCCTGGGCGAGCTGAAGCTCACGGCCCGCGACAAGAAGATCGCCGAGCGCGTGCTGAAGGAGGTCAACGAACGGCTGCGGTTCCTGGTCGACGTCGGCCTGGACTACCTCTCACTGAACCGCGCGGCCGGCACTCTCTCCGGCGGCGAGGCCCAGCGCATCCGCCTGGCCACCCAGATCGGCTCCGGCCTGGTCGGCGTCCTGTACGTCCTCGACGAGCCCTCCATCGGCCTGCACCAGCGCGACAACCACCGGCTGATCGAGACCCTGGTCCGGCTGCGCGACATGGGCAACACGCTCATCGTCGTCGAGCACGACGAGGACACCATCAAGACCGCCGACTGGATCGTCGACATCGGCCCCGGCGCCGGTGAGCACGGCGGCAAGGTCGTGCACAGCGGCTCCCTGAAGGAACTGCTCGCCAACGCCGAGTCGCAGACCGGTCAGTACCTGTCCGGCAAGAAGGCCATCCCGCTGCCCGAGATCCGGCGCCCGCTGGACCCGTCCCGGCAGCTCACGGTGCACGGCGCCAGGGAGAACAACCTCCAGGACATCGACGTGTCCTTCCCGCTCGGCGTGTTCACAGCCGTCACCGGCGTGTCCGGCTCCGGCAAGTCGACCCTGGTCAACGACATCCTGTACACGCACCTGGCCCGCGAACTGAACGGCGCGAGGAACGTGCCCGGGCGGCACACGCGCGTGGACGGCGACGACCTCGTCGACAAGGTCGTGCACGTCGACCAGTCGCCCATCGGCCGCACCCCGCGCTCCAACCCCGCCACGTACACCGGCGTCTTCGACCACGTCCGCAAGCTGTTCGCCGAGACCACCGAGGCGAAGGTCCGCGGCTACATGCCCGGCCGCTTCTCCTTCAACGTCAAGGGCGGCCGCTGCGAGAACTGCTCGGGCGACGGCACCATCAAGATCGAGATGAACTTCCTCCCGGACGTGTACGTCCCGTGCGAGGTCTGCCACGGCGCCCGGTACAACCGGGAGACCCTGGAGGTCCACTACAAGGGCAAGTCCATCGCCGACGTCCTGAACATGCCGATCGAGGAGGCCACGGAGTTCTTCGAGGCGGTCCCCGCGATCTCCCGCCATATGAAGACCCTGAAGGACGTCGGCCTCGGCTACGTCCGGCTCGGCCAGTCCGCGACCACCCTGTCCGGCGGTGAGGCCCAGCGCGTCAAGCTCGCCAGCGAGCTCCAGCGCCGCTCCACCGGCCGCACGGTCTACGTCCTGGACGAGCCGACCACCGGTCTGCACTTCGAGGACATCAGCAAGCTGCTGACGGTCCTGTCCGGACTGGTCGACAAGGGCAACACGGTCATCGTCATCGAGCACAACCTCGACGTGATCAAGACCGCCGACTGGGTCGTCGACATGGGCCCCGAGGGCGGTGCCGGCGGCGGTCTGGTCGTCGCCGAGGGCACCCCGGAGCAGGTCGCCGCGGTCCCGACCAGCCACACTGGCAAGTTCCTCCAGGAGGTCCTCGGCGCCGACCGCATCAGCGATGCGTCATCGGTGCCGGCACAGCGCAGGACGGCGGCGAAGAAGACGGTCGCGGCGCAGACCCCGGCGAAGAAGACCGCCACCAAGAGGGTCAACAGCACCGCCACCAAGAAGGCGGCGACCAAGGCCACCAAGACCACGAAGGCCACCGCGAAGAAGACGACGCGGACGACCAAGGGCTGAGGGCTGTGCCGACGCGCCGTGCTCCACGGGAACACCCCGTGGAGCACGGCGCGTCGGCGTGTTGAACAGTCGTTCTTCGGCTCCACGAACTGCATGTCGAGCTGGATCTTCACCACTTCACCGAGCAGACCGGGAGCGAAGTCGAGCCCGAACTCGCTGCGCCGGATCTCGCCGGTCGCCTCGAACCCGGCATGCCGGCTGCCGTCCATCGGCACCTCGACCAGCCCGCCGAACTCCACGGCGAGCGTCACCGGGCGGGTCACCTCGCCGATGGTCAGCTCGCCCTCCATCGTCCAGTCCTCACCCTCACCCGACACGCGCGTCGAGCGGTACGTCATCGTCGGACGCTTCTCGACGTCGAGCAGGTCGGAGGCGGGGACGTGCGCGTCGCGGTCGGCGTTGCCGGTGTCGATCGAGGCGAGGTCGACGGTCGCGGAGACCCGCGCGTCCTCGGCCCGTTCCCCGACGAAGAGTTCGGCCTCCAACCGCTCGAAACGCCCCCGCACCTTGGCGATGCCCAGGTGACGGATGGTGAAGTTCACGGAGGAGTGGAACGGGTCCAGGGCCCAGTTCCCCGGAGCCAGCGGCAGGGCGGTGGCGGAAGCGGCGGCAGCGATGTCATTCGTCATGTGCTCCACCCTGAGGGCCGAGCGGCCCACGAGGGAGACCGTCCGGAGCCTGGTAGTGGCAGGGCCACGATCCGCGCTCGCGCGCGTTGTACGTTCGGCGGGTGAGCGACAACGAGTTGGGCACGTTCCTGCGTACCTGGCGTGAAGCCGTCAGCCCCGCCGAGGTGGGTCTGCCCACGGGGTCGCGGCGCCGCACCCCTGGCCTGCGGCGCGCCGAGCTGGCCACGCTCGCCGGCATGAGCGTCGAGTACCTCACCCGGCTGGAACAGGGACGCGACCGCAACCCCTCCGCCCAGGTGCTCGGTGCCCTCGCCGACGCCCTGCACCTTTCGCTCAACGACCGGATGCTGCTGCGCCGCCTGACCAAGGAGGCGGACGGCGGCGACCCGCTGGTCTGTGGGGCTGCCCTGTCGCTCGGCCGCACGGCGCGCCCCACCGTCCGGTCCGTGCTGGACCGCCTCGAGCCGGCCCCCGCGCTGGTGATCAACTGGATCGGCGACATCCTCGCCCACACCGCGGGCTACGAGCGGCTGGCCGGTCCCCTCGGCCTGTTCGACGACGAGCGGCCCAACCTGCTCCGGTACCTGTTCACCGACGAGCGGGCCCGCGGCGCCTACCGCGACTGGGACCGGGTGGCCGACGACCTCGCCGCCCGGCTCCGGCACGGGGCCCCTCTCCGGGACCCGTACGTCGCCGAGCTGGCCGACGAGCTGACAGTGACGGCCGGGGCGGACTTCGCCGACCGGTTCGCCGACCTTGCCGTGGTCCCACGCCGGACGGGCTCCCAGCACATCGAGCACCCGGAGGCCGGATCGCTGCGACTGCTGCACGAGACCCTCGTGCTGCCCGACGAGGGCCAGCGCGTGATCATCCACCTGCCCGCCGACGATGCCAGGGCCGCCGCTCTGGACCGCCTGAACGGTCGTCGCCCCGGCGCGCTGCGGGCCGTCGGGGACGTCGGCTGAGCGGCTTCAGCCGTCCAGCTCGTGCGCGTACGGCGGTTCCGCCCCCGCCCGCGAGCAGGTGACCGCCGCCGCGCGGGCCGCGAAGCCCAGCAGTTCCGTCCAGCCGTCGGCTCCCAGTGCCGCCAGTGCCCGCTCGCTGAGGGCGTCGCGTACCGCGAGCCCGTGCAGCAGTGCCGCGTTGACCGTGTCACCCGCGCCGATCGTGTCCACGACCTCCACTCGCTCGCCCGGCACCGCGTACTCGCCGCCGTCGGCGGTGAAGACGGTCAGCCCGTCGCCGCCCCGGGTGATCACGACCGCTGCCGGGCCGGCCGCCAGCCACTCCTGGGGCGTGCCGCCGAGCCACTGGGCGTCCTCGGCGGACAGCTTCAGCAGCGACACCGACGGCAGCCAGCTCTTGAAACGGGCCCGGTAGGCGTCCGCGTCCGGGATCAGCCCGGCCCTGATGTTCGGGTCCAGAGCGGTGAACAGGCCCTGCGCGGCCGCCGAACGCATCAGCTCCTCGTACGCGCTCGCCCCCGGCTCCAGCACCAGCGAGCAGGTGCCGAAGGAGACCGCACGGGTACCCGACGGCAGCGCCGAGGGCGCCGCGAACAGCCGGTCCGCCGTCCCGTCCACGTAGAAGGAGTACGCCGCCGAGCCGTCCACGCCGACCGTGGCGACGGCAAGGGTCGTCGGCTCGGCGCCGCGCTGCACCGACGACACGTCGACCCCGGTCTCGCGCAGCCGGTCCAGCAGCGCCTCCCCGAAGGCGTCGTACGACACCCGGGAGCAGAAGGCGGCGGGGGAGCCGAGGCGGCCCAGCGCCACGGCCGTGTTGTACGGGCCGCCGCCGAGCGCCGGCTGCAGGGCCGCCAGGGCACCCGCGCCCCGCGGTACCAGGTCGATCAGTGCCTCACCGGCGACGACGATCATGCGACGGTTCCTCTCTCGGACTGCGCGGCCCGCGCGGACTGCGCGGATTGCACGGACTGCTGTGGCTGTTGGGCCTGCTGGGACTGTTCGGGATGTTCGGATCGCGTCGGCTCCTCCGGGCAACCGCACGAGGTGCGATGGACGAAGGCGGAGGGGAGCCGCACGGTCCGCGCCGGCCGGCCCGGCTCGGCGAGACGCTCCAGGAGCACGCGTACGGCCTGGGCGCCGATGTCCTTGCTGGGCTGCGCGATCACGGTGAGCCGGGGCGAGAACAGATCCGCCCAGGCGAAGTCGTCGAAGCAGCACAGCGCGATGTCGCCGGGTACGGACAGGCCGCGGGCGCGCAGAGCACGCAGCGCCCCGATGGTCATGGCGTTGTTGCCGGTGACCAGCGCGGTGGGCGGCACTCCGAGGGACAGCAGGGCCGCGGTGGCCTGTTCGCCACCGGCCGACTCCGAGTCGCCATGCACCAGGAGCCGTTCGTCGTACGGCAGTCCGGCGAAGGCGAGACCGCTGCGGTAGCCGGTGATCCGCTCGCTCGTGGTGCTGAGCCCCGGTCGCCCCGCCACCAGCCCGATCCGCCGGTGGCCGAGGCCGGCGAGATGCGTGACCAGCCGGGACGTCGGTTCGGCGTTGTCGGCGCACACCTGGTCGAAACGCGGACCGCCGTCCGCCGCCGGGGCGTCCACCAGCCGGTCGAGGAACACCGCCGGCACGTCGTGCCGCCCCAGGTAGGCGAGCAGCCAGCGCGGATCCGCCGAGGGCGCGACGATCATGCCGTCCACCCGGCGCTCGTGCAGGAGCTGGACGACCTTGCGCTCGTGCTCCGGGTCGTCGTGCGGATCGGCGATCAACAGGCTGTAACCGTGTTCCAGGGCACTGGCCTCGACGCCCTGGAGGATCTCCGTGAAGTACGGGTTGCTGATCGCCGACACCGCCAGCCCGATGGAACGGGTGCGGGACGTCACCAGGGAGCGGGCCAGCGTGTTCGTGGTGTAGCCGAGCTCCTCCACGGCGTCCAGGACCGCCTGGCGGGTGTGCGGCAGCACCGGCCGGGTGCCGTTCAGCACGTGCGAGACGGTCGCCACGGAGACACCGGCGCTCCGTGCGACGTCGGCCATGGTCGCCATGCCGTTCCCTCCTCCGCTTCCGGCGGTCCGTCCGGCGGTCCGGCGGTCCGGCGGGGAACGTATCGCATCCGACGCCGGACGTAAACGCTTGCGTAAGCGTTTACGTCTGCACGAGACCGTCACTACGACCGCAGACCGGACACGGCCCCGCCGTCGTGACGCCTACTCCCAGTCCCAGCCGATCCCCAGAAACCCGGCCCGCACCCGCGGCTCGACCACGTGCACCGACCGGTGCCGACCGCTCAGTGCCAGGTCCTGGCAGCCGCTGCGCGGCGCCGCCGCCGAGTGCTGCGCGAACCGGTGGCAGCGCGCCGGGAGGGCCGCCGCGTCGAAGCGCACCTGGAGCGCGTACTGGCCGCCGGGGGCGTCGAAACCGCGGACGTACTCGCGCGACTCATCCGCCGTCCCGTCCTCGACGCCGTAGCGGAACAGGAACGTGTCCCCGGCCCGCAGCCGGGCGTCGAAGAGCAGCTCGGCGGCGAGCACTCCGGTGTCGCGGTGCCAACGGACGCGTCCCGTACGGCAGTTCTCCAGGGCGTGCACCCTCATGCGCTCGGGCACGGCTCCCCGGTCGCCGTGGTGGACGGCGACGAAGCGGTCGATGCCGTCCCGGTGGGCCCGCACGATGTGGTGCGACTCGCGCTCGGCCAGCTCGCGCCGCGCCCCGATCCGCAGCCGCTCGTGGTGTCCGAGGGTGTGCAGGCCCCCGTCCGGCGGGCAGTCCAGCTCGGCCAGCAACTGATCCAGGACCCCGGAGGCCTCGACGAGGGAGCGATAGGACCGGGCCGCGGACCGCTGCCCGGCCGGTCCGGCGTCGGGCTCGGCGAGCAGCCGGATCAGCGACTCCTCGGGAAGCTCCAGGATCTCTTCCAGCGCGCGGACGGCTCGCAGCGATTCGGGGCGCTGCGGACGCCTGGCCCCCTGCTGCCAGTAACTGAGGCTCGTGACACCGACCTTCACGCCGTGGCGGGACAGATGGTGCTGCACGCGTTGCAGCGGCAGTCCACGGGCTGCGATCGCCGCACGCAGGGCGACGTGGAAGGGGCCGCCTCGCAGGGCCGAGTCCAGGTCCGCGGTGGCGATGTCCGCGTGCTGTGTGGCGTGCGGCATGCAGGGGCCTCTCTATGAGTCGGCAACGGCTGGTCAGACCGTTCGCACGGGCCGCCCGGGGCCGTCCCGCCGGCGCACGGCAGGTCTTCACATGCGTACGTCGTCGTTCAGGGCCCCGAGTTCCACCGCATTGAAGCGCGTTGACCTGGTCCCGACAACACCTGATGCCGGACAGTGATGTACGCCCGCCCGGGACTCGTCCGGACATGCCGAACGCCCGGGGCGTACACCCCGGGCGCTCGTGGCGGACGGTGAGTTTCTAGGAGCGGTCGCTTCCGCCCTGTTCCTCGAGGGCGAGACGCTTGGCCCGCACTATGTCGGGGTCGCGCGGGTCCAGGGCGTCGCGCAGCGCGAACGCCTCGTCCGCGTACCGGCGGGCACGGACCGTCCGCCGGGTTTTCTCGATCCGCATCTGCTTCATCTGCGCAGCCCTCCGACCCGTGGCCCGCCCGCTCCGCAAAGGAAGCGGCCGGTCCGCACTGACAACCTGTGCCTGCACCGACACGGCCTCCGTCCGCCGGACGTCGCCGTGTCCCCGTGGGAAGCCTGCATTCCCGCTACCGGCCCGCCGTAATCCCCGCGGCGGGACATGCCGTTGGAAACTGCCACCCGCCAAGCCCGTGATCGGGCCCCGTGCTCCCGTCGGACTGTCGGTGCTCGCCAGTAGGGTGTGAGACATGGCCGACCCCTCCAGCTACCGCCCCAAACCGGGTGAGATCCCCGACACGCCGGGGGTCTACAGGTTCCGTGACGAGCATCGCCGGGTGATCTACGTCGGAAAGGCGAAGAGCCTGCGCCAGCGCCTGGCGAACTACTTCCAGGACCTGGCGGGAATGCACCCGCGCACCCGGACCATGGTCACCACGGCCGCGTCCGTGGAGTGGACGGTGGTGTCCACGGAGGTCGAGGCGCTCCAGCTGGAGTACTCCTGGATCAAGGAGTACGACCCCCGGTTCAACGTCAAGTACCGCGACGACAAGAGCTACCCGTACCTCGCGGTGACGATGAACGAGGAGTACCCGCGCGTGCAGGTGATGCGCGGTCACAAGAAGAAGGGCGTCCGCTACTTCGGGCCGTACGGGCACGCGTGGGCGATCCGCGACACCGTCGACCTGCTGCTGCGTGTCTTCCCCGTGCGCACGTGCTCGGCCGGCGTCTTCAAGAACGCCGCCCGCACCGGCCGCCCCTGCCTCCTCGGCTACATCGGCAAGTGCTCGGCCCCCTGCGTGGACCGGGTCTCCGCCGAGGAGCACCGCGAACTGGCCGACGAGTTCTGCGACTTCATGGCCGGCCGGACGAACACCTACATCCGGCCGCTGGAGAAGCAGATGGCGGAAGCGGCCGAGGAGATGGAGTACGAGCGGGCGGCCCGGCTGCGCGACGACATCGAGGCCCTGAAGAAGGCCATGGAGAAGAACGCGGTCGTGCTCGCCGACGCCACCGACGCCGACCTGATCGCGGTCGCCGAGGACGAGCTGGAAGCGGCTGTCCAGATCTTCCACGTACGCGGCGGACGCGTGCGCGGCCAGCGCGGCTGGGTCACCGACAAGGTGGAGGAGATCACCACCGGAGCCCTCGTGGAGCACGCCCTGCAGCAGCTCTACGGCGAGGAGACCGGCGACGCCGTCCCCAAGGAGGTCCTGGTCCCGGCCCTGCCCGACCCCGTGGAGCCCGTCCAGGAGTGGCTCACCGGGCGGCGCGGCTCGATCGTCTCCCTGCGCGTCCCGCAGCGCGGCGACAAGAAGGCCCTCATGGAGACGGTGCAGCGCAACGCGCAGCAGGCGCTCGTCCTGCACAAGACCAAGCGCGCCTCCGACCTGACCACGCGCTCGCGTGCCCTGGAGGAGATCGCCGACGCCCTCGACCTGGACAGCGCCCCGCTCAGGATCGAGTGCTACGACATCTCCCACCTCCAGGGCGACGACGTCGTGGCCTCCATGGTCGTCTTCGAGGACGGGCTCGCCCGCAAGAGCGAGTACCGCCGCTTCCAGATCAAGGGCTTCGCGGGGCAGGACGACGTCCGTTCCATGCACGAGGTGATCACCCGCCGCTTCCGGCGCTACCTCGCCGAGAAGGAGAAGACGGGGGAGTGGACCGACGGCGAGAACGCCGAAACCCCTGAGATCGACAGCAACGGCGAGATCGTCGGGACCGGCCTCACCGAGGACGACGGCCGTCCCAGGAAGTTCGCCTACCCGCCCCAGCTCGTGGTCGTCGACGGCGGCGCCCCCCAGGTCGCTGCCGCCCGGCGGGCCCTGGACGAGCTCGGTATCGACGACATCGCCGTGTGCGGCCTCGCCAAGCGCCTGGAGGAGGTCTGGCTGCCCGGCGACGACGACCCGGTGGTCCTGCCCCGCACCAGCGAGGGCCTGTACCTGCTCCAGCGGGTCCGCGACGAGGCCCACCGGTTCGCGATCACCTACCAGCGCTCGAAGCGGGCCAAGCGCTTCCGCTCCAGCCCCCTGGACGACGTGCCGGGACTCGGGGACACGCGGAAGCAGGCACTCCTGAAACACTTCGGTTCGTTGAAGAGATTGCGATCTGCCACCATCGACCAGATCTGCGAGGTTCCCGGCATAGGCCGCAAGACCGCGGAGACCATCGCGGCGGCCCTCGCCCAGGCGGCCCCGGCCGCACCCGCCGTCAACACGGCGACTGGAGAGATCATGGAAGAGGAACCCGGCACGGAACCTGGCACGGAACCCGGCACCATGGGTTCCAGTGGGGAGCCCGTGACGATGGGCGCCCCGGACGAACGACGGGGGCAGGAGACATGAATGTGAACGAGCACGACGGGCAAGAACAGCAAGCCGGAGACGGAGCACAGGTGAGTACGGGCACGCCCAACGACAAGGCCCCGGTCCCGGACGCGGCCATCCCCGAGCTGGTGATCATCTCCGGCATGTCCGGGGCCGGCCGCTCGACGGCCGCGAAGTGCCTGGAGGACCTCGGCTGGTTCGTGGTCGACAACCTGCCGCCCGCGCTGATCCCCACGATGGTGGAGCTCGGCGCCCGCTCCCAGGGCAACGTGGCCCGGATCGCCGTGGTCGTCGACGTCCGCGGTCGCCGCTTCTTCGACAATCTCCGCGAGTCCCTCGCCGACCTGGAGGCGAAGAACGTCACCCGGAGGATCGTCTTCCTGGAGTCCTCCGACGAGGCCCTGGTGCGCCGCTTCGAGTCGGTGCGCCGCCCGCACCCCCTCCAGGGCGACGGCCGGATCGTCGACGGTATCGCCGCCGAGCGCGAACTGCTGCGCGAGCTGCGCGGCGACGCCGACCTGGTGATCGACACCTCCAGCCTGAACGTGCACGAGCTGCGCGCCAAGATGGACGCCCAGTTCGCCGGCGAGGAGGAGCCGGAGCTGCGGGCCACGGTGATGTCCTTCGGCTACAAGTACGGTCTGCCGGTCGACGCCGACCTCGTCGTCGACTGCCGCTTCCTGCCGAACCCGCACTGGGTACCGGAGCTGCGTCCGTACACCGGCCTCAACGACGAGGTCTCCGGGTACGTCTTCAACCAGCCCGGAGCCAAGGAGTTCCTCGACCGGTACACGGAGCTCCTCCAGCTCATCGCCACCGGCTACCGCCGTGAGGGCAAGCGCTACGTGACCATCGCCGTGGGCTGCACGGGCGGCAAGCACCGCTCGGTCGCCATGTCGGAGAAGCTCGCCGCCCGCCTCGCGTCCGAAGGCGTGGAGACGGTGGTCGTACACCGGGACATGGGACGCGAATGACACGACGTACTCCGCGGCTGAGCCGGCTGCGCCGGGTGGTGCCCGACGGCAGCACCGACGCACGGGCCGGCCGGCCCGCCGAGGCCCGGGGCGGCAGACCGCGCCGCCGGGGCACCCAGCCCAAGGTCGTCGCCCTCGGCGGCGGCATGGGTCTGTCCGCCTCGCTGGCCGCACTGCGCCGGATCACCGGCGACCTCACCGCCGTCGTCACCGTGGCCGACGACGGCGGCTCCAGCGGCCGGCTCCGCGACGAGCTGGGCGTGCTGCCGCCCGGCGACCTGCGCAAGGCGCTGGCCGCGCTGTGCGGTGACGACGACTGGGGCCAGACCTGGGCCCGGGTCATCCAGCACCGCTTCCAGTCCCAGGGCGACCTGCACGAGCACGCGGTCGGCAATCTGCTGATCGTCGCACTCTGGGAGCAGCTCGGCGACCACGTGCAGGCCCTCGACCTGGTCGGACGGCTGCTGGGCGCCCAGGGGCGTGTGCTGCCCATGTCCGCCGTCCCGCTGGAGCTCCAGGCCCTGGTCAAGGGCCACGACCCGGAGCGCCCGGAGGAGGTCGACACGGTCCGCGGCCAGGCCACCGTCGCCCTCACCCCCGGCGAGGTGCAGTCCGTGCACGTCGTGCCGCACGACCCGCCCGCCGTGCCCGAGGCGGTCGAGGCCGTCCTGGACGCGGACTGGGTGGTGCTCGGCCCCGGCTCCTGGTTCTCCTCGGTCATCCCGCACCTGCTCGTGCCCGAGCTGCTGGACGCGCTCACGCAGACCAAGGCACGCCGGGTACTCTCCCTGAACCTCGCCCCGCAGCCCGGAGAAACCGAGGGCTTCTCCCCGCAGCGTCATTTGGAGGTTTTGGGACGACACGCCCCTAAACTCGCCCTGGACGTGGTGCTGGCCGACGAGGCCGCCGTGCCCGACCGTGACTCCCTGACCGACGCCGCCAAGCGCTTCGGGGCCGCGGTCGAGCTGGCGCCGGTTGCCAGGCCCGACGGGACCCCGAGGCACGACCCGGAGCTGTTGGCCGCCGCGTACGACCGTATTTTTCGGATGCATGGAAGGATCGGCCCATGGCGATGACGGCAGCGGTGAAGGACGAGATCTCCCGGCTCCCCGTCACCCGGACCTGCTGCAGAAAGGCGGAGGTCTCCGCCATGCTGCGGTTCGCCGGCGGCCTCCACCTGGTGAGCGGTCGGATTGTGATCGAGGCGGAGCTGGACACCGCGATGGCGGCCCGCCGTCTGAAGCGGGACATCCTGGAGATCTTCGGCCACAGCTCCGAACTGATCGTGATGGCACCCGGCGGACTGCGCCGCGGCTCGCGCTACGTCGTGCGCGTCATCGCGGGCGGGGACCAGCTGGCCCGCCAGACCGGCCTGGTCGACGGGCGCGGCCGCCCGATCCGTGGCCTGCCCCCGCAGGTGGTCTCGGGGGCCACCTGCGACGCCGAGGCCGCCTGGCGTGGCGCGTTCCTGGCGCACGGCTCGCTCACCGAGCCCGGCCGCTCCTCCTCCCTCGAGGTGACCTGCCCGGGCCCCGAGGCCGCGCTCGCGCTGGTCGGCGCCGCCCGCCGCCTGTCGATCGGGGCCAAGGCCCGTGAGGTGCGCGGCGTGGACCGGGTCGTCGTCCGTGACGGTGACGCCATCGGTGCCCTGCTGACCCGGCTCGGTGCCCATGAGTCGGTGCTGGCCTGGGAGGAGCGCCGGATGCGCCGCGAGGTGCGCGCCACGGCGAACCGGCTCGCCAACTTCGACGACGCCAACCTCCGTCGCTCGGCCCGCGCGGCCGTCGCCGCCGGTGCCCGTGTGCAGCGCGCCCTGGAGATCCTCGCGGACGACGTCCCCGAGCACCTCGCCGCCGCCGGCCGGCTGCGCATGGAGCACAAGCAGGCCTCCCTGGAGGAGCTGGGCGCGCTCGCCGACCCGCCGCTGACCAAGGACGCCGTCGCCGGCCGGATCCGCCGCCTGCTGGCCATGGCCGACAAGCGCGCCTCCGACCTCGGCATCCCGGGCACGGAGTCCACCCTCGCCGACGAACTCGCCGACAACCTCGTCGGCTGACCTCACAGGCCGTCAATCAGCCGGTGTCTGACGCCCACTTGGGTGGTCGGCACCGGCTTTTGCGTGTCGTTGAGGCGCTCTTGACTCGATCATGGACTGTCATGAGCCTGGCATCTGTTCGCTGCTGTGGCGAACCCACGCTAGGGGGGTTCATGAGACGTAGAGCGAGATCGATCCTCGCTGTCGGCGCGCTCCTGATCGGCGGAGCGAGCATCGCACCCATCGCCCAGGCACAACCGGGAAGTTCAGCCCCGTCCGACTCGGACGAAGTCAAGGTCTTCCGGGCCGATGTCACCCAGAAGCAGGTACCCCTGCTGCTGGCGGCCGGCCAGGACGGCCACGAACTCGGCGAGCAGGTGCCCGAAAAGGGCACGGGCCCCGTCGAGGTCTATCTCACCGACCAGCAGGCGAAGAAGCTTCAAAAGCAGGGCGTCGACCTCGCCGAGCACAAAGTCTCCGCAGGTGCCGAGAAGCGCGTCAAGAACGCCGCCGAGGGCGTGTTCCGCCCGTACAGCGGAGAGGGCGGGCTGAAGGCGGAGATCCTCCGGGCCGCGCAGCAGCACCCCGGCCTCACCAAGGTCGTCTCCATCGGCAAGACGGTGGGCGGCCAGGACATCCTCGCCCTGAAGCTCACCAAGAACGCGAAGAAGACGAAGGACGGCTCCAAGCCCTCCGTCCTCTACATGTCCAACCAGCATGCGCGCGAGTGGATCACGCCAGAGATGACCCGGCGCCTGATGCACCATTACCTGGGCAAGTACAAGACGGACAAGCGCGTCAAGAAGATCGTCGACTCCACCGAGCTGTGGTTCCTCCTGTCGGCCAACCCCGACGGATACGACCACACCTTCAAGAGCGACGACAACCGCATGTGGCGCAAGAACCTGCGGGACGTCAACGGCGACGGCATCATCGGCACCGGAGACGGCGTCGACCTCAACCGCAACTTCACCTACAAGTGGGGCTACGACGACGAGGGCTCGTCCCCCAACCCCACCAGCGAGACCTACCGCGGCGCGAGCCCGGGTTCCGAGCCGGAGACCAAGGCCCTGGACGCCTTCCAGAAGCGGATCGGCTTCACGTACGGCATCAACTACCACTCCGCCGCCGAACTCATCCTCTATGGAGTCGGCTGGCAGGTGGCCACCCCGACCCCGGACGACGTCCTGTACGAGGCGCTCGCCGGCACGCCCGAGAACCCGGCGGTTCCCGGCTACCACCCGCAGGTCTCCTCCGAGCTGTACACGACGAACGGCGAGGCCGACGGCCACGCGGCGAACGTCAACGGCCTGGCGATGTTCACCCCTGAGATGTCGACCTGTGCGACCGCATCGAACGTCGACCCGAACGACGAGTGGAAGGCGCCCGACTGCCGGTCGGTCTTCACCTTCCCGGACGACGAGAAGCTGATCCAGCAGGAGTTCGCGAAGAACGTCCCGTTCGCGCTCTCCGTCGCCGAGTCGGCCGCCCACCCCGACCGGCCGTCCTCCTCGGTCGGCATGAGCGCCGCCGACTTCACCCCGGCCGCCTTCTCCACGTCGTACTCGCGCGGCGCCGACCAGGAGATCTCCGTCGTCGCACGCAAGTCCGTGCGCGACAAGGAGCTCAGGTACCGCGTCAACGGCGGCCGCACCGAGGACATGGCACTCAGGCCCTGGAAGGGCGGCGAGACGTACGGCGGTGAGGACAACCTCTACTTCGACGAGTACCGGGCGAAGGTCAAGGACGGCGACCCGGGCGACAAGGTCGAGGTGTGGTTCACCGGGGAGACGAAGAACGGGAAGCCGGTCTCCAGCAAGCGCTTCACCTACACCGTGGCCGAGCTCCCCAGGGCGAACACCCTGGTGGTCGCCGAGGAAGGCGCCACCGCCACGCAGGCGCGGAGCTATGTCGACGCGCTCCGGGCCAACGGCCGCAAGGCCGTCGTCTGGGACGTCGCCAAGCAGGGCGCGCCCGACGCGCTCGGCGTGCTGAGCCACTTCGACACCGTCGTCCACTACACGGGCGCGGGCGCCCCGGGCGTCGCCACCCAGCTCCAGCTGCGGGCCTTCCTCAACGAGGGCGGCCGTCTGATCGAAGCGGGCGAGCAGGCCGGCGGCAGCGTCGACCTGGGCGGCGGCACCCTGTCGAACGACTTCGGCCAGTACTACCTGGGTGCCTACAGCCGCACCTCGACTCCCGGGGCGACCGGCTTCACCGGCTCCGGCGGGCTCGGCGGCTTCACGGGCACGCTCGCCGGAGCCCCCGGCAACCCGCTGGACAAGGCGGGCACCTACTCGGTCACCTCCGGCGAACTGCCCGCCGACAAGTACCCGCAGTTCGCGAGTGAGGGCGCGGGACAGTTCGCCGGCACGGTGAACCCGTACGGCCCGTACGCGGGCTCCTCCATGGCGGCGGCCGTCCACACCAACGACGGCTACAAGCGCCTCACCAGCACCGTGGACCTCACCGGCACCACGGCGGCCGACAAGACCACGCTGCGCACCCAGCTGCTGTGGGACACCGAACCCGGCTACGACCACGTCCTGGTAGAGGCCCACACCACCGGCGCCGACGACTGGACGACCCTGCCCGAGGCGGGCGGCGCCACCAAGGCCACCGTGCCGGAGGAATGCGCGGCCGGCTACTACGTCAATGAGCACCCCTGGCTGAAGCGCTACCTCACCCCGACGGACGACGGCTGCACCGCGACCGGCAGCACCGGCCAGTGGCACAGCCTCACCGGCGCCTCCAGCGGCTGGCAGCAGGTGAACTTCGACCTGAGCGCCTATGCCGGCAAGACCGTCGAGGTGTCGATCAGCTACGTCACCGACCCGGGCACGGGCGGGCACGGCGTCCTCGCCGACGACGCCTCGCTCGTCTCCGGCGGCACGGCGAAGGAGACCGAGGGCTTCGAGACCTCCCTCGGCGCCTGGAAGGTGGCCGGCCCGCCCCTGGGCAGCCCGGCCGTCCTCAAGGACTGGACGCGCACCGGAGCGCTGTTCCAGACCTACGGCGCGGTCACCACGGACGACACCGTGCTGCTCGGCTTCGGCCTGGAACACGTCGCCGCGGCGGCCGACCGGACGGCACTGATGAGGAAGGCGCTCGCTTCCCTGGACGGGTGACACCCCTTCCCCGAAAGGGTGACGTCCCTGGTCAACAGGGATGCTCTCGGTGTAGCGAAATCGAGTGACCTTGCTCTCAGCGGTGGGCGGTCCGTACCCCTACTGGCGGGTAAGGACCGCCCTGCCGTGTATGGGGCATCTGGATGTCACCACCGGAGCCTCAGGGAGGTAGGGTCGTAGGCGGTCGGGGACATCCCAAACAGAGCTCGCCGGCACTTCATGGCCGGCGCACCAACGAGGAGATCGGTTCGTGACGATCCGCGTAGGCATCAACGGCTTCGGCCGCATCGGACGTAACTACTTCCGCGCGCTGCTGGAGCAGGGTGCTGACATCGAGATCGTGGCTGTCAACGACCTGGGTGACACCGCGACCACCGCTCATCTGCTCAAGTACGACACCATCCTGGGCCGACTCAAGGCCGAGGTGTCGCACACCGCCGACACGATCACCGTGGACGGGCACACCATCAAGGTGCTCTCCGAGCGCAACCCCGCCGACATCCCGTGGGGTGAGCTGGGCGTCGACATCGTCGTCGAGTCCACCGGCATCTTCACGAAGAAGGCCGACGCCGCGAAGCACCTCGCCGGCGGTGCCAAGAAGGTCCTCATCTCGGCTCCGGCCAAGGACGAGGACATCACCATCGTGATGGGTGTCAACCAGGACAAGTACGATTCGGCGAACCACCACGTCATCTCCAACGCCTCCTGCACCACCAACTGTGTGGCGCCGATGGCCAAGGTCCTCGACGAGAACTTCGGCATCGTCAAGGGCCTGATGACGACGGTCCACGCGTACACCAACGACCAGCGCATCCTGGACTTCCCGCACTCGGACCTGCGTCGTGCCCGCGCCGCCGCCGAGAACATCATCCCGACCACCACGGGTGCCGCGAAGGCAACCGCGCTGGTCCTGCCGCAGCTCAAGGGCAAGCTCGACGGCATCGCGATGCGCGTCCCGGTCCCGACCGGCTCGGCCACCGACCTGGTCGTGACGCTCCAGCGCGAGGTCACCAAGGACGAGGTCAACGCCGCGTTCAAGAAGGCGTCCGAGGACGGCGACCTCAAGGGCTACCTGGCGTACACCGAGGACGCGATCGTCTCCTCGGACATCGTCAGCGACCCGGCCTCCTGCACCTTCGACTCCTCCCTGACCATGGTCCAGGAGGGCAACTCGGTGAAGATCCTCGGCTGGTACGACAACGAGTGGGGCTACTCAAACCGTCTCGTCGACCTTACGGTCTTCGTCGGCAACCAGCTCTGATCAATCGAGCAGGCACGACCGTGTGAGAGCAGGGCTCGGGCAGCGCGAGGACGCGCTGCCCGAGCCCTGACTCACGTACAGATCAGAGCTGTTCGATCACGAGCGCTTACGAGCGATCACGAGCTCTTTCAGGAGTCCCCTCATGAAGACGATCGACGAACTCCTCGCCGAAGGGGTCGCGGGCAAGCGGGCTTTCGTCCGCGCCGACCTGAACGTGCCGCTGGACGGCACGGCGATCACCGACGACGGCCGTATCCGCGCCGTGCTGCCCACGGTCAAGGCCCTCGCCGAGGCAGGCGCCCGCGTGGTCGTCGCCTCCCACCTGGGCCGCCCCAAGGGCGCCCCGGACCCGGCCTTCTCCCTCGCCCCCGCCGCCGCACGCCTCGGTGAACTCCTCGGCGCCGACGTGGCCTTCGCGACCGACACGGTCGGCGAGTCCGCCCAGGCAGTCGTCGCCGCCCTCACCGACGGCCAGGTCGCCGTCGTCGAGAACCTGCGCTTCAACGCGGGCGAGACGAGCAAGGACGACGCCGAGCGCGGCGCCTTCGCCGACCGGCTCGCCGCCCTCGCCGACGTCTACGTCGGCGACGGCTTCGGCGCGGTGCACCGCAAGCACGCGTCCGTGTACGACCTCCCGGCCCGGCTGCCGCACTACGCCGGCTACCTCATCGCGAACGAGGTCGGCGTCCTCAAGAAGCTCACCGACGAGGTCGAGCGGCCGTACGTCGTCGCCCTCGGCGGGGCCAAGGTGTCCGACAAGCTCGCCGTCATCGATCAGCTGCTCGGCAAGGCCGACCGCATCCTCATCGGCGGCGGCATGGCCTACACCTTCCTCAAGGCCAAGGGCTACGAGGTCGGCGCCTCCCTCCTCCAGGAGGACCAGCTCCCGGCCGTCACCGAGTACATCGAGCGCGCCGAGAAGACCGGCGTCGAGCTGGTCCTGCCGGTGGACGTCCTCGTCGCGGCCGCGTTCCCGGACCTGAAGACCAAGGCCCCGGCCCACCCCACGACCGTCGCCGCGGACGCCATCCCGGCCGACCAGATGGGCCTCGACAACGGGCCCGAGAGCTGCAAGCTGTACGCGTCCAAGCTCGCCGACGCCGCCACCGTGTTCTGGAACGGACCCATGGGCGTCTTCGAGCACCCCGACTACGCCGAGGGCACCAAGGCGGTCGCCCAGGCACTCGTCGAATCCAAGGGCTTCACCGTGGTCGGCGGTGGCGACTCCGCCGCCGCCGTGCGCACCCTGGGCTTCGACGAGACGGCATTCGGCCACATCTCGACCGGTGGCGGCGCCTCCCTCGAATACCTCGAGGGCAAGACGCTCCCCGGCCTCGCCGCACTGGAGGACTGACCCACATGACCGCGCGCACGCCGCTGATGGCGGGCAACTGGAAGATGAACCTCAACCACCTCGAGGCCATCGCTCACGTCCAGAAGCTCGCCTTCGCCCTGGCCGACAAGGACTACGAGGCCGTCGAGGTCGCCGTCCTGCCGCCCTTCACCGACCTGCGCTCCGTGCAGACCCTGGTCGACGGCGACAAGCTCAAGATCAAGTACGGCGCCCAGGACATCTCGGCGCACGACGGCGGTGCCTTCACCGGCGAGATCTCCGGCCCGATGCTGGCCAAGCTGAAGTGCTCGTACGTCGCGATCGGCCACAGCGAGCGGCGCCAGTACCACGCCGAGACCGACGAGCTGGTGAACGCCAAGGTCAAGGCCGCCTACAAGCACGGCCTGACGCCCATCCTGTGCGTCGGCGAGGAGCTGGAGATCCGCGAGGCGGGCAACCACGTCTCCCACACCCTCGCCCAGGTCGAGGGCGGTCTGAAGGACCTCCCCGCCGAGCAGGCCGAGACCATCGTGATCGCCTACGAGCCCGTCTGGGCCATCGGCACCGGCAAGGTCTGCGGAGCCGGGGACGCCCAGGAGGTCTGCTCGGCGATCCGCGGCAAGATCGCCGAGCTGTACTCGCAGGACCTGGCCGACAAGGTCCGCATCCAGTACGGCGGCTCGGTCAAGGCGGGCAACGTCGCCGAGATCATGGCCCAGGCCGACATCGACGGCGCGCTGGTCGGCGGCGCCTCGCTGGACGCCGACGAGTTCGTCAAGATCGTGCGCTTCCGCGACCAGTGAGTATGCCGTAGCGCCGTTACGTCGTACCCTTGCGGGGTCCAGCATGTGCTGGGCCCCGCGTCGTCCGTCAGAATCCGAGGAAGTTGGTCCAGCCGTGGTTATGGGGTTCTCGATCGCCCTGATCGTCTTCAGCTTGCTGCTGATGCTGCTGGTGCTGATGCACAAGGGGAAGGGCGGCGGCCTCTCCGACATGTTCGGTGGCGGCATGCAGTCCTCCGTCGGCGGCTCCTCGGTCGCCGAGCGCAACCTCGACCGGATCACCGTCGTGGTCGGTCTGGCCTGGTTCGCGTGCATTGTCGTGCTCGGCATCCTGATGAAGGTGAACAACTGACCGAGACGCAAGCCGCACGGAACTTGTACGCGAGGCCCCATGTTCGGTACGCGCAGCTGAGCGCGGCCTATCATGGGGCTTGCGTCTTCGTGTGAGGGTTGTAACTCCAATCACTGGACGCGCGTTGGGCCTTACGTAGACTGAGGCGCTCGCGGCGAAGCGGAACGCCGACTCGCTTCGCGGCACCATCACGCAGGGAGTTACGACCGTGGCAAGTGGCAACGCGATCCGGGGAAGCCGGGTCGGGGCGGGGCCGATGGGCGAGGCCGAGCGCGGCGAGTCCGCGCCGCGGCTGCGCATCTCCTTCTGGTGCTCCAACGGACACGAAACCCAGCCGAGCTTCGCCAGCGACGCGCAGGTGCCCGAAACCTGGGACTGTCCCCGCTGCGGATTCCCGGCCGGCCAGGACCGGGACAACCCGCCGGACCCGCCGCGCACCGAGCCCTACAAGACGCACCTGGCGTATGTACGGGAGCGGCGCAGCGACGCGGACGGCGAGGCGATCCTCGCCGAGGCGCTCGCCAAACTGCGGGGCGAGATCTAGGAGTCGAGACCGGCCGGGCACCAGCAGGTGCCCGGCCGGAGCTGGTTTCCGAGCCCCGCCGCGGTCCGCTCGCGGACCGATTGTCAGTGGTGCCCTCTACGGTTTGTGCATCGGGCGAACCGTGAGGGGGGACAGTGGCGACGGTCGAGGTGGGGAGCGTGCGCGCGCCCGCGTGGCGCGGGGGTTTCGGCCGGCTGTGGAGCGCGGCCGTGCTGTCCAGCTTCGGTGACGCGCTGCGTACCGCCGCGCTGCCCCTGCTGGCCGTCACGCTGACCGACGAGCCACTGCTCATCGCCTCCGTCACGGCCTGCGGCTATCTGCCCTGGATCGTCTTCGGACTGCTCGGCGGGGCCGTCGCCGACCGCGTGGACCAGCGACGCGCCATGTGGATGGCGGACGCGTTACGCGGTCTGCTGGTCGCCGCCTTCGCCGTGGCCGTCGCGCTCGGCCACGCCTCGATCGGCCTGCTCATCGCGCTGGCCGTAGCGCTCACCACCCTCCAGACCCTCTTCGACAACGCCGCGACCGCGCTGCTGCCCGCCCTGGTCGACCGGGACGCGCTCGGCAGTGCCAACGCCCGGCTGATGACCGGCCAGCGCGTCGCGGGCGGCCTGCTGGGCGGGCCGGTCGTGCCACTGCTGCTGGCGGCGGGGGCCGCCGTGCCCTTCGCGGCCGACGCGGTGACCTTCCTGGTGGCCGCCGCGCTGATCGCCACCCTGCCGGCCGACGGGACCGACCGTGAGCCGAGACCGGCGGGCAGCACCCTGCGCCGCGAGATCGCGCAGGGGCTGCGCACCCTGTGGCGCGACCGCGCCCTGCGCGGCCTGTGCGCCGCCACGGCCCTGTGCAACATCGGTATGGGCACCCTGCTCGCCCTGCTGGTCGTCCTCGTCACCGGCTGGCTGGAGGCGGGCCCCGCGGGCTACGCGGCGGCAGGCACCGCCTTCACCCTGGGCAGCCTGGCCGGGGGAGTGGTGAACAGCCGGCTGGTGGCGCGGCTCGGCCGGCTGCGGTCGGTGCTGCTCGCCGGATCGGCGCAGACCGCGGCCCTCGTCGTCATGGGTACCGTGCGCAGCCTGACCGTGCTGGTGGGGGCGCTGGCCGTCTTCGGGCTCATGGGCATGGTGTGGAACGTCAACACGACGACGCTGATGCAGGAGCGCAGCCCCGCCGGGCTCCTGGGCCGGGTCAGCTCGGCCTTCCGCACCCTGGCCTTCGCCGGAGTACCCCTCGGCGCCCTGCTGGGCGGAGCCGTCGCCACCGCCTGGGGCCCGAACACCCCGCCCCTGCTCACCGCCGCCTTCTTCCTCCTGGCCGTCACCGCGCTGATACCCACGCTCCACGCGGACGTATCTGTTGTTGAACCGGACGACGGGGCCACGAACACCGATGCCACGCGCTGATCAATTAGGTTGGGACCGGCAGCGGGGCAAGGTACGCAGGCAGGACAGGAAAGAAGGCTGAAGTCCGAGATGAACGCAGACGGCCGTACCAGGCTCAACCAGACGCCCGAGTGGACGGCACTGGCCAAGCACCGCGAGGAGTTGGGCGAGGTCCGGCTGCGCGAGCTGTTCGCCGCCGAGCCCGGCCGCGGCACCGCGTACGCCCTCCGGGTCGGCGACCTGTACGTCGACTACTCCAAGCACCTCGTCACCGACGACACTCTGCGACTCCTGCGGGAACTGGCCGCCGCCACCGACGTCTTCGGGCTCCGGGACGCCATGTTCCGCGGAGAGAAGATCAACACCACCGAGGACCGGTCCGTGCTGCACACCGCGCTGCGGGCGCCACGGGACGCGGTGATCGAGGTCGACGGTGAGAACGTGGTGCCGGGCGTGCACGCCGTGCTCGACAAGATGGCCGGCTTCGTCGACCGCGTCCGCTCCGGCGCGTGGACCGGCCACACCGGCAAGCGCATCCGCAACGTCGTCAACATCGGCATCGGCGGCTCCGACCTCGGCCCCGCGATGGCGTACGAGGTGCTGCGCGCCTACACGGACCGCTCGATGACGTTCCGCTTCGTGTCGAACGTGGACGGCGCCGACCTGCACGAGGCGATCAGGGATCTGGACCCGGCGGAGACGCTGTTCATCGTCGCCTCCAAGACCTTCACCACCATCGAGACGGTCACCAACGCCACGTCCGCCCGCGGCTGGCTGCTGGCAGCTCTCGGTGAAGAGGCCGCCGTCGCCAAGCACTTCGTCGCCCTGTCGACGAACGCCGAGAAGGTCGCCGGGTTCGGCATCGACACGGCCAATATGTTCGAGTTCTGGGACTGGGTCGGCGGTCGCTACTCGTACGACTCCGCGATCGGCCTGTCGCTGATGATCGCCATCGGCCCGGACCGCTTCCGGGAGATGCTCGACGGGTTCCGGATCGTCGACGAGCACTTCCGGACCGCGCCCGCCGAGTCCAATGTGCCACTGCTGCTTGGCCTGCTGGGCATCTGGTACGGCAACTTCCACGACGCCCAGTCGCACGCGGTGCTGCCGTACAGCCACTACCTGTCGAAGTTCACCGCCTATCTCCAGCAGCTCGACATGGAGTCCAACGGCAAGTACGTGGGCCGGGACGGGCGTGAGGTGGAGTGGCAGACGGGGCCGGTGGTGTGGGGCACGCCGGGCACCAACGGGCAGCACGCCTACTACCAGCTCATCCACCAGGGCACGAAGCTGATCCCGGCGGACTTCATCGGCTTCGCACGGCCGGTCGCCGAGCTGAGCGAGGAGCTCAAGGCGCAGCACGACCTGCTGATGGCCAACTTCTTCGCCCAGACGCAGGCGCTCGCCTTCGGCAAGACGCCTCAGGAGGTGCGGGCCGAGGGTGTGCCGGACGAACTGGTGCCGCACAAGACGTTCCAGGGCAACCACCCGACGACCACGATCCTGGCGCCCGAGCTGACGCCGTCCGTCCTCGGCCAGCTCGTCGCCCTCTACGAGCACAAGGTGTTCGTACAGGGCGCGGTGTGGAACATCGACTCCTTCGACCAGTGGGGCGTCGAGCTGGGCAAGGTCCTAGCCAAGCGCGTCGAGCCCGCGCTGACCGAGGGCGCCGAGGTCGAGGGCCTTGACGCCTCCACCGAGGCGCTGGTCGCGACGTACCGGGAGCTGCGCGGCCGGCAGTGACGACCGCCGGGGCGGAAATGCGGGCGGCGGCGCGCCGTCCGCTTCCCGTAGACTCCCCGACGATCATCGAGGCGAGTGCTCGGGGGAGCGCAAAATGGCACGCACACGCGGTAGTTGGACGGGTGGCACGCTGACGGCCCGGTCCCTCCTGAAGCCCCAGGACGTGGCTCGGGCCGTGTTCCACCCGGCGTGGATACCGGAGCCGCTCGATCCGTCCGTGGAGCAGCTCAAGAAGTTCCGCGTCATCGCCGGGGCGGTCGCGTCCCTCGGCATCTACACCTTCGTCGAGGGCGGCTTCGAGATCACGGAGCTGCTGGAGAACGCGATGACGGCCTCCGTCGTCCTGCTCTTTCTCACTCCGCTGACGGTCGGGGCGATGCTCTACGTCTGGCGGCGCGGCGGTACCGTGCGGCAGTTGCGGGTGTCGCTCCTCAACTCCCTCAAGCTGCTTCTGCTGTTCGTCGGGTGTGTGGCGGCACTGCTGTTGCTGGTGCGGACGACGAACTCGTCGGCGAACCCCGCCGCGATCATAGGGGTCGGCCTGGCGATGATGTGGATGCTCATCTTCACGGCCTACGGAGCGGTGCGGGTCTCCGGCAACTTCTTCGGCACGGCTGCCGTGCATCGCTGTCTGCCGCCGTTGCTCGCCATGGTGACCAGCTGGCTGGTGGCGGTCCCGGACCTCGTCACCGGTGATCTGCACGGGCTCAGCCTCACCCTGGGGATCGTCTTCATCCTGGGCGCACCGGTGACGGTCACCGCGATCGGGCTGCTGGAGATGGGGCGGCTCAAGCGGCGGTACGGGATCCGGCTGAAGGCACACCCGGCGACGCCGGCACCGGCGCCCGCACCCGGGCCGGTGCCGCCGATGCCTCCGGGGATGCCCCCGGCGGGATCGCCGTACCTGCCGCCGCAGGGAAACCCGTACGGCAACCCGTACGCGCCCCACCCGCAGCCGCCCACCGGAGGCGGCAACCCCTACGCACCCCACCCGCAGCGCCCCTACGGCGGCTGACCGGCGAAACCGCCGAAGCCAAGCCGCCGAGGTCAGGCGACCGCGCTCAGCGTGTCCGCGAGCCGGCGGCGTGCCGCGCGGGCCGCGGGCAGGGCGGCCAGCGCGGCCGCGCAGAGCACCGCCGCCGCCCCCAGCGGCAGCATGAGGAGGGCCGACGGGCCCTGCGCGATCCCGGCGCCGATCCCGCTCGATCTGCCCTGGGCGTCGATGAGCCAGTGGGCGAGCGGCAGGCCCAGGGCGGTGGCGGCGAGCACGGCCGCCAGGGCCGTACAGCCGGTGGCCGTGACCGTGATCGCCGTGATCTGGCGGGGGGACAGGCCGATGGCCTTCAGCGCCAGCAGGTCCCGTTCGCCCTCGCGGACGGCGCCGCCGATCGCGGTCAGCAGTTCGATGAGCCCGATGAGGGCGAGCACGGCGATCAGCCCGGCGACGACGGCGCGCAGCGGGGAGAGCCCGTCGGCGGGGTTGGCCACGGTGTGCACGTCCAGATGGCCGCGCCCGGCCGTGGCGAGCCGGTCGGCGACCTCGCCCGGGTCGGCGCCAGGGTCCAGGCGCAGCTCGTAAAGGGTCGGGCCGAGCCCGGGGTCGTTCGCGCGGAGGGTGTCGAGGGACGTGGAGATGACCCGGCCGGCGTTCTCCGGCTCGATGCTGCGGCCCACGATGTGCAGGATCTGCGGCTGGTCGCCGACGGTCATCCGCACCCAGTCGCCGACGCGCACGTCCAGCAGGTCGAGGAGCCCCTGCCCGGCCACCGCCTCGTCGGCACCGCGGGCGGCGCGGCCCTCGGCGAGGGTGTACGGGTACGGGTCCTGGTGGGTGCCGAGGCCGCGCAGGGCGATGGTCGCCGTCTGGCCCGGGACCAGGGCGGCCGTCTCGACGCCGGGGTAGGCGGCGGCGACCTGCGGGTCGCGTTCCAGGAGGGTGCGGGTCTGGCGTTCGCTCAGCCCGGTGTCGGCGCGGACGCTGAGCGTGGTGGGCAGGCCGATCTGCTCCGGCTCGCTGTGGAAGCGGTCGATGGTGGTCCACGCGCTCATCGCCACGACGATCAGCAGCAGCGGCAGCGTGAGGCGGGCGACCGTGGCCAGGGACCGGGGGCGGCGGGTGAACGCCTTGTGCCAGCCCAGCACCAGCGCGGGCGGAATCCGCATGCCGAGTGCCCGGCGGGCCATGCCGGACAGCTGTCCGGTGCGTGGAGCAGCGGGCGGGAGCCTGAGGACGCGGCGCACGCCGCTCGCCAACCGCCCGCCCGGCGAAGCAGAAACAGGCCGCCGCCCTCCGTGGCCGGCGGGCTCCGTCCCACGGCTCCGGCCCGCCGCCCCGGTCAACCGCCCGCCCAGCGCCGCCGCGGGCCTCGGCACCGGCACCGGCGGTACCCGTCCCGCCCGCCACGCGGCCAGGCCGGTGGTCGCGCCGATGAACAGCACCGCGCCCACCGGGACCACCACCAGGGCCACGGTGTGCCCGGGAAGGCCTTGCCACACGCCGACCGCGTCCCCGAGCCGGCCGGGGATCCGGCTGCCCAGGGCCTCGGCGAGCGCCGCGGCGGCCACGGCGCCCAGCAGCGCGTAGGCGAGGTGCTGGAGCAGGAAGACGCGGACCACCTGCCCCGGGGTGAAGCCGATCGCCTTCAGCACGGAGAGATCCCGCAGATGGCCCCGGATACGGGTGCTGATCGCCCCGTGCACGGCGAGCCCGGCGGCGACCAGCGCGCCCAGCCCGAACAGGCCCAGCACCTGACCGAGGAGCCGGTTGTCGCCCTGCGCCTCGGCGCGCGCCTGCTGCCAGGTGGACACCTCGCCGATCGCCCCGGCTCCCAGCACGGTCACGGCACGCTGCACGACGTAGGAGGTGTCGCCGGGGTCCGTCAGGCGCAGCCCGATCACCTGGCCGCCGGGGTCCGGCACGGCCGACGGCAGTGCCCACACCAGGCCCGGCTGCTCACCGGCCCGGTAGCGCGGCTCGGCGCTGTCGGCGAGCCCCACGACGGTCAGCTCGCGGGCGGTGCCGGGCACGGTGAGGGTGTCGCCGGGCTCGGCCAGCAGGGCGCGGGCGAGGCGGCTCTCCAGGACCACGCCGTTCGGCGTCGCGGGGTCGAGCCAGTGGCCCGAGACGAGCGGCGGGCGGCCGACGGTGGGTCGTTCCGGAGTGCCGCGCAGCTCGACCGCGGCGCGGCTGCCCCGTGAGGAGACGGTGGCGGCGGCGCTGGGATAGGGCCCGGCGACGGAGTCGACGCCGTCCAGCCCGGCAAGTCTCCCGGTGTCGGCGGCGGTGTCGGTGTGCAGCCACACATGCGCGCCGTGCGACTGCGTGAACACGCGCTGCCAGGGGTTGGTCGCGTACCCGAACAGGGCCGTGGCCAGCAGCAGTGACGCGACGATGCCCGCGGTGGCGAGGACGAGGAACAGCGCCTCGCCGCGGTGCGTGCGCAGATCGGAGTGCGCCCAGCGCAGGGTGGCTCGCACGGGCCTCAGCCTCTCGGCCCGGACGCCGGGCAGCCGTCGTACACCCGCATGTCAGTCCTTGAGTTCCAGCACACCGGAGATGCCGGACCGGCGCGGGGGTGTGCCGCCGTCGAGTTCCGCGTCGTCGGCGATCCGGCCGTCGAAGAAGCTGATCACCCGGTCCGCGGCGCTCGCCAGCCGCGCGTCATGGGTGACCAGCAGGATCGTCTGGCCGCGCTGGTGGAAGCGGGACAGCAGCCGCATCACCTCGCGGGTGCCCTTGCTGTCGAGACTGCCGGCCGGTTCGTCGGCCAGCAGCAGCGGGGGATGGTTGACCAGGGCCCGGGCCAGGGCGACCCGCTGCTGCTCACCGCCGGACAGCTCGCCCGGCATGCTGCGCTCCTTGCCCGTCAGGCCCAGCTCGCCCAGCAGCTGCTCGCGCTCGGTGCGCGCCCGCTTCGGCGAGCTCCCGGCGAGCAGGGCGGGCAGCTCCACGTTGTCGGCGACGGACAGGTTGGACACGAGGTTGAAGAACTGGAAGACGATCCCGATCCGCTTCCTGCGCTCCACCGCCCAGCGGGCCTCGCTGTAGGTGTCGGTGGACTCGCCGTCGAGCCAGAGGTGGCCCGCGTCAGGCCGCTGGAGCCCGCCGAGCAGATGCAGCAGCGTCGACTTGCCGGCGCCGGACGGGCCGGTGATCGCCACGAACTCGCCCTGCCGTACGCACAGGTCCACCCCGCGCACGGCATGGGCGGGCGCGCCCTCGCCGTGGTGCGTCTTCACCAGCCCCTCGGCGCGCAGCACAGGAGCGGGACGGTCGTCGCTCACTCCAGCTCCTCCAGCTCTTCCTGGCACCGCTCCAGCCAGTCGAGATCGGCCTGCAGGTGCAGCATCGCGCCCTCTATCAGCAGATGCGCGATGCGGTTGTCGCGGTCTTCGGCGGCGGCCAGCTTCGACAGCTGCCGCATGGTGTTCAGATACTGGCGCCGCTGGTGGTTGATCAGGGAGATCTGGTCGGCGAGCCCGGTCTGCGGAGCGAGCGCCAGCTTCATGAAGAAGTCGTCCCGCACCCGCGGCTCGTCCTCGGGCTCCTCGAACCAGGCGCGCAGCGCCTCCCGCCCGGCGTCGGTGAGGTGGTAGACCTTTTTATTGGGCCGGCTGGACTGCGCCACGTCCTCGCCCTCGATCAGTCCCGACTTCTCGAGGCGGCCGAGGGTCACATAGATCTGGCCGACATTCGGCTGAGGGTACGCGGAGCCCAGCAGTTGCTCAAGGTCCTGCTTGAGCTCGTAGCCGTGGGCGGGTCCGCGGGCGAGGAGTGCCAGGAGGTGCAGGCGCACGCGTGCAGTCCTCCTGTCCGGTCAATGTGCTCCAGACCCTAGTATCGCCCATACCTAACAGGTATACATGGCCTCTGATTCCGGGCAAGGGTGCCCGTCGCCGGTGTACAGGGAGGAACCTATGCGGTGGATCCATGCCGCGGGTAGGGGCCTTCTCGTTCTCGTCGTGGTCCTGACCGGTTACGTCGCCGCCGGAGCGCAGGCGGGCGAGCCGCCGGAGGGCGGCCGCGGACCGCTCACCCTGGCCACCGCCGGGGACCTCACCGGCTATCTCGGCCCCCTGCTGGAGGGCTGGAACCGCACCCATCCCGGCGAGAAAGTGACCCTCGTCGAGCTGCCCGACTCGGCCGACGAGACCCAGGCGCAGATGGCCACCGACCTGCGTGACGGCGACCGCAGCCGATTCGACGTGCTCAACATCGACGTCAACTGGACCTCGGAGTTCGCCGCGGCGGGCTGGATCCGGCCGCTGCCACGCGACCGTTTCCCGCTGAAGACCTTCCTCCCGCCGGTCGTGGACACGGCGACCTACGACGGACAGCTGTACGCCGTCCCGTACGTCACCAACGCCGGCCTGCTCCTCTACCGCAAGGACGTCCTCGCCAAGGAGGGCGTCGCGCCGCCGCGCACCTGGGCGGAACTGGAGCGATACGCGAAGACCATCGCCCCGAAGCACGGCCTCGACGGCTACGCCGGGCAGTTCCTCCCCTACGAGGGCCTCACCGTCAACGCGGCCGAGGCCGTCTACTCGGCGGGGGGCTCGATCCTCGGCGACGAGGGCGAGCGCGTCACCGTCGACTCGGCGGCGGCCCGCGAGGGCATCGGGTTCCTGGCCCGCGGAGTGAAAGAGGGCTGGATCCCGAAAGAGGCGCTGGCCTACAAGGAGGAGGAGTCCAAGCAGGCCTTCCAGGACGGCCGGCTGCTCTTCCTGCGGAACTGGCCCTACGCCTACGTCGGCGCCTCCGCCCCGGGCTCCCAGGTCGCCGGGAAGATCGGCGCCGTACCGCTGCCGGGCCGGGACGGGCCGGGGACGAGTGTCCTCGGCGGCTCCAACCTGGCCGTCAGCGCCCACGCCCGGCACCCCGACTCGGCCGCCCGCCTGATCGCGTACCTCACCGGTGAGCGCGTCCAGCGGCAGGTCCTCACCCGCGGCGCGCTGCCGCCCGTACGGGCCGGGCTCTACCAGGACCCGCAGCTCATCCGCAGGTTCCCGTATCTGCCGACCCTGCGCGAGAGCGTGCTCGCGGCCGCGCCGCGCCCCAAGAGCCCGCGCTACGACCAGGTCAGCCTGGTCGTCCAGGCGGTCGTGCACGACGCGATGGCCGGGCACGAGACGCCGACGGCGGCGGTGCGCCGTCTGGCACGGGAGCTCGCCGTCATCTCGCGCGGCTAGCGCTTCTAGTACTTCTAGTTACTTGTTAGGTAACGCGAACGTCTCATCTGGCTGAGAAATGCCCGTTTGATGCGGATTCGCACCACATCAACTCCTCAGTAGCTTGCGCCTTTTCATTGACACCCTCTCGTCACGCCTACTTAACATGCATGCATAACCGCTGCCCTCCTCAGAGACAGGTCGATGGGTTGAACAGGCACCACTGGTGGCGTGACGCAGTGATCTATCAGGTCTACGTCCGCAGCTTCCTCGACAGCACCGGCGACGGCGTCGGCGACCTCGCCGGCGTCCGGGCCGGGCTGCCGTACCTCAAGAAGCTCGGCGTCGACGGGATCTGGCTGAGCCCCTTCTATCCCTCGCCGCAGCACGACCACGGCTACGACGTGGCCGACTACTGCGACGTCGACCCGCTCTTCGGTGACCTCGCCGAGTTCGACCTGCTGGTGGGCGCCGCGCGGCGGCTCGGCGTCAAGGTGCTGCTCGACATCGTCCCGAACCACTGCTCCAGCGAGCACCCCTGGTTCCGCGAGGCTCTCGCCGCGGCTCCCGGCAGCGAGGCCCGCGCCCGCTTCCACTTCGCCGACGGCCGCGGCCCGGACGGCGACGAGCCGCCCAACAACTGGCACGCGATGTTCGGCGGTCCGGCGTGGAGCCGGGTGACCGAGGCGGACGGGCGGCCCGGCCAGTGGTACCTGCACATGTTCACGCCCGAGCAGCCCGACTGGAACTGGCGTGACCCGGAGGTCGCCGCCGAGTTCGACCGGGTGCTGCGCTTCTGGCTGGACCGGGGTGTCGACGGTTTCCGCATCGACGTCGCCGCCGGCCTCTTCAAGCACCCGGAGCTGCCCGACTCGGACGACCCGGAGGCCGACGCCCGCACCCGCGACTCGGTCAACCCGCTCGCCTGGAACCAGCCCGAGGTGCACGAGGTGTGGCGGCGCTGGCGCTCCATATGCGAGGACTACACCGAGCGGGACGGCTGCGAACGCCTCCTCGTCGGAGAGGTCTCCGTCCCGACCGCCCGCGAGCACGCCCAGTACGTCCGACCGGACGAGCTCCACCAGGCCTTCTTCTTCGACCTGCTCAGCGCCCCCTGGGACCCCGAGGCCTTCCAGAAGGTCATCTCCGAGGCCATGCAGGACATCGCCGGGACCGGCTCGACCGTCACCTGGGTCCTCAACAACCACGACCAGGTCCGCACCGTCACCCGCTACGGCGAACCCGCCACGGAAGGCAGCGGCCTCGGAGCCGCCCGGGCCCGCGCCGCCGCGCTGCTGATGCTGGCACTGCCCGGCGCCGCCTACATCTACCAGGGCGAGGAGCTCGGCCTGCCCGAGGTCGTCGACCTGCCCGACGACGTGCTCACCGACCCGATCTTCCACCGCACCGGCAGCCGGGCCCGCATCCGTGACGGTTGCCGGGTACCGCTGCCCTGGTCGGGGCAGGCGTCGCCCTTCGGCTTCACCTCCGGCGAGGAGAGCGCCAAGCCGTGGCTGCCGCAGCCGGAGTACTTCGCCGAGTACGCCACTGACCGCGCTCTCGCCGACACCCGCTCCTTCTGGCACCTGTACCGCGACGGCCTCCAGCTCCGCGGCACCCTGCCCCAGCTGGGCGAGGGCACGCTGCGCTGGCTGGACGCCCCGCCCGGCGTCCTGGCCTTCGCCCGCGGCGACGACCTGGTGTGCGCCGTCAACTTCGGCACGGCCCCCACACCCGCGCCGGTCTCCGGCACCCCACTGCTGGCCAGCGGTCCGTGCCCCACCGGGGTGCTGCCCGGCTCCACGGCCGCCTGGTGGATCAGTTCCTGAACTCCCCGCAAGTCAACTCCCCGAAGGGACATCAACGATGATGCGACGACGTACCACCCTGCTCACCGGTTGCACCGCCCTCGTCCTCGCGCTCGGCGCGACCGCCTGCGGCGGCGGCCCCGTCACGGCCGGCGGCGGCGACAAGGCGCTCAGCGGCCAGACGGTCACCGTGGCCGGCGTCTGGTCCGGCACCGAGCAGAAGAACTTCCAGAAGGTGCTGGACGCCTTCACCGAGAAGACCGGCGCCAAGACGCAGTTCACGTCCACCGGCGACAACGTCTCCACCGTCGTCGGCAGCAAGATCGAGGGCGGCAACGCCCCAGACGTCGTGATGGTCCCGCAGGTCGGCGTGCTCAAGCAGTTCGCCGCCAAGGGCTGGCTGAAGCCGCTGTCGAAGAAGACCGAGCAGTCCGTGGACGCGGGGTACGCCCCCGTGTGGAAGGAGTACGGCAGCGTCGACGGCACCCTCTACGGCCTGTACTTCAAGGCCGCCCACAAGTCGACCGTCTGGTACAGCCCCGATGCCCTCGCCCAGGCCGGCGTGAAGCCGCCGAAGTCGTACGACGAGATGCTGAAGGCCGGGAAGACCGTGTCCGACTCCGGGCTCGCCGCGTTCTCCGTCGCCGGACAGGACGGCTGGACCCTCACCGACTGGTTCGAGAACGTCTACCTCTCCCAGGCCGGACCCGAGAAGTACGACGCCCTCGCCGCGCACAAGCTGAAGTGGACCGACGCGTCGGTCGTCGACGCCCTCACCACACTCGGCAAGCTCTTCAAGGACAAGCAGCTCATCGCCGGTGGCCAGAAGGGCGCCCTGAACACCGACTTCCCCGGTTCCGTGGAGAAGGTCTTCGGGCCGGAGCCCGAGGCCGGCATGGTCTACGAGGGCGACTTCGTCGCCGGCGTCGCCAAGGACCAGTTCGGGAAGACCGTCGGGAAGGACGCGAACTTCTTCCCGTTCCCCGCGGTCGGCGGCGGCGAGGCGCCGGTCGTCAGCGGCGGTGACGCGGCCGCCGTCCTGAAGGACGGCAAGAACCAGAAGGCCGCGCAGGCTCTCACGGAGTTCCTGGCCACGCCGGAGGCCTCGGCGGTGTGGGCCGAGGCGGGCGGCTTCCTCTCCCCGAACAAGGAGCTGGACCTCGCCAAGTACGGCGACGACGTCACCCGCGCCACCGCCAAGTCCCTCGTCCAGGCCGGGGACTCGGTCCGCTTCGACATGTCCGACCAGGCCCCGGCGGCCTTCGGCGGCACGAAGGGCACCGGCGAGTGGAAGCTGCTCCAGGACTTCCTGCGCGACCCGTCCGACCCGAAGGGCACCGCGGCGAAGCTGGAGGCCGCGGCGGCCAAGGCGTACCAGGACTGATACGCCATGACAGCGACCCTCGTGAAAGAGACGAGCCCCCCACCGCCCGCCACGATCGCCGACCGCACGCGGCGCCTGCGCCGGCGCGGCAGGATCATCGCCCTGCTGTTCGTGCTGCCCGCGCTGCTGCTGCTCGGCGCGCTCGTCGTCTACCCCGTGCTGTTCAGCATCGGCCGCAGCTTCTTCGACGCCTCCGGGACGACCTTCGTGGGCGGCGACAACTACGCCGAGATGTTCAGCGACCCGGCGACCCTCAACGCCGTACGCAACACGGCCATCTGGGTCGTCGTGGCACCGGCCCTGCTGACCGGCCTCGGGCTGATCCTGGCCGTCCTGGTGGAGAAGGTCCGCTGGGCCACGGCCTTCAAGCTGCTCCTCTTCATGCCGATGGCGGTCTCCTTCCTCGCCGCCGGCATCATCTTCCGGCTCGCCTACGACGAGGACCCCGACAAGGGCGTCCTCAACGCGGCGGTGGTCTCCGTCCACGACGCGTTCGAGGGCTCCTCGTCCTACCCGACGGCCCGGGCGCGTGACGGGCAGGGCCTGACGAAGGAGAAGGACGGGTCGTACCGCACGAGTGCGAGCGTGTCGCCCGGAGACGCGGTCACGCTGGGTCTCGTCGGTGTGCTGCCCGACGACCTGCCGGGCGGGACCGAGCCCGCGTACGCGGCGGCGGGACAGAAGGCCGCCTCCGACGAACTGCGCGGCGTGGTCTACCTGGACTTCACGCCCGGCGGGGGAGGGGAGCAGGGCAAGGTCGACCGGCGGGAGAGCGGACTGCCCGAGATGAAGGTCGAGGCGGTGCGCGACGGCAAGCCGGTCGCCACGACGACCACCGCGTCCGACGGCTCCTTCCGCTTCGAGGGACTCGAACCGGGCTCCTACGCGGTGCGGTTGCCGTCGTCCAACTTCGCCCCGCCCTACGAGGGCGTCTCCTGGCTCGGACCGGCGCTGGTCACACCGGCGATCATCGGCGCGTACCTGTGGATCTGGACCGGCTTCTCCATGGTGCTGATCGGCGCGGGCCTGGCGACACTGCCGCGGGACACGCTGGAGGCGGCGCGGATGGACGGCGCGAACGAGTGGCAGATCTTCCGGCGGATCACGGTGCCGTTGCTGGCGCCCGTCCTGACGGTCGTCTTCATCACCCTGGTGATCAACGTGATGAAGGTCTTCGACCTCGTCTACATCATCGCGCCCGGGCCGGTGCAGGAGGACGCGACCGTGCTCGCGACGCAGATGTGGCTGGTGTCGTTCGGCGGCGGCAACAACCAGGGGCTCGGCAGCGCGCTCGGTGTGCTGCTCCTGCTGCTGGTGGTTCCGGCCATGGTGTTCAACGTCCGCCGTTTCCGAAGGAGTCAGCGATGAACGCGGTTCGGCGCGGGTTGGGCAACGGGGTCGTCCAGGCCTTCCTCGTGATCGTGGGCCTGGTGTGGATGACGCCCCTGGCCGGGCTGTTCCTGTCCTCGCTGCGGTCCGCCGAGGACACCGCGAAGGGCGGCTGGTGGACGGTGTTCTCCAGCCCCGGGCAGCTGTCCTTCGACAACTACTCGGAGCTGCTGGGGAACGCCGGGATCACGACGGCGTTCTGGAACACGGTGCTGATATCGGTGCCGACGACGCTGCTGGTCGTCGTCATCGCGGCCCTCGCGGGCTATGCCTTCGCATGGCTGGACTTCCCCGGGCGGGAGGCGATCTTCCTGGTCGTGGTCGCGTTGCTGGTGGTGCCCGTGCAGATCGGGCTGCTGCCGGTCGCGAAACTCTTCGGGCAGCTGGGGCTGTTCGGGACGATCCCGGGTGTCGTGCTCTTCCACGTCGCCTACGGCCTGCCGTTCGCGGTGTTCCTGCTGCGGAACTACTTCTCCGAGATACCGAAGGAGATGCTGGAGGCCGCGCGCATGGACGGGGGCAGTGAGTGGCGCATCTTCACGCGGCTCGTGCTGCCCGTGGGACGGCCGGCGATCGCCTCCCTGGCCATCTTCCAGTTCCTGTGGGTGTGGAACGACATGCTGGTGGCGCTGCTGTTCGCGGACAGCGCGTCACAGCCGCTGACCGTGGAACTCCAGTCGCAGATCCGGCAGTTCGGCAGCAACATCGATGTCCTGGCGCCGGGGGCGTTCGTGTCCCTGGTCGTGCCTGTCATCGTGTTCTTCGCGTTCCAGAAGCACTTCGTGCAAGGAGTCATGGCGGGGTCGGTCAAGTAGCCGCTGTACCGCCTGTGCTCACCCACCACCCGAAACTGCCCTTGAATGGGGCAACTCGCGAGTCCAGCCTCCTGGCTGACCGCTTCGGGTGGTGGGTGGGCGCGCAGGCCCGGGGGTCCAGCGGGCGGAGCCCCCTGGGTGTGCCTAAGCCGAAGCCGGCGGATAGAGCGAGCGCGGAAGTTGCGAAGCAGCCGCCCCGTCCAGCAGCCACAGCGTCCGGCTCCGGCCGTACGCCCCCGCCGCCGGCGCCTGGATCTCACCCGCGCCCGAGAGCGCGATCGCCGCCGCCTGGGCCTTGTCCTCGCCCGCGGCCAGGAGCCACACCTCGCGGGCCGCACGGATCGCCGGCAGTGTCAGCGTCACCCGGGTCGGCGGCGGCTTGGGCGCACCGTGGACGCCCACGACCGTACGGTCCGTCTCGCGTACCGCCGGCAACTCCGGGAACAGCGAGGCGACGTGCGTGTCCGGGCCGACGCCGAGCATCAGCACGTCGAACGTCGGCACGGGGCCGTGGTTCTCCGGGCCCGCCGCCCGCTCCAGTTCCTCCGCGTACGCGGCCGCCGCCGCGTCCACGTCGGCGCCGTGGGGGCCGTCCGACGCGGGCATCGCGTGCACCCGCTTCGGATCGAGCGGCACCGCGTCCAGCAGTGCCTCCCTCGCCTGTGTGATGTTGCGCTCCGGGTCGCCCTCGGGCAGGAACCGCTCGTCGCCCCACCAGAGGTCGAGCCGGCTCCAGTCGACGGCGTCCCGGGCGGGCGCCGCGGCCAGTGCGGCCAGCAGGCCGTTGCCGTTGCGGCCGCCCGTCAGGACCACGGACGCCGAACCCCGGGAGGCCTGCGCGTCCACGATCTTCGTGATCAGCCGCGCCGCCGCGGCCTGCGCCATCAGCTCCTTGTCGCGGTGCACGACAAGCTGCGGTGCCGTACTCACTTCGTCGTAGCCCTCACTTCGTCGTCGCCTTCCGTGCCGGTTCCAGCGCGGGCGCTTCCTGCTTCACCGGTGCCTGCGCCGTCGCTTCCGCAGCGGGTGCTTTCGCAGCCGTTTCGACGGGAGCGGGGAGGGCGAGTCGTGCTCGCCCGTCACTTTTGGGCTCTCCGCTCTCCCCTTTGGCCACCGACTCCCCGGAGACCCGCGGCGCCGGAGCCGACCAGGAGGACTTCAGCCGGTCCACCCCGTACCGCAGGGCCGACGCGTACGTGTCGTCCGGGTCCAGCCGCCGCAGCTCCTCCGCTATCAGCTCGGCCGTGTCCCGGCGCTTGAGCGCCACTCCGCGGTCCGGCTGGCCGTCGATGGAGAGCGTGGCGAGGGAACCGTCCGGGCGGTCCAGCTTGATCGGACCGCAGTTGGTGTCCAGGCGGACCGCCGTCAGACCGGGGCCGCCGGACAGCGAGCGCTTCACGGGGACGTCCAGCCGGTCCGCGAGCCACATCGCCAGCAGCTCGCAGCTCGGGTTGAACTCCTCGCCCTCCACCTCGACGGCCCTGACCTCGCAGGTGACCTGGTCGAGGGCCGCCGCCAGCATGGAGCGCCAGGGCGTGATGCGGGTCCAGGACAGGTCCGTGTCGCCGGGGGTGTAGGTCCCGGACCGGGTGGCCAGGTCCCGCACCGGCTGCTCGGAGGCGTAGGTGTCGGTGACACGGCGCTGGCCGAGGGCGCCCAGGGGGTCCTTCGCCGGGTCGAGCGGCGCGTTCACCGGCCACCACACCACCACCGGGGCGTCCGGCAGCAGCAGCGGCAGCACCACCGACTGGGCGTGTTCGGCCACCTCGCCGTACAGGCGGAGCACGACCGTCTCACCCGAGCCGGCGTCCGCGCCCAGCCGGACCTCCGCGTCCAGGCGGGACTGCGTACGGTCGCGGGGCGAGCGGGAGACGCGCCGGATGACCACGAGCGTGCGCGAGGGGTGCTCGTGCGAGGCGTCGTTCGCCGCCTTCAGCGCGTCGTAGGCGTTCTCCTCGTCCGTCACGATGACCAGCGTGAGCACCATGCCGACCGCCGGGGTGCCGATCGCCCGGCGGCCCTGCACCAGCGCCTTGTTGATCTTGCTGGCGGTGGTGTCCGTCAGGTCTGTCTTCATGGCCGACGCCAGCTCCGTCCGTGTCGCTCGAGCATTTCGTCCGCCTCGACGGGCCCCCAGGTACCGGCCGGGTACTGGGCGGGCTTGCCGTTCCGGTCCCAGTACTCCTCGATCGGGTCGAGGATCTTCCAGGACAGCTCGACCTCCTCGGTGCGCGGGAAGAGGTTCGAGTCACCGAGGAGGACGTCCAGGATGAGACGCTCGTACGCCTCCGGGCTGGACTCCGTGAAGGACTCGCCGTACGCGAAGTCCATGGACACGTCCCGGATCTCCATCGACGTGCCGGGGACCTTCGAGCCGAAGCGGACCGTCACGCCCTCGTCCGGCTGGACGCGGATGACGATCGCGTTGGAGCCCAGTTCCTCGGTGGCCGTCGTGTCGAAGGGGGAGTGGGGGGCCCGCTGGAAGACGACCGCGATCTCCGTCACCCGGCGGCCGAGCCGCTTGCCGGTGCGCAGATAGAAGGGGACGCCCGCCCAGCGGCGGTTGTCGATCTCCAGCTTGATCGCGGCGTAGGTGTCGGTCTTCGACGAGGCGTTGATGCCGTCCTCGTCCAGATAGCCGGTCACCTTCTCGCCGCCCTGCCAGCCGGCCGAGTACTGGCCGCGCACGGTGTCCCGGCCCATGTCCTTCGGCAGCCTCACGGCGCCGAGCACCTTGGTCTTCTCGGCGGCCAGCGCGTCCGCGTCGAACGACGCGGGCTCCTCCATGGCGGTGAGCGCCAGCAGCTGGAGCAGATGGTTCTGGATGACGTCACGGGCGGCGCCGATGCCGTCGTAGTACCCGGCCCGGCCGCCGATGCCGATGTCCTCGGCCATGGTGATCTGCACATGGTCCACGAGGGACCGGTTCCAGATCGGCTCGAACATCGTGTTGGCGAAGCGCAGCGCCAGGATGTTCTGGACGGTCTCCTTGCCCAGGTAGTGGTCGATCCGGAAGACCTGCTCCGGAGCGAACACCTCGTGGACGACCTTGTTGAGCTCCTCTGCCGACTTCAGGTCGTGGCCGAAGGGCTTCTCGATGACCGCGCGCCGCCAGGAGCCGCCCTGCTGGTCGGCCAGCTGGTGCTTCTTCAGCTGCTGGATCACCACCGGGAAGGACTTCGGCGGCACGGAGAGGTAGAAGGCGAAGTTGCCGCCCGTGCCCTGCGCCTTGTCCAGCTCCTCGATCGTGGAGCGCAGCCGCTCGAACGCGTCGTCGTCGTCGAACGTGCCCTGCACGAAGCGCATGCCCTGGATGAGCTGCTGCCAGACCTCCTCGCGGAAGGGCGTGCGGGCATGCTCCTTGACCGCGTCGTGGACCTCCTGAGCGAAGTCCTCGTGCGCCCACTCGCGGCGGGCGAAGCCCACCAGCGAGAAGCCCGGCGGCAGCAGACCCCGGTTGGCGAGGTCGTACACGGCGGGCATGAGCTTCTTGCGGGACAGGTCGCCCGTGACGCCGAAGATGACCAGGCCCGACGGCCCCGCGATACGCGGGAGCCGTCGGTCCGCGGGGTCACGCAGCGGATTGCTGCTCGACACCTGTTCAGCCCTCCGAGGGGGCGAGGCGCTGAAGCTCGGCCTCGGTCGACTTCAGCAGGTCGGTCCAGGACGCCTCGAACTTCTCGACGCCCTCTTCCTCCAGCAGCCGGACCACGTCGTCGTACTTGATCCCGAGCTTCTCGACCGCGTCGAGGTCGGCGCGGGCCTGCTCGTACGTGCCGGCGACGGCATTGCCGCGGATCTCGCCCTGCTCCTCCGTGGCGAACAGGGTCGCCTCCGGCATGGTGTTCACCGTGTTGGGCGCGACCAGTTCGTCGACGTACAGGGTCGCCTTGTACGCCTTGTCCTTGACGCCGGTGGACGCCCACAGCGGACGCTGCTTGTTGGCGCCCGCCTTCTCCAGGGCGCTCCAGCGGTCCGAGGAGAAGACCTCCTCGTACGCCTGGTAGGCCAGCCGGGCGTTGGCGACACCGGCCTTGCCGCGCGCGGCCTTGGCCTCGTCGGTGCCCAGCGCGTCGATCCGCTTGTCGATCTCGGTGTCCACGCGGGACACGAAGAACGACGCCACGGAGTGGATCTGCGACAGGTCCAGGCCGCGCTCCTTGGCCTTCTCCAGACCGGTCAGGAACGCGTCCATGACCAGGCGGTAGCGCTCCAGGGAGAAGATCAGCGTGACGTTGACGCTGATGCCGAGGCCGATGGTCTCGGCGATGGCCGGGATGCCCGCCTCGGTCGCCGGGATCTTGATGAGGGTGTTGGGCCGGTCCACCAGCCAGGCGAGCTGCTTGGCCTCGGCGACCGTGGACCGCGTGTTGTGCGCCAGGCGCGGGTCGACCTCGATCGAGACCCGGCCGTCCTGGCCACCGGTGGCGTCGAAGACCGGGCGCAGGATGTCGGCGGCGTCACGGACGTCCGCCGTCGTGATCATGCGGATGGCCTCTTCGACGGTGACCTTGCGGGCGGCGAGGTCGGTCAGCTGCGTGTCGTAGCCGTCGCCCTGCGAGATCGCCTTCTGGAAGATCGACGGGTTGGTGGTGACGCCCACGACGTGCTGCTGGTCGATCAGCTCGGCGAGGTTGCCGGACGTGATCCGCTTGCGCGACAGGTCGTCCAGCCAGATCGCCACGCCTTCCTCGGAGAGGCGCTTGAGTGCGTCTGTCATGGAAATTCCATCTCCTACGTGTCGTATATGAGCGTCAGCGCTGAGCTGCGGCGATCGATTCCCGGGCGGCGGCGGCCACGTTCTCGGCAGTGAAGCCGAACTCGCGGAAAAGGACCTTGCCGTCGGCCGAAGCACCGAAGTGCTCCAGGGAAACGATGCGGCCGGCGTCCCCGACGTACTTGTGCCAGGTCAGTCCGATACCGGCCTCGACCGCGACGCGGGCCTTCACGGCCGGCGGAAGGACGCTGTCCCGGTACCCCTGGTCCTGCTGCTCGAACCACTCCACCGACGGCATGGACACCACGCGCGTGGGCACGCCGGCGCCCTGGAGCTGCTCGCGCGCCTCGACAGCGACGTGCACCTCCGAGCCGGTGGCGATCAGAACGACCTCGGGCTCGCCGCCGTCGGCCTCGAACAGGACGTAACCACCCTTGGCGGCATCCTCGTTGGGCTCGTAGGTCGGCACGCCCTGACGGGTCAGCGCCAGACCGTGCGGCTGCCCCTTGCCGAACTCCTTCGTCCAGCGCTTGAGGATCTCGCGCCAGGCGATCGCGGTCTCGTTGGCGTCCGCCGGGCGCACGACGTTCAGCCCCGGGATGGCGCGGAGGCTGGCGAGGTGCTCGACCGGCTGGTGGGTCGGGCCGTCCTCGCCCAGGCCGATGGAGTCGTGCGTCCACACGTACGTCACCGGCAGGTGCATCAGCGCCGACAGTCGCACCGCGTTGCGCATGTAGTCGGAGAAGACCAGGAACGTGCCGCCGTAGATCCGGGTGTTGCCGTGCAGCGCGATGCCGTTCATCTCGGCGGCCATCGCGTGCTCACGGATACCGAAGTGGATCGTGCGGCCGTACGGGTCCGCCTCCTGAAGCGGGTTGTCCGCCGGGAGGAACGACGACGTCTTGTCGATCGTGGTGTTGTTCGAGCCGGCCAGGTCGGCCGAGCCGCCCCACAGCTCGGGAACGACCGCACCGAGGGCCTGGAGGACCTTGCCGGAGGCGGCACGCGTGGCCACGCCCTTGCCGACCTCGAAGACCGGGATCTTGTCCTCCCAGCCGGTGGGCAGCTCACCCTGGGCGACGCGGTCGTACTCGGCGGCGCGCTCGGGGTTGTTGTCCCGCCACTGCTGGTACGCCTTCTCCCACACGGCCCGGGCCGCCTGGCCCCGCTCCAGCGCCCTGCGGGTGTGCGTGATGACCTCGTCGGAGACCTCGAAGCTCTGCTCGGGGTCGAAGCCCAGCACGCGCTTGGTCGCGGCCACCTCGTCGTCGCCCAGCGCCGAGCCGTGCGCGGCCTCGGTGTTCTGCGCGTTCGGGGCAGGCCAGGCGATGATCGAGCGCATCGCGATGAACGACGGCCGGTCGGTGACGGCCTTGGCCGCCTCGATCGCGTCGTAGAGCGCGTTCGGGTCCAGGTCGCCGTCCGGCTTCGGCGCCACCCGCTGCACGTGCCAGCCGTACGCCTCGTACCGCTTCACCGTGTCCTCGGACACGGCCGTCTCGGTGTCGCCCTCGATCGAGATGTGGTTGTCGTCCCACAGCAGGACCAGGTTGCCCAGCTTCTGGTGGCCCGCCAGCGACGAGGCCTCCGCGGAGATGCCCTCCTGCAGACAGCCGTCACCGGCGATGCAGTAGATGAAGTGGTCGAAGGGGGACTCGCCCTCGGCGGCCTCCGGGTCGAACAGACCGCGCTCGTAGCGGGCGGCCATCGCCATGCCCACCGCGTTCGCGACACCCTGTCCGAGCGGGCCGGTCGTGGTCTCCACACCGGTCGTGTGCCCGTACTCGGGGTGCCCGGGGGTCTTCGAACCCCACGTGCGGAAGGACTTCAGATCATCCAGCTCCAGGCCGAAACCGGCCAGGTACAGCTGGGTGTAGAGGGTCAGGGACGAGTGGCCGGCGGACAGCACGAAGCGGTCCCGCCCGACCCAGTCGGCGTCCGCCGGGTCGTGCCGCATCACCTTCTGGAAGAGGGTGTAGGCGGCAGGCGCCAGGCTCATCGCCGTACCCGGATGGCCGTTACCGACCTTCTGTACGGCATCGGCGGCCAGGACACGCGCGGTGTCGACGGACCGCTGGTCCAACTCGGTCCACTCGAGGTCTGTGGTGGTCGGCTTGGTGCTCACCCTGAGTCAGGGCTCCTCTCCACATGATCGGATGCCGGTGTATCGGGGCGCCCACCGGCCGCAGTCGAGCCTACCCCCGTGGGACGTGCGTTCTTTCGAGTCACTCCAGAGTGCCGGGGCTCATCCCGATCCGCCTCCTGACTGGGCCGTACCGCATTCGGCAAGTGAATACGGAGCCGCTCATCCGGGTGCTCAATCGAGCTTCCACGCGCCCGTCGGAACCCTCCCCCCAACACGACCCGACCCCCGCGAATGTCCGAGTCTGGGCAACGTCTAAAGTGGCGTGGTACGCGCGAGCCTTTACCGGTACTTCACACGGCTGAGGCTTGCTGGGATGTCTCTGTAGGGGTGTGCGTGACGGCCGTTGAATCCCGTCCAGCGGGGATGACCGGGACGGACCAGAGCCCGGCCCACCGGCCGCTCGGGGCCCGTGTCATGGCGTTCGTGGCTCTCACCAAGCCGCGGATCATCGAACTGTTGCTGATCACCACGGTTCCGGTGATGTTCCTGGCGCAGCAGGGCGTGCCCGACCTGACGCTGGTGCTGCTGACCTGCGTCGGCGGCTACCTGTCCGCGGGCGGCGCCAACGCCCTCAACATGTACATCGACCGCGACATCGACGCGCTGATGGACCGCACCTCGCAGCGCCCGCTGGTCACCGGCATGGTCAGCCCGCGCGAGTGCCTGGCCTTCGGCATCACCCTGGCCGTCGTCTCGACGCTGCTGTTCGGCCTCACGGTCAACTGGCTCTCGGCCTGGCTCTCCCTCGGCGCACTCCTGTTCTACGTCGTCGTCTACACGATGATCCTCAAGCGCCGTACCTCGCAGAACATCGTGTGGGGCGGTATCGCCGGCTGTCTGCCCGTGCTGATCGGCTGGTCCTCGGTCACGAACTCCATGTCGTGGGCGCCGATCATCCTGTTCCTCGTCATGTTCTTCTGGACGCCGCCGCACTACTGGCCGCTGTCGATGAAGGTGAAGGAGGACTACGCGCGCGTGGGCGTGCCGATGCTGCCGGTGGTCGCCTCCAACAAGGTGGTCGCCAAGCAGATCGTGATCTACAGCTGGGTCATGGTCGCCGTCTCGCTCCTGCTGACCCCGCTCGGCTACACGGGCTGGTTCTACACGGCGGTCGCCCTGCTGGCCGGAGGCTTCTGGCTGTGGGAGGCACACGGCCTGCAGAACCGCGCCAAGGCCGAGGTGACGGGCGCCAAGCTCAAGGAGATGCGGCTCTTCCACTGGTCGATCACCTACGTGTCGATCCTGTTCGTGGCGGTCGCGGTCGACCCGTTCCTGCGCTGACGTACGTCACAGGGCCCAGCTCTCGCCAGTCGATCTACTCGTGAGTAGCATCCTGACCATGGCAGACACGCAGCAGGTTGACCCGAAGGCCGAGCGCAAGGCGGCCCGGCTCGCCAAGCAGATCAGCAGCTTCTCCAAGAGCCACGGCGGCGCCGAGGGCCAGGTCGCCTACCTCGGCGAACGCGGCGCCCGCATCGTCCTCGTGGGCGAGGACGGCAACTGGGGCGACCTGGTGGCCCCGTCGCACGAGATCGCCGAGCAGGCGGTGGAGAAGTCGGGCATCACCCGCCACGAGTCCTTCGACGGCGACTTCGCGGCGAAGGTGAAGACGGGCCGCTACGAGTGGACGCGCATGGCGGGCATCCAGGTGGGCGGCCCGAAGAACGACTGACCTCTGGGGCGCGGGGAACTGCGCGACAAGCCACACTCCGCCCGCAGTCGCCGATTCACCCGCCCCCCTCCGGGACCGCGACCTCAACCCGCTTCACCCGTTAGGACCCTTAGAACAACAGGGTCCACACCGGGGAGCCCGGATGATCGAAACGCCGTCCCTAGTGGACCAGTACTGCCACGGAGTACTCCGCACAGAGCTGGGCCTCGGCACCTTCGAGGCCCACCTCTCCCGCACCGAGGGCCCACCCGCCCCCGGCACCACCCTCTTCGACACCCAGACCGGCTTCGCCGTACGGCGCTGGTGCCCACCCCTGCTCGGCCTGGAACCGCACTGCGCGCCCGCCCGCTACCTGGCCCGCCGCCGCGAACTGGGCGTCCTGGAATCCGGCCGCCGGCTCCTGCGCGGCAGCGGTATCACGACGTACCTGGTCGACACCGGCCTGCCCGGCGACCTCACAGAGCCCCGCGAGCTGGCCTCCGCGGGCGCCGCCGAGGCCCACGAGATCGTGCGTCTCGAACTGCTCGCCGAGCAGGTCGCCGACACCTCCGGAACCGTCGAGTCCTTCCTCGCCAACCTCGCCGAGTCCGTGCACGCCGCCGCCGCGAACGCCGTCGCCTTCACCTCGGTCGCGGGCGTCCGGCACGGCCTCGCGCTCGCGCCCGAGCCGCCCGGGCCGGGCGAGGTGCGCGGGGCCGCCGGCCGCTGGCTCGCGGGGCGCGGGGTCGGCGGGGAGCTGAGCGACCCCGTACTGCTGCGGCACCTGCTGTGGAGCGCCGTCGCCTCGGGTCTGCCGCTCCAGCTGCACGCGGGGCTCGGCGCGCCGGGCCTGCGCATCGACCGTACGGACCCGGTGCTGCTGACGGACTTCGTGCGGGCCACGGCCGGGCTCGGCACGGACCTCGTCCTGCTGCACGGCTACCCGTACCACCGGCAGGCCGCCCACCTGGCCGCCGTCTTCCCGCACGTCTACGCCGACTCGGGCGCCGCCCTGGTCCGCACCGGCGCCCGGGCCGCGAGTGTCCTCGCGGAGATCCTGGAGCTGGCCCCGTTCGGCAAGATCCTCTTCTCCAGCGGCGCCCAGGGGCTGCCCGAGCTGCACGTGGTGGCCGCCCGCCTGTTCCGCGAGGCACTCGGCCGGGTCCTCGGCACCTGGGTCGCCGAGGGCGCGTGGTCACTGACCGACGCGCAGCGGGTGGCGGGGATGCTGGCGTCGGGGAACGCACGCAGGGTGTACGGGCTCGACCAGGCCTTCGTCCTCGACCAGGCCTTCGTCCTCGACTAGGCCTTCGTCAGGGAAGCCTCGGCGGCAGGGCCGGGCAGGTCCACAGCGACCTCGGGGCGCTCACGCAGCGACAGCGCCACCCGCAGCACCCAGATCCACATCACGGCCGAGCCGAACATATGCAGGCCCACCAGGACCTCGGGCAGGTCCGTGAAGTACTGGACGTATCCGATGACGCCCTGCGCGAGCAGGATCAGGAACAGTTCGCGGGTGCGGTTCAGGGGGCCCTTCGGTGCGTCGACCGCCTTGAGGACGAACCACAGGGCGAACGTCAGCGTCACCACGATCCACGCCAGCACGGCGTGCAGCTTGCTCACCGTCTCCCAGTCGACCGGCATCCGCTCGACCTCGCTGGAGTCCCCCGCGTGCGGGCCCGCGCCGGTGACCACCGTGCCGACGAGGATGAGCAGGACGGCGGCCGCGGTCAGGAACCACATCAGCTGCCGCACGGCCTTGCCGACCAGCGGGCGTGGAGCGGTGTCGCCCTCACGGGTGCGCTGCCACATCACCGTGGCCACCGCGATGAGCGCGGACGTCGCCACGAAGTGGGCCGCGACCGTGTACGGGTTGAGACCGACCAGGACCACGATGCCGCCGAGCACCGCGTTGCTCATCACGATCCAGAACTGCGCCCAGCCCAGCCGGACCAGGCCGTGCCGGTACGGCTTCTGCGAGCGCGCGGCGATGATCGCCCAGCCGACGGCCGCGCACAGCACGTACGTCAGCATGCGGTTGCCGAACTCGATGACGCCGTGGACGCCCATCTCGCTGGTGGCGGTGAGCGAGTTCTCGGTGCACTTGGGCCAGGTCGGGCAGCCCAGGCCCGAGCCGGTCAGCCGTACGGCACCGCCGGTGACCACGATGAGCACCGACATCACGACGGCGGACATGGCGGCCCGCTGGACGGTCCGGGGTTCCGGGGTCCAGCGTGCGGCGATGAAGGCGAGCGGGTTGCGCAGGGCGGCCTTGGCGTCGGCGCGGGTCACTTTTGGCACGCGACCCATCGTAGGACGCCGCTTGTGCACGCTTTCACGAGGGTCCCTCATGGGCCTACTCCCAGCGGAAGAACCGTCCGGCCGCGGCCAGCCCGGCCACGGCCCAGACCGCCAGGACGCCCAGGTCGGCCCACGGCATCCCGGCCCCGTGCTGGAGCACGTCCCGCAGTCCCTCGGACAGCGCCGAGATGGGCAGCAGGCCGAGTACGTCCTGCGCGCCGGAGGGGAACTTGTCCAGCGGGACGACGACCCCGCCGCCGACGAGCAGCAGCAGGAACACCAGGTTGGCGGCGGCCAGGGTCGCCTCGGCCTTCAGCGTCCCGGCCATCAGCAGGCCGAGGCCCGAGAAGGCCGCCGTACCGAGGACCAGAAGCAGCAGGACGGCGAAGGGGTTGCCCTGCGGCGACCAGCCGAGCGCGAAGGCGATCACCGTCAGCAGGACCACCTGGAGCACCTCGGTGACCAGCACGGACAGCGTCTTCGCCGTCATCAGGCCCCAGCGCGGCAGGGGCGAGGAGGCGAGCCGCTTCAGAACGCCGTAGCGGCGCTCGAAGCCGGTCGCGATCGCCTGGCCGGTGAACGCCGTCGACATGACCGCGAGCGCGAGAATGCCGGGGGCGAGGAAGTCGACCGCCTCACCGGCGCCCGTGTCGACGATGTCCACGGTGCTGAAGAGGACGAGCAGCAGGGTCGGGATCACGACTGTCAGCAGCAGCTGCTCGCCGTTGCGCAGCAGCATCTTCGTCTCGAGCGCGGCCTGGGCGGCGATCATGCGGGGGAGAGGCGCGGCCCCCGGCTTCGGCGCATAGGTGCCGGTGGCGGTCACGAACGCGGCTCCTTACCCGTGAGCTCCAGGCTGTGCCTTTGCGGGGGGCAACCCCCGGGCCCCCGGCCGACCTCGGTGCGAGCCGGAATCATGAGCGCAACTCCTTGCCGGTCAGCTCGAGAAAAACGTCTTCCAGGGAGTGCCGCTCCACCGAGATCTTCTCCGGCATCACGCCGTGCTGGGCGCACCAGGAGGTGACCGTCGCGAGCAGCTGCGGGTCGATCTTGCCGACGACCCGGTAGGAACCCGGCGTCAGCTCGGCGGCCGAGGAGTCGGCGGGCAGGGCCTTGAGCAGCGAGCCCACGTCCAGGCCGGGACGGCCGGTGAAGCGGAGCGTGTTCTCGGCGCCGCCCTTGCACAGCTCCTCCGGGGAGCCCTGGGCGATGACCCGGCCCGCGTCGATGATCGCCACGTCGTCGGCGAGCTGCTCGGCCTCGTCCATGTAGTGGGTGGTGAGGATCACCGAGACGCCGTCGGCGCGCAGGTCCCGGACCAGGTCCCAGGTCGCGCGGCGGGCCTGCGGGTCAAGACCGGCGGTCGGCTCGTCCAGGAACACCAGCTCGGGGCGCCCGACCACGGCCATCGCCAGTGCGAGCCGCTGCTGCTGCCCGCCCGACAGCCGCCGGTACGTCGTACGCCCGCAGGAGCCGAGCCCGAGGCGTTCGATGAGCGCGTCCACGTCCAGCGGATGAGCGTGCAGCTCGGCGACGTGGCGGAGCATCTCGTCGGCCCGGGAGCCCGAGTACACGCCGCCGGACTGGAGCATCACGCCGATCCGGGGCCGCAGCCGCCCGGACTGTCCGACCGGGTCGAGGCCCAGGACGCGCACCGTGCCGGCATCCGGCTTCCGGTACCCCTCGCAGGTCTCGATGGTGGTCGTCTTGCCCGCCCCGTTGGGGCCGAGCACGGCGGTCACACCCTCCCGGGCCACCAGGTCGAGCCCGTCCACCGCGGTCTTCGGGCCGTACCGCTTCACCAGGGCCTGGACCTGGACCACGGGCTCACTTCGCATGGGTCCAGAGTCTAGGTAGGCGCGCGGGGGCTCAGACCGGGGGGTGCGGGAACTCCTCCTCACGCGGCCGGTGCACCGCCAGCCACCGTTCGGCGTAGGCCACCGCGTCCGCCACCGGGAACAGCCGGGCCTCGGCCGCCCCCACCTTCCCGCGTACGACGGGACGGTCCCGTTCGAAGTCGTAGCCCAGCTCGTCGAAGCGGTCCGAGCTGATCGACACCTCGGTCACGGTCTCCCAGCCTTCCGGACCCGGTCTGCCCACGGCGACGCGCGGGGACGGTATCCGGTACTCGGCGAGGTGGAAGCTGGTGCAGGAGGCGTAGCCGGCACCGAGCAGCAGCACCCTGGCGGACGTCGCCTCCAGCTTCGCGAGCGGGCTGTGCTCTCCGAGCCTGCAGTCGGGTGCGTGCCCCTCGGTCACCTCCGCCGCGCGCGGCCCGAGCGCCGCGAACGAGGTCTGCGGATGGGCGCTGCGCAGGGCGCCGGGCCAGGTCCGTACCGTCTCGGGGACGACTCCGACCCCGCGTGCGGGCGTGATCCGGGGGTCGTACGCGGGCATCGTGGCGCGAATGGCCGCCCACCATTCCGGGGGTATGGGCGGCTTGCGCCACAGGACCGGGTCGGAGAGGTCCCCGGTCTGCGTGGGGACCACCAAAGTGCCCTCCGGGCCGAGCGCGTCGAGCAGCCCCCGCACCACCGCGACGGCGCCGCCGTTGACCCAGCCGAGAGAGCTGAGCGAGGAGTGCACCAGGAGGGTCTCGCCGGGCCGCACGCCCAATTCGCCCAACTGCGTCCGCAGTGTGTCCCGGGTGACAAGAGGGCCGGTCGGAGGGGGTGTGGACATGGTTCGGGAGGGTCCCCGAAGGGGCGTCGGCATGCCAGCGGTTTGATCGATCAGAGATCGTTTCCGCAGGTCAGGTTAGCTTTACCTAAGTGACGCAAGGCACCGTCGAGTGAGACGGGCATGGCTTGCCCGGTCCTGAAGAATTACGCAACAATGGCGTTGTGAAAAACGTCGGCGAGGCTCGGGAGGCCCCCATGGGTGCCCCACAGGAGGAACTCGCGACCGGTGAGCGGTCCACCCGCAACCGGGTCGCGCGGTCCATCCTGGACCACGGCCCGTCGACCGTCGCCGAGCTCGCCGAGCGGCTGCGCCTCACCCAGGCGGCCGTACGCCGGCACCTGGACGCCCTCGCGGGCGACGGTGTCGTGGAAGCGCGCGAGCAGCGGGTCTACGGTGCGCGTACCCGCGGCCGCCCCGCCAAGGTGTTCGCCCTGACGGACTGCGGCCGGGACGCCTTCGACCAGTCGTACGACAAGCTCGCTGCGGACGCGCTGCGCTGGATCGCCGACCGCGAGGGCGGCAACGAGGCGATCGCCGCCTTCGCCCGCGCCAGGATCGCCGCGCAGGCGGGCGCGTACCGCGAGGCGGTCGAGGCAGCGCCGCCCGAGCAGCGGACCGAAGCGCTGGCCAAGGCCCTGAGCACGGACGGGTACGCTGCTACGGCGCGCAGCGCGCCCCACCCGCAGCGGGGTGAACAGCTCTGCCAGCACCACTGCCCGGTAGCCCACGTCGCCGAGCAGTTCCCCCAGTTGTGCGAGGCGGAGACGGAATTTTTCGCCGAGCTGCTCGGTACGCACGTACAGCGGCTCGCCACCATCGCGCACGGCGACGGCGTCTGCACGACGTTCATCCCCAAGATTTCCCACACGCAAGTTGACAGCGACAACGCATCTGCAAGCACGGCCGGGAGGAACCCCGCATGACTCTCCCCACGGAGACTGCCCACCCTGAGCTCGAGGGTCTGGGCAAGTACGAATACGGCTGGGCCGACTCCGACACGGCCGGCGCCTCTGCCAAGCGCGGCATCAACGAGGACGTCGTCCGCGACATCTCCGACAAGAAGAACGAGCCGGAGTGGATGACCAAGCTCCGTCTCAAGGGCCTGCGCCTGTTCGAGAAGAAGCCCATGCCGAACTGGGGCTCGGACCTGTCGGGGATCGACTTCGACAACATCAAGTACTTCGTGCGCTCCACGGAGAAGCAGGCGGAGTCCTGGGAGGACCTGCCCGAGGACATCAAGAACACGTACGACAAGCTCGGCATCCCCGAGGCGGAGAAGCAGCGCCTCGTCGCCGGTGTCGCCGCCCAGTACGAGTCCGAGGTCGTCTACCACCAGATCCGCGAGGACCTGGAGGAGCAGGGCGTCATCTTCCTGGACACCGACACGGCCCTGAAGGAGCACCCGGAGCTCTTCAAGGAGTACTTCGGGACCGTCATCCCCGTCGGTGACAACAAGTTCGCGTCGCTGAACAGCGCGGTGTGGTCGGGCGGCTCCTTCATCTACGTGCCGCCGGGCGTCCACGTGGAGATCCCGCTCCAGGCCTACTTCCGTATCAACACGGAGAACATGGGCCAGTTCGAGCGGACCCTGATCATCGTCGACGAGGGTGCCTACGTGCACTACGTCGAGGGCTGCACCGCCCCGATCTACAAGTCGGACTCGCTGCACTCCGCGGTCGTCGAGATCATCGTCAAGAAGAACGCCCGCTGCCGCTACACGACCATCCAGAACTGGTCGAACAACGTCTACAACCTGGTCACCAAGCGTGCCGTGGCCTACGAGGGCGCGACCATGGAGTGGGTCGACGGCAACATCGGCTCCAAGGTGACGATGAAGTACCCGGCCGTCTACCTGATGGGCGAGCACGCCAAGGGCGAGACCCTGTCCATCGCCTTCGCCGGCGAGGGGCAGCACCAGGACGCGGGCGCCAAGATGGTCCACATGGCCCCGAACACGTCGTCCAACATCGTCTCGAAGTCCGTCGCGCGCGGCGGTGGCCGCACCTCCTACCGCGGTCTCATCGAGATCGGCGAGGGCGCCCCGGGCTCGAAGTCGAACGTGCTCTGTGACGCGCTGCTCGTCGACACGATCTCCCGCTCGGACACCTACCCCTACGTGGACGTCCGCGAGGACGACGTGTCCATGGGCCACGAGGCGACCGTCTCCAAGGTCTCCGAGGACCAGCTCTTCTACCTGATGAGCCGCGGTCTGAGCGAGTTCGAGGCGATGGCGATGATCGTGCGCGGTTTCGTCGAGCCCATCGCCAAGGAGCTCCCCATGGAGTACGCGCTGGAGCTCAACCGGCTGATCGAGCTGCAGATGGAAGGCGCGGTCGGCTGAGCCGGTCCGCGATCACCATCAAGCCCCTTACGTAACGGAAAGCGAGCACTACGACAGCCATGGCTGAGGCCCAGAATATCCCGGTGGGCTCCACCACCACCGGCTCGATCGCGGTGGCGGCCGAGTCGACCATCGCCACCCGCATGAGCGCGCCCCCCTCCTTCGACGTGGCGGACTTCCCCGTCCCGCACGGCCGGGAGGAGGAGTGGCGGTTCACCCCGCTGGCGCGCCTGCGCGGCCTGCACGACGGCACCGCCGCGGCCAACGGCAACGGCGTGAAGGTCGCTGTCCAGGCCCCCGAGGGCGTCACCGTCGAGGCCGTCGGCCGCGACGACGCGCGGCTCGGCAAGGCGGGCACCCCGGCGGACCGTGTCGCCGCCCAGGCCTACTCCGCCTTCGAGAAGGCCTCGGTCGTGACCGTCCCGAAGGAGACCGTCCTCACCGAGCCGATCCGCATCGCGGTGCACGGCGAGGGCGGGACCGCCTTCGGCCACCAGGTGATCGAGCTGGGCGCCTTCGCCGAGGCCGTCGTGGTCATCGACCACACCGGTGACGCGGTGCTCGCCGCCAACGTCGACTACCTCCTGGGCGACGGCGCCAAGCTGACCGTCGTCTCCGTCCAGGACTGGGACGACAAGGCCGTCCACGTGGCCCAGCACAACGCGCTCGTCGGCCGCGACGCCTCCTTCAAGTCGGTCGTCGTCACCTTCGGCGGCGACGTCGTCCGGCTGCACCCGCGCGTGCAGTACGCCGGACCCGGCGGCGAGGCCGAGCTGTTCGGCCTGTACTTCACCGACCAGGGCCAGCACCAGGAGCACCGCCTCCTGGTCGACCACAACGTCCCGCACTGCAAGTCGAACGTCGTCTACAAGGGCGCGCTCCAGGGCGACGAGGCGCACGCGGTGTGGATCGGCGACGTGCTCATCGAGGCCAAGGCCGAGGGCACCGACACGTACGAGATGAACCGCAACCTGGTCCTCACGGACGGGGCGCGCGTGGACTCCGTACCGAACCTCGAGATCGAGACCGGCGAGATCGTCGGCGCCGGCCACGCCTCGGCGACCGGCCGCTTCGACGACGAGCAGCTCTTCTACCTCATGGCCCGCGGCATCCCGGAGCACGAGGCCCGCCGCCTCGTGGTCCGCGGCTTCTTCGCCGAGCTGGTCCAGCAGATCGGCCTCCCGGACATCGAGGAGCGCCTGATCGCCAAGATCGACGAGGAGCTGGAGGCGTCGGTGGCATGAGCCTCGCATTTGTACGAGTCTGTGGACTGAGCGAGCTGGAGGACGACACCCCGAAGCGGGTGGAACTCGACGGCACGCCCCTGTCCATCGTGCAGACCGAGGGCGAGGTGTTCGCGATCAACGACATCTGCTCGCACGCGAACGTCTCCCTGTCGGAGGGCGAGGTCGACGACTGCCACATCGAGTGCTGGCTGCACGGCTCGCGCTTCGACCTCCGTTCCGGCAAGCCCGACGCCCTTCCGGCGACGCGACCCGTCCCCGTATACCCCGTAAAGATCGAAGGGGACGACGTGCTCGTCTCCCTCACCCAGGAGTCCTGAGGCACCCATGGCAACGCTTGAAATCCGAGACCTGCACGTCACCGTCGAGGTCGAGAACGGCACGAAGGAAATCCTCAAGGGTGTCGACCTCACCGTGAAGCAGGGCGAGACGCACGCCATCATGGGCCCCAACGGCTCCGGCAAGTCGACCCTCGCCTACTCCCTCGCGGGCCACCCGAAGTACACGATCACCGGCGGCACCGTCACCCTCGACGGCGAGGACGTCCTGGAGATGTCCGTCGACGAGCGGGCCCGCGCCGGCCTGTTCCTCGCCATGCAGTACCCGGTCGAGGTCCCGGGCGTGTCGGTGAGCAACTTCCTGCGTACCTCCGCCACCGCCATCCGCGGCGAGGCCCCCAAGCTGCGCACCTGGGTGAAGGAGGTCAAGGAGGCCATGGAGCGCCTCAACATCGACCCGTCCTTCGCCGAGCGCAACGTCAACGAGGGCTTCTCCGGCGGTGAGAAGAAGCGCCACGAGATCCTTCAGCTGGAGCTGCTCAAGCCGAAGATCGCGGTCCTCGACGAGACCGACTCCGGCCTGGACGTCGACGCGCTGCGCGTCGTCTCCGAGGGCGTGAACCGGGTCCGCGAGACGGGCGAGGTCGGCACCCTGCTGATCACCCACTACACCCGCATCCTCCGCTACATCAAGCCCGACCACGTGCACGTCTTCTCCGGCGGCCGGATCGTCGAGTCCGGCGGCGCCGAGCTCGCCGACAAGCTGGAGGACGAGGGCTACGAGGCATACACGAAGGGTGGCGCATCCGCGTGACACAGCTGCCGGGCCTCCTCGACGCCGAGGCGCTCCGCAAGGACTTCCCGATCCTGGACCGCCAGGTCCATGACGGAAAGAAGCTCGTCTACCTCGACAACGCGGCGACCTCGCAGACCCCGCGCCAGGTCATCGACGTTCTCGACGAGTACTACGAGCAGCACAACGCCAACGTCCACCGTGGCGTGCATGTCCTCGCCGAGGAGGCCACGGCGCTGTACGAGGGCGCGCGCGACAAGGTCGCGGAGTTCATCAACGCGCCCTCGCGGAACGAGGTGATCTTCACCAAGAACGCCTCGGAGTCGCTCAACCTCGTGGCGAACATGCTGGGCTGGGCCGACGAGCCCTACCGCGTGGACTCCGAGACCGAGATCGTCATCACGGAGATGGAGCACCACTCCAACATCGTGCCCTGGCAGCTGCTCGCGCAGCGCACGGGCGCGAAGCTGAAGTGGTTCGGCCTCACCGACGACGGCCGCCTCGACCTGTCCAACATCGACCAGGTCATCACGGAGAAGACGAAGATCGTCTCCTTCGTGCTGGTCTCCAACATCCTGGGCACCCAGAACCCGGTCGAGGCGATAGTGCGCCGCGCCCAGGAGGTCGGTGCGCTGGTGTGCGTCGACGCCTCCCAGGCCGCTCCGCACATGCCGCTGGACGTACAGGCCCTGCAGGCCGACTTCGTGGCCTTCACCGGCCACAAGATGTGCGGCCCGACCGGCATCGGCGTCCTGTGGGGACGGCAGGAGCTCCTGGAGGACCTGCCTCCGTTCCTCGGCGGCGGCGAGATGATCGAGACGGTGTCGATGCACTCCTCGACGTACGCCCCGGCGCCCCACAAGTTCGAGGCGGGTACGCCCCCGATCGCCCAGGCGGTCGGGCTCGGCGCGGCGATCGACTATCTCAACTCGATCGGCATGGACAAGATCTTCGCCCACGAGCACGCGCTCACCGAGTACGCGGTGAAGCGGCTCCTGGAGGTCCCCGACCTCCGGATCATCGGCCCCACCACGGCCGAGGAGCGGGGCGCGGCGATCTCCTTCACCCTCGGGGACATCCACCCGCACGATGTGGGCCAGGTCCTCGACGAGCAGGGCATCGCGGTCCGGGTCGGCCACCACTGCGCGCGGCCGGTCTGCCTGCGCTACGGAATTCCCGCGACCACGCGAGCGTCGTTCTATCTGTACTCCACGCCGACCGAGATCGACGCACTGGTCGACGGCCTGGAGCACGTACGGAACTTCTTCGGCTGAGAGGCGTGCGGAAACCGTGAAGCTGGATTCGATGTACCAGGAAGTCATCCTGGACCACTACAAGAACCCGCACGGGCGGGGCTTGCGGGACGGCGACGCCGAGGTGCACCACGTCAACCCGACGTGCGGTGACGAGATCACGCTGCGCGTGAAGTACGACGGCGCGACGATCGAGGACGTCTCGTACGAGGGCCAGGGCTGTTCCATCAGCCAGGCGAGCGCGTCCGTCCTGAACGAACTCCTCGTCGGCAAGGACCTCTCCGACGCGCGGAAGATCCAGGAGACCTTCCTGGAGCTGATGCAGTCCAAGGGGAAGCTCGAGCCCGACGACGCGATGGAGGAGATCCTGGAGGACGCGGTCGCGTTCGCCGGGGTGTCCAAGTACCCGGCCCGGGTCAAGTGCGCCCTGTTGAGCTGGATGGCCTGGAAGGACGCGACGGCCCAGGCCCTGGGCGAGGCCGACGCCGAAAGGAAGACGACGGCATGAGCGAGACCATCGAGATGAAGCCGGCCTCGGAGGACGAGGTCCGCGAGGCCCTGTACGACGTCGTCGACCCCGAGCTGGGCATCGACGTCGTCAACCTCGGGCTGATCTACGGCATTCACATCGACGACGCGAACATCGCGACGATCGACATGACCCTGACGTCGGCGGCCTGCCCGCTCACCGACGTCATCGAGGACCAGGCGAAGTCCGCCACGGACGGCATCGTGAACGAACTGCGCATCAACTGGGTCTGGATGCCCCCGTGGGGCCCCGACAAGATCACGGACGACGGTCGGGAGCAGCTTCGGGCTCTCGGGTTCAACGTCTGAGATCCACGCGTGACGAAGGGGCGGCACCCTCCCGGGTGCCGCCCCTTCGTCACGCTCAGTCCAGCCCGGCCACCAGCCGGAACGACGCGTCCGCGCGGTACTGGCCGTCGTGCTGGTAGGGATCGAGGCGGAGTTGGAAGTTGCGGTGGCGCAGGAAGCGGCCCGGGTAGTTCACCGACTCCAGCATGACCGCGCCCGAGGGGTACGCGGGGCGGGGGCAGAAGGTGGCGTCCTTGCGGAAGAGGGCGGAGCCGTCGTCGGTGTCCTCGACGAGGACGAAGCTGCGGTGGCGGAGGTGGCGGCCGTCCGCAGTGGTGAAGGAGTAGCAGGAGGAGTCGGCGAGTCCGGCGACGCGCCGGAATGTGGCGTCCTCACGCTGCTCGGGGCCGGAGCCGATCGAGTCCAGGCGCACATAGCCGTCGCGCACACGCCAGTAGCGGTCGGTGTAGTTGACCGAGCGTATGGATATCCCGTGGGACTTCGGGGGCTTCGGCGCCGGTGAAGTCCGGTGGGACTCCGAGGGCTTCGGCGCCTTCGGGCGCGGCTTCGCAGAAGCGGCCGGGCTGGTGGGTGCGCTCGTCGTGGGGGTGGGGGACGGGCGTCCGCGGTCCTTGCCGGGCGCGGGCGTGCTGTTCCCGGAGGGCGTCGCGAAGGAGATCAGGCCGCCCGGGGCCGAGTTGGTGAGTGTCGTCGGCTCCGCCGACTCGGGTGCCGGTTCGCCGGACTGACTGTCCATCACGGCGATCGCCGTCACGCACGCGGTGACCGTGGTCAGGGCGAGGGCGCCCGCCAGCCAGAGCCTTCGCGTTCCCGGTGCCCGGGTGGTGTCCGGGGCCCAGCCGCTCTCCCACGGACGGTCCTGTGGCGGCCGGGACTTGTCTTCTGTCATGCGCTTGTTCCTCCATCGGGCACCCTTGACGGCGGCGCAGTTGTGGTGGCCCGGTGCGTGATCGGTGACACCGTAGTGGACGTCGGGGATCACCGGGGGCGTTTGCTGAGAGCGGTTTCCGTCCTGTGATGTGTACGGTCGTACAGATGGTGTGTACGCTCGTACATATGGGTTATCTGCTGCTGGCCGCGGCCATCACCGCTGAAGTGGGTGCGACCACCGCCATGAAGTACAGCGACGGCTTCAGCAGGCTCGGGCCCTCGCTGATCACGCTCCTCGGATACGTCGTCTCCTTCGCACTGCTCGCGCAGACGCTGAAGACCGTCTCCGTAGGCTCGGCCTACGCCATCTGGTCCGGCGTCGGCACCGCGGCCATCGCCACCATCGGGATCCTGTTCCTGGGGGAGGGCCTGACCACGGCCAAGGCCGCCGGGATCGCGCTGATCATCGTCGGGGTCGTGGTGCTGAACATGGGAGGCGGTCACTGATGCCCAGGCGTTATGACCCCGAGCGGCGGCAGCGGATCATCGACGCCGCGATGCGGGTCGTCGGGGAGAAGGGCATCGCCGGGCTGAGCCACCGCAGTGCCGCCGCCGAGGCCGATGTGCCGCTCGGCTCCACGACGTACCACTTCAAGACCCTCGACGAACTGATGGTCGCCGCGCTGCGGCAGGCCAACGAGGGGTTCGCCAAGGTGGTCGCCGCGCGCGGCGGCCTGGAGGATCCGCAGACCGACCTCGCGGCCGAACTCGCCGGGTGGATGGGCGAGTGGCTCGCGGGCGACCGCACCGCCGTCGAGCTGGAGTACGAGCTGTACCTGGCCGCCCTGCGCCGGGCCGCTCTGCGGCCCGTCGCCGCCGAGTGCACCGAGGGACTCGCCGAGGTGTTGTCCCGGCGCACGGATCCGGTCACCGCGCGGGCGCTCGTGGCGCTCATCGACGGCATCTGCCTTCAGGCGCTGCTGACGGGGGTGCCGTACGACGAGGCGTATGCGCGGGAGGTGCTGGGCCGGGTCGTGGCGGGGGCGCGCCCTCGCCAGGCGGGGGAGTGAGGTCGGTGGCGGGGCGGGAGCGCGCCCTCGCGGGGCGGGGGAGTGAGGCCGGTGGCGGGGCGGCCGCCGCGCGTCGCCGACCAGCAGGGAGACGTACCGCCCGGCACGTGAGACGTCCCCGTACCGGTTCGCATCGACCGCCGTCCGCCGGTTAGGTTGCCCTCATGACCGACACGACTGCTCCTCGCACCACCGGCGCCGTGGCCGCCGGCCTCGCCACGATCGCCGCCGACGGCACCGTCCTCGACACCTGGTTCCCCGCGCCCGAGCTGGCCGCCGAGCCCGGCCCGTCCGGCACCGAGCGGCTGTCCGCCGAGCGTGCCGCGGAGCTGCTCGGCGGCGGCGCGACCGCTGCGGTCGGCCCGGACGCCCGCCGGGGCGTCGAGGTGGTCGCGGTCCGCACGGTCATCGCCTCCCTCGACGAGAAGCCGGTCGACGCGCACGACGTCTACCTGCGCCTGCACCTGCTCTCGCACCGCCTGGTGAAGCCGCACGGCCAGAGCCTCGACGGCATCTTCGGCCATCTCGCCAACGTCGCCTGGACCTCGCTGGGCCCGGTCGCCGTCGACGACCTGGAGAAGGTCCGCCTGAACGCGCGCGCCGAGGGCCTGCACCTGCAGGTGACGAGCGTGGACAAGTTCCCGCGCATGACGGACTACGTGGCCCCCAAGGGCGTCCGCATCGCCGACGCCGACCGGGTCCGCCTCGGTGCGCACCTCTCCGAGGGCACCACCGTCATGCACGAGGGCTTCGTGAACTTCAACGCCGGCACGCTCGGCACGTCGATGGTCGAGGGCCGTATCTCCGCGGGCGTCCTGATCGGCGACGGCTCGGACATCGGCGGCGGCGCCTCCACCATGGGCACGCTGTCCGGCGGCGGCAACGTCATCATCTCCATCGGCGAGCGCTGCCTGATCGGCGCCGAGGCGGGCGTGGGCATCGCCCTCGGCGACGAGTGCGTCGTCGAGGCCGGCCTCTATGTCACCGCCGGCACCCGCGTCACCATGCCCGACGGCCAGATCATCAAGGCCCGCGAGCTGTCCGGCGCCTCCAACATCCTGTTCCGCCGCAACTCGGTCACCGGCACGGTCGAGGCCCGGCCGAACAACGCGGTGTGGGGCGGGCTGAACGAGATCCTGCACAGCCACAACTGATCTGCCTCGGTCATCGCCGAGCGCCCTCCCAGGCCCGAGGACGGCCGGGAGGGCGTTCGTGTGTCCGGCGTCGGTTCGGTGCCTTGACCTCAAGGAAAGTCGAGGTTTTAGCCTGCCGGTCAAGTGATCGATATCTGGGGCAGGAGTGGGCGGCGATGATTCTCGTGACCGGTGCGACCGGAAACATCGGAAGGGTTCTGCTGAGGGAGTTGAGTCTGGGGGGTGCCGCGTCTGTGCGGGGGCTGACCCGGGATGCGGGGCGGGTCTCGTTTCCTGATGGGATCGAGGCCGTTGAGGGCGATCTCGGTCGGGCGGACTCGCTGAAGGGCGCGCTGGAGGGGGTGCGTTCGCTGTTTCTGTTGTCGGGGATGGGAGCAGAGGAGGAGGTTCTCGCGGCTGCCCGGCAGGCCGGCGTGGAGCATGTGGTGCTCGTGTCGTCGATCACCGTGCAGACCCATCCGCGGCTGACCGCGGCCGGCGCGAACCTGGCCGTCGAGCGGTTGCTCAAGGACAGCGGTATGGCCTGGACGATCCTGCGGCCGACGCAGTACGCCTCGAACACCCTGTGGTGGGCGCAGTCGATCCGCGCGGAGGGCGTGGTCCGGGCGCCGTATGCGGACGTCGGTCTTCCCGCCGTCCACCCCGCGGACATCGCGGCGGTCGCTCGCGCGGCGCTGACCGAGCCGGGCCATCGAGGGCGGACGTACGCACTGACGGGGCCGGAACGCGTCACCGTCCGGCAGCAGGTCGCGGCCGTCGCGGCGGCTCTGGGGCGGGAGGTGGCCCTCGTCGAGATCAGCCCGGAGGAGGCACATCGGCAGATGGCTTCCTTCATGGGGGACGAGACCGCGCACGAGGTGCTCGATCTCATGGGCGGGGACGTCAACGACGAGTTGCTGACGGTGCGCGACACGGTTGCGCAGGTCACCGGTTCCGCGGCCAGGTCGTTCCGGCAGTGGGCAGCGGAGAACGGTGACGCCTTCCGCTGAACCGGGCTACGGACGTACGAATTTGCCGGGCGTGACCTCGCGACGGGCCAGGCAGATGAACTGGTGGACGCAGTGTCCGATCTGACGCCGAACCGATGAAACGAGGACCGGGGCATGAGGAACGAGCGAGAGCGGGTCGTGGCGCGCTGTCTGGCCGGGGCGGCCGCGGTACTGGCCGTGTGCTGGCTTCCGGCGGGGGCCGCGCACGCCGACGAGACCAATACGAACTCGCACAACGGCCACCGGTTCGGTCTGGTCAACGTCAGCACCGGCCAGATCGACGACCCGGCGGAGGACGTGCTGGAACACACGCTGCTGTTCGGTGACGGGTACGCCTGGAACTGAGCCGGCAGGACGGTTGTGGGGTGGCCGGGGGTTCGTATCGCACATGGGTGTGTGGTGCGGACACCGGCCCCTGGCCCGTTTGGGGGCAGGGCTCGCCCCGGGGGTCCGGTCAGGTGGTGGTCAGGGACCTGTGGAGCGACAGCAGTCCGTCGGTCGTGGTGCGGTCGGCGGGGCGTAGGGGAGCGCGGACCGGGCCTGCGGGGAGGTTCAGTGCGGTGAGGAGCGCCTTCGTGGTGACGGTGCCCGGCAGGCCTGCCGACATGACCGCCTCGATGAGGGGCGTGGCTCGCCGCTGGAGGCGGGCCGCCTGTGCGGTGTCGCCCGCGTCGAAGGCGTCCAGGACCCCTCGCAGGTGGCTCGGGATCACGTTCGCGACCGTGCTGACATAGCCCGTGCCGCCTACGGCGTACAGCGCGAGATTGTGTTCGTCGCAGCCCGCGTAGTACGCCAGGTCCGTGCGGTCCAGCACCTTCTGGGCGCCCAGGAAGTCGTAGGAGCAGTCCTTGACCGCGACGATCCGGGGGTGTCCGGCGAGGCGGAGGATCGTCTCGGGTTCGACGCGGGTACCGGTGCGGATCGGGATGTCGTAGAGCATGAGCGGGAGTTCGGTGGCGTCCGCGATCTCGCGGAAGTGGGCCTCGATCGCGTCCTGCGGGGGTCTGCTGTAGTACGGCGGGATCACCAACAGGCCGTCCGCGCCCGCCTTCTCGGCCTCCCGGGCCAGGTCGGCGGTGTGCCTTGTGTCGGCGGTGCCGATGCCCGCGACGATCGACGCCCTGTCGGCCACGGCCTCGCGGACGGCGGCGATCAGGGCCGACTTCTCGGCGTCCGTGGTGGTCGGGGATTCGCCCGTCGTGCCTGAGAGCACCAGGCCGTCGCAGCCGTGTGCGATCAGGTGGGTGGCGAGGTGCTGGGCGCCGTCGAGGTCCAGGGTTCCGGTCTCGGTGAACGGGGTGATCATGGCGCAGAGGGCGCGGCCGAACGGTGTCGTCATGTCAGTAGTGTCGGCGGCGTGTCTGTGTAGCTCCACTTAAATTTGCTACCAGGTATGGGTGAGACTTGCTTCGAGGTTCAGCGGGCGGGGTTCGTGCGTGTGGGGTCGCGGTCCGGGTACTCGGGGGTTCCTGCTTCGAGAGGAGGCGGAACGCTGTGACCGGAACGATGGAACATCGGATGGAACATCGGGTCGTGCACGACGAGCACCACTCCGTGGGCGAGCTCGTCGGACAGGCCGCGGAGCAGCTCTCGCTGCTGGTGCGGCAGGAAGTGGCTCTCGCCAAGGAGGAGCTGACCGAGAAGGGGCGGCGTGCGGGGCGTGGTGGGGGGTTGCTCGGTGCGGCGGGTGCCGTCGCCTATGCCGGGTTTCTCGCGCTGGCCGGTACGGGCGTCGCCGCGCTCTCGCTGGTGCTGTCCGTGTGGGCCGCGGCGCTCATCGTGACGGGGGTGCTGTTCGTCATCGCCGCTGTGCTGGGTGCGGTCGGCCGGGGGCAGCTGCGTCGGGCCACGCCTCCCACGCCTGAGGAGGCTCTCGGCAGTGTGAAGGCGGACGTGGAGGCGATCAGGGAAAGGGCGCATCGATGACGGACGCGACGAGTGGGGCCAAGGGGCCCGATGAGCTGCGGCGACAGATCGAGCGGACCCGCAGTGAACTCGGCAATACCGTGGAGGAGTTGGCGGGGAAGGCGGATGTGAAGGGGCGTGCGCGGGCGCGGGCGGCTGATCTCCGGGACAAGGCCGGGGCGATGACGGTGCAGTTGCGCAGCAGTGCGGTGCAGGCTGGGCATACGGTGCAGGACAGGGCGACGCATACGGGGCCTCGGCCGGTGCGCGGTGCTGTTCAGGCCGGGTTGCGGCATCCGCGGCCGGTGCTGGTGGTGGGGGCGGCTGCGGGGGCGGTGGTGGCTGTCGGGGTGTTGCGGCGGAGGCATCATCACGGGCATCACTGAGTGCTTGTGGCGGCTTGGGGGCGTGCGCTTCGCCTGTTCGCCGGTGGTGGGTCGGGGCCGTGTCGGGGGGTGTCCGTCCTCGGAACGGCGCGATGGGGTTTCACGCCGACTGACTGTTCGTTGACGCGCCAACCGCTGCGGGCGGACACCCCCCGACACGTCCCCTTCCGTGAGCCGGCGGCTGCGGGCGCGTCGTGGCTTGCGCCGCCCGTCCCGCCTAGCTGCGGGCATGCGTGCCGCTAAGGGCGGCACGGGTGGGCGCAGCGGCACCCCGGTCCGCCGGGTTGCGGACCCACCCGGCCCCAGCACCGACGCCGCGTACCTGAAAACCCGCGCTTGACCTCAAGCTTGGTTGAGGTTGAAAGGTGGGGTGTGTACGCATTCGGCGAACCGTGACTGGAGTGTTCAATGAGCCGTCGGACCGAACAGCATCCCGATCTCACCGACCCGCGCACCGGTGCTCCCCTCTTCAGTACCTGGCGTGTGGGGACGCCCGAGCGGCAGGAGCGGACTGTCGAGGCGATCGGGCGTACGTGGGAGCGGCGGCCGTGGCCCGCTGATGATCTGCTGGGGTATCACGTGTACGCGGGGCATGACGGGTCCACGCTGATGCACCATTCGCAGTGGAGCGGTGAGCAGGCCTTCGAGGCGTTTGTGAAGACCCAACGGCAGGAGCGGGTCGACGAGATCGACACCGCCGTGCCGGGGATCGAGCGCGTGGGGCTCGGGCGGTACCGGCGGTATCGCAGCCGGGAGCGGGCCGTCGGGGACGAGCGGGTGCCGGGGCTGATCGTCACCGTGCGGATCGACTTCGAGGAAGAGGCCGGGGCGCGGCCGGAGGAGTGGGTCGACTTGGTGCTGAAGGCTTTGGGGGACGATCAGGAAGGGCACGCCGGGCTGATCTCCGCTCACTTCCACCTGAGTGTGGATGGCGGGCATGTGCTGAATTACGCCGAGTGGGAGAGTGACCAGGCCTACGACGACGCCTTGGCCGCGCCGGGGACCGATGCGTGGGAGCGGGTGCGGGCGTATCCGGGGATGAAGGGGACGATCGGGAGCCGGTACCGGCATGCTCTGGGGCTCGTGCCGGGGTGAGTGAGGTGAGGTGGGCCGGCTGAAGCAGTCGTTCAGCCGGCCCTTGTGGGTTACGGGCGGAAGCGCAGGACTTGGGGGTCGTGGTCGCTGATCTGGTCGTTGAACTCCGCGTTGATGTGCACGCTGTCGTACTCGAAGTCGCAGTCGCGGCGGATCGACGGGCTGATCAGGATCTGGTCGAGGACCTGGCTGTTGCCCTGGTAGACGTATGAGTAACGCTCGTTGCGGGGGAGCGACTTGATCGCCGACCAGAGTTCGCCGCGGCCCTCGAGGAGCCTCGCGGTGCGGGAGAACTCGAAGTCGTTGATGTCGCCCAGCGTGACGACGTCCGCGTTCTTCTGGGTGTCGAGGACGTCCTTGACGAAGGCGTTCACCAGGGTGGCCTGCTGGTGGCGCTGGGTCTCGGAGCTGCGGGACGGCGGCTGGTACTGGGAGGTCAGGCCCTGGTCGCCGCCCTTGGAGTTGAAGTGGTTGGCTATCACGAAGACCGTACGGCCGCGGAAGGCGAACTCGCCGGCCAGCGGCTTGCGGCTGTTCTTCCAGGCCTCGTCGGCGGGGGCGATACGGCCGGGACTGAGCGTGAGGTGGGCCTTGCCGCGGATCTTCGTCACGTCGGTGGCCGTCGTGGCGTCGCCGCCCGCGCGGTCGGTGAAGGAGACCCGCTTCGGGTTGAACAGGAACGCCTGGCGGATGTTGCCGCCCGGCTCGCCGCCGTCGGCGCTGTCGACCGGGTCGATCGAGCGCCAGTCGTACTTCGGGCCGCCGGCCGCGACGATCGCGTCGATCAGCTTGGTCAGGGTCTGGTCGGCGGCGACCGTGCCGTCGTTCGTCGCACCGTTGTTGTCCTGGATCTCCTCCAGGGACACGATGTCCGGCGATTTCAGGTTGTTCACGATCGCGGAGCCGTGGGCGGCGAACGTGGCGTCTGTCGGGTCGAGGTTCTCGACGTTGTACGTCGCGACCGACAGTTCGCCGCTGCGCTGCTTGCGGGTCGTCTCGCGCTTCAGGTCCCCGGTCTTGAGCGTGCCGAGCTCGCTCGCGACGAGGGTGTAGCCGCCGAACTGGTTGTAGTCGAGCGGGCCCGCAGTCGTGCCGGTGAGGGTGTCGCCTACGTTCGCCTTCGGGAAGTCGGCCGTCGCCCCGAGGGACTGGATCTGGAGGCGGCCGGTGTTCTGGGCGTCGTAGGAGCCGTAGACCGTGCCGCCGTGGCGGTTGCGGTTCTCGTGCGGCTTCACCGTCACCCAGAGTTCGGTGTACGGGTCGGTGGCGCCGACGACGCGGGTGTCGGAGACGCGGACGGTCATGCCCTCCAGCGCCTCGTAGTGGTCCAGGGCGTACTTCGAGGGCTTGAGGGCGAGGGCGTTGATCGAGCCGTTCGCCGTGGTGTCGCCGGGCGGCGCGTAGGTGGCGGGGACCGACCTGGCGTCGACCTTGGTCGTGGCGGGGAGCTCGTTGCCGCTGGAGAGGACCGTGAACACCGGTTTGGTGATCTCCGTCAGCGACTGGTTGCCGGAGGCGGTGCCGCCGGGGACGTACTCCGCGACCGTGCCGCTGACCGTGACGGAGTCACCGACGGCGACTCCCTTCGGCGTCGAGCTGGTGAAGACGAAGACACCCTCGCTGGTCGCCGGGTCGGCGTCCGGGTTCGGGTCCTGGATCCAGAAGCCGCGGGAGGAACCGTAGGTCCGGATGCCGGTGACGATTCCGGCCACGTCCGTGACCTGCTTCCCCGCGTACGGGGAGGTCCGGGTGCTGCCCTGGACGTCGTGGACGCGGACCGAGTCCGCGTGCGCGGGGGTGGTGAGGACGATCGTGGATGCCGCGGAGCACGCGGCGGCGACGGTGAGCGCGGCGAGACGCGCGGACGACTTGCTCGGCAACGGGGTTCCCTCCGGGGACATGACAGGTGCCGGGACGAGGGTGGTGCGTGGACTGTCTGCCGCTACCTGTGGGGTGGGCGGTGTGACGCGCGTAGCGGCGGTGGACGGGCGGGCAGGGTGGGGCCGACCCGGTGAACAACTGTCCGCCGACTTCTACGCGCGTCAATCTCCAGCCTGGTCACGTCACTTGTCAAGGTTTCGGCCATGTACGGCGGCTGACGGGGAGATGAAGTGGGCGGCATGGGTGGAAATCCGTCTAGGCTGAGCGGCTGAGTCGTATGAAGGCGCCCTAGGAGAAACAGCCGATGTCAGACAGCTCCCCCCTGCCGCCGGTGCGGCTGCACTCCGAAGCGGAGCTGGCGCGTGCCGCACTGTCCACGCCGTTGCTGTCCCGGGCCGCCCGGCTCGCCCGCTGGGCCGGGCCGGACACCCGCGTCGACGCCGGGGGAGGGCTCGTCGACGAGCAGTTGCCCGCGGCGGTCGAGTCGCTCGGGCTGAGCGGGGACGATGCCGCCGCCGACGCCAGTGAGGCGTGGCGGGTGGCCGTGGACGCCGGACTCGTCGAGGTCGTCGACGAGGAGGAGGGCACCGTCCGGGCGGGCGAGGACCTGGCCCTGCTCACCGGTGGCTCGCCGCAGGACGTGCTCGCCCTGTGGCTCGCGGCCCTGGAGACGGTGCTCGCCGACGCGAGCGTGCCCGATCTGGAGGGACTCGCGGATCTCGTCGACGAGGACGGCGGGCTCGACCTCTCCGCCCTCGACTGGGACCCCGAGTCCGAGGCCGAATTCCTCGACGGTGTGCTCGGCAACCTCTACCTGCTCACCGTCGGCGAGGACACGCCCGGCGAGGCGCCGGTGCCGCTGCCCGCGCTGGCCGCGTCGGTGATCGTGCCCAGCGACATGGGCGAGCCCACCAACGACGTCCTGGAGCAGGTGTCCGACGCGATGATGCGGCTGGACGACCAGTTCCGGATGCTGGAGCCGGTGGGGTTCGTGGAGTACCAGCCCGTGGACGAGGCGCTCATGGCCGATGCCGAGGAGGAGCCCGCGGCACCCGTCGACGACACCGACGTCTCCCGGTACGGCATGGTCCGGCTCACCCCCCTCGGGCTGTACGGGATGCGTGCCCGGCTGCTGGAGGCCGGGTTCGAGGCGCCTGCGGTCGGGGACCTCGCGGACAAGGGGGCCGACGCGCTGCTCGACGGCACGGCGACGTTCCCGCCGGCCGCGGCGCAGGCCGAGACCGAGCAGTGGCTGGCCCGCCGTGACTCCCTCGCCTCGGCGCGGGAGTTGCTGGCGGCGGCCCGAGGTTCCGATGCCGGGGCGCCGCTGCGGCGGTTGCGGTGCCAGCAGGCCTTGTCCCTGGTGGGTGCCTCGGCCGAGCCGGCCCTGCGGGAGGTCCTCGACGACGCCGAGCTGGGCGGCCTCGCGCGCGTGTGGCTCACCGAGCACGGCGCCGCCGACGTGCCCCCTCCCTCGGAGGCGATGGTCTACTGGCTGACCATCGACACGGTGGCCGCGCAGCTGGCCGCCGAGGGGAACTCCGAGGAGCTGCGGGCACTGGTGCAGGGGCTCGCCCAGCAGCACAGTGGTTTTTTTGCGGCTGTGTGGCGTGTGGATCATCCTGCTGTGGCTGACGTGCTGGAGGCGATGGGGCGGTTGCATCCCGACAAGAAGGTGGCGAAGGAAGCGCGGAAGGCTGCATTCAAGGCGCGGTCGCAACAGGGCGGTTGATCTTGTCTGCGGGTGCGGCGCCGTCCTGGCTTATCGCGCAGTTCCCCGCACCCCTGGGGTGTTGTTCAACCGGCGTTCATGGATGAGCGGAACGGTGGCGGCGAACGAGGTCCGCCACCCTCCACGGCATACTCACCGTCACAGGAGACACCATGTCGCTCACCCGCAGGGACTTCGCCAGAACCTCCGCGATCACCGGTGCCGGAGTCGCGCTGGCGGGCAGTGTCGGCGCCCTCGCCACCGCACCGAACGCCCTCGCGTCCTACGACACCGACAGCGCGGGGGAGGCGCCCGCGGACTCCCGGTACGGAGTGGGCTACGGGCCACTGGCCCCGGACCCCAAGGGCATCCTCGCCCTGCCCGCCGGCTTCACCTACCGGATCCTCACCTACAGCGGCAGGACCAAGCTGGAGTCCGGCGAGTTCACGCCGTCCAACCACGACGGCACCGCCACCTTCGACGGTCCCCGCGGCACCACCCTGCTCGTCAACAACCACGAGCTGAAGGGCCCGCGCGCCAACTGGGAGCACCCGGTGCCGCTCACCGAGGGCCTCGTCTACGACCCGGCCGCCGCCGGCGGCTGCACGGTCGTCGAAGTACGCCCCGACGGACGTGTCGCCGAGTGGGTGGGCATCGCCGGCACCTCCACCAACTGCGCCGGCGGCAGCACCCCCTGGGGCACCTGGCTCACCTGCGAGGAGAACTCCGACAAGGCCGGCGTCAACGGCATGACCAAGGACCACGGTTACGTGTTCGAGGTCGATCCGTGTGACCGGCGCGCCAATCGCAGCCCCAAGCCGCTGAAGTTCTTCGGCCGCTATGACCACGAGGCCGTCGTCATCGACCCCAAGCGCGGCCACGCCTACCTCACCGAGGACGACGACGAGCCCAACGGCCTCTTCTACCGCTGGACCCCGCCCAAGGGCTTCGCGTACGGCCCCGGAAAGTTCCGCGAGCTCGCCGACGACGCCGGTGTCCTCCAGGCGCCCAAGTGCTTCGACTCCGGCGGTAAGTTCGTCGACGACCTGTCCCGGGCCACGAAGATCGGCACCGTCTACGGCGTCGACTGGATGGACGTACCCGACCGCGACGCCCGCACCACCCCCGTGCGCAAGCAGTTCAAGGACGACCAGGTCACCCGCGCCCGCAAGCTGGAGGGCATGTGGTGGGGCGACGGCGGTGCCTACATCGTCTCCTCGTACGCCCGTGAGGAGAGCCCCGTCCGGCACGACGGCCAGGTCTGGTTCTACGACCCCAAGCGCCGGACGCTGACGTTGAAGGTCCTGCTCGGCGTGAATCCCGACCCGTCGAAGGACGGCGCCTTCGACGGCCCCGACAACATCACCGTCTCCCCGTACGGTGGCATCGTCCTGGCCGAGGACGGCGAGGGTGTTTCGCACCTCTTCGGCGCCACCGAGAGCGGCCGCACGTACCCGATCGCCCGCAACGACCTGAACGTCGGCACCGAAGAGGAGCCGGAGTACAGCGAGTTCGCCGGTGTCACGTTTTCACCCGACGGCAAGACCCTTTACGCCAACATCCAGGACCCGGGCATCCTGCTCGCCATCACCGGACCGTGGAAGCGCCAGAAGCGGTAATTAATTCGCTCGCAGGTCCTGCGCTGCGCCTCCTACAGTGAGAGCACAACGTCACGCACCTCCCGGTGCGATGGCAGCGGCTACTTCTCTTCCAAAGAATCAAAAGCCGCCGCCGACTTGATCTCGGGAGGCGCAGCATGTGGTGGGTGCCCGGTGCGCAGGCAACGGTTACTTCCTGGGATCGGAGGGTTGCGGGTTCGAGTCCCGTCAGCGACTTCGGGTCGCTGTAGCTCAATGGGTAGAGCATCTGAATTAGTCCGTCGCCGACTTCTGTCCTCGGGCGCCCACTTCTTTTCTCGCATGCAGCGTCTCCCTCGGAAATGCGATTGAATTCGGGGGAATTCACCATGGCGCGATTCAACTCCAAGGCAGCCCGTGCGCGTCCCGTCTCGCGCGTGACGTCCACAGGGCGTGTGCTGCGCACCTACGAGGGCGGCCGCGGCCGCGAGCGGGATGCCCGCTCCGAGCTCTTCCTGCTCGCCGTCTCGAACTTCGTCTCGCAGCAGACCTTCTACGAGACCGGCGCCGACCGCGACGACCGCTTCGCGAAGCTCGTGCGCGAACTCGCCGTCACCGACTCGGCATGGACGGCCGGCCTGCTCGGCTGGCTGCGCGGCGAGGGCAACCTGCGCACGGCCTCGGTCGTCGGCGCCGCCGAGTACGTCAAGGCCCGACTGGACGCGGGCGCGGCCGACGGCCCGTCCAACCGGCAGGTCGTCGCCTCCGTGCTCCAGCGGCCCGACGAGCCCGGCGAGCTGCTGGCGTACTGGACCGCGATGTACGGGCGGAACGTGCCGAAGCCGGTGAAGCGGGGTGTCGCCGATGCCGTGCGCCGCCTCTACCACGGCAAGGCACTGCTGAAGTACGATACCGCCTCCAAGGGCTACCGCTTCGGCGACATCCTCAACCTCGTGCACGCCGCCCCGGACCCGGACAAGCCGTGGCAGGGCGAGCTGTTCCGCTACGCCCTCGACCGGCGGCACAACCCCGACACCGCGGTGCCGCCGGAGACGGATCGTGTCCTCGGCGCGCACCGCGAGCTGATGGCGCTGCCGGTCGAGGAGCGGCGCGCGGTCGTGACCGCCGAGGGCGGTGCCGAGCGGCTGGCCGCGGCCGGAATGACATGGGAGACGCTGGCGGGCTGGATCCAGGGGCCGATGGACAAGGCGGCATGGGAGTCCGTGATTCCGTCCATGGGCACCATGGCGCTCGTGCGCAACCTGCGGAACTTCGACGAGGCGGGGGTGTCCGACGAGGTCGCCGAGCGGGTCGCCGCGCGGATCAGCGACCCGGCGGAGGTCGCGCGTTCGCGGCAGTTCCCCTTCCGGTACCTCGCCGCGTACCAGCACGCGCCGTCGCTGCGCTGGTCGTACGCGCTGGAGCGGGCCCTCGGCCACTCGCTGGCCAACGTGCCCGCGCTGCCCGGCCGGACGCTGGTGCTCGTGGACCGCTCTGGCTCGATGTTCTGGTCGCGGCTGTCCGACCGCTCGGAACTCACCCGCGCCGACGCGGCGGCGATCTTCGGTACGGCGCTCGCGCTGCGGGCCGAGCGCGCGGACCTGGTCGAGTTCGGCTCGACGAGCGGCCGTGTGCGGTTCCGCGCGGGCGAGTCGGTGCTGAAGATCCTCGACCGCTTCGGCGACCTGGGCGGCACCGACACGACGGAGGCGGTGCGCCGGCACTACCGGAAGCACGACCGGGTGCTGATCGTCACCGACGAGCAGTACACGCACCACCACCGGGGCGACCCGACCGAGCAGGTCCCGGCCGGCGTGCCGGTCTACACCTGGAACCTCGCCGGATACCGGGCGGGCCACGGCCCGTCGGGGACGGCGAACCGGCACACCTTCGGCGGCCTCTCGGACGCGGCCTTCCGGATGGTTCCGCTGATCGAGGCCTCCCGGGACGCCGACTGGCCCTGGGCGGCATGAGAGACCGTGGCCCGCACCGCGTGGGGAGTGCGGGCCACGGTCTTGTCCCGTGCCTCTTGTGTGCGGTCGCGGCTGACATCTAACATTTCAGTTCATGGAGACCATCCGACCCGTGCCCCGGACCCTGCTCAGGGACCGCGCGTACGCGGCGATCCGGGACGCCATCGTGGCCGGGGAGATCGAACCCGGCGCGGTGGTGCGGGACGCCGAGCTCGCGGAGCGGCTCGGACTGTCCCGGGCGCCGGTGCGGGAGGCGTTCTCCCGGCTGGTGGACGAGGGGCTGCTGGAGAGCAAGCCGCAGAGCTACACCCGGGTGACTCCGCTGGTGGCCTCCGACGTGCGGGACGCCGCCGCCGTGGTCGGCGCCATGCACGAGCTGGTGACGCGGGTCGCCGTGCCCCGGCTGAAGGCCGCGGACATCGAGGCGATGCGTGCCGCCAACGAGCGGTTCGCCGCCGCCGTCGGCACCGGAGACGTGAACGCGGCCCTGAGTGCCGACGACGCGCTGCACGAGGTCCTCGTCCGGGTGAGCGGCAATCGCGCGGCCGCCGCGACCGCCGCCCGCTACACCCCGCTCATCCGCCGCCTGGAGAGACGGCGCTTCGGCCAGGGCGGCAGCTGCCGTTCGGCCGGGCTGCACGAGCGGCTGATCGAGGCTTGTGCGGCCGGTGACGCGGCCGAAGCGGTCCGCGTCACGGCGGAGATCTGGCGGGGGCTCGAAGAACTCGCCGACTGAGACCGTCCCCATCCCGACCCCGGGAGGACCCATGTCCCTTTCCTCGTACGAGCGTTACCCCCTGCTCTTCGGGCCCTCGCCCGTCCACCGCCTGGAGCGGCTGACCGAGCATCTCGGCGGCGCCTCCCTCTGGGCCAAGCGCGAGGACTGCAACTCCGGTGTCGCGTACGGCGGGAACAAGACCCGCAAGCTGGAGTACCTGGTCGCCGACGCGCTCGCCCAGGGCTGTGACACGCTCGTGTCGATCGGCGGGGTGCAGTCCAACCACACCCGCCAGGTCGCTGCCGTCGCCGCCCGGGCCGGGCTCAAGTGTGTGCTCGTGCAGGAGAGTTGGGTGGACTGGCCCGACGCCGTGTACGACAAGGTCGGCAACATCCTGATCAGCCGGCTCGCCGGGGCCGATGTGCGGCTGGTGAAGGCCGGGTTCGGGATCGGGTTCAAGGAGAGCTGGGAACAGGCGCTCAGGGAGGTCGAGGAGGGCGGCGGGAAGCCGTACGCCATCCCGGCCGGTGCCTCCGATCATCCGCTCGGTGGCCTCGGCTTCGCCGGGTGGGCGTACGAGGTCGCCGAGCAGGAGCGGGAGCTGGGCGTCTTCTTCGACACCGTGGTGGTGTGCTCGGTGACCGGGTCGACGCAGGCCGGCATGGTCGCCGGGTTCGCCGCGCTGGAGGAGGCGGGCGGGCGGCCCCGGCGCGTGCTCGGCATCGACGGCTCGGCCAAGCCGGCCGCCACCCGCACGCAGATCGCCCGGATCGCCCACAACACCGGGCAGCTCATCGGCCTCAAGCGTGAGGTGACGGAGTCCGACGTCGAACTCGACGAGCGGTACCACGCGGGCACGTACGGCGTCCCCGACGAGACCACCCTGGCGGCGATGCGGCTCGCGGCCCGGACGGAGGGCATGGTCACCGACCCCGTGTACGAGGGGAAGTCCATGGCCGGGATGATCGATCTGGTCTCCCGTGGGGAGATCGGCAGCGACTCCACCGTCCTCTACGCCCACCTCGGCGGGCAGCCGGCGCTGAACGCGTACAGCGCGTTGTTCTGAGGGGCCTTCTCGGGACTGGGGCGGAGCCGGGTGGCGGTTGCCGCTTGCGGCTGATCCGGCCGGGCTCGGGGGCTCGGGCTCAGAGGTCCGGCCGGGCTCGGGGGCCAGGTCCCGGTTCGTCGGTGGGCGCCGAAAAGGGGCCGCGGGCGCGGGCGTTCGGGGTGAGCGGGGGAATCAACCTGCCGGTGCGTGGGCTGTCAGCGACTACGACGCCGCGCTGCACTTCCACCAGGACGTGCTCGGTCTGACCGAGCGGGGCGCGATCGCCTCGGACGACGGGCGGGTCACGATCCTCGAGGCGGACGACTCCGTCGCCGTCACGGCGAAGCCGTCCGCCGCCGGAGCCGAGGTCGTCGCCGAGCCGACGCGCACCGCCTGGAACTCCCTGAACTCGCGGCTGAAGGCCCCCGGCGCCCTGCAGCTGACGCTGTTCAGCGAGCTCGACGGCTGAGCGGCCCGCCCGGCTGCCCCTGCCGGGCCGCACCCGGTGCCGGATACAGTGCTCAGCGTGTGGACCGACAATCAACGGGTGGAGCCGGGTGGCGAGCGGCCCGACGGTGCCCGGCGCCGGGCCACGATCCATGACGTCGCACGACTGGCCGGGGTGTCACGCCAGACGGTCTCCCGGGCGGTCAACGACAAGGGCGAGATCGACCCCGGCACCAAGGAGCGGGTGCTGGAGGCGGCGCGGCTCCTGGACTACCGGCCCAGCCGGTTCGCGCGCGGACTCGTCCAGAAGGGGGCGGTGACGGCGGGCCTGGTCATCCCGGACCTGCGGAACCCGTTCTTCCCCGAGGTGGCCGCCGGAGTGCTGGAGGCGGCCGAGCAGCGCGGCTGGCAGGTCGTCGTATGGGACTCCCGTATCGACGAGGCCAGGGAGCGGCAGGCGCTCGACGTGCTCTCCCACCAGGCGGACGCGGTCGTGGGCTACTTCAAGGATTCGGACGACGTGCTCACCCGGCACCTCGGGGGCGTGCCGCTGGTGCTGCTGGAGCGCGGCCCGCAGCAGACCCGGTTCGCGGCCGTCGGTATCGACGCCTTCGCCGGTGTCGAGCAGGGCATCGCCCATCTGGTCGAGGCCGGGCACCGCCGGATCGGCATGCTGGACGGCGAGCGTGGACCCGGTGCCCGCAAGCAGGCCTTCCTCGAGCAGGTCCGGCGGCACGGCCTGCCCGTCGACGACAGCTGGATCGTGCTGTGCCCCGAGCACAGCGTGGCGGGGGGCGAGGCCGGCATGGAGCGGCTGCTGGAGGCGCGGCCGGAGATCACCGCGGTCTTCGGGTTCAACGACCTGATCGCGGTCGGGGCGATGCGCACCGCCCGGCGCCGTGGCCGCAGAGTGCCGGACGATCTGGCCGTGTTGGGCTTCGACGGCCTCTCCCTGGGCGAACTGGTGGACCCCGCCCTGACCACCCTGCACATCGACAAGCGGCAGCTGGGACGGCTGGCCGTGGAGCAGGTGGCCCGGCTGTGCGCCGCTGAGGAGCCGTTGCGTGGCGCGGACGCGTGGGTGACGCCCGAACTGGTCGTACGCGAGTCCGCCTGACTCCCCGGGCCGTCGTGCCGGGCGGCAGATCTGCCGTGCAGTTCCCTTGACACCGGTTTTCGGGCGCCTCGATACTCAACGGCAACGTTCACGTGAACGTTCACGATCCCTCAGAAACCCCCATCGCGAGACCGTCGGCCCGACTACCCCGCGCCCGCCGACATCGTTGTCTTCGCTTCCCCATCCCCCCGGAAGCGTCCCCCCATCCCCGTGAGAACGGGCCCTGCGGCAGCGCTGTCCCCCGGCCGCGGTATGCCCGGAAAGCGAGTGCGCCCCCATGGAACACCGAACGATGTCCCGCAGACGCTTTCTGGGGGCCTCCCTGGGCGGCGCGGGAGCGGGCCTGCTCGCACTGACCGGATGCGGGGCCGAGTCGGGATCGGCGTCCACCGGCACCGACCACCTCAGCCTCTGGTACTGGAAGGGCTCGCTCAGCGACAAGCTGCTCGCCACCGCCAGACGCGGCGTACCCGGCGTGCCGGGGCTGCGGGTGAGGGGGTCCCAGATCCCGGACGGCGAGATCGACTCCAAGGTGCGCACCAGCCTCGCCGCCCGCGCCTACGTTCCGGACCTGACGGTCGTCAACAGCGACAACCTCGCCACGTTCTTCCCCGACGAGAACGAGTTCCTCGACCTGCGCACGCTCGGCGCGGAATCCGTCCGCGACCAGTACCTCGAGTGGAAGTGGAAGGCCTGCTTCACCCCGACGGGCAGGATGATCGGCTTCCCCCTGGACGCCGGCCCCACCGCGCTCTACTACCGCCGGGACCTCTTCGAGAAGGCCGGACTGCCCCACGAACCGGAGGATGTCGCCGAAGGGGTGCCCACCTGGGAGAAGTTCATCGCCGCCGGACGGACACTGCGGGCGAAGGGGCCGGGCAAGCCCTACCTCGTGAGCAACATCGGCAACGTCTTCCAGCAGGTCCTGCTCCAGAGCCCCGAGCAGTTCGTGGATGCAGACAACCGCTTCATCGGCGACCAGGAGCACGTCCGGCGTGCCTGGGACCTGTCCGTGGACATCCTCCGCCAGGGACTCAGCGCCAGGATCACGGACGGGACGCCCGACTACAACGCGGCCATGAGCGGGAGCCGGATCGCCACCATGACCACGGCGGTGTGGGCCAGCTACGGCCTGAAGGAGACCGCGCCGAAGACCTCCGGATCCTGGCGGCTCACCACGCTGCCCGACGGCCCCTGCAACTACGGCGGTTCCTACGTCACCCTGACCCGCTACTGCCGGGAACCGGAAGCGGCCTTCGCCTTCCTGAAGTGGCTGCTCAGCCCGGCGAACCAGCTCAAGAGCTACCAGGAGATGGCCCTGTTCCCCACCACTCCGGCCGCCTACGCCGACCCGGCGATGCACAAGCCCGACTCCTTCTTCGGCGGTCAGCAGCCCATCGACGTCTTCGGCCCGGCCGCCCAGAAGGCCCCGGTCGTCTACTTCAGCCCCTACGAGGAGACCGCCAACACCCCGTTCTTCCAGGAGCTGACCAATGTGGAGATGCTCGGCAAGAACCCCGACCGGGCGTGGCGGGACGCCGTGAACACGGCCGAGACCACGCTGTCCCGGGTGGGGGTGAGCTGACATGGCCACGGTTCTCGATCCGGCCGGTGCGCCGGCGGCCGACGAGCGGCGGCCTGCAAGTCGTACCAAGTCCACCACCCCGGGCGGACGCAGGCGTCATGTCCCGCCCCTGCTCGCCATCTCCCCGTTCTACGTGCTGTTCGCCGTCTTCGGCGCCTTCCCGATCGTCTTCTCCGTCTACCTGTCCTTCCAGGACTGGGACGGCATCGGAGACATGCGCTTCGTCGGGTTCAAACAGTACGGCTGGCTGCTTCAGGACTCGGTGTTCTGGCACTCGGTGCTCAACACCTTCGAGATCTGGTTCCTGTCGACGGTGCCGATGCTGTTCCTGGCCCTGGTGCTGGCGTTCCTGCTGCATTCGCAGGTCCGCTTCACCAGCGTCTACCGGGTGGCCTACTTCATCCCCAACGTGACTTCGATGGTCGCCATGACCGTCGTCTTCGGCTCGGTCTTCGCCCAGGCGGGCCTCGCCAACGCGGTGCTGCGGGCGATCGGGGTGGACGGGATCGGCTGGCTGTCCTCGGAGTGGGGCATCAAGTCGTCCGTCTCCCTCATGATCATCTGGCGGTGGGTCGGCTACAACGCGCTGATCTTCCTGGCGGGCCTCCAGGCCATCCCCACCGAGCACTTCGAGGCCGCCCGCGTCGACGGCGCGAACAGCCGGCAGACCCTCTTCCGGGTCGTGCTGCCGCAGCTGCGGCCCGTGGTGCTGTTCGCCGCAGTCACCTCCACCATCAACGGCCTGCAGATCTTCACCGAGTCCCAGGTGCTCTTCCAGTCGACCGACGTCGGAACCACGGGCGGTCCGGGCCAGGAAGGGATGACCATCGTGCTCTATCTGTGGCAGAAGGCCTTCAAGGAGCACCAGTTCGGCTACGGCGCCGCGATGGGCTGGATCCTCTTCGCGATCATCGCGATCTTCACCGTCATCAACTGGCGGCTGGTCGCCGGCTCGGACGACGACCGCCGTCCCGGCATCGCCGGTCTGCTGCGCCGCAAGGGGGCTCGCCATGGCCGCTGACGACAGGACGACCGGCAGCGCGGGCCTGGCCATCGGCTCCGGCAGCAGGCTCAGCCGTATCGGCGTGCGGGCGACGCTGCTGTTCGGGGTGCTGGTCTCGCTGTTCCCCTTCTACTGGCTGGTGGTGCTGGCCTCCGGCACCACGCAGGACATCTACCGCTATCCGCCCAAGCTGCTGCCGGGGCCGCATCTGCTGGACAACATGGGGCGGGTGCTCGACACCGTCGACTTCTTCGGCTCGCTGTTCAACACCGTCGTCGTCGCCGTGCTCGGGACCGTGCTGGTGCTGTTCTTCGACTCGCTGGCCGCGTTCGCCTTCGCCAAGTACGAGTTCCCGGCGAAGAAGTTCCTCTTCGGCATGCTGCTGGTGACGTACATGATCCCCGCGCAGCTCTCCCTGGTGCCGCAGTTCGTCACCATGGCCGAGTTCGGCTGGGCGGGCTCGCTGAAGGCGCTGATCATCCCCAGCGCGGCGAACGCGTTCGGCATCTTCTGGATGCGCCAGTACGCCCAGAACTCCCTGCCCGGCGAGCTGCTGGACGCGGGGCGGATCGACGGCGCCGGCTTCTTCCGCCTCTACTGGACGGTCGCCCTGCCGCTCTTCCGCCCGGCCCTGGCCTTCCTCGGCATCTTCACGTTCATCGGCCTGTGGAACGACTACATCTGGCCCCTGGTCGTCATGATCGACCCGGACGAGGTCACCCTCCAGGTCGCCCTGGCGAATCTCAACGTCCTCTACAACACCGACTACTCCCTGGTGATGGCGGGCGCCTTGATGAGTGTCATCCCGTTGATCCTGGTGTTCCTGATCGGCGCGCGGCACTTCCTGCGGGATCTGGCGGCGGGGGCGATGAAGATGTGACTGCTCTCCCGCCTTGGGGAGAGTCCAGGCTCAGACGGCCTCCTGGAGCAGCGCTCCAGGAGGCCTTACGATCACTCCGCTGATCTGGGGTTTTTGCGCTGGTTGGCATTGAAGCGCGCTTTCTTCTGACGATTCCCACACGTGTTCATGTCACACCATTTGCGGGTGCGGCTCTGGCTGGTGTCGAAGAAGGCGGCTTGGCAGGTTGGTGAGGCGCACAAGGCCAATTTTCCGTCTCGTTCGCCCGCGATGATGCTGATCGCGTCGGCGGCGATCACGCCGAGGGCATCTTCCACGCAGGAAGCCGAGCCGAGCCGCCATCGCCGCTCACCCTCGGGCGTCAGGATCGCCGCGGCCCGGCCCTGAGCGCTGCGGTCATTGATGACTTGGACAGCGGACGCAGGGAGAGCGTCCTGGACCGCGGCCGCTGTCGCGGCGGCGTGGATCGACTCCCTCAGTTCCCGGGCGAGCTCGAGCTGGGCAGTGGTGCAGGAGTCCACGGCGAGGCCGTTCACTGCCAGCCAGTCGACGAGTCGGTGCGGCGTGGGAATGCGCTCCACGGCGTTGCCGTGACGCTCCGACAGGGTCCCCGTGAAGCTGGTCGCCAGCACGCTGCCGAGGCGGAAGTCAGGGAACCCAGTACGCATGGAACCACCTTAGCTGGTTGCGCGCCGACAGGGAGGCTTGGTAGAACCGTCTTAGCCGGTTCGCGATAGGTCGTATCCGGTTCCGCGACGGCCAGGAGGTCTCATGCCCCGTCCAACCAGCGACGTGCGAGCATTCGAAGCCCACGCGACTGACGCCGACCTGGACGATCTGCGCGCGCGACTGGCCGCGGCGCGACTGCCGGAGGCTGAGACGGTCCATCGCGCCGCGCCCGGCCCTCGCCGATGGGAACAGGGCGTTCCTCTCGCCGACCTCGTCGATGTCGTGAACTACTGGCGCACCGGGTACAACTGGCGGTCGTTCGAAGAGCGCCTCAACCAAATCGGCCAGTTCCGCACGACCATCGATGATCTGGGAATCCACTTCCTGCACCGCCGATCCGCGCGCGCGGATGCCACTCCTCTGCTCTTGACGCACGGCTGGCCGGACAGTGTTGTCCGGTTCATCGATGTGGTGGACGAGCTGGCAGATCCGAAAGACGCGGACGCGCCGGCGTTCCACGTCGTGGTCCCGTCGCTACCCGGCTTCGGTTACAGCGACAAGCCGGCCACCACCGGGTGGGGAACCGAAAAGATCGCGGCCGCCTGGGTGGAACTGATGGGAAGGCTCGGCTACAGCAGGTTCGCAGCCCACGGCGGCGACTGGGGAGGCAATATCACCACGGTTCTCGGCGGCAGGTTCCCGGCCCACGTTCTCGGCATCCACACCACGTTCGCGGAGGCGCCGCCCGGGGTGACGACGGACGGGCTGACGGCGGTCGAGCGCAAGTGGGCCGAGGAAACCCGGGATTTCTGGCGCCACCACGCGGCGTACGCGAAGCAGCAGGCGACCCGACCGCAGACCATCGGCTACTCGCTCGTCGACTCACCGGTCGGGCTTCTCGCCTGGATCCTCGACAAGTTCGCCGAGTGGTCGGACACCCAGGACAGCCCGTTCGAGACGATTTCCATGGACAGGGTTCTTGACGACGTCACCCTGTACTGGCTGACGCGGACCGGCGCATCGGCGGCCCGCATCTACTACGAAAGCCACAACTCTCTGGACCCCGAACTGCGGGTCGACGTCCCGTCAGCACTCACCATGTATCCCCGCGACGTCGAGAAGTGTCCGCGCCCCTGGGCACAGGAGCGGTACCGGCAGATCGTCCGATGGAGTTCGCCCGAAAGCGGGGGACATTTCCCGTCGCTGGAGGTTCCCGGGTATTTCGTCAAGGATCTGCAAGAGGGTCTCGCGGCAGTGCTGGCCGCTCATCGGTGACCGTATGTGCGACCTCAGCACACCTGCACTCCCATCGGCTCTCCCTCGCCCCGATCGGTGATCATGGGTACGTGCGTTCGCATCGGGCGGCGTGGGGTCAGACAGTTCTCGGTAAGGTGCGGAGAGGGTCCCCGGTTCGTGAGGAGTGGTTGCATGGTGCAGGTCAGGCCCATGCGAGCGGATGCTCGGCGCAACTACGAGCGGGTTTTGAAGGTGGCCGTGGAGGCGTTCGCCGAGCACGGGGAAGGCGCGTCGCTCGACGACATCGCCAAGCGGGCCGGGGTCGGGTCCGGCACCCTGTACCGGCACTTCCCGACCCGGCAGGCGCTCCTGGAGGCCGCGTATCTCGACCGCGTCGAGGCGATCGCGGCCCGGGCGGACGAGCTCGCGGCCGAACTGCCGCCGGGCGAGGCGCTGGCGGAGTGGATGTACGAACTCGGCGCCGGGATGGTCCAGATGCGCGGGCTCAAGGCCCTGCTGGGCCCGGCCGTCACGGAGGGCGGCTCGACCGCGGCCACCGCCTGTGGCGACTCGGTGAAGCGCGCCGCGCGACGGCTGGTCCGGGCGGCACAGGAGGAGGGCACGCTGCGGCGTGACGTGGAGCCGATCGAGCTGCTGCGGCTGGCGCACGGGGTGGCGACCGCGTCGGAGCTGGCGGACGGGGAGGGCCGCCACCTCCGGCGATATCTGACGTTGCTGACGGAGGGGCTGGGCGCGGGGCGTCGCTGACCTGGTGGGCCGGACGCCCCCAGGGCCTACAGCGCCTGCGCCGCCGGCTTCACCATCCCCCTCACCGTGCGGGACTTCACGAAGTCGCCCATCGCCGTCATGTCCCACTCGCCGGAGAACTGGCGGATCAGCTTGGCCATCAGCACGCCGGTCTGCGGCTCGGCGCTGGTGAGGTCGAAGCGGACCAGTTCCTCGCCCGTCGTGCCGTCCAGGAGACGGCAGTACGCCTTGGCCACCTCCGTGAACTTCTGGCCGGAGAAGGAGTTGACCGTGAAGACCAGGCCCGTGACCTCCTGCGGCAGCCGGCCGAGGTCGACCATGATCACCTCGTCGTCCCCGCCGCCCTCACCCGTGAGGTTGTCGCCGGAGTGCTTGATCGCGCCGCCCACGATCTGGAGCTTGCCGAAGTAGCAGCTGTCGATGTGGTTGCGCTGCGGCCCGTAGGCGATGACCGAGGCGTCGAGGTCGATGTCCTTGCCGCGGTACGCCGGCTCCCAGCCGAGGCCCATCTTGACCTGGGCGAGCAGGGGGCGGCCGCCCTTGACGAGGGAGACGGTCTGGTTCTTCTGGAGGCTGACGCGGCCCTTGTCGAGATTGATCTTGCCCGAGCCGGGTGCGGGCGGGGGAGGAGTGGCCGGGGCGGCCGGAGGTGCGGCGGGCGCGGTGACGGGCGGGGCGGGCGGCTGCACAGGGGCCGGCGGCGGGGTCACCGGCTGGGCCGGGGCGGCCGCGGCAGGTTCCTCGACCGTCACACCGAAGTCCGTGGCGATGCCCGCGAGGCCGTTGGCGTATCCCTGGCCGACCGCGCGGGCCTTCCACTGGCCGTTGCGCAGGTAGATCTCCACGATCACCAGGGCCGTCTCGCTGCCGAGCTGCGGGGGCGTGAACGTGGCCAGGACGGAGTTGTCGTCCCCGTTGCGGACCGTGGCCGTCGGCTCGACGCCCTGGAAGGTCTGGCCCGCGGCATCCGGGCTGGCGGTGACGATGATCTTCTCGATGCCGGGGGGCACGGCCGTCGTGTCGACCGTGATCGCGTCGGGCGCGGTGCCGCCGCCGGAGCGATACGTCACGCCCGGGCCCGACGGCTGGTTGTAGAAGATGAAGTCGTCGTCGGAGCGCACCTTGCCGTCGGCGGTGAGCAGCAGGCCCGATACGTCGAGCCGCACCGGGGCGGCGACGTCCACCGTCACGCGGGCGGCGGACAGGGGGATGTTCGAGCCGGGGGTCATAGCTGTCATGCCGGGTGAACGAGCGAGGCGGTTTTGCCGTTCCCTTACCTTGCGGCCAATCGGGTCAGCCGCGATTGCGGGGATGCTCGCGCGCGGTGCGTTCGTTGCCCCGCTTGTAGTTGCCGGTCCAGCGCGCCATGACGAGCTGGGGGTCGGAGGTCTCGACCTCGGCGAGGAACCGCGCGGCCCGGGAGCCGTTCAGCGTGGTGGTGGGGCGGCCGTGGTGGGTGATGCGGACGGTTCCGCCGGTGTGGTGCTCGTAGCTGAATCCGTGCGGTCGTGGCATGCCGCGAGGGTACGGGGCGGGAGACAGGCGCCCCAGCGAATTTCGCCTGCCCGGCCTCGGCCGACCTGCGCCCTGTGACCGGCGTCCATGGACAGCCGTTCCGCTGTCAATCCGCCGAAGATCGGCATCAGGCGGATGTTCCCTTCGGCGGTCCGGCTGCACAAGACCGGCGCGGAAGGATCTTGCACGACCGACCGTGACTCGGGGGACGCGTGGGGTGCGGCCGGAGGGGGCCGCTCCCCACGCGCGGTTCGGCCCGTAGGGCCCGACTAGGGCACCACGACGATCTTCCGGCCCACCCCGGCCGCGAACTGCTCCAGCGCCTGCGGGTACCGCTCCAGCGGGATGCGGTCGCTGATGAAGATCTCCGGGTCCAGCACCCCGTTCGCGAACAGCTCCGCCGCCCGCTCGAAGCTGTGCAGCACCGCCATCGAGCCCGTGATGGTGATCTCCTGGTTGTAGATGCGGTACGGGTCGATGGTCACGCGGGTCGCGTAGTCGGCCACGCCAAACTGCAGGAACGTGCCCGCCTTGGCCACCCGGTCCAGGCCGTCCTGGATCGCCCTCGCGTTGCCCGTGGCGTCGACGACCAGGTCCCAGCCCTGCGGCCGGTCCAGTTCGTCGGGGTTCGCCGCCGACGCCGAGACACCGAGGCGGCGGGCCGTCTCCAGGCGGGCCGGGTTCACGTCGACGATGTCCACGCTCGCCGCGCCCGTGCGCTTCGCCAGTTCCAGCATCATCAGGCCCATCGTTCCGGAGCCGTAGATCAGGACGTGCGCGCCGAGGCGGGACTGGAGCACGTCGTAGCCGCGTACCGCGCAGGACAGCGGCTCCACGAGGGCCGCGTCCTCCGTGCGGACGTGTTCCGGGAGCTTCACGCAGTTCGCCACCGGGGCCACCGCGAACTGCGCGGCGCCGCCCGCCGTCGTCACGCCGATCGCCGCCCAGCGTTCGCAGAGGTTGTTGTGGCCGGTACGGCAGTAGCGGCACTCGTAGCAGTAGAGCGAGGGGTCGACCGCGACCCGGTCGCCCACCGACACCTCGGTGACCTGGGTGCCGACCCCGACCACCTGGCCCGCGAACTCGTGCCCGGGCACGATCGGCAGCTTCGGAGCGAACTCGCCCTGCAGGATGTGGAGATCGGTGCCGCAGAGGCCGCAGGCAGCGACCTCGACGACGACCTCGCGCGGCCCTGGCGTCGGGTCCGGGACCTCGGCGACGACGGCCTTGCCCACGGACTCGATGACGGCGGCCTTCATTTCACGGCTCCCAACGACAGGCCCTGGACCAGCTTGTCCTGGGCGGCGAACCCCGCGGCGAGCACCGGCAGGGAGATGACGAGCGACGCGGCGCACACCTTCGCCAGGAACAGGCCCTGGCTGGTGATGAAGCCGGTCAGGAAGACGGGGGCGGTCTCGGCGACCACACCGGTCAGCACCCGTGCGAAGAGCAGTTCGTTCCAGCTGAAGATGAAGCAGATGAGGGAGGTTGCCGCGATGCCGGGCAGTGCGACCGGGGCGACGATGCGCGCGAGGACCGTCGCAAGCCCGGCCCCGTCCACCCTCGCCGCCTCGATCACCGCGACCGGGATCTCGGCGAGGAACGACTGCATCATCCACACCGCGATCGGCAGGTTCATGGACGTGTAGAGGATGACCAGAAGCCAGATGTTGTCGAGCATCCCGGCGTTCTTCGCGAACAGATAGATCGGCAGCAGGCCCGCCACCACCGGCAGCATCTTCGTGGAGAGGAAGAAGAACAGGACGTCCGTCCACTTGCGGACGCGGTTGATCGACAACGCGTACGCCGCCGGGAAGGCCAGCAGCAGGACCAGCAGGGTCGAGGCCAGCGACGCGACCGCCGAGTTGATCAGCGCCGGCCAGGGGCTCGCGCCGCCGCCCGCGCCGAAGAACTCGCGGTAGCCGTCCAGGGTCAGGGAGGCGGCGAAGGAGGGCGGGTTGGTCGCCGCGTCGGCTTCCGAGTGGAGGGACGTCAGGGCCATCCAGGCGATGGGCAGGAAGAACACGATCCCGGCCAGCCAGGCCATGAGGCCCATACTGTTGCGGCGTACGACGTTCATGCGCGGGACACCTCCTCGCGGAACAGGGACGACACCACGCGCAGGGCGAAGGTCGCGATGACGATCGAGCCGATGACGACCAGGACGCCCGCGGCCGAGGCGAGGCCGTTCTCGTGGGCCTGGTAGAAGCTCTGGTAGACGGTGTAGGGGAGGTTGGCGGTGCCCAGGCCGCCGGACGTGATCGTGAAGACCGCGTCGAAGTTCTGGACGATGTAGATCGAGCCCAGCAGGGCGCCCAGTTCGAGGTAGCGGCGCAGATGCGGGAGCGTCAGATGGACGAAGATCTGCCAGTCGCTCGCGCCGTCGACCCGGGCCGCCTCGATCTGCTCGTGGTCGCGGCTCTGCAGGCCGGCGAGCAGGATCAGCATCATGAACGGCGTCCACTGCCAGACGAGGGATGCCTCGACCGCGAGCAGCGGGGTGTTGGAGATCCAGTCGGGCTGTGGACCGCCCACATAGTGCAACAACCCATTGAGCAGGCCGTATTCAGGGTTGTAGAGCACATGCTTCCAGAGCAGGGCCGCAGCGACCGGTACCACCAGGAAGGGTGCGATCAGCAGGGTCCGTACGATGCCCCGGCCGCGGAACTTCCGGTCCAGCAACAGGGCCAGGACGAGTCCCAGCACCAGGCTGGCCAGGACCACCGCCACCGTCAGCAGCACGGTCGTCCACACAGAGTGGCGCAGGTCCGCGTCGGTGAGGACCTCCTGGTAGTTGTCGAGGCCCGTGAAGTGCCGGGCGTCGGGATAGAGGGCGTTCCAGTCGAAGAAGGAGATCACCAGTGTGGCCACGAAGGGCAGCTGGGTGACGACGACCATGAAGATCAGGGCGGGGAGCAGCGGGGCGCGGGTGGCCCAGGCGCGCAGCCGGGCGGAGGGCCGGCGGACGGGGTTGCGTATCTCGGGGGAGGCCACGGGGGCCGTTGTCGTGGCGGTCATCGTCCCTCGTACTCCTCGGAGATCTTCTCGGCGAGCTGCTGGGACTTCCTCAGGGCCGACTCGACGGACTGGCGTCCGGCGATGGCCGCGCTGATCTCCTGGGAGACCTTGGTGCCGAGGTCGGTGAACTCGGGGATGCCGACGAACTGGATGCCGGGCGCGGGCCGCGGCTGCACGCCGGGATCGTCGGGCCGGGCCTTCTCGATGGCCTCCTTGGTCATCTCCTGGAAGGCGGCGGCCTCCTTGCGGTAGTCGGCGTTGGCGTACGTCGACGCCCGTTTGCCGGCCGGGACGTTGGACCAGCCGGCCTGGTCGCCGACCAGTTCCTCGTAGCCCTTGCCGGACGCCCAGGAGACGAACTTCCAGGCGTTGTCCGGGTTGCGGGAGGACTTCTGGATGCCCCAGGCCCAGGTGTAGAGCCAGCCGGAGGACTCGGTCTTCTCCACGGGTGCGGGGGCGTAGCCGACCTTGCCCTTGACGGGGGAGTTGGCGGCCTCCAGGGATCCGGCCGCGGAGGTGGCGTCGTACCACATGGCGACCTTGCCCTGGGTCATGTTGTTCAGGCACTCGGCGAAGCCGGACTGGGCGGCGCCTGACTCGCCGTGCTCGCGCACCAGGTCGACATAGAACTTCGTCGCCTTCTCGAAGTCGGGTGAGTCGAGCTGCGCCTTCCAGTTCTTGTCGAACCAGGTGCCGCCGAAGGTGTTGACGACCGTCGTCAGGGGTGCCATGACCTCGCCCCAGCCGGGCAGGCCGCGCAGACAGATGCCCTTCATGCCCGGTTCGGCGCCGTCCGCCTTCGCCGCGAGGTCCGCCACCTGCTGCCAGGTGGGGTGCGCGGGCATCGTCAGGCCCTTCTTCTCGAACACGTCCTTGCGGTACATCAGGAACGACGACTCGCCGTAGAAGGGCTGGCCGTAGAGCTTGCCGTCCTCGGCGGTGAGGGACTGGCGCATCGGCTTCAGGACGTCCCGCTCGTCGTAGGCCGGGTCCTTGGCCACGTAGCCGTTCATCTCTTGCAGCCAGCCGTTGCGGGCATAGATCGGTATCTCGTAGTTGGACAGGGTGGCGACGTCGTACTGGCCGGCCTGGTTGGCGAAGTCCTGGCTGATCTTGTCGCGGACGTCGTTCTCGGGCAGGACCGTGAAGTTGACCTTGATGCCGGTCTCTTTGGTGAAGTGGGCGCGGGTGAGCTTCTGCAGCTCGACCATCTGGGGGTTGTTGACCATGAGGACGTTGATGGCGTCGCCGCCGGATCCGGCCCCGCCCGCGCCGACCCAGCAGCCGGAGAGCAGCGGGGCGAGCAGCGTCCCTGCGGCGGCCGCGGCGAGCGTGGCTCGCGGTGGCCGTCGTCGGCTCTGGGTTCGCATGGATCGCTCCTGGATGTATGGGGAGATAAGGGGCAGCACAGGGCGTGACCGCGCCTAGTGGGGGACGAGGGTCGGTGTGGTGTCAGACCCGGATGACCTGGGGCCCGAGCAGTGAGTAGCGGTGGGCTTCGGCCGTCGGCAGCAGCGTGCTCGTCACGATCGCCTCCAGCGCGCCGACCTCGGCGAACCGGCAGAAGCTGACCGCTCCGAACTTGGTGTGCACGCCCGCGAAGACCGTGCGGCGGGCGGCCCGGATCGCCTGCGTCTTGACCTCGCTGACGGCCGGGTCGGGGGTGGTGAGGCCGTGTTCGCGGGAGATGCCGTTGGCGCCGATGAACGCCAGGTCGACGACGAAGCCGGCCAGCATCTTCGTCGTCCAGTGGTCGACGGTGGCGAGGGTGCCGGAGCGGACCCGGCCGCCGAGCAGCAGCACGGAGACGGTGTCGGTCTCGGCGAGCGCGCCCGCGACCGGCAGGGACGCGGTGACCACGGTCAGCGGCCGGTCCCGGGGGAGTGCCTCGGCGATGAGCTGCGGGGTGAAGCCCTCGTCGACGAAGACGGTCTCGGCGTCCCCGAGCAGCTCGGCCGCGGCGGTCGCGATCCGGCGCTTCTCGGGGACGTGGCTGGTGGCGCGGAAGGCGAGCGTCGTCTCGAAACCGGCGCTCTCCACGGGATAGGCGCCGCCATGCGTACGCCGGAGCAGGCCGTGGTCCTCCAGGACGCGCAGATCCCGTCGTACGGTCTCCTTGGCCACGCCCAGCTCGGTGGCGAGCGCGGTGACGTCGACAGCGCCGTCACGTCGTGCGACAAGCACGATCTCCCGCTGACGTTCTTCCGCGGTCCTCGTGCTCATCCCGACACCTGCCTTCCGCTTGCGCTGCCCGTTCGGGCCCGGTGTGGCCCGTGGGGGAATTTCTACAGCGGGGATGCGGCAGTGACCAGGTCTGTTGCGGGCTCGATACTGCCCGCTTGCGCCCGTTCGGCACGGGGCGTGCCCGTCGCGGACCTGCGTGGGCCTTGATCGGCGCGTGAGATCGGGCAGGGGCGGTGCCCGAATACGGCGGCGGGCGGGCCCGTTCGGTGCCCGCCCGCCCCGTTGAGCGACGTGTTCAGGTCAGTACGGCCAGATCGGCGGGTCCGTCACGAACTGGCCGCCCAGGTAGGCGTGCGCCTCGTTGCCGTCCTGCAGCTCGCCCTGCTCGGCGATCAGCTTCTCGGCGAAGGGCTCGGAGTCGTCCTGGGGGTCGTAGCCGAGCGCCCGTGCCGTGGTGAGGTCCCACCACAGCCGGGTGTTGGCGGAGGAGCCGTAGACGACGGTGTGGCCGACGTTCTCGGCGGTCAGGGTCGCGTGGAAGAGGCGGGCGCCGTCGGCCGGGCTCATCCACACCGACAGCATGCGCACGCTGGTCGGCTCGGCGAAGCAGGAGCCGATGCGCACCGAGACCGTCTCGATCCCGTGCTTGTCCCAGTAGAACTGCGCGAGGTCCTCGCCGAAGGACTTGGACAGGCCGTAGAAGGTGTCCGGACGGTGCGGGGTGTCGATGGGGATGAGCGGGTCGGTGCCCTGGGGGCGCGGGGTGTAGCCGACGGCGTGGTTGGAGGAGGCGAAGACGATCCGGCCGATGCCCTCTTCGCGGGCGGCCTCGTACAGGTGGTAGGTGCCCTCGATGTTCGCCTTGAGGATCTTCTCGAAGGGAGCTTCCAGGGAGATGCCCGCGAGGTGGATGATCGCGTCGACGCCCCGGACCGCCTCGCGCACGGCGTCCTTGTCGCCGAGGTCGGCGACGATCGCGTCCGGCGCGTCCTCGATCGGGCGCAGGTCGAGCAGGCGCAGGTCGTAGCCGTAGTCCGGGAGCAGGTCCCGCATCAGGGTGCCGAGGCCGCCGGCGGCGCCGGTGAGCAGAACGGTGCGGGGAGCGGGCATCCTCGGGTCTCCTTGAATGGGTCACCGTGTACATGGGCGCACGGCATTCATATTCGTGGACACGCTAAGGAGCTGGGGTGGAGCCCGTCAAGTGTGTCACGGGAGCGGTAAATCCGCTGGTGCGTCGCGGGTTCGCGTGCTTGACCGGCGGCAAGGGGGCGCCTTAGCGTGGAGGTGTTCAGAAATATAGACGGCAATCATGAATATGGAACCGGGAGAGCTTGTGACGTCAGCCCGTCTCGCCGCTCGACTCAACAACCCCAGCGGGCCGCTGTTCTTCCCGGTCACCGCGTACGGTCCCGACGGCTCCGTGGACCTCGACACCTTCCGCACGCATGTGCGCCGCGGGGTCGAGGCCGGAGCCGCCGCCGTGTTCGCCTGCTGCGGCACTGGTGAGTTCCACGCGCTCACGCCCGAGGAGTTCGAGCGGTGCGTCAGTGCCGCCGTCGAGGCGGCCGAAGGACGGGTGCAGGTCGTCGCGGGCGCCGGGTACGGCACCGCGCTCGCCGTGCGCTACGCCCGCCTGGCCGAGGCCGCCGGGGCGGACGGGCTCCTCGCCATGCCGCCGTACCTCGTCGTCGCCGGGCAGGAGGGGCTGCTGCGGCACTACCGGGAGGTAGCCGAGGCGACCTCCCTGCCCGTCGTCGTCTACCAGCGCGACAACGCGGTCTTCACCCCGGAGACCGTCGTCGAACTGGCCCGCACGGACGGCATCATCGGCCTCAAGGACGGGCTCGGCGACCTCGACCTCATGCAGCGCGTCATCAGCGCCGTGCGCTCCGAGGTCCCGGGCGACTTCCTGTACTTCAACGGCCTGCCGACCGCCGAGCAGACCCAGCTCGCCTACCGCGCCCTCGGCGTCACGCTCTACTCCTCCGCCGTGTTCTGCTTCGCGCCCGAGCTGGCCCTCGCCTTCCACCAGGCGCTCGGCAACGGCGACCAGCGGACCGTGGAGAAGCTGCTGGACGGCTTCTTCCGCCCGTTCGTCGAACTGCGCGCCCAGGGCCGCGGCTACGCCGTCGCCCTGGTCAAGGCCGGTGTACGGCTGCGCGGACTGGACGTGGGCGAGGTTCGGCCCCCGCTGCACGAGCCGACCGGGGATCATGTCAAGCAGCTCGCCGAACTGATCGAACGCGGCTACGCGCTGCTGGAGGAGGCCAAGTGAAGGCTTCGGCATTCGTCTACCCCTGGGACGTCAACGGGGACCCGGAGGCGCCCGCGCGGATCGCCGCGCTCGGCGTGGAGCAGGTGACGCTCGCCGCCGCCTACCACTCCACGCGCGCCCTCACGCCCCGCCACCCGCGCCACCGCATCGTCACCGCCGAGCACGCCTCCGTGCTCTACCCGGCGGACGACCGCTGGGAGGGGCGGGAGCTGCGCCCCTACGCGGCCGGCGCCTGGGCCCCCGGGGACGCCTTCGGGGAGGCCGCCGCCGCACTCGTGGACGCCGGCCTGGAGGTGCACACCTGGGTCGTCCTCGCGCACAACTCCCGGCTGGGCGCCGAGCACCCGGACACCTCGGTCGTCAACGCCTACGGCGACCGCTACCCCTGGGCGCCGTGCATCGCCCAGCCCGCCACGCGCGCGTACCTGACCGACCTGGCGGCGGAGGCGGCCGTACGGCCCGGGGCGCGGGGCACCGAGCTGGAGTCACTCGGCTGGTACGGCCTGCAGCATCTGCACGCCCACGACAAGACCGGCGGCATCGGCCTCGGGGACGCCGGGCAGTACCTGATGGCGCTCTGCTTCTGCCCGTCCTGCCGGGAGGGCTACGGCCGGCACGGCCTGGACGTCGACGAACTGGCCGCCGCCGTCCGGACCGCGCTGGAGCCGGTCTGGCAGGGGGCGACGCCCTCCGACGGGGGCTGGACGGGTATCGAGAAGCTCCTCGGCGAGACCCTCGCGCACACCACGCGTGCGTGGCGCGACGACACCGCCCGCACGCTTCAGGAGAAGGCCGTCGCGGCGGTCCGGGCCGCCGCCCCCGACGGCTTCCAGGTGCTGCTGCACGCGGACCCGGTGTCCTACCACGTCGGCGCCAACCCCGGCGTCGACCCGGCGCACATCCTGTCCGTCGCGGACGGCGTGGTCGTGCCCTGCGCGGGCGGCACCGGCACGCTGACGCCGTTCGCGCGCCAGGGCAAGGAGGGCGCCGTCATCGCCGCCAACTTCCCCGTCGTCTCCGGCATGGGCGGCAGTCCCGCCACCCTCGCCACCGACGCGGAAGAGGCGCGCCGGCTCGGTGCCACCGAACTGCGGCTGTATCACGCCGGGTTGGCGTCGGACAGCGACCTGGCGACCGTTGCGGAGGCACTGCGCACCCCGGCCGGATGAGGCGCGGGCTCCGCCGGCCGGGGCGGGAGCGGCCCGGTCAGCGCACCCGCTCGACGCGCCGCTCGTCCCACACCGTTTCCAACTCCCGGAGTGCGCCACCTCCTCACCCGCCGGCAGCCGCAGTTAGTGCGACTTCCCGGAACCGTCGGCGTGCACCGGGTTCGAGACCTCCCTCGTCCTGCCCCGGTTGTGGCGGCACGACGCGATCCCCGCGCTGTTCGCCTCCGGCGCGGTGCGGACGTACGAGGATCCCGACTCGTCCCATGGGTTGTCTCCCGATATCCTCCCGTTCCTGGTAGCGGGGGCCTTCAGTGAGGGCGGCCCGGACCGGGACGCGTATCCGCGGGTGAAGTCGCTGCTCGCCGATCGGGGGGCCTCTCGTGACTGGAGAAGGTGCGTTGACGACGGATTCGGGCGAGCTCGCGCAGGACAGCACCAGGGGGCCCGGCGATGCCGCGTCCTCCCTGCGCGTGGCGAAGAGCGTGTCCCGCCCCTTCTACCTGTACGCGGTGCTTGCGAACTCCCTTTTCCAGCGCGGGGTGTTCGTTCTCTACCTGGGCCACCAGGGTTTCTCCGCCGCCCAGATCGCCCTGCTGCAGACCCTCCTGTACATCGTCAGCGCGCTGGCCGAGGTCCCGACGGGGTTCATCGCGGACCGGGTGGGCCGCAGGGCGAGCATCGTCATCGGGCAGGCGCTGATCGGCGCGTGTCTCATCGGCCAGGTGACGCTGTCGGGGTACGGCGCGTTCGTCGTGCTCTTCGCACTGCAGGGCATCGGTATGGCCTGCGTCTCCGGCGCGGAGACCGCCCTGCTCTACGACCTCCTCAGGCTCCGCGGGGCCGAGACGCACTACGTGAAGGTCAAGTCCCGGTACGCGACGTTCGGCGCCACCACCATGGCCCTGGCCATCGCGCTGGGCGGCAGCCTGCAGCAGGTCTCCTGGGAGCTGGTGTACCTGACCTCGGCGTGCGCCCTGCTGCTCGCGGCGGCGGTGCTGCTGACCCGGGTCACTGAGATCCGCGGAGAGGACGTCGCCGCACTCGACGAGTCCGGCGGGGCGGACGACGAGGCGGGGGCGTCCCCCGGCCCCGCGGATTCGCCCGAACCGGCAGGCGCCTCCCTCGGCAAGGCGGCCGTGTCACGGCGCCTCGCCCCCCGGCTGGCCTCGCTGGTCGTGGTGTCCGCCCTGATGCACGCCACCATGACCCCGTACTTCATCTTCACCCAGGAGACGCTGAGCCATCAGGGCACGGCCACCGCGCTGGTCAGTGTGGTGATGTCGGCCGGCTACCTGATCGGCGGCTTCGCCCCGCTGCTGGCGGACCGGGCGGACCGGCGTCTGGGGGTGCGCCTGCTCGTGCCGCTGACCTTGCTGGTGCTCGTCGCCGCGCTCGGTTTCACCAGCCTCGGCCTGGCGTGGCTCACCGTCGGTGTGTTCCTGCTCGCCGTCGGTGTCCCGGACGTCACCGCGGTGGTGGTGGACAACGTCTTCAACGAGAGCGTGCCCTCCCGCTACCGGGCGAGTCTGCTGTCCGTCATCACGTTCGTGGAGTCCCTGCTGATCGGCTGCGGGTACCTCGTCCTGGGCTGGCTGGTGGACCGGGTGGGACCGACCCACGGCCTCGCCTGGTACACGCTCGTCCCCGCACTCGCTCTCGCGCTGAGTGTCCCGGCCCTGCGCAAGGGGACCTGGGTCAAGGGCGAGAAGACGGGCTGACGTCTGCCGGGGGCGGCCGGACGCCGACGGACCACGGCAGCAGCAGGGCGGCCGTCACCAGCAGCGCCCCGCCCAGCGCCACCAGCACGAGCCGGTGGCCGACCAGCTCGACCAGGGCCGCTCCGGTGGCCAGTCCGACCACGTTCGGGGTGTACACCAGCGTGTTGGCCGTGGCGGTGACCCGGCCCAGCAGCGGGTCAGGGGTCTCGCGTTGCACCGAGGTCAGTGCGGCGATCAGCACCGCGGGCAGACCCGCGCCGATCGCCACGCCGCACACCAGCGCCAGTGGGTCGGACGGCACCGCCCGCAGGGCCACCGCGACGGCCAGCAGGGCGACGCCGTACGCCGCGAAGCGCCGCTCGCCCAGGCGGCGCAGGGCCGTGCCGGAGAGCAGACCCACCGCGACCGATCCGGCGCCCTGCACGGCGTACAGCACACCGGCGTACGCGGGGGAGTGCCCGAGGTCGTCGACGACGGCGTAGACCATCGCCCCGTTCACTCCGGCGCACAGCATAGTGGCGCCGCCCGCCAGGACCAGGGGGCGCAGCACGGGGTGCGCCCACAGGTGGCGGGCGCCCTCGGCGGTCCGCTTCCGCCGGCTTCCGGCGGGCGGCGCGGGCTTCTCCTCCCGCACCCGCAGCAGCGCGTACAGCCCCGTGGCCAGCACGAACGTCGCCGCGTCCAAGAGGGCCACGCTCGCACCGCCGTATGCCGCGTACAGGCCCGCCCCCGCCAGCGGGGCCAGGAGTTTCATGCCCTCCGTGGCCGTCATGCGCAGGCCGTTGAAGTCGCCGAGCAGGGACGAGTCGACGGCGGTCGCCACGAGCGCCGACTCGGCCGCGTCATGGACGACGCCCGCCGCGCCGTACACGAACAGCACCGCGTACAGCAGCCACAGGTCGCCCGGGGCGTCGACACTCACGAGAGTGAGCAGGCAGGCGCTCAGGAGCACGTTCACGCCGATCAGCAGTGGCTTGCGGCGGCCCCGGTCGGCGAGAGTGCCCAGCAGCGGGCCGGCCAGGGTCGGCAGCCACATGGCGAGCATGCACAGCGCGGCCAGGCCGTCCGAGCCGGTGAGGTCCTTGACCCATACGCCGGACACCAGCCACAGGGCCGAGGTGCCGAAGCCGGAGACCACCACCGAGGAGAGATAGAGCCCCGCGTTGCGGTCACGCAGGACGCGCACCACGGGCCAGGTCGTCAGGGACGCCTTGATCGTCGTCATGCCTGGTCATCGTGGCTCTAAGGACCGGGGGCGGGGATCGGTCAGGTGCCGTAGCAAGCGGTCGGCCGGGCGATGAGTTCCGCGGTCGCCGTCGGTCTACCTCCCAGGAACGACATCAGGAAATCAGGAGGAGCAGCCGATGACCGACACGACCCCGACCCTCGACCTCGGACCGCAGGCGGCGGTCGTGGCGCGCCTGGCCGAGGGTGTCACCGACGAGCAGCTGGCGGCCCCGACGCCCTGCCCGCGGTACGCGGTGCGCAATGTGCTGGGCCACCTGGCCGGGCTGGCCGTCGCCTTCCGCGACGCTGGCCGCAAAGACCTGGGCGTCACGACCGACACCGACCCGGGCTCCGCCCTGCCCGAGATCGGGCAGGGGTGGCGCGAGGATCTGCCCAAGGTGCTCGGCGAACTGGCCGAGGCATGGCGCGACCCGGCCGCGTGGACCGGTATGACCCGCGCCGGAGGCGTGGATCTGCCCGGCGAGATCGCGGGCCTCGTCGCGACCGACGAGCTGGTGATCCACGGCTGGGACCTGGCCCGTGCGACCGGCCAGTCCTATGCCCCCGACCCGGCCGCGCTCCAGGTCTGCCATGACTTCCTCGCGGCAGCGGCCGACGACGCCGACCGCGGCGACATCTTCGGCCCCGTCGTACGCGTCGACGCGGACGCGGCGCTGCTGGACCGGGCGGTGGGTCTGAGCGGGCGGGAGCCGGGGTGGACGCGCAGGTCGTAGAAAGCGATTTCCCTTTCCTTTGTCGAAAGCATTGACGAACCACACGCGCCCTCCTAACGTCATCGCGTCGTACTTCGTACGTCATATATGAGACGCGATACGCGAGATCCGAGAGGCGCGCATGACCTCTGTGCCCACGCCGATCCCCTCCCGCACGCAGTTCGTGCTGGAGGGGATCAAACACCGCATCCTCACCGGGCAGTTGACGCCGGGGCAGGCGCTGGTCGAGACCGAGCTCGCCGCGCAGTTCGGGGTGTCCAAGACCCCGGTGCGGGAGGCGCTCAAGACCCTCGCAGGGACCGGGCTGGTCGTGATGAGCCAGTACAAGGGCGTCACGGTGCGCCTGGTGGACGCGGACATGGCGCGCGAGGTCTACGACGTACGGCTGCTGCTGGAGCCCGAGGCGCTGAAGCGCGCCGTACAGCGCGGGGCCTCCCTGGATGCCGCCCGTGATGCGCTGACCAGGGCCGACGCGGCCATCGACACGGCCGAACGCTCCCTCGCCAACCGGGAGTTCCACCGCTCCCTGTACCTGCCCTGCGGCAACCCGCTGCTCGGCCGGATGCTCGACGAGGTCCGCGACCAGGCCGCCCTGGTCTCCGCCGTCGCCTGGGCCGCCTCGCCCTCCTGGGAGCGGGAGGCCGGCGAGCACCGCGAGATCCTCCGGCTCGCCCTCGACGGCGACGCCGACGGCGCGGCCCGCGCCCTCCACTCCCACATCGCGTCCTTCGTGCAGCGCGCTTTCCCCGAGGCAGGACTGGAACAGGAAGGTCAGCAATGAGCAGCGTGGCGTTCGAGACCCAGCGGGCGGCCCTGGCCGACGTGGTGGCGATCCCGGTGACCCCGTTCGCCGAGGACGGCTCCGTCGCACAGGACACCTACCGGGCCCTGCTGCGCCGTCTGCTCGACGGCGGCATCACGACCCTCACCCCGAACGGCAACACCGGCGAGTTCTACGCCCTGACCCCCGAAGAGCGCCGCCTGGTCACCGAGTTGACCATGGAGGAGGCCGGGGACCGGGCCGCCGTCCTGGTCGGGGTCGGGCACGACGTGCCCACCGCGGTCGCCACCGCCCGGCACGCCCGCGAGCGCGGCGCCCAGATGGTGATGGTCCACCAGCCCGTCCACCCGTACGTCTCGCAGGCCGGCTGGGTCGACTACCACCGTGCCATCGCCGAGGCCGTGCCCGAGCTGGGCGTCGTCCCGTACGTCCGCAACCCGCAGCTCACCGGCGCCCGGCTCGCCGAACTCGCCGACGCCTGCCCGAACGTCATCGGCGTGAAGTACGCCGTCCCGGACGCCGCCAGGTTCGCCGCCTTCGCACGGGACGCCGGGCTGGAGCGGTTCGTCTGGGTGGCGGGCCTCGCCGAGCCGTACGCCCCCTCCTACTTCTCCGCGGGCGCCACCGGCTTCACCTCGGGGCTCGTCAACGTCGCCCCCGCCGTTTCCCTGAACATGATCGAGGCGCTGCGCTCCGGTGACTACCCGGCCGCCATGAAGGTCTGGGAGCAGATCCGCCGCTTCGAGGAACTGCGCGCCGACAGCGGCTCGGCCAACAACGTCACCGTCGTCAAGGAGGCCCTCGCCTCCCTCGGCCTGTGCCGCCGCGAGGTCCGGCCGCCGAGCAAGCCGCTGCCTCAGAGCGAGCGCGCCGAGGTCGCCGCCATCGCCGCCGGGTGGTCGATATGAGCGACGAGAAGCGCCCCGAGGAGCTGCGGAGCCACCAGTGGTACGGCACCGAAGGGCTGCGTACCTTCAGCCACCGGGCCCGTACCCGCCAGCTCGGCTACCTGCCCGAGGAACACCTGGGCAAGCCCGTCATCGCGATCCTCAACACCTGGTCCGACATCAACCCCTGCCACGTCCATCTGCGGGATCGCGCGCAGGCCGTGAAGCGGGGCGTGTGGCAGGCCGGGGGCTTCCCGCTGGAGTTCCCCGTCTCCACGCTCAGCGAGACCTTCCAGAAGCCGACCCCGATGCTCTACCGCAACATGCTCGCCATGGAGACGGAGGAGCTGCTGCGGTCGTACCCGGTCGACGGGGCCGTGCTGATGGGCGGCTGCGACAAGTCCACGCCCGCCCTGCTCATGGGCGCGGCGAGCGCCGACCTGCCGACGGTGTTCGTGCCGGCCGGGCCGATGCTGCCGGGCCACTGGCGCAACGAGGTCCTCGGGTCCGGCACCGACATGTGGAAGTACTGGGACGAGAAGCGCGCCGGCCACATCGGCGACTGCGAGATGCAGGAGCTGGAGAGCGGCCTCGCCCGCTCGCCCGGTCACTGCATGACGATGGGCACGGCCTCCACGCTGACGGCCGCCGCCGAGGCGCTCGGCGTGACCGTCCCGGGGGCCTCCAGCATCCCGGCCGTCGACTCCGGGCACGACCGGATGGCCGCCGCCGCGGGGCTCAGGATCGTCGAACTGGTCCACAAGGACCGGAAGCTGAGCGACATCCTCACCGCCGAGGCCTTCCAGGACGCCGTGACGACCGTGCTCGGTCTCGGCGGCTCGACCAACGCCGTGATCCATCTGATCGCCATGGCCGGCCGCGCGGGCGTCCGGCTCACCCTCGACGACTTCGACCGCATCGCCCGCACGGTCCCGGTGCTGGCCAACGTACGGCCCGGCGGACAGACGTATCTGATGGAGGACTTCCACTTCGCGGGCGGCCTGCCCGGGTTCCTCTCCCGGATCACGGACCTGCTCCACCTGGACCGGCCGACGGTCTCGTACGACACCCTGCGGGAACAACTGGAGGGCGCCCAGGTCCACAACGACGACGTCATCCGGACCCGGGACAACCCGGTCGCCCAGGAGGGCGGGGTCGCCGTGCTGCGCGGCAACCTCTGCCCGGACGGCGCCGTCATCAAGCACATCTCCGCCGAGCGGCACCTGCTCAAGCACACCGGTCCCGCCGTCGTCTTCGACGACTACAGGACGATGCAGCGCACCATCAACGACCCGTCTCTCGGCATCACCCCCGAGCATGTGCTCGTGCTGCGCAACGCCGGTCCCAAGGGCGGCCCGGGCATGCCCGAGTACGGGATGCTGCCGCTGCCCGACTATCTGCTCAAGCAGGGCGTCCGGGACATGGTCCGTATCTCCGACGCCCGGATGAGCGGCACGAGTTACGGCGCGTGCGTGCTGCACGTGGCACCCGAGTCGTACGTGGGCGGACCTCTCGCCCTCGTCCGCACCGGCGACTCCATCACCCTCGACGTCGAGGCGCGCACCCTCCAGCTCCACGTGGACGACGAGGAGCTGGAGCGGCGCAGGGCGGACTGGACGCCGCCGCCCACCCGGTACGAGCGCGGCTACGGCGCGCTCTACAACGAGCAGATCACGCAGGCCGACACCGGCTGCGACTTCGAGTTCCTGGCTCGCGCAGGCAAGGTGCAGGACCCGTACGCGGGCTGAGCCCCACCAGGCCGGCACGACCCACGCGCCACCGCACGACCCGAGCGCCACCGCACCGCCCAGGCACGACGGCACGACGGCACGACGGCACGACCCGAGCGTCACCGCACCACCGTGTTCCACGGCACCACCCGTGCTTCTCGCGCGACCCCTGCTCCTCGGCACGACCCGGTACGACCCTGCGCAGGAAGAAAGCGCTTCCCGCGCAGGCCACGCACCAACGCACCGACGCACCGACGCACGACGTTCCACGACGTACTGAGAACGGAGAACAGTCATGGCCCAAGCCGCAGCCGTGGCGAAACCGCCCGCGCCACCCCGGCGGCGCCGGGCCTCCGCCACGCCACGCAAGCTCCCGTACCTGCTGATCGCCCCGGCCGCCCTGCTCATGCTGGGCTTCATCGCCTACCCGGTCATCAGCGTCTTCTACTACAGCCTGCAGAACTACAACCCCACCAAGCCATGGCGGAACGGCTACGCGGGCTTCGACAACTTCGTCCACGCCTTCACCGAGGACCCGGTCTTCTGGGACACGCTGGTCTTCAGTGCCAAGTGGGTCTTCGTCGAGGTCGGACTCCAGCTGCTGTTCGGCCTCGCGCTGGCCCTCATCGTCAACCAGACCTTTGTGGGCCGGGGCCTGGGACGCGCCCTGGTCTTCTCCCCGTGGGCCGTCTCGGGCGTCCTGACCTCCGCGATCTGGGTGCTGCTCTACAACTCCCAGACGGGCATCACCCGTTACCTCGCGGACATGGGCATCGGCTCCTACGGAACGAGCTGGCTGTCGGACACCTCCACGGTGTTCCCGGCGGCGGTCGTGGCCGATCTGTGGCGCGGCGTGCCCTTCTTCGCGATCCTCATCCTCGCCGACCTCCAGTCCGTCTCGAAGGACCTGTACGAGGCCGCCGAGGTCGACGGGGCCAGCCGCATCAAGCAGTTCTGGCACATCACGCTGCCGCATCTGAAGGACGCCATCATCCTGTCCACGCTGCTGCGCGCGGTGTGGGAGTTCAACAACGTCGACCTGCTCTACACCCTGACCGGCGGCGGTCCGGCGGGGGAGACCACCACTCTCCCGCTCTACATCGCCAACACCTCGGTCGACGCCCACAACTTCGGCTACGCGTCCGCCCTGACCACGGTCGCGTTCGTGATTCTGCTCTTCTGCTCGATGGTCTATCTGCGGCTGAGCAAGTTCGGAGGCGACAACAAGTGAGCGTCAAGGAAGCCACCAAGGCGGCGCCCGCTCCCGTGCCCGCCACCCCCGAACCGCCGCGGCCCAGGAAGAAGAACCGCGCCTGGGACGAGGCCCCCCGCTGGCAGGTCTACCTGCCCCTGGGGATCTACCTGGTCTTCACCCTCATCCCCTTCTACTGGATCCTGCTCTTCTCGCTGCGCCCGGCCGGCTCGACCTCGCTCGTGCCCTGGCCGATCACCTTCGAGCACTTCGAGAAGGTGTGGACGGACCGCAGCTTCGGCACCTACTTCACCAACAGCGTGCTCGTCGGCGTCGCCACCCTGCTCATGACGACGCTCGTCGCGCTGGCCGGCGGCTACGCCCTCGCCCGGTTCGACTTCAAGATCAAGCGGGCGTTCATGCTGGCGCTGCTGTGCTCCCAGTTCGTGCCGGGCGCCCTGCTGCTGGTGCCGCTGTTCGAGATCTTCGCCGAACTGCAGATGATCAACTCGCTGGGCAGTGTCATCCTCGCCGAGACGGTCTTCCAGCTGCCGCTGTCGATGATCCTGATCAGCAACTTCATCAAGAACGTGCCGTACTCCCTGGAGGAGGCGGCCTGGGTGGACGGCTGCAACCGCATGACGGCCTTCCGGATCGTGGTGCTGCCGCTGCTGCGGCCGGGCCTGATCGCCGTCGGCTCGTTCGCCTTCGTCCACTCCTGGAACCACTTCCTGTTCGCCCTGATGTTCCTGAACAACCAGGACAAGCAGACGATCCCCGTCGGTCTCAACTCCCTGATGAGCGCCGACAGCGTCGACCTGGGCGCCCTCGCCGCGGGCGGCATCATCGCGGCCGTTCCGGTCGTGATCGTGTTCGCCTTCATCCAGAAGTGGCTGATCACCGGGTTCAGCGCGGGGGCGGTGAAGGGATGAGAGCCGGACAACTGGCGGTCGCGGCCGGGCTGTTGGCGCTTCTGTGTGTCCCCGCGCACGCCGAGGACCGGGACATCAGCCGCGACACCCTGCCCGCGAACGACGGCTGGGCCGCCGAGGGCGCGGGCACCACCGGAGGCGCGGCCGCCGACGCCGAGCACGTCCACACCGTCACCGACCGGGCCGGACTGGTCCGCGCCCTCGACGGCGGCAGCGACACCCCGAAGATCATCAAAATCGCGGGGACCATCGACGCCAACACCGACGACGACGGCGACCGTCTGGACTGCTCCGACTACGCCACCGGCGGCTACGGCCTGAAGAAGTACCTCGCCGCCTACGACCCCCGCACCTGGGGCTCCGCCAAGCCCAGCGGCCCGCAGGAGGAAGCCCGCCAGGCCTCCGCCGCCCGGCAGGCCGAGCGGATCGTGCTGCCCGTCGGCTCCAACACCACGATCGTCGGACTCGGCGACTCGGCCGTCCTGAAGGGCGCCAGCCTTCAGGTGAGGAACGCGGACAACGTGATCATCCGCAACCTCGACGTGCGCGACGCCTACGACTGCTTCCCCGTCTGGCAGCCCAACACCGGCGGCCTAGGCGACTGGAAGACGGCCTACGACACGATCTGGCTGACCGGCGCCACACATGTCTGGATCGACCACATCACCGCATCCGACCGGGGCCACCCGGACGCGAAGGAACCCACCTACTTCGCCCGCAACTACCTGCGCCACGACGGACTGCTGGACATCACCAACGGCTCCGACCTCGTCACCGTCTCCTGGAGCCGCTTCGCCGACCACGACAAGGCGATGCTGATCGGCAACAGCGACACGGCAACGAGCGACCGGGGCAGGCTCCGGGTCACCCTGCACCACAACGCGTTCGAGTCGGTCGTGCAGCGCGCCCCGCGCGTCCGCTTCGGGCAGGTGCACCTCTACAACAACCGGTACGAGGTCACCGAGGACGACTACCGCTACTCCCTCGGCGTCTCCACCGAGTCGAGGATCCACGCCGAGAACAACGCCTTCCACGCCCCCGGCCATGTGGAGGTCGCCGACCTGGTCAAGAGCTGGAACGGCAGCGCCCTGCACCAGAGCGGCACCCTCTTCAACGGTTACCCGGTCGACCTGCTCGCGATCAACAACGCCTACAACTCCGGCAGCGAGCGCGATCTGACCGCCGACGTCGGCTGGACCCCCACCCTGCACGGGCCGATCGACAGCGCCGCGGCGGCCGACCGGGCCGTGGCCCGCGGCGCGGGAGCGGGGAGGATCCCGTGACCGGTCGCATGATCGACTCCATGAACACACCTCTGCCTGTCGTCCTCGCCGGTGCGCGTGGCCACGGCCGCTGGCACCTCGAGAACATCCGCCGGCTCCAGAAGCAGGGCCTCGTACGGCTGGCCGGCGTCTGCGAGCTGACGCCGCTGACCGAGGAGGAGCTCGGCGACCTGGGCTCGCCCGAGCAGTCCGCCGACTTCGGTGCCCTGCTGGACTCCACCGGCGCGCGGATCGCCGTGATCTGCACACCGATCCCGACTCACACCGACCTCGCGCTCACGGCGGCCGAGCGGGGCGTGCACCTCCTGCTGGAGAAGCCGCCCGCCCCCTCCTACGCGGAGTTCCGCCGCATGGCCGACGGGGTCGCGGCGGCCGGGGTCGTCTGCCAGATCGGCTTCCAGTCGCTGGGCTCGCACGCCCTGCCGGCCATCCGCGAGCTGATCGACCAGGGCGCGATCGGCCGGCTGGTCGGGCTCGGCGGGGCCGGTGCCTGGGTGCGCGACGAGGACTACTTCCGGCGGGCGCCCTGGGCGGGCAAGCGGCGGCTGAACGGCGTCGACGTGATCGACGGGGCGCTGACCAACCCCCTCGCCCACGCCGTCGCCACCGCCCTCGCCCTGGGCGGCAGCACCCGCGCCGAGCACGTCAGCGGCATCGAGACCGAGCTGCTGCGCGCCAACGCCATCGAGTCCGACGACACCTCCTGCGTCCGGATCACCACCACGCAGGGCCACCCGGTGACCGTCGCCGCGACGCTGTGCGCCGAGGAGCCGGACGAGCCGTACGTCCTCGTGCACGGCAGCACCGGCCGGATCACCTTCTGGTACAAGCAGGACCGGGTGCTGCTCCAGCGCGCGGGGCACGGTCCGGAGGAGTCCGACCACGGCCGTACCGACCTGCTGGAGAACCTCGTCGCGCACCTCACCACCGGCGCGGCCCTGCTGGTCCCGCCGGACGAGACCGGTGCCTTCATGAAGGTCGTGGAGGCCATCCGCACGGCTCCCGATCCGGCGCCGCTGCCCGACACCGCCTGGCACCGGATCCCCGACGAGAACCGCCGTGTCGTACCCGGCATCGACGGACTCGTCGCGGCCGCCGCCGACACCCTCTCCCTCTACTCCGAACTCGGCGCCCCCTGGGCCGCGGAGCACCTGCCGAAAGAGGTGAGCAACAGATGACCAGCGGCAACGACACCGCGGTCCTGCGCGTCGCGGGCCGGCCGGTCGGCCGGTACGTCACCCGGCCCGAGCTGCCGGTCCGGCTCTCCCCGCGCCCCTACCTGCATCCCGTCACCACCCTGTCGGGTACGGCGGTCACCGAGCTGAGCCCCGCCGACCACGCACACCACCTCGGCGTCGGTGTAACCGTTCCCGACGTCGAGGGGTTCAACTTCTGGGGCGGGCGCACCTACGTCCGCGACCAGGGCCCGACCGAGCTGGACAACCACGGCACCCAGCGGCACGTCACGTTCCAGCTGCGTGACCCGGACGGCTTCGTGGAGGAGCTGCGCTGGGTGGCCGCGGGCGGCGAGCTGCTGCGCGAGCGCCGTACGGTCGCGGCCACCGAACTCACCGACCAGGCCTGGGCCCTGGACCTGACCTTCTCCCTCACCAACGTCACCAAGGACCCGCTGTCGATCGGCAGCCCGGCGACGAACGGGCGCCCGGGCGCGGCCTACGGCGGCTTCTTCTGGCGCGCCCGCAAGGAGGCCACGCCCCCGGACGTCTTCACCGCCGGCACCGAGGGCGAGACCGAGGCGCACGGCCGTCGCGCCGACTGGATCGCCCTGACCGGCTCCGGCTGGACGCTGGTCTTCGCCGGGGCCACCGAACAGACCCGCCGCGACCCCTGGTTCGTGCGCACCGGGGAGTACCCCGGGGTGGGTTCCTCCTTGGCCCACGACGGGCGGCTGCCGATCCCGCCGGGCGAGACCGTCGTCCGCCGCGTCGTCACCGTCGTCGCCGACGGCCGGCTCGGCCGGGACGCCGCGGCGGCCCTCGTCCGCAAGGCGGTGAGCCCGTGAACACCGAGACCTACCGCAACCCGATCCTCGACGCCGACTGGTCCGACCCGGATGTCGTCCGCGTCGGCGACGACTTCTACCTGACCGCCTCCAGCTTCGGCCGCGCCCCGGGACTGCCCTTACTCCACTCCCGTGACCTGGTGAACTGGACTCTGGTCGGCCATGCCCTCGAACGCCTGGAACCGGCGGCGGAGTTCGAGAGGCCCCGCCATGACTGCGGCGTCTGGGCCCCGTCCCTGAGGTATCACGACGAACGTTTCTGGATCTTCTGGGGCGATCCCGACCAGGGCATCTTCCAGGTCAACGCCCCCGAGATCAGAGGCCCGTGGACCCGGCCGCACCTGCTGAAGGCGGGCAAGGGCCTGATCGACCCCTGCCCCCTGTGGGACGACGAGACCGGCGAGGCCTATCTGGTGCACGCCTGGGCCAAGTCCCGCTCCGGCATCAAGAACCGCCTCACCGGGCACCGGATGCACCCCGACGGCACCGGACTCCTCGACGAGGGCAAGGTGATCGTCGACGCCGACCGCATACCCGGCTGGTTCACCCTCGAAGGACCCAAGCTCTACAAGCACGACGGCTGGTACTGGATCCTCGCCCCCGCCGGGAGCGTCGAGACCGGCTGGCAGGGCGCCTTCCGCTCGCGCGGCTTCTTCGGGCCGTACGAGGAGAAGATCGTCCTGGAGCAGAAGGACACCGACGTCAACGGCCCCCACCAGGGCGGCTGGGTGCGCACCGCGACCGGCGAGGACTGGTTCCTGCACTTCCAGCAGCGCGGCGCCTACGGCCGGGTGGTGCACCTCCAGCCGATGCGCTGGAGTCATGGGGGCACCTCCCGCTCGAGCGCAGCCGAGAGTGGGGGAGGCTGGCCGGTGCTCGGGGACGACGGCGCCCCCGTCGCCGAACACCGCCGCCCCGACCTGCCGCCGCAGCCGCCCGCGGCGCCCGCCACCGACGACGACTTCCCCGGCGGACGGTACGGCCGCCAGTGGCAGTGGACGGCCAACCCGGGCGACGGCTGGGCCACCCAGCACTCCGGGGACGGGCTCAGGCTGACCTGCGTCCGCTCGTCCGACGCCCACGACCCGCGCAAGCTGCCCAGCGTGCTCACCCAGCGGCTGCCCGGCGCGCCCTGCACCGTCGAGGTGGAGTTGCGGCTCGACAGCGACGAGCCCGGGGCCCGGGCCGGGCTCGCCGTCCTCGGGGACGCGTTCGGCTGGATCGGGCTCCAGCGGGGCACGGACGGGACCGCGCACCTCGTGCACCGGTTCGCCGAGGCGGTCGCGGACGCCGAACGCGACGCCGCCCACCCGCGGCTCGCGCCCGAGGGCCGGGCCCGGCTGCGGATCGAGATCGGCGCGGGCGCACGCTGCCGCTTCTCGGCCGACACCGGCGACGGCTTCCGGCCCTCGGGCCCGGTCTTCGCCGCCACCCCGTGGCGCTGGGTCGGCGCCCTGCTCGGCCTCTTCGCCGTCGCACCCACCGGTCAGGGACACGCCGGCGCGGCGACCTTCACCCGGTTCCGGATCAGCCCCTCGTAACGCACCTGTCGTCGTACGCCTGTTGGGAGCCGCAATGACGCACTTCCGTAGCAAGCGCTTGTCGAGACCGGGGCACGGCAAGGTCGTGGCCGCCGTGCTCGGCCTCGTCGCCGCGCTGAGCCTCGGGGCGATCGGGGACGCACACGCGGCCCCGCCCTCGAGGGCAGTGCCCGCCGCGGACCGCTGGACAGACCGGCCCCACGGCTTCGCCTCGCTCGCCGGCGGCACCAGCGGCGGAGCGGGCGGCAAGGTCGTCACCGTCACCGACCAGGCCGCGCTGGCGAAGTACGCGGCGGCCGAGGAGCCCTACGTCATCCGCGTCAAGGGCGCTGTGGAGATGGACCCGTTCGGCACGGAGATACCCGTCGCCTCGGACAAGACCATCATCGGCGTGAGCGACACCGCGGAGATCGTGCACGGCGGCTTCACCCTCGACCCCGGCACGCACAACGTCATCATCCGCAACCTCACGATCCGAGACACGGCCATCGAGGGCAACTGGGACTGCAAGGACACCGACTACGACGGCATCCGCCTCGACACGGCCCACCACGTGTGGATCGACCACATCCGGTTCTCGCGGATCTGCGACGGCCAGCTCGACATCCGCAAGGACAGCGAGTACGTCACCGTCTCCTACAACCGGTTCACGAACAACAACAAGACCTTCGGCATCGGCTGGACCCCGAACGTCAAGACCCAGATCACGGTCGACCACAACTGGTTCACGGGCACCAAGCAGCGCAACCCGTCCGCCGACAACTGCGCCTACGCGCACCTCTACAACAACTACCTGTCCTCGCAACTGTCCGACGGCGACCCCGTGTGGACGTACGGGAACTGGTCGCGCGGCCGGACGAAGATGGTCATCGAGAACAGCTTCTACGACGGCGTCCAGCACCCCTACCAGGCCGATGCCACCGCCGAGCTGGTGCAGCGCGGGTCGATCCTGCGGAACACGACGGGCCGGCACGACGCCTGGGGCACGACCTTCGACCCCCGCGAGTTCTACGCCTACCGGCTCGACCCGGCCGCCGCCGTGCCCGCGCTGGTGAAGCGGTTCTCCGGGCCGCAGAAGCGGATCGGCGGTCCGGCCGTGCTGAACGTACCGGCGGACTACCCGACCGTGCAGTCCGCCGTGGACGCCGTGCCCGACGGCAACGACACCCCGGTGACGATCGCCGTCGCCCCCGGCACCTACCGCGAGAAGGTGTACATCCCCGCGAGCAAGCCGCACCTCCTGCTGCGGGGGACCGGACGCGAGCGCTCCGACACCGTCATCGTCTTCGACACGCCCGCCGAGTACGGGGGTTCCACGGGGAGCGCCACCGTCCGGATCGCCGCGAACGACGTCACCGCACGCAACCTCACCTTCAGCAACGACTTCGACGAGGCCGCGCACGAGCTGAAGGGCGAACAGGCGCTGGCGATGAAGACGACCGGCGACCGGATCGTCTTCGAGGACACCGCGTTCCTGGGCAACCAGGACACCCTCATGACCGACAGCCCCAAGCTGACCACCCTCAGCCGGGTCTACGTCCGCGACTCCTACATCGAGGGCGACGTCGACTTCGTCTACGGCCGGGCCACGACGGTGATCGAGCGGTCCGTGATCCGGGCGCTGAGCCGCGGCTCGGACACGAACAACGGCTACATCACCGCCGCTTCGACCTGGAAGGGCAACCCGTACGGGTTCCTGATCACCAAGTCGAAGATCGTGAGCGACGCGCCCGCCGGGACCTTCCACCTCGGACGGCCCTGGCACCCGGGCGGCGAGCCGGACGCGATCGCGCAGGTCCTGATCCGGGACACCCAGCTGCCTGCCGCGGTCAAGTCCTCGCCGTGGACCGACATGAGCGGGTTCTCGTGGAAGGACGCGCGGTTCACCGAGTACCGCAACCACGGGGCCGGGGCGGGCGTGACCGCGGACCGGCCGCAGATGAGCGACGCCACCGCGCGGACGCACACCGTCGCGCACTACCTCAAGGGCACGGACGACTGGGCTCCGTACGCCCGCCACCACTGACCCCCCGCACGTTCACAGCCAGTTGGATCCAGAAGAAGAGAGCCGACCAATGAAGATCAGCATTCGCAGAAGCAGGCGTGCCGCCACGGCCGTCGCCCTGGGGGCCGCGCTCGCCCTGACCGTCACCGCCTGCGGCGACGACGGCAGCGGGGCGGGCGGTGACAAGGGTTCCGAGGGCAGCGGCAAGGGCGAGATCGTCTTCTGGGACAACAACGGCGGTGTCCGCACCGAGATCTGGAAGGAGATCATCGCCGACTTCGAGAAGGCCAACCCGGACATCAAGGTCGAGTACGTCGGGATCGCCTCCACCGAGTACCAGTCCAAGGTCGACACCGCCCTCCAGGGCGGCGGTCTGCCGGACGTCGGCGGTGTGGGCGCGGCGATGCTCGCCGGGTTCGCCGCGCAGGGCGCGCTCGAGCCGCTGGACGAGCGGCTCGGCAAGTCCTCGCTGAACGGCAAGCTCAACAAGGACATGGTCGAGTCGCTGAAGGCGGCCGGCGGTGGCGACGACAAGCTGTACTCGATTCCGACCTCCGCGAACAACGGTGTGCTGTACTACCGCACCGACCTGTTCAAGAAGGCGGGACTGCAAGAGCCGACGACGTGGGAGCGGTTCTTCGAGGCCGCTGACAAGCTCACGAACAAGGGCAAGAACGAGTTCGGCTACACCATTCGCGGTGGCTCCGGGTCCATAGCCCAGGCGCTGGACGCCATGTACGGGCAGTCCGGGATCACGTCGTTCTGGGACGCCGGCGGCGACAAGACCACGCTCAACGACCCGAAGAACGTGGCGGCGCTGGAGAAGTACGCGGCGCTGTACAAGAAGGTCACTCCGGCGGCCGACCTCAACAACGACTTCACGAAGATGGTCGCGCAGTGGGACTCCGGCACGATCGGCATGCTGAATCACAACCTCGGGTCGTACCAGGACCATGTGAAGGCGCTGGGGGGCGAGAAGTTCCGGGGTATTCCGCAGCCGGTGGGCTCCGGCGGCAAGCGGGTGCAGGTGTCCAACCCCGTCGACGGGCTGGGGCTGTTCAAGAGCGGCAAGAACAAGGAGGCCGCCTGGAAGTTCATCGAGTTCGCGACGTCCAAGGCGGAGAACTCGCGGTTCAACGAGGCGGCGGGGCAGGTGCCGTCGAACACGGACGCGGCGTCGGATGCGTGGATTTCTAAGGCCGAGCCCACGAAGCTGGCCGCTGACGCGTTGTCGGACGGGTCGACGACGATTGTGCAGTTGCCGTACTACCTGCCCGACTGGAACACGATCTCCAAGGCTGACAACGAGCCCAACTTCCAGAAGGTGCTGCTCGGGAAGATGAGTGCGAAGGAATTCCTGGACACGATGGCTGAGCAGTTGAATGCGGCTCAGGAGGAGTGGGACCAGCAGAACGGTTGATTTTCTGGGCTTCGCCGTGGGACGGCCTGTGGTTTGCGGGTGCGGGCCGTCCCGTGGCTTGTCGCGCAGTTCCCCGCGCCCCTAAAAAATGATCATCCCCGCGTTGGAAAGGACTCTGCGTGTCCTTGAGTCGAAGACAGGTCACTGCAGCAGCTGTTGCCTCTGTGCCTCTCGCCCTGTCCGCTGCCGGTACGGCACATGCCACTGGGCATCGGCGCCGCACCCTCTACATCGCCGGTGATTCCACCGCCGCCCAGAAATTTGCTGCCGCCGCGCCCGAGACCGGGTGGGGGATGGCGCTCCCCTTCTTCCTTCACCGCTCTCGGCTTGTCTCCAATCACGCCGTGAACGGGCGGAGTTCGAAGAGCTTCGTGGACGAAGGGCGGCTCGATGCGATTCTCGATGTGATCGAGCCGGGTGACTTCCTGCTCATCCAGTTCGCTCACAACGACGAGAAGGCCGAGGATCCGACGCGCTACACCGAGCCCTGGACGACGTATCAGGACCATCTGCGGATGTACGTCGACGGTGCCCGGGCCCGTGGGGCGCGGCCCGTGCTGGCCACCGCCGTCGAACGGCGGAGGTTCGACACGGCAGGGAAGGCCGTGCCGACGCACGGTGAGTATCCGGCGGCCATGCGGGCGCTCGCCGCCGAGGAGCGGGTCGCGTTGCTCGACATGCAGGCGCTGTCGCTCGCCCTGTGGCAGGAGCTCGGGGCCGAGGAGACGAAGAAGTACTTCAACTGGACCGCGACCGAGCAGGACAACACGCACTTCAATCCGCCGGGAGCGATCGCCGTGGCCCGGCTCGTGGCACGGGAGCTGCTCCGGGCCCGGGTGCTCGGGCCGCGCGACGTGTGCCGGCTGGAGGCGGAGATTCCGGAGTCCTGGATCAGCTGGCCCGAGTCCGCCGCGTAACACCCCTCGACGCAGAAGGAAGAGAGCCGCACCATGAAGATTCAGAAATGTCATGATCACGTCATAGGTAGAGTCGCCCTCCTGGTCGGGTGCACCGCGCTCGTGCTGTCCCTGAGCGGCACCACCGCGCAGGCCGGCCCCCGGGACGCGGCTCGCCAGACCCTCGGGACGAACGACGGGTGGGGCGCGTACGGCACCGGCACCACGGGCGGTGCCACGGCCGATGCCGCGCATGTCTACACCGTCACCACCTGGGAGCAGTTCAAGGCCGCCCTGAAGGACGGCGGGTCCGCGCCCAGGATCATCAAGGTGAAGGGGATGATCGACGCCGTCTCCCAGGGCTGTGAGGCGTTCGAGGCCGAGGGGTACGACTTCCAGAAGTACCTCGCGGACTACGACCCCGCCGTCTGGGGGCACGACAAGCCGGTCAGCGGCGAGCAGGAGGAGCTGAGGGCCGCCTCGGCCGCCCAGCAGGACAAGGCCATCAAGGCGAACGTGCCCGCCAACACGACCATCATCGGCGTGGGCAAGAACTCCGGGCTCCTCGGCGGCAGCCTGCAGATCAAGGGCGTCGACAACGTCATCGTCCGCAACCTCACCATGGAGGCCCCGGTCGACTGCTTCCCGCAGTGGGACCCGACCGACGACAACAAGACCGGCGCCTGGAACTCCGAGTACGACGGGGTCGTCGTCTACGGCTCCACCCATGTGTGGATCGACCACAACACCCTGACCGACGGCCGGTACCCCGACAGCTCCCTGCCGTCCTACTTCGGCAAGACCTACCAGCAGCACGACGGGCTGGCCGACGTCGTGCGCGGCTCCAACCACGTGACGGTGTCCTGGAACTCGTTCAAGGACCACGACAAGACCATGCTGATCGGCAACAGCGACAGCGCCACCGCCGACGACACGGGCAAGCTGAAGGTCACGCTGCACCACAACCGTTTCGAGGGCATCGTCGAGCGGGCGCCCCGGGTGCGGTTCGGGCAGGTCGACTCGTACAACAACCACTTCGTGGTCACCAAGGGCCAGAAGTGGGGCTACGTCTACGGCATCGGCAAGGAGTCCCGGCTCGTCGCCGAGCACAACGCGTTCACGCTCGCGCAGGGCATCAGCACGGGGAAGATCCTCAAGAAGTGGAACGAGGCGCCGGTCACCGCGAACGGCAACTACGTCAACGGCAAGGCCGTCGACCTGATCGCCGTGCACAACGCGGAGATCCCCGGGGAGACGCTCCAGTCAGGCGCAGGCTGGACGCCCAGCCTGCGGGCCGGTGTCGACCCGGCGAAGGCGGTCCCGGGCATCGTCAACGCCCGAGCGGGCGCCGGCCGCGTGTGCTGACCCTGCCCTGAACCGGCCGGGGCGGCCCGCATCGCACCCCTAGGCCGTGTCCGCAAAGTCCCGTCGTCCGCCCGGAGGGCGGGCCTCGCGGCGTCTGGTGCGTGCTCTCGGTGCGCCGGGTGGAGTCCCTCGTACTGGATGTACTTGGGAGTTCGCCCGGTGCGGCGAGAGTGCGTGCCAGGCGTCGCGGGGCAGGCGGGACTTTGCGGACACGGCCTAGCCCCGGGGTGCGCCCGCCCCGGCCCTTCCCGCCACCCCCATCACCGGCACCACCCGCACCGCGAAGGAGCAGCCGCATGCTCTCGCAACCCCACCGTTCCCTCTCCCGCCGGGGGTTTCTCGTCGCGAGCGCCTCGGCGGGCGCCGCCCTCGGCCTCGCCTCCGGCCCCGCGCGGGCCGGCACCCGTCCGCGTCCGTTCGGCCGGTACGGCTCACCGGCCGAACGTCGTGACGCGAAGACCCTGTACGTCCACCCGGGCGGTGCCGGTGACTTCACCACCGTCCGGGACGCCGTGGCCGCCGCGAGCGGTGATGGATACACCCTGGTCATCGCGCCGGGCGTCTACCGGCAGACCGTCGCCGTCGATCCCGCCCGTACGGAGATGACCTGGATCGGCGCGAGCGAGGAACCCCGTGACGTCGTGATCGTGTACGACAACGCGGCCGGGACCGCCAAGCCCGGCGGCGGCACCTACGGCACCACCGGCTCCGCCACCACCACCGTGCAGGCCGACGGCTTCACCGCCCGCTGGATCACCTTCGCCAACGACTGGCTGCGCGCCGACCACCCCGGGATCACCGGCACCCAGGCCGTCGCCATCAAGGTCCAGGGCGACCGGTCCGCCTTCCACCACTGCCGGTTCCTCGGCCACCAGGACACCCTGTACGCCGACTCCATGGCGCTGGGCACCTTCGCCCGCCAGTACTTCGCCCACTGCTACGCCGAGGGCGATGTCGACTTCGTCTTCGGACGGGCCACCGCCGTCTTCGAGCACTGCCACTTCCGGACCCTGAACCGCACCGACCTGTCGGCCGCCCCGTACGGCTTCGTCTTCGCCCCGTCCACGGCCGGTGCCAATCCGCTCGGCTACCTGGTGACCAGGAGTCGCGTCAGCAGCGAGGCCCCCGACGGCCACTACAAGCTGGCCCGGCCCTGGGTACCCAGCTCCGACACCACCGCCCGCCCCATGCTCACCGTCCGGGACACCCGGCTCGGCCCGGGCATCGACGCGGTCGCGCCCTACACCAACATGTCCGACTCGTACCCATGGCAGCGGCAGCGCTTCGCCGAGTACCGCAACTCCGGTCCGGGCGCCACGATCACCGTCCCGGCGAACCGGCCCCAACTCACCTCCCAGCAGGCCCGGTCCGCGACCCGGGCTGCCTACCTCGGCGACTGGGAGCCGTGGAAGGAGGCCTGCTGATGCACCGGCGTACCCTCCTCACCGGATTCGCCGGCGGCCTGGTCGCCGCCGGTGCCGCGCCCGCCTTCGCCTCGGCCGACCGCCGCATCCTGCACGTCCGGCCGGGCGACTCGGTCCAGGCCGCCGTGGACGCCGTGGACGGCCCGGGCTGGACGATCGTCGTGCACCCGGGGACGTACCGCGAGGTCGTCAGCATCCCGGCCCGGAAAGCCGGACTGACCCTCAGAGGCGCCACCCGGGACCCGCGTGACGCCGTCATCGTGTACGACAACGCCAACGGCACGCCCAAGCCGGACGGCTCGGGCACCTACGGCACGGCGGGCTCCGCCACCTTCACCTCCGCGGCCCCCGGGCTGACCGTCCGCGATCTGACCCTGGCCAACGACTGGCTGCGCGCCGACCACCCCGACATCACGGGCACCCAGGCGGTCGCCTCGTACACGTACGGCGACCGCACCCGCTTCGAGAACGTGCGTCTCCTGGCCCACCAGGACACCCTCTTCGTCGAGACCACCGCCCTCGACACCTTCGACCGGCAGTACTTCCGGCACTGCTACATCGAGGGGGACGTCGACTTCGTCTTCGGGCGGGCGACCGCCGTGTTCGAGCAGTGCCACTTCCGCACGCTGGCACGGGACGTGGACTTCACGCCCAAGGGCATGGTCTTCGCCCCCTCCACGGCCCGGGCGAACCCGTACGGCATCCTCGCCGTCCGCTGCCGTATCACCTCCGGCGCCGGGGACGCGGCGTACAAACTGGCCCGGCCCTGGGTGCCGTCGTACGAGACCACGGCCTGGCCGTCGCTGGTCGTGCGGGAGACCCGGATCGGGCCCGGCATCGACGCGGTGACCCCGTACACCAACATGCGCGAGAACTACCCGTGGCAGTCGATGCGGTTCGCCGAGTACCGCAACACGGGGCCGGGTGCCGCCGTCTCCGTACCGGAGAACCGGCCCCAACTCGGCAAGTTCCAGGCCATGTCGCACACCAGGGACAACTACCTCGGTGACTGGAGGCCCTGTGCGTAGGGCGGCGGTGCTCCTCCTCGGCGTGTGCCTGCTCTGGCCTACTCCCACGGCCTCCGCCGCCGAGCGCGTCCCCGTCGGCTGGGCCTCGACCGGATCCGGCACCGACGGCGGGGCGGGCGGCAGGACCTGGACGGTGGACACCCGCGCCGAGCTCAAGGCGGCCCTCGCCAATGACGGCGATCCCACCGCGCCCAAGGTGATCCGGGTCGTCGGCGACATCTCCGGGCACGAGGCCGACGACGGTTCCCTGCTCGGTGAGCAGGACTACGCGCCCGGATACGACCTCGGCAAGTACATGTCCTGCTTCGGCGAGGACGGCGCCGCCTGGTCCGACACCCGCTTCGAGCACTGCAAGCAGCAGCGGCAGCTGCGCCAGACCGGTTCGAACAGGGAGAAGGCGCAGATCCAGCTCACCGTGCCGAGCAACACCACGCTGGTGGGCGTGGGGCGCGACGCCCGGCTGCTCGGGGTGTTCCTGACCGTCAACACCGGCAGCGACATCATCGTGCGCAACCTCCATCTGGAGGCCCCCGTCGACCACTTCACCAGCTGGTCCCCGGACGACGGCACGAGCGGCAGCTGGAACGCCCGCTTCGACGCGCTGACCGTGATCACCGGCAAGAACCTCTGGATCGACCACTGCACCTTCACCGACGGCCGTTTCCCGGACCGGCGGGCACCCCTCGGCTTTCACGGCGAGCGCGTCCAGCGGCACGACGGGCTGCTGGACATCGAGGACGGCTCCGACTTCGTCACCGTCTCCGACAGCCGGTTCGACGACCACGACAAGGCGCTCCTCATCGGCTCGGGCGACGGGCGTGGCGACCGGGACCGGGGGCATCTCAAGGTGACCTTCGCCCGCAACCTGTTCAGCGGCATCGTGCAGCGCGCCCCGCGCGTCCGCTTCGGGCAGGTGCACGTCCTCAACAACGTCCATTGGGGGCGGGCACCGCTCTACGCCCTGGGCGTCGGCGTGGAGTCCGCGATCTTCTCCGAGCGCAATGTCTTCCGCTATCCGGGCGGCCGACCGTCCGCCGCCGTCGCTGACTACGGCGGTGAACGGTTCCGCGACACCGGCTCGTGGTTCAACGGCCGGCCCGCCCGCCTGAACGACGTGGCGAGCGGGCTCGGTCTCGGGAGCGATGTCGGCTGGGACCCCGCCGACGTCTACGACTACCGCGCCCTCACGTCCCCGGCGGCGGTCGAACGGTACGTGCTGCGCCACGCCGGAGCGGGGAGGCCGTATGGACGCCCATGAACTGCTCGGCCGGCGCGGCTTCGTGGTCGGGGCGGGGTCGGCGCTGCTGGCCGGGGGAGCGGTGACCGGGGCGGAGGCGGCCGTCGTGGACGGCCCGCTGCCCGACTTCCACCCGGCGCTGAAGGAGCGGCTGACCTTCCCGCTCGCCTGGGGGACGTCCCCCATCCGCGACTTCCGCGCCTGGCGGCGTACCGCCCGGGCCACGGTCGAGGAGCACCTCCTCGCCGAACGACAGGACCGGGTGCCGTTCGCGCCGGAGTACACCGGGCGAACTCAGGGGCACGACTGCACGCGCGAGTTGGTGACCGTCTCCCTCACTCGCTACGAGCGGGTGCGCGGCGCCCTGCTCACCCCGCACGGCGACGGGCCCTTCCCCGCCGTGCTGCTCCTGCACGACCACGGCTCCAAGTTCGACATCGGGAAGGAGAAGCTCGTCCGGCCCTGGTACGACGACACGCGTCTCGCCTCCGCCCAGGCGTGGGCGGACAAGTACTTCAGCGGGCGCTTCGCCGGCGACGAACTGGCCCGGCGGGGCTATGTGGTGCTGTGCCTGGACGCGCTCGGCTGGGGCGACCGCGGGCCCCTCGCCTACGAGCAGCAGCAGGCGCTGGCGTCCAACTTCTACAACCTCGGCTCCTCGCTCGCCGGGCTCATGGCCCGGGAGGACCAGCGGGCCGCCGCCTTCCTGGCGGGACTCGACCGGGTGGACGCCCGGCGGGTCGCGGCCGTCGGCTTCTCCATGGGCGCCTACCGCGCCTGGCAGACCGCCGCCCTCAGCGACCACATCGCGGCCGCCGCGAGCGTGTGCTGGATGACCGGCCTGAAGGAGATGATGGTGCCCGGCAACAACACGCTGCGCGGGCAGTCGGCGTACTGGATGCTCCACCCGGGGCTCGCCCGGCATCTCGACATCCCCGACGTGGCGAGCATCGCCGCCCCGAGACCGATGCTGTTCATGAACGGCGGGCTCGACACGCTCTTCCCCGCCGAGGGCGTACGGGTCGCGTACGACAAGCTGCGTGCCGTCTGGCGCTCGCGCCACGCGGAGGAGCGGATACGAGTGAAGACGTGGCCGGAGCTCGGCCACGTCTTCACCCACGCGATGCAGGACGAGGTCGTCAACTGGCTCGACGACGTCCTGTGAGGCTCACCGCCGTACCGGCTTGATCCCCTCCAGTGTCGGCACCACCGGCTTGATCGTGCCGTCGGCCGCGAACTCCATGCGGTCGATGGTGGTCTCGCGGTGCATGCCGTCGCCGCCCGGCAGGCCGGGGCCGTTGAGGGCGAAGCGGTGGTAGACCATGTACCAGTCGTCGGTGCCGGGCGTGTTCACCACCGAGTGGTGACCGGTGCCGAGGATGCCGTACTCGGGCCGCTTCTGAAGGATCGTCCCGCGCTTGGTCCACGGGCCGAGCGGGGACGGTCCCGTCGCGTACGCCACGTGGTAGTTCTCGCTACGGGTGTCGTCCTCGGACCACATGAAGTAGTACGTGCCCTTTCGCTTGATCACGAAGGAGCCCTCGCGGAAGTTGTCCGGGGTGATGTCCTTCACCTTCGACGCGTCGAAGGACACCATGTCGTCGTTGAGCGGCACCACGTACCCGTGGCCGTTGCCCCAGTAGAGGTACGCCTGACCGTCGTCGTCCGTGTAGACCGACGGGTCGATCATCTGGCCCTTGAGCGCCCCGCCCTTGGCGACCAGCGGCTTGCCGAGCGCGTCCTTGAAGGGGCCGGCGGGGGAGTCGGCCACCGCCACGCCGATCTGCTGCTCGGCGCAGAAGTAGAAGTAGTACTTGCCGTCGCGCTCGGCGATCGCGGGCGCCCAGGCGTTCTTGTCGGCCCAGCTCACATCCGGCCCGAGGTCGACGATGACGCCGTGATCCTTCCAGTTGACCAGGTCCTTCGACGAGTACGCCTTGAACTTGGTGCCGCTCCAGCCCTCGAAGCCGTCCGTCGTCGGGTAGATCCAGTATCTGCCGTTGAGATAGTGCACGTCGGGGTCGGCGTTCAGGCCCGGCAGGATCGGGCTGCGGGTGCGGACCGCCTCGACCGTCCAGGTGCGGCTGGTCCCGTCGGCGGCCGTCACGGTGTACTTCTGCGGCGTGCGGAAGTCGCGGGGCGTACCGGACTTCGGGCTCAGCTCGGCACCCTCACCGACCCACAGCTTCGGGGCGAGGCCGCGCAGGTCGGCCTTGGGCTCCATCGGCAGCACGACCTTCGAGGCGCTGTCCGTGACGATCGAGTAGCCCTTCTGCTGCTTGGCCGTCGCGTCCACCACCGAGGTGGGAGTGCTCGGGTAGGCCGCCAGCAGCCGGTCGTACTCCTTCTGCGTCACCGGGAGCACCGTGCCGTGCCTCGGGCTCGCCGGGAGCTGGTAGTTCGTGGACGGGGTCCACTTGCCCGAGGCGAGGTCGGTGGTCTCGAACGGCAGGTAGCCGCGGCCGCCGTACTCGTCGATGAACAGGTACCACTTCTTCTCGGTGTTCGACTTGAACACCGTCGGGCCCTCACCGCGGTCCATCGCGCCCTTGCCGATGCAGTCCGCCACGAAGTCGTACTTCGTCGAGGTCAGGGAGGCCGACTTCTCGCCGGTGATGAACTTCGAGCAGGGGCTGGAGGAGGTGGGGTCCCGCTCGTCCTTGGTGTAGCGGTAGTACTCGTCCTTGTGCTTCACGACCGTGGAGTCGATGACCGAGTAGCCGGGGTCGTTCCAGACCTTCGGCTCGCTGAAGGTGCGGAAGTCCTTCGTGGTCGCGTACATCATCTTGTTGTACGTGTCGCCCTTGTGGTCCGGGTCGTCGTCGGCGTACAGCTTCGACGCCCAGAAGACGACGTACTCACCGAGCTTGTCGTCCCAGTAGGCCTCCGGGGCCCAGGTGTTGCCCGCGGTGTCCGGGGAGACCTTCACCAGGCGCTGGTCGGTCCAGTGGACCAGGTCGGTGGACTCCCAGACCATGATCGACTTGCTGCCGTGCCGCTGGACGTCGTCCCAGCTCCCGCTGGAGTTCTTGTACATCCGGAGGTCGGTGGCGATCAGATAGAACTTGTCGCCCTTCGGGGAGCGGATCACGAACGGGTCGCGCAGCCCCTTCTCACCGATCGTCGACGTCAGGACCGGCTTGCCGGCGTTCAGCTCACGCCAGTGCAGCGCGTCGTTGCCCCTGCTGAGGGCATAACGGATCTGCTCGCCGTCGGCGGTGCCCTCACCCGTGAAATAGGCGAAGAGATAGCCGGCGTACTTGGAGTGCTTCACGGGTGGTGCTCCGGGGTCTGCGGTGCTGGGCGGCGCCGTGAGGAGAGTCAGGAGGAGGCCGGTCAGGGCCAGGAACGGAAGCAGAAGCGTGCGGGGGCGCATGACACTTCCTGTCGGAGTCTGGGGGATTCTGTTGGGTAGCGGCTCTCGGAGTTTCATCGGGCGGGGGCAGTGCGTCAACGGGTGTGCATGAGGCCGGAGGTTCCGAAAGTTTCGGAACCCGGGCACACCTCCGCACGTGACGGCGGCAACCCTTTCCCCGCACGGCGGCGACTGCTGGGCGGAAACGGATCGGAGCGGGCCCCTCCGAACCGTTTCCGGACCTCATTCCCCAGGAAAGGAACGCTCCGTGCTGCTCAGCACCGGACGCCACCGCAGGACCCGTACGCTCACCATCGCCGCCGCCGTGGCCATGGCCGCGGGGGCGGGCGGCGTCTACCTCGGGCTGTCGAGCGGTGGCGCGCAGGCCGCTTCGGCGGCGGTCACCGTCTCCACCGCGGCCCAGCTCGAAGCGGCCGTGAAGAACGCCACCGCCGGCACCACCATCCAGGTCCGCGGCGGCACCTACTACCCGGCCGCGACCCTCAAGTCCACGGCGAACGGCACGAGTTCGGCACGCATCACCCTGCGTCCGTACGGCAGCGAGAAGGTGCGGATCGACGGCTCCAAGCTGCCCGCCGGCTCCTGGCTGGCCGGCCTCTACGGCGACTACTGGACCGTCCAGAACCTGGCCTTCGTCAACGCCCCGGCCCAGGGCTTCGTCGCCACGTCCTCGGCCGGCGGTGTGTTCAGGAACCTGGTCACCGCCGACAACGGCGACTCCGGCTTCACCCTGCGCGGCGACGGCACCACCGGCAACCTCGTGCAGAACCTGGACAGCCACGGCAACTACGACCCGGCAGGACACGGCCAGAACGCCGACGGCATCGCCGTGAAGTTCGGCTCCGGTACGGGCAACAGGATCACGGGCGCCCGGCTGTACAACAACTCCGACGACGGCCTCGACCTCTGGCAGTTCTCCTCGCCGGTCACCCTCGAGCACTCCTGGGCCTTCGGCAACGGCAGGAACCGCTGGAACGACCCGGCCTTCGAGGGCAACGGCAACGGTTTCAAACTGGGCGGCGGGGGCGCCTCCGTCGCGCACGTCGTCAACAACAACGCGGCCTGGGACAACACGCTGCACGGCTTCACCGAGAACTCCAACACCGGCGCCATCGCCCTGAACCGCAACACCGCGTACGCCAACGCCCAGAACGGCTTCTACTTCGCCACCGGCAAGGCCCGCCTCGGCAAGAACCTCGCGGTCAAGGACAAGGGCGGCCCCGTGAAGCGGGGTTCCGCGACGGTCTCCGCCGGCAACAACTGGGACAGCGGCGTCGCCACCCCGCCCTTCAGGTCGACGGACGCGGCCGGCGCGTACGGAGCACGCGAGGCGGACGGCTCCCTCCCCGCGACGACGTTCCTGACGACCGGCTCCACGACCATCGGCTCGACGATGGACTAGGGGCCGTCCGGATCAGGTCACGCACGACGACGCCCCCGCCGGTTCGCACCGGCGGGGGCGTCCTGCCGACTGGCCGAGGGGGGCTCGGCCAGTACCGTTCGACCGTCCGGAGGGGGGCTCCGGAAGGTCGGGTGCCGAAGGTCCGGCTGGGGGCCCGGACGTCCGGCATCCGGCCGCCCGAGGGGGGATACGGGCCGGCCGGAGGTTCACATGGGCCGCTGCCTCACTGGTAGCTGATGTCGGAGGCCTTGAACTTGCAGGTCTTGCCGTCCGGGCCGGGCGGCTTCAGCTCCGTGGGCTCCTTGCCCGTGTTGTTGCCCGTGAAGCGCACACACGTCTTGATCTTCTTCTTGCTGTCACCATGGATGCGGATCTTCGACAGCGTGGCCGTGTCGCCGTAGTTCTCGTTCACGCCGACGATCGAGTTCATCGGAGCCGTCACGTCGATGTCGTTGAGCACGACCGTGCGCTTGTACTGCGTCCCGCAGTTGCCGCAGGAACGGACCAGCTTGCCGGCGTTCTGCACCTGGAAGCCCGACACGTTCAGCGTGCCGGCGCCGTTGAACTGCAGCACCTTGTCGTCGGCGTTCTTCGCGCCGCCGCCGATCACCTTGTACACCGCCGAGGCGGACTTGCTCTTGAAGCTGGCCGCGTCCTCGCCGACGTCCAGCCACCACACGTTCTGCAGTGTGCAACTGCCCTTGCAGTGCACGCCGTCCGCGGCGGGGGTGCCGATGATGACGTTCTTCAGCGTGGCGCCGTCCGCCAGCTCGAAGAGCGGGTCCTGGCCCTCCTCCTGGCTGTCGCCGCCGAGCGCGCCGCTGCCGTAGAACTTCTTCATCCCGCCGTCGTGCACACCGGAGACCGGGATGGTCTTCGACACGGGCTTGCTGCCCGTGTCCGCGGGCCAGGATGACGCGGCGCCCGCGGTGGACAGCATCGACGTGGTGACGATCGCAGCTCCGGTGATACCGAACGCGGACAGTCCGGCGATCACACCCCGCCGCTTCATGACGCTGCGGCGGTGGCGGACGCGCTGTTCTGCTGGTGCAGTCATGTACCGATTCCTCGAGTGGGGGGACTCTTTGCGCGTAGTGGTCGCCACCCGTGAGGAAAGGGTTGCCGCGTCTTCAGATATTTTTCACGCGCGTGCGTCAGACCCGGTCGGCGGCGCCGGCCAGCCATCCGCCGCCCGCCGCGATGCCGCCGTTCGGTCACGTCGGCGACGGTGGCGGAGTAGGTGTACCCGAGCCCACTGGCTCCTCCCGGAGCCGTCGCAGCAGCCGGTCGAACTTGCTCCGGGTAGCCTTCGGGCTGCCCGCGGAGAAGGCGCAGCGGTCGGTGCCCGTGGATCCGCACAGCTGTGAACAGCCTCTACGTCGTCCACCCGGGGTGGACGGAGCTCGCCCTCCGGCTGCAGGACCTGTGGCGGGGCCGCACCCCGGAGCCGCCCACGCTGCCGCCCGCGCCGCCGGTGCCGGACCCGAGTCCGTATCTGGGGGAGGAGCAGGCCGCCGCGGCCGGGAAGAGGTTGGCGTAGGTGGCGCCCAGGAACGTGCCGTAGGAGATGCCGAGGTAGGTGAGCTGCGAGTCCCCCACCGCCCGGCGGAGCCCGTCGAGGTCGCGGGCGGTGTCGGCGGTGGACACATGGCGCAGGAGCTCGGGGTTCCGCCTCTCGCAGCGCCGGCTCAGATCCCGGTACGCCGCGATCCAGGTCGCCCGCTCCCTCGCGCCCACCGGGAATCCCACGGCGTGGCCGCCGGCCCATTCGGCGGCTGCCTCGGGGCTCCCGAAGCAGTCCACCGCGGTGCTGTTGCCGATCCCGCGAGGGTCCCAGCTGACGATGTCGAACCGTTCCCGCACCTCGCGCGGGAACTTCTCGTAGTTCTGCGGCATCTGGATCGTTCCCGGCCCGCCGGGTCCGCCCGGGTTGAAGAACAGGCTGCCGATGCGCCGGCCGGGGCCGGTCGCCTTCCGCCTGATGACGGCCAGCTCGATGGTGCGGCCGCCCTGGTCGTCGTAGTCCAGGGGGACCTTCGCGGTCGCGCAGTCGAACGGGCTGCCCTGGACGCAGGGTCTCCAGTCCAGCCTCGGGGCCGGCCCCGCAGGGCCGGCCCCGCAGGGGCGGGCCCGCCTTCGGCCACGGCGAGGTGCTGCCCGGTCAGTACGGTCGAGCAGGTCACCAGCGCGGCGACGACCGCGGCACCACGCCGTCGGCACACGCTCGGTCCGGCTATGTGCATGGTTGTGTCCTCCACGGCCTCGCGCCCGACGCCGTACGCGCTGGAGGCCGGCACGCGTCCAGGTCCACGGCACCCCGGCGCGGCACCCCGCGCGAGCCGGCCGAGGCCGAATGGCCGAACGCTACGAGTCGCCCCCGGCGTCGTCCGCGTCGTCCACGGCAGCGAAGCCGCCGCCCACCGACAGCCGGTCCGACCCCGCGGCGGCCGTCACCGTGTAGCGGTCCGTGCCCGCGTCCCGCCCCCCGCGGTCGTGGTCGAACTGGCCCGCGAACACCCACTCGCCCGCCCGGACCTTACGGCCGTCCTTGAGGGTCCAGGTGTACACGAGGAAGCCGTCCTGCTCGCCCACCGTGAGAGTGAAGTCGTTCTCGGGCAGCGAGCGCCAGGCGCCCGCGTCGGAGACCCCGCCGGTCTGGGCGACACGCAACCGCACGGTCAGCGCGGTCAGTTCCTCGCGGGTCTTGATCGTGATGTTGCTCTGCGCCCAGAAGTCGTTGCTGTGCGGGTCGACCGAGCCGTCCGACCACAGCGGCCCGTCCTCGGTGGCGGCGGGCGGCCGCGCGGTGACGGAGGCGCTCGGCTTCCCGGAGGGCGGCGGGGCGGGCTCGCGGCGCTCCGGCGAGGTGGTCGGCGTGGGATCCACCGGTGGTGCGGGGGCCCGGCTCGTCGCGTCCGGCGACGGCGTCGGTGTCGGCGACGTCGCCACCTCCTGCTGCTGCGGTGCGGCCTCGTCCTTCACCGCGGACGCTACCGCGTAACCGCCCACCGCCAGCACGCCCGCCACCGCGGCCGTCGCACCGGCCACCCGCATCCAGCCGAACACCGGCGGACTGGTCGCCCGGTGGGCGGACGCGGCCGGACCGGCCATGCCGCGCTCGACCCGGGCCAGGATGCTCTCCCGGTCGGGCTCGTGCCCCCCGGCCGCCTCGTGCAGCCGGGTGCGCAGCTCCCCGTGCACGTCCCGCCGCATGGTCATCGGTCCCTCCCTCCGCCCTCACCGGTGCGCGCCCGCAAGCTCTCCACGGCGGGTGAGCACCGGGGCGCGCCCACCGCCGCGTGCATGCGCTGCGGCACTCCCATCGTGCCCAGCAATCGCTGCAGTTCGGCGATTCCCTTCGAGGTCTGGCTCTTCACCGTACCCACCGAGACGCCGAGGGCGAGCGCGGTGTCCTTCTCCGACAGGTCGAACGCGTGCCGCAGTACCACACAGGCACGCTTGCGGAACGGCAGCCTGCGCAACGCCTCCTGGACGTCGACGACGCCCGCGACGTCCGGGTTCTCGGTGTTCTCCTCGCGCTGCGACCAGAACAGGGCGATGCGCCGTCGCTCGCGCACGGCACTGCGGATGCGGGTGCGGGCCAGGTTGGCGACCACCCCACGGGCGTACGCCGCCGGATGGTCGGCGGCGCGCACCCGGTCCCAGCGGTGCCACAGCGCCAATAACGCGTCCGCCGCCAAGTCGTCGGCGGTGTCCGACTCACCCGTCAACAGGTAGGCAAGGCGGGACAGTTCGGCGTAATGGCGCTCGAAGAAGGCGTGGAACTCCACGGAGGCGGCGTCGTCGACGACTGTGCCCACGGGCGACCTCTCCTCGCAGCGGCTTCGGGCGCTCCCGGGCGGGGGCGCCTGTGCGTGTCATGTAGATGACATGTGATCATCCGGGGGAGGCCCGGACGAGATCGGGAAGCGTAGCAGCGTTCGTCAGGATGGTTCGTACGGAGCTTCGAACGGCGTATGGCGGGCCGGACTTCGATTCCGTAACACGAAGAAAACCTGAACGTGGTTCAACGCGAGGAAAATCCAGCCAGCATCCGCACACCGATCACCCAGGCATCAAGGAGCACTCGTCATGTCCGAATCGCAGAAGGTGGCCGACCGGTCCGACGCCGCACCACCGGCGGTGAACAGCGTCGACCGGTTCTTCAAGATCTCCGAGCGGGGGTCCACCTTCGGCCGTGAGATACGCGGCGGCTTCGCCACGTTCTTCACGATGGCCTACATCCTTGTCCTGAATCCCATCATCCTGGGGAGCGCGAAGGACAAGTTCGGGCACCAGCTGGACGCCGTCCAACTCACCACCGCCACCGCCCTGGTGGCCGCGGTCATGACGATCATCATGGGCGTGGGCGGCAATCTGCCTCTCGCGCTGGCCGCCGGACTCGGCCTGAACGCCGTGGCCGCCTTCCAGATCGCCCCGCTGATGAGCTGGGACGACGCGATGGGCCTGATCGTCCTCGAAGGCCTGCTGATCTGCGTGCTGGTGGTGACCGGTCTGCGCGAGGCCGTCATGCACGCCATACCCCAGCCGCTCAAGCAGGCGATCAGCGTCGGCATCGGCCTGTTCATCGCCTTCATCGGCTTCGTCGACGCCGGGTTCGTCAGCCGCATCCCGGACGCCGCGAACACCACCGTGCCCGTTCAGCTGGGCGGCACCGGAACCCTCGCCGGCTGGCCGATGCTCGTCTTCTGTCTCGGGGTGCTGCTGACGATCGGCCTGCTCGCCCGCAAGGTCAAGGGCGCCATCCTGATCAGCATCGTCGGCATGACGGCGGTGGCGCTCGTGATCAACTCCATCGCCGACATCAAGACCTGGGGCCTGACCACACCGTCCTGGCCCGGCAACCTCGTCGACACCCCCGACTTCGGACTCATCGGTGACTTCGACCTGTTCGGCGCGTTCAGCGCCCCCGGCGTCGGTGTCATCACGGTCGTCCTGCTGATCTTCACCCTGATCCTGTCCGACTTCTTCGACACCATGGGCACGGTCGTCGGCGTCAGCGCCGAGGCGGGTCTGCTGGACGAGGAGGGCAAGGTCCCGAACCTCGGCCGGGTGCTGCTCATCGACGGTGCCGCAGCGGTCGCGGGCGGAGCGGCCTCGGCCTCCTCGGCGACCTCCTACATCGAGTCGGCGGCCGGCGTCGGCGAGGGCTCGCGCACCGGCTTCTCCAACCTCGTCACCGGCGGCCTGTTCGGCCTCGCGCTGTTCCTGACCCCGCTGCTCACCATCGTCCCGCTCCAGGCGGCCGCCCCGGCCCTGGTCGCCGTCGGCTTCCTGATGATGACCCAGGTCAAGCACATCGACTGGGACCGCTACGACATCGCCATCCCCGCGTTCCTCACCATCGCCGTGATGCCGTTCACCTACTCCATCACCAACGGCATCGGCGCCGGCTTCCTCGCCTACGTCGTCATCAAGACCGTGCTCGGCAAGGCCAAGGAGGTCCACTGGCTGCTGTGGGGGACCTCGGCGCTGTTCCTCGTGTACTTCGCGATCGACCCGATCGAGCAGCTGCTCGGCGCCAAGTAGGGCGCGCGGTAAGGCGAAGGGCCGCCCCCGGGGGGAAGGGGGCGGCCCATCTGTCTGTAGAGACGGCATTCGTGCAGCGGAGGTTCAGTCAGAGGTTCAGTCCTTCATCGCCGCTTCCATCATCGCCTTGGCGACCGGCGCCGCCAGGCCGTTGCCACTGACCTCCGAACGGGCGGCGCCGGACTGCTCGACCATGACCGCCACGGCGACCTCCTTGCCCGACGAGTCGGACTTGCCGTACGAGGTGAACCAGGCGTACGGCACCTGGCTGTTGTTCTCGCCGTGCTGGGCCGTACCCGTCTTGCCGCCCACGGTCGCGCCCGGGATCTGCGCGTTCGAGCCGGTGCCCTTGTCCACGACCGTCCGCATCGCCGACTGCAACTGCTCGGCGGTCGATGAACTGACGATCTCCTTCGAGTCCGCCTCGTCGTCGTAGTCCTGCAGCACGTCCCCGCCGCTGTCGGTGATCTGCGACACCATGTGCGGCGAGACCAGCTTGCCGCCGTTGGCGATGGCCGCCGACACCATGGCCATCTGCAGCGGGGTCGCGGTGACGTCGAACTGGCCGATGCCCGTCAGGGCGGTCTGCGACGGGTACATGTCCGACGGGTACACGCTCGTGTAGGCCCGGACCGGCACATCCAGCTTGTCGTCGTTGAAGCCGAACTTCTCGGCCATCGCCTTCACCTTGTCCTGGCCGAGCTGGACGGCCATCTTCGCGAAGACGTTGTTGCACGAGTACTGCAGCGCCGTGCGGATCGTGGCGTTCGTACAGGGCGCGTTCGGGTTCTCGTTCGACAGCTCCTTGCTGGTGCCCGGCAGCGTGTACGGGTCCGGGCTGTCGGTCTTGTCGTCCACCGAGTCGTACAGTCCGTCCTCCAGCGCCGCCGCCGCCACGACCAGCTTGAACGTCGAGCCGGGCGGCAGCGGCTGCCGCAGCGCACGGTTGGTCAGCGGCTTCTCCGGGTCGCTCGTGAGCTTCTTCCAGGCCTCCCCCGCGGTGTTGGCGTCCGTCAGCGACGAGGGGTCGTACGACGGCGTCGACACGACCGCGAGGATCTTCCCGGTCTTCGGGTCGATGGCGACGGCGCCGCCCTTCTTGTCGCCGAGCGCGTTGATCCCCGCCTTCTGCACGTCCGGGTCGACGGTGGTGACCACGTTGCCCGGTTCGGCCCGCTGGTTGGTGACGGTGTCCATCACGGACTTCAGACGGTTGTCCGTGCCGTTCAGGAGGTCGGTGTAGATGCCCTCCAGCTGGGTCGGCGCATACGCCTGCGAGGCGTAGCCCGTCACCGCCGCGTACCGCTCACCGTCCGTGTAGGTGCGCTTGTACTTGAGGTCGCCTGTCTTCGTCGGGGTCGAGCCGGTGACCGACCGGCCGCCCACGATGATGTTCCCGAGCGGCGCCGAGTACGTCTCGATGGCGTTCCGCCGGTTGTCCTTGTCGTCTGCGAGCGCCTGGCCGTCGTAGAACTGCACCCAGGTCGCCCTGACCAGCAGAGCGAACACAAGGAGCAGCGCGAAGACCGATGCGCGCCTGATCGTCTTGTTCATCCCGAACATGAGGACGAGCCAGGAGGGGCGGATCGTTCCCACCCGTCCGTTTTCTCATCCGGCGTTCATCCGGCGAGTCAGGCCGGGGCGCAGGAGTCACTCGATGGGGTGAGCGGCGGAGAACGCGTGGTGGGGTGTCGTGCGGGTGTCTACGATCGCTGATCGTGAAGCTAGTGGTGCAGGTCAGGCTGCTGCCGACGCTCCTACAGGCGGCGGCTCTGGAGGCGACCTTGCGCGCCTGCAACGAGGCAGCCACTTGGGTGAGCGGGGTCGCCTTCGAACGCGGGGAGGTCAAGAACTTCGCCCTGCGCAAGCTCACCTACGAGCAGGTCAAGTCCCGTTGGAACCTGGGTGCCCAGGCGGCCCAGCACACGATCAAGAAGAGCTGCGACGCGTACACCAGGCTGAAGGCGAACCTGAAGGCGGGCCATCTCGGTCGTCCCGGCTCAGCGCGCTACCGCCGCGCCACGCAGAAGCCCGTTGCCTTCCGCCCCCTTGGTGCTCAGCCCTACGACGATCGGATGCTCTCGTGGCAGATCGCCGGGCGGACGGTGTCGGTCTGGACCACCAGCGGGCGGATGAAGAACGTGGCTTTCACCGCATCTGTCGAGCAGCTGGCCACGCTCGCGCTGTACCGCAAGGGCGAGTCCGATCTCGTGCACCAGGACGGCATGTGGTTCCTGAACGCCACCTGCGAGGTCCCCGAGGCCGAGCCGAACGCGGAACCGGTGGACTTCCTCGGTATTGACCTGGGCATAGTGAACATCGCCACCACCTCGGACGGCGAGATCATGGCTGGGCGTGAGCTCAACCGGATCCGGCTCCGCGAGCGCAGCCTGCGCACGAAGCTCCAGAAGAAGAACACCCCGTCTGCGAGGCGGCGGCGGAAGAAGCGCCGCCGTAGGGAAGCACGGCGGGCGAAGGACATCAATCACAAGATCGCGAAGCATGTGGTGGCCGAGGCTGAACGCACCGGTCGCGGAATCGCCCTCGAAGACCTCACGGGCATCCGCGAGCGGGTACGGCTGAGGAAGCCCCAACGGGCCGCCCACTCCAGCTGGTCCTTCGCCCAGCTGGGGCAGTTCATCGCGTACAAGGCCCGCAAAGCCGGAGTACCGGTGGTGCACGTCGATCCGGCGTACACCTCCCGTACCTGCGCCGAGTGCGGGCACATTGACAGAGCGAACCGGGTCTCCCAGGCCTGGTTCGCGTGCCGGTCCTGCGGCGTCGTTGCGCACGCGGACCGGAACGGCTCCCGCAACATTCGCGCCCGTGCGTGGGAGTTGTGGCGACGCGGGGTGCGGTCAACCACCCCAGCCCCATCCGCGAGGTCAGCCGGAGGGGCAGGACGCAAACGCAGCACCACAGCTAGTGGCGCCCGTTGTGCAAGCTCGTCGCTCTAGCGACGGTTAGTTGACAAAGCCCGCCTCGTACGCCGCGATGACCGCCTGCGTACGGTCCCGGGTGCCCGTCTTGGCCAGGACCGCCGCCACGTGTGATTTCACCGTGGCGGGGCCGACCTCCATCCGGCGGGCGATCTCCGCGTTGGTCAGCCCGTTCGCCATGTGCCCCAGCACCTCGCGCTCGCGTCCCGTGAGCTTGGCCACCCACGCGGGCGGCGCGGGGTGGGCGCGTGCGTGCTCGGTCGCGAGCGTGCGGACGGCCGCCGGGAACAGCAGGCTGTCGCTGCGCGCCACCAGCCGGACCGCCTGCACGAGCGCGTCGGCGTCCGCCCGCTTCAGCAGGAAGCCGGCCGCTCCGGCGCGCAGCGCGTCGTACACGTAGGAGTCGTTCTCGAACGTCGTCACGACGACGATCCGGGGCGGCTCGTCCAGGGTGGCCAGGATCTGCTCGGTGGCGCGGATGCCGTCGACCTCCGGCATGCGCACGTCCATGAGGACGACGTCCGGCCGCAGCTCCCGTACGACCGAGACGGCCTCGGCACCGGTGGCCGCCTCGCCCACCACCTCCAGGTCCGGCTCGGCGGAGAGGATGGCGCGCAGCGCGGTGCGCACCATGCGCTCGTCGTCGGCGAGGACGACACGGATCGGCGTCGGACGGGTCATGCGGGTCCCTTCATCGGCAGGTGTACGCGCAGACGCCAGGTCTGTGCGGCGGTCGGTCCGGCCGTCGACGTCCCGCCCAGCAGCCTGGCCCGGTCCGTGATGCCGCGCAGCCCGTGGCCACCGCCGGGCCGGGAGGGCGCGGGACCGGTCACCGGATTCTCCACAATGATCTCCAACTGCCCTCCCGCCACCGCGATCCGCACGTCCACGGCGACCCGGTGACCGGCGTGCCGGTGGGCGTTGCTCAGCCCCTCCTGCACGATGCGATAGGCCTCGCGGGACAGCAGCGGAGGCAGCGCCTCCGGGTCGGCGTCGATCGTGGCCGTCACCCGCGCCCCGCTCGCCCGGGTACGGGACAGCAGGCCCTCGAGGTCGCCGGCGAGGGTGGGCGCCGGGGCCGTCCCGGGGCCGTCGCCCTCGCGCAACACGCCCAGCACGGCGTCGAGTTCGCCGACGGTACGCCGGGTCGTGTCCTCGATCGCGGCGAGGGCCTCGCGCACGAACTCCGGGTCGGAGTCGAGGACCCGGCGTGCCGCGCTCGCCTGGAGGGTGACCGCGCTCAACGCGTGACCGACCGAGTCGTGCAGCTCCCGCGCCAGCCGGTTGCGTACGGCGAGGTCGGCGGCGCGTGCCTCGGCGGCCGCCAGCCGGCCCTCGGGGGACGGGCCGAGCAGCTCGGGCGCCCAGCGGGCCAGCAGCGCACCGCAGCCGGCCGCGCAGCCCGCGAGGGCGACGAGCATCGCCGCTCCCGCGACCGGCGCGAGCGCCAGCGCCCAGGTGTGGTCGAGGACTTCGGGCAGTCCGAGCCGGGTGTCACCCAGCCCAGCGAAGAGCGGCAGCAGGACCAGCACGGCGGCGAACGGCGGCACGGCCAGCGACATTCCCGCGATGATCCCGCCGAACCCGAGATGGAGCGTGAACCAGCCTGCCGTGCGCCCCTTCTCGCCGCGCGTCCGGGCCGGTCCGAAGGCGAGCCGGTCCGCGTCGACACCGCACAGCCAGCGCACGGCGGCTGCTTCCAGCGGCCGGGTCAGCGGGAACACGGACGTGACGGCGGCGATCGGCAGCCCCACCCCGAACGAGGCGAGCTGGAGGAGGAAGGACCCGAAGACGTCCGTGCCGCCGGTGGCCGGGCCGATGATCACCGAGCCGACCAGCACATACGGCATGGCGAGCGCGCCGCCGAGGATCAGATGGACCCAGCGCAGCCGCGCCCGCCGGCCGAACAGCAGCCGGGCGGCCTGTCTCACGCCGGCCGCCGCGCGGCCCTGGCCGAGCGCTCGGCGAAGTAGTAGGCGCCGATGGCGGCGACGAGGAAGCCGACGAGCATCTGCCCAGCGTAGGCGAGGCTCATCAGCGGCGTCGGACGGTCCGCGAGCGACCCACACGGGCAGCGACAGCAGCCAGGCGGGCACCTTCAGCCCCCACGGCCGGGTCAGCACCAGCGCCAGCACGATCACGGCGCTGTCCAGCAGCACGGAGAGACCGTTGATCACGGTGATGCCGACCCGGTCGTCGAGCAGGGCGCTCCCCTCGGGGATGCCGACGTGGCTTCCGGCGATCCAGGCGGCCTTGAGAGCGAGATACGGCACGCAGGACACGACGGCGACGGTACGGAGGATCCGCCGGGGGCGGCCGAGACGAACGGCGGGGCGGGGAGCGGCGAGGGGAGCGATCGACTGCGTCATGCGATCAGGCTCCCGGGCGGGAGGCCGAGGGCACCTCCTGCACGGTGACGATCCGCCTCCGCCGGACGGGGGAGAGACCGGTCCGCTCAGCCCTCCAGGAGCAGCACCGTCTCGTCGATCTCGGCGTCCCGGGCGCGGGCGTACCCCCTGGCCGACGCCACGGTACGGAACCCGCACTTCTCCAGAACGCGCAGCGACCCCACGTTGTCCGAAGCCGCCCGCGCGTAGAGGGGACGCTCGTCCACCTCCGTCACCAGCGCCCGCAGGGCATCGGTCGCGATGCCCTTCCCCCAGTACGCGCGGTCGATCCAGTACGTCACCTCGCGCTCGCCCGGCTCCCCGTACACCGACGCGCTGCCGACCACGTCACCGTCGGCCAGCACCGTGCGGATCACGGCGGACGAGGAGCGGATCCGGGCCCAGTGGGCGTCGAAGGCGTCCCGGTCGGCCGGGTCCTCGGGGGTGAAGGCCGCCATGTGCAGCGCCTCGGGGTCGTTCATCTGCCGGAAGAAGACCGGCAGATCGCTGTCGTGTACCTCGCGCAGCTCGACATTCATGCCTCAGAGCCTACGGGTGGCCAGTGTCAGCCGGTCCCGGGCGTCGAACAGCGCGTCCTTCACCAGCTGTTCGTGCGCCGGGGTCAGCCGCGCCACCGGCACCGAGCAGCTGATCGCGTCCCGCGCCGGAGTGCGGTACGGGATCGCCACGCCGAAGCAGCGCAGCCCCAGCGTGTTCTCCTCGCGGTCCACGGCGAAGCCCTGCTCCCGCACCTGGCGCAGCTCCTCGATGAGCTTCTCCCGGTCGGTGATCGTGTGCTCGGTCAGCGCGGGCAGCGTCTCCGGGAGCATCTTGCGGACCTGCTCGTCCGAGTACGTGCTCAGCAGCGCCTTGCCGAGAGACGTGGAGTGCGCGGGCAGACGGCGGCCGACCCGGGTGAAGGGGCGCAGATAGTGCTGCGACTGGCGGGTGGCGAGGTAGACGACGTTCGTGCCGTCCAGGCGGGCCAGGTGGATCGTCTCCGTCGTGTCGTCCGAGAGCCGGTCCAGCGTCGGGCGGGCCGACGCGACCACCTCGTCGCCGTCGATGTACGACGTGCCGACCAGCAGGGCCCGGACGCCGATGCCGTACCGCGTGCCCGTCGCGTCCGTCTCCACCCAGCCCAGCTCGACCAGGGTGCGCAGCAGCATGTACAGGCTGGACTTGGGATACCCGACGGCCTCCTGGACCGCCGCGAGGGAGTGCATACCGGGCCGGCCGGCGAAGTACTCCAGCAGTTCCACGGTCCGCACCGCGCTCTTGACCTGCGCACCGCCGCCTGTCTCGCCTGCCGACATCGCCCTTGACCCCTTCGTTCGACGAGAAGCTGGAGATATAGTCTCCGACAGCATTCATCATCAGAGACAGCGTTCAGTATATCGAACATCCCTGGTGATGACGTACATACTGCGGCATTGCATGCGGCAACGAATGTGGAGGGACCCGCGGTGGCAGCAGCACCAGTCTGGAGTGTCGACCCCCGAACCGGGAAGCAGCGCGAGCAGGTTGCGGTGGAGGCCACAGCCCAGGAGGTGGACGCCGCCGTCCGGGCCGCGGACGAGGCGCGGGACGCACTCGCCGACCGCGCCGTCCGCTCGGCCTTCCTGCGCACCGCCGCCGAGGAGCTGCAGGCGGCCAAGGACGGTCTCGTCGAGACCGCCGACGCCGAGTCCGCGCTCGGCCCGGTCCGGCTGACCGGCGAACTCGCCCGCACCTGCTTCCAGCTGCGGGCCTTCGCCGACATAGTCGACGAGGGCGCCTTCCTCGACGTCGTCATCAACCACCCCGACGACACCGCGACCCCGCCGATCCCGGACCTGCGCCGCTACAAGGTGCCGCTGGGCGTCGTCGCCGTCTACTCGGCGTCGAACTTCCCCTTCGCCTTCTCGGTCGCGGGCGGCGACACCGCGAGCGCCCTCGCGGCCGGCTGCCCGGTCGTCGTCAAGGCTCACCCGGACCACCCGGCCCTGTCCGAGTACGTCGCCAAGGTGCTGCGCCGTGCCGCCGCCCGGCACGACATCCCCGAGGGCGTCGTCGGTCTCGTGCACGGCTTCGAGGCGGGCGTCGAGCTGATCAAGCACCCGCTGGTCGCGGCGGCCGGCTTCACCGGGTCCGTACGCGGTGGCCGGGCCCTCTTCGACGCGGCGGCCGCCCGCCCCGTCCCGATCCCCTTCCACGGCGAGCTGGGCTCCCTGAACCCGGTCGTCGTCACCGAGGCCGCGGCCGCCGAGCGCGCCGAGGCGATCGGCGCCGGCCTCGCCGGGTCGATGACGCTGGGCGTCGGTCAGTTCTGCGTGAAGCCGGGCCTCGTCCTCGCCCCCGCCGGCGCCGCCGGTGACGCCCTGCTGAAGTCCCTGACCGACGCCGTCAGCGACACCGACGCCGGGGTCCTGCTCGACCACCGCATGCGCGACAACTTCGTCGCCGGCGTCGCCGAGCGCGCCCAGTTGCCCGACGTCGACTCCCCGGTCACCCCCGGCTCGGGCGGTGAGCACACCGTCAGCGCGGGCTTCCTCACCGTCCCGGCGAGCAGGCTGGCCGCGGAGGGCGAGCACGACCTGCTCCTGGAGGAGTGCTTCGGCCCGGTCACCGTGGTGGTCCGCTACGAGGACGACGACGAGGTGAAGGCGGTGCTGTCGCGTCTGCCGGGGAACCTCACGGCGACGGTGCAGTTGTCCGAGGGCGAGGCGGCGGGTGAGGGCCGGGGTTCCGAGATCCTCGCGGAGCTGACGCCGCTGGCCGGGCGTGTCCTCGTGAACGGCTGGCCGACGGGTGTCGCGGTCGCGTCCGCGCAGCACCACGGCGGTCCGTACCCGGCCACGACCTCTACGTCCACGTCGGTCGGCGGTACGGCCATCGAGCGGTGGTTGCGGCCGGTGGCGTATCAGAACGCGCCGTCGGCGTTGCTGCCCGCGGAGTTGCGGGACGAGAACCCGCTGGGGCTGCCGCGGCGGTTCAACGGGCGTCTGGAGCGGTAGCGCCGTAGGGGTGCGGTGAGCTGCGGTCTGCCGGTTCGTTGTGGCTTGTCGCGCAGTTCCCCGCGCCCCTGAGGGGCGGACCTGGAAGAGTTGGTTGGATGGATCTGGAACTTTCCGAACTTCCTTTCGGTCTGCGTACTTATGGGCCCGACGGTCATTGGTCCTACGAGGACGGCGTGCTCTCCGGGTGGGCCGGGCCCAGGCAGGATCGGTTCGTGCCGCCCACCGGTGAGGGGCTGGACCCCGCCGCCGACGCGCCGCGGCTGCTCGGGGCGCCCGAAGGGGACTTCCAGCTGATCGCCCGGGTCACGGTGGGGTTCGGTGCGGCCTTCGACGCGGGCGTGCTCTACGTGCATGTCGGGGAGCGGGCCTGGGCCAAGCTCTGCCTGGAGTACTCCCCGGACGTCCCCACCGTCTGCACGGTCGTCACCCGGGGCCACTCGGACGATGCCAACTCCTTCACCGTGGAGGGCAGTTCCGTCTGGCTGCGGGTGAGCCGCACCGGCCGCGCCTTCGGCTTCCACGCCTCCCGGGACGGCGAACACTGGACCTTCGTCCGCCTCTTCACCCTGGGCGAGGAGAAGGAGACGGGCGCGGCCCTGGTCGGCTTCATGACGCAGTCCCCGATGGGAGAGGGCTGCGTGGTGACGTACGACCACCTCGAGTTCCGCCCGAACTGGCCGAAGGACCTGCGGGACGGCAGCTGAGGCCCGCCGGGGAACCGCACCCCTCGTCAGGCACGTCCTTCGCGGCATGATCGAAACGAACGGGGCCGTCGCCCCTCTGGTGATCAGGACCGCCCTGCCCGCCGAGGCCGAGGAGGTCGCCGCGCTGCATCGGCGGGCCCGGGCCACGTACTACCCGGACGGGTTCCCGGACGACGGTGCCGACTGGCCGGGCAGGTGGCGGGAGGCGATCGGGCGCACCGACGGGCGGGTGCTGTGTGCGGTGCGCGACGGGCGCATGGCCGGGATCGCCTCCTTCCGCAGGGCGGAAGGGGCTCCCGCCGGCACCGTCAAACTGTTCCAGTTCCATGTCGACCCCGGTCTCTGGCGCTCCGGCATCGGCACCGCCCTGCATGCCGCCTGTGTGGAGGAGTGGCGGATCGACGGGGTGCGTACGGCCGTGCTCGACGTGCACGTGGGCAACGAGCGGGCCCGGGGCTTCTACGGTCGCCAGGGCTGGGTTCCGGACCCGGAGTCGCCGGTCGGCCCGGGCGATCATCACATGCGGCTGTGCTTCACCGTGCCGGGGGAATGAAGCCTGCTGCTTGAACGTTCATGCACTCGGCGGAGGGAGTCTCCGTACCCGTACGAGCTGGAGAGAGCCGAGACATGCGCGTCGAGATCTGGAGCGACATCGCCTGCCCCTGGTGCTACGTGGGCAAGGCCCGCTTCGAGAAGGCGCTGCGGGACTTCCCGCACCGTGACGAGGTCGAGGTCGTGCACCGCTCCTTCGAGCTGGACCCGGGCCGCGCCAAGGACGACATCCAGCCCGTGATCACGATGCTCACCAGGAAGTACGGGATGAGCGCCGCGCAGGCCGAGGCGGGCGAGGACAATCTGGGCGCGCAGGCCGCCGCCGAGGGGCTGGACTACCGCACCCGGGGCCGCGACCACGGCAGCACCTTCGACATGCACCGCCTGCTCCACCTCGCCAAGGAGCACGGCCGTCAGGAGCAGCTGCTCGACGTGCTGTACCGGGCCAACTTCGCCGAGGAGCGCTCGGTCTTCGGCGAGGACGAGCGGCTCGTGGAGCTGGCCGTGGCCGCCGGGCTCGACGCGGACGCCGCCCGTGCGGTGCTCGCCGATCCGGAGGCGTACGCCGCCGAGGTCCGGGCCGACGAGCGGGAGGCCGCGCAGCTCGGCGCGAACGGTGTGCCGTTCTTCGTGCTCGACCGGAAGTACGGTGTCTCCGGCGCCCAGCCGGCCGAGGTCTTCGCCCAGGCCCTGACGCAGGCGTTCGGCGAGCGCGCGCCTTTGAAGATCGTCGACAGCGGAGCCACCGACGGCGCGGACGCATGTGGTCCGGACGGCTGTGCGGTGCCCCAGCGCTGAAACCCGCAGGTCGGGGCGTATCCATAAGCGCCTCTTAGCGGCATCACGCAGATATCGGCAATGGACGGGGGGTTCCCCGGGGACGCAGAGTGGTCCCATGGAGACCTTCGAGAACCTCGTCCGTGCCGAGTTCACCCCGAAGCACACCTACCTCAACACCGCGAGCAACGGGCTCCTGCCCGCCCGTACCGTCACCGCCCTGCACCAGGCGGTGCGGATGCGTGCCGAGGGCACGCCCCTGGGTCCCCTGTACGAGGACGTGGAGGCCGCCCGCGCGTCCTTCGCCCGGCTGGCCGGAGTGCCGGCCGAGCGCGTCGCGACCGGCGCCTCGGTCGCCGAGTACGGCGGTCTGATCGCCGCCTCGCTGCCCGCCGGCGCCGAAGTCCTCACGGCGGAGGGCGACTTCGCCTCCCTGGTGAACCCGTTCCATGTGCGCGGCGACCTCAAGGTGCGCGCCGTGCCCCTGGAGCGCCTCGCCGAGTCCGTCCGCCCCGGCACCGCGCTCGTCGCGGTCAGCATCGCCCAGTCCGCCGACGGCAGGCTCGCCGACCTGCCCGCCGTGCGCGAGGCGGCCCGGGCGCACGGGGCCCGCACCTACGTCGACGCCTCCCAGTCCGCGGGCTGGCTGCCGATGGAGGCCGACGCGGACGACTTCCTCGCCGCCGTCGGCTTCAAATGGCTCATGGGGCCGCACGGGGCCGCGTTCTTCGTCGCCCCGCAGGACTTCGGCGGGCTCACCCCGCTGCTCGCCGGCTGGGTCGCCGGCGAGGTCCCCTGGGACAGCTGCTACGGCCCCGTCGAGCAACTCGCCCACTCCGCACGGCGGTTCGACATCAGCCCGGCCCTCTTCACCTACGCCGGGCTGCGCGCCTCGCTGGCGCTGATCGAGGAACTGGGCGTCGACGCCGTGCACGCCCACGATCTCGCGCTCGCGGACCGCTTCCGTGCCGGGCTCGACGGGCTGGGCCACGCGCCGGTGTCCGCGCCGGGCTCGGCGATCGTGTCCGTGCCGGGGCTCGGCCACCGGCAGGGCGAGCTGAGCCGGGCGGGCATCGAGGTGTCCGACCGGGCCGGCAATCTGCGGGCGGCGTTCCACCTCTACAACACCCCGGCGGACGTCGACCGTCTCCTGGACGTCCTGTCCGGCTGAGAACATGACCGGGCCGGGCCTCCCGTCCCACACGAGGAGGCCCGGCCCGGTGCTCGAAGGTGCGTCACCGCACCGGCGTGAACTCCCGCGCCCCGATGAACTCGGGTCGCCGGACCGGCGCCGCGAACGGCTCGACGGCCGTGTTCTCCACGCTGTTGAACACGATGAACACGTTGCTGCGCGGGAACGGCGTGATGTTGTCGCCGGAACCGTGCATGGCGTTGCAGTCGAACCAGGTCGCCGAACCGGCCTTGCCCGTGAACAACTTGATGCCGTGCTGCGAGGCCAGCTGGCTCAGCGCCTCGTCCGAGGGCGTGCCCGCGTCCTGCATCTGCAGCGACTTCTTGTAGTTGTCCTTCGGCGTTTCTCCCGAGCACCCGAGGAACGTCTTGTGCGACCCCGGCATGATCATGAGCCCGCCGTTGGTGTCGTAGTTCTCGGTCAGCGCGATCGAGACCGACACCGTACGCATCCGCGGCAGACCGTCCTCGGCGTGCCACGTCTCGAAGTCCGAGTGCCAGTAGAAGCCACTGGCCCCGAAGCCCGGCTTGACGTTGATCCGCGACTGGTGGACGTAGACGTCCGAGCCGAGGATCTGCCGCGCCCGGCCGACGACCCGCTCATCGCGCACCAGCCTGGCGAACACCTCGCTGATCTTGTGCACCTCGAAGACCGTACGGATCTCCTTGGACTGCGGCTCGACGATCGACCGCTCGTCGGCCCGCATGTCCGGGTCGTGCACCAGCCGGTTCAACTCGTTCCGGTAGACGGCGACCTCGTCCTCGCTGATCAGCTCGTCGATGGCGAGGAATCCGTCACGCTCGAACGACAACAGGTCGGCCGGCGCCACCGGGCCCGGGGCGTCGGGCGCGCCCCAGACGACCGGGTCCTGTCGCGGCGTCAGCACCTCGGCGGCGCCACGACTCGGATAGAGGTCCGGCATACCGGTGGTGGTGTCGTAGGTGGCGGTCATGAAGCGTCACACCTCCTCGGTGAGCAGCGGGTATACGCCGTTCTCGTCGTGGTCCTCCCGTCCGGTGACAGGCGGGTTGAATACGCAGAGGCAGCGGAAATCCTGCTTGATCCGCAGCGTGTGCTTCTCGTGCCCGTCCAGGAGGTACATGGTGCCGGGCGTGATCGTGTACGACTTTCCGGTCTCGCGGTCGGTCAGCTCGGCCTCACCCTCCACGCAGACAACGGCCTCGATGTGGTTCGCATACCACATCGACGTCTCTGTACCCGCGTACAGGACCGTCTCATGCAGGGAGAAGCCGACCTTCTCCTTGGCGAGGACGATGCGTTTGCTCTCCCACGTACCGGACGCCGACTTCACGTGCCGGTCGGTACCTTCGATCTCCTTGAACGAACGGACAATCACGGTGCTGCGATGCCTCCTCGGTGAGTGATGCTCGGTATGTGTGTCAGGCGGTCTCTCGGACGGCGCGGGCGAGCGTGCGCAGGCCCTCGTCCAGCTCTTCCGGCGTGATGGTGAGGGCGGGGAGCATCTTGACGACCTCGCTCTCGGGGCCGGACGTCTCGATCAGCAGCCCGAGCTCGAAGGCGCGTTTGGCGACCTTGTTCGCGCGCTCCTTGTCGTGGAACTCCAGGCCCCACACCAGGCCGCGGCCCCGGTACTCCTTGACGTCGGCCAGGTTCTCCTCGGTGATGGAGATCATGGCCTGCTCGACCTGCTCGCCGCGCTTGCGGGTCTGCTTCTCCATCGCGGAACCGTCGGCCCAGTACGTCTCCAGGGTCGCGGTGGCCGTGACGAACGCCGGGTTGTTGCCACGGAAGGTGCCGTTGTGCTCGCCGGGCTCCCAGACGTCGAGCTCGGGCTTGAACAGGCACAGCGACATGGGCATGCCGTAGCCGCTGATCGACTTCGAGACCGTGACGATGTCCGGCACGATGCCCGCCTCCTCGAAGGAGAAGAAGGCGCCGGTACGGCCGCAGCCCATCTGGATGTCGTCGACGATCAGCAGCATGTCCTGCCGCTCGCACAGCTCGGACAGGGCGCGCAGCCACTCGGGCCGGGCCACGTTGATGCCGCCCTCACCCTGCACGGTCTCGACGATCACGGCGGCCGGCTTGTTCAGGCCGGAGCCCTGGTCCTCCAGCAGTCGCTCGAACCACAGGAAGTCCTCGACCGTGCCGTCGAAGTAGTTGTCGAACGGCATGGGCGTGCCGTGCACCAGCGGGATACCGGCGCCGGCCCGCTTGAAGGCGTTGCCGGTCACGGCCAGCGAGCCCAGCGACATGCCGTGGAACGCGTTGGTGAACGACACGATCGACTCGCGGCCCTTCACCTTCCGCGCCAGCTTCAGCGCGGCCTCCACGGCGTTGGTGCCGGTCGGGCCGGGGAACATGACCTTGTACGGCAGGTCGCGCGGCCGCAGCAGCAGGTTCTGGAAGGCCTCCAGGAACGTGCGCTTGGCGGTGGTCGACATGTCGAGCCCGTGCGTGACGCCGTCGCGCTCCAGGTAGTCGATCAGCGCGCGTTTCAGGACCGGGTTGTTGTGCCCGTAGTTCAGTGACCCGGCTCCGGCGAAGAAGTCGAGGTACTCATGGCCGTCCTCGTCGTACATACGGCTGCCCACCGCACGGTCGAAAACGGTGGGCCAGCCGCGGCAGTAGCTGCGCACCTCGGACTCAACGGTCTCGAAGACACTCAGGTCGGGCTGGGTGATGGTCACGACGGATCGCTCCTCGGTACGTGGGGGAAGTCTGCGGGAGTGGGGCAGGAAGTCAGTGGGACAGCGGGCCGATGCGGTACAGGACCTCGGGGTCGTGCGGCCCGTCGGGGAACACGGCCGTGTCGAAGAGCACCTCGCGCTCCAGCCGGGCGCCGTGACGCTCGGCGAACGACGTGAACAGGCGCTCCGAGGCGGTGTTGCCCGGAGTGATGGTGGTCTCCACCGTCGTCACCCCGAGGTCGGCCACGGTCCGGGCGGCCAGACCGTCGAGCAGCGTGGCGGCCAGCCCGCGCCCGCGGTGCGCCTCGTCCACGGCCACCTGCCAGACCAGCAGGGTGCGCGGGCTGTCCGGCCGCACGTACCCGGTGATGAAGCCCATCGGCTCGCCGTGCTCGTCACGCGCCACGGCCGACGTCGCCGCGAAGTCGCGGCACCACAGCAGATAGCTGTAGGACGAGTTCAGGTCAAGAACCTTCGAGTCCTTCGCCATCCGCCACAGTGCGGCTCCGTCGGCCACGGTGGGACGGTCGATTTGCGGATCTGCTTGTACGGCAGTCATGCGAATTGAATTTACCCAGGGAAATTCAAAATTGCATCGCCGGTCGGGGTTACATATGAGCCGCGTCTGTGTTATCGCGCGGGCGCGAGTCTTTAGGTGCAGGAGCGGCGAGATGCCCAGTATTGTCCTGGAAATAAAGGGCGAAGCGGTCACAGTGTGTAACGCGTCACAGCCATGTAATCCCCACGAGACCTACCTGAATTCCCTCGCGGAGTGTCCTCAAAATCTCTGGGTTTAGGACCGGGGAAAGCGGGCAGAAGAATACGGGAAGCTGTTCTTGAAAGAATTCTTAATTGTGTGCCAGCTTACATGTGAGATGTCGCGCGGGGAACGTGTAATTCAGGCCCCGGTCACTCCGTCGATGCGTTCTCGCAGGAGATCGGCGTGGCCGTTGTGCCGCGCGTACTCCTCGATCATGTGAATCAGCACCCATCGCAGGCTGACCTCCATCCCCGGGACCGGCCCCTCGGCGACCCGCCCGACGTGGTCCAGCGGCAGCCCCGCGCACAGTTCCCGCCCGCGCGCGATCTCCCGCCGCCAGATCCCGAGCGCCTCGTCGAGACCGCGCCCCGGATCCAGCGCGTAGCCGGTCGGGTCCTCGAACAGCGGCGGTACTCCGAGACCGGCGGTCACCCGCTGGAACCAGTTCCGCTCGACCTCGGCGAGGTGCTGCACCAGCCCGAGCAGCGTCAGCGCGGACGGCTCGGCCGACGGGACCCGCACCTGCGCGTCGTCCAGCCCGGCGCACTTCAGCGCCAGCGTGGCCCGGTGAAAGTCCAGCCAGCTCTCGAGCATGGCCCGCTCGTCACCGCTGAGGTGCGGCACGGGACGGCCGTCGGGGAGGGCCAGGGGGCGGTCGGCAGGTGTGTCGGTGGTCATGCGGGGAGCATGGCACGAGGCACTGACAATGGCGGGTGCTCGCCTTCCAGCCCGTCCGGCGCTTGAGGACGAGGCCGTCCAGGCCGAAGGGGGCCTGGGGGCGCAGCCCCCAGCGGGGTCGAAGGGGCGGAGCCCCTGAAGCAGGGACGGGAAGGGGCGGCGGGGGCGAAAAGCCGGAGACCTCAGCCCCCGGCTACCGCCACGCCTCCTCCACGGCCCGCAGCGCCCCCGCCACATCCACCCGCAGCCCCTGCTCGGAGAGCGCACCTCCGAGCGCCGCCAGACTCGCCCGCACAGCGCCCGGCGTCGCATCCGCCCCGTAGTGGTTGACCCGGATCATCTCCTTGGCCAGCGCACCCCCGCCGGCGGCGACCGGCACCGCCGGATCCGACTCCACCGCCCTGGCCACCAGCTCCGACGCCACCACCCCGGACGGCGCCCGGAGCGTCGTGGCGACGGGCGCCGCGTCCCGGGCCTCGTACACATACGGTTCCAGGCCGCCACCGAGCGCGACCGCCCCGGCTCGCGTGGCCGCCGCGGCGGAGGCGTGCCGGGCCATCACGGCGTCCGGACCCGCCGCCTCGATCCGCTCCACGCACGCCTCGAGCGCCAGCATCTCCAGCTGCGCCGGAGCGTGCGGCAGCGCCTTGCGGCCGCCGTCGATCCAGCGCTCCTTCCAGTCGAGGAGCGACAGATACGACCGGCGCGGAGCCCGCGGGTTCGCCGCCATCCGGGCCCAGGCCCGCTCGCTCACCGACACCGGCGAGACACCGGCAGGGCCGCCCATCGCCTTCTGTGCCCCGATCACGCACAGGTCCACGCCCCACGCGTCCGTCAGCACCGGCTCGGCACCGATCGACGCCACCGCGTCCAGATAGAACAGCGCCCCGTGCGCCCGCACCACCTCGCCGATCTCCGAGACCGGGTTGGTGTTTCCGGTCGCCGCCTCCGCGTGCACCAGGGACACGAAGTCGATCTCCGGGTGCTCGGCGAAGGCCTGCCGGATCTGCTCGGCCGTGACCGCCGTGTGGAAGGGCACCGCCAGGTCGACCACGGTGGCGCCGCAGTCCCGCAGCCAGTCGCCGAAGGTCTGCCCGTACGGGCCCGTGATGACGTTCAGCGCCGTCGTCCCCGGACCGGCCGTGGCACGGATCGCGCCCTCCAGCGGCAGCAGCGCCTCGCCCTGCATGATCACGACGTCCTGCTCGGTGCTCAGCAGCCGCGCCACACGGTCCTCGATCGCGGCGAAGTGGTCCGCGCCGAGCGGGGCCAGGTCCAGAAACGGGTGCGTCACGGTGGGGCTCTCTCCATTCACGGGGCGGGCGGCATCTTCACGGGGCCGACGGCATCGAGGGTAACCGGCGGGTACGTCCCCCCTCGCAGTCGAGGTCCGCGGCTCACTAGGGTGCGGTGCATGAGCGATCGCACGGTGCTGCACGTGAAGGGACGGGTGCTCGTCGGGCCCGAGGACGTCCGCGACGAACTGTGGGTGGTGGACGGCCGCGTCTCCTACGACCGTCCCGCCGGCGCCCGCGACATCCGCACCGTCAAGGGCTGGGCCCTGCCCGGCCTCGTCGACGCGCACTGCCATGTGGGACTCGACCGGCACGGGGCGGTCCCCCAGGACGTCGCCGAGAAGCAGGCCCTGACCGACCGGGACGCGGGCACGCTGCTGATCCGAGACGCGGGTTCGCCCTCCGACACCCGCTGGGTCGACGACCGCGAGGACCTGCCGAAGATCATCCGTGCCGGGCGGCACATCGCGCGCACCCGCCGCTACATCCGCAACTACGCCTGGGAGATCGAGCCGGAGGACCTGGTCGCCTACGTCGCCCAGGAGGCCCGGCGGGGCGACGGCTGGGTCAAGCTGGTCGGCGACTGGATCGACCGCGACCTCGGCGATCTGTCGGCCTGCTGGCCCCGCGGCGCGGTGGAGGCGGCGATCGCCGAGGCCCACCGCCTGGGCGCCCGCGTCACCGCGCACTGTTTCTCGGAGGACTCGCTGCAGGACCTCGTCGAGGCGGGCATCGACTGCATCGAGCACGCGACGGGCCTGACCGAGGACCTCATCCCGCTGTTCGCCGAACGGGGCGTCGCCATCGTGCCGACCCTGGTCAACATCGCGACCTTCCCGCAGCTCGCCGATGGCGGCGAGTCCCGGTTCCCGCGCTGGTCGGCCCATATGCGCCGGCTCCACGAACGCCGCTACGACACCGTCCGGGGTGCCTACGACGCCGGCATCCCCGTCTTCGTCGGCACTGACGCCGGCGGCGGCCTCGCCCACGGCCTGGCGGCGGCGGAGGTCGCCGAACTGGTCACCGCGGGCATCCCGCCCCTCGACGCCCTGGCGGCGGGAACCTGGACGGCCCGCACCTGGCTCGGCCGCCCCGGCCTGGACGAGGGCGCCCCGGCGGACCTGGTCGTCTACGACGAGGACCCGCGTGCGGACGTACGCGTCCTCGCTGCACCGCGCCGGGTGGTGCTGAACGGGCGCGTGGTCGGGTAACCGACCGGGTGACGCCGGGGAACGTCTGTGCCGGGAGATTCGAAAACTTCCACGGTCTCGCCACGTTGGAGTGAAGAGGCGTCGGATCGCTGACGCCGTACGCCGGGTGCGCGAGTCTTTCCGGGTCCCGAGCCTGTCTCTCCTGGAGTCCCCACCGTGAACAGCACTTCCTTCCGCATGCCCGCACGCCGTCTGGCGACCGTGGCGACGGCCACCGCCCTCGCCGCCGGGCCCGTGGCACTGACCGGCGTGGGCCCGGCGCACGCCACCGGCGACCACGGCCGCGCGAGCGCCGTCGTCCTGCGCACCGGCCTCGACGTCTCCCTGCTGAACAAGTCGGTCGACGCCCCGCTCGCCGTCTCCCTCAACGAGGTCCAGGCGCCGCGGAGCGCCGAGAAGACCGCGCTGACCGCCCGCCTGGACGGGGTGAACGGCGGACAGCCCTTCAGCGTGCTGCGCGCGGCGGCGGCCGAGGCGAGAGCCACCGCGACCGCCGCGAAGGCCGAGGGGAGCACCACCCTGGCCCGCGCCCGCGTCCATGTCCCCGGCCTGCCGCTGCTGGCGGTCATCGAGATCGAGCAGATCACCGCCAAGGCCGTCTGCGAGGCCGGGAAGAAGCCGGTCGCCACGACCGACCTGCCCGGCTCGGTGACCGTGCTCGGCAAGCGCGTCACCCCAACCGCCGGCGGCCCGACGGACGTCGAGGTGCCGGGCGTGGGCGACGTACGCCTGGACCTCTCGAAGACGCGGACGACGACCCGGACGGCCGCTGCCACCGCCCTCGAACTCAAGGTGTCCGTCAACCCGTTGAAGCTGAACGTGGCCGAGGTGAACGGCACGCTCACCCTGGCCGAGGCGAACTGCGAGACACCGAAGGCCGCGCCCGCCGCGCAGCCACCCGCCGAGCCGTCCGACGCCCCCGCCGAGGTCGAGCCGCAGGGCGCACCGGCCGAGGAGGGCCTGGCCGAGACGGGCGGCAGCTCGACGACCCCGTACGTCATGGGCGGCGCGATCGCCCTGCTCGCCGTGGGCGGGGGAGCGGTGGCCCTGGCACGCCGCCGGAGCTGACCTCCCGGGCCGGGGGCGCCAGGCGGGGCGGGGGATCGGTCCAGTCGGTCCAGGGGAAGGGCCCGGACTGCGCGCCGCCTCGCCGATCGCCAGGGCCGCTCCCGGCACACCGGCCGAGGCGGAGACGGCCGGGGCGGAGACGGCCGGGGCGGAGACGGCGGGGGCGGAGATGGCGGGGGCCGCCCAGGCCGGGCAGCCGCCTGCCGATGCCGGCCGGCAGCTCGGCGAGCCCGACGGCGCCGACGCGCGGCCCGCCGGGAATCAGCGCACGGGGGCCCGCCCACGGCGCCCGGGCCGCTCCCGGCACACCGGCCGAGGCGGAGACGGCCGAGGCGGAGACGGCCGGGGCGGAGACGGCCGGGGCGGAGACGGCCGGGGCGGAGACGGCCGGGGCGGAGATGGCGGGGGCGGAGATGGCGGGGGCGGAGATGGCGGGGCGGAGATGGCGGGGCGGAGACGGCGGGGGCCGCCCAGGCCGGGCAGCCGCCTGACGATGCCGGCCGGCAGCTCGGCGAGCCCGACGGCGCCGACGCGCGGCCCGCCGGGAATCAGCGCACGGGGGCCCGCCCACGGTGAACCGTCAGCCCGTCACCGCGCGCTCCAGCGCCCGCAGAAACGCGTCCGTCGTCGTACGGTCCCGTACCGCCAGCCGCAGCCACTCCTCGTCCAGGCCGGGGAACGTGTCGCCGCGGCGCACGGCGTAGCCGAGGTCGCGCAGGCGTCGGCGGACGGCCGCCGCGTGCGGCAGGCGGACCAGGAGGAACGGGCCCTCCGCCGGCTCGGCCACCCGCAACCCCGCCGCGGCGAACCGCGCGAGGCCCGCCACCAGGTGGGCGCGGTCCGCCGCGACGCGATGGGCGGCGTGGGCCGCCTCGGCCACGCCCCGCGGTCCCACGCACGCCTGCGCCGCGGCCAGCGCCGGTGTCGACACCGGCCACAGCGGCTGCGCCCGCTCCAGGTCCTCGATGGTCTCCGGCGCGGCCAGCACGTACCCGATCCGCAGCCCGGCCAGCCCCCACGTCTTGGTCAGGCTGCGCAGCACCACCAGGCCCGGGACGTCGACGCGGCCCGCCAGGGCCTCGCGTTCGCCCGGCACCGCGTCCATGAACGCCTCGTCCACCACCAGCACCCGCCCGGGACGGGCGAGCCCGGCGATCGTCTCGGCCGGATGCAGCACCGACGTCGGGTTCGTCGGATTGCCGATCACCACCAGGTCCGCGTCCTCGGGAACGGCCGCCGGGTCCAGCCGGAAGCCGTCCCGCGCCCGCAGCAGCACCCGGCCGACCGTGTGCCCCGCGTCCCGCAGCGCCGCCTCCGGCTCCGTGAACTGCGGGTGGACGACGACCGGCCGCCGCACCTTCAACGCCCGTGCCAGCAGCACGAACGCCTCCGCCGCGCCCGCCGTCAGCAGCACCCGCTCCGCCGGCAGCCCGTGCCGCGCCGCCACCGCCGCGCGTGCGGCCCGCCCGTCGGGGTAGGCCGCGAGCCCGCCCAGCGACGCGGCGATGTGCTCCCGCAGCCACACCGGAGGCGTGTCGGCCCGGACGTTCACGGCGAGATCGACGAGCGAGCCGCCGTCGTCCCGGACCTCCGCGTCCCCGTGGTGCCGCAGATCGTGCCCGCTCTCAGTGCGCATGCGAGTCCGCCCCCTGGTGGAAGTGCCCGGGCGCGTGATGGCCCCTGACGGCCTCCTCGTACCGCTCCCACACCAGGTCCAGCAGCTCCGGCTCCGGACCGATGACGCCGGCCGAGCGCACCTCGACCTCGGGGTGCGCCTCCGCCCAGCCCTCCGTCGCCTGCCGCACCCGGTCCGGCTGGACGCCGGTGAACAGGAAGTACGGCAGGACCACGATCCGCCGGGCCCCCAGCCGTACGCACCGGTCGAGCCCGTTCGGCACGTCCGGCGCCGCCAGCGACGCGAACGCCGTCTCGACCCCCGCGTACCCGCGGCCCTCCCACAGCAGCCGCGCCGCCCTGTGCACCTCGGCGTTGGCGTCCGGGTCCGTGGACCCGGGCCCCACCAGCAGCACCGTCACATCGGCCCGGTCGCCCGGCCTGCGCCCCGCGGTGCCGCCCAGCGCCTCGTCCAGCCGCCGTTCCAGCACGTCCAGCAGCGCCGGATGCGGGCCGAGCGAGGGCCCGTACGTGTACGAGATCCCGGGGTGGCGCTCCTTCTCACGGGCCAGGACCGCCCGGATGCCGCCCTTGGTGTGACCGGCGGGCACCAGCATCAGCGGAACGGCGGTGAAGTGTCGTACGCCCCGTTCCACCAGCTCGGTGACGGCGTCGCCCAGCGGCGGCCGCGACAGCTCGACGAAGCCGCCCGCGACGGGCAGTTCGGGGCGCCGGGCCCCCAGCTTCCGTACGAACTCGCAAAACGCCTCGGATCCGGTGTCGTCGCGGGTGCCTTGGCCGGCGATGAGCAGGGCGGGAGGGGTGGTCACAGGTGCTCCTCGGCGGAAGTGGAGTGGTACGGCGGGACGTTGAGCACGGCCTCGGACCCGGCCGGACGGGTCGGGCCGGGACCCGGCTCGGCGCCCTGCGGGCGACGGACGGTCTCGCGGCACGTGATGGCCACCGGGGCCGTCTCGATGTCGCGTGAGGTGTCAGGGCGGGCGCCCGGCCGGAGCCCGTCCACCCCCGGCCGCCGCACGACGGCACAGGTCGCCCTCGCCGGGCTCGCGGCCGACTTCCGCTTGGGGACGAGGATTTCACCCCCGCCGGCGAGCGCGGCGGCCTCGGCCACCGACGGGGTGCCGACGGCGGCGAGCGGCGCGTCGGACGGGCTCGGCACCTCGACCTCCGCCAACTGCCCGGCGGAGTACGTCACCAGGGGCACCCCGAGCCGCCGCGCGGCCTCGACGACGCCCGGCTCCTCGGCCTTGGTGTCGACGGTGGCGAGCTCGGCGACGGATGCCGCGGACAGCCCGGCCTCCCGCAGGGTGTCCTCGACGAGTCCGAGCACCTCCTCGACGGGGGCGCCCTGCGACGCCCCGACCCCGACGACCAGGGACGGGGGCCGCAGCACCACCTCGCGCTCGGCCGCTTCCGGCAGCGGCGGCAGTGGCCAGGCCGTCTCGGCCCGCGGTGCCACCTCCTCGCCGTCCGGCAACGGCCGTGACACCCCGGCGACCTCGCCGGCCGGCCCCCGCGGCGCCACCACGCCCGACCGGGCCGCGAACTCCTGCACGGCGGTGATCCCGGGCACGGTCTCCACGGCCACCCCGGGCACCGACTCGGCGACGGTCCGCGCGAGATACGCGAAGGCCGAGTGCACGTGGGGATCGCCGACGGCCGCGAAGGCGACACGGCCGCGATTCCCCAGCAGCCCGGCCACCCGGTTCCCGGCCGCCGCCCACGCCGCCTCACGCCGCGCCCGGCCGCTCCGCTCGTCGAGTGCGAGCACGACCCGGACGACCTTCTCCTCGGGCACGTAGTGCACCACGGTCGCCTCGGCCCGCCCGCCCGCCCCGGTGTCCGGCACGGGCACGACGACGACGTCCGCCTCCCGCAGGGCGTTCACACCCCTCACCGTCACCAGCTCCGGGTCACCGGGCCCGACCCCGACGCCGACCAGCGTGCCGCTCATGACGTCCGGCACCTCTCCACGAACCGGAGGGCGACACCGGGCTCGGACGCCCAGTGCGTGTGCAGATAACTCGCGTGCACACCGCGCCGCACGAACCCTTCGACCCGCCGCTCCGGGGACCGGAACCCCCAGGCGGGATCCGGCCCCGAGCCGGGCTCCACGGCGGTCCGGTGGAACTCGTGCCCCCGCATCCGTGCCCCCGCCGCCGCGAGCACGCTGTCGCCCACCGCCACGGCGTCCCGGTACCCCAGGGTGAGCCGCTGCGTCATCCGCGCCCCGGCGTCCAGCACCCCGCACATCGGCTGCCCGTCCAGCTCCCGGCACAGATACAGCAGCCCCGCACACTCGGCGGCGACCGGGGCGCCGCTCTCGGCCAGTCCGGCGACGGCCTTGCGCAGGGGTTCATTGGCCGACAGCTCGGAGACGTACATCTCCGGGAACCCGCCCCCGATCACCAACCCGCTCGTTCCTTCGGGCAGTTCCTCGTCCCGCAGGGGATCGAAGGGCACGACCTCGGCGCCGGCGGCGGTGAGCAGCTCGGTGTGCTCGGCGTAGGAGAAGGTGAACGCCTCACCGCCGGCCACGGCAACCCGTGGCCGGGGTCTGGCGTGCGACCGCGTCGGCCGGCCGGTGGGCGAGGAGACCGCCTCGGCCGCGTCCCAGGCCGCGCAGGACAACGCGCCCGCCCCCCGGGCCAGCCGCGTCAACGCGTCCAGATCGCACCCCTCGGAAACCTGCGCGGCCATGGCCGCGACAGCCCCCAGGGCCTCCTCGCGCCGCTCGGCGACCGGCACCAACCCCAGATGCCGCGACGGCGTGTCCACCTGCGGCGCCCGCCGCAGCACCCCGAGCACCGGCACCCCGACCTGCTCCATGGCCTCCCGCAGCAGCCACTCGTGCCGGTCCGAGGCGACCTTGTTCAGAATCACGCCCCCGACCCGCACCTCGGGATCCCAGGAGGTGAACCCGTGCACCAGCGCCGCCACCGACCGGGACTGCGACGACGCGTCGACGACCAGCACCACCGGCGCCCGCAGCAACTTGGCGACATGAGCCGTGGACGCCAGCTCGCCCTCACCGGCCGCCCCGTCGAACAGCCCCATCACGCCCTCGACGACGGCGATGTCACACCCCCGCGCCCCGTGCAGGAACAACGGCCCGACCAGCTCCGGTCCGCACAGGTAGGCGTCGAGGTTCCGTCCCACGCGTCCGCTCGCGAGCGCGTGATACCCGGGGTCGATGTAGTCCGGCCCGACCTTGTGCGGGGACACGGCGAGTCCCCGCGCGGCGAACGCGGCCATCAGACCCGTGGCAACGGTGGTCTTGCCGCTGCCGGAAGCGGGCGCGGCGATGACCAGCCGAGGGACGGACGAGGACATCACCACTCGATGCCCCTCTGCCCCTTCTGCCCGGTGTCCATGGGGTGCTTCACCTTGGACATGTCGGTCACGAGGTCCGCGAAGTCGACGAGCTTCTCGGGCGCGTTACGCCCGGTGATCACGACATGCTGGGTCCCGGGCCGGTTCCGCAGCACCTCCACGACGTCGTCGGTGTCGATCCAGCCCCAGTGCAGGGGGTACGCGAACTCGTCCAGCACATACAGCTTGTACGTCTCCGCCGCCAGGTCCCGCTTGACCTGCTCCCAGCCCTCCCGGGCCTTCTCCTCGTTGTCCATCTGCCCGTCGCGCTGCACCCACGACCAGCCCTCGCCCATCTTGTGCCAGTCGACGGACCCGCCCTCATCGGACGCCCCGAGCACGCGCAGCGCGTTCTCCTCGCCGACCTTCCACTTCGCCGACTTGACGAACTGGAACACCCCGATCGGCCACCCCTGGTTCCAGGCCCGCAGCGCGAGCCCGAAGGCGGCGGTGGACTTGCCCTTGCCGACGCCCGTGTGCACGAAGACGAGCGGCCGGTTCCGGCGCTGTCGGGTCGTCAGACCATCGTCCGGAACGACACTCGGCTGTCCCTGCGGCATTACGCGGCCCTCCTCGAAGTACCCTGCACATCCTTGACCAGACCGGCGATCGAGTCGGCCCGCAGCTCGTCCAGCGTCACGGCGGTGCCGCCCAGCTCACCCGCGAGCTGCCCGGCGAGCCCCAGCCGCACCGGACCCGACTCGCAGTCCACGACGACGGACGCGACGCCCTCGGCCGCGAACAGCCGCGCCGCACGCCCGGCCAGGGCGACCGGCTCCGGGCCCCCGGTGGCCCGCCCGTCCGTCACCACCACGACCAGCGGCCGCCGCGCGGGATCGCGCAGCCGCTCCACCCGCAGCACGTCGTGCGCGCGCAGCAGCCCGGCGGACAGCGGCGTACGGCCGCCGGTCGGCAGCGACTCCAGCCGGGCCGCCGCCGCGTCCACGGACGAGGTCGGCGGCAGCGCGACCTCCGCGCCCGACCCCCGGAACGTCACCAGACCCACCTTGTCCCGCCGCTGGTACGCGTCCAGCAACAGCGACAGCACGGCCCCCTTCACCGCGCTCATCCGCTGCCGCGCCGCCATCGACCCGGAGGCGTCCACGACGAACAGCACGAGATTGCCCTCGCGGCCCTCGCGGGTGGCCTGCCGCAGGTCGTCGCGGCGCACCACGAGTCCCGGCCCGGACCGACCGCGCGCCCGCTGGTGCGGGGCCGCGGCCTGCACGGTCGCCGCCAGGTGCAGCTTGGTGAGGGTGTTCTTCGGGCGCCGGGCACCCGTGGTCCGGCCGTGTTCGGTCCGTGCCCGCGAACGCCGCCCGGCGGCACCCTCGCCGAGTCCCGGCACGCTCAGCACCTTGGTCCGGAAGGGTTCGGAGGCGCGTGCGGCCGACTGTTCGCCGGCTCCCGACGGCTGCGGCTGCGGCTGCCCGTCCTGCTCGGCCTCCGGCCGGGCCTCCTGGTCACCGCCCTGAGGTCCGTCCTCGGGCGCCGGCTGTCCACCGCCCTCACCGGGCCCGTCCGGCCCCGAGTCCGGCCCCGAGTCCGGGTCGGGGTCCGGGTCCGGGTCGTCGTCCCCGGAGAACTCCTCCAGGGTCTCGTCCAGCTTGTCCTCGTCAAGACCCGGCGCGTCGAAGGGGTTGCGGCGCCGGCGGTGCGGCAGCGCGAGCAGCGCGGCCTGCCGTACGTCCTCGGCGAGCACGTCCGTACGCCCGGCCCAGGCCGCCAGCGCCGTAGCGGTCCGGGCCATCACGATGTCGGCGCGCATGCCGTCCACCTCGAAGGCCGCACAGGTCGCCGCGATCTGCCGCAGCGCGTCGTCGCCCAGCCGCACCGACGGCAGCAGTTTCTTCGCGGCCACGATCCGGGCCCGTACGTCGGCCTCCTCCTCGGCCCAGCGGGCGGCGAACCCGGCCGGGTCGTCGTCGTACGCCAGCCGCCGTCGTACGACCTCGACCCGCTGCTCGGGCTCCCGCGAGGCCGCGACCTCGACGGTCAGCCCGAACCGGTCGAGCAACTGCGGCCGCAGCTCGCCCTCTTCGGGGTTCATGGTGCCGACGAGCAGGAAACGGGCGGCGTGCCGCACGGAGACGCCCTCGCGTTCCACATATGAGGCGCCCATCGCGGCCGCGTCGAGCAGCAGGTCGACCAGGTGGTCGTGGAGGAGGTTGACCTCGTCGACGTAGAGGATGCCGCGGTGCGCGTCGGCGAGCAGGCCGGGCTCGAAGGCCTTCACGCCCTCGGACAGCGCCCGTTCGATGTCCAGCGCGCCCACCAGCCGGTCCTCGGAGGCGCCGACGGGCAGCTCGACCATGCGGGCCGGCCGGGAGGCGAAGCCCCCCGGCTCGTGCGGCCCGTCCGGGCAGCCGGGGTCGGGGGAGCCGGGGTCGCAGGAGAAGCGGCACTCGGAGACGACGTCCACCTCCGGCATGAGCGCCGACAGCGCCCGCACGGCCGTCGACTTGGCCGTGCCCTTCTCACCGCGCACCAGCACACCGCCGACCGCCGGTGACACGGCGTTCAGCAGCAGCGCGAGCCGCAGATCGTCCTGGCCGACCACGGCCGTGAACGGAAAGGGGGTGGTCACTTTTCGTCGTCCTCCAAGTCGCCTTCGAGTTGCGGATGGATCAGGCAGCCGGTCCAGCGTCTCAGGTGGCCCGCTGTCGCCGTGCCGGCGGTCCACACCACCGCCACGGTCCTCATGCGGGCGCTCCCGGCGGGACGAAGGGCAGTCCCGGCGGCGCGCCGGACTCGATGAGCCGCCACAGCGCCTCCGTGTCCGCGTGCTCTTCGATCAGGTCGCCGAGCCGGTCGAGCTGCTCCTCGCGCAGCGCGGCGAACGAGGTGTCCGGCGCCGGTACGAAGCGGCGGCCGGCGGCGGCCGCCACCTCGCGCAGGAAGGCGCGCCGGAATCCGTCCGACTCCAGCGAGCCGTGCCAGTGCGTGCCCCAGGTCTGGCCGACCCGGCAGCCGTCAAGGAAGGGATCGCCGCCGATGACTTCGGCGACCCCGTGGTGGATCTCGTAGCCCTCGACGTGCTCCCCGAGGGCCTCGCCCGCCGGCCGGGTGAGGGTCTTCTCGCGGGCGAACCGCACCCGCACGGGCAGGATTCCCAGCCCATCGACCTGGCCCCTGCGGCTCTCGACGTCGTCCTCGATGTGCTCGCCGAGGATCTGGAAGCCGCCGCAGATGCCGAGGACGGGCCGCCGCTCGGCGGCCCTGCGCAACAGCGCGTCTGCCAGCCCGCGCTCCCGGAGCCACTCCAGGGCACGGACGGTCCCCCGGGTCCCCGGCACGATGACGAGGTCGGCGTCGGCCAGTTCCTCGGGCCGGTCCACGAACCGCACGACGACACCGGGCTCGGCGGCCAGCGCGTCGACATCCGTGAAGTTGGACATGAGAGGGACCGCGCAGACGGCGACACGCAGCACGTCCTCGCCGACGGGCGGGGCGACGACGGACTCCCGGACCGTCCCCCGCAGGGAGACGCGCAGCCCGTCCTCCTCGTCGATCCCGAGCCCGTGCCGGAAGGGCAGAACGCCGTACGTGTGCCGCCCGGTGAGGCCGTGGAGCATGTCGAGCCCCGGCTCCAGCAGGGAGACGTCCCCGCGGAACTTGTTCACGAGGAACCCGGCGACACACTCCTGGTCCTCGCGCGACAACAGGGCGACGGTCCCGAAGAACGAGGCGAAGATCCCGCCCCGGTCGATGTCGCCGACGACGAGCACGGGGAGCCCGGCGTTGCGGGCGATCCCCATGTTGACGATGTCCGTCCGCCGCAGATTGATCTCGGCCGGCGAACCGGCCCCCTCACAGATCACCGCGTCATACGTGCCCCGCAACCGCTCCAGGCAGTCCAGCACCGTCCCGAGCAGCCTCTGCTGCCGCCCCCCGTGGTACCCGCGCGCGCTGAGTTCCCCGACCGGCTTGCCCAGCAGCACGACCTGACTGCTCTGCTCGCCGCCGGGCTTGAGCAGCACGGGATTCATCAGCGCGGTCGGCTCCACACGGCACGCCTGCGCCTGCATGGCCTGCGCCCGCCCGATCTCGGCGCCTTCCCGCGTCACGAACGAATTGAGGGACATGTTCTGCGCCTTGAAGGGCGCGACCTTGACGCCCTGCCGCACCAGCCACCGGCAGATCCCGGCGGTCACGACGCTCTTGCCGGCGTCGGAGGTGGTGCCGGCGACGAGAAGCCCACCGCCCGTCATGACGTACGCCCCTTCACGATGTGGCGCGCGGCGACACAGACGCCGAGCGCGAGCCAGCCGATACGCCTGGACAGCCGTACGGCCCGTTCGATGTCCCGGGTGCCGACGCCGCGCCCCGCGCCGTTGAGGACGGGCCGGTGCTCGACCCGCCCGCCGTAGGACAGGGTCCCGCCCAGCCGCACCCCGAGCGTCCCCGCGAACGAGGCCTCCACGGGCCCGGCGTTGGGACTCGGATGCTTGGCGGCATCGGCACGCCAGGCCGTCACGGCTCCCCGCGGATCGCCCCCGGCCACGGCCGCGAGCACGGCGGTCAGCCGGGCCCCCGGCCACCCCACGACATCGTCCAGCCGCGCGGAGGCCCACCCGTATCGCCGGTACCGCGCCGACTTGTGCCCGACCATGGCGTCGAGGGTGTTGACGGCCCGGAACCCGAGAAGCCCCGGCACGCCGCCCATGGCCCCCCACACGAGCGCCCCCACGACGGCGTCGGAGGTGTTCTCCGCGACGGACTCGACGACGGCCCGGGCGATCCCGTCGGCGTCCAGGGCCTGCGGATCCCGTCCGCACAGATGCGGCAGCCGCGCACGGGCCGCGTCGACGTCCCCGGCCTCCAGGGCACGCCCGATGGCCCGCGCCTCCCTGGCGAGCGAAGTCCCCCCGACGACGGCCCAGGTGGCGACACCGGTCAGCCCGACCGACGCGACAGCGGAGGTACGCACGGCACGCGCGGCGACGGCCCCCAGCGCGACGGCCCCGCCCGCACACACCACGGTGTGCAGCGCGCCCCACCCCCGGTGGTCCCGCCACAACACCCGTTCCACAACACCCGCGGCCCGCCCGAACGCGGCGACCGGATGCCCCCGGCGAGGATCACCGAGCAGCAGGTCACCGATCAGACCGACGGCGGCACCGTACGCGTGGACGCGACCGGCACCCATGGGCTCAGCCGGCCACGGGGGCGGGCAACGGTGGGGTACTGACCCTCGATCGGCAGCCGAACATGGCGATATGTCCTCACTCAGGGTGTCCACGCCCTGGTTCGACGAGACCGGCGGTGAGAGTTCCTGGCTCCCGGTGATTGATATCCCGGTGACAGTGGCGGGACCGCGCCGGACTTCCACCGGCTTCCTCTCCTGCCGCCGTATTGGCCCCGGCAGTCCACCACGGCCGCGAACAACCGTCAACTTGCCGTTGACCTGCGAGGGGAGAGTGTGGACAAGCCCACACCGCTGGCACGACGCTCCGCTCCCGGGGACCGGCTCGGGGTGAATTCCCCTGTGCGGGGAACGTTCCTCCGCCCCGCTTGCGGGTGCCCAGGAGACGGGCATCCTGTACAAGCCAACGGCGACCTCGGCCTGACGCGACATCAACTCATCGTCGAGCGAGCCGACGAGAGAGCCGGGGCGACGCTGGAGTCCCCATGCCCATGAAACGCAGCAGGGCGGGTGCGGAACCAGGTCCCGTACCCGCCCGGCGGAATCGGCCGTGGATCAGGCCACGATCAGATAGATCCCATACCCCACAGCCGCCGCACACGCCGCGAAGCACGCATACGCCCCCGTCACCGCAAGCCCCGCCGACCCGCCCGCCGCCACCGCCCGCTCGCGGCGCGACAGGCCGGTGATGCCGAGGGTGAACAGGCCGACGAGGGTCACGGTGGCCACGAGGCTGACGCCGAAGACGGAGCCGAGGGTCGCCCAGTCGATCTTCATCTCAGAGATTCTTCCTTGTCACCGGGTGGGCGGGATCAGACCGGGGTGGTCGTGGTGGAGGGCTTCCGATCGGCCGCGGCCTGGGCCGGGATCGTGGCGGCCAGTTCCTCGGACGGGCCCGCCGGAGGCGGCGTCACCGCGGCGATCGCGGTGGTGACGACACCGGCCGGCTCTTCCTCGACCTCGTTGACGTTCGTGTGGTCGACGACCTCACGGCGCGACAGCTTCCAGATCACCGCGCTGGAGGCGACCAGGAAGATCGCCACGACCGCAGTACCCCAGTTCCCGAAGCCGGTCACGTACTCGGCGAGCGCGCCCACCAGGGCCGCCGCCGGCAGCGTCAGACCCCAGGCGACGAACATCCGGGTCGCCGTCGACCAGCGGACCACGCCGCCCTTGCGGCCGAGCCCCGCGCCCATCACCGCGCCGGACACGGAGTGGGTGGTGGAGAGGGAGAAGCCGAGGTGCGAGGAGGCCAGGATGACCGTCGCCGCGCTGGTCTGGGCGGCGAAGCCCTGCTGCGGCTGGAGGTCGGTCAGGCCCTTGCCCATGGTGCGGATGATGCGCCAGCCGCCGAGGTAGGTGCCCAGTGCGATGGCGATACCCGCCGAGAGGATGACCCACATGGGCGGGTCGGAGTCGGGGGCGACGGCGCCGCCGGCGACCAGGGCGAGGGTGATGACACCCATCGTCTTCTGGGCGTCGTTGGTGCCGTGGGCCAGCGAGACCAGGCCCGCGGAGGCGATCTGGCCGGCCCGGTAGCCCTTCTTGGAGGCGTCGCCGTCGGCCTTCTTGCCGAGGGAGTACGTCAGCCGGGTGGCGAGCAGCGCGGCGATGCCCGCGACCAGGGGGGCGGCGATCGCCGGGATCAGCACCTTGGTGACCAGGACGTCTCCGTGCACCGCGCCGACGCCCGCTGAGGCGATCGTCGCGCCGATCAGGCCGCCCATCAGGGCGTGCGACGAACTGGACGGCAGACCGACGAGCCAGGTCAGCAGGTTCCAGAGGATCGCGCCGACCAGGGCGGCGAAGATGACCTCGGGACGGATGCCGGCCTCGTCGACGAGGCCTTTGGAGATCGTGTTCGCGACTTCGACGGACAGGAAGGCACCGACCAGGTTGAGGACCGCGGACATGGCCACCGCGATCTTCGGTCTCATGGCGCCCGTGGAAATGGTCGTGGCCATCGCGTTCGCGGTGTCGTGGAAACCGTTCGTGAAATCGAACGCAAGTGCGGTTACCACCACAATCGCGAGGATCAGCGAGAAGCTTTCCATTTACCCAGGCAATCGTTCGGCGTCGTTGGCGAGTCGAACGTAGGTAACCCGAGTGAACGGAAGATGAACTGGGAGGGGCGCAGGGGTGTCCGCGACAGAGGAGTGTCATTCCGCCCTGGTGCAGCTGCCCTTGCGCCCCAAACGATCAAGTGCCCCTTGCCAACTGTTTCAGTCGATCGAGTGACCCGTCGAAGAGATTCTGATCACCTGGCAGGGTGCCGTCGCCGTTGTCGTACTGCCAGAAGGTCCAGGAGGACCAGCCGGCCGGCAGCGGCCCCGCGCTCGCCGCGTCGTAGCGGGCGACCCACAGGTGGTGATTCCCGGCGAAGGCGCGGCTGTTGCCCGTGCACGTGTTCCACCAGTGGGTGGTCGTGTAGATCACCGGGCGGCGGCCGGTGAGCCGCTTGACCTCGCCACTGAACGACTTGATCCAGCTGACCATCCTGGCCTTGCTCAGGCCGTAGCACTTGTGCTTCTTGTCGTACGGGTTGTACTCGATGTCGAGCGCGGGCGGCAGCGTCCAGCCGTCCGCGGTCCAGCCGCCGCCGTTGCGTACGAAGTGGGCCGCCTGTGCCTGCCCCGACGACCTGTTCGGCAGTGCGAAGTGGTAGGCGCCGCGGACGAGGCCCGCCGCGCGTGAGCCGTTGTACTGCCGGCTGAAGTAGGGGTTGCGGTAGGTGGTGGACTCGGTCGCCTTGACGTAGACGAATCTGGCGCCCCTCGCCTTCGCGCTCCGCCAGTCGACGTTCTTCTGGTGGGACGAGACGTCGTGCCCCTTCGGGCGGCTCGCCGCCGCGGCCGGAAACTCCGCGAGCGAGGTTCCTCCCAGCGCGAGTGCCGCCGCGGAGGCCGCGAGTAATCGGCCGCGGCGGCGGGTCGGTATGTGATCACGGGCCATGTGATTCCCCCCGGAATGGCTACGTGCACGGCAAATCCCCCAGAGAGTACTGGGAGACCGCTGAATGCCCGATGATCTCCGGCCAAGAGAGATCAGTGACGTGTTTATGCTGGTATGCGACCTTACGGATGCTCGGTTTCCGGCCTAAAGTGCCCCCGCCCGGCGGCGCGTTGAAGGACCGCCTGGCAGGATCGCCGCATGGCTGAGCAGCGAGGCGACGAGCGGGACACGGAGGACGTCCGAGGCGGCGGACAGGATGCGGGGGAGTCACGGCGGAGCGGTGTGCGCCCCGAGGAGGCGCGCGCCTGGGAGGACCTAGTCGCGACGGCCCGCCGGACGGTTACCGAAGGGCTCGTCGTCGGAACGTCCGGCAATGTCTCGGTGCGCGTCGGGGACATCGTCCTGGTCACGCCGTCCGGCGTGCCCTACGACCGGCTGGCGCCCGACGACGTGACCGGGGTCGGCCTCGACGGCCGACAGGTTCTCGGCGCGCTCGTCCCCACCAGCGAGCTGCCCATGCACCTCGCCGTCTACCGCACGACCGGCGCCCGCGCCGTCGTCCACACCCACGCCGTGCACGCGACGGCCGTCTCGACGCTCGTGAGCGAGCTCCCGCTGATCCACTACATGGCCGCCGCGCTCGGCGGACCGGTCCGGGTTGCCCCGTATGCCACCTACGGCAGCGACGAGTTGGCCGAGAACATGCTTAGCGCCCTCGCCGACCGCTCCGGCTGCCTCCTCCAAAACCACGGCACGATCACCTACGGCGCGACACTGGACCAGGCCTACGACCGCACCGCCCAGCTGGAATGGATGTGCCGGCTGTGGCTGACCGCCGCATCGGTCCCGGGCCTGTCCCCGAGCCTGCTGTCCACGGAACAGCTGGCGGAGGTGGAGGACCGGCTACGGGGGTACGGCCAGCGCCGCTGACCCCTCCGCCCCGGGACATCACCGCACCGGTGCCGCGAGACTCGCCCTTCTGGCAGCCTCCTGCACCGCCGTCCCTGGCCGCCCGCCGCTCGCGCCGCCGCCCTGGGTACGGAGGCCATGGTCGAGCGCCCGCACCCGGCCCTTCGGGCGCCGCCGCCACGCCACCGACAGCCGGCACCTCGCCCTGCGATCACGGCCGTCTCCGTCGGGCGCCGCTATGCCGTCCTGTGGGGCGCCCCCGTCTCCGTCGTCCTGTGGGGCGTAGCCGCCTTCCTCGGGCGCCGCTATGCCGTCCTGTGGGGTGCAGCCGTCTCCGTCGGCCACCGGCATCCCGTCCTGCCAGGCACAGCCACCCCACCCCGCCGACCACCCCACCCCGCCGACCACCCCACCCCGCCGACCACCCCACCCCGCCGACCGCCCGAGCCCCGCCCGCCAGGTAACAGCCACCCCGCCGATCACCCGCGCCCCCGGCGCTCGTCACCCCACCGCCCCCGCCCACTGGTCCGTCGCCCCGTCCCCCGGAACACTGGTGCCGTGCGCACTGTCAAAGCGGCGGCAGCCGCCGCCACCGCCGTGATCGGAGCCGGCGCAGCCGCCGTGGCCGCCGGCCGGTTCGCCAGCGGCGCCGCGCTCAAGGCGCCTCCCGGCAGGCCGCTGCCCACCGAACCCCGGCTCACCGTGCACGGCACCGCCGCCGGGCAGATCATCCTCACCCGGGACCTGGCCGCCCTGCGGCCCGGCCGCTACGGCCTCTCCGGTGACGGCTCCCACGCGGTGGTCGGCCCCGTCCTGACCACCGCCCCGCACACCGCCGACACCGTCGTACGCCGCCTGGAGAGCGTCACGCACGGCACCCTGAAGGCCGGCGACAAGGCCTGGCTCACCCCGAACCTGTACGTCGGCAACCCGAGCGCCGCCCTCGGCCTCGAACACGCCGACGTCGACGTCCCCGGCGAACTCGGCGCCCTGCCCGCGTGGTTCGTCCCCGGCGCCCGGGACACCTGGGTGATCGCCGTGCACGGCCTGGGCACCACGCGGGAACTGGCCATGAACGTCATGGAGTTCCTGCACCGCAACCGCTTCCCGGTGCTGGCCCTCGCCTACCGCGGCGACCTGGGCGCACCCCGCCGGCCCGACGGGCTGAACCACCTCGGCGAGACCGAGTGGCGCGACCTCGACGCGGCGCTCCGCTACGCCGTGCGCCACGGCGCCCGGCAGGTCGTCCTGCACGGCTGGTCCACCGGCGCCACCATGGCCCTGCGCGCCGCCGCGCACTCGGGACTGCGCGACCGCGTCTCGGGGCTCGTCCTGGACTCCCCGGTGCTCAGCTGGCAGACCACCCTGCGCGCGCTCGCCACGGCCCGCCGCACCCCGGGCGTGCTGCTGCCCCTCGCGGTCCGCGCCGCCCAGGGCCGCACCGGCCTGTACGACGACGGCGTCGCGGGCCCGTCCCCGTTCGACGGGCTCCGCATCCCGGCGCTCGTCTTCCACGGACCGGACGACACGGTGGCTCCCTGGCGGTTCTCCCGCCACCTCGCCGACGCGCGCCCCGACATGGTCGCTCTGCACACCGTCGGCAACGCGCCCCACGGAGCGATGTGGAACGCCGACCCGCAGGCTTACGAGGAGGCGCTGCGACGCTTCCTGACGCCTCTGATGTGACTCCGGGCCCTGTCGCGAACCCCCTCCCGTCCCGCCCCCACCGACCGGTCGCGATGATTCCGTTTAGCGTCGTACCACTGGCTTGTTCCCGGCCCTCGACCATTCCCGGGAACCGGTGCGTTGGCCATCCCCGTCGCCCGCCGTGACATTCCGTTTGGGTTTTCGGACCGTCAACCGGAAGACTGCACCCGTGACGTCCCGTATCCCGCGCGACTCCAGGCTTCGACTCGTCCGCCCGCGACCCCTGGCCGCCGCCCCCCAAGCGATGAACCAGCGGCGCTCGCGCCGACCCGCACCGCGCCCCCCGGAGGGCACCCCGGCACCGGCGGAGCTGGCCAGAATGGCGCGCTCAGGTCTGGCCGCCGCGGCCCGCGTCGCCCGCTGGGCCGACGCCGCGCTCGGCCCCGGCGGGGACAGCGCCACCGCCGACGGCAAGGCCACCCTCTCCGACGCGACCGCCGAACGGGCCGCCCGCGACCTGGGCCTGACCTCGGCTCAGGTCAGCAAGGACTGGGACACCGCCCGCCTCGCCGGCCTCGTCGAGGTGCACGGCGACAGCGCCCGCCCCGGCTGGCGGCTGCGCGCCTGGGACCGTGACGACAGCGCCGTCCTGCGCGGCTGGGTCGCCCTCTTCGACGCCTGGTCGCTCGCCCATCCGGAACCCGAGGACCACGAGCCCGCCGCCGTCGCCGAGGTCGTCTCGGCCATGCCGCAGGCGCTCTCCTTCCTCCAGCTGTCCGCCGGCCCCGTCCCCGTGGAGCAGCTCCTCGACCTCCTGGAGCAGCGCGTCACCGAGCTGCGCACGGCACGCTGTGAGATTCCCTATGGCCCCCAGCCCGAGCCGGTGGCCGAACCGGAGCCCACCGACGCCCCGCTCGCCCCCCTCCTCGACTGGGCCCTGCGCGCCCTCGCCTCCGTCGGTGCCCTCACCTACGGCGACGGCCAGGCCACGCTGACCCCGCTCGGCAGCTGGGCCGTCTGGGTCAAGCTGGAGCAGATCTGCGTCGCCGCGCAGAGCCCCGCCGGGAACATCGAGCAGGCGGCCGAGGACATGCTCCGCGGTTGCGCTCAGCTGCGCCCGAACGCGGCCCGCGCCGAGTACCGCGCCTGGCTCGCCGCCCGCCCCGTCGGCAGCGCCGTCACCGAACTCCTCGGCGCTGCCCGTGGCGAGGACGCCCTGCTGCGCGGACTCGCCTTCGAGGCGCTGCGCGTGGTCGGCGCCCCCGCCGAGCCCGACGTCCGCGGCGTGGTCGCCGAGCCGACGCTCAGGCCGTACGCACTGCTGTGGCTGGCCGAGCACGACGGGGCCGACCCGGAGGACGCCCACGAGGTCCTCACCCGTCAGGAGGCGACCTGGCTGTGGGTGGACACCGCGGCCGCCGTCGCCGACCACGGTGAGGCCCCGCTGCTCGTCCGCCATCTGGAGTCCGCCGTGCAGCCGACCATCCCGATGCTCCTCGACGAGGTACGTGCCGTAGGACACCCGCGCACCGTGCAGGTCCTGGTCGCCCTCGCCGCGGCGCACCCCGACCCGGCCCTGGCCAAGGCGGTACGCCGGGCCGCGTTCCAGGTGCACACCGGCGGCAGCTAGCAGCCAGGAGCCCGATGGCGCTCTCAGCCCGCTGTCTCGGGCGCGTACGTCCCGAAGCTCCACACATTGCCCTCGAGGTCCCGGGCCATGTAGTCCCGCGAGCCGTAGTCCTGATCCGTCGGGGGCATCAGGATCTCCGCGCCGTGGTCCACGGCGCGGCGGTGGTGTGCGTCCACGTCGTCCACCACCACGTACACCCCCGTGGTGCCCGCGTCCTTCATGGCCGCGTCGAACACGCCGCCACGGCCCTTGGTGCCGAGCATCACAGCGCCGTTGCCCTGCGTCAGCTCGGCGTGCATCACCGAGCCGTCCTCGCCCTCGTACACCGAGAGCTCCGTGAAGCCGAAGGCCTCCGTGAGCTGCCGGATCGCCGTCTTCGCGTCCGCGTAGAGCAGCGTCGGGTAGATGCTCGGACGTCCGCCGGACGTGCCTGCCATCGCGACCACTTCCTTGTGTCTCGCTGCGGGTCTCGCTGCCGGAAAGCCGGAGTCCGGCCTGCTGCTCAGTCTTCCACCGACCACTGACAACGGCCCCCGCCCCGGGGTGCGATCCTCGAACACACACACGCAGAAAAAGTTGGTTGCACGGCCCCGTTAGACTGTCCGCATGGCCATTCTCCTCGCGCATTAGACGGCGGGAACGTCCTCAGCCGCCCATCCCGCCCCCGTATCCGCCCTGGAGTCTGTCCGTGATCTCCGCCTCCGGTATCGAGCTGCGCGCCGGTGCCCGCGTCCTCATCGAAAACGCCACCTTCCGTGTCGCCAAGGGCGACCGCATCGGCCTGGTCGGCCGCAACGGCGCAGGGAAGACCACCCTCACCAAGTGCCTCGCCGGCGACGGTATCCCCGCCGGCGGCACCATCACCCGCTCCGGTGAGGTCGGCTACCTCCCGCAGGACCCCCGCACCGGCGACCTCGACGTCCTCGCCCGCGACCGCATCCTCTCCGCGCGCGGCCTGGACGTGCTGATCCGCAAGATGCGCGAGAACGAGCAGCGCATCGCCACCGGCCAGGGCGGTACCCGCGAGAAGGCGCTCAAGCAGTACGAGCGTCAGGAGACGGAGTTCCTCACCAAGGGCGGGTACGCCGCCGAGGCCGAGGCCGCCACCATCGCCGCCGCGCTCAACCTGCCCGACCGCGTGCTCGGCCAGCCCCTGCACACGCTCTCCGGCGGTCAGCGCCGCCGTATCGAGCTGGCCCGGATCCTCTTCTCGGACGCGGACACGCTGCTGCTCGACGAGCCGACCAACCACCTCGACGCCGACTCGATCGTCTGGCTGCGCGACTACCTGAAGACCTACCGCGGCGGCTTCATCGTGATCTCCCACGACGCCGACCTGGTCGAGACGGTCGTCAACAAGGTGTTCTACCTGGACGCCAACCGCTCCCAGATCGACATCTACAACATGGGCTGGAAGCTCTACCAGCAGCAGCGCGAGGCCGACGAGAAGCGCCGCAAGCGCGAGCGGCAGAACGCCGAGAAGAAGGCCTCCGCGCTCCACTCGCAGGCCGACAAGATGCGCGCCAAGGCCACCAAGACCGTCGCCGCCCAGAACATGGCCAAGCGCGCGGACAAGCTCCTCGCGGGCCTTGAGGCCGAGCGGAAGTCCGACAAGGTCGCCAAGCTGCGCTTCCCCGAGCCCTCCCCGTGCGGCAAGACCCCGCTCATGGCCGAGGGCCTGTCGAAGTCCTACGGCTCGCTGGAGATCTTCACCGACGTCGACCTGGCCATCGACAAGGGTTCCCGCGTCGTCATCCTCGGTCTGAACGGCGCCGGCAAGACGACCCTGCTCCGCCTCCTCGGCGGCGCCGAGAAGCCCGACACCGGGCAGGTCATAGAGGGCCACGGCCTCAAGCTCGGCTACTACGCGCAGGAGCACGAGACCCTCGACCCGGAGCGCACGGTCCTGGAGAACATGCGCTCGGCCGCCCCCGACCTGGATCTGGTGCAGGTCCGCAAGACGCTCGGCTCGTTCCTGTTCTCCGGCGACGACGTCGACAAGCCGGCCGGAGTCCTCTCCGGCGGCGAGAAGACCCGCCTGGCGCTCGCCACCCTGGTGGTGTCCTCGGCGAACGTCCTGCTCCTCGACGAGCCGACCAACAACCTCGACCCGGCCAGCCGCGAGGAGATCCTCGGCGCGCTGCGCACGTACAAGGGCGCGGTCGTCCTCGTCACGCACGACGAGGGCGCGGTGGAGGCGCTCCAGCCGGAGCGGATCATCCTGCTGCCGGACGGCGTCGAGGACCTGTGGGGTGCCGACTACGCGGACCTCGTCGCCCTCGCTTGATCGAATACGTGATCAACGGTGTATGGATCATTCGGCCTAGCGGTGATCCATCATCTGTGTGAGATCTCCTCGTACCGAGGTGTGTCCTACATCGATTTCGCGGCCGAGCCCCCGATCCTTCCGGGCTCGGCCGCGACGCCTTTCTGACCTGGCATTTTCCGGGGCAATCCGCTCGGCTGTACGGACGCCACTCTTCGGAATTCCGTATTCCGGATGTGGGGATGTGCTCCCGTCGTCACAACCTTGTCTCACGGACCTTGCCGAATGGGTGGCCATCAAGGCCCGGAGGGGTGATCATGAGGAGACCAGAGCGCACTTCCCATGAGGAGGCACGGGTGGCCGAGACTCTGAAGAAGGGCAGCCGGGTGACCGGCGCCGCGCGCGACAAGCTCGCGGCAGACCTGAAGAAGAAGTACGACGCCGGTGCGAGCATCCGGGCGTTGGCCGAGGAGACCGGCCGCTCGTATGGCTTTGTGCACCGCATGCTCAGTGAGTCGGGCGTCACGCTGCGAGGGCGTGGCGGGGCGACCCGGGGCAAAAAGGCCACGGCCTGACCCCGGGTGGCCCCTCGGCTTCGATGGTGGCCACCCGGTCGGTCGGCTGATCGACCGGGTGGTTACTGTGCAGTCACTTAGCTGACCGCACACATCGGAGGCGTCCATGGCTTCGCCCGACAAGGACCTCGTTCCCGTACTCGACAAGGACGGCGTACGGCTCACCGTCGACGACGCGGTCGCCACGGTGACGCTGACCAATCCGGCCAAGCGCAACGCGCAGAGCCCCGCTCTGTGGCGGGCGCTGGCCGAGGCCGGTCGGCAGCTGCCGGGCTCCGTCCGTGTCGTGGTGCTGCGGGCCGAGGGTAAGTCCTTCTCGGCCGGTCTCGACCGGCAGGCGTTCACGCCCGAGGGCTTCGACGGGGAACCGTCGTTCATCGATCTCGCGCGTGGTGACGACGCCGAGCTGGACGCGACCATCGCCGAGTACCAGGAGGCGTTCGCCTGGTGGCGGCGCAGCGACATCGTCTCCGTCGCCGCCGTCCAGGGGCATGCCATCGGGGCGGGCTTCCAGCTCGCCCTCGCCTGCGACCTGCGCGTCGTCGCCGACGACGTGCAGTTCGCCATGCGCGAGACCAGCCTCGGACTCGTGCCCGATCTGACGGGCACGCATCCGCTGGTGGGACTCGTCGGATACGCCCGCGCGCTGGAGATCTGCGTGACCGGGCGCTTCGTCACGGCCGAGGAGGCCGTGAACACCGGGCTGGCCAACGTGGCCGTGCCCGCCGGCCAGCTCGACGACACGGTCCGCGACCTCGCCTCGGCCGTCCTGGCCGCGCCCCGCGACGCCGTCATCGAGACCAAGGCGCTGCTGCGCGGCGCCCAGGACCGCACGTACGAGGCCCAGCGCGGCGCGGAACGCCAGGCGCAGGCCCGCCGCCTGCGGGACCTCGCGGGCATCGGGGACTGAGGCAGGGCCTCCCGGCGGATCAGGGGTCCCTCAGGCGATCCCGCTCACCAGTACCGCCACCGTCGGGTGGTCCGACAGTGTCTTCCTCACCGCCGTGCGGACCTCGCGGGCCACGTCCCGGGCCCGGTGGTCCGCCGCCACCGCGAGTTCCAGCCGGACATGACGGTGCGGCAGCGCGGCCCCGCCCGGGAGTTCCTCGATGTGCACGGGGTGGCCGCCCAGCGCGGCGGTGAGGTGAAGCACACCCGGGACCTGGAGGGCGGCGGCCGCCACGCGGGCTTCGTCGCCGTCCACGGGCGGCGCTGCCCGAGCCGCTTCGGGGAGACGTACGGCGGGCCCGGGTTCCGGCTCCTCGTCCAGCAGCCCCGTCACGCGCAGGTCCACCTCCGTCACCGCCAGACCCAGCCGTTGCGTCGCGGCGGTCGCCAGCGTCGCCCGCAGCAGGGACGCCGTCGCCGGCAGCGGCTGCGAGGCCGTGGCCGCGAACTCCGCCGTCACCCGCAGTGGTCCGGGCGGCTGCGCGCTCGGTGGGGCCGGTACGGCCGGCTCCCCGGTGTCCGCCTCGTCGGCGAGCGCGACACGGAGCGCGTGGACACGTACGCCCGGCGCGTCCTGAGCCGCGCGCCGCAGTACCGCCTCGGCCGCCTGCTCGGCGATCCACGCGCCGTCGCGCGCATCACCCAGAGGCAGGAGCCTGCCGAGGCCCAGCTGATGTCTCACTGCCCGCGTCCACTGGTCACCCGTCATTCCTCCAGCCTGCCGCATCAAAGGCGCGCAACCACGTAACCGTGCTTACGGTGGTCGAAGGACGACAACCGAAAAGGACGTACGCCGATGACTGACATGACCGAGAACCGGGGCGGGGAGAGCGAGACGCCGGCGGCACGCAGGAGTCCGTTGGCCAAGCGCAGTGGCGGAGACCCGGGCTCGCGCGGGCGGACGACCATCGCGGACGGCGTCGTGGAGAAGATCGCCGGGCTCGCCGCACGCGACGTGGACGGCGTGCACGCCATGGGCAGCGGCATCTCACGCACCTTCGGAGCCGTGCGCGACCGTGTGCCAGGTGGTGCGAAGTCGGTGTCGCGCGGCGTGAAGGCCGAGGTCGGTGAGGTGCAGGCCGCCCTCGACCTGGAGATCGTCGTCGAGTACGGCGTGTCGATCGCCGATGTGGCGCGGGACGTACGGGAGAACGTCATCACCGCCGTCGAGCGGATGACCGGCCTCGAGGTCGTCGAGGTCAACATCGCGGTGAGCGATGTGAAGCTGCCGGACGAGGAGGAAGAGGAACCCGAGCGGCGGATCCAGTGAGGCACGGTCCATCGGACAACACAGCGGCTGAGGAGCTGAGGAGCGCATGAGCATGGCCGTGGTCGGCATGATCGCCGGCATGGCGTTGGCATTCGCCGGATACTTCGGCGGATTCGGCGCTTTCCTGCTGGTGGCGGCGCTGGGCGCCGTCGGCTTCGTCGTCGGCCGGTTCCTGGAAGGGGACATGGACTTCGGCGACTTCTTCCGGCCACGTCACGAACGGCGGCGGTGACGCCCGTGAGTGCGGGGGCCGGTGAGCTCGACAGACCCTTGAGCGCTGTCCCGGCGGGGGAGCGCGGCGCGACCCGGATCGCCGACCGGGTGGTCGCGAAGATCGCCTCGCAGGCGGCCCGCGAGGCCGTCGGGACACTGCCGCGCGACGCCGGCCGGCCGTCCGCCAGTGTGGTCGTCCACCACGAGGTCGCCCACGTCCGGGTGCACGTCGAACTCGACTACCCCTGCGATGTCGGCGACCGCTGCCGCCGGGTGCGTCACCAAGTCGTCGAGCGGGTGGGCGCCCTGGCCGGAATGGAGGTGCCGGAGGTCGTCGTCCAGGTGGAGCGGCTGCATCCGGTCGCCGGGCCCGGCGCGGCACAGGGGAGGACGAGATGAGCGAACCCCAGGGCACCGATCCGACCGAACCGCCCGAGTCCGAGGGCACCACACAGCGCCTGCCGGTCCTCGACACGTCGGAGACCGGCGCCGGACCCGACCGGTCCGCGCCGGCGGACACCGACGGACAGCCGCCCGCACTCGACGGCGAGGGCGGACGCGAAGGCCGCTTCTGGTCGGCGCGCCGCGTCCCGGCCGGCATCGTCGCGCTGCTGCTCCTGGGCCTCGCCGGACTGTTCCTGTACGACATCGCGTCCGTGCGCGCCGACCGGCCCGTCATGAGCTGGCGCCGGGAGCTCGCCCGGCAGCTCGCCGAACGGCCCCTGGACGACGTCTGGGTGCTCGTCGGGGCCGGGGTCGCCGCCGCCCTCGGGCTCTGGCTGCTCGTCCTGGCCGTCACGCCCGGCCTGCGGGACGTGCTCCCGATGCGGCGCGCGCACGCCGACGTGCGCGCCGGACTGCATCGCGATGCCGCCGCGTCGGCGCTGCGGGACCGGGCCATGGAGGTGGCCGGTGTGCAGTCCGTGCGGGTCCGGATGCGCCGCACCCGGACGAAGGTCCGCGCCGCGTCGCACTTCCGTGAACTGGATGACGTACGAACCGAACTGGACGCCGTGCTCACCGACGCGGTCAGCGGACTGGGGCTGTCCCGGCCGCCCGCCGTGTCGGTGCGCGTCCGGCGGCCCGGCAGGAAGGGGTGAGAGCGGTGCTCCGGATCGTCAACCGCGTGTTCCTCGGGCTCGTGGGCCTCGTCCTGCTGGTGCTGGGCGGCTCGGTACTGGCCGTCGGCCTCGGCGCCCCGGCACCCTCGTGGTGGATCCACGACAGCCGGCACGACGTTCTGCTGAGCGACGCCGAACGCACGCGCTGGCGGGAGGACGGCTGGTGGTGGCCGATTGTCATCGCCGTACTCGCCGTCCTCCTGCTGCTCGCCCTGTGGTGGCTCGTCGCGGTACTCCGTCGGCGCCGCGTCGCCGAGGTCCTCGTCGACACAGGCGACGGTGAGGGTGCCTTGCTGCGCGGCCGGGCCCTGGAGAACGCCCTCGCCCAGGAGGCGGAACAGGCCGACGGCGTGGACCGCGCCGATGCCCGCCTGACGGGCCGCCGTACCGCCCCCCAGGCCCGGGTACGGCTCGCGCTGGAACCGCACGTGGACCCGGGAACGGCCTTGCACGACCTGACGACCGGCGCCCTGGCCCATGCCAGGACATCGGCGGGCCTTGCGTCACTTCCGGCGGAGGTGAGGCTGCGGGGGGTCAAGCACCGTGCGGAGAGGGTGAGCTGACCGACCCGAGGGGCGCGGGGAACCGCGCGACCAGCCCACGACCACCCGCAGTCGGCCGCCTTCAGAACCCGTGCCGCGCTCCGCCGTCCACGGGAACCATGACCCCGGTCAGATAGGAAGCCGCAGGAGACATCAAGAACGCGGCCACCCGTCCGAACTCCTCCGGTGCCCCGTACCGACGCAACGGAATACGTGATTCCGAAGCCGCCCTGGTCGCCTCGGGATCCGCGGACAACCCGTCCAGCTGGCGCACCCGGTCCGTGTCGATACGCCCGGGCAGCACCCCGACCACCCGGATCCCGCGCGGCCCCAGCTCCTCCGACAACGACTTGGCGAACCCCGCGAGCCCGGGCCGCAGCCCGTTCGAGATGGTCAGCCCCGGAATCGGCTCGTACACCGAGCCGGACAGCACGAACCCGATGACGCCGCCGGCCTCCAGCCCGGAAGCCGCGGCGCGAGCCAGCCGTACGGCACCGAGGAACACCGACTCGAACGCCGCCTGCCACTGCTCGTCCGTGTTGTCGGCGACGAACCCGGCCGGCGGGCCGCCCACGCTGATGAGGACGCCGTTGAAGCGCCCGAAGTTCTCCCGTGCGGCCCCGATCAGCCGGGCCGCCGCCTCGGGGTCGGCGTTGTCGACGGCCACCCCGACCGCGTTCGGGCCCAGCGCGTCCGCCGTCTCGGCGACGCTCTTCTCGTCCCTGCCCGAGACGACCACCTTCGCCCCGTCCGCGACGAGCTCGCGCGCGGAAGCGTTGCCGAGGCCTCGCGTGGCCCCGGTGACGACGTACACCCGGTCCTTCAGTCCAAGATCCATGGTCCCTATCCTGCCCCTTCCTCACCGAACAGGGCGAGGGCGGTGTTCACGAGGCCGATGTGGCTGAACGCCTGCGGGAAGTTGCCGAGCTGCCGGCAGGTCACCGGGTCGAACTCCTCGGACAGCAGGCCGACGTCGTTGGCGAGCCCCACCAGCCGCTCGAACAGCGCACGGGCCTCCTTCGTCCGGCCCGTCATGTGCAGGGCGTCCGCGAGCCAGAACGAGCACACCACGAAGGTGCCCTCGGAACCGGGCAGTCCGTCGACGTCCGAGGCGTCCGCGTCGGCGGTCGTGTAGCGGAGCAGGAGCCCGCGGTGGTCCAGCTCCTCGCGGATCGCGTCGATGGTGCCGATCACCCGCGGATCGTCGGGCGGCAGGAAACCTACGCGCGGGATGAGCAGCAGCGCGGCGTCCAGTTCGGGTGAGCCGTAGGACTGCGTGAAGGTGTTGCGTTCGGGGTCGTAGCCCCGCTCGCACACCTCGCGGTGCACTTCGTCGCGCAACGCGCGCCAGCCCTCCAGGTCGCCGTCCAGCTCCGGATGGCGCTCCAGGGTGCGTACGGCACGGTCGGCCGCCACCCACACCATCACCTTCGAGTGCACGAACTGGCGCCGCCCGCCGCGCACCTCCCACAGCCCCTCGTCGGGCTGCCGCCAGTGGGTCCGCAGGAAGTCCATCAGGGCCGTCTGCAGCGCCCACACGTCCGGCTGGGCGGACAGGCCCGACTCGCGGGCGAGCGACAGGGAGTCCATGACCTCGCCGTAGACGTCCAGCTGGAGCTGGTTCACGGCGTCGTTCCCGATACGGACGGGCGTGGACCCGGCGAAGCCGGACAGCCACGGCAGCTCGGACTCGGGCAGCCGCCGCTCGCCCGCCAGGCCGTACATGATCTGCAGGTCGGCCGGGTCGCCCGCGACCGCGCGCAGCAGCCAGTTCCGCCAGGCCTCGGCCTCCTCCTGGTAGCCCGCCGCCAGCAGCGCGCCCAGGGTCAGGGTGGAGTCGCGCAGCCAGCAGTAGCGGTAGTCCCAGTTGCGCACCCCGCCCGGCTCCTCGGGCAGTGAGGTGGTGAGGGCGGCGACGATGCCGCCGGTCGGGGCGTAGGTGAGCGCCTTGAGGGTGATCAGGGAGCGGACTACGGCGTCCCGGTACGGCCCTCGGTAGCGGCAGCGTGACACCCAGGCCCGCCAGTCCTCGACGCTGTGGCGCAGCGCGTCGAACGGGTCGACGAGCGGCGGGCGCGACTCGTGGGAGGGGTGCCAGGTCATGACGAACGCGACCTTCTCGCCCTTTTTGACCGTGAACTCCGCGTGCGTTCCGAAGTCCTCGCCCCAGCTGCGTACCTCGGGCTCGCTGCGCAACCAGGTGGAGTCCGGGCCGGCCACGGCGACCCGGTGGCCGTCGGACCGGCGCATCCACGGGATGATCGAGCCGTAGTCGAAGCGCAGCTTGAGGACGCTGTGGAGCGTCACCTCGCCGTCCAGGCCCTCGACGACACGTACGAGATCGGGGGCCTGGTCGCGCTGGGGCATCAGGTCGGTGACCCGCACCGCCCCCTGCTCGGTCTCCCACTCGGTGTCCAGGACGAGGGTGTCGTGGCGGTAGGCGCGCCGGGTGCACCGGTCCGCCCCCACGGGGGAGATGCGCCAGTAGCCGTTGTCCTCGTCGCCCAGCAGCTTGGCGAAGCAGGCGGCCGAGTCGAAGCGGGGCAGGCACAGCCAGTCGACGGAGCCGTCCGTGCCCACCAGGGCCGCGGTCTGTTCGTCACCGATGAGCGCGTAGTCCTCGATACCGGTATGCACGGAGTGCGGGTTCCCGGCAAGTCGGCCTGCAATCAGGGGTGGAGCCGGGGGAGTGACACACCCTCGGCGGCGGTGGGGCCGGCGCCCGAGAAGATGACACCGGGATCCGACGGGGCCTGGTTGAGCACCCACAGGCCGATCAGCGTGGCCAGGGCGAAGACGACCGCGATCAGCACGGCGAGCACGAGCCGCCGTCGGCGTTCGCGCCGCAGCCACTCGCCGCGTGCCGTGCGGTAGGCGTCGGGGTCGGGGAGCACCCCGCCGGCCAGTGCCTCGAGTGCCTCGCGCAGTTCGCGTTCGGTGCGGCCGGGCCGGTCCGGGCTGGTGCCACGCGACGGAGTCGCATCTCGATGTGTCATCGCCGGGCCTCCATCGCCTGGGTCAGGGCGGCGATGCCGCGTGCCGTGTGCGTCTTGACGGAACCGCCGGAGATTCCCATCGCGGCGGCTATCTCGCTCTCCTTCAGACCGAGCCAGTGCCGCAGCACCAGCGCCTCGCGCTGACGGGGCGGCAACTGCTGGAGCGCGTCGATGAGCACGCGCTGGTCGTCGCGCAGCAGCGCGGCATGCTCGGCGGAGGCGACCGCCTCGTCCGGCGGGCTCGGCGGGTTCTCCTCGTGTCTGCGGGCGACTTGAAGATGACGTATCCGCATCCGCGTCAGATTGCAGACCGTGGACCGCAGATACGCCTCCGCCGCGGCCGCGTCCCGCAGGCGCCGCCACTTGCGGTAGATCTGGTAGTACGCCTCGGCCACCACGTTCTCCGGGTCGTCGGCGCCGAGCAGGACGGCCAGGCGCAGCATCGAGGAGTAGTGCAGCTCGAAGAGGCGGGCCACGCCGGCCTCCCGCTCCAGGTCGGCCGGATCGGCGGCCGCGGGAGGCAGGGGCACGGCAGCAGCGGGCGATGGCACGGCCGGCGGCACGGTGGGGGAGTTCTGTCTGCGTCTCACGGGTTGTTCGCTCCGGTCTCCGGGCGTCGCCGGACGGTCAGGCGGGACGGCAGGTCGGTCGTGTCGGCGCCGCGCGGGACGCCGAGGCGGGTCAGCGCCGCGGTGCCGGCCACCGCGACGGCCAGATTGAGCAGCAGGGCGGCGAGCCCGGCGTAGATCTCCAGCGGCCCGGCGCCGGTGCCGAGCGGCACGATCGAGGAGAACCCCTCGCGCACCACCAGATATGTCCCCGAGGCCATGCCCACGGCCCACCCGGCGAGCAGCGCCCGCGGATGCAGCCGTCCGGTGAACAGCCCGACGGCGACGGCCGGGAAGATCTGCAGGATCCACACGCCGCCGAGCAACTGGAGGTTGATGGCGTCCTGGTCGCGCAGCCCGAACACGAACGCCACGGCCCCCACCTTCGCGATGACCGACACCGCCTTGGCGATGCGCACCTGGCGTTTGGGTGTGGCCGTCGGATGGACGTACTCGACGTAGACGTTGCGCACGAAGCTGGTCGCCGCGGCGATCGACATCACCGCGGCCGGGACGAGGGCCCCCACGGCGATCGCGGCGAACACCAGCCCGGCCAGCGGCGCCGGCATCAGCCGGTCGACCAGCATCGGCACAGCCGCCTCGGCGCCGCCGCGCGGCGCACGCACCCCCGCCGCGAGGGCGGCGAAGCCGAGGAACCCGAACAGCGCGAGCAGCCCGGTCCAGGCGGGCAGCGCCACCGAGACCTTGCGCAGGGTGCGCGGCCCGTCGGCGGCGAAACCGGCGGTGAGCACATGCGGGTACATCAGCAGGGCGAGAGCGGAGCCCAGGGCGAGGGTGGCGTAGGCGGGCTGCTGGGCGGGGGACAGGAGCAGCGCCGGGTCGCCCAGCCGCGCCGCGGCGCCGTCGAAGACCGGGCCGGGGCCGCCGAACCGTTCGAGGACCAGCCAGGTCACGGCGGTCAGCGAGACGAACACGGCCACCGCCTTCAGCGCCGAGATGACCGTGGGCGCGCGCAGCCCGTGCCGGTAGGTGGCCACCGCGAGCCCCGCGAACAGCGCCACCAGCACCAGATCCCCGGCCACGCCCCGCGGCTGGACGCCCCCGGCCGTCAGCACCGCCCGGATGCCGATCAGTTGCAGCGCCAGGTACGGCATCGTCGCGAGGATCCCGGTCAGCGCGACCACCAGGGCCAGTGCCGGCGACCCGTAGCGGCCCCGCACGAAGTCGGCGGCGGTGATGTAGCCGTGCCGGCGGGCCACGCTCCACAGGCGGCTCAGCAGCACGAAGGCGAGCGGGCTGACGATCACCGTGTACGGCACCGCGAAGAAGGCGGGCGCCCCGTTGCCGTACGCGAGCCCGGGCACGGCGGTGAAGGTGTACGCGGTGAAGATCGTGCCGCCGAGCAGCAGCCAGGTCCAGCCGGGTCCGAGGGAACGGTCGGCAAGCGCCCAGCCCTCCAGGGAGGGCAGCCGGTCGACGGGACGCAGCCGCCGTGCGGTGACCGCGAGCAGCGACGCCCCGCCGATCACGGCGAGAAACGTCGCGGTCATGGCGCCGTCAGCCATGGGTCACCGTCCTTGGTGTGCCTGTGCCCTTGCGCGAGAGTTGCGCGGACGGCCCGTCCGGAGGACAGGAAACCGGCGGGAAATCTTCTTCGAACGCCGTGTCATCCGCTTCCGGCGGGAGCGCAACTCTTGCACAGACCGACAGTGAGCGGGAGAGGTGCGCAGGTCAGGGAAGCGCACCGGAACCGACCCCCGCGCACGTCCTGTCGCACACCACCGCCACGGTGAGGAGCCGCCATGCCCGTATCAGTCCTGCCCGAATCCGGCCGGTCAGCGCCCGAAAAGCGTCGAATGCCCCCTCGGTCCCTCCTGCTCTGGATCGCCGTCTCCCTGCTCGGCGCGATCGCCTGGGGCGTCCTCGCCCTCGCCCGGGGCGAGGAGATCTCGGCGGTCTGGCTGGTCGTCGCGGCGCTCGGCTCGTACGCCATCGCCTACCGCTTCTACTCCCGCTTCGTCGCCCGGCGGGTGCTCCGGCCCGACGACCGCCGGGCCACCCCCGCTGAGCGCCTCGAGGACGGCGTCGACTTCCACCCCACCGACCGCAGGGTGCTGCTCGGCCACCACTTCGCCGCGATCGCCGGCGCCGGACCGCTGGTGGGGCCGGTGCTCGCGGCGCAGATGGGTTACCTGCCCGGGACGCTGTGGATCGTCGCCGGCGTGATCTTCGCGGGCGCGGTGCAGGACATGGTCGTGCTGTTCCTGTCCATGCGACGGGACGGGAAGTCGCTCGGGCAGATGGCGCGGGACGAGATCGGCCGGTGGGGCGGGGCCGCCGCCCTGATCGCCGTGTTCGCCATCATGATCATCCTGCTGGGCGTGCTGGCCCTGGTCGTCGTCAACGCCCTCGCCCACTCCCCGTGGGGCACCTTCTCCGTCGCGATGACCATCCCCATCGCCCTGTTCATGGGCTTCTGGCTGCACGTCATCCGCCCGGGCCGGGTCGTCGAGACCAGCCTGATCGGCGTCGCGCTGCTGCTGCTCGCCATCGTCGGCGGGAGCTGGATCCAGCAGTCCTCCCTGGCCTCCGCCTTCACGCTGAGCCCCACGACCCTGGTGTTCTGCCTGGTCGGCTACGGCTTCGTCGCCTCCGTGCTGCCGGTGTGGATGCTGCTCGCGCCGCGCGACTACCTCTCCACCTTCATGAAGATCGGCACGATCGCGCTGCTCGCGGTGGGCGTGGTGGTCGCCGCCCCGGTGCTGCGCGCGGACGCCGTGAGCGACTTCGCCTCGTCGGGCGCGGGGCCCGTCTTCGCCGGCGCGCTCTTCCCCTTCCTCTTCATCACCATCGCCTGCGGCGCGCTGTCCGGCTTCCACGCCCTGGTCGCCTCCGGCACCACGCCGAAGCTGATCCAGAAGGAGTCCCAGGTCCGGATGATCGGCTACGGCGCCATGCTGATGGAGTCGTTCGTCGCGATCATGGCGCTGATCGCGGCCGCGACCCTGGAGCCGGGTCTGTACTACGCCATGAACGCCCCGGCGGCCCTCCTCGGCACGACGGCCGAGTCGGCGTCCCACGCGGTCGCCGGCCTCGGCTTCACGATCACTCCCGACCAGCTGACCCAGGCGGCCGAGGCCGTGGAGGAACAGACGCTGATCGCCCGCTCCGGCGGGGCCCCGACCCTGGCCGTCGGCATGTCGGAGATCTTCTCCGGGGTCATCGGCGGCACCGCGATGAAGGCCTTCTGGTACCACTTCGCGATCATGTTCGAGGCGCTGTTCATCCTGACGACCGTGGACGCGGGCACCCGGGTCGGCCGCTTCATGCTGCAGGACATGCTCGGCAACGTGTGGAAGCCGGCCGGCCGGGTCAACTGGAAGCCGGGCATCTGGCTGTGCAGCGCCCTGGTCGTCGCGGCCTGGGGTTACTTCCTGTACACCGGCGCCACCGACCCGCTCGGCGGAATCAACCAGCTCTTCCCGCTCTTCGGCATCGCGAACCAGCTCCTCGCCGCGATCGCCCTGGCCGTCTGCACCACGGTCCTCATCAAGTCCGGGAAGCTGCGCTGGGCCTGGGTCACCGGTGTCCCACTCGCCTGGGTCGTCGCCATCACCTTCACGGCCGGCTGGCAGAAGATCTTCTCGGACGACCCGAAGGTGGGCTTCTTCGCCCAGCGTGCCCGCTACGCCGACGCCCTCGACGCCGGCCAGGTCCTGCCGCCCGCCAAGAACGCGGCCGACATGCAGACCGTCGTCACCAACTCCACGGTCGACGGCGTACTGATCGCGCTGTTCCTGCTGCTGGTCGCCGTGGTGCTCGTGAACGCGGCGGTGGTGTGCGTACGGGCGGTCCGGGCCCCGGGGCCGCTGCCGACCACCGAGGCGCCGTACGTCGAGTCCCGCATCGAGGTGCCGGGGGAGCCGGCCGAGCCCCTGGCAGGGGCCCGCTCATGAGGGCCGTGCGGTGTGCGCGGGCCGTGGCCTGGTACGTCCGCGAGCTGCTGCGCACGCTGGACCGGGGGTCGGGCCCGCGGGGACGTTGCTGCTGACGGCCCGAGGGGCGGGACTGCGGAGAGCTGCCGCTGACGTGACCTGCGGGCGGCTGTCGACTCGGCCCTTCGCCGGCCGGCGGTCACACGGCCGCCGGCTCCGCCTCCGTCGCGTCGGAGCCCTCGGCCGCCGCCTGTGCCCGGTCCCGGGCCTCGCGGCGGGCCAGGACCACCCAGCCGACCGGGACGGCCGCGGCGAACAGCCACCACTGGAAGGCGTAGGCATAGTTCAGCGCGGCGTCCTCCTTACCCGGATTGCCGAGGAGCTCGGGGGTGTCGCCCTTGGGCTCGGGTGCCGTCTGGGCGATGTAGCCGCCGAGCACCCGGACGTCCAGGCGCCGTGCCTCCTGCTCGCTGTTGATCAGCATGATCTGCCGGTCCGGCAGCCCTTCGAGGTTCTTGATGCCGCTCGCCGCGGTCGTCTCGTCGGGCATCAGCCGCCCCGTGACGGTGACCTCGCCGTCCGGCGGTGCGGGGACCTTCGGGAACGCGGTCTGGCTCGGGCCGTCGGAGGGGATCCAGCCCCGGTTGACCAGCAGGACCTTGCCGTCGTCGAGGACGAACGGGGTGAGGACGTGGTAGCCGACCTCGTCGTCCGAGTTGGTGCGGCGGCGGACGACGACCTCGTCCTCCGTGTCGAAGTGACCCTTCGCGGTCACGGTGCGGTACCGCTCGGCGCTGGTGACGGTGTGCCCGGGCGCGGTCATCTTCTCCACGGGCACCGGCTTGGCCGCCAGCGCGTCCGAGACCAGCTGGTTCCGGGCGGTGCGCTCCTCGTAGCGATGCATCTGCCAGATGCCCAGCCTGATCATCGTGGGGATGAGAAGCAGGGCGATGAGCGTGAGGATCACCCACTGCCGGGACATCAGGAAGCGGTACACCCCACGACCGTACAACTCGGTCGTGGGGTGCATTCAGGCGGGTACTGGTTCACACCTTGTCGACGATTCCCGCCTTTCCCTCCGCGCGGGCGCAGTGCGCGCCGCAGTACCAGTGGCCCTCGACCTCCACGCCCTGCCCGATGATCTGCACACGGCAGTGCTCGCAGATGGGTGCCATGCGGTGGATCGCGCAGGAGAAGCAGTCGAAGACGTGCACCGCGCCCTGCGCGTGCACCTCGAAGGTCATTCCGTACTGATTGCCACATACCTCACAGGTCGCCATGCGCCACAGGGTGAGCCGTCACCCCGGCCCGGGCGAGCGGATGCCGGGCGAGTCGCTCGCCAATCACCCGTCCGTACGGTCACCCCTCCGACGCCGGCTCCACATCCGCGAGGAGTTGCCCGAACGCCGCCTCGTCCACGACCGGCGTGCCGAACTGCCGCGCCTTGACCACCTTGGACGTGCCCGAGTCCGGGTCGTTCGTGACGAGCAGGCTGGTCAGCCGGGACAGGCTGGTGGCCACGTGCAGCCCGGCCTCGGTCGCGCGGTCCTCCAGCAGATCGCGCTCCACCGAGGTGTCACCCGAGAAGGCGACCCGCATGCCCTGCCTGAGCCGCCCGCCCGCCTCGTAGCGCCCCGGGTTGGGGTAGGGGCAGGCGGGCCGCTTCCGGGCGGGGCGCCAGCTGCTCGGCCCGTAACCGCCGTAGCCGGCCTGTTGTCCGATGCGGGGCGCGGGACGGTCCGACCACTCGGTCAGCGGCCGGCACTCGAGCAGCGGCAGCCGCACGCCGCTCTCCGCCGCGGCCCTGAGGCTGGGCCGGAACGCCTCGGCCAGTACGCGCGCGTCGTCCAGCGCGTGGTGCGCCCGCTGCTGGACGACGCCGAAGTGCGCGGCGAGGGACTCCAGCTTGTGGTTGGGCAGCGGGAGCCCGAGTTCCTTGGAGAGCGCGATAGTGCACAGCCGTTGCCGCACCGGCGCCTCACGCTTCGCGCGCGCGTACTCCCGGGCGATCATCTGCCAGTCGAAGACGGCGTTGTGCGCGACGAGCACCCGCCCCTCGAGGCGGGTCGTGAACTCCTCGGCGATGTCCTGGAAGAGGGGCGCGCCCTCGAGTGCCTCGCTCGTCAGTCCGTGGATCCACACGGGGCCGGGGTCACGCTCCGGGTTGACCGTCGAGTACCAGTGGTCCTCGACCTCGCCGCGCGCGTCGAGCCGGTAGACGGCCGCGGAGATGATGCGATCGTCCCGGGCCAGACCTGTGGTCTCCACGTCAACAACCGCGTACCCCTTGGGATACGCGGCCGGCCATGACGTGGGAGAGGGCACTGCGGTCGTCAGGTCATCGAGCATGGTCCCTGAGGATACGGGCCATGACTGACACCACGGCCCGCCAGGTGCGCTCCTCCCGGCCCTTCCGACAGTCCCTCAGGCGTGTTGTCCGCTCTGTCCGTTCACGAGGCGTACGTCTGTCCGATGCTCAGTCACTCCGCCGAGGGTCCGGGTGGTCGTCGTCTCCCTCTGTGGCGCGTCCCTGATTGGTGGAGATCGCCAAGAAGCAAGCGCGTACCGTCGGTAATACTTGTGGGTAACAACGTCTAGTCGGGGCAGGACGGCGGTCCTACGGTGCTTGCATGCCGAACCTGCCCGATGTCGTGCTGTGGTCGATCCCCGCCTTTGTGCTGCTCACCGTGGTCGAGATGGTGAGTTACCGTCTCCATCCCGACGAGGACGCGGAGGGCTACGAGGCGAAGGACGCCGCCACGAGCGTCGGCATGGGCCTCGGCAGTCTCGTCTTCGACTTCCTCTGGAAGATCCCGATCGTCGCCCTCTACACGGCCCTCTACGAACTCACGCCCCTGCGCGTGCCCGTCCTGTGGTGGACCGTCCCCCTGATGCTGCTCGGGCAGGACTTCTTCTACTACTGGTCCCACCGCGGCCACCACGTCATCCGCGTCCTGTGGGCCTGCCACGTCGTCCACCACTCCAGCCGGAAGTTCAACTTCACCACCGCACTGCGCCAGCCCTGGACGTCCCTGACCGTGTGGCCGTTCTACGTCCCCCTCATAGCCGCCGGCGTGCACCCCGCCGCGCTCGCCTTCTGCTCCTCAGCGAACCTCGTCTACCAGTTCTGGATCCACACCGAGCGGATCGACAGGATGCCCCGCTGGTTCGAGTTCGTCTTCAACACCCCCTCGCACCACCGCGTCCACCACGCCTCCCAGGGCGGTTACCTCGACCGCAACTTCGGCGGCATCCTCATCGTCTGGGACCGGCTGTTCGGATCGTTCGCCGCCGAGACCGAACGGCCCGTGTACGGACTGACCAAGAACATCGACACGTACAACCTGCTGAAGGTGGCGACGCACGAATACGTGGCCATCGCGAAGGACCTGAAGGCGGCGCGCAGTTGGCGCGAGCGCGCAGGGCGCGTGTTCATGGGGCCGGGCTGGGGGCCCACGCCCGCCTCCGCGCCGTCGACGGCCTCCGTGCCGGCGGCGACCCTTGCTCCGGCCGGGCCCCCGGATCCCGCCGCGGCCCCGGCCCACGCCGGTGAGAGCACGTCGGCGTGACCCCTTCCCGCCTCCTCCTCGCCGCCTTCGGTCTCGCCGCCGCCGTCGACCTCGCCTCCCTCGCGGTCGGTTTCGACGCCGGGCACACCGTGGCCAAGCCCTTGCTGATGCCGCTCCTGGCCCTGTGGGCCGCCCTGCGCCAGGCGCCTCGGCTCCTCCTGGCCGCCCTGCTGTTCGGCTGGGGCGGGGACGTGCTGCTGCTGTCCGACGCCGAGCCTGCCTTCCTCGCCGGCATGGGCTCCTTCGCCGCGGGCCATGTCTGCTACCTCGCCCTCTTCAGGACGTACGGCAGCCGTAACGCGGTCCCGCGCGCGCGTGCGGGACTCCTCGCCCTCGGCTACGGCACCGCCCTCGTCACGACCGTCGCGCTGCTGTGGCCGGACCTGCCCGCGGACCTGCGCGTGCCCGTCGCCGGGTACAGCCTCCTGCTCACGGCCATGGCGTACGGGTCCGCCACCCGGCTCGGCCTCTTCGCCGGACTCGGCGGTGCGCTGTTCCTGCTCTCCGACACGCTCATCGCGACCGGCGTCGCCGACTGGCCGCAGTTGCCCCGGCCGGACTTCTGGATCATGCTCACGTACATCGCCGCGCAGGCCCTGCTGACCGGCGGCACCCTGGGGGCGCTCAACGCGCGCAGGGCACCGGCCGCGACGTACGGCGAGATGCGGGCCGTCTGAGGCTCACCAGCGGATGGGGACCGGGAGGGCCGTCAGCAGTCCGGACACCGCGACCACCAGGCCCAGCGCAACGACCTCCGCCCGCGCCGGCGCACAGGCGCTCAGCGGATCGGCCGCCCGGCGCAGCCTGCTCCGGGCCCACAGGGCGAGGGCGGCGACGGCGGCCACGAGCAGCACTTTGGCGAGCAGCGCACGCCCGTACGCCGTGGTCGTCAACTGTTCCACGATCGTCCCCGGCGGCATCCGGCGCAGCGAACTCCACAGACCCGTCGCGGTGATGGCGGCGAGCAGCACGGCCGCCACGCGCGCGTAGAGCCCCAGCAGGGCCGCGCCCGCCCCGGTGTCGTACCGGCCGTGCCACCGGCGCAGGGTCCGCAGCGCGTGCAGCAGACCGCCCACCCACAGCGCCGCACAGGTCAGGTGGACGAGCGTCAGCCCGGAGCCGGTCAGCGGGCTCTGCTCGGCCGGGGGGTGCGCGCGCAGCGCCTCCGCGACGATCACGGCGGCCAGCGGCCACATCTGCGTGGCCGGCCGGCGCGACAGGGTGCACAGCCCCGCCACCAGGAACGCGTTGACCTCGAGCAGGGCGAGCCTGCCGTCCCGGGACGCGTGGAGCCCGCCGATGTCCATGTCCGACAGACCGCCCGGGACGAGATTGCCCGTAGCCACGACCGAGGCGAGCCCCAGGGCGGCGACGAAACCGACGACGGCGGCGAAGGGCGACCAACTGCGCGGCACCGCCAGGGGCCGGCCGGTGGCCTTCTCCGCGCCGGGTACGGAACGCGCCAGACGGTTCACGAACAGCTCGCCGACCGGTACGCACAGCGCCGCGAACAGCACCGTACGCAGCAGGGCGATGCCGCCGGCACCGGGTGCCGCGGCCTCCCCGGTGCCGTGCAGCGCGGTGGACGGGCCGAGCAGCGGGATCAGCGCGGCCAGAGCCACCAGGACCAGGACGGCGACGGCCCGGCCCGCACCGGTGTGCCGCACGGGCCCGCCGCTGTCGGCCACTTCTGGCGTGGGTCTTGTCAAGGTCACCCCAAGATCTTCACCAACCTTCACATGGTCGGGCAAGTCCAGGGGGGCGAACTCAGTGCGAGCGCCGCCTCGCGGACGTACCACCTGCCGGCACCGCGGTAGCCGCGCAGCCGTATCGCACACTCGACGGGCGGTCGGGCCTTCTCAGGCTCGTGCGAAGTCCATGTCACCCTCATGGCGTACTCAGATCCGCCGCCCACACCTGCACACGAGCGGAAACCACACCACGCTCCCCACGAACCGCAGGAACGCAGCGGGCCGGGCGGGTGCCCCCGCCCGGCCCGGACCACCTTCACACGAGCTCTACTTGGTCACCGCGTCCAGCGCGTCCGCGATGCCCCAGCCGTAGAAGCCGTTGCGGTTCTTCGAGCCCTCGCACACCGCGTCGATCTTGCCGTCGGCGTCGATGTCGTACGGGTCCGTGCACGGCGTGGCGTCGGCCTCCGCGTACAGCAGGGCCTTCACCAGGGCCGGGGGAGCGTACGGGTGCGTCGACTTGATGAGGGCGGCGACGCCCGCGACGTGCGGGGACGCCATCGACGTACCGGCCATGTAGCCCCACTTGCCGCCCGGCAGCGTGCCCAGGATCAGCCCGCTCGTGGCCGGCGCCTCCGGCTTCTGGTAGGCGGTCGAGTCGCCGCCCGGGGCGGCGATGTCGGCGACGCCCAGCCCGTAGTTGGAGAAGGAGGACTTGATGCCCTTCGCGCCCGTCGAGGCGACCGTGACGACACCCGGCAGCTGGGTCGGGATGTCGAGGCACTCCGAGGGGTCGACGGTCCGGTCGCCCGGCGTGGTGTCGTTCGGGGACGACGGGTCGGTGATCTCGTCGGCCGACAGGTCGTAGTTCTCGTTGCCCGCCGCCGCGACGTTGACCGCGCCCTTCTTCTCCGCGTACCGGGAGGCCCGGCCGACGGCGTCCAGGAGCGCCTTCTGGTCCGGGTCGTCGGCGCAGTTGAAGTACCAGGGGTCGGTGTAATAGCTGTTGTTGGTGACGTCGACCCCGTGCTCGGCCGCCCACACGAAGCCGCACACCACGGCCTCCGTGTAGAAGAAGCCGTCCGGGTTGGACACCTTGATGCCGGAGACCTTCACCCCGGGTGCGACACCGGTCATGCCGACGCCGTTCTTGGCGGCCGCGATCTCACCCGCCACGTGTGTGCCGTGCGGGCTCTCCGAGGCACCGGGCCGCCAGGCCCCGTCCGCGGTGTCCGGCTTGCCCGACACGCAGTTGACCGACGCCTTGCGGTCGAAGTTGGGCGCTATGTCCGGGTGGGTGTCGTCGACGCCGGTGTCGATCACGGCGACCGTGACCTTCTTGCTGCCCAGCGACTTCTCGTGCGCCTTGTCCGCCTTGATGGCCGGCAGGTCCCACTGCTGGGGCTGCAGCGGGTCCTGCCCGGCGGGGGCCTCGGCCTCGGCGACCTCGGCCGCGCTCAGCGCCTTCGGCGTCCCCAGGTCGGCCGTCGACGCCGCCGGCAGCGGCTTGGTGCGGGTGGCACCGGCCGACTGGACCCCGCGCACCTTGCGGACGGTCTTGGCGAAGTCGGGGTTCGAGGAGTGGACGACGATGACGCCTATCTGGTCGTACGACGTCACGATCGTGCCCCCGGCCTTGCCGACGGCCTTCTTCACGTACGCCGAAGTGCCCTGCCCCGGCTTGACGTTGACGACGTAGCTGAGCGGGGTCGCGTCGGCCGAGACCGCCGCGGGGGCGTCGTCGGCGGCCGTGGCCGTGGTGTTCGGCAGGAACGCGAGGGCCGTGGCCATGGCCATCCCGGCCGGGATCGCGACGGCGCGGCGGTAGCGCGCGTGCGGCGCTGTCATGGTGTCTCCAGTATGTTCGCGGTGCGAGCTGACTGTGCGTGAAGTCTCAGGATGTACAAGTCACTTGACCGCGCGCAGCGCGTTGACGATGCCGTACCCGTAGAAGCCGTTGACGCGCTTGCCGCCCTCGCACGTGGCGTCCTGGGTGCCATCGCCGTCCTGGTCGTAGGACTCGGGGCAGGCGGTCCGGTCGGCCTGCGCCTTCAGCAGGGCCTGGAGCTGGGCCGCAGACGCCTTGGGGTGCTTGGACTTCAGCAGCGCGGCGACACCGGAGGCGTGCGGGGAGGCCATCGAGGTGCCCTGGAGGAAGCCCCACGCGCCGCCCGGCATGGTGGACAGGATGCGGCCGTCCTTCGAGGGCGTGTCCGGTATCTGGTAGCGCCGGTCACCGCCCGGAGCCGCGACGTCGACGACGCCCTTGCCGTACGTCGAGAAGTACGACTTCACGTTGTTCACGCCCGTCGAGCTCACCGTGACGACACCCGGCAGCTGGGTCGGTATGTCGAAGCACTCGTGCGGGTCGATGGTGCGCTCTACGGGCGTGGTGTCGTTCGGGCTGGAGTCGTCGAGGATCGCGTCCGAGTCCAGGTCGTGGTTGGAGTTGCCCGCCGCGGCGACGTTGAGCGTGCCCTTCTTCTGGGCGTACAGCTGGGCCCTGTTGACCGCGTCGACGACGGCCCGCTGGTCCGGGTCGTCCATGCAGTTGTACAGCCACGGGTCGACGTAGTAGCTGTTGTTCGTGATCTCGACGCCGTGGTCGGCGGCGAACACGAAGGCACACACGACGCTCTCCGGGTAGAAGAGGCCGTTGGCCCGGTCGGTCACGTTGATGCTGGAGACCTTCACACCGGGTGCGACGCCCGCCACGCCTATGCCGTTGCGGGCGGCGGCTATCTCACCGGCGACATGCGTGCCGTGGTAGTCCTCGGGGGTGTACGGCCGCCAGGCGCCCTCGCTGGTGTCGGGCTTGCCGCCGGCGCAGTTGGCGGACTGGGAGGCGGAGAAGTTCGGGGCGATGTCGGGGTGGGTGTCGTCGACGCCGGTGTCGATCACGGCGACGGTCACCTTGCGGCTGCCCGGGTTGATCTTCGCGGCCTTGTCGGCGCCGATCGCGCGCAGATCCCACTGATCCGCCTCGAGGGGCTCGCTCTCGGGCGTCTTCGCCGAGGCCGCTTCGGCCCGCTGGGCCTGGGCGGCCGTCAGGTACTGGGCCGCACCCTCCTCCTTCGTGCCCGCGGCGGTCAGCGGCGCCGTCCGCGTCGCACCCGCCGACTGGACTCCACGCACCTTGCGGATGCTCTTGGCGAAGTCGGCGTTCGAGGAGTGGACGACGATCACGCCGATCCGCTCGTAGGTGGTCACGACCGAGCCGCCGGCCGCGCCGATCGCCTTCTTCACCGACGCGATCGTGCGACGGTCGACCTTGGTGTTGACGACATAGGCCAGCTTCGGCGCGTCGGCCGACTGCGAGGCCGACTCCGCGCGCGGGGCCGCCGACGCGGCAGCCGGCAGAAAGCCCAGCGAGGCCGTCAGTGACAGCACGACGGGCACGGCGAGGGCGAGCCGGCGTCTGGAACGCAGATGAGACATGGGGTCTCCACATCCTCCGGAAACGAAACCGGCCCGAGGCACAGGTGGTGCTCGGGCAGGTACATGACGGGGTGGTGCAGGGCGAAGCTATCCCGCGCTCTCGCTGGCCAGCAACGTTTTGCCGAAACGACTTCGGAAAGAACGCCGGGCAGTTGAACCGGTTCTCGCGTGCCGCCGTGACGTTGGACAGGGAGCGCGAGAACACTCGCCTCCGTCCCCGTTCAAACCGCTTCCGTCATTACGAGGAGACTCTCCGTGTCCACCGACGCACCGCCCCCCTCGAAAGAGCAACACAAACTCCCCTCACCGGAGGAGTTCGCGGAGGTGCACGAGAGCGCGGAGTTCGGTGAACTGCGCCGCTCCTACCGCTCCTTCGCCTTCCCGCTGACCGTCGCCTTCATCGCCTGGTACCTGCTGTACGTGCTGCTGTCGAACTACGCGGGCGGCTTCATGGGCACCAAGCTCTTCGGCAACATCAACGTCGCCTTCGTCCTCGGCGTCGCCCAGTTCATCACCACGTTCCTCATCGCCTGGTGGTACTCGCGGCACGCCGCCGCGAAGCTCGACCCCAAGGCCGAGGCCATCAAGTCCCGGATGGAGGGCGGCGCATGAGCACCGCACAGCAGACCCTGCTCGCCGCGAACGAGGCCAGCGAGCACCGGCCGCTGATCATCACCCTGTTCGCGCTGTTCGTCCTCGCCACGCTCGGCATCACCGTCTGGGCCGGCCGCCAGACCAAGGACGCCGCCGACTTCTACGCGGGCGGCCGCCAGTTCAGTGCCTTCCAGAACGGACTCGCGGTCTCCGGCGACTACATGTCGGCCGCGTCCTTCCTCGGCATCGCGGGCGCGATCGCCATCTTCGGCTACGACGGCTTCCTGTACTCCATCGGCTTCCTGGTCGCCTGGCTGGTCGCCCTCCTCCTGGTGGCCGAGCCGCTGCGCAACTCCGGCCGCTACACCATGGGCGACGTGCTCGCGTACCGCATGCGCCAGCGCCCGGTCCGCACCGCCGCCGGTACGTCCACGATCGTCGTGTCGATCTTCTACCTGCTGGCCCAGATGGCAGGCGCGGGCGTCCTCGTCTCGCTGCTGCTCGGCATCACCTCCGACGCGGGCAAGATCCTCATCGTCGCCCTCGTCGGCCTCCTGATGATCGTGTACGTCTCCATCGGCGGCATGAAGGGCACCACCTGGGTCCAGATGGTCAAGGCCGTGCTGCTCATCGGCGGCACCATCCTGATCACCTTCCTGGTGCTGCTGAAGTTCAACTTCAACATCTCCGACCTGCTCGGCACGGCCGCCGAGAACAGCGGCAAGGGCGCCGCCTTCCTGGAGCCCGGCCTCCAGTACGGCATGACCGGCACCTCCAAGCTGGACTTCGTCTCCCTGGGCATCGCCCTGGTGCTCGGCACCGCCGGTCTGCCGCACATCCTGATCCGCTTCTACACCGTGCCCGACGCCAAGGCCGCCCGTAAGTCGGTGAACTGGGCGATCGGCATCATCGGCGGCTTCTACCTGATGACCATCGCCCTCGGCTTCGGCGCCGCCGCGCTGATTTCCCAGGAGGAGATCATCGCGTCCAACCCGTCCGGCAACACGGCGGCACCCCTGCTCGCCCTGCACCTCGGCGGTGTCGACTCGACCTGGGGCGCGATCCTGCTCGCCACGATCTCGGCCGTGGCCTTCGCGACGATCCTCGCCGTCGTCGCCGGCCTCACCCTCGCCTCGTCGTCGTCCTTCGCGCACGACATCTACGCCAACGTCATCCGCAAGGGGAAGGCGTCCGGCGCCGAGGAGGTCCGCGCGGCCCGCTGGGCGACCGTCTTCATCGGTGTCGTCTCCATCGGCCTCGGCGCCCTCGCCCGCGACCTGAACGTGGCCGGCCTGGTCGCGCTCGCCTTCGCGGTCGCGGCCTCCGCCAACCTGCCCACGATCCTCTACAGCCTGTTCTGGAAGCGCTTCACCACCCAGGGCGCCCTGTGGTCGATCTACGGCGGTCTGATCGTCGCCGTCGGCCTGGTGCTGTTCTCGCCCGTCGTCTCCGGCGACCCCAAGGCGATGTTCCCCGAGGTGGACTTCGCCTGGTTCCCGCTGAAGAACCCGGGCATCATCTCCATCCCCTTCGGCTTCCTCATGGGCTGGCTCGGCACCGTCCTGTCCAAGGAGGAGCCGGACGCCAAGAAGTACGCCGAGCTGGAGGTCCGGTCCCTGACCGGCACCGGTGCCCACTGAGCACCACCCCCTCGCGCGGCCGCGTCGTAGGAACCTCCAGGTCCCTTCGGCGCGGCCGCGTTCCGCGTAGTGGGATCGGGCCTGTCTGGTTGTCAGTGGAGTCACGTAGGCTCGCAGGTGCCGGAGAAGAAGTCCTCCGGGGACGATCCGCGTCGAGGGAGGGGGCCCACGTGCTCATCGACACCTACGGCCGAGTGGCCACCGACCTGAGGGTCTCGCTGACCGACCGGTGCAATCTGCGCTGCACCTACTGCATGCCCGAGGAGGGCCTGCAGTGGCTGGCCAAGCCGGATCTGCTCACGGACGACGAGATCGTCCGCCTGATCGACATCGCGGTCACCTCCCTCGGTATCGAGGAGGTCCGCTTCACCGGCGGCGAGCCCCTGCTGCGCCCGGGCCTTGTCGGCATCGTCGAGCGCGTCGCGGCCCTAGAAGCGCGCCCCCAGATGTCCCTCACCACCAACGGCATCGGCCTCAAGCGCACGGCGGCCGCCCTGAAGGCGGCGGGCCTGGACCGGGTCAACGTCTCCCTCGACACCCTCCGCCCGGACGTCTTCAAGACCCTCACCCGCCGCGACCGCCACAAGGACGTCATCGAGGGCCTGCACGCCGCCCGCGACGCCGGCCTGACCCCGGTCAAGGTCAACTCGGTCCTGATGCCGGGTCTCAACGACGACGAGGCCCCGGACCTCCTCGCCTGGGCCGTGGAGCACGACTACGAGCTGCGCTTCATCGAGCAGATGCCCCTGGACGCCCAGCACGGCTGGAAGCGCGACGGCATGATCACGGCAGGCGACATCCTGACCTCCCTGCGCACCCGCTTCGAGCTGACCGCCGAGGGCGAGGAGAAGCGCGGCTCGGCCCCGGCGGAGCGCTGGCTGGTGAACGGCGGGCCGCATGTGGTCGGCGTCATCGCCTCCGTCACCCGCCCCTTCTGCGCGGCCTGCGACCGCACCCGCCTCACCGCCGACGGGCAGGTACGCACGTGCCTGTTCGCCCAGGAGGAAACCGACCTCCGGGCCGCCCTCCGCTCCGACGCCCCGGACGAGGAGATCGCCCGCATCTGGCGCCTGGCGATGTGGGGCAAGAAGGCGGGTGCAGGGCTGGACGACCCGACGTTCGTACAGCCGGACCGCCCGATGTCAGCGATCGGTGGTTGAGGCACTTCAGGGGCGCGGGGCTGTATCGATGTGCGGCTCCGCCGCGTGGGCGCGAACAACCACAGACGGCCCGCACCCGAAGTCTCAGCTGTTGGTGGCTTCCCACTCCTTGAGAAGAACCACGTCCTTCAAAAACCCCCGCACCCCGAGGAACTGCGACAAATGCTCGCGATGCTCCTCACATGCGAGCCACGTCTTGCGCCGCTCCGGCGTATGGATCTTCGGGTTGTTCCACGCAAGCACCCACACCGCGTCGACGCGGCAGCCCTTCGCGGAACAGATGGGCGTCTCGTCACTCACAGCTCTGTCTCACCACTGCACACATAAGAACCGCACACAGAAAAGGCGACGCCGAGCAGCCACGGGGGGAGCTGCCCGGCGTCGGTCCGTCGCTCCGACGGGGGATGCGGAGCGCGTACGAAGTATGTCACGGGTAACCCCGAGCCCGGCACCTGAACAACATGATTGATCTGAGCTTTTCTTGAGCTTGGCGGGAAGATGACTTCCGTTTGTGACCGCCCCCGGAGGTCCCTACCGCTCCTGCGAATCGGTCTTCGCACCCGGCGCGTGCCCGGACACCGCATCTTCCGCGGTGGATTCCGCGGAACCGTCCTGCGCCCCCGGCGGCGCGATCATCGGACGCGTCGGCGCCGCCACGAACGTCGACGGCAGAGACGGCGCGTTCTCGCGCCCGGCGTTCGCGATCACCACCGCGACGTACGGCAGTACCAGCCCGAGCACCAGCGCCACGATGGCGACGTGCCGTTCGACGTTCCACAACGTCGCCGCGAGGATCACGGAGATCGTGCGGACCGTCATCGAGATCACGTACCGGCGCTGCCGCCCGCGTACGTCCTCCTGAAGTCCCGTCCGGGCGCCGGTGATCCGGAAAACCTGGACGTTGCCGCCGCCATGCTGCTTCCGCATCGCATTCCACCATCCGCCCGTATCGGACTCTCCCCGCCCCGTGGCCGTCCCCGGCCGGCCGGGGAACGTGACCAGGACAGCTCCCACGTTACGCCGCGGCCGCGCCCGCTACGAGACCGGGGCCCGTCCGGCCGAGGCGAACGGCGTGGGCCGTGGCACGTACGGCCATCCCCGGCATGCGGCGTACGGCACCTGGGCCGACACTGGCCGTAGAGCTCACGTCGAGCCGTACGAGGAGGCAGCGATGGGCTGGTTGTGGGCGATCATCGTGGGACTGGTACTCGGCCTGCTCGCCAAGGCGATCATTCCGGGCAAGCAGCACATCCCCCTGTGGCTGACCGTCATCCTGGGCATCATCGGAGGCATCGCCGGCAACGCCATCGCCCGGTCGGCCGGCGTCGACGCCACAGCGGGCATCGACTGGTGGCGGCACGTCTTCCAGCTGGTGATGGCGATCATCCTCGTCGGCCTCGGCGACAAGGCCTGGTCGGCGGCCCGGGGAGACAGACGCAGCGCATGACGGGGCGCACGGCGAAGGGGGCCGCCTCCGCACCGGAGACGACCCCCTTCGTCCGCATGCTCAGCCGCCCGTGACCTCGACCGCCGCCAGGTTCTTCTTGCCCCGGCGCAGCACCAGCCAGCGGCCCTGCAGCAGGTCCTCCTTGGCGGGGACCGCGTCCTCGCCGGCGACCTTGACGTTGTTCACGTAGGCGCCGCCCTCCTTGACCGTGCGGCGCGCGGCCGACTTGCTGGCCACGAGCCCGACCTCGGCGAACAGGTCGACCACCGGGCCGAGCTCGGAGACCTGGATGTGCGGCACCTCCGACAGGGCGGCGGCCAATGTCTTACCGTCGAGCTCCGCCAGCTCGCCCTGCCCGAAGAGGGCCTTGGACGCGGCGATCACGGCGGCCGTCTGGTCCGCGCCGTGCACCAGCGTCGTCAGCTCCTCGGCCAGGGCGCGCTGCGCGGCGCGGGCCTGCGGACGCTCCTCGGTCTGCCGCTCCAGCTCCTCCAGCTCCGCACGGGAGCGGAAGGACAGGATGCGCATGTACTTCGAGATGTCCCGGTCGTCCACGTTCAGCCAGAACTGGTAGAACGCGTACGGCGTCGTCATCTCCGGGTCGAGCCAGACGGCGCCGCCCTCGGTCTTGCCGAACTTGGTGCCGTCCGCCTTGGTCATCAGCGGCGTCGCCAGGGCGTGCGCCGTGGCGTCCGGCTCCAGGCGGTGGATCAGGTCCAGGCCCGCCGTGAGGTTGCCCCACTGGTCGCTGCCGCCCTGCTGGAGCGTGCAGCCGTACCTGCGGTAGAGCTGTAGGAAGTCCATGCCCTGCAGCAGCTGGTAGCTGAACTCCGTGTAGCTGATGCCCTCGGAGGACTCCAGGCGCCGGGCCACGGAGTCCTTCGTCAGCATCTTGTTGACGCGGAAGTGCTTGCCGATGTCCCGCAGGAACTCGATCGCGGAGAGGTTCTCCGTCCAGTCGAGGTTGTTGACCATGACGGCCGCGTTCTCGCCCTCGAAGGCCAGGAACGGCTCGATCTGGGAGCGCAGCTTGCCGACCCAGCCGGTCACCGTCTCCGGGTCGTTCAGCGTGCGCTCCGCGGTCGGACGCGGGTCGCCGATCAGGCCCGTGGCACCGCCGACCAGCGCCAGCGGTCGGTGACCGGCCTGCTGGAGCCGCCGCACGGTGAGCACCTGCACCAGGTGGCCCACGTGCAGCGACGGCGCCGTCGGGTCGAAGCCGCAATAGAACGTGACGGGACCGTCCGCGAGCGCCTTGCGCAAAGCGTCCTCGTCAGTGGACAGGGCGAACAGCCCGCGCCACTTCAGCTCGTCGACGATGTCCGTCACGGTTCTCGTATCTCCTTGGGTGGGCTCGTAATCAGGTACGAGGTTATACGCCCTGGCTGACAGAGCTCATATTGAAGTCAGGCACCCGCAGGGCCGGCATCGCGGCCCTGGTGAACCAGTCGCTCCATTCCCTCGGCAGCGTCTTCTCCGTCCGCCCGGCCTCCGTCACCCGGCCCAGTAGACCGACCGGCGTCTCGTTGAACCGGAAGTTGTTCACCTCGCCGGTCACCTCGCCGTTCTCGACGAGGTAGACGCCGTCCCGGGTCAGACCCGTCAGCAGCAGCGAGGCCGGGTCCACCTCGCGGATGTACCACAGGCAGGTCAGCAGCAGCCCGCGCTCGGTGCTCGCGACCATCTCCTCCAGCGAGCGGTCCTCGCCCCCGTCCAGGATCACGTTGTCGATCACCGGAGCCACGGGCAGCCCGGTCAGGCCCGCGCTGTGGCGGCTGGTCGTCAGGTGCCGCAGCTCGCCCTCGCGCATCCACTCGGTGGCCGCTACCGGCAGCCCGTTGTCGAACACCGACTCATCGCCCCCGGAGGAGTGCGCGATCACGAAGGGCGCCGACTCCAGCCCGGGCTCGTTCGGATCGCTGCGCAGCGTCAGCGGCAGGTCGGTCAGCTTCTCGCCGACCCGCGTGCCCCCGCCCGGCTTGGAGAACACCGTGCGGCCCTCCATCGCGTCCCGGCCCGACGCCGACCACAACTGGTAGATCAGCATGTCCGCCACGGCCGACGGCGGCAGCAGCGTCTCGTACCGGCCCGCGGGCAGCTCCACGCGCCGCTCGGCCCACCCGAGGCGCACGGCCAGCTCCGCGTCCAGGGCCGCCGGGTCGACGTCCTTGAAGTCCCGCGTGGAGCGCCCGGCCCACGCGGACCGGGTCCGGTCCGGTGACTTGGCGTTCAGCTCCAGCGTCCCGTTCGGCTGGTCGTGCCGCAGTCGCAGCCCCGTGGAGGTGCCCATGTACGTCGACACCAGTTCGTGGTTGGCGAACCCGTACAGCTCCCGGCCGCCGGCACGCGCGCGTGCGAAGGCCTCGCCGAGCGCCGGGGCGAAGTCGGCGAACACCGCGGAGGAGGTCTCGGCGGGCGCCTCCGTGAACTCCGGGCTCGCGGCCACGCCCGTGACCAGCGGCTGCGCGTCTTCGGCGGGCCCGGCGCCGCGCGCGGCGGCCTCGGCGGCCCGCACCAGGGGCTCCAGCTCGTCGGCGGTCACGGCGGACCGTGACACGACCCCCGAGGCCGTGCCCTCCTTGCCGTCGACCGTGGCGACGACGGTGAGCGTGCGCCCACGCGTGACGCCGTTCGTCGTCAGGGCGTTGCCCGCCCAGCGCAGGTTGGCGGTCGACTGCTCGTCGGCGATGACGACACAGCCGTCCGCCCGGGACAGTTCGAGGGCGCGCTCGACGACCTCGTGCGGCTTGCTGTTACGCGCGCTCATCGGCCGGCCTCCTGGGTCGTGTTCAGAATGTTGACGCCCTTGAAGAGGGCCGACGGGCAGCCGTGCGACACGGACGCGACCTGGCCCGGCTGGGCCTTGCCGCAGTTGAAGGCGCCCCCCAGGACGTAGGTCCCCGGACCGCCCACGGCGGACATGGAGCCCCAGAAGTCGGTGGTCGTCGCCTGGTAGGCCACGTCCCGCAGCTGCCCGGCGAGCCGCCCGTTCTCGATCCGGTAGAAGCGCTGACCCGTGAACTGGAAGTTGTAGCGCTGCATGTCGATCGACCAGGACCGGTCGCCGACGACGTAGATCCCCCGCTCCACGCCCCCGATCAGGTCCTCGGTCGACATTCCGGCCGGGTCCGGCCGCAACGACACGTTGGCCATGCGCTGCACCGGCACATGCCCGGGGGAGTCGGCGTAGGCGCAGCCGTTGGACCGCTCGAACCCGGTCAGCTTCGCGATCCGCCGGTCCAGCTGATAGCCGACGAGGGTGCCGTCCTTCACCAGGTCCCAGGACTGGCCCTCGACGCCCTCGTCGTCGTACCCGATGGTGGCGAGCCCGTGCTCGGCGGTGCGGTCGCCGGTGACGTTCATCAGCTCCGAGCCGTACCGCAGCTTGCCCAGCTGGTCGAACGTGGCGAACGAGGTGCCGGCGTAGGCGGCCTCGTAGCCGAGCGCCCGGTCCAGCTCGGTCGCGTGCCCGATGGACTCGTGGATGGTCAGCCACAGGTTGGACGGGTCGACGACCAGGTCGTACAGGCCCGGATCGACACTCGGCGCGCGCATCTTCTCGGCGAGCAGCTCCGGGATCCGCTCCAGCTCGCCCTCCCAGTCCCAGCCGGTGCCCCGCAGGTACTCCCACCCGCGTCCCGCCGGCGGGGCGAGGGTGCGCATCGAGTCGAACTCGCCGCTCGACTCGTCCACCGACACGGCGTTGAACACCGGGTGCAGCCGTACCCGCTGCTGCGTGGTCACGGTCCCCGCGGTGTCGGCGTAGAACTTGTTCTCGTGGACGGTGAGCAGCGAGGCGTCGACATGGTCGACCCCGTCGGCCGCCAGCAGCCGCGCGCTCCAGTCCGCGATCAGCCCGGCCTTCTCCTCGTCGGGCACGGTGAACGGATCGATCTCGTACGACGAGACCCAGGTCTTCTCGGAGTGCACCGGCTCGCCGGCCAGCTCCACACGCTCGTCCGACCCGGCCGCCTTGATCACCTGGGCGGACAGCCTGGCCATGGCCACCGCCTGCCCGGCGACCCTGGCGGCGGCGTCCAGGCTGAGGTCGACGCCGGACGCGAAACCCCACGTACCGCCGTGCACCACCCGCACCGCGTACCCGAGGTCGGTGGTGTCCGAGGACCCGGCGGGCCTGGCGTCCCGGAACCGCCAGGAGGCACCTCGCACCCGCTCGAACCGGAAGTCCGCGTGCTCGGCACCGAGCGCACGCGCGCGGGCGAGGGCGGCGTCGGCGAGGGCGCGTAGGGGGAGGGCCGTGAAGGCCTCGTCGATGGTATGAGGCACCGCCGTCTCTTTCTGTCGAGGTGAGCGTGGTCGCCGTACTGCGTGACTGCTCCGATCATGTCGTCCATCTCGCGCGCGGGCCATGAGTTTCCGTACCCCGGGTGCGTGGCTTTCTGTAGGGACCCGACAGTGAGTCCCGTACGCCACTGTCGGTGCCCGATTGTCCGCGGGCGTGCCCGGACCGATAGGTTTTCGAGGAAGCCGCCTGTCATCGCCGCCTGTCGTCCAGGCGCCCGGGCGGGCGTATCAGACCGCTATCGAAAGGGTGATCCGTTGAGCCGCTCGGTTCTCGTCACCGGAGGCAACCGGGGCATCGGCCTCGCCATCGCCCGCGCTTTCGCCGATGCCGGCGACAAGGTCGCCATCACGTACCGCTCGGGTGAGCCGCCGGCAGGCTTCCTGGCCGTCAAGTGCGACATCACCGACCCCGAGCAGGTGGAGCAGGCCTACAAGGAGATCGAGGAGAGCCACGGCCCCGTCGAGGTCCTCGTCGCCAACGCCGGCATCACCAAGGACCAGCTCCTGATGCGCATGTCCGAGGAGGACTTCACCTCGGTCATCGACACCAACCTCACCGGCACCTTCCGTGTGGTCAAGCGCGCCAACCGCGGCATGCTGCGGGCCAAGAAGGGCCGCGTCGTCCTGATCTCCTCGGTCGTCGGCCTCTACGGTGGCCCCGGCCAGGCCAACTACGCCGCCTCCAAGGCCGCCCTGGTCGGCTTCGCGCGCTCCCTCGCCCGTGAGCTGGGCTCGCGGAACCTCACCTTCAACGTCGTCGCGCCCGGCTTCGTCGACACCGACATGACCAAGGTGCTCTCCGACGAGCAGCGCAAGGGCATCGTGTCGCAGATCCCGCTCGGCCGGTACGCCCAGCCGGAGGAGGTCGCCGCGACGGTGCGGTTCCTCGCCTCGGACGACGCCTCGTACATCACTGGAGCCGTCATCCCCGTTGACGGCGGACTGGGAATGGGTCACTGATCACCATGAGCGGAATTCTCGAGGGCAAGCGCGTCCTGATCACCGGTGTGCTGACGGAGGCCTCCATCGCCTTCCACACCGCCAAGCTGGCCCAGGAGCAGGGCGCCGAGGTCATCCTCACGGCGTTCCCGCGGCCCACGCTGACCGAGCGCATCGCCAAGAAGCTCCCCAAGCCCGTCAAGGTCATCGAGCTCGACGTGACGAACGACGAGCACCTCGGGCGCCTGGCCGACATCGTCGGCGAGGAGCTCGGCGGCCTCGACGGTGTCGTCCACTCCATCGGCTTCGCCCCGCAGGACGCCCTCGGCGGCAACTTCCTCAACACGCCGTTCGAGTCGGTCGCCACGGCCATGCACGTCTCGGCGTACTCGCTGAAGTCGCTGACCATGGCCTGCCTGCCGCTGATGCAGAACGGCGGCTCCGTCGTCGGTCTGACGTTCGACGCGCAGTTCGCCTGGCCGCAGTACGACTGGATGGGCCCGGCCAAGGCCGCCCTGGAGGCCACCAGCCGCTACATGGCCCGCGACCTGGGCAAGCAGAACATCCGCTGCAACCTGGTCTCGGCCGGTCCGCTCGGCTCCATGGCCGCCAAGTCCATCCCGGGCTTCGGCGAGCTGGCCTCCGTGTGGGACTCCCGCTCCCCGCTGGAGTGGGACCTGAAGGACCCCGAGCCGGCCGGCCGCGGCGTCGTCGCGCTGCTGAGCGACTGGTTCCCGAAGACCACGGGCGAGATCATCCACGTGGACGGCGGTCTGCACGCCATCGGAGCCTGATCTCCCGTACGCCGTCGGCGCCCCGTTTCCCCGCAGCGCGCGGGGAGCGGGGCGTCACCCGTTCGGCCCAGCCGACCGGGCGGTGGAGGCCCACAGCCGGGCACCCTGGAGTACGCGTTCACCACGCGGTCCCCTCCCCAGCACGGTCGAGGAGGAACCCTTGTGCGCTCGTCCCGCCGCATGGCCTCACTGTCCGTCGCCGTCGCTCTCGTGCTGACCCTGGCGCACGAGGCGGTGCCGCACGCGCGCGTGCCCGCCGACGACGAGCAGGAGCGGGTCGCCCTCTTCGGTGCCGCGTGCCGGGTCCGCGTCAACGACTCCAGGGTGACCGCGTTCTGTCACAACCCCTATCCGGAGACCGACCGCGTGAGCCTGCACGTCGAGTGCGCCCGCTGGTGGGACATCGACACCGACAGCTCCCCGGTGGAGGCCGGGCCCGCGCAGACCGTGCGGCTCGAGGGACGCTGCTGGAAGGAAGTAGGCGACGCGTGGGTCAGCCATCGGCGGGCGGGCTGATCCCGCCCAGGCGGCACAGGAACGGATAGCGGGCCGCCTCCGCCCCCGCCAGGTCCGCGTCCCCCACGCGGATCGCGTCGAGCAGCCGCCCGTGGTCCATGTACGTCTCCGGCGTCAGCTCCTCGCCGACGTCCTCGCGCAGCCAGTCCCGCAGCACCTCGCCCAGGTCCGCGTACATGGCGGTCATCACGTCGTTGTGGGAGGCGGAGACCACGGCGAGGTGGAAGGTCGCGTCCGCGGTCACGAAGGCTTCCGCGTCACCCGACTCCCAGGCCTCCTCACGCCGCAGCAGCAGCGCGTCGAGCTGCTTGAGGTCCTTCTCGGTCCGCCGCTCGGCGGCCAGCCGGGCGGCGGACGACTCCAGTGTGGAGCGCAGCTCGGCGATGTGCCGGGGGTCGGCACCGGCGAACCGCCGCTGCATCACTCCCGCCAGCTCACTGGTCGCCACGACGTAGGTGCCGGAACCCTGGCGGATGTCCAGCAGGCCGTTGTGCGCGAGCGCGCGGACGGCCTCACGGACCGTGTTGCGGGCGACGCCCAGCTGCTCGACCAGTTCCGGCTCGGTCGGGATACGGGAGCCGACCGGCCACTCGCCCGACGTGATCTGGGCCCGCAGCGCGGCGATGACCTGTTCGGACAGCGCCGAACGACGGGGATGGCTCAGAGGCATGGCTCACCTTCGCACGGCCGGGGCGCCGGACGGCAGCCGAGGAGTGGACGGACTGGACAGTCAATCATCCCATGATTCTATGATGGGCCCCATGGCTAGTGAGGAAACCCGGACGATGACGCCCCCGACCGTTCGCGGCCCGGCCGCGCACGACGCCCGGAAAACGGGCGGCCCGTCCACGCGCGCGTGGACGACACGGCTGCTCGTCCTCTGCATCGTGCTGTCCGCGCTGAACCTCCGGCCCGCCATCACCAGCCTCGGCGCCCTCCTGGAGGAGGTCCGCGACGGGCTCGGCATGAGCGGCAGCGTGGCCGGACTGCTCACCTCCGTCCCGCCGCTGTGCTTCGCCGTCTTCGGCGTCATGGCCCCGCGGCTCGCCCGCCGCTTCGGAGCGGGCGCCGTGGTCTGCGCCGGCATGGCCGCCATCGCCACCGGCCTGGCGATCCGGCCGTACGCCGGCGGCACGGCCGGCTTCCTGGCCGCCAGTGCCCTCGCCCTCATGGGCATCGCGGTCAGCAACGTCCTGATGCCGGTCATCGTCAAGCACTGGTTCCCCGACCGCGTGGGCTCCATGACCGGCCTGTACTCCATGGGGCTGGCCCTCGGCACGGCCTTGGCGGCCGCGGTCACGGTGCCCGTGTCCGACGCGCTGGGCGGAAGCTGGCAGTCGGGCCTGGCCCTGTGGGCGGGGCTCGCAGCTGCGGCGATCCTGCCGTGGCTGCCGTTCGTACGGGGGCGCGCGGCGGCGTCCGGGCCGGGCCGGCGGGCTGACGGCGACGAGGCTGCGCGGCACCCGGATACGGCGACGGAGACGTCGGCCTCCGTCCGGACGGGAGCCGGGCACGAGGACCGGCCGGAAGCCGGCCGCGAGGAGACTCCGGCCCCCGCCCCGACGGACCCCGCACGCGAGGAGGCGCCGCGGATGCGGATCACCCGGAGCCGTACGGCCTGGGCGCTGGCCGTCTTCTTCGGGCTCCAGGCCACCGCCGCCTACATCACCATGGGCTGGATGGCGCAGATCTTCAGGGACGCCGGTGTGCCCGCAGGCACCGCCGGGCTGCTGCTGGCGCTCACCATGGTGATGGGCGTCCCCCTGGCCTTCGTCATACCCCGCCTGGCCACCCGGCTGCCGCACCAGGGCCCGATCGTGCTCGCCCTGGGCATCTGCGGCCTGATCGGCTACGCCGGGCTGTATCTCGCGCCGGCCGGCGGCGCCTGGGCCTGGGCCCTGCTGCTCGGCGTCGCGAACTGCGCCTTCCCGCTCGCCCTCACCATGGTCGGCATGCGGGCCAGGACCGGCCCGGGCGTGGCCCAGCTGTCGGCCTTCGCGCAGAGCACCGGCTACCTCATCTCCATCCCGGGTCCGCTCCTGGTGGGCGTCCTCTACCAGCACAGCGGCGGCTGGGGCCTGCCGATCACGCTGATGAGCGCCCTGATGGTCCCGCAGATGGTGGTCGGCTGGCTGGCGGGCCGCGACCGCACGGTGGAGGACGAGGCGGGCCGCTGAACCGGCCTCGTCGTGTCGGCCTCACCCCGGGGCGTACCGCGCTCGGGGTGGGTGCGACACTTGCCCCATGCCAGTGCTCGATCCGAATCCCCAGCATGGTCAGAAGAAGATGCTGCTCGTGTTCGGCGCATTCTTCGCGATCTTCATCGTCATCGCCGTCATCGCGACGCTCGCCTCGCCGTGACCGGCCCCGGCCCCGCCGATGGTGGGGCTGGCCCCCCTGTCCCCTAGGGGGTGAGGGTCAGGGTCAAGTGGGTGGGTCACCGGATGGGTTGGCTGCCGCGGATTCCGTAACTTCGAGGTGTGGCCGCGAGACGGGGGCCACCGGCCACTCGAAAAGCGGAGGCACCCATGTCGGCCCCTACGCAGACCCCGCCCCACCCGGCGACCCGGTCGGGCGCCGACAGCCGGCTTCCCTGGTGGGCCCTGGCGCTGCCGGCGCTCCTCTTCACCGCGCTGCTCGTCCTGATCCTGAACCCGTCCGACGCCCACGCGGCCACCGGTGACCCCGTGGTCACCCACCTCTTCGAGCGACTGCGGCAGCTGACAGCCCGCTGAGCACGGCCGAACCCGGTGGTCAACTCCCTGCGCCACATGGCGTGTTTCATGCGAAGCTGGATCTCATGAGCGTCGCAGAACCCCGCACGATTGTCCTCTTCCGCCATGCGAAAGCCGACTGGCCACAGGTGACCGATCACGAGCGTCCGCTTGCCGACCGGGGCCGAAAAGACGCGGCGGAGGCCGGGCGCAGGCTGGCCGACACCGGCATCCCCTTCGACCTGGCCCTGTGCTCCACCGCGGTCCGGACCCGGGAGACCTGGAAGCTCGCCGTCCATGAGTTCCCGCATCGGCCGAAAACCGTCTACGAAGAGCGGATCTACGAGGCCTCGCCGGGCGAACTGATCGCCGTGCTCAACGAGACCCCCGACGACGTGCAGAACGTCCTCTTGATCGGCCACAACCCGGGCGTCCAGGGCCTCGCCGACATCCTGGCGGGCGAGGCCGAGGACGACGCCCGCGAGCGGATGGAACGCCGTGGGTTCCCGGCCGCCGCCTTCGCCGTCCTGTCGATCACCGGCTCGTGGAAGAGCGTGGAGCCGGGTGTGGCCGCGCTGCGGGACTACTGGGCGCCGGCCGAGTGACCGTCTCCGCGTGACTGGGGCCGAGACAGAGGGCCCGGCACCGGTGCGGTGCCGGGCCCTTCCCGGCGGTCCGGGCGGTGTCTCGGTGGCGCGGGCGGTTCGCGGGTGGTCTCAGACCGTGTCCAGGGTGTCCGCCGCCTCGACCTCTTCGCGCGTGACGCCCAGCAGGTAGAGGACCGTGTCCAGGAACGGGAAGTTCACCGCGGTGTGCGCGGCCTCCCGCACCACCGGCTTGGCATTGAAGGCGACGCCGAGACCGGCCGCGTTCAGCATGTCCAGGTCGTTCGCACCGTCACCGATCGCCACGGTCTGCGACAGCGGCACGCCCGCCTCCGCCGCGAACCGGCGCAGCAGCCGAGCCTTGCCCGCGCGGTCGACGATCTCGCCGGTGACCTTGCCCGTCAGCCTGCCGTCGACGATCTCGAGCGTGTTGGCGTGGGCGAAGTCCAGCCCCAGCCGCTCCTTCAGATCGTCGGTGACCTGGGTGAACCCACCCGAGACGACACCGACTTGGAAGCCGAGCCGCTTCAGCGTACGGATCAGGGTGCGGGCGCCCGGCGTCAGCCGCACCTCGCTGCGCACCTTGTCCACCACCGAGGCGTCCAGCCCCTCCAGCAGCGCCACGCGCGCGTGCAGGGACTGCTCGAAGTCCAGCTCCCCGCGCATCGCGGCCGCCGTCACCTCGGCGACCTTGTCCTCGCAGCCGGCGTGCGCGGCGAACAGTTCGATGACCTCGTCCTGGATGAGCGTCGAGTCGACGTCCATGACGACCAGGCGCTGCGCACGCCGGTACAGACCGGCGGCGACGACCGCCACGTCGATGCCGAGTTTCGCCGCGTCGGGCGCCAGGGCGGTGCGCAGCGGCTCGGTCTCCACGCCGGACACGGCGAACTCGACCGCGGTCACGGGGTACTTGGCGAGCCGGAAGATACGGTCGATGTTGCCGCCGGTCCTGGTGATCCGCGCGGTGACCGCGGCGGTCGCCTCCGAGGTGAGCGGATGCCCGAGCACGGTGACCAGGGAGCGGCCCAGTCCGCGCGGCCGGTTGTCGCCGAGGCCGGAGATGATCTCCGCCTGCATCTTCATCGACTCGGCCCAGCTGTGGACGGTCGCCCGCAGATCTCCCTCGAGACCGGGAGGCGGCTCGGTCACGAGCGCGCACAGCACCATCCGGCCACGGGTGACGACCTGCTCGATGTCGACGACGTCGACGGAGTAGGCGGCGAGAGTGTCGAAGAGGCCGGCCGTGATGCCCGGCCTGTCCTTGCCGAAGATCTTGACAAGGAGGGTGGGGACGTCAGAGGACGAGGTCTGCGATGCGCTCATGGTGGTTCCACCGTATCCGGCAGGCAGCTCGCACCGCCCGTGAGGTCCGGCTGGCGGACAGCGAACACTGAGTGTCGTGTCGATGACGTGAATCTTGCGTACCGGTACGGATCACCTCCCGCCCCGCGGTTTCCGCGGCGGCGGGGCAGGAGGCGGGGGCGGCGGCCCGTCGTCCGGCCGGGCCGGCGGCCCGTTCCCGCCTCGCGGCCCGGGTGGCTGGCGGGGGCCTCGCGGAGGCGGCCCGACCGGCCGCGCCACGGTGGGCGCGCCGTACACGTCGCCGTTCCCTGGCTCGGCGGCCCCCGCGTCCGGCCGCTCTTCGCCAGGCCGGCCCCGGCGCGCGTCGCCTGGCCGCCTCCGGGTCTGTCCCGGCCGCCGTTCCTCACCGGCGGGCCGCGCGTCCTCCGGTTCTCGTAGTTCGTCCGGCAGCCGGAGGTACGGATTGGTGGCCGGGTTCGGCGGCCGGTACGGCGTACCCGGCCCGTACGGCCCGGCTTCCTTCCCGTACGACGCCCGCTCGCCTCGCGGATCGCCCCGGTCCCCGGACCGGCCGGTCTCCTCGTGGTACCGGCCGCTGTCCTCGTCGTATCGGCCGGTGCTGTCGTCGTACCAGGGCGACCCCGAGCCGCCCCCTGCCCCTGCCCCTGCCGATCCGTTCCCACGGGCCAACGCCAACACCGCCGCCGACCGCCCGGCGGCCCCGCTCGCCCACGCCAGCAGTGCCCCCACGGCCCCGGCCCCCGTGCCCCACACCGCGCCCAGCAGCAGCGCCATGCCGAGATGCCCGTGCAGTTCGATGCCCGCGCCGAACGCGTCGAAGCCGAGCACGGACAGGGAAGCGGTCACGGACACATCCGTCAGCCAGGCCAGCAACGGCAGGGCCAGCGCGGTCACGACACCCAGCCGCGACGCGCACCTGCCGGCGAAACCCAGGGCACCGGAACCCCGTACCGCCGCCCCTGCCCGCACCCCCGCGACGCTCCCCACCGGCGACCGCACCGCCGTCAGCACGCCCGCCAGCAGCATCATCAGCGCCGCCGCCACTCCCAGCAGCCACACCCGCCCGTCCAGCTCGGCCAGCCGCCCCAGCGTCACCTGCCGGTCGGGGCGGGCCGCGAGCAGGTCGTCCAGCGGGTCCGGCAGGAAACGGGTCAGTTCACCCGTCGCCCGGCCGTCCCACGGCACGAACAGGCCGATCGGCACGCCCAGCCACACCCCGTTCGGTGCCCCGAGCAGCGCCGCGCCGGCGATGCGCTCGGGGTGGTCGTCGCCGCTCGCCGCGTACGCCGCCGCGGCGAGCCCCGCCGCCACGGCCACCAGCAGCACGGTCACCACCGCGGAAACGGCCGGCCGTACGACCCGGTGCACGGCCTCCCACCCCCGGGGCAGCGGAGTGCGGCGCGAGGCCAGCAGGGCGACGAGGAGGATCCCGGCCGACCAGCCGAGACCGCCGAACAGCGTGGGCACGGTGTCGACCGTGAAACCGACCGCCGCCCGCGCGTCGACCAGGTCCCCGACCTGGTCCGGCAGCAGCCCGCCGATGTCCCCGACGTCCCCGAGCCCGGGGATGTCCAGGCCACCGCTTCCGCCCCCGCCCCCGCCGGTCAGGTCGTCCAGCCCCAGCGAGCCGCCGTCGATCGTGATGACGTCGTGCCCCGCCCAGGCCAGCCCGCCGAGCATCGCCACGAACAACGCGACCACCGCGCCCGCACGCGCGAGGAGTTCGGCTGGTGATATCACAACTCCCGCCGCCCGCAAGGACCGCAGGAAGAAGTACGACAGCAGCACCGCCCCGACCAGGCTCACCCCCAGTGGCGTGATCTCGATGGCAGTGTCCGCCTCCGCGCCCGTGAGGCCGAACACCGACACATCGCCGGACGGTGTGACCGAACCACCCGCCCCAAGGGCCACCACCGCCGCGGTCATCGGCCCCAACGAGCCCGCCGCGTCCGCCTCCAGCAGACGCAGCCCCAGCGCCGCCGTACCCGCCATCCCGATCAATGCCCAGCTCACAGCGGCGACGGCGGACATCAGCACGTCCCCCCACGGCACGCGTGTGCCGTCACTCGCCTTCTCGACGCCTGTACCGGCACCCATGGCAGACCCCCCGATCCGCTCCGCGGCGGGAACACCGCGCATGTCCCCCTCGCGACGAAATACCACTCTCCGGCCCGGTTTCAACCCCGTCAACGGAATCGGCCGAGGCGTCCGTACGCGGTTTTCACAAGGCCCGACTTTCGGTCAGGGGGCCGCTCCTGAAATAGTTCCCCCCGATGTTCGACATCCCTAGACTCCCCATGTCGGGGGATAACTCGGGGGACAACTCAGTGGGGCATGGAGTGCCGGAACTCGTACTGGAATCAAACGGACGTACCTGGACGCTCGATCCGTCCAGGGCATACACCCTCGGACGTGATCCGCAGGGGGACGTCGTCTTCGACGACGCCAGGGTCTCCTGGCGTCACGCCACGGTCAGCTTCAACGGCCGCAGTTGGGTCATCGAGGACCATGGCAGCACCAACGGCACGTTCGTGCAGGGGCAGCGGATCCACCACATGGAGCTGGGCCCGGGCTCGGCGGTGAACCTGGGCAACGCCACCGACGGACCGCTTCTGAACCTCTCCGGCGCCGCGGCCTCCGTCGCCACGCCGCAGGCTCAGCCCCAGCAGCAGCCGTACGCCGCGCAGGGAGCGAACCCCGGCTGGGCCCAGCAGGCGCCTCACCAGCAGCAGGCTCCGCAGGCCGGCTGGCAGCAGCCGCAGCCGCAGCAGCAGCCCGGCGGGCACATCCCGCAGCAGCAGGGCCCCGGCGGGGCCGCGGGGGCGCCGCCGGCCCACGGCGACCGCAGCCCCACCACGTTCCACCAGTTCTCGCTCGGCCGCGTGATGCGCATCGGCCGCGCCCTGGAGAACGAGCTGGTCGTCTCCGACCTGCAGGTCTCCCGGAACCACGCCGAGTTCCACGCCACGCCCGACGGCCGCATGGAGATCCGCGACCTCGGCTCGCACAACGGCACGTACGTCAACGGCCTGCCGATCCCCAAGGGCGGCGGGCAGTTGCTCGGCCCGGCCGATGTCGTCGGTGTCGGCCACTCGACGTTCCGGATCGTCGGCGACCGGCTCGAGGAGTTCGTCGACACCGGTGAGGTGTCCTTCTCCGCCCGTCATCTGACCGTCACGGTCGACGGCGGCAAGCAGATCCTCAAGGACGTCTCCTTCGGCGTCCCCGAGAAGTCGCTCATCGCCGTCATCGGCCCGTCCGGCTCCGGCAAGTCGACCCTGCTCAAGGCGCTCACCGGCTACCGCCCGGCCGACCAGGGCGAGGTCCTCTACGACAACCGGAACCTCTACAAGCAGTTCGCCGAGCTGCGCCAGCGCATCGGTCTGGTCCCGCAGGACGACATCCTGCACAAGGAACTGACCGTCAAGAAGGCCCTCAAGTACGCGGCCAAGCTCCGCTTCCCGGCCGACACCACGGCCGCCGAGCGTGACGCCCGTATCGACGAGGTCTTGCGCGAGCTGAAGCTGGACATCCACAAGGAGAAGAAGGTCACCTCCCTCTCCGGTGGCCAGCGCAAGCGTGTCTCCGTGGCCCTGGAGCTGCTCACCAAGCCGTCGCTGATCTTCCTGGACGAGCCGACCTCCGGCCTCGACCCGGGCATGGACCGCGACGTCATGCAGCTGCTGCGCGGTCTCGCCGACGATGGCCGTACGGTCCTCGTCGTCACCCACTCCGTGGCCGAGCTGGCGATCTGCGACAAGCTCCTGGTGATGGCCCCGGGCGGCTCGGTCGCCTACTTCGGCCCGCCCGAGGAGGCGCTGAACTTCTTCGGCTACGACACCTGGGCCGACGTCTTCTCCGCCTTCGAGAACTACCGCGACTACGACTGGGCGGGCCGCTGGAAGGGCTCGCAGCACTACCAGATGTACGCCGCGGACATCGACGCCGTGGCGCCGCAGTCCGTACAGGTTCCGCCCATGCAGGCGATGAAGCCGCCGAAGCCGCAGGGCTGGATGTCCCAGTTCGTCACGCTGGTGCGACGCTACGTCTCGGTGATCGTGTCCGACAAGGGCTTCCTCGCCCTGATGGTGATCCTGCCGGCCGTGCTCGGCGCGGTCAGCCTGCTCATCGACGCGGACAGGGGCCTGCTGCCGAACCCGGCCAACCCGCAGACCGGCCGGATCATCCCGAACGGCACCGCCACCACGGTTCTGCTGATCCTCGCGGTCGGCGCCTGCTTCGCGGGCGCGGCGAACTCGGTCCGCGAGCTGATCAAGGAACGGGTGATCTACGAGCGGGAGCGAGCGACCGGCCTGTCGCGCTCTGCGTATCTGATGTCCAAGGTGTTCGTGCTCGGCATGATCACCGTGCTGCAGGGCCTGCTGGTCGGCGTCATCGGCTTCTCCAGCCGGGAGATCCCCGAGGAGGGCCTGGTCTTCGGCAGCGCCACGCTCGTCGAACTGTCCGTGCCGATCATGGCGCTGGGCTTCACGTCGATGATGTTCGGCCTGATCATCTCGTCGCTGGTCAAGACCGCCGAGAAGACCATGCCGCTGCTGGTGATGTTCGCCATCATCCAGGTCGTCTTCACCGGCTGCCTGTTCACCCTGCACGGCTCGGTCGGCGTCAACCAGTTCTCGTTCCTCATGCCGTCGCGCTGGGCGGTCGCCGCCTCCGGTGCCACGCTGGACTTCAACAAGATCAGCCCGCCCGAGACGGCCGGCGACACCGACCCGCTGTGGGAGCACACGGTCGGGGCCTGGGCCATGGACATGGGCGCGCTCCTCGCGATCGGTGTGCTCTGCGGCTTCTTCGTGGCCCGCTTCCTGCGCCGCCACGAGCCCGAGGTCATGCGCAAGTAGTCTCCGCCGCACGACGCCCAAAGGGCGGCACCCCGTCAGGAGGGTGCCGCCCTTCGGCGTTCCGTTCAGCGAGCAGAGGTCCGCGCTACCTCAGTACGCGCTGTCGACGTTGTCCATCGAGCCGTACTTGTCGGCCGCGTAGTTGCAGGCGGCGGTGATGTTGGCTACCGGGTCGTAGATGTCCCAGGAGGTGCCGGGGACGTGCCAGGTCTTGAAGGTCGGCGGGATGACCTGCAGCAGACCCTTCGACGGGATGCCGTTGATGGCGTTGATGTCCCAGTTGTTGATGGCCTTCGGGTCACCGGACGACTCGCGGATGATGTTGCGGTGGATGCCGTCGTAGGACGCCGGGATGTCGTGCTTCTTCAGGATGTCGAGCGACTCGCGAATCCAGCCGTCGAGGTTGTTCGGGTAGGTCTTCTTGGCGGCCTTCTTGGCCTCGGCGCGCTTGGCGTCGCGGCTCGCGGCCTCCTTGGCCTCGCGCGCGGCCTCGGCCTTCTTCTTCGCCGCCTCGGCGGCGGCCTTCTTCTTGGCGGCAGCCGCGGCGTCGGCCTTCTTCTTCGCCTCGATCTGCTCGGCCTTCAGGCTGGCACCGGCCATCTGGTCGGTGACGCTCGCCTTCACGTCCTTGATCTGCTTGTTGCTGAACGCCACCGGAGCCGACTGAGCGGCTTCCGTCGTGGTCGTCGTCGAAGCGCCGCTCGGCACCGCGGAGAACCCGATGGCGGCGGCGCCGAGGGTGGCGACACCCGCCATGGCGATCTTGTGGTGACGGGTCAGGTTACGACTGGGGCCACGGCTGAAGATGTTCTTGGGCATGGTGGTTGGACCTCTTCGAATAGCGCGGGAGTCGCTCGGCGTCCGGCGTTGGACTCGGTGTGTTTCCGACACAAACGCCGCGGAGGTGAACCCACGGCGCTGAGCGACGGCAGCCATTCTTAGCGGCCGCAAAATGACGTGGCAAAGGTGTGACGTACGAAGGGAGATAGTGGATCAGGGAAGGGCAAATCGGGGCAGACTGGACCGTATGTGCCGCTCAATAGGTGCGGCTTTGTCTCCTACGTCCTTTCGTACGTGACGTGCGTCCTATGCGAGGGCTCACATCGGGCAGGGCCCGGTCTCACTCGCAGTTGCTTGAGCAATGCTCTGTGTGAGTGGCCTGTCACGGCTCTGCCCCGGCAGGACGAGGTGCACGTCCCCGAACTCGTGCCACAGGTAACGGCCGTGCAGTGCGGCCTCGTAGCCGCGCTCGACCGCCGCCCGCCCCGCGATCGCCTCCAGCATCAGCAGATGCGAGGCCTCCGGCTCGTGCAGCCCGGTCAGCAGCCCGTCCACCACCCGCACCCCGCGCTCCGGGGTCACCACGAGAGAGGTCCACCCCGCCCGCGGCCGTACGACCCCGTCGGCACCCGCCGCCGACTCCACGGCCCGCACCGCCGTCGTCCCGACCGCGACGACCCGGCCCCCACCGGCCTTCGCGGCGTTGATCAGCCGCGCCGACGCCCCCGGCACCGCGAAGCGCTCCGGATACGGCGGCTCGTGTGCCTCCGCCGACGCCACCCCCGTGTGCAGCGTGACCGGCGCGAACCGCACCCCCCGGCCCACCAGCTCCGCCACCAGCCGCGCCGTGAAAGGCCGCGCCGCACTCGGCATCTCCGCACTGCCCGCCCCGTCCGCCGACGGCAGCGCGAACACCGTCTGGTAGACGGACAGCGGCTGGTCCCGCTCCGTGTAGGAGTAGCGAATGGGCCGCCCGTACTCCCGCAGCAGCCCCGCGACCCCGGGCCCGGCCACCCGCGCCCACCACAGCCGCTCGCTCCGCCCGCTCAGCGGCTCCGCCAGAACCAGCCGTACGCCTCCCGGCAGGCACATTTCCGTACCCGCGGGCCCTCCCGCACGCGCGCGCGTGGTGCCCCGCCCGTCGGGCTCCCGCAGCTCCACCGCCCAGCGGCCGTCGTCCCCCCGCGTCGAGAAATGCACCACCACGCGCGCGTGCCCGATCCACCCGTCGACGGCCGCCGCCAGCGTGGCCGAGGTGTTGACCACGAGCAGATCCCCCGCCCGCAACAGGCGCGGCAGCTCCGTGAACGTGTGATGCGCCACCCCGGCACCCCGCGACACCAGCATCCGTACGGCGTCCCCGTCCAGCCCGGGCCCCCGCTGCTCGACCGGCACCCGGGCCGACAGTTCCTCCGGTACGCGCACGGCCGGTGTCATCGGGCCCCGTCCAGCAGAGCCGGAGCCCCGTACCGCCCGCTCGCCGGACGCTCGTCCAGCAGCCGCAGGAACCCCGGCACCACAGCAGCCGGCTCCGGTCGCGGATCATGATCGTCCGGTACGGCCGCCGCATACAGGTCCGTGGCCATGTCCCCGGGATCCACCGCCCAGACCCGCAGCCCCGGCTCCTCCACGGCGAGCACCGCCACCAGCTGGTCCAGAGCCGCCTTGGACGCCCCGTAGCCGCCCCAGGTCCCGTACGCCTCGGCCGCCGCGTCCGAGCTGACGGCGACGACCGTGCCCGCCCCCGAAGCCCGCAGCAGCGGCAGCGCCTCCTGGACCAGGCCGAGACCTGCCACCAGGTTCACCTCCAGCGCCCTGCGCAGCCCCTCCAGGGGCAGCTCCTCCAGCCGCACCAGCGGCTCGGCGCCCAGGGCGCTCGCGTTGTGCACCAGCAGGTCGACGCCGCCCAGCCGCCACGCCGCCGACACCAGCTCCGCCCGGTGTCCGGCGTCGGTGACGTCCCCGGGCAGGGCGGTCACGCGCGTGCCGTGCGCGGAGACGTCCCTGGCCGCCTCCGTCAGCGCCTCGGTACCCCTGGCCTCGAGCACCAGGTCCCAGCCACGCCCGGCCAGGGCCTCGGCGAGCGCACGGCCCAGGCCCTTCGAGGCCCCGGTGATGATCGCAACCGGCATGATCGGCTCCCTCGTCGTGATCGCGTGCCCTCAACGTAGGAACGGAGCCGCCCGGACCACCTCGGACGCGGGCCGCAATCCGCCGGGTCCCTCCGCCCTACGCCACAGGCCCGGCGCCCCGGTCCTACGCCGCGCCGCCCTTCCGGCTCGGCCCCGCGACCTAGGCCCACCGGACCGGGCACCCGCCGCCACTGGTCCGATCCGCGCTGTCACAGCCCGCCGGTACCGTGAGGACATGAGTCACGGTCCCCGGTCCGGCCTCGCCGCGGTGAGTTCCGCGTTGCTGGCCATGAGCAGGCATCTCGAGGTGCGCGACGTCCTCAAGACGATCGTCGCCTCGGCCCGCGAGCTGCTCGACGCGCAGTACGCCGCGCTCGGCGTGCCGGACGATCACGGCGGCTTCGCCCAGTTCGTGGTCGACGGCGTCAGCGAGGAACAGTGGAAGGCCATCGGCCCCCTCCCGCGCCAGCACGGCATCCTCGCCGCGATGCTGCACGAGGCCAGGTCCGAGCGCCTCGCCGACGTCCGCAAGGACCCCCGCTTCGAGGGCTGGCCGAAGGCCCACCCCGATCTGGTCGACTTCCTGGGCCTGCCGATCCGCGACGGCGCCGAGGTCATCGGCGCGCTCTTCCTGGCCAACAAGAACTGCCCGAAGCCGGAAGGCAGTTGCGGCTTCACAGCGGAGGACGAGGAACTGCTCGGCATCCTCGCCCAGCACGCCGCGATCGCTCTCACCAACGCCCGCCTCTACGAGCGCAGCCGCGAACTGACCATCGCCGAGGAGCGCTCCCGCCTCGCCCACGAACTGCACGACGCGGTCAGTCAGAAGCTCTTCTCCCTCCGCCTGACCGCCCAGGCCGCCGCCCGCCTCGTGGACCGCGACCCCTCCCGCGCCAAGGGAGAACTCCAGCAGGTGGCCGTTCTGGCCGCCGAGGCCGCCGACGAACTGCGCGCCGCGGTCGTCGAGTTGCGCCCCGCCGCCCTCGACGAGGACGGCCTCGTGGCCACCCTCCGCACGCAGATCCAGGTCCTCGACCGCGCCCACACCGCCCGCGTGACCTTCGCCTGCCATGGCGTGAAGGCCCTGCCCGCTTCCCAGGAGGAAGCCGTCCTGCGCGTCGCCCAGGAGGCCCTGCACAACGCCCTGCGCCACTCCGGCGCCGACCACGTCGACGTGACGCTGGACCGCCGCGGCGGCGGAGCCGTCCTGCGGGTCACCGACGACGGCCGCGGCTTCGACCCGCAGGCGGTGCGTCGCGCGGGGCGCCATCTGGGCCTGGTCTCCATGCGGGACCGGGCGAGCGGGGCCGGGGGCACACTGACCGTGGAATCGGTGCCCGGCAAGGGCACCACGATCGAGATGGAGGTCCCCGGTGGCTGACGCGATCAAGGTCCTGCTCGTCGACGACCACCAGGTCGTCCGCCGGGGCCTGCGCACGTTCCTCGAGGTGCAGGACGACATCGAGGTCGTCGGCGAGGCCGCGGACGGCGCCGAAGGAGTGGACAGTGCGGAGGAGCTGAAGCCCGACGTCATCCTCATGGACGTCAAGATGCCGGGCATGGACGGTGTCGACGCCCTGCGCAGACTCCGCGAACTCGACAACCCCGCGCGCGTACTGGTCGTCACCAGCTTCACCGAGCAGCGCACGGTGGTGCCGGCCCTGCGCGCGGGCGCCGCCGGATACGTCTACAAGGACGTCGACCCCGACGCCCTCGCCGGAGCCATCCGCTCGGTCCACGCCGGCCACATCCTCCTCCAGCCGGAGGTCGCCGGCGCCCTGCTGTCCCAGGAGGAGGCCAACTCGGGCCCCGGAAGGGCCGGTTCGCTCACCGAGCGGGAGCGCGAGGTGCTTGGCCTGATAGCGGACGGCCGCTCCAACCGGGAGATCGCCCGTGCGCTCGTCCTCTCCGAGAAGACCGTCAAGACCCACGTCTCGAACATCCTGATGAAGCTCGACCTGTCCGACCGAACCCAGGCCGCCCTGTGGGCCGTTCGCCATGGCGTGACCGGCTGACACGCTCACCCCACGGCAACGCGGAAGGTTCCAGTCCGGACCGAGATTCATACTGTCGTGGGAATGTCCCCCGCATGGCGCATCCTCGGTGGATCCCCGCCGTTCTCCAGTGCGTGCTGCGGCGCCTGCCGCGGCGATCGCAAGGAGGGCTCAGAAGTGAAGAACCTGAAGAAGGCCGCTGCCGTGACGATGGTGACCGGTGGACTGCTGGCCGCGGGCGCGGGCATGGCCTCCGCCACCAGCGCCCACGCCGACGGCCAGGCCGTGGGCTCCCCGGGCGTCGCCTCGGGCAACGTGGTCCAGGCCCCGGTACACGTCCCGGTCAACGTGTCCGGCAACAGCGTGAACGTCGTGGGCATCCTGAACCCCGCGTTCGGCAACCTCGCCGTCAACCACTGACCTTCACCTCCGTCTCCGAGCCGAAGGTGACCCCCGGCCTCCCAGGCCCCCCTGGGAGGCCGTTCGGCTCAGCTGCGGGCAATCGCGAGCCGCCCCAGCTGCGGGCATGCGTGCCGCTAGGGGCGGCACGGGTGGGCGCAGCGGCACCCCGCTCCGCCGGGCTGCGCACCCACCCGACCCCAGCACAAACGCCGAGAACCATCACACCCCCCGGTCAGCACCCCGCCCCAGCTCAGCACCGACGCCGAGCCCTCACGCAACCCCCAGTCACCGCACCCCCCGCTCCCGCTCCTCCACAACGGAGTTGTACGCAGCGACCTGCGCCCGCCGAGCCGTCCGCTCCACCGGCCGCAACGCCTCCCGCCGCGCCCCCATCTCGGACGCACTCACCGCACCCCCGTGCCCACTCTCCGTCGCCACCACGATCAACGTCCCCACCCGCTGCGCCAGCTCCAGCACCCGCACCGCCCGCGGCGGATACCCCGGCGCCAGCACCTCCCGCCCCCGCTCGGCCCGCGCCCGATACGCGTCGACCGCCGCCTCGGCCACCGGCCCCGACCCGGCCACATCCAGCCGCGTCAGCACCTCCGTCGCCTCCCGCAGGGCCTCCGCCAGCTCCCGCTCGGCCTCACCCAGCGACGGCACATCCGCGGGCGGCGCCTCCCGCACGGGCAGCACATGCCATACGACCTCGACATGCACATCGCCCTCGGGCCCGGCCTCGTGCACCTCAGGCACCAGCCCGAACGAGGCGCCGTAACAGACCACCGCCTGCTCGGCATCCAGCGCCCGCGCGTTGAACTCGGGCGGCCCGCTCAGCCCCAGCGGATGCCCGGGTGCGGGCAGCGCGAGCCGCAGCCCGGTCACCCCGAGCGTCCGCAGCCGCCCCAGCGCGAGTGTGAGCCCGACGGGCGCCGACTCCCCGGGCAGCCCCTCCACCCGGTGCACCGCGTCCTCGCCGACGATGGCGAGCACGGCGTCATCAGGTGAGACAAGTCCGGCCAATAGGGCATTTCCCCAAGCTGCGAGACGTCCAGCACGCGGTTCCGAGAGCATGCTCCCACCCTAAGAGAGCCCAAGACCCGGACCGAGGGAATGCCCGGACCGACCGGTGGCGTAGATTTCATGGAGGGCTGCGCCCACCGGCGCGGCGGACCGAGCCACAGGCTTACGCGACAGCCGAGACGGCCACACTGCAAGGGGAGACAACGCGCTCATGAGCGATGTTCTGGAGCTTCAGGACGTATCCGTGGTCCGCGAGGGCCGGGCTCTGGTGGACCAGGTCTCCTGGTCGGTCAAGGAGGGCGAGCGCTGGGTCATCCTGGGCCCGAACGGCGCCGGCAAGACCACCCTCCTCAACCTCGCTTCCACCTACCTCTACCCCAGCGCGGGCACCGCCGCCATCCTCGGCGAAACCCTCGGCAGGCCCGGCACCGACGTCTTCGAGCTGCGCCCGCGCATCGGCATGGCCGGCATCGCCATGGCCGAGAAGCTCCCCAAGCGCCAGACGGTCCTGGAGACCGTACTGACCGCCGCGTACGGCATGACCGCCACCTGGCACGAGGACTACGAGGAGATCGACGAGCAGCGCGCCCGCGCCTTCCTCGACCGCCTCGGCATGAGTGACTACCTGGAGCGCAGGTTCGGCACGCTCTCCGAGGGCGAGCGCAAGCGCACCCTCATCGCCCGCGCTCTGATGACCGACCCCGAACTGCTGCTCCTCGACGAGCCCGCCGCCGGCCTCGACCTCGGCGGCCGCGAGGACCTCGTCCGGCGCCTCGGCCGACTCGCCCTCGACCCGATCGCCCCCTCGATGCTCATGGTCACCCACCACGTCGAGGAGATCCCCCCGGGCTTCACCCACGTCCTCATGATCCGCCAGGGCAAGGTTCTCGCCGCCGGCCCGCTGGAGCTCGAACTCACCTCCCGCAACCTCTCCCTCTGCTTCGGCCTCCCGCTCGTCGTCGAACAGGCGGGCGAGCGCTGGACCGCACAGGGCCTTCCGCTCTCCTGACCCGGCCGCCGCGCCACGCAAATCCCAAAGTAAGAACGGCATTTCACACGCCGGGCGCCCTGTCGGCGACAGGGGCGTCGGACCTACCATGACCATGTGGAAATCGACGCATGGCTGTGGTGGCTGATCGGCGCGGCAGCGCTCGGCATCGCGCTCGTGGTCACCGCGATGCCCGAACTCGGCATGCTCGCGGTGGGCGCCATCGCCGCGGCGGCGGTCACCGGCGTCTTCGGCGGCGGAGCCGTCGCCCAGGTCGTGGTCTTCGCCGTCATCTCGACCGCGGGTATCGCCGTCGTACGGCCCATCGCGAACCGGCATCGCGCCTCGCGGCCCCAATTCGCCACAGGTGTGGACGCGTTGAAGGGAAGACGAGCAGTCGTCCTGGAACGCGTCGACGCCTCCGGCGGCCGGATCAAGCTGGCCGGAGAGGTCTGGTCGGCCCGCGCCCTCGACACCGACCGCGCTTACGAAGTAGGCCAGGAAGTGGACGTCGTGGACATCGAGGGAGCCACTGCGATCGTCATGTGACCTCGCAGGACGTAACTGGAGTGAACTCCTCGCCAGCTACGCGACGGTCTGACAGACTCGACCAGCAAGATCTTCAACAACCATAAGATCTGCCGAAGTCGCCGAGGCGGAGAAGGGTACGGGGAACGACGATGGAACCGGTCATCATCGTCCTGATCATTCTGGTGGTGTTGGTCTTCATCGCCCTGATCAAGACGATCCAAGTCATCCCACAGGCCAGCGCGGCCATCGTCGAGCGGTTCGGCCGCTACACGCGGACACTCAACGCGGGCCTCAACATCGTGGTCCCGTTCATAGACACCATCCGCAACCGCATCGACCTGCGTGAACAGGTCGTCCCCTTCCCGCCCCAGCCGGTGATCACCCAGGACAACCTGGTGGTCAACATCGACACCGTCATCTACTACCAGGTGACCGACGCACGGGCCGCCACCTACGAAGTCGCCAGCTACATCCAGGCGATCGAGCAGCTCACCGTCACCACCCTCCGCAACATCATCGGCGGCATGGACCTGGAGCGGACCCTGACCTCCCGCGAGGAGATCAACGCGGCCCTGCGCGGCGTCCTCGACGAGGCCACCGGCAAGTGGGGCATCCGCGTCAACCGCGTCGAGCTCAAGGCGATCGAACCGCCCACCTCCATCCAGGACTCGATGGAGAAGCAGATGCGCGCCGACCGCGACAAGCGCGCCGCGATCCTCCAGGCCGAAGGTGTCCGGCAGTCCGAGATCCTGCGCGCCGAAGGTGAGAAGCAGTCCCAGATCCTGCGCGCCGAAGGTGAGGCCAAGGCGGCCGCCCTGCGCGCCGAGGGCGAGGCCCAGGCCGTCCGTACGGTCTTCGAGGCCATCCACGCCGGAGACCCGGACCAGAAGCTCCTCTCCTACCAGTACCTCCAGATGCTCCCGAAGATCGCCGAGGGCGACGCCAACAAGCTCTGGATCGTCCCCAGCGAAATCGGCGACGCTCTCAAGGGCCTCTCCGGCGCCATGGGCAACTTCGGCGGCCTCGGCGGTGGTTCCGGCGGCAACGGAGGCGCGTCCGGAGCCGGCGTCCCCGCCCAGGAACGCCGCGAGAAGCCGTCCATCGACTGACCCGGCACACACGAAGGGGGCCCGCTTCCCGGAGAAGCGGGCCCCCTTCGCATGACCGCTAGGCAGCGGGCTGCGCCAGCCACTCCGGCAGCGCGTCGAAGTCGTCCTGCCCCAGCGCCAGCAGCATCGCGTCCGCCGGCGTCGGCTCGAACGGCTCCCGAAGCAACGGCATACCCGCCTCCACCGGAGTCCGGTTCGCCTTACGGTGATTGTCCTCCGCACACGAGGCCACCGTGTTCAGCCACGTGTCCTGCCCGCCCCGCGACCGCGGTACCACGTGGTCGACGGTCGTCGCCCGCCTCCCGCAGTACGCGCACCGGTTCCGGTCCCGGACCAGAACACCCCGCCTCGACCACGGCGCTCGTCTTCGGAAGGGCACCCGCACGTACTGGCAGAGCCTGATCACACGGGGCGCCGGTATGTCGACCGCGGCTCCCCGCATCCGCAGTTCGGGGTGGGACTGCTCGACGACGGCCTTGTCCTGAAGCACCAGAACGACGGCTCGGTTCAGCGTTACCGTCGACAGCGGCTCGAAGCTCGCGTTGAGTACCAGCGTGTCCCGCATACCAGCCCACCTCCCGTGTGCACCGGCCCACCCCCTGGCGGGCTGGGATCAACTCTGGCCGGGCACGCCGAGATGGACAACGCAATATCTGCTGCTCCCACGGGGGGTGACCCCCATGACCCCCGGCAACAAAAATGCCCGCTCCTGATCAATTCCAAGACCAGGAGCGGGCAAACGTTCTGTGAACGCTGGGATCGCCGGGCGGTTGCTCAGCTTTCGGCGGGCACCTCGTACTCACCGATCAGCTGCGCCCGCGCGATCGTGTGGAACCGCAGGTTGAAGCCCACGACCGCGGGAGAAGCCTCCGCATCCGGACCGAGCTTCTCCGTATCCACGGCGTACACCGTGAACACGTAACGGTGCGAACCGTCCCCGGGCGGCGGCGCGGCACCACCGAACTCCTTGCTTCCGTAGTCGTTACGCGCCTGGATCGCGCCCTCGGGCAGACCCTCGAACGCGCCGCTGCCCGCACCGAGCGGCAGCTCGGTCACCGAGCCCGGAATGTCGAACACCACCCAGTGCCAGAACCCGCTGCCCGTCGGGGCGTCGGGGTCGTAGCAGGTCACGGCGAAGCTCTTGGTCTCGGGCGGGAAGCCCTCCCACCGCAACTGCGGCGAGGTGTTGCCGGCCGCGTAGACCTGAGCGTCCTGGAGCGTCGCACCTTCCTCGACATCCTTGCTCGTGACCGTGAACGACGGCACGGGCGGATGGAAGTCGTGGGGGAGCGGCCGCCGCTTGAGCTCGGTCACCTCGGTACCTCCTGATCGATTCGTTCAGTCAGCCCCGAGCCTAGGGCCTGCGTCTAGAACCAGTTGCGCTTGCTGCCGACCTCGGACAGCCACTGGTTGAGGTACGCGGTCCAGTCGGTGCCCTGATAGTCCTGGAGCCCCACCTTGAAGGAGCGGAAGGTGTCGCTGCTCTCGCTGAACAGCCCCGGCTTCTTGTCCATCTCGAGCACCACGTCCATGGCCTGCTCGTCGGCCACGAAGCTCAGCTCGACCTGGTTCAGCCCCCGGTACTGCTGCGGCGGGTAGAACTCGATCTCCTGGTAGAACGGCAGCTTCTGCCGCGTACCCCGGATGACACCGCGTTCCATGTCCGCGTTCTTGAACCGGAAGCCCAGCTGGATGAACGCGTCCAGGATCGCCTTCTGCGCCGGCAGCGGGTGCACGCTGATCGGGTCCAGGTCACCCGAGTCCACGGCCCGCGCGATCTCCAGCTCCGTGGAGACACCGATGTGCATCGAGCGCAGCGCCTGCCCGTCGATCATCGTGATCGGGGTCTCCCACGGGATCTCCAGCCCGAACGGCACCGCGTGCACCGCGTTCGCCTGGAGCTCGAACGCCCCGCCCAGCCTCGACTTCGTGAACTCGATGTCCTGCTTGTACTCCTGGTCGCCGCTCTCCACTTCGACCTTGGCCTGCAGCCCGACCGAGAGCCCCTCGATCTGCTGGTTCACGGACCCGCCCTGGATCCGCACCTCGCCCTGGACGACACCGCCCGGGACGACGTTGACCTCGTGCAGCACGGTCTCGACCGAAGCCCCGCCGGCCCCCAGGCTCGCGAGCAGCTTCTTGAACGCCATGTCTCTCCCTCTCGCCCACTACGGGTGGATCCTTGATCCATACAAACGCGATCCGGCCGTGGCCGGTTCCATTCCCTCACCCTGGCAAGGCCGGTGCCCGCTGGCCACCCCGCCGCACCACCTGTCTTTAGTACCCTCGGACGGCATGATCGCGACCCCCGACCGTACGCCCCTGTCCAGGGAGTTCTTCGACCGGCCCGTCCTCGATGTGGCCCCTGACCTCCTCGGCCGCATCCTGGTACGCACCACCTCGGACGGTCCGATCGCCCTCCGCCTCACAGAGGTCGAGGCCTACGACGGCTCCGACGACCCCGGCTCCCACGCCTATCGCGGTCGCACGGCCCGCAACGACGTGATGTTCGGTCCGCCCGGACACGTCTATGTCTACTTCACCTATGGCATGTGGTTCTGCATGAACCTGGTGTGCGGCCCGGAGGGCAAGGCGAGCGCGGTCCTGCTCCGCGCCGGCGAGATCATCGAGGGCGCCGAACTGGCCCGCACCCGTCGACTCTCGGCCCGAAACGACAAGGAATTGGCCAAAGGTCCCGCACGACTGGCCACGGCCCTGGGCGTGGACCGCTCCCTGGACGGCACGGACGCGTGCACCCCCGAGGACACCCCTCTCCGCATGCTGACCGGCAGTCCCGTGCCGTCCGACCAGGTACTCAACGGACCCCGCACCGGGGTGTCCGGCGACGGAGCCGTGCACCCCTGGCGCTTCTGGGTCGCCAACGACCCGACGGTGAGCCCCTATCGCGCCCACGTCCCGAGGCGCCGCCGAAGTTGACGCGTCCCCGCAAGGTGCGTAATGTGGCCCGAGCCGCTGAACCGGGTACGGCAATCGCCAGCAGTCGGAAGCGGCCAACCCACTACCTAGTTATCCCCCTCAGCAGGGGCGAATTCGGCGTGCCCGCATGCCTGAATTCGATGCCGACAGACTCGATTATGAGTTGGACGGCGAATCGGCTAACGTAGTGAATGTCGAAAGGCCGACAGGCGAAAGCCAGAGTCCAACGGCAAATCCCGCCGACAGGGAATCGGATCGAAAAAGGATCTGATAGAGTCGGAAACGCAAGACCGAAGGGAAGCGCCCGGAGGAAAGCCCGAGAGGGTGAGTACAAAGGAAGCGACCGTTCCTTGAGAACTCAACAGCGTGCCAAAAGTCAACGCCAGATATGTTGATACCCCGTCTCCGGCCATCAGGCTGGGACGAGGTTCCTTTGAAAAAACACAGCGAGGACGCTGTGAACGGTCGGGCTTATTCCGCCTGACTGTTCCGCTCTCGTGGTGTCATCCCGATTACGGGAAAACATTCACGGAGAGTTTGATCCTGGCTCAGGACGAACGCTGGCGGCGTGCTTAACACATGCAAGTCGAACGATGAACCACTTCGGTGGGGATTAGTGGCGAACGGGTGAGTAACACGTGGGCAATCTGCCCTGCACTCTGGGACAAGCCCTGGAAACGGGGTCTAATACCGGATATTGACCACCGCAGGCATCTGTGGTGGTGGAAAGCTCCGGCGGTGCAGGATGAGCCCGCGGCCTATCAGCTAGTTGGTGAGGTAATGGCTCACCAAGGCGACGACGGGTAGCCGGCCTGAGAGGGCGACCGGCCACACTGGGACTGAGACACGGCCCAGACTCCTACGGGAGGCAGCAGTGGGGAATATTGCACAATGGGCGAAAGCCTGATGCAGCGACGCCGCGTGAGGGATGACGGCCTTCGGGTTGTAAACCTCTTTCAGCAGGGAAGAAGCGAAAGTGACGGTACCTGCAGAAGAAGCGCCGGCTAACTACGTGCCAGCAGCCGCGGTAATACGTAGGGCGCGAGCGTTGTCCGGAATTATTGGGCGTAAAGAGCTCGTAGGCGGCTTGTCACGTCGGTTGTGAAAGCCCGGGGCTTAACCCCGGGTCTGCAGTCGATACGGGCAGGCTAGAGTTCGGTAGGGGAGATCGGAATTCCTGGTGTAGCGGTGAAATGCGCAGATATCAGGAGGAACACCGGTGGCGAAGGCGGATCTCTGGGCCGATACTGACGCTGAGGAGCGAAAGCGTGGGGAGCGAACAGGATTAGATACCCTGGTAGTCCACGCCGTAAACGGTGGGCACTAGGTGTGGGCAACATTCCACGTTGTCCGTGCCGCAGCTAACGCATTAAGTGCCCCGCCTGGGGAGTACGGCCGCAAGGCTAAAACTCAAAGGAATTGACGGGGGCCCGCACAAGCGGCGGAGCATGTGGCTTAATTCGACGCAACGCGAAGAACCTTACCAAGGCTTGACATACACCGGAAACGTCTGGAGACAGGCGCCCCCTTGTGGTCGGTGTACAGGTGGTGCATGGCTGTCGTCAGCTCGTGTCGTGAGATGTTGGGTTAAGTCCCGCAACGAGCGCAACCCTTGTCCCGTGTTGCCAGCAGGCCCTTGTGGTGCTGGGGACTCACGGGAGACCGCCGGGGTCAACTCGGAGGAAGGTGGGGACGACGTCAAGTCATCATGCCCCTTATGTCTTGGGCTGCACACGTGCTACAATGGCCGGTACAATGAGCTGCGATACCGCGAGGTGGAGCGAATCTCAAAAAGCCGGTCTCAGTTCGGATTGGGGTCTGCAACTCGACCCCATGAAGTCGGAGTCGCTAGTAATCGCAGATCAGCATTGCTGCGGTGAATACGTTCCCGGGCCTTGTACACACCGCCCGTCACGTCACGAAAGTCGGTAACACCCGAAGCCGGTGGCCCAACCCCTTGTGGGAGGGAGCTGTCGAAGGTGGGACTGGCGATTGGGACGAAGTCGTAACAAGGTAGCCGTACCGGAAGGTGCGGCTGGATCACCTCCTTTCTAAGGAGCACTTCTTACCGATCCCTTCGGGGTGAGGTCAGAGGCCAGTACATCAGCGAATGTCTGATGCTGGTTGCTCATGGGTGGAACGTTGACTATTCGGCCAGACCTCGGGTCGGAGGCTGCTAGTACTGCTCGTAAGAGCGTGGAACGCATGATCTCCGGGCGGGATGTGGCCGGGCACGCTGTTGGGTGTCTGAGGGAACGAAATTTCCTCAGTCGCCGGCCCCAGTGAACTCGCCTGTGAAGGGTGGGGTGATGGGTGGCTGGTCGTTGTTTGAGAACTGCACAGTGGACGCGAGCATCTGTGGCCAAGTTTTTAAGGGCGCACGGTGGATGCCTTGGCACCAGGAACCGATGAAGGACGTGGGAGGCCACGATAGTCCCCGGGGAGTCGTCAACCAGGCTTTGATCCGGGGGTTTCCGAATGGGGAAACCCGGCAGTCGTCATGGGCTGTCACCCTTGCCTGAACACATAGGGCAAGTGGAGGGAACGCGGGGAAGTGAAACATCTCAGTACCCGCAGGAAGAGAAAACAACCGTGATTCCGGGAGTAGTGGCGAGCGAAACCGGATGAGGCCAAACCGTATGCGTGTGAGACCCGGCAGGGGTTGCGTATACGGGGTTGTGGGATCTCTCTTTTACGGTCTGCCGGCCGTGAGACGAGTCAGAAACCGTTGATGTAGGCGAAGGACATGCGAAAGGTCCGGCGTAGAGGGTAAGACCCCCGTAGTCGAAACATCAGCGGCTCGTTTGAGAGACACCCAAGTAGCACGGGGCCCGAGAAATCCCGTGTGAATCTGGCGGGACCACCCGCTAAGCCTAAATATTCCCTGGTGACCGATAGCGGATAGTACCGTGAGGGAATGGTGAAAAGTACCGCGGGAGCGGAGTGAAATAGTACCTGAAACCGTGTGCCTACAAGCCGTGGGAGCGTCGCGCATTGAGTTTACTCAATGCGTCGTGACTGCGTGCCTTTTGAAGAATGAGCCTGCGAGTTTGCGGTGTGTTGCGAGGTTAACCCGAGTGGGGAAGCCGTAGCGAAAGCGAGTCCGAATAGGGCGATGGAGTAGCACGCTCAAGACCCGAAGCGGAGTGATCTAGCCATGGGCAGGTTGAAGCGGAGGTAAGACTTCGTGGAGGACCGAACCCACCAGGGTTGAAAACCTGGGGGATGACCTGTGGTTAGGGGTGAAAGGCCAATCAAACTCCGTGATAGCTGGTTCTCCCCGAAATGCATTTAGGTGCAGCGTCGTGTGTTTCTTGCCGGAGGTAGAGCACTGGATAGGCGATGGGCCCTACCGGGTTACTGACCTTAGCCAAACTCCGAATGCCGGTAAGTGAGAGCGCGGCAGTGAGACTGTGGGGGATAAGCTCCATGGTCGAGAGGGAAACAGCCCAGAGCATCGACTAAGGCCCCTAAGCGTACGCTAAGTGGGAAAGGATGTGGAGTCGCAGAGACAACCAGGAGGTTGGCTTAGAAGCAGCCACCCTTGAAAGAGTGCGTAATAGCTCACTGGTCTAGTGATTCCGCGCCGACAATGTAGCGGGGCTCAAGCGTACCGCCGAAGTCGTGTCATTGCAGCATAAGGGCCAACGCCTGCTGTGATGGGTAGGGGAGCGTCGTGTGCCGGGTGAAGCAGCCGCGGAAGCGAGTTGTGGACGGTTCACGAGTGAGAATGCAGGCATGAGTAGCGATACAAACGTGAGAAACGTTTGCGCCGATTGACTAAGGGTTCCTGGGTCAAGCTGATCTGCCCAGGGTAAGTCGGGACCTAAGGCGAGGCCGACAGGCGTAGTCGATGGATAACCGGTTGATATTCCGGTACCCGCTGTGAAGCGTCAAACATCGAGCATCGTGATGCTAAGGCCGTGAAGCCGTTCCGGACCCTTCGGGGAAAGGAAAGTGGTGGAGCCGCCGAACCAAGCGGTTAGTAGGTGAGTGATGGGGTGACGCAGGAAGGTAGTCCATCCCGGGCGGTGGTTGTCCCGGGGTAAGGGTGTAGCCCGTCATCTAGGTAAATCCGGGTGACATGAGGGTGAGACCTGATGCCGAGCCGATTGTGGTGAAGTGGATGATCCTATGCTGTCGAGAAAAGCCTCTAGCGAGTTTCATGGCGGCCCGTACCCTAAACCGACTCAGGTGGTCAGGTAGAGAATACCGAGGCGTTCGGGTGAACTATGGTTAAGGAACTCGGCAAAATGCCCCCGTAACTTCGGGAGAAGGGGGGCCACACCTGGTGAGAACACTTGCTGTTCGAGCTGGGGGTGGCCGCAGAGACCAGCGAGAAGCGACTGTTTACTAAAAACACAGGTCCGTGCGAAGCCGTAAGGCGATGTATACGGACTGACGCCTGCCCGGTGCTGGAACGTTAAGGGGACCGGTTAGTCACTCTTCGGGGTGGCGAAGCTGAGAACTTAAGCGCCAGTAAACGGCGGTGGTAACTATAACCATCCTAAGGTAGCGAAATTCCTTGTCGGGTAAGTTCCGACCTGCACGAATGGCGTAACGACTTCTCGACTGTCTCAACCATAGGCCCGGTGAAATTGCACTACGAGTAAAGATGCTCGTTTCGCGCAGCAGGACGGAAAGACCCCGGGACCTTTACTACAGTTTGATATTGGTGTTCGGTTCGGCTTGTGTAGGATAGCTGGGAGACTTTGAAACTCGCACGCCAGTGTGGGTGGAGTCGTCGTTGAAATACCAGTCTGGTCGTGCTGGATGTCTAACCTGGGTCCGTGATCCGGATCAGGGACAGTGTCTGATGGGTAGTTTAACTGGGGCGGTTGCCTCCTAAAGAGTAACGGAGGCGCCCAAAGGTTCCCTCAGCCTGGTTGGCAATCAGGTGTTGAGTGTAAGTGCACAAGGGAGCTTGACTGTGAGACCGACGGGTCGAGCAGGGACGAAAGTCGGGACTAGTGATCCGGCGGTGGCTTGTGGAAGCGCCGTCGCTCAACGGATAAAAGGTACCCCGGGGATAACAGGCTGATCTTCCCCAAGAGTCCATATCGACGGGATGGTTTGGCACCTCGATGTCGGCTCGTCGCATCCTGGGGCTGGAGTCGGTCCCAAGGGTTGGGCTGTTCGCCCATTAAAGCGGTACGCGAGCTGGGTTTAGAACGTCGTGAGACAGTTCGGTCCCTATCCGCTGTGCGCGTAGGAATATTGAGAAGGGCTGTCCCTAGTACGAGAGGACCGGGACGGACGAACCTCTGGTGTGCCAGTTGTTCTGCCAAGGGCATGGCTGGTTGGCTACGTTCGGGAGGGATAACCGCTGAAAGCATCTAAGCGGGAAGCCTGCTTCGAGATGAGTATTCCCACCTCCTTGAGAGGGTAAGGCTCCCAGTAGACGACTGGGTTGATAGGCCGGATATGGAAGCACGGTAACGTGTGGAGTTGACCGGTACTAATAGGCCGAGGGCTTGTCCTCAGTTGCTCGCGTCCACTGTGTTAGTTCTGAGACAACGAACAGTTGTCGGCTTTGAGCAGAACGAACAATTAAAGAGTGTGCTTGTTCGCTCGAAACCATTAGGGTTTCGGTGGTTATAGCGTAGGGGAAACGCCCGGTTACATTTCGAACCCGGAAGCTAAGCCTTACAGCGCCGATGGTACTGCAGGGGGGACCCTGTGGGAGAGTAGGACGCCGCCGAACAATCTTTGGAAGGACCCCTGGTCCCAGCGTTCAGCTGGGACCAGGGGTCCTTTTTTATTTTGCGGTGCGCGCCGGATGCCCGGCTGCGCGAGAATGACTTGCGGTACCGAAGACAGGAGTCACCATGTCCACCAACTCTCCCGACGACCGACCGGAGCGCGACCAGCGGCGACGGGAGGGGGACCGGAGCGACCGGAACGACCGCGGCGGTCAGCGCGGGGGCCGCGGCGGAGAGCGTGGAGGCTTCCGCCGCGACAACGACCGAGGCGGCAGCGACCGTGGCGGCAGCGACCGTGGCGGGTTCCGTCGGGATGACCGTGGTGGCCGCCCCGATCGTGGGGAGCGTGGCGGTTCCCGGCGTGACGACAACCGTGGCGGTGGGTACGGCCGGCGTGACGACCGCGATCGTGGACCGCGCAGGGACGATCGCGACCGTGGCGGGTTCCGCCGGGACGACCGCGGCGACCGCCCCGCCTTCCGGCGCGACGACCGGGACGACCGTGGTGAGCGCAGGGACGACCGCGACCGTGGCGGGTTCCGTCGGGACGACAACCGTGGCGGTGGGTACGGCCGGCGTGACGACCGCGATCGTGGACCGCGCAGGGACGACCGCGACCGTGGCGGGTTCCGCCGGGACGACCGCGGCGACCGCCCCGCCTTCCGGCGCGACGACAGGCGTGACGACCGCCGCGACGACCGTCGGGACGACAGGCGTGACGACCGCCGCGACGACCGTCGTGGCGAGCGGCGCGAGGGCGACCGTGGTGGGTTCCCCCGTCGCGACGATCGGGACCGTGGCGGTTTCCGTCGCGACGACAACCGCGACCGTGGCTTCCGCGGTGACGACCGGGACCGCGGGTTCCGCGGTGGCGATCGAGACCGCCCCAGGGACAGTGACCGCGGCTTCCGGCGTGACGACCGCGGTGGTTTCCGTGGCCGTGACGAGCGCCGTGACGAGCGTCGCGGGGACGACCGCGGGGAGCGTGGCGGCTTCCGGCGCGACGACGCCGGCCGCGGCGGGCGCCCCGGATTCCGTCGCGAGGACGGCCCCCGCAGCGACCGCGGCGACCGCGGCGACTTCCGTCGTGACGACCGTCGTGACGACCGCCGTGGGGACGACCGCGGTGGCTTCCGCGGCCGTGACGACCGCGGCGGGCACGGGCCCCGTCGGGACGACCGTGGCGACCGTCCGGCCTTCCGGCGTGACGGCGGCCGGCGTGACGGCGACCGGGGCGGCTTCCGCGGCCGGGACGACCGGCCGGGCGCCGGCCGGTTCCGTGAGGAGCGGGAGCGGGACAGGGAGCCGATCAAGCGGCTGCCGATCCCCGAGGACGTCACGGGCGACGAGATCGACAAGGACGTACGGCAGGAACTGCTGAGCCTGCCGAAGACGCTCGCGGAGGACGTCGCCAGGAACCTGGTGATGGTCGCGCGGCTCCTCGACGAGGACCCCGAGGGCGCGTACGGCTACTCGAGGGTCGCGCTGCGGTTGGCGTCGCGTGTCGCCGCCGTGCGGGAGGCCGCCGGGTTCGCCGCGTACGCCAATCAGAAGTACGGCGAGGCGCTGGCCGAGTTCCGGGCCGCCAAGCGGATGACCGGGAACATCGATCTGTGGCCCGTCATGGCCGACTGCGAGCGTGGGCTCGGGCGGCCGGAGAAGGCGCTGGACATGGCCGGGGCCCCCGAGGTGCACAAGCTCGACAAGGCCGGACAGGTCGAGATGCGGCTGGTCGCCGCCGGTGCGCGGCGTGACATGGAGCAGCTGGACGCTGCCATCGTGACGCTGCAGAGCCCCGAGCTGGCCGCCAACTCCGTGCAGCCGTGGACCGCGCGGCTGCGGTACGCGTACGCGGACGCGCTGCTTGCCGCCGGGCGGGAGAGCGAGGCGCGGGAGTGGTTCGCGAAGGCCGTGGAGGCCGACCGGGACGGCAGCACGGACGCGTCGGACCGGCTCGCCGAGCTGGACGGTGTGGAGTTCGTCGACGTCATGACCGATGACGAGAGCGGCACCGACGACGAGAGCGACGGCGGGGACTCCTCCGAGGAGGAGAAGGACTGACGTCCGGTGGAAGGGGGCGGATCCCGTCGGGGATCCGCCCCCTTCTCGTGTTCAGAGGTCCAGCGTGCGCAGTACCAGGCCCGATGCCGGCTTCGGGCCGAACGACGTCGACTTGCGCGGCATCGTCACGCCCTGGCGGGCCAGGTCGCGGACGACCTCCTCGCGGACCGGGTGCATCAGGACGGCAGTACCGCCGTCGTGTTCCGCCTTGGCGACCGTGGCGGCCGTGTCGTGGATGTAGGCGATGTGGGCGGGTGAGTCCTCGGGGATGTGCCAGACGTGCTCGAGGAGCGTGGCATGCAGGACCGTCGCGTCGAGGGTGCGCCAGGCCGCGGGGCGGTCGGCGGGGATCGTACGGGCCAGGAGATCCGGGTCCGGGTGGTCGACGAGGTGGAAGGAACCGTCGCCGGCCAGCAGGAACGCGTTGCTCTCGCAGGCCGCGTCCGCCAGCGCCTCCAGGGCCTCGGGCAGGGGGGCCACCAGGCGGCGTACCCGGAACAGACCGTGCAGGGCCGCCACGGCCCGGTCGACCGGCAGGTCGTGGAGGAGACGGTGGATGGCGCGGACCCGGAGGGGGTAGCGGGCGGTGTCGACCAGGAGGACCAGGCCGTGGTCCCACGGGCTGGGGGAAGGGTGTTCCGTGCGGAGCCGGCGGTAGGTCGCCCAGCGGTGGTGGCCGTCGGCGATGAGGGCCTGGTGACGGGCCAGGTCGGTCTGGATCGCAGCCAGGTCGGCCGGCGAGGTCACGGACCACAGGCGGTGGCTGAACCCGTCCTCCGTGGTGGTGGAGAGGAGGGGAGGCCGGTCGGCGGTGCGCTCGATCAGGTCTGCCGTGGCGGTCGTCGAGCCGTCGCCGCGGTAGGTCAGCAGGAGGGGCTCGAGGTTCGCGGAGGTGGCCCGCATCAGGGCCGCGCGGTCCGCGACGATGTGCGGCATGACGTCCTCATGCGGCAGCACCACCTGCTCGGCGGGGTCCGACACGCGCAGAGCGCCGATGATGCCGCGTTGCACCATGCCGTCGCCGTCCCGCTGCTCGTAGATGTACAGGCCGGGTTCCGGATCGGCGGCCAGGACGCCCTCGGAGAGCCAGCGGTGCAGGGTCTCGGCGGCCTGTTCGTTGCGGGCGCTGGGCGTGGCGGCCTGGGGCAGGATCAGACGCACGATGTTGTGCGGGTCGGAGGACTCGAGGTGGTGCAGGCCGTCGGGGCGTACCACGACGTCGTACGGCGGAGATGTCACGGCGGCAAGGCTGCCGACCCGGTCAGGGTCGTAACGAAGGCCTCGGAACGGGGTGAGTTCCAGGCCTCGGTGCTCCGTTGCCGCCGAGTGACCTGCTGTGTTCATCCCGGCATCGTACGGGTGTCAGTGGCATGGGGGATGATCGGGGGAAAGCCGTCGAACGAGGAGCGATGCGGGATGAGCCGGAGCGTCAGGACGAGGCCCGAGGGCAGTGGGCAGGCCCTGAGCGAGGCGTACGACACGGCGCTGCTCGATCTGGACGGGGTCGTGTACGCGGGAGGGAGCGCGATCGCGTACGCCGTCGAGTCCCTGGCCGAGGCACGGGCGGGCGGGATGCGGCTCGCCTACGTCACGAACAACGCGCTGCGGACTCCGGACACCGTGGCCGCGCATCTGACCGAGCTGGGGATACCGACCGGCGCGGACGACGTCATCACCTCGGCGCAGGCGGTCGCGCGGCTGATCAGTGAGCAGGTGCCGCAGGGCGCCCGGGTGCTGGTGATCGGCGGCGACGGGCTGCGGGTGGCGCTGCGCGAGCGCGGGCTCGTGCCCGTCGAGTCAGCGGACGACGATCCGGCGGCGGTGGTGCAGGGCTTCGGCGGGCCCGAGCTGCCGTGGGGCCGGTTCGCGGAGGCCAGTTACGCGGTCGCGCGCGGCGTGCCGTGGTTCGCGTCCAACACCGACCTGACGATTCCGAGCGGACGCGGGATCGCGCCGGGCAACGGCGCGGCGGTGGAGGTCGTCCGGATCGCCACGGGCGCCGAGCCGCAGGTCGCGGGGAAGCCGCTGCCGCCGATGCACCGGGAGACCATCCTGCGGACCGGGGCGAAGCGGCCGCTCGTGGTGGGGGACCGGCTGGACACGGACATCGAGGGCGCGTTCAACGGGGACGTCGACTCGCTGCTCGTCCTGACCGGGGTCACCGACGGCGCGCAGCTGCTGGCCGCGCCGCCGCAGCACCGGCCGACGTATGTGGACGCCGATCTGCGGGGGATGCTCAGCGGCCAGCCGGACATCGACGCCGCGGGTGACGGCGGGTTCCGGTGCGGAGGCTGGACGGTGACGGCTGGTGCGGAGGTGCTGGAGCTCGACGGGGACGGCGAGGCGCTGGACGGGCTGCGCGCGCTGTGTGCGGCGGCGTGGACGGCCGCCGGTGAGGGTGTGTGCGAGCTGGACGGGGGGAAGGCGCTGGCAAAGCTGGGCCTCTGAGCACCGGTTGGGATCCGCGGTGCGCGGGCACGCTACGGCTGCGCGTGCGTCCGGAGGGCCGTGGCCGGGCTCCGGAATCGTGATCGAATGGCAGGGTAGGCTAACCTAACCTGCGTGTTGGTCGAGAGTCCCCCCGAACAGCGCGCGGAGACCGCCCCCGCGCCCCCGACTCGACGGGTGGTACGAGCCTTTGGGCTGGTCCTGGCCGTCGCGATCCTGGTGCTCGTCGCGCTGGCGAGTATCGCGATCGGAGCGAAAGAGCTGTCTCTCGGGCAGGTCTGGCACGGTCTGTTCGAGGACTCGGGGACGTACGGCGATGTCGTCGTCGCTGAGCGGATGTCACGAACCGTGCTGGGGCTGCTCGCCGGTGCCGCCCTCGGTCTGGCCGGCGCGGTTCTGCAGGCCCTCACGCGCAACCCGCTTGCCGATCCCGGGCTGCTCGGCATCAACGCCGGAGCGTCCGCCGCGGTCGTCACGGCGATCACGTTTCTCGGGGTCACCTCGCTCAGTGGGTATGTCTGGTTCGCGTTCTTCGGCGCCGCCGCGGTCGGGGCGCTGGTCTGGTTCCTCGGTGGCAGCCGGGGTGCGACGCCGGTGCGGCTCGCGCTCGCCGGTACGGCGATCAGCGCCGCGCTCTACGGCTATCTCCAGGCCGTGATGATCATGGACGACGCGGCGCTCGGCAAGATGCGGTTCTGGACGGTGGGTTCGCTCTCCGCGGCGACCGACTCGACCATCGAGCAGGTCCTGCCGTTCCTGCTGGCCGGGACGGTCCTGGCGCTGGCCCTGGCCCGGCCGCTCAACGCCATGGCCATGGGAGACGACACCGCCAAGGCGCTCGGCGCCAACCTGAACCGGACCCGGGCGCTGTCCATGCTGGCCGCGACCGTGCTGTGCGGGGCCGCGACCGCCGCCTGCGGGCCGATCGTGTTCGTCGGGCTGATGGTGCCGCACGTGGTGCGTTCCTTCACCGGGCCCGACCTGCGCTGGATCCTGCCGTACGCGGCGATCCTGTCGCCCGTGCTGCTGCTCGGGGCCGACGTCATCGGCCGGATCGTGGCCCGGCCGGCGGAACTCCAGGTGGGCATCGTGACCGCGATCCTCGGCGGACCGGTGTTCATCTATCTCGTACGACGGCGGAGGACGGCGCAGCTGTGAAGACCATCAACCGTGCTGTGAGGTCCCCGGGCGGGCTCTCGATACGCCTGGACGTGCGGGCCTTCATCGTCGTGCTCGTGCTGCTGGCCGCGGCGCTCACGGCGAGTGTCGTGCTCATCGGCACCGGCGACTTCCCGATCCCGGCCGCCGATGTGCTGCGGACGCTGTTCGGCCAGGGCAACGAGGGCCAGGAGTTCATCGTCAACGAGCTGCGGCTGCCGCGGGTCCTGGTCGGACTACTGGTCGGCGCCTCCCTCGGACTCGGCGGCGCGCTGTTCCAGTCCATCTCCCGCAACCCGCTGGGCAGTCCGGACGTACTCGGCCTCGGACAGGGGGCGACGGCCGGCGCGCTCACGATGATCGTGCTGTTCTCCGGGGACGCGAACCAGGTAGCCCTGGGCGCGCTCGTGGGGGGCCTGGTGACCGGGCTCGCGATCTACGTGCTCGCCTGGAAGCGGGGCGTGCACGGCTACCGGCTGGTGCTGGTCGGCATCGGCGTCTCCGCGATCGTCACGGCGGTCAACGGCTATCTGCTCACCAAGTCCGACATCGTGGACGCGGCCCGCGCGGTCGTGTGGATGACCGGATCCCTCGACGGCCGTGACTGGGACCAGGTGTGGCCGCTGCTCGGGCTGTGCGCCGTGCTCGTGCCGCTCGCCCTCTGCAACGCGCGTGGGCTGCGGATGATGGAGATGGGCGACGACTTGTCGTACGCCCTCGGGGTGCGGGTGGAGCGGGTGCGTCTGCTGCTGATGGTGGCGGCCGTGCTGCTCACCGCGTCCGCGACCGCCGCGGCCGGTCCCGTCAGCTTCGTCGCGCTCACCGCGCCGCAGCTGGCCCGGCGCCTGACCCGTTCGCCCGGCCCGAACCTGCTGCCCTCCCTGTGCATGGGCGCGGCCCTGCTGGTCACCGCCGACTGGCTCTCGCAGCGGGCGTTCGGCGCCGAACAGCTGCCCGTGGGCGTGGTCACCGGCGTGCTGGGCGGTGTCTACCTGCTGTGGCTGCTGGTCACCGAACGCAGGGCGGGCCGGATATGAGCAAGAACCAAAGGAGCACTGTGAACCGTCTGTCCGCCGAGAACGTCACACTCGCCTACGACCAGCGGGTGATCGCCGAGCAGCTGTCGGTGGAGATACCCGACAACTCCTTCACCGTGATCGTCGGCCCCAACGCGTGTGGCAAGTCGACGCTCCTGCGGGCACTGTCGCGGATGCTCAAGCCCAGCGAGGGCCGGGTGCTGCTCGACGGCCAGGCCATCCAGTCGATGCCCGCGAAGAAGGTCGCCCGCACCCTCGGTCTGCTGCCCCAGTCGTCCATCGCGCCCGACGGCATCACCGTCGGCGACCTGGTGGGCCGTGGCCGCTACCCGCACCAGGGCATTCTGCGCCAGTGGTCGGCCGACGACGAGCGCGTCGTCCAGGAGTCCATGCGGCAGACGGGCGTCGCCGAGCTCGCCGAGCGTTACGTCGACGAGCTCTCGGGCGGTCAGCGCCAGCGTGTGTGGATCGCCATGGCGCTCGCCCAGCAGACCCCGCTGCTGCTGCTCGACGAGCCGACGACGTACCTGGACATCCAGCACCAGATCGACGTGCTGGACCTGTGCGCGGAGCTGCACGAGGAGCAGGGGCGCACACTCGTCGCCGTGCTGCACGACCTGAACCACGCCGCCCGCTACGCCACGCACCTCATCGCCCTGCGCGAGGGAAGCGTCATCGCCGAGGGCGCGCCGAAGGACATCGTCACGGCCGAGCTGGTCGAGGAGGTCTTCGGGCTGCGCTGCCAGGTCATCGACGACCCGGAGACGGGCACGCCGCTGGTGGTGCCGGCGGCGCGGCGGGTACGCGCCGGGGCAGCGGCCGGGGCCGAGAAGGTGTCCGCTACAGAAGCTTCCTGAGCTGGAGCAGGTCCCGCACGCCCGCGTGCAGCTTCACCCGGCCCGAGCCCCAGGCCTTTGCGAAGCTCAGCTCGCCGTCGACCAGCGCCACCAGATCGTCGCCGGCCATGACGAGTCTGATCTCGGCCTTGGCGGGCGGCGGTCCCTGCACGGTGTCGTGCACCTCGATCCGCCCGCCGCGCATCCGGCCGACGAAGGTGACGTCCAGGTCCGTGATGTGGCAGCTCACCGAACGGTCCATGGCCGCGGCGTCGCGGACGTCCCCTTCGGCGCGCTGCATGTTGTCCGAGAGCTTGTCGAGTGCGCTGCGGCACTCCTCGATCGTGGCCATCGCCGACGACGGTACCGCAGCGGTTCGCGGTAGCGTCGTGGCATGGACGACGCAGTTCCCGAAGCGGCGCCGGTGCGGGAAGAAACCGAGCCCGAGTGCGACCCCGCGGCCCCCGCGCCCCTGAACGTGCCCCGCACCCCCACGGGCGTCGCCGACGTGGACGCGTCCCTGGACCGGCTCGGCGACGCGGACCACCTCGCCACGGACGGACACATCGAGGTGTACGAGGATGTACACCGGGGGCTGCGCGACGCGCTCACCGCGCTCGACGCCCGCCCGGGACCTCCGGCGCCCCCGTCGCAGCACCAGCACGGACCTAGGAGCTGAACCGAACGTGGCAGGAGTCGCACGCCGCCGTCTCGACGCGGAGCTGGTCCGCCGGAAGCTCGCGCGCTCGCGTGAGCATGCCGGCCAGCTGATCGCCGCCGGGCGCGTCTCCGTCGGCAAGACCGTCGCGACCAAGTCCGCCACACAGGTGGAGACGGCGGCCGCGATCGTGGTGGCCCAGGACGACGGCGATCCCGACTACGTGTCCCGGGGCGGCCACAAGCTCGCCGGCGCGCTGGAGGCGTTCGTGCCGCAGGGGCTGGCCGTCGAGGGGCGCAGGGCGCTCGACGCGGGTGCGTCCACCGGCGGTTTCACCGATGTTCTGCTGCGGTCGGGCGCCGCTCATGTCGTCGCTGTGGACGTCGGATACGGACAACTCGCATGGGCCCTCCAGAACGATGAACGCGTCACCGTCAAGGACCGTACGAACGTACGCGAGTTGACGCTTGAAGCGATCGATGGGGAGCCAGTGGATCTTGTCGTGGGGGATCTGTCCTTCATCCCGCTCGGGCTGGTCCTGCCCGCCTTGGTGCGGTGCGTGAAACCGGACGCCGATCTGGTGATGATGGTCAAGCCGCAGTTCGAGGTGGGCAAGGAGCGCCTCGGCAGCGGGGGAGTCGTACGCAGCGTCCAGCTGCGGGCCGAAGCGGTACGGGGGGTGGCCGGGAAGGCCTGGGGGCTGGGGCTCGGGGTGAAGGGCGTGACGGCCAGTCCGCTGCCCGGGCCGTCGGGGAATGTCGAATACTTTCTGTGGCTGCGGGCCGGGGCACCGGAACTGGACCCGGCCGATGTCGACCGTGCAGTGGCGGAGGGGCCGCGTTGACCGAGAACCGAGCTCGTACTGTTTTCCTGCTCGCCCACACGGGGCGGCCCGCGGCCGTGCGCAGTGCCGAGCTGGTGGTGAAGGGGCTGCTGCGCTCCGGCCTCGGCGTGCGAGTCCTGGCGGCCGAGGCGCGTGACCTGCCGCTGCCGGACGAGGTGGAGCTGGTCAGGGAAGCCACTCCGCAGTGCCTCGACGGGTGCGAGCTGCTCATAGTGCTGGGCGGTGACGGCACGCTGCTGCGCGGCGCCGAGTTCGCGCGGGCGTCGGGCGTACCGATGCTCGGCGTCAACCTCGGACGGGTCGGGTTCCTCGCGGAGGCCGAGCGGGACGACCTCGACAAGGTCGTCGACCGGGTGGTGACCAAGGCGTACGAGGTCGAGGAGCGGATGACCGTCGATGTCGTGGTGCACCGTAACGGCGACATCGTGCACACGGACTGGGCGCTGAACGAGGCGGCCGTGCAGAAGGTGTCCGCCGAGCGGATGCTGGAGGTCGTCCTCGAGATCGACGGGCGGCCCGTCACCGGGTTCGGCTGTGACGGGATCGTGTGTGCGACGCCCACGGGGTCGACCGCCTACGCGTTCTCGGCCGGTGGACCGGTGGTGTGGCCGGAGGTCGAGGCGTTGCTGATGGTGCCGATCAGTGCGCACGCGTTGTTCGCGAAGCCGTTGGTGACATCGCCGGATTCTGTGTTGGCTGTGGAGGTTCTGCCACACATTCCGCCGGGTGTGCTGTGGTGTGACGGGCGGCGGACCGTGGAGTTGCCTGCGGGGGCGCGGGTGGAGGTGCGGCGGGGGGCTGTGCCGGTTCGGCTGGCCCGGCTGCATCATGCGTCCTTCACGGACCGGCTGGTGGCCAAGTTCGCGCTGCCTGTTTCCGGGTGGCGGGGGGCTCCTCATTAGCGTGGTTGCTCGTCGTCGGCGGGTGCGGGGTGTCTGTGGCTTGTCGCGCAGTTCCCACCAAGAAGGGCACTACCACTCGCGTGGGTGACAGGGGTGGGCCAGTCGCAATTGCTTGCCCGGACCTCGTAAGGTCGTGTCCGTGTTGGAGGAGATGCGGATACGGTCGCTCGGTGTGATCGACGATGCCGTGGTCGAGCTGTCACCCGGGTTCACCGCTGTCACCGGTGAGACGGGTGCGGGCAAGACCATGGTGGTCACCAGCCTGGGATTGCTGCTGGGCGGGCGCGCCGACCCTGCGCTCGTGCGGATCGGGGCTGGCAAGGCGGTCGTGGAGGGGCGGATCACCGTCCCGGACGACGCCACGGCCGCCGTACGCGCCGAGGAGGCCGGGGCCGAGCTCGACGACGGTGCCCTGCTGATCAGCCGTACCGTTTCCGCCGAGGGGCGCTCGCGGGCGCACCTGGGCGGGCGCAGCGTGCCCGTGGGGGTGCTCGCCGAGCTCGCCGACGAGCTGGTGGCCGTGCACGGGCAGACCGATCAGCAGGGGCTGCTCAAGCTGTCCCGGCAGCGGCAGGCGCTCGACCGGTACGCGGGCGACGCCGTCGCCGTGCCGCTGGCCAAGTACGGCGAGGCGTACAAGCGGCTGCGGGCCGCCTCCGTCGAGCTCGACGAGATCACCACGCGCGCGCGGGAACGGGCCCAGGAGGCCGACATGCTGCGCTACGGGCTCGACGAGATCGCCGCCGTCGAGCCCCGGGCCGGTGAGGACGTGGAACTGGCCGAGGAGGCCGAGCGGCTGGGGCACGCCGAGGCACTGGCATCCGCCGCGGCGGCCGCCCACGCGGCGCTCGCGGGCAATCCGGAGGACCCCGAGGGCGTCGACGCGGGGACACTCGTCGCGGGCGGCCAGCGGGCCCTGGACGCCGTACGGTCGTACGACCCGGCGCTGGCCGCGCTCGCCGACCGCATCGGGGAGATCGGGATCCTGCTTCGCGACGCGGCGGGGGACCTGGCCGGGTACGCCGACGATCTGGACGCCGATCCGCTGCGGCTGTCGGCCGTCGAGGAGCGGCGGGCCGCGCTCACCGGGCTGACCCGGAAGTACGGCGAGGACATCGCCACGGTGCTGGCCTGGGCCGAGACGAGTGCCGCCCGGCTGACCGAACTCGACGGCGACGACGAGCGGATCGGGGAGCTGACCGCCGAGCGGGACGCGCTGCGGTCCGAACTGGGTGGTCTCGCACAGGCGTTGACGGACGCGCGGGCGGAGGCCGCCGAGCGGTTCGCCGCCGCCGTGACCGCAGAGCTGGCCTCGCTCGCCATGCCGCACGCGCGCGTGTCCTTCGACATCCGGCAGACCGAGGACCCGGAGGGCGTCGAGGTCGGCGGACGGGCGGTCGCGTACGGGCCCGCGGGTGCCGACGAGGTCGAGCTGCTGCTGGCCCCGCACCCGGGCGCGCCGCCGCGGCCGATCGCCAAGGGGGCGTCCGGTGGTGAGCTGTCGCGCGTGATGCTGGCCGTGGAGGTCGTGTTCGCGGGGACGGATCCCGTGCCGACGTATCTCTTCGACGAGGTCGACGCCGGTGTCGGTGGCAAGGCGGCGGTCGAGATCGGCCGGCGGCTCGCGCGCCTGGCGAAGACCGCGCAGGTCGTGGTCGTGACCCATCTCCCGCAGGTGGCGGCCTTCGCCGACCGGCAGTTGCTGGTCGAGAAGACCAACGACGGCTCGGTCACCCGTTCCGGTGTGAAGGTGCTGGAGGGGGAGGACCGGGTCCGGGAACTGTCCCGCATGCTCGCGGGCCAGGAGGACTCCGAGACGGCCCGGGCGCATGCGGAGGAGCTGCTGGCGACGGCTCGGGCGGACATGTAGCGGGAGGGCGCACTGGCGTTCGGTCGCATGGTCGGGCAGGCGTGCCCCATCTTCACTCGTGTGGGTGACCCGGCCCGGCGCATTCCTCCCGATGCCGCGCCCCGCTGTCGCGCCGCAAGGCTTCCGGCGTTCCCGGGACCCCCGTATGTGCTGGCATCCTTGGCGGAGTACGCGTAGGAAACCGCGCGGTGCGTTCCCCGCGCTCGTTCGTTCTGTACGTTCGTCGTGACCGCCCGACCCGAACCAGGAGCCCGGCCACGTGACCCCCGTGAGCAGCCACTCACCGCCTGGCCAGTCGCCGCTGCGCACCGTGCAGGTGCTGGGTGGAGGCAATGCCGCCAGCAGTGCGCATGTGCGCTCGCTGGCCGCGGGGCTCGTCGCGAGGGGCGTGAAAGTCACGGTGTGCGCCCCCTATGAGGCGGATCACGCCTATGACTTCAGCGGCGTCGGGGCCGATCATGTGCACGTGCCGCGCAGCAGTGACCCGGTGTCGGTGGCGGCCCTGCGGGCGGCCTGCGCCAACGCCGATCTGGTGCATGCGCACGGGCTGCACGCCTCGTTTCGTGCCGTGCTCGCGCTCAGCGGGCGGCGCGTGGGTACTCCGCTGGTCGTGACGTGGCACGACCGGGCGCACGCCGACGGTGCGCGTGCCCATCTGCTGCGGGTGCTGGAGCGGCGGGTAGTGAAGGCGGCCACCGTCGTGCTGGGGACGACGTCGGCGCTCGTGGACGCGGCGCGGTGGACGGGTGCCCGGGACGCGCGGCTCGCGGCCGTCGCGTTGCCCGTCCCCCGCAGGCCCGTGGAGCCCGACGATCCCGACGGACTGCGCCCCAAGGTGCGTGCCGAACTCGGTGCCATCGGGCGGCCGCTGCTGATGGCCGTCGGCTCCCTGGAGCGGCATCGTGGCTACGACGTGCTGCTGGACGCCGCGCGCGCGTGGCGCCGCCTGGACCCCGTCCCCCTGGTCGTGATCGCCGGGGAAGGGCCGCTGCGCGGCGAGCTCCAGGAGCGGATCGAGGGCGAGGGGCTGCCCGTCCGGCTCATCGGGCGGCGCGACGACATCACCGACCTGCTCGCGGCCGCCGACCTCGCCCTGCTGCCGAGCCGGTGGGAGGAGGCACGCTCCGTCCTCGCCCAGGAGGCGCTCCATGCGCGCGTGCCGCTCGTCGCCACCGACGTCGGCGGTATTCCCGAACTCGTCGGCGACGCGGCCGAAGTCGTCCCGCACGGGAACGCGGAGGCGCTCGCCGACTCCGTCGTACGCCTGCTCGGCGACCCGGCGCGCAGGGAGTCGCTGCGGGAGAAGGGCGCCCGGCAGGCGGCCACCTGGCCGAGCGAGGACGAGACCGTCGCCCAAGTGCTCAGCGTGTACGACGAGTTGACCCAGATTCGGCCCCTCACCTGAGGATCTGGGAGACGTGCCTGCGGGCCCGCAGCGCCAGGCTCAGGGCCAGTACCGTCTGCGGGTCGTCGAGGTCCGTGCCCAGCAACTCCCCGATGCGGGCCAGGCGGTTGTACAGGGTCTGCCGGTTGAGGTGGAGTTCCCGGGCGGTCTCCGCCTTGCGTCCCGCGTGGGCGAGATACGTCGCCAGAGTGGGCAGCAGCGGTGGCCGGGAGCGGCGGTCGTGCTCCAGGAGCGGGCCGAGGGCCCGGTCGACGAAGGCGGCCAGGTCGGGGTGGTCGCGCAGCCGCCACAGCAGCAGGTCGATGTCCAGACGCCGGGCGTCGTACCAGGGCCGGTCCGGCAGGCCCTGGGCCGCGGTCGCCGTCTCGGCGGCGTGCCGCAGGCCCGCAGCCGCCGCCGTCCAGCCGCCGGCCATCCCCACGACCACCACCGGCGGCTGTCCGCCCGGCCGCAGCATCCCGGCCCGCTCCACCCCGGCCCGCAGCGCCGCCGCGACCCGGTCCGCGACCGTCTGCCGTTCCGGCTCCGAGCGCAGCCCGAGCAGCACCGGCACCCGGCCCTCCACCGGCCGCACCCCGAGCAGCACCGGTACGCCCACCGACGCCAGTTCCTCGGCGACCGCCCGGGCCAGCACGGCCCAGCCTCCCCCGCTCTCGGCTCCGCTCGAGCGGGCGGTACCCCCATCCGGGGACAGGGCGTCTCCGAGCCGCATGACCATCGGCAGCAGCGGGCCCTCGCCCGGTCTGAAGCCCAGCACGCGTGCCTGCGCCGGGGCGTCCTCCGCCGTGACCCGGCCCTCGGCGAGGTCCGTGAGGAAGTCGCCGCGCCCGCGTGCGGCCAGTTCCTCCTCCTGCCGGGCCTGCATCAGCACCACGGCCAGGATGCCCGCGGCCCGCTCGGCCGCCATCCGGTGCACGGGCGCCAGGGAGGTCCGCACGGGCAGCAGGACGAGACGCGCACGGACGCCACCGCTGCCGGGCCCGCCGCCCGGTACGTCCACCAGGACCGAGCCCGGGAGCGGCGGCTCGTCCTTGTGCTGGTCGCGCAGCCCCTCCCACACCTGGAGCGGGTCCGTACCCTCGGGACCGGCCCCGGCGGCGTACAGCAACTGCCCGTCCGCCGTCTCCAGGAAGACGGGGTTGGTGCCGAAGTCCGCCAGAATGCCCAGCACTTGGGGCACACCGCCACCGCCCAGGAGGGCCTCGGTACACCGCCGGTGCACCTCCTCGGCCCGCTGGAGCAGCGCGTAGTGGCCGTTGACGATCTCGGTGTGGACCTCCTCCGTGACCGTGACGAACGGCACCTCCCGGTGCAGCTGGACGAGCGGCAGGCCGGCCGACCGGGCCGTGTCGACGAGGGCGGCGGGCAGCCGTGTGAAGCGCGGGCCGAGCTCCACCACCAGGGCCGCGATACCGCGCTCGGCCAGCGTGCGCACGAACGCCCGCTGTTCGGCCGGGCGGGTGCCGAGGCCGTAGCCCGTGGTCAGCAGCAGTTCGCCGCCCTTGAGCAGCGAGGCGATGTGCGGCACCTCACCGGCGTGCACCCAGCGCACGGACCGCCCGAGCCGGTCGGCGCCCGCCAGCACCTCGGGCAGCCCGCTGCGCAGCCCAGGCAGCTCCAATGCCCGCTGCACGGTGATCCCGGCGCCCTGGGTGTCGTGACCGCTGTCCGTCCCGCTGTCCATGTGCCGGACGCTACCCGCGCCGGTGCCTCCCGGACATCTCCGGCGGGGCACGGAGTCGATCACGCCCCGGATTACGGCCTGATCGACCGGGTACGGGCGCTGTCATGGACATCAGCGTGGTGGCGGTAGGGCGGGAGGACGACAGTCCGGTCGAGGAGCCGTTGCGGGTCGCGGTGCTCGCCGACCGGCTCGGGTACCGGGAGGTGTGGGCGGGCGAGGGACCGACGTGGGACTCGTTCGTCCTGGCGGCGGCGATCGGCGCGGCCACCGAGCAGGCCGTGCTGACGGCCGGGCCCGTGCCGGTGTCGGTGCGCGACCCGCTCACCATCGTCCGGGGCGCTGCGTCCACCGCGGCCCTCACCGGCCGGCCCGTCGGTGTGGCACTCGGCACGTCCAGCAAGCGGGTCGTCGAGGGCGTGCACGGGCGGCCGCGGACCCGCCCCGCCGCCGCTCTCGAGGAGTCGGCGGCGGCCGTACGCGCGATGTGGGACAGCGTGCCGGGCGATCCGATCGTGCCCGGCAGCGACTTCCCGCGCCGTCTGCCGCCGCCCGGGGGTGAGGTCACCGTCGCGGCGTTCGGCGAGCGCGCGATCGCCGCCGCCGTCGGGCACGCCGACCGGATGCTGCTCGACATCGTCTCGCCGGAGCAGGTCCGCATCCTGCGGGCGCGTATGCTCGCGGCCGCCGAGCGGGCGGGCCGTACACCGCCCCGGCTGGCCTCCTGGCTGCCCGCCGCCGTGGACCCGAAGCCGGAGACGCTCACGCAGGTCCTGCGCAGCGTCGTCGGCTATCTCGCCGTGCCGGGCTACAGCGACATGTTCGTCGACGCGGGACTCGCCGAGGTCGTCGAACTGGCCGCCAAGGGCGCCGACCGGGACACCCTGCTGCGGGCCCTGCCGCCCGAGGCCGCGGGCACAGTGGCCCTCGTCGGCGACGCCGACACCGTCCGCGCCCGTATCGACGCCTACGCCGAGGCCGGCCTCGACGAGATCGCTCTGGTTCCGGCCACAGCGGGCGATCCGGCGGGGGAGCGCACGCTCACGGCCCTCAGGCCGCGGTGACAGAACGCGCCGCCGGACGCACGATCACCTCGCGTGTCCGGCGGCGCGCAGATCCGCCGTCCGGCCCGTTCAGCCCCCGTAGGCGCCCGAGGCCGTCAGACGCAGAGCCGTGTCGATCAGCGGCACGTGGCTGAACGCCTGCGGGAAGTTGCCCACCTGGCGCTGGAGGTGCGGGTCCCACTCCTCGGCCAGCAGCCCGAGGTCGTTGCGCAGGGACAGCAGCTTTTCGAACAGCTTGCGGGCCTCGTCCACGCGGCCGATCATCGCCAGGTCGTCGGCCATCCAGAACGAGCAGGCGAGGAACGCGCCCTCGTCGCCGGGCAGACCGTCGACGCCCGCGTTGTCGCCCTCCGTGGGGTAGCGCAGGATGAAGCCGTCCGGTGTGGACAGCTCCCGCTGGATCGCCTCGATGGTGCCGATGACGCGCTTGTCGTCCGGCGGCAGGAAGCCCATCTGCGGGATCAGCAGCAGCGAGGCGTCCAGCTCCTTCGAGCCGTACGACTGCGTGAAGGTGTTGCGCTCCTTGTCGTAACCCTTCTCGCACACGTCCCGGTGGATGTCGTCGCGCAGTTCCTTCCACCGCTCCAGCGGGCCGTCGGCGTCACCGGACTCGATGAGCTTGATCGTGCGGTCGACCGCGACCCAGGCCATCACCTTGGAGTGCACGAAGTGGCGGCGCGGACCGCGCACCTCCCAGATGCCCTCGTCCGGCTCCTGCCAGTGGCCCTCCAGGTAGCGGATCAGCTTCAGCTGGAGCAGCGAGGCGTAGTCGTTGCGCGCCAGGCCCGTCATGTGGGCCAGGTGCAGGGCCTCGGTGACCTCGCCGTACACATCCAGCTGGAGCTGGTGCGCCGCGCCGTTGCCGACCCGGACCGGGCCGGAGTTCTCGTAGCCCGGCAGCCAGTCCAGCTCCGCCTCGCCCAGCTCGCGCTCGCCGGCGATGCCGTACATGATCTGCAGGTTCTCCGGGTCACCGGCCACGGCCCGCAGCAGCCACTCGCGCCAGGCGCGGGCCTCCTCGCGGTAGCCGGTGCGCAGCAGCGAGGACAGGGTGATCGCCGCGTCGCGCAGCCACGTGTAGCGGTAGTCCCAGTTGCGGACGCCGCCGATGTCCTCCGGCAGGGAGGTGGTGGGCGCTGCGACGATGCCGCCGGTCGGGGCGTACGTCAGGGCCTTCAGCGTGATCAGCGAGCGGATCACGGCCTCGCGGTAGGGGCCGTGGTACGTACAGTGGTCGACCCACTCGCGCCAGAAGTCCTCCGTCGCCTCCAGCGACTGCTCCGGCTCGGGCAGCGGCGGCGGCTCCTTGTGCGAGGGCTCCCAGGAGATCGTGAACGCGATCCGGTCACCCGGCGCGACCGTGAAGTCCGCGTACGTCGTCAGCGACTTGCCGTACGTCTCCGCGGATGTGTCGAACCACACGGAGTCGGGACCCGCGACGGCCACCGTCCGCCCCTCGTGCTTGTGCACCCACGGCACCACGCGCCCGTAGGAGAACCGCATCCGCAGCGCCGAGCGCATCGGCACCCGGCCCGAGACGCCCTCCACGATCCGGATCAGCTGCGGGGCGCCGTCACGCGGCGGCATGAAATCGGTCACCCGGACCGTGCCCCGCTGGGTGTCCCACTCGGATTCCAGGATCAGCGAGTCACCGCGGTAGCTGCGCCGGGCGGCGGTGGGTGGCTCCTGGTCGGAGGCGTACGCGGGGCCGAGCCGCCAGAAGCCGTGCTCCTCGGTGCCCAGCAGGCCGGCGAAGATGGCGTGCGAGTCGAAGCGGGGCAGGCACAGCCAGTCGACTGTCCCGTCCCGGCAGACCAGGGCAGCGGTCTGCATGTCTCCGATGAGTGCGTAATCTTCGATGCGCCCGGCCACGTGCAACTCCAGTCGAACGGCCACGTCACCCCACAAGGGGCTGTCGCTAGTGCGGTCAAGGGGGGTTTCAGCAAGTCTTGCAATGCGTCGTTGAGCGATGAAGCAAAACAGGTAACTCAGCCGTGACGCAAAGCGCCCATTGTTGCTCAACGAACTGACGAGGTCACGTTGTTCCGGCGCTCACGGGCGGGGGGTGGTGCCGTTGGGCCGGGCGGGCTCGGCAGCGAGTGTCCGAGCAGGATACGACGCACGCAGATGATCTGTGTGCCGCTCCGGGCAAGGCGGGTACGCCGAACGAGTGAGCAACGGGTGAGAGACCGGTAACGGTGATCGCCTCCGTGTCGACGTGCGTGCGGAGCGTGGCCGGAAGCCGTCGCCCCGCGGCGCTGATACGCTGGTAGCCCGTGGACCGGTGGGCCAGCAAACCCCCGAACCGCAGCGACGGCAACCCCCGGAGAAGCCTCCGGCAGGCAGCCGAACCGCACCTCCAGATCGCGACCACGGGAGCCCCCTCTTGGCCATGCCGCCCGCTGCTTTTCGAAACTCGACGACCAAGCACATCTTCGTCACCGGGGGTGTCGCCTCCTCGCTCGGCAAGGGTCTGACGGCCTCCAGCCTCGGCATGCTGCTCAAGGCTCGCGGTCTGCGCGTCGTGATGCAGAAGCTCGACCCGTACCTGAACGTGGACCCGGGCACGATGAACCCCTTCCAGCACGGTGAGGTGTTCGTCACGAACGACGGCGCCGAGACCGACCTGGACATCGGCCATTACGAGCGCTTCCTCGACCGCGACCTGGACGGCTCCGCCAACGTCACCACCGGCCAGGTGTACAACACCGTGATCGCCAAGGAGCGGCGCGGCGAGTACCTGGGTGACACCGTGCAGGTCATCCCGCACATCACCAACGAGATCAAGCACCGCATCCGCCGCATGGCGACGGACGAGGTCGACGTCGTGATCACCGAGGTCGGCGGCACGGTCGGCGACATCGAGTCGCTGCCGTTCCTGGAGACCGTCCGCCAGGTCCGTCACGAGGTCGGCCGTGACAACGTCTTCGTCGTCCATATCTCGCTCCTGCCCTACATCGGCCCCTCGGGTGAGTTGAAGACGAAGCCCACCCAGCACTCGGTTGCGGCCCTGCGCAACATCGGAATCCAGCCGGATGCGATCGTGCTGCGCTGCGACCGCGAGGTGCCCACCGCGATCAAGCGGAAGATCTCGCTGATGTGCGACGTCGACGAGGCCGCCGTCGTCGCCTGCCCCGACGCCCGCTCGATCTACGACATCCCGAAGACCGTGCACGGCGAGGGCCTGGACGCCTACGTCGTCCGCAAGCTGGACCTGCCGTTCCGGGACGTCGACTGGACCACCTGGGACGACCTGCTCGACCGCGTCCACAAGCCCGACCACGAGATCACCCTCGCGCTGGTCGGCAAGTACATCGACCTGCCCGACGCCTATCTGTCGGTGACCGAGGCGCTGCGTGCCGGCGGCTTCGCCAACCGGGCCCGCGTGAAGATCAAGTGGGTCACCTCCGACGACTGCAAGACCCCGGCGGGCGCGGCCCAGCAGCTCGGCGACGTCGACGGCGTCTGCATCCCCGGCGGCTTCGGCGACCGCGGTGTGCTCGGCAAGGTCGGTGCGATCAAGTACGCCCGCGAGAACAAGATCCCGCTGCTCGGCCTCTGTCTCGGCCTGCAGTGCATCGTGATCGAGGCCGCGCGCAACCTGGTCGACATCGCCGACGCGAACTCCACCGAGTTCGATCCGGCCACCGGCCACCCCGTCATCTCCACCATGGCCGAGCAGCTCGACATCGTCGCCGGTGAGGGTGACATGGGCGGCACGATGCGGCTGGGCATGTACCCGGCCAAGCTGGCCGAGGGCTCGATCGTGCGCGAGGTGTACGACGGCAAGGAGTACGTCGAGGAGCGGCACCGTCACCGGTACGAGGTGAACAACGCCTACCGGGCGGAGCTGGAGAAGAAGGCGGGTATCCAGTTCTCGGGCACCTCCCCGGACGGCAAGCTCGTCGAGTACGTCGAGTACCCGCGCGACGTCCATCCGTACCTGGTCGCCACCCAGGCACACCCGGAGCTGCGCTCGCGCCCGACGCGTCCGCATCCGCTGTTCGCCGGGCTCGTCAAGGCCTCGGTCGAGCGGAAGACTTCGAAGTAACACACCAGTTGTACGGTGGCCGGGGTGCATCCCTTCAAAGGGTGTGCACCCCGGTTTCTTTTCAGCAGGTCGGGTCGGGTACGTGGAAGGACAGGCATGACGATCAAGGACACCCCGGAGGAGTGGGAGATCCGGGCGACGGACACCCCCTTCGTGGGCAACAAGACCTCCGTCCGCACCGACGACGTGGTCATGCCCGACGGCACCGTGGTCGGCCGTGACTACCAGGTCCACCCCGGCTCCGTGGCCGTCCTCGCCCTCGACGAGGCCGACCGCGTCCTGGTCCTGCGCCAGTACCGCCACCCCGTGCGTCACAAGCTGTGGGAGATCCCGGCCGGTCTGCTCGACGTCCCCGGCGAGAACCCGCTGCACGCCGCGCAGCGCGAGCTGTACGAGGAGGCGCACGTCAAGGCCGAGGACTGGCGGGTGCTGACCGATGTCTACACCACCCCCGGCGGCTGCGACGAGGCCGTACGGATCTTCCTCGCCCGCGATCTGTCCGAGGCCGAGGGCGAGCGCTTCGCGGTCGAGGAGGAAGAGGCCGACATGGAGCTCGACCGGGTCCCGATCGAGGACCTCGTCCGGGGCGTGCTGGCCGGCGAACTCCACAACAACTGCCTCGTGGTGGGCGTCCTGTCCCTGGTCGCCGCCCGCGCGGGCAACGGTCTGGACGCACTGCGCCCGGCCCAGGCACCGTGGCCGGCGCGGCCCTTCGAGGCGTAGAGGCTCCGCTGGGGGGGGCGCGGATGGTGGGTGCCGCGAAGGTCGTCGGTCGGGTGCGGCGTCGCCGTGGTTGGTCGCGCAGCTCCCCGCGCCCCTTCCAGGCGCCCCCGACGCTGTCAGTCCTACGATCTGCTGATCCGATCGGGGGATGTGGCTGCCGTGCCCGTCGTGCTCCACCCGGAACGTTGCAGAGCGTGAACTAGGCTCTGAGGCACGCCCGAACCGGATTCCCGGCGGGCTTGCGTGCGTGGGACGGGAGTGTGGCCCGTGACGGATCAGGTCGTGGAGACAGGCGACGTGCGGCTGACCGGACACGCTGCCGGCGAGAGTCAGTTCCTGGGCCGCACACGGGAGTTGAAGGAACTGCGCGCCGACATCGAGCGCGCCGGCCTGGACACCCTGGCCGGCCGCAAACCCCCACGCGCGCGGGTGCTGCTCATCGCCGGCCGGCCCGGCTCGGGACGCACCGCACTCGCCGAGGAACTCGTACAGCAGGTCGCGGACCGTTACCCGGACGGGGTGCTGCGTGCCCGCCTGACCGACCCCGACGGCACACCCGTACCCATCGAGCGCGCGGCCCGCGACCTGCTCGCCGCCCTGGACCGGGAAGCCCCGGCCGGGGCCTGCGGCGACGACCTCGCCGACTCTCTGCGCAGCGCCCTGGCCGATCGCCGCGCCCTGCTCCTGCTGGACGACGCGGCCGACGCCGAGCAGGTCGACGCCCTGCTGCCCGACACCCCGGACTGCCTGGTCGTCGCGGTCTCCAAGGGCCCGCTGACCGGCATCCCGGACGTCCGCCCCTGCACTCTGGGCGGCCTGGACGCCAAGTCCGGAGTGGAGCTGCTGTCCCGGCACACCGGCTCGGTCCGTATCACCGTCGACCCCCGGGCCGCCGAGGGACTCGCCGAGGAGTGTCAGGGGCAGCCCGCCGCGCTGATGCTGGCGGGCGGCTGGCTCGCCGCCCGCCCCAAGGCGGCCGTCCTGGATCTCGCCAAGCAACTGCGCACCGACCCCGCCGAGGGGACCGCCCTGAGCCGGGTCTTCCGCCTCGCCTACGACGCCCTGCCCGCCACCGCCGCGAGGATGCTGCGCCTGCTCGCCCTCGCCCCGGCCGGACTGGTAGACCCGCAGACCGCCTCCGCGCTCGTCGGCTGCTCGGTCGACAGCGCCCGCACCACCCTGGACGACTTCGTCGCCCTCGGCTTCCTGCACGCGGTGGACTCGCCGCTGCCCCAGTACGAGGTCCCCGGCTGTCTGCACCCGCTGCTCCGCGTCCTCGCCGGGCACCACGAGCGCCCCGCCGATCTCCAGGTGGCCCGGGCCCGGATGCTGGAGCGGACCGTGCGGCTGCTCCAGGTCTGCCGTGCCATCACCGAGACCGACAGCCTCCAGGCACGCCAGAAACTTCTCGACATGCCGCGTGCCCTGCGGTTTCCCACTCCCCGGGCGGCCGCCGACTGGCTGCGGCTGACCCGGCCCGCCCTGCTGGCCTCGGCCCGGCTCGCGGTCGGCGACGGGGAGCTGGACACCCTGGCCCGGCGACTGATGTCCCAGCTGGTGCGGGCGATGGTGGCGCACGTCGGTACCCAGGCGGCCGCGCCCGACCTCTACGACATCCACAGCCTGGTCCTCGAGGTGGCCGAGCGCCGTGACCTGCCCCGCGAGCGGGCCGCCGCCCTGCTCAACCTCGGCGATCTCGACGCCCGGACCGGCCGTACGGCCGACGCGCTGGTGCGCTACCGGGCCGCGCTGGACGCCGGACGCGAGGTCGACGACCCGTACGCGGCCGGACGGGCGATGGAATCCGTAGGCGGCGCGCACCTGGAGCTCGGTGACTTCGACCGGGCCGCCGACTGGTTCGGCCGGGCCCTGGTCGAGCGGCTCGCCCGGGGCGAGCGCGCCGACGCCGCCCGGCTGTACGGGCGGATCGCCGCCGCCCACACCTTCGCGGGCCGCTACGGCGAGGCCCTGCGGAACTGGCGCGCGGCGATCTCCGGGCACCGCAAGCTCGGCGACGTGGCCGCCCAGGCACGGGCCCTGAGCGAATTGGCGCGGGTCCAGGAGTACGCGGGCCGGCCCGACGAGTCGCTGCGCACCTGCCGGGAGGCCGTGGAATGGGCCCGGCGGGCCGAGGACTCGCGGTTGCAGGCCGCGCTGCACCTGCGGGTCGCCGACACCCTCGAACGCCTCGGCGACCCCGCGTCGGCCGGGCTGCACCGGGGCGCCGCCGAGCGGCTCCTCGGGGAGGTAAACCAGGAAGATGACGCTGACGCCTGCGAAATCCGTACCGCATCCGCTGAAGATTGATGTAATGAAAGGCTAGACAGCGGGAACACCTTCATTAGACTGGCTCTGCCGCACGTTCTCCTGCGGTCTCTCCCGGTGTGCCCGTGCGCGGCCGGGTATGTCTAGTAATGCCCCATACCCTCTGAGCCAAGGACCGTGATCGACGTGAAGGTCGGCATCCCCCGCGAGGTCAAGAACAACGAGTTCCGGGTGGCCATCACCCCCGCCGGCGTGCACGAGCTGGTGCGTCATGGCCACCAGGTCGTCATCGAGCGCGGCGCAGGTGCCGGCTCCTCGATCGTGGACGAGGAGTACGTCCTCGCCGGCGCCTCGATCCTGGGCACCGCCGACGAGGTGTGGGCCGCCGCCGACCTGCTGCTGAAGGTCAAGGAGCCCATCGCCGAGGAGTACCACCGCCTCCGCAAGGACCAGACGCTCTTCACCTACCTGCACCTGGCCGCCTCCAAGGAGTGCACGGACGCCCTCCTGGAGTCCGGCACCACGGCGATCGCGTACGAGACGGTCGAGCTGCCCAGTCGCGCGCTCCCGCTGCTCGCCCCGATGTCCGAGGTCGCGGGCAGGCTGGCCCCGCAGGTCGGCGCCTACCACCTGATGCGCGCCAACGGCGGCCGGGGCGTGCTGCCCGGCGGCGTCCCCGGCGTCCTGGCCGGCCGGGCGGTCGTCATCGGCGGCGGTGTCTCGGGCTGGCAGGCCGCGCAGATCGCCATCGGCATGGGCTTCCACGTGACCCTGCTCGACAAGGACGTCAACAAGCTCCGCGAGGCCGACAAGGTCTTCGGCACGAAGATCCAGACCGTCGTCTCGAACACCTTCGAGCTGGAGAAGGCCTGCCTGGAGGCCGACCTCGTCATCGGCGCGGTGCTGATCCCCGGCGCCAAGGCCCCGAAGCTGGTCACCAACGAGCTCGTCTCGCGGATGAAGCCCGGAAGTGTCCTTGTCGACATCGCGATCGACCAGGGCGGCTGCTTCGAGGACTCCCGCCCGACCACCCACGCCGAGCCGACCTTCCCGGTTCACGAGTCGGTCTTCTACTGCGTCGCCAACATGCCCGGCGCGGTGCCCAACACCTCCACCTACGCGCTGACCAACGCCACGCTGCCGTACATCGTGGAACTCGCGAACCACGGCTGGGCGCAGGCGCTGCGCCGCGACCCGGCGCTGGCCCGGGGTCTCAACACCCATGACGGCAAGGTCGTTTACCGCGAGGTCGCCGAGGCGCACGGCGTGGAGCACGTGGAGCTGGCCTCGCTGCTCGTCTGAGCCGCCCTTCCACCCTCGACGGCCGGTAAATCGGCTAAGTCATCAACCGGTAAAGGCGATACGTCAACACAGGCCGTCAACGCCGCGCACCTGGCCGGACCTTGCCCGACAAGGTCCGGCCGGATGTGTGTATGGTCACTTCGCGCTTCTCGAGCAACTCGCCTCGAACGTAACCCTTCAACCGATTCGCACACCGGTGAAACCTGCCGTGCGACGGCCGTACGCCCTTGACAGCGGGATGTTTCATTGCCGACACATCGGGCCGGGTCCGGCGGATTGTGTTGCTGCGGACGCCCGACACGCCATAGAGTCGCCAACCGTCGGCATGGTGCCACGCTGACCTGTCTAGAAGTTTCCTGGTCACCAAGGAGGTAAGACGACTTGTGAATGAGTCGACATTTACTCCCGGGGGTGGTCAACCAGGAATGCCTGCACGGGACCAGGGGCCCGCGGGATTCGCGGCTGTCGGCTCCGTCGCTGTGCGCACCTTCGCAGCCCACCAGAGTCAGCAGGCGACTCACACAGCACACCAGAAGATGGATGGCCATCACGTGAACGCCATGGCCGGCGGCGGAAGTGGCGCGCCCCACAACCAACTCGCCGACTACGACGAACTGCCCGAGGGGCACTTCTACGACCCCGACGCGGAGTACGAGCCCGACCCCGAGTACGCGGCCACTCTCGCGCCCGACGCGGCCAGACAGCGCCGGGAGCGCATCGGTCCGACCGGGCGCCCGCTGCCGTACTTCCCGATCCCGGGCCCGCTGGGCGACCACGGTCCCGCGAAGATCATCGCGATGTGCAACCAGAAGGGCGGCGTCGGCAAGACGACGTCGACCATCAACCTGGGTGCCGCGCTCGCGGAGTACGGACGCCGGGTCCTGCTCGTCGACTTCGACCCGCAGGGCGCGCTGTCGGTCGGTCTCGGCGTCAACCCGATGGAACTCGACCTCACCGTCTACAACCTGCTCATGGAGCGGGGCATGGCGGCCGACGAGGTGCTGCTGAAGACGGCGGTCCCCAACATGGACCTGCTGCCCAGCAACATCGACCTGTCGGCGGCCGAGGTCCAGCTGGTCTCCGAGGTCGCCCGCGAGTCGACGCTGCAGCGCGCCCTGAAGCCGCTGCTGCCCGACTACGACTTCATCGTCATCGACTGCCAGCCCTCGCTCGGCCTGCTCACGGTCAACGCCCTGACGGCCGCGCACAAGGTGATAGTGCCGTTGGAGTGCGAGTTCTTCGCGCTGCGCGGTGTGGCACTGCTGACGGAGACCATCGAGAAGGTCCAGGAACGGCTCAACCCGGAGCTGGAACTCGACGGGATCCTCGCCACGATGTACGACTCGCGCACGGTGCACAGCCGTGAGGTGCTCGCGCGTGTCGTGGAGGCGTTCGACGACCACGTCTACCACACGGTCATCGGGCGCACGGTCCGCTTCCCGGAGACCACGGTCGCCGGTGAGCCGATCACGACGTACGCCTCCAACTCCGTCGGTGCCGCCGCCTACCGCCAGCTCGCCAGGGAGGTGCTCGCCCGGTGTCACGCCGAGTGAGTCTGCCGGGGGCCGACGAACTCTTCCGTACGACAGGGGGGATGGCGCTGCAGTCGTCCACGCCCAGGCGCCAGGCCAATGGCGACGCCCGGGTGCCCGCTCCGGCGGGGGAGGGCGACGCGGCGGCGGCAGCGGGCGCGGAGGACGCGCCGCAGTCGGTGCCCGCGCAGGGCGGCGACGGCAAGGGCGCCGAGCATGTGGCGGCGGACTCGGAGTCGGCCGACGCCGGGGAGTCCCGTAGCCGCTCCGCGGCCGCGGAGCGCTCCGGCTCCGGGCGGCGCCAGGCGGCGCAGGAAGGTTCTGCCGCCGCTTCCGCCGACGCGGCGCCACGCAAGCGCGGACGGGCGGCCGCGCGCCGCCCCAGCGGCCGTGAGCGGCACGACGAGAAGATCACCGTGTACGTGTCCGCCGAGGAGCTCATGGACCTGGAGCACGCCCGTCTCGTGCTCCGCGGCGAGCACGGCCTGGCCGTCGACCGCGGCCGCATCGTCCGCGAGGCGGTCGCCGTGGTCCTCGCCGACCTGGAGACCCGCGGAGACGCCAGCATCCTCGTACGACGTCTGCGCGGGCGGTAACGGTAGCCTGCGGGGGCCATGACCTCGAACGCTTCCCCTCCACCCGCCGACGGCCCGCACGGCCGTCGGCGCGCGTTGGGGCGGGGACCGGGCGCCGGGCCCTTGCCGGGGGCTCCGCCGGTCGAGCCGGAGCCGCCTACGGCGGAGGCACGGCCCGAGGCCGCGCCGCCCGAGCCCATGGCACCGGCTGAGCCGACGGAGGCGGAGGCCTGGGCGCCGGCGGCCGAGCAGGTGGAGCCCGTCGAGCCCGTGCAGGCTGTCGCACCGGCGCAGCCCGTCGAGCCGCTGGCGCCCGTCGAGGCGGGCGAGGTGCCCGCGGCGGCGGTGGCTGGTTCGGCCGCGGTGGTTGCCGAGGAGCCGGTTGTGACGGGGCTTCGGGTCCCGGCCGGGGCGGAGGCGGAGTCCGTCGAGCCGGTCGCGGGGCCCGAGACCCCGGTTGACGCCGGTGACGGGGTCTTCAAGGTCCGGCTCGCCAACTTCGAAGGCCCCTTCGATCTGCTGCTTCAGTTGATCTCAAGGCACAAGCTGGACGTCACCGAGGTCGCGCTGTCGAAGGTGACCGACGAGTTCATGGCGTACATCCGGGCGCTGGGGCCGGACTGGGATCTGGACGAGACGACCGAGTTCCTCGTCGTCGCGGCCACGTTGCTCGATCTGAAGGCGGCCCGGCTGCTGCCCGCCGCCGAGGTGGAGGACGAGGGCGATCTGGCGCTGCTCGAAGCCCGGGACCTGCTGTTCGCCCGGCTGCTCCAGTACCGCGCGTACAAGCGGATCGCGGACATCTTCAGCGGGCGGCTCGATGACGAGGCCCGGCGATATCCGCGTACCGTCGGGCTCGAGCCGCAGCATGCCGAGCTGCTCCCCGAGGTCGTCATCAGCATCGGGGCGGAAGGGTTCGCCAAGCTCGCCGTGAAGGCGATGCAGCCCAAGCCCAGGCCGCAGGTGTACGTCGACCACATCCACGCCCCGCTGGTCAGCGTGCAGGAGCAGGCCCAGATCGTCGTGGCCCGGCTCAGGGAGCTGGGTGAGGTCAGCTTCCGGGCGCTCGTCGAGGACACCGACGACACACTCACCGTCGTGGCCCGCTTCCTCGCACTGCTGGAGCTGTACCGCGAGAAGGCCGTGGAGCTGGAGCAGGAGGCCGCGCTGGGCGAGCTGCTCGTGCGGTGGACCGGCGGGGACGGGGACGAGACACCGACCGTCACCGACGAGTTCGACCGGCCGCCCGAGCCGCCGAAGGAGGAGAAACAGGCGTGAGCGAAGAAATCACCGAGATCCCGGCCGGGCTGCGTACCGTCGCCGACCTCGACCTCAAGCCCGCTCTGGAGGCCGTCCTGATGGTCGTGGACGAGCCCGCGACCGAGGAACACCTCGCGAAGATCCTCGACCGGCCGCGGCGCCAGATCACGGACGCGCTGCGCGAGCTGGCCGACGAGTACACCGTCCAGGGGCGCGGCTTCGAACTGCGGTTCGTCGCGAACGGCTGGCGTTTCTACACCCGCTCCGAGTACGCGCCCGCCGTCGAGCGCTTCGTGCTGGACGGCCAGCAGGCCCGCCTCACCCAGGCCGCCCTGGAGACCCTGGCCGTCGTCGCCTACCGGCAGCCGGTCAGCCGCAGCCGGGTCTCGGCCGTACGCGGAGTCAACTGCGACGGCGTCATGCGGACCCTTCTGCAACGGGGTCTGGTCGAGGAGGCGGGCGCGGAACCCGAAACAGGTGCGATCCTGTACAGGACGACGAACTACTTCCTGGAGCGGATGGGCCTGCGCGGTCTGGACGAGCTCCCGGAGCTCGCGCCCTTCCTCCCGGAGGCGGAGGCGATCGAGGCCGAGACCCAGGAGGGCGTACCGTCGTTCGACCCGGACGCGCCTGATGACGACGTGCCGGGCCGCCCGGTCACCCCGGGTACCGACGACGAAGACGACCAGACGGAACTTTGATGCGAAGCAGCGGCAAAAACGGCGGACACGGCGGGCGCGGCAACCACCGCGGTGCCGGCAACAACAGGGATGACAAGCAGGGGCAGGGCCGCCCCAGCAAGCCCCGCCCCGAGGAGCGCCGCTACGACGTGGGCCCCGGGGCGACGAAGGACGGACCCAAGTCGGGGCGCGGCGGTGCGGCGCGCGGCGGCGCCAAGGGCGGTCCCAAGCAGCCTCAGCAGCGTGGGCGCTCGGCCCCGGCGCGCCCCCGCGAGTACGAGGCGCAGATCGAGGAGCGCAACCGCGACCGGTACGCCGGGAAGAAGGACGTCAAGCTGCCCAAGACCTTCCCGGGCGCCGAGCAGGAGGGCGAGCGGCTCCAGAAGGTCCTCGCGCGCGCGGGCTTCGGCTCCCGGCGCGCCTGCGAGGAGCTGATCGAACAGGCCCGCGTCGAGATCAACGGCGAGATCGTCCTGGAGCAGGGGCGTCGCGTCGACCCGGAGAAGGACGAGATCAAGGTCGACGGGCTGACCGTCGCCACGCAGAGCTACCAGTTCTTCGCGCTGAACAAGCCCGCCGGTGTCGTGTCGACGATGGAGGACCCGGAGGGCCGGCAGTGCCTCGGTGACTACGTCACCAACCGTGAGACCCGGCTCTTCCACGTCGGCCGGCTCGACACCGAGACCGAGGGCGTCATCCTGCTCACCAACCACGGTGAGCTGGCCCACCGGCTGACCCACCCGAAGTACGGCGTGAAGAAGACCTACCTCGCGCACATCGTCGGACCCATCCCGCGCGACCTGGGCAAGCAGCTCAAGGACGGCATCCAGCTGGAGGACGGCTACGCGCGTGCGGACCACTTCCGGGTCGTCCAGCAGACCGGCAAGAACTACCTCGTCGAGGTCACCCTCCACGAGGGCCGCAAGCACATCGTGCGCCGGATGCTCGCGGAGGCCGGTTTCCCGGTCGACAAGCTGGTGCGGGTCGCCTTCGGGCCGATCACCCTGGGCGACCAGAAGTCGGGCTGGCTGCGGCGGTTGTCCAACACGGAGGTGGGGATGCTGATGCAGGAAGTCGATCTCTAGGCGCAGCGCCGACCCCGACGTACTTGAGTTCCCCGTGCCCTGTGGGTGCGGGGAACTGTTCGTGACCGGCCGGAAGGACACCCCGCATGACTCTCCTCGTCCACAAGCAAGCCGCCACCGGGGCGCTCACCGGCCTCGCCCTGGGGGACGCGCTGGGGTACCCGACCGAGTTCAGCGGCGTGCCGGCGATCCTCGACGGATTCGGCCCCTGGCGGCAGCTGGAGCTGCCGACGCCGGCGATCGTCAGCGACGACACGCAGATGACGCTGGCGCTCGGGTGGGCGGTGCGGACGGCGATGGACCGGGGGCTGCTCACTCCGGCGCGACTGGCCCGGCCTCTCCGCGAGGAATTCGTGAACTGGTACCAGTCGCCCCAGAACAACCGGGCTCCGGGCCGCACCTGCCTGAAGGCCTGCTCGCTGCTGAAGGACGAGGCCCGGCCCTGGCAGGACGCCAGCCAGATCCACTCCAAGGGCTGCGGCGCCAACATGCGCGTCGCGCCCCTGGGCCTGATCCAGGGCCTGAGCGACGAACAGCGCGCGGGCGCCGCCCAGTTGCAGTCCGCCCTCACCCACGGGCACCCCACCGCGCTCGCCGCGTCCGACCTCACCGCGCACGCCATACGCCTGCTCGCACAGGGTGCCGAGCCGGCCGCGCTGATCGGCCTGCTCCGCTCGTACGCCCTGGAGAACCGCAGCCACTACCACGAGCGCTGGCTCGGCGACCTGTGGCGCCGGGCCCAGGACCCGAGCCCCGAGCAGTTCATCGCGCGCGGCTGGGACGAATGCCTGGAGATCCTCGACCGCCTCCACCACGCCGTGCGCACCGTCTCGCCCGAGGACGACCCGTGCCTGGCCACGGGAGAGGGCTGGATCGCCGAGGAGGCCCTGGCGACCGGGCTGCTGTGCTTCCTGCTCTTCGCCGACGAGCCGGTGGCGGCCCTGCGGCGCGCCGCCTGCACCGCCGGCGACTCGGACTCGATCGCCTGCCTGGCGGGCGCCTTCGCCGGCGCGTACCTGGGCGCGGAGGCATGGCCGACCGAATGGGCCGACCGCGTCGAGTACCGGAGCGACCTGCTCACCCTCGGGGCCCTCTGGGACGCGTGATGATGATCGACACCCTGGACATCGACCTGGCGCCCGTGGTGGCCGAGCAGCCCGACCCCGTGTTGTTCGCGACCGTCTCCGGCGCCCACCTCTACGGCTTCCCGTCGCGCGACTCGGACGTGGACCTCAGGGGCGTGCACCTGCTGCCGGCCGCCGACCTGGTGGGCCTGCGCGACCCGGACGAGACGCGCTCGCGGATGTGGGAGCGGGACGGCGTCGAGATGGACCTCGTCACCCACGACCTGCGCAAGTTCGTACGCCTGATGCTGCGCCGCAACGGCTACGTGCTGGAGCAACTGCTCTCGCCGCTCGTCGTGCACACGACCGCGACGCACGAGGAGCTGGTCGCGCTCGCCCCCGGCGTCCTCACCAGCCATCACGCCCACCACTACCGGGGCTTCGCGGCGACGCAGCTACGGCTGTTCGAGAAGAGCGGCGAGCTCAAGCCGCTGCTCTACACCTTCCGCGTCCTGCTGACCGGCATCCATCTGATGCGCAGCGCAGAGGTGCAGGCGCATCTGCCGACCCTGCTCGGCGAGGTCGACGCCCCCGCATACCTGCCGGAACTCGTCGCGGCGAAGGCCGAACGGGAGCACGGGGCGGCCGACGTCGACCACCTACGTGTGCGGTCGGACGTCGAGCGTCTGCAGGTCATGCTGGACGAGGCACAGCAGGTCTCAGCCCTGCCTCAGACCCCGGTCGTCCACGACGCCCTGCACGACCTCGTCGTACGGGTCCGTCTGGAGGGCTGAGGCGCGGCGGGCGCGGACGAGGAAGTCCTCCACGCGCCCTCTGTCCGGTTCCGCCGGGAGCGGGCTGTGGTGGGCGGACCGCTCGGCCTCCCGCTCCAGGCGGGTCATCCAGGACTCGACGTCGGACCAGGGCACCTCACCGCGCTTCACCGCGAGCAGGGCCTCACGATGGTCGCCGACATCGATCGTGAGCGTGCCCGTCCGCAGCACATCGCGGGCGCTGATGAGCAAGCGCAGCAGATGCATCGCGTGCTTCCAGCGCGGGGCGCCGTGGGTACGGACATCGGTCTCCAGCTTGCGGCGCTGGCCGTACGCGTACCGCGTGAACGTCTCGTGGACCCGCCGGGAGAGGAACGCCTCCCGCAGGGCCAGGAGTTCGCGGCCCGTGTCGTCGGCGTACTCCACGAGCGGGGAGTGCAGGCACTCCAGGATGTTCGGATTGGCGCGCAGGGCCAGCTCGCAGAAGCGCTCCAGCTCCCAGCTGAACTGCTCCTCGGCCGGGCCCTCGACGTGCGTCGGAGGCTTGTCGAGGCGCCAGAACAGAGGCGTGGGGGCCAGGAACACGCCACGGCGGTCGGTGTCGCTGCCGTCCGTCGCCAGCCCGAAGGCGCGGGAGCCCATCACGCAGGCGTAGATCGTGTGGTCGCGTATCAGGTGCTCGGGCCGCATGCCCGGGAGGGTACGCGGACTCTCACGTGAGGCGGATGGAGTTTCCCTCCACGGTGATCTGCTCGGCGGGCAGCGCCCGCGTCGCCGGGCCGTGGGCCACCGCGCCGTCGGCGATACGGAACTTGCTGCCGTGACAGGGGCAGTTGATCGTTCCGTCGGTGACGGAGCCCACCGTGCAGCGCTGGTGGGTGCAGATCGCCGAGAAGGCCTTGAACTGTCCCTGCTCCGGCTGGGTCACCACGACCTCCTCGTTCTTGAAGATCTTGCCGCCGCCGACCGGGATCTCGTCGGTCGAGGCCAGCTCCTGACCGGCGGGGGCGTCCGTCGTCTCCTTGCCGGTGGGGGAGACCGTCGACGTGGAGCCGTTGTCGCCGCCGCCCCCGCCGCAGGCCGCGACCAGGGCCACCGCGCCTGTCGCGCCCGTCGCGAGGAGAACCGTCCGGCGAGTGGTGTCGTACGTCATGTCGTCACTCCGAAAGCGCCAAAAAGGGAGAAAATGGACTTTTTTGAATCTTGGCACTGAAAATACCCAAAGAGTAGTAATTCCGGTGTCTCATCGGGCGGGCGCCGCGCATCCCGTTCGCGCGGGCTGACTAGGCTGGACGGACGTAGAGCGACACGCACGTCAGCAAGGAGCAGCGCCGTGGCGGTACGAGCGGTCCGGGGAGCCGTCCAACTCGAACGGGACGAGGCCGGGCACATGGACGAGCAGGTAGGAGCCCTGCTCACGGCCATCCTGGAGCGCAATGAACTCGCGGCCGACGACCTGATCAGCATCTGGTTCACGGCCACGCCCGACCTGCACAGCGATTTCCCGGCGGCCGCCGCCCGCAAGCTCGGCATCGTCGACGTACCGCTGATCTGCGCCCAGGAACTGGACATCGAGGGCGCCATGCCGCGCGTCGTCCGGGTCCTCGCGCACATCGAGTCGGACCGGCCCCGGGCTGGCATCGCCCACGTCTACCTCGGCGCCGCGGCCGCCCTGCGCAAGGACATCGCCCAGTGAGAACCGCACTCGTCATCGGCACCGGCCTCATCGGCACGTCCGCCGGCCTGGCCCTGTCCCAGCGGGGCGTCACCGTGCACCTCGCCGACCCCGACCCCGACCAGGCCCGCACGGCGGCCGCGTTCGGCGCCGGCACGGACGAGGCGCCGGACGGGCCCGTCGACCTCGCGATCGTCGCCGCCCCGCCCGCCCACGTGGCGGACGTGCTCGCCGACGCCATGCTCCGCGGTGCGGCGCGCGGCTACCTCGACGTCGCCAGCGTCAAGGGCGGGCCGCGCCGCGAGCTGGAGGCACGCGGCCTCGAACTGACCGCGTACATCGGCTCGCACCCGATGTCGGGCCGCGAGAAGTCCGGCCCGCTGGCCGCGACCGGGGACCTCTTCGAGGGCCGGCCCTGGGTGCTGACCCCGACCCGGGACACCGACACCGAGGTGCTGAACCTCGCCCTGGAGCTGGTCTCGCACTGCCGTGCCGTGCCGGTGGTGATGGACGCCGACGCCCACGACCGTGCCGTCGCACTCGTCTCCCACATGCCCCACCTGGTCTCCAGCCTGGTCGCCGCGCGTCTGGAGAACGCCGAGGAGGCGGCCGTACGGCTGTGCGGGCAGGGCATCCGGGACGTGACGCGGATCGCCGCCTCCGATCCCCGGATGTGGATCGACATCCTCTCCGCGAACCCCGGGCCGGTCGCCGACCTGCTCACGGACGTCGCCGGCGACCTGGAGGAGACCGTGCGGGCCCTGCGTGCCCTGCAGTCCACCGACGACCACAAGCGCCGCGAGGGCAGCACCGGCATCGAGGACGTCCTGCGGCGCGGCAACGCGGGGCAGGTCCGCGTCCCCGGCAAGCACGGGTCCGCTCCGCGGGTCTACGAGGTCGTGGCGGTGCTCATCGACGACCAGCCGGGACAGCTGGCCCGGATCTTCGCCGACGCGGGCATGGCCGGCGTCAACATCGAGGACGTACGGATCGAGCACGCCACGGGGCAGCAGGCCGGTCTGGTGCAGCTGATGGTGGAGCCGAAGGCGGCGCCCGTGCTGAGCGCCGCTCTGCGCGAGCGGGGCTGGGCGATCCGGCAGTAGTGCATGCTGGACGAGGCTGACCGACGCGCGGCCGGACGAGTGACCCGCACCCAGTAACCTTGTGCGGGGCAGTCGCGCCCTCACCCCGCCAGCCCGGTTCAGGAAGGTCTCCACTGTGGAAAGCCCCACGCCCGTGATTGTCGCCATCGACGGCCCCTCCGGCACGGGCAAGTCGAGCACCTCGAAGGCCGTGGCGGCGCAGCTCGGGCTGAGCTACCTGGACACCGGCGCCCAGTACCGGGCGATCACCTGGTGGATGGTGAGCAACGGCATCGACATCGACGACCCCGCCGAGATCGCCGCCGCGGCCGGCAAGCCGGAGATCGTCTCGGGCACCGACCCGCTGGGCCCGACCATCACCGTCGACGGCGTCGACGTGGCCGGCCCGATCCGCACCCAGGAGGTCACCTCCAAGGTCAGCGCGGTCAGCGCGGTGTCCGAGGTGCGGGCCCGGATCACCGAGCTGCAGCGCTCGATCGCCGCCTCCGCGGAGCAGGGCATCGTGGTGGAGGGCCGTGACATCGGCACGACCGTGCTGCCCGACGCCGACCTGAAGATCTTCCTCACCGCCTCCCCGGAGGCGCGTGCCGCCCGCCGCAGCGGCGAGCTGAAGGGCTCCGACGTCCACACCACCCGCGAGGCCCTGATCAAGCGGGACACGGCCGACTCCAGCCGCAAGACCTCGCCGCTCGCCAAGGCCGGCGACGCGGTCGAGGTGGACACCACCGAGCTCACGCTGGCCCAGGTCATCGAGTGTGTCGTCACCCTCGTCGAGGAGAAGCGGGCCGGGAAGTGACCGAGCTGCCTTCGGTACGGGGCGCCGAGGTCGGGCGGCGTATCGGCGTCGGCCTGATGTACGGGCTGTGGAAGCCGCGCGTGCTCGGCGCCTGGCGCGTGCCCGCGAACGGCCCGGTGATCCTCGCCGTCAACCACTCCCACAACATCGACGGTCCGATGGTCATGGGCGTGGCGCCCCGGCCGACGCACTTCCTGATCAAGAAGGAAGCGTTCATCGGCCCGCTGGACCCCTTCCTGCTCGGCATCGGGCAGGTGAAGGTGGACCGCGACACCACCGACCGCACGGCGATCACCCAGGCGCTCGGCATCCTGGAGAACGGCGGCGTGCTCGGCATCTTCCCCGAGGGCACCCGGGGCGAGGGCGACTTCGCCTCGCTGCGCGCCGGGCTCGCGTACTTCGCGGTGCGCAGCGGCGCCCCGATCGTGCCGGTCGCCGTGCTGGGAAGCACCGAGAAGCACGGACGGTTGATAAAGGGGCTGCCTCCGCTGCGCTCGCGCGTCGACGTCGTCTTCGGCGAGCCCTTCGACGCGGGCGACGGCAGCGGGCGCCGTACGCGCAAGGCGCTGGACGAGGCCACCGGCCGCATCCAGAAGCAGCTCGCCGCCCACCTGGAAAACGCCAGGCGCCTCACCAGGCGCTAGGCAACACTGAGTAGTGGATCAGCCCGGAAGACAGCGGGTACTCCACCGACCACCAAGATGAACGACGAGGTACGGACTTCATGAACGACCACATCCAGCCCGACGGCTCGGCCCCGCACGAGCACGACCACGGGGCGCTCGGCGACGCCGAGTACGCGGAGTTCATGGAGCTCGCCGCGGAGGAGGGCTTCGACCCCGAGGACGTCGAGGGCGCGATCGAGGAGGCCGGGCACGGCCCGCTGCCCGTGCTCGCCGTGGTCGGCAGGCCCAATGTCGGCAAGTCGACTCTCGTGAACCGCATCATCGGGCGCCGCGAGGCCGTCGTCGAGGACAAGCCGGGCGTCACCCGCGACCGTGTGACGTACGAGGCCGAGTGGGCGGGCCGTCGTTTCAAGGTCGTCGACACCGGCGGCTGGGAGCAGGACGTCCTCGGCATCGACGCCTCCGTGGCCGCCCAGGCCGAGTACGCCATCGAGGCCGCCGACGCGGTCGTCTTCGTCGTCGACGCCAAGGTCGGCGCCACCGACACCGACGAGGCCGTCGTGCGACTCCTGCGCAAGGCCGGCAAGCCGGTCGTGCTGTGCGCCAACAAGGTGGACGGCCCGAGCGGCGAGGCCGACGCCTCGTACCTGTGGTCGCTCGGCCTGGGGGAGCCGCACCCGGTCTCCGCGCTGCACGGCCGGGGCACCGGAGACATGCTGGACCAGGTGCTGGAGGCGCTGCCCGAGGCCCCGCGCGAGGCGTTCGGCCCGGGCGGTATCGGCGGACCGCGCCGCATCGCGCTGATCGGCCGCCCGAACGTCGGCAAGTCCTCGCTGCTGAACAAGGTGGCGAACGAGGAGCGCGTCGTCGTCAACGAGATGGCGGGCACCACCCGTGACCCGGTCGACGAGCTGATCGAACTCGGCGGCGTCACCTGGAAGTTCGTCGACACCGCGGGCATCCGCAAGCGCGTCCACCTCCAGCAGGGCGCCGACTACTACGCCTCGCTGCGCACCGCCGCCGCCGTGGAGAAGGCGGAGGTCGCCGTCATCCTCATCGACGCCGCCGAGTCGATCTCGGTGCAGGACCAGCGCATCGTCACCATGGCCGTGGAGGCGGGCCGCGCGATCGTCCTTGCCTTCAACAAGTGGGACACCCTCGACGAGGAGCGCCGCTACTACCTGGAGCGGGAGATCGAGACCGAGCTCGGCCAGGTGGCGTGGGCCCCGCGGGTGAACGTCTCGGCGCGCACCGGGCGGCACATGGAGAAGCTGGTCCCGGCGATCGAGACGGCCCTGGCGGGCTGGGAGACCCGGGTCCCGACAGGCCGGCTGAACGCCTTCCTCGGCGAGCTGGTCGCCGCCCACCCGCACCCGGTCCGGGGCGGCAAGCAGCCGCGCATCCTGTTCGGTACGCAGGCGGGCACCAAGCCGCCGCGGTTCGTGCTGTTCGCCTCCGGCTTCATCGAGGCGGGCTACCGGCGCTTCATCGAGCGCCGCCTGCGCGAGGAGTTCAGCTTCGAGGGCACGCCGATCCACATCTCGGTGCGAGTGCGCGAGAAGCGCGGCGCGAAGAAGAAGTAACGCGGAACAGTGGAAGGGCGGCCCCGAGGGGCCGCCCTTCCACTGTTCCGGTGCTCGCTCAGCCGCCGCTTCGCGGCCCCGGCGGCAGTGCGGCCGGCACGTAGTGCATCGCCGTGCCGTGTGCGCTGACGGTCCCGACGCGCTGCCAGTGCGGCTGCTGCCCGGCGGCATGGCGGGCGCTCTGGGCCCCCGCGCTGTACGCACTGTACGAGCTCCCGTACGAATGGCTGTACGAGCCCGTACTGTGCGGGCTGGTTCCGAAGGCGGTGAAACCCAGCTTTTCCTCGCCGCTGCGATCGCCGGGCAGTGCGCGGAAGGACTTGACGTACTCGGCGTAGAGCGCGTCGTAGATCGGCGTGGCCGATGGGCCGCACTGGGAGTCCTGGGCCGACCGCGCGGAGGGGATCGACGAGTAGGACTGGCGGCGTGAAACGTCGTATGCGTGCACGTATGTCCAAACGACCCTGCGGGTCAAGGGATGCGGCCCACGTACGGCTTTCGCAGGTGTGCGGGCTGTGCGGGTGACCCGCGGGCTCAGGTGCCGGCCAGCGGCAGGGCCGCGCCGACCAGCTTTCCGGTCGCCGCCGCCTTGTCCAGGGCGTCCCGCATCAGGTCCTCGCGCGGCTGATGGCCGATCGAGCCGACGGGCGCGGCGAACATCAGTACCTGCTGGTGCTTGTTGGCGGCCGCGCGCCAGGGGTCGGTCACCTGGAGCGGCTGGTGCGCCTGCCACCAGGCCACCGGCTGTCCGCCGTTGCTGCCCGGCTGGAGCACCGCGTGCAGCTGGCCCACGGCGAGCAGCACCGACCAGCCGTGCAGCACCGGCGGTACGGCGGACAGCTCGGTCAGCGGCATGAAGCCCTGCTCGATGAGCAGCGGCAGGAAGTCGTCGCCGGATCCGGTGGCGCCGGGCCGGGCGATCGGCGCGGTCGGCTCCACCACCAGGGCCGGGTGCAGCTCCCCGGCGATCAGGACGAGCCCGCTGGTCACGCCGAGCACCGCCTGCTCGGGCACCATCTGGTCGGGCTCGCCGCCGGCGTCGCCGGCGATGGACTTCACGGCGCCCCGGAGCTGCTCCTCGGTCACCTGGACGACCTGCGAGGGCAGGCAGCCGGAGTGGGCGAAGGCGAGGACAGCGGTCTCGTCCCCGATGAAGAGGACGGTGCTGGTGCGCTCCTGCTCGGAGTCGCCCGGAGTGCGGCAGGACGTGCAGTCGTAACTGCCCGGGGCGGTCTCTCCGGCGAGCAGACGGTCTGCTTCTTCGTCGCCGATCTCGGCGCGTACCTCGTCGCTGACGTCGAGCATGCGCGGCACGGGGGGCTCCCTCGGGGGTGCGGTGCGTGGCAAAGCCGGGTGGCTCCCGGCCTGTGGTCCGGGTAGGCCCCGGCTCATGAAGAAGACAACGGGTGATCTGTGGCGGGAGTCACGCCCCAGGGCGAACAGAATCGAACCATCCAGCGCACAGGGTCACGTTCGGCACGGAATCGCGCACTCACGGTCAAGTCCCTTGTTTGTAAAGGGCGTTGAAGTGGTGAGGTGGGTCACACCTCGTTGAGCCGGTTGGTCGATAAATCACGAAATCCAGGAATGAAGTGGGTGTCCGAAAGTTGCCGTTACCCGAGGTATCGGGGAACTGGCCTGGCATGACGGGCCGCTGCTTGATGACAGACCGTCAACTCCTTAGATTCCTCCGCCGTGTGCAGCGAGCACCGCTCGGGTACGTCCGCCGGCCGCACGGTTCTCCGGAACCGCGCAGCACCACCACCGGCGGGCGGGGCGAGCGCGACCCACGCGCCCCATGGCGCGGGGAGTGGCGTTCCGCCTTGGGGGACCCCGGGTGTTTCGAGAGGGAACTACATGTCCGAATGTGCCGATACCACGCGCGACAACGCTCGGAAGAACCCGGTTCGTACCACGGCGGTCCTCGCCGGGGCGGCGCTGCTCGCCCCCCTGGGACTGCTGGCGGCGACCGGCAACGCCGCGGCGGCTGACAGCGGAGTGTGGGACCGCATCGCCCAGTGCGAGAGCGGCGGCAACTGGCACATCAACACCGGCAACGGCTACTACGGCGGACTCCAGTTCGCCCCCTCGACCTGGCGCGCCTACGGCGGCACGGCCTACGCGGCCACCGCCGACCAGGCGAGCAGGTCCCAGCAGATCGCCGTCGCCACCAAGGTCCAGCGCGCCCAGGGCTGGGGCGCCTGGCCGACCTGCTCGGCTCGCGCCGGGGCGAGCGGAAGCGCACCCGCGGCTTCCGCCGCCGACCCGGCCACCTCCAAGCCCGCTCCGGCGAAGCAGTGGAAGGCGCCGGCGCGTTCCGCACAGCACCCGGACCGCAGCTCGTCCCGCGGCGACTACACCGTCCGCGAGGGCGACACCCTGAGCGGCGTCGCCGCCCGGCACGGGACCACCTGGCAGCGCCTCTACGCCGCCAACAAGTCCGCCATCGGCGGTGATCCCCACATGATCGTGCCCGGCCTGCGCCTCGACATCTGAGCCGCTGCTCCCCCTCGCCGGGACACGGGGTCCCGTCCGGCCGGTAGACCGGACGGGGCCTTGCGCGGGCCGGGCACCGGCCCTCGGTCATCGGCTGAGCTCGCCCGCCTCCCCGGCGAACACGACCGACCCGCGGCGCAGTTCGTAGACGAGGGCGGGCCGGTCCCGCAGATCGGGCGGCAGCCGCTGCTCGGCGATCACCACGCACGCGTCGAGCGCGCTCAGCAGCTCGTACGTCCGGGCCGCGACCGGGGGCGACATGCCCTGGGCGGGCTCGTCGACGAGCACCACGCGCGCGCGTGCCAGAAAGGCCCGGGACAGGGCGAGCATGCGCTGCTCCCCGCCGGAGAGGGTGCCGGCGCGCCGCTCCAGCAGGGGACGCAGCTGCGGATAGGCGTCGAGGGCCGGGGCGGGGTCAGGGGCGGCGAGTCCGAGGTTCTCGCGCACGCTGAGCGAGCCGAACACGGCCTGCCGCTCCGGCACCAGGCACAGCCCGCGCCGGGCCCGCTCGTAGGCCGGTACGCGGGTCACGTCGGCGCCGTCCCACACCACCGCCCCGCCCGACAGGGGCACGATGCCGGCCAGCGCGCGCAGGGCGGTCGTGCGGCCGGAGCCGTTGCGGCCCAGCAGAACGGTGAGGCCGGGGCCGGGGGCGGCGAGGGTGATGCCGTGCAGGGCCTCCAGGGGGCCGTAGCGCACGCGCGCGTGGCGCAGGGAGACGGTCGTCATGGGCCGGCCGCCGTTCCCAGGGCGTTCAGGACGTTTCCGGGTGGACCGGAGGCGACGATCCGCCCTGCGGTCATCACGTGCACGACATCGGCGAGCCCCGCGACCAGGTCAAGATCGTGCTCGACGACGAGCAGAGCCGTGCCGTCGGCGGCCAGGGCCTTCAGGGCCCGGGCCAGGGCGGCCACTTCGGCGCTGTCGAGGCCGGCGGCGGGCTCGTCGAGCAGCAGCGCGTGGGGACTGCCCGCGAGGACCCGGGCCAGTTCCACGCGGCGCAGCGTCCCCGTGGGCAGCCCGGCGGCGGGCAGTGCCCGCACCGGCCCGTCCAGCCCGAGCAGCCTGAGCGTCCGCTCCACGGCGCCCGGGTCGGCCACCCGGCCCTGCTCCGCGCCCACCCGGACGTTCTCGGACACCGTCAGCGACGGGAAGACGGCCAGTTGCTGGAAGGTCCGCGCCACACCGAGCCGGGTCCGGGCGTGAGCGGGCAGCGCGGTGATGTCCCGGCCGCCTAGCCGCACGGTCCCGCGCGCGGGGCGCAGCGTCCCGGCCAGACAGTGGAACAGGGTGCTCTTCCCGGCCCCGTTGGGGCCCACGACGGCGGTGACTCTCCCGGGGAAGAGGTCCAGGTCGACTCCGTCGAGGGCGGTGAAGCCGCCGTAGCGGGCGTGGAGATGGCGGGCCGTGAGGAGGGGAGCGGCAGGGGTGGGTGCTGTGGCTGAGGAGGTCTCAGGTGTGGGGGCGCCCGGGGGTGCCGGTGACCGACCGCCGCTTCCGGGTGCCGTACCCGCCGTCGCACCCGTAGCCACCGCTCCTGTCGCCGTCGCCCCCGTCGGCAGCGGTGCCGACCGGGCCGCCTGTGGTGGTGCCGGGCGCAGCCGTGCGCGGGCTCGGGCGCCCGCCGGTGTCAGGGCCGGTGTGCGGCGCAACCGCAGGCGTTCCGCCGCCGTGCGCAGTGCCTCGTACGGGCCGCCGGGGAAGCGGCCCACGAGGATCGCCAGGACGCCGATCAGCGCCGCGGCGACACCGCCCCGGGTGCCCGCGTCCAGGCCGACCAGGAGGGCCGCGGCGGCGAGGGCGCCGAGGGCGCTGTCGGAGCCCAGCACCACGACCGCCGCGAACCACAGCAGGCCGCGCACCGGGTCGTACGCGGCGGCGTCGAAGGCGCGCAGACCCATGCCGAGCATGCCGCCGCCCAGCGCGGCGAGCGCCGCCCCCGCGACGAAGGCCAGCAGCTTGAGGGACGGCACCTGGACGCCCGCGGCCTGCGCGCCCCGCTCGTGGTCCCGCATGGCCGCGAGGGCCCGGCCCGTCCGCCCCCGGCGCAGGGCGTGCGTCGCCAGCAGCGCGACCGCCAGCAGGAGCAGCTCCAGGACGTAGTAGGCACGGTCCCCGTCGAAGCCCGCCGGACGGCCCAGCGACAGGCCGGACGTGGCGTACGGCTGGGCGAAGACGAAGCGGCTCACCCCCACGCCGACGGCGAACGTCGCCAGCGCCAGCGCCAGGCCCCGGCGTCCGATCGCCGGCCAGCCGGTGAGCAGGCCGAGCGGCGCCACCAGGACGACCGCCACCGCGAGGGCCGCCAGCTCCGGCAGACGGGGCAGCCCCGGGAAGCGGCCGGCCGCCAGCAGCGCGGTGAACAGGGCGCCCAGACCCGCGTACGCCGCCTGTCCCAGAGAGATCTGGCCGCCCCGGCCCGTGACCACCACCAGGGACAGCAGAATCACGGCCAGCGCCGGCACCTGGACCGAGGTGTGCAGGTCCCGGCCGGCCAGGCCCAGCGGCAGCAGGAACAGCACGGCCGCCACGATCCACGCGCCGGGCGGTGTCGGGACCCGGGCGGTGGCGGTGCGCGGCAGCGCGTCCCGCGTGCCCACGCCCGGCAGCACCAGGGCCGCGATCAGCAGCGCGACGACGAACAGGTTCGTGCCGACGGCCTGGAGCAGCGGCTCGCCCCAGCCCGACGGATGCAGCCGCGTCAGCTGGCTCTGCGCCACCCCGATGCCCAGCGCCACCACCACCGCGACCGGCAGGCTCCGCATCCGCGCGGCAACCGCGACGGCCACGACCTCCATCACGAGCAACGGCAGCCCGTACGGGTCGAGACGCACGTACGGCACCAGCAGAACGCCCGTCAGACCCGCCGTGAACGAGCCGAACGCCCAGCCCGTCGCCGCGACCCGGTCCGCGTCGATGCCGCCGAGCACGGCGAGCTGCCGGTCGTCCACCACGGCCCGCAACTCCCGCCCGAACCGCGTCCGGCGGACCACCGCCGCCACCCCGGCGGCCAGCACCAGCACCACCGTCAGCTGCCCCCACGGCTCGTCCGGCACCAGCTCCGGCGCGTCCTCCCGCGCTCCCTGCCCCCACAGCAGCGCCGCCCCGCCCACCAGCAGCACGAACACCCCGATGGACGCCACCAGCGTCTGCGCCGGGTCGCCGCCGAGGACCGCCAGCGGCCGGAAGACGAACCGTTCCAGTACGACCCCCAGCCCCGGCGCCAGCACCAGCAGGGTCACCGTGGCCCCGAGCCACAGCGGCCAGCCCCAGTCGACCACGCACTGCCGCAGCACGTACGCGCACACCATCGCGATCGCGCCGTGCGCGAAGTTGAGCACGCCGGTCGCGCGGTACGTCACGATCAGGCCGATCCCGGTCAGCGCCGCCGCGCTGCCGACCGAGAGGCCGGCGAGAGTGAGGTCGTACGTCAGCGAGGACATCGGCCGGGCTCAGTCGGTTTCCCCGGTGGGCTCGCAGATCGGGCAGGGGCCCAGTTCACCGCTCGCCACCAGCTTGGAGTCCACCGGGACCGCCTCCGCCTTCCCCGCGACCAGCGGGCAGTCCGCGCGGTGCCACAGCGTGCCGCCCGGCACCATCAGCTGCTCGCCGCTGACCGCGAGCGGCGCGAGGGAGGCCTGCCCGGTCCCGGTGCGCCCCTGAGGGCCGTCGGGTTCGGCGGCCACCAGCAGGCCGTACAGCTCCTCCACGCGCGCGGCGGCGATCGAGCCCCGGCCGTGGGCCAGCAGCACCGCCCCGGAGACGATCAGTGCCGCGCCGGGGACCGTGCAGGAGGCGAGATAGGGCAACTGCCGTTCCGCGAAGCGCTCACCGGAGACGCCGTACCAGCCGACGACGCACAGCACCGCGCCCGCGGCCAGCGCGGCCCAGCCGGTCCACAGGACGGGATGCACGGTCCGCAGTCGGCTGGTACGCATCGCTGGCTCCCACACGTCGGTTCGGCTGTGTGCCTGGCTGCCTGTTCAAGTCCGGCGATCGCTTGCACTATGCCCTGTGGAAGCTGACCCTGAAAGCACCGGGCGCACATGGCCCGGACCGACACCCGGTGGTGAGCCAGATGGTTCTCGGCAGCGACCTCAGGCGGGGTAAAGCGACAGAGGGCCCGCGAGCCGCGGGACGGGGCACGGCGATCGCGGCCGCCCTGGTCCTGACCCTCGCCCCGGCCCTCGCGGCGTGCAGTGACGACAGCGGCGGCGGCAGCGAGAGCACGCCCCCCACACCGACCACGGAGCGGACCGCGAGCGCGCCGGCCAGCGCACCGGCGGACCGGGCCGCGGCCGAGAAGGAGATCAAGCAGAACTGGCAGACGTTCTTCGACCCGGGGACCTCGACCGAGGACAAGCAGGCCGTCCTGGAGAACGGCGACCGGATGGGCCCGGTCCTGCAGGCCTTCAGCGGTGACGAACGCGGCGGGCAGGTCCAGGCGAAGGTCACCAAGATCGAGTTCACCTCGGCGACCGAGGCCGACGTGACGTACACGCTCACCCTGAAGGGCGCCACCGCTCTGCCGGACGCCTCCGGGACGGCCGTCGAGCAGGAGGGCACCTGGAAGGTGTCCGCCAAGACGCTGTGCGCGCTGGTGCAACTGAGCGGCAATGCGTCGCCGATCCCGGGCTGCTGAGGTTCTCGCCGCGGTGCTGCTGCTCGCCCTGAGCGCGGCCTGCGGCAGCCGCCTCCCGGAGCGCGACTTCGAGCGCGACGGCCGCACCCCGGCGCTCCGCGACTCCGCGCCCCTGCGGGTCGGCATCATCACCAGTGCCACCAGCCCGGTCGGCGGCAGCGCCTTCACCGGCCCGCGCGACGGCGCCAAGGCCTGGTTCGACCGGCTCAACGCGCGCGGGGGCATCGACGGCCGCCGCGTCGAGGTACGCCTGTGCGACGACGGCGGCAGCGGCGTCGGCAACAACGAGTGCGTGCACAAGCTGGTCGAGGAGGACGAGGTCGTCGCCCTGGTCGCCACCACCGCACTGGACTACGCGGGCGCCTCCCGCGTCTCCCGCGCGCGCGTGCCCGACATCGGCGGCCAGCCCATCGGCGGCGCCTACGACACCTATCCGCACCTCTACGGCATCTACGGCAGCCTCGCGCCCCGCGACGGCACCACCGGCTGGGACGGCAAGCTGTACGGGGGGACCGAGGTCTACCGCTACTTCAAACGTGAGCACGGCGCCCGTACCGCGGCCGTCGTCTCCTACAACCAGTCCGCGTCCGCCGCCTACGCCCGGCTCGTCGAGCGGGGCCTGCGCGCCGAGGGCTACAAGGTCGTCACCGAGCAGGTCGACTTCGCCCTGCCCAACTTCCGCGCCGTCGCGGCCGATCTGAAGGAGCAGGGCGCCGACCTGGTCTTCGACGCCATCGACGGCCACGGCAACGCCCGGCTCTGCCAGGCCATGGACCAGGTCGGCGCCGACATCACCGCCAAGGTGACCAACGTGCAGAACTGGACGTCCACCGTCCCCGACGCCTACAAGGACGCCCCGCGCTGCCGCAACGCCCTCTGGGCGACCGGCGCGAGCCGCGACTTCGACGACACCGGCCACCCGGCCGTACGGGAGTTCCGCGAGGCGACGGAAGGCCTGAAGACACACTCCCAGTGGCAGCTGGAGGGGTGGGCCGCCGCACGCTGGTTCACGGACGCGGCGAAGTCCTGCGCGAGGACGGACATCACGCGCGCGTGCGTCGACGGCTTCATGAACCGCAGCCAGGGCTACACGGCGGGCGGACTGCTCCTGCCCGTCGAGTTCCAGCGGCTCGCCGAGCCCCCGAAGACCCGCGAGACCTGCCTGTCGGTGGCCCGCTGGCAGGACGGCAAGGGCTGGGTCGGCCAGGGCGACATGAACCGCACCTGCTTCGACGTACCGCAACTGGCCTACGAGCCTTGAGGACAGCAGCTGTCCGCAAGGGCTGACAGACTCGCCCCATGTTGGAGACCTCGGCACGCCTGCTGCGTCTGCTGTCCCTGCTCCAGGCCCACCGCGAGTGGTCCGGCGCCGACCTGGCCGACCGGCTCGGCGTCAGCGCCCGCACCCTGCGCCGCGACGTCGACCGGCTGCGCGAGCTCGGCTACCCGGTCAACGCCAGCCCCGGCACGGGCGGCGGCTACCAGCTGGGCGCCGGCGCCGAACTGCCGCCGCTGCTGCTGGACGACGACGAGGCCGTGGCCGTGGCGGTCGGGCTGCGCACGGCCGCCGGGCAGGGCATCGAGGGCATCGGCGAGACCTCGGTACGGGCCCTCGCCAAGCTGGAACAGGTGCTGCCGAACCGGCTGCGCCGCCGGGTGGGCGCCCTCAACGCCTTCACCGTGCCGATGCTGCGCGGCCCCGTGCCCGACGCCGTCGACCCCGTCGTGCTGACCGAACTCGCCCACCTCTGCCGGGACGCCGAGCGGCTGCGCTTCGAGTACCGCGGCTACGACGGCACCCTCAGCCGCCGCAGCGTCGAACCCCACCGCCTGGTGTGCACCGAGCGCCGCTGGTACCTGGTCGCCTGGGACCTGGAGCGGGAGGACTGGCGCACCTTCCGCGCCGATCGCATCACGCCCAGGCCGCCGCACGGCCCGCGCTTCGCACCGCGCGAGCCGCCCGCCGAGGACCTGGCCGCCTACGTCTCCCAGGGCGTCTCCACGCGCGCGTACGCCGCCCACGCCGTGGTGCGGCTCCTGGCGCCCCTGGAGGAGGCCGCCGCCCACATCTCACCCTCCGCCGGGGTGCTGGAGGCCGAGGGCCCCGGCAGCTGCCTGCTGCGCTGCGGCGCCGGCAGCCTCGACGTGATGGTCATCCACGTGGTGATGCTGGGCTTCGAGTTCGAGGTGCTGGAGCCGGTGGAGCTGATCGAGGCGATCAGGAGGACTCGCGACCGGCTTGATGGCGCCTTGGCTCGGGCTGCGCAGTCACCGCCGCGTACTCCGGATGGTGCAGGTCGAACGCCGGGGACTCGGACCGGATCCGGGGCAACGCCGTGAAGTTGTGCCGGGGCGGCGGGCAGGACGTCGCCCACTCCAGGGACCGGCCGTAGCCCCAGGGGTCGTCGACCTCGACCTTCTCGCCGTACTTGGCGGTCTTCCACACGTTGTAGAGGAACGGCAGCGTCGACATGCCGAGCAGGAACGCGCCGATCGTCGAGACGGTGTTGAGCGCGGTGAACCCGTCCGCGGCGAGGTAGTCCGCGTACCGGCGGGGCATGCCCTCGGCGCCCAGCCAGTGCTGCACCAGGAAGGTGGTGTGGAAGCCGACGAAGAGCACCCAGAACTGGATCTTGCCGAGCCGTTCGTCGAGCATCTTCCCGGTGAACTTCGGCCACCAGAAGAAGAACCCGGCGAAGATCGCGAAGACGACGGTGCCGAAGACGACGTAGTGGAAGTGCGCGACCACGAAGTACGAGTCCGTCACATGGAAGTCCATCGGCGGCGACGCCAGGATCACCCCGGTCAGCCCGCCGAACAGGAACGTCACCAGGAAGCCCGTCGCCCACAGCATGGGTGTCTCGAAGGACAGCGAGCCCTTGAGCATGGTGCCGGTCCAGTTGAAGAACTTCACGCCCGTCGGCACCGCGATCAGGAAGCTCATGAAGGAGAAGAACGGCAGCAGCACCGCGCCCGTGGCGAACATGTGGTGCGCCCACACCACCACCGAGAGGCCGGTGATCGCCATCGTCGCGCCGACCAGCGTCAGATAGCCGAACATCGGCTTGCGGCTGAAGACCGGGATGATCTCCGTGATGATCCCGAAGAACGGCAGCGCGATGATGTAGACCTCGGGATGCCCGAAGAACCAGAACAGGTGCTGCCACAGGATCGCCCCGCCGTTGGCCGCGTCGAAGACCTGCGAGCCGAACCGCCGGTCCGCCTCCAGCACCAGCAGCGCCGCCGCCAGCACCGGGAACGCCATCAGGATCAGGATCGACGTGAAGAGCGTGTTCCAGACGAAGATCGGCATCCGGAACATCGTCATGCCGGGGGCGCGCATCCCGATGATGGTGGTGACGAAGTTGACCGCGCCGAGGATCGTGCCGAAGCCGGACAGCGCCAGCCCCATGATCCACAGATCGGCCCCGAGACCCGGCGTGCGCTCCGCGCTGTTGAGCGGGGCGTAGGCGGTCCAGCCGAAGTCCGCCGGCCCCGAGGGCACCAGCAGCGAGCCGAGCACGATCAGCCCGCCGAACAGGAACAGCCAGTACGACAACATGTTCAGCCGGGGGAAGGCGACGTCGGGCGCGCCGATCTGGAGAGGCATCAGCTCGTTGGCGAAGCCCGCGAAGGTCGGCGTCGCGAACAGCAGCAGCATGATCGTGCCGTGCAGCGTGAACGCCTGGTTGTACTGCGTGTTGTCGATGATCTGGAGTCCCGGGCGGGCCAGCTCGGCGCGCATCAGCAGCGCCATCACACCGGCGACCAGGAAGAAGAGGAACGATGTGATCAGGTAGAGGTGGCCGATCTTCTTGTGGTCCGTCGTCGTCAGCCAGTCGACCACCACCCGCCCGTGCCGCTTCCTCGGCACGGGCCGCGCCGTCGCCTGTACGGTCTGCGTCCCCATCGCTCGCTCGCCCCTTCGCTCATCGCGTACCGGGCCGCCGAAGCCCGCGCCGCACATACCCCCGAGCTCACGCCATGATGCTCGGGTCACCGCGCGCTCCGACAGGGGCGTATCGGCCTCTCCGTGCCCGATCCACGCATTTCCCGTGCGGCGCCGGCTCGGCCGGACCGGTGACGGCGCCGGAATGGAATGGAGCTCCAGGGGTACTTCTCCGGGAACTTTCCGCCGGGCTTTTCCAGGAGCCCGCATGACACGCGGGAATTACGATCGAATGCCTGCGGAAGGCCTACAGAACCGCTCGTCCGTGTGACGGACATCGCCGGAAACAGCTGTCGTGATCTTGTGACAGAAGTGTGACCGGGGACGGACGGTCACCGGTCCTCGGGCCCGGACTACCGCGGTCGCGGGGCAGGACATAGCGTGGCGGCATGGCACCGATTCCGACACCTTCCGCGGAACCCGACGACAGCCCGGACACCTATGTCGGCCTGGCGGCCGACCGGGCCGAACACCTCGCGCGTGAGCGCGGCTGGCCGACGGTGCGCTCGCTGCCGCCGGGGGCGATCATCACGATGGAGTACCGCGTGGGACGGCTGAACTTCGAGGTCAAGGGCGGCCGAGTGGCGCGGGCCTGGAAGGGCTGAGACCGAGACACGGCGAAGGCCCCGGTTCCGCTTCGGAACCGGGGCCTTCGTGTGCCGGGAGGGGCGTGCGCGCCGGCTCTGCCGTCCGCCGCGGTCAGCCGCCCGTCAGGGGTGGGCCGAGGAGGTCGAGCCGCGCGGGAGCCGCTCCGGGTGCGGCGGGCGGCGGCTGCCGGCCGGGGTGACCGGGGTGCGCTCCGAGCGGGCCGTGTGCGGGCCCGGGGCCAGGTAGGCCGGGGCCCGGGGCGAACGGGCCGCGACGTCGTCCCGGTCGGCGGGCAGCGGCGTGACCACCACGGGCGGCGCGCTGACCGGGGCGGAAGCCGTACCGCTCCGGCGGGACCGCCAGCGGTCGCGCAGGTCGAAGATCCTGGCCTCGGCACGGGCGATCAGCGGCTCGAACCACGGCAGGGCGAGCAGGATCAGCAGCCCCGCGACCCAGCCCAGGAGCACATCGCTCAGCCAGTGCGTACCGAGGTAGACGGTGGCCATCCCGACGCCGAGCGAGGTCACCGCGGACACGGCGGACAGCCAGCGGCGCGCTCTCGGAGTGGAGGCCATATAGGCCAGGATTCCCCAGGTCACCACGGCGTTGGCGGTGTGACCGCTCGGAAATATATCGCCGCCGCGCCACATCTCGTTCGAGCCGATCACGGTCGCGTAGTGCGGTCCCAGCCGGCCCATGCCGTACTTGGCGGCGCCGACCGTGATGTTCAGCAGGAGCAGCGAGACGCCGAGGGCGAGCAGCGGACGCAGGGTGTGCTGCCGCCAGGAGCGCCAGCCCAGCCAGGCCGCGACCATCACCGCGGTCGGGCCGCGCTGGCCGAGCACCACGTAGTAGTCGACGAACCAGTGGATCTCCGACCACTGCTGGTACGGCCGGAAGAACATGACCTGCCAGTCGAGCCGGACCAGCCAGGACGTGATCACCACAGCCCACACGATCGCGCCGTAGAACGCCGCGGTGGCGGCGATGAGCACGACGCGGTGCCTGCTCATCTTCGGCACATCGATGTGGGCGGGTCGTTCCGGCTCACGATCCAGCCGGGCGAACACCCGGTCCAGACGGGTGAGCTTCGGTTCGGTACGCACCCAATCGACGTTACAGCGAGTGAGCTCTGATCCCGGGCGAATCAACGGCTTTGTGATGACGATGTGATGTGGGATTCCTCTCAGGAGGAGGTTTATTTCCACCGAATCCGCAATCGTCGGCCGCTGTGGCCTTCAATTCCTTTGATCATTCCGGATGGGGGTTTTATTGCGCTTTTGAATTCGTTCACCGGAGCATGGTGCGGAATTCCCCCGGCGCTCACAGCGGGTCAGGGCGGACCGGAGCCGTTCAGCCAGAACGCCCCGTACACCGCAGAGGCTACCGCCACGGACCCGAGCACCAGCGCTGACCTGCGCGTACGCAGCCGGGCCAGGGCCAGTGCGAGGGGCAGCAGAAGCGGGAAGGCGGGCATCAGCAGGCGCGGTTTCGAGCCGAAGTAGCTCGACGCGCACAGCGCGAGCGCGGTGACGACCCCGGTGTAGACCAGCAGCGGCAGCCGCTGGCGCTGACGAACCCCGACCACATACAGCCAGATGACTGACGCGACCCCGACGATCAGCCCGACGCCCGCCAGGGCCGAGGGGAACGACGTGAACTTCTCGGCGACGAACCGGGCGAAGGCGTACCCGCCGTCGAAGCCGTTGCGCCACCCGGCCTGCACGTCGAGATAGCCGAGCGGCCCCTTGCCCGTGTGGTGGCCGACCCACAGCACGTAGCCGGCGGTGCCGAGGGGGGCCAGCAGCATGCCGAGGACGCGAGAGGCATCGGCGGAGGCGGAGGCGGGGGCTGAGCCGGGGGCGGGGCCGGAGTCGGGGGCGCTTGGCGCGATCCGCGCGCCGTCCGGTTCGCTCGCGCGTCGGTCCCGCACGAAAGAGGCGAGGGCCGCCACCCACACCGCCGCCACCACCGCCATCCCCACCGGACGGGTCAGCCCCGCCAGCAGGGCCAGCGTGCCCGCCATCGGCCAGCGGCCGGTCAGGACCGCGTACAGCGCCCACGCGGCGAGCGCCGTGAACAGGGACTCGCTGTACGCCATCGACTGCACGATCCCGACCGGGAGGACGGCCCACAGCAGCACCGCGCACACCCCGGCCCGGCGGCCGTACACATGGTCGGCCACCGCGAAGATCCCCCAGGCCGCGGCGAGAGAGGCGAACAGACTGACGAGGAAACCCCCGTCCGCGTACGACAACGGGGACACCGCCGCCACCAGCCGCTCCAGCCAGGGCAGCAGCGGGAAGAACGCGAGATTCGAGTGCACGTCCCCGTTCGCCAGGCGCACCTCGTAGCCGTAGCCGAGCTCGGCGACCCTGGTGTACCAGAGCGCGTCCCAGCGAGCGGTCAGCAGTGTGTACGCGCTCTTGTCCCGGGCCGCGCTCCACACGGCCAGGGCGAGAAGGCCCAGGGCACGCACGGCCGCGTACCCCAGCAGCGCCGGGGCCGCCCGGCGCAGCGCCCCGGCGCGGGACGACGGGGTCGCGCGCGTCTCGAGATCGGTCACGGGCCCGATTATCGACCCGGGGCGGAACCGGGCGGCCGGCCGGGGCGTGGTCGACCCAGAGGGGAGTGGCGTACGCCACATCTTTCCGCCGGGACTGTGAGAGGTCCGCCACTAGGCTCCGGCGGGGACTCGCGTACGCTGACGTGTCACTCGCTTTTCGTTTGCGCGGGCCGGAGACCACCGCTCCTCTCCGGCCGAGTCGCGGGGGCGTCCCCCACCCCGTGAGCCCGCCGATCGCGAGGGAACATCTGGGAGGTACGTACATGTCCGGGACGACCACGGCTGCCGCTGCGCTGCGCCGTCGGGCGGCCGGGGCCGGTGCCAACCGCTGGGCGGTTCTCGTCGTCCTCTGCGTCAGCCTGCTGCTGGTCGCCGTCGACGCCACCGTGCTGCACGTGGCGGTCCCCGCCGTCACCGAGGACCTGAGGCCCGGCGGGATCGAGCTGCTCTGGATCGTCGACATCTACCCGCTCGTCTGCGCCTCGCTGCTGATCCTGTTCGGCACGCTGGGCGACCGCGTCGGCCGCCGAAGGGTCCTGCTCCTCGGGTACGCGCTGTTCGGCGTGGCCTCCGGTATGGCGGCCCTGGCGGACAACGCCCAGGTGCTGATCGCGGCGCGGGCGCTGCTCGGCGTGGGCGGCGCGATGATCATGCCCGCGACCCTGTCGATCCTGCGCCAGGTCTTTCCGGACCGGCGCGAGCGGGCGCTCGCGATCGGCATCTGGAGCGCCGTGGCCGCGGTGGGCGCGGCGGTCGGGCCGCTGCTGGGCGGCTTCCTGCTGGAGCACTTCTGGTGGGGTTCGGTCTTCCTCGTCAACATTCCGTTGATGCTGGTCAGTCTTCCGGTGGGGCGGTTGCTGCTGCCCGAGTCGAAGGGCGACGGCACCGGTCCCTGGGACGTCATCGGCGCCCTGATGGCGGCGGCCGGGCTGTTCGGCATGGTGCTGGGCGTCAAGCGGCTCGGAGGCGGGGAGCCGGTGTGGAGCATGTTCACCGTGCTGCCGCTGGTCCTGGGTGCGGCGCTGCTGGTGGCCTTCGTACGGCGGCAGCGGCGGCGGGCGTATCCGCTGGTCGACCTCAAGATGTTCGCGCGGCCGGCGTTCAGTACGTCCGTCGGCTGCATCGTTCTGGCGATGCTCGCGCTGGTCGGTCTCGAGCTGATCGCGGCTCAGTACCTCCAGCTGGTGCTCGGGCTGTCGCCGCTGGAGACGGGGCTGCGGCTGCTGCCGCTGACGTTCGCCGCGATGGCGGCCGGGCTGGCCGGTGCGCGGATGCTGCGGCGGTTCGGGCCGCGGCGGATGGTGAGCGTCGGGTTCTGCCTCACGGCGTTCGCGGTGGTGCTGCTGACGGCGCTGGGCCGGACCGACGACTGCGCGTTGATGCTGGCCGCGTTCGTGCTGCTGGGCTTCGGTCTTGAGACGACGCTCTTCGGGGCGTACGAGTCGATGCTGAGCGAGGCGCCGCAGGAGCAGGCCGGTGGGGCGGCGGCGATCGGGGAGACGTCGTACCAGCTCGGGGCGGGGATCGGGATCGCGCTGCTCGGCAGCGTGATGAACGCGGCGTACGCGCCTGGGCTGTCGGGTGTGCCGGGGGTGCCGGCGTCGGCGTCCTCCTCGGCCGGGCATTCGCTGGGGGAGGCGTACGAGGTTGCCGCGCAGCTGGGCGGGTCGGCCGGGGCCGCTCTACGGCATGCCGCCCGGGACGCGTTTGTGCACGGACTGCATGTGACGTTGCTGGTGAGCGCGGGGTTGTTGGTGCTCGGGGCGGTGATGGCGTTGCGGTTGCCGCGGACCATGCAGTGCGAGGAGGCGGGTGCGGGGGCTGTGGAGGTTCCTGCGCAGAGGGACGCCGCGGAGTCGCGCGTCTCGGTGTGAGTCGCCCACCCACGCACCACCCGTAACTGCCGACCGAGGGGTCAGGGTCGCCCGTGGGGGCGGGGCGCCGTCGGCGGCTTGTGGCAGTGGGGCTTCGGCGCCGGCCGGACGGTGCCCTGCGTGCTCTGCCGAGGCAGGAAGGCCCGCAGGCGCCGATGGTGCCCCGCTCCCGTCGGAGACCTGCCCCTCAGTTGGGAGCTACGGGTGGTGCGTGGGTGGGCAGGCGTCGTAGCGTCTTGACTAGCGGTGCTAGTTAAAGAGCCTCGGAGGGTGTCAGCATGTCCCAGTCGTCCAGAATTCCTCCCTTCGACCCCACCGATCCCCTCGGCCTCGACGACCTGCTGGATCCGGAGGACCTCGGCATCAGGGACACGGTCAGGGCCTGGGCCGCGGACCGGGTGCTGCCGTATGTCGCCGACTGGTACGAGAAGGGGGAGCTGCCGGAGATCCGGGAGCTGGCCCGGGAGCTCGGGGGTCTCGGCGCGCTCGGGATGTCGCTGAGCGGGTACGGGTGCGCCGGTGCCTCCGCCGTGCGGTACGGGCTCGCCTGCCTGGAGCTGGAGGCCGCCGACTCCGGCATCCGGTCCCTCGTCTCCGTGCAGGGCTCCCTCGCCATGTACGCCATCCACCGGTTCGGGAGTGAGGCGCAGAAGCAGGAGTGGCTGCCTCGCATGGCCTCCGGCGAGGTCATCGGGTGCTTCGGGCTCACCGAGCCGGACCACGGCTCCGACCCCGCCGCCATGCGGACGTACGCCAAGCGCGACGGTACCGACTGGGTCCTCAACGGCCGCAAGATGTGGATCACCAACGGCTCGGTCGCCGGCGTCGCCGTCGTGTGGGCGCAGACCGAGGACGGGATCCGGGGATTCGTGGTGCCGACCGGCAGCGCTGGGTTCTCCGCTCCGGAGATCAAGCACAAGTGGTCCCTGCGCGCCTCCGTCACCAGCGAACTCGTCCTCGACGACGTACGACTGCCCGCCGACGCCGTACTGCCGGAGGTCACCGGCCTGCGCGGACCGCTCAGCTGTCTGTCCCACGCCCGGTACGGAATCGTCTGGGGCGCCATGGGCGCGGCCCGCAGTTCATTCGAGGCCGCGGTCGACTACGCGAAGTCGAGGGAACAGTTCGGGCGGCCCATCGGCGGCTTCCAGCTCACCCAGGCCAAACTCGCCGACATGGCGGTCGAACTGCACAAGGGGATTCTGCTCGCCCATCATCTGGGGCGGCGCATGGACGCCGGCCGCCTGCGTCCCGAACAGGTCAGCTTCGGCAAGCTCAACAACGTACGAGAAGCGATCGAGATCTGCCGCACGGCCCGCACCATTCTCGGCGCCAACGGGATCTCGCTCGAATACCCCGTGATGCGGCACGCGACCAACCTCGAATCGGTGCTCACCTACGAGGGCACCGTCGAGATGCACCAGCTCGTGCTGGGCAAGGCGCTCACCGGACTCGACGCCTTCCGGTAGACCCCGTCCGGTGAACCCTGCGCGGGGGCAGGGCCGGTGAGCGGCCCTGCCTCAGCTCTGGTTGAAGAAGCCGTCCGTGCGGTGCCCGGCCGGGTCGCCGTTCACGATCTCCGTGTTGGCGGGGGTCAGCAGGAACACACGGGTCGACACCCGCTCGATCGAACCCCGCAGGCCGAAGATCAGCCCGGCCGCGAAGTCGACCACGCGCTTGGCGTCGGCGGCGTCCATGGCCGTGAGGTTCATGATGACCGGCACGCCTTCGCGGAACAGCTCGCCGATGGCGCGGGCGTCCCGGAAGCTGTCCGGGGTCACCGTGCCGATGCGGCGGCCTCTCTCCTCGGCGACGTCCGAGGCCACCTTGACGCGCGGATCGGTGACCCAGGCCTCCCCGGACTCGGTCCCGTCGGAGTAGTCGTCGTCGTAGTAACGCTCGTCTTCGTTGTCGTCGACGAGGCCAAGCCAGGCACTTGCCTTGCGTACCGATCCCATGGACGCCTCCTCTCACAGCGGTCATTCTGCTTTCCGCATCCCTATGGTCGTCCATGATGCGGATGGCGCGCCAAGTGGATAGACGCCGCACGGGGGGTTTGTGACGGTACTGGTGCACAGCGATTCCGTCGAGAGTCCGTGTTTCCCAAGGGCCTTGTCGTAAACGACTGCTGACTGTGAGTGAAATATGATTCTTCACGGCGTACGGGTGATGGGCGGTGCGTACGGGTGAACAGGTTGGCCGATACTATGCGGCCGCCCAAACATCGTACGGAGCGCGGGGGACGTCGTGTTCGGAATGGTCAGGCCCTGTCGGCATCGGCTCGGTGAGAGTCTCACCGCCCAGTGGATGGCGCATTTGTGTGGGCTGTGTCTCGCGTTGCGCGGGGACCACGGTCAGCTCGCGCGCATCGTGACCAACTATGACGGGCTTCTTGTCTCGGTATTGACGGAGGCTCAGACGGGCCTCGCGACCGGCGCGTCGAGTGGCGTGGGACGGCGTACGGCGGGTCCCTGTCCGTTGCGCGGGATGCGCACCGCGTCCGTCGCCCACGGTGAGGGAGCGCGGCTCGCGGCGGCCGTGTCGCTGGTGCTCGCCTCCGCCAAGGTGCGCGACCACGTCGCCGACGGCGACGGGCTGCTGGCCCGGGCGCCGGTGGCGCGCGCCGCGCGCCGGGTCGCGGCGGGCTGGGACCGGGCCGGGGCACGGACCGGCTCCGCCGTCGGGTTCGACACGGCCGTCCTGGTCGATGCCGTGGACCGGCAGGGCGGTATCGAGGCGCTCGCCGGGCCCGGGACGCCGCTTCTGACGGTGACCGAACCGACCGAGACCGCGACCGCCGCCGCCTTCGCGCACACGGCGGTCCTCGCCGGCCGGCCGTACAACGCCGAACCGCTCGCCGAGGCCGGACGCCTCTTCGGGCGCCTCGCCCACCTGCTGGACGCCGTGGAGGACCGGCACGCTGACGCCGCGTCAGGCGCCTGGAACCCGATCACCGCGACCGGCACCTCCCTCACGGAGGCCCGGCGGCTCGCCGACGACGCGGTGCGCGGCGTCCGGCTGGCGCTGCGGGAGGCGGAGTTCACCGACGGGCGGCTGGTGCACCGGCTCCTCGTGCACGAACTGCGCACCTCCGTCGACCGCGCCTTCGGCACGACCGCCTGCGCCCACACCGCCGGTCCCGAGGCGGCCGGCCCTCATGCGCCGCCCGGTACCGGCGCCCCGGGCGGGCCCGGCGCCCCGCTGCCGCCGGAGCCGCCGCGTGGCAACCGGCGCGGGCTGCTCACCGGATGCGCGGTGTGGCTCGGCCTCGCCTGTACGTGTCAGATGTGCTGCGGCACGTACCAGGACCCGTGGACGGGCGAGCGCAAGGAAGGGCAGTGCGGCAACTGCGACTGCAGCGGATGCGGAGACTGCTGCAGCTGCTGCGACTGTTGCGGCAACTGCTGTGACAACTGCGGCTGCGACGGCTGCGACTGCGGCTGCAACTGCTGAGGCACCGGCAGGACGCGTGAGCGCACGCCGGTGTGAGGCGTGGTGGGCAGGTCCCTCGTAGAGGTCGTTCAAAGGGCGACGGCCGAAAGGCACCCTTGCGCCTACCGGCCGTTCGGCCGAATACTCCCCCCAGCGCTTGTCAGGGGCACGGCGTGTTCGGAAACCGGACACGCGGTCCCAGGCTGCGCCTCACGGGCCCGAGACCCCACGAGGGCCCCCTACTTCCCCTGTGGAGGAACGAAAAGTGAGGATCAAGCGCACCACCCCCCGCAGCGGCATTACGAGACGGACCCGGCTGATCGCCGTTTCCACCGGCCTCGTCGCCGCCGCAGCGATCGCGATCCCCAGCGCGAACGCGTCCGACACCCCCACCACCTTCAGCGCCGCCGAGCTCAAGAGCGCGAGCGGCTCGATACTGAAGGCCGACGTCCCGGGCACCGCCTGGGCCGTCGACAGCAAGACCGACCGTGTCCTCGTCACCGTCGACAGCACGGTCACCCAGGCCGAGATCGCGAAGATCAAGCAGCAGGCCGGCGCCAACGCCGACGCGCTCACGATCAAGCGCACCCCCGGCAAGTTCAACAAGCTCATCCAGGGCGGCGACGCCATCTATGCGAGTAGCTGGCGCTGCTCCCTCGGCTTCAACGTCCAGAACAGCAGCGGTCAGCAGTTCTTCCTGACCGCCGGTCACTGCACCGACGGCGCGGGCACCTGGTACTCCAACTCCGGCCGTACCACGGTCATCGGCTCGACCGCCGGCTCCAGCTTCCCGGGCAACGACTACGGCCTGGTGCGCTACAGCGGGTCCGTCAGCCGGCCCGGCACCGCCAACGGCGTGGACATCACGCGCGCGGCCACCCCGAGCGTGGGCACCACCGTCATCCGCGACGGCTCCACGACCGGTACGCGCAGCGGCCGGGTCACCGCCCTCAACGCCACCGTCAACTACGGCGGCGGGGACATCGTCTCCGGCCTGATCCAGACCACTGTCTGCGCCGAGCCCGGTGACTCCGGCGGCTCGCTCTACGGCAGCAACGGCACCGCGTACGGTCTGACCTCCGGCGGCAGCGGCAACTGCTCCTCCGGCGGTACGACGTTCTTCCAGCCCGTCACGGAGGCCCTGAGCGCCTACGGGGTCAGCGTGTACTAGGCCCTACCGGGCAGCAGCAGCAGACAGCGTTCTGAGCCCCCGCACGCATTGCGTGCGGGGGCTTTCCTCTGCGGGGTGGGGCGGTTTGTAGCTGCTTGTCATGATTTAGGGAGAGTGCAGGGAAAGGTGTGTCAATATCCGCCCCTCGGATGCTGATTGCGGTCAGTTGGTTGGGCGATTTTCAGCCATGGCCAGACCTCGCAGAGTGGGCACACATTACTCACGCGTAATGTTTGCAGTGTGAACGCGCGTGAAGCGTGTGCGAGTTGGGTCCGTTTTGACCGTGCCCGGTCAAAATGTGGGGGCGTAGGGTCGGCAATCTACGCGCGTCCTGAACTCGACCTTGTGTGCTCCCCGTTGTCCTCGGAATAGTGGGCGCTCGTCAACAAGGCCTTCCGGCTCGCGAGGTCCCCACAACCTCCCGGGCCGACCCCCCACAGGAGGACGTGAGTTGAAGCACCGACGCATACCCAAGCGACGTGCAGCCCTGGCAGGTGCGGGTATCGCCGCACTGGTCGCCGCCGGAGTGACCTTCCAGTCTGCGAACGCCAGCGAGCCTGCGAAGGCCTCCGCCCCCGAGACCCTGTCGGTCTCCGCGGCCGGAAAGCTCGCCTCGACGCTGGCCAAGGACCTGGGCGCCGACTCGGCGGGTACGTACTACGACACGAAGAGCAAGAACCTCGTGGTGAACGTGCTCGACGAGGCCGCGGCCAAGGCCGTCGAGAAGGCCGGCGCCAAGGCGAGAGTCGTGGCGAACTCCCTCTCCGAGCTGAAGAGCGCCCGCAGCACGCTGAAGGCGGACGCGACGATCCCGGGCACCGCCTGGGTGACCGACCCGACGACGAACAAGGTCGTCGTGACCGCCGACCGTACGGTCTCCAAGGCCGAGTGGGCGACGCTGACGAAGGTCGTCGACGGGCTCGGGGCGAAGGCCGAACTGAAGAGGTCGAAGGGGGAGTACAAGCCGTTCATCGCCGGTGGTGACGCGATCACCGGTGGCAGCGGCCGCTGCTCGCTCGGCTTCAACGTGGTCAAGGGCGGCGAGCCGTTCTTCCTGACCGCCGGGCACTGCACCGAGGGCATCTCCACCTGGTCGGACTCCAGCGGCAAGGAGATCGGCACCAACGCGGACTCCAGCTTCCCGGACAACGACTACGGGCTGGTCAAGTACACCGCTGAGGTGGCTCACCCGAGCGAGGTGAACCTCTACAACGGCTCGACCCAGAAGATCTCGGGTGCCGCCGAGGCGACCGTCGGCATGGAGGTCACGCGGAGCGGGTCGACGACCCAGGTGCACGACGGGAAGGTCACGGGGCTGGACGCCACCGTGAACTACGGCAACGGCGACATCGTGAACGGTCTGATCCAGACCGACGTCTGCGCCGAGCCCGGTGACAGTGGCGGCTCGCTCTTCTCGGGCAGCAGCGCGGTCGGGCTGACGTCCGGTGGCAGTGGTGACTGCACCTCCGGTGGCGAGACGTTCTTCCAGCCGGTGACCGAGGCGCTGTCGGCGACCGGTACCGAGATCGGCTGACTCGTAGCTTTGTGAAGTCCCGCCCCTTGTGTGAGGGGCGGGGCTTTTGCGTGTGTCGCGCGCTGTTTGTCGTGTGCCGGTTGTGGTGGGTCGGGGCCGTGTCGGGGGGTGTCCGTCCTCGGAACGGCGCGTGGGGTTGCGTACCGACTGACTCTTCGTTGACGCGCCAACCAGCTGCGGGCGGACACCCCCCCGACACGGCCCCTTCCGTACGTGGGTGCGGGTGCGTGCGTCCTACGGTGTGTGCGCCGGGGGGCTTGTGTCTGCTCGCCTTCGCAGCGCGGCGGCTGCCAGGGTGATGGCGGCTCCTGTCACGGCCCAGGCCGTCAGCACCAGGAGTGATGTGGCCATGGCGTTGTTCTCGAAGTAGGCGATCGAGCGGGTGGCCCAGGTGCCTGCTCCTGGGGGGAGTGCCGGGCCGATCGCCTTCCAGAAGGGCGGGAGCAGGGGTGGGGGGAGGGCGCCGCCGGCGCTCGGGTTGCCGAGAATCACCACCAGGAGCACCACCAGGCCGATACCGATCGTGCCGAAGACGCCCTGGAGGGCGAGGGTGGCCGCTCCTACGGCGAAGATGATCAGGGCGCCCAGGCCCCAGAGGGTCGCTGTGCTGCCGGGGAGGGCGTCCAGGACCGGCCCGGTGATGAGGGCTCCGCCGAGGCCGCCGGTGATCGCGACCAGGGTCATGACCGCCAGGCGGATCGCGGCGCGGGTGGGGTTGGAGGGTTTCGCCCCGGCGCTGATGGCCAGGGCCGCGGCGCCCAGGTAGCCGCCCACGCACCAGCCGACCACCAGGTAGAAGGACGAGAGCCCGTTGGGGTCGTGGGCGGCGGACGGGATGACGTCGACCGTGCGGAGTGTGCGGTTCTCCGATCTCTCCAGGGTGGTGACGAGGGTCGTCAGGGTGTTGGCGAGGACCCTGCCGCCGCCGGAGGCCACGAGGAGGGTGTCCCTGCCCGCCGGGTTGATGATCAGGGCGCCGTCGATGTCCCGGTTCGTGATCTGGTTCCGGGCTGTGGCCGCGTCGGGCAGTGCGCGGGGGTCCAGGGGGGAGCCGGGCAGTCGTTCCAGTCGGGTCACCGCTTGTGCGGAGGCGGCCTGTGGGGCGACCACCGCGAAGGGCACGTCCCTGGGTTTCGGGTCGTGCAGTGCTCCCACGTAGGAGGCGATGAACAGCAGCTGGAGGGCGATCACGCCGAGGATGAGCAGCGTGGCCCGCGGGGTGACGGCGCCTTTCACCTCGCTGAGGAACGAGCTGTGCGGCATGCCTCCACGGTCGGGGGCGGTCGGGTGTTTCCGCAGGTGGGGCGGGGCCGAACGGATGTCGCACACACATTCGAGGATGGGGGTATGGTGGGGGTGAGGTAGCTGGGAACAGATGTTCGAGAGCTGGTATGGCTCACGAGTGCGGGAGGTGCGTGTGCCGGGGTTCACGCATCTGCACACCGTCTCCGGATTCTCGTTGCGATATGGAGCCTCGCATCCGGAGCGGCTGGCCGAGCGTGCCTCCGAGCGGGGCATGGACGCTCTGGCTCTCACTGATCGCGACACGCTCGCCGGTGCTGTCCGGTTCGCGAAGGCCTGTGCGAAGGCGGGGGTCCGTCCGGTGTTCGGGGCGGATCTGGCGGTGGCGGGCGCCCAGCCTTTGGAGAGCGGGGATCGGCGGGGGCGGCGTCGGACTCCGGTGCGGGGTGGGGCCTTCGTCGACGAGTCGGCTCCCCGCGTGATCTTTCTTGCCCGCGACGGTGCCCGGGGGTGGGCCGGGCTGTGCCGGCTCGTCTCGGCGGCGCATGCGGGGGAGGGGCCTACGCCTCTGCTGCCCTGGGAGCACCATCACGCCGAGGGGCTGACCGTGCTGCTCGGGCCCGAGTCGGATGTCGGACGCGCCCTGGCCGCGGGGCGCCCCGATCGTGCGGCGCGGCTGCTCGTGCCCTGGCGGGAGGTCTACGGCGACGACCTGCGGCTGGAGGCCGTCTGGCATGGCCGAAAAGGTACGGGTCCAGGGTCCCTGCGGCTGGCCGCCCGCACCGTCGGGTTCGCCGCCGAGCAGCGGATCCGGCCCGTGCTCAGCAACGCCGTACGGTACGCCGACTCGGGGCTGGGGCCGGTCGCCGACGTCCTGGACGCCGCCCGGCGTCTGGTGCCCATCGACCCGACCAAGGAACTGGATTCCGGCGAGGCCTGGCTCAAGGGAGCGGGGGCCATGTTCGAGGTGGCGGAGCGGGTCGTGGAGGCCGCGGGGTTCCGGCGGGACACCGCTCATCGGCTGGTGGAGCAGACCGAGGCCACGGCCGCCGAGTGCCTGGTCGATCCCGAGGACGACCTCGGGATCGGTACCGTCCACTTCCCCGAACCGCACCTGGTCGGCGCCGACCGCCGTACCGCCCAGCGGACGCTGGCCTCGCGGGCGGTGGCGGGGATGGTGTCGCGCGGGTACGACCGGCGGCGGGAGTACTGGGAGCGGATGCACCATGAGCTGGACATCATCGCCCACCATGGCTTCGCCTCTTATTTTTTGACCGTTGCCCAAGTGGTCGACGACGTACGGGGGATGGGGATCCGGGTTGCCGCCCGGGGGTCCGGGGCGGGGTCGCTCGTCAACCATCTGCTCGGGATCGCGCACGCCGATCCGATCGAGCACCGGCTGCTGATGGAGCGGTTCCTGTCGAAGGAGCGGGTCGTGCTGCCCGACATCGACATCGACGTGGAGTCCGCGCGCCGGCTGGAGGTCTACCGCGCGATCATCGGCCGGTTCGGCACCGAGCGGGTCGCGACGGTCGCGATGCCGGAGACGTATCGCGTGCGGCACGCGATCCGGGATGCGGGGGCCGCCCTGTCCATGGACCCGGCCGAGATCGACCGGGTCGCCAAGTCCTTTCCCCATATTCGGGCGCGGGACGCCCGTGCGGCACTGGAGGAGCTGCCCGAGCTGCGTGCGCTGGCGGGGGAGAAGGAGAAGTACGGGAGGCTGTGGGAGCTGGTCGAGGGGCTGGACGCCCTGCCGCGCGGGGTGGCCATGCATCCGTGCGGGGTGCTGCTCTCGGACGCCTCGCTGCTCGCGCGTACGCCGGTCATGCCGACCAGCGGCGAGGGTTTTCCGATGTCGCAGTTCGACAAGGACGACGTCGAGGACCTCGGGTTGCTGAAGCTGGACGTGCTGGGTGTGCGGATGCAGTCGGCGATGGCGCACGCCGTGGAGGAAGTGGAGCGGATGTCGGGTGTCAGGGTTGACCTGGATGCCCTGGCGCCGGGGGATCCGGAGACGTACCGGCTGGTGCGGTCCGCCGAGACGCTCGGGTGTTTCCAGATCGAGTCGCCGGGGCAGCGGGACCTGGTCGGGCGGCTCCAGCCGGCCACCTTCCACGATCTCGTCGTCGACATCTCGCTGTTCCGGCCCGGGCCGGTCGCCGCCGACATGGTGCGGCCGTTCATCGAGGCGCGGCACGGGCGGGCGCCGATCCGCTATCCGCACCCGGATCTGGAGGAGCCGCTGAAGGAGACGTACGGGGTAGTCGTCTTCCATGAGCAGATCATCGACATCGTCGACATCATGACCAGGTGCGGGCGTGGTGAAGCGGACCGGGTGCGGCGGGGGTTGTCGGATCCGGAGTCGCAGGGGCGGATCAAGGTGTGGTTCGCGCGGCACGCGGCGGCCCGGGGCTATGACGCGGAAACGATTCAGCGGACCTGGGAGATCGTCGAGGCCTTCGGGTCGTACGGCTTCTGCAAGGCGCACGCGGTCGCCTTCGCCGTGCCGACGTACCAGTCGGCGTGGCTGAAAGCGCATCATCCGGCCGCTTTCTATGCCGGGCTGCTGACACATGATCCCGGGATGTATCCGAAGCGGCTGCTGCTGGCGGACGCGCGGCGGCGGGGTGTGCCGGTGCTGCCGCTGGATGTGAACGCGTCGGGGATCGGACACCGTATCGAACTGGTGTCCGGTAAGTGGGGGCTGCGGCTGGCGCTTTCCGACGTGCATGGCATCAGTGAGGCCGAGGCGGCGCGGATCGCCGAGGGGCAGCCGTACGCCTCGCTGGTCGACTTCTGGGAGCGCGGCCGGCCCAGTCGTCCGCTGGCCCAGCGGCTCGCGCAGGTGGGAGCGCTGGACGCTTTCGGAGCCAACCGCCGTGATCTGCAACTGCATCTGACCGAGCTGCACCGGGGCGCGCGGGGTGCGGGCGGCGGACAGCTCCCGATGACCGGAGGACGGAAGACCGCCCCGGCCGGGCTGCCCGACCTCACCTCGGCGGAGCGGCTCAGTGCCGAGCTGGGCGTGCTGTCCATGGACGCCTCGCGCCATCTGATGGACGACCACCGGCGGTTCCTCGACGAGCTGGGCGTGGTCTCGGCGCGGCGGCTGCGCGAGGCCCGGCACGGGGAGACGGTGCTGGTCGCGGGCGCCAAGGCGGCTACCCAGACGCCGCCGATCCGGTCCGGCAAGCGGGTCATCTTCTCCACCCTGGACGACGGCACGGGCCTGGTCGACCTCGCCTTCTTCGACGACTCCCACGACGCCTGCGCCCACACCGTCTTCCACTCCTGGCTGCTGCTGGTGCGCGGGGTGGTGCAGCGGCGCGGCCCGCGCAGTCTCAGCGTGGTGGGCGCCGCCGCCTGGAATCTCGCGGAACTGCTGGAGGTGCGCCGGGAGGAGGGCCTGGAGGGCGTCGCGGCCCGGCTGGCCGGCACGGAGGGGGCGCCCGAACCGGCGGACTCCGCTGCCCAGGATCCGATGGAGCAGCGGAAGATCCGCATGCCCACGGGGTACGAGATGCACCCCTGGGCCGATCTGCGTCCCGCGGGCGAAGGACCCGCGGTGGGACGGAAGTTGTGGCACCAGAGTCCGGGGAGTGCGGGATGACCATCCTCTGCGTACGTTTCCAGCTGCCTCCGACACGCGAGGCCGATCTGCCCCGACTGCTCGGGATGCTCGAGGAGTTCACGCCCGTCGTCCAGGCCCTGCCACCGGACGGGGCGCTGGCCGACCTGCGGGGCGCCGAGCGGTACTTCGGGCGGGACGCCGTCGAACTGGCCTCGGTGATCCGGGTGCGGTCGCTCGCGCTGTACGGCGTCGACTGCGTGATCGGCGCCGGACCCGGGCCGATGCTGGCCCGTGTCGCGCTGGGCGACGCCGTGCCCGGGGTGACGTCCGCGGTGCCCGAGGGGCGGGACGCCATTGCGGAGTTCCTCGCGGAGAAGCCCGTCGCGGCGCTGCCCGGCGTCGGCACCGCGACCGCCCGTACGCTGGGCGACTACGGCCTCGACACCCTCGGCCTGGTCGCCGCCGCGCCGCTGTCCACGCTCCAGCGGCTGGTCGGCGCGAAGGCCGGCCGGGAGCTGCACGAGAAGGCGAACGGCGTCGACCGCGGCCGGGTCGTCCCGAACGCCGTCTCCCGCTCCCTCGCGACGGAACGCCCCTTCGAGCGCGACGAAGTGGACCCGGACCGGCACCGCCGGGCGCTGCTGTCGGCCGCCGAGGAGATCGGCGCCCGGCTGCGCGCCCTGGACAAGGTCTGCCGCACGCTCACTCTCACCGTGCGCTACGCCGACCGGTCGGCCACCACTCGCAGCCGCACGCTGACCGAACCGACCGCGCACTCACCGGCGCTGACCAGGACCGCGTACGGCATGTACGAGGCGCTCGGTCTGCAGCGCGCCCGGGTGCGTGCGATCGTCCTGCGTGCCGAGGGGCTCGACCCCGCCGACCAGGCCTCCTGCCAGCTGACCTTCGACCCCGTGGACGAGAAGACCCGCCGCATCGAGGAGGTCGCGGACCGCGCGCGAGCGAAGTTCGGGCCGCGGGCGGTGATGCCCGGGGGACTGGGCGGACTGGCGGCGTGAATCCTTCCACGTGACGTCAGTTGGCCCACGGCGGCGCGATGCGGGTGCCGTCGGCCAGGCGGGCCTCCAGACCGATGGAGGTGGTGACCCAGGAGTACGCGGTCCGGTCGGTGGGGTTCTCGACGGTCAGGGTGGCGCCGGGGTTGATGATCACCGTGTCGCCCGCCGTGATCCGGTCGGTGCGGCCGTCGAGGGTGATCAGCAGCTCGCCGTCGAGCAGATGGAAGATCTCCTCCCGGCTGACCGTGTGTGCGGGAGCCTTGAGACCGGCGGGAATCTCACCGCGCCAGGCGCACAGTTCCTTGCTCCCGCTCAGCGGTGTGGCGTACGAGACGAAACGGGTGCCGTGGATCTCGTGCGTGACGGCTTCCGAGGGGCGGATGACGGGCATGGCTGCCTCCGGTCGACTAGTTGGTCAAGCAACTTGACTATATGGTCAAGCTGCTTGACCGTCACGTCAAGGGTGTTTCAATGCATGCGTGCAGAACTCCGAGGCCATGGCCCTGTCCGCCGCCCTGCTCGCCACCGCCGGCGGGCTCACGCAGCGCATCCACGAGGGCGTGGTCGCGCGCGGCTTCGAGGGGGTGCGGCCCGCGCACGGCTTCGCCTTCGCCCGGCTCGCTCCGGACGGCGCGACGGTCACCGACCTCGCCGTCCATCTCGGGGTGACCAAGCAGGCCGCGAGCCAGCTCGTCGACGAGATGGTGCGCAAGGGATACGCCGAGCGGCGGGGGCACCCCGAGGACGCGCGGGCGCGGCTGATCGTGCTCACCGCGCGGGGATGGGCCTGCACGCGGGCGGCCGAGGAGGCGGCTGCGGAGGCGGTGCGGGAGTGGGGTGCGGTCCTGGGGGAGGGGGAGGCGCGGGTGCTGCGGGAGCAGTTGTCGCGGATCGCGCCGCGAGGTCCTCTGCGGCCTGCCTGGTGAGGAAGGGTCAGGCGGGCCGGCCGGCGTCGGTTATCGCTGGAAGTTTTTACTGACACGTAACTTCCCAGTTTGACTACTCGCTCGTAACTTGACGAGTGAACAGCATCCTCGTGATCCGGATCACAGGGCGTCGTGCCGTCGCACCTCCCTTGACCCGCAAGGAGATCACTCGATGCTGCCCTGGAAACGAGTGCTCAGACCCCTGGCCGCGCTGCTGCTGACCGCCGCGGCCGTCACCGTCCCCGCCACCACCGCACAGGCGGCCGCCGCCCCGAGCGCCGGCTGGAACGACTACTCCTGCAAGCCGTCCGCCGCCCATCCCCGCCCCGTCGTCCTGGTCCACGGCACCCTCGGGAACTCCGTCGACAACTGGCTCGGCCTCGCCCCCTATCTGAAGGTCCGCGGCTACTGCGTCTTCTCCCTCGACTACGGCCAACTCGAGGGCGTCCCCTTCTTCCACGGCCTCGGACCCGTCGAGAAGTCCGCCGGACAGCTGAAGGACTTCGTCGGCAAGGTGCTCGCCGCGACCGGCGCCGCCGAGACCGACGTCGTCGGACACTCGCAGGGCGGCATGATGCCCCGCTACTACCTGCGGTTCCTCGGCGGTGCCGCCCAGGTGAACGCCCTGGTAGGCATCGCGCCCAGCAATCACGGCACCACCCTGAACGGCTTCGCCAACCTGCTGCCCTACTTCCCGGGCGCCGCGGACCTGTTGGCGAAGAACACCCCCGCCCTCGCCGACCAGGCCGCCGGCTCCGACTTCCTCAAGCGGCTGAACGCCGGCGGCGACACCGTGCCCGGCGTGCGCTACACCGTCATCGCCACCAAGTACGACGAGGTGGTCACGCCGTGGCGCAGCCAGTACCTGAGCGGGCCGGACGTGCGCAACGTCCTGCTCCAGGACCTGTGCCCCGTCGATCTGTCCGAGCATGTGGCCATCGGGCTGTTCGACCGGATCGCCTTCCACGAGGTGGCCAACGCCCTTGATCCGGGGCGTGCCAGGCCCACCACCTGTGCGTCGGCGTTCGACTGACACGTGTAGGGGAAACGTTTCGGGGCCTGTCCGGCCTGAGCCGCCGGACAGGCCCCGAGTCAGGGGGCGGATGCTGGTCAGCGGCCGTGGCGGCCGCCGCTCACCGCCCGGCGCCGGGCCGACAGGAACAGGGCCGACGAGCCGAGCGCCAGCGCGGCGGCGCCGCCGATCGCGAGGTACGTCGTGCTGCTGTCGCCGCCCGTCTCGGCGAGGTTCTCGGCGGCACCGGCCGCCTTCGGCTGGTTGGGAGCGACTTCGGCCGCCTCGGGCCGGTTCCGTGCGGTGCTCTGCGGGGCACCGGCCGGCTCCGCCGAGGTGCTGGGGTCGTTGTCGCCGTGCCCGTGGTGCTCGATCGTCGACTTGTCGTTGCCCGCGTCGATCTGCTCCTTGGTGGGAGCGGAGGCCGTCGGGGCCGGGGCGGTGCCGCCTGCCGCGCTGTCGCCGCCTCCGAAGGTGACGTCCGAGCAGGAGTAGAACGCCTCCGGACTGTCCGACCGTTGCCAGACCGCGTACAGCAGATGTCTGCCCGAACGCTCGGGCAGGGTGCCGGAGAAGGTGTAGAAACCGCCCCTGGCGGCCGGGTCGGTGGACGTCGCCACCGGGTTCTTCAGATCCAGGTCGCTCCAGGCCAGCGGCTTGGCCGGGTCGTAGCCGGACTTGGTGAGGTACACCTTGAAGGTGCCCTTGTGGGGCGCCGTCACGCGGTACTTGAAGGTGTGCGAGCCGCTGCGCACGCCGGTCGCGGGCCAGTCGGCGCGGGCCAGGTCGAGCCCCTTGAACTGCGCGTTGTTCGCGCTGCACAGCTTGCCGTCCGGGATGAGCCGCCGGTGCCGTCCGCCCGCGTCGCCGATGCGGATGCCGTTCCAGTCGTAGAGGGCCTGCGTGCCGCCCGCAGCGACCGCTGCCTTGCACGCGGCCGACTTCGGGCTCTCGGGGCCCTCGGCGTAGCACTGCGAGACCCGGCTGACCGGGTCGCCCATGGAGCCGTGCGCGGCCGCCGGCGTGGCGGTCAGGGCGAGCGGAAGGCTGCCGAGGGCGGCGACGGTGGCTGCGACGCGGCGTGCGGGCATGCGGGAACTCCTCGAAACGGTTTCATGGGACAGGGCCGGGCCCGGGTGGGCCGGATCCCGTGGGGTGATCCGAAGCTAGCCCCGGAGAACCGCGAAATCGCCTGCTGAGGACGGGTGGAGGAGATCCTTATGGCCGCGTTAAGGGAGTGCTCAGACTGGCATCAGGTAGGTACCGTCGCGGCATGGCAGACGAGGAGATCCGGCCGGCCGGAGCCGCCGACGTACCGGCCGTCGAGGGCGTGATCGACGAGGCCTTCCGCCCCTACGTCGAGCGCATCGGCCGGGTGCCGCAGCCCATGGAGGAGGACCACGCGGCGAACGTGGCCGCGGGGAAGGTGTTCGTGACGGGTGAGCCCGTGACCGGCCTCGTCGTGGTCGAGGCCTTCGAGGACCATCTCTTCCTCGACATCATCGCCGTCCACCCCACCGCGCACGGCAGGGGAGTGGGGCGACGGCTGCTTCGGTTCGTCGAGGCACGCGCGCGTGCGCTGGGCCTGTCCGAGGTCAGGCTCTACACGAACGCGATGATGTGGGAGAACCAGAAGATCTACCCGAGGTACGGCTACGAGCTGGTGGAGCGCCGTGTGGACGGGCCCTACGACCGTGTCCACTACCGCAAGCGGCTGCTCTGAACCCGTCTCATGATCGGCACCGGCCGGTCAGCTGTCCGGCCACCACGTGCGTGCGACGTCCTTGCGGACCTCCGGGCGCCCGCCAGGGCACTCCTCGGCCTCCTCGCGGACCCTGCGGACGTCCGACTTCTTCAGGGGCTTCTGCACGGTCACACGGCGCATGGCTGCCTCCTTAGGGGCTACCGGGTTCCGCGTTCTCACGGAGGTAGACCTTTCGGGGGAGAGTTCCTCATCGCTCCCGGTCTGTCTGTGGCGTCTGTCACCATTCGGCTGTCAGTGGCGGGTGTCACTCTTGGGCGCATGGCGAACGACGGTGAACCCGTGACCTCGGCGAACACCGCCCGCCCCGACGTGGACTGGGACGAGCGGGCCGCCTCCTTCGACGAGGAGCCGGACCACGGGCTGCGCGCCCCCGGGGTGTGCCGCGCCTGGGACGGGCGGCTGCGCGGCTGGCTGCCCGGGCGCGCGGGTGACGTTCTCGATCTCGGCTGCGGTACCGGCAGCCTGTCGCTCCTCGCGTCCGAGCAGGGACACCGGGTGACGGGCGTGGATCTTTCCCCGGCGATGGTGACACTCGCCCGGGAGAAACTGGCCGGGCGCGACGCGGTGTTCCTCGTCGGCGACGGCGCGGCCCCGCCGATCGGGGAGCAGCGCTTCGACGCCGTGCTCGTCCGGCATGTCCTGTGGGCCCTGCCCGACCCCGGCCGCGCCCTCGGCACTGGGCCGGGCTGCTGAGGCCGGGAGGCTCGTGCTGGTCGAGGGCGTGTGGGGGACGGTCGCCCCGGTCGGTATACCGGTGGAGCGGCTCACCGCCCTCCTCGCCCCGGTCGCCGGGCAGGCGCGTGTGGAGCGGCTGTCGGACGATCCGCTGCTGTGGGGCGGGGAGGTGGCGGACGAGCGGTACGCGGTGGTCGTGGTGACGGGCTGAAGCGGGGGACGGGGAGGGCTCAGGCCAGGAGCGCGGCGAAGCCGCCGCCGCGGGCCAGCGCCTCCAGTTCGTCGAGCGCGGCCAGGGCGGCGGCCGCGGCCTCGGGGTCCGTCTCGGACAGGCCGCTGTCGGCGAACTCGTCCTCGTCCAGGCGGCGTACGTCCGTGCCGTCGGCGGAGCGCCACAGGTCCAGGTCGAGGTCCTCGACGACCAGCTCCGGGCCGGAGCGCCGGGCCGGGCGGGTGATGTCGCAGTACCAGCCCTTCAGCGTGCCCGTGGCGGAGCGGACCTCCTTCACCGCGTACCAGCGGTCACGCCAGTAGTACTCCGTGAAGACGTCCCCGGGCTCGAAGCGGACGAACCCGAAGTCGCGTACGCCGCTGCCCGCCCACGGGGCGCGGACCGCGACGCGGGTGCCGTCGTCCGTCAGCAGCTCGCCGGTGTAACGGATCTTCGTACGGCCCGCCTTGACGAGGACGACGTCCACCTCGCGGGGCCGGTCAGCCGAGTTCTCGGACATGGCGCACTTCCTTCGCACAGATCTCGTAGCCGAACCACTTGTTGATGGCGATCATCGGCTCGTTCCCGGTGTCGTTGCCGGTGAACGCCTCCGTGTACCCCGCGGCGCGGGCGCGGTGCAGGGAGTCGTTCTTGGCGAGCTTGGCCAGGCCCCGGCCGCGGAAGGCGCGGGCGGTGCCGGTCATGGCGGTGGCGTAGCGGGTGCCGCCGTCGGTGTACGCCACGCTGAAGGCCGCGGGGCTGCCGTCGACCATCGCGACCGTGGTCAGCTCGCGATCGAGGAGCGGGTGCTTCCAGTTCTCCTCGATCCAGGCCTCGTAGTCCGTGAACTCGACGTCGATGTCGCTCGGTTCGTCCGACGACGTCTCCGCGTCCAGCTCGAACATGGGGCGCGGGTCGTCCGCGAAGTCGGCGGCCGTACGCAGCTCGACGCCCGCCGGCGGCTCCTGGCGGGGTGGCAGGCCGGCAGCCAGGTCCAGGCGCAGGAAGTAGGCGGAGCGGCTGGCCCGGAAGCCGTTCCGCTCGGCGAAGGCGAGGTTCTCCGGCTCGTCCAGCACCCAGGCGAACAGCTTCCTGACGCCCAGTGCGGCCAGGCGTTCCTCGGCGGTGCGCAGCAGGAGCGAACCGGCGCCGCGGTGTCTGCGGTCGGGGCGTACGTAGATGTTGGCGGAGCCCTGGCCGGGTTCCGGGCTGTCGTGGGCGACGCTGATCTGGGCCGTGCCGATGATCTCGCCGTCCTCCTCGGCGACGAGCTGTCCGAAGCGGGCGTCCGGATGGGCGTGCGTCAGGGTGTGCACCACGGACTCGGGGCTGGTCAACATGTAGGGAAGGGCGAGGCTACGGGTGTCGGAGAACCCCTCGGCATCGGCTCGGACGTCGGGTCGCAGGTCGCGCACGATCATGGTCATGGAGGCGGACGTTACGCGGGGGCGCACCCCGGGTGCCTCTTATTTTCCGTCGGGTACGGGACAATCGGCCTGTGACGTTGAAGATCGACATCGATGACAGCGCTCCGCCGTACGAGCAGGTGCGGGCGCGGATCTCCGAGCAGGCCCGGTCGGGGGCGCTGCCGGTGGGCTACCGGCTGCCGACCGTGCGGGGGCTGGCCGAGTCGCTGGGGCTGGCCGCGAACACGGTCGCCAAGGCGTACCGGGCGCTGGAGGCGGACGGCGTGATCGAGACGCGGGGGCGCAACGGCACCTTCGTGGCCGCCGCCGGCTCGGCAGCGGACCGGGAGCTGGCGACCGCGGCGCAGGCCTATGTGGAGCGGGCCCGGCGGCTCGGGCTCACGGAGGCCGATGCGCTGGCGGCGGTACGGGATGCCCTGCGGGCGGCTTACGGGGAGTAGGGCGTCGGGCTGCTGGTCGGGTTGGGCTGTCGGCCGGGCAGGGATCGGCACCGCCGGATCGCGTTTGTGAGCGCACGGCTGTCGTCCGGGTGCGGGCCGGTGGGGGTTGTTCGCGCAGTTCCCCGCGCCCCTTGAGGGCGTCGCCCCGAGGGATCGGCACCGCCGGGTCGCGTTTGTGCGGGAGCGTACGGCTGTCGTCCGGGTGCGGGTCGGTGGGGGTTGTTCGCGCAGTTCCCCGCGCCCCTAGGGCGACGCCCTAGGGGCGCGGGGAACTGCGCGACCGGTCACAACGGCGCCGCAGCCGACGTACGGCCTTCCGCCGCACACCGTCGTGGCGAGCGACGTCGCGGCGGAGAGGAGTGTCCGGCTCAGCCGGCCTGCACCAGACGCTCAGGTGTCCGTGTGATCTCCAGGCCCGCCGACCTCCCCACCCGCGCGAACGTCCTCGCGTCCGCCACCGCCGCGCCCCCCGGGTCGTTGTTGAAGTACGCGTAGACGTCCTCGCCGTCGGACCAGGTCGTGGCGATGCGGTCGAGCCAGGTGGCCAGGGAGCGCCGGCCGTAGCGGGGCCAGGGGCGGGCGCGGCCCTGGTGGAAGCGGACGTAACCCCAGTCGGTGGTGCGCCACAGCGGCGTCGCGGGACGGGCCAGGACGTCGGCCCAGCACAGGGCGGCGCCCCGGGCCCTCAGGACCGCGCGGACCTCCGGTGTCCACCAGGAGTCGTGGCGGGGCTCCACCGCGACCCGGGTCGAGGCGGGGAAGCAGGCGAGGCAGGCTTCCAGGAGGCCCGGGTCGGCGCGCAGGTTGGGCGGGAGCTGGAGCAGGACCGGGCCGAGGCGGTCGCCCAGGCCCGCCGCGTGGCTCATCAGGCGGTGCACCGGCTCCTCGGGGTCCTTGAGCCGCTTGATGTGGGTCAGATAGCGGCTCGCCTTGACCGCGACGACGAAGTCCCCGGGCACCCGCCCCCGCCAGTCCTCGAAGGTCTCCCGCGCCGGCAGCCGGTAGAAGGCGTTGTTGATCTCGACGGTGGCGAAGTGCCCCGCGTACTCCTCCAGCCAGAGCCGCATCGGCAGCCCGGACGGGTACAGGACGTCCCGCCAGTCCTTGTACTGCCACCCGGACGTGCCGACGAACAGGGTCATACACCCATCAAAACACCGGCACCCGTCGGGCCCCCAGAGATGGAGGACCGGGTCAGAGATAGAGCCCCGCGTCGGCGTCCCCGCGCGGCTCCGGCAGGGCCGTCGGGGACGTGCCCCGGCGCAGCGCGTACAGCTCGGCCAGGGTCGCGCCCTCGCGGCCGACGCCGTCCTCGTGGCCCAGCCAGCTCACCGCCTCCCGCCGGGTCAGCGGACCCACCTCGATCCGGGCGAGGCAGCGGCCGGGGCGGACGACGGCGGGGTGCAGGCGCTCCAGATCCTCGTTGGTCGTGACACCGACCAGGACGTTGCGGCCCTGGCCGAGCAGTCCGTCCGTCAGGTTCAGCAGCCTCGACAGCGCCTGGCCGGCCGTGTGCTTGGCCTCGCCGCGGATCAGCTCGTCGCAGTCCTCCAGCAGGAGCAGCCGCCAGCGGCCCTTGCCCGTCGCGTCCTCCTCGCCGATCGCGATGTCCATGAGATAGCCGACGTCGGAGAAGAGCCGCTCGGGGTCCAGGACGCAGTCCACCTGGCACCAGTCCCGCCAGGAACGGGCCAGGGTGCGCAGCGCGGACGTCTTGCCGGTGCCCGGCGGGCCGTGCAGCAGGAGCAGCCGGCCCGCGATGTCCTCCGGCGTCGTCTTCATCAGGCGGTCCATGGCGTCCGCCACCGGCGCGGTGTAGTTGGGCCGCACCTCGTCCCAGGTGCCCGCCGCGATCTGGCGGGTCGTGCGGTGCGGGCCGCGGCGCGGGGAGACGTACCAGAAGCCCATCGTGACGTTCTCCGGCTGCGGTTCGGGTTCGTCCGCCGCGCCGTCCGTGGCCTGGTCGAGGACCTTCTGCGCCAGCTCCGCGCTGGTCGCCGTGACCGTGACGTCGGCCCCCCGGTTCCAGCGGGAGACCAGCAGCGTCCAGCCGTCGCCCTCCGCCAGCGTGGCGCTGCGGTCGTCGTCCCGGGCGACGCGCAGCACCCGGGCGCCGGACGGCATCAGCGTCGCCCCGGACCGTACGCGGTCGATGTTCGCCGCGTGGGAGTACGGCTGCTCGCCCGTCGCGAAGCGGCCGAGGAACAGCGCGTCGACGACATCGGACGGGGAGTCGGAGTCGTCGACGTTGAGCCGGATCGGCAGCGCCTCGTGCGGGTTTCCAGACATGCCGCCATGATCCGGCACAGGGGCGCCGCGTGCACCCGGTTTCCCTGTGCACGCGGCAGGTTCCTCCTGCGCAGGTCAGACCCCGAAGCGGGACACCAGCCGGCGTGCCTGCCGGGTTCTGCGGACCAGGGCGTACCCCTTGGTCAGGGCACGGTCCCTGGCGAACGTACGGGCGATCGCGCGGCCCTCGATCACCCGCTCGAACTCGTCGGTGCCGGTGCCGCGGCGCACCGTCACGCGCCGCAGGGCGTACGGCCCCTGCGCGCGGCGCGCGAGGCCGTTGCCCACGGCGAGTGCCTGGGCGTACCCCGTCTCGCGCACCGCCTGTCGGACCCGGCGGCTGGAGTAGCCGTAGGGGTAGGCGAACGAGGCCGGAACGGTGCCCAGTTGGTCCGCGACGATCTCCTTGCAGTGGATCAACTCGAACCGCAGCGTGGCATCCGAGACCTGGTCGAGCTGGGGGTGGCTGTGGCTGTGTCCGCCGATCTCGACGCCCGCCGAGGCGAGTTCGCGGACCTGGTCCCAGTCCAGCATGGTGTCCAGGCCGCCGCCGGTGTCGTACGGCCCCTGGATCCATCCGGTCGAGACGAACAGCGTGGCCGGGAAGCCGTGCTTGGCGAGCACGGGCAGCGCGTGCCGGTGCACGCCCTCGTAGCCGTCGTCGAACGTGATGAGGACCGGCCGTTCGGGCAGTGGGCGGCCGGAGCGCCAGCCCGCCGCGAGGCCGGCCGTGGTGACCGGCGTCAGACCCCGGTCCGCGAGCACCGCCATCTGCTCGGTGAACGCCTCCGGGGTCACGGACAGGGCGCGGGTCGCGTCGTTCGGATCGGCCGCGACCGCGTGGTACATGAGGATCGGAACGCGTACGTCACTCACGGACCCGCACCTCCGCCGGCCCGGACGGCTGCGCCGTATCCACCCCGGGGACCGAGAACGTGGCCCCGCCCCGGCGGGCCCGCACGCTCCCCACCACGTACCCGCCCGCAGCCGTGACCACCCCGGCGACGATCGCGCCCGCCCGCCCGGCACCGCCCGGCCGGGCCAGCAGGGCGTCCCGCAGGCCCCGGGCCACCCCGGCCGGCAGCACCCGGGACGTGTACCGGCGCTCCGACTCGAGTCCCTTCCCGGCGCCCACACTTCGGGCCACCAGGGCCTTGGACAGGCCCTCGGCGTAGGTGCGCGTACGGAAGTAGCGGAAGTGCTCGCGGACCTCGGGCACCCGGTGGTGGATCACCGCCCGGTCGTCGATCAGCAGCACCGCGTCGGGCCGGGCGCGGCTGAGGCGGATGCACAGTTCCGTCTCCTCGCAGCCCAGCGGGCGTTTGTCGCCGTCCCTGCCGATGCCGGTGGCGAAGCCGCCCGCCGCGTCGAAGGCGGTGCGGCGGAACGAGGCGTTGCCGCCGAGCACGTTGCGCACCCGGACCCGGCCGCGCGGCAGGCCCCGGTAGGTGCAGCCCACCACCCAGTCGAACTCCTCCGGGAACCAGTCCGGCCGCCGCCCCGACGCCCAGACCGGCACCGTGCGCCCGCCGACCGCCATCACCCGCGGGTCGGTGTACGCCTCGGCGAAGTGCCGCAGCCAGTCGCGCTCGGCCACGGCGTCGTCGTCGAGGAAGGCGACGATCTCGCCGCGTGCCGCCGCGATCCCGGTGTTGCGGCCCGCGGACAGGCCGCGGGGGCCCGCGTTGGCGAGCACCCGCACCACAGCGCCGTCGGAGGTCTCCTTGTACTCCTTGTACTCCTGGGCCAACCGCTCCCGGAGCGTCTCGTTGTGGTCGACGACCAGCAGCGTCTCCAGGGCCGGCCGTGACTGCGCCCGCACCGAGGAGACCGCCGCGAGGATGTCCTCCCAGCGGTCCTCGGTGTACGCGCAGATCACGACGGAGATGCCGGGACCGCTCAAGACACCTCTCCCCGCATCGCGTCCAGCATCGGCGACTGGGGCGAACGGCGGCGCAGCGCACGGCGGTTGGAGCGCTCCTGGAGGATCACCCTCAGCACACGCAGCCCGTCCCGCACGGCCCGCAGGTTGCTGGTGCCGTGGATGCGCAGGTACTCGTGGCTCGGGATCTCCTGCACCTTGAGCCCGGCCTTGACGACCCGGATGTTCATCAGGGTCTCGACCTCGAAGCCGGTGCAGTCGAGGTCGATCTTGTCGAGGCAGTGCCGCCAGAACGCGTTGTATCCGTAGCACAGGTCGGTGTAGCGGGCGCCGAACTTGCGGTTGACGACCGTGCACAGCGCCCAGTTGCCGAGCTTGCGGATGAAGGTCATGTCGTCGGTGCCGCCGCCGTTGGCGAAGCGGGAGCCCTTGGCGAAGTCCGCGCCGGAGACCAGGGCGGAGACGTACGACAGGATCTCGCCCCCGTCGGCCGAGCCGTCCGCGTCGACCATCACGATGATGTCGCCGGTGCAGGCCTGGAAGCCGGTGATCAGGGCGTCGCCCTTGCCCTTGCCGCGCTGCTCGACGACCTTGACCTCGGGCCACAGCTCGCGGGCCACCTGGACGGTGTCGTCGGTGGAGTTGCCGTCGACCAGGACCACTTCGTGTATCCAGTCGGGCAGGGACTTGAAGACGTACGGAAGGTTCTCCGCCTCGTTCATGGCCGGGATCACCACGCTCACCGGCGGCGCGATGGCCAGGTGAGAGGAGACGGGCCGGTACTTCCCGGCGGTCGGCGGATACTGCTCCGCCGCGGCCGGCTGCAGAACTGAGCTCATGAGTCTGGTCCCTCTCGTCCGGTGGACCGCCCCCCCAGGGCAGTCCGGATCCAATCCGGTTCGAAAGGGGGGTTCTCACCCGTGGCACGCCGAGATGGAGCTTCGGGCACGCCGGGTGAGCTGGCAAAGCTGGCCGGCAGCGAAAAACGGCAGCCGACCGCGCGGCACGGCTCGGTCACATGGTGCGGTCACCGAGCACGGCACCCCCCTACCGCGCCCCGCGCCGGTTCGTCGCGGTCCTTGAGCCCTCCCCTAGAGCCGCTTGCTGACGGACCGATGCGGGTGAGATGTATGACGGTATTGACGATTGAACCCGTATGGCAAGACCTGGAACGGCCTCTCACGTTTTTGTTGGTTTGGTCGTTACGTACTGTGTTTTATGAGTCGCAAGTTGAAAGGTTCCGGTCACGGAAACAGCCGTTCCCCGGAGGCGGGTCGAGCCTCCGGGGAACGGTTCTTCAGGTGCTTGGGTCCGTGCGGGTTACGGCACGAGCTTCAGCAGCCGGTTCGGCGAGCCCGAACCCGCGCTGGTGACCTTGCCGGTGCCGGCGCCGGCGACCAGGGCCGAGGCGACCTGGGCCGGGGTGGAGGAGGTGTGGCCCGCCAGGTAGACCGCCGCCGCGCCCGCGACGTGCGGGGTCGCCATCGAGGTGCCGGAGATGGTGTTGGTCGCGGTGTCGCTGGTGTGCCAGCCGGCCGTGATGGACGAGCCGGGCGCGAAGATGTCCAGGGCCGAGCCGTAGTTGGAGTAGCTCGCCTTGGCGTCGGTGTTGGTGGTGGCGCCGACCGTGATGGCCTCGGCGACCCGGGCCGGGGAGGACGAGGAGGCGGTGGTGCTGCTGTTGCCCGCGGCGACGGCGTACGTGACGCCGCCGGCTATGGAGTTGCGGACCGCCGCGTCCAGCGAGGCCGAGGCGCCGCCGCCGAGCGACATGTTGGCTACCGAGGGGCCGGAGTGGTTCCGCGTCACCCAGTCGATGCCCGCGATCACACCGGCCGTGGTGCCGGAGCCGCTGTTGTTCAGCACCCGCACGCCCACGATCTTCGCCTTCTTGGCGACACCGTAGGTCGTGCCCGCGATGGTGGTGGCCACGTGGGTGCCGTGGCCGTTGCCGTCGGAGGCGTTGTTGTCGCCGTCGACGGCGTCGTAACCGTGCGCGGCCCGGCCGCTGATCTGCTGGTGCGTGATGCGCACACCGGTGTCGATCACATAGACGGTCACGCCGCTGCCCGCGCTGTCCGGGTAGGTGTAGGTGCCGGAGAGCGGGAGCGAGGTCTGGTCGATACGGTCCAGACCCCAGGGAGCATTGGTCTGGGTGGCGGCGAGCTGCACACGCTGGTTCTGCTCGACCGCGGCCACGGCGGGGTCGGCGGCGAGCCGCTTGGCCTCGTTGGCGGAGAGGGCGGCGGAGTAGCCGTTCAGCGCCTTGCCGAAGGTCTTCTCGACCGTGCCGCCGTACTCCTTCACCAGGCCCTTGCCCGCGGCCGAGGACGCCTTCAGCCCCGCGCTCTTCTTGAGCGTGACGATGTAGCTGTCCTTGATCGCGGTCGCGGAGTCCGCGGCGAGCACCCGGCCCTCGGCGGGAGCGGCCTGGGCGGGGAGGGTGGTGAACCCGCCCACGAGGACGGCGGTCGCCGACAAGGTGATCGCGGCGAGTCCGAGTCTCTTGCTACGCAGTTGTGCCATTACGAGGGAGTCCTCCTCTAGGCGGCGCGCGCCTGGGTGGGGCGCGCGTCATGTGGGGGTGGTGCGCGTGCTCGCGCACCCGGCCGGGGAGCGTCGCGTTCCGCTCCCGGTCGGAGTAAAGCGTCGACCATCTACCGGCGTAGAACAAGAGAGTTGAGCACTAGTCAACAAATATGTCATGAGCACGCAACAAAACAACAGACTTGGCATGGACACTTCCTGTCAACACGCGTAGCTGCTACGACGGTTATGGCAGAGATCCTGCTAAAGGGAGGTTCCATGAGACGTTCCCGATTTGTCGTCCTCGTGAGCTCGCTCCTCCTCGCCGTAGGCACCGCCCTCACCGGGGCAGCGACGGCGCAGGCGTCCTCACTCGCAGCAACTGGCGGCTATGTGGCGCTCGGTGACTCCTACTCCTCCGGAGTGGGCGCCGGCAGCTACATCAGTTCCAGCGGCGACTGCAAGCGCAGCACGAAGGCCTACCCCTACCTCTGGGCCGCCGCCCACTCACCCTCGACGTTCGACTTCACGGCCTGCTCGGGCGCCCGAACGGGTGATGTTCTGTCCGGTCAGCTCGACCCGCTCAGCAGTGCCACCGCCCTCGTCTCCCTCAGCGTCGGCGGCAACGACGCAGGATTCGCCGACGTCATGACGACCTGTGTGACCCAGTCCGACAGCGCCTGCCTGTCCCGCATCAACACCGCCCGGGCGTACGTCGACTCCACGCTGCCCGGCAAACTCGACGGCGTGTACTCGGCGATCCGCTCCAAGGCACCCAACGCACGCGTCGTCGTCCTCGGCTACCCCCGCTTCTACAAGCTCGGCACCACCTGTCTCGGCCTCTCCGAAGCCAAGCGGAAGGCCATCAACGACGCCGCCGACCACCTCGACACCGCCATCGCCAAGCGCGCCGCCGACCACGGCTTCACCTTCGGCGACGTACGCACAACCTTCACCGGCCACGAGATCTGCTCCGGCGACTCCTGGCTGCACAGCGTCAGCTGGCTCAACATCGGCGAGTCCTACCACCCGAAGGCCCCCGGCCAGTCGGGCGGCTATCTGCCGGTGCTCAACGCCAACGACTGACCGGTCACCCGGAGTCCGAGTCCGAGCCTTCGTCGGTCTCCGTGTCCGTGTCCGTGCCCGAAGGAGAAGGGGAGGCCCCGTCCGTCGGGGTCTCCGTCTCGCACGTCACGGAGAACGGCACCCCCTCGGACGTCGTCCGCACCGGCTCCCGCACCTCGACGCTGATCTCGTTCTCGAACGCCCCGCTCTCCGCGTCCGTCGTCACGGTCACCGCGTCCTGCTTCGTACGCCCGTCCCCTTCCGGGAACGACAGCGTCTTCCAGCCTCCGTCGAGCGCCGAGCCGTCCTGCGTCACCCAGCGGTAGCGCACCTCGGCCGGCAGCCGGCCCACCGTGAACGTCGCCGTGAACTGCGGCGCCTCGGCGTTCGGCGGCGGGCACGGGCCCGAGTAGTCCGTGCGCCTGCCCTCCAGAGCCACCCGCACCGACTGCGGCGGCGGGCTGCTCTTCTCGGTCTCGCTCTCGCTCGGCGTCGGGGAGGGGCTCGACTTTCCGCTCCCGGTGTTCTCCTTCGGGCCGGTCTCGGCCGGCGTACTCGCCCCGGCCCCGCGGTCGTTGTCCCCGGAGCCGTCGCCGCCCCCACGGTTCAGCAGCGCGTACGTCAGCCCGCCCACCGCGAGGGCCAGTGCGACCACGCCCGCGACCAGCACCCGGCCGGTCCTGCGGTCGCGATCCTGACGAGTGGCCGTCGTCGTCCCACCCGAGCCGGCGGGCATCGGCTGCCCCGGGAAGGGCATCGGGGGCGTGGCGGCGGGCTCGGCGCGGGCCGCGGCCGCCGGCGGGAACGGGACCGCCCGTGTGGTGTCCGCGCGCGGCGCGCCGCCCGCGCCGATGACCCGCAGGTCCTGCTCGGCCCGCTCGGCCGGCAGCCGCTGCTCGGGATCCTTGCGCAGCAGTCCCTCGATGACCGGGGCGAGCGGCCCAGCCCGGTACGGCGGCGGCAGCTCCTCGTCGACGATCGCGCGCAGCGTGCTCAGCGGCGTGTCGTGACGGAAGGGGGAGTGGCCCTCGACCGCCGCGTACAGCAGCACCCCGAGCGACCACAGGTCGGACTCCGGACCCGGCGTGCGGCCGAGGGCCCGCTCCGGGGCGAGGAACTCGGGCGAGCCGATGACCTCCCCGGTCATGGTCAGCGCGGAGCTGCCCTCGACCATGGCGATCCCGAAGTCGGTGAGCACGATCCGGCCGTCGTTCGAGATCAGCACGTTGGCCGGCTTCACGTCCCGGTGCAGCACCCCGGCCTCGTGCGCGACCCGCAGCGCGGCCAGCACCTCGGCGCCGATGTGGGCGGCCCGCTGCGGGGGCATCGGGCCCTCGGCCTCCAGCACCTCCGCCAGTGAGAGCCCGCGGACCAGCTCCATGACGATCCACGGCCGGCCGCCGTCCGTCGCCACGTCGTACACCGTCACCACGTTCCCGCTGGCGACCCGGGCCGCAGCCCACGCCTCCCGCTCCAGCCGGGCGTACATCCGCTGCACGTCGTCGCCGGCCAGCCCGGCCGGGGCGCGCACCTCCTTGACGGCGACCTCGCGGTGCAGCACCTCGTCGCGGGCGCGCCACACCGTCCCCATGCCGCCCTCGCCCAGCGGCGCCAGGAGCCGGTAGCGGCCCGCGATCACACGCTCATGGCCCGGTTCTTCGGACACGGAGCCCCCATTCGCAGCCGGGCGAAATCTCCACGAGGTCTTTTTTCCCCACGAGGTCGGATTTCCTCACGACGTCCGTTTTCCCTCTGACGCCTGTTTTCTCACGAACGTAGCTCAGCCGAGTGCGGATGCCGCCCCCTTGAACACCAGTCCGGCGCCGAGTACCACCACGGCGAAGGCCGAACCGAGCGGTGCGGTGCGGCGAATCAGGGCCGCCATCGGGCCCGCCGTCCAGCGGGGGCGCCGGTCCAGGAGCCGCGTCATCCCGCTGCCCGCCTTGACGACGGCGTACCCGGCGGCCGTCAGGGTGAGCGCCAGCCCGACGCCGTACGCGACGACGAGCAGCAGACCGAACCAGGCCTGCCCGAGGGCCGCGGCGCCGACGAGCACCACCACGGCGGACGGGCTGGGCACGAGTCCGCCCGCGAAGCCCATGAGGATCGTGCCGCGGAGGGTGGGGGCGACGGCGTGGGAGTGGGTGAAGCCGCCGTGGGTGTGCACGACCGTGTGCGGATGGGAGTGGGGGTGGGCGTGGTCGTGCGGGTGGCTGTGGTCGTGGTGGTGGTGATCGTCGTTCGCGTGATCGTGATGGTGGTCGTGCGTGTGGCCGTGGCCGGTGTGCTCATGCCGGTGGTCGTGATCGTGATCATGTTTGTGGGGGTGGGGGTGAGGCGCGCGGCTGCGCAGCGCGCGGCGGACCAGGCTCGCGCCCGCCAGGGTCACCAGCAGGCCGCTGGCGATGCCGAGCCAGGCGATCACCGAAGGGGCCGCCGCCGAGCCGGCCGTGACCAGGAGGCCCAGGGCGACCACGCCCAGGGTGTGGGTGACCGTCACCGAGGCGGCCATGGGCAGGACGTCCTTCATCCGGGCCGCACCGCCCCGGGCCGCCGCCGTCGCGGCCATGATGGTCTTGCCGTGGCCAGGGGCGAGCGCGTGCATCGCGCCGAGGACGACGGCGATGCCGAGAGCCAGCGCGGCGAAGCCCGCGGTGAGGTCGTGCCGGGAGACCAGGTCGTCCAGGGCACGCGTCCAGCGGTCGGCGCCGCGTGGCAGCACGGAGGCGGCGGGGGCGTCCGACTCCTTCTCGGCCAGAGCCGCCCCGCCGGGGCGCACCCGCAGGGCGGCGGACGCGGTGTCGGCCGGAGAAGAGAGCAACTCCTCGGGGTATTTGGTCAGTTCGGCCGATATCGACTTCTCGGGTACGTCCGACGCGGTGAGCGTCATACGGTCGCCACGGGCCGTGATCTCCCGCCAGCCCGGGCCGGAGGAGGCGCCCGCGCCGCGGAAGCCGAGGGACACACTCTCCTTGTCCGACGGGAGGGGAGCGGTCAGCTCGCACTCCACGCGGAGGGTGTCGAGCCCCGCCTGCCCGGGCCGCACACGGGCGCGGCTGCGCTCGGCGGTGAGGGCGGCGCTGCGGCCGTCGACGGTCACCCTGCTGTCCGCGGCGGCCGTGGCGCACCGCTCGCGGGCCCACAGGGCGATGCCCAGCCGCTCGATGTCCGGCTTCGCCTGGGTCGCCGGGATCTCGGCGAGGTCCTCGACGTGCTGGACCCGGAGTTCGCCGGGAGCGGCGACGAGACCGTCGTAGCGGTTCACGGTGAAGTTGCCCAGCGGGTGGGCGCTCGCCGTGGCGGCGGGCAGCAGAATGAGCGCGCAGGCGGCCGTGAGGACGGCGGCGCCGGACGCGAACAGTCGGCGCAGGGTCACCGGTTCTTCTCCAGGTCCTTGAGCGCGGTACGGGCCTCGCGGGCGCCGAGGGGTGAGAAGCCGGGGTTCAGGTCGAGCGCGGCCTTCAGGTGCTCGCGGGCTTCGCGCTCGTCGCCGGTGGCGCGTTCGATGATCCCGCGGTGGAACAGGAAGGCGGCGTTGCGGTAGCCGGTGGCGGTGGCCCGGCGGGCGTACGGCAGGGCCTCCTCGTCGCGGCCGTTGACGTGCAGGGCCCAGGCGAGGGCGTCGGCGGTGTGCACGCTGTGGCGGCGGTCCCACTCGGCGCGGGCGGCGCGCAGGGCCTCCTTCCTGTCGCCGTGGTCGGCGGCGGCCATGGCCGAGTCGAGGTCGGCGTTGACACCGCCGGCGCGGGCCAGGGCCGTCCAGGCGTCGACGAGGGCGTACTGGTCGCCGGCCTTCGCCCGGTCGCCGTCGGCGCCGCGGTCCTCGTACAGCTCGCCGAGGGCGACGAGCGGGCCGGGCAGCGGGAAGCGGGCGACGACCTGCTCAAGTCCCGTCACGGCGGCCGCGCGGTCACCGTCCGCCGCCTCGGCGCGGGCGCGGCCCTCCAGGGCGGGCAGGTAGGCGTCGTCGACGGCGAGCGCGCGGGCATAGTGGTCGCGGGCGGCCTTGTAGTCGCCCTGGTTCCAGGCGAGTTGCCCGAGAGCGGTGGCTACGTACGCGATGTCGGCGGGTGAGTCGGCGGAGTCCAGGGCGCGTTCCAGCACCTCACGCGCCGTGCGGACGTCGCCGCGCAGCTCCCGCACGTACGCGTACCGCGTGAAGACGGGCACGCCGGGACGCCTGTCGTCGGCGGTGTCGGCGGCCTTCTCGGCGTCGTCGTACCGGCCGAGTTCGACGAGGGCGTCGATACGGGTGCACAGGGCACGTTCGTTGTAGGGGTTCTGCTTCAGGGCCCGGTCGGCGTACTTCAGGGCGCCGGGGAAGTCGTGCCGGGCCGCGGCGAGGGCACCCTGGCCGGCCAGGGCCGGGTCGTTGCCGGGCTTCAGCCCGAGGGACCGCTTCAGCGCACGCTCGGCCTGCGGGTAGCGCGAGGGGTCGCCCTTCGTCCGGGCCTGCTCGACGTAGGCGATGCCGAGGGTGGCCCAACTGCCGAAGTCCCTCGGCTGGGCACGGAGATGCTTCTGCAGGGACGCGATCCCGGAGTCGAGGTCCCCCCGGGCCAGCGCGCCCGGCGACAACGCCCCGGCCGCGGACACGGCGGCCGCGTCGCCGCCTGCCCGGCCGTTTCCCGCACCCCCGAAGGCGATGGCCCCACCGGTGAGCGCGACGGCCAGCAGCGCGGCGCACCCGGCCAGATGAGCCGCCCGCCAGCGCCGCGCGCCGTCAGCGGTCCGCCGCACCGCGGCCACGCGCCGGTCGACGTCCTCGCCGGTGGAGGGTGCGCTGTCGCCCTCGGGCAGGCCGCGCTCCGCATCGGCCTGTACCTCATCGGCCTGTGCCTCGCCGGCCTCCCCGGCACGCCCGGCCGTGGCATCAGCCTCCGGCTCGACGGCCGGCTCGTGGTCCGTGCGGGGACGGTCGTCGTCGCGCCTCTCCGGTGCGCTGTCCGTCGTACGCGGAGGCATGGGTCTCCTCAGTCGGCTGTGCAAGTGCGGGTGCGGGAGCAGACGGCGCGGCCCGTGCCGTGGGGGATGGGTGGGAACGGGCCGCGCCAGTCGGGGGGAGCGGAACGGGTCAGTACGCCCGGTTCCGCATACGGCGCCACCACATCAGGGCCGCGCCGATCAGGACGATTCCGCCCGCGCCGGCCCCGGCGGACGCGGCGATCAGGCGCATGTCGTCCGAGTTCTGCGCGCCGGCCGGCTGCAGCGCGTCGCCGAGCTGACTGCGGACGTCGTTGCCGCCGTCCACGCCCTTGGCGAGCGGGCCGCGCGAACCCTCGGTCGGGTTGGCCAGGTACGGGAAGGACTTGCCGAACTTCTTGTCGTTCTCGTTCACCGCGTCGCCGAGGTCGTTCTTGGCGCCCAGCAGTTCACCCTCGACGACCTGGAGCGACGCGTCGATCACGTCGTCGGTGAGCCGTCGTCCGTTCGGGAAGCCCGCGTTGTCACCGTCCAGGACACCCAGCCGCTTGGGCTTGGCGGCCGGCTTGATGGACGTGTTGAGCCGCAGCTGCTCCGACGGCGTCACATGCGGCGGCTGGTTGAGGTCCTTGACCCCCTTGAGGAACACGTCGACCAGGTCGTTGCGCGGCTCGTCGGGCGCCGGGATCTTGTAGATCCCCTCGATGAGCTTGGGCAGCTCCGGGTTGGTGACGTTCTCCAGGAACTGCGCGTCGTCCCGCGGGGCGGACGCGTTGAACTTGTCCTTGTCCTTCAGCGGGTTGACTACCTCGTTCACCAGCGGCATGCCGAGGCGCGAGACCTGCGCGTAGTAGCCCTTGGCGTTCTCGCGCTGCGTCGTCGACCAGATGCCGACGATCGGCTGTTCGTGCGACTCGGCGATGAAGCTGTTGGGGACCTGCAGGGCGATCGAGTTGACGTTGTAGCCCTTGAGCGTGTCGTTGCCGACCTCGGACAGGTTCCCGCCGTACAGCAGGTCGAAGACCCTCAGGTCCAGGAAGAACGGGTCGTCGGCCTGCCCGGCGAACGTCTGGGCGCCCCCCGCGAGCTTGTGGACCGCCTGCTTGCGCAGGGTGTTGTAGTCCGGCATCGACGCCTTGCCGACGTTCGACGGCGCCACCGGCACGTCGTCGGCGACCTTGGTCTTCGACACCGCCTTCAGATCGCGCAGCTTGATCAGCTCGAGGTCGTACGTCTGCGTGATGTTGAGGTCGGGGTCGTCGAGGCTCTCGACCGGACCCGTGTTGTAGAGGAACGTCTTGTCGTTCTTCGTGTGCGTCTTGAACGTGTACCGGAACAGCAGGTCTTCCTGCGCGTCACCGTTGCTGTCGATGCGCAGGTCGTACTCGGCGTCCTCGGCGAACGTGAAGAAGTTGGGTCCGCCCGCGGGTTCCTCCATCGGGATCCAGTTCGCGACGATGGTCGTCGTGTCCGGCTTGTCCGGGCTGACGAACGCGTACACGTCGGTGTTGTCGTACTGCGGTGTCCCCGAGATCAGCGGGGCCTCGCGGTGACTGGAGGCGGAGGCCTCCTCAGGGGCCAGCGCGGTCACACCGGCGGCGGTGAGCCCGCCGGTGGCCAGCGCGGCACAGATCACAGTCGCGATGCTCCGGCGCCCCGCGCCGGTCCTGAAGCTAGGTGTCATGCCGTCCGTCCTCGGTGCCAACTTGCCTGACACACACCATTCGGAGCGGTCGGCAGAGCGGATTGGTCGAATCTCAAACGTTCTTACGGCGCGACTGGAATGTTGTTTCATCGCAGGAGACCCGCGTTTTCGGCGAGTTGATCCGTAACCCCATCCGGAGGTGTGTGCGTTGCGAATACCTCGTGTGAGGGGACAGGCCCGATGCGGCCTCGGAGAGGGGGAACGAGTGGAGGCGGACGAGCTGCTGCTGCTCGTGGCGGGCGGGAACCACCAGGCCTTCGAGGAGCTGTACGGACTGGTGTCCGGCCCGGTGTTCGGTCTTGTACGGCGTGTGGTGCGCGATCCGGCTCAGTCGGAGGAGGTGGCTCAGGAGGTGCTGCTCGAACTGTGGCGGTCCGCCGCGAAGTTCGACCCGGACCGGGGAAGCGCGCTGTCCTGGATCCTCACCCTCGCCCACCGCCGTGCCGTCGACCGGGTGCGCAGCGCCCGCGCGGCGGGGGAGCGCGAGCAGCGCGAGGCCTGGCGCGCCCACTTCCCGGCCTTCGACCAGGTCACCGAGGAGGTCGAGGCGGGACTCGAACGCGAGTGGGTACGCCGCTGCCTGGACCGCCTCACCGAGCTCCAGCGCCAGTCCGTCACCCTCGCCTACTACGAGGGCTACACCTACCGTCAGGTGGCCGAGCGGCTCTCCCTGCCGCTGGGCACCGTCAAGACGCGCATGCGCGACGGGCTGACCCGGATGCGCGAGTGCCTGGGAGGTGTGGCATGAGCCTCTTCCGCCGCGAGGACCTGCACTCGCTCGCCGCGCCCTACGCGCTCGACGCCCTGGAACCCCCGGAGCGGGTCCGCTTCGAGAGGCATATGAAGGACTGCGACCGCTGCGCCGCCGAGGTGCGCGCTCTGTCCGAGGACGCCGTCCGGCTCGCCTGGTCCACGGCCGCCCCGGCCCCGGCCGCCCTGCGCGACCGCGTCATGGCCGCCGTACGGACGACTCCGCAGGACCCGGTGCCCCAGGAGCCGGCACGCGCGCGTGCGACGCAGCTGCCGCCGCACGTGTGGGGCGCCCAGCCGCCGCCGAGACAGCGGGTGCGGCGCAGGATCCCGCTGTTCGTGCCCTTCGCCACGGCCACCGCCGCCGCGGCCCTCGTCGTCGCCTCGCTGTTCGCCGTCCAGGCGAACCGGACCCAGGACGAACTGACCGCCGAGCGCGACCGGTCACGTGAGATCGCCCACGTTCTGGCGGCTCCGGACGCCCGTGCGAGCAGCGGCCGGGACGGGCGGGGCCGAACCATCGGAGTGATCGCTTCCGCGACGGAGGGGAGCGCGGTGGTCACCCTCGGCGGATACAGCACCCCGCCGGGCGGCCGAGTGCACCAGCTGTGGCTCATGCGCCCGGGCGCGCAACCACGCTCCCTGGGGCTCCTCAAAGGCGACACGCCCCTGGTCGCGACCAGTCTCGGCTCCTCCGCGACGTCACTGGCCGTAACCGTCGAGCCCGCCGGCGGATCACCGCAGCCCACCACCCAGCCCATCGTCCAACTCGCCCTGAAATCTGTTGGATTCGGAGAGTAATCGGAGATACATCGTCAACCCCCTTATGGGGAAGGTGAATCCTGTGACCGCGATACACGAGTGCCCGGGCGGGGAGATAGGGTTAACCTGCCCGGGCCGGGTGGACTCGTACGGGTGGGGAGTGACATGGAACAGATAACAGTGCGCAGCAGGGCGAGGGTCCCTGCGATCACCTGCGGGAGCAGCGCGACCAGTTCGCGCCTCGACCGCCATCTGTCGGTGCTGGGCGGTCCTGCCGTCCCGCAGCGGGAGACGGTCGAGGCGACCTCGCTGATGCGTGAACTGACCGCGCGTCAGCCGCACGACCGCAGTGGCAGGGGAGCGCGCGTACGCCGCGTCTCGCTCTTCGCACCGTTGCGCCGACTGCGCCGCTCGCTGTTCGGCGGCAGGTAGGGGCCCGCGCTCGGGCGGTCACACCGCCCCTGGCGTCACGCTGCGCACTCGTCGTCCGTCATCCCCACGGCACGCGGCAGCGCCAGGTGTGTTCCCGAGCGCGGTACGTCCCCTCCGGTTCAACGCTCCCCGCGCGCGTACTGACGCACGGCCAGCGGCACGAAGATCCCGAGCAGCACGGCGCACCACATGAGTGACCCCGCGACGGGGTGGGCCACCGGCCAGGCCGCTTCGTCGGGCACGGGCGCGTTGCCGAACAGGTCCCGCAGGGCCGTCGCCACCGCGCTGATCGGATTCCATTCGGCGACCGTCCGCAGCCACCCGGGCAGCCCCGTCGTCGGGATGTACGCACTGGACAGCAGCGGCAGCAGGAAGGTCGCCCCGCCGAGCTGACCGGCCGCCTCCTCGTTCCGGGTGAGCAGGCCGAGGTAGATCCCGGCCCAGGTGCACGCGAAGCGGAACAGCATCAACAGTCCGACGGCTCCCGCCGCTTCCAGCGGGCCGCCCTCGATCCGCCAGCCCACGGCGAGCCCCACCAGCAGGAACGGAACCGTCCCGACGGCCGTGACCACCACATCCGCCGCGGCCTGTCCGAGCGGTACGGCCGCCCGGCTCATCGGCAGCGTACGGAAGCGGTTCGTCACGCCCCGGTGCGTGTCCTGAGCCGCCTGGAACATGCCGGTCATGATGCCGCCCGCGGCGGTCGCCACCAGCAGGCCCGGCACGAGGAACGACCGGTAAGCCTCACCCGGCATCGCCAGCGCGCTGCCGAACACGTAGCCGAAGAACAACAGCATGCTGATCGGCATCGTCTGGGTGAGGATCAGCAGCCCCGGGTTGTTCCGCATCCGCAGCAACTGGCGCCCCAGCATCGCGGTCCCGTCGTACGCCAGCATGCTCATGCGGCACGCTCCTTGTCGTCGGCCGTGGTGGTGGCCGTGGTCGTGGTCTCCGTGAGCCGCAGGAACACGTCGTCCAGCGTCGGTGGCCGCAGGCTCACGTCGAGCAGCGGCACGCCCGCCGTGTCCAGTGCGCGCACCAGCAGTGGGAGGGTGAGCGTCGGGTCCTTGCTGACCGCGCCGACGGCGTTCCGCTCGTGGTCGAACGACGGCTGCGCGCCCGTGAGCCGGTCGAGCACGCCCGCCGCCCTCACGAGCACGTCCGTGTCCGTCACGACGACCTCGGCGTGCGCCCCGACGAGCGCCTTGAGCTGCGCCGGCGACCCGGTGTGTGCGACCCGGCCCCGGTCCACCAGGGCGATGTCGTCGGCGAGTTGGTCGGCCTCCTCCAGATACTGGGTGGTGAGGAGCACGGTCGTGCCCTCGGCGGTCAGATCGCGCACCGAGTCCCAGATGAGGTTGCGGCTGGCCGGGTCGAGGCCGGTGGTCGGCTCGTCCAGGAACAGCACCTCGGGGCGGCGGATCAGGCTCGCCGCCAGGTCCAGGCGGCGGCGCATGCCGCCGGAGTAGGTGGACGCGGGCCGGTCGGCGGCCTCCGTCAGCCCGAAGCGGTCGAGGAGCTCCGCGGTCCGGCCGGCCGGACCGCGCACCCGGTGCAGCCGGCCGAACAGCTGGAGGTTCTGGCGCCCGGTCAGGTCCCCGTCGATCGAGGTGTCCTGCCCGGTGACACCGATCCTGCTCCGTACGGCGGCGGCCTCGCGGACGAGGTCGTGCCCGGCGACCCGCGCGGAGCCCGCGTCGGGCCGCAGCAGCGTGGTCAGCAGCCGCACGGCCGTGGTCTTGCCCGCCCCGTTCGGCCCGAGGACCCCGCACACCGTGCCCTCGGCCACCGCGAGGTCCAGCCCGCGCAGGGCGTGAACCTCCCCGAATCGCTTCTCGAGACCTTCACTAAGTACAGCGTACGTAGAAGTCATGGGTCGACCATAGCGCACTACGTACGCTGTACGTAACTAGGATGGTGGCCGAGGTGATGATCGATGGCGGGCCGAGCGGCCGTACCCGAAGTGATCTGGGCGCGCCCCGAGCGCACCGGCCGTGGGCCGAAACCGGCGTTCACCCGCGCCGGCATCGCGGCGGCGGCCGTGCGGATCGCCGACGCGGAAGGGCTTGACGGGGTGTCCATGCGGCACGTCGCCGCCGAGTTGGGCTGCGGCACGATGTCGCTGTACAACTACGTCCCCCGAAAGGAGGATCTGTACGAGCTGATGGTGGACGCCGTCGGTGCCGAGCACGAGATGTTCGAGCCCACGGGCGACTGGCGCGCCGACATGCTCCGCAACGCGGAGGAGACGCGGGCCATCATGTACCGCCACACCTGGGTGCCACGCCTGATGCCAGGCGTGCACGGCTTCAGCCCCAACACCCTGCGCTATCTGGAGCACTGCCTGGCCTGCCTCGAACCGCTCGACGTTCCGGCCGGGACGAAGACGGAGCTGATCGCGCTGCTCAACGGCATCGTGACCACATACACCGCGAACGACATCGCCACCGTCGAGCGCACCCGCTCCATGCCGTGGTCCGAGGAGGAGGAGAACGCGGTGCGTATGGCCTACCTGGGCAGCCAGGTGGCCACCGGCGCGTACCCGCGACTGGCGGCGGCCTTCATGGAGCAGAGCGGGCCGGTCGATCTGGAGGCGGTGTTCAGGCGGGCGCTGGAGCGCGTACTGGACGCCTACGACCCCGAGCTGCGCTAGAGCAGCGCGAGCTGGCCCTCCGGGCCCTCCTCGGGGCCGTCCAGCACCGAGGCCGGCCGGCGGGCCGCCGCGGGCACCGGGAGGAGGCCCGCCTCGCGGAGTTCGGCCGTCGTGATCGGGTCGGGGAGCGCCGGCTGGTCCGCCGGCTCGTCCGAGGGGCGCAGTTCGGCCAGCAGGGCGAGGACCGTGATCAGCTCGAGCAGCTCCGACGTCCAGGTCTGTGTCCAGGTCGCGGGGCGGATCGCCGCGAGGGTGCCCGGTTCGCCCTCGGTGACGCGCGCCGCGAACCACCGTTCCAGGACGCGGACCCCGCCCGCCTCGAAGTCCCAGGCCTCCGGCGGCACCGGGGAGATGCGGCCCTCGTCCAGCAGCAGGGCCTCCTCGTCCCTGTCGTAGTCCAGGGCCAGCGGCCGGGAGGGCAGCGGGGCGCGGACGTAGGGGCGGCGGCCGCCGGGGAGCTTCGGGCGTGCGCCGTCGCGGCGCATCAGCCACAGCAGGCGGTGGCCCAGCTCCACGCCCCGCGTCCACGCGTCGCCGTCACCGGTGAGCGGGACGGTGAGGTCCGCGCGCGCCGTCGCCGTGATCCAGGCCAGTACGTCCAGCGGTGCGGGGGCCTCGCCCAGGCGGGCGCCCAGGTGCTCCAGCAGTCCGGGGGCCAGGTTGGGTTCCCGCCCGCCCGGCCGCCGGAACAGCGGGCGGACGCGGCCGGGGCGGAGCAGCGGGAGCAGTGAGGTGACGACGAGGGGAGGTGCGAGGGACTCGGGCGCCTCCACCACGAAGACCTGCCGCTCGTCCGCCACCCGCCACAGCTCCGGGCGGGCCGCGTCGATCAGCCTCTGGTCGGGGATCAGCCACTGTTCGTCGAAGGGCGCGTGCAGCACGCGCACCGGCTCCGGGCACGGGCCCGAGGCGCGGAGCAGCTTCTCCGTGCCGCCCGTCCGGCCGGGCAACTGGCCGACCGCCGTGTGCAGCGTGCGCGAGCGGGTCGGCTCGAGCAGGGTCTCGCGGTCGGGTCCCTCGGCCTTCACCAAGGCGTCCCAGCGGGCCTTCAGGGACGCCGCGTCGGGGGCCGCCGGCCAGCCCCGGCCGAGCCGCGGCGGTGCGACGGACCACGGCATGAGGTCCGCCAGCAGCGGAGCGTCGTCGTGCGTCACGCAGGGCATCGTACGACCTGGGCGCCACAGTCGGTCAGGTCGCATCCAGGGTCACCGTGAAGGAGAAACGGTCGCCCCGGTAGTGGATGACGGCCACGTCCAGGGGCCGCCCTTCGGTGTCGTACGTGATGCCCGTGTAGTGCAGGATCGGGCTGAGCAGCGGCACTTGGAGCAGCTTCGCCGTCTCCGGGTCGGCCAGCCGGGCCTCCACCGTGTCCGTGATGCGGCTGATGTCCACCCCGGCGACGTCCCGCAGCACCTTGGTCATGGGCCACCGGACGAGGTCGTCCAGGTCGATCCGCGCGGCCAGTTCGGGACGGACGTAGTTCCGGGCGTGATTCGTCGGCTCGCCCGTCTTCTCGTCGCTCCGCAGCCGGTGGTACGTCGAGACCTCCCGCACCCCCGGGAAGAACTCGGCGAGTTCGCCCGGCACGGGGGTCGTGCCGTGGTCCAGCAGTTCGGTCGTCATGCCGGACTGCTGGGCCACGATCGCGTCCACCGAGCCGAGCAGGCGGACCGGGGAACCCCTGCGCGCGTGCGGCTCGATGAAGGTGCCCCGCCGGCGGTGGCGTGTGATCAGCCCCTCGTCCTCCAGTTCCTTCAGCGCCTGCCGCATGGTCAGCACGCTCACGCCGTAGTGCCCGGCCAGCTGTTCCTCGGTGGGCAGGCGCAGCGGGTCCTGGGGCGAGCGGCCGAGGATCGAGGCGCGCAGCGACTGCGACACCTGGTACCAGAGCGGCAGCTTGCGGTTCAGGACGATCGAGTCCGGAGCGAAGGAGGTCACGGGCCATCCGTACCGGTCAGGGGTGTTCAGTGCAAGGGACGGAAGTGCCGCTCCAGGCCCTGCCAGACGTCGTCGTAACGCTGTTGGAGGTGTTCCGCCCGGGCCGCGTGCGGCGTGAGGGCCAGCGGCCAGCGGGTCTCGAACATGAACGCCAGTCCGTCGTCGATCTTCTGCGGCTTCAGCTCGGCGGCGCTCGCCCGGTCGAAGGTCTCCCGGTCCGGGCCGTGCGCCGACATCATGTTGTGCAGCGACCCGCCGCCCGGCACAAAGCCTTCCGCTTTCGCGTCGTACGCGCCCTCGATCAGGCCCATGTACTCGCTCATCACGTTCCGGTGGAAGTACGGCGGCCGGAAGGTGTCCTCGCCCACCAGCCAGCGCGGCGCGAACACCACGAAGTCGACACCGGCCAGGCCCGGGGTGTCCGACGGGGACGTCAGCACCGTGAAGATCGACGGGTCCGGGTGGTCGTAGGTGATGGTGCCGAGCACATTGAAACGGCGCAGGTCGTAGACGTACGGCACATGATTGCCGTGCCAGGCGACGACATCGAGCGGGGAGTGGTCGTAGGTGGCCGTCCAGAGGTTGCCGCAGAACTTGTTCACCACCTCCACCGGGCCCTCGACGTCCTCGTACGCGGCGACCGGGGCGCGGAAGTCCCGGGGATGGGCGAGCCCGTTCGCGCCGATCGGGCCCAGGTCCGGGAGGCGGAAGGGCGCGCCGTAGTTCTCGCACACATAACCTCGGGCCGACGCGTCCAGCAGCTCCACACGGAAGCGGACCCCACGCGGGACGAGCGCGACATGGCCCGGCTCCACATGGAGCAGACCGAACTCGGTGCGCAGCAGCAGCCCGCCACGCTCCGGGACGATCAGCAGCTCGCCGTCGGCGTCGCTGAACACCCGCTCCATCGAGGTGTTGGCGGCATAGAGGTGCACGGCGACGCCGGTGCGCTGGGCGGCGTCGCCGTTGCCGCCCAGCGTCCACAGTCCGGCCAGGAAGTCGGTCTCGGGGGCCGGGTCGGGAAGGGGGTTCCAGCGCAGGCGGTTCGGGTCGGGCACGGTCTGGGTGAAGGGAGCGGTGCGGATCGCGCCGTTGTGGGTCCGGGTGAACGCCGGGTGCGCGGCCGACGGGCGGATCCGGTACAGCCACGAGCGGCGGTTGTGGGACCGCGGTTCGGTGAAGGCCGTACCGCTCAGCTGCTCCGCGTACAGCCCGAGCGGAGCCCGCTGGGGCGAGTTGCGTCCCTCGGGCAGCGCGCCCGGGACGGCCTCGGAGCCGTGCTCGTTGCCGAAGCCGGAGAGATAGGTCAGCCCTTCGGCGGTCTTCCGCGCTCCCTCACGCTCGAACACGCTCGCGCGGGAGGTACCCCCATCGCTCATGATCGCTGCTCCCTTGCGGTCTGATTCCTATGTACCACCGTAGGATTGCGTTTTCCCCGGCGCAAGGGGGACACGCCCCCTCCTCTCGACGGATGACCTGAACCCGACTTGAGGACGATCCGCCGGGCCGGACGCGCGTTCTACGCTCGCGGAATGTCGTGGACACGAAGACCTCTCACCCTCCTCGCTGTCTGCGTCCTGCTGACCGGAGCCGCGGGCTGCGCCTCCGGTGATGCGCGGGAGCGGGGGAGCGGAGCATCGCCCACGCCGGTGGGCACGCTCCTGGAGGACCGGGACACGGAGGGGCGGCCCTACCGGCAGGTGGCCCAGCGGGACGCCCCCGACGTCGGCATCGAGGTGCAGCCCGACGCGGCCGACGGCTGGGACGTCCGTCTGACCGTCCGGAAGTTCCGTTTCTCGCGGGCGGGTGCGGCGGGTGCGGCGGTGGCCGGGCGCGGACTCGCGCATCTCTATGTGGACGGCCGTCTCGTCACCCGGCTCCGCACCTCCGAGTACCGGCTGGCCGCCCACCTCGTGCCGCGCGGCACGCACCACGTCACGGCCCGTCTCTACGCCGACGACGGCACCGCCTGGGCGGTGGACGGCAGGCCCGTGGAGAGCACGGCCGACGTCACCGCGTCGGAGCCCGGCCCGGGCGCGACGCCGAGTGCGAGCGCCCCGGGCAAGCCGAGTGCGACCACCTCGGGCAAGCCGAGTGTGACCACCTCGGGCAAGCCGAGTGTGACCACCTCGGGCAAGCCGGGTGCGACCACCTCGGGCAAGCCGGGTGCGACCACCCCGGGCAAGCCGGGTGCGACCACCCCGGGCAAGCCGGGTGCGACCACCTCGGGCAAGCCGCGTGCGACCACCCCGGGCAAGCCGAGTGCGAGCGCCCCGGGCGAAGCGCGGACGCACGGCACCCGGCGGATCGGGGGGCGAGGTTCACCCGACCGCGCCGGAAAGGCATCATGAAACCCGTGCCCCACGCGACATCGCTCCGTCGTGCGCCCGTCCAGCGGCGCAGTGCCGAACGCCTGACCAGGATCCTCGACGCCTGCGCCGACCTTCTCGACGAGGTCGGCTACGACGCCCTGAGCACCCGCGCCGTCGCCCAGCGGGCCGGCGTCCCCATCGGCTCGGTCTACCGCTTCTTCGGCAACAAACGCCAGATGGCCGACGCGCTGGCCCAGCGCAACCTCGAGCGGTACTCCGTCCGCGTCACCGAGCGCCTGCGGGAGCCGGGCGACGGGGGCTGGCGCACGGCCATGGACGCCGTGCTCGACGAGTACCTGGAGATGAAGCGCACCGCGCCCGGCTTCTCCCTCGTCGACTTCGGCAACCAGATCCCGGTCGGCGCCCGCCACGGCGAACCCAACCACCGCGTCGCCGACCGCCTCACCGAGCTCCTCTCCGGCTACCTCGACCGCGAGCCCGACGAGGAACTGCGCCGGGTGTTCCTCATCGCCGTGGAGACCGCCGACACGCTCGTGCATCTGGCGTTCCGGGTCGCGCCGGAAGGGGACCCGAAGATCATCGAGGAGATGCGGGAGATGCTGCGGGCGTATCTGTCCCGGGTGCTCGACTGACCCGATGCCGTCAGGGCCTCCCCTCCGTGCATACCGGTCGGTATGCTCGGGCGCGTTCGTGCGTCGCCGTAGCCGCCGTCCCCTGGAGGACCCGTGTCCCGCACCGCCCTGCGTATCTGTCCCCTGTGCGAGGCCACCTGCGGCCTGACCCTCACCATCGAGGGGACGCGCGTCACCCATGCCCGCGGTGACCGCGACGACGTGTTCAGCGAGGGGTTCGTCTGCCCCAAGGGCGCCTCCTTCGGCGCCGTCGACTCCGACCCCGACCGGCTGCGCACCCCGCTGGTGCGCAGGGACGGCGAGCTGCGCGAGGCCACCTGGGAGGAGGCCTTCGACGCCGTCGCCGCCGGTATCCGGCCGGTCGTCGAGCGGTACGGCCCGAACTCCGTCGGTGTCGTCCTCGGCAACCCCAACGTGCACACCATGGCCGGCGCCCTCTACCCGACGGTGCTGCTCGCCGGACTCGGCACCCGCAGCGTCTTCACCGCCTCCACGGTCGACCAGATGCCCAAGCACGTCTCCAGCGGACTGCTCTACGGCGACGCGAACGCCATCCCCGTGCCCGACCTCGACCACACCGACCATCTGCTCCTCATCGGCGCCAACCCGCTGGAGTCCAACGGCAGTCTGTGCACCGCCCCCGACTTCCCGGGCAAGCTCAGGGCGCTCAAGGCGCGTGGCGGCACCCTCGTCGTGATCGACCCGCGGCGCACCCGGACCGCCAGGCTCGCCGACCGGCACATCGCCGTGCGGCCCGGCACCGACGCGCTGCTGCTGGCGGCGATGGCGCAGGTGCTCTACTCCGAGGGCCTCGTCGAGCCGACTCCGCACGTCCAGGGTGTCGAGGAACTGGCCGACGCCCTGCGGGAGTTCACCCCCGAAGCCGTGGCCCCGGCCTGTGACGTCGACGCCGGCCTCATCCGCACCCTCGCCCGCGAACTCGCCGCCGCCCCCACCGCCGCCGTATACGGCCGCATCGGCAGCTGCACCGTCCCGCACGGCACCCTGGCCAGCTGGCTCGTCGACGTCCTGAACATCCTCACCGGCAACCTCGACCGGCCGGGCGGCGCGCTCTTCCCGCAGGCCGCCACCGACAAGACCCCGCGCCCGGCCGGACCCGGCCGCGGCTTCGCCCTCGGGCGCTGGCACTCCCGGGTGAGCCGGCACCCCGAAGCGAAGGGCGAACTGCCCCTCTCGGCTCTCGCCGAGGAGATCGACACCGCCACCGAGGAAGGCGAGCCGGTCCGCGCGATCGTCGCCGTCGCCGCCAACCCCGTGCTCTCCGCGCCCGACGGTGACCGGCTCGACAAGGCGCTCGACTCGCTCGACTTCATGGTCAGCGTCGACCCCTACCTCAACGAGACCTCACGCCACGCCCATGTGGTGCTGCCCCCGCCCCCGCCCTCCCGGAGCCCGCACCACGACTTCGCCTTCAACACCCTCGCCGTGCGCAACCAGGTCCGCTACACCCGCCCCGCGATCCCGCTCGAGCCGGGCCGCATGGCGGAGACGGAGATCCTGGCCCGGCTGATCCTCGCCGTGACGGGCATGCACGGGGCCGACCCCGCCGCCGTCGACCAGATGGTCATCGACCAGACCCTCGGCAAGGCCGTCAAGGAACCGCACTCGCCGGTCCACGGCCGCGATCCCCGCGAACTCGCCGACGGGCTCCACGGCGACACCGGCCCCGAACGACGGCTGGACATGATGCTGCGCCTCGGCCCCTACGGCGACGGCTTCGGCGTACGGCCGGACGGGCTGACCCTGGAGAAGCTGCTCGCACATCCGCACGGCATCGACCTCGGCCCGCTGCGGTCCCGGCTCCCGCAGCCGCTGAAGACCCGCAGCGGCCGGGTGGAGCTGCTGCCGGGACCGATCGCTGCGGACCTGCCCCGCCTGCGCGCGGCCCTGGCCGAACGCCCCGAGGGGCTCGTCCTGGTCGGCCGCCGTCATCTGCGCTCCAACAACAGCTGGATGCACAACGTGCCCGCCCTCACCGGCGGCTCCAACCGCTGCACCCTGCACATCCACCCCGAGGACGCCGAACGGCTGGGCGTGATGGACGGGGCGCCGGTACGGGTGAAGGGCGCCGGGGGAGAGGTGACCGCACCGGCCGAGGTCACGGACGCCGTCCGCAGGGGCGTGGTGAGCCTGCCGCACGGCTGGGGCCACGACCGGCCCGGCACCCGCCTCAGCCACGCCTCGACCGACCCCGGCGTCAACGTCAACCAGCTTCTCGACGGCCGTCTGCTCGACCCGCTGTCGGGCAACGCGGTCCTCAACGGAGTGCCCGTCGAATGCGCCCCGGCGGCCGAAAAGCTCATGCCTCTGACCTGAGCAAAGCTGTGACCAGCAGTTTTGCGCTTATTGCTCGCACGTCAACGTCTTGTTAACGCTGCTTGACGGGACCTAACGTCTCGGGAACCGCCGGCCCTGGTGGAATGTTCAAGGGCGAACGTTAGGTACCCACTCATGCTGACCATCCTCGGCTTCGCCATGATCGCGACCTTCCTGGTCCTGATCATGATGAAGAAGATGTCGCCGATCGCGGCGCTCGTGCTGATTCCCGCTCTCTTCTGCGTGTTCGTCGGCAAGGGCGCCAAGCTCGGCGACTACGTCCTCGACGGCGTGACAGACCTCGCCCCCACCGCGGCGATGCTCATGTTCGCGATCGTCTACTTCGGTGTGATGATCGACGTCGGTCTCTTCGACCCGATCGTCCGCGGGATCCTCAAATTCTGTAAAGCGGACCCGATGCGGATCGTCGTGGGCACCGCCCTGCTCGCGGCGATCGTCTCGCTGGACGGCGACGGCTCCACGACCTTCATGATCACCGTCTCGGCGATGTACCCGCTGTACAAGCGCCTGAAGATGAGCCTGGTCGTGATGACCGGTGTCGCCGCGATGGCCAACGGCGTGATGAACACCCTCCCCTGGGGCGGCCCGACCGCCCGCGCCGCGACCGCGCTCAAGCTCGACGCCAGCGAGATCTTCGTCCCGATGATCCCGGCGCTCCTGGTGGGTCTGCTCTTCGTCTTCGGCCTTTCCTACGTGCTCGGTGTGCGTGAGCGCCGCCGGCTGGGCGTGCTGACGCTGGACGAGGTGCTGGACGAGGAGAAGGAGACCGAGACGGTCCTCGTGGGCTCCGGCGGCTCCGGCGACGGCAAGGTCTCCATGCGCAAGGGCGGTGGCACGGGCTCCGGCGCCGACGCGGGCTCCGGCAGTGGCGCCGACGCCGAGGACGACACCGAGGACGACGGCTTCCAGGGCCTCGACCCGAACCGGGCCACCCTGCGCCCCAAGCTCTACTGGTTCAACGCGCTGCTCACGGTCGCGCTGCTCACCGCCATGATCATGGAGTGGCTGCCGATCCCGGTGCTGTTCCTGATCGGCGCCGCGCTGGTCCTCACCGTGAACTTCCCGCACATCCCCGACCAGAAGGCCCGCCTGGCCGCCCACGCCGACAACGTCCTGAACGTCTCCGGCATGGTCTTCGCCGCCGCCGTCTTCACCGGCGTCCTCCAGGGCACCGGCATGGTCGACAACATGGCCAAGTGGATGGTGGACGTCATCCCCGCGGGCATGGGTCCGCACATGGCCATCGTCACCGGTGTGCTGAGCCTGCCGCTGACGTACTTCATGTCGAACGACGGCTTCTACTTCGGTGTCCTTCCCGTCCTCGCCGAGGCCGGTGCCGCGCACGGCGTTTCTCCGGTGGAGATGGCCCGCGCCTCGCTGGTCGGCCAGCCGCTGCACATGTCGAGCCCGCTCGTCCCGGCCGTCTACGTCCTGGTCGGCATGGCCAAGGTGGAGTTCGGCGACCACACCAAGTTCGTCGTGAAGTGGGCCGCCCTCACCTGCCTGGTCATCCTCGGGGCGGGCATCCTGTTCGGGATCATCTGACCTTGTCCGACCCCCGTGGGAGAACATCATGAGGTCCGGTGGGAACCGCGGCTGGCTGCTCCGCCTCGTCATCGCCTTCAGCTTCGCGCAGGCGGCGGTGTCGATGGCGCGGCCCGCCGTCTCCTACCGGGCCCTCGCGCTGGGAGCGGACGAACGCGCGGTCGGTGTGATCGCCGGTGTGTACGCGCTGCTGCCGCTGTTCGCCGCCGTCCCCCTGGGCCGCCGTACCGACCACGGCCGCTGCGCGCCCCTGCTGCCCTTCGGCGTGGTCCTCATATCCGGCGGCTGCGCCCTCAGCGGCGTCGCCGGATCCCTGGGGACGATGGCCCTGTGGAGCGGGGTGATGGGCCTCGGCCACCTCTGCTTCGTCATCGGCTCCCAGTCCCTGGTCGCCCGCCAGTCCGCGCCGCACGAGCAGGACCGCAACTTCGGCCACTTCACCATCGGCGCCGCGCTCGGCCAGCTGGTCGGCCCCGTCGCGGCGGGCGCGCTGATCGGCGGCGAGGACATGGCGCGCACCAGCGCGCTCGCCCTGATCGTGGCGGGCGGGACCGCGGCGGTCGCGTTCACCTCGCTGTGGCGCATCGAGCACCGACGCACGGCAGCCACGTCCCGCACGGACAAGGGCGACCGCGTCCCGGTCCGGAGCATCTTGCGCACCCGGGGCGTGCCGGCCGGCATCCTCATCAGCCTCGCCGTGCTGTCCGCGACCGACATCCTCACCGCCTACCTCCCGGTGGTCGGCGAGCACCGGGGCATCGCGCCGTCCGTGATCGGCGTCCTGCTCAGCCTGCGCGCGGCGGCCACCATCGCCTGCCGCCTGGTGCTGACGCCCCTGCTGCGGCTGCTCGGCCGGACCATGCTGCTCACCGTGACGTGTCTGCTGGCGGCCCTGCTGTGCGCGGGCATCGCCCTGCCGGTGCCGGTGTGGGCGCTCGGTCTGCTGCTCGTACTGCTCGGCTTCTGCCTGGGCGTCGGGCAGCCGCTGTCCATGACGACGGTCGTCCAGGCCGCACCCGACGAGGCCCGTTCCACGGCCCTCGCCCTGCGTCTGACCGGCAACCGGCTGGGCCAGGTCGCCGCGCCCGCCGCGGCCGGGCTGATCGCCGGGGTCGCGGGGGTGGCGGCGCCGTTCGTGATGCTGGGGGTGCTGTTGCTGATGTCGTCGGGGGTCGCGGTGCGGTCGCCGCGGGAGCCGGACGAGGCAGGCGGAGAGGATCCCGAACCACGCCGGAACGGGATGCCGTTGGGCCGGAAGAGCGACATCTGACGCGTCGTGGGCGCTGCTCCGGCGTTTCCGGGTGACATGTGGCAGATAGTCAGGTGACGAGGTGTTTGTATGAAAATCATCTGACTTGGAGGCATGTTCATGCCCGTCGTACCCCTCGCACGCCGTGCCGGCACCCGCACCGCCGTCCTCGCTGCTCTCACTCTCGCCGGGACCACCCTGAGCGGGGTGCTGCCCGCTGTCGCCGCTCCGGGGGACAACGGGGATGTCAAGATCCACGCCACCGAGACGGCCGCCGGCGATCGGCGCAACGATCCGAAGGTCTGCGACTTCTATCTCGCCGCGTTCGACTTCGAGGCGGGCGAGACGGTCAACTGGACCATCCAGGCGCTGCCCGAGGTGCCGGCCAAGAGCGGCTCGGTCACCCTCGACGCGGCCGGAGCGGGCCGCTCCCCGCTCGTCGACCTGCCCAACGGGCAGTACAAGCTGACGTGGCTCACCGACCGTGCTCACGGCGCGGGCAAGTTCAAGGTGTTCCAGGTCGCTTGCCCGGACTCCAAGGCCACCATCACCCCGAACGGCGGTGCGCCGGCGGGTGGTGGTGGCATCGCCCGTGCCGAGGCCTTCACCCCGGTCGCCGGCGCCGCCGCCGTCGGCCTGGCCGCCGTCGCCGGAGCGGTCTGGTTCCGCCTCCGCCGCCGCCCTGATGGCGCGGCGTAGGACACCTTCCGCGTATCGCGCCGCTCCTGTGGGGCGGCGCGAGTCCGGGGTGGGCGGTGGTGCGGGTTCGGTGGGGCGGGGCGGGGGTGGATCTGGAGCTGCCCCCGGGGTTCGGCGTGGGGGCGGGCCGGGGTCTGTGGCTGAGCCGGGGGGCCGGCGAGGGAGTGGGGTCGATACCGGTGGTGTCCCGGTGGGGTGGCGTGGGGTTGGTTCCGGTTCCGACGATGTCCCGGTGTGGTGGCGTCAGGCCGGTTCGGGTTCTGACGGTGGTTCGGTGGGGCGGCGTGGGGCTGGTTCGGGTTCTGACGGTGGTTCGGTGGGGCGGCGTGGGGCTGGTTCGGGTTCTGACGGTGGTTCGGTGGGGCGGCGTGGGGGTGGTTTCCGTTCGGATGGCGCTCCGGTGGGGCGGCGTGGGGGCGGGGCGGGCGATGGTGCGGGCTCGGTGGGGCGGCGGCGTGGGGCTGGGGCTGCGGCTGAGCCGGGGGTTCGGCGTGCGGTCGGAGCCGGTTCTGGTGCTGGTCCGGTGGGGCGGCGTGGGGCTGGGGCGGGGGCTGGGGCCGCCTCGGTGGCTCGGCGTGGGGGCGGGCCTGGGTCCGTTGCCACGTCGGGGGTGCGGCGTGGGGCTGGTTCCGGATCCGTCGCCTCCTCTGCCCGGCGAGGGGCCGGGGCTGGTGCTGCCGCCATGCCAGTGGGCCGGCGAGGCGGCGGGGCGGGGGCCAGTGCCGAGCCGGGGGTTCGGCGTGGGGCCGGTGGCCGGAGTGAGGTCGGAGGCGGTCCCGCGGGGTGGCCCCGGCGGTCGCGCAGGCCCTGGTACCGGACGCGCGCCTACCGGCTGACGCGGACGATCGCGGTGGCCTTCTCGTTGCTGTTGCTCGGTGTCTGCTGGGACCCGGGCGACGAGGCCGGCCGAACCGTCACGGCTCTTCCGACCGGCTCCGCCGGAGCTGCCGCGGCCGCCCTGCCGAGCGACTTCGGCACCGCCCCGGCCCCCTCGGGCGAGGTCGATCCCACCCCTGCCCTGCCCGGGCGCTCCGCCGCGCCCCCTACCCTTCCGGGCGACTCCGCCACCCCCGCCCTTCCGGGCACCCCCTCAGGCTCCCCGGCCGCCCGGCCCGGCCCCTCCCGAGCCCCCGGCACGGCCCCCGGCACCGGCACGCCTCAGGCACCCGCATCCCGTACCGCCCCAGCCCAAGGGCCCGGCCCTCACCCCTCCAAACCCCGCACCGACAGCCGAACCGCCCCGCCCCAGCGCCCCACAGCCGGCACCCCCAACCCGGCCCGCACTCAACCCCCCACCCGCACCCAACCCCCTACCCTCCGCCCCCTGCCCCGCTCCCGAGCCACACGCCTCCTCATCCCTCACCTCCGTATCGACGCCCCGATCATGCCCCTGGGCCTCGACCGCGAACGCCGTCTCACCGCGCCCCCGGAGGACAACCCGAAACTGGTCGGCTGGTACCAGCACGGCGCCTCGCCCGGCGAGCAGGGCACCGCCGTGGCCGTCGGGCATCTCGACACGGACCGTGGTCCCGCCGTCTTCGCGGGGCTGACGGAGCTGAAGCGCGGCCGGGTCGTAGAGGCTCGCCGCGCCGACGGGCGGATCGCCGTCTACACGGTCGACGCGATCAAGTCGTACGAGAAGGCGCGATTCCCGAACCAGGAGGTGTACGGCGCCCGGGGCCGCCCCGAGTTGCGCCTGATCACCTGCGGCGGGGCCTACGACCGCAGGAAGGGCTACTCCGGGAACGTCGTGGTCTTCGCCCATCTCACCGCCATCCGCTGACGCCTTGACCGAATCAGGCCGTCCGCCTTCTCACCAGATGGACCGAAGCCCCCGATCCCGCCCGGTGTCTTCCCCTGGCCGCACACATTCCGTTAACTTCCGTGACCCACAGCCCCGTACGACCCGCACGGGGCTTCCGACTCGCGGAGCACCAGCGCCCTGAAGACCCCTCGGGGGCACTCATGACACGCGCCATCTCCCTGCACGACGTGAGCAAGGCCTACACGCGAGGCGCCCGCGTGGTGGACCGGCTGTCGCTGGACATCGCCCCGGGCGAGTTCCTCGTGCTGCTCGGCCCGTCCGGCTGCGGCAAATCGACCGTGCTCAGGATGATCGCCGGGCTGGAGGAGATCGACGAGGGCGAACTGCTGCTCGACGGTGAGTACGCCAACGACCTGCCGCCGTCCGGCCGGGACATGGCGATGGTCTTCCAGAACTTCGCCCTCTACCCGAACATGACCAGCCGGGCCAACATCGGCTTCCCGCTGCGCATCGAGGACCCCGGCACGGATCCCCGCCCGCGTGTCGACGCCACCGCCCGCATGCTGGGCATAGAGGACCTCCTCGACCGCCTGCCCGCCCAGCTCTCCGGCGGCGAACGCCAGCGGGTCGCCATGGGCCGGGCCATCGCCCGCCATCCCTCCGCGTTCCTGATGGACGAGCCGCTGTCCAACCTCGACGCCAAGCTCCGCACTCACCTGCGCGCCGAGATAACCCAGCTCACCGGGGAGTTGGGCGTCACCACGGTCTACGTCACCCACGACCAGGCCGAGGCCATGTCGCTCGGCGACCGGGTCGCCGTGCTGCGCGGCGGCGTGCTCCAGCAGGCCGACAGTCCGCGCGCGGTGTACGCGCTGCCCAGCAACGTCTTCGTCGCCGCGTTCATCGGCACCCCGCGCATCAACCTCCTGCGCGGCCTGGTGCGCGCCCCGCTGGACGGCGCGATGACCATCAGCCTGGGCAAGCAGTTCCTGCGCCTGCCCGAGCCGCTCTCCCTGGACCACCAGTTGCTGCGGGTCCAGCAGGGCCGCGAGGTCATCGTCGGCCTGCGCTCGGAAGCCGTCCGGATCGCCAAGCACTCCTCGGCCCGTCCCGGCGAGGTGCCGATCACCGGCCTGGTCGAGCATGTGGAGTTCCAGGGGCACGAGATCCTCGTCCACTTCAACACCGGCTCCAGCCCCGCCGTCGTCCCCGACCTGGAGGCCCCGCGCCCCCGTCCCGGCAGCCCCGCCCGGCGCCGCCGCCGCGAGGGCTCGGTGCTCACCCGGCTGCGGGAGCGGTCCGGAGCCGGGCGGGCCGGACCCGTGGTCGCCCTGGACCACTCCGAGGCCGCCGCCCCCGCCACCGCCGAACCCCGCCTGCCCGGGGACCTCATCGTCCGCACCACCCCGGACCTGGCCCTCCGCCACGGCATGCAGGTGCCGCTCCTCGTCGACCTCGCCCACCTCTTCGTCTTCGACCAGAACGGCGACCGCATCTGTCCGCACCCGGCGCGTCTGCCCGACCTGGGGGAGTGAGGAGCCGCACACCCGTGCAGGGCCCTCCCCGTGCTGTGATGACCAGGGTGACCGGGACGTCTGGCGTCAGAAAACTATCGCCGCTAGTTTATGTGCCGGACGACGACGCCCCGCCCCCGGAGGAAGCGCGATGAAGGCACACGACGGCATGTACATCGGGGGCGCCTGGCGCCCCGCCGCCGGCCAGGACGTGATCGAGGTCGTGAACCCGGTCGACGAGCAGGTCATCGGCACGGTCCCGGCGGGCACCGCCGAGGACGTCGACACCGCCGTACGGGCCGCCCGCGCCGCCCTCGGCGACTGGGCCGAGACCCCGCCCGCCGAGCGTGCGACGCGCCTGGCCGTCCTCCGGGACGTGCTCGTGGCCCGCGCGGACGAGATCGCCGAGACGGTCACGGCCGAACTCGGCTCGCCCCTGAAGTTCTCGCAGGCCGTCCACGCGGGCGTGCCGATCGCGGTCGCGGGCTCCTACGCCGAGCTGGCGGCGACGTACGCCTTCGAGGAGAAGACCGGCAACTCGGTCGTGCACCACGAGCCGGTCGGTGTCGTGGCCGCGATCACGCCCTGGAACTACCCCCTGCACCAGATCGTCGCCAAGGTCGCCCCGGCCCTCGCGGCGGGCTGCACGGTCGTCGTGAAGCCCGCCGAGGACACCCCGCTGGTCGCCCGTCTCTTCGCCGACGCCGTGCACGAGGCCGGCCTCCCGGCGGGCGTCTTCAACCTGGTCACCGGCCTCGGACCGGTCGCCGGCCAGGCCCTCGCCGAACACCCCGGCGTCGATCTGGTCTCCTTCACCGGCTCCACCGCCGTCGGCCGCCGGATCGCCGCGATCGCCGCCGGGCAGGTCAAGAAGGTCGCCCTCGAACTCGGCGGCAAGTCCGCCAACGTCATCCTCCCGACCGCCGACCTGGCCAAGGCGGTCAACGTCGGGGTCGCCAACGTCATGTCCAACTCCGGTCAGACATGCAGCGCCTGGACCCGCATGCTCGTCCACCGTGACCGGTACGACGAGGCGGTGGAACTCGCCGCGGCCGCCGCCACCAAGTACGGCGACCGCATCGGCCCCGTCGTCAACGCCAAGCAGCAGGCGCGGGTACGCGGCTACATCGAGAAGGGCGTCGCGGAAGGCGCCCGCCTGGTCGCCGGCGGCCCCGAAGCCCCGCGCGAGACGGGCTACTTCGTCAGCCCGACCGTCTTCGCCGACGTCACCGAGGACATGACCATCGCCCAGGAGGAGATCTTCGGCCCGGTCCTGTCGATCCTCCGCTACGACGACGAGGAGGACGCCCTGCGCATCGCCAATGGCACGGTCTACGGCCTGGCCGGCGCCGTCTGGGCCGGGGACGAGGCCGAGGCGGTGGCCTTCGCACGCCGGATGGAGACCGGCCAGGTCGACATCAACGGCGGCCGCTTCAACCCCCTCGCGCCCTTCGGCGGTTACAAGCAGTCGGGCGTCGGCCGCGAGCTCGGCGTGCACGGCCTCGCCGAGTACCTCCAGACCAAGTCCCTCCAGTTCTAGACAGGGAGTCCCTTCCGTCATGGCTGTCCGCGCCGCCGTCCTGCCCGCCATCGGCTCCCCGCTGGAGATCACCGGCATCGACCTGCCTGACCCCGGACCGGGCCAGGTCCGTGTCCGGCTCGCCGCCGCCGGGGTCTGCCACTCCGACCTGTCCCTGTCCGACGGCACCATGCGGGTGCCCGTCCCCGCCGTCCTCGGTCACGAGGGCGCCGGCACGGTCGTCGCCGTCGGCGAGGGCGTCACCCACGTCGCACCCGGCGACGGGGTCGTCCTCAACTGGGCCCCGTCCTGCGGCGCCTGCCACGCCTGCTCGCTCGGCGAGGTCTGGCTGTGCGCCAACGCCCTCAACGGCGCCGCCGACGTCTACGCCCGCACCACGGAGGGCGCCGACCTCCACCCCGGTCTGAACGTCGCCGCGTTCGCCGAGGAGACGGTCGTGTCCGCGGCCTGCGTCCTGCCCGTGCCTCAGGGCGTCCCGCTCACCGACGCGGCCCTGCTCGGCTGCGCCGTCCTCACCGGCTACGGCGCCGTCCACCACTCGGCCCAGGTCCGGCCGGGCGAGACGGTCGCGGTGTTCGGCGCCGGGGGAGTGGGCCTGGCCGCCCTCCAGGCGGCGCGGATCGCGGGCGCCTCGAAGATCGTCGCGGTGGACGTCTCCGCCGAGAAGGAGGAGCTGGCCCGGGCGGCCGGTGCCACCGACTACGTCATCGCCTCCGAGAACACCGCCCGCGAGATCCGCGCCCTCACCGGCAAACAGGGCGTCGACGTCGCCGTCGAGTGCGCCGGCCGCGCCGTCTCCATCCGTGCGGCCTGGGACTCCACCCGCCGCGGCGGCCGCACCACGGTCGTCGGCATCGGCGGCAAGGACCAGCAGGTCACCTTCAACGCCCTGGAGATCTTCCACTGGGGCCGGACCCTCGCCGGCTGCGTCTACGGCAACTCCAACCCCGCGGAGGACCTCCCGGTACTGGCCGAGCACGTCCGCGCGGGCCGCCTCGACCTGAGCGCGCTGGTGACGGAACGCATCGCCCTGGACGGCATCCCGGCAGCGTTCGACAACATGCTGGCGGGCAAGGGCGGCCGGGCCCTGGTCGTCTTCTAGCCCGGTTCTCCCGCACCCCGGCCTCCACGCGAGGCCGGGGCCTCAGGTGTGCCCGGACGCGTTGTCGGTGTCCCGTACAGGCAAAAGTCCTGGTGCGCGACCCGTTGACGTCCATACCGTCCGGTCAGTACGTTCCCGGAACCCGAACCACCCCCCGTTCCGTCCCCGCACTCACCGGAGCGTGCACCGCATGGACACGGCACCTTCCGCTCAGCCCGCCACCACCACCCCGGCCGCCGGCAACCGCCGCCGGGTAGCCACCGCGGCAGCGCTCGCCTCCGCCGTCGAGTGGTACGACTACTTCGTCTTCGGCATCGCCGCCGCCCTCGTCCTCGGCGATCTCTACTTCCCCGCGGGCAGCCCCACCGCCGGCGTCCTGGCCTCGTTCGCCACCTTCGCCGTCGGCTTCCTCGCCCGCCCCATCGGCGGCATCGTCGCCGGCCACCTCGGCGACAAGCGCGGCCGCAAGCCGATGCTGGTCCTCGCCCTCACGCTGATGGGCGTGGCCACCACCGGCATCGGCCTGCTGCCGACGTACGACACGATCGGCGTCGCGGCCCCGATCCTGCTGGTCCTGCTCCGCGTCGCCCAGGGCGTCGCCGTCGGCGCCCAGTGGGGCGGCGCGATGCTCCTGGCCACCGAGTACGCCCCGGAGGGCAAGCGCGGTGTCTACGGCAGCGTCGTCCAGCTCGGCGTCCCCATCGGCGTGGTGACCGCCAACACGGTCTTCCTCGTGGCCGGCGCGCTCACCACCGACTCGGCCTTCGCGGCCTGGGGCTGGCGTGTGCCGTTCCTGGTCGGCCTGCTGGTCCTCGCCCTCGCCTGGTACATCCACACCCGGGTCGAGGAGACCCCGGCGTTCCGGGAGGCCGAACGCGCGCTCGCGGAGAAGGAGAAGACCGAGCAGAGCTCGCCGCTGCGCACGATCCTGCGCGGTCACCTCGGCACGGTGCTCCTCGCCGGCGGCTCCTTCGCCGTGAACACCGCGACCTTCTACATCCTGATCACCGGCGTCCTCGACTACACGACCCGCGAGCTGGACATGAAGAAGAGCGCGGTGCTCACCGTCTCGCTCTGCGTCAGCCTCACCCAGCTCGTGCTGATCCCGGCCGCCGCCGCGCTCTCCGACCGCGTCGGACGCATCCGGATCTACGCCCTCGGAGCTGTGGGCATCGCGCTGTGGGCCGTACCGCTCTTCCTGCTGATCGACACCGGCTCGCTGCTCTGGCTCGCGGTCGGCACGTTCGTCGCCAGCTGCTTCCTGAGCATCATGTACGGCCCCCAGGCCGCCCTGTTCGCCGAGCTGTTCACGCCCGAGATGCGCTACACCGGCGCCTCCCTCGGCTACCAGATCGCGGCCGTCGCCGGCGGCGGGCTCGCACCCTTCGTCATGGTGCTGCTGCTGGAGGCGACAGGCACCTCGATGGCCGTGTCCGGCTACATCATCGTGCTCTCGGTGATCGCGCTGGTCTCGATCAAGGTCCTCGCGGACCGGGCGCGTGCGGCCGAATCGTCCGAATCGGAGGCCGAGCCGGAGACCAAGTCCGCGACCGAGTCAGCGGGCTGAGTCCGCGGCCTCCTCGGGCCGGGGCTCCGGAGCCGCTCCCGGAGCCCCGGCCCGAGCCGTCCGCGACCGCGAGCGGGACACCGCGACACCCGCCAGGCACAGCGCGCCGCCGACCAGGGTCAGCAGCCCCGGCACCTCGCCGAGGAACAGCCAGGACATCAGGACGACCAGCGCGGGTGCCGCGTACGTCGTCGCGCCCATCTTGCTCGCGGTCGTCCGGGACAGGGCGTACGCCCACGTCGTGAAGGCGAGGGCGGTCGGGAAGATGCCCAGGTACACCATGTTGAGCGTCGCGGAGGCCGGCGCGTCGGCGGCCTCCTGGACGAGCTGCCCGGCGAACGGCAGACACAGCACCGCGCCGACCAGGCACCCGAACGTCGTCACCTGCAAGGGACTCGCCGTGCCCAATGCCGGCTTCTGCGCCACGACACCACCCGCGTACGCGACCGCCGCCAGCAGGCACAGCACCACCCCGAGCACCGAGGATCCGCCCTCACCCGACATCGAGAGACCCACTGTCACCGCGCCGGCGAACGACACCGCCATCCCCGCCAGCAGCCGCGGCGGCATCGCGTCCCCGAGCAGCCGGGCCCCGAGCAGCGCGATCAGGATCGGCCCGGTGTTCACGACCAGGGCGGCGGTACCCGCGTCGACCTGCTGCTCGCCCCAGTTGAGGGCGACCATGTAGAAGCCGAACCACAGCAGTCCCGATATCGCGATCCCGCGCCAGGCCGGGCGCGGCGGCCATCCCTCCCGCCGCAGCAGACAGATCACCCCCAGCGTCAGCGCCCCGGCCAGCAGCCGTCCGAGCGCCAGCGCGCCCGGCGAGTACGCGTCACCCGCGCTGCGGATCGAGACGAAGGCGGACGCCCACAGCACGACGGTGACCGCGGCCGCTCCGGCGGCCAGCAGCTCCGCCCGGCGGGCGGGAGGGGTGGGGGAGTTCATCATGCTCCAGAGGCTAGGAGGGATGGAGGGACGAACGCTCGCGGTTTTCGGACCGGGCGTCGATCCCTGCCGAGCGGTTTATCGGGGATTGTCCGGCCAGGCTTCGGGGTCAGCGCAGCGCCGCCGTCTCCACGCCCAGCAGATCGAGGAAGGCCTGTTCACCGGCCGCCGTCACCTTCACGGCCCGCTCGGAGCCGATGCGCACGCACCACCCCGTGTCCAGGGCGTGCCGGCACAGGGCTGCGCCCGCCACGCCCGCGAGATGGGGCCGGCGTTCGGTCCAGTCGAGGCAGGCACGCGCCAGGGGTCGCCGGCCACGCCGCTCGAGGCCGATACCGGCCGACGCGAACCAGGCCACGCCCGTGTCGGTGAGCGCGAACCCGGTCTCCTGCTGCAGCAGCCCGCGTGCCGTGAGCGCGTCGGTGACCGCGATGCCGAGCCGGCCCGCGAGATGGTCGTAACAGGTGCGGCCCCGGGCCATCGCCGAACCGGCGCTCGACTCCCGCAGGCTCCGCGGTCGTACGGCCGTGCCCGGCGCGACCTGCGCGGCCAGGTCCTCCACCAGCTGCGCGACCCGCGCGTCGGCCAGCCGGACGTACCGGTGCCGGCCCTGCCGCTCCTCGGCGAGCAGCCCGCCCGCGACGAGCCTGCTCAGGTGCTCGCTCAGCGTCGACGCGGCGACACCCGCGTGCCGCGCCAGCTCGCTCGCGGTCCAGGCCCGCCCGTCGAGCAGCGCCAGCAGGCACGCCGCCCGGGTCTCGTCCGCGAACAGCCCGGCGAGCCGTGCCAGGCCCGTGGCCCGCGGGTCCCTCGTCGTCATGGCCCCAGCATGGAACAAGGACCGTTCGGTCGCCGCCGAAGTGTCCCGTCGAAGTGTCCCGTCGAAGTGCGCCTACGCCGTCCGCCGCACCTGCTCGTACTGCCGTGCCAGCCCGTCCAGCAGGGCCGTCAGCCCCGTCTCGAAGGCCCGCTCGTCGATCTTCTCCTGCTGCTCGGCGAGGAGATGGGCCTGCTGGAGATGGGGGTAGTCGGCGGGGTCGTAGGCGCTCGCGTCGTCGACGAAGCCCCCGGCGAAGGAGCCGAGCGCGGAGCCCATCACGAAGTACCGCATCAGCGCGCCGATGGACGTGGCCTGCGCCGGCGGCCAGCCCGCGGCGACCATCGCGCCGTAGACGGCGTCCGCGAGGCGCAGCCCCGCCGGACGGCGGCCGGGGCCGCGGGCCAGCACCGGGACGATGTTCGGGTGGTCGCGCAGCGCGGCCCGGTAGGAGACGGCCCAGTCGTGCAGCGCGGTCCGCCAGTCGCGGCCGTCCTCGAACATCGTCAGATCCACCTGGCCGCTCACCGAGTCGGCGACCGCCTCCAGGATCTCGTCCTTGGTGCGGAAGTGGTTGTAGAGCGAGGGTCCGCTGACCCCGAGTTCGGCGGCCAGCCGGCGGGTGGAGACGGCCGCCAGGCCCTCCGCGTCCACGAGCGCGCGGGCCGTCTCGACGATCCGGTCGGTGCTGAGCAGGGGCTTGCGCGGTCGGGCCATGGCGCACATAGTAGGGCTGCGGACAGAAACTAGCAGTGCTAATTTAAAGGTCCGGCTTTCAATGACGTACGGCTTTCCCTGGGGTGACGTGTGGTGAACCTGGAACTCGGCGAGGAGCAGACCGCGGCCCGGCAGCTCGCGCGGGACTTCGTGGAGCGTGAGATCACCCCGAACGTCATCGACTGGGACCGCGCCGAGGAAGTCGACCGCGCGATCGTCAAGAAGCTCGGCGAGGTCGGCTTCCTGGGTCTGACGATCGACGAGGAGTACGGCGGCTCCGGCGGTGACCACCTCGCGTACTGCCTGGTCACGGAGGAGCTGGGCCGGGGCGACTCGTCCGTGCGCGGCATCGTCTCCGTCTCGCTGGGGCTCGTCGCCAAGACCGTCGCCGCCTGGGGGAGCGAGGAGCAGAGGCGCCGGTGGCTGCCGGGGCTCACGTCCGGCGAGGCGGTCGGCTGCTTCGGCCTGACCGAGCCGGGCACGGGCTCGGACGCGGGCAACCTCGCGACGCGGGCGGTACGGGACGGCGACGACTACGTCCTCAGCGGCACCAAGATGTTCATCACCAACGGCACCTGGGCCGATGTCGTCCTGCTCTTCGCCCGGTCCACGGACGCCCCGGGCCACAAGGGCGTCACCGCCTTCCTGGTTCCCACCGACACACCGGGCCTGACGCGCCGCACGATCCACGGCAAGCTGGGGCTGCGCGGCCAGGCCACGGCCGAGCTGGTGCTGGAGGATGTACGCGTGCCCGCCTCGGCGATGCTGGGGGAGGAGGGCAAGGGTTTCTCGATCGCCATGTCCGCCCTCGCCAAGGGGCGGATGTCGGTCGCCGCCGGCTGTGTCGGCATAGCGCAGGCCGCGCTGGACGCGGCGGTGCGGTACGCGGGCGAGCGCGAGCAGTTCGGGAAGCCCATCGCCCGGCATCAGCTCGTCCAGGAGCTGATCAGCGACATCGCCGTGGACGTCGACGCCGCCCGGCTGCTGACGTGGCGGGTCGCCGATCTGATCGACCGCGGACAGCCGTTCGCCGTCGAGTCGTCCAAGGCCAAGCTGTTCGCCTCGGAGGCGGCCGTCCGCGCCGCGAACAACGCGCTCCAGGTCTTCGGCGGGTACGGATACATCGACGAGTACCCGGCGGGCAAGCTGCTGCGGGACGCCCGCGTGATGACCCTCTATGAGGGCACCAGCCAGATCCAGAAGCTGGTCATCGGGCGTGCGCTTACGGGGGTTTCGGCGTTCTGAGTACCTTCTGAGTACGTCGGCGGATGTGGCACGGGCCACTTCGGCCGAAGCTTGCCCCCATGAGTGACACACCGGGCAAGCAGCAGAACACGGCCGCCTTCTACGGCCAGGCCGTCGCCTCCTTCGCGGTCGCCATGGCGGCCACCGCCATCGGCATCTACCAGCTGAGCGCCGACGCCTGGGTCCGGGGCTTCCTCGCCGTCGCCGTCCTGTACCTGGTCACCTCCGCCTTCACCCTGGCCAAGGTGATCCGGGACCGGCAGGAGGGGGCGGCGGCGACGCCCACGTACACCCCTTTCGAGAAGCGCTGAGCGACCGCACTAAGCGACCGCTCACCTTCGGCGGTATGGTGGTGGCCCTGCCAGTGGAGAGGGGCACGTGATGGGTACGGCGGAGGAGACGGCCGGCGGCGAGGCGCAGGCGTGGGGCGAGGTCACGCCCGACGCGGCGCGGCGGCTGCTGATCGCCGCGGTGGAGGCCTTCGCCGAGCGCGGGTACCACGCCACGACGACCCGTGACATCGCGGGTCGGGCGGGGATGAGCCCGGCCGCGCTCTACATCCACTACAAGACCAAGGAAGAGCTGCTGCACCGCATCAGCAGGATCGGGCACACGAAGGCCCTGGAGATCCTGCGGACGGCGTCCCGGCGCGAGGGCAGCGCCCGCGAGCGTCTGGCCGACGCGGTCGGCTCCTTCGTCCGCTGGCACGCCGGCGGACGCACCACGGCCCGGGTCGTCCAGTACGAGCTGGACTCGCTCGGGCCGGACGCCCGGGCCGAGATCCTCGCGCTGCGCCGGCAGTGCGACGACGAGGTGCACGGGGTCATCGAGGACGGCGTGGCGTCGGGCGAGTTCGACGTGCTCGACGTCAAGGGGACCACCCTCGCGGTGCTCTCCCTCTGCATCGACGTGGCCCGCTGGTTCAACGTCGACGGGCCGTGGACGCCGGACGAGGTCGGCGCGCTGTACGCCGACCTCGTGCTGCGGATGGTCGGGGCCGGGGAGCCGGCGCCGGCTCAGAAGTAGTAGCGCGCCACGGACTCGGCGACGCAGACGGGCTTGTCGCCGCCCTCGCGTTCCAGGGTGAAGGCGACGGTGACCTGGACACCGCCGGTCACGTCCTCGACGCCGGTGATCGTGGCCGTCGCGCGCAGCCGGGAACCGACCGGTACGGGCGCGGGGAAACGCACCTTGTTCGTCCCGTAGTTGACGCCCATCTTCACGCCCTCGACGGCGATCAGCTGCGGCCCGAAGAGGGGGAGCAGCGACAGGGTCAGATAGCCGTGCGCGATGGTCGTGCCGAAGGGGCCCGCGGCGGCCTTCTCCGGGTCGATGTGGATCCACTGGTGGTCACCGGTGGCGTCCGCGAAGAGGTCGATCCGCTTCTGGTCGATGTCGAGCCAGTCGGTGTACCCAAGCTGCTCGCCCACCGCCGACTTCAGGTCGTCGACGGACGTGAAGATCCTCGGCTGTGCCATGTCCCGGCCTCTCGCATGTCAGGGATGCTGTTTGTCTAAGCGACTGCTTAGCATGGTCGGGTGCGGGGGGTCGTGTCAACGGACTGGGTAGGGTTCGATGGGTGCCCCAGATTTCAGAGAAGATCCATGAGCTCACGGTCGGCCAGCTCGCGGCGCGGAGCGGCGCGGCCGTCTCCGCGTTGCACTTCTACGAGTCCAAGGGCCTGATCGGCAGTCGCCGAACCTCCGGCAACCAGCGCCGCTACTCGCGTGACACGCTCCGCCGGGTCGCCTTCATCAGGGCCGCGCAACGCGTCGGCATCCCGTTGGCGACGATCCGCGAGGCGTTGGCGGAACTCCCCGAGGAGCGGACGCCGACGAAGGAGGACTGGGCGCACCTCTCGGAAGCCTGGCGCTCCGAACTGGACGAACGCATCAAGCAGCTGAACCGCCTGCGCGACCACCTCACCGACTGCATCGGCTGCGGCTGCCTCTCCCTCGAAGGCTGCGTCCTCTCCAACCCGGACGACGCCTTCGGCGAACGCCGGGCGGGCTCCCGCCTGATGGTGGACAAGGGGCGCGCGTAGCGCCTGACGCCGGGTGGTGGGTCGGGGCCGTGCCGGGGGGTGTCCGTCCTCGGAACGGCGCGATGGGGTTGCGTACCGACTGACTGTTCGTTGACGCGCCAACCGCTGCGGGCGGACGCCCCCCGACACGTCCCCTTCTCGCCGTACGCGGGTGCGGGCGCGTCGTGGCTTACGCCATCCGCCCCAGCTGCGGGCATGCGTGCCGCTAGGGGCGGCACGGGTGGGCGCAGCGGCACCTCGTCGCGCCGAGCTGCGCACCCCCCGGCCCCAGCAGTAACGCCGAGTACCTGGCAGCTAACCCGCCCCGTACTCACCCAACCCCGCGACCACCAACTCCGCGTTGGACCCGGCCCGCCTCCCGTCCGGCAGCACCAGCACATCCTCCAGCCCGACCCGCGTAGCCACTCCCAACCGCCCCGCGAGTCGCAGCACAGGCCACGCACCCCCGTCCTCCCCGTGCAGCAGCACAGGACGGCCATGGGCAGAACCGATGTCGGACAGCAACGCCCGCGCAGACGAAACGGCACTCTCCGCATCCGCGTCCGTCACCTCGGCCAGCACCCGCAGAACCTTCGGCCCGAGCCGTGAGACGGCGAACCGCTCCGCCCCGTCCGTCCCCGACCAGATGCCGGCCTCAACCCCCACCCCGAGATCGATGAGCGCGGCGGCCACCTCCTCCGCCCCCGGCTCATGCCAGTTGACCGACGCATGATCGGGCAGCACGGTCCAGCCGCGGACGCGGTCCAGCCTGGCGGCAGGGTCCGGCTCCGCCCACGTCCCCGTCGTCACACCGACCGGCACCGACACCCGCGCCCGAATCGCCTCCAGCGTCACCGCGAGCACCCGCGGCGACAACGTGTCCCGCCCGCACGGTGTCTTGGGATGGACATGGATGTCCGTGGCCCCGGCCGCGACGGCCTCCGCCGCCGAATCGGCCATCGCCTCGGGCGACAGCGGCACCGCCGCACCGTCGGCCGCTCCCCGCGCCCCGTTCAGACACACCTGCACCATGTCCCGATGGTGCCACTCACCACTGACAGCCGGTCCCGGCGACGCCAGTGGGGGTGCGGCATCCCCGGCGCACCCCCCGCGCACCCGCGTTCGTCAAGCCGACATCAACAGCGGCCTCGCCCGCCTGGCGTACGCCAGGGACTCGGGCGTGAGCACGGGGCGCGGTACCAGGATTCCGCAGTCCGTGCAGACCGGACCCGCCGATGGTTCGTGGTCCAGGTCGTACTTCCAGGCGAGTTGCTCCCCGCCGCACACCGGGCACGCCGAGCCCGGTTCGCGCTCCAGCGCGGCGATCAGCCGGCGCAGCACCTCGGCCAGCGGTTCACGGGGATGGACCGCCGGATCGTCGCACCACGCCACGCCGAAACCGCCCCAGGTCAGCCGGTGCCAGTCGTCCACGGTGCCCGGCCGGCGCAGTCCGTCGTGCTTCTCCTTCTTGCGGCGCTCGGCGAACTCGACCTCGTAGGCCAGCCAGACCGCCCGCGCCTCCTCCAGTTCGTCCAGTGCGGCCACGAGCCGCACTGGATCGGGGGACCGGTCCTCGGGACCGAACCCTGCCCGGGAGCACAAATGGTCCCAGGTCGCCCTGTGCCCGTAAGGGGCGAACCTCTCAAGGCACTTGCGCAGCGAATAGCGCCGCAAAGCCAGATCGCACCGCGGATCGCGGACCTGTCTCGCCAGACTCCGGAAACCGGCCATCGTCCTGCACCTCCGTCACACCTGCACCTGTAATCCGGTCACTTCGGCGTCGTCGTACGGACGTCGCCGAATAGACGTATCGACAAGCGAATCGGCTCCATCCGATTTCAAATGCCCTCCATAAGCCGACCTAAGAGGCTCGCGAGTCGACTGCCGTGGTCCGTGTGCCTGTTGTGCTGACTCCAAGAAGTGACGCTTGTTCATCTTCAAAGCCGGGGATACCGGCGGTAACATCCGGCCACCCCCTCGCGAGGAGCCCCCATGCCACGGCGTACCCCACGCACCGTTCCCGGCAGAATGAGAACTCCCCGGGGAATCCCCGGGTTCCTGAAGACCGCTTCGGTATGCGCCCTGATCGCAGGACTTTTGTCGCCGCTCGCTCCGGCGGCCGCCGCGGAAACGCCGACCGGGCAGGCCGCGGCCGTGGCGAACGACTACTGCGGCAACCAGTGTTCGGACATCCTCCCGCCCGGCCAGAACGGCAACGCCACCCTCGCCCAGATCCTCCTCAACCAGGCCTTCGGCACCCAGCCCGAGCACGCCGAGGACCAGCTCGGGCCCTACGCGAATCTCGCCAAGGGCTACACCGGCCTCACCAACGACAAGATCAACAGCTTCTTCAACGACGCGTCCTTCGGAGTCCCGGCGGACCAGGTCGCCTCCACCGTCAAGCCCGCCGGGCGCGGCGACGTGACGATCGTCCGTGACAAGAAGACGGGCGTGCCGCACATCACCGGCACCACTCGGTACGGCACCGAGTTCGGAGCCGGCTACGCGGCCGCCCAGGACCGGCTGTGGCTGATGGACGTCTTCCGGCACGTCGGGCGCGGCCGGCTGACCGCCTTCGCCGGCGGCGCGCCCTCCAACCAGGGCCTGGAGCAGCAGTTCTGGCGGCACGCCCCGTACACCGAGGCCGATCTGCAGGCGCAGATCGACAACGCCGTCGCCACCAACGGCGAGCGCGGCAAGCAGGCCCTCGCCGACGCCACGGCCTATCTCGACGGCATCAACTCCTACATCGACGCCTCCGACAGCGGCCGCTACTTCCCCGGCGAGTACGTCCTCACCGGCCACAAGGACTCCGTCACCAACGCCGGGAAGATCGAGCACTTCAAGATCACCGATCTGGTCGCGCTGGCCTCGGTCATCGGCGCGCTCTTCGGTTCCGGCGGGGGCGGCGAGGTCAACAACGCGCTCTCGCTGCTCGCCGCCCAGGAGAAGTACGGCGTGGCGGAGGGCACCAAGGTCTGGGAGTCCTTCCGCGAGCGCAACGACCCGGAGGCCGTCCTCACCGTCCACGACGGCAGCTTCCCGTACGCGACCAAGCCCGACGACCCGCAGGGCACCGCACTGCCCGACGCCGGTTCCGTGGAGCCCGAGCCGCTCGTCCACGACCGCACCGGCAGCGCCACGGCCCCCAGTGCCACCGGTGCGTCCGGCGAGGCGGCCAAGACGGCCCTGTCGTCCGCCAAGCGCGGCATGTCCAACGCCCTCGTGGTCGGCGGCGAGCACACCGCCAGCGGCCACCCCGTCGCCGTGTTCGGCCCCCAGACCGGCTATTTCGCCCCGCAGCTGCTGCTGCTCCAGGAGATCCAGGGCCCGGGCATCAGCGCCCGCGGCGCCTCCTTCGCGGGCCTGAGCATGTACGTCGAACTCGGCCGCGGCCAGGACTACGCGTGGAGTGCCACGACCTCCGGACAGGACATCATCGACACCTACGCCGTCGAACTGTGCCAGGACGACTACCACTACCTGTACCGCGGCACCTGCACGCCGATGGAGAAGATCGAGCAGAAGAACGCCTGGAAGCCGACCACCGCCGACGGCACCGCGGCCGGCTCGTACACGATGCGCGTCTGGCGCACGAAGTACGGCCCCGTCGAGTACCGCGCGACGGTCGGCGGCAAGAAGGTCGCCTACACCACCCTGCGCTCGTCCTTCATGCACGAGGCCGACTCCATCATCGGCTTCCAGATGCTGAACGACCCCGGCTACGTCAAGGGCCCGGAGTCCTTCCAGAAGGCGGTGCAGCACATCAACTACACCTTCAACTGGTTCTACGCCGACTCCGAGCACACCGCGTACTACAACAGCGGCGACAACCCGGTGCGCGCGAACGGTGTCGACGCCGAGTTCCCGGCGTGGGCGCGGCCGGCGTACGAGTGGCGGGGCTGGGACCCGGTGACCAACACGGCCGACTACACCCCGCCCTCCGCCCACCCCCACTCGATCGACCAGGACTACTACATCTCCTGGAACAACAAGCAGGCCAAGGACTACACGACCGCGCCCTGGGGCAACGGGTCCGTGCACCGCGGCAACCTGCTGGAGGACCGGGTGAAGAAGCTGGTCCGGCAGGGCGGGGTGACCCGGGCCTCGCTGGTGAAGGCCATGGCCGACGCGGGAACGGCCGATCTGCGGGCGGAGGACGTCTTGCCCAAGCTGCTGAAGGTCGTCACAGGTTCGCCGGTCACCGACTCCGCCACAGCCGCCGCCGTCAGCAAGCTCCAGGCCTGGGTCGCGGCCGGCGGCAAGCGCACGGAGACCTCGGCCGGCTCCAAGAAGTACGCCGACGCCGACGCGATCCGCATCCTGGACGCCTGGTGGCCGCTGCTGGTCAAGGCCGAGTTCGAACCGGGCCTCGGCAGCGAGCTCTACGCGGCCATGACCGCGAACCTGCCCGTCGACGAGTCCCCGTCGGCCGGCCACGGCCCGACCGGCTCGCACGCCGGAAGCTCCTTCCAGTACGGCTGGTGGAGCTATGTCGACAAGGACATCCGGGGCGTGCTCGGCGAGCAGGTGCAGGGTCCGCTCGCCAGGAGGTACTGCGGCGACGGCAGCCTCGGTGCCTGCCGTGACACCCTCGTCAGCACCCTGAAGGAGGCGGCCGGCAAGACCGCTGCCCAGGTCTACCCCGGCGACGACCAGTGCTCGGCGGGCGACCAGTGGTGCGCGGACTCGGTCATCCACCGCACCCTCGGAGGCATCAAGCACGGCAAGATCAGCTGGCAGAACCGGCCGACCTACCAGCAGGTCGTGGAGTTCACCTCGCACCGGTGACGCAAGGGTCTCTGTGGCTGACGGCGGGTCAGCGGACGCGGCCCGCCGTCAGCACCAGCCGGGCCAGCTCCTCGTGCAGGATGTCGCTGTGGGCGCCGGCCGGCGGGCCGCCGCGTCTGACCACCGCCGACGCGTCGACGTTCACGCACCCCGAGCCGGGCAGTTTCGCCGTCAGGGCCTTGGCGAGGGTGTACGCGCGCGTGCCCGGCATCGCCTGCACCCCGCCGTAACCCATCGCGCCCCACTTCGCGCCCAGGGCCCGCCCGAGGTCGAGGCCTGCGACCGACCGGCTGTCGCCCGCCATGCGCGAGGCCAGCGGATACACCGTGCCGAGGGCCGTGTCGTGCCGGGAGTGGCAGCACACCAGGGGACCGTCGATGCGGTTCTGCTGCCCCTGGAGCACCCCTCCCGCTCGCGCGTCGTGCGGCAGCCGGGCCGCGAACGCGTAGTGCGAGAACGCCCCTTGGAGCAGCGTCACGGACTTCACCGTGCGCACGCCCTCGGGGAGCCCGCGCAGCGCGAACGACACCAGCCGCGCGCCGAAGCTGTGCCCCACGAGGTGCACACGCACGCCCGGCGCCGTCGCCGCGAGCTGCCCGACGACCCGGCCGAGACCGCGCTCACCGACGGTTCCCGCGCGCCGCTTCATCGCGTAGTACGTCGCCTGCCGCAGCAGTTCGTGCGCACCGTCCCAGGGGGTCGGGAGCCGGAAGCCCTGCTGCGCGTCGGACGCTTCGAGCTCCGCGAGCGCCCGCGCGAACTCGTCGCAGGCCGCCGCCGAGGATCCGGCGAACATCTCAGGCTCGCTCTGCGGCACCCCCTCCGCCACCGTGTCCGCCGCGAACAGCGCCTGCGGGCCGGGCGCCACCACCTCCACCAGCAGCCGCACCAGCCGCCCGAACTCCTCCAGCTCGGCCTCCTCCGGCGGCTGCTGCTCCAGCAGCCGCGCGATCTGGTCCACTAGGATCGCCCGGCCCGGGAAGGTCTCCAGCAACGCGTGCCGCGTGTCCTTGTCGAGGACGGGGCGCCTGGAGACGTCGGCCGCCACGGCCCGTGGCAGGTCCGGGATCGGTTCGTCGGAGAACCGCATCGCCGGCCACAGCACCCCGACGTACCCGACCCGGGCCGTCGGGGCCAGCCGCGGGACGGGTGCGAGGAAGCGGTCGTAGAGCCGGGTCGCGCCCGAGCGGTCGTTGTTCCAGCCGTGCGCGAAGACGATCAGGTCGCGCACCTTCCGTTCGCTCACCCCGGCGAGCAGCCGGTCCCGCTGGCGGCCCGCCGGGTCCCCGTCCGCGTCGAAGGTCAGCTCCCAGTAGGGAGTCACACTCATCGCCGGATCCGCCATGACAGGCCCCCTATGTCGTGTCCGCAAAGTCCCGGCGTCCGCCCGGAGGGCGGCCCCGCGGCGTCTGGTGCGTGCTCTCGGCGTGCCGGGTGGAGTCCCTCGTACTGGATGTACTTGGGAGTTCGCCCGGTGCGGCGAGTGGGGGCACCTCCCACGCCCTTGAGGCAGTGGGGGAGCGTGCCAGGCGTCGCGGGGCAGGCGGGACTTTGCGGACACGACCTTAGCCCCCGGGTGACGCCACGATCTGGGCGCATCGTCCTGCCAACGGGGGAGCTTGGCCATACGTCACGGGCTCATTGGGGGGTGGAATGCCGTGCTCAGCGGTAGACGAGGTACTCCCGCCGCATCCTCCGGAACGCCGCCAGTTCGCTCTGCCATCCCGCAACGACCTCGTCGGTGTCCGCGCCCGCGTCGATCATCGTGCGCACGCGCGTGGAGCCGGTGAGCTTGTCGATCCAGTTGTCCGGGCGCCAGGCGAAGCCGCTCCAGACCTGCCTGGCGGTCACGAGCAGGGCGATTCCCGTGCGTACGGGGTCGAACGCGGCCCGGTCGTGCACATGGACCTGTACGCCGCCGATGGTCTTGCCCTGGAACTTCGAGAAGGTGGGCGCGAAATACGCCTCCCTGAAGTTCGCGCCGGGCAGGCGGAGTTCGTTCGCCTCGGCCGCCCAGCGCCGGTCGATGCCCTCCGCGCCCAGCAGCTCGAACGGCCGGGTCGTGCCGCGCCCCTCCGACAGGTTCGTGCCCTCGAAGAGGCACGTGCCCGAGTACACCAGCGCCGTCTCCGGCGTCGGCATGTTCGGGCTCGGCGGCACCCAGGGCAGGCCGGAGGCGTCGTAGAACTCCGAGCGCTTCCAGCCCGACATCGGCACGGTCTCCAGCGGCACGGGGTCGTTCAGGAACTCGCCGTTGAACAGCCGCGCCAGCTCCGCGACGGTCATCCCGTGCGCCTGGGAGATGGGCTGCCGCCCGACGAACGTCGCGAACTCCTTGTGCAGCACGGGCCCCAGCGCCGCCCGCCCCGTCACCGGGTTGGGCCGGTCCAGGACCACGAACCGCTTGCCGGCGAGCTGTGCGGCCTCCATGCAGTCGTACAGCGTCCAGATGTACGTGTAGAAGCGGGCGCCGACGTCCTGGATGTCGAAGACGACCGTGTCCACACCGGACGCGGTGAAGATGTCGGCGAGGGGCCGGCCGCTCTTGAGGTACGTGTCGTAGACGGGCAGGCCGGTCGCGGGATCGTCGTAGCGGCCTTCGGAGCCGCCGGCCTGGGCGGTGCCCCGGAAGCCGTGCTCGGGGCCGAAGACGGCGGTGAGGCCGACGCGGTCGTCCTCGTGCATGACGTCGACGATGTGGCGGGCGTCGCGGGTGATGCCGGTGGGGTTGGTGACGATGCCGACCTTCTGGCCGTCGAGCAGGGTGTAGCCGTCGTGGGCGAGTCGTTCGAAGCCGGTGCGCAGGTGCCTGCGGCGCTGGGCGGCGGCTGCGGTGGAGGTGGCTGATACGGCTGCCGCCGTGGCGGTGGTGAGTACGGCTCGTCTGGAAGGGCGCATGCGGTGACCTCCTTGAGCGGGGGCGGTCGGCATGGGCACGGTATGCGCTTCCGCGGGCCGTGGGGAGGCTGCGGGCCGTCTGTGGCTTGTCGCGCCCACCGGCGGAGCCGCATACGGGTACAGCCCCGCGCCCCTTCGGGGGCGTTGCCGGTAGCCCCTTCCGTGGTACATACCGACCGGTTAGTCTGGCGCCATTGCTGAGCCGCGTCTAAGGAGACCGATGGTGGGAGCCTTTCAAGGGGCTGGAGTCGTTGTCACGGGGGCCGGTGGTGGTATCGGAGCCGCGCTTGCCCGGCGCTTCGCCGCCGAGGGGGCCCGGGTCGTCGTCAATGACCTGGACGCCGAGCGGGCCAAGCACGTCGCGGACGAGGTCGGGGGCGTCGCCGTGGCCGGTGATGCCTCGGCGATCGTCGGGGACGCCCGGGACGCGCTCGGTGGGACCGTCGATCTGTACTGCGCCAATGCCGGTGTCGCCTTCGACGGCCTCGATTCCGGTCGGGCGTTGGACGAAAAGGCGTGGGCGACCTCCTGGGACGTCAACGTCATGGCTCACGTCCGGGCCGCTCAGGAGCTGCTGCCCGCCTGGCTGGAGCGCGGCAGTGGCCGGTTCGTGTCCACCGTGTCCGCCGCCGGGCTGCTCACCATGATCGGCGCCGCGCCCTACGCCGTCACCAAGCACGGCGCCCTCGCCTTCGCCGAGTGGCTGTCGCTGACGTACCGGCACCGGGGCGTGAAGGTCCACGCCATCTGCCCGCAGGGCGTCCGCACCGACATGCTGGCCGCCACCGGCAGCGCGGGCGACCTGGTGCTCCAGTCGACCGCGATCGAGCCGGAGGCCGTGGCGGACGCCCTGCTCAAGGGCATCGAGGAGGACCGGTTCCTGATCCTGCCGCACCCGGAGGTCGCCGCCTACTATCAGGCCCGGGCCGGTGACCCCGACCGGTGGCTGACCGGCATGAACCGCATCCAGCAGCAGTGGGAGGAGACCCGGTGACCGAGTCCCGTTACGCGGCCAAGCCCTGGCTCGCCCTGCTCAGCGAGGCCCAGAAGGGCGCGATAAGCCCGGCCGGCTCCCTCGTGCACGCCCTGCGACGGGTGGTGGCCGAGACGCCGGACAGCGACTTCCTGGCCTACTTCGACGGCCGTCTGACCTACCAGGACGTGGACGAGCTCAGCGACTCCGTCGCCGGGCATCTCGCGGCGCGCGGCCTGGAGCGCGGTGACCGGGTCGCGGTGCTGCTCCAGAACTCCCCGCACTTCGTGCTCGCCGTGCTCGGCGCGTGGAAGGCGGGTGCGGTCGTCGTGCCCGTCAACCCGATGTACAAGTCGGGCGAGGTGGCCCATGTGCTGCGGGACGGCGAGGTGGCCGCGCTGATCTGCTCGGACCGGGCGTGGGTGTCGTATCTGCGCGAGACGGCCGCGGACTCGCCCGTGCGGATCGCGCTCACCGGATGCGAGCGGGACTTCCAGACGCGTGACGACGCGCGCGTGCTGACCTTCGAGCGGCTGCCGCAGGCCCCGGACGCCGATGACCTGGTGACGGTGGCGCGAGCCGGGAACAAGGCGCCGACGGACCGTACGCCCGGGCCCTCCGACATCGCGCTGATCAGCTACACCTCCGGCACGAGCGGCACGCCCAAGGGCGCCACCAACACGCACGGCAACATCATGTACAACGCCGAGCGGCAGCGGACCGGCCTGGGGCTGCCCGAGCGGCCCGTGTACTTCGCGATGGCGCCCCTGTTCCACATCACGGGCATGGTCTGCCAGTTCGGAGCCTGTCTGACCAGCGGGGGCACGCTCGTGCTGGCCTACCGCTTCGAGGCGGGCACGGTGCTGGACGCGTTCGCCGAGCACGCGCCGCACTACACGGTCGGCCCGTCCACGGCCTTCATGGCCCTGGCCGCCCACCCCTCCGTCACCCGTGAGCACTTCTCCTCCTTCCGGGTGATCTCCTCCGGCGGCGCCCCGCTGCCGCCCGCGCTGGTGGAGAAGTTCCGGGCGGGTTTCGGGCCGTACATCCGCAACGGCTACGGGCTGACCGAGTGCACCGCGCCCTGCGCCTCCGTGCCGCCCGGTCTGGAGGCGCCCGTCGACCCGGCCTCCGGGACGCTCGCCGTGGGGCTGCCCGGCCCGGACACGGTCGTACGGATCGTCGACGAGAACGGCGAGGAGGTGCCGTTCGGCGAACAGGGCGAGATCGCCGTACGCGGCCCTCAGGTCGTGCCCGGCTACTGGCGGCGCGCCGACGCCACCGCCGAGACCTTCCCCGGTGCCGAACTGCGCACCGGCGACATCGGCTTCATGGACGAGCAGGGCTGGCTGTACGTCGTGGACCGCAAGAAGGACATGATCAACGCGTCCGGCTTCAAGGTGTGGCCGCGCGAGGTCGAGGACGTGCTCTACACGCACCCGGCGGTGCGCGAGGCCGCCGTCGTCGGGGTGCCCGACGGCTATCGCGGGGAGACCGTCAAGGCGTACATCAGCCTGCGTCCGGACGCCGAGACGGACCCGGATGCACTCGCCGCCTACTGCAAGGAGAGACTGGCCGCCTACAAATACCCGCGCCAGGTGGAGATCCTGCCCGACTTGCCGAAGACGGCCAGTGGGAAGATCCTCCGGCGGGAACTCCGTTCCCGTACGCAAGACAACTGACAGCAGTACGGAAAGGCAGGTGGCGGCAGTGCCCAGGACCACGGACTCGGACGGCACCCCCGTGCCTCAGCGGCTCCTGGCCGCCGCCACCCGGCTCTTCGCCGAGCGGGGTTACGACCGCACCTCGGTGCAGGAGATCGTCGAGGCGGCCGGCGTCACCAAGGGGGCGCTGTACCACTACTTCGGCTCCAAGGACGACCTTCTGCACGAGGTGTACGCGCGCGTGCTGCGCATCCAGCAGGAGCGGCTGGACGCCGTCGCGGACGCGGACGAGCCGGTGGAGAAGCGGCTGCGGTCCGCGGCCGCGGACGTCGTGGTGACGACCATCGACAACCTCGACGACGCGATGATCTTCTGGCGGTCGATGCACCACCTCGGCCCTGAGAAGAACAAGCAGGTCCGCTCCGAGCGCCGCCGCTACCACGAGCGCTTCCGGGCGCTGGTCGAGGAGGGCCAGGAGTCGGGCATCTTCTCCAAGGCGACCCCGGCGGACCTGGTGGTCGACTACCACTTCGGCTCGGTCCACCACCTGTCGACCTGGTACCGCCCGGATGGTCCCATGAGCCCCCAACAGGTGGCCGACCACCTGGCGGACCTGCTGATGCGTGCGCTGCGCCCATAGCTGCCCCACCCAGCCCGTCCGGCGTTTGAGGACGAGGCCGTTCAGGCCGATCGGGGTCCAGGGGGCGCAGCCCCCTGGCGGAGTCGAAGGGGCGGAGCCCCTGGGGATGGGACGGGTAGGGGCGGCGGGGGCGAAGAAAGCCCCACCGCCCGCACCACCTACAGGTACTTCTTCAACTCCCGCCGAGCCAGCGACCGCTGATGCACCTCATCGGGCCCGTCCGCGATCATCAGCGTCCGCGCCCCGGCGTACAGCTCCGCCAGCGGGAAGTCCTGACTGACACCCCCCGCACCGTGCAGCTGGATCGCCCGGTCGAGAATGTCCACCACCGCACGAGGCGTAGCGATCTTGATCGACTGGATCTCGGTGTGCGCCCCCTTGTTCCCGACCGTGTCCATCAGCCACGCCGTCTTCAGCACCAGCAGCCGCAACTGCTCGACCGTCACCCGCGCGTCCGCGATCCAGTTGTGCACCACACCCTGCTGTGCCAGCGCCTTGCCGAAGGCCGTACGGGACGCGGCCCGCCGGCACATCAGCTCGATCGCCCGCTCGGCCATGCCGATCAGCCGCATGCAGTGGTGGATCCGGCCGGGACCGAGCCGGGCCTGCGCGATGGCGAAGCCACCGCCCTCCTCGCCGATCAGGTTCGACGCCGGCACGCGCGCGTCGTCGAAGATCACCTCGGCGTGGCCGCCGTGGGAGTGGTCCTCGTAGCCGAACACCCGCATGGCGCGCTTGACGGTCACGCCCGGCGTGTCGCGGGGGACCAGCACCATGGACTGCTGACGGCGGATGTCGTCCCCGTCCGGATCCGTCTTCCCCATCACGATGAAGATCTTGCAGTCGGGGTTCATCGCCCCGGAGATGTACCACTTGCGGCCGGTGATGACGTACTCGTCGCCGTCCCGCCGGATGTGCGTGGTGATGTTGGTGGCGTCCGAGGAGGCCACCTCCGGCTCGGTCATCGCGAACGCCGAGCGGATCTCACCGGCCAGCAGCGGCTCCAGCCACTGCTTGCGCTGCCGCTCGTCACCGAACTGGGTCAGCACCTCCATGTTCCCGGTGTCGGGCGCCGCGCAGTTGGTCGCCGTCGGCGCCAGCTGCGGGGACCGGCCCATGATCTCGGCGAGCGGCGCGTACTGCAGGTTGGTGAGCCCGGCCCCGTACTCGGAGTCCGGCAGGAAGAGGTTCCACAGGCCCTGCCTGCGCGCCTCGGCCTTCAGCTCCTCGACCACGGGCACCGTCTCCCACGGCGAGGCGAGCCCGTCGCGCTGCTCCTCCGCCACCGCCTCGGCCGGATAGACGTACTCGTCCATGAAGGCGAGGAGCTTGACGCGCAGTTCCTCGGTGCGTGCGTCGAACGCGAAGTCCATACGGATCAGCCCTCCTGAAGGCCCTCGTGAAGCGTGGTCAGCCCGTGCCGGACGAAGACGGGCACGAGGTCGCCGATGCGGTCGAACCCGCGCCCGACCGTCTGGCCGAGCGTGTAGCGGTAATGGATGCCCTCGAGGATCACGGCGAGCTTGAACCAGGCGAACGCCGTGTACCAGGAGACCGCGGAGACGTCGCGCCCCGAGCGTGCGGCGTACCGCTCGATGAGCTCGGACGGCGACGGATGCCCGGGGGCCTCGGCGGTCGTGGAGACGGGGGACTCGGGCATGCCCAGCGGCATGCTGTACATGACCAGCAGGCCGAGGTCGGTGAGCGGGTCGCCCAGCGTCGACATCTCCCAGTCGAGGATGGCCCGGATCGTGTCGTCCTCGCCGATCAGCACGTTGTCGAGCCGGTAGTCGCCGTGCACGACGGCCGGGGCGGGGGAGCGGGGCAGGTCCCGGCCGAGCGCGGCGTGCAGTTCGTCGATGCCGTCCAGATCGCGGTTGCGGGAGGCGTCCAGCTGCTTGCCCCAGCGGCGCAGCTGCCGGTCCAGGAAGCCCTCGGGCCGCCCGAAGTCCGCGAGACCCGCCTCGGCGGGGTCCACCGCGTGCAGCTCCACCAGCGTGTCCACGAGGTTCAGCACCGCGCCCCGGGTCCGCTCCGGGCCGAGCGGCACCAGTTGGTCGGCGGTGCGATAGGGCGTGCCCTCGACGAACTCCATGACGTAGAAGGGCGACCCGAGCACCTCCTCGTCCTCGCACAGCAGCACCGGCCGCGGAACCGGCACGGCGGTCGGATACAGCCCGCTGATCACCCGGTGCTCGCGCTTCATGTCGTGCGCGGTGGCCAGGACATGGCCGAGGGGAGGCCGTCGTACGACCCATCGGGCGGTCCCGTCGGAGACCATGTACGTGAGGTTCGACCGTCCGCCCTCGATCAGCCGGCCGGACAGCGGGCCGTTCACCAGGCCGGGCCGCTCCCGGTCGAGCAGGCCGCGCAGCCGGTCGAGATCGAGTCCGGGCGGGTGGTCGGGGCTCATGCGCGCTCCTACGGGCAGATGGACGGTTCCCGACAATGATGCCGACCGGTCGGTATGTCGTCCAGAGGGGGGCCGAAACGTGATCGGAGCCACGATAGGCCGACGGCTCCTCACGCGAGACGCCGGGGAGCCATCGGAAGGCCCCTGGCCGCTTCGTTCAGGCCATTCCGGCTTGCGTGCCGCGCGGGGAGCCCGGAAGGTCGGAGCCATGAAGGCCATCAGCTACTCACGGTACGGCGGACCCGAGGTGCTGGCGTTCGGAGAGGTCCGCGAACCCAAGGTCGGCCCGGACGCGGTGCTGGTGAAGGTGCGGGCGGCGTCCGTGAACCCCGTCGACTGGAAGGCCCGCGAGGGCTACCTCGACGCCATCCTCGAACCCGCCTTCCCCGTGGTGCCCGGCTGGGACGTCTCGGGCGTCGTCGTACGGCCCGGCGTGGCCGTCTCGGAGTTCGACGTCGGGGACGAGGTCATCGGGTACGTGCGCGAGGACTTCCTCTCCCGGGGCACCTTCGCCGAGTACGTGGCCGCGCCCCTGCGCGCCCTCGCCCGCAAGCCGCGCAACCTGTCCTTCGAGGAGGCGGCCGGGCTGCCGCTGGTCGGGCTCACCGCCTACCAGGTGCTGCTCAAGGTGCTCCAGGTGAAGCGGGGTGAGACCGTCCTGGTGCACGCGGCGGCCGGCGGCGTCGGCTCGATCGCCGTGCAGCTCGGCACCCACCTCGGCGCCCGGGTGATCGGTACGGCGAGCGAGTCCAACCACGACTTCGTGCGGGGCCTCGGCGGGGAGCCGGTGACGTACGGCGAGGGCCTGGGCGAGCGGGTGCGGGGACTGGCGCCCGAGGGTGTGGACGCGGTGTTCGACACGGTCGGCGGGGACGCGATGAAGGTCTCGGCGAACCTGCTGGCCCCCGAGGGCCGCCTGGTATCGATCGCCGACGGCGACGTCGTGAACTACGGCGGCCGCTACTACTTCGTACGCCCCGACGCCGAGGACCTCCAGCGGCTGACCGACCTGGCGGAACAGGGCGTGGTGAGCGTGCACGTCTCCGAGACGTTCCCGCTGGAGCGGGCGGCGGACGCGCACCTGCGCAGCCAGGAGGGCCGGACCCGCGGCAAGATCGTCGTGACGGTGGACTGGGAGACCGAGGGCGTGTAGCCCCCTGGTAGCCGGCCTAGTGCCCCGGCAGGCAACGTTTGCCGTCAAGGAGCGGCGTCCGGTGCGTGCTCTGGGGGTCCCCCCGGCCGAAGGCTGGGGGAGTGCCGGCCGGAAGCCCTCGTACTGGATGTACTTCGGCTTCGGCCGGTGCGGCGAGTGGGGGCACCTCCCGCGCCCTTAAGGCAGTGGGGGAGCGTGCCGGGCGTCGCGACGGGGCAAACGTTGCCTGTCGGGGCACTAGAGAACGAGGGCGGCCCCGCACACCGCCATCGCCACCGTGCAGAGCGCCGCGGCCGTGGCATGCCGGGGCGCGAACGCCGCTGGGCTGCCGGGGGCGGCGAGGGTGCGGATGCGGCGGTGGGCGACACCGAGGAAGCCCAGCCACAGGACACAGCACAGGGCGCACGCGACGACCCCGGCCACCGACGCGCCGCCGTGCAGCGCGGTCTTCACGGCGAGGACGGCGGAGACCGTGCCCGAGAGGGTCGTACGCCGCCACGCGAGCCGGGTCCGCTCGGGCTGGAGCCCGGGGTCGCGGTCAGGGTTGCGAGGCGCGCTGTCGGCCGCGCTCACCCCTCCCACCCCACGAGCACCACAAGCACCATCGCGACGGCGACGACCGCGACGACGAGGCTCAGCAACGCCGGGAACCGGGATACCGGCAGATCCTCGCCCCGGCGCATGGCCCGCTCGCAGCGCACCCAGTGGTTGACCGCCCGCAGCGAGCACAGCACCCCCGCCGCGAGCAGCGCGAGGGCCAGCCCCACCCGCCAGCCCCAGCGCAGGTCCGGCAGGAACTGGTCCACGGCGAAGCCGCCGCCGATCAGCGCCAGCGCGGTGCGCAGCCAGGCCAGGAAGGTGCGTTCGTTCGCCAGGGAGAACCGGTAGTCGGGCGTCTCGCCGTCCTGCCGTACCCCGGCGGGCGCGAACCACAACCGGACGTTCCGTACGAACTCGATCACGTGCGCGACCCTACCCGGGAGGTGCTCGCCGGGCGCTGTGGGTGCCGGGCCCTCAGCCCCTACGCCCATACGCCCTCGGCTCATACGCCCTCAGCCCATCGACCGGAACGCCTTGAGCCGCTCGTACGCCGCCAGCCCGTCCGGCACCCACTCCCAGTCCCCGAGGCGCCGCTCCACCTCGTCCTCGGGCAGGAAGTCGTGCCAGGCCACCTCCTCGACCTGCGGCCGTACGGGAAGCTCGCAGCGGACCTCGTACACCGCCGACCACCAGCTCTGGCCGGCGCCGTTGTCGTAGAGGAACTTGAAGAGGTACCGCGGGTCCGGCAGGCCGGTCACGCCCAGCTCTTCCTCGGCCTCGCGCAGGGCCGCCGTGTCGTAGGCCTCGCCCGCGCCGACCACTCCGCCGACGAACATGTCGTAGAGAGAGGGGAAGACCAGCTTGGTGGGTGTCCGCCGGTGCACGAAGAGGCGCCCCTCGGTGTCCCGGGCCTGGATGAACACACAGCGGTGCCGCAGGCCCTCGGCGTACACCTGGCCCCGGGGGTACTGCCCGATGACCTGGTCGTTCTCGTCGACGATGCCGAGGATCTCGTCAGCAGCGCTCATGCCCTCATCCAAGCAGGGGCCGCGTCCGAGCGGCGGGCGGCGCCGGGTTCACACCTGCTGCGGCTGTGCCTGCAGCGTCCCCGTACGGGCCCGCTCCGCCAGCCCGTGCGGCATCGCCGGATGCAGACCCAGCAGCACGATCCCGGCGACCACGGCCAGCAGACCGCCGACCTCCCAGCTCAGGGCCACCGCGTCGGTCCGCAGGCGGTCGCCGAGGAAGCCGACGCCGCAGATGATCCCGGCGAGCGGCTGGGCCGCGGTCAGGGCGGGCAGCGACTTGCGCAGGGAGGCGGTCTCGAAGGCGCTCTGCACGAGGACCAGTCCCGTGACGCCCAGCGCGAGGACCGCGTACGGCTGCCAGCCGGTCAGCAGCTCGGCGAAGCCGCCCTCGGAGAACTTCTGCCCGCTCACCCGGGTCAGCGCGTCCTGCACGCCGTACAGCAGCCCGGCGGCCAGGGCCAGCAGCACCGGTCCGGAGCTCAGCCGCGAACGCTTGGCGTGTGTCGTGAGCAGCAGGGCGAGCCCGACCATGGCCCCGATGATCAGGTACTGCCGCACCGGATCGGCCGTCGCGGCGCCGCCCTGTGGCTGACCCGCCACGATGAACGCGGTCACTCCGCCCGCCAGCAGCAACAGGCCCGCCCAGCCCTGGCGGCCCAGTGGCTGCTTGGTCTGCCTGCGGGACAGCGCGAGCGCGAACAGCAGATTCGTCGCCAGCAGCGGTTCCACCAGTGACAGCTCGCCCTGCCCCAGTGCGGCGGCGCCCAGCGCCATGCCGACCACCATCAGCGCGATGCCGCCGAGCCAGCGCGGCACCTTCACCAGGTCGATCAGCAGCCGGAAGGAGAGGAAGTCTTTCAGGGGGGCCCGCTGGGCCGCGTTCTGCTGCAGGACGAAGCCGAAGCCCAGACAGCAGGCGGCGCTCAGGGCGAGCACGAGAACTAGAACCGACACGCGGTGTACCTCGATCATCAGGTCGGGTCACGGTTGCGTAAGGGCCGACTGTACCGGCCGGCTCCGCCCGGCGCGCCCGTACGTCCTGCCATCGTCCGGGGCGAACCCGGCCAACGCTATGACGTACGTCACAAAGGGCGAAACGGATAAATCGGGTGCTGTTGACATGAGTCTCCGCCTCCCCGTTGATCACAAGAACCTCACAAGTAACACCAGTTGACGCGTGTAACGCCACGGCGGCCCTTGACGCCAACCGTTGGCTGGGGGTTGGCTGTGTGTGATCAGTTCATGGCATTGCGCACACCCGCGCCCCATTGACCGCCGTGAGCCGAAACACAAGAAGAGCGCGTGAGGAAGTCCCGCGGTGTCCCCACCCCCGCCTCCCCTCGGCCGTGGCCGCAGACGTGCGGCACAGGCCTTCGACGAGGCCCTCGACGACGCCGACCTCGTGACCGCGCGCGCCGCACTGGCGCAGGGCCGCTGGCAGCAGATCCGTTCCCTGCTGGCCCAGACCGGGGACGACTGGGACCGCCGCGGCCACCGCATCACGGTCCTCGCGGGGGAGTCCTACAGCGCCGCCTGGGCCCGTGAGTGGCTGCTCGCCGAACCCGAGTCCGCCGACGCCTCCGTCCTGCTCGCCCTCGCCGAGGTCCGGCGCGTCCTGCGCGGCAAGGGCAAACCGGCCCGCGCCCGCGAGGCCTGTCAGAACGCCGTCGCCCGCACCCCGGCCGACCCCACCCCCTGGCTCGGCCTGCTCATGCTGGAGTGCGCGACCGGCAGTGACATGGACGTGGTCCGGCAATTCGAGGCGGTCCGCGGCCGGTACGCCGACCACCACCACGCCCACCACCTGATGGTCGCCCGGCTCGCCGCGCGCCGCACCGATGCCGGCCCCGACCCGCTGCACGAGGTCTACGACTTCGCCAACTGGGCCGCCGAGCAGGCACCGGCCGACTCCCCGCTCGCGATCCTGCCCGTCATCGCACACGCCGAGCGCTACCGCGTGCTGGCGGCCGCCGGGTACGAGCCCGCCGATCCGGCCACCTCGGGCCACTGGGCCGGCCGCCGCGCCCGGCAGGTGATGAAGGCCGCCTTCGACTGGTGGCTGGAGTGGGAGCTGGAGGGGCACCCGCGCCGGCTGATCGACCTGAACTTCCTCGCCCACGCCAAGTTCTGCGAGGGGCGGGGCGCCGAGGCCGCCGCCCTGTTCCACCGGATCGGCCGGTACGCCACCCCGGCGCCCTGGTCGTACCCGGACCGCGACCCGCACACCGCCTTCGTCGCCGCCCGCGCCGGCGCGCTCGGCACGGCCTGACCCCCGCATCCCAGAAGTGAGGACGCTCTCCCGATGACCACGGACAGTTCGAGCACGAGCACGTCCGCCGCCGACGGCGGCATCAGTACCTTCAAGGGTCAGGAGCGCGCCCTGCGCGCCGACCGCCTCGGCACCGGGGGACTGCTGCTCTCCGTCCTCGCGGCGACCGCCCCGCTCATGGTGGTCGCGGGTGTCATGCCCACTACATTCGCGGTGATGGGCATCGTCGGCCAGCCACTGCTCTTCGTCCTCCTCGGCGTCGTCCTGATCCTGTTCAGCGTGGGCTACGCCGAGATGAGCCGCCACGTCCACAACGCGGGCGCCTTCTACGCGTACATCTCCCGGGGCCTCGGCGGCACCGCCGGCGCGGGCGCCGCCCTGGTCGCCCTCGTCGCCTACAACGCGCTCCAGATCGGCATCTACGGCATCTTCGGCTTCGAGGTCTCCGGACTCCTCGCCACATACGCCGACGTGCGGATCGCCTGGTGGATACCGGCCCTCGTGGCCGCCCTCGCCGTCGGACTGCTCGGCTGGCTGAAGATCGACGTCAACGCGCGGGTGCTCGGGGTGCTGCTGGTCATCGAGGTGCTCCTCGTCGTGATCTTCGACATCGCCGCCCTCGCCGACCCCGGCAAGGAAGGCCTGTCGCTGCACGCCTTCAACCCCGACACGCTCACCGGCGCGGGCGTCGGCACCGCCCTGTGCTTCTGCATCGCCGCGTTCCTCGGCTTCGAGCAGGCCCCCGTCTACGCCGAGGAGACCAGCCGCCCGCACGTCCTGGTGCCGCGCGTGATGTTCTTCGCCGTCGGCGGGGTCGCCGTCTTCTTCGCGCTGAGCAGCTGGGCCCTCACCGTCGCCACCGGCCCCTCCGCGATCGTCGGCACGGCCCAGAAGCAGAGCGCCGGAATGCTGTTCTTCCTCACCGAGTCCCGCCTCGGCGGCACCTTCACGGACGTCCTGCACGTCCTGTTCGTCACCGGCATGTTCGCCGCCCTGCTCAGCTTCCACAACGTCGTCGCCCGGTACGCCTTCGCCATGGGCCGCGAGGGACTGCTGCCCGCCGCCTTCGGCCGCACCAGCGGCACCAGCGGCGCCCCCGGCACCGGCTCGCTGCTGCAGACCGCCGTGGCCGTGGTGGTCGTGGCCGCCTTCGCGATCGCCGACGACAAGCCGGTCGGCGACCCGACCGCGCCCGTCCTGCGGCTGTTCACCTGGCTCGGCAACATCGGCGCCCTCGGCGTGATCCTCCTGATGGCGGCGGCCTCCCTGTCCGTCGTCGTCTTCTTCGTCCGCCGCGGCGCCGCCGGCGCCCAGGCCTGGCGGCTGGTCACCTCCGTGCTGTCGGGCCTCGCCCTGCTCGTGATCGCCGGCTACACGGTGAAGGACTTCGAGGTGCTGGTCGGCGCCGGCCCGGACTCCTCGCTGAGCTGGGTGCTGCCCGGCGTCATCGGGCTCGCCCTGGTCGCCGGCCTGCTCCTGGGCCTGGTGCTGCGCGCCCGCGCCCCCGAGAAGCACGCCCGGATCGGGCTCGGCAACGAGGCGTTCCAGCTGGACAAGGCGGCGTCGTCCTGAGGCGGCCCACGTAAGAAGTGGTTACGGAAGTCTGACGAGCACCCGCGATCCCTGTCCTGCCGGGGGTCGCGGGTGTTCGAATGAGAACGTGGACGAGGATGTGAATGGGGGCGTGCGCGAGGACGTACAAGACGGCGTGAACGACGGACACCCCGAGGAGCGGGGCACCCCGGTCGGCCGCCGCGTCTTCCTCGGCACCCTCGCCGTGGGCGCCCTGGGCGTCGTCGCCGCGCCCAAGCTGCAGCGTGGCCTGGAGGGCTTCCTCGGCGGCGCCGCCGACAAGGACCCCACCGGCCTGACCGGACTGCTCCCGAACGGCGGCGGCTTCCGCTACTACTCGGTCGCCTCGTCCGTCCCGCGCAAGAACGCCGACACCTACCGTCTCAAGATCGACGGCCTGGTCGACCGCCCCACGACCTACACGCTGGACGCGTTGAAAGCCCTGCCGCAGACCCGGATGGTCCGCGACGTCCAGTGCGTCACCGGCTGGCGGGTCCCGGACACACCGTTCGAAGGCGTACGCCTCTCCCGGCTCCTCGACGCGGCCGGAGTACGCCCCACCGCGAAGGCGGTCCGCTTCACCTGCTTCGACGGCACCTACACCGAGAGCCTCACCCTCGCCCAGGCCCGCCGCGCGGACGTCCTGGTCGCCCTGCGCATGCAGGACAAGGATCTCGGCCACTCCCACGGCGGCCCGGTCCGCCTCTATGTGGCGCCCATGTACTTCTACAAGTCCGCCAAGTGGCTCTCCGGTATCACCCTCACCGACGACGTCGAGCCGGGCTACTGGGAGGAGCGCGGCTACGACATCGACGCCTGGGTGGGCCGCTCGAACGGACGCGACGATGCACCCACGAGCTGACACCGCGGCCGATGTCAGCCGCTTCACCCAGGCCGAGCGCTGGATCCACCGCACGACGGCCGCCCTGATGGGCGTCTGCGTACTGACGGCGGCCTGCCTCTACGTCCCCCAGCTCGCCGAACTGGTGGGCCGCCGTGCCCTGGTCGTCACCCTGCACAAGTGGTCAGGCCTCGCCCTGCCCCTCCCGGTCCTGGCAGGCCTCGCCTCCCGCGCCTTCCGAGCCGACCTGGGCCATCTCAACCGCTTTGGCCCGCACGACCGCACCTGGCTGCGCGCCGCCCTGCACCGTGACAAACGGCAGGCCTCCCGCCCGGCCGCCAAGTTCAACGCCGGCCAGAAGGTCTACGCGGCCTGGATCGCCGGAGCGACCCTCGTCATGCTCGCCACCGGCCTGATGATGTGGTTCACCCACCTCACCCCCCTGCTCTGGCGCACCAGCGCAACCTTCGTCCACGACTGGCTGGCCCTCACCATCGGCATCGTCCTGGCGGGTCACATCGGCATGGCCGTGGCCGACCCGGAATCCCGCAGAGGTATGCGCACGGGCACGGTGAGCAAAGAGTGGGCGGACCGCCAGCACCCTCTATGGCGCCAGTAGTTGTCGGACCTCAGGGGCGCGGGGAACTGCGCGACAAGCCACAACGCACCCGCAGCCGCCCGCCGGCATCAACCCCTACGGCGCGCCGTCAAAATCCAACAGCACCTTGCAAGACCGACTCCGATCAGCAGCCAGGGCAAAAGCACCCTCGGCCTCCCCCACGGGAACCACCGCACTGACCAGCCCGTCGAACGCCGACTCCACCGCCAGCAACTCCAGCGCCGCATCGAACTCCGTGTCGAAGCGGAACGCCCCCCGCAGCTCGATCTCCCGGCTCACCACAAGGTTCCCCGCGAACGGACTCTGCCCCGGCGGCAACATCCCCAACTGCACGACAACCCCACCGCGCCGCACCCGCCGCAGACACGTGTCAAGTCCCGCGGCCACTCCGGACGCCTCGATCGCCACATCGACCTCATCGGGCCACCCGGCGTCGTCGGGATCGTCGGCCCGGACAACCGTGTCCGCACCGGCGACCCGGGCATACTCCAACGCCTCGGGCAGCAGGTCCGTCACGGTGACATGCGCCGCTCCCGCCGCCTTCGCCGCCGCGACCACCAGACACCCGATCGGCCCGGCACCGGTCACCAGAACATGCCGCCCGGCCACGTCCCCGGCCCGCCGCACCGCGTGCAGCGCGACGGACAGCGGCTCGGCGAGCGCGGCCCGGCGCAGCTCCAGACCGTCCGGCAACGCCCGCAACTGCTCACACGGCACGGCTACCTGCGCCGCGAACCCGCCCTGCACATGCGGAAAACGCGCCGCACTGCCCAGGTAGCTGGTGTCGCGGCACACGTTCCGCCGCCCGGCCGAGCACTCCGGGCACACCCCGCACGGGGTCGCCGGGTGCACGGCCACGGCCGTACCCGGAGCCGGGCCCGAGGCGCCGGCCCCGTACTCGAGCACCGTCCCGACGACCTCGTGCCCGAGCACCATCGGCTCCCTGAGCCGGAAGTCTCCGACGCCGCCGTGCCGCCAGTAGTGCAGATCGGAGCCGCACACCCCGCCGTACCGGACGGCGACCAGGGCCTGCCCCGGCCCGGGCTCCGGAACCGGCAACTCCGCGACCCGGAGGTCGTCCTGACCGTGGATCACACAACCCAGCATCGAAACCTCCTGAAGGGTCACAGCACGCTCGTCATGCCGCCGTCGACGTACAGCACCTGCCCGCTGACGAAGTCGGCGGCCGGGGAGGCGAGGAACAGCACCCCGCCCACCAGGTCCTCGGTACGGCCCCAGCGCCCGGCCGGGGTACGCCGCCGCACCCAGGCGCTGAACTCCTCGTCGTCGACGAGAGGCTTGGTCAGCTCGGTCTCGATGTAGCCCGGGCCGAGCCCGTTGACCTGCACTCCGCTCGGGCCCCAGTCCGCGCACATGCCCTTGGTGAGCATCTTCAGCGCGCCCTTGGTGGCGGCGTACGGCGCGATCCCGGGCCGCACGACCTCGCTCTGCAGCGAGCAGATATTGATGATCTTGCCGTGGCCGCGTTCCGTCATCCGGCGCGCCGCCTCACGGCCGGTCAGGAAGGCACTGGTCAGGTTGGTGTCCAGAATCCGGTGCCAGTCCGAGTCGGTGAACTCCAGCAGCGGGGCGCGCAGTTGCATGCCCGCGTTGTTGACGAGGATGTCGAGCGGGCCCACCCGCTCCTCGACCTCGGCGATCCCGTCCGCCACGGACGATCCGTCGGTCACGTCGAACGCGGCCGTGTGCACCTTGTCGCCGGGCAGCCCGGCGGCGGCCTCGGCCAGCCGGTCCTTGTCGCGACCATTGAGGACGACCGTGCAGCCGGCTTCCGCCAGGCCACGGGCGAGGGCGAGTCCGATGCCCCGGCTGGAGCCGGTGACCAGGGCCGTGCGGCCACCGATGTCGAAGAGAGGGTGAGCCGTCATAGCAGTGCCTACTCCTAAATCACCAGGGACAACAACAGGACGATGCCGCCGGCGACCACCGAGATGATCGTCTCCATGACGGACCAGGTCTTGATGTTCTGGCCGACACTCAGCCCGAAGTACTCCTTCACCATCCAGAACCCGGCGTCGTTGACATGGCTGAAGAAGAGCGAGCCGGCGCCGATGGCGAGGACCAGCAGGGCCGCGTGCGTGGTCGACATGTCGGCCGCGAGCGGGGCGACCAGACCGGCCGCGGAGACCGTCGCCACCGTCGCCGAACCGGTCGCCAGCCGGATCGCCACCGCGATCAGCCAGGCCAGCAGCAGTGCCGGGATCGACCAGTCCTCGGAGATCTCCAGGACCATCTGGCCCACGCCGGTGTCGATCAGCGTCTGCTTGAAGCCGCCGCCCGCGCCGACGATCAGCAGGATGCCCGCGATCGGCATGAGGCTCTTCTCGACGAGCGGCGATATCCGCTCCTTGGAGAACCCGGCGGGCCGCAGCAGCGTGAAGATGCCGACCAGCACCGAGGCGAGCAGTGCGATCATCGGGGCGCCGACGACGTCGAAGACGCGCTGGACCGGGTTCTCCGGGTCGTCCACGACGATGTCGACCAGCGCCTTGGCGAGCATGAGGATCACCGGCAGCAGCACCGTGAACAGCGTGGCGCCGAAGCCGGGGCGCTTCTCCAGGTCCTCGGAGGCGCGCTGCGGAATCATGTTGTCGGGGGCGGGTACGTCCACCCAGCGGGCCGCGTACTTCGAGAACACCGGACCGGCGATGATCACCGTGGGGACGGCGACGAGGACACCGAGCGCCAGCGTCACGCCGAGGTCGGCCCCGACCGCGTCGATAGCGACCAGCGGACCGGGGTGCGGGGGCACCAGGCCGTGCATCACGGACAGGCCCGCGAGCGCCGGGATGCCGATGCGCATCAGTGAGTAGTTGCCGCGCTTGGCGACCATCAGCACCACCGGGATCAGCAGCACGATGCCGACCTCGAAGAAGAGCGGCAGTCCGATCACGGAGGCGATCAGCACCATCGCCCACGGCATCGACCGCCCGCCGGCCTTCTCGAGGATGGTGTCGACGATCTGGTCGGCGCCTCCGGAGTCGGCGAGCATCTTGCCGAGGATCGCCCCGAGGGCGATCAGCACGCCGACGCCGGCGACGGTGGTGCCGAGGCCGGCGCTGAAACTGAGGAGGACCTTGTCCAGCGGCGCCCCGGCGATCGCGCCGAGCGCCAGCGACCCGATGGTCAGCGCCAGGAACGCGTGCAGCTTGAACTTGGTGATGAGCAGAACGATGACGGCGATGCCCGCCAGGACGGCGATGCCCAGCTGCGCGTGCCCGGCCGAGGTGATCGGCTCGGGTGCGTCCGCTGCCAGCATCTCGACGCTGAGTCTGGTCACGGGAGAGGTGTCCTTGGAGTGAGGGGAGTCGTGGAAAGGGAGTGAGGGGCTACTGGACGGGCTCGGGAAGATCCGCGAGCGCGTTCGCCGCCCGTTCGGTGATCTCCTCCGGGCTGCCCAGGACGTCCACGCCGACCCCCGCCTCGTCGCTCTCCAGCGGCTGGAGCGTGGCGAACTGGGAGTCGAGCAGCGCCGTGGGCATGAAGTGGCCCTCTCGGTGCGACATCCGGTCCTCGATCAGCGCGCGGTCACCGGTGAGGTGCACGAAGACCACGCCGGGCCCGGCGGCCCGCAGCCGGTCGCGGTACGACCGCTTCAGCGCCGAGCAGCTGACCACCCCGCCGAGTCCGGCCCGTCCGTGCGCCCACTCGCCGATGGCGTCCAGCCAGGGCCAGCGGTCCTCGTCGGTGAGGGGCGTACCGGCCGACATCTTGGCGATGTTGGCCTGCGGGTGGAAGTCGTCGCCCTCGGCGTACGGAACGCCGAGCCGGGCTGCGAGCAGGGGACCGATGGTGGTCTTGCCGGTGCCCGCGACGCCCATGACCACGACGACGTGGGGGGTGTTCATCGCTGCCTCACTGTCTGCTGTCTTCGTCGACACGTGATGTCGACGCAACTGAAACCCATTAGGTACGACTAATTCAAGAGGCCGTGACAAATAAGTCTGACTTTTTGTCTCCGTGATCTACCCCGTACGCTGAGTGCATGAGCACACCGGGTCGAGGGCTGCACGGCCATGTACTGGACACCCTCGGCCCCGAGATCACGGCGGGCGAGTACCCGCCGGGCAGCGTCCTGCGCACCGACGAACTCGCCCAGCGTTTCGACGTGTCGCGCTCCGTGATGCGCGAGGCGGTCCGCGTCCTGGAGTCCATGCACCTGGTCGAGTCCCGCCGCCGCGTCGGTGTGACGGTCCGCCCCAAGTCCGAGTGGAACGTCTACGACCCCCAGGTCATCCGCTGGCGCCTGGCAGGAGCCGACCGCCCCGGGCAGTTGCGGTCCCTCACGGTGCTGCGCTCGGCGATCGAACCGGTCGCGGCGGGCCTCGCCGCCCGGCACGCCACCGCCGAGCAGTGTGCCGAACTCACCGAGTGCGCCCTCGGCATGGTCGCCAATTCACGCGGTCACAAGCTGGAGGAGTACCTCGTCCACGACGTCGCCTTCCACCGCGCCGTCCTGGCCGCCTCCGGCAACGAGATGTTCGCCCGCCTCGGCGACGTAGTCGCCGAGGTCCTGGCCGGCCGCACCCACCACGACGTGATGTTCGAGGACCCCGACCCGGCTGCCGTCACCCTGCACGTACAGGTCGCCGAGGCGGTCCGCGCGGGCGACGCGGTCCGCGCGGAGGAGCTGACCCGCGAGATCACGGTCGGCGCCCTCCAGGAACTCGACATCCTGGCGCCCTAGCTCTCAGCGGTTCTCAGTCGAGGATGTCTCCGTCGACGTACACCCAGGCCCCGTCGACGCGCTCGAACCGGCTCCGCTCGTGCAGCGATCCGCCCCGGTACGAGGCCCGGAACGTCACGGTCCCACTGGAATGAAACGCGGACCCCGCACCGGTCCCCAGGATCTCCAGCCCGGTCCACCGCATCCCCGGATCCAGCTCGAGCCGCCCGGGCCGCGTCCTCGGGTGCCACGTCCGCAGCAGGTACGCGACGTCGCCCTGCACGAAGGCGCAGTACCGCGACCGCATCAACGCCTCGGCGGTCGGCGCGGCGGCTGCCCCGATGGGGGTCCCCCCGGTCGAGGTTGTTCGAGACTGGGGGAGGTAGCGCCCACAGCAATTGCCGTAGGCCTCGGGGAGGCCGCAGGGGCAGGAACGCGTAGTCATGCCGGCCATTGTCCTAGACGGCCCCACCCGTGTGGGGCGAGGGCAGCGGCGGCAGCGTCATCCCGTACAGCCACGTGTCGAACAGCGCGTCCAGCGGCTCGTCCGTGAACCGCCCCACGTGCGCGGTGAAGTTCGCCGTCGTCACGGCCCCGCCCCGGTGCTGCCCCGCCCACCCGCGCAGCATGCGGAAGAACGCGTCGTCGCCCAGCGCGCACCGCACCGCGTGCAGGACGAGCCCGCCCCGCTGGTAGAGACGGTCGTCGAACATCGACTTCCGTCCCGGATCGGCCAGCCGGAGGTCCTGAGGCAGCGAGAACAGCAACCGGTGTGCACCGGCGGCCAGTTGCTGGGCGCTACGGCCTCCCGAGCGCTCCGACCACAGCCACTCGGCGTACTTCGCGAACCCCTCGTTCAGCCAGATCTGACGCCAGTCGGCGATGGACACGCTGTTGCCGAACCACTGGTGCGCCAGCTCGTGCGCGACCAGCCGCTCCGAGCCCCGCTCCCCGTCCACGTGGTTGGACCCGAACAGCGACAACCCCTGCGCCTCGACGGGGACGTCGAGCTCCTCCTCGGTCACCACCACCGCGTACTCGTCGAACGGGTACGGCCCGAACAGCTCCTGGAACAGCTCCATCATCGCGGGCTGCCGTGCGAAGTCCCGGGCGAAGCGGGGGAGCAGGTGCGCCGGAATGTGCCCGTGCTGCGGAACCCCGCCAGGGCCCGGGTCACCCAGCAGCACGGTCTGGTACTTCCCGATCGACAGCCCCACCAGGTAGCTGGACGTCGGCGCCGCCTGCTCGTACACCCAGGTGGTCGTCGAGGCCTTCGTCGTGCGGGTGAGCAGGCGTCCACCGGCCACCACCGCGTAGGCCGAGGGCGTCGTGACCGAGATGTGGTACGAGGCCTTGTCGGCGGGCCGGTCGTTGCACGGGTACCACGACGGCGCCCCCACCGGCTGGCTCGCCACCAGCGCCCCGTCCTCCAGCTCCTCCCAGCCGAGGCCGCCCCAGGGGCTGTTCACCGGCCGGGGGTTCCCCGACCACTGCACCTCGACGGTGAAGGCCGCACCGGCGCGCACCGGCTTCGCGGGACGGACGCGCAGCTTGCCGCCCCGGTGCGTGTAGTGCGGCGTACGGCCGTCGACCTTCACCCGGCCCACCCGGAAGTCCGCGAGGTTCAGCTGGAACTCGGTGAGCTGGCCACGGCCCGCGATCGCGTTGATCCGCGCGGTTCCGGAGAGCCGGTTCGGCGCGGGGCGGTAGTCCAGCGTGAGCTCGTACCGATGCACCCGGTACCGGAGATCACCGTTGCCCGGGAAGTACGGGTCCTGACCCACTGACTGCTGAACCGCCACTGTTGCGTCTGCTCCCTGCACTGCGCTCGTACGACATCCGGTCGGCCCCCGGCCCCGCGGGGGTTCCGCCTAGCGACGCCATGCCTCGATCGGGTTGCCCAGCCAGCGCGTGTCGTCGGGCACGGACTCCGCGGCCATCACCAGGGACGCCGGACCCAGCGTGGCGCGGGCTCCGACGGCGCTGCCGGGCAGGACGATTCCGCCCGGGCCCAGAGTGGCGCCCTCACGGAGGACCACAGTATCCGTCCGCAAGATCCGGTCGTGGAAGAGGTGGGTCTGGAGCACACAACCCCGGTTCACGGTCGCCGCGTCCCCCAGCGTCACCAGATCCGTCTCCGGCAGCCAGTAGCTCTCGACCCACACCCCCCTGCCGATGTGCGCACCGAGCCCGCGCAGCCACGCCGACAGCAGCGGCGTGCCCGGCACCGCACCGGCCAGCCACGGCACGGCCAGCACCTCGACGAAGGTGTCCGCCAGCTCGTTGCGCCACACGAAGGAGCTCCACAGGGGGTGCTCACCCGCGCGATGCCGTCCCACGAGCAGCCACTTCGCCGCGATCGAGACGAGCCCCGCCGCGCAGCCCGCCCCGAGCAGCACCAGACCGGACAGAAGGGGAGCCCACACCCCGAGCGCGCACAGCGCCGCCGCCGTCCCCATCGCCAGCGCCGCCGAGCAGAACACCGGCACGATCCGGCAGAGCTCCACCAGCCCGCGCGCCCACAGCAGCCGCGCGGGCGGGTCGTACGTCCGGCTCTGGTCGCCGCCGGACGCGGCACGCGGCAGCTTCATCGGCGGCAGCCCCAGATACGAGCTGCCCTTCTTGGCCTTCTTCGGCGTCGCCGACAGCACACCCACCAGGCCACCGTCCGGCACGCTCCGCCCCGGCCCGGTCATCCCCGAGTTGCCGAGAAACGCCCGCCGGCCGATCTCCGCGCGCCCGACCCGCAGCCAGCCGCCGCCGAGCTCGTACGGCGCGGTCAGTGTGTCGTCCGCCAGGAACGCGCCCTCGCCGACCGTGGTCAGGCTGGGCAGGGCCAGCACAGTGGACACCTCGGCCCGCCGCCCGATCCGCATCCCGAGCAGCCGCAGCCACACCGGCGTGACCAGCCCCGCGTACAGCGGGAACAGCACGTCCCGCGACCGGTCCATCAGCTGGGTCACGGTCCAGGCCTGCCAGCCCACCCGGCTGTGCGTGGCGTGTGTGCCCTCCCGCAGCCCCAGGCTCAGCAGCCGTACGGCGAACACGAGCAGCAGCGCGTACGCCAGCCCGAACGCGAGCGTCGCCGGCACCAACGCGAGCACGGCACCACGCAGTGCCGCACCGAGCCCGGCGTCCGGGGCGACGAACAGCCCCGCCACCAGCAGCGCGGCAGCCGCCGAGACCACCGGCAACGCGGTCAGCGCGAAACCCGTCACGCCGTACATCACCCGCCAGAACGCGCCCCGCCCGGGCCGGTCCCCCGGCCAGTTGCGCTTGGCCCGGCCCAGCTTGACCGCGGGCGCGCCCGCCCACCGCTGCCCGGTGGGAATCTGTCCGGTGACCGCCGAACCCGGCGCCACCTCGGCCCGCTTGCCCACCCGCGCGCCCGGGAAGAGCAGGCTGCGCGTGCCGACGACGGCGTGCGCGCCCACCTTCACCGGCCCGACCTCCAGCCGGTCACCGTCCAGCCAGTACCCGGACAGGTCCACCTCGGACTCGACGGCCGCGCCCCGGCCCAGCTTGAGCATGCCGGTGACCGGCGGCAGCGAGTGCAGGTCCACGTCCGGCCCGACCTTGGCGCCCAGCGCCCGCGCATACCGTTCCAGCCAGGATCCGGTCAGTGAGGTCGCCCCGCTGAACTCGGCCAGCCGCTCGGCCGTCCACAGCCGCAGATGGACGCTCCCGCCGCGCGGGTACCGGCCCGGCCGCACCCCCCGGAGCAGCAACCTGGCCCCGCCCGCGGCGAGCGCCAGGCGCCCGGGCGGACTGAAGAGCAGCAGGGCTCCGGCCGCGACGAGCCACCAGGGCGCGGCCGGCAGCCAGGACCAGGCGGGCAGCACGTTCCCGAGCGCGGCGAGCACCACGGTCCAGCGCAGTCCGAGCAGCGTGAACAGCGGAACCAGCAGCAGGAGCTGGACGAGCTGGGCACGCCTCGGCACCGGTGCCACGACCCGCCGGGCGTTGTCGTCCTGTACCGACTCCTCCAGATGCCGGGCCAGCTTCCGCAGGACGGGCCGCTGGTAGATGTCGAGGACTGCGGCGCTCGGATAGCGCGTGCGCAGCCTCGTCGTCAGCTGGGCGGCGGCCAGACTGCCCCCGCCGATCGCGAAGAAGTCGTCGGAGGCCGACGTGACCGGAATGCCGAGGACGTCCGTCCACTGCTCGGCGAGCCAGGCCTCGGTGCCGTACAGCGGCTCGGCCGGGCCGCCCGTCTCCAGCCCCTCCAGCGGCCAGGGCAGCGCGTTCCGGTCCACCTTGCCCGACGTACGGGTCGGCAGTTCGCCGACCGGCGCGAGCAACGGCACCAGAGCGGCGGGCAACTCGGCGCGCAGCCGCTCGACGGCGGTCGAGTGGTCCCAGCCGTCCTGGGTGACGACGTAGCCGACGAGGAGCTGGTTGCCGCTGCGGGCCGTCCGCACCGCGGCGGCGGCCCCGGCCACTCCGGGCAGCGCCTGAAGCGCCGCGTCCACCTCACCGAGCTCGATACGGCGCCCACCGAGCTTGATCTGCTCGTCCGCCCGCCCGAGGAAGACCAGCCCCTCCGGCTCGGCCCGCACCAGGTCACCGCTGCGGTACGCACGCTCCCAGCCCAGCGACTCCAGTGGCGCGTACTTCTCCGCGTCCTTCTCGGCGTCGAGATACCGGGCGAGTCCGACGCCGCCGATCACCAGCTCACCGCTGCCGCCCATCGGGACGGGCTCCCCGGCCTCGTCCACGACGGCCAGCTCCCAGCCGTCCAGCGGCAGCCCGATCCGGATCGGCTCCTCGCCCCTCATCAGCGACGCGCACGCAACGACGGTCGCCTCGGTCGGCCCGTAGGTGTTCCACACCTCGCGTCCCTCGGTCACCAGACGCTGCGCCAGCTCGGGCGGGCACGCCTCGCCGCCGAAGATCAGCAGGCGTACGTCGTTGAGCGTCTCCGGCTCCCACAGCGCCGCCAGCGTCGGCACGGTGGACACGACGGTGATCTCCTGCTCGACCAGCCAGGGCCCGAGATCGGCACCGCTCCTGACCTGCGAGCGCGGCACCGGCACCAGACAGGCCCCGTGCCGCCACGCCAGCCACATCTCCTCACAGGACGCGTCGAACGCGACGGACAGCCCCGCCATGACCCGGTCACCGGGCCCGATCGGCTCGTCGGTCAGGAACAGCGCGGCCTCCGCGTCCACGAAGGCGGCGGCGCTGCGGTGGGCGACGGCCACGCCCTTGGGCTTCCCGGTGGAGCCGGAGGTGAAGATGATCCACGCGTCGTGCCCGACACCGGGCCGGGCGGCGGTGTGCCCGGCGGCATCGCCCAGGGTCAGCTCGTGACCGGCCCCGATGACCGCCCGCACCCCGGCCTCGCCGAAGACCAGCGCGGCCCGCTCGTCAGGGTCCTCGGCGTCCACCGGCACGTACGCGGCACCGGCGGCCAGTACGCCGAGGATCGCCACGTACAGATCGTTGGTGCCCGAGGGGACCCGGACACCGACGCGGTCCCCGAGCCCGACCTCGGCGGCGGCCAGTCTCCGCCGCAGGTTGTCCACCTCGACGGCCAGCGCGCGGTAGGTGAGCAGCCGATGGCCGTCGTCGAGTGCGGGCTCGTCGGGGAACGAACGCACGGACGCCTCGAAGATGTCGACCAGGGTGCGGGGCGAGGCCGCGGGATCCGCGGCGAAGCGGGCCACGTCGCGCAGTCCTGTGCTCAGCTCCCGGTCCAGCAGAGTGAGGTCGGGGCTTTCGTGCAGGGCGGCCATCGGATCCTCGCGTCTCGAACCCGGACCATCCGGGGCGCCGACGGGCCCGCAGGTCTGCCTGGGGATGTTCCGTTCCGGCGCGAACAAGCCCAATACTCTAGTGGTCGGGTGACTTCGTCCTGTCATGTCCGCCACTCGGAGGCAAACGCCAGACACCGCTCAGATGCGGCGCCGCCCACTCCCACCTGGGCTTCTCCCGGCGGGGCGAGACGTCGCCCACATTCCTCCGGACCCAGGGAGAAACGACGAAAAGCCCCTCGACGAGAGGGGCTTTTCGATCTGTGTCCGAGGGGGGACTTGAACCCCCACGCCCGATAAAGGGCACTAGCACCTCAAGCTAGCGCGTCTGCCATTCCGCCACCCGGACAAGGTGTCTGTCGCGCGGGTTCTCCCCGCGGCGACGACGTAAACATTACCAGGCTTTCGAGGGTGGCCGATCACCCCCGCCGCGCCCCGGCCGGGGTGTGAACGGCGTGTGACGGGCCGGGAGCGGTCTTGGGGACCGGGCCGTGTGGAGAGAGGATGAGAGGGACCCACCAGCAGTGACAGCGGGAGGAAGCACGTGAGCGAGACGGACACGGCCAGGAGCGTCACCGGCGAGGACGAGGTCGTGGACCTCTGCCGCGAGCTGATCCAGATCGACACCAGCAACTACGGCGACCACTCGGGTCCGGGCGAGCGCAAGGCGGCCGAGTACGTCGCCGAGAAGCTCGCCGAGGTCGGGCTCGAACCGCAGATCTTCGAGTCACACCCGGGCCGCGCCTCCACGGTGGCCCGGATCGAGGGCGAGGACCCCTCCCGGCCCGCGCTCCTCATCCACGGCCACACCGACGTCGTACCGGCCAACGCCGACGACTGGACCCACCACCCCTTCTCCGGCGAGGTCGCCGACGGCTGCGTGTGGGGCCGGGGGGCCGTCGACATGAAGGACATGGACGCGATGACCCTGGCGGTCGTCCGCGACCGGCTGCGCAGCGGGCGCAAGCCCCCGCGCGACATCGTCCTCGCGTTCCTCGCCGACGAGGAGGCGGGCGGCACCTACGGTGCCAAGCACCTCGTGCGCAAGCACCCCGGCCTGTTCGAGGGCGTCACCGAGGCGATCAGCGAGGTGGGCGGATTCTCGTTCACCGTGAGCGAGCAGCGCCGGCTCTACCTCATCCAGACGGCCGAGAAGGGCATGCACTGGATGAAGCTCACTGTGGCCGGCACGGCCGGGCACGGGTCGATGATCCACCGGGACAACGCGATCACCGAGCTGTCGGAGGCCGTCGCGCGGCTGGGGCGGCACAAGTTCCCGGTGCGGGTCACCAAGACCACCCGTGCCTTCCTCGACGAGCTCGGTGACGCGTTCGGCACGGAGCTCGACCCGGAGGACATGGAGTCGACCCTCGCGAAGCTCGGCGGCATCGCCAAGCTCATCGGCGCGACCCTGAGCAACACGGCCAACCCCACGCAGCTCGGTGCCGGCTACAAGGTCAACGTCATCCCGGGCGAGGCGACCGCCCACGTCGACGGACGGTTCCTGCCCGGGTTCGAGGAGGAGTTCCTCGCCGACCTCGACGGGATCCTCGGCCCGAAGGTGCGGCGCGAGGACGTCCATGCGGACAAAGCCGTCGAGACCACCTTCGACGGGGCGCTCGTCGAGGCGATGCAGTCCTCGCTGCTGGCCGAGGACCCGACCGCCAAGGCGGTCCCCTACATGCTCTCCGGCGGGACGGACGCGAAGTCCTTCGACGACCTGGGCATCCGGGGCTTCGGCTTCGTGCCCCTGAAGCTGCCGCCGGAGCTGGACTTCGCGGGCATGTTCCACGGCGTCGACGAGCGGGTGCCGGTGGACGGCCTGAAGTTCGGCGTGCGGGTGCTCGACCGGTTCATCGACGCGTCCTGAATCGGACCACCGGTACGACGATATTCGCTCGCCCGTACGGAACCGACTGGGAAGAGTGAATGTGACCATAAGCTCGTAGCCTCATTACTCCCTCCTCGTTACAGGTAATGCGATCGCAAGATGGGTCGCTTTGCCAACTAGGAGGAATAATGATCAAGAAGGTCGTCGCTGCTGCGGCTGCCACCGGTGGGCTGGTTCTCGCGAGCGCGGGCCTGGCCGTCGCCGATTCGGGTGCCCAGGGTGCCGCCGTGCACTCCCCGGGTGTCGTGTCCGGCAACGTTGTTCAGGTGCCCGTTCACGTCCCGGTGAACGTCTGCGGCAACACGGTCTCCGTGATCGGCCTGCTGAACCCCGCCTTCGGCAACACCTGCGTCAACAAGTGACGCTTCCCCCTCTCTGAGGGGAGCTCAAAAGCCATCGGTCCCGGAGCGCGTGCCATGCGCTCCGGGACCGAACGCTTCTTTCGATGAATTCGATAAGAATTCGAGAATTCGAGACAGGGCCGAAGGTAGGTATTCAGCAATGCGACAGGTCACCCGCAAGGGTCTGATGACCGTGGCGGCCGCGACCGGCGTGATCGCCGCCGCGGGCGGCTCCGCTTACGCCGACTCGGGCGCGCAGGGCTCCAGTTCGGGCTCGCCCGGCGTGCTCTCCGGGAACACGGTGCAGGCGCCGGTGCACGCGCCGGTCAACGTCTGCGGGAACACGGTCAACGTCATCGGTGTCCTCAACCCGTCGGTGGGCAACTCGTGTGCCAACAAGGGCGGTGGATCGCCGTCGGGCGGCCACGGCGGCTCGCACGCGGGCGGCCACGCCAGTGACTCGCCCGGCGTCGGCTCGGGCAACCACGTCCAGGTACCGGTCCATGTGCCGGTGAACGCCTGCGGCAACAGTGTCGACGTCATCGGCGTCGGCAACTCGACCACGGGCAACGACTGCGCGAACGGCTCCGGCGGGCATCACACCGACCCGCCCGGCGGCGGATACGAGACGCCCGGGCAGCCTGGCGAGCCGGGGAATCCCGGGAACCCCGGCAACCCGGGGGAGCCCGGCAATCCTGGTGAGCCCGGCAACCCGGGGGAGCCCGGCAACCCGGGGGAGCCCGGCAATCCTGGTGAGCCCGGCAACCCGGGGGAGCCCGGGAACCCCGGTGAGCCTGGCAACCCCGGGAACCCGGGCAATCCTGGTGAGCCTGGCAACCCCGGGAACCCGGGCAATCCTGGTGAGCCTGGCAACCCCGGAAACCCGGGCAACAAGCCGGGCGGCCAGTTCGTCACTCAGCCCGAAGGCGACGCCCAGCTCGCTGAGACCGGCAGCGACCTGCCGCTCGGCCTCACCCTGCCGGCCGGTGCGGGCGCGCTGCTGGCGGGCGTGATCCTCTACCGCAAGGCGCGTGCCTCGGCCTGACACCCCCGGCAAACGGAGCGGGCCCCGCCGATGCGGGGCCCGCTCCCGTGTACGCCTTCTCCCGGTGCGCCGTCTCAGCTCACCACGTGGCCCGCACCTGGCGGATGATCCGCCGGCGCAACCGCACCTTGCGGCTGCCGTCGCGCAGCAGGCTCAGACGGTGCAACTCCCAGTGTCCGTACTCGGCGTGGTCCGTCAGCAGACGTGCCGTTTCCTTGCGGGAGACCCCGCGCGGTACGTACACGTCGACAAATTCGTATTCCGGCATCGCATCTATTGTGCGGGCTGGGGCCTGGTACGGATAGCGTCTGCACTATGTCTGATGCTGCGCAGCCCACCGCTGCCGAGGTACGCGCCGCCGCCGAGGCGGTCAAGACCGCGCTCGACCGCCACCTGGCCGCGGTCGAAGGCAGGTCGGGGGAGGACGACCCGGCCGTCTACGAGGCGTTCAACCAGCTGGCCGCGGCCGCAGAGGTGTACGACGAACTGCTCTACGACCGATACGACGAGGTCACCCCCTTCGAGATCCCCGGTGCGGAGGACGCGCTGCCCCCGTACGCGGGCCCCGAGGAACCGCACGCGCTGAGCGTACTGATCCGCCGCGACTACGCCGTGGCGGAGCCGCAGCGTCTCCTGGCGCAGGCGCAGCGGATCGAGGCCGCGGAAGGCGAGGACGGCCCGGCCGCCTCCGGGACGACCCACGGCGCGCTCGGCCTGCTGTTCGGCGAGTTCGAGCCCGACGAGATCGCCTCCCGGCACAAGGAGTTCGGGCTCGAGGAGGGCGACTCCACGCTCTGGGTGATGGCGGCGGACGAACCGGCCGACCCCGGAGAGTGGCTGGAGGCCCCGTTCGAGCAGGTCGACCCGCAGCAGGTGGTCTGCCGCTTCGACGTCAGCGCCGTCTTCGACGATGTCGAGGACGACGATGACGATGACGACGAAGACGAAGAAGAGGGCGACGAAGGAGAGGACGACGACGGCGACGACCTCGACACCGACCTGGACGAGGACGAGGACGAGGACCTGGAGCGCCTGGACGCGGACCGTCGCTGAGCGCACACGTCAGTCGCCGGACGGCGGTGGTCACGGGGACGGCCCCGTGACCACCGCCGTTGTCAGCTCCCGGCGACCTGCGGAGCGAGCAGCACCGGAAGCCGGGTTGTCCGGGGCTTCGCCGAAACCTCGGCCACGGCTCGGGGCAACGCCTGTTCCACGCCGTGCACCACGGACAGATGGCGCTCGGCCCGCCCGAACGCCGTGTACACCCAGGGCCGGCTGAGCGCCTGCGCGGCATCGCCGGGCAGCACCACGACCACCGCGGGCCACCGGCTTCCCACCGCCTGGTGCGCGGTCAGCGCCCACCCGTGCCGTACCGACTGCTCCACCCGCTCCTTCGGTACGACGACGGCCTCGCCCTCGCACGACAGGTGGAGCCCCTCGGCGTCCGCCTTCACCACCCGGCCCGGCAGCGCACGGCCCGGCACGGGGGAGTGGACGATCCGGTCACCGGGGTCGAAGCCGCCGAAGCGGCCCGGGCCCGGATTGAGCCGCTCCTTCAACGCCGTGTTGAGCGCACGGGTGCCGACGGCGCCGCCGTGTCCCGGTGTGATCACCTGCGTCTCCTCGGCCGGTACACCGATCGCCCGCGGCACCGAGTCGACGACGAGCTGCACCGCCCGGTGCACCGCCTCGCCCGCGTCCCGAACCGGCACGATCACGACCTCCTTGCCGGGGGCCTCGACCTGGTTCAGCTCGCCGATGCCGATACCCGAGACCAGCTCGCCCAGCGGCCCGGGATCCGGCCGCCGCGAGGCGACCTGCGGGCAGATCCGCGCCGCGAGCAGATCCGCGAACACCCGCCCCGGCCCCACGGACCACAGCACCGCCGGGTCCCCGGCCAGCACCAGCCGTGCCCCGTCGGGCAGAGACTCCGTCAGCAGCGCCGCCGTCTCGACGTCCAGCTGCGGCGCGTCGAGCACGATGAGCAGATCGAGATCCAGGGCCCCGTCGGCATCCCGGCCGGGCCCTTCGAGGCCGGCGAGCAGCCCGGAGACGGTGGTGACGGGGATGCGGCCCTGATCCGCCGTGCCGTCCGGATCGGAGCCCAGCAGGGCGGCGAAGCGGGCGCGGCCGATCGGGCCGTGCGTGGCGGCCCAGGCCCGCAGTCCGAGGGAGTGCGCGGCGGTCAGCAGCGCGGCCGGCTCGGCCAGGGACGCCTCCCCGCCGGTGTGCAGGACCAGGCCATGACCGGCGACCGCGCGCAGCAGCTCACCCGCCGACCCCTGGGCCGCGGCGGCGACCCGCTCCCACTCCTCGGCCGAACCGTCCTGCTTGGGCGCCGAGTTGACCAGCCGGGCCAGACCGTCGGCCAGGCTCTCCTCCGCGAGCGCGTACCGCTCGAGACCGACCAGGACACGGACCGGACGCTCCTCGTCCTCCTCCGCGTCGTCCTGCTCCGCCCGGGCCGGCGCACCGGTCTCCTCCAAGGCGTCCTGGAAGGCCAGCGCGTCACCCTCCGCGATCGCGTCCTGCACGGCGCTGTCGGGCTCCGGCACGCCCCGCTGTGCCAGGGCCGCGAGGAGCGCCGGCATCTCCAGGGCGGTGTGCCCGGCCAGCGCGGCCTGCTCCAGAAGCCAGACGGTGACGGCCCGGCCCCGTCGCTCGTCGTCCGGGCCGCACTCGGCGCCGAGCAGCGCCCGCGCGAACCCGTCGGCCTGCTCGGGCCGCACGCCGGCGACCCGCAGCAACTGCCAGGGGTCCGCACGCAGCCGCTCGTCCGCACCCTCGCCGAGTGCCTCGGCCACCTGCGGCGCGAGCGTCTCCGGAGCACCGCCCTCGCCGAGCACCCGCCGCACGGCCTGCACCGCCTCCGGCGCGGGAGCCGGTGACGCGGCGATGGTCTCGGCCGGCACCGGCCGCGGTTGCCGTACCGGCTCCGGAGCGGAGCGCCGGGGCGCGGGCGAGGGCTCTTCGAACACCGTGGCCGCCGGCTTCTCACCGCCCTCCACGGCCCGTACGGCGGCGAGCAGATCGGCGGCCCTGCCGCTCAGCTTGGTGCCGCTCTCGATCGGGGCCTTCTTCTCGGCCTTCCGCTGCTCGATGCGCTCCCGCTCGGCCTGCTGGGCCCGCAGCTCGGCCTCGGCCTCGGTCACCTGACCGGCATCGGCCGCGTCCCCCTGGGCCTCCTCGGTCTCCGCACCACCGGTCGGCTTCCCCGGCTCGTCGTCCTCCGTGGTCTCCGGCTCCGTGCTCACAGCGTGCTCCAGTCGTGATCGGGATAGCGGTGCACAGGCGCCGACACATCGTCGAGCGCCCGGCAGATCTCGTCAGGAAGACTAAGGGCCTCCACTGACAATGCGGCCGTGAGCTGCTGCGCGTTGCGCGCGCCGACGACGGGAGCGGCCACCCCCGGCCGGTCACGGACCCACGCCAGGGCCACCTGGAGCGGCGTCACGGCGAGGCCGTCGGCGGCGGTCGTCACGGCGTCCACGATGCGGCTCGCGGTGTCGTCGAGGTAGGGAGCGACGAACGGGGCGAGGTGCTCCGAGGCACCGCGCGAGTCCGGCGGAGTCGTGTCGCCCCGGTACTTGCCCGTCAGCACCCCACGCCCCAGCGGGGAGGAGGGCAGCAGCCCGATGCCCAGGTCCAGCGCGGCCGGCAGCACCTCGCGCTCGATGCCGCGCTGGAGCAGCGAGTACTCCAGTTGCGTGCCCGCCAGCCGGGTCCGGGTGCCGGGGGAGGCGAGCTGCCAGGTGCCGGCCTTGGCCAGCTGCCAGCCGCAGAAGTTGGAGACGGCGGCGTAGCGGGCGCGGCCGCTGGCGACCGCGAGGTCCAGGGCCTGGAGGGTCTCCTCCAGCGGGGTGTCCGGGTCGAAGGCGTGCACGTGCCACAGGTCGACGTAGTCGGTTCCGAGCCGGGAGAGCGAGGCGTCCAGCGCGGAGAGCAGATGGCCACGGGAGCCGTCGAAGCGGCGATCGGGGTCCGGTACGCTGCCGGCCTTGGTCGAGATGACCAGGTCCCGGCGGGGCACCAAGCCGTCTATGAGCCTGCCGAGCAGGTACTCGGCCTCTCCGTCGCCGTACACGTCCGCGGTGTCGACGAGGGTCCCGCCCGCTTCCCAGAACGTCTTCATCAGGTCCGCGGCGTCGTGCTCGGCGGTGTCCCGCCCCCAGGTCAGGGTGCCGAGCCCGATCCGCGACACACGAAGGCCGGTGCGGCCGAGATGCCTCTGCTCCATGAACGCCGAGATTACTGGCCAGAACCTACGGTGTGGGGGGCTGTGGACGACGGATTTCCGCGCGCTATGGTCTGCGGACAAGGCACGTTACTGATGGGTAAGGGGAATCGGGATGCAGCTCGGTATCAACCTCGGCTACTGGGGTGCCGGCATGGACGCGGACAATCTGGCCGTCGCCCAGGAGGCCGACCGGCTCGGATACGCCGTCTGCTGGGCCGCCGAGGCCTATGGATCCGACGCCGCCACCGTACTGACCTGGGTCGCCGCCCAGACCGAACGGATCGACGTCGGCTCCGCCATCTTCCAGATCCCGGCCCGCCAGCCGGCGATGACCGCCATGACGGCCGCCACCCTCGATTCGCTCTCCGGCGGCCGCTTCCGGCTCGGCCTCGGCGTCTCCGGCCCGCAGGTTTCCGAGGGCTGGTACGGCGTCAGGTTCGACAAGCCGCTGGCCCGCACGCGTGAGTACGTCGAGATCATCCGCAAGGCCATGACGCGTGAGCGCCTGTCGTACGAGGGACAGCACTGGACGCTGCCGCTGCCCGGCGGCCCGGGCAAGCCCATCAAGCTGACCGTGCACCCGCAGCGCGAGCACATCCCGCTCTACATCGCCGCGATCGGCCCGAAGAACCTCGAGCAGACCGGCGAGATCGCCGACGGCGCCCTGCTGATCTTCCCCTCCGCCGACCACCTCGAGGACACGGCGATCCAGTACCTGCGGGCCGGCCGTGAGAAGGCGGGCAAGACCCTCGACGGCTTCGACATCTGCCCGACCCTGCCCCTGGCCGTCGGCGACGACAAGGACGTGGCCACGCTCGCCGACACCTTCCGCCCCTACACCGCGCTGTACGTCGGCGGCATGGGCAGCCGCAAGCAGAACTTCTACAACCAGCTCGCCCAGCGCATGGGCTACGAGAAGGAAGCAGCCGAGATCCAGGACAAGTACCTGTCCGGCGACAAGCAGGGCGCCGCGGCCGCCGTACCTCACGACCTGATCGACAAGACGACCCTGCTGGGTTCCGTGGAGCGCATCGCGGATCGGATGAAGGCCTATGCGGAGGCCGGTGTCACCACTCTCACCCTGGCCCCGGCGGGCTTCACGCTCGACGAGCGGATCGCGTCCCTGCGCGCCGGCACGGAGGCCCTGGAGCGCGCCGGGCTCGCCTGACGCGGCTGAGCCGACGGAGATTTCTGCGGCCGTGGTGGGGGCTCGGGGGGTCTTCCCCGCCACGGCCGTCACGCAGAACAACGCGGGGAGCCGCCGACGGTTACGTCCTCCATTTGGCGGAGTTGTCCGTCGCACCTGTTGCAGCACCGTACGGCCCGCACTTGACTCGTTCTTTGCGGAAACTGCGGAATCCTGCAGCACGCGCACGCGCGCGGGAGAGGTGCCCACGATGCTTTCGGCCAAGAGTCTGTTCCAGGAGATCCTCGCCAACGACGAGTCCTTCGCCCTGTTCTGCTCCATCGCCGCGAGCGGTGAGTCCCAGGGCGGCTGGGAGAACGCCCGTATCGCCGCGCTCGTCCCGGAGAGCGAGCGGGGTCTCGCCCCCAAGATCACCCGCCACGGTGCCGACGAGGACAAGCACGGGCGGATCTTCAACGCCCTGATGAAGAAGCGCGGTCTCGATCCCGTCCCGGTCCCGCCGGAGACCGACTACACAATGCTCCTGGAGAAGAACGGCATCGGCCTCGCGCACGAGCAGCTGGGGCGCGACGAGCGGCTCGCGGTCCAGGACATCGTCACGTACCTCTCGCACAGCAGGGTCACCGAACAGCGCGCCTCCGAGCAGATGGACCTGCTCCGCAAGCACTTCGCGGACGACCCCGACATCGGCCGCGCCGTCAAGCAGATCTCCGACGACGAGGACAACCACCTCGCCTACTGCCACGAAGAACTGCTGCGCTTCGCCTACGCCGGGCACGGCCGGGCCATCCAGCGGACCCTGCGGGAGTGCGCGCTCGCCGAGATCCGGATCTACCGGGACGTCAGCCTCGCGGTCATGGCGAACATGGGCCGCATCCTGGGCTGGTCGAAGGCCAAGTCCGCAGTGCTCGCGGCGGGCATCCACGCCGTGTACGCGTACGAACGGCTGGGCGGCTGGCGCCGGATGGTGTCCCTGGAGATGCCCGAGCGCCGCGACGCGCTCGGCGGACCCGCGTCCGCGGCACCCGAGTTCGCCTGAGCCGGCCCGCCTACAACCAGCCCCGGCGTTTGAACAGGCGGAACACCAGCACCTCGAGGACGGCCATCACCGCGATCAGCACGGGGTAGGACCACTCCCAGCGCAGCTCGGGCATGTGGTCGAAGTTCATGCCGTAGATCCCCGCGACCATCGTGGGGATCGCGGCCATGGCCGCCCACGCGGAGATCTTCCGCATGTCGTCGTTCTGCCGGACGCTCATCTGCGCCAGATGAGCCGAGAGGATGTCCGACACCAGCCGGTCCAGGTTCTCCACCGACTCGTTCACGCGCGTGAGGTGGTCGCTGACGTCCCGGAAGAAGGGCCGGGCCCGGTCGTCCACGAACGGCACCGTCACGCCGGACTGCGCCGTGCCCGCCAGCCGGCTCATCGGCAGGGCCAGCGGCCCGGTCGCCCGGCGGAACTCCAGGACCTGGCGTTTGAAGTCGTAGATCCGGGACGCGGTGTGCCGTGAGCCGCCGTCGTCCGGCGAGAAGACCTCCGTCTCCAGCCCCTCCAGGTCGGCCTGCAACTCGAACGCGACGTCCAGGTAGTGGTCGACGGTGGCGTCGGCGATCGCGTACAGCACGGACGTGGGGCCGTTGCCCAGCAGCTCCGGCTCCTGCTCCAGCCGGTGCCGTACGGCCTTGAGCGGGGCGCCCTCGCCGTGCCGGACGGTGACCGCGAACGAGTCACCCAGGAAGATCATGAGCTCGCCGGCGGAGACGGCGTCGCTCCGCGGCTCGTACACCACCGGCTTGAGGACCACGAAGAGCGAGTCGTCGTACACCTCCAGCTTGGGCCGCTGGTGGGCCTTGAGGGCGTCCTCGACGGCCAGTGGATGCAGCCCGAACTCCTGGGTCACATGGTCGAATTCGCGCTCCGTCGGCTCGTGCAGCCCGATCCACACGAAACCGCCTGCCGTACGGGCCGCACCCAGGGCGTCGGAGAGATCCTCGGGCCCTTCCGTGCGCTGCCCGTCGCGGTAGATGGCACAGTCGACGATCACGAAGCGAGTCTCCCGTCACTCGAACGACACCGTACGCACGCGTGCGCCTACGCTGGATCGCATGCCCACGTTGATCCTGGTCCGGCACGGACGTTCCACCGCCAACACCGAGGGACTGCTCGCCGGCTGGACGCCCGGTGTCGCCCTCGACGAACGGGGCGCCGCGCAGGCCGCCGAGCTGCCCGGGCGGCTCGCCGAACTGCCCCTCGCCGAGATCGTCACCAGCCCGCTCCAGCGGTGCCAGGAGACGATCAGGCCCTTTCTCCAGGCCCGGCCGGAACTGAACCCGCACACCGACGAGCGCATCGGCGAGTGCCACTACGGCGACTGGTCCGGGCGCAAGCTCGCCGAGCTCAAGGACGAGCCCCTGATGGAGGTGGTGCAGGCGCACCCGTCCGCGGCGGCCTTCCCCGGCGGCGAGTCGATGCGGGCCATGCAGACGCGCGCCGCCGAGGCCGTGCGCGAGTGGAACGCGCGCGTGGAGCGCGACCACGGCGCCGACGCCGTCTACCTCATGTGCTCGCACGGCGACATCATCAAGTCGCTCGTCGCCGACGCACTCGGACTTCATCTGGACCTCTTCCAGCGGATTTCCGTTGAACCGTGTTCCATCACAGCGATCCGTTACACACGACTGCGACCGTTTCTCGTCCGCCTCGGCGACACCGGCGACTTCACGTCCCTGGTGCCGCGCGAGGAACCGCCGGGCGACGAGGCCCAAGTCGGGGGTGGTGCGGGCGCACCGTGATCGTCGGCCGCAGTAGGGTGAAGCGGTCGCACCAGTGCCGTAGTCACACGGTTCCCACGATTCCAATGGAGACAGGACGTGTCCCGTCAGGTGTTCCTCTACGACCATCCGGAGCGTTTCGTGGCCGGTACGGTCGGGCTGCCCGGGCGCCGTTCGTTCTTCCTCCAGGCCACCGCCGGCTCCCGGGTGACCAGCGTGGCCCTGGAGAAGACTCAGGTCGCCGCGCTCGCCGAGCGCATGGACGAACTGCTCGACGAGGTCGTACGCCGTAGCGGAGGCAGCGCCTCCGTCCCCGCCGTCGCACCGTCGGAGATCAACGACAGCGCCCCGCTGGACACCCCCGTCGAGGAGGAGTTCCGGGTCGGCACCATGGCGCTCGCCTGGGACGGCGACGAGCAGCTCATGATCGTCGAGGCGCAGGCGCTCGTCGAGCTCGACGCCGACTCCGAGGAGGACCTCGCCGAGGCCGAGGAGCGGCTGCTCCAGGACGAGGAGAACGGGCCGCCGATGCTGCGGGTCCGGCTCACCGGCGCGCAGGCGAGGGCCTTCGCCAAGCGCGCCCTCGACGTCGTCAACGCCGGGCGGCCGCCGTGCCCGCTGTGCAGCCTCCCGCTCGACCCGGAAGGACACGTATGTCCGCGCCAGAACGGATACCGCCGCGGAGCGTGACACCTCCCGAAGACCCCGCCGAGCTGCTCGCCCGGGGCGAACTCACCGCACGCGGACGCATCCGTGACGCATCCAACGCCGCCCTGTACTGCACGGTGTCGTACGACGGCCGGGAAGCGGCCTGCATCTACAAACCGGTCGCCGGGGAGAGGCCCCTGTGGGACTTCCCCGACGGGACGCTCGCCCAGCGCGAGGTCGCCGCGTACGAGGTCTCCGAGGCGACCGGCTGGGGCCTCGTACCGCCCACCGTGCTGCGCGACGGCCCCTACGGCGAGGGCATGTGCCAGCTGTGGATCGAGGCGGCGCCGGACAAGGAACTGCTCGCGCTGGTCGACGGTGAGGAACCGGAGCCGGGCTGGAAGGCGATCGGCTTCGCCGAGGTCGGCGAGGGACGAACCGCGCTGCTCGTGCACGCCGACGACGAGCGGCTGCGGCGGCTCGCGGTGCTGGACGCCGTGATCAACAACGCCGACCGCAAGGGCGGACACCTGCTGCCCACCGGCGACGGGCGGTTGTACGGGATCGACCACGGGGTGACCTTCAACGCCGAGAACAAGCTGCGGACCCTGTTGTGGGGCTGGGCGGGGGAGCCGTTCACGCGGGAGGCCGCCGACGTCCTCGAGGGCCTCAGGAAGGATCTGGCCGAGGGCGGGGCCCTCACCGCGCGGCTCGAACCGCTGATCACCGGCGCCGAGATCGACGCCGCACGCGCGCGTGTCGGTGCGCTGCTCGCCTCGGGGACGCATCCGGAGCCGAGCGGGGAATGGCCGGCGATTCCCTGGCCACCCGTGTAGCAGCACAGACACCGAGCTCGCGCAAGAACGCCTTCTCGGCCGTCCGGACCGCTCCCATTCGTATATGGAACTTCAGTCCGGTTACGCTCATGACATGCATGCCTGGCCCGCTTCCGAGGTCCCCGCCCTGCCTGGTCAGGGCCGCGACCTGAGGATCCACGACACCGCGACCGGCGGTCTGGTCTCCCTCGACCCCGGTCCCGTCGCCCGTATCTACGTCTGTGGCATCACCCCGTACGACGCCACCCACATAGGGCACGCGGCGACGTACAACGCGTTCGACCTCGTGCAGCGCGTGTGGCTCGACACCAAGCGGCAGGTTCACTACGTCCAGAACGTCACCGACGTCGACGACCCGCTCCTGGAGCGGGCGCAGCGCGACGGTATCGACTGGGCCGCGCTCGCCGAGAAGGAGACGGTCCTCTTCCGCGAGGACATGACGGCCCTGCGGATGCTGCCGCCGCGGCAGTACATAGGCGCAGTCGAGGCGATACCCGGGATCGTGCCGCTCGTCGAGCGCCTGCGGGACGCGGGCGCGGCGTACGAACTCGAGGGGGACGTCTACTTCTCGGTCGAGTCCGACCCGCACTTCGGCAAGGTCTCGGGTCTCGACGCCGAGGCGATGCGGCTGCTGTCCGCCGAGCGCGGCGGCGACCCGGAGCGGCCGGGCAAGAAGAACCCGCTCGACCCGATGCTCTGGATGGCGGCCCGCGAGGGCGAACCCAGCTGGGACGGCGGATCGCTCGGGCGCGGACGTCCCGGCTGGCACATCGAGTGCGTGGCCATCGCCCTCGACCATCTCGGCATGGGCTTCGACATCCAGGGCGGCGGCTCCGACCTCGCCTTCCCGCACCACGAGATGGGCGCCTCGCACGCCCAGGCCCTCACCGGCGAGTTCCCCATGGCCAAGGCGTATGTGCACGCCGGCATGGTCGCCCTCGACGGCGAGAAGATGTCCAAGTCCAAGGGCAACCTGGTCTTCGTCTCCAGGCTCCGGCACGACGGCGTCGACCCCGCCGCCATCCGGCTCGCGCTGCTCGCCCACCACTACCGCGCCGACTGGGAGTGGACCAACCTGGTCCTCCAGGACGCCGTGGCCCGGCTCGGCCGCTGGCGCGCCGCCGTGTCCCGGCCCGACGGCCCGCCCGCGGAGGCGCTCGTGGAGGAGATCCGCGAGGCCCTCGCGAACGACCTGGACGCCCCGGCCGCGCTCGCCTCGGTCGACCGCTGGGCCGCCCTCCAGGAGAAGAGCGGCGGTACGGACATGGGCGCCCCCGGGGTGGTCTCCCGGGCGGTGGACGCCCTGCTGGGCGTAGCGCTGTAACCGAAGAGCGACTGAAGGGGCGCCTCCCGGCCGGGAGGCGCCCCTTCAGCTGTGCATACGTGCCTCAGTCCTCCGACGACTCCTCGTCGTCCGTGCCCGGCTTGGGCTGAGCCGACGACTCCTCGTCGTCCGTGCTCCGCTTGGGCTGAGCCGACGACTCCCCGTCGTCCGTGCCCGGCTTGGGCGGCTTCGGCGGTCGCGTGCGGCCGCTGGGGCTGTCCCGCAGATACGACGTGCTGTCGCTGCCGTCCGCCGTCGCGTGTCCGCCGGAGGCGGTCGGTCCGCCGCCGTCCCGGCGTCTCAGATAGCGCTCGAACTCGCGCGCGATGGCCTCGCCCGAGGCCTCCGGCAGCTCGGCGGTGTCCCGGGCCTCCTCCAGCGACTGGACGTACTCGGCGACCTCGCTGTCCTCGGCGGCCAGCTGGTCCACGCCCACCTGCCAGGCGCGCGCGTCCTCGGGCAGCTCGCCCAGTGGGATGCGCACGTCGATCAGGTCCTCCAGGCGGTTCAGGAGGGCCAGCGTGGCCTTCGGGTTCGGCGGCTGCGACACATAGTGCGGCACCGCCGCCCACAGCGAGACGGCCGGCACGCCCGCGTGCGTGCACGCCTCCTGGAGGACGCCGACGATGCCCGTGGGGCCCTCGTACTTGGTCTCCTCCAGGTCCATCCGGCGGGCCAGGTCGGCGTCGGACGTCGTCCCGCTGATCGGAACCGGACGGGTGTGCGGGGTGTCGCCGAGCAGGGCGCCCAGGACGACCACCAGTTCCACGCCCAGTTCGTGCGCGAAGCCCAGCAGTTCGTTGCAGAACGAGCGCCACCGCATGGACGGTTCGATGCCCCGGACGAGAACGAGATCGCGCGGCTTGTCCCCGCCGACCCGGACCACCGACAGCCGTGTCGTCGGCCAGGTGATCTTGCGGACGCCCGCTTCCATGAACACCGTGGGGCGGTTCACCTGGAAGTCGTAGTAGTCCTCGGCGTCCAGCGCCGCGAACACCTCGCCCTTCCATTCCCTGTCCAGATGCGCGACCGCGGTGGAGGCGGCGTCGCCGGCATCGTTCCAGCCCTCGAACGCGGCCACCATGACCGGGTCGACCAGCTCGGGAACCCCCTCGAGCTCGATCACCCAGTGCCTCCTTCCGACGTACCCTCGCGAACGCCCCAACCTTACGGCGTGCCAAGGGGGCGCCCGCAGCCCCCTCGCAGGGGGAGTGACCCCATCACTGCCCCGCGATCCGCCCCTGAACACCCTGGATTCATCCGAGCTGTCCGTGAGGCGCCGGTCACAGGGTCGAGCGCAGCCACTGCTCCACGCTCGCGATGTGCACGGTCGCCCACGAGCGTGCCGCCTCGGTGTCCCGGTCGCGCAGGGCGGCGAGGATCGCCCGGTGCTCGCGCAGGGTGCGGGCGACGGCGTCCTCCTGGGTGAGGCCGCGCCAGATCCGCGCCCGGGTGGTGGGGCCGGACAGCCCGTCGAGCAGCGAGCACAGCACGGAGTTGCCCGAGCTGTGCACGATGCCCCGGTGGAACTCCAGGTCGCAGGCGACGAGATCCTCCACGGACGGGGCCTCACCGAGCTTGTCCAGCTGGGACGTGAGCGCGTCCAGCTGCTGTTCGCTGATCCGCAGCGCCGCCATGGCCGTCGCGGCCGGCTCCAGGATGCGGCGTACGGCGAGGAACTCCAGGACCGTGTCGTCGCGGTGGAAGTCCACGACGAAACTCATCGCCTCCAGCAGGAGTTGCGGGTCGAGGCTCGTCACATACGTGCCGTCGCCCTGCCGGACGTCCAGGATCCGGATGAGGGACAGCGCGCGTACGGCTTCCCGCAGGGAGTTGCGGGACAGGCCGAGATCGGCGGCGAGTTCGCTCTCCTTGGGCAGCCGGTCTCCCGGGCGCAGCGCGCCGGAGACGATCATTCCCTTGATTTTCTCGATCGCCTCGTCGGTGACTGCCATGGCCGGCCTCCTGTCGCTTAAGACCTCCGACGTATCACGTCATTATGCGGGGACGGACACGCGGAGGGGGCGGCTCCGTCGGCGTGGAGCCGCCCCCTCGGGTACGGGTCGAGAAATCGCGCCTACTTCTTGTCGAGCAGATCCTGGACCTTGGCGCGGACGTCGTCCGTGGCCAGGCCGCGGATCGTCAGCGTCGTCCGGCGGCGCAACACGTCGTCCTGGGTCTCGGCCCACTCGTGGTCCCGGGCCCAGACGACCTGCGCCCAGATCTCCGGGGCGTCCGGGTGCACGCGCTCGGCCAGCTCCGGGCTGTCGTTGGCCAGGCGGGCGATGTCGAACGCCAGCGAGCCGTAGTGCGTGGCCAGGTGCTTGGCGGTGTCGGCTCCCATACGCGGGCCGGGCGCCGGGCGGTCGGTGAGCAGCCGGTGGGCGACCGCGCGCGGGTTGGCGATGCCGGGCAGCGGCAGCTTCTTCGGCAGCGAGCTGATCGGCTCGAAGTCGTCGCCCAGGGGGTGGCCCGGCAGCGACTCCAGCTTCTGCATGATCGTCCGGCCGATGTGCCGGAAGGTGGTCCACTTGCCGCCCGCGACGGACAGCATCCCGCCCCGGCCCTCGGTGACCACCGTCTCCCGCTTGGCCTTGGAGGTGTCGCCGGGGCCGCCCGGCAGCACCCGCAGGCCCGCGAAGGAGTAGGTGATGAGGTCGCGGCTCAGCTGCTGGTCGCGGACGGAGAAGGCGGCCTCGTCGAGGATCTGGGATATGTCCTTCTCGGTGACCGAGACATCCGCCGGGTCGCCTTCGAACTCCTCGTCGGTGGTGCCGAGCAGCAGCATGTCCTCCCAAGGGAGGGCGAAGGTGATGCGGTACTTGTCGATCGGGGTGGCGAGCGCGGCCTTCCAGGGAGAGGTGCGCTTCAGGACCAGGTGGGCGCCCTTCGACAGCCTGATGGACGGCGCCGAGTTCGGGTCCTCCATCTTCCGCAGGTGGTCGACCCACGGGCCGGTCGCGTTCAGCACCAGCCGGGCGCTGACGCCGAACTCGTCGCCGGACAGCCGGTCCTTCAGCTCGGCGCCCGTGACGCGGCCCTGGGTGAAGCGCAGGCCCGTCACCTCGGCGTGGTTGAGGACGACCGCGCCCGCCTCCACGGCGCCGCGGACCGTCATCAGCGCCATGCGCGCGTCGTTCATCTGGTCGTCGCCGTACACGGCCACGGCCTTGAGGTTCTCGGTGCGCAGCTCGGGCACGTCCTGCGCGGCCTTGGCGGGGGAGAGCAGGTGCCCGACGCCGTCACCGAACGCGGAGAGCGCGGAGTAGGCGAAGACGCCCGCCCCGAGCTTCGCCGCGCCGTGCGGCCCGCCCTTGTACACGGGGAGGTAGAAGGTGAGCGGGTTCGCCAGGTGGGGGGCCACCTGGCGGGAGACCGCACGGCGCTCGAAGTGGTTCTCCGCCACCAGCTTCACCGCGCCGGTCTGCAGGTAGCGCAGACCGCCGTGGAGCAGCTTGGAGGAGGCGGAGGATGTGGCACCGGCGAAGTCGCCGGCGTCGACCAGAGCCACCCTGAGGCCGGACTGCGCGGCGTGCCAGGCGGTGGAGATGCCCAGAATGCCGCCGCCGATCACGAGAAGGTCGTACGACGCCTTGGCGAGCTGCTCCCTGGTCTCGGCTCGGCTCGGGTTCGAGCCGGAGGCCGGGTGCGTCCCCAGGGCAGGCACGGACTGCAGGGTGGACTGAGTGGTCATGCTGTTTCTTACTCCTCGTCCTCGAGCCAGCCCATGGTCCGCTCGACGGCCTTGAGCCAGCTCTTGTACTCACGGTCGCGGATTTCCGCGTCCATGCGGGGGGTCCACTCGGCGGCCCGGCGCCAGTTGGCGCGCAGGTCGTCGGTGCTGTTCCAGAAGCCGACGGCGAGGCCGGCGGCGTAGGCGGCGCCGAGGCAGGTGGTCTCGGCGACCATCGGGCGCACCACGGGGGCGTCCGCGAAGTCCGAGAGCGTCTGCATCAGCAGGTTGTTGGAGGTCATGCCGCCGTCGACCTTGATCGCCGCGAGCTCGACGCCGGAGTCCTTCGTCATGGCGTCGGTGATCTCACGGGTCTGCCAGGCCGTGGCCTCCAGGACGGCGCGCGCGAGGTGCGCCTTGGTGACGTACCGGGTGAGACCGGCGATCACACCGCGGGCGTCGGAGCGCCAGTACGGAGCGAACAGACCGGAGAAGGCCGGCACGAAGTAGGCGCCGCCGTTGTCCTCGACCGAGAGCGCGAGCGTTTCGATCTCGGCGGCGGTGGAGATCAGGCCCATCTGGTCGCGCATCCACTGCACCAGCGAACCGGTGACGGCGATCGAGCCCTCCAGGGCGTAAACCGCCTTCTCGTCTCCGATCCGGTAGCCGACCGTGGTCAGCAGCCCGTTGTACGAGTTGACCGGCTTCTCACCGGTGTTCATCAGCAGGAAGGTGCCGGTGCCGTACGTCGACTTGGCCTCGCCCTCGGCGAAACAGGTCTGGCCGAACAGGGCCGCCTGCTGGTCGCCGAGCGCGGAGGCGACCGGGATGCCGCCGAGCAGGTCACCAAGCTTGCCGCCGGTGATCGCGCCGTAGACCTCGGCGGAGGAGCGGATCTCGGGCAGCATGGCCAGCGGGACGCCGATGGACTCGGCGATCTTCTCGTCCCACTGCATGGTGTGCAGGTTCATCAGCATGGTGCGGGACGCGTTGGTCACGTCGGTGACGTGCTTGCCGCCGTTGACACCGCCGGTCAGGTTCCAGATGACCCAGCTGTCCATGGTGCCGAAGAGGATGTCGCCCGCCTCGGCGCGCTCGCGCAGGCCCTCGACGTTGTCGAGCAGCCAGCGGGCCTTGGGGCCGGCGAAGTACGAGGCCAGCGGAAGGCCGGTCTCGCGGCGGAAGCGGTCCTGGCCGACGTTGCGGCCGAGCTCCTTGCAGAGGGCGTCGGTGCGGGTGTCCTGCCAGACGATGGCGTTGTGGACGGGCTCACCGGTGTTCTTGTCCCAGAGCAGAGTGGTCTCGCGCTGGTTGGTGATGCCGATGGCCTTGATGTCGTCGCGGGTGATGCCGGCCTTCGCGACGGCCCCGGCGACGACCTCCTGGACGTTCGTCCAGATCTCGGTGGCGTTGTGCTCGACCCAGCCCGGCTTCGGGAAGATCTGCTCGTGCTCCTTCTGGTCGACGGAGACGATCCGGCCGTCGCGGTCGAAGACGATGCAGCGGGAGGAGGTCGTGCCTTGGTCGATGGCGGCGATGAAGGGGCCGGCGGTGTGCGCGTCGGTCACTGTGTGCTCCTGGAAATTCCGTGTTTATGGGGCTTTACGTACGGCGCGTGCTGAGAGTTTCACGCGGAGCGGGAATGGCCGCAGCTCCTGCGCGAGGAATACCGCTCCTAAGCGAATGCGACGTTGTAGATGCCTGCGGCGATGGCCCCGCCGATGAGCGGACCGGCCACCGGGATCCAGGCGTAGCCCCAGTCGGAGCCGCCCTTGTTGGGCAGCGGCAGCAGGGCGTGCACGATACGCGGACCGAGGTCACGGGCCGGGTTGATCGCGTACCCCGTCGGGCCGCCGAGAGACAGACCGATGGAGACCACCACGAGCGCGGTGATCAGGGCACCCAGGGTGCCCAGGCCGTTGCCCTCGTCGTTCAGGCCCTGGGTGAGGACGGCGAGCACCAGCACGATCGTGCCGATGATCTCCGTGGCCAGGTTCTGCCAGGCGACCCGGACCTCGGGCCCGGTGGAGAAGACGCCCAGCACGGGGCCGGCGCCCTTCTCCTGGGCCTCCACGGCCTTGGCCGCGGTGTCCTGCGCACCCGGACCGCCGACGATCTCGCGGTCGGTGAGGTGGGCGTGGAACTGACCGTAATAGGCGATCCAGACCAGTCCCGCGCCGATCATGGCGCCGAGGATCTGTCCGGCCCAGTAGACCGGGACGTTGTTCCAGTCGCCGTCCTTGATGGCGAGGGCGAGCGTCACGGCCGGGTTGAGATGGGCGCCGGAAAGCGGCGCCGTGGTGTAGACCGCCGTGAGCACCGCGAAGCCCCACCCGAAGGTGATGGCGAGCCAGCCGGCGTTACGGGCCTTGGAAGCCTTCAGTGTGACGGCGGCGCAGACTCCGCCGCCGAGGAGGATGAGTATGGCGGTACCGATGGTCTCGCCGATGAAGATGTCGGAGCTGGACACCCGCGACTCCTTTGTCCTTCGTCCAGGGGGAAGTTCGATACCGGCCTGGCGTTGTCCCACTCTAGCGCGTATTGCCGGTAGCTGTTCGACAATGTCGACCGATGGACGGGAGTCTTGCTTCGGGGTTACGAGCACGTCAAGAGCTCTGTTGGCGAAAACACGATCGTTACTGATCGCTGCCCGTTCTGTGGATCTCCGATGCCCGCGTCGCGGACATGCCGAGGACCGGAACGCCGTACGACGCCCCGGTCCCGCTGTGTGCCGTCAGAACCGCCCGGCGCCCAGGTCCCGCGACACCGCGCGGGCGCAGTCCCGGACGGCCGCGATGAGCTCCGGCCGCACCGCGCCCTCCTCGTCGGACCGGCACAGCCGCTCCACGGCGCCGGTGATGCCGACCGAGCCGACCGGCATGCGCCGCCGGTCGTGGATGGGCGCGGCCAGGGAGGCGACGCCCTCCCAGGTCTCCTCGACGTCCGCCGCGTAACCACGCGCGCGGGTGAGGTCGAGGATGTGCTCGAAGTCCTCCGGGTCGCACACGGTCCGGTCGGTGAACGCCTTGCGGTCGTTCTCCAGGGCCTCGCTGTGCGCCACCGGGTCGTAGGCGGACAGCACCTTGCCCAGGGCCGTGGAGTGCAGCGGCTGCATGGCCCCGATCTCCAGGACCTGCCGGCTGTCGTCGGGCCGGAATACGTGGTGCACGATCAGCACGCCCTGCTGGTGCAGGACGCCCAGGTAGACGCTCTCGCCGCTGGAACGGGCCAGGTCGTCGGCCCACACCAGGGCGCGCGCCCGCAGCTCGTGCACATCGAGGTAGGTGGTGCCCAGGCGCAGCAGCTCCGCGCCCAGCTGGTAGCGGCCGGAGGCGTCGTCCTGCTCCACGAAACCCTCCTGCTGGAGCGTGCGCAGGATGCCGTGGGCGGTGCCTTTGGCCAGGCCCAGCGACGAGGCGATGTCCGACAGGCCGAGCCGCCGCTCGCCGCCCCCGAGCAGCCGCAGCATCGCGGCCGCCCGTTCGAGCGACTGGATGTTCCGTGCCATCGCCGTACTGCCTCCGTCCCCTTTGACCGCCGACAAGCGGCACCACAGCCCTTGTTCGGCAATGTCGAACACTACCGGTCGATGCCAACCTCCCGCTAATGGCCGGACGCCATTTGTTGCGTCACAGACGGTTCATCGGACGCCCGACGGCCGCCCCGCCGCCATCTGCGTCCGCCTCGTGGACGCGCTGCCCATCCAAGCCGACTCCCGGTTACGCTGGCGCGGTGCGCCTTTCCCGGATGACCTCCGGATGTCCGGGAAGCCGCAAAGCCGACAGCCGTCGCATCCGAGGGAGCCCCGTACATGGCCTCGTTGCCGCTGACCCCTTCCGCTGACAGCCGGACCCGTGTGTCCGCGCTCCGAGAGGCCCTGGCCACCCGTGTGGTGGTGGCCGACGGAGCCATGGGCACCATGCTCCAGGAACAGGACCCGACCCTTGAGGACTTCCAGAATCTCGAGGGCTGCAACGAGATCCTGAACCTCACACGGCCGGACATCGTCCGTTCGGTCCACGACGCGTACTTCGCGGTGGGCGTGGACTGCGTCGAGACCAACACGTTCGGCGCCAACCACACGGCCGCGGCGGAGTACGAGATCTCCGACCGCGTGCACGAGCTGTCCGAGGCGGGTGCCCGGATCGCCCGCGAGGTGGCCGACGAGTACGCGGCCCGGGACGGCCGGCCGCGCTGGGTGCTCGGCTCCGTCGGCCCCGGCACCAAGCTGCCCACGCTCGGCCACGTCGCGTACGCCACCATCCGCGACGGCTACCAGGCCAACGCCGAGGGCATGCTCGCCGGCGGCGCGGACGCGCTGCTCGTGGAGACCACGCAGGACCTGCTCCAGACGAAGGCGTCCATCCTGGGCGCCCGCCGGGCCATGGAGGCCACCGGCGTCGACGTGCCCCTGCTGTGCTCGATGGCCTTCGAGACCACCGGCACCATGCTGCTCGGCTCCGAGATCGGCGCGGCGCTGACCGCGCTGGAGCCCCTCGGTATCGACATGATCGGCCTGAACTGCTCCACCGGTCCCGCCGAGATGAGCGAGCACCTGCGCTATCTGACGCGCCACTCGCGCATCCCGCTGCTGTGCATGCCGAACGCCGGCCTGCCCATCCTGACCAAGGACGGCGCGCACTTCCCGCTCGACGCCGAGGGCCTGGCCGACGCCCAGCAGAACTTCGTCCAGGACTACGGCCTGTCCCTGGTCGGCGGCTGCTGCGGCACCACCCCCGAGCACCTGCGTCAGCTGGTGGAGCGCGTCCGCGACGTCACCCCGACCGAGCGCAGCCCGGAGCCGGAGCCGGGCGCGGCCTCCCTCTACCAGAGCGTGCCGTTCCGGCAGGACACCTCCTACCTGGCCATCGGCGAGCGCACCAACGCCAACGGCTCGAAGAAGTTCCGCGAGGCCATGCTGGACGCCCGCTGGGACGACTGCGTGGAGATCGCCCGGGAACAGATCCGCGAAGGCGCGCACATGCTCGACCTGTGCGTCGACTACGTCGGCCGGGACGGCGCCGCCGACATGGAGGAGCTGGCCGGCCGCTTCGCCACCGCCTCCACCCTGCCGATCGTGCTGGACTCCACCGAGATCGACGTCATCCAGGCCGGCCTGGAGAAGCTCGGCGGCCGCGCGGTGATCAACTCGGTGAACTACGAGGACGGCGACGGTCCCGAGTCCCGCTTCGCCAAGGTCACCCAGCTCGCCAAGGAGCACGGCGCCGCCCTCATCGCGCTGACCATCGACGAGGAGGGCCAGGCCCGCACCGCCGAGAAGAAGGTCGAGATCGCCGAACGGCTCATCGACGACCTGACCGGGAACTGGGGCATCCACGAGGAGGACATCCTCGTCGACTGCCTGACCTTCACCATCTGCACCGGCCAGGAGGAGTCCCGCAAGGACGGCATCGCCACCATCGAGGGCATCCGCGAGCTGAAGCGGCGCCACCCGAAGGTGCAGACCACGCTCGGCCTGTCCAACATCTCCTTCGGCCTCAACCCGGCTGCCCGCATCCTGCTCAACTCCGTCTTCCTCGACGAGTGCGTCAAGGCGGGCCTGGACTCGGCGATCGTGCACGCGAGCAAGATCCTGCCGATCGCCCGCTTCAACGAGGAGGAGGTTCAGACTGCCCTGGACCTCATCCACGACCGCCGCGCCGAGGGCTACGACCCGCTGCAGAAGCTCATGCAGCTGTTCGAGGGTGCCACCGCCAAGTCCCTGAAGGCCGGCAAGGCCGAGGAGCTGGCCGCCCTGCCGCTGGACGAGCGCCTCAAGCGGCGCATCATCGACGGCGAGCGCAACGGACTGGAGGCCGACCTGGACGACGCCCTCCAGGAGCGCTCCGCCCTCGACATCGTCAACGCGACCCTGCTGGACGGCATGAAGGTCGTCGGCGAGCTGTTCGGCTCCGGCCAGATGCAGCTGCCGTTCGTCCTCCAGTCCGCCGAGGTGATGAAGACCGCCGTCGCCCACCTCGAACCGCACATGGAGAAGACCGACGAGGCGGGCAAGGGCACCATCGTCCTGGCCACCGTCCGCGGCGACGTGCACGACATCGGCAAGAACCTCGTCGACATCATCCTGTCCAACAACGGTTACAACGTCGTCAACCTCGGCATCAAGCAGCCGGTCTCCGCGATCCTGGACGCCGCCGAGGAGCACAGGGCCGACGTGATCGGCATGTCCGGGCTCCTGGTCAAGTCCACCGTGATCATGAAGGAGAACCTGGAGGAGCTGAACCAGCGCGGACTGGCGGCGAACTTCCCGGTCATCCTCGGCGGCGCCGCCCTCACCCGCGCCTACGTCGAGCAGGACCTGCACGAGATCTACGAGGGCGAGGTCCGCTACGCTCGCGACGCCTTCGAGGGCCTGCGCCTGATGGACGCCCTGATCGGCGTCAAGCGGGGCGTGCCGGGAGCGAAGCTGCCCGAGCTGAAGCAGCGCCGCGTCCGGGCCACCGCCGCGGCCGTGGTGGAGGAACGCCCCGAGGAGGGGCACGTCCGCTCCGACGTCGCCACCGACAACCCCGTTCCCGAGCCGCCCTTCCGGGGCACGCGCGTGATCAAGGGCATCCAGCTCAAGGAGTACGCGAGCTGGCTCGACGAGGGCGCCCTGTTCAAGGGCCAGTGGGGCCTGAAGCAGAACCGCACCGGCGAGGGCCCGTCGTACGAGGAACTCGTCGAGACCGAGGGCAGGCCCCGGCTGCGCGGCCTGCTGGACAGGCTCCAGACGGAGAACCTGCTGGAGGCGGCCGTGGTCTACGGCTACTTCCCGTGCGTCTCCAAGGACGACGACCTGATCCTCCTGGACGACCGGGGCAACGAGCGCACCCGCTTCACCTTCCCGCGCCAGCGCCGGGGCCGCCGCCTGTGCCTGGCCGACTTCTTCCGCCCGGAGGAGTCCGGCGAGACGGACGTCGTGGGCCTCCAGGTCGTCACCGTCGGCTCGCGCATCGGCGAGGAGACCGCCCGGATGTTCGAGGCCAACGCCTACCGCGACTACCTCGAACTGCACGGGCTGTCCGTGCAGTTGGCCGAGGCGCTCGCCGAGTACTGGCACGCGCGCGTGCGCTCCGAACTCGGCTACGCCGGCGAGGACCCGGACGAGATGCAGGGCATGTTCGAGCTGAAGTACCGGGGCGCCCGCTTCTCCCTCGGCTACGGCGCCTGCCCCAATCTGGAGGACCGCGCCAAGATCGCCGACCTGCTCCAGCCGGAGCGCATCGGCGTCCACCTGTCCGAGGAGTTCCAGCTGCACCCCGAGCAGTCCACGGACGCCATCGTGATCCACCACCCGGAGGCGAAGTACTTCAACGCCCGCTGAGCCGCCCCACCAGGCACACGGGCCAAAAGAGGCGCTTCGTCCGCGCAGGACGTAGACTGGTCGGTCCACCGCAGGCCGGTTCCCCCGTGGGAACCGGCCTGAACGTCCCTCAAGGAGGTACGTGGATGACCAGTACGGTCCCCGCGCTCGGAACCCGCACGGCCGAGGGCTCCGCCCTGCAGGCGGTGCTCCTCGACATGGACGGCACCCTGGTGGACACGGAGGGTTTCTGGTGGGAGGTCGAGGCGGAGGTCTTCGCCTCCCTCGGCCACACGCTCGACGAGTCCTGGCGCCATGTCGTGGTCGGCGGCCCCATGACCCGCAGCGCGGGGTTCCTGATCGAGGCCACCGGCGCCGACATCACCCTCGACGAGCTCACCGTGCTGCTCAACGACGGCTTCGAGGACCGCATCGACCGCGCCCTGCCGCTGATGCCGGGCGCGGGCCGGCTGCTGGCCGAGCTGTACGAGTACGAGATCCCGACGGCCCTGGTCTCCGCCTCGCACCGGCGCATCATCGACCGGGTGCTGACCTCGCTGGGCGCGCACCACTTCCGTCTGACGGTGGCCGGTGACGAGGTGCCGCGCACCAAGCCCCACCCCGACCCGTACCTGGCGGCCGCCGCCGGACTCGACGCGGACCCGGCCCGGTGCGCCGTCATCGAGGACACCGCGACCGGGGTCGCCGCCGCCGAGGCCGCGGGCTGCCACGTCGTGGCGGTGCCCTCCGTGGCCCCCATCACCCCGGCCCTCCGCCGTACGGTCGTCACCTCCCTCGAAGAGGTCGACCTGACATTTCTGCACGGTCTGATGACGGAAATGCGCTAGCTGTTCACCCAGCGTGCAGCGGAGTTAAGACAGCAATTTCGCAGATGAATTCGACCCTCTCCGGACGATCTCCGGACGGTCGAATTACCGTACTCCGGAACCCGTTTGCAGTGTGACGTTCCCCACGCGGCCAGGGGTCGACAGAGGATCCGGCGTGTGCCCAGGGGGGCCGCTGACGTGCCCTTGTGTCCCGATTGGTGGAACGCTGTACCAAAGCTTCCGCCATCGGGTTTTCGGTGTGTCCACGCCCGGTTCCGTAGCGTGATGAGGGCTCAACTCCGGTCGCTGCGAACCTTCCTGCCGGCCCGGACTAATCTCGTTGCGAGAACATCGCCCCACCCCCCGTGATCCGCTGCGCCACCCCTGCATGCCGGATACACGGAGTCGACAGCTCTGGAGTAACTCGAGCATGAACCGCAAGACTTTGGTGCTGCCGGCCGTGATCGGCCTGCTCGCGCCGGTGCTCGCCGCCTGCGGCGGGTCCGGCAGCGGGAGCGACGACGGCGGCGCGATCGTCGTCGGCACCACGGACCGGTTCACCGCCTCGAAGGAAGCTCCCGCACCCCTCGACCCGGCGTACGCCTACGACGTCGGCACCTGGAACATCCTGCGCCAGACCGTGCAGACCCTGATGATCCAGCCGCGCGGCGAGGGCGCCCCGGTGCCGGAGGCGGCCGAGAGATGCGGCTTCACCGACACCGGCAACGAGCGCTACGCCTGCACCCTGCGCGACGGCCTGAAGTTCGCGAACGGCGACCCCGTCACCGCGTCCGACGTGAAGTACTCCATCGACCGCGCCCGCTCCCTCAAGGCCGACAGCGGCGTGTTCGCGCTGCTGTCCACCATCGACACCGTCGAGACGCAGGGTGACCGCGACGTCATCTTCCACCTGAAGACCGCCGACGCCACCTTCCCGTACAAGCTGTCGACCCCGGTCGCCGGCATCGTCGACCCCGACGACTACCCGAAGAACAAGCTGCGCGACGGCTTCGACCTCGGGGGCTCGGGCCCGTACACCGTCAAGGCCGACGTCGAGGGCGACGAGCTGGTCAGGGCCGAATTCACCCGGAACCCCGACTACAAGGGGAGCCTGAAGGTGAACAACGACAAGATCGACATGGTCTCCTTCAAGGACACCGACTCCATGGGCGAGGCGCTCGACAAGGGCGACATCGACCTCATGACCCGCGCCATGTCGCCGGACCAGATCCGCAAGCTCTCGGGTGACGCGGACACCGGTGTGGACCTTGTCGAGATGCCCGGCCTGGAGATCCGCTACCTGGGTTTCAACACCGACGCCCCGACCGTGAAGTCCAAGGCCGTACGCCAGGCGATGGCCCAGGTCGTCAACCGCAGCGAGCTGGTCTCCAAGGTCTACGGCTCCCAGGCCGAGCCGCTGTACTCGCTGGTCCCGGCCAGCGTCACGGGCCACTCCAACTCGTTCTTCAACAAGTACGGCGACGCGAACGTCACCAAGGCCCGGTCCCTGCTGAACCAGGCGAACATCACCACCCCGGTGAAGCTGACGCTGCACTACACGACCGACCACTACGGCCCGGCCACCAAGAAGGAGTTCGAGGTCCTGCGCGACCAGCTGAACTCCAGCGGCCTCTTCGACGTAGGTATCAAGGGAACGCCGTGGGACACGTTCCGCCCGGCCGAGAAGAAGGGTGAGTACGACGTCTACGGCATGGGCTGGTTCCCCGACTTCCCGGACGCCGACAACTTCCTCGCGCCGTTCCTCGACAGGGACAACACCCTTGGCTCGCCGTACGACAACAGCCAGATCCGCAACACCCTGATCCCGGAGTCCCGCCGCGAGGCGGACCGGTTGTCCGCCTCCACCAGTCTGACGGACATTCAGGACATCGTCGCCTCCGACGTGCCGGTGCTGCCGCTGTGGCAGGGCAAGCAGTACGTCGCCGCGCGCGACGACATCACGGGTACCGCCTACGCGCTCAACTCCGCGTCGACGCTCCAGTTGTGGGAGCTCGGCCGGGGCGTGAGCGGCTGACGTACCCGCTGGAACCCCGGGGCCTGTGACCACGGCCCCCGGGGAACCGTGCCCCGGAGCCAGGGACATGCTCCGGGTGTTCTCGAGAACCGACGACAAGGCACACACGTGAACATACGCAACCAGTGGCCGGTCCTGCCGATCGTGGCGGGGCTCGCCTCCGGCCTGCTGACCGGCTGCGGCACGGAGACCGGGGACTCCGCGGGAGAGGGCTCCAACGTGGTGGTGGGGATGTCCGATGACGTCCTGGCCACCGACCCGGCCTCCGGCTACGACCCCGGCTCCTGGCTGTTGTTCAACAACGTCTTCCAGTCGCTGCTCAGCTTCCCCAAGGGCGCCACGGAACCGCAGCCGGAGGCAGCAGAGAGCTGCGCCTTCACCGACACGCAGTCCTCGGTCTACAGGTGCACGCTGAAGGACGGCCTCAAGTTCAGCAACGGTGACGCCCTCACCTCGGAGGACGTCAAGTTCTCCTTCGAGCGGATGCTGAAGATCAACGACCCGGACGGGCCCGCGATCATGTTCCCCACGCTGGACGAGGTCGAGACCCCGGACGAGCAGACGGTCGTCTTCCACCTCAACACGTCCGACGCCACCTTCCCCAGCAAGATCGCCTCCGGTGCCGGCTCCATCGTCGACCACAACGAGTACGACGCGGGCAAGCTGCGCAAGGACGGCGGGGCCGTCGGCTCCGGCCCCTACAAGCTCGACTCGTTCGACGACGGCCAGGCCGTCTTCTCCGTCAACGAGAACTACAAGGGCACCGCCAAGGTGAGCAACACCGGCGTGACGCTGAAGTTCTTCGACGGCGACCAGACCGCCCTGAAGCAGGCCATCCAGAACGAGGAAGTCGACATCGCCTACCGCGGCCTCACCGCGGGCGACGTCGCCGACATGGAGAAGGCCGACGACGGCACCGGCACCGAGGTCGTCGAGGGCAGCAGCGCCGAGGTCCAGCACCTGGTGTTCAACATGGACGACCCGGTCGCAGGAAAGCTCGGCGTACGCAAGGCCATCGCCCACCTGCTCGACCGCGAAGCCCTCATCAAGGATGTCTACCAGGGCACCGCGACCCCGCTGTACTCGATCATCCCGGCCGGTGTCGCGGGCCACAACACGGCCTTCTTCGACACCTACGGCGCCCGCCCCTCCCGGTCCAAGGCGGCCGACGCGCTGCGCGCCGACGGCATCACCGGAAAGGTGAAGCTGACCCTCTGGTCGACACCGTCCCGCTACGGCCCCGCCACCGACCAGGAGTTGACGGCCATCGCCGGCCAGCTCAACGCCAGCGGCCTGTTCGACGCGGACGTCAAGTCGGTCTCCTTCGCCCAGTACGAGAAGGACATCGCGGCCGGCAAGTACGGCGTCTACGTGAAGGGCTGGGTGCCCGACTACCCGGACGCCGACAACTTCACGGCCCCCTTCTTCGGCAAGGGCAACGTGCTGAACAACAACTACGACAACGACACCATCACCGGCACGCTCATCCCGAGCACCGCGGCCCTGACCAACCGCGCCGCCACCGACAAGGAGTTCGGGGAGCTGCAGGACATCGTCGCCGACGAACTCCCCGTCCTGCCCGTGTGGCAGGCCAAGCAGTACGCGGTCGCACGTGAAGGTGTCTACGGACTGGAGTACTGCCTCGACGCGTCGACCGTGTTCCGCTTCTGGGAGCTGAGCAAGGATTCCTGACGCACACACGTGAAGGGCGCCCCCTGCCTCGGCAGGGGGCGCCCTTCACGTTTCCGCTGCGCCGCGGGCTACTGTGCGCCGGGGCGCACCAGCCCGCTCTCGTACGCGTACACCGCGGCCTGCACACGGTCGCGCAGGCCCAGCTTGGTCAGCACATGCCCGACGTGCGTCTTGACGGTGGTCTCGCTGACGAACAGGTCGGCGGCGATCTCGGCGTTGGACAGCCCGCGCGCCACCAGCTTCAGCACCTCGACCTCGCGGTCGGTGAGCGTGTGCAGCGTGTCCGGCACCGGCTCCTCACCGGAGGGCAGATGCGTGGCGTACTTGTCGAGCAGCCGGCGCGTGATGCTCGGCGCGAGCATCGCCTCGCCCGAGGCCACGACCCGGATCGCCTGCACCAGCTCGTTGGCCGGGGCGTCCTTCAGCAGGAAGCCGCTGGCACCGGCGCGCAGCGCCTCCACCACGTACTCGTCGAGGTCGAAAGTGGTCAGCACCAGCACCTTCGCCGGGCCGTCCCGCTCGGGGCCCGTGATCTGCCGGGTCGCCTCCACACCGTCCATCCGCGGCATGCGGATGTCCATCAGGACCACGTCGGGCTGCAGGGCCCGCACCTGGTCGAGCGCCTGGAGGCCGTCTCCGGCCTCGCCGACGACCGCGATGTCCTGCTCGGCCTCCAGAATCATCCGGAAGCCCGTGCGGAGCAGCGGCTGGTCATCGACCAGTAGGACGCGGATGGCCACGTAAGTCTCCTTCGCTAGTCCGGCCCCATTCTGCCCTGCTCGGGCCCGCCGAACTCCGCCGCCCTCACCGGCAACGGGTAGGGCGGGGGAGTGCCGCCGAACTCCGGGCAGTGGGCCTGGTGGTCGCACCAGCCGCACAGCTTCGTGGGACGGGGCCGCCAGTCGCCCGTCTCCGTCGCCAGCCGGATCGCCTCCCACAGCGCCAGCAGCTTGCGCTCGACCCGCTCCAGGTCGGCGAGGACCGGGTCGTACGTCAGCACCTGACCGCTGCCCAGATACACCAGCTGGAGCCGCCGGGGCACCACGTTCTTCAGCCGCCAGACCACGAGGGCGTAGAACTTCATCTGGAACAGGGCGCCCTCGGAGTACTCGGGCCTGGGGGCCTTCCCCGTCTTGTAGTCGACGATCCGGACCTCGCCCGTGGGGGCCACGTCGACCCGGTCGATGATCCCGCGCAGCCGCAGCCCGGAGTCCAGCTCGGTCTCGACGAACAGCTCCCGCTCGGCCGGCTCCAGCCGGCTGGGGTCCTCCAGGGAGAACCAGCGCTCGACGAGCTGCTCCGCCTCGCCCAGCCAGCGCGCCAGCCGCTCGCCCTGCGGATCGTCGGCGAACAGCTCCACGACCTCCGGCCGCGACTCGCGCAGCCGGTCCCACTGGCCCGGGATCAGCGACTTCGCCCGGGGCGCCGTGCGCTCGGCCGCCGGGGCGTCGAAGAGCCGCTCCAGGACCGCGTGCACCAGCGTGCCCCTGGTCGCCGCCTCGCTGGGCTTCTCCGGCAGCCGGTCGATGACCCGGAAGCGGTAGAGCAACGGGCACTGCATGAAGTCGCTCGCACGCGAGGGGGACAGCGTCGAGGGAGGTATGGCGGTGGGCGCGGTCACGGTCGCCGTCTCCACTGCCGTCTCGATGACCGCCTCCACGGGCCCTGCCGGGACCGGCGGATCCACCGCCGCGGCAGGGCTGCTGTCGGGCTGCGCCGCGCCCTCGGTGCTCGTCTCCATGCCCCAGACCATACGGCCCGCCACTGACAGTGACCCAGCCGCGGTCGCGCCGTGTACGACGCCGGGAGCCGGGAAGGGACGGGACGGACGGGAAACACAGGGGTGCCGGGGCGGAACGCGCCTCGACGGACGCATACCATCGACTCGAGACCCTTCCGGCCGGCAGGCGCGGGAGACGCTTCGAACGAGGGGACACCGGTGGACGAGAGCGGCGGGCGCGGGGAGCCGCGGTCCGGCAACGACGAGTCGGCCGAGCGCCACGCAGGTGCTCCGGCCCGGGCCGCCGACCCGACCCCCGCCGACGAACAGCCCGCGGACGGACGGCGTTTCACCTCAGAGCAGCACGACGACGCCCCGGAGGCAGGCCCCGCGGCCACACCGCCGGCCGGGCCGGACGGGCCCGAGGACGACTCCGCGGCGGACCAGGACCCCGGCGCAGCCGAAGGAGAGCGCCCGTCGTTGCGGAAGCCCGGCCCGCAGGGCGACTCCGGGACCGGCCAGAACGCTGGTGCGGCCCCCTCCCCGGACCCCACCTCTGACCCGAACAGCCCGAACAGCCGCACCGAGCCCGCCGCGCCCGGCACCGGCGACCGCCCCCTCGCCCACTCCGCCGACGGCAAGGGGCCCGCCCCCCAGCGGCCTCCGGAGCCCCGGGGCGGCCTGCTCATGGGACGGCCCTTCGGGGTGCCCGTGTACGTCGCGCCCAGCTGGTTCCTCGTCGCCGCGCTGATCACCTGGGTGTTCGGCGGGCAGCTGGAGCGCGTCCTGCCCGAGCTCGGCGCCGCCCGGTACCTGGTCTCCCTGTTCTTCGCGGTCGCCTTCTACGCCTCCGTGCTCGTCCACGAACTGGCCCACACCGTCGCCGCCCTCCGCTTCAAGCTCCCGGTCCGCCGCATCCAGCTCCAGTTCTTCGGCGGCGTCTCCGAGATCGAGAAGGAGGCCGAGACCCCCGGCCGCGAGTTCGTGCTCGCCTTCGTCGGGCCTCTGCTCTCCCTCCTGCTCGCGGGCGTCTTCTACCTCGCCATGCAGATCGTGGACCCCGGCACCGTCCCGGGCGTCCTGCTGGCGGGCCTGATGATCTCCAACCTCATCGTGGCCGCGTTCAACCTCCTGCCCGGCCTGCCCCTCGACGGCGGCCGCATGCTCCGCGCCGTCGTCTGGAAGATCACCGGCAAGCCGATGACCGGCACCGTCGCCGCCGCCTGGGTCGGCCGCGCCCTCGCCGTCTGCGTCCTCATCGGCCTGCCGCTGCTGACCCAGTCCGGCGCCCTCGGCGCCGACGCCGTCGACAACGTCGGCATGGACACCGTCCTGGACGCCCTGCTCGCCGCCATCCTCGCCGCGATCATCTGGACCGGCGCCGGCAACAGCCTGCGCATGGCCCGGCTGCGCGAGCACCTCCCCGAACTGCGCGCCCGTGCGCTCACCCGCCGCGCCGTCCCCGTCGAGACCCACACCCCGCTCTCGGAGGCCCTGCGCCGCGCCAACACCGCCGGAGCCCGCGCCCTGGTCGTCGTCGACGCCGACGGCAAGCCCCTCTCACTGGTCCGCGAGGCCGCCATCGTCGGCGTACCCGAGCACCGCCGCCCCTGGGTCGCGGTCAGCGGCCTCGCCCAGGACCTCACCGACGGCATGCGCGTCTCGGCGGAACTGTCGGGCGAGGAACTGCTCGACGCCCTCAGGGCGACGCCCGCCACCGAGTACCTCGTCGTCGAGGAGACCGGCGAGATCTACGGCGTGCTGTCGGCGGCCGACGTGGAGCGGGCCTTCGTGAAGGCCATGGCGAGGCCCAGCTGAAGTGGTCGGCACCCCCTCCGGGGACCGGTAGGCTGTTCACATGTCCGAACCGACCGGTGCCGCCCGCAGGCGCGGGCCCTTCAAGGTCGGGGACCAGGTTCAGCTGACCGACCCCAAGGGCCGCCACTACACGTTCACGCTCGAGGCCGGGAAGAACTTCCACACCCACAAGGGTTCCTTCCCCCACGACGAACTGATCGGCGCTCCCGAGGGCAGCGTTGTCCGCACCACAGGTAACGTCGCCTATCTCGCGCTGCGCCCCCTGCTCCCCGACTACGTCCTGTCCATGCCCCGCGGGGCAGCCGTCGTCTACCCGAAGGACGCGGGGCAGATCCTCGCCTTCGCCGACATCTTCCCCGGCGCTCGCGTCGTCGAGGCCGGCGTGGGCTCCGGCTCGCTCAGCAGCTTCCTGCTGCGCGCCATCGGCGACCAGGGCATGCTGCACAGCTACGAGCGCCGCGCGGACTTCGCCGAGATCGCCCAGGCGAACGTCGAGCGCTACTTCGGCGGCCCGCACCCCGCCTGGCAGCTCACCGTCGGTGACCTCCAGGACAACCTGTCCGATGCCGACGTGGACCGCGTCATCCTCGACATGCTCGCCCCCTGGGAGTGCCTGGAGGCCGTCTCCAAGGCGCTCGTCCCCGGCGGCATCCTGTGCTGCTACGTGGCGACCACCACCCAGCTCGCCCGGACCGTCGAGTCCATCCGCGAGATCGGCTGCTTCAACGAGCCGACCTCCTGGGAGACGATGATCCGTAACTGGCACATCGAGGGCCTGGCCGTCCGCCCGGACCACCGGATGATCGGCCACACCGGCTTCCTGCTCACCGCCCGCCGCCTCGCCGACGGAGTCGAGCCGCCCATGCGCCGCCGCCGCCCCGCCAAGGGCGCCTACGGCGAGGACTACGCCGGACCCAACGCCGACGGCGGCACCGGCCGCTGAGGCGACCCCGCCGCCGCACACAACGCACCGGCGCCGTGGCCAAGTTCCCTGATCCACTCCGGGAACTCCGCCACGGCGCCTTTCCGTTGTCCCTGACGGCCGCCCCGGGTGAACCACGGCGCACACCGGTTGACCCCACAGATCACGACCGCGGCCGGCCCCGCCGACACGATGCGCGGCGGCAGCGGCCCGTGCCGCAGCGGGCCCGCTGACACAGCGGCAGGAACCGTAACTCTTCTGACTTCCCCGGCACAGGACGTGCACACCCCGCCGTTCCCACGTGATGTGACGTGTGGCACCATCTTGGCCATCCCCCCTTGGCCATCCCACCGGCACAGCCCTCAGGAGACACTCCTAGTGCAGCCTTCCGCCGTCCCGGAGCTCGCCCACACCCACACCCGCCCCATCCACTGGCTCGCCACCGCCACGGCCGTCGCCGGCGTCGTGGCCCTCTCCTCGTTCCTGCAGCCGGGTGCGGCGACAGCGGCCCAGGCGGCCGCCCCGGAGACCAGAAGCGCTCCGGCGGCCGTCGCTCCGCCCGACCCGGCCGCGGTGACGTTCCCGATCGAGTGCGGCCCCGTGAAGGCCGTGGTGAAGAAGCGGGCTTCCGGAGACCTCGACGGCGACGGTTCCCCCGAGACGGTGGCCGTGGTCCACTGCGACTCCCCGATGGGCACCCCGCCGGACGGCGTCTACGTCCTCACCCGGGACGGCGACGGCGGCAAGCCGCGCGTGGTGGCGACCCTGCTCGACCCCAAGGACGGCAACACCGTCAGTGACTTCGCCGTACGTCAGGGCGCCGTCGCGGCCACGCTTTTCGGCTACTCGTCGGCCGACGTGCCGCGTTGCTGCCCCGACGTGAAGAGCGACGTGAAATGGCGTTGGCAGAACGGCGCGTTCGTCCGCTCGGCACCGTCCGGGGCCCGCAGCGTGTGAGGCGCCCGCGTCCCGCGTGTGAGATATCAAACAGCGGTGACGGAGTGTATGGAAGGAGTCACTCTGCGTCCGGACCGTAGACCTCGGCCCTGTCCGAAACTCGACGTACGTGGATGCACTCGCCCGGACACTCCTTCGCGGAGTCGACCACGTCCGTGAGAAGCGGCAGCGGTACGGGCGTTGTGGCGCCCTTGTCCTGGAGCAGCTCGTCCTCGGCGCCCTTCACATAGGCCAGACCGTCGATGTCCAGCTCGAACACCTCGGGCGCGTACTGGGCACAGATGCCGTCGCCGGTACACAGGTCCTGGTCGATCCAGACCTCCAGAGCCTCGCCGTCGACCCCGGCCTCCTGCTGCACGCTCATGTCTCCTGCCGTTTCATGCGTCGAGCCGTATCGGGAATCCGGCCAGCTCTGACGGGTGTTGAACGCTTCGACCCTACCTCCGGCTGGGTTCCATTCATGTTCGGTGGGTATTCCCCTGGCGTGAGGGAGAGCGCAAGGGTGAAGATCGGACACACCCCGACCGTCTTTGTGATCTAGGGGTTTCAATCGACACCCGCCCAGGTAGGGTCTGGAAGCGTCCAGCTCCCCTTGGAGGAGGTGAGGACCGTGGCAGCCCACGACGACGACATGAACCGCGGCATCCGCCCGGGACGGGGGTCCGACGACCCGGCCGGGCAGATTGCCTATCTTGAGCAGGAGATCGCCGTCCTGCGACGCAAGCTCGCCGACTCTCCGCGACACACGAGGATTCTCGAAGAGCGGATCGTCGAGCTGCAGACCAATCTGGCCGGCGTGTCCGCACAGAACGAGCGGCTCGCCAACACGCTCCGTGAGGCCCGTGACCAGATCGTGGCCCTCAAGGAGGAGGTAGACCGGCTCGCGCAGCCGCCGGCCGGCTTCGGGGTCTTCCTGCAGGCGAACGAGGACGGCACCGCCGACATCTTCACCGGCGGCCGCAAGCTCAGGGTGAACGTCAGCCCCAGCGTCGAGCTCGACGAGCTCCGGCGCGGCCAGGAATTGATGCTCAACGAAGCGCTCAACGTGGTCGAGGCCATGGAGTACGAGAGCGTCGGTGACATCGTCACACTCAAGGAGATCCTCGAGGACGGCGAGCGGGCCCTGGTGCTCGGGCACACCGACGAGGAGCGGGTGGTACGGCTCGCCGAGCCGCTGCTGGACGTCACCATCCGCCCCGGCGACGCCCTCCTGATGGAACCCCGCTCCGGCTACGTCTACGAGGTCGTGCCGAAGAGCGAGGTCGAGGAGCTCGTCCTCGAAGAGGTCCCCGACATCGGCTACGAGCAGATCGGCGGTCTCGGCGGCCAGATCGAGGCCATCCGCGACGCGGTCGAGCTCCCGTACCTCTACCCGGACCTGTTCAAGGAGCACGAACTGCGGCCGCCGAAGGGCGTCCTGTTGTACGGGCCCCCTGGATGCGGAAAGACCCTGATCGCCAAGGCCGTGGCCAACTCGCTGGCCAAGAAGGTCGCCGAGGTGACCGGCCAGGCCGCCGGCAAGAGCTTCTTCCTCAACATCAAGGGCCCCGAGCTCCTGAACAAGTACGTCGGTGAGACGGAGCGGCAAATCCGCCTCGTCTTCCAGCGGGCCCGTGAGAAGGCCAGCGAGGGCACCCCCGTCATCGTCTTCTTCGACGAGATGGAGTCGCTCTTCCGTACCCGTGGCTCCGGTGTCAGCTCGGACGTGGAGAACACCATCGTCCCGCAGCTGCTCGCCGAGATCGACGGCGTGGAGGGCCTGCAGAACGTGGTCGTGATCGGCGCCTCCAACCGTGAGGACATGATCGACCCCGCCATCCTGCGGCCCGGCCGGCTCGACGTGAAGATCAAGATCGAGCGTCCGGACGCCGAGGCGGCCAAGGACATCTTCGGCAAGTACCTCACCGAGCGCCTCCCGCTGCACGGCGACGACGTCGCCGAGCACAGCGGCTCCAAGGCGTCCACGGTCCAGAGCATGATCCAGACGGCCGTCGAACAAATGTACGCCGAGTCGGAGGAGAACCGCTTCCTGGAAGTCACCTACGCCAACGGTGACAAGGAAGTCCTCTACTTCAAGGACTTCAACTCCGGCGCCATGATCGAGAACATCGTCGGCCGCGCCAAGAAGTCGGCGATCAAGGACTTCCTCGAGAAGAACCAGAAGGGTCTCCGCGTCTCCCACCTCCTCCAGGCCTGCGTGGACGAGTTCAAGGAGAACGAGGACCTGCCGAACACCACCAACCCGGACGACTGGGCCCGGATCTCCGGAAAGAAGGGCGAGCGGATCGTGTACATCCGTACGCTCATCACCGGAAAGCAGGGCGCGGACACCGGACGCTCCATCGACACGGTGGCGAACACCGGTCAGTACCTGTAAAAGGCAGGGCGGCTGCGGGTGCCCTCGGCGGGTACCCGCAGCCGACTGTTTTTCAGGCCACGGCTGGAGCAACGCAATGACGCAAATGATCTCCCCACCAGCGCAAAGGCGTTCTAGGCTCTTCCGTACCGCCGAGTCGCGCAGTGCGGGGACGGGCACCGCACACGCAACCGAGCGCCAGCGGTATCTGAGTGGCGCCCACGACCGAGGGTGCCGCCGGGCAAGGAGGGCCGCATGACCGTACGGCGAGTAATGGGCATCGAGACGGAGTACGGGATCTCCGTCCCCGGCCACCCCAACGCCAATGCCATGCTCACCTCGTCCCAGATCGTGAACGCCTACGCGGCGGCGATGCACCGGGCCCGCCGGGCTCGCTGGGACTTCGAGGAGGAGAACCCGCTGCGGGACGCGCGAGGCTTCGACCTCGCCCGCGAGGCCGCCGACTCCAGCCAGCTCACCGACGAGGACATCGGCCTGGCCAACGTGATCCTCACCAACGGTGCACGGCTCTACGTCGACCACGCACACCCCGAATACAGCGCCCCCGAGGTCACCAACCCCCGGGACGCCGTCCTCTGGGACAAGGCCGGCGAGCGGATCATGGCGGAGGCCGCGGAACGGGCCGCCCAGCTGCCCGGTGCCCAGCCGATCCACCTGTACAAGAACAACACCGACAACAAGGGCGCGTCCTACGGCACGCACGAGAACTACCTGATGAAGCGGGAGACCCCCTTCTCGGACATCGTGCGCCACCTGACGCCGTTCTTCGTCTCCCGTCAGGTCTTCACCGGGGCGGGCCGCGTCGGCATCGGCCAGGACGGGCACGAGCACGGCTTCCAGCTCAGCCAGCGAGCCGACTACTTCGAGGTGGAGGTCGGCCTCGAGACGACGCTCAAGCGCCCGATCATCAACACCCGCGACGAGCCGCACGCGGACGCCGAGAAGTACCGCCGCCTGCATGTGATCATCGGCGACGCGAACCTGTCGGAGATCTCGACGTATCTGAAGCTGGGTACGACGGCTCTCGTCCTGTCGATGATCGAGGACGGCTTCATCGCGGTGGACCTGGCCGTCGACCAGCCCGTTCGCACGCTGCACCAGGTATCGCACGACCCCTCACTGAAGCGCCTGGTCACCCTCCGTAGCGGCCGGACGCTCACCGCGGTCCAGCTGCAGATGGAGTACTACGAGCTCGCGCGCAAGTACGTGGAGGAGCGCTTCGGGGCCGACGCCGACGACCAGACCAAGGACGTCCTGTCGCGGTGGGAGGACACCCTCACCCGACTGGAGCACGACCCGATGAGCCTGGCCGGCGAGCTGGACTGGGTTGCCAAGCGGGAGCTCATGGAGGGCTACCGGCGCCGGGACAGCCTCGACTGGGACGCGGCACGGCTGCACCTGGTCGACCTCCAGTACGCCGACGTGCGCCCCGAGAAGGGCCTGTACAACCGTCTGGTGGCCCGTGGGCGCATGAAGCGGCTGCTGACCGAGGCGGACATCGAGCGGGCCCGTACGGCGCCGCCTGAGGACACTCGCGCGTACTTCCGCGGTCGCTGCCTGGAGCAGTACGCGGACGACGTCGCGGCGGCCTCCTGGGACTCGGTGATCTTCGACCTGCCGGGCCGCGATTCCCTGCAGCGCGTTCCAACCCTGGAACCGCTTCGCGGAACGCGTAATCACGTCAAGGAGCTCCTGGACCGCTGCCGCACGGCGGAAGACCTGGTCAGGGTCCTGTCCGGCGGATGATCGCGTTCCGTGGGTACTCGGGAGGAGACGGCCGGACAGGGTGGAAAATCCCAGGTCCGGGAATCATCGAGGTGGTCCCCGTACGTTGGAGCAACTGCGGGGCCATTGTCAGACCCGGCGAGTAGGGTCTGATCTTGACCGAGCAACTGTGTCGGGCGAACCGAGCGGGGTGAGGGATATGGCGACCAAGGACACCGGCGGCGGACAGCAGAAGGCCACCCGGTCCACCGAGGAGGTCGAGGAGCAGGCGGCGGAGACGCAGGCTTCGGAGGACCTCAAGGAGCGTCAGGAGAAGCTGAGCGACGACGTGGACTCGGTTCTGGACGAGATCGACGACGTCCTCGAGGAGAACGCCGAGGACTTCGTGCGCTCCTTCGTTCAAAAGGGTGGCCAGTAAGGCGCCTTTGCCTTCATTCCGAAGGTGAACGGGTGTGGGTGATGGACGGGCGGAGCGCGGAGCGCTGCGCGCGGGGCAGTGAGTGATGTGATGCCCTCGTGTGCGGCGCTCCGGGCGTCGGTGACGTCCGGCAAGTGCGGCGTCGATCCGGTGGAGTTGGTCCCGCCGGACATGTGGATCACCGCCGAAGGACGGGTAGGGTCCGAGGCATACCGTGCCCCCGGTCACAACCGGACCGGGGTTGTTCCAAGGATCGGCCCGACGTCACAGGGCGGGCTGTCGCATACGTGGAAGGAATCGCGTGGAAGCCAACACTCGTAGCACCGGGCGTCTACCAGCTGCCTTCCTGACGCCAGGGTCTTCCTCCTTCATGGACTTCCTGTCCGAGCACCAGCCGGAGATCCTGCCCGGCAACCGGCAACTGCCTCCCACCCAGGGCGTGATCGAGGCGCCGCACGGGACCACGATCGTCGCCGTGACGTTCCCCGGGGGCGTCGTGCTGGCCGGTGACCGCCGGGCGACGATGGGGAACGTCATCGCGCAGCGGGACATCGAGAAGGTCTTCCCGGCCGACGAGTACTCCGCGGTGGGCATCGCCGGTACGGCGGGTCTGGCCGTGGAGATGGTGAAGCTGTTCCAGCTGGAGCTGGAGCACTTCGAGAAGGTCGAGGGCGCGCAGCTGTCCCTGGAGGGCAAGGCGAACCGGCTGTCGACGATGATCCGCTCCAACCTCGGCATGGCCATGCAGGGCCTGGCCGTGGTGCCGCTGTTCGCGGGGTACGACGTGGGGCGCGATCGGGGCCGGATCTTCTCCTACGACGTGACGGGCGGCCGCTCCGAGGAGACGAACTTCGCGGCCACCGGCTCGGGCTCGATCTTCGCGCGTGGCGCCATGAAGAAGCTCTTCCGTGACGACCTGAGCGAGGAAGAGGCCACGACCCTGGTGGTCCAGGCCCTGTACGACGCGGCCGACGACGACTCGGCGACAGGCGGTCCCGATGTCGCCCGCCGGATCTACCCGATCGTCACCGTGATCACCGAGGACGGTTTCCGCCGGCTCACCGAGGAGGAATCCTCCGGGATCGCCCGCTCGATCCTGGCGCGGCGCCTGGAGCAGCCGGACGGCCCGCGGGCCGCACTGCTGTAGACAGCGGCCGTTTCTTGTCAGGGTGATCCAGTGACTTCCACAGAAAGGGACGGATAACCGGTGTCGACGCCGTTCTATGTTTCACCTCAGCAGCAGATGGCCGACCGGGCGGAGTACGCCCGCAAGGGCATCGCCCGTGGCCGCAGCCTGGTCGTGCTGCAGTTTGCCGACGGCATCGTGTTCGTCGGCGAGAACCCGTCCCGTGCGCTGCACAAGTTCAGCGAGATCTACGACCGGATCGGTTTCGCGGCCGCCGGCAAGTACAACGAGTACGAGAACCTGCGGATCGGTGGCGTGCGGTACGCCGACCTGAGGGGTTACACCTACGACCGCGACGACGTGACGGCCCGTGGCCTGGCCAACGTCTATGCGCAGACCTTGGGCACGATCTTCTCCTCCGCGGCCGAGAAGCCGTACGAGGTGGAGCTGGTGGTCGCCGAGGTGGGGGAGACCCTGGAGGGTGACCAGCTCTACCGTCTCCCGCACGACGGCTCGATCGTGGACGAGCACGGCTCGGTCGCGGTGGGGGGCAACGCGGAGCAGATCAGCAGCTACCTGGACCAGCGCCACCGGGACGGTATGACGCTGGCCGAGGCCCTGAAGCTGGCGGTGCAGGCGCTGTCGCGCGACACCAACGGCAGCGAGCGGGAGATTCCCGCGGAGCGGCTGGAGGTGGCGGTGCTGGACCGTACGCGGCCGCAGAAGCGCAAGTTCAAGCGGATCGGTGGGCGTCAGCTCTCTCGCCTGTTGGGGGCGGAGGGGGACGGGGGCGCCGAGGAGACGGCGTCCGAGGACGCCGAGGACTCCGAGTAGCTCGGCTCGATCGTTTACGTCGCGCGCCCTGGTCGCTGTTGCGGCCGGGGCGCGCGTCGCGCCTGCGCGGTGGTGGTGGGTCGGGGCCGTGTCGGGGGGTGTCCGTCCTCGGAACGGCGGGATGGGGTTGCGTACCGACTGACTGTCCGTTGACGCGCCAACCAGCTGCGGGCGGACACCCCCCGACACGGCCCCCTCCGTGCGTGCGCATCTAGCTGCGGGCAATCGTGCCGCTAAGGGCGGCACGGGTGGGCGGTGGGGGTCCCCCCGCTCGAGCGAAGTCGAGAGTGGGGGAGGCACCTCGTCGCGCCGAGCTGCGCACCCACCCGGCCTCAGCGCCCACGCCGAGTGGCTACGGCAGCCCCGGCGGCGCCGTGGAGCCCCGTACCACCAGTTGCACCGGGATGTCCCCGCCCTCGGGTGCGCGGCCCTCCAGGACGGCCAGCAGGGCCCGCATGCCCCGTTCCCCGAAGAGCTCCGCGTCCAGGCGGACCGTTGTCAGTTCCGGGTCGATGGCCGTGGCAAGGGCCAGATCGTCCAGGCCGGTGACCGAGACGTCGTCCGGGACGCGCAGACCCAGGCGGCGAACCGCCTTGTACGCACCGGCGGCCAGCTTGTCGTCGTCGCACACCAGGGCCGTGGGGCGCGGCCCGGGGAGCGAGAGGGCGGCCTCCGTGGCTGTCACGGCGCCCTCGATGGAGATCGGCGCGCGGGTCGTGCGTACCGACGTACCGGGCAGATCGCTCAGCCGGCTCGCCAGTTCCCGGGCCCGTACCTCGAAGGTCCAGGACGGTACGTCCGCGGCCAGATGGAGGAAGCGGCGGTGGCCCAGGGACAGCAGGTGTTCCGCGACCTGGCGGACACCGTCGGCGATGTCCAGGTTCACGGTCGCCGCCCCCAGGCTCCCCTCCGGGTCGCTGTCCAGCATCACCAGGGGCAGCTGGTCCCCGCGGATCGCGGTGAGCGCGTCGGCGGCCATGGAGGAGGCGATCACGCCGTCCAGGGCGGCCTGCGCGGAGGCGAAGGGGTCGCGGGCGGGTCCGACGCCCTCGGGGGAGGGGTAGAGGACGACGCCGAATCCGTGTTCGGCGGCGACTCGGGCGGCGCCCGTGTAGACGCCCGCGAAGAACTCCGTGGTGAGGGCCGGTACCACCAGGAGGACCGTGCGGGTGCGGCCCAGGCGCAGGTTGCGGGCGGCCAGGTTCGGGCGGTAGCCCAGGTCGCGGGCGGCCTCGCGGACCCGCTCCGCGGTCGCCTCCGAGACGCGGCCGCGCCACTTGTCGCCCAGGACCAGGGAGACCGCCGCCTGGGAGACGCCGGCGGCCTGGGCGACGTCCCGGCTCGTGGGGCGTGTGCTGCCTCGTGCCACCGTCGGGCCGCTCCTTCGTCTGGACTCGTGAACAGCGGACATGGTACGTATGAAACGTTGACGTTATACGTAAAACCTAGGGCGGGGACATGGCTACGGGATACCTGGAGATCCTTCGGGCGCGACACGCCGCCCGGCTGCTCGTCGGCACGCTCGTGGGCCGGCTGCCCAATGCCACCGGCGCCATCGCGATCCTGCTGTTCGTGCGGGCGGAGGGCGGCTCGTACAGCCTGGCGGGGGCGCTGGCGGGGGTCTACGGCGTCGCCAACGCCGTGGGGCAGCCCGTGCTGGGCAGACTCGTGGACCTGCGCGGGCAGCCGCGCGTGCAGTTGCCGGCGGCCGTTCTGTCGGGGCTCGCCATGGCCGTGTTCGCCTTCGCCGGGATCGGGTCGCTGCCGCTCGCGTATGCCGCCGTCGCGGCCGCGGGGCTCTTCACGCCGCCCCTGGAGGGCGGGCTGCGGGCCCTGTGGTCCTCGGTCCTCCGAAAGGAGGACCAGGTGCACACGGCGTACGCCATGGACGCCGTGGCCCAGGAGGTGATGTTCACCGTCGGGCCGCTGCTCGTGACGCTGTGCGTGTCCCTGTGGTCGGCCCAGGTCGCGCTGCTCGTGCTGAACGTGGTGGGAGTGCTGGGGGCGCTGTCCGTGGTCGTCTCGCCGCCCTCGCGTGCTTGGCGATCGGCGCCGCGGGAGGCGCATTGGCTGGGCGCGCTGCGCTCGGCGGGGCTGCTGGCGCTGCTCGCGGCGTTTCTGTTCATCGGGATGGCGCTCGGGTCCATCACCGTCGCCTCGGTGCCCTACGCGGACGCGCACGGCGGTGACGCCGTGTACGGCTGGCTGATGGCGGCCCTGGGATTCGGGGCGCTGGTCGGCGGCGCCGTCTACGGGGCCCGGCAGTGGGCCGGTGAGCCCGCGCGGCGACTCCAGGTGCTGGTAGCCCTTCTGGTGGTGTGTTACCTGCCGCTGCTTCTCATGCCGGACGCGGTGCCCATGGTGGCGCTGACCGCGCTCGCCGGAGTCTTCCTCGCACCCGCCATCGCCTGCGCGTTCGTCCTGGTCGACCGTCACGCCCCGCGCGGCACGGTCACCGAGGCGTTCTCCTGGCTGGTGACCACGTTCACCGTGGGCCACTCGGTCGGCGCGGGCGTCGCGGGGCCCGTCGTAGAGGTGGGCGGGGCCCTGTGGGGCTTCGCCGTGCCGGGGGCCGCGGGCGGCGTGTCCCTGCTGGTTTTGGCCGCCACAGGACGGGTACTCGCAGCTCCCGGCGGGGGAGCGGTTGTTGTGTCCGGTTCGGAAAATGATCCAAACCGTGCCCCCGAACCCCGTTTCAGTTCAGGGGATCGGGCGTAATGTTCCCTCATGGACCGCCGCATTTTCGGGCTGGAGAACGAGTACGGCGTCACGTGCACGTTCAGGGGACAGCGCCGCCTGTCTCCTGACGAGGTGGCGCGGTACCTCTTCCGCCGTGTCGTGTCATGGGGCCGCAGCAGCAATGTCTTTCTGCGAAACGGCGCCCGCCTCTATCTCGACGTGGGCTCACATCCGGAATACGCCACACCGGAATGTGACAACGTGACCGAACTGGTCACCCACGACAAAGCGGGCGAGCGCATTCTCGAAGGACTCCTGGTGGACGCCGAACGACGCCTGCACGAGGAGGGAATCGCGGGCGACGTCTACCTCTTCAAGAACAACACCGATTCGGCGGGCAACTCCTACGGCTGCCACGAGAACTATCTGGTCGCCCGGCACGGGGAGTTCTCCCGGCTCGCGGACATTCTCATTCCGTTTCTGGTCACGAGGCAGCTGCTGTGCGGTGCCGGCAAGGTGCTGCAGACGCCGCGCGGAGCCGTCTACTGCGTCAGCCAGCGTGCCGAGCACATCTGGGAGGGCGTCTCCTCGGCGACGACCCGCTCCCGGCCGATCATCAACACGCGCGACGAGCCGCACGCGGACGCCGAGCGCTACCGCCGCCTGCACGTCATCGTGGGCGACTCCAACATGTCCGAGACGACCATGCTGCTCAAGGTCGGCGCCACCGACCTGGTGCTGCGCATGATCGAGGCGGGCACCGTGATGCGCGACCTGACCCTGGAGAACCCGATCCGGGCGATCCGCGAGGTCAGCCACGACATCACCGGCCGGCGCAAGGTGCGCCTGGCCAGCGGCCGCGAGGCCTCCGCCCTTGAGGTGCAGCGCGAGTACTACGAGAAGGCCGTGGACTTCTGCGAGCGCCGCGGCATCCGCACCGGCACCGTCGAGCAGGTCCTGGAGCTGTGGGGCCGCACGCTGGACGCGATCGAGGCCGAGGACCTCGACCGTATCGGCACCGAGATCGACTGGGTCATGAAGTACAAGCTCATCGAGCGGTACCGCAGCAAGAACAACATGACCATGTCGCACCCGCGGGTCGCGCAGATAGACCTCGCCTACCACGACATCCACCGCCGTCGTGGCCTGTACTACCTGCTCGAGAAGAAGGGTCAGGCAGCACGCATCTGCAACGACTTGAAGATCTTCGAGGGCAAGTCGGTTCCGCCGCAGACCACTCGGGCCCGGCTGCGCGGCGACTTCATCCGGCGGGCCCAGGAACAGCGCCGTGACTTCACGGTCGACTGGGTTCACCTCAAGCTCAACGACCAGGCCCAGCGCACCGTCTTGTGCAAGGATCCGTTCCGTTCCGTGGACGACCGGGTGGAGAAGCTGATCGCCGGAATGTGAGGAAATGCGCCGGCGGGGAATTAGCCGGAACGCCACACGGGCGCCGTACGTTACAAGTACGGCGCCCTGCTCACGCCGTAGAGTTGCGCGCACGCCATCAAACGAGATCGATCGATTACGAGGCCCCCACAGTGCGCCGACGCTCACTTCTCATCTCTGTACCCGCAGGACTGGCCACACTCGCCGCATGCGGCGACGACAAGTCGGATTCGAGCAAGGCCAGCGACAGCCCTTCGCCCTCGCCCTCGGCATCGGCCCCGTCCTCGGCGCCGCCGCCGAAGATCGTGGACGGTCCGCTGCCGGCGGTCACCGCGGGCACCAAGCTCGACGAGAAGCCGACGATCGCCAAGGGCAGCGGAGAGCCGTCGAAGCAGCTCGCGGTGAAGACGCTGATCGCGGGCAGCGGCAAGACCGTCGCGGAGAACGACTTCGTCGTCGCGAACTACCTGGGCCAGGTCTGGAGCACCGCCAAGGTCTTCGACAACTCCTACGACCGCAAGACGCGCCTGGCCATCCAGCTCGCCCAGGGCCAGATCATCGACGGCTGGCGGTACGCGCTGGCCGGCAAGAAGGCCGGCAGCCGTGTCGAGATGGCCGTCCCGCCCACCTGGGGCTACGGCTCGCAGGGCAACCCGCAGGCAGGCATCAAGGGCACCGACACGCTGGTCTTCGTCGTCGACGTGCAGGACACGTTCAACGCGACCAGCTCCGCCAAGGGCGAGGAGGTCGCCCAGGGCGACGCGGACCTGCCCAAGGTCGGCACCAACACCGACGGCAAGGCGCCCTCCATCGAGGTGCCCAAGGCGACCGCCCCGAAGAAGCTCGTCGCGGATTACGTCCTGGAGGGCGACGGCGAGAAGGTCGCCGCCGACGACAGCGTCCTCGTGCAGTACAAGGGCGTGCTGTGGGACGGCGGCAAGGAGTTCGACTCGTCGTACGCCAACAAGCAGCTGGTGTCGTTCTCGCTCCAGCAGGTCGTCAAGGGCTGGGCGCAGGGCCTGACCGGCAAGAAGGTCGGCAGCCGGGTCCTCATCGTCATCCCCCCGGAGCTGGGCTACGGCGACAAGCCGCCGCAGGGCAGCGGCATCAAGAAGGACTCCACGCTGGTCTTTTCGGTGGACATCCTCGCGAAGCTGTGACGTGCGGGGGATGTAAGACTGTGCGTGTTCGCCTTTTCGCAGACAAGCAGGAGCCAGAGACGTGAGCATCGACAAGCCCGAGATCGACTTCCCGGGCGGCGAGCCCCCGGCGGACCTCGAGATCAAGGACATCTGGGAAGGCGACGGCCCGGTCGCGCAGGCCGGCCAGACCGTCACCGTGCACTACGTCGGTGTCGCCTTCAGCACCGGCGAGGAGTTCGACGCCAGCTGGAACCGTGGCACCCCGTTCCGCTTCCCGCTGGGCGGCGGCCGGGTCATCCAGGGCTGGGACCAGGGCGTGCAGGGCATGAAGGTCGGCGGCCGCCGCCAGCTGACCGTCCCCGCCCACCTCGCCTACGGCAACCAGAGCCCGACCCCTCTGATCAAGCCCGGCGAGACGCTGATCTTCGTGGTCGACCTGCTCGGGGTCTGAGCAAGGTTCGACAGACTCGATCACCTGGGGCCCATGCCTGTTCGGGCATGGGCCCTCGGCTTTGCCGGGCCACCGCGGGGCGGTACGGTCATCGGTCGTAAGCACCATAGGGAGGCGAAGGGCGTCGATGGCCATTGCCAAGGCCGAGCGGCTGATGAATCTGGCGCTGTGTCTGCTCGGGACGCGGCGGCCGCTCAGCAAGCGTGAGCTGCGCGACTCCATCGAGGCCTACGTCGAGGCCTTCGGTCCGGGGAACGGCGCCACCGGCTCCGACGACTCCTTCAACCGCATGTTCGAGCGCGACAAGGACGACCTGCGCGAACTCGGGCTGGTCATCGAGACCGTCGAGAGCCTCGACGGCGACATCGGCTACCTGGCCCGGCGTGACAGCAACCGCCTCCCGCCCATCACCCTGGACGCCGAGGAGGCCGCAGCCCTCGGGGTCGCCGCCAAGGTGTGGCAGCAGGCCCGGCTCGCCGGCGCGGCCAGCGGCGCGCTGCAGAAGCTGCGCGCGGCGGGCCTCCCCGAGGATGTCGACCCCTATGGGCCGCACGGCGCTCTGGAGCCGCGGATCCCCGTGCACGAGGCGGCGTTCGAGCCGCTGATGCTCGCCTGCCGGGACCGCCGCCCCGTTGCCTTCGACTACCGCAAGGCCACCGCCGCCCAGCCCGAGCAGCGGCACGTGGAGCCGTGGGCTCTCGAGTGCTGGCGCGGTCACTGGTACCTCGCGGGCTGGGACCGCGACCGGGGCGCCGAGCGGGTCTTCCGGCTGTCCCGGATCACCGGCAAGGTCCGCTCGCGCGGCGGCCGGTACACCGCTCCCGTGCCGGACGTCGTCACCGTCCGTGAGACCGTAGCCGGCTGGGCCGGGGAGATCGCCGACCGCTCCGCCCGGATCCGGCTGCGCTCGGGCGCGGGATACCCCCTGCGGGCGAAGGCCACCGCCGTACGGGAACTCGGAGACGGCTGGGACGAGTTGGAGATTCCGTACGGCCACGGGCTGGACGCCTGGCTGGTGGAGTTCGGGCCGGACGTGGTCGTCCTGGAGCCCGCCGAGCTGCGGGCAGACGTGGTGGACCGGCTGCGGGCCGTGGCCAAGGGCTGAGGGGGAGCGGACGAGACAGTGGCAGGCAAACCGGTCAGGCCCGTGAACGCCATCGACCAGACCCGGCGGATGCTCTCGCTGGTGACGTATCTGAAGGAGCGCCCCGGTGCCCGGGTCGAGGACGTCGCGCGCGCCTTCGGCATCACCGAGGACGAACTGGTCTCCGACCTCGACGTGCTGCCCATGTGCGGCACCAGCTTCCGCGGCGGCGACCTGCTCGACATCGACACCGACGGCGAGCGCATCTGGTGGCACAATTCGGCCGCCTTGGCGGAAGAAGCCGCCGAGCCGCTCAGGCTCGCCGCCGACGAGGCCACCGCCCTGCTCGTCGCCGCCCGGGCCGTGGCCACGCTGCCCGGACTGCGCGAGAGCGACCGCCAAGCACTGCTGCGGGCGACGGCCAAGGTGGAGACCGCGGCCGGCGAGATGGCGGGCGCCAGCTCGCGCCTGTCGGTGACCTTCGAGTCCGAGGGCGGAGTCTTCGCTGACGTCGACCGGGCGATCGCCGAGCGTCGCCGCTTGTGGATCCGCTACTACTCGCCCGCGCGCGACGAGGTCACCGAGCGGGAGATCGACCCCATCCGCTTGGTCAGTGTCGGGCACACCTACGTCGAGGCCTGGTGCCGGCGTTCCGAGGCGCGCCGCACGTTCCGGCTCGACCGGGTCGCCGAGATCAAAATCCTGGACGAGCCGTCGGCGCCGCCGGAGATGGAGCTGCGGGACCTGTCGGAGGCCTTGGTGCAGCCCGCGGCCGAGGACCCGGAGGTCGTGGTCGAGGTCGGGCCCGGCGGCCGCTGGGTCGCCGAGTACTACCCGCACGACAGCGCGGACGAGCTGCCCGACGGCGGTCTTCGGATCACCCTGCGCACGCCCGACCCGACGTCGCTCCGCCGCCTGGCGCTGCGGCTCGGGCGGGACGGCCGGATCGTCTCGCCGCCGGAGCTCGCCGACAGCGCCCGGCAGGCGGCCCACGAGGCGCTGACGGCGTACGACGGGATCGAGGCGGTCGGGACGGCCGGCGGGGCGGAGACGGCCGAGGCCGGCGGGCCGCGTGGCGTGCGCGCGGTGCGCCGCGTCCCGGACGGGCCGGACGGCGGTCTCGAGTGATGCGAGGGTGCCCACGGCGTCGACTGCCGGGTGGGGCCGCCCCCGGCACCGGCCGCGGTGCCGGGGCACGGACCCGGCCGACGTCGGTGGTGGGCCGGCCCGCACCGGCGTCCCCCGGGCGCCCCGGAGGCGTACCACCCGAGAAAGAGGAGCGAGGCCTGTGAGCGATTCGGCGACGCCCGGTGCGCGCGGCATGACGGTGGAGTCCGCGTTCGCCGGGATGACGAGCGTGTCCCCGGTGGTCTTCAAGGCGGGCTGCCCGGACTGCCGGGAGCGCTTCGAGCTCACCGCCGGCGCCCTGCGCCTCGCCATAGGCGCCACCAGCCGCACCACGTTCTACTCCTTCACCTGCCCGCAGTGCGGCGCGTCCGTCCGCAAGCCCGCCGGGGAGCGGATCGTGGAGCTGCTCACGGGCGGCGGCGTGCGGACCCTGCGCCTTGCTCCGACCCCCTGAGGGTCTGGGCGTCCGCCCCTCCCGGAGGGTCTAGGCTCGACGGCATGTTCTGGCCGATGTTCGCGGTTGCCGTGGGGTTCGTGGGTCTCGTCGTGCTCGGGGTGTTCGCCGTCCGGGTCTTCGTGGAGGCACAGCGCCTGGGCAGGCAGGTCACGGATTCCGCGCGTCGTATCAACCGGGCCGCCGAGGACCTGGAGCGGGCCGCGGGGAGCGCGGCCCGGTCCGTGGACGCCCTCTGAGCCGTTCGGCAGGCGGCTGTGAGTTGCGCTTTGGGCCACTTCGCCCTGTCACCTCCGCGGTTCGGACAGGTACGCTGCTGGTCGCGGCCCGGTTAACGAGGCACTGGCCGCGGAGCGGGAGTACGTACAGGGGATGCAGAGGGATTGCCTCACGTTTACCCCGGAGCGTTACGATCGCTGTCAACACGACCGTTCGGACAAGTGTCCGACCGGTCGGACAGCACCCCACCCCAGCCGCCTCGGTGAGAAGGTAAAGACTTATGTTCGGAAGGCTCGGAGCCCCCGAGATCATTCTCATCCTCGTCGTCATCATCCTGCTGTTCGGCGCGAAGAAGCTTCCGGACATGGCTCGGTCGCTCGGCAAGTCCGCCCGCATCCTCAAGAGCGAGGCCAAGGCGATGAAGGACGACAGCAAGTCGTCCACGACCCCGGCCGGCCCGCCCAACAACGACGAGCAGCCCTCGCAGCGCACCATCCAGGCGGCGCCCGGTGACGTGACCAGCTCGCGCCCGGTCAACGAGCCCACGGACACGACCAAGCGCTGAAGCCGGGCCGGTGACCTCCGGCCCGCCGCACGAGATGGGAACGTGGGTTGCTGAAGTCTGCCCGCAAGCAGGAGAAGGATCCGGAGGGGCGGATGCCCCTCGCGGAGCACCTTCGCGAGCTCCGCAACCGGCTCGCCAAGGCGATGCTGGCGATCGTCCTCGTCACGGTCGTCGCCGCCTTCTTCTACAACGACATCATCAACTTGATCACCAAGCCGATCCTCGACTCGGTCGGCTGTGACAAGACCTTCCAGGAACTGGCCAGGTCGCAGTCCTCGAAGCCGTGTGCGCAGATCACCATCAACGGTCTGATCACCCCCTTCACGCTGGCGCTGAAGGTGTCCCTGATGGCCGGTGTCGTGCTGGCCTCGCCGGTCTGGCTCTACCAGCTGTGGGCCTTCGTCGCGCCGGGCCTGCACCGGCACGAGAGGAAGTACGCCTACGCCTTCGTCGGCACGGGCGCCCCGCTGTTCATCACCGGCGCCTACTTCGCCTACACGGTGCTTCCCACCACGGCGAGGGTGCTCCTCGAGTTCACCCCGGGGGGCACGTCCAACCTCCTCCCGCTGGACGACCTGCTCGACCTGGTCATGCGGATGGTGATCGTCTTCGGCCTCTCGTTCGAGCTGCCCCTGCTGCTGGTCATGCTCAATCTCACCGGGGCGATCACCGGCAAGCGGATGCTCGGCTGGTGGCGCGGCATGATCATGGGCATCACGGTCTTCGCGGCCATCGCCACGCCCAGCACCGACCCGCTGACCATGCTGATGCTCGCCGGGCCGATCTGGATCCTGTACTTCGCGGCCGTCGCCTTCTCCCTGCTCAACGACCGCCGTCGCAGCCGTCGCGAGGCCTTGGGCCCCGCCGACGACGAGGCCTCCGAGCTGGACCTCACGCCCGACGACATCGGCGAGATCGAACCCGTGACCACCGGCCGCGCCGCCCTGCCCGAGCAGGCGAGTTCGGAGCGCTCGGACCGGGTCAACGGTTATGACGACGTGACCTGAAGATCGGCGGGCAGCTCATAGGGTCGGTCGCGTGACCAGCGAGATCACCCTCTTCGTCAACCCCACCGCGGGCCGCGGCCGGGGCGCCCGCGCGGCGCAGCCGGCCGCTTCCGCTTTGCGGGCGGCCGGTTTCTCGGTGCGTACGGTGCTCGGCGAGGACGCCGCGGACGCCCTCACCCGCGCGCGTGCCGCCGTCGAAGGCGGTACCGGAGCGCTGATAGCCGTCGGCGGTGACGGCATGGCCAACCTCGCGCTGCGGGCGGTCGCGGGCACCCGTACCCCGCTCGGCCTGGTCGCCGTCGGCACCGGCAACGACTTCGCCCGCGCCCTCGGCCTGCCCGTGCGCGAGCCGGCCGCCGCGGGACGCATGATCGCCGACGCCCTCAAGTGCGGCCGGATCCACGACATCGACCTCGGTCAGGTGGGCGACCGCTGGTTCGGCACGGTCCTCGCCTCCGGCTTCGACTCCCGCGTCAACGACCGCGGCAACCGCATGCGGTGGCCCGCCGGCCGCTTCAAGTACGACCTGGCGATGATCGCCGAACTCGCCGCTTTCCGGCCCGTCCCGTACTGGATCAGGCTCGACGACGGCGAGGTCCGTGAGGTCGAGGCGACCCTGGTGGCCGTCGGCAACGGCTCGTCGTACGGCGGCGGTATGCGGATCTGCCCCGGCGCCGACCTCACCGACGGGCTGTTCGACATCACCGTGGTCGGGGACTGCAGCCGTACGACACTGCTGCGGGTGTTTCCGAGGGTGTACCGGGGGACCCACGCGGGGCATCCGGCGGTGACCGTGCTGCGGGCGGCCCGGGTCGAGATCGCCGCTGAGGGGATCACCGGGTACGCGGACGGGGAGCCGCTCGGCCCGCTGCCCCTGAGCGCGCGCTGCGTGCGCGGGGGCGTACGCGTCGTCGGCCCCTGAACTGCGCCGATCCCCGGTTTCACAGGAATGGATCCGGATAATGATCGTCCTGTTGTCAGTGCGGCCCGGTACGCTCGAAAGCACGATGACAGAGGACCTCTCACCGGCCGAGCGGTACGCGGCAGCCCGCAAGCGTGCTGTCGAGCAGGCCACCGCGCTCGCCTCCTTCCGCGAGATGTACGACTTCGGCCTCGACCCCTTCCAGATCGAGGCCTGCCAGGCGCTCGAGGCTGGGAAGGGCGTCCTGGTCGCCGCGCCCACCGGCTCGGGCAAGACGATCGTCGGCGAGTTCGCCGTCCACCTCGCTCTCCAGCAGGGCAAGAAGTGCTTCTACACGACACCCATCAAGGCGCTGTCGAACCAGAAGTACGCCGACCTGTGCCGCCGTTACGGCACGGACAAGGTGGGCCTGCTCACCGGCGACAACAGCGTCAACTCCGACGCCCCGGTGGTCGTGATGACCACCGAGGTGCTGCGGAACATGCTGTACGCCGGTTCGCAGACCCTCCTGGGCCTCGGCCACGTGGTCATGGACGAGGTGCACTACCTCTCCGACCGGTTCCGGGGCGCCGTGTGGGAAGAGGTGATCATTCACCTTCCCGAGTCGGTCACGCTCGTGTCGCTGTCGGCGACCGTGTCGAACGCCGAGGAGTTCGGCGACTGGCTCGACACGGTCCGCGGCGACACCGAGGTGATCGTCTCCGAGCACCGGCCCGTACCGCTGTTCCAGCACGTGCTGGCCGGGCGGCGGATGTACGACCTGTTCGAGGAGGGCGAGGGCCACAAGAAGGCCGTCAACCCCGACCTCACGCGCATGGCGCGCATGGAGGCGAGCCGGCCGTCGTACCAGGACCGCCGGCGCGGCCGGTCCATGCGCGACGCCGACCGCGAGCGCGACCGCAGACAGCGCTCCCGGGTGTGGACGCCGAGCCGGCCCGAGGTCATCGAACGGCTCGACGCCGAGGGGCTGCTGCCCGCCATCACCTTCATCTTCAGCCGCGCCGCCTGCGAGGCCGCCGTCCAGCAGTGTCTGTACGCGGGGCTCAGGCTCAACGACGACGAGGCGCGCGAGCGGGTACGTGCCCTCGTCGAGGAGCGCACGGCGTCCATCCCGAACGAGGATTTGCACGTCCTCGGCTACTACGAGTGGCTGGAGGGCCTCGAGCGCGGCATCGCCGCCCACCACGCGGGCATGCTGCCGACCTTCAAGGAGGTCGTCGAGGAACTGTTCGTACGTGGCCTGGTCAAGGCCGTGTTCGCGACCGAGACCCTCGCCCTCGGCATCAACATGCCCGCCCGCTCGGTGGTGCTGGAGAAGCTCGTCAAGTGGAACGGCGAGCAGCACGCGGACATCACGCCCGGTGAGTACACGCAGTTGACGGGGCGTGCGGGGCGGCGCGGCATCGACGTCGAGGGCCACGCCGTGGTGCTGTGGCAGCGCGGCTCGAGCCCCGAGCACCTGGCGGGTCTGGCCGGCACGCGCACGTACCCGCTGCGCTCGAGCTTCAGGCCGTCGTACAACATGGCGGTCAACCTGGTCGAGCAGTTCGGCCGGCACCGGTCGCGCGAGCTGCTGGAGACGTCCTTCGCGCAGTTCCAGGCGGACAAGTCGGTCGTCGGCATCTCCCGCCAGGTGCAGCGCAACGAGGAGGGTCTTGAGGGCTACAAGGCCTCCATGACCTGCCACCTCGGCGACTTCGAGGAGTACGCGCGGCTGCGCCGCGAGCTGAAGGACCGTGAGAACGACCTGGCCCGGCAGGGCGCGGCACAGCGGCGCGCCGAGGCCGCCGTCGCGCTGGAGAAGCTGAAGCCCGGTGACGTCATCCACGTGCCCACCGGCAAGTACGCGGGCCTGGCACTGGTGCTGGACCCGGGCCTGTCCGCGGGCCGTTCGAACGGCCACCGGGGCTTCGAGCACCACGACGGGCCGCGCCCGCTGGTGCTGACCGCCGAGCGGCAGGTGAAGCGGCTGGCGTCCATCGACTTCCCGGTACCGGTCGAGCCGCTGGAGCGGATGCGGATCCCGAAGTCCTTCAACCCGCGTTCCCCGCAGTCCCGTCGGGACCTCGCCTCCGCGCTGCGCACCAAGGCCGGGCACATCCCGGCCGACCGGCACCGCAAGCGGCGCTCCCAGGCAGCCGACGACCGCGAGATCGCCCGGCTGCGGACCGAGCTGCGGGCACACCCCTGCCACGGGTGCGACGACCGTGAGGACCACGCCCGTTGGGCCGAGCGCTACCACCGGCTGCTGCGGGACACCTCGCAGCTGGAGCGGCGGATCGAGGGCCGTACGAACACGATCGCGCGGACGTTCGACCGTATCGTCGCGCTGCTGACCGAGCTCGACTACCTGCGCGGCGACGAGGTCACCGAGCACGGCAAGCGGCTCGCGCGGCTGTACGGCGAGCTGGACCTGCTCGCCAGCGAGTGCCTGCGCGAGGGGGTCTGGGAAGGGCTCGGCCCGGCTGAACTGGCGGGCTGTGTCTCGGCGCTGGTGTACGAGGCGCGTGCGGCGGACGACGCGATGGCGCCGAAGCTGCCGTCAGGGAAGGCCAAGGCCGCGCTGGGGGAGATGGTGCGGATCTGGGGGCGGCTGGACGCGCTGGAGGAGGAGTTCCGGATCACCCAGACCGAGGGTGTCGGACAGCGTGAGCCGGACCTGGGATTCGCCTGGGCCGCGTACATGTGGGCCTCCGGGGCGGGGCTCGACGAGGTGCTGCGCGAGGCGGAGATGCCGGCGGGGGACTTTGTGCGGTGGTGCAAGCAGGTCATCGATGTGCTGGGGCAGATCGCGGCGGCGGCGCCGCAGGGTTCTTCTGTGGTGAAGAACGCGCGTAAGGCTGTTGATGGGTTGCTGCGGGGAGTTGTCGCCTACTCGTCCGTGGGGTGATCGTTTGGCGCGCGGGTGCCGGCCGTACGTGGTTGCTCGCGCAGTTCCCCGCGCCCCTTTAGGGGCGTTGTTCTGAGGGTCCCTCACCCGTAGCGGTGAGGGACTTTCGTATGCCTGTACGTCGTTACGTACAGCATTCGAACGATGTCGCAGCGTGTAAACGACCGAGCGTACTATCCCTTCGCGTCCGGTTTCCGGCAGTTGCTGAATATGACACGGCGATGATCCGGTCGGACTAAGCTCGCCCGCAGCGCACCGGCTTGAGATGAATTCGTGCGCTTGTTCCCCAATGTGTGGAACCCCAGCCGACTCCTGTCAGAAGGCCTACATGGTGAGTGTTCAATCCCCTCCCGTTCGCCGTGAACTTCCTTACGCGCGCGTGCTGCTGCTGCCGGCCATAGCGATGGCCGCGGCGTCCGGATCCGCCGTCGCCCTGGTGACGGAGTCGGCCCGGCTCGCCGTCGGCTGGTGCGGCGGCATCGCCACCGCGCTGGTGATCGCGACGGCGGCCGAGGCGGTCCGCCGCGGCCGTGCCCTGCGGAACCAGCGTGCCGAGCACGCCCGCCACAGCGCGTATCTGGAACAGCGGATCGCCGGCCACGAGCACGAGTTGGTCCGCTTCTCGAGGGAGATCGTCCCTGCCGCGCTCGACCTGCTGCGCACCGGAGAATCCCCCAGGGAGGTGATTCGCAAGCTCGGCCTGGCCGACCCCGCGTACCGCGACCTCCCCGAGCCGGAGGTGGAGACGCTCCTGACGGTGCTCAGGATCGTCGACCACGAAGTGACCATGCGTGACGCCGCCGCTCGCTCCTTCGTCACGGTGGCCCGCCGCGTCCAGGCGATCGCCCACCAGCAGGCCGAGGAACTCCGGGAGATGGAGGAGGACCACGGCCGCAACCCCGAGGTCTTCGACGACCTGCTGCGCATCGACCACGGCAACGCCCTGATCGGCCGCCTCGCCGACTCCGTCTCCGTCCTCGGCGGCGGCCGCCCCGGCCGCCAGTGGCCCGAGCCGGTGTCCCTGTACAGCACGCTGCGCGGCGCCATGTCCCGCATCCTGGAGTACCGGCGCATCCAGCTGTCCTCCATCGCCAAGGTCAGCGTCAAGGGCATCTACGTCGAGCCCGTCATCCACGCCGCCGCCGAACTCCTCGACAACGCCACGCGCTACTCGCCGCCGCAGACCAAGGTGCATGTCACCGCCACCGAGGTGCAGACCGGCGTCTGCATCGAGATCGAGGACGGCGGCGTCAACCTCAACGAGGAGGCACGGGCCCGGATCGAGGGCATGCTGGAGGCCGCCAAGGCGGGCGTCGACCTCCAGGACATCGGTGAGCACCCGCGCCTGGGCCTGGCCGTCGTCGGCCGCCTCTGCACGGCGTACAACATGCAGGTGTCGCTGCGGGCCTCCGCGTACGGCGGTGTCCGCGCCATCCTCATCGTGCCGAGCGAGATGATCACCCACGAGCCCGGCGTCGGACTCGCCCACGGCATCGGCGCCACCGGCATCCCCATGACGGTCGGCATTCCCGAGGGCCCGAAGCGCGCGCCCAAGAGGCGACGCCCCACCAGCCCGAAAGTCCCCGACACAGTCCTGCTGGAGGACGACGACGTCCCCGAGGTCACCGAGTGGACGACGAACGGCCTGCCGCAGCGCCGCAGCCGGGTGAAGATGCCGCTCGCCGAGCGACTCGCCCAGCAGGCCGCCAACGAGAAGGCCGACCGGGAGGCCGCCGAACGGGGTGAGTACAACCCCTGGGCGGCGGTATCGGAGCCCGAGACCAAACCCCTGCGTGACATGTCGGCCCCCGACGCCCCGGGCAAGGGCCTCGAGGCCTTCTGGGAGGGACTCAAGCAGGGCATCGAACCCGGCACCCACCCGACCGACTTCATCCGGAACCCGACCAAGTACCTGCACCTGATCAACGACCCGGCCCCCAGCGAGGCCGACGACGAGGGGGACCTCAAGTGATCCAGCAGCGAGGCAACTTCGACTGGATGCTCAAGCAGCTCGCCGACGGCGTGCCGGGCATCGAGATGATCGTGGTGCTCTCGGCCGACGGCCTGCGCATCGCCCGCCACGGCGGCGAGCCGGACGCGGCCGACCGGGTCGCCGCAGCCTGCGCCGGCCTGCAGTCCCTCGCGGGCAGCATCTGCCAGGAACTCACCGTGGGCGAGGGCGAGATGAAGCTCGTCATGATCGAGATCGACCGCGGCTACTTCTACCTGATGAACGCCGGCGCCAACGCCTTCCTCGCGGTGCTCTCCGACGTGCGGTGCGAACCCGGCCGGATGAGCGCGATGATGCGTGACCTCGTCGTCCGGATCGGCGGCCATCTGACCAGTCCGCCCCGGCGGAACGGGCAGATCGTATGACGCCTCCGCAACGCCAGAGGCGCGACCCCACCCCGGAATCGCCCCCGCCCCAGGAGGGCGAGGGCAAGGTCAGGAACCCCGAGCGGATGTACGTGGTGGCCGGCCCGGACGGTGAACGGGCCGAGCTCGACCTGGTGACGTTAATCGTGGCGCGTGCCGAAGACCCGCCGCCTTCCGCCTCCCCCGAGCAGGCGGCGCTGCTCCGGCTCTGCGCCGCCCCCCTGTCCGTGGCCGAACTCTCGGCCTACCTCCACCTGCCGTTCAGCGCGATGGGCGTGCTGCTCACCGAGCTGCTGACGGCGGAACTGGTGCAGGCGCGCGCCCCGATCGTCCGCCAGTCACGCACCGACCGTTCCCTCCTCGAAGCGGTGATGAATGGACTTCAAAGGCTCTGACACCATCCCGGGCCCCCGGGCCGAGGACCAGTTGCCCCACACGGCACAGTCCGCGGCCAAGATCGTGATCGTGGGTGGCTTCGGCGTCGGCAAGACGACCATGGTCGGCTCGGTCAGCGAGATCACACCGCTGACCACCGAGGAGACCATGACGCAGGCCGGCATCGGTGTCGACGACAACTTCGGCTCCGCGTCCAAGACGGCCACCACCGTCGCCATGGACTTCGGCCGCATCAGCATCACCGACCAGCTCGTGCTCTACCTCTTCGGCACACCCGGCCAGCAGCGCTTCTGGTTCCTGTGGAACGGCCTGTTCGAGGGCGCGCTCGGCGCGGTGGTGCTGGTCGACACCCGTCGGCTGGAGGTCAGCTTCGATGTCATGGGGCGCCTGGAGGAGCGCGGTGTGCCGTTCGTGGTGGCGGTCAACTCCTTCCCGGACGCGCCCCGTTACGACCTCGAGGAGCTGCGCACGGCCCTCGACCTCACCCCGGACATCCCGATCATGGAGTGCGACGTACGCCGCAGGGCGTCCAGCCGTGACGTCCTGATGACCCTCATGCGCTTCCTGCACTCGCTCGCCATGACGGGCTCGCTCACCTGACCCCGCACCTGCCCGCCCCACCCCCACCTTCCCCCACCAGACACCTGGATTCACTTCAGTTTCGGAGCGACCACTGTGACGCCTGAATCCCACGCCCCGACCGATACGGACGCCCCCCGGATCGGCCCGCCTCCCGGCTGCCCCGCACACGGCCTCGGGCCCGGCGGACTGCACCGGCTGCACGAGTCGGAGGATCTGGGAGCGCTGTACGAGCAACTACGGAAGGACCACGGCCCCGTGGCGCCCGTGCTGCTCCACGACGACGTCCCGATCTGGGTCGTCCTCGGCCACGCCGAGAACCTGCACATGGTGCGCTCGCCCTCGCAGTTCTGCCGGGACAGCCGTATCTGGACCCCGCTCCGGGACGGCCTGGTCAAGCCCGACCACCCGCTGATGCCGCACATCGCCTGGCAGCCCATCGCCGCGCACGCCGAGGGCGACGAGCACAAGCGGCTGCGCGGCGCGGTTCAGGGCGCCATCTCGACCATCGACTTCCGCAGCCTGCGCCGCTACATCAACCGCAGCACGCAGGCCATCGTCAACCGCTTCTGCGAGGAGGGCGAGGCCGACCTCGTCGGCCAGTTCGCCGAGCACCTGCCGATGGCCGTGATGTGCGAGATCCTCGGCATGGCCGACGAGTACAACGACCGTCTCGTCGAGGCCGCCCGCGACGCGCTCAAGGGCACCGAGACCGCGATCGCCAGCCACTCCTACGTCATGGACGCCCTGAGCCGGCTCACCGCACGGCGTCGCGCCCGGCCGGAGGAGGACTTCGCCAGCTATCTGATCACCCACCCGGCCCGGCTTACGGACGACGAGGTCAGGGAACACCTGCGCCTGGTGCTCTTCGCCGCCTACGAGGCCACCGCCAACCTGCTGTCCAACGTGCTGCTCACGGTGCTGATCGACCCGCGCTTCCGTGCCCAGCTCAACGGCGGCCAGATGACGGTGCCGGAGGCGGTGGAGCAGTCCCTGTGGAACGAGCCGCCGTTCAGTACGGTCTTCGCCTACTTCGCCAAGCAGGAGACCGAGCTGGGCGGTCAGCGCATCCGCCGGGGCGACGGACTGCTCTTCGCCCCGGCCCCGGCCAACGTCGACCCGCGGGTTCGGCCGGACCTGTCCGCCAGCATGCAGGGCAACCGCTCCCACCTCGCGTTCGGCGGCGGCCCGCACGAGTGCCCCGGCCAGGACGTCGGCCGATCCATCGCCGATGTCGGCGTCGACGCGCTGCTGATGCGGCTGCCCGATGTCGAACTCGACTGCGACGAGGAGGAGCTGCGCTGGACGGCGTCCATCGCCTCCCGGCACCTGGTGGAAATGCCGGTGCAGTTCTCGCCCAAGCCGCCGCAGGACGTGACGGAGCCGCCGAACCACAAGCAGGTCCCCGCGCAGCGCTCCGACTGGCAGATCGGCACCCCGCAGCCGCAGCCCGCACCGGTCACCCCGCAGCCGCGGCCCGCACCGGTCGCCGCGCAGCCGCAGCCGGCCCAGGCGCAGCCACAGCCGGCCCCTGTGCACCCGCAGGTTCAGCCGACGGCTCAGGAACCGGCCCGCCGCAAGGGCGCCTGGCAGCGCTTCCTGAGCTGGTGGCGCGGCTACTGACCGGCTGACGGGCCGTCGTACGTCCCGGCGGCCCACCGGTCGTACGACGCCCACGCCGCGAGCTCCCGGCCGCTGCGGAACCGGTGCTCCTCGCCCGTGACCGGATCGGTGAACCCCAGGGCCCGTGCCAGCAGTTGGAGCGGGCGCCGGAAGTCACCGGCCGGTACGGGTCCGGACACCTCCGGGTAGAGCGGGTCGCCGAGGATCGGCACGCCCAGCGCGGTCATGTGTACCCGCAGCTGGTGCGTCTGCCCGGTGCCGGGCACCAGCCGGTACCGGGCGAGTCCGCCGGCCCCCTCCGGACGGTGCCCGACGAGTTCGACACGGCTCACCGCGTTCGGCTCGCCCGCCACCTCCCGGGCCTGGAGCACCCCGCGCTCCTTCACGATCCGGCTGCGTACGGTCCGGGGCAGGGTGAGACCGGGGTCGTACGGGGCGACGGCCTCGTACTCCTTGTGGACCCGGCGGTCACTGAACAGCGTCTGGTACGCGCCGCGCTCCTCGGGGCGCACGGTGAACAGCACGAGTCCCGCGGTGAGCCGGTCCAGGCGGTGTGCGGCGCCGAGCGCGGGGATGTCCAGCTCCCGGCGCAGCCTGGCCAGCGCGGTCTCGGTGACATGGCCGCCGCGCGGGGTGGTGGCGAGGAAGTGGGGTTTGTCGACGACGACGATGTGCTCGTCCCTGTGCACGACCTCCAGCGGGAAGGGCACCGGCACCTCCTCGGGCAGCTCCCGGTGGAACCACACGAACATTCCCGGCACGTACGGCGCGTCCGCCGCCACGGCCCGTCCGTCCGCCCCGACGATCCGACCCGCGTCGAACATACCGTCGACGACACCGGCACCCGCCCCGCTGAGCCGCTCCACCAAGTGCTCACGCACCGTGGCCCAGGACCCCGTGACGGGCAGCCGCACCCGCACCGGATCCACGCCATGGCGCTGCGGCAGGGGAGAGGGCGGGATGCGGGGCTTGCGTCTCATCGGGGCCCAGCGTACGAGGCCCGGCGCGCCGGGCGGAAAACCACTGTTACCGCCCCTCGCGCCCTTGTCAGGATGCGGGGCATGCCGTTCCTCACCAGCCCGGTCCTGACCGCCGGGACTCTCGCCCGCCGTCCGCAGCCCACCCTCGCCACCGGCGACGGACTCCTCCTGCGTCCCTGGCGGGCCGCGGACGCGCCCGCGGTGTACGAGGTCTTCCAGGATCCCGTGATGCACCAGTGGCACGCCCGGGCCGCCGACTCCGAGGAGGAGGTCGCCGGCTGGATCGGCGACTGGCACCGGACGTGGGAGGAGGAGCGGGAGGCGCAGTGGGCCGTCACCGACGCGGACTCCGGCTCGCTGCTGGGGCGGGTCGCGCTGCGCGAGATACGGCTCGACGACGGTATGGCGGAGGTGGCGTACTGGACCGTCCCGGCGACACGGGGCCGGGGCATCGCCGCGCGTGCCACGACCGCGCTGTCCCGCTGGGCCCTCGACGAGACCGGCTTCCACCGCCTCGAACTCCTGCACGCCGTACGCAACGAGGCGTCCTGCCACGTCGCCACCAGGACGGGCTTCCCTCTCGAGGGGACGAAGCGCAGCGCCGTCCTGCACGCGGACGGCTGGCACGACATGCATCTGCACGCGCGGGTGCGGGGCGACTGAGGGGCGTCGCGGCAGGCCGTCGCGCTCGCGTCGCTCAGGCGGCCGGGCTGCTCTCCTGTTCCGCTTCGATGCGTGCGTTCCAGTCCCGCTTCGAGGCCTGCCAGCCGTCCTCGTTGTGGCCGCGCCGCCAGTAGCCGGAGATCGACAGGTCCTCGCGCGCGATCTGGCGCTCGACCCGGAGCAGATGGCGCAGCTCCTTCACGAAGTGCGCCTCGCCGTGGACGAAGGCGTGCACCCGGCCCTCGGGGAACTCCAGGTTCCGTACCGCCTCGACCAGCGCCTCGCCGAGGGGCCTCTCGCGGCGGTGCAGCCAGACGACGTCCACGTCCGAGTCGATCTTCTGCTCTTCCTCGGGGCCGGAGATCTCCACGAAGGCGTAGGCCTTGGCGCCGCGCGGCAGGGCCTCCAGGGCGCAGGCGATCGCGGGCAGCGCGCTCTCGTCACCGACGAGGAGATGCCAGTCGGCGTCGGTGTCGGGCGCGTACGCCCCGCCGGGGCCCATGAACCGCACGGTCTCGCCCGGCTGGACGCGCACCGCCCAGGGGCCGGCCAGGCCCTCGTCACCGTGGATGACGAAGTCCAGGGTCAGCTCGCGGTGCTCGGCGTCCCACTGGCGCACCGTGTACGTCCGGGTCACCGGCCACTGTTCGCGGGGGACCTCCTCGCGAATGCGCTGCATGTCGAAGGGTTCCGGGTAGGTCACGCCCTCGGGCGCGAACAGCAGCTTCACATAGTGGTCGGTGCACGTGCCCGCCGCGAAGTCGGCGAGGCCCTCGCCGCCGAGCACCACACGCTGCATGTGCGGAGTCAGCCGCTCGGTGCGGACGACCTGAGCGGAGTGCGGCTTGCGCGGCTGGCGTCCCGGTCGCTCTGCCATGAGGACCTCCCTGTCTCGCATAGTTAGGCTTACCTAAGTTAGCACCTCGCCCCCACTTAACACCTCTTGAATGAGAGGTTCATGAACACCGCCGGTCTCCGGAAGGCCGTCGGCCCGCCCCCGTCACACCGCCAGCGTGGTCAGCAGACGCTCCAGTGAGCCGCCCAGGCCCCAGCGGGTCGCCAGTGTCCGAAGCTCCGCCGGGTCGCGCGGGGCCCGCGGCAGCGCCGTGGTGACATCGGGCAGGGGTACGTCGTCCGCGACCCGGACCACCTTCGGCGCGACCGCGAGATAGGGGCGCGCTTCGTCCAGCCGCCTGCGCTGCGTCGGCGTGAGCTTCGACCGCCGGTCCTCGATCGCCGCCATGATCCCGGCCAGGTCCCCGTACTCGGCCAGCAGCTTGGCGGCCGTCTTCTCTCCGATGCCCGGCACGCCCGGCAGGCCGTCGCTGGGGTCGCCGCGCAGCAGGGCCAGATCCGCGTACCCGCTCCCGTCGACCCCATACTTCCCACGGAGCCATGCCTCATCGGTGAGCTGGAGGGTGCCCACGCCCTTCAGCGGGTACAGCACGCGGACCCCGCGCGCGTCGTCCACCAGCTGGTACAGATCGCGGTCGCCCGTGACGATGTCGACCGGGCCCTTCGCCCGCGCGGTGAACGTGCCGATCACATCGTCCGCCTCGTACCCCGCGACGCCCACGCGCGCGATGCCCACCGCGTCCAGCACCGCCTCGATGACCGGCACCTGCGGCGACAGCGTGTCGGGCACCTCCTCCTCGTCCGGGCCGGCCGCGTGCTCCTCGGCGACGCGGTGGGCCTTGTAGGACGGGATCAGCTCTACCCGCCAGTGTGGCCGCCAGTCGGCGTCCATGCAGGCCACGAGCTGGTCGGGCCGGTGGTCCTTGACCAGCCGGTCGATGAAGTCGAGCAGTCCGCGCACGGCGTTCACCGGCGTTCCGTCCGGGGCCCTGACCGAGTCCGGGACGCCGAAGTAGGCGCGGAAGTACAGGGAGGCGGTGTCGAGGAGCATCAGTCGTCCGGTCACGCCACGCATCATGCCGTAAGCCACTGACAGCCACTTGCCGCTGCGCGGCGGGTCGCCGTGTGTGCGTCTTGTGTGAAGCGCCCCACTTGTGGGTTTGCCTTTCCCGATCGGGGGGAGGCGCCGCCGCAGAGCGAGGCTGGTTGCGCATTTCAACTGTTTGCGGCCCTGTCCTCGCTCTGTTCTGTTGCCGTCGAGATTGAGGTGCACGTGTCAGCGAGGCTTCAGGCAGAGAGCCTGTACAAAGTGTTCGGCAGGAGACCGGACCGAGCGGTCGAGCGGCTCCGCGACGGAGCCGACCGGGAGGAACTGCGTGCCGAGGGCACGACCGCCGCCGTGATCGACGCGTCCTTCACCGTGGAGCCCGGCCAGATCTTCGTCGTCATGGGTCTGTCCGGATCCGGCAAGTCCACCCTGCTGCGCATGCTGAACGGCCTGCTCGAGCCGACCTCCGGGCACGTCCGCTTCGACGGCCAGGACCTGACCACGCTCGGCGACCGCGAGCTGCGCAAGGTCCGCTCCCGGAAGATCAGCATGGTGTTCCAGCACTTCGCGCTCTTCCCGCACCGCAGCGTGCGCGAGAACGCCGCCTACGGTCTGGAAGTGCAGGGCGTGCCCCGCGCCGAGCGCGTACGCCGCGCCGACGAGGCGCTCGCCCTGTGTGGCCTGGCCGGCTGGGAGAAGTCCTGGCCCGACGAGCTGTCCGGCGGCATGCAGCAGCGTGTCGGTCTCGCCCGCGCGCTCGCCACCGACGCCGACCTGCTGCTGATGGACGAGTCCTTCAGCGCCCTGGACCCGCTGATCCGCCGAGACATGCAGGACCAGCTGCTGGAACTCCAGCAGAAGCTCAAGAAGACGATCGTCTTCATCACCCACGACCTGAACGAGGCCATGCGCCTGGGCGACCGCATCGCCGTCATGCGCGACGGTGAGATCGTCCAGATCGGCACCGCCCAGGACATCCTGCTGCGGCCGGAGAACGACTACGTCGCCTCCTTCACCCAGGACGTCGACCGCTCCCGCGTCCTGACCGCGGGCGAGATCATGGACCCCTCGGTCACCGCCGACGACCCCGGCTGCCACTGCCGGACCGCCACGGCCGACACCCCGTTCACGGAGCTGTGCGCGATCAGCGCCGGGCTCTCCCACCCCGTCTCGGTCGTGGACCAGGACAACAAGCAGATCGGCGTCGTCCCCCGGCAGCGTCTGATCGGCTTCCTCGGCGACGAGCAGGACGCCACCCCGCAGCCCTGCGACTCCCCGCAGGACAAGGGCGGAGAGAAGGTGACCGCCCGTGCCTAGGATCGAGCTCGGCAGCTGGGTCAACGACGCGGTCGACTGGCTCACCACCCACATGGCGTGGCTGTTCGACTTCTGCAAGACCGTCTTCCTCGGCCTCTACGACGGCATCAACGCCGTCCTCCAGGCCCCCGAACCGCTGCTCCTCGCGGGCATCTTCGCCGTGGTCGCCTTCTGGCTGCGCGGCACGCTCGCCGGTGTCCTCACGTTCGCCGGATTCGCGTTCATCGACTCCCTCGAACTGTGGGAGAACGCGATGATCACCCTGGCGCTCGTCCTCGTGGCGACCGTCATCGCGCTCGTGATCTCCATACCCGTGGGCATCTGGGCGGCCCGCTCGGACCGCGTCAGCGGTCTGGTCCGGCCCGTCCTGGACTTCATGCAGACGCTGCCCGCGATGATCTACCTCATCCCGGCGATCCTGTTCTTCGGCACCGGCGCTCCCGCCGGCATCGTCGCCACGCTGATCTTCGCGCTCGCACCGGGCGTGCGCATGACCGAGCTGGGCATCCGGCAGGTCGACAAGGAACTGGTCGAGGCCGCCGACGCGTTCGGCACCACGCCCCGCAACACCCTGCTGCGCGTCCAGCTCCCGCTCGCCCTGCCCACCGTCATGGCCGGCGTCAACCAGGTCATCATGCTCGGCCTGTCCATGGCCGCGATCGCCGGCATGGTCGGCACCGGCGGCCTCGGCGGCGACGTCAACGAGGCCATCGGCCAGCTCAACGTCGGCCTGGGCTCCGAGGCCGGTGTGGCCATCGTGATCCTCGCGATCTACCTGGACCGCATGACGAGCGCCCTGGGCACCCAGGTCTCCCCCCTCGGCCGCCGCGCCGCCGCCAAGCTGCGCGCCGCCCAGGGGCTGAAGATCTGGTCCTACCGGCCCCGCCCGGTCGTCGCCGTGATCGGCGTCGTCGTCCTCGCGCTCACCGCGGGCGGCATGGGAATGTTCGGCGGCAGCACCGGCACCACGGCCGCGGCCGACGGCAAGAACGTCGGCCAGGGCAAGAAGATCAGCATCGGCTACATCCCCTGGGACGAGGGCGTCGCCTCCACCTTCCTCTGGAAGGACGTCCTGGAGCAGCGCGGCTACGAGGTCGAGGCCAAGCAGTACGACGCGGGCCCGCTGTACACCTCGCTCGCCCAGGGCAACGTCGACTTCCAGACGGACGGCTGGCTGCCCACGACCCACGCCCAGTACTGGAAGAAGTACGGCAAGCAGCTCGACGACCTCGGCTCCTGGTACGACAAGACGTCCCTCGAGCTCTCCGTGCCCTCCTACATGAAGGGCGTCGACTCCCTGGAGGACCTCAAGGGCAAGGCGTCCGAGTTCGGCGGCAAGATCACCGGCATCGAGCCGAGCGCCGGCGAGATGGCCCTGCTCAAGAGCAAGGTCCTCAAGGACTACGGCCTGGACAAGGAGTACAAGGTCGTCGACAGCTCCACGCCCGCCATGCTGGCCGAGCTGAAGCGCGCGTACGCCAAGAAGGAGCCGATCGTCGTCACGCTCTGGTCGCCGCACTGGGCCTACAACGACTACGACCTCAAGAAGCTCAAGGACCCCAAGGGCGCCTGGGGCAAGGGAGACGGCGTGCACACGCTGTCCCGCAAGGGCTTCGCGGACGACGACCCGACGGTCGCCAAGTGGCTGAAGAACTTCAAGATGACCGAGAAGGAGCTCACCAGCCTCGAAGCCGGGATCAACAAGGCGGGCAAGGGCAACCAGCAGGAGGCCGTCCGCGCCTGGCTGAAGCAGAACCCCGGCTTCGCCGACAAGATGGCCCCGGTCGCGAACGCCGCCGGCAGCACACCCGCCGAGGCCAAGCAGCCCCTGGACGTGGCCTGGTTCCCCTGGGACGAGGACATCGCCGTCACCTACCTGTGGAAGAACGTCCTCGAACGGCGCGGCTACAAGCTGAACCTGAAGCAGATGGACGTCGGCCCCGTCTACACGGGCCTGGCTTCGGGCGATCTCGACCTCAACTTCGACGCCTGGCTGCCCTACGCCCAGAAGAACTACTGGGACAAGAACAAGGACCGGCTCAAGGACCTCGGCACCTGGTACGAACCTACCTCCCTGGAGATCGCCGTCCCGTCCTATGTGAAGGGCGTCGACTCCCTGGAGGACCTCAAGGGCAAGTCGGGCACCTTCAAGGGGAAGATCATCGGCATCGAGCCGGGCACCGGCGAGATGGATCTGGCGAAGAACAAGGTCCTGCCCGGCTACGGCCTGGACAAGGAGTACGAGGTCGTCGACGGCTCCACCCCGGCCATGCTGGCCGAGCTGAAGCGCGCGTACGCCAAGAAGGAGCCGATCGCCGTCACCCTCTGGTCGCCGCACTGGGCGTACAGCGACTACGAGCTGACCAAGCTGAAGGACCCCAAGAAGGCCTTCGGCGAGGGCAACACGATCCGCACCATCTCCAACGAGAAGTTCCCCGGGCAGTACCCGCAGCTCACGAAGTGGATCAAGAACTTCAAGATGAGCGAGGGCGAGCTCGGCAGCCTGGAGAGCGAGATCAAGAACCGCGGTCAGGGCCATGAGGAAGAGGCCGTCGCCGCGTGGCTGAAGGAGCACCCCGACATGGTGGGGCGCATGACGCCGCAGTGAGGCCGGACGCGGGGCGGGACGCGACACGACGCGTCCCGCCCCGCACCCGTATCCACGAGCGGGATCCGGACAACCACAGAGCGCAACGCCACCCCCCAAGCCTCGTCTCTCGCTCTGTTCCTCCCGCCTCCCACCCGGTTCCTCCCGTAGGAGGAAATCCGTACGCTGCCCCGGGAGCGGCGGATCCCCTGGCGCGAACTGTGAGGTCGTGCACCGCCCTGTATGACGTCGATGTGACGGGCGCGGGAAACGGTTTGCCGAACATGCGTAGGGTGCAGACAACTCAACAGAAGCAGTGCGCCGGGACGCCGGTGCACGGGGACCGGATCGACGGGCGAAGGAGGGAGCCGGAGCGATGGGCGACCACAAAGAGCAGTCCCTTCGGGTGGGCGCGGCCGTGCGCCGCAGGCGCCGCGCGCTGGAGCTCACCCTCGCGGCCGTGGCCGAGCGCAGCGGCCTGTCGGTCCCGTTCCTGAGCCAGGTCGAGAACGACCGGGCGCGCCCCAGCCGAAGCTCCCTGGAGAAGGTCGCCGACGCCCTGCGCACCACCGCCGTGGAGCTCCTCGCCGCGGCCGACCCGGCGTGCAGCGTGGACGTCGTCCGTGCCGACGGCGCCGAGCCGCCGCCCCAGCCCCGGACCCGGTCCCTGGTGCGCGGCCACCACCAGATGCACGCCTCCGAGTTCATCGGCGACCACGACGCGGGCCGTGAATTCCAGTACCGCAACGACCAGTTGATGTACGTCGCCGACGGCGCGGTGGAGATCGAGGCGGAGGGCCGCGCCTACCGGCTCGGCCGCGGCGACACGCTGTACCTCACCGGCGGCGTTCGGCACCGCTGGCGTGCCACGGAGTCGGACACCCGCGTGATCGTCGTCGCCGTGGCGGAGCACATCGAGGCGGTCCGGGACCGGCCACGCCGGTGAGGGTCGTCTCGCTGGTCCCCTCGCTGACCGAGGCCGTGGCCCGGTCCGCCCCCGGCACCCTGGTCGGCGCTACCGACTGGTGCACCCATCCGCCCGGCCTGGACGTCGTACGCGTCGGAGGCACGAAGAACCCGAAGCCCGACCGGATCGTCTCCCTCGCCCCCGACCTGGTGATCGCCAACGAGGAGGAGAACCGCGAGCCCGACCTCGCGGCCCTGCGCGCGGCGGGAGTCCAGGTCCTGGTGACGGAGATCCGCGACGTGCCGGGGGCCTTCCGGGAACTGGCCCGGGTCCTGGACGCCTGCGGGGCGACGGCGCGCCCGCGCTGGCTGGACGAGGCGGAGGACACCTGGTCCTCCCTGCCGCGGCCGGTGACCCGCCTGACGGCGGTCGTGCCGATCTGGCGCCGCCCCTGGATGGTCCTGGGCCGCGACACCTTCGCGGGCGACGTCCTGGCCCGCCTCGGCGTCGACCACGTGCACGCGGCGCACCCCGACCGCTACCCCCGCATCGCGCTGGAGGAGTTGCGCGCGGCCACACCGGATGTGGTGATCCTCCCGGACGAGCCGTACCGCTTCACCGCGGACGACGGCCCCGAGGCCTTCCCCGGCCTGCCCTGCGCGCTCGTCAGCGGACGGCACCTCACCTGGTACGGGCCGTCGCTGGCCGAGGCGCCACGGGTGCTGGACCGGGCCCTGCGAGCAGTTCGCCCCTGAGCAGCCCGCGTACGGTGCCCGCGGCGGCGGTGGCCCACGCGACGACGAGCACCGCGTACAGGACGACCGCCGGCCCTTCGTAGGCCACGAGCCCGGTGTGCCGGCCCAGGGCCTCGGCGCCCGTGACACAGGTGCCGACCGGGAAGGTGAACGACCACCACGTCATCGCGAACCGCAGCCCGTGCCGCCGGGCGCGCAGCACATGAACGGTGGCGAGGCAGAACCACAGCAGCGCGAACGCCATCACGGGCACGCCGTAGAGCACGGCGAGCACACCGAAGCCCTGGCTGTACGGCGCCGGTACGACTCCGGGGGCCGTGTCCGCGAACGCTCCGACGGCGGTCGTCGACTGACCGAGCGGCCCCAGCACCAGGAACAGTGTGGGGGTGAGGGCGACGGGCAGCGGCCCGCCGGTGATCAGCCGCCCGAAGACCAGCGGCAGCATCACGAGCGTGGCGAGCAGACTGAGCCCGAACAGCGCGAAGCAGACGAGCAGCAGTGTCTCCCGGGGCTGACCTGGAGGCAGATGAGGAACCAGCAGCGGCCCGACGGCGGCCGACACCATGGGCGCGACCAGCGGCAGCAGCCAGACGGGGGTGGCCTGTCCCGGCTCCACCCGGTGCCGTACGGCCATCAGATACGGCACGGCGACGGCGGCGGCCAGCCCGAGAGCCGTGCCGGCGCTGAACAGCACGGCGTCGAGCGCGACGGCCGCCCGCATGCCGATCACGTCCCGGCCCACGGTCAGGGCACCGCCGCCCACGGCGAGCAGGGCCATGGCGAGACAGCCGTAGAAGGGGGCCGTCGCCGGGTCGAGGAGATGGGCGCGGGCCTGGTCCCGGTGGTGGACCCAGTGCGCCGCCCGGGCCCCGAGCAGGGTCAGGAGCAGGACGAACGCGAGGGCCCAGACACCGGCGAGCACGGGACGCAGCCCGGGAAGGTGCGTCGGGAGGGCGGCTCCGGCGGTGGCGACGACGGCGGTGCCCATGACGGTGGCGTACCAGTTCGGCCCGAGGTGACGGACCGACACGGGGTACGCGAGGGGCTGGGCTGCGGTGACCATGACTCTTACGGTCGGTGAGCCGGAGCTGTACCACCAGGGAGCAAGCCTCTATGGCGACATAAGCTGGGTTTATGAGCAGGACGGATGAGCAGGGTGACGTGCCGACCGCCGGAGCCGGGTCCTTGGGGCACCGGGTGCCGGATCTCGGCGCACTGGAGCTGCTGTTGGCGGTGGCGCGGCTCGGCAGCCTCGGTGGGGCGGCGCGGGAACTCGGCATCACCCAGCCCGCCGCGAGCAGCCGGGTCCGGTCGATGGAGCGGCAGCTCGGCGTCGCACTGGTCGACCGTTCGCCGCGCGGGTCCCGGCTGACGGACGCCGGTGCGCTGGTGACGGACTGGGCGCGGCGGATCGTCGAGGCGGCGGAGGCGTTCGACGTGGGGGCGCAGGCGCTGCGCGATCGCCGTGACTCGCGGTTGCGGGTGGCGGCGAGCATGACCATCGCCGAGTACCTGCTGCCGGGCTGGCTGCTCGCGCTGCGTGCCCAGCGGCCCGACACGGCGGTCTCCCTGCACGCCGGCAACTCGACGGTGGTGGCGGAACGCCTGCTGTCGGACGAGGCGGATCTGGGCTTCGTGGAGGGCTTGTCCGTTCCGACAGGGCTGGACTCGGTGGTCATCGCCCACGACCGCCTGATAGTGGTCACGGCCCCCGGCCACCCCTGGGCCCGCCGCCGACGGCCCCTGGCGGCGGGGGAGTTGGCGTCGACGCCGCTGATCCTGCGCGAGAAGGGTTCGGGTACGCGGCAGGTGCTGGACACGGCGCTCGGGGGACTGGCCCGGCCGCTGATCGAGTTGTCCTCGACGACGGCGGTCAAGGCGGCGGCGGTGAGCGGGGCGGGGCCGTCGGTGCTGAGCGAACTGGCGGTGGGGGAGGAGCTGGCGATGCGGCGGCTGGTGAGTGTGCCGGTGGAGGGGGTGGCCTTGGCGCGGGATCTGAGGGCGGTGTGGCCCACGGGGCATCGGCCTACCGGGCCTGCCAGGGACTTGCTGTCGCTGACGCGGGGGTAGTTTTCTCGCCCCCGCCGCCCCTGCCCGTCCCATCCGCAGGGGGCTCCGCCCCCTGGACCCCCGATCGGCCTGAACGGCCTTGTCCTCAAACGCCGGACGGGCTGGAGGGGGGCGAGCTTGGCCTCTCGGCTGACCGATTCGGGTGGTGGGTGGGCATAGGCCGGGGGTCCAGGGGGCGGAGCCCCCTGGGGGTCAGGTCACCGACGCTGCCTCTACCAACGCCCGCATCACCCGCACGTCATCTCCCATCTCCGGGTGCCACTGCACACCCAGCACCCACCCCGGGTGGGTCGGCAGTTCCAGCGCCTCGATCGTCCCGTCCGCCGCGTACGCCGACGGGACCAGACCCTTGCCCAGCCGGTCCACGGCCTGGTGGTGATACGTCGGTACGAACGTCTCCTCCGGCACGACACCGCCGTACAGACTCCCCGGCACCGGCTTGACCGCGTGGCCGCCGAAGACGCCCACGACCTCCGCATGCCCCTCGATGTGCTGGACGAGCGTCCCGCCGAGGGCCACGTTCAGCAGCTGCATGCCCCGGCAGATCCCCAGCAACGGCACACCGGCCGCCAGCGCCGCGTCGATCAGGGCCAGCTCCCACGCGTCCCGCTCCCGCGCTGGCGGCCCGGTCCGCGGCTCGCGCTCCGCGCCGTAGCGGACCGGCTCGACATCCGGCCCGCCCGCGATGACCAGCCCGTCCAGCCGGGCCACGATGTCGGCCGCGTGCAGCGGGTCGTCCGGCGGAAGCATCGCGGCCAGGCCGCCCGCCCGCCGCACCAGCCGCGGGTAGCCGGCCGGCAGCAGTGCCGCCTCCAGCTCCCACACGCCCCAGCGCGCACCGGACTCCAGATACGTGCTGACCCCGATCAGCGGCTTGGACACAGAACCTCCCGCACCTCGACTCCTCGGTCCACCTCAGTCCCGTGACAACTCTGCCTCGGCCGCCGCCAGCGCCGCGAACTCCTCCTCCGGGGCCTTCGCCACCAGCCGCTTGCGGCTGTACAGGCCGAAGTACCCGATGGCGACGACGTACACCACGAGCGCGATGACCGCCGCCGTCACATCCACCAGGAACGTGGCCACCAGCGCCGCACAGGCCAGCACCAGGGCGACCGAGGAGGTCACCACGCCGCCCGGCGTGCGGTAGGGCCGCGGCAGCTCCGGCTCGCGGCGGCGCAGCACGATGTGCGACAGGGACATCAGCGCGTAGGAGATGGTCGCGCCGAAGACGGCGATGTTCAGCATGCGGGCGCCGTTGCCCGACAGCGCCGCCAGCAGGAAGCCGATCGTGCCGGGCACCAGCAGGCCCAGGTACGGCGCCTTGCGGCGGCTGGTGAGGGACAGGAAGCGGGGCAGGTATCCGGCGCGGGACAGGGCGAAGAGCTGGCGCGAGCCCGCGTAGATCAGGGAGAAGAACGAGGCCACCAGGCCGGCCAGGCCCGCGTAGTTCACGATCCGGCTCAGTGTCGTCGCCTTGCCGTTCGGCTGGAGCGCCTCGACCAGCGGATTGCCCGCCTCCTGGATCGCCGCGGAACCGCGTGCGCCCGCCGCCGCGAAGAACGTGACCACGGCCAGCACCACCAGGATGCCCATCGACCAGCGGATCGCCTTCGGCAGCGTACGGGCCGGCTCCCTGGTCTCCTCGGCGGCCAGCGGCACCCCTTCGACGCCCAGGAAGAACCACATGCCGAACGGGAACGCCGCCCAGATGCCGAGTAGGCCGAACGGCAGCCAGGAGCTGGATCCCGCGGCGGAGGCGTCGACCGGGATGTCGTCCAGCGACGCGAAGGAGAAGTCGGGCAGAGCCGCCAGCGCGAACACGATCAGGGCGACCACCGCGATGCCGGTGACGACGAAGCTGAACCGCAGCGCCTCACCCACGCCCCACAGGTGGATGCCCAGGAAGATCGCGAAGCAGACCAGGTACATCGGCCAGCCGGACTCCAGGCCGAACAGGCCCAGAGACTCGACGTAGTCCCCGATGAAGATGACGATCGCGGCGGGCGCGAGGACGTACTCGATGAGGATCGCCGTACCGGTCAGGAAGCCGCCCCAGGGGCCCAGCGCCCGCCGGGCGAAGCCGTAGCCGCCGCCCGCCGTCGGCAGGATCGAGGACAGCTCGGCGAGGGCGAAGACCATGCAGGTGTACATCGCGCCCATGAGCACCATGGCGATCGCCAGGCCCCCGAAGCCGCCCTCGGCCAGGCCGAAGTTCCAGCCCGAGTAGTCCCCGGAGACGACGTAGGCGACGCCGAGACCGGTCAGCAGCACCCAGCCGGCGCTGCCGCGGCGCAGTGCTCTGCGTTCCAGATAGTCGTCCCCCTCCGGGGCGGCTGGTGTGCTGGTGGGTTCCTGGGACATGGGCAGACTCCCGAAGGGCGGCGGCGGTTCACGGGGTCGAGCGGGCTGAGACTCAATGGAATGGAGCCATACCTTTGCGGTGCCGACCAGGGGAAGGCAATACCCGTGCGTTAATCGCCCGTAAATCCTCACCACGCCGAGACATGGCCGGGCTCAGCCGAGGAACCCCCGCAGCAGCGCCGCCGTGCCCCCGCAGTGCTCGCGCATGATCTCCCGCGCCTGATCGGCGTCGCCCTCGATCACGGCCTCCACCAGGGCGGTGTGCTGCCGCTGGGAGTGCTCCAGGTTGCGCACGAGGAGCGGGATGCAGTCGAGCAGGTCGTTGACGCTCGCGCGCACGGCCGCGTACTGGGCCGTGAGGGTGGGGGAGCCGGACAGCTCGGCGAGCGTGAGGTGCAGCAGCGTGTCCAGGCGGCGGTACTCGGCGAGCGGGGCGTCGTGCGTGCGGGACAGGGCCTCGCGGAGCTGCCCGGCCTGCCTCTCGTCCAGCCCGTGCGCCGCGCACAGCCCCGCGGCGCCCACCTCCAGCACCTCCCGGAAGCGCAGGACGTCCTCTATGTCGACCTCGGCGACCCGGCGCCGCAGCTCGTCCTCACCGCCGGCGTCCGTGCGCGGCCGTACGAACGTCCCGCCGTACCGGCCGCGCCGTGACTCGACCAGGCCCTGGTCCTGGAGCACCTTCAGCACCTCGCGCAGCGTCACCCGGCTGATGCCCAGCCGCTCCGCCAGCTCCCGCTCGGCCGGCAGCCGCTCGCCCCCCGCCACCAGACCCAGCCGTACGACCTGAAGGATCTGCTCCAGCGCCTCCTCGAAGCCGTTGCCCGCGCGTACCTGCCGCAGCACCGGCGTCAGCCGGTCCCGCACCTCGCCGCCCGTTTCCTCCGGCATGTGGCCGTACCCCCTTCCCAAGCAATGGTTCTCCGCAATACCTTATGGCTCCCGGCGGATCCAAGGAGCCTAGGAGGCTTTCCCGTGGCAGACCGCACACCCCCGCTGAGCGTCGAGGAGCTGCACGCCCTCGTCGCGGGCGGTGAGATCGACACTGTCGTCCTGGCCTTCCCCGACATGCAAGGGCGGCTCCAGGGCAAGCGGTTCGCCGCCCGTTTCTTCCTCGACGAGGTGCTCCAGCACGGCACCGAGGGCTGCAACTACCTGCTCGCCGTCGACACCGAGATGAACACCGTCGAGGGCTACGCGATGTCCTCCTGGGACCGCGGCTACGGCGACTTCGCGATGCACCCGGACCTGAGCACGCTGCGCCGCGTCCCCTGGAACGAGGGCACGGCCATGCTCCACGCCGACCTCGCCTGGAGCGACGGCTCCCCGGTGGTCGCCGCGCCCCGCCAGATACTGCGCCGCCAGCTGGAGCGCCTGGCCGAGCTCGGCTACACCGCCCAGGTCGGCACCGAGCTGGAGTTCATCGTCTTCAAGGACACCTACGAACAGGCGTGGGACGCGAACTACAGAGGCCTGACCCCGGCCAACCAGTACAACATCGACTACTCGGTCCTCGGCACCGGCCGTATCGAGCCCCTGCTGCGCCGGATCCGCAACGAGATGGCGACAGCCGGCCTCACCGTCGAGTCCGCCAAGGGCGAGTGCAACCCCGGCCAGCACGAGATCGCCTTCCGCTACGACGAGGCCCTGCTCACCTGCGACCAGCACTCCGTCTACAAGACCGGCGCCAAGGAGATCGCCGCCCAGGAGGGCATGTCGATCACCTTCATGGCCAAGTACAACGAGCGCGAGGGCAACTCCTGCCACATCCACCTCTCGCTCGCGGACGCGGACGGCGTCAACGCCATGGCCGGGGACGGCGAGGGCGGCATGTCGGACGTCATGCGGCACTTCCTCGCCGGCCAGCTCGCGGCCCTCCGCGACTTCTCCCTCCTCTACGCCCCCAACATCAACTCCTACAAGCGGTTCCAGCCCGGCTCCTTCGCCCCGACCGCCGTCGCCTGGGGCCACGACAACCGCACCTGCGCGCTGCGCGTGGTCGGCCACGGCCGCTCGATGCGCTTCGAGAACCGGCTGCCCGGCGGCGACGTCAACCCCTATCTGGCCGTCGCCGGACTCGTGGCGGCCGGGCTGCACGGCATCGAGCAGAAGCTGGAGCTGCCCGAGCCCTGCCCCGGCAACGCCTACACCGCCGACTTCGCCCACGTCCCCACCTCCCTGCGCGAGGCCGCCGAGCTCTGGGAGAACAGCACCATCGCCAAGGCCGCCTTCGGGGACGAGGTCGTCGCGCACTACCGCAACATGGCGCGGGTCGAGCTGGACGCCTTCGACGCCGCGGTGACCGACTGGGAGCTGCGCCGCTCCTTCGAACGTATGTGAGGCCCTCTTGTCTTCCGAGCACCTCCTGGAAGTACTGAACCCCGCGACCGAGGAGGTCGTCGCCGCCATCGCGGCGGCCGGCCCGGCCGACGTCGACGCGGCCGTCACCCTGGCCGCCCGGGCGCAGACCGTCTGGGCCGCCCTCGCACCCGGCGACCGCGCCCGGCTGCTGCGCCGCTTCGCGGCCAAGGTCGACGAGCATCTCGAGGAACTGGCCCGCCTGGAGGTCCGCGAGGCCGGCCACACCATCGGCAACGCCCGCTGGGAGGCCGGCAACGTCCGTGACCTGCTGGACTACGCGGCCGGGGGAGTGGAGCGGCTCACCGGCCGGCAGATCCCGGTCCCGGGCGGCCTGAACGTCACGATCCTCGAACCGCTCGGCGTCGTGGGCGTGATCGCGCCCTGGAACTTCCCCATGCCGATCGCCGCCTGGGGCACGGCACCGGCCCTCGCGGCCGGCAACGCGGTCATCCTCAAGCCCGCCGAGACCACCCCGCTCACCGCCCTGCGCCTCGCCGAACTCGCCCTGGAGGCCGGGCTCCCGGAGCACCTCCTCCAGGTCCTGCCGGGGCACGGCGCCGTCGCGGGCGAAGCACTGGTACGGCACCCCGGCGTCGCCAAGATCGTCTTCACCGGCTCCACCCGCACCGGAACGCGCGTCGCCGCGCTCGGCGCCGAGCAGGTCAAGCCCGTCACCCTCGAACTCGGCGGCAAGAGCCCCAACATCGTCTTCGCCGACGCCGACCTCAAGACCGCCGTCGACCCCTTCTCCTTCCTGGACAACTCCGGCCAGGACTGCTGCGCCCGCACCCGCGTCCTGGTCCAGGAGACGGTCTACGACGAGGTCCGCGAGCTGCTCGCCGAGGCCCTGGCCGCCGTCGTGGTGGGCGACCCGGCCGACGAGAAGACACAGATGGGCCCGCTGATCTCCCGGCAGCAGCTCGACCGCGTCCGGGGCTTCGTCCCCGAGGACGCCCCGGCCCTGCGCGGCAGCGCACCCGAGGGGCCCGGCTTCTGGTTCCCGCCGACCGTGCTCACCGGCGAGCGGCCCGACTCCGCCGCGGCCTGCGAGGAGATCTTCGGCCCGGTAGCCGTCCTGCTGCCGTTCACCGACGAGGCGGACGCGATCCGCCTGGCCAACGACACCCCGTACGGCCTCTCCGGCTCCATCTGGACCCGGGACGTCGGCCGCGCCCTGCGCGTCTCCCAGGCCGTCCGCGCCGGCAACCTGTCCGTCAACTCCCACGCCAGCGTCCGCTACTGGACCCCGTTCGGCGGCTACAAGCAGTCGGGCGTCGGCCGCGAGCTCGGCCCCGAGGCCCTGGCCGCCTTCACCGAAACCAAGAACGTCTTCATCAGCACGGAGGGCCCCGCACAGTGACTGCTCAGGACACCATCTGCCGCCGGCTGGTCGGCCGCACCGCCGTCGTCACCGGAGCCGGCAGCGGCATCGGCCTCGCCGCCGCGCGCCGCCTCGCCTCCGAGGGCGCGCACGTCGTCTGCGGCGACGTCGACGAGGTCCGCGGCAAGGCCGCCGCCGAGGAGACCGACGGCACCTTCGTCAAGGTCGACGTCACCGACCCCGAGCAGGTCGAGGCCCTCTTCAAGGCCGCCCACGACACCTACGGCAGCGTCGACATCGCCTTCAACAACGCCGGCATCTCCCCGCCCGACGACGACTCCATCCTGGAGACCGGCCTGGAGGCCTGGAAGCGCGTCCAGGAGGTCAACCTCACCTCCGTCTACCTGTGCTGCAAGGCCGCCATCCCGTACATGCGCCGCCAGGGCAGGGGCTCGATCATCAACACGGCGTCCTTCGTCGCGAGGATGGGCGCCGCCACCAGCCAGATCTCGTACACGGCCTCCAAGGGCGGCGTCCTCGCCATGTCCCGGGAACTGGGCGTCCAGTTCGCCCGGGAGGGCATCCGCGTGAACGCCCTGTGCCCCGGCCCGGTCAACACCCCCCTCCTCCAGGAGCTGTTCGCCAAGGACCCGGAGCGCGCCGCACGCCGCCTGGTGCACATCCCGCTGGGCCGCTTCGCCGAGGCCGAGGAGATCGCCGCCGCCGTCGCCTTCCTGGCCAGCGACGACTCCTCCTTCGTGAACGCCACCGACTTCCTGGTCGACGGCGGGATCGCGGGGGCGTACGTCACACCCCTGTAGGCCCCTGGCTCTAGAGTGCCGGGATGAGCATGACGCCTCCGCCCGGCTGGTACCCCGACCCGCACGGCCCGCACCAGGAACGCTGGTGGGACGGCACGGCCTGGACCGAGCACCGCCGTGCGCCCGGGGCCACCCCGGTGCCCCCGCCCCCGGGCGGCGGCACCGGGCGCGCGAAGGCGGTCGCCCTCGTCGCCGCCGGGGCGGTCCTGGTCGCGGCGACCGTCACCGGAGTCCTGGTCCTCACCAGCGGCGACGACAGCGGCTCGGAGACGAGGACGGCTCCGACATACCCCGGCCCCACGGCGTCACAACCGTCGGAGCCGACCCCCGAGACGTCCACATCCGAGCCGTCCGCCGACGACCCGGCCGTCGTCGAGGACCAGCTCAACGGCGTCACCTTCCCGCTGCTCGACGGCTGGGTCCGCCCGCAGCACGTCGCCGAGGACGACGTCGTCATGACGACGGACGGCACCTACGACTGCCCCGGCGACGGCACCGTCTGCCGCCACGGCCTCGTCGTCTCCCGCACCGTCACCGCGAACGACGAGAAATCCCCCGAGGCCCTCGCCAAGGCGGACATCTCCGAGGCGGCCGAAGAGGCCTTCGACCGCGACAGGATCGGCCGCAAGCCCTACGGGGGCATGGAATCCCACGAGGTCGTCAAGTCCGGGCCGGTCGCGGTGGCAGGCCGCGCCGGGTACTTCGTGCGCTGGCGCGTCCACACCGCCAAGGGGCCGGGCGGCTACGTCCAGTCGCTCGTCTTCCCCTCCAGCGTCGGCACCGAGTCACCGGTCCTCGTCCGGTACGTCTTCGACGCGGGCGAGGACGGACCCCCGCTCGCCGACATGGACCGCGTCACCAAGGGCATCCGCCCGGTCGGCGACGCGGACACGGGCGGCGGCGTGGGCAGCAGCATCGGCCCCTCGGACTGAACGGCCGACCGGCTGACGGGCTACAGGAACGTGTGCCCCTCGCCGCGGTAGGTCGGCACGGTCGCCGTCACCGCGTCGCCCTCGATCAGCCGCAGTTGGTCGAACCGCTCGCACAGCTCACCGGCCTTCGCGTGCCGGAACCAGACCTTGTCACCGATCAGCAGATCGTCGGCGGGCGAGCCGAGCAGCGGCGTCTGCACCTCACCGGCCCCCTCCTGCGGGTCGTAGCGCAGCCCCTCGGGCAGGTACGGCACGGGCGACCGGTCGGCCCCGGCGGCCCCGGAAGCGGGATACCCGCCACCGAGCACGGTCACCACGCCCACCCCCGGCCGCCGTACGACCGGCTGCGCGAACAGGGCCGCCGGACGGCCGCTGAACGACGTGTAGTTGTCGAACAGCCGCGGCAGGTACAGCCCCGACCCGGCGGCGATCTCGGTCACCGATTCCTCCGCCGCCGTGTGCTGCACCGAGCCGGTGCCGCCGCCGTTGACGAACTCGAGACCCGGCACGACGGCCCGCACTGCGCGCACCACCTCCGCACGCCGCTCGGCGAGTTCACGCTTGGCGGCGGCCTGCATCAGCCGTACGGCACGGGACCGCAGAGGGCGGCCCGCCACCGCGTCACCGACACCGGCGACGTGTCCCTCGTACGCCATGATCCCCACGACCTCGAAGCCGGGCCGCCGGGCCACCGCCCTGGCCACGTCCGCGACCTGCGCGGGGGAGTGCAGCGGCGAACGCCGGGCCCCGACGCGCACGCGTCCGCCGAGCAGCCTCAGGGACGTGTCCAACTCCAGGCACACCCGCACCACTTCACGGCCACCGCCCCGCGAGGCGTCGATCAGATCGAGCTGGGCGACATCGTCGACCATGACGGTGACGGCGGCGGCGAGCTTGGGATCACCGGCGAGTTCGGCGTACGCGGCACGGTCGGCCGACGGGTAGGCGAGCAGCACGTCCTCGAACCCCGACCGGGCCAGCCACAGCGACTCGGCGAGCGTGAAGGACATGATCCCGGCGAAACCGTCCCGGGCCAGGACGCGTTCCAGCAGCGCCCGGCACCGCACGGACTTGCTGGCGACCCGGACGGGCTTGCCCCCGGCGCGACGCACCAGATCGGCGGCGTTGGCGTCGAAGGCCTCCAGGTCCACGATCGCGAGAGGGGCGTCGAGATGGGCTGTGGCCCGGTCGTAACGGGCCCGGTCGGCGGCGCGCGCAGTCATGAACGCAGCCTGCCAGACTGGATTACCGCAGGGTAGGGGGACGTTCCGGGCAGATGCCCCGGGGTCGTGGACTGGTTCCCGTTCGTGCAGGAACAAGCCGTAGAGTGACGCGCACGTACGGCGGAACGAGCCGGCCGGGGATCCGCGCCGGGATGACGCTCCGTTCGTACGGGTATGTGTGCCCGGGACGATTCCGTGCCGGGCCTCGGGCAGGACGCCACCGGCCCGCGCGGAACGCAGCGGCCCGGGCGAGGAAACGGGGGGTGCATGAGCACGGAAGCGCGGCGCGCCTCCTTCCCCCCGCGCCCGAGCAGCCCTCCGGGCCCCAGCAGCCCACCGCGTCCCCCACACCCCCCGCAGAACACGGCAGCCGAACCGTCCGACACAGCCGCGGACGACGCCACTCCGGGTGCGGACGGGCGCGAGTCTTCCGACGCCGGCCGGTCGAGTACGACGAGGGGCGAGGGCTCGACGGCGGGTTCACGGAGGCCGTCCCCGGCGCGGGACACCGACCAGGCCGGGCCTGCCACCGGGCGTGTGTCGTCGGGTGGCGGTGTTTCGGTGCCGCGTGCGTCGGCTCCGGCGCAGACGGACGGGCGCGGGCGCTCCGGCGGCGGCCCGGCGGCGGGGTCGTCGCGGACGTCCGCGGGGCGGGACACCGACCGGGCCGGGTCTGCTGACCCCGGGACGCGTGCTGCGTCGGACGGGCGCGGATTCTTCGGTGCCGCGGGCCCGATGACAGATGCGCGGCGGCCCTCCTCGGCGCGTGAGGCGGCCCCGACGGGCTCTGCCGCCGAGGGCCAGGGCTCGTCCCGCGGGCGTTTCGGCACGGGTGGTACATCGGCAGAAGAGGTCCCCGGCCCCGGAACGGCGGCTCGGGGCGGCGGTACGGCCGGTCCGGCGTCACCCGGCTCCGGTGGCGGCTCGAAATCCGGCGGCGCCTCGAACGGGCGCCCTCGCTTCCCGAGCCTCGGCGCCGCCGCGCCCGAGCGCACCGAGTCCACGGCACCGCCCCCGCCGCTCGCCTCCGCCCGCTTCCCGGACACGCCGCCCGGCGTCCGCCCCGAGACCCGGTCCGAGTCGAACAGGCCGTCCGCCCCGCCGGACACCCCTCCGCGACCGCGTCACCTTCCGGGCCCCTCCGGCAGGCCCGGGCCGCTCCCCGCGCCACGCCGTACCGGCGCCCCCGCCGAGAACGCGGCGGAGACGACCCGACGCCTGCGGCCGATCCCCGCGGACCCGTCGCCCGCCGAGCGGTCCGAGCGGCCCGACTCCGAGACCGCCGAAACCTCCGGCCGTCCCGGTTCCGTACGCCCCGGCACCCCGCCGCGCCCCACGCGTGAGCCGCAGGCATGTGCGGGCTTGCCCGCCGGAGCCGATACCGGTTCTGGCGCCGGCCCTGGTATGCGCATGCCGCCCGCGCCCACCCAGCGGCCACGCTCCGCGGCCCCGGCCCCTCCGCCCCCGGACTCCGCCCCCGCCTCCCGCGTCTCGCCCGACCCGGCCTTCTCCTGGAGCGCCCCCCTGACGCCCGGCGGGACATCCACCGGCGCGCGGCCCGTCGTGTGGTTCGGGGAGCCCGAGGGATACGACGGTGACGCACGGCCCCGCCCGCTCGGCCGACGCGGCGCATCGCAGGCCGCCGCGGCCGCCGCCTGTCTCGTGCTCGGGCTGGGACTCATCTCGGGTGCGGTCACCGGCAGCTGGCTGGTCGGCGACTCCGGCGAGGAGGGCTCGCGCAGCACCTTCGCCACGGCCGGAAGCCTCTGGCACAGCGTCCCCGTCGACCAGCTGTTCCCGCCCACCGTGCAGGGCCAGGGCGCCGGCCCCGGCGGAGCCGACCGCACCTGGACCCGTATCGCCGTCGCCCCGGACAGCGGCTGCAAGGACGCCTTCGACCCCCTGCTGCGCAAGGCCCTCGCCCCCGTCGGCTGCGAGCGGCTCCTGCGCGCCACCTACACCGACGCCACCCAGAGCTACGTGACCACCGTCGGCCTGCTCTTCACCACGGCCGACGCCCCGGGCATGACCTCCCTCGCGAACCGTTTCCGCAAGGAGCGCCTGGACCGCCGCAGCGACCTGATGCCCCTGCCGTACGCCGCGCGGAACACCCCCGCCGCCCGCTTCGGCACGGGGCAGCGCGCCTCCTGGACCGTCTCCGTGCTCACCGAGGCCCCGGTCGTCGTCTACGCCGTCTCCGGCTGGGCCGACGGCCGCACCGTCGACGACCCGCAGCCCGCCGAGGACGCCATGGAGCCCAACGCCACCACCGCCCCGGCCCAGGCCGGCCTCGGCAACGAGGCGCAGGGCCTCGCCGACCGCGTCGAACGCGGCCTCCGCAAGAACGTCCGCTCGGCCACGGAGCAGCCGTCGTGAAAGCCGCAAGCCGCCCGGCCAGGCGCGCCGCCGCGACCCGGCGGGCCGGAGCCGTCGGCGTCCTGCTCGCCGCGGGCCTCGTCCTTCTCCCCGCTCCCGTCGCGCACGCCGACAGCATCCGCGCCCAGCAGTGGGCCCTGGAGGCCATGCACACCCAGGAGGCCTGGCAGACCACGAAGGGCGACGGCGTCACCGTCGCCGTCCTGGACACCGGCGTCGAGGCCGACCACCCCGACCTGGTCGGCAACGTCCTCACCGGCAAGGACCTGGTCGGCTTCGGAGCCGAGCCGGGCGACCGTGCCTGGGCCCGGCACGGCACCGCCATGGCCGGCATCATCGCCGGCCACGGACACGGCCCGGGCAACGCCGACGGCGTCCTCGGTATCGCCCCCGAGGCGAAGATCCTCCCCGTCCGCGTGATCCTGGAGGACGGCGATCCCTCCCGCGCCAAGGCCCGCAGCACCCGCGGCAACGCCCTCGCCGAGGGCATCCGCTGGGCCGCCGACCACGGCGCCGACGTCATCAACCTCTCCCTCGGCGACGACTCCGCCTCCGCGCACCCCGAATCCACCGAGGACTCGGCCATCCAGTACGCCCTGAAGAAGGGCGTGGTCGTCGTCGCCTCCTCGGGCAACGGCGGTGAGAAGGGCGACCACATCTCCTACCCGGCCGCCTATCCGGGCGTCATCGCCGCCACCGCCGTCGACCGCTCCGGGACCCGCGCCTCCTTCTCCACCCGCCGCTGGTACGCCACCGTCAGCGCCCCCGGCGTCGACGTCGTCATCGCCGATCCCGACCACAAGTACTACGAGGGCTGGGGCACCAGTGCCGCCGCCGCCTTCGTCTCCGGCGCCGCCGCCCTGGTCAAGGCCGCCCAGCCGGACCTGACCCCGGCCCAGATCAAGTCGCTCCTCGAGGACACCGCCCGCAACGCCCCCGTCGGGGGCCGCGACGACTCCCGGGGCTTCGGCTTCGTCGACCCGGCCGCCGCCATCAAGGCCGCCGACGGGCTCGAGCCGGAGGGCCTGCGCTCGGCGGCGCACGGCGAGAAGTACTTCGGCAGCGGCCCGGACGCCGCCTCCGGCGACGACACCGCCGACTGGGCCGCCCCCCTCGCGGGCAGCGCCGGTGCTGTCCTGCTGGTGGCGGCCGTGGTCCTGTGGCGCGGCCGCCGTACGAACCGCGACGAGTTCTAGCAGCCGGCCACCGGAACCGCTGCCGAAGCGGCGGCACCCGGCCGATAGGGTCGAGGACCGTGGCGAACAAGAACATCCCCGACCCCGGCTTCTCCGACGACGACGGCTCCGCCGACCCCCGGCTGAGCGCGGCGCTCGCCGCCTGGTCAGAGGACCGCGGCGCGGTCGGCCCGGTCCTTGACGCCCTCAAGGGCGCCCGGCTGCTCGTCCCCGTCGTGGCCGTGCTCGGCGAGGTCGAGGAGGACGAGCGGGGGCTGCGCCGCGAGAAGACCAGCGACATGGCCGTACCGACGCTGAAGGCCGGGAGCCGCACCGCCCTCCCCGCCTTCACGTCCACGGACTCCCTCGCCCGCTGGGACCCGGCGGCCCGCCCCGTCGCCGTCCCCCTGCACCAGGCCCTCCAGGCCGCCGCCCACGAGAAGGCGGACACGGTCGTGCTGGATCTGGCCGGACCCGTGCCCTTCGAACTGACCGGCTCCGCACTGCTCGCCCTCGCGGAGGGCCGGTCGACCACCGACCCGCTGGCCGACCCGGCCGTGATCACGGCCGTACGCGATGCCGTGGCCGCCGAGCCCGCCGTCCTGCGTGCCCATCTCGGACCGGGCCGGGCCGACGGCACCCTCGCCCTGGTCCTCGACGCGTACGCGCCCCCGGCCGAGGCCGCCCGGGCCGTCGCCGAGCGGCTCGCCGCCGACGAAACACTGAGGGCCCGCCTGGTGCGCGGCCTCGACCTGGCATTGCTGCCGGCCGAGGCGACGCCCCCGGGCGAGCCCTTGTACGAACGCTGACGGACCGGACTGCCGGCCGGCCTCGGGACTAGCCGTAGACCGGGCCCGTGTACTTCTCGCCCGGCCCCTGGCCCGGCTCGTCCGGGCGCAGCGATGCCTCGCGGAACGCCAGCTGCAGCGACTTCAGACCGTCGCGCAGCGGCGACGCGTGGAAGGAGCTGATCTCGGTCGCGGAGGCGTCCAGCAGGCCGGCCAGAGCGTGCACCAGCTTGCGGGCCTCGTCCAGGTCCTTGTGCTTGTCGCCCTCCTCGGTCAGGCCGAGCTTCACCGCGGCGGCGCTCATCAGGTTGACGGCGACCGTCACGATCACCTCGACCGCCGGGACCTCGGCGATGTCGCGGGCCATGGCGTCGAAGTCGGGGGACTCAGGAGGGGTCTCACTCATGCCCCACACGATAGGCGCAGGACGGACGCGCGCCGCACCAGGGCCGGGGGCGCCCCAATTAGCCCTTGCTGGCCATTGCTGGTAACCTCGTGTAACGACCGGTCGGACCCGTATGCCTCACAGCCCGCGAGTCCGGCCCACAAGTGGAGGCTTTCGAACTCCCACCCAGCCGCCCCCAGGGCGGCGGGTCACCGGTCAGGCGGTCCCGTCCCAAGCGGCGGCGATCCGTCCGAAATCGCGCCCCGCGGTCACCGCGGCGGTGCTCCGGTAGTTCGAGGAGCCCCGCCTGGGATCGTCCGGGGCATTTTTTCTGCTTCGACGCGGTTAGGTCTATCGAATAGAGACGTTACGCGGCCGTCCGCCAGACCGTCGCGTGGTGCTACCGAGGAGGATCCATCAGCGCCGAGCCCCGCATCAACGACCGGATTCGCGTTCCCGAGGTGCGACTTGTCGGTCCCAGTGGCGAGCAGGTGGGCATCGTCCCGCTGGCCAAGGCACTGGAGCTTGCGCAGGAGTACGACCTGGACCTGGTCGAGGTCGCGGCGAACGCCCGTCCGCCCGTGTGCAAGCTCATGGACTACGGGAAGTTCAAGTACGAGTCGGCCATGAAGGCCCGTGAGGCGCGCAAGAACCAGGCGCACACGGTCATCAAGGAGATGAAGCTCCGGCCGAAGATCGACCCGCACGACTATGACACCAAGAAGGGTCACGTCGTCCGGTTCCTCAAGCAGGGCGACAAGGTCAAGATCACGATCATGTTCCGTGGTCGCGAGCAGTCCCGGCCCGAGCTGGGCTACCGACTGCTGCAGCGTCTCGCGGAGGACGTCCAGGACCTCGGTTTCGTGGAGTCGAACCCGAAGCAGGACGGCCGAAACATGATCATGGTCCTCGGTCCGCACAAGAAGAAGACCGAGGCGATGGCCGAGGCTCGCCAGGCGCAGGAAGCCCGCAAGGCGGACGCGAAGGCCAACCCCGGCCGCTCGCAGAACGCCGCGGAATCCGACGCTGACGCCGAGGCCGACGTGGACGTCGAGGCACCGGCCGAGGAGCACGCCGAGGCGTGACCCCTGGGGACGCGAGTCCCAGGAAGCAACCGAAACAAGACGACGCTCCACCGTGCCCGGTTTTCGCAACCGGGCACCGGAGCGCCACCGACGAGGAGAGTACGGCGCTATGCCGAAGAACAAGTCGCACAGCGGGTCCAGCAAGCGCTTCAAGGTCACCGGCTCCGGCAAGGTGCTCCGCGAGCGTGCCGGCAAGCGCCACCTGCTCGAGCACAAGTCGTCCCGTGTGACGCGTCGCCTCACCGGCAACGCCGAGATGGCCCCGGGCGACGCCAAGAAGATCAAGAAGCTTCTCGGCAAGTGACGTTTCGGCGCGTGAGCGCCGTACGTCAGGACCGGGACCCAATCGATTTCGGGCCGTGTGAGGACCACCGCGGCCCCGCTACAAGGAGTTAAAAAGTGGCACGCGTCAAGCGGGCAGTGAACGCCCACAAGAAGCGCCGGGCGATCCTCGAGCAGGCTTCCGGCTACCGCGGTCAGCGTTCGCGCCTTTACCGCAAGGCCAAGGAGCAGGTCACCCACTCGCTGGTCTACAACTACAACGACCGCAAGAAGCGCAAGGGTGACTTCCGGCAGCTGTGGATCCAGCGCATCAACGCCGCTGCCCGCGCCAACGGCATCACGTACAACCGCTTCATCCAGGGTCTGAAGGCCGCGAACGTCGAGGTCGACCGCAAGATCCTGGCCGAGCTGGCCGTCAACGACGCCGGTGCGTTCGCCGCGCTCGTCGAGGTCGCTCAGAAGGCGCTGCCGAGCGACGTCAACGCGCCCAAGGCTGCGTGACGCCGCGCCGGCCGCAAGCCGACGTGATTCAAGGACCCGCAGGCCGAACGGCCTGCGGGTCTTGTTGTGCAGCTACGAGAAAGTGAACAGGATGTCCCCCGCCACGCCCGAGCTCATCTCCCCCCGCTCGCCCCGCGTCCTGGCCGCGCGGCGGCTGGCCAAGCGGAACTTCCGGGGGAAGGAGCGGCTGTTCCTCGCGGAGGGACCGCAGGCCGTGCGCGAGGCGGCCGGGCACCGGACCGGGGACACGGCCACACTCGTGGAGCTGTTCGCGACGCTGGAGGCCGCCGAGCGGTACGCCGACATCGTGGGGGCCGTCCGGGACACCGGCGCCCGGGTGCACCTCGCCTCCGAGCAGGTCATCGCCGATATCTCCACCACCGTCACCCCGCAGGGACTCGTCGGCGTCTGCCGGTTCCTGGACACGCCCTTCGAGGAGGTCCTCGAGGCGCGACCCCGGCTCGTCGCCCTCCTCGCCAACGTCCGCGACCCCGGCAACGCCGGGACCGTGCTGCGCTGCGCCGACGCGGCCGGCGCCGAGGCCGTCGTCCTGACCGACGCCTCCGTCGACGTGTACAACCCCAAGGCCGTCCGTGCCTCCGTCGGGTCCCTGTTCCACCTGCCCGTCGCCGTCGGCGTCCCCGTGGAGCAGGCGGTCGACAGGCTGCGGGCCGCCGGTGTCCGGGTCGTCGCCGCCGACGGGGCGGGCGACCGCGACCTCGACGAGGAGCTCGACAAGGGCACCATGGGCGGGCCGACCGCCTGGGTCTTCGGGAACGAGGCCTGGGGCCTCCCGGAGGAGACCCGCGCCCTCACCGACGCCGTCGTGCGCGTCCCGATCCACGGGAAGGCCGAGAGCCTGAACCTCGCCACCGCCGCCGCCGTATGTCTCTATGCGTCCGCGCGTGCACAGCGCGCCGCCGGAGGGTGCCGTTCCGTCACCGGGAACTAGTAGGGTGACCAGCTCAGGGACCCTCCCCCAAGCTGTCGGCTGCGCTCGAGCAGGGGGGACCCCCATGGAACCTGAGAGGTGGGGAACGGGGATGAGCGTCGGCACGAGCAGCGCACCGGGAGCCCAGGACGCCGGGAACCCGCCCGCCGCGTTCCGGCCGCCCGGTGATCTCGCCGCCCTCGGCATCGACCCCGACCAGCTGCCCGACGGACTCGTCGTCGCCGACGAGCAGGGCCGCGTCATCTGCTTCAACGCCGCCGCCCAGCGCATCACCGCCGTCAGCGCCCGGGACGCCCTCGGACAGCAGTTGGAGAAGGCCCTGCCGTTAGAGGACCTGGAGGGGCGCCGCTGGTGGCAGCTGACCGACCCGTACGGTGGCCTCGCCATCCGCGTCGGACAGCCCGAGCGCAATCTCCTTCTGCCCGGCGGGCGTGAAGTGCTGGTCTCCGCGCGCTACGTCCGCACCCGGCCCACCGGGCCCGTCCGGCGACTCGTCGTCACCCTGCGCGACACCGAGGCTCGCCGCCGCACCGAGCGCAGCCACGCCGAGCTGATCGCCACCGTCGCCCACGAACTGCGCTCCCCGCTCACCTCGGTCAAGGGCTTCACCGCCACCCTGCTCGCCAAGTGGGAACGCTTCACCGACGACCAGAAGCGGCTGATGCTGGAGACCGTCGACGCCGACGCCGACCGGGTCACCCGGCTCATCGCCGAGCTGCTCGACATCTCGCGGATCGACTCCGGCCGGCTGGAGGTGCGCCGCCAGCCCGTCGACATCGGCGCCGCCGTCGGACGGCACATCCAGGCCTACGTCGCCGCCGGGCAGTCGGCCGACCGGTTCCTGCTGCGCGTCCAGCAGCCGCTGCCCGATCTGTGGGCCGACCCCGACAAGATCGACCAGGTGCTCAGCAACCTCCTGGAAAATGCCGTGCGGCACGGCGAGGGAACTGTCACGATCGACGTCACGGCCACGGCGTCCCTCCGCGAGGGCGAGTTCGCCGAGAACGCAGCCACGTCGGTCACGGTGAGCGACGAGGGGCCCGGCATCCCGGAGGAGTCCATGAACCGCGTCTTCACCCGCTTCTGGCGGGGCAGCAAGCGCGGCGGCACCGGCCTCGGGCTCTACATCGTCAAGGGCATCGTCGAGGCCCACGGCGGCACCATCACGGTCGGCCGCGCGCCCGGCGCCGGCGCCGAGTTCCGATTTACGTTGCCCGTGAGCGCTCCGGCTTATCTCGCCTGAGCCGCCCGCGGGCGCATTCGTATACCTCCACCCCGTTAGACTCGGCCCTTGGCACCTTTGTGTCCCGGAGACGGCCGTCGGAGTCGGTGACGGGGACCTTCAGCCAGCAATCGGAAGCACGGGAAGAGATGTCGGCACCGAATAAGTCGTACGACCCTGTCGAGGTCGAGACGTTGAAACCGGAAGAGATCGAGCGCATGCGGGACGAGGCGCTCGCCGCCTTCGCCGCCGCGGACTCCCTCGACGCGCTCCAGGAGGCCAAGGTCGCCCACACCGGCGGCACCTCCCCGCTGGCCCTCGCCAACCGCGAGATCGGCGCTCTGCCCCCGCACGCCAAGGCGGACGCCGGCAAGCGCGTCGGCCAGGCACGCGGCGCCGTGAACAAGGGCCTCGCCGCCCGCCAGGCCGAACTCGAGGCCGAGCGGGACACCCGCGTACTCGTCGAGGAGGCCGTGGACGTCACGCTGCCCCACGACCGCGTACCGGCCGGCGCCCGGCACCCGCTCACCACGCTGTCGGAGCGCATCGAGGACATCTTCGTGGCCATGGGCTACGAGGTCGCCGAAGGGCCCGAGGTCGAGGCCGAGTGGTTCAACTTCGACGCCCTGAACATCGGCCCTGACCACCCGGCCCGCGGCGAGCAGGACACCTTCTTCGTCAAGGGCCCGCAGGGCGGCACCGAGTCCGGCGTCGTGCTGCGCACCCACACCTCGCCCGTGCAGATCCGCTCCCTGCTCGACCGCGAGCTGCCGGTCTACGTGATCTGCCCCGGTGTCGTCTACCGCACCGACGAGCTGGATGCCACGCACACGCCGGTCTTCCGTCAGGTCGAACTGCTCGCGGTCGACGAGGGCCTCACCATGGCCGACCTCAAGGGCACCCTGGACCACATGGTCCAGTCGCTGTTCGGCGAGGGCATGAAGACCCGGCTGCGGCCGAACTTCTTCCCCTTCACCGAGCCGTCCGCCGAGATGGACATGGTCTGCTACGTCTGCCGTGGTGCCTCCGTCGGCAACCCTGACCGCTCCTGCCGCACCTGCTCGTCCGAGGGCTGGATCGAGCTGGGCGGCTGCGGCATGGTCAACCCGCGCGTGCTGCGGGCCTGCGGTGTCGACCCGGAGAAGTACAGCGGTTTCGCCTTCGGGTTCGGCATCGAACGGATGCTGATGTTCCGCCACAACGTCGAAGACATGCGAGACATGGTCGAGGGTGACGTCCGGTTCACCCGGCCGTTCGGGATGGAGATCTGATGCGGGTCCCGCTTTCTTGGCTGCGGGAGTACGTCGACCTGCCGGAGACGGAGACCGGTCGTGACGTGCAGGCCAAGCTGATTTCGGCCGGTCTGGAGGTCGAGACCGTCGAGCAGCTCGGCGCCGACCTCAAGGGTCCCCTGGCCGTGGGCCGGGTGGCGACCATCGAGGAGCTGACGGAGTTCAAGAAGCCGATCCGCTTCTGCACCGTCGACGTCGGCCAGGCCAACGGCACCGGCGAGCCCCAGGAGATCGTCTGCGGCGCCCGTAACTTCGCCGTCGGCGACAAGGTCGTCGTCGCCCTGCCCGGTGCCGTGCTGCCCGGTGACTTCCAGATCGCCGAGCGCAAGACCTACGGCAAGATGTCGCGCGGCATGATCTGCTCCAGCGACGAGCTGAACATGGGCGACGACGGCACCAAGGGCATCATCGTGCTGCCGCCGGAGACCGAGGTCGGCAAGGACGCCGTCGAGCTGCTGGAGCTGGTCGACGAGGTCCTGGACATCGCCGTCACCGCCAACCGCGGCGACTGCCTGTCCATCCGCGGCGTCGCCCGCGAGACCGCCATCGCCTACGGCCTGCCGCTGCGCGACCCGGCGCTGCTCGACGTGCCCGGCCCGAACGCCTACGGCTACCCGGTGCGGATCTCCGACCCCACCGGCTGCGACCGCTTCACCGCCCGTACGGTGGCAGGCCTGAGCGCCGAGGCCCGCTCCCCGATCTGGCTGCAGCGCCGGCTGCAGAAGGTCGGCATGCGCCCGATCTCGCTCGCCGTCGACGTCACCAACTACGTGATGATGGAGCTCGGCCAGCCGCTGCACGCCTACGACCGCGGCCTGGTCCAGGGCACCATCGGCGTGCGCCGGGCCGAGCAGGGCGAGAAGCTCACCACCCTCGACGGTGTCGAGCGCACGCTGGGCGCCGAGGACCTGGTGATCACCGACGACCGCGGCCCGATCGGGCTCGCCGGTGTCATGGGCGGCGCCAACACGGAGATCGCCGACCACGACGACCTGGAGAACGCCACGGCCGACGTGGTGATCGAGGCCGCCCACTTCGACGCGGTGTCGATCGCGCGCACGGCACGCCGGCACAAGCTGTCCTCCGAGGCGTCCCGGCGCTTCGAGCGCGGCGTCGACCCGCAGGCAGCGGCGGCCGCCGCGCAGCGCACCGTCGACCTGCTGGTCCTGCTCGCGGGTGGCACCGCCGAGACCGGCGTCACCGAGGTCCTCGCTCCGACCGCGCCGCACACCATCACCCTCCCGGCCGACCACCCGGACAAGGTCGCCGGCGTCGTGTACGGCCGCGAGACCGTCGTACGCCGCCTCCAGCAGGTCGGCTGTGACGTGTACGGCCAGGACGAGCTGATCGTCACCGTGCCGTCGTGGCGGCCCGACCTCACCGACCCGAACGACCTGGCCGAAGAGGTCATCCGGCTGGAGGGCTACGAGAACCTGCCCTCCACGCTGCCCAGGCCGCCGGCCGGCCGTGGCCTGACCCACCGGCAGCGGCTGCACCGCCGCGTCGGCCGGGCCCTGGCCGGGGCCGGGTACGTCGAGGCGCCGAACTACCCGTTCCTCAGCGAGCAGGTCTTCGACCAGCTCGGCCTGGAGCCCGACGACCCGGCCCGCCGTGTCGTGAAGCTCAGCAACCCGCTGAGCGACGAGGAGCCCGCGCTGCGCACCTCGTTGCTGCCGGGCCTGCTGGGTGCCCTGCGGCGCAACGACGGCCGGGGTTCGCACGATCTCGCGCTGTTCGAGACCGGTCTGGTCTTCCAGCCGCGCGAGGAGCAGCCGACCGCCGCCGTGCTGCCCGTCGACCGCCGCCCGACCGACGAGGAACTCGCCGAGCTGAACGCCGCACTGCCCGAGCAGCCGCGGCACGCCGCCGTCGTCCTGGCCGGTGCCCGCGAGCAGTCCGGCTGGTGGGGCAAGGGCCGTCCGGCCGACTGGGCCGACGCGGTCGAGGCGGCGCGGAGCGTCGCCCGAGAGGCGGGCGCCGAGCTGATCATCCACAAGGGGCAGTACGGACCGTGGCACCCGGGCCGGTGCGCCGAGCTGGCGATCACCGTGGACGGTGCCGAGCGGGTCGTGGGGCACGCGGGGGAGTTGCACCCGCGCGTCGTCAAGGCGCTGGGGCTGCCCGCGCGTACCTGCGCGATGGAGATCGACCTGGACGCGGTGGAGAAGGCCGGCGATGCCACGCTGACGGCGCCGCGGATCTCCGCGTTCCCGGTGGCCACGCAGGATGTCGCCCTGGTCGTCGATGCGGTGGTTCCGGCGACGGAGGTCGAGGAGGCCCTGCGTGCCGGGGCCGGTGAGCTGCTGGAGTCGATCCGGCTGTTCGATGTGTACGAGAACGTGGAGCAGTTGGGTGAGGGGCGGAAGTCGCTCGCGTACGCGTTGCGGTTCAGGGCGGCTGACCGGACGCTGACGGTGGATGAGGCGTCGGCGGCTCGGGATGCGGCGGTGGTCCTTGCGGGGGAGCGTGTAGGGGCTGAGTTGCGGAGTTAGCGCCGTGGGGGCGTGTTGTCTGCCGGCCGCGGGTTCGTTGTGGCTGGTCGCGCAGTTCCCCGCGCCCCTGAGGGGCGGGTCGCCTCACTCGTTTGAGTGGTAAAGGCAGGCGATTCTGCCCTTTCGGGTGTGCTGTCGACAGAATCGGACCGGCCTTCTTGGGCCGGTCCGATTCTGTGTGTCTGGGCCTATTTGGGGGGCCATCGGCATGATCCGCATCAGGGGTCGGGTGCGCGGCCTCGGTCTGCCCAGTGCCGTCTTCTTCGTGGTCGGTACCGGGGTGATCCTCCATGTGGGGCGGACGCTGATGCGTGAGCTGCGTCAGCTGCGCCGGGTCGCGGATGCCGCGCAGAACGCGCTGCTGCGGCCGCTGCCCTCGCGGATCGAGGGACTGGACGTCGCCGCCGCCCAGTTGTCGGCGGAGCGCGGGGCCGCGATCGGGGGTGACCTGTACGAGGTCCTCGCCACCGAACACGGCGTACGGGCTGTGATGGGCGATGTACGCGGGCACGGGATCGGCGCGTTCGGGACCGTCGCCGCCGTGCTCGGCTGTTTCCGCGAGGCCGCCTACGACGAGGAGGACCTCGGCGGGGTGCTGCGCCGGCTGGAACGCGCCCTGGACCGGCATCTGCGCCGAGAGCATCCTGCGAGTGTCGCCGAGGAGTTCGTGACCCTGCTCCTCGTGGAGATCCGCGCCGACGGCGAGATGGCAGCCCTGAACTGCGGGCACCCGTGGCCGTACCGGCTGAGCGGCACCCGAGTCGAACAGCTCGCCCCCGTCGACCCGTACCCGCCCCTGGGCGTTTTTCCCTTGCCGGACGTGCTGTCGACCGTAGGTCTGGGGCATCTCCCGCCCGGCGACGCGCTGTTCCTCTACACGGACGGTGCTCAGGACGCGAGGGACGCCCGTGGCCGGTTCTTCCCCCTGTCGGTCGTGCTGGCGAGCGTCGCACGGGAGGAGTCGCTCGCACCGCAGGCGATTCTCCGCGGTGTCCAGAGCGCGCTGGCCGATCATTCCGACGGCACCCCGGCCGACGACATCGCCCTGTTGGTCCTGAGGAACGGCGCATGCATGCCTTCAGGGGCGCGGGGAACTGCGCGAACGCCCACCACGCACCCGCAGCCGACAACGCGCCTCTGACCCACCGGCGATGACTCGCCCGGCCGGCCGGCGATGCCGTCCGCCCCGCCACGGAGTGTCGGGCAGGCAGCCGGGCGGACGGCGGGAGCGGGCCGCCGCACTGTACGAGGGGGAGCCGGCGGCCCGGCCAGCCTCTTGCGAGGCATTTCAGTCAACCGGCTCGCGACTCTGCGCGACAGTGCGCACACAGTGCGGATTCGAGCACTCCGTTCACACCCCGTGTGAAGGCGGAACCACTAATCTGGCCGCACCGAGCCACCGGGGGGCCCACATGCAGCCCAACACTCTGCTCGACGCGATCCTGGACGAAGCCGGGATCTCGCACGCGGGGCTGGCCGCACACGTCAACCAGGCGGGACGGGCACGGGGCCTGTCCCTGAGGTACGAACACACCGCCGTCGCCCGGTGGTTGAAGGGGCAGCGCCCCAGGGGCCAGGTACCCGACCTGATCTGCGAGGTGCTCGCCGCCCGGCTCCAACGGCATGTCACCCTCGACGACATCGGCCTCGGCGTGCCGGGCGAGCCGGCCGCCCCGCACACCGGTTCCCTGTCCGGTTTCGTCGAGCGGGCCACCGCCCTGTGGCGTTCCGACCAGCAGCAGCGCCCGCACCTCCTGGGCGCCCCCGCGCTCACCGGTACGCCCGCCGTCATGCCGGTGTGGGAGTGGGAGAACCCGCCCGAGGACGTGGATGTCTCCCGCGGCGGCAGACACCGGGTCACCGCAGGCGATCTGGAGATGCTGCGGTCGGCCCGGACCCACTACGAGCAGATGTACCGCAAGGCCGGGGGCATCGCGACCAGGGCCCGGATCGTCGGCTTCCTCAACTCCGAGGCCGCCCCGCTGCTGCGCGGCAGCTATACCGACGAGACCGGCCGGCAAGTCCACCGGGCCACGGGCGGGTTGGTGGCCGTCGCCGGCATCTGTGCGTACGACTCCGACGCGCACGGCCTCGCGCAGCGCTACTTCCACCAGGCCCTGCGCCTGGCGAAGGCCAGCGGGGACCAGGGGCTCGGGGCGTATGTGATCGCCCTGCTCGTCAACCAGTCGCTGTTCATGCGGGAGTACCGGCAGTCCGTCGCCTTCGCGGAGGCCGCGCTGCGGGCCGCCGGCAAGCAGATCACCCCGGCGCTCGCCTCCGACCTGTACGCGATGCAGGCCAAGGCGTACGCGCATCTCGGCGACGGCACCAGTGCCCTGTCCTGCATCCGGCGGGCCGAGCGGTCCGCCGAACGCATCCGGCCTGGGTACGAGCCCGACGAGACCGGCTATGTCCAGCCGGGGCTCGTCAATGTGCAGGTGGCGGAGGCGCTGCTCAGCCTCGGGGAGATCGCGGCGGCCGGGGAGCATGCCGCTGCCGCCGTCGACAACCCGGCGCACGACCGCGGCCGGGTGCACCGGCTGGCCATGCTGAGCACCATCGAACTGCGGCAGGGCAATGCCGACAAGGCGGTGGTCATCGCCGTGCAGATGGCCGAGCAAGCCCGCGGCATGGAGTCCCAGCGGCTGCGGGACCGGCTGCGCGCGGTGCGCGAGCATCTGGTGCGCAGCGGTAGCGCGGGCACGGCCGAGGCCGCCGAACTCATCGACGGGGCACTGCGCGTACCGTTGTAGATCCGGGGCAGCGGCGTCCGCGTCATCCCGAGCGACTTCCTGTGCGCCTGCTGCCCAGTACGTCCCTGCTGCGATATTGCCACTTACTCGACGGAAGGTGGCAGAACCGTGCAGTGGACGAAACGCAACGAACAAACTGTGTACGCAAACCGCTGGTTCAGCGTCAATCTCGCGGATGTCGAACTGCCGGACGGCCGGCACCTCGACCACTTCCTCATACGGCTGCGGCCGGTTGCGGTGGCCACGGTGGTGAACGAGGCCAACGAGGTGCTGCTGCTCTGGCGACACCGTTTCATCACGGACAGCTGGGGGTGGGAACTCGCGGCGGGTGTCGTCGAGGACGGCGAGGACATCGCCCGCGCGGCCGCCAGGGAACTGGAGGAGGAGACCGGCTGGCGGCCGGGACCCCTGCACCACCTCATGAGCGTGGAGCCGTCCAACGGGCTCACCGACGCCCGGCACCACGTGTACTGGGCCGACGAGGGCGAGTACGTCGGGCACCCCGTGGACGACTTCGAGTCGGACCGCCGGGAATGGGTCCCCCTCAAGCTCGTCCCCGACATGGTCGCCCGCGGCGAGGTCCCGGCCGCCAACATGGCGGCCGCGTTACTTCTGCTGCACCATCTCAGGCTCGGACAGGACGCGTTGCCCTAGGCCGGGCAGGGCCTAGCGTCCCAGCGCCTGCCAGATCGCCAGGACGAGGGCACCCACGGCGGTGAGGGCGGCGACCGCGGGCAGCGGCCAGCGCGTGTGTTCGAGCGTGTGGATCCGGGTGTTGAGCTCGTCGATTTCCTTGGCGGTCTCCTCGGTGCGGTGGCTGAGCAGAGCCAGCCCGCCCTCGACGCGGGCGTAGGCCACGTCGAGGCGGCGTCGTAACTCTGCGAGTTCTCCATGAACGACGGGATGCTCGGGATCGGCGGCCACGAGTCCGCTCCTTTCCGTAGTCGTTTCACATCCCTTGCATGCGCATGTGGAGTCAACTCGCCTGGTGGGCGCCTGGGGAGAGTGTGCGAGGGGCATATGCGAGCCCGGCGCGCACACGGTGTGTGAATACTGCGGGCCCGGCACTCATTCAGGTGCCGGGCCCGCAGCATGGCCGAAATCTGACCGACCGTAACCGGCCTCGGGGGGTACCCGGAGGCGTATGGCGAAGTGGCAGAAGAACGCGGCGTATGCGCTGGCGCTCTACGCGCTGTTGGTCGTGGTGTTCCGGTTCTCCTCCGGCGGACAGGGGTGGGGCACGGCGCTGCTGCTCGCTCTCGTGGCCACTCCGCTCGCCCTCTGGATGGGCTGGCTGCGCCGTCGCCTCAATGAGCAGGCGGCGGAATGGGGACGCCGCCGGGCCCGGCCGTGGCCGGAGGAACGGCGGCGTTGAGGTGGCGGCGTCGGCCGGCCGGTCAGTCGTACGTGTAGAAGCCCGAGCCCGTCTTGCGGCCCAGGCGGCCCGCGTCGACCATGCGCTGGAGCAGCGGGGGAGCGGCGTACAGGGGCTCCTTGTACTCCTCGTACATCGACTGGGCCACCGACGCGACCGTGTCCAGGCCGATGAGGTCGGAGAGCTTCAGCGGGCCCATCGGGTGGGCGCAGCCCATTTCCATGCCGTTGTCGATGTCCTCGCGGCTCGCGATGCCCGTCTCGAACATGCGGATCGCGGAGAGCAGGTACGGGATCAGCAGCGCGTTGACCACGAAGCCGGAGCGGTCCTGGGCGCGGATCGCGTGCTTGCCCAGCAGCTTCTCGGTGAACTGCTCGGCCCGGCCGATGGTGTCCTCGGACGTGGTGAGCGCCGGGATCAGCTCGACGAGCTTCTGCACCGGGGCCGGGTTGAAGAAGTGGATGCCGATGACCCGGTCGGGCCGCGAGGTCGCCACCGCCAGCTTCACCAGCGGGATGGAGGAGGTGTTGGAGGCCAGGATGGCGTCGGGCCGGTTCACGACCTGGTCGAGCACCTGGAAGATCTCGGTCTTGACGTGCTCGTTCTCGACGACGGCCTCGATCACCAGATCACGGTCGGCGAACTCGCCGAGGTCCGTGGTGAAGCTCAGCCGGGCCTGCGCCGCCTCGTGCTCCTCCTCGGTGATCTTGCCGCGCTCCGCCGCCTTGGCCAGGGAGTTGAACAGCCGGGTCCGGCCGATCTCCAGGGCCTCGCCGGTGGTCTCGGCGACCATGACGTCCAGACCGACCCGGGCGCACACCTCGGCGATCCCCGCGCCCATCTGACCGCAGCCCACGACTCCGACGCGTGCAATGTCTCCCGCTGGGATGTCCGTCACATCGTCCCTTTCGCTGCTGATCCACGTCCGGGCAGGTGCTCCGTGGTCCGGTGCCTGCTCCGTTCGAGCACGTTACTCCCAAGTATCGATGATCGATCGCGGGGGTCGGCCCAGAGTCGGGCATTCTGGGCCCGGAGCGATCCGCGACCGGGCGGATCCGCGGCATTTTGGGGCATGCGGATGGGACGAGTGTCACGCAGGGCGTTCGCGGTGGCGGCGCTGTCGGCTTTCACGATGGTGCCTCCGGCGTCGGCCGCGCCCAAGGAGGACGTCACCAGGGACGGCAAGGGAGGAGACAGGGCGGCCTCCGCGATGCGGGGCGTATGGCTGGCCACCGTGGCCAACCGCGACTGGCCGTCCAAGCCGGGGCTGAGCGCGTCGAAGCAGCGCGCCGAGCTGCGCAAGCACCTCGACACGGCGGTGAGCAGGCGGCTCAACACCGTGTTCTTCCAGGTCCGGCCCACTGCGGACGCCCTGTGGCCCTCACCGTACGAGCCGTGGTCGCAGTACCTCACCGGCACCCAGGGCAAGGACCCGGGCTGGGACCCGCTGGGCACGGCCGTCGAGGAGGCCCACGCCCGCGGTCTGCAACTGCACGCCTGGTTCAACCCGTACCGGGTCGCGACGCACGCCGACCCGTCCCGGCTCGCCGCCTCCCACCCCGCGCGCCGGAACCCGGACTGGGTGGTGACGTACGGCGGGAAGCTCTACTACAACCCGGGGCTGCCCGAGGTCCGTGCCTTCGTGCAGGACGCGATGCTCGACGCGGTGCGGAAGTACCCCGTGGACGGCGTCCACTTCGACGACTACTTCTACCCGTACCCGGTGGCGGGCCAGAGCTTCGACGACGACGCGGCCTACGACGAGCACGGGGGCGCCTTCCCGAGCCGGGCCGCGTGGCGGCGGGACAACATCAACAAGCTGGTGCGGGAGACGGCGGGCCGCATCAAGAAGGTCAGGCCGAGCGCCCGCTTCGGAATCAGCCCCTTCGGCGTGTGGCGCAACGCCGCCACGGACAAGCGCGGCTCGGACACCCGGGCCGGTGTGCAGACGTACGACGACCTGCACGCGGACACCCGCAAATGGGTGCGTGAGAGCTGGATCGACTACATCGTCCCGCAGCTGTACTGGAACATCGGCTTCGCCGCCGCCGACTACGCCAAGCTGGTGCCCTGGTGGGCGGAGGTCGCGCGCGGCACCTCGACGCAGCTGTACGTGGGGGAGGCGCTGTACAAGGCCGGTGACCCGGCGCAGCCCGCCGCCTGGCAGAACCCGGCCGAGCTGTCCCGGCACCTGGCGCTGGCCGAGGACTACGCACAGGTGCGCGGGCACGTCTTCTTCGCCGCCAAGGACGTGGCGACCGATCGGATCGGGGCCATGGCGAGGGTGGTCGCCGACCACTACGAGTAGCCGGCGTCGCCGCCCCGCGCCGCATCACGGCCCGGTGGTGGTCTCCCGGTGCCGGATCTCGGTGTCGGGTCCCGGTGAGCACACTCCCTCGTGCCCGTCCTCGAACCGGACGCGGTACGGGGGATTGCCCTCCTGGCCGAGCACTTCGACGATCTCGCCGACCTTGTCGTGCTGACCGACCACCCTGCCGTGCTGGACAAGCTGGTCGCCCACTATTGCGCGCATCTGGGGCCTCCTCACGAGGTGCGGAGCAGCGGTCCGTGGCCTCGAGTCTACGGTGGGGAGCGCTACTTGGCAGGTGCCGTGCGCGCCCCGCTCAGCCGCGCGCCCGCTGTGTGACGGCGATGCAGACCAGCACCGCCGCTGCCGTCAGCGGGGCGGCCACCGGCAGGTGCTCGCCCAGCAGCAGCACTGACCACACCAGTGTGAGCAGGGGCTGGGCGAGCTGCAACTGGCTGGCCTTCGGGATGCCGATGGCCGCCATGCCCCGGTACCAGACGACCAGGCCGACGAACTGCGAGCCCACCGCGACCCACAGCAGCCCGGTGACGCTGTGCGCCGTCAGCCGCACGGGCTCCTGCGCCAGTGCGAGCGTGGCCATGGGCACGGTCAGCGGCAGGCACAGCACCAGCGCCCAGCCGATGACGTGCCAGCCCGGCATGACCCGGGCCAGCCGGCCGCCCTCGGTGTAGCCGGCCGCGCACACCAGCAGCGCCGCGAAGAGGTACAGGTCGGCCGTGCTCAGGGCGCCGCCGCTCTGCTGCACGGTGAAGGCCAGCACGGCCGCCGCGCCCGCGAGGGCAGCCGTCCAGAAGGTGCGCGAGGGCCGGGTGCCGACCCGCAGGGCGGAGCAGAGGGCGGTGGTGAGGGGGAGCAGGCCGACCACGACGGCGGCGTGCGCGGTGGTCGAGGTCTGCAGCGCCAGCGTGGTCAGCAGCGGGAAGCCGAGCACCACCCCGGCCCCGACGACCGCGAGGCCCGGCCAGTGCCGGCGGACGGGCAGCGGCACGCGAAGGCCGAGCAGACAGCCGCCCGCGATCACCGCGGCCAGGACGCTCCGGACGGCGACCAGCGACCAGGGCCCGAAGCCCTCAAGACCCCAGGCGGTGGCGGGGAACGTGAGGGAGAAGGCGATGACGCCGAGGGCGGCCTGGAGGATACCGAGGCCGGGGCGGTCCCGATCCTTGGCGACTGCTATCCGAGGTGCGGTAGTAGCGCTACTCTGTGCTCTCATGCACGAGCGTAGCAGTGTCGCTGAACTGGCGGAACGGCTCCGGAGGGAGCTCGACCGCTACTCGCCTGGTGGAAAGCTGCCGTCGAGCCGGGCCCTCGTCGAGCGATTCCGGGTGAGCCCCGTGACCGTGTCCCGGGCCCTGGCGCAGCTCGCCGCCGAGGGGCTGGTGGTCACCCGGCCCGGCGCGGGCGCGTTCCGCGCACAGACCAGGACGGCACCGGCCCCGGCCGGGGACACCTCCTGGCAGGAGGTCGCGCTCAGCGCGGACGGCGCCGCCGACCTCGTACCGCGCTCGGTGGACGCCTCCGGGGTGCTGGTGTCGCTGGCCGCCCCGCCGCCCGGCGTGATCGAGTTCAACGGCGGCTACCTGCATCCGTCGCTGCAGCCGGAGCGGGCGATGGCCGCCGCCCTGTCGCGCGCCGGACGGCGTCCCGGTGCCTGGGGGCGCCCGCCCATGGAAGGACTGCCGGAGCTGCGGGAGTGGTTCGCGCGCGGCATCGGCGGGTCCTTCACCGCCGCCGAGGTGCTGATCACCGCAGGCGGACAGTCCGCGCTCACCACCGCCCTGCGCGCCCTCGCCCCGCCCGGCGCCCCCGTCCTGGTCGAGTCGCCGACCTACCCCGGCATGCTCGCCATCGCCCGTGCCGCCGGTCTGCGCCCGGTGCCCGTCCCGGTGGACGCCGACGGTGTGAAACCGGCGCTGCTCGCCGACGCCTTCCGTGCCACGGGCGCGCCGGCCTTCGTCTGCCAGCCGCTCTTCCAGAACCCCACCGGTGCCGTGCTCGCGCCCGAGCGGCGTGGCGAGGTACTGCGCATCGCGCGCGAGGCGGGCGCGTTCGTCGTCGAGGACGACTTCGTGCGGCGGCTCGTGCACGAGGACGCCGGGCCGCTGCCGCGCCCGCTGGCCGTCGACGACCCCGACGGCGTCGTCGTCCACGTCTGCTCGCTGACCAAGGCGACCTCGCCGAGCTTCCGGGTGTGCGCCCTGGCCGCGCGCGGGCCGGTCCTGGAGCGGCTGCGCGCCATCCAGGTCGTCGACACCTTCTTCGTGCCCCGGCCCCTTCAGGAGGCCGCGCTAGAACTCGTCGGCTCGCCCGCCTGGCCGCGTCATCTGCGGTCCGTCTCGGCCGAGTTGAAGGCACGCCGGGACGCGATGACCGCCGCGCTCGGGCTGCACCTGCCGGATTTCACGCTGCCGCACGTCCCGTCCGGCGGCTATCACCTGTGGCTGCGGCTGCCCGACCGTGCGGAAGAGTCTGTCCTGACCGCTGCCGCCCTGCGCGCGGGCGTCGCGATCACTCCCGGCCGCCCCTACTTCAGTGCCGAGCCGCCGGCCGCGCACATCCGGCTGAGCTTCGCGGCGGTCGCGGGGACCGGGGAGATCGCGGAGGGCGTACGGCGGCTGCGTACGGCCTGCGACGAGGCGCTGGGATAACCGCTGAGGTGCTGGGATAACCGCTCGACGCAGCTGTCGCCGCCCTGCGAGCATCGCGCCATGACCGACACGCCGAGCCTGCCCGAGGGCTACGAGATCTCCACCGACCCCGGCCGTATCGACCGCGAACGCGTCCACCGCTGGCTGTCCACCGACGCGTACTGGGCGCTGGGCCGCCCCCGGGAGAAGCAGGACCGGGCGATCGAGGGCTCGCTCAACTTCGGCGGGTACGAGACGGTCTCGGGGGATCAGGTGGCGTACGCCCGGGTCATCACGGACCGGGCGACCTTCGGGTGGCTGTGTGACGTGTACGTGGACCCGTCGGTGCGCGGCAAGGGAGTCGGCAGCGCGCTCGTGGCGGCCGTACGGGAAGAGCTGCGGGGGTACGGGGTGCGCCGGGTCCTGCTCGCCACACACGACGCGCACGGCGTCTACGGGAAGCTCGGGTTCGCGGAGTTGGAGCACCCCGAGCACTGGATGGCGCTCATCTTCGGCCCGTGAGGGCCGGTGCACCCTGGGTAACTCCCCGGTAACACCTCTTGACCTGCGCACTTGCGGGACCCACGATCGCCGCATGCCACTTCGGGTCACGTTCGTCGCCGCAGCGCGCAGCTCCCCGCTGCTCGCCGAGAGATTCGAGGACGACCGGCCGCTGGACCAGGCCGGCTGGGGTGAGGTGGAGCGCGCCGCCCAGGAGCTGCTGCCGCTCGCCGCGGCCGAACTGCGCTACTGCTCGCCGACCCCGCGCAGCCGTGCGACGGGGGAGGGGCTCGGGTATGCGCCGCTGGTGCAACTCGCCCTGCGGGACTGCGGCATGGGCCGGTGGCGCGGGCTGACCCTGGGCGAGGCGATGGCCCGGGAGCCGGAGGCCGTGGACGCCTGGCTCGCCGACCCGCGTGCCACACCGCACGGCGGTGAGTCGCTGGTGGACTTCATCACCCGGGTCGGCCGCTGGCTCGACACCCGGCCCGTCGATGACGGCTGCCGTGTCGTGGCGGTGGCCGAGCCCTCCGTGATCCGTGCCGCCCTGGTCTACGCCCTGAAGGCGCCGCCCTCGACGTACTGGAACATCGACGTCCGCCCGCTGTCGACGACCTCCGTGACGGGCCGGAGCGGGCGCTGGAATCTGCGCTTCGACGGGGTGTCCGCTCAGCCCTCGCGCGCGTAGTCGGTGCGCAGCACCAGGTCCTTGGCCGGGCCGCGCACCCGCCACACCGTCCGCCAGTGGTCCGCGTCCCGGACCGTGAACTCGCCGCGGTAGAGGTCCGCCGCGCAGGGGTGGTCGGCGACGTACCGCCCGGACGTCAGGTCCAGGTCGTGGAACGGCCGGCCGTCCGCGAACCGCACGTCCGCGGTGCCGTCCGGGCCCGGCAGGAACCGCAGCGTGCGCTCGGCGGGCCGGGCGACACCCTGCCAGACGAAGGTGCCCGACTCGTGGTGCAGCAGGCCGCCGGCCTCCTCCGGCCGGAACACGGTGGTTCCGGAGAACTCCCCCTGCGCGCCGCTCGCGAGATCCCGCACCGACCGCGCCACGCTCCAGCGCCCGGCCAGATACGCCAGCACGTCCGGCACTGGCCAGAACTCGCCCATTCCGTCCCGCTCTCCGTCCCAACCGTTGCTGCGTGACCCATTGACGCGCCACAGCCCCCTCCCTATCTTGCCGTTCGAAGTGCTGATCAATGTCTGATATTTCGAACACTCCTCTACCAGAGAGCCGCGGAGTATCCATGCCACGCACCGCCCGCACCCGATGGAGACTGGGTCTCACGACCACCGCCCTCCTGACGGCAGCAGCCCTCGTACCGGCCCCCGCGCACGCCGAGGACGCCACCGACTACGCGATCACCGTCGACCCGTCCGCGAAGGGGGCGGCGATCGACGACACGATGTACGGCGTCTTCTTCGAGGACATCAACCGGGCCGCCGACGGCGGTCTGTACGCCGAGCTCGTGCAGAACCGATCCTTCGAGTACTCCACCGCCGACAACGGCTCCTACACGCCCCTGACCTCATGGACGGTCGGCGGCACCGCCGAAGTCGTGAACGACTCGGGCCGCCTCAACGCGCGCAACCGCAACTACCTCTCCCTGGGCGCCGGTTCGTCCGTCACGAACGCCGGATACAACACCGGCATCCGGGTCGACAAGGGCAAGCGGTACGACTTCTCCGTCTGGGCCCGCGCCGAGAGCGGCAGCACGCTCACGGTGTCGCTGAAGGACACCGCGGGCACGCTGGGCACCGCCCGCCAGGTCGCCGTGAAGGGCGGCTGGGCCAAGTACAAAGGCACCTTCACCGCGACCCGCACCAGCAACCGCGGCCGCCTCGCCGTGGCCGCGACGAACGCCGCCGCGCTCGACGAGGTGTCGCTGTTCCCGCGCGACACCTACAAGAACCAGCCGAACGGCCTGCGCAAGGACCTCGCCGAGAAGATCGCCGCCCTCAAGCCGGGCTTCGTGCGCTTCCCCGGCGGCTGCCTGGTCAACACCGGCTCCATGGAGGACTACAGCGAGGCCTCGAACTGGGAGCGCAAGCGCAGCTACCAGTGGAAGGACACCATCGGTCCGGTAGAGGAGCGCGCCACCAACTCCAACTTCTGGGGCTACAACCAGAGCTACGGCCTCGGCTACTACGAGTACTTCCGCCTCTCCGAGGACATCGGCGCCATGCCGCTGCCCGTCGTCCCGGCCCTGGTGACCGGCTGCGGCCAGAACAAGGCCACCGACGACGACGCCCTGCTCAAGCGGCACATCCAGGACACCCTCGACCTCATCGAGTTCGCCAACGGGCCGGCGACCTCCACGTGGGGCAAGGTGCGCGCCAAGATGGGCCATCCCAAGCCGTTCCACCTCACCCACATCGGGGTCGGCAACGAGGAGAACCTCCCCAAGGAGTTCTTCGCCCGCTTCCAGCAGTTCCGGGCCGCCATCGATGCGAAGTACCCGGACATCACTGTCATCTCGAACTCGGGCCCGGACGACGCCGGCACGACCTTCGACACCGCCTGGCAGCTCAACCGCGAGGGCAACGTCGACATGGTCGACGAGCACTACTACAACAGCCCGAACTGGTTCCTGCAGAACAACGACCGCTACGACTCCTACGACCGCAAGGGCCCCAAGGTCTTCCTCGGCGAGTACGCCTCGCAGGGCAACGCCTGGAAGAACGGCCTCTCCGAGGCCGCCTTCATGACCGGCCTGGAGCGCAACGCGGACATCGTCAAGCTGGCCTCCTACGCCCCGCTGCTCGCCAACGAGGACTACGTCCAGTGGCGGCCGGACATGATCTGGTTCAACAACCGGGCGTCCTGGAACTCGGCCAACTACGAGGTCCAGAAGCTGTTCATGACCAACGTCGGTGACCGCGTGGTCCCGTCGAAGGCGACCACCACGCCGAACGTCAGCGGCCCCATCACCGGCGCCGTCGGCTTGTCGACGTGGGCGACCAGCGCCGCGTACGACGACGTGGAGGTCACCTCGGCGGACGGCTCGACCCTGCTGAGCGACGACTTCTCGGGTGACGCCTCGAAGTGGACGAGCAGCGGCCGTGGCAGCTGGACCATCCAGGACGGGCAGTACGTCCAGACGGACACCGCGACCGAGAACACCATGGTCACGGCGGGCGACCCGGCCTGGAAGGACTACGACCTGCATGTGAAGGCCACCAAGAAGTCCGGCAAGGAGGGCTTCCTCGTCGCCTTCGGCGTCAAGGACACCGGCAACTACTACTGGTGGAACCTGGGCGGCTGGAACAACACCCAGGGCGCCATCGAGCAGGCCGTGGACGGCGGCAAGGGCACCCTGATGACGAAGGCCGGGTCGATCGAGACCGGCCGCGCCTACGACATCGACATCAAGGTGCGCGGCCGCCAGGTCACGCTGTTCCTGGACGGCAAGGAGTGGGGCGGCTTCACCGACGACAAGCCGGCCGAGCCGTTCCGCCAGGTCGTCACCAAGGACGCCAAGACCGGTGACCTGATCGTCAAGGTCGTCAACGCCCAGTCCACCGAGGCCCGTACCGCCGTCGACCTGGGCGGGGCGAAGGTCGCCTCCACCGCCCGTGTCACCACGCTGGCCGCCGAGCCGGACGCGGTGAACACCGAGACGGACACGCCGGTCACGCCGGTGACGTCCACCCTCCGGGGGGTGTCCGGGAAGTTCACGTACACCTTCCCGGCGGACTCCGTCACGTTCCTGAGGATCAAGCAGAGGTAGGGCCCGCCGTCGTGGGCCGCTGTCCCCCGGGCAGCGGCCCACGACCGGCCGTCATCCGTAGCACAGCCCGTTGCGGGACCACGTCCACAGCGTTCCGCATCCGCTGTCGGAGCTTGCCGTCGCAGGCGTGGGAGACGGCGCTGGAGATCGTGCGGCAGGTCGCGCACGATCCGTCGAAGGCGAGCACCCAGCGCGGTTCCGGTTTCTCCATGGCAGCATCCCCTTTGTCCGCCCGGCGGTCGACATCGCTGAGGCAGAGTCTGGGCAGCGGGGCGGATCCGGCGCACCGCCTTTAGAGCGCCTTCGAAAGACCCTTCTCCGGGCGAGCGTCAGACGGCCGAGCCGTGGCGCCCCTCGAGCAGGGCGGCCCCGAGCGGGGTGGTGGTGTGCAGGACCGCGTTGCCCAGCCGGTGGGTGCTGAGCAGGCCCGCGTCGCGCAGTACGGAGGCGTGGTAGCTGGCGGTGGCGGCGGAGACGCCGGTGCCGTGGGCCAGTTCCGTGGTCGTGGCACCGTTCTCCGAGGCGTGGCGGAGGATCTCCGCCCGGGTCCGCCCCAGGAGCGCGGCCAGGGACCGCGACGGTGCCCGGGTGTCGCCGGCCACCCGGTCGGCCGGATTCAGTGCGCCCTGGTGCGTCATGGGATAGACGACGACCGGAGGCAGTGCGGCATCCCTCAGCACGGTCGGATAGCGCCAGCAGAAGTAGGACGGCAGCACCAGCAGTCCGCGCCCGCGCAGATGCACGTCCCGCTCCACGCGCAGCCCGCCCACCGTCAGCACCGGGGGCCGCCAGTGGAGTTCGGGGTGCAGCGCGTCGAGCAGGCTCCCGGAACCGACGCCCGGAGTCCGGGTGCGCAGGGCGCGTTCGGCCTCGAAGCGGGCGCGGACATGATCCCAGTAGGGCGCCAGTCCGGCCCTGACGTAGGTCCGCAGGGTCCGTCCCAGATGGTGGACCGCCGCCCCGTCGCCGTCCGCCAGAGCCCGGCCCCACGGCGGGAGTCTGCGCCCGTCGGCCGAGAGTTCGAGCACGTCGTGGCGTAATCGCGCGCGGGGCGTGGACAGCAGGGCGTCGATCCCCGGCTCCAGACCGCTCTCGCCGGCGGCGGGCGTGAGGAAGTCCGGCGAGTAGCCGACCGGTGGGGCCAGGCGCAGCAGCTGGTGTTCCGGTGCGCCGAGGGCCGGGCGGACCCGGGCCCGCCAGCTGCCGAAGACCGCCCAGCCGTCCCGGGTCTGGAGCATGTGCATGCTCTGCAGGGCTTCCCACATCGGGTCGGGTGCCTCGGCGAACCTGATGCGGGTGAGGTCGTCGTCGGTGAAGTGAATGCGCAGGGCCATGCGAGCCATCCCCGTGGACACCGTGGGCATCCCCCGTGGTTGCCCCCCGGCGCCTCGCCACCCATGGTCGGCATCCGTCACGCGTGTCGCGGGGGCCTTCACAACATACCCACGCCGGGTACGGCTCCATACGCCGCGTTCCAGCCACCGAGCCCCTGCCCGCACCTCTCTCGCCTGCCATGATCTCCCGTAGGCGCGGTCATGCACGGGACAAAGCAGGGATTGCATAAACGTGCAGCGAAACGTATAGTCATGCTCTCTAAGGAGGAGGTTCCATGGCGGTACGTGCGGCAGTGGCCGGAGCGAGTGGATACGCGGGCGGGGAACTGCTGCGTCTGCTGCTGGCCCACCCCGAGGTAGAGATCGGCGCCCTCACCGGCAACTCCAACGCGGGGCAGAAGCTCGGTGCGCTCCAGCCGCACCTGCTGCCCCTGGCCGGGCGAGTGCTCCAGGAGACCACCCCCGAGGTCCTCGCCGGCCACGACGTCGTCTTCCTCGCCCTGCCCCACGGGCAGTCCGCCGCCGTCGCCGAGCGGCTCGGCCCGGACGTGCTGGTGGTCGACATGGGCGCGGACTTCCGGCTGACGGACGCCGCCGCCTGGGAGAGGTTCTACGGCTCGCCGCACGCCGGAACCTGGCCCTACGGGCTTCCCGAACTGCCGGGTGCCCGCGCCGCGCTGGAGGGTTCCAAGCGCGTCGCGGTGCCCGGTTGCTACCCGACCGCCGTCTCCCTGGCCCTCTTCCCGGCGTACGCCGCCGGGCTCGCCGGGAACGAGGCCGTGATCGTCGCCGCCTCCGGCACGTCCGGCGCGGGCAAGGCACCCAAGGCCCACCTGCTGGGCAGCGAGGTCATGGGGTCGATGACCCCGTACGGCGTCGGCGGCGGGCACCGGCACACGCCCGAGATCACCCAGAACCTCAGCGCGGCCGCCGGCGAGCCGGTCTCCGTGTCGTTCACGCCCACCCTGGCGCCGATGCCGCGCGGGATCCTCGCCACGTGCAGCGCTGCCGCGAAGGAGGGCGTCACGGCCGACTCCGTGCGCGCCGCCTACGAGAAGGCCTACGCCGACGAGCCCTTCGTGCACCTGCTCCCCGAGGGGCAGTGGCCCGCCACGGCGTCCGTCTACGGTTCGAACGCCGTTCAGGTGCAGGTCGCGTACGACGAGGCCGCCGGGCGGATCATCGTGATCAGCGCCATCGACAATCTCACCAAGGGCACCGCGGGCGGTGCCGTCCAGAGCATGAACATCGCCCTCGGTCTCGACGAGACCACCGGACTGACGACGATCGGAGTTGCGCCGTGAGTGTGACGGCAGCACAGGGGTTCACGGCGGCGGGCATCGCCGCGGGGATCAAGGAGAATGGCAACCCCGACCTGGCCCTCGTGGTCAACACCGGGCCCCGCCGCGCCGCCGCCGGCGTCTTCACCGCCAACCGTGTGAAGGCCGCGCCGGTCCTGTGGTCCGAGCAGGTGCTGAAGAGCGGACAGGTGTCCGCCGTGGTCCTCAACTCCGGTGGCGCCAACGCCTGTACGGGGCCGAAGGGCTTCCAGGACGCGCACGCCACCGCCGAGAAGGCGGCCGAGGTGCTCGGCCGGGGCGCGATCGAGGTCGCCGTCTGCTCGACCGGCCTCATCGGCCTCCTCCTGCCGATGGACAAGCTGCTCCCGGGCGTCGAGACGGCCGCCGCCCAGCTCTCCGAGCACGGCGGTGAGAAGGCCGCGATCGCCATCAAGACCACCGACACCGTCCACAAGACGTCCGTCGTGACCAAGGACGGCTGGACCGTCGGCGGCATGGCCAAGGGCGCGGGCATGCTCGCCCCGGGCCTCGCCACCATGCTCGTCGTCCTCACCACCGACGCGGACCTGGAGAACGACGTCCTGGACAAGGCCCTGCGGGCGGCCACCCGGACGACCTTCGACCGGGTCGACTCCGACGGCTGCATGTCCACCAACGACACCGTGCTGCTGCTCGCCTCCGGCGCCGCCGGCGTCACCCCCGGGTACGAGGAGTTCGCCGAGGCCGTACGCCAGGTCTGCGACGACCTCGGCCAACAGCTCATCCGGGACGCCGAGGGCGCCAGCAAGGACATCAAGGTCGAGGTGATCAACGCCGCGACCGAGGACGACGCCGTCGAGGTGGGCCGCTCCATCGCCCGCAACAACCTCCTCAAGTGCGCCATCCACGGCGAGGACCCCAACTGGGGCCGGGTGCTCTCCGCGATCGGCACCACGCGGGCCGCCTTCGAGCCCGACCGGCTCAACGTCGCCATCAACGGCGTCTGGGTGTGCAAGAACGGCGGTGTCGGCGAGGACCGCGACAAGGTCGACATGCGCTACCGCGAGGTGCACATCGTCGCCGACCTCGCCGCCGGGTCCGAGACCGCCACCATCTGGACCAACGACCTCACCGCCGACTACGTCCACGAGAACAGCGCCTACTCCTCATGAGTACTACGCGAAAGCACACCGCCCTGCCCAAGGCGCAGATCCTCATCGAGGCACTGCCGTGGCTGGTCCGGCACAACGGCAAGACCGTCGTCATCAAGTTCGGCGGCAACGCCATGATCGACGAGGACCTGAAGGCCGCCTTCGCCCAGGACGTGGTGTTCCTGCACCACGCCGGCCTCAAGCCCGTCGTCGTGCACGGCGGCGGCCCGCAGATCAGCGCCGCCCTGGACAAGCACGGCATCGTCAGCGAGTTCAAGGCGGGGCTGAGGGTCACCACCGAGGACGCCATGGACGTCGTACGGATGGTGCTGGCCGGGCAGGTCCAGCGGGAGCTGGTCGGGCTGCTCAACGAACACGGGCCGCTGGCCGTGGGGCTGACCGGCGAGGACGCGCACACCATCACCGCCACCAAGCACCAGCCCGAGATCGACGGCGAGCTCGTCGACATCGGGCGGGTCGGCGAGATCACCGCGATCGACACGGGCGCGATCGAGGCCCTGCTCGCCGACGGCCGTATCCCGGTCGTCTCCTCGATCGCACGCTCCCAGGACGACAGTGATATGGGGCATGTCTACAACGTCAATGCTGATACGGCGGCTGCGGCACTCGCTGCTGCTCTGGGCGCCGAAACCCTCATGGTCCTCACGGACGTCGAGGGGCTCTACGAGGACTGGCCGAACAGCGACGAGGTGATCAGCCGCCTCACCGCCTCCGAGCTGGAACGGCTGCTGCCGGACCTGTCCTCCGGCATGGTGCCGAAGATGGAGGGCTGTCTGAACGCCGTACGGGGCGGCGTGACCACCGCCCGCGTGATCGACGGCCGTGTCCAGCACTCGATCCTGCTGGAGATCTTCACCGACGAGGGAATCGGCACGATGGTCGTGCCCGACGAGAAGCCCGAGGGACCGGGCGAACAGGGGGAGTCGTGAACAACGCCGTGAACAATGTCGCGGGCAATCAGGAACTGACCGCGCGGTGGCAAGGCGCGCTCATGAACAACTACGGCACTCCGCTGCTGCCCCTGGCACGCGGCGAGGGCACCCGCGTCTGGGACGCCGACGGCACCTCCTACCTCGACTTCGTCGGCGGCATCGCCACCAACGCCCTCGGCCACGCCCACCCGGCGATCGTCGAGGCCGTGAGCCGCCAGATCGGCTCCCTCGGCCACATCTCCAACTTCTTCATGGCCGAGCCGACCGTCGCCCTCGCCGAGCGACTGCTCCGCCTCTTCGGCCGGGACGGCAAGGTCTTCTTCTGCAACTCCGGCGCCGAGGCCAACGAGGCCGCCTTCAAGATCGGCCGGCTGAGCGGGCGGACCCATGTGGTGGCCACCGAGGGCGCCTTCCACGGGCGGACCATGGGCGCCCTGGCGATGACCGGCCAGCCCGGCAAGCGGGAGCCGTTCCTGCCGCTGCCCGACGACGTCACCCACGTCCCCTTCGGCGACGCGCAGGCACTGGCCGCCGCGGTGACCGAGGAGACCGCGCTCGTCATCATCGAGCCGATCCAGGGCGAGCTCGGCGTCGTCGTCCCGCCCGCCGGCTACCTCAAGGCCGCCCGTGCCATCACCGCCTCGACCGGGGCGCTCCTCGTCCTCGACGAGGTGCAGACCGGCATCGGCCGGACCGGGCAGTGGTTCGAGTACCAGGCCCACGAGGGTGTCCTGCCCGACGTCGTCACCCTGGCCAAGCAGCTCGGCGGCGGGCTGCCGCTGGGCGCGACCGTCGCCTTCGGGCGGGCCGCGGAGCTGCTCCAGCCCGGGCATCACGGCACGACGTTCGGCGGGAACCCCGTCGCCTGCGCGGCCGGGCTCGCCGTCCTCGACACCATCGAGAACGAGGGGCTGCTGGAGAACGTCAAGCGGCAGAGCGCGACGTTGCGGGACGGGATCGAAGGCCTCGGCCACGAGTTGATCGATTTTGTCCGGGGCGCGGGCCTACTCCTGGGTATCGTGCTCACCGAGCCTCTCGCGCCCCAGGTGCGCCAGGCGGCTCAGGAGGCCGGTTTCCTGGTGAACGTGCCCGCCCCGGACGTCGTCAGGCTGATGCCGCCGCTGAACCTCGGCGACGACGAGGTGGACGCCTTCCTCGGGGCGCTGCCCGGCATCCTCCAGGCAGTCAGCGGGGACGGACGATCCGGAGAATGAGACGACGATGAGCCAGGCGCAGGAGCACGAGCAGGGGGCGAACGGGTCCGCCGTGCCGCAGACCCGCACCGCACGCCACCGCCGGATCGTGGACATCCTCAACCGGCAGCCGGTGCGGTCGCAGAGCCAGCTGGCGAAGCTGCTCGCCGACGACGGGCTGAGCGTCACGCAGGCGACGCTCAGCCGGGATCTGGACGAGCTGAACGCGGTGAAGATCCGCAACACCGACGGTGACCTGATCTACGCGGTGCCGAGCGAGGGCGGTTTCCGTACGCCCCGGGCGCCGCTGGGCGGGTCGGCGAAGGAGGATCGGATGCGGCGGTTGTCGCAGGAACTGCTCATCTCCGCGGAGGCTTCGGCGAATCTCGTGGTGTTGCGTACGCCGCCGGGGGCCGCGCAGTTCCTGGCGTCGGCGATCGACCAGGCCGAGCTGCACGACATCCTGGGAACGATCGCCGGGGACGACACGTTGCTGCTGATCAGCAGGGAGCCGGACGGGGGGCAGGCGCTGGCCGAGCACTTGCTCCGGCTGGCGCAGAACGGGCACTGAGCGCCGTAGGGGTTCATGCCGGTGGTTGTGTGCGGGTGGACTGTGGCTCGTCGCGCAGTTCCCCGCGCCCCCAAGCGCCTTAGCTGCGGGCAATCGTGCCGCTAAGGGCGGCACGGGTGGGCGCAGCGGCACCCCGCCAGCGGGTGAGCGTAGCGCCCTGACCTCAGCCCAAAGCTACCCCAGCCGCGCCGCCAACCCCCCAGTGCACCGCACCTCGTCACCCGCCGTGATCAGCAGCGCCTCGACATCCGGCAGGGACTCCAGCCAGGCCAGTCCCTCCCGCGACCCCATCGCGAACGCCGCCGTGGCCCAGCAGTCCGCCCACGTCAGTCGAGGTCCGACCACGGTCACGGCGACCAGGTCGGTCACGGCCGCATGCCCCGTACGCGGGTCGAGAATATGCGCGCCCCGCTCCGCAGTACCGGACGTGGCCACGGACAACTCGTCCACCCCGGCCGCCGAGACGACGGCCGCGAGACCCCCCGGCCGCAACGGGTCCGACACACCCACCCGCCACGGCCGCCACGGCCGCTGCGCCCCCGGCGCCCCGAGCAACTGCACATCGCCGCCGCCGTTGACGCTCACCCCGCACACTCCCGGCACCGCGGACAACCGACGCGCCGCCCGCTCGACCGCCCAGCCCTTGACGATGCCGGTCGGGTCGAGGCGGCCCTGGTACGACGTGCTGAACCAGCCGTCGCTCAGCCGCTCCGCCTCGGCCGCCAGCTCCAGGACCTCGGCGACCTCGGGATCGCACTCCGCGACGGTCAGTTCACCGCGTTGCAGCCGGGCGATCTGGCTGTCCTCGCGGTAGGTGCTGAACACCTCGTCGACGCGGTGCAGTCCGGCGACGGCCTCGTCCAGGGCCGCGCGCACGGCGGCCGGTTCCCCGCCGCGGACGTCGAGGGAGAAGACGGTCCCCATCGTCTCTTCCACATGACGTACCGCGGCGGGAGCCTGTGCGGAGTCGGCCACCGTGTCAGCCACCGGCCTGGTCCAGCGCCGACTGGAGGGACTGCTTGTAACCCGCGCTGGTGTAAGTCGCCCCGGAGACGGCGTCGATCTGCGCGTTGCCGGCCGCGACCGCCGCCTGGTTGAGGCGGGGGACGGAGGAGGAGGTGATCTGGTCGCTGCGTCCGCCCTTGGGGGCCTGGACGGCCTCGGCCTTGGTGATCTTCCCGCCCGCGACGGTGATACGGACCTGGACGGGGCCGTACTGCGTCTGCGCGGCGGTGCCCGTGACCGTCTTGGCCTGGGCGCCGCCCGCTCCGGAGCCCTGCCCGGAGCCCTGCGCGGCGCCGCCGCCCCCTGCCGGAGCCTTGTCCAGTGCGGACTGAAGCGACTTCTTGTAGCCCGCGCTCGTGTAGGTGGCGCCCGAGACGGCGTCGATCTGCGCGTTGCCGGCCGCGACCGCCGCCTGGTTGAGGCGGGGGACGGAGGAGGAGGTGATCTGGTCGCTGCGTCCGCCCTTGGGGGCCTGGACGGCCTCGGCCTTGGTGATCTTCCCGCCGGCCACGGTGACCCGGACCTGGACCGGGCCGTACTGCGTCTGCGCGACATCGCCGGTGAGGGTCTGGGCGTTGCCCGAGCCCTGCGCGGCGCCGCCCGCGGCCTTGGCCTTGTCCAGTGCCGACTGGAGGGACTTCTTGTAGCCGGCGCTGGTGTACGTCGCCCCGGAGACGGCGTCGATCTCCGCGTTCTGCGCGGCGACCGCCGCCTGGTTGAGGCGGGGCACCGAACTGGCGGTGATCTGGTCGCTGCGTCCGCCCTTGGGGGCCTGGACCGCCTCGGCCTGGGTGATCTTTCCGCCGCTCATGGTCAGACGGACCTGCACCGGGCCGTACTGCGTCTGCTGCGCGTCACCGGTGACCGCGCCGTTCACGCCGCCCTGCGGCGCCTGCCCGGCCGCAGCGGGCGGGACCTGGCCGCCGGCCGCCTGGGCACCGCCCGGGTCGGAGGCCGGCTTCATGGACAGCAGCAGCACGATCCCGGAGACGGTGGCTGCGCCGGCGAGCACGGCACGCCGGACGGGGTGACTCTTCCTCATCGTTTCTCAAGCTCCTGAAGGGCCGTTGATGTCCCGTCGCTCACATCTCGAACGACTCGTGATGGATACGGCGGGCGGGGACTCCCGCGCCGCGCAGTGCTTCGTAGACCGACTGCGCGAAGCCGGGCGGCCCGCACATGAAGACGTCGTGGTTGTCGACGTCGGGGATCTTCCGCTGGAGGGACTCCGCGGAGATGTCGGGGCGTTCCCCGTCGGGGCTGTTGACCGCGTACATCAGCCGCGCGCCGCGCTCGTCGGCGATCTTGGCGAGCTCGCCCCACAGGGCCAGGTCCTGGGTGCTGTTGGCGCGGTAGAGGAGCGTGATGTCGCCGGACGAGCCCGGCAGTGTTTCGAACAGGGCCCGCATCGGGGTGATGCCGACACCGCCCGCGACCAGCAGCACCTTGCCGCGGCTGCGGCGCTGCGCGGTCATCGCGCCGTACGGGCCCTCGGCCCACACCTTGGTACCGGGCGTGAGCTCGCGCAGCCGGGAGGTGTGGTCGCCGATCGCCTTGACGGTGATCCGCAGCATGTCCGGGCGGGGCGCCGCCGACAGGGAGTACGGGTGCGAGCTGAAGCGCATGCCGGGCGCCTTGAACCGCCAGCGGAAGAACTGCCCGGCCTCCGCGCCCATCCGGTGCAGCTTGCGCCCGCCGATCAGCACGGACACGATCCCCGGGGTCTCCTCGATGACCGCCTCGACCCGCATACGGTGCCGCAGGTTCAGGCGGATCGGGGTGATGATCCGGTACCAGAGCACCAGCGCGGTCACCACGCCGTAGAGCCCGTACCAGAAGGTCTTCGCGGTCGGCTCGACGGCGAACTCGTTGCCGGTCGTGATCTGGTGCCAGAACGTCAGGTACACCGACGCGTAGGTGAGCAGGTGCACGTGGTACCAGGTGTCGTACCCGATCATGCGGCGGACCCCGCCGATCGAGAGGATCCCGATGAGGAACAGCAGGCCCGTGCCGATGGCGGCCTTGCCCATGTCCGGCAGCTGGTTGATGGAGTCGGTCGTCTGCTGGACGATGTCGCCGAGCGTCTTGCCCGCCTGCAGGGCGTAGCCCCACATGGTGAGGAAGACATGGGCGAGGACCAGGCAGAGCGTGTAGCGGCCGGTCATGGCGTGCCAGCGCGCGACCCGGTCGGTGCCCACCCGTCGCTCCAGCGCGGGCACCCGGGCCATCTGGAGCACCACCAGCGCCATGAGGTAGCCGGCGAGCAGGCCGGTGATCCGGCCCGCGGCCAGGATCTTGCTCGTCGTGTCCGCGAGGGACGGTGTGTTGTCCCACCACAGCCACAGCACGGCCGCCGCTCCCGCCCACAGGGCGATCAGCAGCGGGACGGCCGGGGAGCGGCGCGGGCGGATGCGGCGCATCGTCTGGCGACGGGCGGCACGGCCGCCTGCGAGCGTGGTGGTCACGGTTCCTCCGTGGGGACTTGACCCTTGGCCCACAGATACGTGCCGGGACACGGGAGTGTTCAGCCGCGTACCGAGTCAAGTGCGGACGGGAGTGACCGGCGGTAACGCGCACACGTGCCCGCGCGGCGTCCCCGCCTCAGTAGCGTGTGACGGCGGTGGTCCCGCTCGTCGTCCCGACGGCGATGTGGGGACGCTTCGCCGGGTCGGCCCAGGTGAGGATCCGCCGCATCGCGTCCTTCGGCACGGAGACGCAGCCGGCCGTCGCTCCCCGCCCGTTGACATGCAGGAAGATGCCCGCGCCACGCCCCCGGACGGGACGCTCGTAGTTGAAGTCGATGACGAGCGCGTGCGCGTACTGCGCCCGGTAGCTGATCAGCTGCTCGGACTCGGCGGCCCGGCAGTCGGCCGCGCGGGGCTCGGTCCAGCGGTTGTAGGAGCGGGAGTCGTTGTCCTGGCACCACCAGGAGTCCCGGTGCACCCGGCGGTAGGTGTACGCCGTCCCGCGCGGTGCCGCCTTGATGCCGAAGGCGTACGGCAGTCCGTACAGGCCCGTGGGTGTCGTGTCCGTGCCCTGCTTGCGGGCGGTGCCCTCGACGAGTCCGTTCGCTCCGAAGCGCGCGGGCGCGGAGCCGGTCCTCACCCACCGCCGGCCCCTGAGGTCCCACCAGGTGACCGTGCCCGTGGTGGAGGCCCGCTCCGGGGCCACCGCGGTGATCAGCTGGGTGCCGCCGCCGGTGTCCGCCATCCGGTCCGGCAGGGGCGCCGCCCGGTCGGGCGGCCCGGCGCCGAGCGCGAGGAGGGAGGAGACGGCGAGGGCGACGGCACCTGGACGCATGTCTCAGACCGTAGAGGGAGGCAGCGGCAACGGCAGCCCGGGTAGTCCGTCCAGGCTGGTCGCGATGTGCTCCTTCTTGGTGAAGTAGGCGTCGAGCGAGGCGTCGTCCTCGCGTGCGAAACGCTTGCCGTGCAGATCGCGGTCCGCCTCGTACTCCATGAAGGGCACCGCGTAGCCGCAGGTGTCGCGGACGAGTTCGGCCGTCACGACGATGACCGCGCGCAGGCCGTGCTGAGCCGGGTCGATGTCCGGGAAGCGGGCGAGGAGTTCCCGGAAGCGCGGGTCGTCGCGGAAGACCGGCTCGCCCCGCCCGTGCACGCGGACGATGTTCGGCGGGCCCTGGAAGGCGCACCACATCAGGGTGATCCGCCCGTTCTCCCGCAGATGGGCGATGGTCTCGGCGTTGGAGCCGGCGAAGTCGAGGTAGGCGACGGTGTGCTCGTCGAGCACCGCGAAGGAGCCCTTGAGTCCCTTGGGGGAGAGGTTGACCGTGCCGTCGGCGGACAGGGGAGCGGTGGCGGTGAAGAAGACCGGCTGCGCCTCGATGAACGAGCGGAGCCGGCCTTCTATGCGCTCATGAGTCTTTCCCATGTCAGACGATTATGGGCGCAGGTCTTTCGACTGTCTAAGGAATTACGGGATCGGGTCACCTCTGCCGGATCCCGAGCTCAGACGCCTGCCCGTGGCCGCCCCGGCCGGCGCTCACTCGGGGCGGCCACGGCGCCTGTCACCTCACTGGTTGAGCTGGCAGGCGGCGAAGGCCTCGAGGCCCTCGGGCTTCTCGGCGGCACGGCCGATGGCGGTCTCGATGCGGTTGAGGGCGGCGACGCGCTTGTCCTCGAGCGGGCCGAGGATGGCGTTCTGGACGAAGTTGGGTCCGCCCTGGCCGACGGTGTCGACGAGACGCTTGTTGGCCTCCTGGATCTGGGTGTCCAGATCCCCCAGGTTGCGGTCGACCTCGGCCTGCGCCGAGGCGGGGACCGCGGGAAGCTCCCCGGTGACGTCCGGGCAGCTGATCGCGCCGGCCCCGGCGTTCCCCGCCTCGCCCGCACCCGCGCCCGCGTCCTCTCCGGCGCCCGCACCCGCTTCCGCACCGGCACCGGCCTCGGCGCCCGCACCCGCTTCCGCACCGGCACCGGCCTCGGCACCCGCACCGGCCTCTTCACCGGCGCCCGCCTCGCCTCCCGCTGCCTCGCCCGTCCCGGCGCCGCCGTCGGCGTTGAGCTGGCAGGCGGCGAAGGCCTCGAGGCCCTCGGGCTTCTCGGCGGCACGGCCGATGGCGGTCTCGATGCGGTTGAGGGCGGCGACGCGCTTGTCCTCGAGCGGGCCGAGGATGGCGTTCTGGACGAAGTTGGGTCCGCCCTGGCCGACGGTGTCGACGAGACGCTTGTTGGCCTCCTGGATCTGGGTGTCCAGATCCCCCAGGTTGCGGTCGACCTCGGCCTGCGCCGAGGCGGGGACCGCGGGAAGCTGCCCGGTGACGTCCGGGCACGAGATGGTGCCGGGACTCGCCAGCGTCCGGGCGTTCGTCCCGCCGCTCTCGGGCGTCTCCCCGGCGAGGGCGAAGCCGGCGATCACCGTGCCGGACAGTGCCACCGCGGCGGCGCCGCCGATGAACGCGACGCGACGCTTGTTGTACTTCGGAAGAGCCCTGGACATGCGGATGCCTCACTAGGGGTCGGGGGAACGGGGGGTCCTCGGTGTGCGAAACGCGGCGCCTGCGTTCGGCGAGAGGTACGGGTAAGCGGTTTCCCGCGTTCAAAGGATCTTCAAATTCTTCTAGGCCTGGCCAAAAACCGATTCTCGCCCGGAGCTGGATTGACGAATCATGCAGTGCTCTGCATACTCATGCATGTCAGTGTTCGCAGTATGAGGGGAAGAACCCGTGACCGAGCGCGTCGTACTCGCCTACTCCGGCGGTCTTGACACCTCCGTCGCCATCGGCTGGATCGCTGAGGAGACGGGCGCCGAGGTCATCGCGGTCGCGGTCGACGTCGGCCAGGGTGGCGAGGACCTGGACGTCATCCGCAAGCGTGCGCTCGCCTGCGGTGCCGTCGAGGCCGAGGTGGCGGACGCCAGGGACGAGTTCGCCGAGGAGTACTGCCTCCCGGCGATCAAGGCCAACGCCCTCTACATGGACCGCTATCCACTGGTCTCCGCCCTGTCCCGGCCGACGATCGTCAAGCACCTGGTGGCCGCCGCCCGGAAGCACGGCGCCACCACCGTCGCCCACGGCTGCACCGGCAAGGGCAACGACCAGGTCCGCTTCGAGGCCGGCATCGTCGCCCTCGCCCCCGACCTGAAGTGCATCGCCCCGGTCCGTGACTACGCCATGACCCGCGACAAGGCCATCGCCTTCTGCGAGGCCAAGGGCCTGCCGATCGCGACCTCCAAGAAGTCGCCGTACTCCATCGACCAGAACGTCTTCGGCCGCGCCATCGAGACCGGCTTCCTCGAGGACATCTGGAACGCGCCGATCGAGGACATCTACGAGTACACCCAGGACCCGGCCCTCGCCCGGGAGCCGGACGAGGTGGTCATCTCCTTCGAGGCGGGCGTCCCGGTCGCCCTCGACGGCAGGCCCGTCACGGTCCTCCAGGCGATCCAGCAGCTCAACGAGCGCGCCGGCGCCCAGGGCATCGGCCGGATCGACATGGTCGAGGACCGGCTCGTCGGCATCAAGTCGCGCGAGGTGTACGAGGCTCCGGGCGCGATCGCCCTGATCACCGCCCACCAGGAGCTGGAGAGCGTCACCGTCGAGCGCGAACTCGCCCGCTACAAGCGCGGCGTAGAGCAGCGCTGGAGCGAGCTGGTCTACGACGGCCAGTGGTTCTCCCCGCTCAAGCGCGCCCTGGACGGCTTCGTCGACGAGGCGAACCAGCATGTCACCGGGGACGTCCGGATGACCCTGCACGGCGGCCGCGCGGTCGTCACCGGCCGGCGTTCGCAGCAGTCGCTGTACGACTTCAACCTCGCGACCTACGACACGGGCGACACCTTCGACCAGTCCGCGGCCAAGGGCTTCATCGACATCTACAGCCTGTCGTCGAAGATCGCGGCGAAGCGCGACCTGGCGTAGGCATTCACGCGACCTGGCCTGGGCGTATAAAGGTCTGCGTCACATCCACACCCCTCTAGGAGCAACGCAAGTGAGCAGCAACAGCGGTGATGTCCGGCTCTGGGGCGGCCGTTTCGCCGACGGTCCCGCCGAGGCCCTGGCGAAGCTGTCCGCGTCCGTCCACTTCGACTGGCGGCTCGCGCCGTACGACATCGCCGGTTCGCGTGCGCACGCGCGCGTGCTGCACAAGGCCGGGCTGCTCACGGACGACGAGCTGACGAGGATGCTCGAAGGCCTGGACCGGCTCGAAGCGGACGTCGCCGACGGCTCCTTCGTCGGCACCATCGCCGACGAGGACGTGCACACCGCGCTCGAGCGCGGCCTGCTGGAGCGGCTCGGCCCCGACCTCGGCGGCAAGCTGCGCGCGGGCCGCTCCCGCAACGACCAGGTCGCGACCCTCTTCCGGATGTACCTGCGCGACCACGCCCGGGTCGTCGGCGGCCTGATCGCGGAGCTCCAGGACGCTCTGATCGGCCTGGCCGAGGCCCACCCCGACGTGGCGATGCCCGGCCGTACGCACCTCCAGCACGCCCAGCCGGTCCTGTTCGCGCACCACGTCCTGGCCCACGTCCAGTCCCTCTCCCGGGACGCGGAGCGGCTGCGCCAGTGGGACGCGCGCACGGCCGTGTCGCCCTACGGCTCGGGCGCCCTGGCGGGCTCCTCCCTGGGCCTGGACCCGGAGGCGGTGGCGAAGGACCTCGGGTTCGAGCACGGCTCCGCCGGCAACTCCATCGACGGCACGGCCTCCCGCGACTTCGTCGCCGAGTTCGCCTTCATCACGGCGATGATCGGGGTCAACCTCTCCCGGATCGCCGAAGAGGTCATCATCTGGAACACGAAGGAGTTCTCCTTCGTGACCCTGCACGACGCGTTCTCGACGGGCTCGTCGATCATGCCGCAGAAGAAGAACCCGGACATCGCGGAGCTGGCCCGCGGCAAGTCCGGCCGCCTGATCGGCAACCTGACGGGCCTGCTGGCCACGCTCAAGGCCCTTCCCCTCGCGTACAACCGCGATCTCCAGGAGGACAAGGAGCCGGTCTTCGACTCCATCGACCAGCTGGAGGTCCTGCTGCCGGCCTTCACCGGCATGATGGCCACGCTCACGGTCCACCGCGAGCGCATGGAGGAACTGGCCCCGGCCGGGTTCTCCCTCGCCACGGACATCGCCGAGTGGCTGGTCAAGCAGGGCGTCCCGTTCCGCGTCGCCCACGAGGTCGCCGGCGAGTGCGTGAAGGTCGCCGAGGCGGAGGGCAAGGAACTGGACGACCTGACGGACGACCAGTTCGCCAAGATCTCCTCCCACCTGACCCCCGAGGTCCGCACCGTCCTCAACGTCCCCGGCGCCCTGGCCTCCCGCAACGGCAGGGGCGGCACGGCCCCGAGCGCGGTCGCCGCCCAGTTGGCGGAGGTGAAGGCGGACGTGGCGGTCCAGCACGAGTGGGCAGTGGCCAAGAAGCAGGCCTGAGGGAAACGCACCTCTAAGGGGCGCGGGGAACTGCGCGACAAGCCACACACAACCCGCACCCGCCCCAACACAGCAAGACCAGAGCTCTCAGGCGAAGGTCATCGCGGGGGTTACGTTGGTCGAAAGCCGCAGCCGACCGAACGGAGCCCGCGATGCCCTTCGCCCGCCTGGCCACAGCAACCACCCCCACATGCCACATCGGTCTTGGTCTCGCCGCAGTCGGACGCCCCGGCTACATCAACCTCGGCCGGGACGAAGACCTCGGAGACGACCGAAGCGTCGAGACGCTCCGCAACCGCACACACGAACTCCTGGACGCCGCCTACGCCCAAGGCGTCCGCTACTTCGACGCGGCCCGCTCCTACGGCCGCTCGGAGGAGTTCCTCGCCGACTGGCTCAAGGCGAGGCCCGCCTTCGACGACATCGTCGTCGGCAGCAAATGGGGCTACACCTACACCGCCGACTGGTCCACCGACGCCGATCGCCACGAGGTCAAGGACCACGCCCTGCCCGCCTACGAACGGCAGCGCGCGGAGAGCGACGCCCTGCTCGGCGACCGGCTCGACCTCTACCAGATCCACTCGGTGACCCCCGACAGCCCGGCCCTCACCGACAAGGAACTGCACGCGAAGCTCGCGGAGGCCGCGGCCCAGGGACTCACGATCGGCTTCTCCACCAGCGGTCCCGCCCAGGCGGACGCGATCCGCGCCGCCCTCGCCGTGACGGTCGACGGCGAACCCCTCTTCCGTACCGTCCAGTCCACGTACAACGCGCTGGAGACCTCCGCCGCGACCGCACTCGCCGAGGCGCACGACGTCGGGCTCACCGTGATCGTCAAGGAGGGCATGGCCAACGGCAGGCTCGCCGGGCCGCACGCCCCGGACGCCATGAGGGAGGTCGCCGAGGAGGCCGGACTGGGCTGCGACGCCGTCGCCCTGGCCGTGATCCTGCGGCAGCCCTGGGCCGGGGTGGTCCTCTCCGGCGCGGCCACCACCAACCAGCTCGCCTCGAACCTGCACGCCGCGGTCGTCGACCTCGACGACGCCCAGCTGGCCCGCCTCGCCACGCTGGTCGAGGAACCGCACGCGTACTGGGAGCGGCGCGGGCAGCTGCCCTGGCACTGAGTACTGAGCACTGAGCACTGAGCATCACCTCTCCGTAAACCGCCGGCCGTGAGTCACGCATGCCCAGCATGAGACATCAGTGTCTCATCTGGGCTATGCTCGTCTCATGGCTGTCGATCCTGACCACGTGCTGCGCACTGCCGCGGCCCTGCTGACCCGTAAATCCACCGCGACCATGGACGAGGTCGCCAAGGCCGCCGGGATCAGCCGCGCCACCCTGCACCGCCACTTCGCCGGGCGTGACGTCCTCGTCCGCGCGCTGGAGTCGCTGGGCATCGCGGAGTGCGAGGCCGCGCTGGACGCGGCCCGGCTGGAGGAGGGCACGGCGAGTGAGGCCGTACGCCGGCTGGTCGGGGCCATCGAGCCCGTCGCCGGACTGCTCGCGTTCCTCTACTCCGAGAACCAGTTGTTCGAGGGCGAGGAGCTGAACGCGGGCTGGACCCTGATAGACGACCGGATCTCCGCCCTGTTCCGGCGCGGCCAGCTCGGCGGCGAGTTCCGCATCGACCTCACCCCCGCCTGGCTCACCGAGGCGCTCTACGGCCTGATGGCCTCCGGCGCCTGGATGGTGCACAGCGGCAAGGGCGCCCCCAAGGACTTCCAGCACATGATCGTCGAGCTGCTGCTCGGCGGCGCACTACGGAGAGAGGAATCATGACCAGCACCCTGCCGGCGGCGGAAGCGACCGAGGCGGTGAAGCGCCCGGGCCGCTGGCTCGCCCTCGGCGTCCTCGTGCTCGCCGTGCTGCTGGTGGCCGTCGACGCGACCGTGCTCGGTCTCGCGACCCCCTATATCAGCGAGGACCTGAAGCCTTCCGGTACACAGCTCCTGTGGATAGGCGACGTCTACTCGTTCGTCATCGCCGGTCTGCTCGTCTCCATGGGCAGCCTCGGCGACCGCATCGGCCGCAAGCGGATCCTGCTGATCGGTGCCACGGCGTTCGGCGCGATATCCGTGTTCAACGCCTATGCCACCACCCCCGAGATGCTGATCGTCGCGCGGGCGCTGCTGGGCGTCGCCGGCGCCACCCTGATGCCGGCCACGCTCGCGCTGATCCGCAACCTCTTCCACGATCCGCGCGAACGCAGTCTCGCCGTCGGCATCTGGGGCGCCACCGCCTCCGCCGGCACGGCCGTGGGCCCGATCGTCGGCGGGTTCCTGCTGGAGCACTTCTGGTGGGGCTCGGTCTTCCTGATCAACCTGCCCGTGATGGCGGTCCTGGTCCTTGTCGGGATCAAGCTGCTGCCCGAGTCGCGGACCGCGCATGCCGGACCCTGGGACCTGGTCAGCGTCGTGCTGTCGCTGGTCGGCATGGTCGGTGTCGTGTACGCGGTCAAGGAAGCCGCCACACACGGCTTCGCGTGGGCCACCCTGGGTGCCGGTCTGCTGGGCGCGGCCGCCCTGTACGGGTTCGTACGCCGCCAGCTCACGCTCCCCGCCCCGCTGCTGGACATGCGGCTGTTCCGCCACCGCGGCTTCAGCGGGGCCGTGCTGGCGGACCTGCTGACCATTCTCGGCCTGTCCGGGCTGGTGTTCTTCCTCTCCCAGTACCTGCAACTCGTCCAGGGCAGGCGCCCGTTCGAGGCGGGCCTGGCTGAACTGCCGGCCGCGATCGGCGCGGTGGCGGCCGGTCTGATGGCGGGGCGTGCCGCCCGCCGTTTCTCGGTGCGGGCCGTCGTCGCCGGGGGCCTCGCGGCGATCGGCCTCGCGCTGGCCGCGCTCACGGTGATCGGCCAGTCCACCGGCTATCCGCTGCTCGGGACCGCGCTGCTGGTCGTCGGGGTCGGTGCCGGTTTCTCCTTCACGGTGACCGCCGACGTGATCCTCTCCAGCGTGCCCAAGGAGCAGGCGGGCTCGGCCTCCGCCGTGTCCGAGACGGCGTACGAACTCGGCGCGGCCCTCGGCATCGCCGTGCTCGGCTCCATCGTGACCGGCGTCTACCGCGACTTCAACGGCCCGGCGGGCACCCCGGCCGCGGCCCACGAGTCACTCGGCGGTGCCGTCGAGGCGGCCGCGAGCATGCCCGCACACAGCTCAGCGGTGATGCTGGACGCGGCCCGCACGTCCTTCGTCGACGGCCTGGCACTGGCGGCCGGCGTCGGCGCGGTGGTCCTGCTGGCCGCGGCGGTGGCGGCGTGGTTCCTGCTGCGGGGGCAGCGGCTCGAAAGCGGGGCGGGACACTGACGGCAGAACAAGCCGGCAGGGGCGTGGGGCCGGGGCGCGATGCCCCTGCCCCACGCCCCTGACACAGGAGAACTACGCCGCTTCCTTGGCCTTGCTGGCGTACATGTCCACGTACTCCTGCCCGGACAACCGCATGACCTCGCTCATCACCGAGTCCGTCACGGCCCGCAGCACATAGCGGTCCCGGTCCATCCCCTCGTACCGGGAGAACTCCATCGCCTCACCGAACCGCACGGTGACCTTCCCCGGACGGGGGAGACCCGCCCCACCCGGCTGAAGCCGGTCCGTGCCGATCATCGCGAACGGCACCACCGGCGCGCCCGTCATCAGCGTGAGCCGGGCGATGCCGGTACGCCCCCGGTACAGCCGGCCGTCAGGCGAGCGCGTGCCCTCCGGGTAGATCCCGAAGACCTGGCCCTCCTCCAGCACCCGGCGCCCGGTCATCAGCGCGGCGACCCCGCCCCGGCCGCCGTCGCGGTCGACAGGGATCATGCCGACGCCGGTGAAGAACCAGGCCATCAGCCGGCCCTTGAAGCCCTTCCCGGTCACGTACTCGTCCTTGCCGATGAAGAAGACCTGCCGGTCGCAGACCAGCGGCAGGATCATCGAGTCGATGAACGTCAGGTGGTTGCCGGCCAGGATGACCGGACCGTCGCCGGGAATGTGCTCCGCACCTTCCACCTGTGGGCGGAACATCAGGCGCATGACCGGACCGAGCACTGCCTTGATGAGCGCGAAGCGGGACAACGGACCCTCCGGTGTCAAGGGAATCTGTATGAGTATGTGCAGGTGAGGACGATACTCGTGGCCCCGGGGGTCGCGCACATCGGGCACGGCGACTTAACCGAGGCCTTACGCACTGTTGACGCGTGTTTACCTGCGGTGGCGTGTCGTCGGCGGTGTGTAACCCGGCCGCCATGGTGTGACGGACATCGCCTCGGACGCACCGGACGCGTTCCCAGAACCGCCGCACCGAATCGAACGGGATACGACGAATCGTCAGTTCACCGCCCCCACCAGCCACTACGACATCCGGCGTCACCCGCGTGTTCCGCCCGGGGTCTCCCACCCGTCATGTACGCGCCCCTACGATCAGCCCGCACTGACGAGTCGACGGCAGGGAGGGCGCTCAATGGGAACGCAGGAGTCGAACGAAGAAACGAGCGGGACCGGACGGCGGGCCCTGCTCGGCGCGGCGGTGCTGACCGCCGGCGGAGCGGTCCTCGGCATGACCGGCACGGCGCGAGCGGACGGCTCCCGGCACGGCGGCGGACACGGCGGACTCAAGAGCCTGCCCAAGCCGACGATCGTCGGCCACCGCGGGGCCAGCGGCTACCGCCCCGAGCACACCCTGGGCTCGTACCAGCTGGCCCTCGACCTGGGCGCCGACATCGTCGAGGCCGGCGACCTGGTGCCGACGAAGGACGGGCACCTGGTCTGCCGGCACGAGCCGGAGATCGGCGGCACCACCGACGTCGCCGACCACCCCGAGTTCGCCGGCCGCAAGAAGACCAAGCTCCTCGACGGCGTCTCCACCACCGGCTGGTTCGCCGAGGACTTCACGCTCGCCGAGCTGAAGACGCTGCGCGCGATCGAGCGCATCCCGGCCAACCGCCCGCACAACACCCTCTACAACGGCCGCTGGGAGATCCCCACCTTCGAAGAGGTCCTGAAGTGGCAGGACGACCAGACCCGCAAGCGCGGCAAGCAGGTCTGGATCTACCCCGAGCTCAAGCACCCCACCTACTTCCGCAAGCAGGGCCTGCCGCTGGAGGAGCGGGTCGCCAAGGTGCTGCGCAAGTACCGCAAGGACCGGCGGACCTCCCCGGTCATCATCCAGTCCTTCGAGCCGACCAGCATCGAGCGCCTCAACAAGCTCGTCGACAACCCCCTGGTCGTCCTGCTGTCGTCGGCGGACACCCGCCCCTGGGACTTCGTCGAGACGGGCGACCCGCGCACCGTCGCCGACCTGGTCAAGCCGGCCGGCCTCAGGGAGATCGCCTCCTACGCGCAGGGCATCGGCCCGACCCTCGACCTGGTCGTCCCGCGCGACGCCAAGGGCAACCTCACGCAGCCGACGACGCTCGTCCCGGACGCGCACAAGGTGGGACTGATCCTCCACCCGTGGACCCTGCGCAACGAGAACCCCTTCCTGCCCGCGAACTTCCGCAAGGGCACGGACGCGGACGCCTACGGTGACGTCTTCGGCGCGTACAAGGCGTACTTCGCGACCGGCATCGACGGCGTCTTCACCGACCAGCCCGACACAGGTCTGCTGGCTCGCGAGGCCTTCGTCAACGGCTGACCTCACACCACCCGGTCGAGTGAGCTTCGGCCGCCCGGGCAACCCGCCGCCCGGGCGGTCGCGTCGCTCCGCATATGACGCCCGACCTGGTCACCGCCCTGGGCCCGCTGCTCACCGCCGAGGCCTCCGCTGAGGCATATGCCGCGGGAACCGAGCCGAGTGACCTGGAGCAGGCGGTCTGGCTCCGTCTGCTGGAGCGCCTCGACGCCGACGACCCGCCGCTCGACCCTCAGGGATGGCTCCGCCGTGCCGTCCGCTCGGAGGTCCGCCGCACCCGCCGTACGAGCCGCCTCGAACGGCCGTACGCCGGTGAACCGGTCGACGACGGTGACCGCGATCCCGAACAGCTCGCTCTCGCCGCGGCCCGCGGCCGTGCCCTGCGCGAGGCCGTACGCCGCCTCCCGGGCCGCTGCCCCCGGCTGATGGAGGCCCTGCTCTCCCCGCAGGACCTGACATACCGGGAAATCGCGGGGGAGTTGGGTATCTCACAGGGGAGTCTTGGCCCGGAACGTTCCAGATGCCTGGGATGTCTGCGCAGATTGCTCGCGCCGGAGGTTGCGGCCCGCTGAGGACGGGGATAGGAGTGAGGAACGACAGGTGATCAGATGAGCGGGAGGCGTGCGCACATGGGCATGAGCGTGACCATCTCTGCGGCGACCGAGCAGGACGCGGAGCAGATCTTCAGGCTGCAGTACCTGTGCTTCCAGCGGGAGGCGGCGCTGTACGGGAACTACCGCATCGACCCGCTCGTCCAAACCCTCGACTCGGTCCGCGAGGAGGTCACCCGGGACTGCGTCTTCGTGGCCCGGCTCGGCGACGAGGTCGTCGGCTCGGTCCGCGGCTCGGCCACCGAGGACGGCGCCGCCGCGATCGGCAAGCTCTGCGTCCACCCGCGCCTCCAGGGCCACGGCATCGGAGCCCGCCTCCTCCGAGCGGCCGAATCGGCCCTCGCCGACCAGCACGGCGCCAAGCGCTTCCGCCTCCACACCGGCCACCGCAACGAGGGCAACCTCCGCCTCTACCGCAAGGTGGGCTACGAGACCGTAGGCACGTCCCAGGGGGCAGACGGCATCCCCATGATCGTCCTGGAGAAGCCGGCGGGCACCTACGCGGCGACAGCTTGAGGCTTGCCCTCAGGGGCGCGGGGAACTGCGCGACAAGCCACATCCGGCCCGCGGCCGCCTGTTCACCTCAGGCGGCATCCCCATCCCGCGAACGCGAAGCCCGCAGCCAGTAAATGGCAGACAGCGGCAACAGCACGGGGATGAACAGATAGCCCATCCCGAAGTCCGACCACACGGTCGCGTCAGGAAACGCCGACGGCTCGGCCAACGTCCAGGTCCCCACCGTCAGCACACCCACCAACTCCGCGACACAACACACCAGCGCCGCTCGCCGAGCCGTCTCCCCACCCCGCACCAACGAGTACGTGATGAACCCGTACACGACACCCGCCACGGCGGACAGCGAGTACGCCAGCGGCGCCCGGTCGAACTCCGTCGCGATCTGATACGCCGACCGCGACACCGCCCCGACGACCATCACGCCGTACAGCCACACCAGCAGCGTGCCCGGCCCACTGATCAGCCGCTGCCGGCTCACCTCAGCCTCCCCAGATGTCATAGAGCCGCACCTCCAGCACCGCCAGCACCACACCGCCGGCGGCAACCGTCACCGAGCCCCACCGCGTGCGCTCGGCCAGCGACATGAACCCCGCCGCCGGGACGCACGCGAACGCCCCCAGCAGATACGCCACGAAGATCGTCGTGCCCTGCTCCGGCTTCTCGCCCTGCGCCAGCAGCACGATCCCCACCACCAGCTGGACCAGCGACAGCAGGGTGACCACGGCCATCCCGATGAAGTGCCAGTCCTTCGTCGGCTGGTCACGGTAGGCCGCCCAGCCGCACCAGGCGGCGAGCAGCAGCGCGGCGACGCCGGTCACCAGCGTCAGAGCAGCAAGCATGCTGCGACCTTATTACGGCCGAAAAGGCCCGATGCTTCCGGCCCTGGCCTGCACCGTAGGGTCGAGGGCATGAAGATCCACGCGCAAGCCCTGCTGTTCGACAACGACGGAACCCTGGTCTCCTCCCTCGACTCGGTGGACCGCTGCTGGACGCGGTGGGCCGCGGAGTACGGGATCACGGCCCAGGAGTTCGCGCGGGTCGAACTGCACGGCCGGCCGGCAGCCGAGATAGCCGCCGATCTGCTGCCCGCCGAGATCGTGCCGCAGGCCGTCGCGCGGATCGAGGACCTGGAGGTGGAGGACGTACCCAACGGCGGTGTGCACCTCCTGCCCGGGACGCGCGCGTTCCTCGGCTCCCTGCCCGCCGAGCGCTGGGCCGTCGTCACCTCCGCCACCCGGCGGCTGGCCGAGGCGCGGCTCGACGCCGTCGGCATCCTCCCCAAGACGCTCGTCGCCGCCGACGACATCACCCGCGGCAAGCCCGACCCCGAGCCCTACCTGCTCGCCGCCCGCACCCTCGGCGTCGACCCGGCCCGCTGCGTCGTCTTCGAGGACGCCCCCGCGGGTTTGACGGCCGGTCGCGCCGCCGGCATGACCACCGTGGCGTTGACCACAACCCACCAGGCCCACGAGCTCGACGCCGACCTGGTCGTCGAGAACCTGTCGGCCCTGTCCGCACTGGTCACCGAGCAGGGGGTGGAAATCTCCCCCCGCGGCTGACGCGTCCCGGCCCTTGTCCACCGCTGTCCAGCATCCGGACAGCGGCGTGACTGTCAGGACCGTACGCGTGTTTTACTGGCGACATGACCACGACGAGCGACCGCATCCCCGCGACCGAGGCGACCATGACGCCCGGTGCTCGTTGTATGTGTCGAATGTGCGCCTTCTAGAGGGCCCCCGCACCACCCCCTGAGCTCGCGCCCCGAAGCGAGACAGCGGCAGGTCCGCACGCCCCTGAGCGGTGCGAGACGCCACGCCGCCCCGCGCGCATGTTCTCCCCGGTTCCCCGCCTCAGCGAGAACCGTGTCGCGTCCCTGAACGAACGCATCTGTGCCCGGGCACACCCACGCCCGCGCACTCGACAGTGACGGAAACACACGTGATCACCACAACGGACCTGACCAAGGTCTACCGTTCACGCGGCCGCGAGGTCACCGCCCTGGACGGCGTCGACCTGCACGTCCGCGAAGGCGAGGTGTACGGCGTCATCGGCCAGTCCGGCGCCGGCAAGTCCTCGCTGATCCGCTGCGTCAACCTGCTGGAACGCCCCACCTCCGGCACCGTGACCGTCGCCGGACAGGACCTCACCGCCCTGGCCGGCCGCGGCCCGCGCGCCGGAAAGGAACTGCGGGAGGCGCGCAGCCGGATCGGCATGGTCTTCCAGCACTTCAACCTGCTGTCCTCCCGGACCGTCCAGGACAACGTCGAACTGCCGCTGGAGATCCTCGGCAAGTCCGGCGGGGAACGCTCCCGCAAGGCGCTGGAACTGCTCGACCTGGTCGGCCTCGCCGACAAGGCGGGCGCCTACCCCGCGCAGCTCTCCGGCGGCCAGAAGCAGCGTGTCGGCATCGCCCGCGCCCTCGCCGGCGACCCCAAGGTGCTGCTGTCCGACGAGGCCACCAGCGCCCTCGACCCGGAGACCACCCGCTCCATCCTGGCGCTGCTGCGCGACCTGAACCGGCAGCTCGGCCTGACCGTCCTGCTCATCACGCACGAGATGGACGTCGTGAAGTCGGTCTGCGACTCCGCCGCGCTCATGGAGAACGGCCGCGTCATCGAGTCGGGCACGGTCAGCGAACTGCTCGCGACCCCCGGCTCCGAACTGGCCTCCGCGCTGTTCCCGCTCGGCGGCGAGGCCTCCGGGGACGACCGCACCGTCGTCGACGTCACCTTCCAGGGCGAGAGCGCGACCCAGCCCGTCATCTCGCAGCTCGCCCGCACCTACAACATCGACATATCGATCCTCGGCGCCGCCATCGACACCGTCGGCGGCCTCCAGGTCGGCCGGATGCGCATCGAACTGCCCGGCCGCTACGAGGACAACGTCGTGCCGATCGGGTTCCTGCGCGAACAGGGCCTGCACATCGACGTCCTGGGCCACGAGTCCGAACTGGTGAAGGAGGGTGTCAAGTGACCTGGTCCGAGATGCAGCCACTGCTGGAGCAGGCGTGTTGGGACACGCTCTACATGGTCGGCTGGTCCACGCTCATCGCCGTCGCCGGCGGACTGCCGCTCGGGATCCTGCTGGTCCTGACCGACCGCGGCGGCCTGCTCCAGAACCTCGCCGCCAACAAGGTCATCGGGCAGATCGTGAACATCGCCCGCTCCCTGCCGTTCATCATCCTGATGGTCGCGCTGATGGGCTTCACCCGCTCGATCACCGGGACGACCATCGGCGTCGAGGCCGCCATCGTGCCGCTCGCCGTCGGCGCCATCCCCTTCTTCGCGCGCCTGGTCGAGACGGCCGTCCGCGAAGTGGACCACGGGCTCGTCGAGGCCGTGCAGTCCATGGGCGGCAACACCTGGACCATCGTCCGCAAGGTCCTCGTGCCGGAGTCCCTGCCGTCGCTGATCTCCAGCACCACCACCACGATCGTCGCGCTCATCGGCTACTCGGCCATGGCGGGCACGGTCGGCGCCGGCGGCCTCGGAGACATCGCCATCCGCTACGGCTACCAGCGCTTCGAGACCCAGCTGATGTGGATCACCGTCGCGATCCTCGCCGTCGTCATCTCGGTCATCCAGTTCGCCGGCGACTACGCGGCCCGCTCCCTGCACCGCCGCGGCGCCCACTCGGGCCCCGCCCCGAAGCTGCGGCTGCTGAAGGCCGCCTCCTGAACTCCCCCCACAAGGGGGTCGCACCACTCGCAAGGCCATAAGGAAAGGCACTTTTCGTGCGTAACACCGCCAAGATCACCACCGCCGTCCTCGCTGCCGGAGCCCTCACCCTCGGGCTCAGCGCCTGCGGCGCGGGCGACTCCGGCTCCGACGGACCGCTGATCGTCGCCGCCAGCCCCACCCCGCACGCCGAGATCCTCACCTACGTCAAGGACAACCTGGCGAAGAAGGAGGGCCTCGACCTGGAGGTCAAGGAGTTCACCGACTACGTCACGCCGAACACGGCGACGCAGGACGGCTCCGTGGGCGCCAACTACTTCCAGAACCAGCCGTACCTCGACGACTTCAACAAGAAGAACGGCACCGACATCGTGCCCGTCGTCACGGTCCACCTGGAGCCGCTCGGCCTCTACTCCCACAAGGTCAAGAAGGCCGACGCCCTGAAGAGCGGTGCGACCCTCGCCATCCCCAACGACACCGTCAACGAGGCCCGCGCCCTCAAGCTCCTCGCCGCCAACGGGCTCATCACCCTCAAGGCGGGCGTCGGCAACGAGGCGACCCCTTCGGACATCACCAAGAACCCGAAGAACCTCAAGTTCAAGGAGCTGGAGGCGGCCCAGACCCCGCGCTCCCTCGACGACGTGGACGCCGCCGTCGTCAACGGCAACTACGCCCTCGAGTCCGACCTGAAGCCGGCGAAGGACGCCCTCGTCCTGGAGTCCCCGAAGGACAACCCGTACGGCAACTTCCTCGCCGTGAAGAAGGGCGAGGAGAACGACCCGCGGGTGAAGAAGCTCGCCAAGCTCCTCACCTCGCCCGAGGTGAAGAAGTTCATTCAGGACAAGTACGCCGGCGCCGTGCTCGCCTCGTTCTGAGGCCGCTCGAGGCACTCGCCCAGCACGGGGTCCTCCCTCGCCCGGCGGGGAGGACCCCGTGATGCGGATCAGTGCTTTCATGCTGCATGCTGGGCAGTTGAGCAGGCCCCGAAGGTTCACCGAAGGTTACGGAGCGGCGCATGACGAGCACCTTTCCCAACGTCTCCATCAACACGGAGCGGTTGGTGCTGCGTCCCCTTGACGAAGACGACGTCGCCGCCCTCGCCGCGATGATGAACGACGAGCAGGTGGCCGCCTGGACCTCCGTCCCCCAGCCCTTCACGGAGGACGGCGCCCGCACCTGGATCACCGAGTACGCCCCCACCGAGCGCACCGAGGGACGCGGCCTCGACTTCGCGGTCACCGAGTTCCTCACCCAGCGCCTGGTCGGCGTCATCCAGCTCGGCAAGACCAACTGGCACGTACGCTCCACCGAACTGTCGTACATCATCGCCCCCTGGGCCCGAGGCGAGGGCTACGCCTCCGAGGCCGCCCTCGTCACCGCCCGGTGGCTCTTCTCGGACCAGAAATTCGAACGCATCGAACTGCGCACGGCGGCCGACAACACCGCCTCCCAGCAGGTCGCCCAGAAGATCGGCTGTATCAGCGAGGGCGTGCTGCGCAACGCCTGTATAGCCCGCAGTCGTGCCGAGGACGGCACGTGGACGGACGTACGCACCGACTTCATCGTCTGGAGCCTGCTCCCCGAGGACCTGGAGGGCGTCGGCGACCAGCCGGCCGACGGATTCACGTCCTTCGACGACTGGAACTGACCGGAACGGCCACCGTGCGCGACAGCACCGCCGTCCCCTCAACCGGCTCCACCGGGTACTCTCACCAAGCCCGACCACGGGCCGCCCGCGACACGACACGCAGACGACCTGCGACATCCTCTGGAGACTGACGACGATGGCCGACCGGGTCACGGTGATCGGCTGGGACGGTTCGCCGCTGACCGACGCGGCACGCGCCGCCCTGGGCGCCGCCACGCTCGTGGCGGGTGCCGCCCACCACCTGGCGCTCCCCGAGGTACCCGCAGGCGCCGAGCGCATCCGCCTCGGCAGTGTCGCCCTCGCCGCCCGCCGCATCGCCGGACACCGCGGCACGGCCGTCGTGCTCGCCGACGGCGACCCCGGCTACTTCGGCGTCGTACGGACCCTGCGCGCCCCCGAGTTCGGCCTCGAGGTCGAGGTTGTCCCCGCCGTCTCCTCCGTCGCCGCCGCCTTCGCCCGCGCCGGTATGCCCTGGGACGACGCACAGGTGGTCGTCGCACACCGCCGCACGCTGCGCCGCGCGGTGAACGTATGCCGCGCCCACACCAAGGTGGCCGTCCTCACCTCACCAGGCGCCGGCCCGGCCGAACTCGGCCTGCTCCTCGAAGGAGTCCACCGCTCCTTCGTCATCTGCGAGGAACTCGGCACCGAACGCGAGCGCGTCACGATCGTCACCTCCGACAAGGCCGCCGACCACGCCTGGCGCGACCCCAACGTCGTCATCGTCCTCGGCGGCCCGGCCGGACCCGGCACGGCGGGGGAGGCCGGCGGCTGGATCGCGGGCCGCGACCCGTCCGCCGGGCCCCGCGGCTGGTCCCTGCCCTCCGAGGCGTACGGCGCCCACCTCGGCGAGGGCGAGACCCAGCCGCTGCGCGCCTCCCAACTCGCCCGCCTCGGACCGCGCGTCGGCGACCTCGTGTGGGACATCGGCTGCGGCAGCGGCGCCTTCGCCATCGAGGCCGCACGCGCCGGCGCCGCCGTCATCGCCGTCGACAGCGACCGGGCCGCCTGCGCCCGCACCGACGCCACCGCCCGCCGCCTCGGCGTCCAGCTCCAGATCGTGCACGGCACCGCCCCGCACATCCTGGAGAACCTCCCCGAACCGGACGTCGTCCGCGTCGGCGCCGGGGGAGCGGCCGTGGTCTCGGCGGTCGCCGACCGCCGCCCGCAGCGGATCGTCACGCACGCCGGCACCCGCGACGCCGCCGAACTCATCGGCCGCGACCTGACGGAGCACGGTTACGGCGTCGAGTGCGCCCTGCTGCAGTCCGTCGAACTCGACACCCGGGCCTGGACGGAGAAGGAACGGAGCGTCGCGTTCCTGCTCAGCGGCGTGCTGCCGCGGCGCAGCGCCTGATGCCGCCGTCGTCCCCGTGATCGGGTTGTCGTACTGCGCGCGGTAGGCTGGCCGATCGTTGCACCGCACGCGGACGCCCGGCACTTCGTCGGTCAATGTCCGGAAAACCCGCCCGTTTTGGGGTGTGTGTGGTACGGCAGAAGCGGAGGACGCGCAACGTGGCGCAGTCCACAGCGGAACCGTCGCGGATCAAGCTGCCGCGAGGGTGGTACGGCCGCAACAATGCCAGTGAATGGCTTTGTCGCCTTTTTGGGGCGGGCCGCTCGTGCCGCTGGGGACGCACGCTCGTTCTTCACAGCGGGGCGGTCGGTGCGCCGTCCCGGGCGAGCTGGTCGTAGGAGCACTAACCGATGGGCGAGGGGTACGCATGACCGACACCGGCCAGGTCCCGGGCGAGGGACTGCCGGAGAACGCAGGCATGGTGGAGCAGCCGGGCGCCCCCGCGCACGGTTCGTACACCTACCTCTCCGAGCCCGAGACCACCGCCGAGGACGACGACCTGCTGCTGTTGCCGGGCGCCCAGGGCGCCTGGGGCAACGAGGTCGCCCCGCCCGCACCGGAGCCGGTCGCCGAGACCGTGCACGAGCCGGGCCCGCACGAGATCTCCGGCCGCGACAGCGGCTCGGTCGACCTCGGCGGTGTCCGGCTGCCCGACCCTCCGCCGATCCCGCCCGTCACTCCGCGCCGCCCGTTGCACCTCGGCCCGCCCTTGCCGGACAGCTCCGCCAGCCCGGTCCGTTCCCTCGCCGACCGCGGCCCGGCGGACGCGCCGCTGCGACAGCCCGCGCCGTCGTCGGCAGGGCCCGAGTACCTCGACGCCCCGCGCGCCCCGGAGATGTCCTCGCCCCCGGCGGCGCCCTGGGACGCGCAGGTCACCCACCAGGCTCAGGTGAGCGCCGGGGCGGCCCCTGCGGAAACGGTTGTTCCGGAAGCGCAGCCGGTGCCCGCGGACGTCGCGACCAGTGTGGCGACGGAGGCGGAGCAGGCGACGCCGACGCCACCGGCCGGGGCCGAGCAGGGCGCCTACGCCGAGCAGCCCGCGCAGGCGGTCCCGGTGCAGGACGTCCCCGTGCAGGTGGCTGAGGCCGAGGCGGGGGCCGTTTCCGTGCCTGGACCGGTTCCGGGGGAGGTGCCGGTCGTGGACGGTTCTGGTCAGGACGGTTCGGGTCAGGACGGCGAGCCGGAGCTTGTCGGTGGTTCTCCCGAGGCCTCCGAGCCGGGCGCCGTCGGCGACTCCACCGATGCAGGCGAGGAAGTTCCGGCGGCTGTCGCGGAGCAGGACGTGGTTTCCGCTCCTGTGGCTGAGGCCGTACCGGCCCCTGAAGCGGTCCCGTTCCCGGAGGCTGCCCCTGCGCCCGAGGCCGGTGCCGTGGAGGCGGTCGGTGTTCCCGAGGCTTCCGCGGAGGCGCCCGGGGCAGTCGCTCCCGAGGCCGTTGCGCAGGCGCCCGCAGAGGAGGTTGTCGGCCCCGAGGCCGCCCCACCCGGTCCGGACGCGACCGCCCCCGAGGCCGTCACGCGGGAGCCGGACGCCCCCGGCGGTGAAGCCCCCGCGCCGGTTGCCGAGCCGCTCGCCCCGCAGGCCGCCCCCGCTCCTCAGGCAACTGACGCCGAGGCAGCCGCCCCTGCCCCCGAGACGACGGCTCCACAGACCGCCACTCCCACCCCAGAAGCGCCGGCTCCGGTGACCCCGGCCCCGGCCGCCGACGCACCCGAGACCGGGGCACTCGCCGACGCACCGGAGACAGCAGCCGCATCGGCTCAGCCCCCCGCGGCACCGGCCCCTGCCCAGGTCACCGAGACACCCGAGGCAACCGAGGCAATCGAGCCCGCCCTCGTGGCTGAGGCAGTCGCTCCCGAGCCCGCCCCCGTGGCCGAGGCAGTCGCTCCCGAGCCCGCCCCCGTGGCCGAGGCAGTCGCTCCCGAGTCCGCCCCTGTGGCCGAGGCGCCCGAGCCCGTGGCCGAGGAGGTCGCTCCGGAGCCCGCCCCCGAGCCGGTGACCCCCACGCCCGAGACCACGGACGTTCCCCCGGCATCCGCCGAGGACGTCACCGTCGTACTCCCCGAGCCGATCGCGGACGAGCAGGCAGACGTGAAGACGGACGAGCCGAGCATGCAGCCCGTCCAGGGCCCGCAGCAGTCCCAGCCGCCCGCCGCCCCCGAGCCGGCACAGCCCGAGGCGCCGGCGCCGCCGGCCCCCGTCGCCACCGTCCCCGCCCCCCGGGACGGCGAAGCCGAACTCGTACAGAGCGCCGACGACCTGGACACCCGGGCCGCCCACCAGGAAGACCTGGCTGACCAGGCACGCCACGACGAAGAGAGCGCGGCCGCAGTGGCAGAAGCACGACAGTCCACCGGCCCCGCCGCCCCCGGCTACGACCCCGCCGAGCGCGAGGCCGTACTGAAGGTCATGCGCGAACGCCGCGACATCCGCAACGGCTTCCGCAGCGACCCGATCCCGCACGAGGTGCTGCTCCGTGTCCTGGAGGCCGCCCACCACGCGCCCTCCGTCGGCCACTCGCAGCCCTGGGACTTCGTCGTCATCCGCTCCGCCGACACCCGGCGCGCGATGCACGAACTGGCCGTGCGCCAGCGTGACGCCTACGCGAAGTCCCTCCCCAAGGGCCGGGCCAAGCAGTTCAAGGAACTGAAGATCGAGGCCATCCTCGACACCCCGGTGAACATCGTCGTCACCGCTGACCGGACCCGCGGCGGCCGCCACACCCTCGGCCGTCACACCCAGCCCCAGATGGCGCCGTACTCGGCGGCCCTGGCCGTGGAGAACCTCTGGCTCGCCGCCCGCGCCGAAGGCCTCGGCGTCGGCTGGGTCAGCTTCTTCGACGAGCGCGAGATGGTCAGCGCCCTCGGCCTGCCCGAGCACCTCGAAGTCATCGCCTATCTGTGCGTCGGTTACGTCGACGAGTTCCCGGACGAGCCCGAGCTGTTGCAGGCGGGCTGGTCCAAGCGCCGCCCGCTGTCCTGGGTCGTGCACGAGGAGACGTACGGCCGCCGCGCACTGCCCGGAGAGGAACCGCACGACCTGCTCGCCGAGACCGTCGCGCAGATCCGCCCGCTGGACGCCAAGGCGCTCGGCGAGGCGTGGGAGCGCCAGAAGCGCATGACCAAGCCGGCCGGTGCGCTGGGCATGCTGGAGATCATCTCCGCACAGTTGTCCGGCCTGTCCCGCCAGTGCCCGCCGCCCATCCCGGAGCCCGCGGCCGTCGCGATCTTCGCCGGTGACCACGGCGTGCACGCGCAAGGGGTGACCCCCTGGCCGCAGGAGGTCACGGCCCAGATGGTGGCCAACTTCCTCGGTGGCGGCGCCGTCTGCAACGCCTTCGCCACCCAGGTGGGCGCCGAGGTCTGCATCGTCGACGTGGGCGTCGCCGCCGACCTCCCGGCCACCCCGGGACTGCTGCCCCGCAAGGTCCGGGCCGGTACGTCCGACCTGACCACCGGGCCCGCGATGACCCGCGAGGAGGCCAAGCAGGCCATCGAGGTCGGCATCGAGACCGCCCGCGACCTGGTCGCCGCCGGCAACAAGGCCCTGCTCACCGGCGAGATGGGCATCGCGAACACGACCGCGTCCGCCGCCCTGATCTCCGTCTTCACGGGTGCGGACCCGGCCGAGGTCACGGGCCGGGGCACCGGCATCAACGACGAGACCCTCGCCCGCAAGACGGAGGTCGTCCGCCGCGCGCTGGAACTCCACCAGCCGGACCCGGCCGACCCGATCGGCGTGCTGGCCGCGATCGGCGGCTTCGAACACGCCGCCATCGTCGGCCTCCTCCTCGGCGGCGCCTCCCTGCGTACGCCGGTGATCCTGGACGGCGTCAGCGCCGGTGCCGCCGCCCTGGTGGCCCGCGCCATCGCCCCCGAGGTCCTGGCCGCCTGCATCGCCGGTCACCGCAGCGCCGAACCGGGCCATGTCGCGGCCCTCAACAAGCTGGGCCTGCGCCCCCTGGTCGACCTCGACCTGCGCCTGGGCGAGGGCACGGGCGCTCTCCTGGCCCTGCCGCTGGTGCAGAGCACGGCCCGGGCGATGCACGAGGTGGCGACGTTCGATTCGGCGGGAGTCACTGAGAAGTAGGTGCCGAGGGCCGGCCACGGTGCTCAGCCACTGGACCACCGGAGCCGCCCTGACTCCTGCCCATTAAAATTCGCACGTCAGGGCTACCGCACCGCCGTCAACAGGAGCCGCACTCCCATGGCCGAACACCCCGCCTACCCCGTAGGCCTCCGCCTCACCGGCCGCCGCGTGGTCGTTCTCGGTGGCGGCCAGGTCGCCCAGCGCCGCCTCCCGGCACTGATCGCAGCAGGCGCGGACATCTTCCTCGTGTCCCCCGGGGCCACCCCCTCCGTCGAAGCCATGGCGGACGCCGGCGAGATCACCTGGCAGAGGCGCCGCTATGAGGAAGGCGACCTCGAGAACGCCTGGTACGCCCTCATCGCCACCGGTGACACGGAGGCGAACACCCGGGCCTCCGCCGAAGCGGAGCGCCGCCGCGTCTGGTGCGTCCGTTCCGACGACGCCGACGAGGCGACGGCCTGGACCCCGGCCACCGGCCACAGCGAGGGCGTCACGGTCGCCGTCCTGACCACGGACGCCAAGGGGCGCGACCCCCGCCACACCGCCGCCATCCGCGACGCGGTCGTGGAGGGCCTGCGCGACGGCACACTCGTCGCCCCACACCACCGCACCCGTACGCCCGGAGTCGCCCTGGTCGGCGGCGGCCCCGGCGACCCGGACCTGATCACGGTCCGCGGCCGCCGCCTGCTCGCCGAGGCGGACGTCGTCATCGCGGACCGCCTCGGCCCGCGCGACCTCCTCGCCGAACTCCCGCCCCACGTCGAGGTGATCGACGCGGCGAAGATCCCCTACGGTCGCTTCATGGCCCAGGAGGCCATCAACAGCGCGCTGATCGAGCACGCGAAGCAGGGCAAGTCGGTCGTCCGCCTGAAGGGCGGCGACCCGTACGTCTTCGGCCGCGGCATGGAGGAGCTCCAGGCCCTCGCCGAGGTCGGCATCCCGTGCACGGTCGTTCCCGGGATCTCCAGCTCGATCTCGGTCCCGAGCGCGGCGGGTATCCCGGTCACCCACCGCGGCGTCGCCCACGAGTTCACCGTGGTCAGCGGCCATGTCGCGCCCGACGACGAGCGCTCCCTGGTCGACTGGCCGTCCCTGGCCAGGCTGACCGGCACGCTGGTGATCCTCATGGGCGTCGACAAGATCGGAAAGATCGCCGAGACGCTCGTCGCGCACGGAAAGCCGGCCGACACCCCCGTCGCCCTCGTCCAGGAGGGCACGACGGCCGCTCAGCGCCGGGTCGACGCGACCCTCGCGACGGTCGCGGAGACGGTCCGTACCGAGGACGTGAAGCCCCCGGCGGTCATCGTCATCGGCGAGGTCGTGAAGGTCGGCCCCACGGCTTCCGCACCTCGCGAGTAACCCCGGGTAACACAAACCGTACCGAGCCGTTGGCACCGCACCCAGGACAAGGCAGTATCACCCTGTGGCCGATCTCATCACCGTCGAGGATCCCGACGACCCGCGCCTCTCCGACTACACCGGCCTGACCGACGTGGAACTGCGCCGCAAGCGCGAACCCGCCGAGGGCCTGTTCATCGCCGAGGGCGAGAAGGTCATCAGAAGGGCCAAGGAAGCGGGCTACGAGATGCGGTCCATGCTGCTCTCGGCCAAGTGGGTCGACGTCATGCGCGACGTCATCGACGAGCTCCCGGCCCCGGTCTACGCGGTCAGCCCGGAGCTGGCCGAGCAGGTCACCGGCTACCACGTGCACCGCGGCGCGCTCGCCTCCATGCAGCGCAAGCCCCTGCCCACGGCGGCCGACCTCCTGAGGACCACCCGCCGTGTCGTGATCATGGAGTCGGTCAACGACCACACCAACATCGGCGCGATCTTCCGCTCGGCCGCCGCCCTCGGCATGGACGCGGTCCTGCTCTCCCCGGACTGCGCCGACCCCCTCTACCGCCGCAGCGTGAAGGTCTCCATGGGCGCGGTCTTCTCCGTCCCGTACGCCCGTCTGGACACCTGGCCCAAGGGCCTGGAGTCGGTCCGCGAGGCCGGCTTCACGCTTCTCGCCCTCACCCCCGACGAGAAGGCCCGGCCCCTCGACGAGGCCGCCCCGCACACCATGGACCGCGTGGCCCTGATGCTCGGCGCCGAGGGTGACGGCCTGTCCACCCAGGCCCTGGTCGCCGCCGACGAGTGGGTGCGCATCCCCATGTCCCACGGCGTCGACTCCCTCAACGTGGGCGCGGCAGCGGCCGTGGCCTTCTACGCCGTGGCCACCGGCCGCCCTCGGGCCTAGGGACAGCGGCAGGCACCCGACCGCAACCCCGGCCCGTCAGCCGCGCGTCGTACCGCCCGGCCGCGTGGGTACGTCGTCCAGCGGCTGCGACCGGTGGACCTGCTGCTTCCGAACGCCGTCTCCGTCGCCGCCGAGTCCCCGTGCCGGGCCCTGACAGCCCTGCACCAGGGCGATGCCGATCGCCACCACCAGCGTGACCACGACGAACACGAACAGCCGCTGCCGCAGCAACCGTGGATTGGCGGGCCGCAGCCCGGTTCCCGTTCTGGACGGACGTCCGGTACCGCTGTGCGGGGCGGGGCGGCTGCCGCTGCCCGATCGGGTCCCGTTGCGCCCGGTGGGTGTCGGCCGCGTCCCGGACCGCGCAGGTGCGCCGCGGCCGCGCGCCGGAGTCCTGCCGCGGTTCGCGCCACCCGCCGACCGGTTACCGTTCCCGCTTCCCGCAGGCCGGGCTCCGCCCCGGGCACCGGCTCCGCCCTGGGAAGCCGTACCGTCCGCGGACGGAACCCCGTCCCGGGACGGGGAGGAGCCCCGCGGTGGGGGAGTGCCCCGGCCCCGCTGCGCGCCGGCCGCCCCCGAACCCTGCTGTCCCTGCGGACGCCGGCCCCGCTCGGGGTAGGTGTCGACGGGCCGCTCGGTCTCGGCGCCGCGCGGCGCGGGCGGCCGCACCCCGGAGAGGTCCTGCGCCTCCCGGGCCGCGATCTCCTTGAGCCGCAGCGACAGTTGGAGCGTGCTGGGCCGCTCCTCGGGGTCCTTCGCCAGGCACGCCCGGACGAGCGGAGCCAGCGCGTCGGGCACGCCGTGCAGCTGCGCCTCCTCGTGCACGACGCGGTACAGCATCACCTCGGAACTGCCGTGCCCGAACGGTGAGTCGCCCATCGAGGAGTACGCGAGCGTGGCCCCCAGCGAGAACACGTCCGTGGCCGGTGTGACGGCCGCCCCGCGCACCTGCTCCGGTGCGAGGAAGCCCGGCGAGCCGACCGCGGTGCCGACGTGGGTGAGCGTCGAGGCACCCGTGGCCCAGGCGATGCCGAAGTCGATGATCCGCGGCCCCTTCGGGGACAGCAGGATGTTGGACGGCTTCAGGTCCCGGTGCACGACCCCGGCCTCGTGCACGGCGACCAGGCCCTCCGAGAGGGCGGCCCCGACGGCCGCGACATCGGCGGCGCCGAGCGGTCCCTCGGCGGCGATCTTGTCGTGCAGGGAGGGTCCGGGTACGTACTGTGTGGCGAACCAGGGCCGGTCCGCTTCGAGGTCCGCTGCCACGAGCCGGGCCGTGCAGCCGCCGCGGATCCGCCGTGCCGCCGAGACCTCACGCGCGAAGCGTGAGCGGAACTCCTGATCCTCTGCAAGGTCGGGCCGGATGACCTTGAGCGCGACCCGTTGCCCCTTCTTGTCGGAGCCCAGGTAGACCACGCCCATCCCGCCCGCGCCGAGCCGTCTGTGAAGCCTGAACGAGCCGACGACGCGCGGGTCCTCGCGCCTCAGGCGCATCATCGCCATGTTCATCCCCGCTGCCCGGTCCTGTGACGTGCCACAGCTTACGTTTCCACGGCCGCCCACGCGCAGAGGCCGCGCCCTCTCGGGCCGATGGATTGTCAGTGGTGGGTGGGAGACTTGAAGTGTGGTCAGGGGGCGCGCGGACAGGCCGTGTTCACGCGCGGGGTGACCCCAACCACCTGCCGCGGAAGGGGGATTGGACCCGTGAAGGGTGACCGTGTGGAGATAGTGGTGGACGCCGGTGACACGACGCGCACGTATGAGGTGGTGGCGAGCAGGGCGGGCCGCAGGGTGGAGACCGCGGTACGTCGAGGTGTCGTAGAAGTGAGCGAAGTCACCCGTACCGGGGCTGTCGTACGTACGGCCCGCTTTATGGCAAACCGGGTGCTGGCGCTGGTGGAGCAGCCGGTTCCGCGGGAGGAGAGCTCGGACAAAGCGGGGTGAGCCAGGCACCCCTTCGGGGAAGACCCTGAGACCTGGCTCTCCGTCTCCACCCAGGGGAGTACATCGCAGGTGGCGGCTCATCCTCCGGGAGGCCCGGCAATAGGTACGAGGGCATGACGCCCAAGGAGGGCCGGACGCCTAGATTTGAGGTCAAGCGGCGGGTGTAGCACTCGTCCCCCGAGGTCAGACGCCCGCCGCTGCCAATGACAACTGAGAACGGTCAGGAGAGGGACCATGGCCCACACGGCACCGCGGACGTCGGTCCGCACGCGGGAGCGCATCGCGCTCCGGCCCCGCCGCACGGGCCGTCGCCACCCCCTGGTGGCGACGGTGATGGCCCTTCCCCTGGCGGTCCTGCTCCTCCTCGTCTTCGACGGGTGGGAGACAGTGGCCACACAGGCGTCGTCCGTGGGAGAGATGCTGGGGCGCTGAGCGGCGACCCCAGGCCCGGAAGAGCGGTCCGGGCGGGGACATCCACCCATGAAACCCCGTGGGGACGGGGGTGCGGCGGACGGCAAAAAATGCCGGCGCAGCTGGGGAGCTGCGCCGGCATTGCTCTGTCTCGACCCAGCTGCGGGCATGCGTGCCGCTAGGGGCGGCACGGGTGGGCGCAGCGGCACCTCGTCGCGCCGAGCTGCGCACCCACCCGGCCCCAGCACCAACGCCGAGCACCCTTAGCCGACAGCCCCCTACGGCCCCGCCCCCACCTGCCTGCCCGTACCCTCACCCCGTGACCCCCGCCCCGCTCCTGGCCGACCTGACCGCCAAGGCCCGAGCAACCGCCCACGCCCGCTCGTCGTCCTGCCCCTGCGGAGCCGCCACCCTCGCGGACCGCCCCGACGGGATCGTCGTCCGGCACGCGGACACCGTCGCGAAGGCCCACCCCCCGGAATCCGACCCCACCGAACTGACCAGCCGGCTCACGGTCGCCACCCGCAACCCCGAGATCCTCCTGTCACCCCTCGCCCCGGCACCGGCCGACCTGCACGGCCGACTCGTGACGTTCTGGCCGTACGGAACTCCCGTGGACCCGGACGACCCGGACGCCGCGCCCTGGGAAGCGGCCGCCACTCTCCTCGCCCGGCTCCACCGCACCCCCGCCCTCGACGCCCTCCCCACCATGCGAGGCCCCGCCAAGGCGGCCCGCGCCATCGACAAGCTCCGGAACGGCGCCCCGCATCCCGCCGCCGCCCCCGTCCTGCGGGCCTGGGACACCCTCCCCGCCTGGGCCCGTGCCGAGGCCCCGATGCCGCACACCCGCACCCTCTGCCACGGCGACCTCCACCTAGGCCAGCTCATACGCCACCCCGCCCCCGAAGGCCCCTGGCTGCTGATAGACGTCGACGACCTCGGTGTCGGCGTCCCGGCCTGGGATCTCGCCCGCCCCGCCGCCTGGTACGCCTGCGGACTGCTCCTGCCCGAGGAATGGGCCCGGTTCCTCGCCGCCTACCGGGAGGCCGGCGGCCCGGCAGTACCCGCCGACGGCGACCCCTGGCCCGCTCTGGACGTCCCCGCTCGCGCCCTCACCGCGCAGACCGCGGCCCGGGCCGTCGCCAAGGCGGCCGCGGCCGGGCGCGACCTGGACGAGGTGGAGCAGTCCGTTGTGGACGCCTGTGACCGAATGGCTACCCTCCCGCCGCAGTTGACGCAGGAGCACGCGAAGTAGGGTGCAACCGACCACAGCGGGACAGAGTCTGTCCTGGTGAGACACGAAGCAGGACCGACCGGCGAGGAGTTGAACCACCATGCAGTGTCCGAAGTGCCGTGCGCCGATGCACACGTACAACCGCAACGGTGTCCAGATCGAGCAGTGCAGCGGCTGCCGCGGGATCTTTCTCGACTACGGCGAGCTGGAGTCGCTGACCCGTCTGGAGTCCCAGTGGTCCCAGGCCGCGCCGCCGCCCCCGCCCGCCCCGCAGGCCTACCCCGCCCCTCCGGCCCCCGCCTGGGGCGCCCCGCACGGCGGCCACGGTCACCACGGCGGCCACGGCCACCATGGTCACCACCGCAACAAGGGTTTCGGGCACATGCTGTTCTCGTCGTGACGCGAGTCGTGACACAAGTCGCGACGCGGATCGCGACACGACAAGAGCCCCCGGCCGCGAACGGCCGGGGGCTCTTGTGTGGTGTGGACGATACTGGGATTGAACCAGTGACCTCTTCCGTGTCAGGGAAGCGCTCTCCCGCTGAGCTAATCGTCCTCGGGACCATGACCACTCGACGCAGCCGATCATGGGCACTGCGTGCGCGATACTGGGATTGAACCAGTGACCTCTTCCGTGTCAGGGAAGCGCTCTCCCGCTGAGCTAATCGCGCGGGTTCGGATCTTCGAGCAGATCCAGTGGACGATACTGGGATTGAACCAGTGACCTCTTCCGTGTCAGGGAAGCGCTCTCCCGCTGAGCTAATCGTCCTTGGAGGTGGAGACGGGATTTGAACCCGTGTAGACGGCTTTGCAGGCCGTTGCCTCGCCTCTCGGCCACTCCACCAGGAGTGCAGGGGGCCGGGAAGCTCCCTGTTCCTGCGAGCGGACGACCAGGTTCGAACTGGCGACCTCAACCTTGGCAAGGTTGCGCTCTACCAACTGAGCTACGTCCGCTTGTCGTTTCCGGTCCGCTCTCGCGGCCCGGCGACGTGTTGAACTCTAGCGGATTCCGGGGCCAGCACAAAAACGCGTTTGTGCAGCGTGCTGCGCTTCCCCTGCTCAGGGATGCCGCGGAGCCTCCGGAAGGGACATCCTCCGGTCACCCCCAGGACACCGCCATAGACTCGACTGCGTGTCCGAGCTCCCTCCCCTGGCCCGCTTCGGCGACCGCGTCGCCACCGGGCTCCTCGACGTCACCGAGGACCCCGAAGCCCTGGAATCCAGCGGCTTCTGGGCCGTCTGCGCCGACTTCGAGGGCCGTCTGACCTGCGCCCGCTTTAGAGACGTGCGGGAGCAACCCGTGCCCGCCCCCGTGCCCGGCGCGTGGCGTGCACCGGCGGCGGACGACTGGACGTCCTCGCTCGACCACGCCGCGTACACGGCGGCCGTACGGCGGATCCGCGAGCACATCGCCGCCGGCGAGGTCTACCAGGCGAATCTGTGCCGGGTGCTGTCGGCGCCCGTCGCGCCCGGCGCCGATGTGGACGCCCTCACCGCGCTGCTGGCCCGCGGCAACCCGGCGCCGTATGCAGGAACGATTCGCTTGCCCGGTCACGGTGTGGAGATCGCCACCGCGTCCCCCGAACTGTTCCTGCGGCGCGACGGACGGGTCGTCGAGTCCGGACCCATCAAGGGCACCGGCCGCACCGAGGCGGACCTGCTGGAGAAGGACTACGCCGAGAACGTGATGATCGTGGACCTGGTCCGCAACGACATCGGGCGGGTCTGTGCCACGGGCAGTGTGACGGTGCCCGATCTGTGTGCCGTCGAGAAGCATCCAGGGCTGGTCCATCTCGTGTCCACCGTCCGCGGTGAGCTGGGAACCGGGGTTGGCTGGGCCGAGCTGCTCGGCGCCGCCTTTCCGCCCGGTTCGGTCACCGGCGCGCCCAAGTCGAGCGCCCTGCGGATCATCGACGCGCTGGAGACGGCCCCCAGAGGGCCGTACTGCGGGGGGATCGGCTGGGTCGACGCCGACCGGCGGGCCGGTGAGCTGGCCGTCGGTATCCGTACCTTCTGGATCGACCGGGCCGACGGCGTGCTGCGCTTCGGCACCGGCGCCGGCATCACCTGGGGCTCGGATCCCGAGGGGGAGTGGCGGGAGACCGAACTGAAGGCCGCCCGGCTGCTCGCGATAGCGTCGGGAGGGTATGAGGTGAGTGGAGAGGACCTGACGTGAAGATCTGGCTCGACGGCGGGCTGCAGGACAGCGAGTCCGCCCGCGTCTCCGTCTTCGATCACGGACTGACCGTGGGCGACGGCATCTTCGAGACGGTGAAGGCCGTGGACGGCAGGCCGTTCGCGCTCACCCGGCACCTCGACCGGCTGACCCGGTCGGCGCGCGGCCTCGGTCTGCCCGACCCGGACCACGACGAGGTGCGACGCGCCTGTGCCACCGTCCTCGAGGCCAACCCCGCGCCGCTCGGCCGCCTCCGGATCACCTACACCGGCGGCTACGGCCCGCTCGGGTCCGACCGCGGCGAGCACGGCCCGACCCTCGTCGTCGCCCTCGGCGAGACGAGCCGCCGCCCCGACTCCACCGCCGTGATCACGGTCCCCTGGACCCGCAACGAGCGCGGCGCGCTCTCCGGCCTGAAGACCACCTCGTACGCCGAGAACGTCGTGGCGCTCGCCCGCGCCCGCGAACGTGGCGCGTCCGAGGCCCTGTTCGGCAACACGGTGGGACAGCTCTGCGAGGGCACCGGTTCCAACGTCTTCGTCGTCCTCGACGGCGAGATCCACACGCCGCCGCTCGCCTCGGGCTGCCTCGCGGGCATCACGCGCGCGTTGGCGATCGCATGGACCGGTGCCCGGGAGACCGACCTGCCGCTGGACGTGCTCGAGCGGGCCGACGAGGTCTTCCTGACGTCCACGCTGCGGGACGTGCAGGCCGTGCACCGCGTCGACGACCGTGAGCTGCCGGGCGCGCCGGGCCCGGTGACCGCCAAGGCCATGCGGGTCTTCGACGAGCGCTCCGGGCACGACCTCGATCCCTGACAGCCCTCTTTTATTCGGCTGAACAGGGGCCTGGTTGCGGGTAGAACACCCCTGATGACCACGACCCTGCGGCCGACCGAGCCGCTTCAGCAGAACGCCGACGGGACGCGCTCACGCCGCTTCCAGGTGTGTGTGAACAGCCGTCCCGTAGGAGCGATACACCTCGGCACGCATCCCGTGTTCGGCGACGCGGTGGCCCGGATCATGAAGGTGCGCATCGAGGAACCGGACCGCAGACGCGGCCGGGGCACGGTGGCCGCGCTCGCCGCCGAGGAGGTGGCGCGCGGCTGGGGGTGCCGGCGCATCGAGGCGACGGTGCCCGCCGACGCCGAGCCGGCGTTCCGGCTCGCCACCGCGCTCGGCTACGTCGTGCGCAACCGCGGCATGGAGAAGCCGCTCGGCGACACTCCGCCGGAACTGCCGCAGGGCAGCCGGGCCCGGCCCATGACCGAGGCGGAGTTCGGCCCCTGGCTGGAGAAGGGCAAGGAGGACTACGCGCAGAGCTGGATCGAGCGGGGCGTGCCGGAGGCAGAGGCCCGGGCCAAGTCGGAGCGGGACCATGCCACCCTGTTGCCCGACGGCCTCGCCACTGACGGCATGCTCGTCAGTGTCGTGGAACACCAGGGGACAGCGGTGGGCACGCTGTGGCTGGCGGTGCGCGAGACCGGATCCTTCGTCTTCGACGTCGAGACCCACCCCGCCCGCCGGGGGAGGGGACACGGCCGCACCCTCATGCTGCTGGCCGAGGCCCAGACGATCGCCGAGGGCAGGCGGACCATCGGCCTCAACGTCTTCGCCGGCAACACCCCGGCCGAACGGCTCTACGCGTCACTCGGCTACGAGACCCGGCAGTACGCCATGTACAAGCCGCTGTTTTAGGGGGTCTGGCGGGGGCCGGGTCAGCCCTGCTCCTGCCCGGCCAGCAGCCGGTCCGCGATCTCCTCGATCCGCTCGCGCAGCCCCTCCTGGCTCTTGCCGCCGTCGAGCCGCTCGCCGTCGATGACGTAGGTCGGGGTGCCGGTCACGCCGATCGCCTTGCCCTCGGCCTGGTCGGCGTCCACGATCAGGATGTGCCGGCCGTCGATCAGCGCGGTGTCGAACTCCTCGGCATCCAGGCCCAGTTCGCGGGCCACGTCGACCAGGACGGGTTCTCCTTCACGGGCCAGATCCTCCACCCGTCCCAGCAGGGCCTCGGCGTAAGGCCATCCCCGGCCCTGCTCCCACGCCTCCTCCGCGGCCTGGGCGGCGGCGAAGGCGTGCTTGTTCTTCTCCAGGGGGAAGTGCCGCAGCCGCAGCTCCAGACGATCGCCGTAGCGGGCGCGCAGCGATCGGAGGTCGTCCAGCGCGGTGCGGCAGTCCGGGCACTGGAGGTCGCACCAGATCTCGAGGACGGGGGCGGTGGACGGGGCGGGAGAGGAGTTGCTCATGCCGACAGTCTTCCAGTCCGTACACCTGCACCGGCACCTGCGGAGGAGGCGACCCGGAGATCTCCCTGATGTAGGGGCGAGGCATGGCCCGCCGGGGTGCGGCGGGTGCAGGATGGAAAGGACGAAGTGCCCCTGCCCGACCGCGCCACGCCTGGAGGACCGGATGATTGCCGAGACCGTCTGCTCCGCCGTGTCCGCGGCAGGCCTGGGCATTGCGGCCATCACGGCGTACCGCAAGCGTTTCCTGGCCGCGGCCCGAATCGCGGCGTACTCGCTCGTGCCGATCGGCCTGGTCATGACGGGAGTCGTCGAATGGCTGGCCGACACCGCGTTCAGCCCGACCGCCTGGGCGGGCTTCGGTGTGCTGGGCCTCGCGTGGGCGCTGTTCGCGACCACCCGCGTCGTGGAGCGCCGCCGCGGCGGCACCCGCAAGGAACGCAGGGCGGCCCGGGCGGCGGACCGGCCGGAGGCGGTGGCCCCGGCGGCCTCGGCGCCCTCCCTGGGGCAGGGCGGGCAGGTCGGGCAGGGCTCCCGTCCGGCCTCCCGGCCCGCGGCGGCGTCCCGGGGAGAGGAAGACTTCAGCGACATCGAGGCCATCCTCAAGAAGCACGGCATATGACGGCCTGCCGCGCGCCGGACTGAATCGTCACAGTGGGTCCGAGGGCGCGCGGAAGTGATCACAACCCGAACCGGACCTCACGGAATCGGTGCACTCCCGCACGGAACGACTGCGCTGATCGCGCCGGCAGGGCGACTGCGTCATCATCGCCGCGAGATGCTGGACACGACGAGACAGAGCGACCCCGCGCCGCCGCAGGACGAGCCACGTGGTTGTCTCTTCGCCCTTTCCCAGCCACCGCTGATGATCTTCCTTGCGGTGATCGGGTGTCTGCTGCTCATGGCCTCGTTGCATGATCTGCTGTTGCTGTGAGCCTTACCCGCGGTACCCGGCGCCACCCGCCGGGGCCGCGTCGGCATCGATGGCCTTCTGAGTCCCCCGCATCACGGAGACGGCTGTCAGCCGGCCGCCTCCTTGCGGCGCGCCCGGTACGCGGCCACGTGCAGGCGGTTTCCGCAGGTGCGGCTGTCGCAGTACCGCCTGGAGCGGTTGCGGGAGAGATCGACGAAGGCACGGCGGCAGTCGGGCGCCTCGCACCGCCGCAGCCGCTCCTGCTCCCCGGCGACCACGAAGAACGCCAGTGCCATCCCGCAGTCGGCCGCCAGGTGGTCGGCGACGGAGGCACCCGGTGCGAAGTAGTGCACATGCCAGTCGTAGCCGTCGTGGTCCGTGAGCCGGGGCGTGGTGCCGGCGGCCGCGACCAGCTCGTTGATCTGGCCGGCGGCGGCCCGGGCGTCGGGGGCCGCGAAGACGGCGGCGAACCGCCCGCGGATCTTCCGCACCGCGGAGAGGTCGAACTCGGTGAGCGCTCCGACGTCGCTGATCTCGTGGTTGCTCACGAAGTCCGTGAGCGTGGCCACGTCCGGCAGCCCGTCCGCTGCCGTGTCGTCCTCCGGTGCGGTGTTCACCAGATCGACCACGGTGTCGAGGGCGCACCGGGTGTCGTGGGTGATCAGCACGATTCGCTCCCTGGCCTGGAGGGCGGGCAGGTGCCCGCCGATGCTGGCCGATGGTAATGGCTCCGCGTCCACCGGACCGCCCTCATGCCCGCACATGGCTTCGAATAGAACGCTGCCGGGTCCGCCATGGTTCCCGCTACCGACAGTGACGACAGCCGTTCCCGTCACCTCCCCGGCCTTCCCGCCGGCGCACATGAACCGGCGCCGACTCCGCGTGATCCGCGGTGCCGGCGCCGGTGTATCCCGTATGCGGTTGTCCAAGCCCGAGCCGTCTCCCCGAGTCGACGGCGCCGGGCGGCCTTGTGAGGGCCTCGCCCTAGCTTTCCGCCAGGATGTGCGAGAGCTCCTGATCGAGGTCGAAGTGCCGGTGCTCCGTGCCGGGCGGCACGGCGGCGTCGGTCCGCTTCAGGAAGGACTCCAGGGCCCGTGCCGGGGCCTCGAGCAGGGCCTCGCCCTCCGGTGAGCTCAGGGCGATGCACACGACGCCCTGGCCGTGACTGCGCGACGGCCAGACGCGGACGTCGCCGGTGCCGGTAGGGCGGTGAAGTCCCTCGGCGAGGAGGTCGCGGGCGAACACCCACTCGACGGTCTCCTCGGCTCCGGTGTGGAAGGTGGCGTGCACGGCGTAGGGGTCGGCCGTGTCGTACCGCAGGCCTGCGGGGACAGGCAGGGAGGACTCGCTCGACACAACGAGGCGCAGGTGCAGCTCGCAGCTGACCGTGGTGTTCATAAGCGCCAGGGCCTTTCGCTCAGTGTGCGCTCGGGGATTCGCACGTCGGCGAAATCGACATGCCACCTACGGTGCCGTTGTAAACCCCTCTGAGTGTTTTGCGTGCCTTTACGTAACTCTTCCGGCCGAGAGATCGTTCGCGTCGTGCGTCCATTCCGGTGACTGGTTTCGCTCGGGTAGTGTTTGGCCGTATGAATACGGGGAGTAACGAGCCGGGCGAGGTGGCCGTGGCATCGGACGAGACGGGGACGGACGAGGTGCGCAGCGAGCAAGAGCAGGGACTTGGCTCGCGGGCGCCGGAATTCATCAAAGCGCGCCGGGCGCTGCACGTGAGCTGGCAGGTCGGGGTTTTCATCATCGGGCTCGCGGTCGTCGTGGCCGGCATCATCATGCTGCCCCTGCCCGGGCCGGGCTGGGTCGTGATTTTCGGCGGCATGGCGATCTGGGCGACCGAGTTCGTGTGGGCCCAGCTGGTGCTCCGCTGGACCAAGCGGAAGGTCACCGAGGCGGCGCAGCGTGCCCTCGATCCGCGGGTGCGGCGGCGGAACATCATCCTGACGAGCATCGGGCTGGTGATCGTGGCCGTACTGGTCGGTATCTACGTGTGGAAGTTCGGCATAGTCATGCCGTGGAAGATCAAGAACCAGTGAGCCGCGCCGGGGTGCCGGTGCAGGCCCCGTGCTGGTCACAGGCACCCCCTGACATGGGGTAATGTTCTTCCTGCGTCCGGGCGATTAGCTCAGTGGGAGAGCGCTTCGTTCACACCGAAGAGGTCACTGGTTCGAACCCAGTATCGCCCACCCGGATCAACGGCCCACCTGCGATTGAGCGGGTGGGCCGTTGTCGTTGTGTGTGGCCTGTGGGGCTTGGGTGGGGGTGCGCGTAGCGCCATCTCCGCCGGTGGTGGGTCGGGGCCGTGTCGGGGGGTGTCCGTCCTCGGAACGGCGCGATGGATTCGGATACCGACTCGCTGTTCGTTGACGCGCCAACCGCTGCGGGCGGACACCCCCCGACACGTCCCCTTCCGTGCGTCGGCGGGTGCGGGTCCGCCTAGCTGCGGGCATGCGTGCCTCCCCCAGTGCCTTAAGGGCCTGGGCGGTGCCCCCAGGGCGGCACGGGTGGGCGGTGGGGGGCCCCCCGCTCGAGCGAAGCCGAGAGTGGGGGAGGCACCCCGCTACGCCGGGCTGCGGACCCACCCCCGGCCCCAGCCGTCACGGCGAGTACCTCGGACCTGGCTCCGCTCCGGTCTGTCAGTCCTCGTCGGCCATCGCGTGGCCAAATCCAGCCCCCGCCCGCCCCTCCACCTCACCGTCGTCTTTCGGTCGTGCCCGAAATTCCGGCGGCCGGCCCGTCCGTGTTCGCTCCCTCGACCGTGCGCACCTCACCAGCGACGTCGCCCCAGCCGCTCGTCGGCCCCGACACCCCGCCCCGCCCGGCACCCTCCTCCCTCGGTAAGAAATTCTTGTCCGAATCATTGACGCACTCTCAGCCCCTCCGTACCTTGTGCCAGCAAGCGCTTACTTGAAACGATTCATGCGAGCGGGACGACGTGCGGGGAGGTCCAACCGTGGTGAACGGCAGGAATGTTGAGAGACGTACGATTCTGAAGGCGGCCGGGGCCACGGCGGCCACGCTGGGGCTGGCCGCGACCACCGCCTGCGGTGGCGACGGAGGGACCTCCGCGGACGGGACGGTGACGATCCGTTACGCGTGGTGGGGAGCGGAGGACCGTGCCGAGCGCATCAACAAGACCATCGCGCTCTTCGAGAAGAAGTACCCGAAGATCAAGGTGAAAACGGACTTCCAGCCTTATCTCGACTTCTGGAAGAAGTTCAACACCCAGGCTTCCGGCGGAAATCCGCCGGACGTCTTCCAGAATGCCATCGGGTTCCTGCGCAAATACGACGCGAAGAACGTGCTGCTCGATCTCAGCGAGCAGGTCAAGGCCGGCAACCTCCGGATGGACGGATTCCGCGCCGGTCTGGAGAAGTTCGGCGAGATCGACGGCAAGCTCCTCGGAGTTCCGGTCGGTTCCAACTCGATGGCTATGGTCATAGACAAGCCCGTCTACACCAAGGCGGGCGTGAAGCCGGAGATGGGCTGGACCTGGGACGACTTCGACGCGGCGATGAAGAAGATCCGCGACAAGTCGGGCCGCGCCGGCGACAGCGGTATGTACGGCGTCATGTACCTCTACGACCTGTACCTGCGTCAGAACGGCAAGGCGTTCTTCACGGAGGAGGGTCTCGGCTTCACCGAGTCGGACCTGTCGGACTGGTGGACGAAGGCCAAGAAGGGTGTGGAGGACGGCCGCTACGCCGACGCCAAGAAGGTCGCCCAGATCAAGCCCAAGTCCGCGGTCACCGGGGAACTCGCGGGCGGCGAGTTCACCTGGGACAACTTCACGGTCCGCTACACCGCCGAGGGCAAGAGCGAGTACGCCCTCGCTCCCATCCCGACCACGGACGGCAAGAAGACCGGCCAGTACCTCGGCTCGCTCATGCTGAGCGCCTCCAAGCGCACCCAGCACCCCAAGGAGGTCGCCCAGTTCATCGACTTCATGGTGCACGAGCCCGAGGTCGCCAAGATCATGGGCTACGACCGGGGCGTGCCCGCGACGCAGGCCCAGTACGACGCGTACAAGCCGACCGACGAGGTCAACAAGGCGATAGCCGCCTACGAGGAGTCCCTCGTCGAGGCGGGTGTCCTGGAGCCGATCACCCCGCACCCGAACGGGGCGGACATCTGTGAGTCCGCCTTCCTGCGCATCGCCGAGGAACTCGCCCTGGGCAAGCGGTCGGTGGACGAGGCCGTCAAGCAGTTCTTCACCGAGTCGAAGACGGCTCTCGGCACCTGATGGGAACCACCGTGACACACGCCCCTGCGATGGAGGGCCTGTCCCAGGACTCCGAGCCGCGGCACGGTCCGGTGAAGCCCGAGCGCCCCGCCGCCCTCAAGCGGCGGCGGCGCCGGGAGAACCTGGCCGGCTATCTCTTCATGTCTCCCTGGATCGCCGGGTTCCTGCTGCTCACCGCGGGCCCGATGGTCGCCTCGCTCTACTTCGCGTTCACCGACTACAACCTGTTCGACGCGCCCAAGTGGATCGGCCTCGGCAACTTCTCCGAGATGTTCGGCGATCCCCGCTGGCGCCACTCGGTGCAGGTGACGCTCTGGTACGTCGTCGTGGGAACGCCGCTCAAGCTGGTCGCGGCCCTCGGTGTGGCCCTGCTCCTCGCCCAGAAGCGGCGCGGACAGGCCTTCTACCGGGCCGCCTTCTACGCGCCGTCACTGATCGGCGCGAGCGTCTCCGTCGCGATCGTCTGGAAGGCGATCTTCTCGGACGACGCGATCGTGGACCGTACGCAGAAGATCTTCGGGATCGACGTCGGCGGCTGGACCGGCGACCCGGACATGATCATCTACAGCCTGGTGGCGCTCACCGTCTGGCAGTTCGGCGCCCCCATGGTCATCTTCCTGGCCGGCCTCAAGCAGGTCCCGCGCGAGCTGTACGAGGCGGCCGAGGTCGACGGGGCGGGCAAGCTGCGGCGGTTCTGGAACATCACGCTGCCGATGATCTCCCCGGTTCTTTTCTTCAACGTCCTGCTGGAGACCATTCACTCCTTCCAGATCTTCAGTTCGGCGTACATCGTCGGCGGCGGCGCCGGAAGCAACGCCTGCGGTCCCGCTGATGGCTCGATGGTCTACACCTGCTACCTCTACGTCCAGGGCTTCGAGAACAGCCGGATGGGTCTGGCCTCCGCCATGGCCTGGATGCTGCTCGTCGCGGTCGCCCTGGTGACGGCGGTGCTGTTCTGGTCCCAGAAGCGCTGGGTGCACTACGAGGAGGGCGCCCGATGAGTGCGCAGGCCACCGACGCCACCCCACGAGCGGGCGGCCTTCGGCACAAACTGCCCGGATCCCTCGCCTGGCACATCGGGTCCCTGCTGATCCTCGCGGTGATCCTGTACCCGGTGATCTGGGTCATCGGCGGCTCCCTCAAGAAGAGCGAGGACATCGTCGGCAGCCTGGACCTCCTGCCGGGCGAACCGATCCTCGACAACTACAAGAGCCTCGCCGACGGCATCGCCGACATCTCGATCTCCACCTTCTTCTTCAACTCGCTCTTCCTCGCGGTCGGTTCGGTGATCGGGATCGTGGCGTCCTGCTCGCTGACGGCGTACGCCTTCGCGCGGATCAGGTTCGCGGGCCGGAATCTGCTGTTCACGCTGATGATCGGCACCCTCCTGCTGCCGTACCACGTGCTGCTGATCCCGCAGTACGTGCTGTTCCGCAACATGGAGATGATCAACACGTACACCCCGCTGCTGCTGGGGAAGTACCTGGCCACGGAGGCGTTCTTCGTCTTCCTGATGGTGCAGTTCATGCGCAACATGCCCAAGGAGCTCGACGAGGCGGCCCGTCTCGACGGCTGCGGGCACTTCCGCATCTACTGGTCGATCATGCTTCCGCTGTGCCGCCCGGCTCTGATCACCAGCGCGATCTTCACGTTCATCAACTCCTGGAACGACTTCATGGGCCCGCTGATCTACCTCAACGAGCCCGACAAGTACACGGTCTCCCTGGGTCTGAAGATGTTCGTCGACCAGGAAGGGCTGGCCAACTACGGCGGCATGATCGCCATGTCGCTGGTCGCCCTGTTGCCGGTCCTCGCCTTCTTCCTCGCCTTCCAGCGGTATCTGATCGACGGCATGGCGACGTCCGGTCTGAAGGGCTGAGGTGATCCGGCCATGGCCACGACGCGAGTGAAAGCACGGGGGGAGTCGGCCTTCGCCGAGCGGTTCGGCGTGTTCGCCGAGTGTCTGCTGACGGGGGTGTGGATCGCGGTGGCCTCGCTGGGGGTCGTCACGTATCCCGCCGCGTTCGCCGCGGGTGCGCGGCACCTGCGGCGCCGTATCGCGCACGAGGGCGGTGGCTGGGGGGAGTTCGTCGCCGACTTCCGTACGGCCGTGCGCGGCGGGTGGCTCGCCGGGCTCGCCGGGTGGGCGGCGGTGGCCGCGGTCTGGGTGGACGTCCAGGCGGTCCGTGCGGGGATTCCCGGCGGGCCGCTGGTCGGGGCCGTCGGAGTGCTCGCGCTGATCGGCCTCGTCGTGGCCGGGCTGCGTGCGGCGGCGGTCTGGGAGCCGGACGCCCGCTGGCGGACCCTGCTCGCTGCCGCCTGGCGCCGGACGGTCCTCGACCCGGCCGGGTCCTTCCTGATCATCGCCGGGCTGGCCGTGGTGGCCGTGTCCGCCTGGTTCACCGCGCCGCTGGCGATCCCCGTCCTCGGGGCCGTCGCGGCGGCGGCGGTCGCCGTGGAGGAGCGGTACCGGCACCGCTGACCGGCGGTGCCCCCTCATCTCAGGTCGGCGCCTCCGGGCGCCGCGCCTCGCACTGTCATGCCCCTGATCAGCGCACGGATTTGCTTCCCGTACGGACAAGGAAAGGCAGCATCTCTATGTCTCCCATCCCCCGCAGGTCCCTCCTCAAGGCGGCCGCCGTCGCCGGAGCCGCCGCCCAGTTCAGCTGGGCCCTGGGGGCGCAGGACGCGCAGGCCGCCCCCAGAGCCGAGCCCGCCGACGCCGATCCGGTGACCCTCGACTGGCTGGAGGACGGCGGACTCGGCGCGGCCCCCGGCTCCACCGTCGGCGTCCCCTGGCCGAAGGGCGCCTATCAGAAGGACCAGACCTTCGCACTCACGGACGCGGGCGGCAAGGCCGTTCCCGTGCAGTCCTGGCCGATCGCCTACTGGCCCGACGGGTCCCTCAAGTGGACCGCGCACGCGGTCGGTTCGGGCAACGGCAAGCTCACCCTCGCCGCCGGTGCGCCCGCCGCCCCCGAGAAGAAGGTCACCGTCGACAAGAACGGCGGCACCATCGACATCTCGACCGGCGTCATCACCGCGAAGATCGGCAAGTCCGGTTCCACGATCGTCAAGTCGGTCACGCGGGGCTCGACGGAGATCGCGAAGAACGGCCGGCTCGTGCTGATCCGCCAGCCCGAGATCGAGGACGAGGACCAGGGCGCGGTCAAAACCGAGCGCTTCGACGGCGCCGTCTCCAAGGTCGAGGTCGAGCAGGCAGGCCCGGTCCGCGCCGTCGTCCGGATCGACGGCAAGCACCGCAAGGGCGGCCGCAGCTGGCTGCCGTTCTCGATCCGGCTCTACTTCTACGCGGGCGCCGACTCCTTCCGCATGGTCCACACCCTCACCTTCGACGGCACCCAGGAGCCCGCGAAGGCGAGCGGCGACTTCATCCGCGGACTCGGCGTGCGCTTCCAGGTGCCGATGCGGGACAAGGCGTACGACCGTCACATCCGCATCGGCGGCGACGGCACCGGCCTGCTCCGTGAGGCCGTCCAGGGCATCACCGGACTGCGCCGCGACCCCGGCGCTGCCGTACGCACCGCCCAGTTCGAGGGCAAGAAGCTGCCCGACCCGGCCACCTGGGATCAGCGGGTCACCACCCGCCTCCAGTACATCCCCGAGTGGGGCGACTACACCCTGTCCCAGCTCTCCGCCGACGGCTTCACGGTCCGCAAGCGGACCAAGAAGGGCCACGGCTGGATCGGCGCGGGCGGCGGCCGGCGCGCCAGCGGCTTCGGATACGTGGGCGGCGCGAGCGGCGGATTCTCCTTCGGCCTGCGGGACTTCTGGGAGAAGTTCCCCGCCCAGCTCGACATCCGCGACGCCCAGACCGACACGGCCGAGGTCACCCTCTGGCTCTGGTCGCCCGAAGCACAGCCCATGGACCTGCGCTTCTACCACGACGGCATGGGCCAGGACACCTACCCCGAACAGCTCGAAGGCCTCAACATCACCTACGAGGACTACGAACCCGGCTTCGGTACCCCCTATGGCATCGCCCGCACCAGCGAACTCCTCTTCTGGGCCCACGACTCCACCCCGGGCGCCGAGGCGATGGCCCAGCAGGTCGAGGCCGTACGCACTCCTCCGCAGCTCGCCGCCCCGCCCCAGCAGCTCATCAAGGCCGGCGTCTTCGGCAAGCTGTTCTCCGCGCCGGACCGCTCCACCAGCGCCAAGGCGAAGATCGAGGACCACCTGGACTTCCTCTTCACCTACTACAAGGACCAGGTGGAGCAGCGCCGCTGGTACGGCTTCTGGGACTACGGCGACATCATGCACAGCTACGACCCCAGCCGTCACCAGTGGTGCTACGACGTCGGCGGCTACGCCTGGGACAACTCCGAGCTCTCGCCCGACCTGTGGCTCTGGTTCGCCTACATGCGCTCCGGCCGCGCCGACATCTTCCGCTTCGCCGAGGCCATGACCAGGCACACCGGCGAGGTCGACGTCTACCACCTCGGCAAGTGGGCGGGCCTCGGCACCCGGCACGGTGTCCAGCACTACGCCGACAGCGCCAAGCAGCAGCGCATCGCCAACACCACCTATCGCCGCTACTACTACTTCCTCACGGCGGACGAACGCGTCGGCGACCTCATGCACGCCAACGTCGACTCCGACGAGACCTTCCTCGTCCTCGACCCCATCCGCAAGATCCGCACCGAGCCCTACACCCCCGACCGCAACGCCCTGTCCATCGGCTTCGGCACCGACTGGAGCGGCCTGGTGTCCGCCTGGCTCACGGAGTGGGAGCGGCGCGGACCCAAGTGGGAGAAGGCCAAGGCCAGGGTCCTGTCCACGATGGAGACCATCGCCGCCCAGCCCAACGGCTTCGTCCAGGGCAACGCGCTCTACGACCTGGACACCGGGAAGTTCGCCATCGCGGCAGAACCCAAGGTGGGAGTCTCGCACCTGTCGGCCATGTTCGGCCTGGTCGAGCTGTGCGCCGAGCTGATCGACCAGATCGACATGCCGAAGTTCAAGGAGGCGTGGCTCGACTACTGCCGCTACTTCAACGCCACCAAGGCCGAGCAGAAGGCCCGTTACGGCTCCGACTTCGGTTCCCTGCTGCTCTTCCAGGGGCACTCCCGGCAGGACGCTTACGCCGCCGTCCAGGCGGGCGACGACAAGCTGGCCGCCCGGGCATGGCGGCAGTTCTACAACAGCGCGGACACCTGGGACTACAAGGAGTCCACCGACTGGTCCACGAAGAAGATCGAGGGCCCGACCGGCCTCGTCCCCGGCAGCGAGGCGGCCTGGGTGTCCACCAACGCCACGGCGCTGTACGGCCTGGCGGCGATCCAGAACCTGGCGCTGGTCGGGGACAAGATGCCGTAGCCGTTCCGCAGGAGACGGGCTAGTTCATCCTCCCGAGGACCTCCCGTACTCGCCGGACGTCCCTGATCCGCTGCTCGTACGTCGCCCCGAGTGCGAGCAGCAGGAGTCCGGCGAGGGCGGGAGGCGCCCAGCGGGGGAGTGCGCCCGTCACCTGCACGACGTACGGGGCGAGTTCGTGCAGCGTGACCAGGGCCAGCACCGAGCCGCCCAGCACCAGCGGCGCCTGGAGGTGGTGCCGCGCTCCCAGCAGAGTGACCAGCAGTGCCGCCGTGCCCAGCAGCAGCGGTCGTGTCCAGTGCGGGTCGGCCCAGGCCGCGACGAGGCTCGGCAGGAGGGTGGCGGCGAGTCCGGGGCCGTACGCCGTCCAGGAGGACGCCCGCGGATCGCGGCGCCGGCGCAGGGCGCCGACGAGCAGTGCGGGCACGGTCACCGGGAGCGTGTAGGCCTCGGGTGTGCCGACGTCCCAGCCGGCCAGGCGTACCCAGGAGGCCAGCACGAACAGGGCCGTGGCCGCGTAGCCGACGGGACGACGACCGGGACGCAGAGCCGTGCCCGCGGCGATCACCCCGCACAGGGCCAGCACCAGGGCGAGCAGTGGCGGATCGGTGACGGCGAGGCCCACGGCGAGCAGGCCGGTGGCGGCTCCCACGATCTCGACCGGCACGGTCGCCGGGTGCTCACCGAGACGCGCCGCGAGCAGGGCGGCGGACGCGGGGACGGCCAGGACCAGCAGGGCGGTTCCGGCGGGCGGCCAGTCCGCGGCGGCACCGGTCGCAGAGGCCAGGGCGGCGGCGTACACCAGGGCGGCCGGAGCCGTGACGGGGGCGGCGCTCGCCCGCCATGAGGCCGCGGCGAAGAGTGCCACCAGCACGGACAGCACCACGAGGGTCGCGGTCTGGGAGGCGAGCGCGGTCAGGGCGAGGCTGACGGAGGTGACCAGGGCGAGGACGAGAGCGGTGAGTCCCGCGGCCGGCACCGTGGTCCGGCGCACGTACAGCGCGGCCGCCGTCATGACCCCCAGGACCGACATCCCCGCGACGTACGGAATCCCGAGAGCAGCAGGAAGCAGCAGCGCCGTCGCCCAGAGGAGGCCCAGCGCTCCGAGCCGGGCCCGCGCACGCCACCGCTCCGTACGGACCGCCAGGGCGAGTACGGCCGCGACGGCGACCAGCACGGCGGGAGCCGCCGCCGAGTCCGCAGGCCAGGGCGCCTCGACGGTCACCGCGGTGCGGGCGTCCGAAGGAGCGCCGCTCCACACGCGGCCCACCCAGCCGGCCGGTCCCAGCAGCACCACGGTGACGACGGGCAGGGTCCACAGCAGCGCCAGTGCCTGTACGACGCCGGAGGCCCAGGCGTACCCCCGCCGAATCGCGCCGGGCAGCCGCCCGGCCCGCACCGCCGCCAACAAGGCGATCCCGCACACCAAATAGGCCGGAACCGCCCACTCCGACGGCAGTCCGGAGCGAGCGACCCCACCGAACGCACCCACGGTGAGCAGCCCCGAGGCGATCGCGAGACCAAGGGGGTGCCGCGTGCCCGGGCCCCGCCAGGCCGCGCCCAGCGCGATCCCCGCCGCGAGCAGGAGAAGCCCCCCGGCTCGGGCAGCGTCGCCCGGACCGTCAGCCGTCAACGACAGCCAGCCGGCGGCCAGGACGCCCCAGCCACCCATGCCGTATGCCCCGACGACAGCGGTGATCCGCACGGACCCGGCAGTCACCCGCAGCGCCGCCACCACGTCGAGCCCGGCCGTCACCAGCAGCGCGGCCGTGATCACGTACGGACCCGCGTCGGCCGCCAGGGCCCACAGCAGCAGCGGGAACTGGGCCGCGGCCAGGGCGGAGGGCAGGGGCAGCCGCAGGGCGGCCGTCGCCGGAAGCAGGCCGTACGCCGACCAGATCACCGCGAGAACCGCTGACGCGGCAGCGGCGTATCCGGTCCCGTCCGTCCCGGTGAGAGCGGCCTCGTGCAGCGCGTACGCGTCCAGGACGGTCAGGGCGAGCCCGAGCCCCGCCACGGACTCGGCCGTCGAACGCAGCCCCCGCTTCAGCAGAAGGGCCGGCCCGGCGAGCGCGGCCAGCGTGACCGCGCCGAGCACCAGCGCCCGCCCGGTGATACCCATATGACCCCAGCTGACCAGCGTGAACACCGCGGCCGCGAGCGTGAGCAGTACACCGCCGAGGACCAGGAGGACGTTCTGCACGCTGGGCGCGGCGGTCTCCGGGCGGGACGGTGTAGCGGGTGACAGTGCCACCGGCGGCGGCTGCTGGGTCCGTTGCAGGGCAAAGACCAGCCAGGCGCGACGTGTCAGCAACTGGGCCCGGCGGGCGTCCAGTTGCCGGAGTTCGGCATCGAGAAGCCGCAACTCCTCGGCCGGGGGCGGAAAGTGCGTCATGCCTGGCAGTGTGGTCCGCGTCACCTCGGACGGCATGAGTGCGGATACTCAGGCGCGTACTCAGACAAGCCCCCACCAGGAGTGGGCAGACTGCGGGCATGGACTGGAACCACTACCGCTTCCGCAGTCTGTGGCCCCTGACCGCGCCGCCCGCCACCGTCTACGAGGCGCTGGAACGGGCCGAGGACTACCCCCGCTGGTGGCGCCAGGTCCGGCAGGTGACCCGGCTCGACGAGGCCACCGGCATCATCCGGATCCGCTCCGTCCTGCCGTACGACATGACCTTCACGGCACGGGAGGTACGGCGCGACCCCGCGGCCGGTGTGCTGGAGACCGCCCTGTCCGGGGACATCGAGGGCTGGGCGCGCTGGACGGTCACGCCGCTCGGGCCGGGCAGCCTCGCGCGGTACGACCAGGTCGTGAGCGTGACCAAGCCGCTGCTGAGGAGGCTCGCCGTACCGGGACGGCCCGTCTTCCGCGCCAACCACACGCTGATGATGCGGTCCGGGCGGCGCGGACTGGTCAGGCACCTCGAAGCGGTTTGAAGGAAACGTGCCGGGGCCTGTATTGTTCAGTCCGTTCCCGGGCGATTAGCTCAGTGGGAGAGCGCTTCGTTCACACCGAAGAGGTCACTGGTTCGAACCCAGTATCGCCCACCGGAAACAGCCGGTCCGTCTCAGACGGGCCGGTTTTTTCTACCCGGACCAGGTGCTCAGGCCGCCGCCGGCAGGTCCGGACGCAGGGGCCAGGCCGGGTCGACCGACTCCTCGACACCGCTGCGCGCGAACCACGCCTGGAGTCCCCGGGCCTGCGCCGCGTGCCACACCGCCTGCAGGGTATGCAGTTCACCGGGGGCGAGCCGCTCCAGCCGGGACGCGAACCGGCGGCCCACCGCCCGGGTGACCTCCAGTGCCGCCACGGCGTCGGCCGCCGCGTCGTGGGCGCCCTCCAGGGTGACGCCGTAGTGCGCGCACAGGTCGGTCAGCGTGCGGCGGCCCTTGCGGTAGCGGTCCAGGTGCTTGTCCAGGACCCTCGGGTCGAGCACGAGCAGCGGCGCCGGCTCGAACCAGCGGTCCAGGCCCGAGGCGCGATGGCGGCGCAACTCCCGGTCCAGCAGGGTCAGATCGAACGGCGCGTTCATCACCACCACCGGGCGGCCGGCGTGGGCCTGCTCGGCCAGCACCTCCGCTATCTCGTACATCACCGGCGCGGGCCACCTGCCGTTGTGCTGCAGGTGTTCCTCCGTCAGCCCGTGCACCGCCGTCGCCTCGGCGGGCACCGGCACCCCCGGGTTCACCAGCCAGCGGCTGACCCGCGGCCGGACGCCCGGGGCGTCCTGGACGACGACGGCGGCCGACACGATCCGGTCGGTCTCGACGTCCACGCCCGTCGTCTCCGTGTCGAAGGCGGCCAGCGCCCCCTCGTACCAGCACGTCGTCATAGCCACACAACCCCTCGTTCACCTTCGGCAGTTGACGCACCGTCCGCTGCCCGATTCGGTGATACCCGGGCTGTTTGCGTACTACGCCGGAAGGAGACAACAGGAGTACGGGTTGTTGCAGTTCAGCGGCCCGCCACGGGGACTCACTTGTTCTGGAAGGCTGTTGGCCATGGCCATTGCGCAGCCCGAACGGGGCGGGCTGCTGCCCGAGCGCACGGCTCCCTCCCGCGGCACCCTCGCCACCACCGCCTGCATGGAGACACTGCAGGTCGGCTATCTGCACGCCGTCGCGGCGGCCGCCGGCTGCTCGCTGTCCCAGCCGTTTCCCGACAACGGCATCGACTGGCACGTCAGCCACAGCGCCCCCGGGCACACGGTCGACGACGAGGTCACCATCAAGGTGCAGCTCAAGGCCACCTACCAGGTGCCGCCCAATCCGCCGGGCCGCACCTTCTCCTTCACGCTCGACAACGCCCACCTGGCGAAACTCGCCCGCACACCCGTGTCGGTGCACAAGATCCTGGTGGTGATGCTGGTGCCGCGCTCCCAGGACGACTGGCTGCGCGCCGGCCACGACCGGCTCGACCTCAGGCACTGCTGCTACTGGACCAACCTCGCCGGCCAGCCGATCACCGGCCGCGGCCGCACCACCGTGCGCATACCGACCGCACGCATCTTCGACGACCGGGCCCTGTGCGAGATCATGACGCGGGTCGGGACGGGAGGGAAACCGTGACGCACCGCCCGACCGGGGAGCCACTGAGGGCCGTGCGGCCCCACCCCGTCGACTCCTGGAGCGGCCCTCAGCCCGAGCCCCGCGAGGTCGACCCGGCCGTGCTGAGCGCCCTGCTGCGCCGGCACGGCTGGCTGCGGCGCGGCGGCGCCCCCGGACGCTACGGCCGCTGGACCCCGCCCGGCCCCGGCGGCAACGGCACGAGCCTGCTGGTGCCGGAGAGCCGCGCCTTCCCCGACAGCGAGGACCTCCTCGGCGAGGCCCTGCTCGCCCTGTCCCGCAGCGGCTCGCCCTCGGCCCGCGAGGTCCTCGTCTCCCTCGCCGTGCCCAGTGACGAGATCCGCTGGTGGCACGACGTCCCCGCCGGGCCCGCCGGTGCGGCGTCCTGGGTCGTCGAGGACCGGCTGCGCACCGCGGCCCGCCGGATGCTGCTCGCGGCGGCACTCGCGGCACGTGCGCGTGCCGGCTATCACGGCGCCCGCCATCGGCGCTCCGCCGCCGCCTCCCTGGAGGACGTCCTCGTCGGCTCCGCCGCCGACGGCCGGCTCACCGCCTTCGTGCCCGTCGCCGGCGGCCGCCCCGTGGCCGTACGCCTCCACCAGGCGCTGTACGCCGCCCGTGAGGCCATCGACTACCAGCGCGCCACGGGCGGCATGGACGCCTTCGACGCCGCGGTCGAGGCAGGGGTGAGCCACGAGCTCACCGAGGCCCTGGTCGCCCTCGTCCGGGGCACGGAGGGAGCCCGGATCGCCGTCGAGTGGGCCCCGGCGGCCGGTGTGCCGGAGGGCTGCGCGCCCTCCGCCGAGCCCGTCGAGTTCTCGCCCGGCGACCTGCCGGTCCTGCGCGAGGCGGGCGCCCGCTATCTGCGCGAGGAACCCGCCGTGCCGGTGCGGATCACCGGAGCGGTGGTGCGGCTGCGCAGGTCGGGGCCGCGCGGCGAGGGCACCGTACGGCTGCGCGTACTGGCCGGGGCCGAGGTCCCGAACGTGCGGATCACCCTGGACGAGGAGGGTTACCGGATCGCCGGGCACGCCCACCTCGTCGGGCTGCCGGTGCGGGTGCAGGGGCGGCTGGAGAGCCGGGGCGGTTTCCGGCGCCTGACCGGTGCCCACGGCGTCGTACCGGTGCAGGTCGACGACGCCGAACGGGACCGGCTGATGAAGGCGCTCCAGGAGAACGCTGGGATGGCGGCCTTCTTCGAGGAGGCCTGCGGAGGCGATAGCGGGGACCGCGAGGACTGATTTCGCGGTGGGCGGTCCGGGGTCGGTACGATCCATACTCGTGCGCGCTCCCGTATGGCGCCGCAGCCCCCTTCAGTCAGGAGAGACCGGTGTCAGACGTCCGTGTGATCATCCAGCGCGATTCCGAGCGGGAAGAACGCGTGGTGACGACGGGCACTACGGCCGCCGAGCTCTTTGCCGGCGAGCGCTCGATCGTCGCCGCGCGTGTGGCCGGCGAGCTCAGGGACCTGTCGTACGCCCTGTCCGAGGGCGACGAGGTCGAGGGCGTCGAGATCTCCTCCGAGGACGGCCTGAACATCCTGCGCCACTCCACCGCGCACGTCATGGCGCAGGCCGTGCAGGAGCTCTTCCCCGACGCCAAGCTCGGCATCGGCCCGCCCGTCAAGGACGGCTTCTACTACGACTTCGACGTCGAGAAGCCGTTCACGCCCGAGGATCTCAAGGCCATCGAGAAGAAGATGCAGGAGATCCAGAAGCGCGGGCAGAAGTTCGCCCGCCGCGCGGTCACCGACGAGGCCGCCCGCGAGGAGCTGGCCGGCGAGCCGTACAAGCTGGAGCTGATCGGCCTCAAGGGCGCGGCGTCCTCCGACGACGGCGCGGACGTCGAGGTCGGCGCCGGCGAGCTGACGATCTACGACAACCTGGACGCCAAGACCGGCGAGCTGTGCTGGAAGGACCTCTGCCGCGGTCCCCACCTGCCCTCCACCCGGAACATCCCGGCGTTCAAGCTGATGCGCAACGCGGCCGCCTACTGGCGCGGCAGCGAGAAGAACCCGATGCTCCAGCGCATCTACGGCACCGCCTGGCCCACCAAGGACGAGCTCAAGCAGTACCTGGAGTTCCTCGCCGAGGCAGAGAAGCGCGACCACCGCAAGCTCGGCAGCGAGCTGGACCTGTTCTCCGTCCCGGAGCAGATCGGCTCCGGCCTCGCCGTCTTCCACCCCAAGGGCGGCATCATCCGCCGGGTCATGGAGGACTACTCGCGGCGCCGTCACGAGGAAGAGGGCTACGAGTTCGTCTACACCCCGCACGCCACCAAGGGGAAGCTCTTCGAGACCTCGGGCCACCTGGACTGGTACGCCGACGGCATGTACCCGCCCATGCAGCTCGACGAGGGCGTGGACTACTACCTCAAGCCCATGAACTGCCCGATGCACAACCTGATCTTCGACGCGCGCGGGCGTTCCTACCGTGAACTGCCGCTGCGCCTCTTCGAGTTCGGGACCGTGTACCGCTACGAGAAGTCGGGCGTCGTGCACGGCCTGACCCGGGCCCGCGGCTTCACCCAGGACGACGCGCACATCTACTGCACCCGCGAGCAGATGTCGGAGGAGCTCGACAAGACGCTCACCTTCGTCCTCGGCCTGCTGCGCGACTACGGCCTGACCGACTTCTACCTGGAACTCTCCACCAAGGACCCGGAGAAGTTCGTCGGCTCGGACGAGGCCTGGGAGGAGGCGACGGAGACCCTGCGCCAGGTCGCTGAGAAGCAGGGCCTGCCCCTCGTGCCCGACCCGGGCGGCGCCGCCTTCTACGGCCCGAAGATCTCCGTCCAGACCAAGGACGCCATCGGTCGCACCTGGCAGATGTCGACGATCCAGCTCGACTTCAACCTGCCGGAGCGCTTCGACCTGGAGTACACCGGGGCGGACGGCGCCAAGCAGCGCCCCGTCATGATCCACCGCGCGCTGTTCGGCTCGATCGAGCGCTTCTTCGCGGTGCTCCTGGAGCACTACGCGGGCGCCTTCCCGGCGTGGCTGGCCCCGGTCCAGGCGGTCGGCATCCCGATCGGCGACGCACACGTCGAGTACCTGGAGAAGTTCGCGGCGGCGGCCAAGCGGAAGGGCCTGCGCGTCGAGGTCGACTCCTCCTCCGACCGGATGCAGAAGAAGATCCGCAACGCTCAGAAGCAGAAGGTGCCCTTCATGGTCATCGCGGGCGACGAGGACATGTCCCACGGGTCCGTGTCCTTCCGCTACCGCGACGGATCGCAGGAGAACGGAATCCCCTTCGACGAGGCCATCGCGAAGATCCAGAAGGTCGTCGAGGAGCGGGCGCAGGTCTGATCACACGGCGCACGGGCCCCCGGGGAGATCCCGGGGGCCTTTGCCGTCCCCCCAGCTCGACGCCATATGCTGCACTGCATGACGAGTGAGCCGGAGCAGCAGCTGGGAGTGGGGACGCAGGACGCGTTCCAGCGTCTGTGGACGCCCCATCGGATGGCCTACATCCAGGGCGAGAACAAGCCGACCGGCCCAGGCTCGGGCGACGGCTGCCCCTTCTGCTCGATCCCGGCCAAGTCCGACGAGGACGGGCTGGTCGTCCGGCGCGGCGAGCAGGTCTACGCCGTGCTCAACCTCTACCCGTACAACGGCGGTCACCTGATGACCGTGCCCTACCGGCACGTCGCCGACTACACCGATCTCACGGCGGGGGAGACCGCTGAACTCGGCGAACTCACCAAGCAGGCGATGACGGCCCTGCGCACGGCCTCCGGCGCGCACGGCTTCAACATCGGCATGAACCAGGGCACGGTCGCGGGCGCGGGCATCGCGGCGCATCTGCACCAGCACATCGTGCCGCGCTGGGGCGGGGACACGAACTTCATGCCGGTGGTGGGACATACGCGGGTGCTGCCGCAGCTGCTGGCGGACACCCGGAAGATGCTGGCGGAGGCCTGGCCGACGAGCTGAGTCCGGCGCGGCCCGGCACTTCCCAGCCCGTCCGGCGTTTGAGGACGAGGCCGTTCGGGCCGATGGGGGTCTGGGGGCGCAGCCCCCAGGGACACCAACCCCCGGGTCTGGGGGCGCAGCCCCCAGGGACACCAACCCCCACCTGCCCGCGGGTGATCGGCCCGACCGCCGGAGGCTTACGCGTCGTAGACGTCGGCCTTCTTGGGCGAAGTCTCCTGCACAGCCCCACTCAGCGCCGCCGACCTGGACCCGAACTTCTCCACATCCACCCCGTTCTCCCGCAGCACCTTCAGCGCCGCCGCATGCACCACACGCAGCACAGGCGTAGCCGCCCGCAACGCGTCGTCGGCCATGAAGCGGTGCCGCCACGGCTGGTCGGCCCACGCATGCCGCAGACCGAACGGCTCCGGGAGCGTCAGACTGCCGCCGAGCCAGTTCAGCAGCGGCGGATACCAGGTCAGCGGGGCGCGCGCGGCCAGCCGTACCACCTCGTCGGCGTCGATCAGGGGGAGCTTCACGGTGCGGGTCTCCCAGAACCGGAGAGCCTTCTGCACCGCCTTCTCCTTGGCCGCCGGCTTCTCGTTGAACAGCGGGTTGACCGGCCCCAGGGCGTGTCCGGTGACCTCGATGCGCAGGGTGTCGTGGAGCACGGTCACCGTGATCAGCATCGTGATCACCAGATGGCCGTCCCAGAGGGTCCACTGCACGCCGAGGTAGTGCCGGTCGCCGCTGCCGAACTGCTGCTTGTTGCAGATGTCCTGTATGGCGTGCGTCCGGACCGTGTACGCGTCGACGTCCGTGCCGCTCGGCCGGGACACTTCCGTCGCCTTCTCGCCGATCGGCGTGACGACCCAGTGCGTGATGGACGGCTTGGGGAAGCCGCCGGTGTTGATGGACGTGCGCTCCAGCATGCCCAGGCCGCCCTGGATCGCCACGATGACGTCCCAGCTGCGGAAGGGGTGGAACTCCTTGTCCGGATCGGCGGAGACCAGCTCCTCGGCCAGCTGCCAGCTGCCCCACCGCGTGCCCATGCCGAGTATGCCCTTGGGGCCGGCGTAGAAGACCGAGTTGGACCGCTGCTCCGCGCCGAGGCGGGCCAGCTCCTTGCGCACCTGCTCGGCCGCGTCGCCCGGGTTGCCCGGAACTGCTTCGGGGATCTTGGCGCCCACGCCGCCGCCCGACAGCAGGCTCGACCAGCGCTCCCGCAGGTCACGGGCCGTCCGCTCGCAGATCTGCTTGGCCCAGAACCAGCCGACGACCGGCATGATGATCGCCGCGCGCCCGTACAGGGCCCAGAATCCCGTGAAGGGCATTTTGATCAGGAACAGCACGGCGAGCGCGCCCACCGCGACCAGCAGGGTCGTGGCGAGGGCGCCGGCGCGCTTGTCCTCGCGCTTGGCCATGGTGGTGCGCAGCGTGAACACCAGCAGCCACACGAGGAAGCCCGGCAGGAAGAGCACCCCGCAGATGACCGTGATCGCCGAGAGCCAGTTGTCGCGATCGCGGCGGATGCGGTGGGCCGCCAGGCAGTGCTCCACGACGACCTGGGGTTCGATGCCGAAGGACTGGATGACGGGGTTGCGCCCGGCACCCAGCATCCGGTCGATGATGGCGCGGGAAAAGGCCTCGCCGAACCTGGGACGGAAGATCTTCGCCCAGGGGCGCGGCGGTTTCACCTTGGACTGGTGCCACTCGTTGTCGGCGTTCAGGATCTTGGTGACCTCGTCGTCCCGGTACGCCGCCGCGGCCAGTGCGTAGGTCGCCGCCGTCTGCCCAGCCGAACCCGCCAGAGGCACCTGGGCCCCTGGGCTGAAGTCGAATCCGTCTGTCACTGCCGCCCCCATCGCTGCCGCATCCGCATCTGCGGCCTTCCCGACTTCCGCGCTCCGCACACCTGTTGATCAGGTCATCAGCGTATCCGCACGCACCGACATCCGTCGGCGGGCGGCTGTCAAGCCGCCCGCCGATGCGGAGGGAAGCCCTCACGAGGGCCACTTGGTGGCTCCGGGCGCGAACTACGAGGCCTTGCGCTCCTCTTCACGCACCCGGTCCGCGACCTGCTGCGGCATCGGCTCGTGCCGCGCGTACCGACGGCTGAACCCCGCTGTGCCGTGCGCCATCGACCGCAGGTCGATCGCGTACCGGCCGATCTCGATCTCGGGCACCTCGGCCCGGATCAGGGTGCGCCCGCCGGGTGTCTGCTCGGTGCCGAGCACCCGGCCTCGCCGCCCCGACAGGTCGCTCATCACGGCGCCCACGAAGTCGTCGCCGACCAGCACCGACACCTCGGCCACCGGCTCCAGCAGATGAATCTTCGCGTCGGCCGCGGCCTCCCGAAGCGCGAGCGCCCCGGCCGTCTGGAAGGCGGCGTCGGAGGAGTCCACCGAGTGCGCCTTGCCGTCCAGGAGGGTCACCCGTACGTCGAGGAGCGGGTAGCCGGCCGCTACTCCCTTGGCCGCCTGGGCCCGTATGCCCTTCTCCACCGACGGGATGAACTGCCGGGGCACCGCGCCGCCCACGACCTTGTCGACGAACTCGATGCCGGACCCGCCGGGCAGCGGCTCGACCTCGATCTCGCAGATCGCGAACTGCCCGTGCCCGCCGGACTGCTTGACATGCCGGCCGCGTCCCCCCGACTTGACCGCGAAGGTCTCGCGCAGGGACACCTTGTGCGGCACGACGTCGACCTGGACGCCGTACCGGCTGCGCAGCCGCTCCAGGGCCACGTCGGCGTGCGCCTCGCCCAGGCACCACAGGACCACCTGGTGGGTGTCCTGGTTCTGTTCGAGCCGCATCGTCGGGTCCTCGGCCACCAACCGGGCCAGGCCCTGGGAGAGCTTGTCCTCGTCCGGCTTGCTGTGCGCCTGGATGGCCAGCGGCAGCAGCGGGTCGGGCATCCGCCACGGCTCCATGAGCAGCGGATCGTCCTTGGCGGACAGGGTGTCGCCGGTCTCGGCGCGGCTCAGCTTGGCCACGCACGCCAGGTCGCCCGCGATGACGTGCGACACCGGGCGCTGCTGCTTGCCGAACGGCGTGGACAGGGCGCCGATCCGCTCGTCGACGTCGTGGTCCTCGTGCCCGCGGTCGGCCAGTCCGTGCCCGGAGACGTGGACCGTCTGGTCGGAGCGCAGGGTGCCGGAGAACAGGCGGATCAGCGACAGCCGGCCGACGTAAGGGTCGGAGGAGGTCTTCACGACCTCGGCGACCAACGGCGCGTCCGGGTCGCACGGCTTGAGCTCGCGCGGCTTGCCGTCGATCGTCGTCACCCGCACCGTCTCGTGCTCCAGCGGCGTAGGGAAGCCCCGTGTGATCAGCTCCAGGACCTCCACCGTGCCGAGCCCCTGCCGGGCGCCGTCGGACGCGGGGGCGGCGGCCAGGACGGGAAAGAAGACCCCGCGCGCCACGGCACGCTCCAGGTCCTCGATCAGCGTCCCGACGTCGACCTGTTCCCCGCCGAGATAGCGGTCCATGAGGGTCTCGTCCTCGCTCTCCGAGATGATCCCCTCGATCAGCCGGTTGCGGGCCTCCTCGATCAGCGGCAGCTCGTCCTCGCCCGGCTCGGACTCCTTGCGTTCGCCGGTCGAGTAGTCGAACAGCTTCTGCGACAGCAGGCCTATCAGCCCGGTCACGGGCGCGTGCCCGTCGGGCGCCTGCGGGCCGTGCAGCGGCAGGTAGAGCGGCAGGACCGCGTCGGGATCGTCCGCGCCGAAGGCCTCCGCGCAGATCCGCGTCATCTCCTCGAAGTCGGCGCGCGCCGCCTCCAGGTGCGTGACGACGATGGCCCGGGGCATGCCCACGGCCGCGCACTCCTCCCACACCGTGCGGGTCGAGCCGTCCACGCCGTCCGAGGCCGAGACGACGAAGAGGGCCGCGTCCGCCGCTCGCAGACCGGCCCTGAGCTCACCGACGAAGTCGGCGTATCCGGGGGTGTCGAGAACATTGACCTTGATGCCGTCCCACTCGACGGGCACCAGGGAGAGCTGCACCGAGCGCTGTTGCCGGTGCTCGATCTCGTCGTAGTCGGAGACGGTGCCGCCGTCCTCCACACGGCCCGCCCGGTTCACCGCCCCCGCTGTGAGCGCGAGGGCCTCCACCAACGTGGTCTTGCCCGATCCGGAGTGGCCGACCAGCACCACATTCCGTACGGACTGAGGGTGGTCGGCCGCTCGTGCCCTGCCGGCGGCCCCAGGGTGTGTCTGTCCTTTGTCGCCCATGATCCTGCCTCCCGTGCACGGTGAGGTCACTGTGGGCGCGGACACGCGGGATCCGCGTGCATGGCGGCTCCGGCGACGCCCGCGGTTATTCGACCTTCCCACTCCCGTCACGGTGCGTCCATACGAAGGACGCGATCGCGCCGCCCACCAGCGGCTCGCCGGATCCCCCGAAGGGGTCCGGGTGCCCGCCCCTCGCCCACAAGCGCGCGTGGCTACGATGGGCCAGCCGGTGGCCAGCAGGGGCCATGCGGCGACACCGACCCTCGGGAAGGCCATGCTGAACAAGTACGCGCGTGCATTCTTCACGCGTGTCCTCACACCGTTCGCCGCGTTTCTCATCCGGCTGGGCGTCAGCCCCGACGCCGTCACGCTCATCGGCACCGCCGGCGTGGTCGCGGGCGCGCTGGTCTTCTACCCCATGGGCGAGTTCTTCTGGGGCACGGTCGTGATCACACTCTTCGTCTTCTCGGACCTCGTCGACGGAAACATGGCCCGCCAGCTCGGCCGCTCCAGCCGCTGGGGCGCCTTCCTGGACTCCACGCTCGACCGCGTCGCCGACGGCGCGATCTTCGGTGGCTTCATCCTCTGGTACGCCGGGGGCGGCGACGACCTCGTCCTGTGCGCCGTCTCGATCTTCTGCCTGGCCAGCGGCCAGGTGGTGTCGTACACCAAGGCCCGCGGTGAGTCGATCGGTCTGCCGGTCGCCGTCAACGGGCTCGTCGAGCGGGCCGAGCGGCTGGTGATCTCGCTGGTCGCGGCCGGGCTCGCGGGCCTGCACGCGTTCGGTGTGCCCGGCATCCAGTACCTGCTGCCCATCGCCCTGTGGATCGTCGCCGTGGGCAGCCTCGTCACGCTGATCCAGCGGGTCGTCACGGTCCGCCGGGAGTCCGCCGAGGCCGAGGCGGCCGCGCAGGACAATGAGGGCAAGCAGCACAACGCCTCTCACGGGAGCGAGGCGGCCACGTGAACGCACAGGACCGGCTGACGGACGCGCTGTACGGTCTCGGCTGGAGCACGGTCAGGAAGCTCCCCGAGCCGGTCGCCGTACAGCTCGGGCGCACCATCGCCGACCTCGCCTGGAAGCAGCGCGGCAAGGGCGTACAACGCCTGGAGAGCAACTACGCGCGCGTGGTGCCCGACGCCGGTCCCGAGCGGCTGGCCGAGCTCTCCCGCGCGGGCATGCGCTCCTACCTGCGCTACTGGATGGAGTCCTTCCGGCTCCCCGCCTGGAGCAAGGAGCGGATCAAGGGCGGCTTCGACCCCAAGGACATCCACTACCTCACCGAGGGTATGGCCGCCGGCAAGGGCGTCATACTCGCCCTGCCGCACCTGGGGAACTGGGACCTCGCCGGCGCCTGGGTCACCACCGAGCTGGGCATCCCCTTCACGACGGTGGCCGAGCGCCTGAAGCCGGAGACGCTCTACGACCGGTTCGTCGCCTACCGCGAGAGCCTCGGCATGGAAGTACTGCCGCACAGCGGCGGCACCGCCTTCGGCACCCTGGCCCGGCGGCTGCGCGACGGCGGCCTGGTCTGCCTGGTCGCCGACCGCGACCTGTCCGCCTCCGGTGTCGAGGTCGACTTCTTCGGCGACACCGCCCGGATGCCGGCCGGACCCGCCCTGCTCGCCCAGCAGACGGGCGCCGTGCTGCTCCCCGTCACCCTCTGGTACGACGACTCGCCCGTGATGCGGGGCCGCCTCCACCCGCCGGTCGAGGTGCCCGAGTCAGGTACGCGCGCCGAGAAGACGTCAGTGATGACACAGGCACTGGCCGACGCCTTCTCCTCGGGGATCGCCGACCATCCGGAGGACTGGCACATGCTGCAGCGCTTGTGGCTCGCGGACCTCGATCCAGCGAAGGGATCCACGTGAGGATCGGCATCGTCTGCCCGTACTCCTGGGACGTACCGGGCGGCGTCCAGTTCCATATCCGCGATCTGGCCGAGTACTTCATCCGCCTCGGCCACGAGGTGTCCGTCCTCGCCCCGGCGGACGACGACACCCCGCTGCCGCCGTACGTCGTCTCCGCCGGGCGCGCGGTTCCGGTGCCGTACAACGGCTCGGTGGCCCGGCTGAACTTCGGCTTCCTCTCGGCGGCCCGGGTGCGCCGGTGGCTGCACGACGGCTCGTTCGACGTGATCCACATCCACGAGCCGACGTCGCCCTCGCTGGGCCTGCTGACCTGCTGGGCGGCGCAGGGCCCGATCGTCGCCACCTTCCACACGTCCAACCCGCGCTCCCGGGCCATGATCGCCGCGTACTCGATCCTCCAGGCCGCACTGGAGAAGATCAGCGCGCGGATCGCGGTGAGCGAGTACGCCCGGCGCACGCTGGTGGAGCACCTCGGCGGGGACGCGGTGGTGATCCCGAACGGCGTCGACGTCGACTTCTTCGCCGAGGCCGAGCCCAAGGCCGGGTGGCAGGGCGACACGATCGGCTTCATCGGGCGCATCGACGAGCCCCGCAAGGGGCTGCCGGTGCTCATGAAGGCCCTGCCGAAGATCCTCGCCGCGCGCCCGCAGGCCCGGCTGCTCGTCGCCGGGCGCGGCGACGAGAAGGAGGCGGTGGAGACCCTCCCGGCCGAGCTGCGCTCCCGCGTCGAGTTCCTCGGCATGGTCAGCGACGAGGACAAGGCGCGCTTCCTGCGCAGCGTCGACCTGTATGTCGCGCCCAACACCGGCGGCGAGAGCTTCGGCATCATCCTGGTCGAGGCCATGTCCGCCGGAGCCCCGGTCCTCGCCTCCGACCTGGACGCCTTCGCGCAGGTCCTGGACCGGGGGGCGGCCGGCGAACTCTTCCCGAACGAGGACGCCGACGCCCTGGCCGACGCCGCTGTCCGCCTGCTGGAGGATCCGGCGCGGCTCGCGGAGCTGCGTGAGCGGGGGAGCGCGCATGTACGGCGCTTCGACTGGTCGACCGTCGGCGCGGACATCCTCTCCGTCTACGAGACGGTGACGGCGGGCGCGGCGGCGGTGGCCGAGGACGAGCGGACGACGGGGCTGTGGGGGCGCTTGGGGCTGGCGCGGGACTGACGGGCGACCTGCTGACCGGAAGGGCGGCCGAGGACGGACTCGGCTCGCCCGGCGTCCGAGGACGAGGCCGTTCGGGCCGACGGCGGGGAGCCCGAGGCGGCTGCGCCGGCAGCGTCCCGAACACCCCTGGCACGACACCCCGCAATCCCGGGTGAGCGCACCGGTAGCCTCTGGGCCGTGACCGCAACCCTCATCTGGATCCTCGTCGCCCTCGTGGTGATCGGCCTGTACCTGAGCTGGACGGCCGGGCGGCTCGACCGGCTGCACGCGCGCATCGACGCCGCACGCGCCGCGCTCGACGCGCAGCTGCTCCGCCGCGCCTCCGTCGCCCAGGAACTGGCCACCTCCGGAGTGCTCGACCCGGCCGCCTCGATCGTCCTCTACGAGGCCGCCCACGCAGCCCGGCAGGCCGAGGAGGAACAGCGGGAGGTCTCCGAGAGCGAGCTGAGTCAGGCACTGCGCGCCGTGTTCGCCGAATCCGCGCAGGTGGAGGCGGTACGCGAGGCGCCCGGGGGAGAGGAGGCGGCCCGGGAGCTCACCGAGGCAGTCCGCAGGGTGCCGATGGCCCGGCGCTTCCACAACGACGCCGTACGGGCGGCCCGGGCCCTGCGCCGGCACCGCAAGGTGCGCTGGTTCCGGCTGGCCGGTCACGCGCCCTTCCCGATGGCCTTCGAAATGGACGACGAGCCTCCGGCGGCTCTGGTGGAACGGGTCGCCTAGACCGACCTCCTTTGTGCACGAGCGAACGTCAACTGGTCGGCCACCTACGGCGCCGCACGGTGAGCCTTTCTCAGCGACAGGCCCCTCCTCCCGCCCTGAAGTGACGCGGGTGTTCTCGCTCTCGGGCGGGTTCCACGGGAGAGATCAGGCTTTCTCGTGCTGGGCGGGTGGAAGCGGGCGAACCGCGTGCCTCCTGTCGGGAGGTTCCTCCGACACCCTGAAACGAGAGAAGAGAGCCAGCATGGGTCTGGGAATGCGCAGACTGAACCGAGCGCAGGATGTCGTCGAGGAGTTCGGTGACGATGTGGAGGATTCGTTCCTCGCGTTGTGCGCGCGAGCGCCGGAGAGCAGCCTGCGGCGGGGCATCTCGCCGTACGACCTGACGATGTTCAACACCCCCCAGTTGGAGCGCCTTGTGGTGGAACTCGAAGAGCTGCGAGAGGAGGAGAAGACCCCCGTGGTGAGGCGTGTCATCGAGGAGGTCCACCAGGCGATCCGCCGCTCGGGCTACCTGCTGTTCATCGGGGATTAGACGCGCCCTCCGTCGTTGAGGGCGCCGGGCCGGGGGTGGGTCCCGGATCGGCATCAAGCAGGCAAGAAGGCTGGGAGACGAGTATGTGCACATCTTCACGCTGCCGAGCTGCCAGCCATGGCTGACGGATTCATCCGGTGGTACCGGGAGTCGGGGGCCACGTCGGCCTTCGCCGAACAGGTGGAGGTGTTCGAGGCACACGGCATGAGGCTCGTGCACCCGGTCAGAGGTGCGGCCGTGGTGCTCGACATCGAAGGGGAACAGGTCCTCATGCGCCCTCAGGAGCTGGGCCGTCTTCTGGGCCTGCGCATCGCGTCCATCACGATGGAATGGTGGTTCTCCGCCGACATCAACGTCATCGACGCGTACGCGTACGAACCGCTCGGGTGCGAGACCCAGACACTCTGGCTGGACGGCCTCACACTGCAGCAGGCCGACGCGGTCGAGGCAGCCGTCGTCGCAGCGGCGACGGGGCTTCCGACGCCGACCCGCGCCGTGATCGTCGACCGGCGGGGTTACGGTGACCCTGACGACTGGGATTCGGCCGTGCTCTACGACGGGGAGAGGCTGCCGGCCATCGCGGACCGGGTGCTCATGCGCGACCCGCTCAAGGAGAAGCTGCTGAGGTCGTTTCCGGAGTCGAGGAGCGAGGAGGCCGGGGCAGGCCTGACCCTGATCTCTCCCGCTCGTCCGCTCTGACACCCGCTCGGTCCGTGCCCGCGACGGTCTCCGGGCGGAAGGCCCCGCCGAACCACCACGTTCGGCAGGGCCCTCGGCATGCGTATGGGGACGGAAAACGATCCACCGGCTTCCCATTGGCCCTTGCTGTGGCCTGCTCCCCTCACGTTTCCTCGGTGCTGCACAAAACCCCTCTTTCCCAGCAGCGAGGTCACCCGTGTCCATCTCCGAAAACCAGGCTCCCGAGACCGGCACCGCCCGTGTGAAGCGCGGCATGGCCGAGCAGCTCAAGGGCGGCGTCATCATGGACGTCGTCACGCCGGAGCAGGCGAAGATCGCCGAGGACGCGGGCGCCGTCGCCGTCATGGCCCTCGAGCGGGTCCCGGCCGACATCCGCAAGGACGGCGGCGTGGCCCGCATGTCCGACCCGGACATGATCGAGGGCATCATCGACGCCGTCTCGATCCCGGTCATGGCCAAGTCCCGCATCGGACACTTCGTCGAGGCCCAGGTCCTGCAGTCCCTCGGCGTCGACTACATCGACGAGTCCGAGGTCCTCACCCCGGCCGACGAGGTCAACCACAGCGACAAGTTCGCCTTCACCACCCCCTTCGTCTGCGGCGCCACCAACCTGGGCGAGGCCCTGCGCCGCATCGCCGAGGGCGCCGCGATGATCCGCTCCAAGGGCGAGGCCGGCACCGGCAACGTCGTCGAGGCCGTCCGCCACCTGCGCCAGATCAAGAACGAGATCGCCCGCCTGCGCGGCTACGACAACAACGAGCTGTACGCCGCCGCCAAGGACCTGCGCGCCCCGTACGAGCTGGTCAAGGAGGTCTCCGAGCTGGGCAAGCTCCCCGTGGTGCTGTTCTCCGCCGGCGGCGTCGCCACCCCGGCCGACGCGGCCCTGATGCGCCAGCTCGGTGCCGAGGGCGTCTTCGTGGGCTCCGGCATCTTCAAGTCCGGCGACCCGGCCAAGCGCGCCGCCGCCATCGTGAAGGCCACCACCTTCTACGACGATCCGAAGATCGTCGCTGACGCGTCCCGCAACCTCGGCGAGGCCATGGTCGGCATCAACTGCGACACCCTCCCCGAGACCGAGCGCTACGCCAACCGCGGCTGGTAAGGCACAGGAACCCATGAGTGACACCCCCGTCATAGGCGTCCTGGCCCTCCAGGGCGACGTACGGGAGCACCTCGTCGCCCTGGCCGCGGCCGACGCCGTGGCCAGGCCGGTGCGGCGCCCCGAAGAGCTCGCCGAGGTGGACGGCCTCGTCATCCCCGGCGGCGAGTCCACCACCATCTCGAAACTGGCCGTCCTGTTCGGCCTGATGGACCCGCTCCGCGCGCGCGTGCGGGACGGCCTGCCCGTGTACGGCACCTGCGCCGGCATGATCATGCTCGCCGACAAGATCCTCGACCCGCGCTCGGGCCAGGAGACCATCGGCGGCATCGACATGATCGTGCGCCGCAACGCCTTCGGCCGGCAGAACGAGTCCTTCGAGGCGGCCGTCGACGTCGAGGGCGTCGACGGCGCCCCGGTGGAGGGCGTCTTCATCCGCGCCCCCTGGGTCGAGTCCGTCGGTGCCGCGGCCGAGGTGCTCGCCGAGCACGACGGCCATATCGTCGCGGTCCGCCAGGGCGTGGCTCTGGCCACGTCGTTCCACCCGGAACTGACCGGCGACCACCGTGTGCACGGCCTGTTCGTGGACATGGTGCGCGCGAACCGTACAGCCGAGTCCTTGTAGGATTCCTGCGTTCGTTGCTGAGATGGGTTACGCGAAGGAGACAGGCAGATGTCCGGCCACTCTAAATGGGCCACGACCAAGCACAAGAAGGCCGTCATCGATGCCAAGCGTGGCAAGCTCTTCGCGAAGCTGATCAAGAACATCGAGGTCGCGGCGCGCATGGGCGGCGTCGACCTCGAAGGAAACCCGACGCTCTACGACGCCGTCCAGAAGGCGAAGAAGCAGTCGGTTCCGAACAAGAACATCGACTCCGCGATCAAGCGCGGTGGCGGTCTCGAGGCCGGCGGTGCCGACTACGAGACGATCATGTACGAGGGCTACGGACCGAACGGCGTCGCGGTGCTCATCGAGTGCCTCACCGACAACCGCAACCGCGCCGCCTCCGACGTCCGCGTCGCGATGACCCGCAACGGCGGCAACATGGCGGACCCGGGCTCCGTGTCGTACATGTTCAGCCGCAAGGGCGTCGTCATCGTCCCCAAGGGCGAGCTGGCCGAGGACGACGTCCTGGGTGCGGTCCTGGACGCGGGCGCCGAAGAGGTCAACGACCTCGGCGAGTCCTTCGAGGTCATCAGCGAGGCCACCGACCTGGTCGCGGTCCGCACCGCCCTCCAGGAGGCCGGCATCGACTACGACTCCGCCGACTCCAGCTTCGTGCCCTCCGTCCAGGTCGAGCTGGACGAGGAAGGCGCCAAGAAGATCTTCAAGCTGATCGACGCGCTCGAGGACAGCGACGACGTGCAGAACGTCTTCGCCAACTTCGACGTCAGCGACGAGATCATGGAGAAGGTCGACGCGTAACGCCGCCGCGGGCTTCAACGGCTGCACGGGCCGACGGGACATCCCGTCGGCCCGTCGCGTTGAACGGGTGTGGGTGCGGGGCGTTGTCGGTGGCACCCGATAGCCTGCACAAACAGGCAATCGAATGGGAGGGCGCGCGTGCGCGTGCTGGGGGTGGACCCGGGACTGACCCGGTGCGGTGTCGGCGTGGTCGAGGGCGTCGCCGGACGGCCGCTCACGATGATCGGCGTCGGCGTGGTCCGGACACCGGCGGACGCCGACCTCGGCCACCGCCTCGTCGCCATCGAACAGGGCATCGAGCAGTGGCTGGACGAGCACCGGCCGGAGTTCGTCGCCGTGGAGCGCGTCTTCAGCCAGCACAACGTCCGTACGGTGATGGGCACCGCCCAGGCCAGCGCCGTCGCCATTCTGTGCGCCTCACGTCGCGGAATCCCCGTGGCGCTGCACACCCCGAGCGAGGTCAAGGCCGCCGTCACCGGCAGCGGCCGGGCCGACAAGGCCCAGGTGGGCGCGATGGTGACCCGCCTGCTCCGGCTCAGCGCACCGCCCAAGCCCGCCGACGCGGCCGACGCCCTCGCCCTCGCCATCTGTCACATCTGGCGCGCCCCCGCGCAGAACCGACTCCAGCAGGCCGTCGCCCTGCACGCATCGAAAGGCCGTACGGCATGATCGCCTTCGTCAGCGGCACGGTCGCCGCGCTCGCCCCCGATGCCGCGGTCGTCGAGGTCGGCGGCGTCGGCATGGCCGTGCAGTGCACGCCGAACACGCTGTCCACGCTCCGCATCGGCCGGCCCGCCAAGCTGCACACCTCCCTCGTCGTACGGGAGGACTCACTGACCCTGTACGGTTTCGCGGACGACGACGAACGGCAGACCTTCGAGCTGCTCCAGACGGCGAGCGGCGTGGGACCGAGACTCGCCCAGGCGATGCTGGCCGTGCACACCCCGGACGCCCTGCGCCGGGCGGTCGCCACCGCCGACGAGAAGGCCCTCACGGCAGTTCCCGGCATCGGCAAGAAGGGCGCCCAGAAGCTGCTCCTGGAACTGAAGGACCGGCTCGGCGAGCCGCTCGGCGCCCCGGCCGTCGGTACGCCCGTCAGCACCGGCTGGCGCGACCAGCTGCACGCGGCCCTGATCGGCCTCGGATACGCGACCCGGGAGGCCGACGAGGCCGTGACCGCCGTGGCTCCGCAGGCCGAGGCCGCCGAGGGTGCTCCGCAGGTCGGCCAGTTGCTGAAGGCCGCCCTCCAGACCCTGAACCGCGCCCGCTGAACCCCCACACACCGAGGCACATCATGAACTGGGACGACACGACCGACACCTCCGCCGCCGAGCGGCTCGTCGGGCCCGCCGCGGAGCGGCTGGTGGACTCCGTCGCCGACGGTGAGGACCAGGCTGTCGAGGCCGCCCTGCGCCCCAAGGACCTGGACGAGTTCATCGGCCAGGAGAAGGTCCGCGAGCAGCTCGACCTCGTGCTGCGCGCCGCACGCGCGCGTGGCGCCACCGCCGACCACGTGCTGCTCTCGGGCGCCCCCGGACTCGGCAAGACCACCCTGTCGATGATCATCGCGGCCGAGATGGGCGCCCCCATCCGCATCACGTCGGGCCCCGCCATCCAGCACGCCGGCGACCTCGCGGCGATCCTCTCCTCCCTCCAGGAGGGCGAGGTCCTCTTCCTCGACGAGATCCACCGCATGTCCCGGCCCGCCGAGGAGATGCTGTACATGGCCATGGAGGACTTCCGCGTCGACGTCATCGTCGGCAAGGGCCCGGGAGCCACCGCCATCCCGCTGGAGCTGCCCCCGTTCACCCTGGTCGGCGCCACCACGCGCGCGGGACTGCTGCCGCCCCCGTTGCGCGACCGTTTCGGCTTCACCGCCCACATGGAGTTCTACGAACCGGCCGAACTGGAGCGGGTCATCCACCGCTCGGCCCACCTCCTCGAGGTCGAGACCGAGCCGGAGGGCGCCGCCGAGATCGCCGGCCGCTCCCGCGGCACCCCCCGCATCGCCAACCGTCTGCTGCGCCGCGTCCGGGACTACGCCCAGGTCAAGGCCGACGGACTGATCACCAAGGACATCGCGGCGGCGGCCCTCGCCGTCTACGAGGTGGACGAGCGGGGCCTCGACCGCCTGGACCGAGGCGTCCTGGAAGCCCTGCTCAAGCTGTTCGGCGGCGGCCCCGTCGGCCTGTCCACGCTCGCGGTCGCGGTGGGGGAGGAGCGTGAGACCGTGGAGGAGGTGGCCGAACCCTTCCTGGTACGGGAAGGACTGCTGGCCCGCACCCCGCGCGGCAGGGTCGCCACCCCCGCCGCATGGGCGCATCTCGGCCTCACCCCGCCCGGCTCCCAGACCACCGGAAACGGACAACAGGACCTGTTCGGGGCGTGACGACGCCGTCACCGCTCCGGGTCGGCGAGGCCAGTGGCCGCAGCAGGAACCCCGGTGCCATGCTGAGCGTTGTTCCATGCGCGCGGACTCGCTTAGACTCCGCCGATGCCGCCTTTGTCGGCGGCGTACATACCCCCAACCATCTGGCCGCTCACAGCGCGGTCGTGTGAAGGAAGTACCGACCCGTGAGTCTCCTGACCCTCCTCCCGTTCATTGTGCTCATCGGGGCCATGTTCCTCATGACCCGGTCGGCCAAGAAGAAGCAGCAGCAGGCCGTGGACATGCGGAACCAAATGCAGCCCGGCAGCGGTGTCCGCACCATCGGGGGCGTGTACGCCACGGTCAAGGAGGTGCACGAGGACACCGTCCTCGTCGACGCCGGTCCGGGTGTCGAGCTCCTCTTCGCCAAGAACGCCATCGGTGCCGTCCTCACCGACGACGAGTACAACCGCATCGTTCACGGCGTCGAGCACGACCTGAAGTCCGACGCCGACATCGTCCCGGACGACGCCTCCTCCCTCACCGGGACCGACGACTCCGCCGCCGAATCCGGCGCTGACGACAAGGCCGTCGACCTCGGCAAGAAGGACGCGGCCGACGAGCCGGCCGGCGACGACGCCCCGGCCGATGGCACCCCGGCCGCCGAGGCGAAGACGGACGCAGAGCCGAAGAAGACCGACGGCGGCTCCGAGGCGAAGTAGTCGTGTCCCGGGGTGCGCGGGCCCGGCCCGCGCACCCCGGGACACGCCCAGCTCGCACGGAGTCCCGACACCATGTCATGGCCGCCCGTCCGCCGATCCGGAGCGAGGTGGCCCGAGAGGGAGTACGAGAAGGTGGCCACACCTAAAAAGGGCCGGAACGCGAGCGCCCAGAGCAAGCCGGGGCGCTCGCTGGCCCTGATCCTGATCGCCCTCGTGGCGCTCGCCGGTGGGATGTTCGCCTCGGGGCACACGAAACCGCGTCTCGGCATCGACCTGGCCGGCGGTACGAGCATCACGCTACGCGCGGTCCCCGAAGCCGGCAACGAGGCGGCCATCAACAAGACCAACATGGACACCGCCGTCTCCATCATGGAACGACGTGTCAACGGTCTTGGCGTCTCGGAGTCCGAGGTCCAGACGCAGGGCCGGGAAAACATCATCGTCAACATCCCCAAGGGGACGAACTCCGAGCAGGCCCGCAAGCAGGTCGGCACCACCGCCAAGCTCTACTTCCGCCCGGTCCTCGCCACCGAGGTATCCGGCGGCCAGGGCACGGCCAGCCCCTCCCCGAGCCCCACCGGCAGCCCCTCGGACAAGCCGTCCGGCAAGGCCACCGAAAAGCCCAAGGCCACCGACAAGAACTCCGCCTCCCCGTCGGCCACGCCCACCACGCAGGGCCGCCCGGTCACCGACGCGCTGAAGGCCGACGCCACACCGTCGGCGAGCGCCTCGGACGACAAGGCCAAGGCCAGCCCCTCCCCGTCGTCGAGCGGCGGCTCCGCCGAGGCCGACGCGAGCGCGCTGCAGGCGAAGTACGCCAAGCTCGACTGCACCAACGAGAAGACCCGCTCCACCGTGGGCGACGGCGTCAAGGCCTCCGAGATGACCCTGGCCTGCGGCAAGAACTCGCAGGGCCAGTGGCAGAAGTACATCCTCGGCCCCGCCGCGGTCGACGGCACCGACGTCGACAAGGCCCAGGCCACCCTGAACACCCAGACCGGCGCGGGCTGGACGGTCCAGATGGACTTCACCGACGGGGGCGCCAAGAAGTTCGGCGACATCACCGGCAAGCTGGCCCAGAATCAGCCGCCGCAGAACCAGTTCGCTATCGTCCTGGACGGCGACGTGGTCTCCGACCCGTCCGTCAAGGAGGCCCTGACCGGCGGCAACGCCGAGATCTCCGGCAACTTCAACCAGCAGTCCGCCCAGGAACTGTCCAACATGCTGTCCTACGGCGCGCTGCCGCTGACCTTCAAGGTCGACAGCATGACGACCGTGACCGCAGCGCTGGGTGGTGACCAGCTGAAGGCCGGACTGATCGCCGGCGCCATCGGTCTCGCGCTGGTCGTCATCTACCTGCTGGCGTACTACCGCGGCCTGTCGTTCATCGCGATCCTCTCGCTGCTGGTCTCCGCGGCCCTCACCTACACGCTCATGGCCCTGCTCGGCCCGGCCATCGGCTTCGCGCTGAACCTGCCGGCCGTGTGCGGCGCCATCGTCGCCATCGGCATCACCGCGGACTCGTTCATCGTGTACTTCGAACGCGTTCGTGACGAGATCCGCGAGGGCCGCTCCCTGCGCCCCGCCGTCGAGCGGGCCTGGCCGCGCGCCCGGCGCACCATCCTGGTCTCCGACTTCGTGTCGTTCCTCGCCGCCGCGGTGCTGTTCGCCGTCACCGTCGGTAAGGTCCAGGGCTTCGCGTTCACGCTCGGCCTGACCACCCTGCTCGACGTGGTCGTAGTGTTCCTCTTCACCAAGCCGCTGCTGACGCTGATGGCCCGGCGCCCGTTCTTCGCGAACGGCCACAAGTGGTCCGGCCTCGACCCGAAGAGCCTGGGCGTCCAGCCGCCGCTGCGCCGTACCCGCCGCCCCGCCGCCCCTGCCGACCCGAAGGAGGCCTGAGATGTCGAAACTCGGCAACCTCGGCGCCCGACTCCACCGCGGCGAGGTCGGCTACGACTTCGTCAAGAACCGCAAGATCTGGTACGGCGTCTCCATCCTGATCACCATCCTGGCCATCGCCGGCCTGGCGGTGCGCGGCCTGAACATGGGCATCGAGTTCCAGGGCGGCGCCGTCTTCAACACCCCGAAGAACACCAGCGCCTCGGTGTCCCAGGCCGAGCGGTACGCGGAGGAGGCCTCCGGCCACGACGCGATCGTCCAGAAGCTCGGCGACGGCAGCATGCGCATCCAGGTCGCCGGCATCGACACCGGCGCGGCGAACGACATCAAGAACACGCTCGCCGACGACCTCAAGATCGACTCGGAGCAGATCAACGCCGAGCTCGTCGGCCCCAGCTGGGGCGAGCAGATCGCCAACAAGGCCTGGCAGGGCCTCGGCATCTTCCTGATCCTCGTGGTGATCTACCTGGCGATCGCCTTCGAGTGGCGCATGGCCGTCGCCGCCTTCGTCGCGCTGATCCACGACATCACCATCACGGTCGGCATCTACGCCCTCGTCGGCTTCGAGGTCACACCCGGCACGGTGATCGGTCTCCTCACCATCCTCGGCTACTCGCTCTACGACACGGTCGTGGTCTTCGACAGCCTCAAGGAGCAGACCAAGGACATCACCAAGCAGACCCGTTGGACCTACAGCGACATCGCCAACCGCTCGATCAACAGCACCCTGGTCCGCTCGATCAACACCACGGTGGTCGCGCTGCTGCCGGTCGCGGGCCTGCTGTTCATCGGTGGCGGTGTCCTCGGCGCCGGCATGCTCAACGACATCTCGCTGTCGCTGTTCGTCGGCCTCGCCGCCGGTGCGTATTCCTCGATCTTCATCGCCACGCCGCTCGTCGCCGACCTCAAGGAGCGCGAGCCGCAGATGAAGGCCCTGAAGAAGCGCGTCCTGGCCAAGCGGGCCGCCAAGGGCGAGACCCCTCAGGCGGAGACCGGGGACGAGTCCTACGCCGACGAGCCCGAGGACGTCGCACCCGCGGTCGTCGGCCCGCGCAACCAGCCCGCTTCCCGCAATCGCGGCCGGGGCCGCCCCTCGGGGAAGCGCCGATGACCGACATCAAGGAACTGCTGCTCAGCCGCATCAGGGATGTGGCCGACTACCCGGAGCCGGGCGTGATGTTCAAGGACATCACCCCGCTCCTGGCGGACCCGGCGGCGTTCACCGCGCTCACCGACGCCCTCGCCGAGATCGCCGAGGCCGCCGGCGCCACCAAGATCGTCGGCCTCGAGGCCCGCGGCTTCATCCTCGGCGCCCCGGTCGCCGTCCGCGCCGGCCTCGGCTTCATCCCCGTACGCAAGGCGGGCAAGCTCCCCGGAGCCACCCTCGGCCAGGCCTACGACCTGGAGTACGGCTCGGCCGAGATCGAGGTCCACGCCGAGGACCTGACCGCCGACGACCGCGTCCTGGTCATCGACGACGTCCTCGCCACCGGCGGCACCGCCGAGGCCTCGCTCCAGCTCATCCGCCGGGCCGGCGCAGAGGTCGCCGGTCTCGCCGTCCTCATGGAGCTCGGGTTCCTCAGCGGCCGAGCCCGTCTGGAGCCGGCCCTGCGCGGTGCCCCGCTGGAGGCCCTGCTCACGGTCTAGAAAGCCCACAGCAGCCCGGTGGACACCGGCACGACACCGCGGAGGCGGGCCCGGAGGAGTCCGGTGCCCGCCTCTCGCGTTCCCCGGGTAGACGGTCCTCACATTGGCCTGAAGGCGATCCTGGAGCTCAGGATCGCTACCATGGGGTCTCCGGAGCCTGACCGGGGGTCCCGGAACGCGCACGAGGAGCCCTCTTGCCAGACGAGGCCCAGCACCTGACCGCCGCCAAGCCCGAGTCCGCCTCGGCAGCCGCGGCCAAGCCCGCGCCGAACGCGCCGCACGCGAAGAACGACAGCCGCGGGCCGGTCGAGCACGCCCAGGCGGCGCCGGTCGACAAGCCCGCCGAGCAGTCGCGCCCCAAGCCGGTCCCTCCCGCGGTGCGCCAGGCCGGCGGCCAGCCCGCCCGCAGCGGCTCCTCCAACCGCGTCCGCGCCCGTCTGGCCCGGCTCGGCGTCCAGCGTGCGAACCCCTACAACCCGGTCCTGGAGCCGCTGCTGCGGATAGTGCGCGGCAACGACCCGAAGATCGAGACGGCGACGCTCCGCCAGATCGAGCGCGCCTACCAGGTCGCCGAGCGCTGGCACCGCGGCCAGAAGCGCAAGAGCGGCGACCCGTACATCACGCACCCCCTCGCCGTGACCACCATCCTCGCCGAGCTGGGCATGGATCCCGCCACGCTGATGGCTGGTCTGCTGCACGACACAGTCGAGGACACCGAGTACGGCCTGGACGACCTGCGCCGCGACTTCGGCGATGTCGTCACCCTGCTCGTCGACGGCGTCACCAAGCTGGACAAGGTCAAGTTCGGCGAGGCGGCCCAGGCCGAGACCGTGCGCAAGATGGTCGTCGCCATGGCCAAGGACCCCCGCGTCCTGGTCATCAAGCTCGCCGACCGCCTGCACAACATGCGCACCATGCGCTACCTCAAGCGTGAGAAGCAGGAGAAGAAGGCGCGCGAGACCCTGGAGATCTACGCGCCGCTCGCCCACCGGCTGGGCATGAACACCATCAAGTGGGAGCTGGAGGACCTCGCCTTCGCGATCCTCTACCCCAAGATGTACGACGAGATCGTCCGCCTGGTCGCCGAGCGCGCTCCCAAGCGCGACGAGTACCTCGCCATCGTCACCGACGAGGTCCAGCAGGACCTGCGGGCGGCCCGCATCAAGGCGACCGTGACCGGCCGCCCCAAGCACTACTACAGCGTCTACCAGAAGATGATCGTCCGCGGCCGTGACTTCGCGGAGATCTACGACCTGGTGGGCATCCGCGTCCTCGTGGACACCGTCCGCGACTGCTACGCGGCCCTCGGCACGGTGCACGCGCGATGGAACCCGGTCCCCGGCCGGTTCAAGGACTACATCGCGATGCCCAAGTTCAACATGTACCAGTCGCTGCACACGACGGTGATCGGCCCCGGCGGCAAGCCCGTCGAGCTGCAGATCCGCACCTTCGACATGCACCGCCGCGCCGAGTACGGCATCGCCGCGCACTGGAAGTACAAGCAGGAGGCCGTCGCAGGCGCCTCGAAGGTGCGCAGCGACGCCCCCAAGTCGTCCGGCAAGAGCAAGGACGACCACCTCAACGACATGGCCTGGCTGCGCCAGCTGCTGGACTGGCAGAAGGAGACCGAGGACCCGGGCGAGTTCCTGGAGTCCCTGCGCTTCGACCTCTCCCGCAACGAGGTCTTCGTCTTCACCCCCAAGGGCGACGTCATAGCGCTCCCGGCGAGCGCCACCCCGGTGGACTTCGCGTACGCGGTCCACACCGAGGTCGGGCACCGCACCATAGGCGCCCGTGTCAACGGCCGCCTGGTCCCGCTCGAATCCACCCTCGACAACGGCGACCTGGTCGAGGTCTTCACCTCCAAGGCGGCCGGCGCCGGCCCCTCCCGCGACTGGCTCGGCTTCGTCAAGTCGCCGCGGGCCCGCAACAAGATCCGGGCCTGGTTCTCCAAGGAGCGCCGCGACGAGGCGATCGAGCAGGGCAAGGACGCCATCGTCCGCGCGATGCGCAAGCAGAACCTGCCGATCCAGCGCATCCTGACCGGCGACTCACTGGTGACCCTCGCGCACGAGATGCGCTATGCCGACATCTCCGCGCTGTACGCGGCGATCGGCGAGGGGCATGTCTCCGCGCAGAACATCGTGCAGAAGCTCGTCCAGGCTCTCGGCGGCGAGGAGGCGGCCACCGAGGAGATCGACGAGTCGGTCCCGCCGGCCCGTGGCCGCAGCCGCAAGCGCCGCTCCAGCGCCGACCCGGGCGTCGTCGTGAAGGGCGTCGAGGACGTGTGGGTCAAGCTGGCCCGCTGCTGTACGCCCGTACCCGGCGACCCCATCATCGGCTTCGTCACCCGTGGTAGTGGCGTATCGGTTCACCGCAACGACTGCGTGAACGTGGAGTCGCTGTCCCGCGAGCCCGAGCGCATCCTCGAGGTCGAGTGGGCGCCCACTCAGTCCTCGGTCTTCCTGGTCGCCATCCAGGTCGAGGCGCTGGACCGCTCCCGGCTGCTGTCGGACGTCACCCGCGTGCTGTCCGACCAGCACGTCAACATCCTCTCCGCGGCCGTCCAGACCTCCCGCGACCGCGTCGCCACCTCCCGCTTCACCTTCGAGATGGGCGATCCGAAGCATCTCGGCCATGTGCTGAAGGCGGTCCGGGGCGTAGAGGGCGTCTACGACGTGTACCGGGTGACGTCGGCGCGCAGCAGGTCGTGAACACCACGCGAAAGAGGGCCCCGTACGTGCCGTACGGGACCCTCTTCCTTTCGGCTTTCCTTCGACCGCTTCGGCCGACGGATCAGCCTCCGAACTCCTGCAGACCCTTCAGCGCCTGATCCAGCAGCGCCTGGCGGCCCTCGAGCTCACGCTCGAGCTTGTCGGCCCTGGCGTTGTTGCCCTGCGCGCGGGCCTGCTCGATCTGGCCCCGCAGCTTGTCCACGGCGGCCTGGAGCTGGCCGGTCAGACCCTCGGCACGCGCGCGTGCCTCCGGGTTCGTCCGGCGCCACTCGGCCTCCTCGGACTCCTGGATGGCCCGCTCGACGGCGTGCATCCGGCCCTCGACCTTGGGCCGCGCGTCGCGCGGCACATGGCCGATGGCCTCCCAGCGCTCATTGACCGAACGGAACGCGGCCCGGGCCGCCTTCAGGTCCGTGACCGGCAGGAGCTTCTCGGCCTCCTCGGCCAGCTCCTCCTTGAGCTTCAGGTTCTCCGCCTGCTCGGCGTCCCGCTCGGCGAAGACCGAGCTGCGGGCCGCGAAGAAGACGTCCTGGGCACCGCGGAAGCGGTTCCACAGATCGTCCTCGTGCTCACGCTGCGCACGGCCCGCGGCCTTCCACTCCGCCATCAGCTCCCGGTAGCGGGCGGCCGTCACCCCCCAGTCCGTCGAGTTCGACAGCGCCTCGGCCTCGGAGACCAGCCGTTCCTTGGTCCGCCGCGCCTCCTCGCGCTGGGCGTCCAGCTGCGCGAAGTGCTGCTTGCGCCGCTTGGAGAACGCCGACCGCGCGTGCGAGAACCGGTGCCACAGGTCGTCGTCGGACTTGCGGTCCAGGCGCGGCAGGCCCTTCCAGGTGTCCACCAGGGCCCGCAGCCGCTCACCGGCCGCCCGCCACTGGTCGGACTGCGACAGCTCCTCCGCCTCGGCGACCAGCGCCTCCTTGGACTTGCGCGCCTCGTCGGACTGCCGCGCCCGCTGCGCCTTGCGCTCCTCGCGGCGCGCGTCCACCTGTTCCACGAGCTTGTCCAACCGGACCCGCAGGGCGTCCAGGTCGCCCACCACGTGGTGCGCGTCAACCTGCTCCCGGATGTGGTCGATGGCGGCCTGGGCGTCCTTCGCCGACAGGTCGGTGGTCTTCACTCGCTTTTCGAGGAGGCCGATCTCGACAACCAGGCCCTCGTACTTGCGCTCGAAATAGGCCAGCGCCTCCTCGGGGGAGCCCGCCTGCCAGGAACCGACGACCTGCTCGCCGTCGGCCGTACGCACGTACACGGTCCCCGTCTCGTCGACGCGGCCCCACGGGTCGCTGCTCACAGCGCCTCCTCCACATGATGCCTGCGAGGGGCCTCAGCACCCCCGGGCATCGTCCACAGTTTCGTCACGGCCAACATAGGCGACCGGCGGGGGGCGTGTCCGCATCCCGCGCGACCGAAATTTCGCAGTTGGGGGTCAGGATTCGGTGATCGTGGCCTTGTTGATCACGACCGTCGCGTTGGGCGCCGTGTTGCCCGTCTGAGGGTCGGGAGCCTGCGCTCCGGCCTTGGCGATCTTCGTCAGGACCTTCATGCCCGCCTCGGACACCGTACCGAACGGTGTGTAGTCGGGCGGCAGCTGACTGTCCTGGTAGACGAGGAAGAACTGGCTGCCGCCGCTGTCACGCCCCTGCTTCGTCTGGGCGTTGTACTGGTTCGCCATCGCGACCGTGCCCGCCGGGTACACCCCGCCCTTGAGGCTCTTGTCCTTGAGGTTCTCGTCCGGGATCGTGTAGCCGGGGCCGCCCATGCCGGTGCCCTGCGGGTCGCCGCACTGCAGGACGTAGATGCCCTGGTTGGTGAGCCGGTGGCACTTGCTGTGATCCAAGTACCCCTTGCCGAGAAGGTAGTTGAACGAGTTGACGGTGTGCGGCGCCGCCGACGCCTTCAGCGCGACGTCTATCTCACCGCAGGTCGTGTCGAGCTTCATCGTGTACTTCGCCGACTCATCGATCGACATCGCAGGTTCCTTCTTCCAGGTCTGCGACTTGACCTTGCCCGCGGCGGGCTTCTCGCACGGGTCCGGGGCCTTGCTGGGCGAGGCGCTCGGCGTGACGTCCGCGTTCGCGTTCTCCGTCTTGCCGTTGTCCTCGAACGGCTTGGTCAGAAAGACCGTCACGGAGAGCACCACGATCACGCCGAGAGCCGAGGCGATCACGGAGTTGCGGATACGGGCCTTGCGTCGAGCGTCCGTGCGTCGCTGCTGCTGCCGCAAGAACTTCTCCCGGGCGAGCTGACGCCGCCGCTGTTCCTGGCTGACCACCGGGTTCTCTCCTCATTGGGTCTCGAACGTCGACCGGTACGCGTGCGTCCTGTGTGACGGCCGCCTGCGTGTGACCCGTACCGTATATGGGTTCGCTGAGGAATCGGCAGCGCCGGTAGGCTCTGTCACCAGCCGCAGCCTCACGTATCGACACAACGAAGGACGATCGTGCTCATTGCCGGGTTCCCCGCCGGGGCCTGGGGGACGAACTGCTACCTCGTCGCCCCCGCCGCCGGTGAGGAGTGCGTGATCATCGACCCCGGCCATCAGGCCGCCGACGGCGTCGAGGAAACGATCAGAAAGCATCGGCTCAAGCCTGTCGCCGTCGTCCTCACCCACGGCCACATCGACCACGTGGCCTCGGTCGTCCCGGTGTGCGGCGCGCACGACGTGCCGGCCTGGATCCACCCCGACGACCGGTACATGATGAACGACCCCGAGAAGGGGATCGGCCGTTCCATCGGGATGCCGCTGCTGGGCGAGCTGACCGTGGGGGAGCCGGACGACGTCAAGGAGCTGGCCGACGGGGCGAAGCTGGAGCTGGCGGGCCTGGAGCTGTCCGTCGCGCACGCGCCCGGCCATACCAAGGGGTCGGTGACCTTCGGCATGCCCGAGGCGGCGGACATCCCGCCGATCCTGTTCTCGGGCGACCTGCTGTTCGCCGGCTCCATCGGACGCACCGACCTGCCCGGCGGCGACATGGCCGAGATGCTCGACTCGCTGGGCCGCGTGTGCCTGCCGCTCGACGACTCGACCGTGGTGCTGTCCGGCCACGGCCCCCAGACGACCATCGGCCAGGAGCGCGCCACCAACCCGTATCTGCGGCAGGTGGCCGCCGGCCAGGGACCTTCTCCGGCTCCCCGACGAGGAATGTGACGAGACCTTCCGTGAGCACCTTCAAGGCCCCCAAGGGCACGTACGACCTGATCCCGCCGGACTCCGCGAAGTACCTTGCGGTGCGTGAGGCGATCGCCGCGCCCCTGCGGGACTCCGGCTACGGCTACATCGAGACGCCGGGCTTCGAGAACGTCGAGCTCTTCGCGCGCGGTGTCGGCGAGTCGACGGACATCGTGACGAAGGAGATGTACGCCTTCGAGACCAAGGGCGGTGACAGACTGGCCCTGCGCCCCGAAGGCACGGCGTCCGTCCTCCGCGCCGCGCTGGAGGCCAACCTGCACAAGGCGGGCAACCTCCCGGTCAAGCTCTGGTACTCCGGCTCGTACTACCGCTACGAGCGTCCCCAGAAGGGCCGCTACCGCCACTTCTCGCAGGTCGGTGCCGAGGCGATCGGCGCGGAAGACCCTGCGCTGGACGCCGAGCTGATCATCCTGGCCGACCAGGCGTACCGCTCGCTGGGCCTGAGCGACTTCCGGATCCTGCTCAACAGCCTGGGCGACAAGGAGTGCCGCCCGGTGTACCGGACGGCACTGCAGGACTTCCTGCGCGGGCTGGACCTGGACGAGGACACCCTGCGCCGTGCGGAGATCAACCCGCTGCGCGTTCTGGACGACAAGCGTGAGTCGGTCCAGAAGCAGCTGGGGGAGGCCCCGCTGCTGCGCGACTACCTCTGTGACGCGTGCAAGGCGTACCACGAGGAGGTCCGCGAGCTGATCACGGCGGCGGGCGTCGCCTTCGAGGACGACGTGAAGCTGGTCCGCGGCCTGGACTACTACACCCGCACCACCTTCGAGTTCGTCCACGACGGTCTGGGCTCCCAGTCCGCGGTGGGCGGCGGCGGCCGTTACGACGGGCTCTCCGAGATGATCGGCGGCCCGGCCCTGCCGTCCGTCGGCTGGGCCCTCGGCGTCGACCGCACGGTCCTCGCCCTGGAGGCGGAGGGCGTCGAGCTGGAACTCCCCGCCACCACCAGCGTGTTCGCCGTCCCGCTCGGCGAGGAGGCCCGCCGGGTCCTGTTCGCCAAGGTCACGGAACTCCGCAAGAACGGCATCGCCGCGGACTTCTCCTACGGAGCCAAGGGCCTCAAGGGCGCCATGAAGAACGCCAACCGCAGCGGTGCCCGCTACACGGTCGTGGCCGGCGAACGCGACCTCGCCGAGGGCGTCGTCCAGCTCAAGGACATGGAGTCGGGCGAGCAGACGGCAGTGGGCGTGAACGAGATCGTGGCGGAACTGGAAGCCCGGCTGGGCTGAGCCGCCGCTCCTGCCTGGGTGGTCTCGCCCTCTCAGCCCGTCCGGCGTTTGAGGACGAGGCCGCTCAGGCCGATCGGGGGTCCAGGGGGCGGAGCCCCCTGGCGGGGTCGAAGGGGCGGAGCCCCTGGTGGTGGGACGGGTAGGGGCGGCGGGGGCGAGAATCCTCAGTCCAGCAACCCGTACCGCATCGCGCTCGTGACCGCCGCCGTCCGGTCGTCCACGCCCAACTTGCCGAAGATCCGCAGCAGATACGTCTTCACCGTCGACTCCCCGATGAACAACCGGCGCCCGATCTCCGCGTTCGTGCAGCCCTCGGCAACCAGGCGCAGCACCGTCGTCTCGCGTTCCGACAGCCGGGGCCGGTCCGGCTTGGTCCGCAGCTGGTCCACCAGCCGGGCCGCGACGGACGGTGCCAGTACCGTCTCGCCTCGTGCCGCCGCCCGTACGGCCTCCGCGAGTTCGGCACGCGGCAGGTCCTTCAGCAGATAACCCGCGGCCCCGGCCTCCACCGCCCGCAGGATGTCCCGGTCCGTCTCGTACGTCGTCAGCACGACCACCCGGCACGGCAGCCCGGCCCGCGTCATCCGCACGATGGAGTCCACACCCCCGCCCCCCGGCATCCGCAGATCCATCAGCACGATGTCCGGCCGCAACTCCGCCGCCAGCGCCTCCGCCTGCGGGCCACTGGACGCGTCGGCGACGACCTCCAGATCGGACTCGGCACTGAGCATCGCCCGCAGCCCCTCCCGTACGACCGGATGGTCGTCGGCCAGGACGATCCGGATCACGGCGTCTCCCTCCTCACGACCGGCAGCCGGACGGTCACGGCCGTCCCGTCACCGGGGGCACTGCGTACCTCCGCGGTTCCGCCCACCTCGACGGCCCGAGCCCGCAGCCCCGCGAGACCGTATCCGCCGCGGACCGCTGCCGGGTCGAAGCCGCAGCCGTCGTCCCGTACGGACACCATGAGCGAGTCGTCCCCGTACGCCAGCGACACGCCGACCGTCACCGAACTCCCCGCGTGCTTACGGGCATTGGCCAGCGCCTCCTGGCAGGCGCGCAGCGCCACCACCTCGGGCCCGGCGGGCAGCATCCGGACCGGCCCGGTCACCTCCAGCGTCGCGGCATGGCGCGCGGCGAGCCGGTGCAACGCGTCCGGCAGGGACGCACCGTCCAGGTCGGCGGGAGCGCCCCCGGCGACCAGGGCCCGGGCCTCGGCGAGGTTCTGCCGGGCCGTCTCGTCCATCAGCCGCAGATGACGCCGCGCCGTGGGCACGTCGTGATCCAGCTCCGCCTCGACCGCCTGGACCAGCATCACCAGACTCGTGAATCCCTGCGCGAGCGTGTCGTGGATCTCCCGGGTCAGCCGCTCCCGCTCGGCCAGCGCCCCATGGGCCTCGGACAGCCGGCCGATCTCGTGCCGGCTCGCGTCCAGCTCCGCGATCAGCTCGGCCCGTTCCTGGCTCTGCTCGATGATCCGGATCGTCCAGCTGCCGAGCGCCACCGAGAACACCAGGGTGACCAGGCAGAAGAGCAGGTTGAAGACCACATCCCGGGCATCGGGGCGCCACAGCAGCGCCCAGCCCACCACGGGCACGAGGTTGATCACGGCCACGGCCACCAGCGCCGACCGCAACCGCAGCGTCATGAAGCACTGCGGGATCAGCGCGAAGGTCAGCAGCCGCGTCTCACCGGCGAGGACGGCCGACGGCAGGAACAGCGCCAGTGCCGCCGTGAGATAGCCGATCGCCTGCCGCTGGTCGGGCGGGTCGCCCTGGATCAGACGGCGCCCGACCACCACATACAGCGGGAGCAGTGGAACCAGCAGCGAGGAAGCGACCGCACGGACCGGCCAGCCGGGATGTTCCGCGGCCAGCACGTAGGCCACAGTGACCACCCAGATGAGCGCGAAGTACGTGTCCCAGAGCCGGAACGAACGCTCCCAGGTGTAAGCGCTGCCGGCATCCGCCGCATCGCTCATCCCTCGCGCCGGTCCTTCCAGCGGAACGTCAGCAGGCACAGCACCAATCCTCCGACGCACCACGCGGCGAGCACCAGAGCCACGCGTCCGAGCTCCCAACTGCCCGCCTGCTCCAGCACCTGCGCCGACTCCGGCAGGAACACCCCGCGCAGCCCCTGGCACATCCACTTCAGCGGGAACAGCGCACCGACCGTCAGCATCCAGTCCGGGATGGTGCCGATGGCGATGTACACCCCGGAGATGAACTGCAGCACCAGGAACGGCAGGACGACCACGGAACTGGCACTGTTCGCGGACTTCGGCACCGAACTGATCGCGATGCCGAGCAGGGCACACGCCGTGATCCCCAGCACGAAGATCCACGCCAGGTCGAACCAGCGGCCCGCGTCCGAGGGCAGGGCCACGTCGTAGAAGGTGGTGCCGATCAGGAGCAGGATCACCGTCTCCAGCAGACCCGTGAAAAGAACCAGCCAGATCTTGCCGAGGAAGTAAGCCGTCGGCGGCATCGGCGTGCCGCGCAGCCGGCGCAGTACCTTCTCCTCGCGCTCGATCGCGATCGAGACACCGAGCGCCTGGAAGCTCGTCGACATGATGCCGGCGGCCATCATCGCCGGGACGTACAACTGCGAGGCGGTGATCCCCGCGCCCTCCACGTCGTCCCGGAAGATCGACGCGAACAGGAACAGGAAGACGACCGGGAAGGCGAAGGTGAACACCACCTGGTCGCGCTGCCGGAAGAACTGCCTGATCTCCAGCGCGCCCCGCCGCAGCCCGAGCCCCCACGCACCGGGCAGCCGCTGCGCACCGACCTCACGGCGCTCCCGGACGACGGTCGTGGTCATGCCCCCTCCTCCTGTCCGGTGAGCCGGAGGTAGACGTCCTCCAGCGTGGGGCGGCTCACCGTCAGCCCCGGGATCTCGCCGTCGAAGCGGTGCAGGAGCCCGGCGATCGTGCGGGTCGGCGTCTCGGTGCGCGCCCTGCGCGGGCGGCCGTCCGGCTCGGTCCACTCGACGACGGCCTCGGTGCCGTACCGCTCCCGCAGCGCCCCGGGCTCGCCCTCGGCGACGATCCGGCCCTTGGCGACGATGGCCAGCCGGTGCGCGAGGGCCTGAGCCTCCTCCAGGTAGTGCGTGGTCAGCAGGATCGTCGTGCCGTCGTCGGCCAGGGCGCGGATCAGCGACCAGAACTGCCGCCTGGCCGCCGGGTCGAAACCGGTCGTCGGCTCGTCCAGGAGCAGCAGGTCCGGGCCGCCGATCACACCGAGCGCCACGTCCAGGCGCCGGCGCTGACCGCCCGACAGCGCCTTGATCCGGCTGTCCGCCTTCGCCTCCAGACCGACCAGGCCGATGACCTCCTCGGGGTCGCGCGGCCGGGGGTAGTAGCGGGCGAAGTGCCGTACGGTCTCCCGGACCGTCAACTCGGCGGGCGCGGATTCGTCCTGCCAGACGATTCCGACGCGTGAGCGCCACGCGCGCGTGGCGGTCGCCGGGTCCGACCCGAGCACGGACACCTCGCCCGCGTCCCGGGCCCGGTTGCCCTGGAGGATCTCCACGGTGGTGCTCTTGCCCGCGCCGTTGGGTCCGAGCAGGCCGAACACCTCGCCGCGCCGGATGCCGAGATCGACACCGTCGACGGCGGTCACGTCCCCGTAGCGCTTGCGCAGCCCTCGCACGTCCACGGCGAGGTCGTACCCGTGTGCTGTCATGCGACGATCATCGGCCGGAACCGAACCCTCAGGGCCGACCGTGCGGACATGCTTATGTCCACTGAACGGTGGACAGACCCCCGTGTGCGGCACAATGGCCATGCCCGAAGATGGTCAGGCCTCAAGCGACGGAATCGGCGTGATGAGCAAGACGACAGTCAAGGACGTCTCCATGGAGCCCGAGACGGAGCGCGCCGAGATCGCGCCCCGCACCGAGGGCGGCAGCCGGGCCCTCGCCCTGCTGCTGGTGATCACCGGCGCGGCCGGACTGCTCTCCGCCTGGGTCATCACGATCGACAAGTTCAAGCTCCTCGAGGCCAAGGTCGAGGGCAAGACGTTCACGCCCGGCTGCAGCCTCAACCCCGTCGTCTCCTGCGGCAGCGTCATGGAGAGCAAGCAGGCCGCCGTCTTCGGCTTCCCGAACCCGATGCTCGGCCTCGTCTGCTACGGCATCGTCGTCGCCGTCGGCATCAGCCTCCTCGCCCGCGCCCGCTACCCGCGCTGGTACTGGCTCACCTTCAACGCCGGCTGCCTGTTCGGCGTCGTCTTCTGCGCCTGGCTGATGTTCCAGTCCCTGTACCGGATCAACGCACTGTGCCTGTGGTGCTCCCTGGCCTGGGTCGCGACGATCCTCATGTTCTGGTACGTGACGTCGTTCAACATCCGCAAGGGCTTCCTCCCGGCCCCGAACTGGCTCAAGAGCTTCTTCGGCGAGTTCACCTGGGTCCTGCCCGTGCTGCACATCGGGATCATCGGCATGCTGATCCTGACCCGCTGGTGGGACTTCTGGACCAGCTGACCCGGCCGCACCGGGGCCCCGCGGGATTGTCAGTGCCGTGATTTAGGGTTTCTGACGTGGAGCCCGACCTGTTCACCGCCGCAGCAGAAGAACGCCAGGAGAAGGAGCCGTCCAGCAGCCCCCTGGCGGTGCGGATGCGCCCGCGCACCCTCGACGAGGTCGTGGGACAGCAGCATCTGCTGAAGCCGGGCTCGCCCCTGCGCAGACTGGTCGGCGAGGCCTCCGGCCCCGCCGGCGCCTCCTCCGTGATCCTCTGGGGCCCGCCCGGCACCGGCAAGACCACCCTGGCGTACGTCGTCTCCAAGGCCACCGACGCCCGCTTCGTCGAACTGTCGGCGATCACCGCGGGCGTCAAGGAGGTCCGCGCGGTCATCGACGGCGCCCGCCGCGCCTCCGGCGGATACGGCAAGGAGACCGTCCTCTTCCTGGACGAGATCCACCGCTTCAGCAAAGCCCAGCAGGACTCCCTGCTACCGGCCGTCGAGAACCGCTGGGTGACGCTGATCGCGGCGACGACGGAGAACCCGTACTTCTCGGTGATCTCGCCGCTGCTGTCCCGCTCCCTGCTGCTCACCCTCGAACCGCTCACCGACGACGACATCAAGGACCTCATCCAGCGCGCCCTCACCGACGAGCGCGGCCTCAAGGGTGCCGTCGCCCTCCCCGGGGAGACCGAGAGCCACCTCCTGCGCATCGCCGGCGGTGACGCCCGCCGCGCCCTCACCGCCCTGGAGGCGGCCGCCGGAGCCGCCCTGGACAAGGGCGAGACGGAGATCGGCCTGACCACCCTGGAGGAGACGGTCGACCGGGCCGCCGTGAAGTACGACCGCGACGGCGACCAGCACTACGACGTGGCCAGCGCCCTGATCAAGTCCATCCGCGGCTCCGACGTCGACGCCGCCCTGCACTATCTGGCCCGGATGATCGAGGCCGGCGAGGACCCCCGCTTCATCGCCCGCCGCCTGATGATCTCCGCCAGCGAGGACATCGGCCTGGCCGATCCGAACGCGCTGCAGATCGCGGTCGCCGCCGCCCAGGCCGTCGCCATGATCGGCTTCCCCGAGGCCGCCCTCACCCTCAGCCACGCCACGATCGCCCTCGCCCTGGCGCCCAAGTCCAACGCCGCGACCACCGCGATCGGCGCCGCCCTCGAAGACGTACGCAAGGGGCTCGCCGGGTCCGTGCCCGCGCACCTGCGCGACAGCCACTACAAGGGCGCGACCAAGATCGGTCACGGCCAGGGCTACGTCTACCCGCACGACCTGACCGAGGGCATCGCCGCCCAGCAGTACGCCCCGGACGCGCTCAAGAACCGCGAGTACTACACACCGACCCGGCACGGCGCGGAGGCCCGCTACGCGGACGCGGTCGAATGGACCCGGAAGAACCTCGGTCGAAAGCGGTCCTGAGCACCCTGTAAACTCGGTCGGAGTGCCGCGTCCCGTGCAGTCAGAACGGGACAGTCGGCCGGAGCCGATCCTCGGACCGGCTCCAGGAGCGTCGCGCACCGTCGAACGGTGTCGCGGGCAGCCCACCACCACCCGGGGTTCCGGGACCGGCCGGTGGGCCACTCGCGTGCTGCACGTATGTGCCCAGACCAGGGAGCGGCTGCCCACCCCGTCCGCACGGACGAGGCGGGTTTCCCCGGCTGCGGATGCGACCTCCCACAACCCTGACAAGCCGAAACCAGGAAAAGAGAAACAGTGGCGAACCAGTCCCGCCCCAAGGTCAAGAAGTCGCGTGCCCTCGGCATCGCGCTGACCCCGAAGGCCGTCAAGTACTTCGAGGCCCGCCCCTACCCGCCGGGTGAGCACGGCCGCGGCCGCAAGCAGAACTCGGACTACAAGGTCCGTCTGCTCGAGAAGCAGCGTCTGCGCGCGCAGTACGACGTGTCCGAGCGCCAGCTCGTCCGCGCCTACGACCGTGCCTCCAAGGTCCAGGGCAAGACCGGTGAGGCCCTGATCATCGAGCTCGAGCGCCGTCTCGACGCGCTGGTCCTGCGTTCGGGCATCGCCCGCACGATCTACCAGGCCCGTCAGATGGTCGTCCACGGCCACATCGCGGTCAACGGCAAGAAGGTCGACAAGCCCTCCTTCCGTGTCCGTCCGGACGACGTCGTGCAGGTCCGCGACCGCTCCAAGGAGAAGACGCTCTTCACGATCGCCCGTGAGGGTGGCTTCGCCCCCGACGGCGAGACCCCGCGCTACCTCCAGGTGAACCTCAAGGCCCTGGCGTTCCGCCTGGACCGCGAGCCGAACCGCAAGGAGATTCCGGTGATCTGCGACGAGCAGCTCGTCGTCGAGTACTACGCCCGCTGATCCTCGGCAGGCACGCGGTACAACAGCCCGCCGTCTCCCCGTCCCTTCCGGGCGGGCGAGGCGGCGGGCTTTCGCGAATCCGCCGTCGCCGGGCGGCAATCCGGTACGGAGCCGCACCCCCGGCGCGATAGGCTCGTGGCACGACTTTCTCGTATTCAGGCAGATGTTCAGGCACGTTTCAGGGAGCGGGTGCACACAGTGTCCGGTGGAGAGGTGGCCGGAATCCTGGTGGCCGTCTTCTGGGCGATTCTGGTCTCCTTCCTCGCCGTCGCGCTGGCGAGGGTGGCCCAGACGCTCAGGGCGACCACCAAGCTCGTGGCGGATGTGACCGACCAGGCCGTCCCGCTGCTGGCCGACGCCTCCTCGGCGGTGCGCTCCGCGCAGACCCAGATCGACCGGGTCGACTCGATCGCCTCCGACGTCCAGGAGGTGACGTCGAACGCCTCCGCGCTGTCGACCACCGTCGCCTCCACCTTCGGCGGCCCCCTGGTCAAGGTCGCCGCCTTCGGCTACGGCGTGCGCCGGGCCCTCGGCGGCCGCAAGGAGGACGTGCCCGCCAAGGCGTCCAGGCGTACCGTGATCGTGGGCCGCACGGTCTCTCGACGGAACGCCCGAGGGAAGAGGGACTGAGAGCAAGCGATGTTCCGCCGTACCTTCTGGTTCACCACGGGCGTCGCCGCCGGCGTGTGGGCCACCACCAAGGTCAACCGCAAGCTGAAGCAGCTGACGCCCGAGAGCCTCGCCAGAACCGCGGGAAACAAGGCGATCGAGGCTGGCCACCGGCTCAAGGACCGCGCGGTCGACTTCGCGCTCGACGTCCGGGACAACATGGCCCAGCGGGAGGAAGAGCTGGGGGAGGTCCTTGGCATCAACAGCGACCCCGAACTCCCCGCGCCCAGGCGGTTCGCCGCCATCGAGAACCGCAGCACCCCGAAGTCCGTCGACAGCGACAGGACGACGTACTCGTACAACCGGAATGAGGACCACTGATGGAGTCGGCTGAGATTCGCCGCCGCTGGTTGAGCTTCTTCGAGGAGCGCGGTCACACCGTCGTCCCTTCGGCGTCGCTCATCGCGGACGACCCGACTCTGCTCCTCGTCCCGGCCGGCATGGTGCCCTTCAAGCCCTACTTCCTGGGTGAGGTCAAGCCGCCCTTCGACCGCGCCACGAGCGTGCAGAAGTGTGTGCGCACGCCCGACATCGAAGAGGTCGGCAAGACCACCCGGCACGGCACGTTCTTCCAGATGTGCGGCAACTTCTCGTTCGGCGACTACTTCAAGGAAGGCGCCATCAAGTACGCCTGGGAGCTGCTCACCAGCCCCCAGAACAAGGGTGGTTACGGCCTGGAGCCGGAGAAGCTCTGGATCACCGTCTACAAGGACGACGACGAGGCCGAGCGCATCTGGCACGACGTCGTCGGCGTGCCGAAGGAGCGCATCCAGCGCCTCGGTATGAAGGACAACTACTGGTCGATGGGTGTCCCCGGACCCTGTGGCCCCTGTTCCGAGATCAACTACGACCGCGGCCCCGAGTTCGGCGTCGAGGGCGGCCCCGCCGTCAACGACGAGCGGTACGTGGAGATCTGGAACCTCGTCTTCATGCAGTACGAGCGCGGCGAGGGCATCGGCAAGGACAACTTCGAGATCCTCGGCGACCTCCCCAGCCAGAACATCGACACGGGCCTCGGCCTCGAGCGACTCGCCATGATTCTGCAGGGCGTGCAGAACATGTACGAGATCGACACATCCATGGCCGTCATCAAGAAGGCCACCGAGCTGACGGGTGTGGCCTACGGCGACGCCCATGACTCGGACGTCTCCCTGCGCGTGGTCACCGACCACATGCGCACGTCCGTGATGCTCATCGGCGACGGCGTGACCCCCGGCAACGAAGGCCGCGGTTACGTCCTGCGCCGCATCATGCGCCGTGCCATCCGCAACATGCGCCTGCTGGGTGCCACCGGTCCGGTGGTCAAGGACCTGATCGACACCGTGATCGGCATGATGGGCCAGCAGTACCCCGAGCTCATCACCGACCGCGAGCGCATCGAGAAGGTCGCCCTCGCCGAGGAGAACGCCTTCCTCAAGACGCTGAAGGCCGGCACCAACATCCTCGACACGGCCGTCACCGACACCAAGGCCTCCGGCGGCTCCGTGCTGCCCGGCGACAAGGCCTTCCTGCTCCACGACACCTGGGGCTTCCCGATCGACCTCACCCTGGAGATGGCCGCCGAGCAGGGCCTGTCCGTGGACGAGGACGGCTTCCGCCGCCTGATGAAGGAGCAGCGGGAGCGCGCCAAGGCCGATGCCCAGGCCAAGAAGACCGGCCACGCCGGCACCGGCGCCTACCGCGAGATCGCCGACCGGGCCGGTGCCACCGACTTCATCGGCTACACCGCCACCGAGGGCGAGTCGAGGATCGTCGGCATCCTCGTCGACGGCGCCTCCTCCCCGGCCGCCACCGAGGGCGACGAGGTCGAGATCGTCCTCGACCGCACCCCGTTCTACGCGGAGGGCGGCGGCCAGATCGGCGACACCGGCCGGATCAAGGTCGACACGGGTGCCGTCATCGAGATCCGCGACTGCCAGAAGCCGGTCCCGGGCGTGTACGTCCACAAGGGCGTCGTCCAGGTCGGCGAGGTCACCGTCGGCGCCACGGCCCATGCCTCGATCGACTCCCGCCGCCGTACGGCCATCGCCCGCGCCCACTCGGCCACGCACCTCACCCACCAGGCGCTGCGTGACGCCCTCGGCCCGACGGCCGCCCAGGCAGGTTCCGAGAACCAGCCTGGCCGCTTCCGCTTCGACTTCGGCTCGCCGTCCGCCGTTCCCACGGCCGTGATGACCGACGTCGAGCAGCGGATCAACGAGGTACTCTCCCGCGATCTCGACGTGCGCGCCGACGTCATGGGCATCGACGAGGCCAAGAAGGCCGGCGCCATCGCCGAGTTCGGCGAGAAGTACGGCGAGCGCGTGCGCGTCGTGACCATCGGCGACTTCTCCAAGGAGCTGTGCGGTGGCACGCACGTGCACAACACCGCCCAGCTGGGCCTGGTGAAGCTGCTCGGTGAATCCTCCATCGGCTCCGGTGTCCGCCGTATCGAGGCCCTGGTCGGTGTCGACGCCTACAACTTCCTCGCCCGTGAGCACACGGTCGTCGCCCAGCTCCAGGAGCTGATCAAGGGCCGTCCGGAGGAGCTCCCGGAGAAGGTCTCCGCCATGCTCGGCAAGCTGAAGGACGCCGAGAAGGAGATCGAGAAGTTCCGCGCCGAGAAGGTCCTCCAGGCCGCCGCCGGTCTCGCCGAGTCCGCCAAGGACGTCCGTGGCATTGCTGTCGTGACGGGTCAGGTTCCGGACGGCACGACGGCCGACGACCTGCGCAAGCTCGTGCTCGACGTGCGCGGACGCATCCAGGGCGGACGTGCCGCCGTCGTGGCCCTGTTCACGGTGGCGAACGGCAAGCCGCTGACGGTCATCGCCACCAACGAGGCCGCCCGCGAGCGCGGCCTCAAGGCCGGCGACCTGGTCCGTACGGCCGCCAAGACCCTCGGCGGCGGCGGTGGCGGCAAGCCGGACGTGGCGCAGGGCGGCGGCCAGAACCCGGCTGCCGTCGGTGACGCCGTCGACGCGGTCGAGCGCCTGGTCACCGAGACGGCCAAGTAAGAAACGGGTCAGGAAAGATGCGCAGAGGACGTCGACTCGCGATCGACGTCGGGGACGCCCGTATCGGGGTCGCCTCGTGCGATCCCGACGGGATCCTCGCCACCCCGGTGGAGACGGTCCCGGGGCGTGACATCCCCGCAGCTCAGCGGCGGTTGAAGCAACTCGTCGAGGAGTACGAGCCGCTCGAGGTCGTCGTCGGTCTCCCACGCTCCCTCAAGGGGGGCGAGGGCCCGGCCGCGGTCAAGGTCCGTGCCTTCGTCCAGGAACTGGCCCGCATGATCGCCCCGGTTCCGGTCAGACTCATTGACGAACGTATGACCACGGTGACGGCCAGTCAGGGACTGCGCGCTTCCGGCGTGAAGACCAGGAAGGGCCGTTCCGTGATCGACCAGGCAGCTGCGGTGGTCATCCTCCAGCAGGCGCTTGAATCCGAACGGGTGTCAGGTAAAGCACCCGGCGAAGGCGTCGAAGTGGTCATCTGATCGCGATACGGTAACGTTCCGCGCGATGCGCCGGTGTTCGAACAGCTGACGCACCAGAGAGAGGCGGACGGAAGCCCGGCCGGAAGCCGAGCGACCGCCGCCTCGCGGCTCTAGGGGATCGATGACTGAGTATGGCCGGGGCCAAGGCTCCGAACCGTGGCATCCGGAGGACCCGTTGTACGGGGACGGCGGATGGGGAGGACAGCAGGCCCACCAGGGTCAGCAGTCCCCCTACGGCGGCCAGCCGCAGCACTATCCAGAGCAGCCGCAGCAGCCGCAGTACGGCGACTGGGGCACCGGTGAGCAGGCCGGATACGGTCAGGCGCAGCAGCACTACCAGTACGACCAGCAGTACGCGGCACAGACTCACGGGCATCAGCAGTACCCGGGGCAGGGGGACCACGGTCACCCCCAGGACCAGGGGTATCACCAGCAGCAGTACGACAACGGCGGGTGGGCCACCGGCCCGCACCAGCAGGTCTCGTACCCCGGCGACCCCGCCGACCCGTACGGGCAGCAGACCGGTGCCTACGGCGGGGGGCAGTCCGACTACTACGGAACGCCCGACGCCTATCCGCCACCGGAGCCGCCAGGCCGACGGCGGGCCGAGCCGGAGCCGGAGACCGACTGGGACCCTGGACCCGACCAGGGCGAGCACGCGTTCTTCGCGGGCGACGACGATGACGACGGCGACGAGCCGGGAGACCGTCGCCGGCGCGACGAGCAGCGCGGGCGCGGCGGCAAACCCAAGAAGCGCCGCAACGGAATGGCCTGCCTGGTGGTCGTCCTCATCCTCGGCGGAGGCGTGGCCGGCGCCGGTTACTTCGGCTACCAGTTCTACCAGGATCGTTTCGGCGACGCCCCGGACTTCGCGGGCGACGGCAGCGGGCAGCAGGTCACCGTCGAGATCCCCAGGGGAGCGCTCGGCTACAAGATCGGGCAGGTGCTGAAGGACGCCGGCGTCGTCAAGAGCGTCGACGCGTTCGTCACGGCCCAGGCCAACAATCCCGACGGCCAGAAGCTCCAGGACGGCGTGTACACGCTGCAGAAGCAAATGTCGGCCGCCAGTGCGGTCGAACTGATGCTCAGCCCGGAGAGCCGCGACAACCTGATCATCGCCGAGGGCAAGCGCAACGCCGACATCTACCGGCTCATCGACAAGCGGCTGGAGGTCAAGGAGGGCACCACCGCCGCGGTCGCCAAGAAGGACTACAAGAAGCTCGGCCTGCCCTCCTGGGCGCTGAACCAACCGAACGTCAAGGACCCGCTGGAAGGGTTCCTCTATCCCTCCAGCTACGGCATCGCCAAGGGGCAGAAGCCCGAAGGCGTGCTGAAACAGATGGTGACACGGGCCACCGAGACCTACGAGAAGCTCGGGGTGGAGAAGAAGGCCGCGAGTCTCGGACTCGAAGACCCGTGGCAGTTGATCACGGTCGCGAGCATGGTTCAGGCCGAGGGCACGAGCCACGCCGACTTCCGCAAGATGGCCGAGGTCGTCTACAACCGGATGAAGCCCGGGAACCCGCAGACCAACGGCCTGCTGGAGTTCGACTCCACGTACAACTACATCAAGAACCAGAGCAAGATCGACCTCAGCCTGAGCGAGCTGCGGAACTATGACAACCCGTACAACACGTACTTCCACAAGGGGCTGACGCCCGGGCCGATCGATAATCCCGGCGAGGACGCGATCAAGGGCGCCCTCAACCCGACGGACGACGGCTGGTACTACTTCATCTCGCTGGACGGCAGGACCAGTGAGTTCACCAAGACCAACGCCGAGCACCAGAAGCTGGTCGACAAGTTCAACGCCTCGCGGAACAACTGAGGAAGACCCTGATGGCCGCACCACGCCGGGCCGCCGTACTCGGCTCCCCGATCGCCCACTCGCTCTCCCCGGTCCTGCACCGCACGGCCTACCAGGAGTTGGGGCTGAGCGGCTGGACGTACGACAGGTTCGAGGTCGACGAGGCCGCCCTGCCCGGGTTCTTCGAGACGCTCGGTGCCGAGTGGGCGGGGCTGTCGCTGACCATGCCGCTGAAGCGGGCCGTGATCCCACTGCTCGACGGGATCAGCGAGACCGCGGCCTCGGTCGACGCGGTCAACACGGTGGTCTGCACCCGGGACGGCCGCCGGACCGGCGACAACACCGACATCCCGGGTATGGTCGCGGCTTTGCGCGAGCACGGTATCGACAAGGTCGAGGCCGCCGCGGTCCTCGGCGCGGGTGCCACCGCCTCGTCCGCGCTGGCCGCTCTGTCGCGGATCTGCCCCGGCGAGATCGCGGTGTACGTCCGCAGCGAGGCCCGGGCCGCCGAGATGCGGCAGTGGGCCGAGCGGCTGGAGGTCTCGGTGCGCATCGCCGACTGGGCGGACGCCGAGCAGGCCCTGCGCGCCCCGCTGGTGATCAGCACCACGCCGGCCGGTGTCACCGACACCCTCGCCCGGTCCGTGCCGGAGCGGCCGGCGGCCCTCTTCGACGTCCTCTACGACCCCTGGCCCACCACCCTCGCCGCCCGCTGGTCGGCGTACGGCGGCGCGGTCGTCAGCGGCCTCGACCTGCTGGTGCACCAGGCCGTGCTGCAGGTCGAGCAGATGACGGGGCAGGCCCCGGCCCCCCTGGACGCCATGCGAAAAGCGGGCGAACGCGCTCTCGCGGCCCGATAAGATCCGCTCTCGGTTCCGCAGGGGGCGGAACAGGGGAGGGGATAACGAACCATGTCCACAGGCATGCCTCAGGCGTCCGTGAAATCCCAGATATTCGAGTCCCTGCTGGGATTCCTGCCCGACTGGGTGCAGATCACGGTGATCGCCCTGATCGTGCTCGCGGTCCTCGCGTCCTGGGCGGTCAAGATCAAGCGCAAGATCGCCCATCGGCGGGCCGTGCGGGGCGGGCAGCCCGTCCACGCGGCGGCCCAGTACGGGCAGGGGCGCGGAGCGGACTACCTGGGGGAGTACGCACCGCAGCAGGCAGTGCGGCAGGGCAGTGGGGCCGACCATCTCGGCGCCTGTGCACCGCAGCAGGCGCAGTCCGCGCGGCAGCCGAGCGGTGCGGACTTCCTCGGCTCGTACGCGCCGCAGCGGCAGACCGGTGGCCCGGCCTCGTCCGCCTGATGGACCGGCGGCCGGGTCCGCGCCCCGGACGTGGGAGGATCGTAGGTGGCGGACCGGGGCCGCGCACCCGGTCTGGCCGTCGCCGTACGAGATGACGCGCGTACGCAGGGCAGTACGGGCGCGAGCACTGAGGAGCACCGTTGAGCAGGTTGCGCTGGCTGACCGCTGGGGAGTCCCACGGTCCCGCACTCGTCGCGACGCTGGAGGGTCTGCCCGCCGGCGTGCCGATCACCACGGACATGGTGGCGGACCATCTCGCGAGGCGCCGCCTGGGCTATGGGCGTGGCGCCCGGATGAAGTTCGAGCGCGACGAGATCACCTTCCTCGGCGGCGTCCGGCACGGCCTCACCCTCGGCTCCCCGGTCGCGATCATGGTGGGCAACACCGAGTGGCCGAAGTGGGAACAGGTCATGGCGGCCGACCCGGTCGACCCCGAGATCCTCGACGGGCTCGCCCGCAACGCCCCGCTGACCCGCCCGCGGCCCGGCCACGCCGACCTCGCCGGAATGCAGAAGTACGGCTTCGACGAGGCCCGGCCCATCCTGGAGCGCGCCTCGGCGCGTGAGACCGCGGCCCGTGTGGCCCTCGGCGCGGTGGCCCGGTCGTACCTGAAGGAGACGGCCGGCATCGAGATCGTCTCCCACGTGGTGGAGCTGGCGGCGGCGAAGGCGCCGTACGGCGTGTACCCGACGCCGGCGGACGTGGAGAAGCTGGACGCGGACCCGGTGCGCTGCCTGGACGCCGACGCGTCGAAGGCGATGGTCGCCGAGATCGACCAGGCCCACAAGGACGGCGACACCCTCGGCGGTGTGGTCGAGGTGCTGGCCTACGAGGTGCCGGTCGGCCTCGGTTCCCACGTGCACTGGGACCGGCGTCTCGACGCCCGGCTGGCCGCCGCGCTCATGGGCATCCAGGCGATCAAGGGCGTGGAGGTCGGTGACGGCTTCGACCTGGCGCGGGTGCCCGGCTCCAAGGCCCACGACGAGATCGTGACCACCGACGAGGGCATCCGGCGCACCTCCGGCCGCTCCGGCGGCACCGAGGGCGGGCTGACCACCGGTGAGCTGCTGCGGGTGCGGGCGGCGATGAAGCCCATCGCGACCGTCCCGCGGGCGCTCAAGACGGTGGACGTCGTCACCGGTGAGGCGACGGCCGCCCATCACCAGCGCTCCGACGTGTGCGCGGTGCCGGCCGCCGGCATCGTCGCCGAGGCGATGGTCGCGCTCGTCCTCGCGGACGCGGTGGCCGAGAAGTTCGGCGGCGACAGCGTGGCCGAGACCGGCCGCAACGTACGGTCGTACCTCGACAACCTGGCCATCCGGTGACCCCGCTGATCGTCTTGGTCGGCCCGATGGGCGTCGGCAAGTCCACCGTCGGGCAGCTGCTGGCCGAGCGGCTCGGGGCCGGATACCGGGACACCGACGACGACATCGTCGCCGCGCAGAACCGGACGATCGCCGAGATCTTCGTGGAAGAGGGCGAGGCGGCCTTCCGCGCGATCGAGAAGCAGGCCGTGCGCGAGGCGCTGGCCGGGTACGACGGCGTGCTGGCCCTGGGCGGCGGCGCCGTCCTCGACCAGGACACGCGCGAGCTGCTCGCCGGGCAGCGGGTGGTGTACCTGTCGATGGATGTCGAGGAGGCGGTCAAGCGCACCGGCCTCAACGCGGCCCGGCCGCTGCTCGCCATCAACCCGCGCAAGCAATGGCGCGAGCTGATGGAGGCCCGTCGGCATCTGTACGAGGAAGTCGCCACGGCCGTCGTCGCCACCGATGGCCGTACGCCCGAAGAGGTCACCCAAGCCGCCCTGGACGCACTGGAGTTGAAGGAAGCATGAGCGAGGCAGTGACGCGGATCCAGATCGGCGGCACGGCGGGCACCGAGCCCTACGAGGTCCTGGTGGGCCGGCAACTCCTGGGCGAACTGGCCGGGTTGATCGGCGGCAGGGCCAAGCGGGTCGCGATCGTCCACCCCGAGGCGCTGGCCGAGACGAGTGACGCGCTGCGCGCCGACCTGGCCGAGCAGGGCTACGAAGTCGTCGCCATCCAGGTGCCCAACGCGGAGGAGGCCAAGACCGCAGAGGTCGCCGCCTACTGCTGGAAGGCGCTGGGCCAGTCCGGGTTCACGCGCACGGACGTCATCGTCGGTGTCGGCGGCGGCGCGACCACGGACCTGGCCGGGTTCGTGGCCGCCACCTGGCTGCGCGGGGTGCGCTGGATCGCGATCCCGACCACCGTGCTGGCCATGGTCGACGCCGCCGTCGGCGGCAAGACCGGCATCAACACCGCCGAGGGCAAGAACCTGGTGGGGGCCTTCCACCCGCCCGCCGGTGTGCTCTGCGACCTGGCCGCACTGGACTCGCTGCCGGTCAACGACTACGTCTCCGGACTCGCCGAGGTCATCAAGGCCGGCTTCATCGCCGACCCGGTGATCCTCGACCTCATCGAGTCCGACCCCGAGGCCGCCCGCACCCCGGCCGGCCCGCACACCGCCGAACTCATCGAGCGCTCCATCCGGGTGAAGGCCGACGTGGTGTCGTCCGACCTGAAGGAGTCGGGCCTGCGCGAGATCCTCAACTACGGCCACACGCTCGGCCACGCCATCGAGAAGAACGAGCGCTACAAGTGGCGCCACGGCGCGGCCGTGTCCGTGGGGATGCACTTCGCCGCCGAACTCGGCCGCCTGGCAGGCCGGTTGGACGACGCCACGGCCGACCGCCACCGCACCGTCCTCGAAGCCGTCGGCCTGCCGCTGTACTACCGCCACGACCAGTGGCCCAAGCTGCTGGAGACCATGAAGGTCGACAAGAAGTCCCGCGGCGACCTGCTGCGCTTCATCGTCCTCGACGGTCTGGCCAAGCCCACCGTGCTGGAGGGACCCGACCCGGCCGTGCTGCTCGCCGCGTACGGCGAAGTGGGACAGTAAGTCCTCCCGCGCTCCTTCCGCCCGAAACAGCCTTACGGCGCCGGGCACTTCGGGCCGCCCCCGGCCGTTCACACAACGATCGCCGGGGGCGGTACCGTTCGGTAGCAGCGGGATCCGCCCCCGCAGTCAGCGCCCATCGCCTGTACGAGACGGAGTGGCACCGGATGCAGCACGCAGTGGGTTCTCCGCTGCCGCCGCCCCACCAGCCGGGGCAGGGACCGGCCGCCGGCTGGTCGCCGGCCGCACACCACCCGGGTTCGCACCACCCGGGCGCGCACCAGGGCTCCGTCCCCGTGCCCCCGCCGCCCCCGGCACCGGGATACCCCGCGCCACCGCCCGGGCCGGCCGCACCCCCGCACCAGGCCTCCGCTCCTCCCACGCCGGACACCACCGGTCATGTGCCGCTGCCGCCGGGCGGTCCGGTCGCCATGCCCAGCGCGCCGCCGGCCGCGGCGGGCCCCGACCTGGCCGGCACGACGCTCGCGGTGCTGCTCATCGGCCCCGCGGGCGCCGGGAAGACCAGCGTCGCCAAGTACTGGGCGGACCATCGCCGGATCCCCACCGCACACATCAGCCTCGACGACGTACGCGAATGGGTCCGCTCGGGCTTCGCCGACCCCCAGTCCGGGTGGAACGACAACTCGGAAGCGCAGTACCGCCTCGCTCGCCGCACCTGCGGCTTCGCCGCGCGGAACTTCCTGGCCAACGGCATCTCGTGCATCCTCGACGACGCCGTCTTCCCCGACCGGCCCGTCGTCGGCCTCGGCGGCTGGAAGCGACACGTCGGGCCGGGCCTGCTGCCGGTCGTCCTCCTGCCGGGCCTGGAGATCGTCCTGGAACGCAACGCCGAACGCTCCGGCAACCGCCGCCTCAGCGACGACGAGGTCGCCCGCATCCACGGCCGCATGGCCGGCTGGTACGGCTCGGGCCTCCCGATCATCGACAACTCCCAGCTCGACATCCCGCAAACGGCCCAGGTCCTGAACGACGTCCTGACCCGTTCCATCGCCAGCCCGCCCCAGTGGTAGCCACCCCGCTGCCCCACTCGGCCTCTCTCGAACGGCGCCGAACCCGCGAAGCTCATACGCTCGGGTCATGTCAGAGGTGTACGCGGCCCGCCGGACGCGTCTGAAGGAATACTGCAACGCGGGCGGCAGCGCGGCGGCGCTGGTCACCCGCCCCGCCAATGTGCGCTATCTCGCGGGCCCCGCCCCGCGCGGCGCCGTTCTGCTGCTGGGCAAGACCGAGGACCTCCTGGTGTGTGCCGGCCCGATCGAAGGCCGCTCCGCGCAGGAGCGCCCCGACGAGGCCCTGCGCGTCCAGAGCCTGCCCGGAACCGGTGGCGGCGACCCGGCCGTCGCGGCCGCCGGCCTCGCCGCGGGCCAGGGCGCGGACTCCCTCGCCGTGGAGGAGCACCACCTCACCGTGGCCCGGCACCGTGCTCTCGGCTCGGTCGCCCCCCGGCTGCGCCTGGCCGGCCTCGGCTGCGCTGTCGAGCAGCTCAGGGTGGTCAAGGACGAGGAGGAGATCTCCTGCCTCCGCATCGGCGCCGAGATCGCCGACCAGGCCCTGGGCGAACTGCTGGAGTCCATCCTCGTCGGCAGGACCGAGCGCCATCTCGCCCTGGAGCTCGAAAGACGCCTCGTCGACCACGGAGCCGACGGACCGGCCTTCCCGACCTCCGTCGCCACCGGGCCCAACGCCGGCCGCCCCGGCCACCGGCCCACCGACCGCCGTGTCGAGGAGGGCGACTTCCTCTCCGTCTGCCTCGGCGCGACGTATCGCGGCTACCGCTGTGAGATCGGCCGTACGTTCGTCATCGGCACGGCTCCCGCGGACTGGCAGATCGAGCTGTACGACCTGGTCTTCGCCGCCCAGCGGGCCGGACGTGAGAGCCTGGTACCCGGCGCCGCCTGCCGGGACGTCGACCGGGCCGCTCGCCAGGTGCTGGACTCCGCGGGGTACACGGAGGGCCTCACGGCACTGACCGGACACGGGGTCGGGCTCGAAATCGACGAGGACCCTCAATTGAGTCCCGCGGCCATGGGTAAACTGGACGCTTGCGTGCCGGTCACCGTCGAACCGGGGGTCCACCTCCCGGGCCGGGGCGGTGTCCGGATCGATGACACGCTCGTCGTCCGCCCCGAGGCGGACGGCGGACCCGAGCTACTCACCATCACGACCAAGGAGCTGCTCGCCCTGTAGGTAGGCAGGTGCGTGCCCCAGGGTCGTACGTCAGTCCAGGAGATTCCGCAACCGTGGCTTCCACGAACGACCTCAAGAACGGCATGGTGCTCAAGCTCGAAGGCGGCCAGCTCTGGTCCGTCGTCGAGTTCCAGCACGTCAAGCCCGGCAAGGGCCCGGCCTTCGTGCGCACCAAGCTCAAGAACGTGCTCTCCGGCAAGGTCGTCGACAAGACCTTCAACGCCGGCGTCAAGGTCGAAACGGCCACCGTCGACAAGCGGGACATGCAGTTCTCCTACATGGACGGCGAGTACTTCGTCTTCATGGACATGGAGACCTACGACCAGCTGCACGTCGACCGCAAGTCGGTGGGCGACGCCGCCAACTTCCTGATCGAGGGCTTCACCGCCACCGTCGCGCAGCACGAGGGCGAGGTGCTCTTCGTCGAGCTGCCCGCCGCCGTCGAGCTCGTCATCCAGGAGACCGAGCCGGGCGTCCAGGGCGACCGCTCCACCGGTGGCACCAAGCCCGCCACGCTGGAGACCGGCCACCAGATCCAGGTGCCCCTCTTCATCACCACCGGTGAGAAGATCAAGGTCGACACCCGCACCAGCGACTACCTCGGCCGGGTGAACAGCTAACCGTGGCTGCCCGCAACACGGCCCGCAAGCGCGCCTTCCAGATCCTCTTCGAGGGCGACCAGCGCGGCGCCGAGGTCCTGACGGTCCTCGCCGACTGGGTCCGGCTCTCCCGGGCCGACACCCGGCAGCCGCCGGTGAGCGAGTACACGATGGAGCTCGTCGAGGGCTACGCGCAGCGCGCGAAGCGCATCGACGAGCTGATCGCCCAGTACTCGGTCGGCTGGACACTCGACCGGATGCCGGTCGTCGACCGCAACATCCTGCGGCTCGGCGCCTATGAGCTGATCTGGGTCGACGAGACCCCGGACGCCGTCGTCCTGGACGAGATGGTGCAGCTGGCCAAGGAGTTCTCCACGGACGAGTCGCCCTCGTTCGTGAACGGCCTGCTCGGTCGGCTGAAGGACCTCAAGCCCTCGCTCCGCCGCGACGAGGACTGAGAGAGACGGAACGCCGGAGGGCCCGCAGCGCGACTGCTGCGGGCCCTCCGGCGTCCCCGTACGGTCCGGGGGCCGTCAGGCTCCCAGAACGCCGCCGGGGTGGCCGGAACCGTATGGTTCCAGCCACCCCGGCGGTACGTTTCTGCGCTGCCCGCTAAGGGCTCAGGCCTCCTCGTGGGAGGCGACCGCGCGGCGCGCGTCCGCGTCCAGGACACCCCAGCTGATCAGCTGCTCGGTGAGGACCGAAGGCGACTGGTCGTAGATGACGGCGAGTGTGCGCAGGTCGTCCTGGCGGATCGAGAGCACCTTGCCGTTGTAGTCACCGCGCTGCGACTGGATCGTGGCCGCGTAGCGCTGCAGGGGGCCCGCCTTCTCGGCCGGCACCGTGGCCAGCCGCTCCAGGTCCAGAACCAGCTTCGGCGGCGGCTCGGCGGCGCCGCCCGGGGTGGTGCCCGGGAGTAGCTCCTGCACGGGGACGCCGTAGAAGTCCGCCAGCTCGGCGAGGCGCTGCACGGTCACGGCGCGGTCGCCGCGCTCGTACGAACCGACCACGACCGCCTTCCACCGTCCCTGGGACTTCTCCTCGACACCGTGGAGGGAAAGGCCCTGCTGGGTGCGGATCGCCCGGAGCTTGGCCCCGAGCTGTTTGGCGTATTCGCTGGACATATAGCTCCCCGGCACTGTGTCGACGCGGTCAGCTGTGTTGCCGGACCGCGCGGCTGGTAACTCACTGTGAGGTTACGCAGCGTTACTCTGCCGCGTCAAGCCGAATGGTCCGCACCGACTCTTCCGTGGTATCAGCACTCGGTTAGGCCGAACGGGTGATCCGAGGGGCTGTCGGAATGATCGCGGGGACCTGCTACCGTGTATGGCGCAATCCCGACGTCCTTTAAGGTCCGTCCCGTGAGGCGGAGAAGGAGGTCCGTTTCGTATGGACACGCACGACACGCAGTCCGATGCCCGGCCCGTTCTCGAAGGGCCCGACATCGCGCGGGTGCTGACCCGCATCGCCCATGAGATCGTCGAGCGCGCCAAGGGCGCCGACGACGTGGTGCTCCTCGGCATTCCGACCCGGGGCGTCTTCCTCGCCCGGCGGCTCGCCGACAAGCTCGAGCAGATCACCGAGCGCAAGGTTCCGTGCGGCTCGCTCGACATCACCATGTACCGCGACGACCTGCGCATGCACCCACCGCGTGCGCTGGCCCGCACCGAGATCCCCGGTGACGGCATCGACGGCAAGCTGGTCGTCCTCGTCGACGACGTGCTCTTCTCCGGCCGCACCATCCGGGCCGCCCTGGACGCACTGAACGACATCGGGCGCCCGCGCGCGGTGCAGCTCGCCGTCCTCGTCGACCGCGGTCACCGCGAACTGCCCATCCGCGCCGACTACGTCGGCAAGAACCTCCCCACGTCGCTGCGGGAGACGGTCAAGGTCCAGCTCGCCGAGGAGGACGGTCGCGACACCGTGCTGCTCGGTGCCAAGCAGACCTCCCAGTAGCGCTTCAGGCGTACGCCGCTGTCGTACGCCGGCTCAGTGCGCCCCCGGGCGCGCCCGTCTGCCCGAATTCTCCTGAACTGCCTTACGGAGCCTGACAGATGCAGCGTCATCTCATCTCGGCCGCCGACCTCACCCGCGACGACGCCGTCCTGATCCTCGACACCGCCGAGGAGATGGCCCGGGTCGCCGACCGGCCGATCAAAAAGCTGCCGACCCTGCGCGGCCGCACGATCGTCAACCTCTTCTTCGAGGACTCCACCCGGACCCGGATCTCCTTCGAGGCCGCCGAGAAGAGGCTGTCCGCGGACGTCATCAACTTCTCCGCCAAGGGCTCCAGCGTCTCCAAGGGCGAGTCCCTGAAGGACACCGCCCAGACCCTGGAGGCCATGGGCGTCGACGCCGTGGTCATCCGGCACGGCGCCTCCGGAGCCCCGTACCGGCTGGCGAACTCCGGCTGGATCGACGCGGCCGTCGTCAACGCCGGCGACGGCACCCACCAGCACCCCACGCAGGCCCTGCTGGACGCCTTCACCATGCGCCGCCGCCTGGTCGGCACGGACGCCGGACTCGGCCGGGACCTCGAAGGCAAGCGCATCACGATCGTCGGCGACGTCCTGCACAGCCGGGTCGCCCGCTCCAACGTCGACCTGCTGCACACCCTCGGCGCCGAGGTCACCCTCGTCGCCCCGCCGACCCTGGTGCCCGTCGGCATCGAGACCTGGCCCTGCGAGGTGTCGTACGACCTCGACAGCACCCTGCCCAAGTCCGACGCGGTGATGATGCTGCGCGTCCAGCGCGAGCGCATGAACGCCGCCTTCTTCCCGACCGAGCGCGAGTACTCCCGGCGCTACGGCCTCAACGGCGACCGCATGGCGCGGATGCCCGAGCACGCCGTCGTGATGCACCCCGGCCCGATGGTCCGCGGCATGGAGATCACCGCCGAGGTCGCCGACTCCGACCGCTGCACCGTCGTCGAGCAGGTCGCAAACGGAGTGTCCATCCGGATGGCCGTCCTGTACCTGCTGCTCGGTGGCAACGAACCCGCCGTCACCCAGTCCCGTACCGAGGAGAAGTAAGACCCATGAGCAAGATCCTGATCCGTGGTGCGAAGGTGCTGGGCGGCGAGCCGCAGGACGTGCTGATCGACGGCGGGACGATCGCGGAGGTGGGCAGCGGGCTGTCCGCCGAAGAGGCCGAGATCGTCGAGGCCGACGGCAAGGTGCTGCTGCCGGGCCTGGTCGACCTGCACACCCATCTGCGCGAGCCCGGCCGTGAGGACTCCGAGACCGTCCTGACCGGCACGCGGGCGGCGGCGAGCGGCGGCTTCACCACCGTGTTCGCCATGGCCAACACCTTCCCGGTCGCCGACACCGCCGGTGTCGTCGAGCAGGTCTGGCGGCTTGGCAAGGAGCACGGCTACTGCGACGTCCAGCCCATCGGTGCCGTCACCGTCGGCCTGGAGGGCAGGAAGCTCGCCGAGCTGGGCGCCATGCACGAGTCGGCCGCCGGGGTCACCGTCTTCTCCGACGACGGCAAGTGCGTCCACGACGCCGTGATCATGCGCCGCGCCCTGGAGTACGTGAAGGCCTTCGGCGGTGTCGTCGCGCAGCACGCGCAGGAGCCGCGGCTGACCGAGGGCGCCGAGATGAACGAGGGCATCGTCTCGGCCGAGCTGGGGCTCGGGGGCTGGCCGGCGGTGGCCGAAGAATCGATCATCGCCCGGGATGTCCTGCTCGCCGACCACGTCGGCTCCCGCGTCCACATCTGCCACCTGTCGACCGCCGGGTCCGTCGAGATCGTCCGCTGGGCGAAGTCCCGCGGCATCGCCGTCACCGCCGAGGTCACCCCGCACCACCTCCTCCTCACGGATGAGCTGGTGCGCACGTACAACCCCGTCTACAAGGTCAACCCGCCGCTGCGCACCGAGCGCGACGTGATGGCCCTGCGCGAGGCCCTCGCCGACGGCACGATCGACATCGTCGCCACCGACCACGCCCCGCACCCGCACGAGGACAAGGACTGCGAGTGGGCCGCGGCCGCCATGGGCATGGTCGGCCTGGAGACCGCGTTGTCAGTGGTGCAGGAGACCATGGTCGACACGGGGCTGCTGGACTGGGCCGGCGTCGCCGACCGGATGTCCGTCAAGCCCGCGCAGATCGGACAGGCCATGGGCCACGGACGTCCCGTCTCGGCAGGTGAGCCCGCCAACCTCACCCTGGTCGACACGGCATACCGTGGGCCCGTGGAACCCGCGGGCTTCGCCTCGCGCAGCCGGAACACCCCCTACGAGGGGCGTGAGCTGCCGGGCCGTGTCACGCACACGTGGCTGCGGGGCAAGGCCACGCTCGTCGACGGGAAGCTCACGTGACACCTGTACTCCTGCTGGCCGCCGAGAAGGAATCGGCGCAAGTGACCGACTGGGCCGCCCGCATCGGCTGGGTCGTCGGCCTCGCCCTCTTCGTCGCGCTCGTCTACTGGCTGATGCGCGAGGGCTGGAAGTGGCGCGGCACCCTCCAGGGCGACCTGCCCGAGCTGCCCACCGCCCCGGACGACCCGGGCCCCGAGAAGCTGGCCATGAGCGGCCGTTACCACGGCTCCACCACGGCCGGTCAGTGGCTCGACCGCATCGTCGCCCAGGGCCTGGGCACCCGCAGCCGCGCCGAGCTCACCCTCACGGACGCAGGGCTCGATGTCGTACGCCCCGGGGCGAGCGACTTCTTCGTCCCGGCCGCACAGCTCCGCGAGGCCCGGCTCGACAAGGGCATCGCCGGCAAGGTCCTCACCGAGGGCGGCCTGCTGATCGTCACCTGGGCGCACGGCGACCGGCTGATCGACTCCGGGTTCCGCTCCGACCACGCGGCCGAGCACAACGAGTGGGTCGAGGCCCTCAACTCCATGATCGAAACGAACACCAGGGAAGGCGTCGAACGATGACCACCTCCACAAGGGGAGCTGCCAGGACTCCCGCCGTACTCGTCCTGGAGGACGGCCGGATCTTCCGCGGCCGTGCTTACGGGGCCGTGGGGGAGACCTTCGGCGAAGCGGTGTTCTCCACCGGCATGACCGGCTACCAGGAGACCCTCACCGACCCCTCGTACCACCGCCAGGTCGTGGTGATGACCGCCCCGCACGTCGGCAACACCGGTGTGAACGACGAGGACCCCGAGTCGAAGAGGATCTGGGTCTCCGGGTACGTCGTGCGCGACCCCGCGCGCGTGCCGTCCAACTGGCGCTCCCGGCGCTCGCTGGACGAGGAGCTCGCGACGCAGGGCGTCGTCGGCATCTCCGGCATCGACACCCGCGCCCTCACGCGGCACCTGCGGGAGCGCGGCGCCATGCGCGTCGGCATCTTCAGCGGGGAGGCGGTGCGGGAGGACGGCGCGCTGCTGGCCCGCGTCCAGGAAGCCCCCCAGATGAAGGGCGCGAACCTCTCCGCCGAGGTCGCCACCACCGAGCCGTACGTCGTGCCCGCCGTCGGTGAGAAGAAGTTCACCGTCGCCGCCGTCGACCTCGGCATCAAGGGCATGACCCCGCACCGCATGGCCGAGCGCGGCATAGAGGTGCACGTGCTGCCCGCCACCGCGACCGTCGAGGACGTCTACGCGGTCAACCCGGACGGCGTCTTCTTCTCCAACGGCCCGGGCGACCCGGCCACCGCCGACCACCCCGTCTCCGTCATGCGGGGCGTTCTGGAGCGCGGCACCCCGCTCTTCGGCATCTGCTTCGGCAACCAGATCCTGGGCCGCGCGCTCGGCTTCGGCACCTTCAAGCTGAAGTACGGCCACCGCGGCATCAACCAGCCCGTGCAGGACCGTACGACCGGCAAGGTCGAGGTCACCGCGCACAACCACGGCTTCGCCGTCGACGCACCGCTCGACCAGGTCTCCGAGACCCCGTTCGGCCGCGCCGAGGTGTCGCACGTCTGCCTGAACGACAACGTGGTGGAGGGGCTGCGGCTTCTCGACCGCCCCGCCTTCAGCGTCCAGTACCACCCCGAAGCGGCAGCCGGCCCGCACGACGCCGCCTACCTGTTCGACCGCTTCGTATCCCTGATGGAGGGCCAGCGTGCCTAAGCGCACCGATATCCAGTCCGTCCTGGTCATCGGCTCCGGCCCGATCGTCATCGGCCAGGCCGCCGAGTTCGACTACTCCGGCACCCAGGCGTGCCGCATCCTGCGCGCCGAGGGCCTCCGGGTCGTCCTGGTGAACTCCAACCCGGCGACGATCATGACCGACCCGGAGATCGCCGACGCCACGTATGTCGAGCCGATCACCCCCGAGTTCGTCGAGAAGATCATCGCCAAGGAGCGCCCGGACGCCCTGCTGCCCACCCTGGGCGGCCAGACGGCCCTCAACACGGCCATCTCGCTGCACGAGGCGGGGACCCTCGACAAATACGGCGTCGAGCTCATCGGCGCCAACGTCGAGGCGATCAACAAGGGCGAGGACCGCGACCTCTTCAAGGAGGTCGTCGAGGCCGTACGTCAGAAGATCGGGCACGGCGAGTCCGCCCGCTCGGTCATCTGCCACTCCATGGAGGACGTCCTCGCGGGTGTCGAGACGCTCGGTGGCTACCCGGTCGTCGTCCGCCCGTCCTTCACCATGGGCGGCGCCGGCTCCGGCTTCGCCCACGACGAGGAGGAACTGCGCCGCATCGCCGGGCAGGGCCTCACGCTCTCGCCGACCACCGAGGTGCTCCTGGAGGAGTCCATCCTCGGCTGGAAGGAGTACGAGCTGGAGCTGATGCGCGACAAGCACGACAACGTCGTGGTCGTCTGCTCCATCGAGAACTTCGACCCCATGGGCGTGCACACCGGCGACTCGATCACGGTCGCGCCCGCGATGACGCTGACCGACCGCGAGTACCAGACCCTGCGCGACATCGGCATCGCCGTCATCCGCGAGGTAGGCGTCGACACCGGCGGCTGCAACATCCAGTTCGCGGTGAACCCCGAGGACGGTCGCGTGATCGTCATCGAGATGAACCCGCGCGTGTCGCGTTCCTCGGCCCTCGCCTCCAAGGCGACCGGCTTCCCGATCGCCAAGATCGCCGCCAAGCTCGCCGTCGGCTACACGCTGGACGAGATCCCGAACGACATCACGCAGGAGACCCCCGCCTCCTTCGAGCCGACGCTCGACTACGTGGTCGTGAAGGCCCCGCGCTTCGCCTTCGAGAAGTTCCCGAGCGCGGACGCCACCCTCACCACCACCATGAAGTCGGTCGGCGAGGCCATGGCCATCGGCCGCAACTTCACCGAGGCCTTCCAGAAGGCCCTGCGCTCGCTGGAGAAGACGGGCAGCCAGTTCACCTTCGTCGGTGAGCCCGGCGACAAGGAGGAGCTGCTCCGCGAGTCCGTCCGCCCCACCGACGGCCGCATCAACACCGTCATGCAGGCCATCCGCGCGGGCGCCACCCCCGAGGAGGTCTTCGAGTACACGAAGATCGACCCGTGGTTCGTCGACCAGCTCTTCCTCATCAAGGAGATCGCGGACGAGCTGGCCGGGGCGCCCGAGCTGACCGCCGGTCTGCTCGCCGAGGCCAAGCGGCACGGCTTCTCCGACACGCAGATCGGCGAGATCCGAGGCCTGCGCGAGGACGTCGTCCGCGAGGTCCGGCACGCGCTGGGCATCCGCCCGGTCTACAAGACGGTCGACACCTGCGCCGCCGAGTTCGCCGCGAAGACGCCGTACTTCTACTCCTCCTACGACGAGGAGACCGAGGTCGCCGCGCGCGAGAAGCCGGCCGTCATCATCCTGGGCTCCGGCCCGAACCGCATCGGCCAGGGCATCGAGTTCGACTACTCCTGCGTCCACGCCTCCTTCGCGCTGAGCGACGCGGGCTACGAGACCGTGATGGTCAACTGCAACCCGGAGACCGTCTCCACGGACTACGACACCTCCGACCGCCTGTACTTCGAGCCGCTGACGCTCGAGGACGTGCTGGAGATCGTCCACGCCGAGCAGCAGGCCGGACCCGTCGCGGGCGTCGTCGTGCAGCTCGGCGGCCAGACCCCGCTGGGTCTGTCGCAGGCGCTCAAGGACAACGGCGTGCCGATCGTGGGCACCTCCCCGGAGGCCATCCACGCCGCCGAGGACCGGGGCGCCTTCGGACGGGTCCTCCAGGAGGCCGGCCTCCCGGCCCCCAAGCACGGCACGGCCACCACCTTCGCCGAGGCCAAGGCCATCGCCGACGAGATCGGCTACCCGGTCCTGGTGCGGCCGTCGTACGTCCTCGGCGGGCGCGGCATGGAGATCGTCTACGACGAGACGCGCCTGGAGGCGTACATCTCCGAGTCGACCGAGATCAGCCCGTCCCGGCCGGTCCTGGTCGACCGGTTCCTCGACGACGCGATCGAGATCGACGTCGACGCGCTCTACGACGGCCACGAGCTCTACCTCGGCGGTGTCATGGAGCACATCGAGGAGGCCGGCATCCACTCCGGCGACTCGGCGTGCGCCCTGCCCCCGATCACGCTCGGCGGCTTCGACATCAAGCGCCTGCGGGCCTCCACGGAGGGCATCGCGAAGGGCGTCGGGGTGCGCGGCCTGATCAACATCCAGTTCGCGATGGCGGGCGACATCCTCTATGTCCTGGAGGCCAACCCGCGCGCCTCCCGGACCGTCCCCTTCACCTCGAAGGCGACGGCGGTGCCGCTGGCCAAGGCAGCCGCCCGGATCTCGCTGGGCGCCACGATCGCCGAGCTGCGTGCCGAGGGCCTGCTCCCGGCCACCGGCGACGGCGGCGAGCTCCCGCTCGACGCGCCGATCTCCGTCAAGGAGGCCGTCATGCCGTGGTCGCGCTTCCGCGACATCCACGGCCGCGGCGTCGACACGGTCCTCGGCCCCGAGATGCGCTCCACGGGTGAGGTCATGGGCATCGACTCCGTCTTCGGCACGGCGTACGCCAAGTCGCAGGCGGGTGCCTACGGCCCGCTGCCCACCAAGGGCCGCGCCTTCATCTCGGTCGCCAACCGCGACAAGCGCTCGATGATCTTCCCGGCGCGCGAGCTGGTCGCCCACGGCTTCGAGCTGATGGCCACGTCCGGCACGGCCGAGGTGCTCAAGCGCAACGGCATCAACGCCACCGTCGTGCGCAAGCAGTCCGAGGGCACCGGCCCGAACGGCGAGAAGACCATCGTCCAGCTCATCCACGACGGCGAGGTCGACCTCATCGTCAACACCCCGTACGGCACCGGCGGCCGCCTCGACGGCTACGACATCCGTACGGCGGCCGTGGCACGGTCCGTGCCCTGCCTGACGACGGTCCAGGCGCTCGCGGCGGCGGTCCAGGGCATCGACGCCCTCAACCGCGGCGACGTGAGCGTCCGCTCGCTCCAGGAACACGCGGAACATCTGACCGCGGCCCGCGACTAGCAGCCCCGAGGGGGACACCGGAAACGGTGTCCCCCTCTTCGTGAGGACGCCACGTCTTCGTGAGGACATCATGTACAAGATCTTCTTCAGTCTCGTCTTCAAGCGGCTGGACCCGGAGCAGGCGCACCACCTCGCCTTCCGCTGGATCCGCCTGGCCGCCCGCGTCCCCGTGCTGCGCACCTTCCTCGCGGCCGCCCTCGCGCCCCGCCACAAGGAGCTGCGCACCGAGGCCTTCGGGCTGCGCATGCACGGACCCTTCGGGCTCGCCGCCGGCTTCGACAAGAACGCCGTGGGCATCGACGGCATGGCGATGCTCGGCTTCGACCACGTCGAGATCGGCACGGTCACCGGCGAGCCGCAGCCCGGCAACCCCAAGCAGCGGCTGTTCCGGCTGGTCAAGGACCGGGCGCTGATCAACCGCATGGGCTTCAACAACGACGGCTCGCTCCGCGTCGCCGCCCGCCTGGCCTCCCGTACGCCGGTCTTCAGGACCGTCGTCGGCGTCAACATCGGCAAGACCAAGGTCGTACCCGAGGAGGAGGCCGTCGCGGACTACGTGAAGTCCGCCGAGCGGCTGGCCCCCTACGCCGACTACCTGGTCGTCAACGTCTCCTCCCCGAACACGCCGGGGCTGCGCAACCTCCAGGCGACCGAGGCGCTGCGCCCCCTGCTGAGTGCCGTCCGCGAGGCCGCCGACGGCGCGGTGTCCGCGCGGCGCGTCCCGCTCCTGGTCAAGATCGCGCCGGACCTCGCCGACGAGGACATCGACGCCGTCGCCGACCTGGCCGTGGAACTCGGCCTGGACGGGATCATCGCCACCAACACCACCATCGCGCGCGAAGGACTCGGCCTGAAGTCGGACGCCTCCCTCGTCAAGGAGACCGGTGGCCTGTCCGGGGCGCCGCTGAAGGAGCGCTCCCTGGAGGTCCTGCGCCGCCTCTACGCGCGCGTGGGCGACCGGATCACCCTGGTGGGCGTGGGCGGCGTCGAGAACGCCGAGGACGCCTGGCAGCGCATCCTGGCCGGTGCCACGCTGGTCCAGGGCTACAGCGCCTTCATCTACGAGGGGCCGTTTTACGCTCGCGCCCTCCACAAGGGGCTCGCCGCGCGTCTGCGCACCAGCCCGTACGCCACGCTCACCGACGCGGTGGGCGCCGACGTGAGGAAGACGGCATGAGTGGTCTCGAACCCTTCGGCGCGCGCCTGCGCCGGGCCATGGACGAGCGCGGCCCGCTCTGCGTCGGCATCGACCCGCACGCCTCCCTGCTCGCCGAGTGGGGTCTGAACGACGACGTGGCAGGGCTGGAGCGGTTCAGCCGCACGGTCGTCGAGGCGCTGGCCGACCGGGTCGCCGTGCTCAAGCCGCAGAGCGCGTTCTTCGAGCGGTTCGGCTCGCGTGGACTGGCCGTCCTGGAGACGTCGGTGGCCGAGGCGCGGGCGGCGGGTGCCCTGGTCGTGACGGACGCCAAGCGCGGCGACATCGGCTCGACCATGGCCGCGTACGCCGAGTCGTTCCTGCACAAGGACGCGCCGCTGTTCTCCGACGCGCTGACCGTCTCGCCCTACCTCGGCTACGGCTCGCTCAGCCCGGCCGTCGCACTGGCCCGGGAGAGCGGCGCCGGGCTGTTCGTGCTGGCACTGACCTCCAACCCGGAGGGCGGCGAGGTCCAGCACGCCGTACGGTCCGACGGCCGGAACGTCGGAGCGACGATGCTCGCGCACCTGTCCGCCGAGAACGCGGGGGAGGAGCCCCTGGGATCCTTCGGCGCGGTCGTCGGCGCCACCCTCGGTGACCTGTCGTCGTACGACCTGGACATCAACGGTCCGCTCCTCGCGCCCGGCATCGGCGCCCAGGGGGCCACGCCGGCCGATCTTCCGGGGGTCTTCGGGGCGGCGGTGCGCAACGTCGTGCCGAACGTCAGCCGGGGAGTGCTACGCCACGGTCCCGACACGGTCGCGCTGCGTGACGCCGCGGAACGCTTCGCGGAGGAGATCCGTCACGCTGTGACCTCGTCCTGACCACTTCCCGACCTTCTTGTGAGTCCTCCGATGAGTGCGCGGGGGCGGGCTTGAGTCTGAATACATCCTCAAATCCGGGGCAGTATGTCCTAAATGTCTGTTCAGATGAAGGCTGACCAGGACTTTTCCGCTGTTCTCGCTGACTCTGGCGGACTTGCCCGCTAGTCTCCGACGAGAGTCAACGGGCGAGCGTGTTGCTCGTGGCTCCCCAGGTGTGGGGCGACTAGGTTCCTCACCGGTCCGTATCCGACAGTTCGACATCCGAGGTGACGTAGGCGTGGCTCTTCCGCCCCTTACCCCTGAACAGCGCGCAGCCGCGCTCGAAAAGGCCGCCGCGGCTCGCCGGGAGCGGGCCGAGGTCAAGAATCGACTCAAGCACTCCGGCGCCTCCCTCCACGAGGTCATCAAGCAGGGCCAGGAGAACGACGTCATCGGAAAGATGAAGGTCTCCGCTCTTCTTGAGTCCCTGCCGGGCGTGGGCAAGGTCCGCGCCAAGCAGATCATGGAGCGACTCGGCATCTCCGAGAGCCGTCGTGTGCGCGGCCTCGGTTCCAACCAGATCGCCTCCTTGGAGCGCGAGTTCGGCAGCACCGGTTCCTGAACCGGGCACTCCGGGGATGCGAGTCCCGGGCACTCCGGGATTGCTGGATAATCGCTGCATGGCTGCAACACCCCGGGGGACGACCCCCGTACCCCCGGACGTACGTCCGCGGCTGACCGTGCTCTCCGGCCCCTCAGGGGTCGGCAAGAGCACGGTTGTCGCCCATATGCGCAAGGAACATCCCGAGGTCTGGCTCTCCGTGTCGGCGACGACCCGCAAGCCCCGCCCCGGCGAGAAGCATGGAGTCCACTACTTCTTCGTCACCGACGACGAGATGGACAAGCTGATCGCCAACGGCGAACTGCTGGAGTGGGCCGAGTTCGCCGGCAACCGCTACGGCACGCCGCGTGCGGCCGTGCAGGAGCGCCTGGAGGCCGGCGAGCCGGTCCTCCTCGAGATCGACCTGCAGGGAGCCCGTCTGGTCCGGGAGTCGATGCCCGAGGCCCAGCTGGTGTTCCTGGCTCCTCCCTCCTGGGAGGAGCTGGTGCGCAGACTCACCGGGCGGGGTACCGAACCGCCCGAGGTGATCGAGCGCCGGCTCGAGGCGGCGAAGATCGAACTCGCCGCCGAGCCGGAGTTCGACACCACCCTGGTCAACACCTCCGTCGAGGACGTGGCTCGCGAGCTGCTAGCCTTGATGGACGTGGTGTGACCATCGCTGATCGATCCGATCCTCGCTGATCACCCCGACAGACTCTTTCCCACCCATCGGAAGGTAGAGCGTGTCCTCTTCCATCTCCGCGCCCGAGGGCATCATCAACCCGCCGATCGACGAGCTCCTCGAGGCCACCGACTCGAAGTACAGCCTCGTGATCTACGCGGCCAAGCGGGCCCGCCAGATCAACGCGTACTACTCGCAGCTCGGCGAGGGCCTCCTCGAGTACGTCGGTCCCCTCGTCGACACCCACGTCCACGAGAAGCCGCTCTCGATCGCCCTCCGCGAGATCAACGCGGGGCTGCTCACGTCCGAGGCCGTCGAGGGCCCGGCGCAGTAAGTAGCGTTTCCAGCTTCATGCTGACTTTTCCACAGGCCCGGCAGGTCGACTGCCGGGCCTGTGGTGTGTCATGGAGTCGTACGTTGTGCCGGTTGCCGAGGTCCGGGGAGAAGCGGTGGACAAGCCGAAGGTCGTTCTGGGGGTCAGTGGCGGCATCGCCGCGTACAAGGCCTGTGAGCTGCTGCGGCGGCTGACGGAGTCGGGCCATGACGTGCGCGTGGTGCCCACGGCCTCCGCGCTGCACTTCGTAGGCGCCGCCACGTGGTCCGCGCTCTCCGGGCACCCGGTCTCCACCGAGGTGTGGGACGACGTCCACGAGGTCCCGCACGTCCGCATCGGACAGCATGCCGACCTGGTCGTCGTCGCCCCGGCCACGGCCGACATGCTCGCCAAGGCGGCCCACGGTCTCGCCGACGACCTGCTCACCAACACCCTGCTCACCGCCCGCTGCCCGGTCGTCTTCGCCCCCGCCATGCACACGGAGATGTGGGAGCACCCGGCCACCCAGGAGAACGTGGCGACGCTGCGCCGCCGCGGTGCCCTCGTCATCGAGCCGGCCGTGGGCCGTCTCACCGGCGTCGACACCGGCAAGGGCCGGCTGCCCGACCCGGGTGAGATCTTCGAGGTGTGCCGCCGGGTGCTGGCCCGTGGCGTGACCGAGCCGGACCTCAAGGGCCGGCATGTCGTGGTCAGCGCGGGCGGCACCCGCGAGCCCCTGGACCCGGTCCGCTTCCTGGGCAACCGCTCCTCCGGCAAGCAGGGCTACGCCCTCGCCCGCACCGCGGTCGCCCGCGGCGCCCGCGTCACACTGATCGCGGCCAACAGCACCCTGCCGGACCCGGCCGGGGTGGACGTCGTCCCCGTCGGTACGGCCACGCACCTGCGCGAGGCGGTGCTGAAAGCCGCCGCCGACGCCGACGCCGTGGTCATGGCGGCAGCGGTGGCGGACTTCCGTCCGGTGACCTACGCGGCCGGGAAGATCAAGAAGAAGGACGACCAGGAGCCGGAGCCGATCGCCCTGGTGCGGAATCCGGACATCCTCGCGGAGATCTCCACCGACCGGGTTCGCCCCGGACAGGTGATCGTCGGCTTCGCCGCGGAGACGGACGACGTGCTCGCCAACGGCCGCGCCAAACTGAAGCGCAAGGGCTGTGATCTGCTGGTGGTGAACGAGGTCGGGGAGCGCAAGACCTTCGGTTCCGAGGAGAACGAAGCCGTGGTGCTCGGCACCGACGGCAGCGAGACCGGGGTGCCGTACGGGCCCAAGGAAGCCCTGGCGGAGACCGTGTGGGACCTGGTGGCCGGGCGCCTCGGCTGATGTCTCAGTCGCCCTGCGCCTCTGCCGAAACCCGGCCGATCGGGGCGTGGCGCCTCTGGCCAACGGCGCTCGCGATTGGGCAGAATGCCCGTGCCGCAGGTCACAGCACTCCCGAGTGGCGAGACAGGGGGGCCGTGGCCGAAGCGTGACCCGTAAACTGTTCCACGGACGGCGCGAGGTGCAGCCCTCGCCGTCCGCCAATGATCAGACAGCAGCCGCTGCAACCCCAGGGAGCGTTGTGTCCCGTCGCCTGTTCACCTCGGAGTCCGTGACCGAGGGTCACCCTGACAAGATCGCTGACCAGATCAGCGACACCATTCTCGACGCGTTGCTCCGCGAGGACCCGACCTCTCGGGTCGCCGTCGAAACCCTGATCACGACCGGCCTGGTGCACGTGGCCGGCGAGGTCACGACCAAGACGTACGCGGACATCGCGACGCTGGTCCGGAACAAGATCCTCGAAATCGGCTACGACTCCTCGAAGAAGGGCTTCGACGGCGCCTCCTGCGGCGTCTCGGTGTCGATCGGCGCACAGTCCCCGGACATCGCCCAGGGTGTCGACACGGCGTACGAGTCCCGTGTCGAGGGCGACGAGGACGAGCTCGACAAGCAGGGCGCGGGCGACCAGGGCCTGATGTTCGGCTACGCGACGGACGAGACCCCGACGCTGATGCCGCTGCCGATCTTCCTGGCCCACCGCCTGTCCAATCGCCTGTCCGAGGTGCGCAAGAACGGCACCATCCCCTACCTGCGCCCGGACGGCAAGACCCAGGTCACCATCGAGTACGACGGCGACAAGGCGGTCCGCCTGGACACCGTCGTGGTCTCCTCCCAGCACGCCTCCGACATCGACCTGGACTCGCTGCTGGCTCCGGACATCAAGGAGTTCGTCGTCGAGCCGGAGCTGAAGGCGCTCCTGGACGAGGGCATCAAGCTCGACACGGAGAACTACCGTCTCCTGGTCAACCCCACCGGCCGCTTCGAGATCGGCGGCCCGATGGGCGACGCCGGCCTGACCGGCCGCAAGATCATCATCGACACCTACGGCGGCATGGCCCGCCACGGCGGCGGTGCCTTCTCCGGCAAGGACCCGTCCAAGGTCGACCGCTCCGCGGCGTACGCGATGCGCTGGGTCGCGAAGAACGTGGTCGCCGCGGGTCTCGCCACCCGCTGCGAGGTCCAGGTCGCGTACGCGATCGGCAAGGCCGAGCCGGTGGGCCTGTTCGTCGAGACCTTCGGCACCGCCAAGATCGACACGGAGAAGATCGAGAAGGCGATCGACGAGGTCTTCGACCTCCGCCCGGCCGCCATCATCCGCGACCTCGACCTGCTCCGCCCGATCTACGCCCAGACCGCGGCGTACGGCCACTTCGGCCGTGAGCTTCCCGAGTTCACTTGGGAGCGGGCGGACCGTGTGGACGCGCTGCGCAAGGCGGCGGGCCTGTAGGTCCGACGCTCTAACGGCACCGAATGAGGCCCGGCACCCTTCGGGGGGCCGGGCCTCGTCGTACCTCCGGGGGCGTCGCCGGGGCCGCCGGTTGTCAGTGGTGTTTGGTAAGAATGCAAGCGTGAGCAGCGAGAACGGACAGGCGGACGGCGGTGCGGAGGGTGCGCCGCCCGAGCAGCTCGCGCTCATCCGGGAGAGCGTGCGGAAGGCCAAGACGCCCCGGGCGAAGCCGCGGACCTGGCGGGGAGCCGCGCTCGCCAAGGAGCTGCCTGTCGCGCGCGTCCTCGTCGACAAGGGCGTGCTCCATCTCGACCGGTACTTCGACTATGCCGTGCCCGAGGAGCTGGACGCCGAGGCCCAGCCGGGCGTGCGGGTGCGGGTGCGGTTCGGGGCCGGGCGGCACCGGGTGCGGGACGGGCGGCGCGAAGGCGGCGGGCTGATCGACGGGTTCCTCGTCGAGCGACTGGCCGAGTCCGAATACTCCGGGCCGCTGGCCGCCCTCGCTCAGGTCGTGTCGCCCGAGCGGGTGCTGAGCGGGGAACTGCTGGGGCTGGCCCGGGCGGTCGCCGACCGGTACGCGGGCAGCCTCGCGGACGTCCTGCAACTCGCCGTACCACCGCGTAACGCGCGCGCCGAGCAGCGCGCCTCTCCCACCCCCCTGCCGCCGCCCCCGGCCCCCGAGGCGGGATCCTGGCAGCGGTACGACCGGGGAGCGGCCTTCGTGGAGTCCCTGGCGTCCGGCGGTGCGCCACGGGCCGTGTGGAACGCGCTGCCGGGGCCGCGGTGGAGCGAGGAGCTGGCCCGGGCCGTCGCGGCGACGCTGGCGTCCGGGCGCGGGGCGCTCGTCGTCCTGCCCGACGGACGGGCCGTCGCGCGGGCCGACGCCGCGCTGACCTCCCTGCTCGGGGAGGGGCGGCACGCGGTGCTCACCGCCGACGCGGGGCCCGAGAAGCGGTACGCGCAGTGGCTCGCGGTGCGGCGCGGATCCGTACGGGCCGTGATCGGGACCCGGGCCGCGATGTTCGCACCGGTCCAGGACCTCGGGCTCGTGGCCCTCTGGGACGACGGGGACGACAGTCACAGCGAACAGCACGCCCCGCAGCCGCATGCGCGTGAGGTGCTTCTGCTGCGGGCCGCCCAGGACAAGTGCGGCTTCCTGCTGGGCAGCTGGGGCTGCACCGTGGAGGCCGCCCAGCTCGTCGAGAGCGGGTGGGCCCGGCCGCTGGTCGCCGGGCGGGAGCAGGTCCGGGGAGCCGCCCCGCTCGTGCGCACCGTGGGGGACGGGGACCTCGCTCGGGACGAGGCCGCCCGGGCCGCCCGGCTGCCTAGCCTCGCCTGGCAGGCCGTCAGGGACGGCTTGCGGCACGGCCCGGTGCTGGTGCAGGTGCCCCGGCGGGGATACGTGCCGCGCATGGCGTGCGCCAACTGCCGGGCGCCCGCGCGGTGCCGGCACTGCTCCGGGCCGATGGAGACGCGGGACGGCGGTGCCCTGTGCTGCGCGTGGTGCGGCCGCGAGGAGAGCGGCTGGCACTGCCCGGAGTGCGGTGCCTTCCGGCTGCGCGCCTCGGTGGTGGGGGCGCGGCGGACCGCCGAGGAACTCGGGCGCGCCTTCCCCGCGGTTCCGGTGCGGACCTCGGGGCGTGAACACGTGCTCGACACGGTCCCGGGGGCGCCCGCGCTGGTGGTGAGCACGCCGGGGGCCGAACCGGTCGCCGAGGGCGGGTATGCGGCGGCGCTGCTGCTGGACGGCTGGGCCATGCTCGGGCGGCCCGACCTGAGGGCCGGGGAGGACGCGCTGCGGCGATGGATCGCCGCCGGGGCACTCGTCCGGCCCCAGTCCGCCGGCGGGACGGTGGTGGTCGTCGCCGAGCCGACGCTGCGCCCCGTCCAGGCGCTCGTACGGTGGGATCCCGTCGGTCACGCGGTGCGGGAACTCGCCGAGCGGGCCGAGCTGGGGTTTCCGCCGGTGTCGCGGATGGCGGCCGTGTCGGGGCCGGCGGAGGCGGTGGCCGAGTTTCTTCGTACGGCCGGACTGCCGCCGGAAGCCGAGGTGCTGGGGCCGGTGCCGTTGCCCGTCCCCGCCGCGGGGCGACCGCGGCGGGTGGGGGCGCCGCCGCCCGGGGAGCGGTGGGAGCGCGCGTTGCTGCGGGTGCCGCCGGGGAAGGGGGCCGCGCTGGCCGCCGCGCTCAAGGCCGCGCAGGCCGCGCGGATGGCTCGGGGGGGCGGGAGTGGGGCCGGCGTCTGGGTGCGGATCGACCCGGCTGACATCGGGTGAGCCGTGGAGCGGGTGAGCTGCCGCACCAGATCCGGCGGGGCGTCGCCCGGATGTGCGGCTGCCCTCCCGAAGGCGTCCCGGGAGGGCAGGGCAAGGGGCGGTTCAGCCGTTGCGCGGGCCGGGGAACGCCGTCGGCCGTGCCTCGTCGCGGAGTGCGGGGCTGCCTGCCGTCGGCTGTGTGGGCATGGAGCGGGCCGCGGGGACCGTCGGGACCGTGGGCAGGCCGGTGGGCATGCTGACCGTGCGACTGGCCGTCGGCTCCGGTGTGCGCTCCGGCTCGGCCGCGGCCGACTGGGCCGTGGCCGCGGCACGGCGTGCGCCGTAACGGCGGTGCACCGCCTGTTTGGTGACTCCGAGCGCGGAGCCCACCGCGTCCCAGGAGAAGCCGAGTGAGCGGTCGAAGTCCACGGCCGCGGTGACCAGGGTCTCGACACTGTCCCGCAGCTCCTGGGCGAGACGTACCGTCGGGGCGGGGGCGCGTCCGTAGACGACGAAGCCCGTGGCGGGGCCGGAGCGGCGCGGGCGGTAGACATTGCCCAACTGGGCGGTGAGTGTGCGCAGTGCGTCCACCTGCCGGCGGACCCGCTCGATGTCCCGCACCAGCAAGTGCAGGCTGGCCCGAGCCTGGGCGTCGTGGGTTGCGTGGTCGGCCATGAACAAGCCTCTCGAACCGGCGTTGAAAGGAATGGGCCGTGATCACGGCCCGTTGTGGTCAACTCTGTCTTGACCAACGCGGATTCGCTCCGCGGGTCACGGTGTGGGGGCGTGGGGGCATATGCGTGCGCCTGTGCGCCGGGGGAGTGCGCCTCGGCCTGCAGCCTCGGTTTGTCTCCCACCCGCGCACCACCCGTAACAGCCAACCAAGAGGCTGAGCTCTCCCGTGGGGGCCGGGCGCCGTCGGCGGCCTTCCGTCGTGTGGCTCATAGACTGGTGTGCTGCCCGTCGTTCATCCCCGCCCGAGAGGCCCCCACCACCCCATGAAGCTCGTCTTCGCCGGTACACCCGAGGTCGCCGTTCCCGCTCTGGACGCTCTTCTCGCCTCCGGGCGGCACGAGGTGGCCGCCGTCGTCACGCGGCCCGACGCGCCGGCCGGGCGCGGGCGCAGGCTGGTCGCGTCGCCCGTCGCCGAGCGGGCGGAGGAGGCCGGGATCGAGGTGCTGAAGCCCGCGAAGCCGAAGGACCCCGAGTTCCTGGAGCGGCTGCGGGAGATCGCGCCGGACTGCTGTCCCGTCGTCGCGTACGGGGCGCTGCTGCCCCGTGTCGCCCTCGACGTCCCCGCCCAGGGCTGGGTCAATCTGCACTTCTCCCTGCTGCCGGCCTGGCGCGGGGCCGCGCCCGTGCAGCACGCCATCATGGCCGGCGACGAGATCACCGGGGCTTCCACGTTCCTGATCGAGGAGGGGCTCGACTCGGGGCCGGTGTACGGGACGGTGACCGAGGAGATCCGGGCCACCGACACCAGCGGGGACCTGCTGACGCGGCTCGCCTTCGCCGGTGCCGGGCTGCTCGCGGCGACCATGGACGGCATCGAGGACGGCACGCTGAAGGCCGTACCGCAGCCGGCCGAGGGGGTCAGCCTGGCCCCGAAGGTCAACGTCGAGGACGCCCACCTCGACTGGGGCGCTCCCGCGCTGCGCGTCGACCGGATGGTACGAGGCTGCACCCCGGCTCCGGGCGCCTGGACCACCTTCCGCGGTGAGCGGCTCAAGCTCATCCAGGTCGCCCCCGTGCCCGACCGGGCGGGCCTCGCCCCCGGGCAGATCTCCGTAGCGAAGAACAACGTGTACGTCGGCACCGGTTCGCACGGTGTCGAGCTGCTGTGGGTGCAGGCCCAGGGCAAGAAGCCGATGAGGGCGGCGGACTGGGCGCGCGGCGTGCGGATCGGCGAGGGGGAGCGGCTCGGGGGCTGATGCCCCGCTCCATGCGGCGTAGGCTGGACGGCGCACTTCTTCTCACACCCGGAGCACATTTTTCGTGAGCGAACAGCCCCGTCGGCCCCGCACGTCCGGCAAGCCCTACCGTCGGCCCAAGAAGGACCCCGTCCGCATCCTCGCCTTCGAGGCGCTGAGGGCCGTGGACGAGCGGGACGCCTACGCCAACCTCGTTTTGCCGCCGTTGTTGCGCAAAGCGCGGGAGAACGAGGGACCCGAGAAGTTCGACGCGCGGGACGCGGCGCTCGCCACCGAGCTGGTGTACGGGACGCTGCGGTGGCAAGGGACGTACGACGCGGTCATCGCGACCTGCGTGGACCGGCCGCTCGGGGACGTCGACCCGCCGGTGCTGGACGTGCTGAGCCTCGGTGCGCACCAGTTGCTCGGGACGCGGATCCCGACCCACGCGGCCGTGTCCGCCACCGTCGAACTCGCGCGCGTCGTGCTCGGCGACGGACGGGCCAAGTTCGTCAACGCCGTGCTGCGGAAGATCGCGCAGGACGATCTGGACGGCTGGCTGGAGCGGGTCGCGCCTCCCTACGACGAGGATCCCGAGGACAACCTCGCCGTCGTCCACTCGCATCCGCGGTGGGTCGTCTCCGCGCTGTGGGACTCCCTCGGCGGCGGGCGCGCCGGGATCGAGGAGTTGCTGCGCGCCGACAACGAGCGGCCCGAGGTGACCCTGGTGGCGCGGCCCGGGCGGGCCACCGCCGAGGAACTGCTCGGTGAGGACGCCGCGGTGCCGGGGCGCTGGTCGCCGTATGCCGTGCGGCTGACCGAGGGCGGCGAGCCGGGCGCCATCGAGGCCGTCCGGGACGGGCGCGCGGGTGTGCAGGACGAGGGCAGCCAGCTCGTGGCGATCGCCCTCGCCAACGCGCCGTTGGAGGGGCCCGACCGGCGGTGGCTGGACGGGTGCGCGGGGCCCGGCGGCAAGGCCGCGCTGCTCGGCGCCCTGGCCGCCGAACGGGGTGCGATGCTGCTCGCCTCCGAGAAGCAGCCGCACCGGGCCGGGCTCGTGGCCAACGCGCTGGACGGCAATCCAGGGCCGTATCAGGTGATCGCCGCGGACGGGACCCGTCCGGCGTGGCGGTCCGGCAGCTTCGACCGGGTCCTGGTCGATGTGCCGTGCACCGGTCTCGGTGCCCTGCGGCGCCGCCCCGAGGCACGCTGGCGGCGCCGGCCCAGCGACCTGGAGGGGTTCGCGCCGTTGCAGCGCGGGCTCCTGCGCACCGCCCTGGAGTCGGTGCGGGTCGGCGGTGTCGTGGGCTACGCGACGTGCTCGCCGCACCTCGCCGAGACCCGGGCCGTGGTCGCCGATGTGCTCAAGCAGATCCCGGACACCGACCTCGTCGACGCGCGGCCGCTGCTGCCCGGCGTACCGGAGCTGGGCGACGGACCCGACGTGCAGCTGTGGCCGCATGTGCACGGGACCGATGCCATGTACCTGGCACTCATTCGCCGGACCGGCTGACCCCCGCTTGGACACTCTCCCGGTTCGCCGCACCGCCGTCCTCCCTGGCCAGCCGGTGCGGCCACCACACCTTCGGTCCCACGTCCAGGAACAGCGACGTCACCAGGACCGAACGCACGATGAACGTGTCGATGAGGACGCCGAGGGCGACCGCGAAGCCGATCTCGGCGAAGGCGACCATCGGGAGGGTGCCGAGGGCGGCGAACGTGCCGGCCAGCACCAGCCCCGCGGAGGTGATGACCGCGCCGGTGGCGGCGAGCCCCGTGACCACGCCCCGTCTGGTGCCCTGGCGGGCCGCCTCCTCGCGGATGCGAGTGGTGAGGAAGATGTTGTAGTCGATGCCCAGGGCGACCAGGAAGACGAAGACGAACAGCGGGAAGTCGGTCGCCTCGCCCGCGTAGTCGAAGACGTACCGGAAGGCCAGCGCGCTGAGGCCGAGCGCCGCAGCGAACGACAGGATCACCGTGCCGACCAGCAGCAACGGGGCGATCAGGGCGCGCAGCAGGGCACAGAGGATCAGCAGGACGACCAGCAACACCAGCGGGATGATCAGCACGTTGTCGTGCGTGGTCGCCTTGTCCATGTCGAGCAGGGCCGCCGTACCGCCGCCCACCTGGGCGTCGGCGCCCGGCACTCCGTGCACGGCGTCCCGGACCCGCTCCACCGTCTGTTTGGCGGCCTCGCTGTCCGCCGGGGCGGTCATGGTGGCCTCGAAGAGGACCTTGCCCTCGTAGATCGGTTTGGTGCCCGGCGGCAGTCCCAGAGACGTCGGGACCACGCCTTGCGTCTCCGCGACCGCGCGGCCCACCTGCTCGGCCTGCGCCCGGTTGCTCACGATGACCAGGGGATCGCCGCTGCCCGCCGGGAAGTAGCGCGCCGACACCTCCTGGCCCGTGATCGAGTCCGGTTTCCCGGTGAACGCGTCCGCGTTGCTGATGCCCTCCGCGCGCAGTTGGACCAGGCCCAGTGAGCAGACCGCCAGGGCCAGCGCCGTCACGGCCCAGGTGATCCGGGGGCGCCCGGCGATACGGCGGCCCGTGCGCGCCCAGATGCCGCGCTCGGTCGGGTCGGGGCTGCCGTAGTGCGGGATCGCCGGCCAGAAGATCCACCGACCGCAGACCACCAGCAGGGCCGGGAACAGGCTCATCATCGCCAGCAGGGCGACGGCGACGCCGATCGCGGCGACCGGGCCCAGGCCGCTCGTGGAGTTCATCTCGGCGGCCAGCAGCACCAGCATGCTCAGGACGACCGTCGCGCCGGAGGCGAGCACGGCCGGGCCGGCCCGGTGCAGTGCCAGGGCCATCGCCTCGTGCCGGTCCTCGTGCCGGCGCAACTCCTCCCGGTAGCGGGCGACCAGCAACAGGGCGTAGTCCGTCCCCGCGCCGAAGACGAGCACCGTGAGGATGCCGGCGCTCTGGCCGTTGACCGTCAGGCCCGCGTGCTCGGCCAGCAGGTAGATCAGTGCCTGGGAGGTGAACAGCGCGCAGACCACCGCGATCAGCGGCACCACCAGCAGGGTCAGGCTGCGATACGTGATGAGCAGCATGACGATGACGACGACCATCGCCGAGAACAGCAGCGTCGAGTCGATGCCCTCGAAGGCCTCGGCGAAGTCCGCGGAGGTGCCGCCCGGGCCGGTGATGTGCACGGCCAGACCGCCGCCGCCCTCGCCGACGTCGTCCCTGATGGAGTCGACGGCGGGTGAGATCCGCTCCCAGCCCTGCTCGTCCATCGTGATCGGCACCAGGACCTGCGCGGCCCGCGGGTCGACCTGCCGGTCGTAGACCGGCCCGCGCGTCTCCGCGCCCCGGATGCCGTGGTCCCGCAGCTCCTTGAGCTGTCCTACGTCCTCGGCGATCTGCGCCCGGTCCCGGTCCGTCAGCCCGCTGTCGCGGGCGTAGATCACGACCGCCGGGATCTGCTCCGGCCGGAAGTCCTCGGAGATCTCCAGCACCTGCGTCGACTCCGCGGACCCCGGCAGCCAGGACGCCGCGTCGTTGTCCTGGGCATCGGTGAGCTTCATCGCGAACGGTGCCGCCACGAACAGCACGACCAGCCACAACACCAGCACCAGCCACTTGGCCCGCCGCCCGCAGACGAGATGCCCGATACCGCGGTTGCTCGTCATGCGGACCTCCGCACCGATGCCCTGAAGGGGCGCGGGGCCGTGACATGTGCGGCTCCGCCGCGTGGGCGCGACCAGCCACACACGACCCGCGGCCGACGAGAACCGCCAGTCCCGGGACCCCCACCGCCCAAGCCCAGCGCAGCGCATAGGCTTAGGCCATGGCCGCGCAGATCAACCCCAGCATCCTGTCCGCCGACTTCGCTCGCCTCGCGGACGAGGCGAAGGCGGTGGAGGGAGCCGACTGGCTCCACGTCGACGTCATGGACAACCATTTCGTCCCGAACCTCACGCTAGGGGTGCCGGTCGTAGAGTCGCTCGCCCGTGCGACGGACACTCCGCTGGACTGCCATCTGATGATCGAGGCCCCCGATCGGTGGGCGCCCCAGTACGTGGAAGCGGGGGCCGGTTCCGTCACCTTCCACGTCGAGGCGGCCGCCGCTCCGGTCCGGCTCGCCCGGGAGATCCGCGCCAAGGGCGCCCGCGCCTCCATGGCGCTGAAGCCCGCGACCCCCATCGAGCCGTACGAGGACCTGCTCCCCGAGCTCGACATGCTGCTGATCATGACGGTGGAACCGGGCTTCGGGGGACAGGCCTTTCTCGACATCATGCTTCCGAAGATTCGCCGCACCCGCGAGTTGATCAGCAAGCACGGTCTGGAACTCTGGCTCCAGGTCGACGGCGGAGTTTCGGCTTCCACCATCGAGCGGTGCGCCGACGCCGGAGCCGATGTCTTCGTGGCCGGATCGGCGGTCTACGGGGCAAAAGACCCGGCCGAGGCGGTACGTGCACTACGCACGCAGGCTGAGGCGACGACGGCCAAGGCATCCTGGGCCTGCGACCACTGAGCCACAGCAAAGTGAACGGCTCCGATCAGGGCTGATCAAGTGCGCCGGATCTGCAAGGATGAACGGCGAATCCAGAGTGTGAACAGCAGTGAGGAGATCGCCGTGTCGGGTATGTCGGCGGGCCGGTCAGCCATGCGGATGGGACCCGCTGAGCTGGTGCAGGCGGCGGCCATGGCCCGCCGCTTCTACCTAGAGGGCAAGTCCAAGATCCAGATCGCGGAGGAGTTCGGCGTCAGCCGCTTCAAGGTGGCCCGGGTCCTGGAGACCGCCCTCGAACGGGATCTCGTGCGTATCGAGATCCGTGTGCCGGCCGAACTGGACGCCGAGCGCTCGGACGCGCTCCGTGCCCGCTACGGCCTCAGGCACGCTGTCGTGGTCGAGTCCCCGGCCGAGGCCGAGGAGACACCGGACCCCGAGAACCTGGGAGAAGTGGCCGCCGACCTGCTCGGCGAACTGGTCAACGAAGGTGATGTGCTGGGACTGGCCTGGGGCCGTTCCACGATCCACATGGCGGCGGCGCTCGACCGCCTGCCGCCGTGCACGGTGGTGCAGCTGACGGGCGTGTACGACGCCGGGACCGCCGAGCGCGGCTCGGTCGAGGCCGTACGCCGCGCCGCCCAGGTGTCCGGGGGCGACGCCCACCCCATCTACGCACCGATGCTGCTGCCCGACGCGGCCACGGCCACCGCACTGCGCAACCAGACGGGGATCGCACGGGCGTTCGAGCACTTCGACAAGGTCACCGTCGCCTGCGTCTCCATCGGATCCTGGGAGCCGGGCATCTCCACGGTGCACGACATGCTCAGTGACGAGGAGCGCTCCCACTACGCCTCCCTCGGTGTCGCCGCGGAGATGTCCGCGCACCTCTTCGACGCCGAGGGCCGCAGGGTCGGCCGGGACCTGGGCGAGCGGTGCATCACGGTCAAGACCCACCAGCTCCGCCGCGTCCCCGAGGTCGTCGCGATCGCGGGCGGGCAGCGCAAGGGACCCGCGATCGACGCGGTGCTGCGGTCCGGGCTGGTCACCAGCCTGGTCACGGACACGTCTGCCGCGGACTACCTGATGACGGCGGGCCCGGCGCCCAGGTCCGCGCTCAACAGGACCGATCCGGACGGGGTCTGACGAGTGGTGAGGGAGTCGCACGGGGTGCCGGACGACCCGGCGGGCCGGATCGTGGTCGTTCTGGACCTCGACGGGGTCACGGACAAGGCGGGCCTCATGGACCGCTGCGCCCGTGATCTGGCCCTGCCCGACTGGTTCGGCCGTAACTGGGACGCCCTGGCCGACTGCCTGGCCGACCCCGCCCTCTGGCCCGAGGGCTCCGAGGAGCGGGGACTGCTGGTCGTCGTGACGGGCTGGCGGACGTACGCCATGACGCGGCCCGAGGAGTGGCAGGTCGCGGAGGAGATCTTCGCCGAGGCGACGGACCGGGGCCCTGGTCTTTTCGTGACCCTCGGTCTTGGAGCATCCTCCGAGAGGCCCCCTGACCAGCCTGGATGATCAGCTGGGGGACGTCCGGACCTCGGGCATGGGAGAATGAAGTACGTGCTCTTTCCCCCTGGCCGGCCGGTCCGGGGGTCACCTCTGATCGACTGGGATGTGCAGCACGTGCGTTTCCTCAATGACATCCAGCCCGGGTACGACCTGACGTACGACGACGTCTTCATGGTGCCGAGCCGCTCCTCGGTGGGCTCGCGGCAGGCCGTCGACCTCAGCTCCCCGGACGGCACGGGCACCACCATCCCGCTCGTCGTCGCCAACATGACCGCCATCGCCGGCCGCCGCATGGCCGAGACCGTGGCCCGCCGCGGTGGCCTCGTCGTCATACCGCAGGACATCCCGATCGACGTGGTCACCGACGTCGTCTCCTGGGTGAAGAGCCGGCATCTGGTGCTGGACACCCCGATCATCCTGTCCCCGCACCAGACCGTCGCGGACGCGCTGGGGCTGCTGCCCAAGCGGGCGCACAACGCCGGTGTCGTCGTCGACGAGAACCACAAGCCCATCGGGGTAGTCACCGACTCCGACCTCTCCGGTGTCGACCGCTTCACGCAGCTCGCCGAGGTCATGTCCCGGGACCTGCTGCTCATCGACGCGGACAAGGACCCGGGCGAGGCCTTCAACACCCTCGACCACGCCAACCGCCGCTACGCCCCCGCCGTCCACAAGGACGGCACGCTTGCCGGCATCCTCACCCGCAAGGGCGCCCTGCGCGCCACGCTCTACAAGCCGGCCACCGACGCGCAGGGCAGGCTGCGCATCGCCGCCGCCGTCGGCATCAACGGCGATGTCGCGGGCAAGGCCCAGCAGCTGCTGGACGCGGGCGTCGACGCGCTCGTCATCGACACCGCGCACGGACACCAGGAGTCGATGATCAGCGCCCTGAAGCTGGTGCGCGACCTCGACCCGCAGGTGCCGATCGTCGCGGGCAACGTGGTGGCCGCCGCGGGCGTGCGCGACCTCATCGAGGCGGGCGCGGACATCGTCAAGGTCGGCGTCGGACCCGGCGCCATGTGCACCACCCGCATGATGACCGGCGTCGGCCGGCCCCAGTTCTCCGCCGTCCTGGAGTGCGCCGCCGAGGCGAAGAAGTACGGCAAGCACGTGTGGGCCGACGGCGGCATCCGCCACCCGCGCGACGTTGCGATGGCGCTGGCGGCCGGCGCGTCCAACGTGATGGTCGGCTCCTGGTTCGCGGGCACCTACGAGTCCCCGGGCGACCTCCAGCACGACGCGCAGGGACGGGCGTACAAGGAGTCCTTCGGCATGGCGTCCGCGCGTGCCGTGCGCAACCGCACGTCGGAGGAGTCGGCGTACGACCGCGCCCGCAAGGCGCTGTTCGAGGAGGGCATCTCCACCTCCCGCATGTTCCTCGACCCGGCCCGCCCCGGCGTCGAGGACCTGATCGACTCGGTCATCGCGGGCGTCCGCTCCTCCTGCACCTACGCCGGTGCCGGCTCCCTGGAGGAGTTCGCCGAGAAGGCCATCGTCGGCATCCAGAGCGCCGCCGGCTACGCCGAGGGCAAGCCCCTGCACGCCAGCTGGAGCTGACACGCCAACGCCCTTTCGTAAGGCCCCCGGTGTCCCGCCCTGCGGAAACCGGGGGCCGTTCGGCAGGCGCGGGTCCTACCGTCGCGCGGATGGAGATCGCCGCCTGCGGGGCCCAGGACATCGAGGTGCGACTGGCGCGCGAGCGTGGAGTCGGGGACTCCGACGGCGTCCCGCATGACCGGGCCGACCCCTGCACGTTTCGCGTGAAGGCCCTCTGACGGCCCATTACGCAACGGTCGACAGCCATTCCGCAACGAACACCCACCGAGCCCCGAGGAACGCAACGATCTTGCGGGGATGCGCAAGGTTGCTGCATTTCACCAGCAACGCCGATCCTCGTAGGCTGTCGCCTCGTACGTGGCGTGGCAGGGACCCCGCTCGGTGGGTCTCTGCTCCAGAGGTGCCGCCGGTCCCTGCCGCCCTGACCGGCAGCGATAAGGAGCCCAGCACGTGCTCGACCAAGGCGCACCCCCGCACAGCAGTAGTCAGACCACCCCGCCCGCCCCGGGTGTCGGTGCGCGCCTCATGCGTCGCAAGCCGGTGGAACACCTGGTCGCGGAGGGTGGCCAGGGTGAGGGAGGGTCGCTGCGGCGCTCCCTCGGCCTCTGGCAGCTCACCATGATCAGCATCGGTGCCACCCTCGGCACGGGCATCTTCGTCGTCCTCGGCGAGGCCGTCCCCAAGGCGGGCCCGGCCGTCACGCTCTCCTTCGTCATCGCCGGCCTCACCGCCCTGTTCTCGGCCCTGTCGTACGCCGAGCTCGCCGGGACCATCCCGGTCGCCGGGTCCTCGTACTCCTATGCGTACGCAACGATGGGCGAACTGGTCGCCTGGATCTGCGGCTGGTGCCTGGTCCTGGAATACGGCGTGTCCGTCGCCGCCGTCGCGGTCGGCTGGGGCGAATACCTCAACGAACTGCTCGACGGGACCATCGGCGTCACCATCCCGGCCGCCCTGTCCGCCCCGCCCGGCGACGGCGGTGTGTTCAACCTGCCCGCGCTGATCGTCGTGCTGCTCGCGATGGCGTTCCTGCTGGGCGGCGCCCGCGAGTCCGCCCGCGCCAACACCGTCATGGTCATCGTGAAGATCGCCGCCCTGGTGCTGTTCTGCGCCATCGGTGTCCAGGGCTTCCGCTCCGGCAACTACGAGAACTTCATGCCGCTCGGCATGGCGGGTGTCAGCGCCGCCGGGGCGACGCTGTTCTTCTCCTACATCGGCTTCGACGCCGCCTCCACCGCCGGCGAGGAGGCGAAGAACGCCCAGCGCGACCTGCCCCGCGCGATCATGCTGTCGCTGGTCATCGTCACCGCGCTGTACGTCCTCGTCGCCGCCGTGGCGGTCGGTGCCAAGCCCTGGGAGAACTTCACCGACTCCGAGGCCGCCCTCGCCCAGATCATGCGCGAGGTCACCGGGCAGACCTTCTGGGGAACGCTGCTGGCCTTCTGCGCGGTCATCGCCATCGCCAGTGTGGTCCTGACCGTGCTGTACGGCCAGACCCGCATCCTCTTCGCCATGTCCCGCGACGGGCTGGTGCCGAAGGTCTTCTCCAAGGTCCACCCGAAGACCAAGACCCCCCGCGCCAACACCCTGATCGTGTCGCTGTTCTGCGGTGTGCTGGCCGCCGCGATCCCGCTCGGGCAGCTCGCCGACGCCACCAGCATCGGCACCCTGTTCGCCTTCGCGCTCGTCAACGTGGCCGTCGTGGTGCTGCGCCGGACCCGCCCGGACATGCCCCGCACCTTCCGGGTGCCGCTCTCCCCGGTCATGCCGGCGCTGGGCTTCGGCTTCTGCCTGTGGATGATGGGCAGCCTGTCGGCCGTGACCTGGGTGGTCTTCGGTGTCTGGATGGCCGCCGGGCTCGTGTTCTACTTCGTGTACGGCTATCGCCGTTCCCGACTCGCACCATCCGAGAAGTGATCAACCCACTGTGCTGAACGATCTCGACGAACGCATCGTGCACGCCCTCGCCGAGGACGCCCGCCGCTCCTACGCCGACATCGGCCAGATCGTCGGCCTGTCCGCACCCGCCGTGAAACGGCGCGTGGACCGGTTGCGCGCCACCGGAGCCATCACCGGCTTCACCGTCCGGGTGGACCCGGGCGCCCTCGGCTGGGAGACCGAGGGGTTCGTCGAGATCTACTGCCGCGGGAACACCTCCCCGGAGACCATCCAGCGGGGCCTGGAGCGCTATCAGGAGGTCGTGGCCGCGTCCACCGTCACCGGGGACGCGGACGCGATCGCCCAGGTCTTCGCCTCCGACATGCGGCACTTCGAACGGGTCCTGGAGCGGATCGCCGGGGAGCCGTTCGTCGAGCGGACCAAGTCCGTGCTCGTGCTGTCGCCGCTGCTGCGGCGCTTCTCCTCGGGATCGCCCACGTAATTCAGCGGCGTGATCAGCCCGACCGGCCTACCATCGGTGTCATGACCTGGCGACATTGATCCACAGCAGAGCCTTCCGAGGACCGTCCCGGCCGCCGTACGCGCCACCGCTCCGGCGTCCGCCGGCTGACCGGCACGCTGTACGGCTACGCGTTCCTCGAAGACTTCGTCCTGCTCTACCCGGTGTACGCGCTGCTGTTCCGCGACACCGGTCTGTCGGTCTGGCAGATCTCCTCCCTGTTCGCCCTGTGGTCGGTCACCGGCGTGCTGCTGGAGGTCCCCTCCGGCGCCTGGGCCGACTCGGTGTCGCGTCGTCGGCTGCTGTGGATCGGCCCGCTGCTCACGGCCGCCGGCTTCGCCCTGTGGACGTTCCTCCCGTCGTACGGCGCCTTCGCGCTGGGCTTCGTGCTGTGGGGCGCGGGCGGAGCCCTCGCCTCCGGCGCGTGCGAGGCACTGGTCTACGACGAACTGGAGCGGCTCGGCGCGGCCGACCGGTACGCCCGTGTCATGGGCCGGGCCCGTGCGGCCGGCCTGGTGGCCGTGATGGCGGCGACCGGACTGGCCGGACCGGTGTTCGCCTGGGGCGGCCACACGGCCGTCGGCGCCGCCAGCGTGCTGGTGTGCCTGCTGGCGGCGGCGACGGCGGCCCGGCTCCCGGAACACCGGACCCCGGCGGCCGGGCAGGACAGCTGGACCGCGACCCTGAAGGCCGGGCTCGCCGAGGCCCGCGCCGACCGGTCCGTACGCGGAGCGCTCCTGCTGGTCCCGGCCGTCACCGCCGTGTGGGGCGCCCTCGACGAGTACACGCCGCTGCTGGTCCGGGACACCGGTGTCTCCGACGCGCTGGTGCCCTACCTCCTCCTGCTGATCTGGGCGGGAGCCACAGCCGGAGGACTGCTGGCCGGGGCGGGCGAACGCCTCGGCCCGAAGGGCCTCGCGGCGCTGCTCGCGGGTGCGGCACTCGCCCTGGCCGTGGGCGCCGGTGCCGGCACCCTGGCTGGAATCGCCCTCGTGGCGCTCGCCTTCGGCGGCTTCCAGGCGGCGAGCGTGCTGGCCGACGCCCGGCTCCAGCAGCGCATCGACGACTCCGGCCGGGCCACCCTCACCTCGGTCGCCGGGCTGGGCACGGAACTGGCCACCGTCGCCGTGTACGTCGGCTACGGGGCGCTCGGCACGGCCACCGGACATGGCACGGCCTTCGCGTGGTTCGCCGTGCCGTACCTGGTGACCGCGCTCCTGCTGGCTGCTAGAGGTCGGGCTGCCAGGGGGTGACCGAGAAGTCGCCGGTCCCCTTCTTGACCTTCTCGAACGGCGCCGAACCCACGCACTTGGGCAGGTCCTTCGTTTCGACCGGGGTGCCCGTCGAGGCCCAGCTGTAGCCGAGCCGGTCGCGGTGACCGAGGTCTTGCACGGTGATCCCGACCCGCTTGCCCTTCGCGCCGGGCAGGTCGGAGGAGGTGATGACACCGGAGACGACGGCCACCTTGCCGCCGGTGAGCAGGCAGTCCACCTTCGCCTTCGCCCGGGCGCCCTCGCCGTTCAGGTAGTGGCTCCACTCGAAGGTGCCGGTGGCCTTCATCGGGTCGGCCTTGTCCTTCGCGGCCAGGTGCGCGTCGAAGGAGAAGGTGATGTCGTCCCCGGCCGAGCGGTACAGCTTGGCCTTGCCGGTGAGCGCGGCGGCCTCGCGCGCTCGCACCGGGGAGCCGGAGCCGGAGTCGGAGGACGCGGCGGCGGAGGCCGCCGCGGCGGTCGCGGTGAGCAGCAGCGCGGCCCCGAACACGGCGGTCTTCGTACGGCGGTTCATGGCGGTCCTTTCCGCAGGGATGCAGGTCGCTGGAACGCTCACCACTGTCCCGGCGCGGCGCCCGCGCCACATCGCTCCGGGGACGTGACCCCGCCTCCGCCGCCCGGCGGGGGAGCGCCGCACCGGTCTGCGCCCACGGATGGACCGACATACGACCGCGGTCCCGCAACGAATCGCCGCCGAGCCGTCGAGGGACGCAATGATCAGCTCACCGGCGCGCAATGGCTGCTCCTTGTCCGGCCGAGCCCGCCGACCGTACCGTCTATCAGGCCCCCGAAAACCCTCCGCGTCCCGGTGAGGAACACGCATGCGCACCGCCCTGCTCCAGAGCTCCGGCCGCCCCGGCTCCACCGTCGAGAACCTCAAGGTCCTCGACGAGGCCGCGGGCCGGGCCGCCGCCGCGGGCGCCGGGCTGCTCGTCACGGCGGAGATGTTCCTGACCGGGTACGCGATCGGCGACGACATCGGCCGCCTCGCCGAGCCCGCCGGCGGAGACCACGCGGACGCCGTCGCCGAGATCGCGACCGGCCACGGCCTGGCGATCGCCTACGGCTACCCCGAGCGGTCGGGCGACGCCGTGTTCAACTCCGCCCAGCTGATCTCCGCCGACGGCACCCGTCTCGCGAACTACCGCAAGACCCACCTCTTCGGCTGCTTCGAGCGCGACCACTTCACACCGGGGGACCAGCCGGTCGTGCAGGCGGAGATCGACGGTCTGCGCGTCGGGCTCCTGATCTGCTACGACGTGGAGTTCCCGGAGAACGTCCGCGCCCACGCCCTCGCCGGCACCGACCTGCTTCTCGTCCCGACGGCCCAGATGCACCCGTTCCAGTTCGTCGCCGAGTCGATGATCCCGGTGCGTGCCTTCGAGAACCAGATGTACGTCGCGTACGTCAACCGGGTCGGCCGGGAAGGCGAGTTCGAGTTCGTGGGGCTGTCCACGCTCGCCGGGCCCGACGGGGTCGCCCGCACCCGGGCCGGACGGGGCGAGGAGCTCGCCCTCGCCGACGTCGACCCGGCCTTCCTCGCCGCGTCCCGCGAGGCCAACCCGTATCTGCTGGACCGGCGCCCGGGCCTGTACGGGTCGCTCGCCTGATCCCCTCACACCTGTTTGTTTCTTCTGCAAGGAGTCCGTAGCCCATGACGTCCACCGTGCCCAACGCCGTCGAGCACGCAGACGCGCAGCAGCCGCCGATCACCATGTTCGGCCCGGACTTCCCGTACGCGTACGACGACTTCCTCGCACACCCGGCGGGTCTCGGGCAGATACCCGCGACCGAGCACGGCACGGAGGTCGCGGTCATCGGCGGCGGCCTGTCCGGCATCGTCGCCGCGTACGAGCTGATGAAGATGGGCCTCAAGCCGGTCGTGTACGAGGCGGACCAGATCGGCGGCCGGCTGCGGACGGTGGGCTTCGACGGGTGCGACGAGTCTCTCACCGCCGAGATGGGCGCGATGCGCTTCCCGCCGTCGTCCACCGCCCTCCAGCACTACATCGACCTGGTCGGCCTGCAGACGCGGTCCTTCCCCAACCCCCTCGCGGAGGCGACCCCGTCGACCGTCGTCGACCTCAAGGGCGAGTCGCACTACGCCGAGACGATCGCCGACCTGCCCCAGGTCTACCGGGACGTCGCCGAGGCCTGGAACAGGTGCCTGGAGCAGGGAGCCGACTTCTCCGACATGAACCGGGCCCTGCGCGAGCGGGACGTCCCGCGCATCCGCGAGATCTGGTCCCGGCTCGTCGAGAAGCTCGACAACCAGACCTTCTACGGCTTCCTCTGCGACTCCGAGGCGTTCAAGTCCTTCCGGCACCGCGAGATCTTCGGCCAGGTCGGCTTCGGCACGGGCGGCTGGGACACCGACTTCCCCAACTCCATCCTGGAGATCCTGCGTGTCGTCTACACCGAGGCCGACGACCACCACCGCGGCATCGTCGGCGGCTCCCAGCAGCTGCCACTGCGCCTCTGGGAGCGTGAGCCGGAGAAGATCGTCCACTGGTCCTACGGGACCTCGCTCGCAAGCCTGCACGAGGGCGGCGAGCCGCGCCCGGCGGTGACCCGGCTGCACCGCACGGCCGGCAACCGCATCACGGTCACCGACGCGAACGGCGACATCCGCACCTATCGGACGGCGATCTTCACCGCCCAGTCCTGGATGCTGCTGTCGAAGATCGCCTGCGACGACTCGCTCTTCCCGATCGACCACTGGACCGCGATCGAGCGGACCCACTACATGGAGAGCTCCAAGCTCTTCGTGCCGGTTGACCGGCCGTTCTGGCTGGACAAGGCCGTCGACGACAGGGGAAATCCGACCGGCCGGGACGTCATGTCGATGACGCTCACCGACCGTATGACGCGCGGGACGTACCTGCTCGACGACGGCCCGGACAAGCCCGCCGTCATCTGCCTCTCCTACACCTGGTGCGACGACAGCCTGAAGTGGCTGCCGCTGTCCGCGAACGAGCGGATGGAGGTCATGCTGAAGTCGCTCGGCGAGATCTATCCCAAGGTCGACATCCGCAAGCACATCATCGGCAACCCGGTGACCGTCTCCTGGGAGAACGAGCCCTACTTCATGGGCGCGTTCAAGGCCAACCTGCCCGGCCACTACCGCTACCAGCGGCGCCTGTTCACGCACTTCATGCAGGAGGAGCTGCCCGAGGACAAGCGCGGCATCTTCCTCGCCGGCGACGACATCTCCTGGACGGCCGGCTGGGCCGAGGGCGCCGTCCAGACCGCCCTCAACGCGGTCTGGGGCGTCATGCACCACTTCGGCGGCACGACCGACCCGACCAACCCGGGGCCGGGCGACGTGTACGACGAGATCGCGCCCGTCGAGCTGCCGGAGGACTAGGAGTACTCGGGCAGGGGCGTGAGCAGCATGCGCCCCGCGAGGCCCGCCGTCATGTCCAGGTGTTCGGTGAACTCCTGGGCCACGTCGGGGAGTCCGCGCAGTGCCCACAGGGCCCGGGCCGCCGTCCAGGTGGCGTCCCGGGCGCGGTCCAGGCTCCAGGAGCCGAGCAGGTGGGTCAGCGGGTCGGCGATCTGGAGGAGGTCGGGGCCCGGCATCAGATCTTCGCGGATGCGCTCCTCCAGCGAGACGAGGAGATCGCCCACCGTGTCGAACTCGTCCTCCAGGTCGGCGGGAGCGCAGTCGAGCGTACGGCAGGTGTCCACGACGGCCAGGGCGAGATCGTGCCCGATGTGCGCGTTGATGCCCGCGAGGGCGAACTGCAACGGCCGTACCCCGGGATGGCGGCGGAACTGGAACAGCGGCCGCCAGCAGGCGGGTGGGCGCTGTTCCAGTTCCGCCGCCTCGACGGCCTCCAGGTACCGCTCCGCGAACCGTACGTCCAGCGTGATCGCGGCGTGCGGGTTCGCGAACCGCCCGGTGTCGACGTACCGGTCCACCGCCTCCGTCACGGCGAGGTAGACGCGGTTGAAGACCGCCACCCCATCCCGGGGGTGCAGGGCCGCGTCGAGGGCGCGCATGCGGGAGATGACTGCGTCGACCGGAGTGTCCACGGCTGGGGGGACTTGTTCGCATCGCGGCATGCGGGCAGAGTCCCAGCTCTAGGCTGGCGGGAGTACCGGCTGGCCCGGCGCTTCCCCGAAACGGGGGAACGCCGCCCACCGCAGGGGGAGGGGGAGCAGCACCGTGTCAGGCTTACGTGCCCAGCGCCTGGCCGCCCGCAGGGCCGAGCGCAGGCGCGCCGCCCGGCGCGGCGCGATGGTCGTGGCGGCCTCCGTCGTGGTCGCGGCCGGCGCGGTCGCCGGGGTGCTCTCCGCGGTCGGCGACCGGCGATCCTCGGACGAGGCCCGGCCCCCCGAGGTGTCCGCCTCGCCCCGCTTCGCGCCCCTGCCCGCCGTGCCGTCTGTGTCCCCGTCGGTCTCCGGCTCCGCCTCGCCCACACCGTCTGTGACGAAGAGCGCAGTCTCAGCGCCTTCACCCCCGAGGACGGAGACCGAGAAGCAGAAGCCCGCCCGTGCCGTGACCGGCCGGCTCTACCGCCACCCCGACTCCCAGGTGCTCGACTGGATCCGGGCCCACGACGGTGACCCGCGCCACGAGGTCATCGCGTCCCGCATCGCCGGCCGGCCGGCCGCCGTCTGGTTCGCCGACTACTCCCCGGACACGCTCACCGCCCGGGTCGCCGCGGTGACGTCCGGCGGTGCCGCACAGGGCCGGGTGCCCGTCGTCGTGCCGTACGCGATACCCGGCCGGGACTGCGGCGGCTACTCCGAGGGCGGGGCGCCCGACCTGGACGCGTACGACGCCTGGATCGACCGGTTCGCGGCCGGTCTGGGCTCCGGCGAGGTCATCGTCGTCCTGGAGCCGGACTCGGTCGCCCAGACCGAGTGCCTCTCCGCCGGTGAACGCGCGGACCGCTTCGCCTCGCTGGCCCGGGCCGGCCGCGTCCTGAAGGCCGCCAACCCGCGGGCCCGCGTGTACTACGACGCGGGACACTCGGGCTGGAACGCGCCCGGCAAGCAGGCGGCCTGGCTGCGGAAGGCCGGTGCCGCCTCGCCCGAGTCCTCCGACGGGATCTTCAGCAACGTCTCCAACTTCCACACCACGGCCGACGAGGTCGCCTACGACCGGCGGGTCCTCGACGCCCTGACACCAGCCGCAACGGCAACGGCGCCCCGGCCGACGGGGAGTGGTGCGACCCGTCGGGCCGCAAGCTCGGCCGGACACCGACCCTCGCCACCGGCGAGGCCCGCATCGACGCCTACCTGTGGGTGAAGCTCCCCGGGGAGTCGGACGGCTGCAAGGGCAGGCCGGGGACCTTCACGGCGACGTACGCCTACGACTTGGCTTCGTCGTAGGACGCTACGACTTGGCGTCGTCGTAGGACGAAGTGCCCTCGTCCAGCAGCGGATGCTGCGTCTTCAGATGGGCCGGGGCGAAGGCGCGCAGCGCGTGGTAGCCGGTGATGACGACGACCGTGCCGAGCGCGATGCCGCTCAGCGAGAACGTGTCCGTGAACTCCATGGAGACGTTGCCGACGCCGATGATGATGCCCGCCGCCGCCGGGACCAGGTTCAGCGGATTGCGCAGATCCACCCCGGCGTTGAGCCAGATCTGGGCGCCGAGCAGGCCGATCATGCCGTACAGGATGACGGTGATGCCGCCGAGCACACCTCCCGGGATCGCCGCGACGACCGCGCCGAACTTCGGGCAGACGCCGAACAGCAGGGCGAAGCCGGCGGCGGCCCAGTAGGCGGCCGTCGAGTAGACGCGGGTCGCGGCCATCACGCCGATGTTCTCGGAGTACGTGGTGTTGGGCGGGCCGCCGACCGCGGTGGACAGCATCGAGCCGACGCCGTCGGCCGAGATCGCCGTGCCGAGCTTGTCGTCCAGCGAGTCGCCGGTCATCTCGCCGACCGCCTTCACATGCCCGGCGTTCTCCGCGACCAGCGCGATGACGACCGGCAGGGCGACCAGGATCGCCGACCACTCGAAGGACGGGCCGTGCAGCGTCGGCAGCCCGATCCAGTCGGCCTTGCCCACGCCGGAGAGGTCGAGCCGCCAGTGGTCGGTGAGCTTGCCGCTAGCGTCCAGCGAGTGGATCTTGCCGAAGACCAGATCGGACACCCAGGAGACGCCGTATCCGAAGACCAGTCCCAGGAAGATCGCGATCCGGGACCAGAAACCCCGCAGGCAGACGACCGCCAGACCGGTGAACAGCATCGTCAGCAGGGCCGTCCACTGGTCCTGCGGCCAGTACGTCGAGGCCGTCACCGGCGCCAGGTTGAAGCCGATCAGCATCACCACGGCGCCGGTCACGACCGGCGGCATCGTGGCGTGGATGATCCGCGCGCCGAACCGCCGCACGGCGAGCCCCACCAGGAACAGCGCGGCGCCGACGACGAAGACCGCGCCGGTGACGGTGGCGCTGCTGCCGCCCTGCGCGCGGATGACCGCCGCCACACCCACGAAGGACAGCGAGCAGCCCAGGTAACTGGGGACGCGGCCGCGCGTGGCCAGCAGGAACACGACGGTCGCGACGCCCGACATCATGATCGCGAGGTTGGGGTCGAGGCCCATCAGGACCGGAGCCACGAAGGACGCCCCGAACATGGCCACCACGTGCTGGGCGCCGAGCCCGGCCGTGCGGGGCCACGAGAGCCGCTCGTCGGGACGGACCACCGCGCCGGGCGCCGGGGTGCGTCCGTCGCCGTGCAGTTTCCAGCGGACGCCGAGATCCATGGTGCGGTATCGCTTTCGTCGTGCGTGCGAGTATCCGGACCATTGTCCGGGTGCGTCGGCGGCGCTGGTGACCGGGGCTGATCAGGGCGACAGCGTCTCCACCGGGCCGGGCGCCGGCTCAGGGCCGCGGGTCGGGAACCGCCGCCGTCTCCGGGCGGCTGATCTTCGCCCGGTCGCCGGGGCGCAGCACAGGCGCGAACGCCACCAGGCCGCCCGACAGCAGCGTCACCAGGCAGAACGACACCATCAGGCTGGTCGCCTGGGCCAGCATGCCGATCGCGCTCGGCGCGATCAGGCCCGAGGTGTACGTGATGGTCGCGACGCCCGCGATGGCCAGGCTCGGGTTGGAGCCGCTGCGGCCCGCCGCCGCGAAGCACAGCGGTACGACGACCGCGATGCCCAGGCCCATCAGCGCGAACCCGCTCATGGCCACCGCCGGACGGTCCGCGACGACGATCAGCAGACCGCCGAGAACGGCGAGCACACCGCTGACCCGTACGGTCCGTACGGCACCGAAGCGGTCCACGATCCGGTCGCCGGCGATCCGGGCGATGGCCATGGTGAGCGTGAAGCCCGTCGTGCACGCCGCCGCGAGACCGGCCGAGGTCTCCAGCTGCTCCCGCAGGTAGACCGCCGACCAGTCCAGGCTCGCGCCCTCGGCGAACACCGCGCAGAACCCGATCGCGCCGATGAGCAGCGCCGACCGGGGCGGCAGCGCGAACCTCGGGGGCGGCTCCTCGTCCTCGGCGGGCTGGAGATCGAGCACCCACTGGCAGGACAGCACGCCGATGACGGTGAGGACCACCGCGGCCAGCACGTGATGCAGCCGGGCGTCCGAACCGAGGTGTGCGGCGAGCGTGCCGGCCGCCGAGCCGATCAGGGCACCCGCGCTCCACATGCCGTGCAGCCCGGACATGATCGACCGGCCGAGTCGGTTCTCCACCTCGACACCGAGCGCGTTCATCGCCACGTCCGCCATGCCCGCCGTCGCGCCGTACGTGAACAGGGCCAGGCACAGCGTGAGCAGGTTCGGGGCGAGGGACGGCAGGACCAGCGAGAGGGTCCACAGGGCGATCAGTCCGCGCAGCGCGTTGCGGGCTCCGAACCGGTGGCTGACGCTGCCGGCGAGCGGCATCGCGACGGACGCGCCGAGCGCGGGGAAGGCGAGCGCGATCCCCAACTGCCCGGCGCTCACGTCCGCGTGGTCCTGGATCCAGGGCACGCGGGTGGCGAACGAGCCGGTCACGGCGCCGTGCACGGCGAAGACCGCGGCAACGGCGTACCGGGACCGTTTCACCTCGCGCAGTTCGTCGACCACGTTGCCCATTCTGCGGTCCCCCTCCAGATCTCTGCCGCACTCACGTCATGCGGGCGTAAACTATCAGGAACCCTGCCTGATAATAAGAGGGTTTCCCGTCGGGTCACGGCCGACGGTCTCGCCGATCTGGAAGGATCCCGGCATGCCCGCATCCCCGAGCACCGCCCGGGCCATCAACGACCGGCACGCCCTGCGTCTGCTCCAGCAGGAGGGCCCGCTGACGGCAGGGCAGTTGAAGCAGCTCACCGGTTTGTCCCGGCCGACCGTCGCCGACCTCGTCGAACGCCTCACCGCCGCCGGACTGATCGCGGTGGTCGGCGAGGCGGGGGAGCAGCGGCGCGGGCCCAACGCCAAGGTGTACGGCATCGTCGCCGACCGGGCGCACCTCGCCGCGCTGGACGTACGCACCGAGGGTGTCTCCGTGGCCGTCGCCGACCTGGTGGGCCGGGTTCTGGCCGAGGCCTCAATGCCCATCACGGGTGACATGGGAACGGGTCCCGCCGTGGAACAGGCGGTCGCGCTGGTCGAGCGGGTGGTGAAGGAGGCCGATGCCGACCGGCTGCACACCGTCGGCATCGGGGCACCCGGCCTGATCGACCCGGCCAGCGGCGAACTCCGCGACTCCTCCGGGCTGCCCGAGTGGCACCGGCGCCTGGTCGCCGCCCTCCAGGAGCGGCTGCCCGAGGCAGGAGTGAGCGTCGAGAACGAGACCAACCTCGCGGCACTGGCCGAGCAGCGCGACGGCGTCGCCCGGGACCGGGACACGTTCGTCCTGCTGTGGCTGGGCCACGGCACGGGCGCGGCCGTGGTCCTCGACGGCGCACTACGCCGCGGCGCCTCCGGCGGCACCGGCGAGATTGGCTTCCTCCCGGTCCCGGGCACGACCACGCTGCCGTCCGCGCCGGACTGCGAGGGCGGCTTCCACGGCTTGGCCGCCTCAACCGCGGTCGTGGAACTGGCGGCGGCGCACGGGGTTCCGGCGGAGCCGGGGCAGGAGCCGTCGGTGGTGGGGGTTTTGCGGGCGGCGGTGGGAGTGGTGAGGGCTGCGGTGGGCCAGGTGCGGGGGGTGGAGGGCGGCGGGTCTCGGCCTGAGGGTGGGGCCGAGGCGTCCCGGCCCGAGAGACCGGGCGAGACGCCCGGGCCCGCGAGTGAGGACGAGGTGTCCCCGTCCGCGTCCGCCACCCCCGCCGCCCGTTTCCTCGATGCCCTGGCCGATCGTCTCGCCGTCGGAGTCGCCTCGGTGGTGGCGATTCTGGACCCCGGGTGCGTGGTGCTCGGGGGTGAGGTCGGGCAGGCCGGTGGTGAGGAGCTCGCCGGCCGGGTGCGGGACCGTATCGCCCGGATGACGCCCCTGCCCACGGAGGTACGGACGACCACCCTGGGCGGCGGCGCTGTCCTGCGCGGCGCCCTCCTCACGGCCCGAGACCGCGCTCAAGAGGAACTCTTCACCCCCGGAGAGCGGCCGATCCAGCGCTGGTAGGGCGCCCCGGGCCCCCGGCCGAGTCCCCGCTATGCCTGGGACCGCCCGCTCCCCGTCCGCACCTGCCCGCCCCCGAACCGCCCCACCAGATACTCCTCGAACGTGCCCTTGCCGACCGCCCGCTGCGGCGTCAGATGACCCCCGCTCCGGAAGCCCCGGTACGCCGCTCCCCACAGCGGTACGTTCACCACCGCCCGGCGTCGGCCGGACGCCTTCAGATAGGCGCGGGCCAGGGACTCGAACGTCCGTGTCTCCGGCCCGCCCAGGTCCTCGACCCGCCCGGCGGGCGCACCCGCCGCCAGCTCGACCAGCCGGTCCGCGACCTCGGCCACCTCGACGGGCTGGTCCCGGACACCGGCCGGCAGGAACAGTACCGGCAGCTTCGACAGCCCCTGCAGCACCATGACCAGCAGGTCGTGGAACTGCGTCGCCCGCAGCACGGTCCAGCCGAGCCCCGACTCCTCGACCAGCCGCTCCACGGCGAGCTTGCTCTTGTAGTAGCGGAGCGGCACCCGGTCGACGCCCACGATCGAGATGTAGACGAGGTGCCGCACGCCGGCCCCGCGCGCCGCCCTGATCAGGTTCGCCGCCGCCTGCTCATCGCCCTTCTGCGCCGACGCGCAGTGCACGATCGTGTCCACACCCGTGACGGCTGCGTCCAGCGCGCCTCCGCCCTCCCTCAGGTCGACCGCGTACGGCTGGGTGTGCCGGCTGAGCACCCGCACCTCGTGCCCGTCCGCGCGCAGCCGCTCGGCGACGAGCCGGCCGAGTGTTCCGGTGCCGCCGGTCACCAGGATCGTGGTCATGCCGTTCAGTCCCTTCGAAGGCCCGGGCGCTCCGGCTGGAGCGCCCCTCGTCAGCTGAGACCGAACACCCCCTGCCGAATGTGACAGACACGCCCGGCGATCCCGCGACCGCGCCCGACGGACCTACGACCGGGCGAGCTGACGCCGTGCGAACGCCAGCTTCTCCGGATTGACCACGGCCCGCACCCCGGTGACCAGCCCGTCGCGCACCTCGAACGCCGCCAGCCCCACGAGCGTGTCGCCCGCCCAGGTCGCCAGCCCTGTCGCGCCGTTGACCTCGACCGGCACGAAGTCCAGGCCCACCGAGAACTTCGGGCCCCCGCCCGCCAGGAAGTGGGCGATCCTGGGACCGCCCTCGATGGGCCACCGGGCCGCCGTGACCTTGCCGCCACCGTCGCTCCACCACGTGGCATCGGCCGCGAGCAGTTTCTCCAGCCCGGCCAGGTCGCCTTCGCGGGCCGCCGTGATGAACGACGCGACCAGTTCCTCCTGCTGCTCGGACGCGGGCTCGAAACGGGCCCGCGGCTCGCCCACCCGCCGCACGGCCCGCCGGTACACCTGACGGCAGTTCGCCTCGCTCAGATCCAGGACCCCGGCGATCTCCCGATGCCCGTACCCGAACGCCTCCCGCAGCACGTACACCGCCCGTTCGGTCGGCGTGAGCCGCTCCAGGAGCACCAGCATCGCCATCGACACGGCGTCCCGCTGCTCGGCCGACTCCAGCGGACCGAGTGCGCCGTCCCCGGTGGCCACCGGCTCCGGCAGCCAGGTGCCGACGTACCGCTCGCGCCGGGCGCGCGCGGATGTCAGCCGGTTCAGGCAGAGGTTCGTGACGACCTTGGCGAGCCAGGCCGCCGGATGCTCGATCCCCGCACGGTCGGCGCCGCTGTAGCGCAGATACGCGTCCTGGACCGCGTCCTGCGCCTCCTCGGCGGAGCCCAGCAGCCGGTAGGCGAGCGAGAACAGCCGGGGCCGGTGGACCTCGAACTCGTCGGCGATCGTCGTGGTCATGGGGCCCACCCTGCCAGAACGCCGGCCGCACGGCGTGGGAAGGCCCGGCGGCGGGCAAGGGCCGTCGTCACCGCCGCCGGGCCGGTCCGCGAGGTCGTGTCAACCCTGGAGCCGACCCTAGAAAGGACTAGACCACACCGTCAATAGGTGTGTACCAACCTGAGTGAGGGCGACAACACGGTCTGTGAGGCAGCCCACACCGTCCGCCTCTTTGAACGTCGATCAGGCGTGGCACACTGGCCGTGTACCAGTAGCAGCGCACTCCGGGGTCGGTGAAAGTCCGAACCGGCGGTTACAGTCCGCGACCCGGTCGCCTCCAGCGATCGGTTGACCAGGTGAAATTCCTGGACCGACGGTTAAAGTCCGGATGGGAGGCAGTGCGCGGCGGGCAGGCATACGTGTGTGCCGCCGAAGAGGTCCGTCCTCGGGGCGGACTCCGTCCGGCGTCACCCCCGGCGTCCCTGCTCGTACATCTGTCGTCATCGACAGCCCCGGAGTCCGTGCCCGAAGAGGCAGGAGGACCCGGGAAGTGTTCACCGGAATCGTCGAAGAGCTGGGCGAGATCACCGCCGTCGAGACCCTCGACGACGCCTGTCGCTTCCGTCTGCGCGGCCCCCTCGTCACCGAGGGCGCGAAGCACGGCGACTCCATCGCCGTCAACGGCGTCTGCCTCACGGTCGTCGACCACGAGGGCGACGAGTTCACCGCCGACGTGATGGCCGAGACCCTGAACCGCTCCAGCCTGGGCGCCCTCGCGGTCGGCACCCGCGTCAACCTCGAACGCCCCATGGCCGTCGGCGAACGCCTCGGCGGGCACATCGTGCAGGGCCACGTCGACGGCACGGGCGAGATCCTGGAGCGCAAGCCCTCCGAGAACTGGGAGATCGTGAAGATCTCCCTCCCCGCGGACCTCACCCGCTACGTGGTCGAGAAGGGCTCCATCACCGTCGACGGCATCAGCCTCACGGTCGTCGACGCCGGTCCGGACCACTTCACGGTGAGCCTCATCCCCACGACCCTCGCCCTGACCACGCTCGGCCACAAGGGACCCGGCGACCCGGTCAACCTCGAGGTGGACGTCATCGCCAAGTACGTCGAGCGGATGCTGGGCGACCGTGTGCTGGGGGCGGACCGGTGAACTGGCTCAACTCCGAGGCCTTCTCGCTCTTCGGCCAGCACATCAAGTGGTCGGACATGATCGGCAACGTGATCGGCCTGATCGCCCTCGCCCTCGGCTGGCGGCGCTCCATATGGACCTGGCCCGCCCAGTTCGTGTCCGGCCTGATCCTCTTCACGGCCTTCGCCACCGCCCACCTCTCCGGCAGCGCCGGCAAGCAGATCGTCGTGATGCTCGTCGCCGGCTACGGCTTCTGGCAGTGGAACCGCGGCCGGCAGCAGGCCCAGGACGGCTCCATCGCCGTACGGTTCGCCACCTGGCGCGAGCGCGGGGCACTGGCCGGCGCGGCCGCCGTCGGCACCCTCGCGGTCGGCGGCCTGTTCACCGCCTTCCCGACCCTCTCCTGGGACCCGTGGCCGGACGCGTACATCTTCGTCGGCACCATCGTCGCGATGTACGCCCAGGCCCGCGGCATGGTCGAGTTCTGGTTCGCCTGGCTCCTGGTCGACCTGGTCGGCGTCCCGCTGAACTTCGCCAACGGCTTCGCCTTCTCCGGCTTCGTCTACATCATCTACGGCGCGCTCGTCCTGTGGGGCCTGCGCGACTGGTGGCTGCGCTCGCGCGCGGCAGCACAGCCCACCCTGGAAGGAGCGCCGGCATGAGTGCCGCAACCGTCCTGTACACCGACGACATCGAGGACTTCGCGCTCGACCCCGTCGAGCAGGCCATCGCCGACATCGCGGCCGGCCGCCCGGTCGTGGTCGTCGACGACGAGGACCGGGAGAACGAGGGCGACCTCGTCATCGCCGCCGAGAAGGCGACCCCCGAGATCGTCGCCTTCATGATGAGCGAGTGCCGCGGCCTGATCTGCGCCCCCATGGAGGGCGACGAACTCGACCGGCTGCGCCTGCCGCAGATGGTCGAGGACAACACCGAGTCGATGAAGACCGCGTTCACGGTCTCCGTCGACGCCTCCGCCGCGCACGGCGTGAGCACCGGCATCTCGGCCGCCGACCGCGCCACCACGCTCCAGCTGCTCGCCGACGGCGTCACGGGGCCCGACGACTTCGTCCGCCCCGGCCACATCTTCCCGCTGCGCGCCCGGCCCGGCGGGGTCCTGACCCGCAACGGCCACACCGAGGCCGCCGTCGACCTCGCCCGCCTCGCGGGTCTGCGTCCGGCCGGAGCGATCGTCGAGATCGCCGGCGAGGACGGCACGATGCTGCGCCTGCCCGAGCTGATCCCCTTCGCCCGCAAGCACGGCCTGACGATCATCTCCATCGAGGACCTGATCGCCTACCGCCGCGGCAGCGAGCCGACCGTCCGCCGTGAGGCCAAGACCCGACTGCCCACCGCCCACGGCACGTTCACGGCGTACGGCTACCGCTCGACCGTCGACGGCGTCGAGCACGTCGCCCTCGTGCACGGTGAGATCGGCGACGGCCAGGACGTCCTCGTCCGCGTCCACTCCGAGTGCCTCACCGGCGACGTCTTCGGATCCGCCCGCTGCGACTGCGGCCCCCAGCTGGACTCCTCCCTGGCCCGTATCCAGGCCGAGGGCAGGGGAGTGGTGGTCTACCTGCGCGGACACGAGGGCCGCGGCATCGGCCTGATGTCCAAGCTGCGCGCCTACGAACTCCAGGAGCGCGGCCGCGACACCCTCGACGCCAACCTCGAACTCGGCCTGCCCGCCGACGCCCGCGACTACGCCGCGGGAGCCCAGATCCTCGCCGACCTCGGCGTGCGCGGTGTGCGTCTGCTGACCAACAACCCCGACAAGAGCGACGCCCTCGTCCGCCACGGCATCGCCGTCACGGCACGCGTGCCGATGCCCGTGAGCGCCGGCGAGCACAACCTCCGCTACCTGCGCACCAAGCGGGACCGGATGGGCCACGACCTGCCCTGGCTCGACACGACCACCGTGCCGGCCTGCAGCAACCAGTAAGACAGCACAGCAAGTCAGCAGTGCGAAAGCTCTGAGGAGAGACGTGAGCGGCAAGGGTGCACCGGAACTGTCGGTACGCAATGTGGGTGACCTCAGGGTCGCCGTCATCGCGGCACAGTGGCACGAGAAGGTGATGGACGGTCTGGTCGACGGCGCCCTGCGCGCCCTGCACGACCTGGGCATCGACGAGCCGACCCTGCTCAGGGTCCCCGGCAGCTGGGAGCTCCCGGTGGTCGCCAAGGTCCTCGCGGGCCGCGGCTACGACGCGATCGTGGCCCTGGGCGTCGTCATCCGCGGTGGCACCCCCCACTTCGAGTACGTGTGCCAGGGCGTGACCCAGGGCCTGACCCAGGTGTCGGTCGAGACCGGCGTACCCGTTGGCTTCGGCGTGCTGACCTGCGACACCGACGAGCAGGCACTGGACCGCGCGGGCCTGCCGGGCTCGAACGAGGACAAGGGACACGAGGCGGTGACGGCGGCGGTGGCGACCGCCGCCACCCTCCGCTCGGTATCCGAACCCTGGCGCTGAGGCGCCCCCTACACCGCGTAGGCTAGGCGTCACCATGTCCAAGAAGACGTTCGAGGAGCTCTTCACCGAGCTCCAGCACAAGGCCGCCCAGGGCGATCCCGCCACCTCCCGCACCGCAGAGCTGGTCGAGAAGGGCGTCCATGCCATCGGCAAGAAGGTCGTAGAAGAGGCCGCCGAGGTCTGGATGGCCGCAGAGTACGAGGGCAAGGAGGCGGCCGCCGAGGAGATCTCGCAGCTGCTGTACCACGTCCAGGTGATGATGGTCGCCCGCGGCATCTCCCTCGACGACGTCTACGCCCACCTGTAAGCCGCGGCCAGCCGCACCCGTTCCCGTAAGACACCACGCAAAGGAAGCCGACCTCATGCTGCGCATCGCCGTCCCCAACAAGGGTTCCCTGTCCGGCCCTGCGGCGGAGATGCTGCATGAGGCCGGCTACCAGCAGCGCCGGGAATCCAAGGAGCTGCGGATCGTCGACCCGGTGAACGAGGTCGAGTTCTTCTACCTCCGCCCCCGCGACATCGCCATCTACGTCGCCTCCGGTCAGCTGGACATCGGCCTCACCGGACGCGACCTGCTCATCGACTCGGGCGCCGACGCCGAGGAGATCCTCGCGCTCGGGTTCGCCCGCTCCACCTTCCGCTACGCCTGCAAGCCCGGCACCATCGGCGGCCTGGCGGACCTCGCCGGCAAGACCGTCGCCACCTCGTACGAGGGCATCGTCGCGGCGCACCTCGCCGACCACGGCATCGACGCCTCCGTCGTCCACCTCGACGGCGCCGTCGAGACCGCCATCCAGCTCGGCGTCGCCCAGGTCATCGCTGACGTCGTCGAGACCGGCACCTCGCTGCGCAACGCGGGCCTCGAGGTAGTCGCCGAGCCGATCATGAAGTCCGAGGCCGTCGTGATCCGCCGCACCGGCGCGGACGCCGACGACCCCAAGGTGCAGCAGTTCCTGCGGCGCCTCCAGGGCGTCCTGGTCGCCCGGACGTACGTGATGATGGACTACGACTGCCGTGTGGAGCAGCTGGAGAAGGCCGTCGCCCTCACCCCCGGTCTGGAATCGCCGACGGTCTCCCCGCTGCACAACGAGGGCTGGGTCGCCGTCCGCGCGATGGTCCCGGCCAAGGAGGCGCAGCGGATCATGGACGACCTCTACGACATCGGCGCCCGGGCCATCCTGACCACGGCCATCCACGCCTGCCGTCTCTGAGGGGCGTACACCGATGTCCGATCTGCCCACCCTGCCTGTCACCTTCCGGCCGGGCAGCACCCGAGCGGTGCTGCTCACCGCCGCCGTCGCGATCCTGATCGTGATCACGGCCGTCGCGATGCTGCTGAAGCAGCTCGGCCCCGCCGAGCGCCTCAGCTTCGTCCTCACGGCGCTTCTGCTGGACGCGGTGCTGCTCCTGCTGGCCCGGCCCAAGGTCGTCGCCGACGAGTCCGGCGTCACCGTGGTGAACCTCACGAACAAGCGCCGGCTGGAGTGGGCGGAGATCCTTCAGGTGACTCTCCGGCCCGGCGACCCCTGGGTATTCCTCAACCTCAGCGACGGCACCAGCCTGCCTGTCCTCGGTATTCAGCCGGGTATCGCCAGGCAGCGGGCGATCGCCGACGCCCGGGCCCTGCGCGCGCTCGCCGAGGCCCGTTCCGTGGCGGACGAGCGGCATCAGAGCTGACTCGGCACATCCACAGGGCGGCCGCCACTGCCGCACGGGGCCGTGTCTTGATTAATCTGTTGACGGAGGCTTGAACGGATGGGCCTCCGCCTCTGTTGCCCCGCCAGGTGCACAGAGGCTCCTGCTAACCGAGGAGTGACCCTCTCCGGCGATGGACGGATCGTCCTGTAGTACTTGCGCCGCCCCCTGCCGACATAGCGCGGACCCCGTTTTCGAGGTTCGCGACCTTGCGGAGGCGGCGGCATCATGACCACCCCCCTGCTGCTCCTGGCAGCCGCGTTCCTGCTGATTCTCGCCAACGGATTCTTCGTGGCGGCCGAGTTCGGACTCGTGACGGTCGAGCGGCCCGAGGCCGAGAAGGCCGCCGCCGAGGGCGACCGGCGCGCCCACCGCGTCGTCGAGTCGCTCAAGGAACTGTCCTTCCAGCTCTCCGGCACCCAGCTCGGCATCACCATCACCTCCCTCGTCGTCGGCATGCTCGCCGAACCGGCGCTCGCGGAGCTGCTGCACGGCCCGTTCACCTCGATCGGCATCCCCGAGGGAGCCGTCTCCGGTGTCACGGTCGTCGTCGGCATGCTGCTGGCCTCCGCCGTGCAGATGGTGATCGGCGAGCTCCTGCCCAAGAACTGGGCGGTGTCCAGGCCGCTTCAGGTCGCGCGCTTCGTCGCGGGCCCGCAGCATGTCTTCGCCCGGCTGTTCCGCCCGGTCATCGCCGGCCTCAACGCCGTCGCGAACCGGCTCGTACGTGCCCTGGGCATCGAACCCGCCGAGGAGCTGGCCTCCGCCCGCACCCCCGGCGAACTCGTCTCCCTGGCCCGCCACTCGGCCCGGGCCGGCGCCCTGGAACAGGACACGGCCGACCTCTTCGTCAGAACCCTGTCGCTGGGTGAGCTGACCGCGCAGCACGTGATGACGCCGCGCGTGAAGGTCAGCGCCCTGCAGTCCTCGGCCACCGCCGAGGACGTGGTCAACCTGACCCGGGCCACGGGCCTGTCCCGCTTCCCCGTCTACCGGGAGAGGATCGACGAGGTGGTCGGCATGGTCCACCTCAAGGACGCCCTGGCCGTGCCCGTGCGGGACCGGCTGCGCACCCCCGTCGGCCGCATCGCCCGCCCCGCGCTGCTCGTCCCCGAGACGCTGCCCGTACGGCCGCTGCTCGCCCGTCTGCGCAGCGAGCAGCCCATCGCGGTCGTTGTCGACGAGTACGGCGGCACGGCCGGCGTCGTCACACTGGAGGACATCGTCGAGGAGATCGTCGGCGAGGTCCGCGACGAGCACGACGGACACGACCTCCCCGAGCTGGCCTCCGCAGCGCCGGAAGACGGCAGGCCCGCCTGGGACGTCGACGGCAGCTGCCGTGTCGACATCCTGCTGCGCATAGGCCTCGAGGTGCCGGAAGGCCCGTACGAGACCGTCGCGGGCCTGATCGCGGATCTGCTGGGCCGCATCCCGGCCGTCGGCGACAGGGCGGAGCTGCCCGGCTGGCGGCTGTCGGTGCGCCAGGTCGGCCACTACCGCGCGGAGCGGGTCCGGCTCGTGCGGACGGCCCCGGTGGCAGCCATGGTGGAGGCCGTCCGATGAGCGTGCTCCAACTTCTCTTCGCCGCGCTGCTCGTGCTCGCCAACGGCTTCTTCGTCGGTGCCGAGTTCGCGCTCGTCTCCGTACGCCGCAGCCAGATCGAACCGCTCGGCACGGCCCGCGCCCGGCAGGTCCTCTACGGGCTCGAGCGGCTGCCGCAGATGATGGCGGCGGCCCAGTTCGGCATCACCGTCTGCTCGCTGACCCTCGGCGCGGTCGCCGAACCGACCGTCGCACATCTGCTGGAGCCGGTCTTCGAGTGGATCCACCTGCCGCACGGCATGATCCACCCGCTGACCTACGTCATCGCTCTCGCCGCGGTGGTCTTCTTCCACCTCGTCATCGGCGAGATGCTCCCGAAGAACCTGGCGATGGCGGCCCCCGAGAAGGTCGCGCTGTGGCTCAGTCCCGGCCTGGTCTGGTTCGCCCGGTTCTGCAAGCCGATCACCGCCGCGCTCGGCGCGGTCTCCCAGGGCATCCTGCGGCTCTTCCACGTCGAGCCCAGGGACGAGGTCGAGGCCGTCTTCACCAGCGAGCAGCTCAACCGGCTGGTGGAGGACGCCGGCCACGCGGGCCTGCTCGACCCCGAGGAGGCCGAACGCCTGGAGGACGCCCTGGAGCTGGGCTCGCGCCCGGTGACGGACGTCCTGCTGAAGCGCGAGTCACTGGTGACGGTCAGCCCGTCCGTCACCCCCGGGCGCATCGTCGAGCTCACGGCCCGGACCGGGTACTCCCGGTTCCCGGTCGCGGCGGAGAACGGGGCGTTCATGGGCTATCTGCATGTGAAGGACGTCCTGGACCTGGAGCACTCCGACCGGGCCGTGCCGCAGCAGTTGTGGCGGCCCATGACGACGTTGCGGTCCGAGCTGCCGCTGGACGACGCGCTGACGGTGATGCGGCGGGCCGCGACACACCTGGCCCAGGTGGCCGACGGGTCGGGGAAGGTGCTCGGACTGGTCGCGCTGGAGGATGTGCTGGAGCTGTTGGTGGGCGAGGTGCGGGATCCCGCGCATCGGGAAGTCCCCGAGATCAGGCTGACCGAGCCGAGGTCCGGCGAGGAGGTACTGGCGACGTAGTCGCTGTTGGGTGGGTGCGCAGCCCGGCGCCGCGGGGTGCCGCCTGCGTCCACCCGTGCCGCCCCAGCAGCACGACTGCCCGCAGGCTCGGCCGGTCACAGTCCGGGCGGATCCTGCGGCCCCCGCCCGGACAGCACCTCCCCGTACGCCTGCATCAGATCCGGCAACCGCAGGGTCGCCAGGTCTTCCCTGCCCAGCACCCCGGGATACACGGACAGCCGCAGATCCCGGTACGCACAGCTCTTCTCGTACAGGGTCCGCAGGAACCGTCCGTTGCCCAGTTCGTCGATCCACCCCTGGTCGACCACATGCCCGGCGATGGACCGCAGTTCGTCGTGGGCCTCCTCGTCCCAGAGGTCGCCGTTCTCCGCTGCGAGCACCTTGCCGATCTCGGTGAGTTCGAGGGGACGGTAGGAGGGGAAGTCGACGCGGCTGGTGAAGCGGGAGGACAGCCCGGGGTTCGCGGCGAGCAGGCGGTCCATGCCCTCCGGGTAGCCGGCCAGGATCACCACGAGATGGTCGCGGTTGTCCTCCGCCCGCTTCAGCAGCACCTGGAGCGCCTCGTCGCCGTACGCATCGCCCTTGCCGTAGCCCGAGTTGGACAGCGAGTACGCCTCGTCGACGAAGAGGACGCCCCCGAGGGCCGAGTCGATCAGCTCGTTGGCCTTCACGGCCGTCTGCCCGAGGTACTCGCCGACCAGGTCGGCCCGCTGGGCCTCCACGAGATGGTCGCCGCCGAGCAGCCCGAGGGCGTAGAAGACGCGGCCGAGGATGCGGGCGACGGTGGTCTTGCCGGTGCCGGAGGGGCCGGAGAAGACGAAGTGCCGTTTGGGCGGCTGGACCGGCAAGCCCTGACCGGCCCGCAACCGAGCCATGTTCAGCTGCGCCGACAACGCTTTGACCTGGCGTTTCACCGGCTCCAGACCCACCATGCGCTCCAGCTCGGCGAGTGCCTCCTCCAGTAACGCGGGATCGGTGGGCCCGGCGGGCAGGGACGGGGCGGGGGAGAACTTCTCGCGCACGGCCGGATCCGTCACCGGTGGCAGGGGAGCGGAGCCCGGCGGCTCGAGGTCGGGCAGTCTCAGGTCGCGGCCCTCGGTGCCGAAGAGCGGGTCGAATCCGTCCGGCCCGTCCACGGCGTCCTGGCCGAGGCCCGGGAGCGTGATCGCCGCGAGGTCGGTGGAGTCGTCGTAGCCGTCGCCCTCGGCGATCGCGGCGAGCCGGGCCGAGGTGTCCATGAAGGCCGGGTCGATGCGGTGCACGGCCCGGTACAGGGGGAGCGCGGCGGCGCTGCGGCCGGTGCCCTCGTGCGCCCGGGCCAGCCAGTAGCGCAGCTCCTTGCGCTGCGGTTGCTCGCTGCGGCAGCGCATCAGCGCGGCGGACAGCAGCGGTTCGGCCTGGCCGTACATCTCCAGACGGACCCGGGCCATGCCGCCGAAGAGCCCCGTCTCGATGCCGAGCATCGGGTCGGCGAGGAGCGGGTCGGTGTGGCGGACCAGTTGCTCCCAGTCCTTGACCAGATAGGCGCGGCAGGCGTGCAGGAAGCGGACCTGGGCGTCGGTGTCCACCGGCGGAAGCCCGGCGAGGGCCCGGTCCAGCTCGGGGACGTGGCGGCCGTCCAGCCAGTGGGAGGCGTGCGCGAGCAGCAGGTCGCGGGGGCTCTCCAGCACGGGCTGCACCCACCAGCCCAGCCAGTACCAGGAGTTGAGGGTGCGGCGGTAGCGGGAGCGCTGCTCCCCGAAGCGGTCCCGGTGCCGGAACATCCTGAGCAGCGCGGTCGTCGTGTCGACGCGCAGCGCGTGCAGCCCGAGCCAGCCGTCGGCCATCCCGGGGTCCATCCGTACGGCGGCGCGGAACTCCTCCTCCGCCTGCGGATAGGCGCCCATGGTGTAGGCGTCGACGCCTCGCAGCCAGGCGAGGTCGGCCGGGGCCTGCGGGCCCTGCGTGCCGAATTCCATCACGTCCCCCACGAACCGTGCCCCCGTCGGTATGCCAACGAGCCGTCCCCCCAGCCGGCTGCCCTGCTCGAACCGCTGTGCCACGGACCGGAGTTGCGAGGTGCGCGGAGCAACCGTCCGTAGGTCGCGACGAGGGCATCGTACCTGCGGGGGCGGCGCCCCCGAAGGGTGCCGCACGGGCCGTTCGGCGAGGTGGGAGCGGATGCGGTCCACTCGCGCACGGTGACCGAGTGTGAGCGTTCGGCGCCTCACGAGGCCCGGAAAACGGAAGAAGACAGAACGAAGCCCCCGATCACGGGGGAACAACCGGGGGCTTCGCGTCTGTGGGCGGCTCCGAATGGCCGCACATTCAGAACGTAAGTCCTGTACGGCCCACCGGTCAAGCCGAGTTGAAGCACTCCGGCAAGTTGCACCGCAAGGGCTTTCACAAGTTCAGCACACTGCGGGCGGTCCGTCACCGTGCGTGAGGGGCTGGTCCGGTCCAACAGTCCCAGCAGGTCCCGGAAACACCTCGTACCCCTTCTCTCCCTGCCGTACCAGGAGATCCGCGAAGGGCCGCGAGGGATCGTCGGCGAAATGCCGGCGCTCCGCCGGGACCCATCCGTTCCAGAACTCCCGCTGTTCCTCCCCGTCCCGCGACCGTCCCCGCGCCCAGGCCTCCTCGCCCGGCAGCTCCATCCACAGCAGCAGGGCCAGGTGGGGGCGCAGTGCCCGGCGCCCCGCGCCGACGCCCTCGACGAGGATCACCGGTGCGGGCGGCAGGGGGCGGGGAGGGCCGAAGCGGCGGGCCCGCCAGTCGTAGGGGGCGTAGTGCGCGGTCCGGCCGTCGGCCAGCGGCTCGATCACCTGGTCCAGCAGCCGTCCGGTCCAGCCGAACAGTTCGTCGTGGCTGGCGATGTCGTCGAGGCGCAGCACCGGCGCGCCGCCGAGCGCCCCCGCCAACTGCTCGGCGAACGTGGTCTTCCCGGAGCCGGCGTGCCCGTCGACGCCGACGAGACGGACCGGGCCGCAGGAGGGGGAAAGGCGGCGGATCCGGGAGGCCAGGTCGCGGACGGCGGGTCCCGGTGCGGAGCGGAAGGACGGATTCATCTCGCGCAGCACTCTAGGGCCTGCCTGGCGACGCAGTTCACGGCTCCTGCGCTCCTGCCACTGGTCGACGCCAATATTGGTGGGCGTGGCGCGGGTCGAAGTGCTGGCAGGACCCGGCGGGCTGTGCTCATATGTGGCGCACACGCATGCGCGACCGACCGTGCAACGGACCTGCCCCGCCCCTGCCCGACTCCGACATCCGGGGGTCCCCGCCATGAGCAGAGCCGAACAGCCGTCCCGCAGAACCGTCCTGGCCGCAGCGGTCGCCGCCGCCGTCACCGCGAGCGCGGGTCCGGCGGCCGCCGACACCGAGGTCTCCATGACGACCGACACCGCGGACCCCTCCCGGGCGGTCCCGGCCCGCACCGTGGACAACCGGGCCTGGGTCTCGCACGGTGACTGGCGCGGCGGCACCGCCCGGGGTACCCGTGCGGTCGCGGGCGCCCGACCGGGTCTGGTGATCGCGAAGCCCGCCGGAACCGCCGACTACAAGGACCCGCACACCGGCACCACCGCCCCCTGGGAGTACGGCACCTGGACGTCCCCCGTCCACCGGCTCGCCGTCCCCGCGACGGAGGCGATCGTCTCCTGGAACGCGCGCACCCCGGCCGGCACCTGGATCCAGGCCGAGTTCATGGGCACGTACACCGACGGCACCAGCAGCCCCTGGTACGTGATGGGCCGCTGGGCGGCGGGCGACCAGGACATCCGGCGCACCTCGGTCGACGACCAGAGCGACGGCAAGAGCACCGTCTGGACGGACACGCTGGCCGTCGACGACCCGGCGACGGGCCTGCGCCTGGCCTCCTACCGTCTGCGTCTGACGCTGTACCGCAAGCCGGGCACCAAGGCCACGCCCACCGTGTGGCGGCTCGGCACGATGGGCTCCGACGTCCCCGACCGGTTCACCGTCCCGGCGTCCGCGCCCGGCCTCGCGAAGGAACTGACCGTCCCGCGGTACTCGCAGGAGATCCACAAGGGTCAGTACCCCGAGTACGACAACGGCGGCGAGGCCTGGTGCAGCCCGACCTCCTCCCAGATGATCATCGAGTACTGGGGCGGCCGGCTCAGCTCCGAGCAGCTGGCCTGGGTGGAGCCGTCGTACGCCGATCCGCAGGTGTGCCACGCGGCCCGGTTCACGTACGACTACCAGTACTCGGGCTGCGGCAACTGGCCCTTCAACGCCGCCTACGCGGCCACGTTCAAGGACCTCCAGGCCGTGGTCACCCGGCTCGGCTCGCTCACCGACCTGGAGACGCTGATCGCGGCGGGCATCCCGGCCATAACGTCCCAGTCCTTCCTGAAGGAGGAGCTGACCGGCGCCGGGTACGGCACCGCGGGGCACCTGATGACCGTCATCGGCTTCACGGCCGGCGGCGACGTGATCGCGAACGACCCCGCCTCGGCGACCAACCAGGCCGTGCGGCGCGTCTACCGGCGGCGCGAGTGGGAGAACATCTGGCTGCGGACCAAGCGGTACAACGCCTCCGGCAAGGTCGTCTCCGGTACCGGCGGCGTCTGCTATCTGTACTTCCCGGCGCGCCCGACCGCGGCCCAGCGCAGGGCGCTGACAGCCGTGGGCGTGCGCGTGTGACCAAACTCTCGGCCGCAAAAGCCGCTCCGGGTGGCAAGGTGGGCGGAACTTCGGGGGAAGTCCGTCCGCCCCACCGGATCAGCGAGAAGCCATGACCGCACACTCAGCCACCGCCGCCGGCGTCCGCACGGGCGGCCCCCAGGACGACGGCCCGAAGATCGTCGAGCACGTCATGGGCTGGACGCTCGTCGTGGTCGTCGCGATGCTCGTGACTCAGCTCGGGCTGTTGTGACCCTGGCCGGAGCGCTGTGACCTGACCCACGACCCGGCCCTCCGACCTGCCATACTGCGGATGTCCCTCCTCGCCCGCCTGGAACCAGGGTCGAAATTGAATATCAGTCAACAGCCTGCCGCGCGTCCCAGAGCCCGCGGCACCGAGCGCTCGCTGGCGCGCCGTGCCGAACTCATCGCCATCGGCCGGAGGTTGTTCGCAGACACGTCCTACGACGCCCTCTCGATGGACGACATCGCCCGGCAGGCGCACGTCGCCAAGGGGCTCATCTACTACTACTTCCAGTCCAAGCGGGGCTACTACCTGGCCATCATCCAGGACTCGGTCACCGACCTGGTCACCCTGGCGGCGAGCGGACTCGAACTGCCCCCGGTCGACCGTGTCCAGCGCACGATCGACAGCTATCTGCGCTACGCCGAGCACAACCAGGCCGCGTACCGCACGATCGTCAGCGGCGGAGTCGGCTTCGACACCGAGGTGCACGCCATCCGGGACGGTGTGCGCGAGGCGATCGTCGCCACCATCGCCGAGGGCGCGTACGGCCGCGTCGACATCACCCCGCTGGCGCGGATGGGGCTGCTGGCCTGGGTGTGCAGCGTCGAGGGCGCCACCCTCGAATGGATCGACCGCCCCGAACTGCCCCGCGAGACCATGTGCGAGCTGCTGGTGAAGGGCCTCGGCGGCGCCCTGCGGGCGATCGAGGACCTGGACCCCGCCTACCCGGCCCCGCAGGCGGCCGCCCGCCAGGACGCGTGAGACGGGGGCGGAGGGCCCGTCACGGTCCCTCCGCCCCTGATCGCCCTGCCTTATTTGATGGCCCTGATCAGCTCACCGTTCGCCGTGTCGCCGCTCAGCTCCCAGAAGAACGTGCCGCCCAGACCCTGCTGGTTCTTGTACGTCATCTTGGTCCCGATGGTCGCCGGGGTGTCGTAACTCCACCAGTCGTTCCCGCACTTGGCGTACGCCGTGCCGGCGTCCGTCCCCGTCGCCGGGCACTTGGTCTTGAGCACCTTGTAGTCGTCGATGCCCTGCTCGTACGTGCCCGCCGCCGGGCCGGTCGCGGTGCCGCCGGGGGCCGACTGGGTGACGCCGGTCCAGCCGCGGCCGTAGAAGCCGATGCCGAGCAGCAGCTTCGAGGCGGGGATGCCGAGGCCCTTGAGCTTCGCGATGGTCGCCGACGTGTGGAAGCCCGCCTTCGGGATGCCGGAGTACGAGGTCAGCGGAGAGTGCGGGGCCGTCGGGCCGGCGGCGTCCCAGGCGCCGAAGAAGTCGTACGTCATCGGGTTGTACCAGTCGACGTACGGGGCGGCGCCCGCGTAGTCCGCCGCGTCGATCTTGCCGCCCGGGGTGGCGTCGGCCGTGATCGCCGCGGTGACGAGGTTGCGGGAGCCGAACTTGGCGCGCAGGGCCTGCGCCAGGTCGCGGAAGGCCGCCTTGCCGCTGGTGTCGCAGGTCGCGCCGCAGGCGTTCGGGTACTCCCAGTCGATGTCGATGCCGTCGAAGACGTCGGCCCACTTGGAGTTCTCGACCAGGTCGTAGCAGGACTGGGCGAAGGCGGCCGGGTTCCTGGCGGCCTCGCCGAAGCCGCCCGACCAGGTCCAGCCGCCGAAGGACCACAGGACCTTGAGGTTCGGATGCTTCTGCTTCAGTTTGCGCAGCTGGTTGAAGTTGCCGCGCAGCGGCTGGTCCCAGGTGTCGGCCTTGCCGTCGACGGAGTCGGCGGCGGTGTAGGCCCGGTCGGTGGCCGCGTAGGCGTCGCCCATGGCGCACTTTCCGCCGGTGACGTTGCCGAACGCGTAGTTGATGTGCGTGAGCCTGGCCGCCGAGCCGGACGTCTCGATGTTCTTGACGTAGTACTTGCGGTCGTAGGTGCCCCATTCGGTGAAGTACCCGATGACCTTGGAGCCGGCGGCCCTGGAGCCGGGCGCGGCCTTCGATGCCGCGGCGGCCTCCTGAGCCGAGGCCGCCGCGGTGGCGGTCGAGGTGCCGGCGCCGGCCAGCAGACCGGCGCCGAGGACGGCGCAACAGGCCGCGGACACGATGGCCCGGAAGCGGGAGCGGTGGGGGGTGTGCATCCGGTGTCTCCTCGTGGGGAGAGGGAACGCGCGCCGATTGGCATGAACGCGATGACTCGGTGAAGCGAAACGGTAGGAGGACTAGACCAGTTCGGTCAATGGTGCGGACCAATTCCGATCCGGCGGATGTGCTCGGGCATTACCTGAAGTAAGCGGTCGTTAACTGGTGACTGCATGCCTCCGATCGGGCATACTCACAGCGCACAGCCGCTGGTCAGCAGCTTCCGAGACCCGGGACTGCAAGCATCGGCCAGGCACCAGATCGACCCGGCGGCGCCCCCCACCCATGGGCCCGTCCGCCAGTGCCCGACAGGGAGGAGAGCGTCGCCATGCCCGACCGCGCCCCGCAGCCGGTGGACCGACAACTGCCCACGGAGGAGGCCCGGGAGCTGATCTCACTCGTCCGTGACATCGCGCGGCAGGAGATCACCCCGAAGGCGGCCGAGGAGGAGGACGCCGGCCGCTTCCCGCGGGACCTGTTCACCCTGCTCTCGCACTCCGGCCTGCTCGGCCTGCCGTACGCGTCCGAGTACGGCGGCGGCGATCAGCCGTACGAGGTCTATCTCCAGGCCCTCGAAGAGCTCTCCGCGGCCCGCCTCACGGTCGGCCTCGGCGTCAGCGTCCACTCCCTGTCCTCCTACGCGCTCGCCGCCTACGGCACCAAGGAGCAGCAGGTCGAGCACCTGCCCGGGATGCTCGGCGGCGGCTTGCTCGGTGCCTACTGCCTCTCCGAGCCGCACTCCGGATCGGACGCGGCGGCCCTGCGCACCAAGGCGGTGCGGGACGGCGACGGCTGGGTGATCACCGGCACCAAGGCCTGGATCACCCACGGCGGGATCGCCGACTTCTACACGGTCATGGCGCGCACCGGCGAGGAGGGACCGCGCGGGATCACCGCGTTCCTGGTGCCCGGCGACGCGCCGGGGGTGAGCGCGGCGGTGCCCGAGAAGAAGATGGGCATGAAGGGCTCGCCCACCGCCCAGGTTCACTTCGACGGCGTACGGATCTCCGACGACCGGCGCATCGGCGAGGAGGGGCAGGGCTTCGCGATCGCCCTGTCCGCGCTGGACTCGGGGCGGCTCGGCATCGCGGCGTGCGCGATCGGCGTGGCGCAGGCGGCGCTCGACGAGGCGCTGGTGTACGCGGCCGAAAGGCGCCAGTTCGGGAAGGCGATCGCCGACTTCCAGGGGCTTCGCTTCATGCTCGCCGACATGGCGACGCAGATCGAGGCGGGCCGTGCGCTCTACCTCGCGGCGGCGCGGCTGCGGGACGCGGGCCGGCCGTTCGCCCGGCAGGCGGCCATGGCCAAACTGCACTGCACCGACACCGCGATGCGGGTCACCACCGACGCCGTGCAGATCCTCGGCGGCTACGGCTACACCGCGGACTTCGCGGTCGAGCGCTACATGCGCGAGGCCAAGGTGCTGCAGATCGTCGAGGGCACCAACCAGATCCAGCGGATGGTCATCGCCCGCCATCTCGTGGGGCCAGAGGAACGCTGAACTGGTCGAGGCCCCGCCAGGGCGCCGCGAGCCGCATCCACTCCGGGTCGTGCCGGCCCGGCAGGGTGCGGCCGCCCTCGGCCCAGGTCCGCATCAGGTCGCGGTAGATCGGGGGGTCCTGGTAGCGCGGCGCGGTCGGCCGAACCGATTCTGCGGGTGCCGGGACGAAGAGGAGGCGCTGACGCCCGGTCGCTGAGGAGATGGGGGTCATGCCAGGGCAACGCGGCGAAGGCCGGACAGGTCACCGGATGGTGGAATCGGGCGTGCGTTTCAGGGCTCCCCCTGGTCGCTCCGGCAGGGCCCGGGGAGTGCGCGCCACCCGTGTGCTCCGGACGCACTGAACCGCACCACGGCACCCTGCGAGCCGTGGTGCGGAGCAGTCACTGGGGTGGAGCGAGCGGGCCGGGAAGGCCCGCGCTCAGGCCGCCTGGCGGCGCATGACGGGGACCCTGATCGGGCGCGAGCCCGGGCCGCCGACGTGCGAGAAGGGCTGGGTCCGCCAGTCGAGCCCCTGAGGGAGCGTCAACAGCAGGGCGGTGTCCTGCTCCTGAGGATCCGCGGACTCGTCCGCGGGGCTGGCGTCCGTGGCCCTGCGGCCGGTGCCGGCACAGACCGTGAGTCCGAACGGGTTCCACGGCGAGGCGCACAGCGCGTGCTCCGGCAGAACCTCTTCGTCCGCCAGCAGCGCGATTGGCTGAGCGCAGTCCGGGCAGACGACCCGGAACATCTCGAAGGTGTCGTAGGAGTCGAGCTCGTCGTCGAAGGTGTCGGGTTCGACGCCCTCCGGCTCGGGCTCGACGACGAGCTGCGGCCGCTTGGGCGCGGTGCGACCAGGGCGCTTAAGACTCTGCATTGGGTTCTCCCCCTCGGACTGGGCCGTTCAGGCACTGCGGCCTCGACCACAGCAAGCACTTCCCGTCCCCTCTCGGCGGTAATCACGAGAACATCACGGAGACCGTTCGAGCCCTGTGGCGTTCGTCACATGCCGCGCGCAGGTGCCCACTGTGGTGGTTTTGTCCCCCGGGCGGCTGACCGTCGGCTTCCGGCCACATCACGAACCGGGCATGACCTGGGCTGCTCGGGTATCCGAGGAGATCAACCGCACTGTAGGTTCTTGCGCCATGGAGGAGCTGGACCGACAGATCGTGCAGCTGCTCGTCAAGGACGGGCGGATGAGCTACACCGACCTGGGCAAGGCCACGGGTCTGTCCACGTCGGCCGTGCACCAGCGGGTGCGCCGGCTGGAGCAGCGCGGCGTCATCCGCGGCTATGCCGCGGTCGTCGACCCGGAGGCCGTCGGGCTCCCCATGACCGCGTTCATCTCGGTCAAACCGTTCGACCCCAGCGCCCCTGACGACATCGCGGAGCGGCTCGCGGGCGCGCCGGAGATCGAGGCGTGCCACAGTGTCGCGGGGGACGAGAACTACATCCTCAAGGTGCGGGTCTCGACGCCGCACGAGCTGGAGGAACTGCTGGCCCGGGTGCGGACGTTGGCGGGGGTCTCGACGCGGACGACGGTGGTGTTGTCCACGCCGTACGAGGCGCGGCCGCCGCGGATCTGATCACCGTCGGGCGTTGCGGGCGACCCATGTTCGGAGTGACCGGGGTCAGGCGCGAGACTGTTGTCCATGAGTGAGTCCAGCGCCCCGTCGAAGACCGTCCTGCTCCGCCGTGGAGAGGTTCACAGCCCTGCCGACCCGTTCGCCACCGCGATGGTCGTGGAACGTGGCCAGGTTGCCTGGGTGGGGTCGGAGGGGGCCGCCGACGCCTTCGTGGACGGGGTCGACGAGGTGATCGACCTCGACGGCGCACTGGTCACTCCGGCATTCACCGATGCGCATGTGCACACCACTGCCACCGGCCTCGCGCTCACCGGCCTCGATCTGTCCGCCGCTCCCTCTCTCGAGGCCGCCCTGACCCTCGTACGGGACTTCGCCGCCTCCCGCCCGGACGACCGCGTCCTGCTCGGACACGGCTGGGACGCCGCCCGCTGGCCCGGCGGTCGCCCCCCGACGCGTGCGGAGCTGGACGAGGCCGCCGGACACCGGCCCCTCTACCTCAGCCGGATCGACGTCCACTCGGCGGTCGTCACGACGGCCCTGCTCGACCTGGTTCCCGACGCCGTCCGCGCGGACGGACCGCTCACCGCCGACGCCCACCACGCCGTACGGGCCGCCGCGTTCGCGGCCGTAACGCCTCAGCAGCGCGTCGACGCGCAGCGCGCCGCGCTCGCGCACGCCGTCTCCCTCGGCATCGGCACGGTCCACGAGTGCGCCGGCCCGGAGATCTCCTCCGAGGACGACTTCACCGGCCTGCTGCGCCTCGCCGCCGGGGAACCCGGGCCGCGCGTCGTCGGCTACTGGGCCGAGCGGGACGTCGCCAGGGCGCGAGAACTGGGCGCGATCGGCGCCGCGGGCGACCTGTTCGTCGACGGCGCCCTCGGCTCGCACACGGCCTGCCTGCACCAGCCGTACGCCGACGCCGGCCACACGGGCAACGTCTACCTGGACGCCGCCGCCGTGGCCGCCCATGTCGTCGCCTGCACCGAGGCGGGTCTCCAGGCCGGCTTCCACGCCATCGGCGACGCGGCGGTGGACGCCGTGGTCGAGGGCGTGCGCGCCGCCGCCGAGAAGCTGGGCCTCGCCCGCGTCCGCGCCGCCCGCCACCGCGTCGAGCACGCCGAAATGCTCACTCCGGACGCCATCGCCGCCTTCGCCGAGTTCGGCCTCACCGCCTCCGTGCAGCCCGCCTTCGACGCCCTGTGGGGCGGCCAGGACGGCATGTACGCGCAGCGGCTGGGCGCCGAGCGGGCACGTGCGATGAACCCGTTCGCCGCCCTGCTGCGCGCCGGTGTCCCGCTCGCCTTCGGCTCCGACAGCCCGGTCACCCCGCTCGACCCGTGGGGCACGGTCCGGGCCGCCGCCTTCCACCGCACGCCCGAGCACCGCGTCTCCGTGCGCGCCGCGTTCACGGCGCACACGCGCGGCGGATGGCGGGCCGTGGGGAGGGACGACGCGGGCGCCCTGGTGCCGGGCGCCCCCGCCGACTACGCGGTGTGGCACACCGGCGAACTCGTGGTGCAGGCCCCGGACGACCGGGTCGCCCGCTGGTCGACGGATCCCCGCTCCGGCACCCCGGGGCTGCCCGACCTGACCCCGGGCCGCGACCTGCCCGTCTGTCTGCGCACCGTGGTGGGCGGACGCACGGTCTTCGTACGGCCGGGCGAGTGATCTACGGGGGTGGCGCGCACGCGATCGTGTGCCGCGCCCCCGGCACGCGACCTGCGTATCCTCCGCACTGACCAGGCCTTTGGCGGGAGATGCGCAGGTCAAACGGCTGTTGACAGGCGGCCGCAGGTGGCCGGTAGGTTCGGCGGAGTCCACCACCGGACGCCCGACCGGGAACGTCCGCGCACTCGCCGCAGCGCCGCCGGGTCAGGGACGGTGTGCCGCACCGGGCACCGCCACTGGGAGCCAGGCTCAGGCCGGCGCAGCGCCGAGGGAACGTTCCGGCCGGTCGGGGAGGTGTGACCCGGGAGGGGCCCGGACGCTCAGTAGACAACGGCTTTCGGTCGACCCGCAGCCAGCGGGTCCCAGGTCGGCCCGAAGGGCGCCGGGCCCCCATCCGCCGTACGCTCGCCCGCGAAAGCGCATTCTTACCCGCGCCCTGCGGATTCGACACCACGGTTTCGAACGTCCTGTCACGTCACCGCAGGCCGGGCCCACTATGGTGGATCCCTGCGTACGGACTTGAAGGGGCATCAGTGAACGACGGCGACGGAACCCTCGCGGCAGGAGCCCAGGGGAGGAAGTTCGGCCCGCTCGGCACGGCCTTGGTGATCATCCCGACCTACAACGAGGCGGAGAACATCAAGAGCATCGTCGGCCGGGTGCGCGAAGCCGTCCCCGAGGCGCACGTACTCGTGGCCGACGACAACAGCCCGGACGGCACGGGCAAGCTGGCCGACGAGCTGACGGTGGAGGACGACCACGTCCACGTGCTGCACCGCAAGGGCAAGGAGGGCCTGGGCGCCGCCTACCTGGCGGGCTTCCGCTGGGGCCTGGAGCGCGACTACGGCGTGCTGATCGAGATGGACGCCGACGGCTCCCACCAGCCCGAGGAGCTGCCTCGTCTGCTCACCGCCCTCAAGAGCGCCGACCTGGTGCTCGGCTCGCGCTGGGTGCCCGGCGGCCGGGTGGTGAACTGGCCGAAGTCCCGTGAGGTGATCTCCCGGGGCGGCAGCCTCTACTCCCGGCTCGCGCTCGACCTGCCGCTGCGCGACATCACCGGCGGCTACCGGGCCTTCCGCCGCGAGACCCTGGAGGGCCTCGGCCTCGAGGAGGTCGCCTCGCAGGGCTACTGCTTCCAGGTCGACCTCGCGCGTCGCTCGGTCAAGGCCGGCTACCACGTCGTCGAGGTGCCGATCACCTTCGTCGAGCGCGAGCACGGCGACTCCAAGATGAGCCGCGACATCCTCGTCGAGGCGCTGTGGCGGGTCACGGCGTGGGGCGTGGGGGAGCGGGTCGGCAAGGTCACGGGGCGCGGCGGCAAGCCGGCCAAGCCCTAGCGGACCTCTGAGGTCGCTGACAGGAGCGGCTGATCTGCCCTTATCCCGGACTGAGCCGGGTCCAGGCACACTGGAGTCATGACGACTGGCGCTCAGACCCCCAGCACCCCTGCCCGGCCCCGGCGCTCCCGGCTGCGTACGTTCCTGCCGTTGGGGCTCGCCGCGTGGCTCGTGCTGGAGATCTGGCTGCTCACGGTGGTCGCGGGGGCGTCCAGCGGGCTGGTGGTCTTCCTCGTCCTGCTCGCGGGCCTCGTCCTCGGCTCGGTCGTGATCAAGCGGGCCGGCCGGCGCGCCTTCCGCAACCTCTCCGAAGCGCTGCAACAGCGGCAGAGCGGTGCGATGCCGGAGGCGGCCCGGCCGAACAGCGAGGGCAACGGCCTGATGATGCTGGGCGGTCTGCTGCTGATGATCCCCGGCCTGGTGTCGGACGCGGTGGGCCTGCTCCTGCTGCTGCCGCCGGTCCAGAAGGCCGTGAGCCGCTCCGCGGAGCGCACCTTCGAGCGCAAGCTCCGCGAGGCCGACCCGGGCACCCTGGGCGGGGCGTTCCAGCAAGCCCGTATGCACCGCCCCGACGGCAAGGTCGTCCAGGGCGAGGTCATCAGGGACGAGCCGGGCGACGCCCCGAAGGAGCCGCGCCCGCCGCTGACGCACTGAGCGTCCCGGCAGCCAGGCACACGAGGCACAAGAGACACACGAGGCACGACAAAAACCGCGGGCGCCGTACGTGAAGTACGGCGCCCGCGGTTCTGACGCGCTGTTCGGCCGGGCCCGCAGGGGTTCAGGCCGACTTGCGGCTGCTGTCCCGGGGATGAATCGCGATGTTCATCGCACCGGAGCGCAGAACCGCCAGGCGCTCCTCGAGGACCTCTTCGAGTTCCTCACGGGTGCGCCGCTCCATCAGCATGTCCCAATGCGTACGCGCGGGCTTGCCCTTCTTTTCTTCCGGGACATCGCCGTCCACGAGGAGTGCCTGGGCCCCGCAGACCTTGCACTCCCACTCCGGCGGGATCTCCGCCTCGACCGAGAAGGGCATCTCGAACCGGTGCCCCTTCTCGCATGCGTACTCCACGGCCTGGCGCGGAGCCAAGTCGATGCCGCGGTCCGTCTCGTAGCTGGTCACCACGAGGCGCGTGCCGCGAAGAGCTCGCTCACTCATGAATCGTGCCTCCCGGGCTTGTCGCCCACAGGACAGGTGTCGCTGTCGTCGTCATCCGGTCAACGTCCGGTCGGCGGTAAAGATTCCCGTTCCGAGTCCCGTTCCGGGTCATGCGTCGCCGTCGTAGCCGCAGCCTTGTTAACCCTTGCAGTACCCACCAGCGTCCGGTTTGTCACATCTGCTAGCAGATGTAACCCAGCGTTTCGGCATCTTTGACGCGCAGTAACGGTACGCCTGGCAGGCCAAACGCGTACACTACAGCCCTTTCGCGCCGAGTGCTAAATCCTGTCAGGAACCGGATTCCCCGCTTCACGGATCGCACGCCCCACGGGTACCCGGGCGAGCAGGACGAATCCGATGACGAAGAACCCCACCAGCGAGATGATCGCGTCCCGGTAGCTCCCGGTCAGCTGGTAGGTGAGCCCGAACAGCAGCGGCCCGAGCCAGCTCATGCCGCGGTCGCTCATCTCGTACGCGGAGAAGTATTCGGCCTCCTTCCCGGGCGGGACGAGATGGGAGAACAGGGAGCGGGACAGCGCCTGGCTGCCGCCGAGGACCAGGCCGATCCCGGCGGCCAGGACGAAGAACCACACCGGCGCCCCGGCCGGCAGGAAGTAGCCGGCCGCCAGCGTCATCGTCCACGCGACGAGTGAGCCGAGGATCGTGCGCTTGGCCCCGTACGTCCGGGCCAGCCTGCCCATCGTCAGCGCGCCCGCCACCGCCAGCACCTGCACCAGCAGGATGGCGCCGATCAGCGTGGACTGCCCGAGGCCCAGTTCCTCGGAGCCGTAGACCGAGGCCTGGGAGATCACCGTCTGGATGCCGTCGTTGTAGACGAGGTACGCGAGCAGGAAAGCCAGGGTCAGCGGGTGGCGGCGCATGTCGCGGACGGTCGCCGCGAGCTGCCGGAAGCCGGGGAGGGTCGCCACGTGCGCGGTGGACCTGCGGTCGCGCAGCCGCCGGAGCGGAATGAGGGCGAACGCGCCCCACCACAGGCCGGCCGACGCCAGGCAGATGCGGACCGCCGTGCTCTCGGAGATGCCGAAGCTCTCGTGCCCGGTATAGAGGACGAGGTTGATGACGAGGACCAGCGATCCCGCCGCGTAGCCGAAGGCCCAGCCGCGGGAGGAGACCGCGTCCCGTTGCTCGGGCGGGGCGATCTGCGGCAGGTAGGAGTTGTAGAGCATCATCGCCACGGACTGCGCCGCGTTCGCGACGACCAGGAGCGCCCCGCCGAGCAGATAGCGGTCGCCGTCCAGGAAGAACATGGCCGTCGTGGCCGTGGCCCCCGTGTAGGCGGCGGCCGCGAGCAGGGGCTTCTTGCGGCCGGTGCGGTCGGCGGCGGCGCCCGCCAGGGGCATCACCAGCACGGCCACGATCACCGAAAGGGACACCGAGTACGCGAAGAAGGACCCGGCGCGCACCGGGATCCCGAGGGGGTGGACGTACCCGCCGGCGTCGGCGGCCGATTCGGCGACCGATGTCAGATAGGGGCCCAGGAAGACGGTGAGCACGCTCGTCGAGTAGACGGAGCACGCCCAGTCGTAGACGTACCAGCCGCGCTGCTCGCGTCCGAGATCCGCCGCCCCGTCGTCCTGCGGTGTCCGCACGGTGCCGGTGCCCACCCGTGCCCTCGCTTCCCCGTGAACGCGCAGAGGCGGCGGGGCGGGGTGTCAGACCCAGACGCCGCGGTCCTCCATGACCTTGCGCAACGTGTCGATGTGATCGGTCATGATGCCATCCACACCCAGGTCCAGAAGCCGGTGCATGCTCTCCGGGTCGTTGACGGTCCACACATGTACCTGGAGTCCGCGCGCGTGGGCGGCGTGGAGGAAGCGGCCGTCCACGACCTGGATACCGGACTGGATCTCGGGGACCTGGGCGGCGACCGCCGAGCGGCGCACCGCGGCGGGCAGCCCCCAGGAACGCAGCCGCAGATTGAGCACGCCCCGGGTGCCGTACGAGGTGGCCAGGCGCGGGCCGGCCAGCCGCTGGGCGCGCACCACGCGCGCCTCGGAGAACGAGCCGAGGCAGATCCGGTCCCAGGAGTTCGTCCGCCCGATCAGGTCCAGGAAGGGCAGCAGGGCGGCCTCCGCCTTGACGTCGACGTTCCAGCGCACGTCGGGGAAGGTCTCCAGGAGTTCCTCGAAGAGGGGCACCGGTTCCTCGCCCGCCACGCGCGCGTGCCGCACCTCCTGCCACGGCAGGTCGGCGATCAGGCCCGCCCCGTCCGTCACCCGGTCCAGGGTCGCGTCGTGGAAGGCGACGAGTTCGCCGTCCCGGGTGGTGTGGATGTCGGTCTCGATGTACCGGTAGCCCGCCTCGACGGCACACCGGAACTGCCGCACGGTGTTCTCCAGACCGTCCGCGGCCCCGCCCCGGTGGGCGAAGGCGATCGGGCCGGGATGGTCGAGATAGGGATGGCGTATCCGCGGGGTCACGGACGCAGTATCGCTCCTCGGGGTTGACCGGTGGCAACGACCGTACTGCCGCCGGATGCCGGGGGGACGGCGAACACGCGCAGGAACAGCTGGGCGAGGGGGCCGATCGAGACCGCGTACAGGAGAGTGCCGACGCCGACGGTGCCGCCCAGGGCGAAGCCGGTCGCCACGACCGCGAACTCGATGGCCGTGCGCACCAGGCGGATCGAGACCCCCGTGCGCTGGTGCAGGCCCGTCATGAGGCCGTCGCGCGGACCCGGGCCGAAGCGGGCCGCGATGTACAGGCCGGTCGCCGCGCCGTTCAGGACGATCCCCGTCACCATCAGCGTCACGCGCGCCACCGGGCCGTGCGCGTCGGGCACCAGGGCCAGCGCGGCGTCCATCGCCATGCCGATGACCAGCACGTTGGAGATCGTGCCCAGGCCCGGCCGCTGGCGCAGCGGGATCCAGGCGAGCAGCACCGCCGCGCCCAGGAGGGTCAGCACCACGCCGATCGACAGTCCGGTCCGCTCGGCGAGGCCCTGGTGCAGCACGTTCCACGGCTCCAGGCCGAGCCCTGACCGGACGAGCAGCGCCGAACTCGCGCCGTACAGCGCGAGACCGGCGTAGAGCTGGGTCAGCCGCCGGGTGAGATGGCGCCGCGTGGACATGATGTGCCCCCCTGTGGTGTCAGTGGACTGATGCATGACACCCTGTGGCTTGGGTGGAGAGGCCATCCATGGCCAATCCGGGGAAGGTGGACTGATTCCGATGGCACAGTGGACTTCGGCCGTGGGTGCGGCGCAACTGGCCCGGCTGCTCAACTCCCAGCAGGAGCGGCCGGCAGGGCCCGGCACGCGCCGGCCGCCCGCCTACCGCGCGCTCGCCGACGGCATCCGCCTGCTGGTGCTCGAAGGACGGGTCCCGGTGGCCGCCAGGCTGCCCGCCGAGCGGGAACTCGCCCTTTCCCTGACCGTCAGCCGTACGACGGTCGCCGCCGCGTACGAGGCGCTGCGCAGCGAGGGCTTCCTGGAGTCCCGGCGCGGCGCGGGCAGCTGGACCGCCGTACCGGCCGGGAACCCGCTGCCCGCGCGCGGCCTGGAACCGCTGCCGCCCGAGACGCTCGGCTCGATGATCGACCTGGGCTGTGCGGCGCTGCCGGCCCCCGAGCCGTGGCTGACCCGGGCCGTGCGGGGCGCCCTGGAGGAACTGCCCCCGTACGCGCACACGCACGGCGACTATCCCGCCGGGCTGCCGGCGCTGCGGGCGATGATCGCCGAGCGGTACACGGCGCGCGGGATCCCGACCATGCCCGAGCAGATCATGGTGACGACCGGGGCGATGGGCGCGATCGACGCGATCTGCCATCTGTTCGCCGGGCGGGGTGAGCGCATCGCCGTCGAGTCGCCCTCGTACGCCAACATCCTCCAGCTCATGCGGGAGGCCGGGGCCCGGCTCGTGCCCGTCGCGATGGCCGAGGGGCTCACCGGCTGGGACATGGACCGCTGGCGGCAGGTCCTGCGGGACGCCGCGCCCCGGATCGCGTATGTCGTCGCCGACTTCCACAACCCGACCGGTGCGCTCGCCGACGAGGACCAGCGGCGGCGGCTGGTGGACGCGGCGCGCTCCGCGGGGACCGTGCTGATCGCCGACGAGACGATGAGCGAGCTGTGGCTCGACCCGGATGTGCGGATGCCGCGGCCGGTGTGTGCCTTCGACCCGGCCGGGTCCACGGTGATCACGGTGGGGTCGGCGAGCAAGGCGTTCTGGGCCGGGATGCGCATCGGATGGGTGCGGGCCGCTCCGGACGTGATCCGCAGTCTGGTCGCCGCGCGGGCCTACGCCGACCTCGGCACGCCCGTCCTGGAGCAGCTGGCCGTCAACTGGCTGTTCGGGACGGGGGGCTGGGAACAGGCCGTGGAGGTGCGGCGGGAGCAGGCGCGGGAGAACCGCGACGAACTCGTGGCAGCGGTGCGGCGGGAGCTGCCCGAGTGGGAGTTCGAGGTGCCCCGGGGCGGTTTGACGCTGTGGGTGCGGACCGGAGGGCTCTCGGGGTCGCGGCTGGCCGAGGCGGGGGAGCGGGTGGGGGTGCGGGTGCCGTCAGGACCGCGGTTCGGCGTGGACGGGGCGTTCGAGGGGTATGTGCGGCTGCCGTTCACCGTGGGGGGTGCGGTGGCCGAGGAGGCGGCTGTGCGGCTGGCCGCGGCGGCGCGGATCGTGGAGGAGGGCGGTGCGGGGGCCGGAGAGGCGCCGCGGACGTTCGTGGCGTAGCGCTCCGGTGTGGCGTAGTGCTCCGCGTCGGTGTGGCCGGGGCGCCTGGCGTGGCTAGGTTGCCTTCGCTTTCGACTTCGTCGGCTTCGTCAGTACGGGTACCGGATTGGGAATCGAGTCCTTCGGCTTCGTCAGGACCGGTACCGGATCCGGCACGGGGTCCGGCTTCGGGTCCGTCGTGAGCGGCTCCGCTTCCGTCCCCTCCGGCTCGGGGACCGTCTCCCCGTCCGCCGGTGTCGTGCGCGGCGGGAGAAGGCCCAGGACCGCTTGGCGGTGGGCGTCGGACGTGGCGTCGTCGTAGGGGTTCGGCGTGGCCGGGACCTGGAGGCGGTGGACCGGGCCCATGCCGAGGCGGGCGTAGCCGCGGCCGGGCGGGACCTCCTCGACGGGGGTGGTGTGCGGGGGTGCGCCCAGGACGGACTCGAGCTGCGCGGCCGTCGCCGGCCCGAGGACCACGCGCGCGCGGGTGTGCTGGCGTACCGGTTCGCCGAGGGCCTCCACGGTGTCCAGCTGCTCGGCCACGACCACCGTCACGTTCGCCGGGCGGCCGTGCCGGAGCGGGACCTGGAGGAGGGACTGCGGGTCCTTGCGGTCCTGGGCGGCGGCCAGGTGGGTGAACGCCGTCGGGCGGTCCAGGAGGATCCACAGGGGACGCTTGGTGTCGTCCGGTGGCGGGTGGCCCGCCTGGTGGGCACGGTTGGCGGCGATCAGCCGGCGCTCGGTCTCGGCCGCGGCCCACTCCAGGCTCGCCAGCACCCCGGGGAGGCCGCATTCCACGGCCAGCACCCCGTCCCGGCCGGTCAGGCAGGCGTACTCGCCGGTGCCTCCGCCGTCGATGATCACCACGTCGCCGTGCTGGAGGACCTGCAGGGCGATGGACCGCAGCAGGGTCGAGGTGCCGGTGCCCGGCTGGCCGAGGGCGAGCAGATGCGGCTCGGTGGAGCGCAGGCCCGTGCGCCAGACGACCGGGGGCACGTCCCGCTGCTGCTCGCCGTAGGACAGGGGGAGGGTGCGCTGGACCCGGCTGGGGTCGGTGAAGCCGAGGACCGTCTCGCCCGGAGCGGTGACGAAGCGCTGGGCGGCGATGTCGACGGCGAGCGGCGTGAGCACGCTGACCGTCAACTGGTTGCCCTCCTCTTCCCACGAGAAGTGGTATTCGCGCCCCCGGCCCGACTTGGCCGCCAGCAGGCCCTCGATCCGGGCACGGGCCTCGGCCTCGCCGTCGGCGAAGTACGCCGGGTAGTGGATCACCAGGTGCGAGATCCGGCCGGTGCCGTCGAAGGCGTAGGTGGGGAAGGCCTTCTCCCAGGTGCCGCCGTGGGAGTACAGCGGCTCGGGGTCCTCGGCGGTGGAGAAGTACGGCACGAGCGCCTCGTACAGCGACTGCAGGCGCTGGGCCTGCGACTCGTCGGGCCCGTCGGATGCCGAAGCGGCGCGTTCCCGGCCCTGCCATGCGGCCGCCGCCATCAGGGTGATGGCGGCGAGCAGCGGTCCGTACGGCATCAGCGCCACGACCAGGATGACGGAGGCCACCAGGAACAGCAGCGCTCCCCGTTTGTCCTTGGGGGTCTCGCTCCATCTGCGCCGTCCGGCCGCTGCCAGCCGGCGCAGACCGCGTGTGATCGTGATCAGCGGGTGGAGGACGTCGGTGGCGCTGTCGGCGGCCGTCCGGGCCAGCTCCCGGCTCCGGACGAGCTGCGCGCTGCCGTTGCTCAGAATGCGGGGGAGGGGGCGCCGGGCCACTGCTGCCTCCAGAGAGTGCCTACGGGCGGGATGTGTACGGGGTGCGGGGCCGTCAGAACTTGATTCCGCCGAGGAGGCTCGCCAGGCTCTCGCCGCCTGCCTTGATGCTCGGGGCGATGGCCGTACTGGCCAGGTAGAAGCCGAAGAGCATCGCGACCACGGCGTGCGACGCCTTGAGGCCGTCCTTGCGGAAGAAGATGAAGACGACGATGCCGAGCAGGACCACGCCTGAGATGGAGAGAATCATTTGGGTTCTCCTGGTTCGCGGGGACAGTCACCATGAGTACTTCCAGGCTCACAGGATGTATCCATACGATAAAAGGTGCAACTGGGTGGAAATGGGGCGCTTTCCCTCGGGCTGCGGAGTGGTCCCGGAACCGGTCGAGCTGGGGTGTTGTGCTCACCCGGGTCTGTAGTGATCTTTACCTCGGGCACATCGGGTCATGTGCCGCGCGAGCCAGTACCCTGGCGATTCACTCGTACGGCTGCACTACTCGCAGACGTGCGCACCCGACGTGATGAGTAGTGGAGAGGCGGTCCGGCCGATGACCGAAGTCCCCGACCCCGAGGTCGTGGAGCTGGCGACCAAGATCTTCGATCTGGCCCGGCGGGGACGGACCGAGGCGCTCGTGGCGTATGTCGACGCGGGTGTTCCGGCCAACCTCACCAATGACCGCGGCGACTCGCTCGTGATGCTCGCCGCCTATCACGGCCATTCCGACGCGGTGCGCGCGCTCCTCGCCCGTGGCGCCGAGGCCGACCGGGTGAACGACCGAGGCCAGACCCCGCTCGCGGGAGCGGCCTTCAAGGGCGAGACGGACGTGATCAAAGCCCTCCTGGAGGGCGGCGCCGACCCGTCCGCCGGCACCCCCTCGGCCGTCGACACGGCCCGGATGTTCGGCAGGACCGAATTGCTCGAACTGTTCGGCGAGCGCTGAGCCGACCAGTCTGACCTGGAACGACACAGAAAACGGGGGAGGCGGTACAGGGCCGCCGAAATTTCGGTCGCGGCAGACGGAAGAGCCGAGTCATCATGACGACGTGGTTCACGGACGTGATGGTTGGGCAGGTGTTGCCGCACCGCGCGGGCCGTGACGCGGTCCGCAGGGGCCACCGACGAGAGGCAGAGGAAGATGGTCTACAGCAAGCAGGAAACGGCGGACACTCCGACGTGTTGTCGCGCGGCCAGGTAGTACACGTCCCCGGTTGCGTCGACGCTTGATGTGAGGCTGTTTCCCATGTTCGATCCGGTCATAGCGCCCAGCGGTACGCTGCTCGGCCTGCTCCAGCGGGGCCGCGGCGACGGCACGCTGCACGCGCTCACCGCCCCGCGCCCCGAGGCGCTCGCGGCGTTGAACCACTGTGTGCTGCGCGATCCCCGCCACGACTGGCAGGTGGAGAACCGCTCCCTCTACTACGCCCGCCTCTACCTCGACCTGAACGGCGAGCTGGACGCGATCGAGGGCCATCTCTTCGACGCCGAGGACGTCCTCGACACCGAGGAGTCACGCACCGGGCTCGCCCTCGCCGTCCTCGGGCACCTCGCCTCCTACGGCAGGCGGGACGCGCTCGCACTGCTGCGCAGGTACGCCGCCCACGGCTCGAACTGGGCCTGGGCCCTCGACGAACTCGCCCTCAGGGACGACGACGCGGGCCTGCGTGCCCTCGCCGCGCCCGTCCTCGCCCGGTTCCCGGCCGATCCGGAGGGCGAGGCCGAGCTGGCCGCCACCGTCCGCGATGCCTTCGAACCCCGTCCGTGGCGGCTGTGGGCCGAGGATCCGCGCGAATCCATCGCCACACGCGTGCGTGCCGCCCACGAGGCCGGCAGCTTCGACCGCTGGCAGCGGCAGATGCGGCCGACGGGCCCGCGCCCGGGATGGAGCGTGCAGGCCGTCTTCGAATGGGCCCAGCATGGCCTCGACCGGGGCGCCGCACTCCATGTCCCGGCTGCCCGCTGCCTCACCGCGGTGGCGGGGCCCGAGGACCGGGCCGAGATCGTCCAGGCCGCGAAGGACGGCGGCGACGGAGCCCGGTGCACCGCCCTGCGCTACCTCGCCGACGGCAACGATCCCGACGCCCTCGACCTGATCGAGGGTGCCGTGGCCACCGGCTCGACGGTCGTCGTGGAGGCCGCCGTCGACGCCTTCGAACGCATGCGCAGTCTCGCCGCCGTGGACCGGGCCCGCGGCTGGGCGCACCGGCCCGACGAGCTGGGTGCCGCCGCCGGACGCGTCCTCGCCTGCCTGGGCGGGGTGCAGGACCGGGATCTGGTCCTCGCGGCACTACGGGAGGCGGTGCGCGGCGAAGGCCCCGACGCGCCGACCCTGTGGACCCTGGTCGACGGCACCGGACGGCTCGGCATCGCCTGCGCCGCACCCGTGCTCCGTCACGTCTACCGTGAGACCGCCTCCTCCCATCTGCGCGGCCGGGCCGCCCGGGCCCTCGCCGCCACCGACCCCTCCTTCGCCACCGGCTTCGCCGTCGAATGCCTGTGGGACTGCGAGGAGACCACCCGCGAGATCGCCGCCCGGCACGCCGAGACCGGCGACACCCGGGTCGTGGAGCGACTGCGCCGGCTCGCCGCCGACCCGGCCGAGGAGGCCGAGGTCCAGACAGCCGTACGCAGCCGGATCGGTCCCGAGGAGACCGCTGTGTGACCCCCCTCCGCGGCAGGACGCCGGGGCGGAATCAGGCCGCCCGGGTGAACGAGGGGTGACTCGCGGGTCAGGAGCGCATGGACGCGGCCTGACCTGCGCGGGTGCACCTCAGAACGCTCATAGGACGTTCCTCGTCCGGAAAGATCCACGTTGACGCGGCCACGTTCGGCCCGGCGAGAACACCGGTATGCGTGTCGTCATCGTGACCGAATCCTTTCCCCCCGACGTGAACGGCGTGGCCCACTGCGCGCTCCAGACCGCCCGGCACCTCGTCGATCGCGGTCACACCCCCGTCGTCGTGGCCCCGGCCCCGGCGCCCGGGAACAAGCCCGACGCCTCCGCGCCGTGCCGCGTCGTCCACGTCCCCTCCCTCCCGCTCCCCGGCTACCCCCAGGTCCGCGTCGCCCTCCCCAGCCGCCGCCTGGCCGCCACCCTCATCGAGCACCGTGCCGATGTCGTCCACCTCGCCAGCCCGTTCGTCCTCGGCGTGCGCGGCATGGCCGCCGCCGCCCGCCTCGGCGTCCCCGCCGTCGCCGTCTACCAGACCGACCTGGCCGGATACGCCCGTACGTACATGGGTGCCGGAGAGGCCGCCGCCTGGCGGCGCATCCGCTCCGTCCACGGCGCCGCCGACCTCACCCTTGCCCCGTCCAGCGCTGCCCTCAACGACCTGGAGACGCACGGAGTGCCCCGGGTCGAGCTGTGGCCGCGCGGGGTGGACACCGAACGCTTCCGGCCGGACCGCCGCGACGAGGCCCTGCGCCGCGAGCTGGCCCCCGACGGCGAGCTGATCGTCGGCTACGTGGGCCGGCTCGCCCCCGAGAAGCAGGTCGAACTCCTCGCCGGTGCCTGCGGCCTGGAGGGCGTCCGGGTCGTCATCGTCGGCGACGGCCCCAGCCGGCCCGGCCTGGAGCAGGCGCTGCCCGGCGCGGTCTTCCTCGGCCGCCGTACCGGTGACGATCTCGCCCGGATCTTCGCCTCGCTCGACGTCTTCGCGCACACGGGACCCTTCGAGACCTTCTGCCAGACCGTGCAGGAGGCCATGGCCAGCGGTCTGCCGGTCGTGGCGCCCGCCGCGGGCGGGCCGCTGGACCTGGTCGCGCACGGGCACACCGGGCTGCTGGTGCCGCCGCGCGACGCGACCGCAGTACGGGACGCGGTGCGGTCCCTGGCCGCCGATCCCGGGCTGCGGGCCGCCTTCGGTGCCGCCGGGCGCGCCACGGTGGAGGGCCGCACCTGGGCGGCCGTCGGCGACCAGCTGATCGGGCACTACACGAACGTGCTCGCCGGGCGCAGGACGGTGGTGGCGGCATGAGCGACTCGCGTTCGGGCAACCACGCCAGCCGCCAGTCACTGCGGATCGTCCGGCTCGCCAACTTCGTCGCACCAGCCTCCGGCGGTCTGCGCACCGCTCTGCGCGAACTCGGCAAGGGCTTCAAGGCGGCGGGGCACGAGCCCGTCCTGGTCGTCCCCGGCGAGCGGATGAGCGACCGCGAGACCGAGCAGGGGCGGGTGATCACCCTCCCCGGGCCGCTGCTGCCCGGCACCGGCGGCTACCGCGTCCTCGCCGACAAGAAGCGGGTGGCCCGGCTCCTGGAGGAGCTCGCGCCGGACCGGCTGGAGGTGTCCGACCGTACGACCCTCAGGTGGACCGGCAAGTGGGCGCGGCGCGCCCGGGTCCCGGCCGTGATGGTCTCTCACGAGACCGCCGACGGCGTGCTGCGCACCTGGGGCCTACCCGAGGGGGCCGCCCGGCGTGCGGCCGACGCCCTCAACGTCCGCACGTCCCACACGTACGCGCGCGTGGTGTGCACCACCGAGTTCGCCGAGCGGGAGTTCGTGCGGATCGGGGCCCGCAACGTCGTCCGGGCCCCGCTGGGCGTCGACCTGGTGCAGCGGCACCCGGCGCTGCGCGATCCGGAACTACGGGCGCGGCACGCGCGCGGGGACGAGACGCTGCTGGTGATGTGCTCGCGGCTGTCCGTGGAGAAGCGGCCCGGCACGGCGCTGGACGCCCTGGAGAAGCTGCGGCGGCGCGGGCGACGGGTGGTGCTGGTGGTGGCGGGCGACGGTCCGCTGCGCGCGCGGCTCGAACAGCGGGCACGCGAGAGCGCCTTGCCGGTCACCTTCCTCGGGCATGTCTCCGACCGCGGGCTGCTCGGCGCGCTCCAGGCGTCCGCCGATGCCGCCCTGGCACCAGGGCCCGCCGAGACGTTCGGGCTCGCCGCGCTGGAGGCCATGGCGTGCGGCACTCCCGTGGTGGCCAGCGCGTCGTCCGCGCTGTCCGAGGTGATCGGCCCGGCCGGGCTCGTCGCCGCGGACCACGGGGAGGCCTTCGCGGACGCCGTGGACCTCCTGCTCGAAGGCCTGGAGGCGGACCGGCGCGAGGCCGCACGCGCGCGTGCGGAGTGCTTCGGCTGGAACGCGGCGGTCGATGCCTTCCTCGCCGCACACGACGCGGCCGTCCCCGTGCGCCCGTACGTGCCCGGAGGCGTGGCATGAGACCCCCGCGGTTCGTGGGAGCCCCGCGTTTCGTGGCCCTCGGCGACTCGCTGACCGAGGGCGTGGGCGACCCCGTCGGCGACGGGTGGCGCGGCTGGGCCGCGCTGCTCGCCGACGGGCTCTCCGAGGGGCCGGGCCGGTTCACCAACCTCGCGGTGAGCGGGGCGCAGACCCGGGACGTGCTGGAGCGGCAGCTGCCCGCCGCGCTGGAGCTGCGGCCCGGGCTCGTGTCCGTCGTCGTCGGCGTCAACGACACCCTGCGCTGCACCTTCGACATCCAGGCCGTGGCGGCCCGGCTCGACCGGGTGTACGGGGCCTTCACCGGGCAGGGCGCGGTCCTGCTCACCGCGTGCCTGCCCGACCCGGGCACCATGCTCGGCCTGCCGGGGGCGCTGGCCCACCCGCTGGCGCGGCGGCAACGGGCCGTGAACGCGGTCGTCCATGCCCTGTCCGAACGGTACGAAGCCCTGCACCTGCACGCGTGCGAGGGCGACTGGACCACGGACCGTGCCATGTGGAGCGCGGACCGGCTGCACCCCGGCGAACGGGGACACCGGCAACTGGCCCTGCGCTTCCACGCGCTGCTCACGGAGCACGGCCTCGCGACCGGGCCGGCGCCCTCGCCCGAGCCCGACATTCCCGTCCCGACGAAGTCGGCGAGCCTGTGGTGGCTGGCCACGGCCGGCACCGGCTGGGTGGCGCGCCGCTGCACCGACCTGCTGCCCCAGCTCCTGACACTGGCCGCCGACGAGCTACGGCACCGCGCCCGGGGGACCAGCGCCCGGCTCGACCTGCGGGCCTCCGCGGCGGTGTCGGCCGCACTGGCCGCGCTGTCGGTGGCGGAGCAGCCGGACGCCGCCTGACCCGGTACTCCTCAGCGACGCCGCACGGCCACGAAGCGCACCGGCGTGCCCGGGACCGCCTGGGCGGCGGCCGGAAGGTCGGCGGCTCGGACCACCGCGATCACCGGGTAGCCCCCGGTGGTGGGATGGTCGGCCAGGAACACCACCGGTCTGCCGTCGGGCGGGACCTGGACCGCGCCCAGCACCATGCCCTCACTGGGGAGTTCACCGTGCCGGGCCCGCTCCAGGGCGGGGCCCTCCGTGCGCAGCCCGATCCGGTTGCCGGCGGCGGACACCCGGTAGGCGCGTGAGACGAAGGCGCGTACGGCCTCCGGCGTGAACCAGTCGTCGCGTGGGCCGAGTGCCACCCTCAGGACCAGCTCGGCCGGTGGCGCCGGCTGCGGGGCGACGTCCACGCGCGCGTGCACACCGGTCGGCCGGCCCAGCGGCAGCACCGTGCCGTCCGTGAGCGGGGCCGGGCCGAGCCCCGACAGCAGGTCCGTCGAACGGCTGCCGAGCACGGGCTCGACGGCGATGCCCCCGGAGAGACCCACGTACGCGCGAACGCCAGACACGGCCGGACCGACGTCCAGCAGCGCCCCTGCGGGCACGCTCACCGGCGCACCCCAGGGGACGGGCCGGCCGCCCACCGTGACCCGGCAGTGCGCGCCCGCCACCGCGATCGTGACCGTCGAACGGGGGCGCACGGCACAACCGTTGACCGTCGTCTCCAGCACGGCCGCCCCGGGCGGATTGCCGACCAGCCGGTTGACGAGGTCCGCGGCGGGCCCGTCCAGGGCACCGGATCGGGGGACGCCGAGGTGGGCATGCCCGGGGCGCCCGAGGTCCTGCACGGTGGTCAGGGCCCCGGCCCGTACGACGGCGAGGGCGCGATCCGTCATGACCCCGCCTCCGGGACGAACCGCACGCGCGTGCCCGGCGACAGCAGCGCTGCCGGTACCCGCGCGTGGTCCCACAGAACGGTGTCCGTCGTGCCGATCAGCTGCCAGCCGCCCGGCGACGAGCGCGGGTACACACCCGTGTACGGGCCCGCCAGCGCCACCGACCCGGCGGGGACGGCCGTGCGCGGGGTGGGCCGGCGCGGGACGTCGTAGCGCGACGGCAGCCCGGTGAGGTAGCCGAAGCCGGGGGCGAAGCCGCAGAAGGCGACCCGGAACTCCGTCTCCGCGTGGATGCGGGCGACCTCCCGCTCCCGCACGCCCCAGAGCGCTGCGACATCGGCCAGATCCGGGCCGTCGTACCGCAGGGGGATCTCGACCACCTCACGCGCGCGCGGGGGAGCGGGCGGCAGTTCGGCGGCGGTCAGTTCGGCGGCCAGCCGGGCGGGGGCGTCGAGTCCGTCGAGGAGGACCGTGCGGGCCGCGGGGACGATCTCGCGGGCCGACAGCGAGCCCTCCGCGCGGCGTCGCAGCAGCTCCGCGTGCAGGGCCTGGGCCTCGTCGCCCGAGGCGACCTCGACGAGCAGCGCGTCCTCGCCGACGGGCCGGACCTTCATGCGAAGGCCTCCACCCGGATCCCCGACGTCTCCAGCCGTTCCCGCACCCGGTGCGCCAGTTCAACCGCGCCGGGCGTGTCGCCGTGCAGGCACAGGGAACGCGCGCGTACCTCGATCCGTGTCCCCGAGTGGGAGGAGATTTCGCCGGAGCGGGCCAGGGTCAACGACCGCTCCACGACGGCCTTTGGGTCGGTGACCACGGCGCCGTCCAGCGTGCGCGGCACCAGCGTGCCCGAGTCGGTGTACGCCCGGTCCGCGAACGCCTCCGTCACGACCGGCAGTCCGGCCTCGCCCGCCAGGTCGAGCAGACGCGAGCCGGGCAGGCCCAGCACGGGCAGCGCGGCATCCGCGAGGAGTACCCCGTCGACGACCGCGGCGGCCTGCTCCTCGTCGTGCACGACCCGGTTGTAGAGCGCGCCGTGCGGTTTGACGTAGGCCACGCGGGAGCCCGCGGCGCGGGCGAAGACCTCCAGGGCGCCGATCTGGTAGGCCACTTCGGCCGCCAGCTCGGCGGACGGCACGTCCATCGCGCGCCGCCCGAACCCGGCCAGGTCCCGGTAGGACACCTGGGCGCCGATCCGTACCCCGCGCTCGGCCGCCAGCTCGCACACCCGGCGCATGGTGGCCGCGTCCCCGGCGTGGAAGCCGCACGCCACATTGGCGCTGGTGACCACGGACAGCAGCCGTTCGTCGTCGGTGAGCCGCCAGCGGCCGAAGCCCTCGCCGAGGTCGGCGTTCAGGTCGATCGAGGTCACGTGTCGCATCTCCTGTCAGGCCACGCGGTACTGCTCGTCGCGGGCGTCGGTGAGGAACATCTGCCCCGGGGCGTGCGTGAGGGCGAACGGCGGACGCGAGGCCATAACGGCCGCCTGCGGGGTCACTCCGCAGGCCCAGAACACCGGGATGTCGTCCGGTTCGTTGTCCACCGGGTCGCCGAAGTCGGGACGGCCGAGGTCCTCGATGCCGAGCCCCGACGGATCGCCGCAGTGCACGGGGCTGCCGTGCACCGCCGGCAGGAGACTGCTCTCGCGGATCGCCGCGGCCAGGTGCGGGGGCGGCACCGGCCGCATGGACACCACCAGCGGTCCGTGCAGCCGCCCCGCCGGACGGCACTGCCGACTCGTCACGTACATCGGGACGTTGCGGCCCTGCTCGACGTGGCGGATCGGGACGCCCGCCTCGCTCAGCGCCCACTCGAAGGTGAAGCTGCATCCGATCAGGAACGACACCAGGTCGTCCCGCCAGTAGGCGCGCACATCCGTCGGCTCGTCCACCAGTTCGCCGTCCCGCCACACCCGGTAGCGCGGCAGGTCGGTGCGCAGGTCCGCGCCGTCGGCGAGCACGGTGGTCCAGGATCCGGCGTCCGTGACGTCGAGGACCGGGCAGGGCTTGGGGTTGCGCTGGCAGAACAGCAGCATGTCGTAGGCCCAGTCGGCGGGCACCGAGATCAGGTTGACCTGGGTGTGGCCCGCCGCGACCCCGGCCGTGGGGCCCGTCAGGCCCTCCCGGAAGCGGGCGCGGGCCGTTTCCGGGCTCCACGCGTGCGCGTGCTCGTCGACGAGGACGACGGGGCGGTCCTCGGTACGGGTGCGTGTGCGTGCGTCGGTGTCGGTGTCGGTGCGGTTCACGTGAGCTCCTTCCCGCGCGTCTCCGGCAGCCCGAGCAGCGCGAGCGCCGCCAGACCGTAGCCGATCGCCCCGAAGACCAGCGCACCGCCGACGCCCCAGCTGTCGGCCAGGAAACCGACCATCGTGGGGAACACGGCGCCCACGGCGCGCCCGGTGTTGTACGTGAAGCCCTGCCCCGTGCCGCGTACCGCCGTGGGGTACAGCTCGCTCAGGTAGGAGCCGAATCCGCTGAAGATCGCCGACATGCAGAACCCGAGCGGGAAACCGAGCACCAGGAGCAGGGTGTTGGCGCCGCTCGGAATGTTCGCGTACGCCAGGATGCAGATCGCCGACAGCAGGGCGAAGAGCCAGATGTTGCGCTTCCGGCCCAGCTTGTCGGTGAGGTAGCCGCCGGTGAGGTAACCGATGAAGGCGCCCGATATCAGGAACGTCAGATAGCCGCCGGTGCCGACGACCGACAGCTCGCGCTCGGACTTCAGATACGTCGGGACCCAGGTGGCCAGCGTGTAGTAGCCGCCCTGGACACCGGTCGAGAGCAGCCCCGCGAAGATCGTCGTACGCAGCAGTCCGGGCTTGAAGATCGCTGTGAAGGAACCCTTGTCCGCGCTCCGCTCACGAGCGGCGGCGGCCTCGGGAGCGTCGTGCACACTGCGCCGCAGCCAGATGACGAGCAGCGCGGGCAGCGCCCCGGTCCAGAACATGATGCGCCAGGCCAGGTCGTCGCCGGCCACCGAGAAGACCAGCGTGTAGGCGATCACGGCGAGGCCCCAGCCCACGGCCCAGGAGCTCTGGATCGCGCCGAGCGTGCGGCCCCGGTGCTTGGCGCTCGCGTACTCGGCGACGAGGATCGCGCCGACCGCCCACTCGCCGCCGAAACCGAGGCCCTGGAGGGCGCGGAAGACCAGCAGAGTCTCGTAGTTGGGCGCGAAGCCGCAGGCGACGGTGAAGACCGCGTACGTGATCACCGTGATCATCAGCGCCTTCACCCGGCCGATGCGGTCCGCGAGGACGCCCGCGAGGGCGCCGCCGATCGCGGAGACCACCAGCGTGACCGTCGTGAAGAGACCGGTCTGGCCGCTGTTCAGGCCGAAGTAGGCGGACAGCGCGACCATGCTCAGCGGCAACGTGAAGTAGTCGTACGAGTCGAGGGCATAGCCGCCGAAGGCGCCGGCGAACGCGCGGCGGCCACGCGGGCCGAGAGCGCGCAGCCAGCCGAGCGCCCCGTCGTCGGCGGTGCGTCCGGCCGCGTCGGGGCGTGTGTCGTCGGTCAGGGCCTGCGGTGGAGGGGTCGTGCTCATGGGCACCTCGCAGAGGGAGGACGGGGGGTGCTTCGGAGTGAGCCGTGCCGTGCGGAAGCGGTCGGCGCCGTGTGGGGAGGCGACGCCGTGCGTAGCACCGTAGGGGATTGTTCAACGATCCCTCAATACCCATGTTGGTTCTTCTTGTGATGTGCGATTGAATTCCCGCATGGCAGAGCAGCTGAAGGACCTCGCCGACGATCGGGCTCTCCTGGGGCGCACCAGCACCGCCGAACGGGTCTCGGACATCCTCAGGAGCCGGATCGCCGAGGGCTACTTCCCGCCCGGGACGCGCCTGTCGGAGGACAGCATCGGCGGCGCGCTCGGCGTCTCCCGCAACACGCTGCGCGAGGCGTTCCGCCTGCTCACGCACGAACGCCTGCTCGTCCACGAGCTGAACCGGGGGGTCTTCGTCCGGGTCCTGACCGTGGAGGACGTCGAGGACATCTACCGCACCCGCCGGCTCGTCGAGTGTGCCGTCGTCCGTGGCCTCGGCGAGCCGCCGTACGGCCTTGACGGGCTCGCCGGTGCCGTCGCGGAGGGGCGGCGGGCGGCTCGGGAAGGTGACTGGAAGGGAGTGGGTACGGCCAACATCCACTTCCACCGGGAACTGGTCGCCCTCGCCGTGAGTGAGCGCACCGCCGAGTTGATGCGCAGCGTTTTCGCCGAACTGCGTCTCGCCTTCCATGTGGTGGACGAGCCGCAGCGGCTGCACGAGCCGTACATCGCACGAAATATCGCGATTCTCGAGGCTCTTCAGGCCGGGGAGCGCGGCAAGGCCGAGCGTCTGCTCGCCGGCTATCTGGACGACTCGCTGGAGCGGGTCGTGGAGGTGTACCGGCGGCGGGTCGGCGAGGACGGCTGACGGGGCCGCCGAGGGGGCGTACCCGCGTCGTTTGGGTGGTTGTCAGACCCAGGACCTAGTCTGTGCACCGTGACTTCGCCTGCATCGACGGACAGCGTTCCGCCCCAGTTCAGCGCGGGGCCGCGCCCCGCGCCGGGGCCGGCCGCCGACGAGGGCCTGGCGCGGCGTCTGCGCGCGCTCGCCTGCACCGCGCCGCTCCACGACCTGGACGCGCGCAAGGCCAACCTCGCGGGTGAGTACTCGGTGTACGGCATGGCGGAGGTCGCGCTCGCGGCCATCGACCTCGTCACCCTGAACATGGACTTCGACACGGGTGCGGACCACGACCAGATCGTCGCCCGCCTCATCCCGCGCATCGCCGCGCAGGCGTCGCAGCGGCCCGCCGCCGAGCACGAGCGGGTGGCCCGCTGGGTCCTGGAGAACCTGATCAACGTCGGCAGCGTCGACCGCGGCTTCCGCGCCGTGTACGGCACCTTCGGCGCGGACGGCACGTATGTGCGCCGTGACTACGACTTCAAGCTGATCGAGGAGGTCCCGGGCCCCGGCGGCACGGTCTATCTCCGTACGACGGACGAGGCGGTCAACGTCCTCGTCGGCGCCCTCGACACCGATGTCACCAGCGCGCAGATCGCCGCCGAGGTCAAGCTGGAGGTGCTGATCAGCCGCGGCCGGCTCGCCGACGCCCAGCTCGCGGCCGAACAGGCCCGTTACCGCACCGTGCAGTACTCGGAGACCCTGCGCAGGGCCCTCGACGCGACCCGGCGCAATGTGCGCGCGGTGGACTGGCTGAGCACCGTGCCCGACATGATCGCCGAGGCCCTGGAGCACGTCGCCGACCGCTATCGCCACGAGAACGCGATCCTGACCAACATCCGCAAGGCCCGTGACGAGTCCGAGGACCCCGAGCACAAGCGCCGGGCCGCCGAGCTCGTCGACATCGTCAAGGACTGCATCCGCCGGCACACGCAGTTGCAGTCCCGGCTGCTCGAGGCCGGACCGCTGTTCCGTGCCGAGCAGGACCGGCAGGCCTTCGCCACCCCGATGACCACGTCGGGGATCGACCTCTACGGCCATCTCGTCGCCCCCGTCCTGCCGCTGTCGCTCGAGCGGGCCGTCCGCGTCACGGACGCCTTCTTCGCCCGTGGCACCGGGCTGCGCACGCCGGTGTCCGTCCGGGTCGGGGACCTCGTCGACATACTGCTGACGCCGCCGGTGGAGCGGGAGCATCTGGGCGCGGAGATGCCCGAGCCGGATGTCATCGCCACGCCCGACGACAGCCGGTTCAGCGAGGAGCAGATGGCCGCCGCGCAGGAGCTGCTCGACCTCCCGGCCGACGCCCCGCGCCGGCTGTCCGGGCTGCTCGCCGAGGCCCGCCGCCAGGATCCCGAACTGCCGTACCTGGTGGCCCTGCTGGCGGTGCACGCGGCCAGTCCGCCGGTCGGTACGGCTTATCGGCAGGGCGAGCAGAGGCTGCTCTTCGCCGTGGACGACGGAGCCGAGCTCGATGATCCGGAGTTCGGCGGGGCGGACCTGATCGTCGGGACGGCGTTGCTGGACGCGGCGGGGATGGCGGCGGATCGGACCGAAGCGGCATGAGTGTGTACCGGCGGTATGAGTGAGTACCAGCGGCATGAGCGAGTACCAGAGGAACAAGGAGCCCCGACCGTGAGCGAGCACGTCGAGTGGAGTGAGCCGGAGGGACCGGCGCCGACGGCCACCGCCGCCGTCACCCCCGCCGACGCCGCCGACGCGGCGCGGCTCGTCTCCTTCGGGCTGCAGCCCAAGCTGCAGCCCGCCCGCGACCAGGAGTACGCGGACCTGCTGCGGCGGTACCGCGAGGACCCGCCGTTCGCCCGGCTCGCCGACGCCGTGGCCACGGGTTTGGGGCTCATCGTGCTGGAGGTGTCCCCGCGCGCGGGCATGGCCGTGACCGCTGCCGAGGACTCGGTGTTCGCCGTGCGCATGGGCGACTACGCGCGTCGTACGTCCGCCGACGGCGGCGACCGGTTCCTGCACGGGCTCGCCCATCTCGCCGTCGCCGCCTTGGCGTTCCCGCGTCCCGAGGACCTCGCCGACGACGGCTACATCGGCCGGGTCACGGTCAACGGCGTCGACGCCTTCGTGCGCCAGGCCTGTCGCCGCCTGGAGGAGCGCGCCGCCGAGCAGGGCGAGAACACCGACCCGGCCACCGACACGCCCGGCCTGGAGGCCGCCTGGCGGATCTGGGTGCGGCGCAGCGCGACCGGTGCCACCAAGGACGCGCGCCGGCTCGCCGGTTCGACCACCGGCATCGTCGCCAAGGCCGTCGCCTTCCTCACCGAATCCGGCTTCCTCCAGCGCACCGGCGACGACAACGGCGGCACGTACCGCACCACCGCCCGCTACCAGCTCCAGGTGCGCGACATGGCCGGCAGTGCCGCGATGGCCGAGTTGCTGGAGCTGGGCGTCGTCCCGGTCACCGACGGCACACCGACGCTGCTGCCCGCCGAGGAGAGCGACGACCTGGAGCTGGTGGCCGACGCGGGTCTGCCCTTCCACTCGTCCTGAGCCTGCGCCGCCCTGCCGAACTTCCCCGACCTGCCGAAGACTTACGAGAGTCCGCCATGTACGAGCTGTCCCGGGTCCGCCTCTACTCCATCGGGCCCGCCGGTGCGCGCTACGCCGACACCGTGCTTGACCTGCGCGGTGTGGGTGAGGCCGTGCCCGACCCCGCGCCCACGCAGGCGGAGTTCTTCGAGGAGGAGCCCGTCGGCCCGCCGCGCCGGCCGGCACCCGCGGGCGTGCTCTTCCTGGAGAACGGCGGCGGCAAGTCGGTGCTGCTCAAGCTGATCTTCTCGGTGATGCTGCCGGGCCACCGGAACACGCTCGGCGGTGCCAGCTCCGGCGTGCTGCGCAAGTTCCTGCTCGCCGACGACTGCGGACACGTCGCGCTGGAATGGCAGCACGTGCTGACCGGCGAGTGCGTCGTCGTGGGCAAGGTCAGCGAGTGGCGCGGGCGGCAGGTCTCCAACGACCCGCGGAAGTTCGCCGAGGCCTGGTACTCCTTCCGCCCCGGGCCCGGACTGAGCCTCGACAACCTCCCCGTGGCCGAGTCCACCGCCGTACGGGCCCCGGTCGAGGGCCAGTCGGGCGCGCGCGGGCGGCGGCGCACCATGAAGGGCTTCCGCGACGCCCTCACGGAGGCGGGCAAGACCTACCCGCACCTGGAGGTGCACTGGGAGGAGATCCACGACCGCTGGATCGAGCACCTGGGCGATCTCGGCCTGGACCCGGAACTCTTCCGCTACCAGCGGGAGATGAACGCCGACGAAGGCGAGGCCGCCGGCCTCTTCGCGGTCAAGAAGGACTCCGACTTCACCGACCTGCTGCTGCGTGCCGTCACCGACACCCGCGACACCGACGGACTCGCCGACCTGGTCGGCGGCTTCGGCAACAAGCTCGGCCGGCGCGCCGAGCTGATCGCCGAACGTGACTTCACCGCCGGCTCGGTCGACCTGCTCGGGCGGATCGTGGAGGCCGCCGAGGCCCGCACCCGCGCGCGGGACATCCACGCCGGAGCCGAGCGGCGTACGCGGAACCTCGCCCGCAGGCTGTCCGCGCGTGGTGTTCAGGAGCGGACCCGGGCCGCCGATCTGGCGCAGCGGGTCACCGCCGCCGCGTACGCGGTCACACACGCCGAGGCGGCCCGCGAGCGCAGCGCGCTGATCTCCGCCGAACTCGCCTACCGGCACGCCTCGCTGGCCCTCGCCGCGGCCGAGAAGTCCGCCGCCGCGCAGAAGCGCGAGCTCGCCGACGCCCGCACGCTGTACTCCGCGTGGCAGGCCGCCGAGGCCGTACTGCGCCACCGCGCCGCCGCCGACCGCGTCGCCCGGGTGTCCGCCGCGATCCAGGAGGCGGAGCGCGACGCCGCCCCCGCGCTGGCCGCCCGCTCCAAGGCCGCCGTCGATCTCGTACGTGCTCTGCACGCGGCCGCGGGGAACGCCGAGAGCCTCGCCAACGAGGAGGAGGAGCGCTCCGCCGGCCTCCAGGAGGTCAGCGACTCGGCCTACCGCGACTCCACCGCCGCCGCCACGCAGGCACAGCGCGCCCGCAGCGAGGTCGGGCACCTCAAGCAGCGCCTCGCCGAGGTCGAGCAGGAGACCGCCGAGGCGGTGCGGGCCGGCTGGCTCGACGACAGCGCGCCCGACGCCGACCCGGCCCGTGCGGCCCTGGCCGCCAGCGACGCCGAGAAGACGGCGGTCGCCGCCTGGGACGCGGCCCGCGAGGCATCCCACCGGGCCACGGAGCACGCGCGCGAGGCAGCCGCCACCGAGACCCGCGCGGAACTCACCGCGGCCCGCGCGGCGGACGCGGCCACGGCGGCGGAGCGGTCGTACGAGGCCGAGCGCCGCACCGCCGAGGCGCTGGCGGGGGAGGAGCGGCTCGCGGAGCTGCTCGGCCTCACCTCCGAGACCCGGCCGGGCATCCCGCAGCCCCGACACGGCTCGGACAGCGAGCCGGCCGTCCCGCCCGTGTCCGGCGAACAGGGGCTCAGCCCCGAGGAGCTCGACCGCTTCGCCGACGACCTGCGCGACCTGCTCGACGACGCCGTCGGCTCCGCCGAACGGCAGCTGTTCGACCTGCGTACGGCCGCTGCCGACGACTCCCGGATCCTCGGCGCGCTCGGTGACGGCGGGCTGCTGCCGCCCGGCCCGGACGTGCTGGCCACGGTCGAGTACCTCGGCGAGCACGGCATCCCCGCGCTGCCCGGCTGGCGCTATCTCGCCCAGGCCGTCGACCCCGCCGACCACGCGCGCGTGCTGGCCGCCCGGCCCGAACTCGTCGACGGCGTGATCATCACCGACCCCGACTCCCACGCACGCGCCCGGGAGGCGCTGGGCGACGCGGCGCTGCTGCCTCGCTCCGCCGTGGCCGTGGGCACGGCAGCCGCCCTGCTCGCCCCGACCCCCGCCCCGGACGCCGACAGCGGCGACGTGTTCCTCGTCCCGCCGAACCCGGCCATGCACGACGAGCACGCCGCCGACGAGGAGCGGCAGGCGCTGCGCACCCGGGCGACCGAGCGTGACGAGGAGATCCGCGCGCTCGCCGCCCGCCTCGGCAAGGACCGCGAGCTGGCCGCCCGGCTCGCCTCCTGGCGCACCGGCTGCCCCTCCGGCCGGCTGGCAGAACTGGCCAGTGCGGCACAGGACACCCGTGCGTTCGCCGAGGAGGCGGAGGCCGAGCTGGCCGAGGCACGCACCGTGCGGGCCGAGGCCGACGAGACCGCCGCCGAGGCCGCCCGGGTCCGGGACGAGCGGCAGGAGGCCGCCCAGAAGGCCCGCCGCTCCGCCGACGCCCTCGCCGGGCTCGCCTTCCGGCTGCGCGAGCGGGCCGGCTGGCAGGTCAAGCTGCGGGAACTGGCCGACGAGGCGACCGAGGCCGAGGCGGGCGCCCAGACCTGTCTGGAGCGCGCCCGCGCCGCCGACGAGGACCGGCGTGCCGCCCAGCGCGCCGCCGACGACGCCCGCCGCACCGCCCGCGCCCTGCGCGCCGAGCGCTCCGAGATCGCGGGCGCCCCCGACGACGTACCCGAGGACGAAACCCAGACCCCGAAGGCCTCCCTGCCCGCCCTGCGCGAGGCCTACCGGGCCGCGTCCCAGGTGTACGAGAAGGTCGGCGTGGGCGCCGACCTGCGGGCCGAGCAGGCCCGCGCCGAGAGCGACGAGAGCGCGGCGCGCGCGGACCTGGACCGGCTGAGCAACAAGGTCCGTACGCGCGCTGAGCAGCTCCTCGAATCCCCCGACGGCTCCGACGGCCCCAGCCGCCAGGCCGCCGCGGCCCGGGCAGAGGAGCTGGTGCAGCTCCTGGAGACCCGTATGTCGAACGCGAGCGAGCAGCTCGGGCGGCTGCGGGGCGAGGCCGAACGGCACGCGCCCGAGGACGGCGAGGCCCACACCGAACTCCCCGAGGACACGCAGCCCCGCGACGCCGAGCACGCACAGACCCTGCTGCGCACCGCCACTGCCGAACTCGCCTCCCACACCGAGGCACTGAACCAGGCACGGGACGCGCACACCGAACTCCTCGACGCCCACCGTGCGGCCGAGGACGCGGCGGGCGGCTTCGACGAGATCGCCGCCATGCTCCGCGACCTGCTGCGCGAGCACGCCACGGACGAGGAACACGAAGAGCCCGAGCCCTACCCCGGCAGCCCGGAGGAGGCCCGGCAGTCGGCCGCCGAGGCCCGCCGCTCCCTGCGCGGCTGCGCCGCCGACCTGTCCGCCGCCGAGGCCGCCGTCCGCGAGGCCAGCGACATCCTCGTCCGGCACGCCAACTCCACGCGCTACGAGCAGGTCCGCACCCCGGCACGGCAGCAGATCCGCGAACTGCCCGCCTCCGCGCTGCCCGAGCACGCCCAGAAGTGGGCGGACGCCTTCGCGCCCCGGCTCCGGGTCCTGACGGACGAACTGGAGCAGCTGGAGCGCAACCGCGACTCGATCGTGGACCGCCTGCGTGGCCTGGTCGAGTCGGCCCTGGCCACCCTGCGCTCCGCCCAGCGGCTCTCCCGCCTCCCGGAAGGCCTCGGCGAGTGGTCGGGACAGGAGTTCCTCCGCATCCGCTTCGAGGAGCCCGACCAGGCCACACTGACCGAGCGGCTGGGCGAGGTCATCGACGAGGCGACCCGAGCGGCCGTCAAGAAGAACTCCGACCTGCGGCGCGACGGCATGTCCCTGCTGCTGCGGGGCGTCGCCGCGGCCCTGCAGCCCAAGGGCGTAGCCGTCGAGATCCTCAAGCCCGACGCGGTGCTGCGCGCCGAGCGCGTCCCCGTCGGGCAGATGGGCGACGTGTTCTCGGGCGGTCAGCTCCTCACCGCGGCCATCGCCCTGTACTGCACGATGGCCGCGCTGCGGAGCAACGACCGGGGCCGCGACAAGCACCGGCACGCCGGCACCCTGTTCCTCGACAACCCCATCGGCCGCGCCAACGCCACGTACCTGCTGGAACTCCAGCGGGCGGTGTCGGACGCGCTGGGCGTCCAACTCCTTTACACCACGGGGTTGTTCGACACCACCGCGCTGGCCGAGTTCCCCCTCGTCATCCGCATGCGCAACGACGCCGACCTGCGGGCCGGCCTGAAGTACATCAGCGTCGAGGAACACCTCCGCCCGGGCCTTCCGCAGCAGACCCGGGCGGGGGAGGAGGTCCACAGCGAGATCACTGCCACCAGGATGTACAAACGCCCGGCGTCCACGGCGCCTTAGGGGCGCGGGGAACCGTGCGACCAGTCACGACGGTCGCGCAGTCGCCCACGGTCAGGCGACTCCCCGCAGGAGATCCGCGCGCTTCTCGCCGATCATCATGGTCGTGATGCACGGGTTGACGGTGACCAGGTCGGGCATCACCGACCCGTCCGCCTGCTCGGGTACATGGCGCGTACTCCCGTGCGTACCTCCAGGTTGGGCCGCTTGCCGAGAATCGGGTGCAGGTAGGCGACCGACGACGACTGGCGGATGTTGTTCTCGTCGGAGTTGATCTGGAACCAGCACGACCGTCCGGCCCGTGTTGAAGGCGACCCTGGGGATGCCCGCCTGCGCGCACGCCTCCAGCAGGGCCGTGCCGCACCGGTCGTCGTCTCCGACGTCGCTCGGGCCGGCCTCCAGCACGCACACCGTGACGGAGGGGTCCTCGGACAGCCGGGCCGCCACCACGTTGCCCGCGGTGCCGCCGCCGACCACGACATAGTCGAACTCATGCGTACTCATGGGCCTCCTTCAGTCGGCCGCCGGGGCGGCGAGAGGAGCGGTGTCCGCGGCCTCCGAGCGGTGCTCGGCGAGCACGCCGGTCCGGTGCCGCTGCACGAACCAGTAGTAGGCGAAGCCGCCGCCCGCGATGACGGCGACGAACAGCACCGCGCCCCAGCGCAGGTACCAGTGGTAGGGAGCCGCGGCGTTGTAGACCGCGGCCCGCGGCCAGATGAGGTTGAGCGTCATGGCCCCGCCCCACAGCACGGCCAGGATGTTGACCGGCAGCCCCCAGCGGCCCAGGGAGAAGCGGCCCTCGCTCGCGGGCTGCCACTTTCCGCGCAGCCGGGCGACCAGCAGCGGCACCGTGACACCAAGGTAGGCGAGGTAGATCATGATGATGCCGATGCTGGTGACGACGGTGAAGATCTGCGGCTGGCGGATGTTGACCACCAGGATCGCCAGCGCGAGGATCCCGATGATCACGGTGGGCAGTACCGGTGTCTGGAACCGCGGGTGGCATTTGGCCAGCTTCGAGGACGCGGGCAGGTTGTTGTCGCGGGCCATCGCGAACGCCAGCCGGACGGCCGCCGTGTGGACCGCCAGGGCGCACACCGTCACCGCGATCAGCACGCACCACAGCATCGCCTTGCCGGCCGTCGGGCCGAGCACGTCCAGGACGATGTACTGCAGACCGTCCGTGGACAGCTTCTCGCCCTCGAGGCTGGACACGCTCATCAGCGCGAGCAGCAGGATCAGACCGCCGAGCACGAAGGACGCGACGATCGCCCGGATGATCGCGCGCGGCGCGTTCCGGGTCGGGTCCAGGGACTCCTCGCCGAGCGAGGCGGCGGTGTCGAAGCCGTACATGACGTACGCGGAGGCCAGTGAGGCCACCAGGAAGGCACCCAGGTACCCGTTTCCGTACCCCGCGCCGGTGCCGTGCGTCTCCATGACGACCTGCGGACCACGCGTGATGTGGACCGCGAACAGGACGATCAATACGACAGTGGCGACCAACTCGATGAACACGCCCGCCGTGTTGATCCTGGCCATCAACTTGACGCCGAAGGCGTTCACCACGGTGGTGAACAGGATCAACACCGCGGCCAGGATGACCGCGTTGGTCGCCACGTCGTACGTACCGGTGCCGTCCCCCACGAACTGGAAGAACGACGAGATCTGCGGCAGCGTCAACTGGTAGGCCAGCGCCACGGCCGCTATGGACACTATAGAGGCGATCAACATCATCCAGCCGGCGAGCCAGCCCAGATGCGGATTGCCTATCTTCTTCGACCAGTTGTATACGGAGCCCGCGACGGGATAGCGGGCGGCGAGTTCCGCGAAGCAGAGCGCGACCATGAACTGCCCGACGAAGACCATCGGCCACGACCACCAGTAGGCGGGGCCGCCGCTGGCGTAGCCGAAGTAGAACAGCTGGAAGGTGCCGGTCAGGATCGATATGTAACTGATCCCGGCGGCGAAGGTGTGGAAGTTGCCGAGGGTGCGCTTGAGCTCGGGTCTGTAGCCGAACTCGGTGAGTTCGGCGTCGTCCTGGCCGGGGGCGTCTGTGGACTGCGCGGTCGGTCTCATGTGCGGTTCCTCAATGGATGTTCCTCGGTGCGGATTCGATCAGTCGAACCAACCCTGGGGGGTGGGGCGGGTGTTACGCCAGATGTGCTTCGTCTCGCGATACTCGAGCTTGAGTGCCACCTTCTTCACCGTCCCGGCGGCGGCAGCCGTCAGCCGACGGCCGGTCTCCAGACCGCCGGTGAAGGAGACGAGGTCCACGTCCGGATGGCCGCCGTGTGCGCCGCACTGCACCATCGAGGTGGGGTGGATTTCGTCACCGGCACCGGAGTGACCGGACTGCGGGGCACCACCACCGTCACCGGCGTGGAACTCACCGACGGCCGCACGCTCCCCGCCGACATCGTGATCGTCGGAATCGGCACCACCCCCAACACCGCCTGGCTGGACGGTTCGGCCCTGGCCCTGCACGACGGCGTCCTGTGCTACGACGGCTGTGCGACGGCCCTGCCCCAAGTGGTCGCCGTCGGTGACGTCGCCTACGTCGACGGCACCCGCGCCGAGCACTGGACGTCTGCCACCCAGCAGCCCAGAGCCGCCGTGACCAACCTGCTCGCCGGACGAACCGTCGAGACCGCGACCGCCGTGCCCTGCTTCTGGTCCGACCAGTACGGCGCCCGCATCCAGTTCGCCGGCCGGCGCACGGACGGCGACACCGTCCGCATCACCGAGGGCGAGCTCTCCGACGGCGCACCGGCCGAGGGCGGCTTCCTCGCCCGGTACGAGCGGGACGGCCGGACGACCGCGGTGCTCGCCGTGGATCGCCCGCGCCCGTTCATGCGGGCCCGACGCGAACTCGCTCGGGGCGCGGGAGAGGAGCGGGTGCAGTCCGCCGCACGGTGAGGAGTGCCGGTAAGGGCGTCGGCCGAGCGTCCGCTCCGAGGTCCGGACGCCTCACCAGGGCCCCGGCCGTCACTCCTCACGAGTGGGACAACTGCCCGGCCCCACCCCGCCGGCGTATCCGCTCCTGGGCCCGTACGGCCGCGCGTGCCTGCCTTCGGGCCCGACGCCGCTCGCGGCGCAGGGCCCGTGCCGTGCTGCTCGGCATGGACACCACGCCGTTGCGCTGGTTCCAGACCTGACGCGTCACCCACACATCGAGCGCTCCCCAGGTGGCCGCGATCGTGCTGGCCACGCTGCTGATCACCATGGGGAACGCCAGCCAGGACCCGGCCATCGTGCTCAGGAAAGCCACCATCGCCTGGATCAGCGTCAAGGCTATGAGAAGCACCGCCCGCACGGCCGCCGTCCGTACCGGATCCGGCAACCGCCGTCGCCGGGCCGGCTCCTCGACCCACAGGGGCCGGTTGTACCGCTGCTCGCGTACGCCGCGGCGCACCTCCTGAGCCAGGGCTGCTCTTTCGTGAGCCCTGGCCTCGGCCTCCTCAGCCGGAATGTCGCGATCAGTCGCCTCGCGCTTGCGATGCCCAGGCACATGCGCCCCAACAGCCCTGGGCGTCCCGCGCCGCTCCGCCGTGCCCATCAACGTGTCACTCCCCACCGCCAGCAGACCGCTCGTACGCATCCGAAGACCCGTACTCCCCAGTGGCTGCCCGGCTTGCGCTGTTTTACGCCGCCCGGGTGCGGATGCGGCTCCTGTGGCCGATTCCGCCTCCATCTCCCGTAGAGAAGGACGAGCAACCCACCACGAAGATTCCCAAGAACCGAAAAATTTCAGCCAACCGCCCAGACGAGTCACGGCGATCGGCCCGCGCGGCCGGCATCGGTTTCGGGGAGACAACTCCCGCAATGCCCGGACAACTCCCCATGCCTCGTGGCTGGCGCGGAAGTTCACCTTCCGGACCGGTCTTCGAGTTCCCTGGGGGTCGGTAGTAGGCTCGCGCCGTTTGTTGACGCACATGTGTACCCCGGGTAGGCCGGGGACCCGAGCTGGGGGAGGCCATGCGCTTTCGCGGGAAGTCCATCCGCCGGAAGATCGTGGCGCTGCTTCTCGTGCCGCTGGTGTCCCTGAGCGCGATCTGGGCCTTCGCCACGGTGCTCACGGGGCGTGAGGCGGCCGACCTGTTCAATGTGTCGTCCGTGGTGGAGAAGATCGGCTACCCCATCGAGGACACCGTCCGCGTCCTCCAGGAGGAACGCCGCCAGACCCTCGTCTACCTCGCCGACCCCCGCGCCTCCGACGGGCTCGCAGCGCTCCGGCGCAGCCGGACCGCCAGCGACAAGGCCGTCGGCAGCATCCGCGAGAACGCCCGGAACCCGGACGTGCGCGACGCGATGGGCGAGGACACCGACGAACGGCTGACCGCGGTCCTGGACGCCTTCGAAGGCATCGAGTCGCTGCGCAGCAGTGTCGAGGACGGCACCGTCAACCGTTCTCAGGCCCTCGACCTCTACAATCGGCTGGTCGACCCGTGCTACGTCCTCCTGGCCAATCTGCACGTGGTCGACAACGTCGAACTGGACAAGCAGTACCGCGCGCTGGTCAATCTCGCCCGCGCCCGCGAACTGCTCTCCCGTGAGGACGCCCTCCTCGGCTCCGCCCTGATCGTCGGCGAGATCTCCCGGTCCGAGGAGCGTGACATCTCCGACCTCGTGGCCCAGCGCACCCTGATGTACGACGCCAACCTGCCGCTGCTGCCCGTCGCGGAGCGCGACCGCTACGAGAGTTTCTGGAAGAACGCCTCCTCCGCTCCGCTGCGCGTGGCCGAGGAAGCGGCCGTCTCGTCCGGGTCCGGAGCTCCCCGCGGTGTCTCCGCGAAGAGCTGGGACAGCGCCGCCGGCAATGTGCTCGACGAGCTCGGCACCCTCAACGACCAGGCCAACGACCGCTACCAGGACCGCGTCGATCCGGTGGCCATGGGCGTCATCGCCAAGGCGGTCATCGCCGGCGTGCTCGGCCTGCTCGCGCTCCTGGTCTCCCTCTTCCTGTCCGTGCGCGTCGGCCGCACCCTCATCCGCGATCTGCGGCAGCTGCGCCTGGAAGCCCACGAGGCGTCCGGGGTGCGACTGCCCAGCGTGATGCGCCGTCTCTCCGCGGGCGAGCAGGTCGACGTCGAGACCGAGGTCCCGCACCTGGAGTACGACAAGAACGAGATGGGCGAGGTCGGCCAGGCCCTCAACACCCTGCAGCGCGCCGCCGTCGAAGCCGCCGTCAAACAGGCCGAGCTGCGCGCCGGCGTCTCCGAGGTCTTCGTCAATCTCGCGCGCCGCAGCCAGGTCCTGCTCCACCGGCAGCTCACGCTGCTCGACGCCATGGAGCGGAGGACCGAGGACACCGAGGAACTCGCCGACCTGTTCCGCCTCGACCACCTGACCACCCGCATGCGTCGGCACGCCGAGGGCCTCGTGATCCTCTCCGGCGCCGCCCCCTCCCGTCAGTGGCGCAAGCCCGTCCAGCTCATGGACGTCGTACGCGCCGCCGTCGCCGAGGTCGAGGACTACGAACGCATCGAGGTCCGCCGCCTTCCGCGGATCGCCGTCACCGGCCCGGCCGTCGCCGACCTCACCCATCTCGTGGCCGAACTCCTGGAGAACGCCACGGTCTTCTCGCCGCCGCACACAGCCGTCCAGGTCCTGGGCGAGCGGGTCGCCAACGGCTTCACCCTGGAGATCCACGACCGCGGCCTCGGAATGGCCGCCGAAGCGCTCCTGGACGCCAACCTCCGGCTGGCCGAGACGCCGGAGTTCGAGCTGTCCGACACCGACCGGCTCGGTCTGTTCGTGGTCAGCCGGCTCGCCCAGCGACAGAACGTCCGGGTCTCCCTGCAGCCCTCCCCGTACGGAGGCACGACCGCCGTCGTCTTCATCCCCGACGCGCTGCTGACGGACGACATCCCGGACACGAACGGCATCGGGTTCCGCCTCGACCGCCCCCAGCTGGCCGGCGAGAGCGAGCCCCAGGACAGCCGCCGTGCCGCCCTGTCCCAGGCGCCCGCACAGCGTCCCGGCCTGCCTGCCTCCCTCCTGGACGGCCCGGTCGAGCTGGAGGCGCCGGTGGACCTGGACGCCATCGGCGGCTTCCCCGGCTCCCTCGAGGACGAGAACAGCGGACACGGCGCCCTGTTCCGTCCCCACCACTCCCTCACCCGCGCCCAGGACGAGACAGCCGGCCGCCCCGAGCCGCAGCAGCAGAGCGACGCCCGCGGCGGACGGGACCGGACCGACACCGACGACGAGCTCGGCGCTCCGGCCGCCCCGCTCCGCCGCCACACCCCCAAGCTGGTCAGCTCGCACGGGCGCCCGGTCACCGAGCAGCGCCCCCGTCGGGGAAAGACCGACGAGGAGCCCGCCACGGGAACCGGTCCGGCGGAACCGGGGGCCACACCCTCGCTCCCGTCGCGTCGCCGCGGCGAGGAGTCCGCGAGCGGCCGGGCCACGGGCCGGTCCGGGCCGGAGCCCGCGCTTCCGGTCCGGCGCCGCACCGAGGACGCCTCGACCGGCACCCGGCGAGGCGAGGCGCAGACCGACGCACCGCCGCCACTGCCGTCCCGCCGCCGGGGGACGGAATCCGCTCGCCCGGCCATCGGCGCGGCCGGCCGCGCCGCCGACCACACCGGATCCCCGGCCACGCCCGGCAGTGCCGTGGGCGACCGGCCGGAACCGCCCGCGCTGCCCAAGCGCACCCGTCGCGCGGAGATCGCATCCAACGGCCCGGACGCACCCGACCACCGCTCCGGGCCCACGCCGGAGAACACCGGCGGGCCCACGCGCCACGAGGACGGCTCCGGTGCCGCGCCACAGGGCACCGGCTCGGCACCCGGTTCCCCGCTGCGGGGGGCCGGCTCCGGCACCACGGCACTGCCCCGGCGCGTTCGACAGGCCAACCTGGCTCCCCAGCTGAAGCGGGGTCCCGAGCCGCGTACGGAGGACAAGGCCGAACCCGTCGAACGCGACGCCGAGGAAGTACGCAGCCGCATGGCCTCGCTCCAGCGCGGCTGGCAGCGCGGCCGTGATGAGAACGCCGCGGGCGATGCCGCCCACAGCGGCGCAGCACGACAAGGAACGACAGAGGGGGACGGTCGATGACCGCACCGAAGGCGACCGGCCACACTGCGACCATCAAGGGGGAGCTGAACTGGCTCCTCGATGACCTGGTGGACCGCGTCGCGAGCATCCGCAAGGCCCTCGTGCTCTCCGGCGACGGGTTGCCGACCGGGGTGTCCAGGGACCTGACCAGGGAGGACAGCGAGCACCTGGCTGCCGTGGCCTCCGGCTTCCACAGCCTCGCCAAGGGTGTGGGACGCCACTTCGAGGCCGGCAATGTCCGCCAGACCGTCGTCGAACTCGACGACGCCTTCCTGTTCGTGACCGCCGCCGGTGACGGCAGCTGCCTCGCCGTCCTCTCGGACGCCGACTCGGACGTCGGCCAGGTCGCCTACGAGATGACGCTCCTCGTGAAGCGGGTCGGTGTGCATCTGGGCGCCGCTCCGCGCACCGATCTGCCCGCAGGCGGGTAGTGGGATGACATGAGCGCTGACGGTCAGGGAAGAAGCCACTGGTTCGACGACGAAGCCGGACCGGTCGTCCGTCCGTACGCCATGACACGCGGCCGCACCAGCAGCCAGGGCCAGCACCGCCTGGATCTGATCGCGGTCGTGGTCACGGAACCGCAGGCGGACGACCCGGAAGCCGACCACATGCTCTCCCCGGAGCACGTGGACATCGTCGAGCTGTGCCGCGACGTCCCGCAGTCGGTCGCCGAACTCGCAGCGGAACTCGACCTGCCGATCGGGGTGGTACGGGTCCTTGTCGGAGATCTCGTGGACTCGGAATTCGTCCATGTGAACCGGCCCGTACCCCCTGCCGAACTGCCGGACGAGAGTATTCTGCGCGACGTGATCAACGGCCTCCGGGCGCTGTGAGCAGCGCGGAAGCGGGGTACTGACGTGACAGGCTGGCAGTTCTGGGTCGACCGAGGCGGCACCTTCACCGACGTCGTCGCGCGACGCCCGGACGGCCGGCTGCTCACGCACAAGCTCCTGTCGGACAACCCGGCCCGCTACGCCGACGCGGCGGTCCAGGGCGTCCGCACCCTGCTGGCAGACTCGGGCGACCCCGTCGAGACCGTGCGCATGGGGACCACGGTCGCCACCAACGCCCTCCTGGAGCGCAAGGGCGAGCGCACCCTGCTGGTCATCACCCGGGGCTTCCGCGACGCCCTGCGCATCGCCTACCAGAACCGCCCGAGCATCTTCGCGCGCCGCATCGAACTGCCCGAGCTGCTGTACGAGCGAGTCGTCGAGGTCGACGAGCGTATCGCCGCCGACGGCACCGTCCTGCTCGCGCCCGGCCTCGACGCACTCGCCGGGCCCCTCCAGGAAGCGTACGAAGACGGGGTCCGGGCCGTGGCCGTGGTCTGCATGCACAGCCACCTCCACCCCGCCCACGAACAGGCCGTCGGGGAACTCGCCGCCCGTATCGGCTTCCCGCAGATCTCGCTCTCCAGCGAGGCCAGCCCCCTGATGAAACTCGTCCCCCGCGGGGACACCGCCGTCGTCGACGCCTACCTCTCGCCCGTACTGCGCCGCTACGTCCGGCACGTCGCCGACGAACTCGAGGGCGTACGGCTGATGTTCATGCAGTCCAACGGCGGTCTGACCGAGGCCGGGCAGTTCCGCGGCAAGGACGCAATCCTGTCCGGGCCGGCCGGTGGCATCGTGGGCATGGCCCGTATGTCGCAGCTGGCCGGCTTCGACCGCGTCATCGGCTTCGACATGGGCGGCACCTCCACCGATGTCTCCCACTTCGCGGGTGAGTACGAACGCGTCTTCACCAGCCGGATCGGCGGCGTCCGGCTCCGCGCCCCCATGCTCGACATCCACACCGTGGCGGCCGGCGGGGGCTCGGTCCTGCACTTCGACGGTTCCCGCTACCGCGTAGGGCCGGACTCCGCGGGCGCGGACCCCGGGCCCGCCTGCTACCGGGGAGGCGGCCCGCTCGCCGTCACCGACGCCAACGTCGTCCTCGGCCGCATCCAGCCCGCCCACTTCCCGAAGGTGTTCGGCACGAACGGCGACGAGCCCCTCGACGAAGCACTCGTCCGGGACCGCTTCACCGCCCTCGCGCGCGAGATCCGCGAACAGACCGGCGACGACCGCACCCCCGAACAGGTCGCCGAGGGGTACCTGCGGATCGCCGTCGCGAACATCGCGTCGGCGGTGAAGCGGATCTCCGTCCAGAAGGGTCACGACGTCACCCGCTACGCCCTCACCACGTTCGGCGGCGCCGGCGGCCAGCACGCCTGCATGGTCGCCGACTCCCTCGGCATCCGCACCGTCCTCGTGCCGCCCATGGCCGGTGTCCTCTCCGCACTCGGCATCGGCCTCGCCGACACCACCGCCATGCGTGAACAGTCCGTCGAGGCACCCCTGGAACCCGCCTCCATGCCCGGCGTCCGCAAGACCGCCGAAGACCTGGAAGCAGCGGCACGCGCCGAACTCCGCGCCGAGGACGTCCCCGAGGAACACATCGAGATCATCCGCCGCGCGCAGCTCCGCTACGACGGCACCGACGCCACCCTCACCGTCGAGCTGACCGAGCCCGACACGATGCGGCACGCCTTCGAAGAACGTCATCGCGCGACGTACTCCTTCACGCTCGACCGACCGATCGTCGTCGAAGCCCTCTCCGTCGAAGCCACCGGCATCACAGAACCCCCCGATCTCTCCGCTCTCGCCCCCTGCGAAGCCACCGCCGACGGCAGCTCCGCAGCGCCGCAGACCGTCCGCCTCCACACGGGCGGCGCCTGGCGCGACGTACCCCTCCACCGCCGCGAGGGCCTTCCCCCCGGCGACACCGTCACCGGCCCGGCGATCATCACCGAGGCCGGCGCGACGACCGTCGTCGACGACGGCTGGCAGGCCGCGGCGACCGACGGCGGTCATCTGGTCATGGAACGTGCCGCGATCACGCAGAGTTCCGATCTCGACACGAAAGTCGACCCGGTTCTGCTTGAGGTCTTCAACAACCTCTTCATGTCCATCGCCGAACAGATGGGCGCCCGTCTCGAGTCCACCGCCCAGTCCGTCAACATCAAAGAGCGCCTGGACTTCTCCTGCGCCCTCTTCGACCCGGACGGAAACCTGGTGGCCAACGCCCCGCACATCCCCGTCCACCTGGGCTCGATGGGCACGAGCGTCAAAGAGGTCATCCGCCGGCGCGGCTCCCGCATGCGCCCGGGCGACACCTACGCCGTCAACGACCCGTACCACGGCGGCACCCATCTGCCCGACGTCACCGTGATCACCCCGGTCTTCGACACCGTACCGTCGAGCGTCACGGAGAGTGACCCGACGCTCCTCTTCTACGTCGCCTCACGCGGCCACCACGCCGAGATCGGCGGCATCGCCCCCGGCTCCATGCCCGCCGGCAGCCGCACCATCGAGGAGGAGGGCGTCCTCTTCGACAACTGGCTGCTCGCCGAGGACGGCCGCTTCCGCGAGGACGAGACCCTCCGCCTCCTCACCGAGGCGCCGTACCCCTCCCGCAACCCGAACACCAACCTCGCCGACCTGCGCGCCCAGATCGCCGCCAACCAGAAGGGCGTCGACGAGGTCGGCCGCATGATCGAGGACTTCGGTCTCGACGTGGTCCAGGCCTACATGAGGCACGTCCAGGACAACGCGGAAGAGGCCGTACGCCGCGTGATCGACGCGCTCGACGACGGCGACTACGCCTACGAGACCGACTCGGGCGCCGTCATCCGCGTACGCGTGCGCGTGGACCGCGAGAACCGCGCCGCGACCATCGACTTCACCGGCACCTCGGCGCAGCTGCCCACCAACTTCAACGCGCCCTTCTCGGTCGTCAACGCGGCCGTCCTGTACGTCTTCCGTACCCTCGTCGCCGACGAGATCCCCCTCAACGACGGCTGTCTGCGCCCCCTGAACATCGTCGTACCGCCCGGCTCCCTGCTCGCCCCCGAGCCGCCGGCCGCCGTCGTCGCCGGCAACGTGGAGACCTCCCAGGCCGTCACCGGTGCCCTCTACGCCGCGCTCGGCGTCCAGGCCGAGGGCTCCGGGACCATGAACAACGTCACCTTCGGCAACGAACGCCACCAGTACTACGAGACCGTCGCCTCTGGCTCCGGCGCGGGCGACGGCTTCCCCGGCGCACCCGTCGTCCAGACCCACATGACCAACTCACGCCTCACCGACCCCGAGGTCCTGGAGTGGCGACTGCCCGTGCGCCTCGAGGAGTTCGCGGTCCGGCGCGGCAGCGGCGGCGCCGGCCGGTGGCGCGGCGGTGACGGCGCCGTGCGCCGCATCCGCTTCCTGGAACCCATGACCGTCTCCACCCTGTCCCAGCACCGCCGTGTCCCCGCCTACGGCATGGCGGGCGGCGAGCCGGGTGCTCTCGGCGCCAACCGGGTGGAACGCGCCGACGGCACGGTGACCGAACTCGGCGGCAGCGACTCCGCGGACGTCGTCACCGGCGACGTACTCGTCATCGAAACCCCAGGCGGCGGAGGCTACGGCCCGCCGTCGCCCGACCCCCATCAAGCAGGAGAAGAGATCGATGATCTTCGGGCGTTCTGAGCGCGGCAAGCCTCCGGTCGAGCCCGTCACGCTCAAGATCCTGGTGGCCGGCGGCTTCGGCGTGGGCAAGACCACGCTCGTCGGCGCGGTCAGCGAGATCAGGCCGCTGCGCACCGAGGAACTGCTCACCGAGGCAGGGCGTCCGATCGACGACACCAGCGGCGTGGAAGGCAAGCACACCACGACCGTGGCCATGGACTTCGGCCGCATCACACTCCGCGAGGACCTGGTGCTGTACCTCTTCGGCACGCCCGGCCAGGAGCGGTTCTGGTTCATGTGGGACGAGCTCTCCGAGGGCGCGCTCGGTGCCGTCGTGCTCGCCGACACCCGCCGCCTGGAGGACAGCTTCGCCGCCGTCGACTACTTCGAACGGCGCTCGATCCCCTTCCTCGTCGGCGTCAACTGTTTCGAGGACGCCCCGCGTTACCCGATCGAGGACGTCCGCCAGGCCCTCGACCTCGACGACGGCGTGCCCCTCCTGATGTGCGACGCCCGCGATCGCGAGTCGGTCAAGGAAGCACTCATCGGCGTCGTCCAGCACGCCATGGCCTACGCGGCCGACCAACGCCAGACGGTGACCACCTGACGCAGGCCCACTAGCGGGCGCGGCCCGTACCCCCGCCGACCGGGGTACGGGCCGCAGTCCGGAAACGAGGCCCACGCGTGCGTGGTCAGCTGTCGTCGTCCTCCTCCCAGCCGAAGCTCTTCTCCACGGCCTTGCGCCAGTTGTGGTACTGGCGGTCCCGCACCGAGGCCTCCATGGACGGCGTCCACTCGACGTCCTTCTGCCAGTGCGCCTTGAGTTCGTCCAGGTCGTTCCACACACCGGTGGCCAGACCGGCCGCGTACGCGGCGCCCAGGCAGGTCGTCTCGGAGACCTTGGGCCGCACCACCGGCACATCGAGCACGTCCGCCTGGTGCTGCATGAGCAGGTTGTTCTTCGTCATGCCGCCATCGACCTTCAGGGTGGTGATCTGCACCCCGGAGTCCTGGTACATGGCGTCCACGACCTCGCGCGTCTGCCAGCTCGTCGCCTCCAGCACCGCGCGCGCGAGGTGCGCCTTGGTGACGTACCGGGTCAGCCCGGTGACCACGCCACGCGCGTCGGAGCGCCAGTACGGCGCGAACAGGCCCGAGAACGCCGGCACGATGTACGCGCCGCCGTTGTCCTCCACGCTGGCCGCCAGCGGCTCGATCTCGTCGGCGGTCCGGATGATGCCGAGCTGGTCGCGGAACCACTGGACCAGCGCGCCCGTGATGGCTATCGAGCCCTCCAGGCAGTAGACCGGGGCCTCAGTGCCGATCTTGTAGCCCATCGTGGTCAGCAGACCGCTCTTCGACGGCACCGGACGATTGCCGGTGTTGAGCAGCAGGAAGCTTCCCGTGCCGTACGTGTTCTTCGCCGTGCCGACGTCGTAACAGGCCTGGCCGAACACGGCCGCCTGCTGGTCGCCCAGCGCGGAGGCGACGGGTACGCCGGCGAGCTGGCCGAGGGCGGTGCCGTACACCTCGGCGGAGGACTTGATCTCGGGCAGCATCGCTTCGGGGATGTTCATCGCGGAGAGGATCGAGGAGTCCCACTGGAGGGTCTCCAGGTTCATCAGCATGGTGCGCCCGGCGTTGGTCACGTCGGTGACGTGCTGCCCGCCGTCCGTGCCGCCGGTGAGGTTCCAGATCAGCCAGGAGTCCATCGTGCCGAAGGCGATCTCACCCCGTTCGGCCCGCGCCCGGAGATCCGGCACATTGTCGAGCAGCCAGGCCGCCTTGGGCCCGGAGAAGTAGGTGGCCAGCGGCAGTCCCGTCTGCTCGCGGAAACGGTCCTGCCCGTCCGAGCCGCCCAGCTGGTTGCACAGCGACGCCGTCCGCGTGTCCTGCCACACGATGGCGTTGTGGACCGGCTTGCCCGTCGCGCGGTCCCACAGGAGAGTCGTCTCGCGCTGATTGGTGATCCCCATCGCGCTCAGCTGGTCGGCCCGCAGTCCGGCCTTCGCGATCGCCCCCGCGACCACCGCCTGCACCTTGGACCAGATCTCGGTGGCGTCGTGCTCCACCCAGCCGGGTTTGGGAAAGATCTGGCGGTGCTCGCGCTGGTCGACGGCGACGATCGCGCCGTCCTGGTTGAAGACGATGCACCGGCTCGACGTGGTGCCCTGGTCGATCGCTGCGACGTACTTCTCGGCATTGTCCGTCATGGCTACCCCTTGGGCTGGTTCAGAAGGCTGCGTTGTAGATGACGCCACCCAGTAGGCCGCCGATCAGTGGGCCGACGACCGGGATCCACGAGTAGCCCCAGTCGGACGTGCCCTTGTTCGGGATCGGCAGGACGGAGTGGATGATGCGCGGGCCGAGGTCACGCGCCGGGTTGATGGCGTAGCCCGTGGGACCACCCAGGGACAGGCCGATGCCGACGACCAGGAGGGACACCAGAAGGATCGCGATGCCGGACCCGTAGATGCCGCCACCACCCTCGATCAAGCCGATGCCGATGCCCTCGACCTTCTTGTCGTCGCCGACCAGGGCGAGGATGGGCAGCACCAGGGCGATGGTGGCGAGGATCTCGGTCATCAGGTTGGCGATCGGGTTCCGGATCTCCGGGATCGTGGAGAAGATGCCGAGCGTCGGAACCGGTTCGTCCGCCGTGCCCTCAGTGGTTCCCGTCTGCCGTATGTTGGCCGCGAACTGGGCGTAGTACACGAGGTAACACAGGACCGCACCGATCATGGCGCCGGTGATCTGGCCCAGCAGATAGACCCAGACGTTGCTCCACACGCCGGTGTCGACGGCGAGACCGAAGGTGACGGCCGGGTTGATGACTCCTCCGGAGAGGGGAGCGGCGGTGTACGCGCCGGCCAGCACCGCGAAGCCCCAGCCGAAAGCGATCACGATCCACCCAGAGGCCCGTGCTTTCGAGAATCTGAGGGTGACGGCGGCGCACACACCGGCGCCGAACAGGATCAGGATCGCGGTGCCGATCAACTCGCCGAAGAAGATGTCTCCGTTACTCATGGCGGCTCCTAGGCCGTGGCCCGGGACGGTCCGCCCCGGTCCTCAAGTGCAGGATGCGTTTCCCATGGCTACTTCAGCCGAAGGCAGGCAGTCCACGCCCCGCCCGGCATCCGTGACGAGCATGCCGTCGCAGCCGAATCGCCCGTGGAGGAAAGGGGCCTTGGCGCAGGCGCGTACACGCGCCGCAGTGCCGGAATACGCCGAATTTGTACGGCGATGTCGACTGACACCGGAAGTGTTCACCGGCACCCAAGGGGCGTCAAGGTCGCCGACCGCAACGGTTGACGGCCATGTGACGGCGGCCGGGCTCCTGACGGGCCGGGTGGCCGGTTGCACGGCCTGACGGCGCCCGGTCGGGTCGTTGTTCAGATCTGGTCGGGCCACCGCACGGCCTGGGTGGCCGCGCGAGGCTCTGCTGGTGGTGTCCGGCCTCCGCTGAACTCCGCCGTCGGCACTCGCCCAGCGGCACCTGACTCCTCGCTTGCTAGCCACCAGCATCCACCTGACCTGGCGGCTTCTCAACCGCACAAGTCAGGCACGGCCTCAGGCCCCTGTACGGGCCCTGGCCGGCGGGTCGTCGGCACCTGATCGGGCCCCGTCGCACGACAGCGCCCGAGCCCCCACGAGCGGCCGTACGAACCCCTCACAGCCCCGTACCCGCCTCGGTCCTTCTGCGTGGCTCGGGCGCCCTGTCCGCCCTCTCAACTCCCGCCCGGCTCCGCCACCCCACACCCCGCAGGTGCCGGAACCGGCTCGGCGCCCCGGCGGGTCTCGTGTCCGGGCAGGCCCGCCCGGCCCAGCACCCAGCTCGCCCCGCGCAACGACTTCGCCGCCTTCTTCAGCGGTGCCAGGAAGGCCGCCGCCTGCCGGTGATCTGCCACAGTGCCCGGCGCGCACAGCACCGTGGCGAGCGACAGCGTGACCGGCCGGCCCTCCGCCGACCAGGGGGCGTCCAACACAGCGGCGGCTAGCGGATCGAGACCCTCCGGATCGGCGAGCACCAGGAAGTCGTCCCCGCCGATGTGCCCCACGCGCGCGCTGTCCGTCGCGGCCTGCTGCAGCGCGCGTCCGACCGCCCGGATCAGCTCGTCTCCCGCCGCGAAGCCGGCCCCGTCGTTGACCTGCTTGAAGTGATCGACATCCAGCCAGCTGAGCGCGAACGGCCGCCCGGCAGCGATCCGCCGGTCCACCTCACCGGTGATCGCGTCCGAGCCGGGCAGACGGGTCAGCGGATTGAGCCCCGCCGCTTCCTCCACTCGTGTCTCGGCCAGCGCTCGCACCAGGTCCGCGAGCCGTACGACCCCCACACACCGCCCGTACTCGTCCACGACGGCCACGTCGTCCGACGTACGGTCCCGCTCGCCGACCGCCACCACGTCCAGGACCTCCCAGGCGGTCGCGTCGACGCCCACCGTCCGCGGCGGGTCGCCGAGCTTCGCCGCCGGCCGGTCGGCGTACAGGGCATGCCCGTAGCGCCCCGACATCGACAGCAGGAAGCGGGACCGGTGCACCGACCGGAGCGGCACGCCCGCGGTGTCCACGAGCAGCACCCCTGACACGTCCGGCGACCCCGTCAGCAGCGCTCGCACCTGACCCGCGGACGCCGTGGCGGGCAGCAGTGCCGCGGGCCGGACGAACTCCCGCACCGACGGCCCGGACCGCGGCACGGGCACGTCGGCGGGGGAGCGGGGCGGGACGTAGACGTCCGCGGCGGGCAGCCGCGCCGGCGGCGCGAACAGCTCGCCCTGTGCCAGCTGCGCCCCGGCCGCCAGCGCCGCCGCGCACTGACCTTCGGTCTCCACACCCTCGACCGCCAGGAGCGCTCCCAGTTCGTCGCACAGCGTCCGCATCGACCGCACCACGGCCGGCCGCGCCAGCAGCGACGCGTCCAGCTTCACCAGGCCGGGCGCGATGTCCGAGAGCAGCCGCAAGGGCACGTCCCCGTCCCCCACGCCGTCCGCGCAGATCCGGAAGCCCTGGCCGCGCAGCGCGGTCACCGCCTCCAGCAGTGCTTGCTGCGGCACGTGCGTGTACGGCGGACAGATGTCGATCGTCACCTCCCACGGCAGCCGTCCCGCCTCACGCACGGCTGCGTGCAGCGAAGGGAGCCCGCCGAGGTCGGCGAGGGTACCGGCGAACACGTTGACGAACAGCGGAAGCAGGGTCTCCTTGCGCACCGCCGCGCGGACCGCCGACACCGCCAGCCGGCAGTCGAGCCCGGGATCCCGGCGGGCCTCCGCCAGGATGTCGCCGGTCTCCGGGCGGGCGAGTATCTCCAGCCCCGCGACCGCGCCGGTCGTCAGATTGACCACCGGCTGGAAGGCGAAGCGGAGAGTATCCGTCCAGGTGTGCACGGCAGCATGATGACTCCACCGACGCACGCCCAAGCGCAGTTCATGAGACGTTCACGCAGGATTCCGGCGTGGTCACACAGCGTATGGCCATGGCCTGCCGCGACCGCTCGACCAGCTCACCCGTGACGGCATCGCTCTGTGCCGCTTCGGGCCCGTGCCGCCTCTCGCCACCGCCCACGCGAGTGTCCGGCACCGCGGCTCACCGCACTGCGATCACCGCCGACCCGTGCCCGAACAGCCCCTGGTTCGCGCTGATACCCACGCGCGCCCCCGCGACCTGCCGGTCACCCGCGTCACCCCTCAACTGCCAGGCCAGTTCGCACACCTGGGCGATCGCCTGCGCCGGCACCGCCTCGCCGAAGGAGGCCAGCCCACCGCTGACGTTCACCGGTATCCGCCCGCCCAGCGCCGTCGCGCCGTCCCGCAGCAGTTTCACGCCCTCGCCCTCGCCGCACAGCCCCAAGTCCTCGTACCACTGCAACTCGAGCGCCGTGGACAGGTCGTAGACCTCGGCCAGTGACAGGTCCTCCGGCCCGGCTCCCGCCTCCTCGTAGGCCGCTCGGGCGATCGACCCCCGGAACGTCTCGCCGGGCGGATCCACCGCCACCGCGGAGTCCGTGGCGATGTCCGGCAGGTCCAGCACGGTGTTCGGATAACGCGGCGTCACCGTGGACACGGCCCGGATCCGCACCGGCGCCGCATGCCCGTGCCGCCGTGCGAACTTCATGCTCGAGAGCACCACCGCCGCGCCGCCGTCGGAGGTCGCACAGATGTCGAGCAGCCGCAGCGGATCGGCGACGACAGCGGAGGCGGCGACCTGCTCGGCGGTGACCGGGCTGCGGTAGCGGGCCTTGGGGTTCAGCGCGCCCATCGCCGCGTTCTTCACCTTCACCCGCGCGAAGTCGTCCGTCGTGTCGCCGTGCAGAGCCATGCGCCTGCGGGCGTACAACCCGAAGTACACCGGGTTGGTCGCCCCGAAAATCCGGAAGCGCAGCCAGTCGGGATCGTCCGGCCGGTCGCCGCCCGCAGGGCGGAAGAATCCCTTGGGAGCGGCATCGGCCCCCACCACGAGCACCGCGTCGGCGAGCCCGGAGAGTATCTGGGCCCGTGCGGTGTCGACGGCCTGCGCCCCGGACGCGCACGCCGCGTACACGCTCGTGACCCGGGCCCCCTGCCAGCCCAGTGCTTTCGCGAACGTCGCTCCGGCGACATACCCCGGATAGCCGCCACGCACGGTGTCCGCCCCGATGATCGAGCCGATGTCCCGCCAATCCAGCCCGGCGTCGGCGAGCGCCACCTGGGCCGCTGTGACGCCGTACTCGACGAAGCTCCGCCCCCACTTTCCCCACGGGTGCATGCCCGCGCCGAGCACCGCCACCTCTTCCGTCATGCCTTCACCCCCGTCGGTCGCCAGTGCCACGTCGTCCAGGTCGTCTCCGCGTCCTCATGGAGCACTCCGGACACGACCTCCGCCTCCATACCCACTGTCAGATCCGCGACGGTGACCCCGGGAGCCGCCTGTCCCAGCACCACGATCCGCTCGGCCTCCAGTTCCACAGCGATCAACGCGCACGGCTCCCACGGAAGTTCCGGATCGCTCACATAGGGTGACGGCGGTCGATACCGGCTGTCCGTGTACGACCAGATGCGCCCCCGTCGCGACAGCGCGATCTCTTCCAACTCCCCGTCCGCGCAGGAGGGGTTGCGGCAGTGGTGGTCCTCGCGCGGGAAGAAGACCGAGGCGCACGCCGCACAGCGCGTGCCGAGCAGCCGGAAGGCGTCACCGTCCCCGGTGAACCACCCCGCCACCACAGGTGTTCGTGTACGCGACACAGTCCCTCCCCGCAGCCGGATCTGACGGAACGTCAGAAGTCTGCCACGGCCCTCCGGAATTGGGCATCCCTTCCCCGGCGGGGCCGTCTCCTGGTAGATGCAAGGGCCATGACGCGACTCACCACCGTGGCACGCGGCCTCATCACGGTGTTCGCCGCCTTGCTGGCAGCGACCGCCTCCCCCGCGACCGCCCAGGCCGAGACCGAGCCCAGGGCACCGAAGGACTTCGTGACGCTGAGAAGCGTGGACCCGACGATCGTCCAGGAGATGCGCTACGTCACCGCGCACAACTTCGTCGGCGAGCGCATCGACGGCTACCTACAGCCGACCTGCATCCTCACCCGCCCCGCCGCACAAGCCCTCCACAAGGCCCAGAGGAAGCTGCTGCGCCAGGGCTACACACTCAAGGTGTACGACTGCTACCGGCCGCAGCGCGCCGTGGACCACTTCGTCCGCTGGGCCGAAGACCTCGACGACGAGGCGATGAAGGGCGAGTTCTACCCGAACGTCGACAAGACCCGACTGTTCGCCGACGGCTACATCGCCGAGAAGTCCGGCCACAGTCGCGGATCGACCCTGGACGTCACACTCGTGAGGCTGCCGGCGAAGCCGACCCGGCCGTACCACCCCGAAGAGCCCCTTGTGCCGTGCTTCGCACCCAGGGGCGAGCGGTTCCCCGACAACTCGATCGACATGGGGACCGGCTTCGACTGCTTCGACACCCTCTCGCACACCCTCGACCCACGCATCCAGGGTGAACAGCGCGCCAACCGGCTGCTGCTCAAGAACACCCTGGAAGGCCTCGGCTTCGTGAATCTGGCAGAGGAGTGGTGGCACTACACCTACAAGCCCGAGCCCTACCCGGACACCTACTTCGACTTCCCCGTGTCCAGGATGTCGCTCGCCGGCGCCCACTGAGCCGCCTGCCCGAGACACCCTCTCCGTGATCGGCTACAGTCCGCCGCGTGTCCGAAACTCAGCACTCCAGTTCCAACTCCGCGCCGAACTCTCACTGTTCGAGCTGCGGCGCGCCCTACGGAGAGGGCGTATCCGGCTGGCCCCGCACCTGCCCGGTGTGCGGCGCCGTGGCCTACCGCAATCCACTCCCGGTCGCGGTGGCCCTCCAGCCCGTCTACGACACCAAAGGCACCGCCCTGGTCGTCATCACCCGAACCGTCGCTCCCGCGCGCGGGGGCACGGCCCTGCCCGGCGGCTACATCGACGACCGGGAGGACTGGCGGCAGGCCGTCGTACGCGAACTCAAGGAGGAAACCGGCATCGCCGCGGCCGCCCGCGAGGTACGGCTCGTCGACGCGATGAGCTCGCCCGACGGGCACCTGCTGCTGTTCGGTCTCCTGCCGGAACGCCCGGTCGAAAGCCTGCCGCCCTCGGCCGCCACCGACGAGACGGAGTGCTGGCGCCTCCTGCGCAGGGCGGACGAGCTCGCCTTCCCCCTGCACACCGTGGCCGTACGGGCCTGGTTCGAGGGCCGGTACATCTGAATCAGCGTTCCCGTTCCCCGGCCCCGCGGACGCGCACCGGGCAGGACGGCTCGCCCCCGCCGTCCTCACCCTCCCGCTCGACGACCACCCGCGAGCCCATCCACCGCGTGGTGTAGCGCTCGATCTCCGGCTCGTCCCACCCCTCGCCACCGTCCGGCACGACCAGCCCGCCCCCGGTCCGCCCGCGGGCGGGCGCCCACACCTCCAGTTCGAGCCCGCCGTCCTCCCCACGTACGGGAAGAACGGCACCCGCGCGCGCGAACACGGGGATGCGCGACAGGGGGGCGTCGACAAGCACCTGCGCCGGCCCCTCGTACGCCCGCTCCGTCACCGTGTCGTACCAGCGGCCCCGTGGCAGCTGCACCGCACGCCGGTCCGCGCCAGGGTCCAGCACCGGCGCCACCAGCAGACTGTCGCCCAGCAGGAAGGCGTCCTCACAGTCACGCAGCGCCCGCTCCTCCGGCGCCGCCCACCAAAGGGGCCGCACATACGGCGCTCCGGTACGCCGCGCCAGATGCGCCAGCGTCATGAAGTACGGCAACAGCCGCCGGCGTTCGACGAGCGCCACGCGCGCGTGCTCCAGCACCTCGGGACCGAACTCCCAGGGCTCCCTGCGCCCCGCCCTGAGACTGGCGTGCGTACGGAACAGCGGCAGATACGCGCCCAGCTGGAACCACCGCAGATACAGCTCGGGTGAAGGATCCCCGTCGAAGCCTCCGATGTCCGGCCCCGAGTACGGAACGCCGCACAACCCGAGCCCCATCACCAGCGCCAAGGAGGCCCGCAGTCCCGGCCAGCCGGTTGCCACGTCCCCCGACCACGTCCCCCCGTAGCGCTGCATGCCGGCCCATCCGGAGCGGGAGAACAGGAACGGCCGCTCCTGGGGCGCGAGTTTCCGCAGCCCTTCGAAGCCCGCCCTGGCCATGCACAGCGCGTACACGTTGTGCGCCTCACGATGGTCACCGCCCCGCCCCTCCAGGGAGTGCCGCGCCGAACGCGGCAGCGTCGACTCCCCGAAGGCGGTGAACGACGTGGGCTCGTTCATGTCGTGCCAGAAACCCGAGAACCCCTGCGCGAGCCGCTCCTCGTAGAGGCCGCCCCACCACTCACGCACACGCGCGTGCGTGAAGTCGGGAAACACCGCCTCCCCGGGCCACACGACTCCCCGCACGACCTGCCCCGACGCGTCCCGCACGAACGCGTCCTCGGCCGTCCCGCCGTCGTACACGGCATTGCCGGGCAGGGCCCTGACGGCCGGGTCGACGATCGACACAAGCCGGATACCGTCCCGCCGGAGTTCCTCTGCCAGAACGGGCAGCTTCGGGAAGCGGTCCTGGTCGACGGTGAACACCTGATGCGCGTCGAGGTGGTCGATGTCCAGGTGCACGGCATCGAGCGGCAGACCGTGCTCCAGGTAGCCCGCGACGATCCGCCGCACCTCTTGTTCGCTGCCGAACCCCCACCGCGCCTGCTGATGGCCGAGCGCCCATGCGGGCGGCAGCGCGGGCGCCCCGGTGAGCGAGGCCCAGGCCAGCAGCACGCGCGCGGGGGTGCCCGCCATCACCCAGCAGCGCAGCGGACCGCCGTCCATCCGCAGCTCGCTCGTCCCCCCGCGGTCGTGCCCGGAACCCGCGCCCTCCTCGCCCTCCCGCAGTGTCACCGTGCCGTCCCACGAGCTGTCGTGGAACACCAGATGCGTACCGCCGTCGGACACCACCAGCTGCACCGGCATCGTGATGTACAGGGGGTCGTCGCCCGGCGCGAAGGCGTGGCCGGGGTCGGTGTTCCACAGCCGGTACGTACCGTCCGGCAGCCGCGGACCCGCGGCACGTCCACCCAGGCCGAAGAAGCGCGCGTCGGCAGCCACCTCCGACCGCTGCAACCACCGCGCCGGACCGCCACCGACCGGCTCCCACCACCGCGGCGGCAGATCACGCCGCAGGGTCACGCCACCGGGCGTAAGCACCTCCACCGCGCCGTGCCGCGAGACGACGACCGTCACCCGCTCGGCCACCACCCGCCAGCCGCCGTCCTTGTCCGGCTCCAGCACCGCCCGGGGATCGGGCTCCGGACAGTGGCCGGCCAGCGCGTACGACGGCTCGGGCTCCGCCCCGTCCCAGCCCCAGAAGACAGCCCCGTTCACGGCGACGAGAATCCGCAGCTCAGACCGGCTGAACCGGACGACACCGCCCCCCGGCCCCGGCTCCGCCGCCTGCACGGGCCCGGGCACGCGCGCACGCTCCGCGCCTCGCGACGGCAGCCCGGTGGCGTCGGCCCGCCGCCTGCGCCACGCTGCTCGTACGGTACGCACACCCTGTGCCGCCCCCACCGAACCCACCGCTTTCACCGAACGCACCAGGTCACGACCGTTCATGCTGCTCACCCTGCCATTGACCGCGCCACACGCGCGTAGCGTTCAACTGCCGTTCACCTGTGTCAGGACCACATCTTCACGAGGCGGACTGTGTGGGACGCACCCTGGTGCCGAAGTCGATCACGTGGCATTGTCCGTGCCAGCCGCGTCACGCGCACACCCCAGCCCGTGCGCGGAGGACGCACACGACGCGCACAGTCCGGGAGCCGACGATGTCGACCGATAGTCCCCAGCCGCTCTGGCAGCCAGACCCCGAACGCATCGCCCGGGCACGGATCACCGGATTCCACGCCTGGGCCGTCGAGCACCACGGCGCCCCCGCCGAGGGAGGCTACGCGGCCCTGCAGCGCTGGTCCGTCGAGGACCTGGACGCCTTCTGGAGAGCCGTCACGGAGTGGTTCGACGTCCGTTTCTCGACCCCCTACGCGCGCGTACTCGGCGAGCGAGCGATGCCGGGCGCCCAGTGGTTCCCCGGCGCGACCCTCAACTACGCCGAACACGCCCTGCGCGCTGCCGACACCCGCGCGGACGAACCGGCCCTCCTGTACGTCGACGAGACGCACGAACCACGCCCCGTTGCATGGGCCGAGTTGCGCCGCCAGGTCGGCTCGCTGGCCGCCGAGCTGCGCGCCCTCGGCGTACGCCCCGGGGACCGCGTCAGCGGCTACCTCCCGAACGTTCCCCAGGCCGTGGTCGCCCTCCTCGCCACAGCCGCCGTGGGCGGAGTCTGGACCTCCTGCGCGCCCGACTTCGGCGCCCGCAGTGTCCTCGACCGCTTCCAGCAGGTCGAACCCGTCGTGCTGTTCACGGTCGACGGCTACCGCTACGGCGGCAAGGAGCACGACCGACGAGAGGCCGTCGCCGAACTGCGCCGCGAACTGCCCACCCTGCGCGCTGTCATCCACATCCCCCTCCTCGGCACCGCGGCACCCGAAGGGGCCCTCGACTGGTCGGCCCTCACCTCCGCCGACACGAACCCCGTCTTCGAGCAGGTGCCCTTCGACCACCCCCTGTGGGTGCTCTACTCCTCCGGCACGACCGGCCTGCCCAAGGCCATCGTCCAGTCCCAGGGCGGCATCCTGGTCGAGCACCTCAAGCAACTCGGCCTGCACTGCGACCTGGGCCCCGAGGACCGCTTCTTCTGGTACACGTCGACCGGCTGGATGATGTGGAACTTCCTCGTCTCCGGCCTGCTCACCGGCACCACGATCGTCCTCTACGACGGCAGCCCCGGCTACCCGGACACCGGCGCCCAGTGGCGGATCGCCGAACGCACGCAGGCCACCCTCTATGGCACCTCGGCCGCCTACGTCATGGCCTGCCGCAAGGCCGGCGTGCACCCGTCACGCGACTTCGACCTCTCCTCCGTCCAGTGCGTCGCCACCACGGGCTCGCCCCTGCCGCCCGACGGCTTCCGCTGGCTCCACGACGAGGTGCGCGACGACCTGTGGATCGCCTCCGTCAGCGGCGGCACGGACGTGTGCTCCTGCTTCGCCGGAGCCGTACCGACACTGCCGGTCCACGTCGGCGAGCTCCAGGCTCCCTGCCTCGGCACCGACCTGCAGTCCTGGGACCCGAGCGGCAGCCCCCTCGTCGACGAGGTCGGCGAACTCGTGGTCACCAACCCCATGCCGTCGATGCCCATCACCTTCTGGAACGACCCCGACGGCAGCCGCTACCACGACAGCTACTTCGACACCTACCCCGGCGTATGGCGGCACGGCGACTGGATCACCGTCACCTCCCACGGATCCGTCGTCATCCACGGCCGCTCCGACTCCACGCTCAACCGCCAGGGCGTACGCATGGGATCCGCCGACATCTACGAAGCCGTGGAGCGCCTACCCGAAATCAGGGAGTCCCTCGTCATCGGCATCGAGCAGCCCGACGGCGGCTACTGGATGCCCCTGTTCGTGCACCTGGCCCCCGGAGCCGCCCTCGACGAGGCCCTGCTGAACCGCATCAAGCAGACCATCCGCGAACAACTCTCGCCGCGCCACGTCCCCGACGAGATCATCGAGGTACCCGGTGTCCCGCACACCCTCACCGGCAAGCGCATCGAGGTCCCGGTCAAACGCCTCCTCCAAGGCACACCACTGGAGAAGGCGGTCAACCCGGGCTCCATCGACAACCTCGACCTCCTGACCTTCTACGAGGACCTCGCCCGCAAGCGCGCCTGACCGAGGGCGTCCGCGCCACTCCCCGTGACCATGGCCGTCGGCGGGGAGGGTGTGGCTAAACCAGGTTGACCTGCGACTTCATTGAGCCGCTCGCCTTCGCGGCCACCTCTACCCCTCTCGTTGTCAGTGCTGTCGATTACTGTCAGTGAGCATTGATCGACCGTGCACAGGGGGAATGACAATGGCGCACACCGACAGCCGGACCATGCGACGCGTCCTGCGCCGCGAAATCGCCGGCACCATCGGCCTGCTGACCGACGAGCACGACTTCCGAGCCATGCGCTGCTACCGCAGCTTCACCTTCGACGACCACGCGACCTACCTCAAACAGGTCGAGGCCCTCCTCAGGACACGGACCCTGCAGGGCAGCCACACCACGGTGGCCCTCTTCGATCCCGAGGAGTACGCCGAGTTCTGCACGCAGAAGAGCCTGGACCCCGACAACCCGTCGAGCCGCACACGCTTCACGGCCCAACTCGCGGTAACAGGCCCGACTCTCCCGTACGAGGGCCAGCCTCTGGCCGACCTCCTGGCGGCCCTCGTCGACGAGGGGGTGCGGCAGGCCACCTGGGAGTACGCGACCACACTCCTCGCTCGTCTGGGCGCCTGCACGTCCTGCGGCGAGGACCTAGGACGCACCGCCTTCGCCCGGGCCTCGGACCTCCTCGTCCGCATCCTCGCCACGGCCCCGCCCGGCGACCGGCACCTCGTCTGCAGCGTCACCGGACCGCCCGAAACCCTCATCGCCGCACTCCATGCCGCCGACACGGGCGGCACCTTGAAGCTGGACGAGACCGAAGCCCTCGAGTTCACCACAGTCCTGGCCCTCGGCCTGGCCACCGAAAGCCCCGGTGGACTCGTCATCCGCGCCAGCGCCCCGGACAGGCCCGACCGTGTCTACGGCTGGCGCCTGCGCGCGTACGGACTCGACCCCCTCACCGCGGGAGAGGTCTTCGACGCCTACTGCACCGACGTCGAGTCAGGCGACCTCATCTCCCCTGAATCCAACGTGGACTACTGCGAGCCCCCCGACCTCGGAGAGGAGAAGTCCGCCCGGGGACACAACCACTGAGAACACGGGAGGGGCGCCCCACCCACCTGAGTGGAGCGCCCCTCCCGGACAGCCCTAGGCCGAGCAAGCCCGGCCTACTCGCCCGACAACACCGCCTGCGCCGCGCTGCGCGCGTCCTCGGCACTGTCCGACGCACGAGCCGCCGCAGCGGCCCGCTCGCACTGCGCCAGCGTGTACTTCGCCAACGTCGCCCGGACGTAGGGAATCGATGCCGCGCCCATCGAAAGAGAGGTGACACCCAGACCAGCCAGCACACACGCGAGCAGCGGGTCGGACGCGGCCTCACCGCAGACGCCGCAGCTCTTGCCCTCTGCCTTCGCCGACTCGGCGGACAGCGCCACCAGGTCGAGCAGTGCGGGCTGCCACGGGTCCTGCAGACGGGAGACCGCACCCACCTGACGGTCGGCGGCGAAGGTGTACTGCGCCAGATCGTTCGTCCCCAGTGACAGGAACTCGACCTCCTGCAGGATCGAGCGGGCGCGCAGCGCGGCCGAGGGGATCTCCACCATCGCGCCGAACTTCGCCCGCAACCCAGCCTCACGACACGCGTCCGCGAAGGCCCGGGCATCCGTGCGGTCCGCCACCATCGGGGCCATGACCTCGAGGTAGACCGGCAGCCCTTCCACGGCCTTCGCGAGCGCGGTCAGCTGCGTGCGCAGGACCTCCGGGTGGTCGAGCAGCGTCCGCAGGCCCCGCACACCGAGCGCCGGGTTCGGCTCGTCGGCCGGAGTCAGGAAGTCGAGCGGCTTGTCCGCGCCCGCGTCCAGCACTCGCACCACGACACGCCCCTCGGGGAACGCCTCGAGCACCTGCCGGTACGCCGCGACCTGCTTCTCCTCCGAAGGCGCCTGCTTGCTGTCGTCCAGGAAGAGGAACTCGGTACGGAAGAGACCGACGCCCTCGGCACCGGCGTCCACGGCGGCCTCCACGTCCGCAGGACCACCGATGTTCGCCAGCAGCGGCACCTTGTGACCGTCCGCCGTGGCACCGGGCCCGGTCGAGGCCGCCAGCGCGGCCCTGCGCGCGGCGGCCGCAGCCTCGAGCTGAGCCTTCTTGTCCTCACTCGGGTCCACGAAGATCTCACCCGTGCTGCCGTCGACGGCGATCATCGTGCCTTCGGCGAGCTCACCGGCACCCGGCAGCGCCACCACAGCAGGCACCCCGAGCGCACGCGCCAGAATCGCGCTGTGGCTCGTCGGACCGCCCTCCTCGGTAACGAAGCCGAGCACGAGAGTCGGGTCCAGCAGTGCGGTGTCGGCAGGCGCGAGATCACGGGCAACTAGGACGTAGGGCTCGTCACTGTCGGGGACGCCCGGCATCGGCACGCCCAGCAGACGGGCGACGATTCGATTCCGCACGTCGTCGAGGTCGGCCACTCGGCCGGCGAGGTACTCACCGGCACCCGCCAGCAGCTCGCGGTACGCGGCGAACGCGTCGTACACCCCGCGCTCGGCCGTGCTGCCGACGGTGATCCGCCGCTCCACGTCGGCCATCAGCTCGGGGTCCTGGGCCATCATGGCCTGCGCCTCGAGCACCGCCTGGGCTTCGCCCCCCGCCAGGTTGCCGCGCGCCATCAGGTCCGCCGCCACAGCCTCCACGGCCTTGCGGGCGCGCCCCTGTTCACGCTCCGCCTCGTCCGCCGGGATCTGCTTCGCAGGCGGCTCGAGCACCGCCGTTCCCATATGCCGAACCTCGCCGATCGCCACACCGTGGCTCACGCCGACGCCTCGCAGCGTTGTCTCCATCTCACCCGTCTCCGATAGTGCGGCGGCTCCCGCCGCCGTGTTGGTTGTCCTACTCGCCGTCATACGACGGCACTGACGTCACTTCCAGAGGAAGAGACTGTCGCCGGCCTTCACATCGCCGTCGATACGAAGATCGGAGAGGGCTTCGGCCGTGGCCTCCAGTGCCACGATCGGGCAGATCGCTGACTTTCCGGCAGCCTCGACGGCAGCCGGGTTCCAGCGCACGATGCCCTGACCGCGCCTGACGGTGTCACCCTTGTTCACGAGCAGCTCGAAACCCTCGCCGTTGAGCTGCACGGTGTCGATACCGAGGTGTGTGAGCACGCCGTGTCCGCTCTCGTCCACGACGACGAACGCGTGCGGGTGCAGGGAGACGATGACGCCGTCCACGGGCGAGACGGCCTCGGAAGGCTCACGTACGGGGTCGATCGCTGTGCCCGGGCCGACCATGGCCCCGGAGAAGACGGGATCCGGCACGGCTGCCAGTCCGATGGCGCGTCCTGCAAGCGGGGACGTCACGGTGGTCATGGGAAGCCTCCCAGGGGTGGAGATCGTTATGGGCCGTCCCTGTCGGTACCGGGCGGCACACTGTTCAGCAGGGTATGTCACCTGAAGTGCCGGTTCCGCGCGGGCACTCCGAGTGGTCTAGACCATACCGTAAATGGATTTGCGCCCGCTCTGCGGCCGCATGTACAG